>JNKP01000001.1 GCA_000702085.1 Lachnospiraceae bacterium P6A3
TCTCTGAAATTTCTATGCCGGTTTCGAGTTCCGGCTTAAATAGGAATTTTCAGGGATGCATTAGTATTGAATTATCAAGGAACTTTGCCGCTCTCGCAAGCGACAGCTTATATAAAATATCACAGTGATATTTTGATGTCAACAACTTTTTTAAAAAATTTTTTTGAACATAAAAAGAAGCCCGTGACACACAAAAAATGCGATCACAGGCTTCTTAAAAATCACCAAAATTATGATGCCAAATACGCTTCTACTTCTCTGTCAATCGAAGATGCTGCTTCATCCAATGATATCTTGCCGTCAAAGTATTGCTGTGCATAATCAAGTACAATCACTTTAACATTGTAATCTGAGAACTGAAGATTGTTGCATGAATTAAGATGCTGAATAATATAACCCTTCTCTTCTTCACTGGGTGCATATATTCTATATGTCATTCCATCTTTTTCATATTCATACATCAGCATATTATTATTTCTGGGAACAGTGTCTTCAGCCCAGACTTCATACGCACTCTTAATAACCGGAATACCGTTTGTGAGATTATTCTGATAATCCTCACTTAAAAATTGTTTAACAAAGTCCCAGCACTCATTGGTATATGCATTATCAGAAATGATCATAAAACTCATGGAAGGAACATACACACCACTGCCTGCAGACGATGCGACGGGGATACCAATATCGGTAAAATCACCCTTTGCAGAATAAATAGACTCAAGGTTTAAATCGCCTAAGCTATATCCGGTAATATCATATAAAATATTTGATCCGGCATTCTCTGCTGAAAATTGTTTTACAGACGCTTCATCTATATCGGAAGGGAGCAAAGATGCTATTTCAAGATATTGCTTAAAACCGTCCGAATCAAAAGAACAGGTTTTATCACTGTAATTTATATATAAATATCCTCCGTATTCAAGAATTCTATCGAGAAAGATTTGTTTCGTATCTCCAAAAAACAGGACTCTGGTTTCTGCAATAGGTTTATAGACAGAAAGCAATCCATTTTCGTCCCAGGATTGATCTCTGCCATATAAATCACTGCTGCATATAGCGGTTCTATATGTATATGACGGAACTATAGAATATATGTTTTCGAGATCATAAAACAATGATATTGATTTATCGCTAAAAGATATATGTTTGGTAACAGAATCATTCTTGAGAATAGATTTAAGATCAACAAATTTATTTACTTCACCCATTTTAAGACAGAATGATTCATCATATCCGGTTGTATTTAATACCAAATCAGGGCTATATCCGGAAACAAGATCTTCTTTTAATGCAGCCCAGGCCTTTTCGGAATCACCATCAAATATTTCATCTGAATAATCGTTTATGGTTATTCTGAATCCATTTTTTGAATTATTGAAAGCATCAACAAATTGTTTTAATGAGTCATTGACACCGGTACTTGCCAAAACAATAGCTTTGTACCCCAAATTTCTATCGTCCAACCTGTTAAAACAAGCCAGATGTTCATTTCCTTCCAAGTCTCTGTAAAGGCCGGAAAATGAATCATTATTCAAAATAATGACAGCATCAAAATTACGAGCCAAAACTCCGGAATTTATAAAATCAAAATATTCCGAAACATAGTTTAAATCACTGTCAAAAACAGAAATACCGGTAGGATTAAACTTATAGATATTTCCATCTTTTCCGTCAGCAAAATCCTTGTATTCGTAATAAGAATACTCAACCGAATCACACTCGGTTACAGAAACGCATTCTCCGTTAGAATTCCAATTCACTTTATAATACTGCAAATCCATTCCATCCGGAATCTCATTACTGTTTAAATAACCATACAACTCGCAATCAGCAGATATATTACCATTGTCATCAAAATCAAATCCAAAATACGATATATTTGCGTAATCAAATTTAGATAAATCAATGGAAAAACTATCACTAAACTTATCAGAATACGAAAAACGATCATTCCTAATCGAGAACGGAAGATCCAACGAGCCGGAAAACAATTCATTCCCCTGCGTATCAAATCTGATCAAGTAGTAATCACTGAAATTTGAAACAATATCATAAGAACTGAAAACATATCCATATTCCGAATCTCCGGAATAAAGACCGTTAACATTAAGATTACCGGGAATATAAGAAGTATCAATTTCGCAAATACTAAAACCACCTGTATTCAAAGAGGCTGCGTCAGAAATATAGCTTCCGGATTCAAGAGAGTTCTGCCCACAACCGGATAATAATATAAGCGAAAGCAGAGAAGTGAAAAAAACAAAAGAAAATTTCTTCATGAAATATATATTCCAATCATATTCTTATTTAAAATGCCGGAGATTTTTATCTCCGGCATTTTAGATTTATTAAGGTTTTTTAATGTAAATTACTCCGGATCCTGTGCTGGTATCGCTCAAATGGAAAGTCTGACCAGTAATCACAGTCGAGCCAGATGCACTACCTACACTCTGACCCGCTACTCCGGATGAAGCAACCTCATCTATGTAAGGATAAGTGGTATCAAATACAATTCTGTAATTACCGCTGGGCATAAGAGAATAAGCACCACCTTCAATGTAAATTACTTCAACAGAAACCTTTCTAGCAGGATATGCATCCTCTTCATAGTTGTTATAAAGATCATAAGAAGTATGATCAGCATCATTTAGAACAACAGGGCCGGGAGCTCCGAAAGATCCGTTCCATTCAATTCTGAATTTTGAAAGCAATGTCGAATCGGTAACAGGAACATAATCATCTCCGTCTTTCACCTCAAGTCTATAATGCATACGATAAGCGTCAGTCTGCATGTTACATCCCGAGAAATAAACAGGAATCTTCACATCGGAATTAGGCATTACATAAGCATTATCTTCATTGTAATAAGTCTTATCATCATAAGTTCCGTTAGAAGGATTATAAACATAAGCGGTTGCAGGAGGAACATGACCGGTGCTGGAATCACTGAACACATTTACGCTGTCATAGAAAACATCAAGCTGAACCTTAAAAGTATAACCCTTATCAGGCTTAAACAGACATCCGGTACCGCCGCCTTCGTTACAACGAAGCTTTACAAGAAGGTTATCCGAAACAAGATCGGTAGGCTTGTTGTCATTCATACCGATAACAAAGGATTTCCATTCGGTAGTACCATCCTCCAAATACCAAAGAGTAGTCCAATACTTAATGTGTTTACCGGCATTTCCATCGATTGCGGCAATAGAGTTAATTCCTTTGCTGTTCAAATATGCATTATGAACAAGTTCATCGTAGAGAGTATTATTGATATACTGTGAAGAGAACTTACCGACTATGAACGCAGGAGTACCTCTGTAAATACCTTTTCCAACTTCAGGGAAAGGTCCGGGGCCATTGCTGGTAATCTTCATAGTGTCATAATAAGCAATCCTTCTGACAACACCGCCCTGGGTGACACTACCATAGGTAAACCGTGTATAGGTTCCACCATTTTTATCGGTAAGAATCTTGGTAACCTTATTATTAGACTGAACTAAAGGATTGTTATAAACAGTATTTGCAGGAAGTTCACCGGAATGAACAGCTACAGCAATTACATAAACATCCCTGGGAAGATCTTCAGCAAGTTTAATCTGAACAGAAGGAGACCCGGATGTAACTTCGGTAGCATTAATGTATGCAGATGCATCGCTTCCGTCAGAGAATCTGTAAAGGAAAACAACTTCTGAAGGGTCCTTATATCCATATGTACCTGAATCATAAGGTGCACCAAACTGTCTGGATTCATTTCTGAGACCAAGGTCTACGGTAGCAACTTCATATACGCAGTCCTTTTTTCCTGCATTAGGATTGCCGGCAGCAGAAGATCTTACAGCCGTATCAACACTAAACTCACACTGGGTTGCTTCTCTAGCAAGAACATGAACAACCTCAGTATCAACAAGAGTAGTTCCACCGGCTAAAGTCTTAATTGCAGTAAACTTGTAATCAGCACTGTTTGTAGAAGCAAGCAGCTGATCCTTCAGTTCACAGCGTACAGTCCACTTATCGGTGGTGCCCGATACCTGAGTCATGGTCATAGTGAAATCATTGGTTCCACTGAGCTTAACAGGCTGACCAAATGTAGTATTGGTAGAATCAAAATTATAAACTACAGCCTGAAACTCAAAATAAGCACCGTTTCCGCTATTCTGACCGGGCTCAAGATATACATAATACTCTCCGCCAATAGGAGGAATGTCAAATGCAATAACAGGAGCAGCATCTACAGAACCGCCGCCTGTCGAAATAAAGTCATGGTTTCTTGAACTGGTATCGGTTACGGCGTGATAAGTTCTTTCGTTTACGTTGAAATCCATAGAAATATTTACATTTCTATTCTTATCAAAAGTAGAGTTGAACTTACAAGCAGTAACATTAGATGCAAGAACACCGGATCCCACACTGATTCCTGCAGAATTAACCGCGGTATAATCTACAGTTTTAGCTCCTGCATTATACGATACAGTAACGGTTACCATATCATTTCCTTCAGGATGAACAATGGTAAGCGAAGTGCTCTCACCATCACCTGGAGTAACTGTCTTGGCATCGATCAGCCAGTCACAGATAAGATTTGCGGAGACCTGAGCCTCTTCCTGTACGTCGACTTCAGAAGCGCCTCTCGTATAGCTCCTCGAGCTTACATACATGGCACCGCCGATAGCTATACCGACTACCGAAAGAATAGCCATGGCAATAACCAGCTCGATGAAAGAGAGACCGGCTGCCCCCAATTTGCCATAATGCTTAAATAGTTTCTTCATCATATGCTCCTTTTCCGCAATGATTAATAAAACAAGACAACGGGATGAAAATATACTCATCCCGTTATCATAATACCATTAAGATAACGACGTTTCAACTCTTCCAGTGAATTTATCAATTTTAACATTCATGGTTCTTCTGCCGTTTGTTACTGCAATATTAACAACAGGAGCCGCACCGCCGGTTGTTTTGACACTGCCGTTTCCTCTGTCAAATTCAATCTGAACAGAAGAAACCGAAGAAAGCGTGGTAGTTCCGGCAACACCGTCATAGGTAATATCTACTGTTAATCCGGGTTTGCCGACAGCAACCAGATCGCCGTAAGGCTGTCCGTCAACATACATCTGAACATAAACGCTGTCTCCGGGCGCCTGAGAAAGAACAATATAACCGCTCTGCTTTCCCATTGTCAGGTTTCTGGTCTGTTCAAGAGACGAACCAATCTTCAATCCGCAAGAATTGACCTGTTTATCAGTGGCAACTGTAGTTGAAAGAAATGTAACAGCTCCGATGATCGAAATAATAGCAAGGACAATAATAATCTCAATCAAGGAAATACCACGGTTATCAATTTTTTTGATATTTTTCTTATCCATAATAAACCTTTCGAAACATTAGCTCTTCTGCCAGTTTACATAGTATATAAGCTGATACATATTCCAATTATGATAATCGGAGGTAGAGAAACCGCTGCTCCAGTCAAGAGGAGGGAACTGAATGGCAATATCAGTGGTGACAATTGATCTGTAACCGTTCTGAATGGTTACAACACCGACATTTTTGATCAGAACTCTGCACTCTTTTTCGTTCTTAAGAACTCCGGGATGTGCGGTATCTTCAACATCCAACACAACAAATGCATCCAAATAATCCTGAGCTGTTGAATAACCATAAAGCTGATCAGTGCAGACCATATACATCTTAGCCGATCCATCGGAATTACCGGGGAAATTTCCGGGAATGGATGAGTATGTATTAATGAAACCGATAGGATTATTAGCATATCCGGCATCGGTTATTACGCCGTCATTGCACACTATATCACTTACAGGAATACCATCGGCAAGCCCCGTAGGATTAAGAGAAGGGGTAGGAGTACCTGTATAAGTAAGATTATGTAAAATATTCTTGATAAGAGTAGAAGAAATTACCGTTGAACCGTCAGTACCAACACTGGCTCCACCATACTGTTCAAGCAATATCTTCTTAAATTCTTTCTCAAATTCGGTATAAAAATATCTTCTTCTTGCATCAGCAGTCAAAAGATTTGCATATCTTGAATTGGTACGCATATATGCAATATTCATTGCTTCGGAAACAGGAACAATAAGATTAGACTGCATCCTCTCCAAAGGTATCTCACTGGTATAGAAGGAAATCCTGGTATTAAGATCTGTCTTCTTCATCCTGTAGTTGATACCGGACATATAGAGAATAACCGTAGCGAGAATACTAACAAAGAGAAGAACTATGATGCAAACAATCATCGCTGATCCCTTGTTATCTCTCACTATTGAATTCTTTTTTCCGAATAATGATTTCATACGCATCACCAATTTACAAATTCAGAAGTCATGGTTTCTATTACGTTAGCAGCATCATGAGTTGCACCTGCCGGATATACCGTAACTGTGATCTGCCACCTGGACTGGAACAAATGATCAACAGGTCCTGCACCGCTAAGCTCTTCTGCCATATAAGGCATTGAAGCCTGATCCGACAATAAGTGAGAAACATTGCCATCGGACAAATCTCTTAATCCATTGACATAACCGGGATTTGTAACAAGATAAGAATCAAAATCCGTACGGTTAAAGCAAAGAGTCGTTGAATGATTAGTTATATGAGATGCAACATTTGATGCAAACGAACCACTGTATGTCTTAAGGCTGCTACCGTCTCTTACATCATAAAGCAGATTGTGATAAATATTAGTTTTAATAGCATTTGATGTAAGATCAAGATTCGGTGCATAATGGTGCTCAGCATCATTATATCCGTCAGGAGTAAACACTCCGTCTTTAAACTGCTTGAAAATATAAATATCCAAGCTGTCTATAGGAACATCTCCGGGCTGAGGATCAGGGTTAGTTGCAAGTCCGGTCATAGTGTTCTTAATGACAAAATTGTCATTATAAGTTGCAAGCACTTTATGATCATTCCTCTGAGTAGGAGAAACAGATTTATAAGCAGGATAATAGTAGAAAAATACAGCAGTAACACGATTATTGATAAGATTCATACCGTCATTGGGAGTCCCATCAAAATCAGCTACGTAAAAAGGAGAGCCACTTGCCATAGTATAATCCGTACTAAGGCTACCGCGGCATCCTACATTGTAATCAGTACCGCTTATGGTGATTGTCTTGGCTTCCAGTGAAAACTGACTTGAATTTACTATACCGTCATCATCCGAATCATATCCGGCACAATAATACTCGACCTTGATATTCACGCCTGAATCTGAAGCTGTAATAATAATCTTTCTGTCTATAACAATACGGCTGACAATAATATCATTTTCGCTGAAATTACTGCTGTGATCGCCGGCAGGAAGTGTGCCGCCGCCAACTCGATACACATTAGAACCGTTAATTACGTCAGCAGCAATTTTCTCAATGATCTTCGATTGAGCAACTGCATCTTCTCCGAGTAAAGTTTCTGCATTAGCTTCGGTAAAGTTTGCAGTCATATTGGAACTCATGGATTGGATGGTTGAAGTATCGGTATTGTTGCCTGCAATTTCATTGTATTCAACAACCACATCATAAGCTCTTCTGTTGGCATTTCCGGCATCAACAGCATCACCGGATCCGGTAGTTGTTCTTACACCTGTAAGAGTATAGGAACCGGTTGATCCGGTAACTCCGGCAACGGTAAACTGTGTACCATTGTTAAGGATGCTACCGTCAGCAAGTGCCGCTTCAATCTGGGTAATGCTGACGTTAGCTCCTTTGGTACGTTCAATAATTGCCTGAGCAATGCCTGTTGACTGCATCACTCTCTGGGATCGGAAATTATAACCGGTCGAATAGACGAAGGCATAAAGCATAGGCACAATAGCTGCAGCAAAAATAGCGATTGCAACCAGGAGCTCAACAAGCGTCATACCTTTATTGTTTTTTCTGATCCCTTTGTTCATAATGTCTCCAATTTCAATAAGTTATTTGCCGATAACAATATCAATCAGCTTCAACGCTGGTGGTAACACCAAAGAGGTTAGAAAGACCGGTCTCATACTCAACAACCTGAGGCTGTTCGTAATCGCATCCTGCGCCCTGTACATAATAGAAGCTGAGGAGAGATTCGCCTTCTACGTAGCCTTCTTCATTGAGATGATATGACATATTACCGATTGCAAGATCATAATTACCGGTAAGAACCTCATCAATCATGCCTTTGAGACCTTCATATGAAACCTTACCCTCATAAGAAACATCAAATTTTCTGAATCTGATCTCCTGATCATAGCCTTCAATCTGTGCAGCGTTTACAACGTCTGCAGGAATTACGGAAATATTTTCGGGAGTTGCAAATCCAATCTGAGTAAGATCAAATACGTTACCGGATGCACCATGAAGGTTGAATGCTTCATAAACACCATCTTCGTATCTTGCACTTCCGGCATAGCTTGCAAATACCTTTTTAATAGCCTCGGTCATAGTCTCAGTGTCTTTGATATTCTGCTCTTCGGTATCATAGTACATCTGAAGAGCTGCTATTCTGGTTCTGAGATTCTGATTCTCAGCTTCTATGGAAGTAGCTTTGCTTTCCATATTTCTGTATCCGACAAAAAACGCTATAGCGATCAAAGCAATGGAAACGGCAATTGCCATATAAAATCTTGACTTATCATCAATATTATTCTTTTTCATTATTGTGCTGCCTCCTCGGGTACATTTACGTTACTCTCAACAACAACCTGTTCCTGAGGAACATATACACAAGTTACTGTAAAAGCAACATATCTTCTGCAGATATACTTCTCGCCGGTTTTAGCATCAACTCCGGTATAGTATGTTCCGATATGATTAACTGTATAAACAGTCTTGCCTTCTTCGGCTTCATCATCGGCAGCTTCTTCATCATCAGCATCCGCATCCTTGGCGTCTTCTGCTTCCTCTTCAGCCTCTTCCTCTTCTTCATCGGCATCGAGATCGTGAATAACTACATCATCTCCAAGGGCGTTGATTTCCTCTTCAGAAAGTCTGTCTTCCTTCTCTTCAAGTTTCTCAAGAGAAACGCTCTGAACAGAATCAAATCCTCTGAGAGTTTCAAGAATACCGATAGCCTGGTTCCTATCGAGAACTTCAACCGTCATGGTGAATTCCTCGTCATCGGATGTAAACTCAGAAATGGTCATATCTTTAGGCATCTTAACCTCAAGTTCCTCAAGGAATTCGAGAATTCCATCGGAGGATCTCTGGGTCATGCTCTCGCCGGTAACAACACCTCTGTAAAACTCAAGAACCGCAGCATATCTGTTATAGATAGCTTCAGACTCAAGATATCTCTGTTCGGTAGCCTTAAGAGTCTTATTATCGTCCTGAGCTGTCTTCATATCAAAGAATCCCTTGGCAACAAACGCCAAAGAAACAACAACGCCAAGAGTAACAACAAGAGGAACAAGTTTTCCTAAATTAGTAGCATTCTTGGCTTTATTTGATTTAGCTCTTGAGAAGAAACCAACAGGAGCATAAATCGCACCGATAGATGCTACATAGTTATAAAGGTCGGCATTGTCTCCAAGAACCGAATACGATACATTTTCAAGCTTTCTGAGAACGCTGACCTTAAGTCCGAGTTCGTTGGAAAGCAAATGTGAAATACCGTTAATCGCACCGCCGGCACCGCAGATATAGCAAAGATCAAGAGGGTTTGAAGAGTTGGTCGAATTGTAGTAATTGATAACTCTCTGAATACCCTTTACAAGATCTTCGAGGCTGTCGGTAACAGCCTGACGGGCATTGGTCATTGCCTGGCCTTCGGAAGGCTCGGGCATATCCTCACTGTCGGTAATAGCGGTAGCTTCATTGAGAGTCTTTCTGATGCAGGCTCTCTTCATTGCTATATTACGAGCATCAAACTCACTTACAGCCTGGAATGCGGGCTGATGCATGATTTCCTTAATAGCAGGAAGGAAACCGAATCCGATATTTCTCTGAAGAAGAAGGCTCTCATTCTTGATAACGAGAACAGATGTCGAGTTCTCTTCTATCTTAAGAACCATCTTACACTGGGTCTTATTTTCACTCTTGAGAACCTGATATACGGAGTTTGCAACGTTGTCAACCTGTACAAGTACAAGTCCGCAGGAAGCTGCAAGCTGTTTATAGCTCTCAACGAGGTTATTTTCTGCTGCCATAATGGAAACACGAAGTTTTCCGGCATCCTTACCCTCATCGATGGTACCAAGTACGGTATATGCAACCTGATAATTGTCAAGATCGATGGGGAAGTAATCAGACAGATTAGTCTGGATCATGGAATCGAGCTGAGCTGCCTTCATCTGAGGAAGCTGCTGCTCACGGGTTACTATCTTAGTTGAAGAGATAGTAAAGATTACGTTCTTGGTTCCCTTAATTCTGTTAGAAACCAGTGCGGTTCTGATGGCATTAGCCACAGCGTCAGGGTTAATGAGATATCCGTCATTAATGGAATTCTCCGGTGTGTTGCAGACTACATGATAATATACCCTGGGATTTGTCGTCTTGTAGTCCATCTGGACGATACGGATCGTCGTGTTACTGAGCTCAATGCTTAGAATCTTGGAAGCCATATCCTACCCTCTTTAAAAAATTTATTATGAACAGATAACCATTATCTGTTACATTCAATAATCAAAACCCTATAAAAGTAACTGTCAAACTACTCAAATAGTTCAAATATGCGGAAATCATCTGTTCACCCGCAAATATCGAAATAACAATACCTGCAGATAAATAAGGACCCATTGCAAGCATATGAGACTCTCCGCTTATCTTCATACGTGCAATATGAATAACGGATCCCAAAATACAACCAAGGAAAAAGGCCAGGATAACCAATTTCCATCCAAGCAGAAGACCTGCGGCCCCCATAAGCTTGACGTCACCGCCTCCGATGCCTCTTCCCTTGGTCGCATAATAGATCAATAAAAGTGGAATACTGACTGATACCAGGCCGATAATATATTCCGGCCAAGAATTGTGATCTAAGATAAATTCATAGATCAGCCTTATCGTACCCAATACCAGTATAAAAATGTTAAATCCGACCGGTATTTCGTACGTACGAAAATCGATCACACTAAGTGCGATCAGGCTGCTGATAAGTCCGCAATACAGAAGGGTTGTAACGCTCATATCAAACAGCAGATAAGTAACCAACCACATCGTTCCGTTCAGAGCCTCTATAAGAGGATACTGGACCGAAAGTTTGGTCTTGCACTTCCTGCATCTACCCCGAAGAGTAAGCCAACTGAAAAGTGGGATGAGATCATACCACTCAAGCTGGTAACCGCAAGTCATACAATGAGACCTGGTCTTTACAAATTCTTCCTTCTTCGGGATCCGGTAGATCAGCACATTTAAGAAGCTGCCTACCGTAATCCCAAAGAGAAAGAACACTATTCCGATGTAAATGCGGAAATAAAACATTAAGCTAAATTATGACGCAGCTGCCTTGTAGTTAGAAGCGCCGGACTCGGTGGTAAGATCGAAAGATGCAGCAGTAACTGAGCAGGTGCCGGTAATTGCGTTGTAGCTAGCTGAGAAAGTGGGATGAGTTCCACCGATGGTAGCTGAGCAGCTAGGCTCTTCGGAAATGGTAGAAAGTGAAGTGAAGTTTCCTGATGCGATAGAGCCTGATCCGGTAAGAGATCCGTCAGCGATGTCAGCAAGAACTGCTTCTCTGATCTCCTGAGCGGTCTGGATGTCACGGCTTCTTCTGGACTGCTCAACGTACTTGATGAACTGAGGTGCAAGAACACCTACAAGTACTGCCATGATAGCAATAACGATGATGAGTTCTACGAGTGAAAAACCTTTGTTGTCCTTCTTCATAATAATCTCTCCTTTAAATAAATGAATTGGTTTTATATCTCAAACGCCTCTGCCCTTCTACACAGGCGATTGATTCGAAATGAATTACAGATTGTCGAGGCCCTGATACATTGCAAGCATGGGAGCCATAACCGCACCGATAAGCACGCCGACTATAAGAGCAAGCACAATAATGATCATAGGCTCGAGCATTGCCATGAACGACTGAACTGCCATCTCAACTTCTTCCTCATAATATTCAGCGTTCTTATTGAGCATATCCTCGATATTACCGGTTTCCTCGCCGATTCTTACCATGTAGTAAACCATCGGAGGGAAGATACCCGCCTCTTCAAGAGGTCTGGAAAGAGGCTGACCGATTGTAATCTCTTCCTTAGCATGTTCAAGTGCTTCACGGAAGTAGATATTCGTCATGACGCCGGAAGTGATATCAACTGCTTCAACAAGGGGAAGGCCGGCTCCGATAAGAGTACTGAGAGTTCTGGACATAAGTGCCGAAGCACTCTTAACGGTTATTTCATGTGTAAGAATGAATTTAATCGCAATCTTACCGAAGAAATGTTTTCCCTGATCCGTATTCTTAAAGGTAATAATTCCAAATGCTATAGCTCCGATAACAGGAACAATTATAAACCAATAATTCTTCAGTCCGTCACTCATCGCAACAACCGCTTTTGTTATTGCGGGAAGTTCCGTATCAAGCTCCGCAAACATCGAAGTATATGTAGGAATAACGACTTCGAGCATTACTATAACGACGGCAATAGCAACGAGCACAACGATGATGGGGTAAATCATTGCTTTCTTAATGAGAGCCTGGGTCTTGCTGGTTCTTTCAAACTGCTTACCCATTCTGTCAAAAGCGATGTCCAATGAACCTGACGCCTCGCCGGCAGTGACCATGCTGATAAGCAGAGAAGGAAAAATCGTAGGAAATTCAGCCATTGCTCCGGATAAGGTCATACCGGTTTCGGTACTTGTCTTAACATCAAAGATTGCCTCTCTGAGTTTCTTATTCTCAGTGGACTCTCCGAGCATCTGGAGTGAATCAAGAATCGTAACACCGGCTCTGATCATGGACACGAACTGTCTACAGAAAACCGATAAGTCTCTGACATTAGGTCCCTTTGACAAGTCAAAACTGAGATTCTTGTTAAAAGCATTTTGTGAGCCGAGGCTTACGACTGTGAGCCCCTGAGCCTTAACGCTGTCTCTGGCTCTGTCGATATTGTCGGCCTCAAGGGATCCCTTTATCAGTTTTCCCTCAGTATTCATAGCTTCATAAGCGAATGTTGCCACGTGAGAACCCTCCTCAATTTCTTGTGCTGTAGTAATAATAATATTAAAAATTTATAAAATCAATCGATTTATGTAAAAAAATTAAATAAATCTTAATTTTTTACTATATTTCACAAATTGAAATCTTGCTTTTGTGCAACATAAACCACAAAATCCACTTATAAAGAACTATTTTGGGGCTTAAACAAGCTTAAAACACCTATATTGGTGTTATATTCCCCTATGCAGACATAATTATACCCTGTATTTTTCTCCAACTCTCCGATATAATCTTGTAGCGTCATTAATTGTTCGGGGCGTGATAACGAATCCACCGCATAGCTTCCGCCACCGTCTTCCATCTCAGTTTTCTGATCTTCAGATATAAATCCGTCAGAAGCAACAAGCACAAGGCATTCTTTCGATAGCTCCGGCATTTTATAATCCTGATCTTCGGTCATCTCAGCAAGCGTAATATACACTTCATCAGATTCCGCAACTACAGGACTGAGCCATATCATATCCCTGACAAATCTTGCATATATATAGCAGTCTTCTCCTTCCAGATTGGAAATCAGTTCATTCTCTCCCATCGTATCAAACTTAAAACTGCCGATATACCTATTGGATAAAATGCAGAGGGCTGTGATTGCAATTAATGAAACAGCCGTAATAATCCTTTTAGCGTTCGTTTTTACGGCAAGTAATACTTGAGAATATAAAATAAAGGCCACAGAGAAAAAGAAAATCAAAAACAATGTCATAGCCGCAAAGAAATATCTTTCGGAATATCCCATACCGTAAAGTCTGGCAGATATGGGAATGATCAGCAGATACATAACGGAAGCAAGAAGTGCAATATACATGGATCCGTGAAGCTTTTTTGCAAACCCGAATACGGTTTTAAAAATACTGATTACCCTGCTCTTTAAAGCCATAATAATCTTTTTCATCCATTGTTCATTTCTGAACAAGAACGCAAGAAGTGCTAATACAATAAGAAGCATTAAAACAATGCCAAGCACCTCAAAAATGTTTAGGAAATTAAAATCAATGCTGAATCCCACGGTTCCGCCAAAGAAATGTATATTGGCCAACCTGAGATCCCAGGAATAGGGATACTTATAATATCCCGTAGATGACTTGCCTGTGCTTGCTGCGGCAATCGAAGCCTCCGTTTCTATCCCAATATAGGGAAGAAGGAA
Source organism: Lachnospiraceae bacterium P6A3 (assembly GCA_000702085.1). Lineage (GTDB taxonomy): Bacteria > Bacillota > Clostridia > Lachnospirales > Lachnospiraceae > AC2028. The sequence goes on from JNKP01000001.1 coordinate 14,297, forward strand.
ATTCAGAGAGTAAGGATAGATAACAAACGACAGCACAACCGCAGCCAGCATTAAAGTGCACAATATAAAGAAGTCTCTGATGCGCTTTTTAAAAAGTAATGCTATCGCAAAAAAACCGGTGATGAAAAAAGCAATCACAAGGAAATAAAAATGTGTCATGCAGCCAAGAAGCGCTGTAACAGGAAGAAGCAGATAATACTTAAGACATTTGCCCTTTTCTGTTTTCAAAATTTTAGTCATCAGATAAAAAAGCAACAGGGTAAAGAATGTAAACATATGGTAAATACGAAGATAGAGGAAATTCGCCGTACCGCATCCGGAGAATATGTAATAGAGCACGCAGAGAATCCCGCACTTTGAAGATGCGGTAAACTCATAACAGATCAAATATACGAATATTACACATAAAGCAAAAAAGAAAAGGCTGATAGAAAAAGCATAATACCAGGAGAATGATCCGGGAAACAACGAAGAAACAGTATGAAGTATCAGCGCATACAAAACCGGACTCAGATCATATCTCTTGTTATACAGAACAGAATCGTAAGCAAAACGCTCGTCATCAGATACTGTTATATAATCCTTAAAAACTTCGCCCTTAACCCATTCGTCGACATTTATACGGCAGTCATCCGTATCATAGCCGTAAACATTTGCCTGATAATAGCTGTTGGCAAAGCCGTAGCTCCAGACTTCATCCACATGATGTCCGTCACGAGTTGAAAATATCAAGATCAACCTTACAATTCCGAAAATAATAAGACCTGCAAGAATAAAAGCAGGATTAATCTTATTGGATTTGATTTTTAAATCTGAAGTCATTTTTGTTCTTTCAGCTAAGCGATTTGAGTATGATCTTAGCAATATAGTATATTTTTTCATCCGTCATTCCGGGATAAACGCCGACCCAAAAACTGTCATTCATAATAATGTCAGTATTGGTAAGTTTAGAAGCAATACGATATCCTGTCCCTTTGCTACGAAGATCATCAAAACAGGGATGCTTAACAAGATTTCCGGCAAAAAGCATGCGGGTCTGAACACCATGTGATTCAAGATTATCAACCACAGTTTTTCTGGATACACCTTCTTTGCAGGTAACGATGAACCCAAACCATGAAGGATCGGAATTAATGTCCGCTCCGGGAAGGATAAGTTTATCCTCAGCTCCTCCTTTAGCAAGAAGTTCTTTCAGAAGAGAATGGTTATGCCTTCTTCTCTCCGCAAAATACGGCATCTTATCAATCTGGGCGCATCCTATTGAAGCCTGAAGATCCGTGGCTTTAAGATTATATCCGAAATGTGAATACACATATTTATGATCATAACCTTCGGGAAGCTCGCCGAATTTACCATCAAATCTGTGACCGCACATGTTATCGTGGCCGGAAGGACATATGCAGTCTCGCCCCCAGTCCCTCATGGAACGTATTATTCTATGAAGAAGCGGATTGTTGGTATATACCGCACCGCCTTCTCCCATAGTCATGTGATGAGGAGGATAAAAGCTGGATGTACCGATGTCCCCTATCGTTCCTGTATAATGCCACTCTTCGTTTATACGAACTCTGCTCCCCAATGCATCACAATTATCTTCTACAAGCCATAAATTATATTTATCGCAAAACTCTTTAACCGCTTTAAGATCAAACGGATTTCCGAGAGTATGAGCGATCATTACGGCTTTGGTCTTATCGGACAGCGCATTTTCAAGCAAATTTATATCAATATTATATTCGGGAATGGTTACATCTACGAATACGGGAACCGCATCGTATTGAATTATCGGTGTAACAGTCGTGGGAAATCCTGCGGCAACGGTAATCACCTCATCACCACGCTTCACACTTCTGTCTCCGAGAAGCGGAGAAGTCAGAGTCATAAATGCCAGCAAATTGGCGGAGGACCCTGAATTAACCAAAGAGCAGTATTTTACATTCAAATAGTCCGACAGCTTCTTTTCAAATTCATCCGTGTATCTGCCGGAAGTAAGCCAGAATTCAAGAGCGGAATCTACGAGATTCACCATCTCTTTTTCATCATACACTCTGGAAGCATATGGAATCCTGTCGCCCTCATTAAAGCTGTCGTTTGAAGCGTGATAGTTTCTTGCATACTCGGCAACAAGATCAAGTATTTCTTTTTTAGCTTCTTCCTGCGTCTTCATTCTTGTCATCTGTCTCTTCAAAATTTATTCGCTTCTCTTCTACAACGATTGGCCTGTTAATGGTTCTGGTATTTATGTTAAGAATATACTCACCCATAAAGCCCATAAAGGCCAGCTGAACCGCACCTATCAAAAACATACCTATGATCATCGGCGCATATCCTGCATTAAAGTTATACCAATTGGTAAGCTTTAAAATAAGATAAACAAACGCAACGATAACATCTATAAATCCTATAATGAATCCGAGCCATGTCATAAGCCTGAGTCCGACTTTGGTATAAGAGGTTATACTGAGCATGGCAGCATCATATAATGAATAGAAATTATTATGAGTCTTTCCTGCTCTTCTCTTGGGCTGAACATATTCAACCATCTTGAGATTAAAGCCTTCACCGTATTCGGCGACAATTCCTCTCATAAAAGGAAGCGGATCGTTAAGTTCTCTTAAAAGTTTCACAAACGACTGATCATACAATCCAAAGCCCGTAAAGTGCTCAATCATCTTAACGGAAGACATACCTTTGATAAGTTTGTAATAAAGCGTTCTTAGAAAATAAATAAATCCGTTTTCTTTGCTGGATGATTTTACTCCGCTTACAATCTTATGTCCTTTTTCCCATTCATGTACAAATACGGGAATCATTTCAACGGGATCCTGAAAATCCGCACAAATGGGAATCACACAATCCCCGTATAAGGAACAAATACCATGAAAAGGAGAATTAAACTGGCCGAAATTGGTGACATTAAAAATAGCCTTGAATTTCTTATTCTCAAGACACTGTTTCTCAATAAGTTCCCTGGTGCGATCCGTGGATGCATTATCCACATAACAGATCTCATAATCATACTCGGGAAGCTTTTCAGATATTTCTTTGGCAACCGCATTGCCTATTTCAACAATATTCTCTTCTTCGTTAAAGCAGGGAATCATTATACTGATCTTCTTCATCGGCAAATCTCAGTACTCCTTCGTTAAATGAAATAACCGGTGTCCATCCGGTATGCTCTTTTATTTTAGATATATCAGGCTTTAAAGAAACAAAAGGATCGGCTTTATCACCGTATCGTATCTTACCTCTGTAGCCGAACAGCTCTTTTGCTTCTTCAGTAAATTCCTTAAGCGGTTTATAGTCTCCGCTGGCAATATTATATACCTCACCGGCATGCCCGCTCTCGCCAATACTGACTATCGCCTTGGCGCCATCAGTCACATGGAGATAATCCCAATATTGTTCGCAGCTGCTTAAATATATATCCGCATTCATCCGAAGCGATCTGATCAAATCGGGAAGCATTCTTCCGTGAGGTTCACGGTCACCGTACAAACTGAATATCCTGCCCCATACCCATTCAATGCCGAGTTCATCGGCTCTTTTATGGGACAGATTCATAGCCGCCAGTTTCGCTGCACCATATGCACTAAAAGGCTCAGGCGTTGTTTCTTCGGTAATCTCACCTGAGCAAATACCATACTCTGCCTGTGACCCGATACCGATAAATCTACGGCATTTTAATCTTGATGAACTCTCCAACGCTTTCATGCAATAGTCTATGTTTTCATCCTGAACCTTTTTGTCATTCCGATCCCCAAACCAGGCAAGATGAAAAAACAGATCGGGAGTATCATATACAAAATCCGAAATCTTATCAAAATCTGAACAATCGAGTTCTATACGATGTAGATTTCCCGATAAAGCGTTCAGTCTTCGATTATGCGCTGAGCCGGGGCGAAGAATCGCATATACTTCATATCCGCGATTAAGCAATTCTCTTGTAGTACTGTATCCTGCGAATCCGGCAGCTCCGGTAATTATAGCCTTAGGCATATACTTATCCCAAAAAATCTTTTATCTGATCATCCATACACAGTCTGATATCATGTCCGGATTTCCAGACTTTAGTCCATTCAACAGTCTTATTAACCGCTGTTTCAAGATTCCATCGAGGTTTCCAGTCAAATGTACCTTTTAGTTTAGAACAATCAAGCTTTAAGAACGATGCTTCATGGGGACCGTCATCACATTTATCGATGCGTTTAAGCCCTTCTCCCCAATATTTAATAAACAGATCCACAAGATCCCCTGTTTTAAAACAGTCAGAAAGTTCAGGCCCCACGTTATAATATCCGGATAGTGAATTATCTTCATACTGAAGTGAAGCAATCATCAGATATACATATACAGGTTCCAGCACATGCTGATAAGGTCTGATCGAATAAGGATTCCTTACTACGATATCCGCGCCCGAAACAGCCGCTCTAACGCAATCAGGTATAATCCTGTCTGCAGCAAAGTCGCCTCCACCGATGACATTTCCTGCACGTGCTGTAGATATGGCAGTTCCGCCGGCTTCGAAGAAGCTCTTCTTATAACTGTGAGTGACAAGTTCGGAACAGGACTTGGAGTTTGAATAAGGATCATATCCGTCCAGCGGATCATCTTCGGTAAATCCTCTGCCTGTTTCTTTATTCTCATATACCTTATCGGTAGTTACATTGACAAAAGATCTTACACAGTCATTAAGCCTGATGCATTCAAGCACATTAACTGTGCCCATTACATTGGTCGAATAGGTATTAACCGGATCATCATATCCGGCACGGACTATCGGTTGAGCTGCCATATGAATGACTATATCAGGTCTGTATTCATCAAATACTTTTTTCAAATGATCAAGGTCCCTGATATCACCGATAATACTTATAATCTGATCTTTAATTCCGCAAAGTTCAAAGAGATTCGGCTCGGAATCGGGTTCAAGAGAATATCCGATAACATTTGCACCTGCATTTACAAGCATAACGGACATCCAGGATCCCTTAAATCCTGTATGTCCGGTTATAAGCACCTTTTTTCTCTTATAAAAAGAAAGATCAAATTTCATATAGGAACTACTTAGTCCTCCCATTTCTTCCAGGGGGCTTTTCCGCCTTCAAGAAGCTTTTCAAGAAGTTCTTTTTCTCTTACATTATCCATGCACTGCCAGAAACCCTTGTGCATGTATGACATAAGCTGTCCGCTTTCAGCCAGTTTCTCCAGAGGTTCATGCTCAAAAACAGTGTTATCCCCTTCAATAAGATCAAAGACTTCAGGATTAAGCACCATATATCCGGCATTTATCGGAGTACTGTCACTCAGTTTTTTCTCACGGAAGGATTTGACCGCATTATCTCCGCCGATATCCAAAATACCCTTTGACTGATCCTGCAATACCGCTGTAAGCGTAGCAGTCTTACCATGTTTCTTGTGGAAATCCACCAGATCGGAGATGTTTACATCACAGACTCCGTCTCCGTATGTCATAAGAAAAGGTTCATCTCCGACATAATCACGTATTCTTTTAATACGTCCGCCGGTCATAGTATTAAGTCCGGTATCAACAACGGTAACCTTCCATGCCTCGGCACGTGATTCATGGATAATCTCCACATCCCTTCCGGATGAATAATCGAAAGTAATATCACTGCTGTTAATAAAATAATCCGCGAACCACTGTTTTACGGTTTGCTGTTTGTATCCGGCGCAGATGATAAACTCGTTAAATCCGTAATATGAATAGCACTTCATAATATGCCAAAGGATAGGCATACCACCAATCTCAATAAGCGGTTTAGGTACATATGCTGTTTCTTCCGATATCCTGGTCCCAAGACCTCCGGCTAAAAGTACTACTTTCATAGGATTACCCCTTTATAAGAAACTCATTCCCAATTCATACATTCATTCAGTTCTTCTCTGTCAAGCAAAGGGAACATATCCTGCAACGGTCTGCTTTCCATCTGCCCTTTTTCATTCATGTAATTGCTCTGCTTGGGAAGTACCTTTTGCATTATATCAGCTTTTACGACACAAATCACAGGTCCGCCATATTCAAAAACTTCTTTTACCGACTCAGTCAGATTATCTTCATCGGATAATTTCACGGATTTTATACCAAATGCATCGGCTACTTTGTTCATATCAGGAAGAGAAAGACCAGATTCCACGGTACATCCGGTCAAATGTCCATTAAAATTTCCGTTCTGAGAATGCCAGATCATGCTGTATCCGCTGTTATCGGCAACAAATATCTTAACAGGCAGATTCAGTCTCTTAATAATCTCAAGTTCCTGCATATTCATGGCAATGCTTCCGTCTCCGGTAACACATATAACTCTTCTTCCATTCGATCCTATGCAGCTGCCGATGCAGGCTGGCACATCATAGCCCATAGCCGCCATACTTTTATTCAGAAATGCTCTCTGTCCTTTTTTCAGTCTGAGCATTTTCATTCCGATGTCAACCGTCGTTCCTGAGCTTGTAAACTGATATATATCATCAGATGTCATTTCATCCGAGATACAGTCAAAAAGCTTATATAGACTGACAAAGCCGGAACGGGGCGCCTGTTCGGGAATTTCAACAGGGTATTTTGTCTTTATTTCTATACAATGGTCAATCCAGGCAGAAAGATCATCTCTTTTCAGAAGAGTTCTTCTCAATAGCAATGCATCAATAAACGCCCCGGCATCAGATTTGATTTTCATCTGAGGATGCAGGCTCTTTTTATTCATTTCATTCTCATCGATATCAACCATCACATGAAATGCATTTTTCAGGTATCCCGCAAAATTGTAGCCTGTATTAAGAAGGCTTAACCTGGCACCTATAGACAAAACAAAATCCGCATTCTGCAGAATCAGATTAGCGCTTCTGTGGCCGACAATATTAGGACGTCCGAAATAAAGCGGATGTTCTTCTTCCAGCAGGTCGACGCCGTTCCAGGAAGTGAAAACAGGCGTTCCAAGAGTTTCTATAAGTTCACGTGATTTATCTGCAGCATGAGATAACCTGACCCCGTTACCCAATATAACAGCAGGTCTCTTCGACTTCATAAAAGCCTGAATAATTTCATCTATATCAGAATCGGAAATACTTGATTTTTCATCATCGGCATTAAATCCTATCAGGTTATCAGGATCAATATCCATAGCCTGAATATCCAGCGGTATATCAATCCATACAGCACCCGGGCGGTCTGATACCGCAATATGGGCGGCCTTTTCCATCTCATAACGTATATTTTTCTCATCCATTATACGAACAGCATATTTGGAATAGGCTTTAACCATGGAAATAATATCAACTTCCTGTATGCCAAACTGACGTATGTTCTGATCACCCACCAGGTCAGCCCTCTTAGCCTGACCTGAAATAAAGATTACCGGAACGGAATCCATATATGCACCGCAAAGACCGGTTATGGCATTGGTAGCTCCGGGTCCGCTGGTCACAAGACAAACACCATATCCTTCTCTTATGCGTGCGTAACTTTCCGCCGCGATGGAAGCACCCTGTTCATGAAGCATAAACACGCCTTTAACAGAATTGCTGCACCCCAATGAATTGTTAAGGTGCATTGCTCCTCCGCCCGTCACGCAGAAAACTTTATCCACGCCCAATCCGGATATAAAATTGATCACATAATCAGATAACTTCATAACGTATCACTTTTCTTCATAAATACTGGGAGTTAAAAATGAAATATTCATTCGCCCTTCCAAAGAATCCGATAATTCTTTAAACATAGCTTTTATCTCATTGTTCAGTTCAACCCATTTGTTCTCCGGATTCAGATTAGGAAGTGATTTATCGGCATAGCTGTCATCATAATCTTCTTTGAATCCGTCAAAACCCGCAATATATACATCTTTAACACCAATCCTGTTTAAAAGCCTCAAAGCAAGAATCACAGCATTATCATAATGATCCCAGCCTCTTTGAATTACAAGATTGTAATTAACTATATATTCATTGATATCAGAATCCGTATGGATATTGGACAGAATAATCTTCTCCAGTTTATTGAACGTTTTAGGGTAAGTGTTCCTGGCATAATCATATCTGACACTGTTGGAGATAAACAGATAATCGGGAACATATAATTTATTAATCGAATTGACTTCAATAACGACAGGATTGTCCGTTGAGACAAATCCGGATATCTTCTCGTGATAATCCACGGAAGTCCTGCCTGGTGCAATGAGAAGCACCTTTCTGTCGGTCATCAGTAATCTGAGTTTTTCAACAGCAGCAGAATCATCCACATATCTGCTCTGATTTTCTATATACTTCTGCTCAAGCACATCGTAATCATATTTCCTGCGCTCTTCTACAGATAACGATTCAATTATGGATCTAAGATCTCTGGAATTAATCCTGTGGTTATAGTTAAGATACGAAATATTGTTAACATGGCACTGATACAGTCCGGAAATAAAATATTCCGTGGAATACCCCCATGCAAACCGTTCATGAATACTCTTAATATACATATCGATGGCATCCATAACAGCATTGAGGTCATATCCGCGATTCAGGATTTTATTCAGATAGCCGGCAACAAGCTCGGTAGTAGCATTTCCCGCTCCTCTTCCCATTCCGCTGAGAGTCGAGTCAACTATGATATTTCTCCTATCCTTAAGAAGCTCGACAAAGTGTATGCAAAGAGCGAAAGCCAATTGCTGATTATTATGGGCATGAAGTCCGAGTTCGATATCCGTATCAAGATGAGAATCAAGTACGGAAACAATTCTTTCCAAATCCGAAGGATACATAGCCCCGAAGGTATCTACAACAGATAACGCCACCGGTTTAAATTCATTCATCAAACCGGAAAGTCCGATAAGATCTTCATCCGAATAAGCAAGGGTATTTGCTGCCTGAAACAAAATTTTATAACCTTTTTTTCTTATCTCCGATCCTATGCTGATAGCTTCATTATGCTTTCCGTGAGGAAAAACAATTCTTACGGCATCAATAGTCTTCCCATCACATTCAGGCAAAACAGAAGCGTCATATCTGTTCCAATCAATCATGGCGCAGTACATGACTTTTTCATCCTTTTTATTAATGTATGGAAGCGCATCGGAAGGAACATGATAATAGGTAGTCCCCTCTTTATATTCCGGGTCCTTAAGCCAGCCGCACTCAATTATATCAACATGAGCATCCTGCAGCTTGCTGATAATACCGCGCATTGCAGGTTTTCCGAATTCACCATTATTTATATATGCCCCGTCACGGAGGGTACAATCAAGCAAACTAATCTTCATAAATATTACTTACAATACCTGTCTCTTTTTATCGTGCATACATTCAAATACTTATGCTGAGATATACTTGTCAATAAAACTACTGTTTCTTTAGCTCTTCCTTAATTGAAGACGACGATATTCCTTGTGTCCTTTTAAGTCTTACTATTTTTTTATTATGCTCTGTACACCATTCACAGATATCATCAAATCTTTTGCCGATATGATCTTCACCAAGGGCCAGAATATCAAAGCCCTCCTTTTCTTCTATCATCTGGAGAGCTTCTACGCCTACAGTATTATACACAATAACACTATCCACCATGCGCAAAGACTCAAGTATTTCAACGCGTTCTTCAGTACTGTAAAGAATCTGTGCTTCAGGTTTATAATCCCTGATGTATTCGCCGCTTTGAACAGCAACAATCAAATAGTCCGCGTGTTCCTTACATTGTTTGAAAAGACGTAAATGTCCAAGATGAAAATAATCAAAAACACCAAAAGTTAATATTTTCATACTATCATTCCCTATTAAACATAGAAATTCTCATCAGGTCTGAAATCATCAACATATTTGCCGGATGATAAACCAAATATTTTATATGCATAATATAGATCGGTAATCGCCAAACCCAGATTATAAACCAAAACTCTATCAGAATCTTTTTCTCTTGCAGGAATATTACCGTTTAAAATATCATCAGTCAGAGATACTTTTTTATATTCTTTAAAGTATTTGAACCCTTGAGCGCGATGCATATCCGATACAATGATGTGATCAAAAGCAAGATCGCATTCCATAAAGCCACGCATATGAACAGGAAGGATTGTGCAACCAGGTTTATATATTTCCGGGTCACAAAAATCTTTTTCAGCGTAAGATACTGATGAAATGATCAAATCAGAATCTTTCATCAAATCATCATAAGTATCACATATAACAAAATCAATATTGTTACGATCAGTATAACGATTCATGAATCTTTCAGCATGGTCTTTATACCTATATAACTTAACCGTTATATGTTTATTTCCGATAACGTCAAAAAGTATATCTCCGATTGCAGTCCCAATATTGCCAAGCCCAACCATAGATACAATCTCATAGTCATCAACGAAATTAATAATAGAATGTACTGCGACAGCAGCAGTTCTTAACGTAGTAATAAGATTACCGTCCAGAATTGCCAATAAATCGGAGGTATTGTAATCATACAAAAAAATCTGTGCATCCATATTCAACCCGCCGGCATTTCTACGGTTTTCACTTCTGTTAATAACTTTTAATCCAAAAACTTTTTCATCCGGTAAAAGGCAGGACATGATATTGCAATAATCGCTGCCCTCCATCGGAATCCTTACTTTTTCCGGAAGGACAAATCGATCTCTGTTTCTAAGAACATAATCAATCCATTCAAGATGCATTTTTGAAGATATCTTTAAATTTTTAATTTCATTAAAGTCAATTATTTTCATGAGCGCATCTCCTTAATTTTCTCATAATAGGGAATATCCGGGTCAATTATTAAATTTCCGTTTAACTGATGACCTGATTTAGACTCTATAGGAGTCATATAATTTTCACCGTAATATCGTTTTAAAACTTCATCAAATTTTTTAGGAGCAGGTACTTGTGTGAATTCAAAATCCAAATAAACCGGTTTGCCAAAAAAGTCGGAAGGAAACACCCTGTATTTTTTTAAATCGGTATAATACGAAACCTTGTCCAGGTATCTCCCAAATCTGCGGCCGCAAATAAATTCAAACAACCTGTATGATCTCTTATCGCCCAATCGTTCTATGTGCTTCAGATATTTATTTCTTATCTCGCGTTCTTCCGGTCCAACATTTTCAGGCCCAAACATTTTTTCAATAAACGCTTTCTGCCATTTTCGTATATGATTAAATCTACTTATCCTTTTTTTCTCGTTTTTTCTAACATAATCAACAGGAAAGATATCTAAAAATATACCCTGATTAAACCCAACAAGTAGTGCTTCATTAGGAAGCATTGCAGTAGATAAAGAATGCCTTAATTGAGCATGAGTGCGAAAATAGTTTTTTTCCGAATACGCGGACTGAAGAAAATATGGATATGCAAACTCCTGAGAATAATTACGAATAAGCTTATTATAATCAGCCCTCATCATTATTACATCTATATCATCATCCCACGGAATAAATCCCTTATCTCTTACAGCGCCAAGCAAAGTTCCGCTGTCAACATAGTAAACAAGATTATGTTTTTTACACACATAATCCAATTGAGACAACATTTCAAGAAGAATAGCCCAAGTCTTTTTTCTGGTCTCACTTATATGATATCCGTTTCTATCTTCAGGATGATAAAACGCATCAGGTATATTTATATTTTTATCCTTCATATAACACCCTTACTATCAAGCGTATTTTTGGAAAAAATAATGTTCCACATGTCCTTTATTGTATTATCCTTAAAAATTACAAGTATAAGGGGGTAAGCGACCAATCCGATGAATATTTGCAACAAAACCACAAAATGGTTTGAAAACATTTTTCCGGTAAAATAAACCAACCCAAACATTATTGCACCAGCTATAAGTTTCTTCCACAGACAGGTAAATATATATATAAAAGACATAAAACCATTGCTCATTTTGACGTATAAAAATGAAATTGTCATTTCGGCTATAAGTGTCGCAATTACAGCCCCCAAAGCGTCATACTTAGGTATTAATAACAGATTTAATAATAGATTTATCGCAGCACCGGTAATAATATATTTTGAACTCTGACTTCTTTTACCCGACGGAGTATAATACTGACTACCCAGGCAGTGGCTCACTCCTACAATGATTACAAGAGGTGACATAACACATAAAATCACAACCGCAGGAGTAAACTCTTCGCCAAGATATATAGGAATAAAATTTTCTGCTATTCCGATCACCCCAAAAGCCGCCCCTACGCTTAACATCAAAATCAAATCTATTGATTTATTTATTATTTTCTTTATTTCATCATATTCTTTGTTTTTAAATAAATATGAAACTCTTACCGTCAATACTGAATTAATAGCGCTGTAAGCGAACACCTTTAATACAGCTATAAGCTTTGTAGCCTCTTCATAATAACCGTTCTGATAGGAATTCCGAGTAATGATACCAATAAGAGTTTTATCAAGAACCGTATATATGGATATAGCTATGGTAGGAATAAAATATACAAGCGATTGTCTGAAATGTCGTTTAATTTCAAGGTTTTTAAAACCTGTAAATTTGATCATCCCCGGCAAAAGCATCCATGTTGACACGCTTCCCAAAAGAGAAAAGCAGGAATAAATCAAGCAATATACATATATATCCCGTGGAGAACGGACAAACAAAAATAATGAGATAGTTGCAGCTATTTTTATAATAGTGTCACGAAAAACCAGTTTTTTGATCTGTTCCAAGCCGTTAAAAAACCAGGAAACATCCAGCATTGTACTCAGCAAAAAAGGAGTCAGTGCCATGAAATAATACTTATACTCATTTGATATGCATATTAAAACAGTCCATAAACACAAGCTGATCGACGAGGTAATAACAGAAACAGATTCAATTCCCCAAAAAAGAAAACTGAGTTTTTCTTTATCATCCCTGTTTTGTGATATTTCTCTGGAGCCATATGTCATGGTACCCAAAGCACCGAATATCATAAAATACACAAGAATAGAATAAGTATAGCTATAATTTCCGACACCGTCAGCACCCAATACACGGGCTACATAAGGTGTTGTTACAAACGGGATCAAAAGATTCAGGGCCTCGTATACTATTCTAAAAACTATATTTTTCTTAACGCTGGGCATAAGGCATGATTGTTATAAAAGTTAATTAAAAATCAATAATTTCAACATCCGGGCAGTTCTTTAACAGTTCATCATATACATACTTAAGTTTTGTGTCGGACAATTCATCAAATTCAGTATAATCCAGTCCAATTTTCCTATACTTCGAAGCGGCAAGATTATGCACTTTAAATATTTGAATTTTTAAGTCTCCATATTCTTTTAGAAAGTCCAATAAAGCATGTATATTTTCATCATTATATGTATATGGTTCTACCAGAGGGATTCGGAGAATCATTTTATCTCTATATCTATTAGAAACCTCTTTAAAATTCCTAAGAAAAACAGATACATCTCCGCCTAGATATCTTATGCATTGATCCGGAACTAAATTTTTTATATCAACAATAAAATTATCAATATAATCAAAGGAATACATTAATTGCTTTTCAGAAGCAAAGAGCGACGTTTCAATCCATTGAGAAATTCCCAGACCTTTTATTCTTTTCAAAACATTCTCAATACGATATAGGGAAATTAACGGTTCACCTCCGGAATACGTGATACCTCCGTCATGTTTATAAAAATCTGCGTCCCTGAGAAGCAATTCAAGGACCTCATCTTCAGTCATTAGTTTCCCATAACTTTTTGTGAAGCCATTTTCCTCAAAATCAAATATTTCATATGACAAATTCTCAGGATTAGAACACCAAGGGCATCGCAGATTACATCCTTTCAAAAATACGGTTGTCCTTATGCCGGAACCATCGTGCACGCAAAACCGTTGGATATTACCGATAATAATCCGCTTATCAGGGTTGAGTTCGACATCTGAAATCATGCTGCTTTACCTTCATTTTTTAAAGCTCTTTCAATGAGCATATCTTTATATTTTTCCGGCAAATCAACGTAAAATGCACTAAATCCCCATACCCTGACAATTAAGTTCTTATAGTTTTCCGGATGTTTTTTTGCATCAATAAGTGTTTCACTGCTTACAACGTTCATCTGCATCTGGAAAAAGCCTTTTTCAATACTTACTTTAACCAGATCAACACATTTACTGAAATTCTTTTCCAAAAACACAGGATTGATCATAAAATCAATCACATTACCGTTTATTCCATATCCGGAATAATCCAGTTGTGAAGCAAAAGAAATCAACTCGGTATAAGCAATATTTTTATCGCAGGAGATATGAGTATTCAGCGGTTTATGTGATTTTCTTCCGTCAAATGTAGCAGTGGTATATTTTCCATCCATAAGGTAATTGGGAGAACTTAATCCAATCTTATAACCGCCCCCAAACCTGTTAGATTGACCAGCCAAAGCATTTTTAGCATAGCCAAACACTTTGTTTGTTAAAGAAATGCATTTTTGATCATCCCTGCCAAAGAATTCTTCCGAAGAAGTAAGTTCTTCAATAAGGCTTTCTTTACCGGCATAGTTTTTCTTTAACACCTTCCTTACATCATGTATAGTCATCCTGTTCTCGACAAATACTATTTTCTCCAAATTCAGCAGGGAATTTACGGCATTAGAAAGACCATCCGAAAGCAAGCCATAATTATTATACTTTGCTCCTCCCTCAGAAATATCTTTTCGACTTATAATACAATCCTCAAAAAATATAGACAGTAACGGAGACGGTTCCCATATATTTCTATCAACCTCACCTGCTCTTTTCTTCACATAATCCTGAATCATCCGGCCATAAATATCGTATACATCTTCAATAGTCTCTGCCGAATCGATGTTACTATCATCCATCATATCGACAAAAATCTTTGCAAAAGGGATAGTAACTAAATTATTCTGATCCATGGATTTTCCTATAATCACAGGTTCCCAGCAAGCTGAGACACCATAATTATACGAATCATTCGTATCAAAACCGTAATCCGAAAGCAAAGGAATAATAACATCATCATTAGAAAACAACGGACTTCCGTTTCCGGTAGCAATACATTCCAATGATTTTTCAATTAAATCTTCAGGCATATCCCTGGTTACTCTTAACAATAATTTGGGATCCGGAAGATTCAAATTCTTAATTATTTCAAGAAAGGCATATGTATAATAATTTGCAAAATATCCGGTTTCATTATTTGATCCGCCGAGAATCATTAATTGTCCTGTGTCACCCAAAAGTGCCTGACTTTTAACAGAATAGAACCTATGTAACTGAATACAAAAATCCTTTAATATTTCGTTAGTCTCTTTTTTATCTTTAATCTCAAAAGAATCAAGCAATAGATCAATTCTTCCAAGTCCCATTAAAGTGTGACCGGTCTGAATAAGCAAAGAATTAAACAATAAAATTCTTTGAAGTGCATCCGTCAATGAACTCGCACGGGAAATTTTTATTGATTTTAAATTCTCAATAATTTCGTTATTGTATTGCCCATCCAAGGAAGATAGTCTCTCACAAATCTTGTCGATATACTTTTCAACAACATTCAGAAGTCGTACATAATCGTTTTTGTCACCCTGAAGATCAATAATTTTATTCTTTATTTCTTCCAGAGAATTATTAATGACAAAAGAGTAATCAACCGGCATATTGCCTATAACCGGATATCTGTTATTAAAATATATCTTTTCATCTATATGATAATAGAACCTTGACTGAGAATCATATTCAACAGGCATCTTGTCTATAAGATTATCTATTTGTATGACTTTGTCATTGTTACAGAATATAATTTTCAAGCCAAACAGAGAAAACATACTCTTAAATCCATACATTACAAGTGGTATAATCCCTCTCCGGCTTGCATGTTTTGAATAAAAATATAAAGCCCTTTTATAAATGATCACAGGGATTTGATATATTTTTATATTTTTCTCATAAAATAAATCAATTATCTTCATATTAATCTACCTTATCAATTTTCACCCTCATAAACATGCCGGCAACGGTTCCTCTGAAAATTGTAAAAGCCTTATGAATTTTATGATCTGTTCTACCGAAAAGGACACGAAGGATCATCAAATCGTGAAATAACAATATCTTTATAAATGACCTTAATCCCCTAATACGATAAGTCACGGTAGTATTACGATAAAAATAATAGAATCTGTTAATACGATCTTTGGGAGTGTTAAATATATCGACGCCGATATTCTCTTTCATGTAATGATAGACAGTACTGTTTCCAATTAAGAAGCCTTTGTATCCTTGTCTTAGGATTCTCGTGGAATACTCACCATCATCTCCCCAAATAAAATATTTTTTAATGGGAAGACCTACTTCTTTAACAACTGCAGACGGAATAAACATCGCAACAAAAGATGTATGAGAAATTTCGACAATCCCATCAGCGATATACTCATTCCAGCGGTAAACCGTGCCGGGAATGTTCATCATGCAGGGCATATCATCCTTGAACAAAACATTACTGGTAAGAAAACCAATCTTCTCACGATGCAAAGTACTCAACGATGATACCAAAACCTCAAGAGATGATTCGGTCACAATAGTGTCATCATCCATAATCCAAAGATAATCGCATCCTATTTCATAGGCACTTTTTATTCCATAATAAAATCCGCCGGCACCTCCGAGATTATTCTCCAGATTAATAATCTTAAACCTGTCATCTTCGGAAAACTCGGATAAATATTCTGTCGTTCCGTCAGTGCTGGCATTATTAACTATGATCAATTTATTCAATTTATATGATTGCTCCAACAGCTTAGATATACATAATTTCAAAAGTTCCAGTCGGTTATAAGTTACTACAACTGCATTTACAAGCATATCGGTACTCCTTATAAATCTTACAATTCTATCCTTATCATGAAATATAATTAAGCATAGCCAAATATTCTCTTAATAAATCTTATTCTCAGTAACAATCCTGCAATGAGCATGATCAATATTGGTTTTATAAATATCAATATCACAGAAAAAAAATCTACCGAAAATCCAAATACGTCAATAATTAATCGATCCCACGGAAACAAGTTCAATTCAATAATATGAATACATAAAATCAGCAAACTGTACCGTCCAAAAAACGCAATAATTCTTTTAATAAAGCTTGTATCATTTCTAAAAGCATAACTGAATCCTATTATTATCACTGCGCCGGCCAATGATGCCAAAACATCCCAAAAACCTTTGCCATAATAATTTCGTGATATCAAAAAGCCTTGATAATCAAAAACAAATCTAATCCATATAACAGACAAAACAAAGGTCCCGATTGTTTTTATCTCCGAATCAATTCCGGTAAAATCTATTTTTCCGGCAAGCCATCCCAAATAGACATACAAAGAACAGCAAAGCCCAGCTTGAATACTCATAGGAAACCAGAAGAACATTTTTGATGTGCAATATCCTAATGCAAATGCTACTGCTATCAAAATCACTCTGATTCTATAATCAAGCTTCAGAGTGTATTTGACAATGGATGTAGCTATAAAAGATGCCGGGAGGAACCAGATTGCACCAATTTGAGGAATATAAAAAGGATACAAATAAGTATTACCGGCCCCATACAAGGAAGCAAACAGCCATCTTTTCAGTTCTCCGATTGCATCTCCATTAAGAGCCCCCTCGAACGTCCCTAAGACAATGATAACCGCACAAGTAACAATATATGGAATCATAAGTCTTAAAAAACGTGATATTACATATTCTTTTATGCTCCTTGTTTCATTGATAAAATACCCGGAAATTAGCAGAAAAACAGGAATGTGATATGTATAAACAATTCTGTTAATTGAATCGATCCCCATATGCCCGACGATAATACTAAGAATCGCTATTCCCTTTGCAATATCCAAATATTCTAATCGTTTTCCGGATTCCATAACTGTATTCTACGCCTTCCATCCGGGTTTATATATCGGGTGAATACCCATATTCCCTTTAATACCGTCTTTGATGGCTGCATTAACAACTTTAATTTTTGAAGGCTTAAGCGAAATAAAAGCAAATACCCTTCTTCTTACGATTCTCCAGAAATATGACCATTTATCAAAATGTTCTTTGTACATGACCACAATATTTCTGCTTGCATAGTAATCTCTCCAGGACGTTATATCCGCAGGAGGAGTATTATCAACATGAGTTATCTTAACAGATGTTGTACACACAATCCTGCCCGTCTTTTTCATTCTTATCGAATGTTCAAGGTCATCCTGATAGATAAAGAAATCTTTTCTCGGAAGTCCGGCCATCAGCAGTTTATTTCTGTTCAGGAAGGTTCCCACAAATGAATACATATCGATATCAAAGACGCTCTTTTCATACCAGCTTTGCGGTATGGGCATATCCATTAATCCAAATACAGTTTTTTTCAATCTGAATCTTTGAATATTTGAATAATTACCGTCACTTCCGCATACACCGCAAACAGCAGCAATTCCCGATATCTCTGAAGCTCTTTCGTTGATGAAATCCCTTGCTTTCTCGAAAGCATCAAGTTCGGGATATGCATCGTCATCCGCAACCCAGATCCAGTCAATATCTTCATATTTCTGCATTGCTTCAAGGCCGGAATAAAAACCTCCGCTCCCGCCGGTGTTAGACTCAAGGGATATGACCTCTTTCTGAACCCCTTCATCTTCAGCCAGCCACGATTCCAGAAACTCTTTAGTTCCGTCATCGCTGCAATTATCTACAACAACTATCCTTTCAGGCGTATATGTCTGAGCTGTATAACACCTAATAGATTTTCGAAGATGATCTATTCTATTGTAGGTAACGATTACTGCTCCAAAGTTTAAGGAACTCATAACTCAATTCTTTCTCATTGCATGTTTACGCAAACAAATACAAATAAAAATATATACAAGCAAAGATACGATCGATATTATCAATCCCGGAACGAGACCCTCAGGTATATATTTAATACTTATCTCATGAAATCCTTTATCTATAGGAATTACCATAAGTGCATTTCTGTAAGCTAAATACTCGGTTTTCACTCCGTCCACATAAACATTGTATCCTTTTTCATAAGGAAGTGTCATCAAAACATCTGAATCGTCCTCTAATTCAATTTCCATTACTATCCCGGATTTATCTATTTTACTGAGCTTGGCTCCATTTACACAGGATATGATGTTTTTATAAGCATTTTCATCGAGATAATAAATCAAAACCTCGCCCATTTCGCTTGCGGAGGTTTCTAAGCAAAGTGAATGTTCATCATCTGCTTCCAGATAACCCAGATCAACGCAATAACTGTATTGATTATTGCCGTAGTCTCCGTCATAAATTTCGTCAAACACATATTTTCTGACGATTTTTTTATGCATATATCCCCTATCGGCTTCAGTTTCGTCCGCCAAGTCTTCATCGTCATATTTATATTCCACATACATGTAATAATGGCCGGATCTATGTGAAATGAAGCTATAATCATAGGATTCTCCGTTTTGCTCGACAGTTTCGGGAATAAATAACAAAGCAGGTTCTTCGTCAGAAGAAAACAGCTCGGTATAAACAGTATTTAAGTTTTCAAAAGGATTCTCTATAAATTCATCCTGTTCATCCGTGACCGAACTGTTTACCGCATATCCGATAGGAAGTACGTCAGTATTTTCATACAAAGAATAAACATCATATTTGTTAATCGGATCATATTGATCGGACATATCTATCCAGTACGACAGTATGTATCTCGCATTAAAAAGACTCGCCAGAGGTGGGGTAAACCCCTTTTCTCCAAGGTTATGATAAATGCAATTTACACCCATATCCCTGAAGAACATGTTTACATTGTAATTATAGCTGGAGCTGAATCTTGATATTCCGTCATAACCAAAGAGGGCCCCGTCAAAATTAGAATACTTGTAATTTGATATTACACGTCCGTATCCCGCTGTATCATCCAAGTTGTCATAAGGTATCAGTCTTTCCTGAACATCGCAGATTTTCTTATATTCCGAGGTTAATGAATAACCGCATTCCGTACCTATTCCGGCAAGAATATATGATCCGTTAAGATATAATTCAATAAAAGTATAAAAAACACACAGATATTTAAGCAGGCCAAATAAAGAAGAAGTTTTAATCTTAGACTCTGACAGTTTGATTACACCTCTGGCCGCAAAACATATCATAAAAAACACAAAGGTATATGCATATCTGACAGAAAAACATACCGGTTCTCTGAAGCCGTGCCAGGCTCTGTCCAAAGGTCCGATAATAAAGGAAGCAAAGTAAAATACAACTACCAAAAATGCAGTTGTTCTTGATCTCAGGTTTTGTTTTCCATAAAGCAGCCAAAATAATACCAAGA
This sequence comes from Lachnospiraceae bacterium P6A3, assembly GCA_000702085.1. GTDB lineage: Bacteria > Bacillota > Clostridia > Lachnospirales > Lachnospiraceae > AC2028. The sequence goes on from JNKP01000001.1 coordinate 34,612, forward strand.
CAAGCACAACAGTCCCGCAATAAATGTTGGGAGATGCATTGAAATCAACACCTGCATAGCTTTGGGGTTTAAAACTTGTCAAAACATCAAATAAGGTATTCTTGATAAAATCTCCCGTTTCCGTAACAGCACCTTCCGATAATTTACCTCTGTTAAAATCCAGTATTGAAGGCAGAAGCACAAACATAGAGACGAGTGCGGATATAATCCCATGAATTGCAAATCGAATAAACCGTTGGATTCTATCACGCAGAGTAATATCTTCTTCGCTCAATCTGAACAACGCATAAAGTATCAATGCAATGATATTCATATAAGCGATGTAATAATCACATATTATGCAAAGAGACATAAGTGCGATAAATCCTGAGCTGTTATTCCCATAGATTATTTCATCCAGGAATAAAGCAAGAAGGGGTAACAAAATGATGGCATCATACCACATCGGTGCCATAAAATACATGAAATTATAGGACATCAGAGCATAGCAAACGGATAAGATCAGAGCTGTCAAACCGGACAATTTATATTTTCTGTTCTTATGCAAAAAGGTACACATGGTAAGCCCGCAAAGGCCTACTTTACCCAAGACCATAAAATAGATTGCTTCGGGCAAGTATTTCACGGGCACAAATTTGTAAATAAAATCAAGCGGAGAAACACACAATACAAACGTACTATAATAATTGCCGCCCAGAGCACCGGACATGGAATGCAAAATATTATCGTATCCCATACCGGAATTTGATATATATCCGTAAAGCGATAGGAACAGTGCTTTAAGGTCATATGTAAGCACCATAAAATCTCCGCCAGGATATATACCCAAGCCTGCAAAAGACAAGGCCATAACTAAAGCGGGTATCAGGAAAGATAAAATATATATTTTTGTATTATTTTGACGTTTTTCTTTCTTTTCCATATCTGACGATCAAACAAATATATAAAGTCAAAAATACTGCAGAAATCAGAACTCCAAGTTTTAATCCGGGCGGATAAAATTTTATAACAACATGGTTTTCTCCGCTGATCAAATGCACTTTCAGCAGTACATTTCTGTATTCCGAGTAATCCGTTTTTTTGCCGTTGACGGTAATGTTATAGCCATTTTCATAGGGAAGTGTCAGCAATATATCCGAATCCCTATCGGAATACCAATCCAGTACAATCTCCCTGTTATCTATCTTCGTAATCTCCGGTCCATTTACCCGGGAAGCCAGAAGGCCTAATTTATCATCATCCAGATAAACAAGGAATATATCGCCGGATTCGGTATAGGGAGCATCCAAAGCAAGTGTATACTCTTCTCCCGCCTCCAAACAACCTGCATCCGCACAATACCTGTATCCGAACTGTCCGTATTCGCCGGTTTCCAGACCATTTATTGAATACATCAGTATTCTGTGATAATCAACTTCGGATTCACCCGCATAAGTAGAAGGATCTTCGGACACTCCCCTGTAAAACCAATAATGTCCGTCTTTCTGAGGAGTGAAGCATATTGTAACCGTATCCGCCGGATCATCCGTAACAAGATCATATTCCTGAGGAACAAACACTTCGGAATCCGGTCCGAAAATATCGGAATAGATGGCATTGATATTGTCAAACGGATTAGGATCAAATGGAACCACGGAATTTAAGTAATCGTCGTTCAATCTGACACACAATGGTAGCACATCTGGATTTTTATATAGTGTGTAAGCTTTATACTCACCATATTTCTCAAAGCAATCCGAATAATCCTGTATATACGAAACATAATATCCGACATCAAAAAGACTCATAGTTGCAGGGTTCAATCCGGACGAAGAAACATGGTTGTAATATGAGTCTATTCCCAGTGCATATAAAAACCTGATCAGAGAGTCGTTATAACTGGAACTGAACATCTCAATTCCGTCATATCCGAACAGCAATCCGTCCCACGAGGAATAATTATAGTTTTTCTCAATTCTGGAATACTCACGTTCATTATCCAGCAAGGTATCAAGGCTGTCAGATATTCTCTCATACTCACTTCGTAAAACAAATTGATAATCAACGTGTATCTTCGAAACGATAAATGATCCGTTTAATATAAGTTCAATTATAGTGTACATGCTTATTACACCAAGAACCGGTTTTATATAAGCACGAGCTTCAAAGAATTTCCCAATTGATGAAACACCTCTCATAGCAAAGCAGATCATAAAGAAACAAAAGGTAAAAGAATACCTGCAAGGGAAAGCCAGAGGATCACGAAAGCCGTGCCAGATTCTGTCAATGGGAGAAATAATAAACGAGCAAAAATACAGAATAAGAACAATTACCGCAGCAATTCTGTGGTGAACATTGATCTTACGGTTAAATAAATAAATCAATACAAACAATAAAACTATACATCCGCAAAAAATATTCGGAACCTGATCTATGCCAAGATTTGAATATGCCTGGGGAAGCATATTTCTCAGTACCTTTAAAGCAGAAAACTTAAAGGTATTTTGCGAATATACAGAAGTCTCAGAAGCAAGTTTTCCGCGGGAATAATCCGATATAACAGGAACAAGAATAAAACCGGTTAAACCGGCAGATATAAAACCATGGATTGCAAAAGAGAATAATCTCTTAAAAGAAAGCTTTATCGAAAGGCCTTCTTCCGTAAGTCTGAAAAAGAAATATATGATCAAAGCAAGCACACACATATATGCTATGTAATAATCACATATAATGCATAAAGCAGTTACCGCAATGAAACGTACGCTCTTCTTTCCTGCGATAATATCCTCCGTAAACAATGCCATTAAGGGAAGAAGCATCATTACGTCAAACCACATAGGAGCCAGAAAATATGCAAAACTATAGGACGACAGAGAATAACAGCAGGAAAGAACAACCGTCATAAGAGCCGGAATCTTATACTTGGGATTTTTTCTGAGAAAAATATTGCAGAAAAGTCCACATAACCCGATTCTGAAAAGTATCATGAAATATATTGCATCAGGCAGACTTTTCAAAGAGCAAAACGAATATACAAAATCCAGAGGGGAAACGCACAAAACATATGTGCCGTAATAATTTCCACCAAGTCCTCCGGACATTGAATAAAAGATATTATCCAAACCGGGACCGGAATTTGAAACATTTCCATACAGAGATAAAAACAGGGTTTTCAGATCATAGGTTAAAACCAGATATTTGCTGCCGGGATATATGCCTATACCGAAAAAAGCAATCGCAACAACAATTACAGGAATCACAAAAGAAAGTAATTCCGGTAAAAATGTTATCAGTTTACTTTTATCCCTCTTTAATCCCATAAGAACCAAACCGGCTTATTAATACAGATAAACGGCGACAATAAATGTCGCCGTTCATAAAATTCATGACTAAGCAATCATTATGAATCAAAGGAAATTCTGCACATTTCGGAATAGCTGGTAGTTCCGTCAAGAACGTACTCCGTACCCGACATATGAAGAGTATGCATTCCTTCCGCAAGAGCTTCCTCTTTGATCTGACCTACGGTTGCTCTTCTTGAAATAGTCTCTCTCATGTGCTCGGTGATAACCATGATCTCGTAAACACCGATTCGGCCTTTATATCCGAGGTTGTCACACTGCTGGCATCCGTTGGGCTCATAAATGGTAATATCCTCATTCATGCGCTCGGGAGGAATATTCATGACCTCTTTCTCGGTAATGGTCGCAAGACGAGGCTTCTTACAAAGAGGGCAAAGCCTTCTTACGAGACGCTGTGCGATAACGCCGATAACGGAGTCTGCAATGAGGTAAGGCTCAAGTCCCATGTCCTCAAGTCTGGTGATGGTCGCAGCCGAGGAGTTGGTATGCAGGGTTGAAACGACAAGGTGACCGGTGATAGATGCCTGAACTGCTATTCTCGCGGTTTCCTCGTCTCGAATCTCTCCGATCATGATAATGTCAGGGTCTTGTCGGAGAATTGACCTGAGGGCCGATGCGAATGTCAGATCCGCTTTGTTATTGGTCTGTACCTGGTTGATACCGTCAACGTTAGTCTCGACAGGATCCTCAACCGTGATGATGTTAACCGCATCGGAGTTAAGTTCCGAAAGTGCGGTATACAGTGTTGTTGATTTACCGGATCCGGTAGGTCCCGTAACGAGAATGATTCCGTTGGGGTGAGCAAGAAGTGAATCAAACTGCTTCTCTTCGTAGTCCTTAAGACCAAGCTTACTCTTCTCTCTCTTCATACCGGACTTGGAGTTAAGTCTCATAACGACCTTCTCACCAAATACGGTAGGCAGAACGGATACACGGATATCATACTCGACATGGTCGACTATCTGAGTGATACGACCGTCCTGAGGTTTTCTTTTCTCAGCGATATCCATACCGCCGATAACCTTGATACGTGCAACAAGTGCGCTGAGGAATACCAGCTCGTATCTTGCTCTCTCATAGAGCACACCGTCGATTCTGAAACGGACACGAACCTGTCTCTCGAGTGCCTCTATATGAATATCGGAAGTTCTCTGACGAACCGCCTTCTCGATCATTTCCTTAACGATCTTAACGATAGGCGAATTTGCAACGTCTTCATCGTGCTGTGATGTATCTTCGTCCTGAACGAGACCTTTCTCTTTAGCGAACTTTTCAAGGTCTTCAGTATTGGACTTCTGACCGAAATATTTATCAAGGGATTCGACGATACCTGACGTCGTAGCCACATAGGGCTGGATCTCCAGGTTTGTCAGCATGCTGACGTCTTCCTGAGTGTCGAAATCAAGAGGATCGGCAACTGCGAGATTTAAGATATTGGGGTTATTCTCATCGTATCCGAAGGGAATAACCTTCTTTTTATTCAGAAGTTCGTAGTTAACAAGTTTAAGAACATTTTCGGGAATGTCTACATCCTTGATTCTTACGTAGGGCAGATCCATCTGCCTTGAAAGTACCTTAGCAATCTCCTCCTCAGAAACAATGCCGGCTTCAACAAAGTACTCTCCGAGCTTTTGACCTTTCTTTTTAGACTCTTCAAGTGCTTGTTCTAGGGCCTCCTCCGTTATAAAACCATCTTCAACAAGAGCCTCCCCCAGTCTTACTCTTTTAAAATTTCTTGCCATAAAATAATTCCTTTCGATAACTTAAGATGGTACAACAAATGGATTATAGCACCGATTCGTACAAAATAATACAATTTAAGTAAAAATATCCAATAAATCAAGTGCAATTCTTTGAATTATGTGATATTATTACAAATATGTGAGGGGGAGAATAAATATTCTATTAATTCTCCGCTTTGATTTTTATTTTAGTTTCACAAATTTTCACCGGAGGTCATTAACAAATGCCAAAGAAAGTTTATAACTCAACTTACGGAACTTCAATGAGAAGACTTGTGGGAGCTCAGAAAGTCAAGGATTTGAAGCTTGAGGTAGACGACAGCGATTACGAGAAGACCCTGATAAACGGTAAAGCTTTTATCAAATCCGCAGGGTCAAGTACAGAGAGCTGTGAAACGTTCGAATTTGCATCTACCGATATCAAGGACGTAAGACGCGAAGAATATCAGGGATCCGAGGCTATTGTGATCGATGCTACCGTAGAGACTATGTACGGTAAGAAATCAACCAAGGTAATCCTTCCCAATCTCAAAAACGCAAACGAAGCGTATGACCTTCTTCTTTCTTTCAAACAGAAGAACGATGCAGCAAGACAGGCATCGGGCGGAAGACCTATTTCCGGCGGAGCAAGACCCATTTCCAACGGTTCACGCCCCGTTCCTCCTTCGGCTGCAAGAGCTACCTCAAACGGTGCACGCCCTGCTCCCGAGCAGCCTGTTCCCACTCCCGTTCCTACTCCGGTGCCCACTCCCGCACCCACTCCCGTTCCGGTAGCACCTTCGAATGAAAATGTATATACAGGTCCCGTTTCAGCAAGGACTATTACTCCTTCACCTTCAGTTGCAATGAATGAAGCTCTCAGAGGAAATGAGGCACCCGCAGGTCCTCTTCCCGTTCAGAAGCCTCTTCACGGTTCTGCTGAAGAAGCTGCACAGCAGGCTCATGCCGATGCGCCCGGTTCTCTCGTTCGCACCGCTCCTACTCCTGCACCTGTACAGCCCAGCAATCTCGGAAATGCACTTTTCACTCCCGGAGCTTCACCTGCTCCCGCACCCGCTCCTGCTCCCGCATCAGCGATTGCTACTCCTGCACCCACTCCCGCAGCACCCGCCAAGGATCCTGCAGATACCGCATCCTTCGAAGACAAGCTCAAGAAAATCGAAGTTATGCATGAGATGGGCGTCATGAACGACGATGACTATAAGAGCAAGAAGCTCGAGCTCATCTGCAAGGAGAAGGGACTCGACAAGTTCTACGAGAAGATTCAGAAAGTGCTTATCTCCAAGAGTACCGGTCTTATCACAGACGATGATTATAATAAGCAGGTTCGCGCTATTGTTGATCCCTGCTTTGATCCCAATGTTTCCGATCTTGATGATTTCAGAGGAAATGTAGCAATGATCCCCGTTATCAAGATCAGCGGACTCATCTCCGATTCCGAGTTTAATAAGCTCTCCGATTCTCTCGTAGACGGAACCGCTTATGACGACGAAGACAATAATGAAAAGTTCATCATGAATCTCAAGAAGCAGGCTATCCTTAAGGATGCAGAAATCCTTTCCGAGAGCGACTACTCCAATGAGATCAACAGACTTAAACTTGCACTCAATCCCAAGTCCACCGATGACCGTGACGCCCTCAAGGCTAAGCTCGGCAGATGGCCCGCTATGGTTGAGGCAGGTGTTATTACCACAGATGATTTCGAAGCAAAACGCACCAGACTTATTGCAGATCTTGACGGTATCGATTCCACCAATGCAGATACACTCAAGTCCAAGATCAAGAAGCTGATGCTTCTCAAAGAGTGCGAATGGCTTTCAGCAAGTGAGCTTGATGCGAAGAAGGCAGAGATCGTCAGCACCATCTCTTCCAACTCCGACGAAGTCACCAGAATGTCTCTCCACAAAGTCGCTGTTGAAGGCGGCCTTGAGACCGACGCAGAATACGATGCTGCTAAGAATCAGATTGTTGCCGACATCACCTCTCCCGTCAACGGAGATATGGATCTGTTCAAGAAAAAGATCGAGCTTCTTACCAGGATTCACGATGCAGGCATTATCAACGATTCCGAATTTGGAGATTTCAAGAACAAGCTGCTTGATCTTTAATACTCCGGGAGCATCCACGTAGGTCATGAATAAATACGATATAAGCAGACTTTGCTTACGTTGCATGAGGATCAGTGACGATAATGACATTTGTCCTTTCTGCGGCCATAACAAGATCGGCGAAAAGACATGGCAAAATGCACTGACTCCCGGCACGATTTTAAACAATAAAATACTTATCGGTAATATCCTGGGCAAGGGCGGATACGGAATCACCTATATAGGTTTCGATCTGCTCCTTGAATACAGGGTCGCAATCAAGGAATTCTTTCCCGAAGATCTCGTTACACGAGCTGAAGACGGCCTTACTCTCGTAGTTCAGGACGAAGTCAATTCCGACGCATACGAAGAAGAAACCCAGGCATATTTACGTGAGGCAAGGATCCTTGCCGAATATTCCAAAAATCCCGGTATAGTTTCCATTAAAGACCTGTTTTATCAGAATAATACAGGTTATATTGTTATGGAATATCTTGAGAACGGGAACCTGTTCAAATATGTCGATAACCACGGCGGATGGCTTCCTTCCGACCGCGCTCTCACACTAATTGAGCCCATTATCGACATTCTCGGAGATCTTCATCAGTCGGGTCTCATTCACCGAGACGTATCTCCCGACAACATAATGCTTGATAAAGACGGATCGATCAAACTGATCGACTTCGGCGGATCGCGTAAAAACGGTGCCAAGTCCAAGCAGGAATTCCTCGGAAAATGGGGATTTGCTCCTCCGGAGCAGATGTTCTCACGTATATCCGAGCAGGGTCCCTGGACGGATATCTACGGTATCTGCTCTACGCTCTATTATCTGTGCACGGGAGATATACCTCAGTCTGCCATCGAGCGTGAAGATAACGATCTGATCACTCCGATAAACAGCTATAACATCGATCTTGACCCCGGTATCGGGGAGTCCATCATGAAGGGACTTTCCATGAAGCCGGAGGACAGACAGCAGACCATCGATGAACTTTATTTTGACCTCTATTCTATCCGCCGTACTTCCAAGCAGTCTCATGCTCAGGAAGCTGTTGCGGAACGCAGGGTCATTGTAATGGATCATGACGGCAGAGTCTGGTTCGGTTCATATCCCATGAACGAACTCACTCCCGAGAATATCACCAGTGATATCGAGTGTGCCGAATATGATGAAAACAATACAGCTATCGTAAATGAGGAGAAGTATTATCGTCTCCCCGTTTATAAGAATGCAAAGAGCAAGGAATCTTCCAACTTCCTGTCCGGTGTCTTTAATCTTAAGCACGGCAGAGTCAAGGATGGTTACAAGTATTTTAAATACAATGCCATTCCCTGGCGTGTTGTTAACGATTCAAAAGGAAGAACCACTCTCATCAGCGAATACATTCTTGATTACCTGCCTTTCAACGGCACCACTTATCTGAAGTATTCGGACAGAGATATTGTCAAAGTTAAGACCGGAATTTACTGGGGCGATTCAAAGCTCAGAGCATGGCTCAATTCCGCGTTCATTAATATGGCATTCTCGGCACAGGAGAAGATCAAGCTTCATTTCACCAAGATCTCCACTCCTACTTCGGCTCTTGATGACAGATATACCAATGATAAAGTGTATATCCCGTCCCTTGACGAGCTTTATTACGGTTTCGATACATCCAAGGATCGCATAGACAGATCCAAGAAAAATAAAGACAACGTATATTGCACGGCACCCATTTCGCAGTACACCGCTGCACTCCCCAGGGATCCGGATTTCGTTCCCTGCTTCGGATTAAGATCGAGAGGACAGTTCTCCAAGGATATGTCCTTCCTTGCCAGCGAAGACTGTTTCGGCCAGCTTATCGGACGTGAAGGCCCCGAAAACTGGATGCTTAATAAACGTTGCGGAATCAGACCTGTTATTTGTGTCAGCAGTGATTCCATCAAGAGGATTTCATAAGTAATGGGCATTTATGCTATAAGTGACTTGCATGGTCATTACAGCACATATATTAAGCTTCTCAATAAACTTAAGTTTTCCGATGATGACTTTTTATATGTTGTTGGTGACGTAATTGACAGAGGAAGGGATGGTCTTAAGATCATCCTTGATGTCATGCAACGAAAAAATGCCGAAATGATCCTCGGAAATCACGAATATATGATGATCGAGGCTATCGATTACATCCGTAAAAACGAGTCCGAAGGTAAAACAAAAAAGGAAGATCTTGGAGAAGCATTTACACCCGTGGATCTGTGGTTCCATCCCGCTAACGGGGGAAAGCCTACCTACAACGCTTTTTGCAGACTTGACAGAGAAACCCAGGACAAGATCATGGATTATCTCAAGAGCCTGAGACTTATCAAAAGAGTAACCGTAGACGGCAAACATTATCACATATCCCACTCCTATTCCGTAGGATATAAATTCGGCAAAGAATTGTTCTATAAAGATGCACTTGTAGATGCGGAATCGGTTGTATGGGATTCCCTGGTTGATGACAGACCTCCCATCGATATGCTGGAACATGACTGGTTTGCATATCCTGATGATACTTATATCGTAGGTCATGTATTTACCCAGAGGCTCGGATGTATGGACGACAAAGGCCGCGGAAAGATATGTAGGCTTCAGAGACGAGGCGGAATCGATGTAGTGGACGTTGATTGCGGAATGGCGCTTAATGCAAGATCCAGCCGTATCGGATGTTTCGAACTCGGAACCGAAAAAGAAATCTATGTAACATATAAATAAAAAGCGGACGGTCAACCGTCCGCTTTTTTTATAATCTTATCTCTATACTATGCTCTCCCGCTTCTATACCGGGAACAGACAGAAGGGAGCCGGCAAATCTCTCCGTATCGGTTTTTAAGCCATCTACGAGCACTTCTATATCACTTGAATAAGGAATTGTAAGGAGCAGCGTCTGACCGTTTTCACAGGCCGCTACAGTGCCTTCTATCCTGTCAGCCTTCATCTCAGTAATAATAAATCTTGACCTGTTCAGCTGTGAATATATCTCATCAAGCTTTTCGAGATCCAGTGTATAAAGAAATGCCTCTCTGTAATCATCCGTCCCTTCTATCACTACAGTTATCTCTTTATCTGTATCAAAATTTCCGAGCCTTATATTATATGCCTTCTGATATCCGGTAAATACGGCGATCACATGATCATCCACTGAAACTATGATCATATCCGAATCAGACTTGGTCTCATAATCAAGCTCCGATTCGTTCAGCAGTTCAAAATTCAGATATATATTCTTTCCTGCAGGAGCGGTAAAGGTAATCTCCCTCTTGATCAGATCTCTTATGAGCGGCTTTCCGTCTGCTCCGATATCGGAGCTGAGTCCCGGTACCGTTTTGATAACCTCATCATAATCCAGCCTTTCGAGAGGATAATCATCCAAACCCGTTATCCTTCCGACAAACAGATTCTGATTCACGAAGGGATTCTTTCCAAATACGGGATCCGGGCCCGAAATTAAACCGGAAATCATATAACCGATTCCCAGCGAATAAGGATTAGCGCTTAAGGTGGCAAATCCGTTTGATGTAAGAAATTCATATCCGTGATCCGCATGCCCTTTATGAATCATGTAATCTATGCCCAGAAACATGTCCGTAAGGATTGTGGTTCCCTCATCACAAGCCTTGTAATGATACTGAAGGAGTCCCAGGTTCTTATAAAGCCTGAGCATATCAGGGTCATAAGATGATGAAAAATAATCCGGTCCGTTATATCCGAGCAGCATGCAATCGGATGAAGTAAATTCGTAATCCTTGGAAATACGGGAAAGCGACAGTCCTTCGGCAGCTGTCAGGGAATGGGCCTCTGCCGCTTCCACCAGGTCTGAAGTCGTATCAATAAAAATCCTGTAATCCGAAAGTGTGGCTGAAGGAAGGGTCTTAAGCTCCATAGTTATCTGCCTGCTTCCGTTTATCACAAGAAGAACCGAGATAATAAGAAGCAAGATTTGCTGAATTCTGAGCTTACACTTGATTTCTTTTACCCCTTCGGTCGCAAGAACCATCACAAAGAAAACAAAGAGAAAAGAAAACCTGTGGGGATATGCCACCGGATCCCTGAACATATGCCATATACGATACATGGGTCTCAGCATAAAGCTCATTATAAATATTCCGAAAATAATCGATGAAACAACCGCCAATGATTTCTGTTTTTTCTTAACAAGATAATAAACGGAAAGTCCAAGCATAATCAGAGTGCAATATACAGACGGACTTCCTTCGCTGTATAATCCGCCGAAGCTTCCGCACAAAAACTGCTTAAGAAGGTCGAAGGGACCTGTGACAATAAAGCTTCCATCGGAGTATACCCCCGCATCGTAGGCTTTTCCCTTTATCAGCTCGCGTATTACGGGAAGCATGATCAGTCCGGCTATGGCAGAACCGATAAGTGAATACATTGCAAACCTGCAATAGCCAAAACATGCTTTTTTCAGGGGCATCTTTCTTTCAACGGGGATATATACCGCATACAGAATCAGAAACAGACATACCATATATGCGGAATAATAATGGGTAAGAATACAAAGAAACAGTAATAAAGAATAGATAAGTGCGTATTTGATGCTGCGGCGAAATCCTTCATTTTTATAAAGCTGCTCCATGCTTACAGCTATAAGGGGAAGCCAGAAAAGGGTATCCAGATACATCGGAAGTATAAACAAAGTAACTGCCGCCGAAGACAATGCATAACAAACAGACAAAGATAGTATCTTAACAGGCTCTTTAACGCCTCTGCTTATGGCAAAGAATGCAAATGAAGCTGCTAATAATCCTGCTTTCAATATATCAACCAATACAATCGCATCGGGTAAATGTGAGACATCGAAAAACAGATAAACAAATGACAATGGTGATGCCAAATAATAAGCAATAAGTCCCGCAAGAGGCGTGCCCAAAGAGCCTTCGAAAGTATATTTCAACTCGGACAAGTGCCTTACCCTGCTCATATAGGAATAGAAAGAAACAAACTGCTCTTTCATATCAAAAATAAGAAGAGTCCTCTCACTACCGGGATATATCCCCGAAACGACAAATATCACGGCAGCAAGTAGTGCGGCCGTGATAAACGCTACGGGAATGTAATAATATGTCTTCTTATTCATCGAGCTTTTTTCCTGATAAAGATCAAAAACAGACCGGATATGACAAGCATTCCACAAACAAGCCATCTTGCAATGCTTAAAGACTTCATTCTGCCTGTAAAGGAAGTGTCTGCCGAGGTAACCGCAGGCCCTCCCGAAGCAGCTCGCAGTGTAACTTCGGATGTTATGATATCCGAATCTTCAAGTTCCTCTCCGGTAGAACACAGTGCAAAGATACTCAGATGATATGTAGTAAACCTTGCATAAGAATTTCCGTTATTGCTGACAATCGTAACGGGAATATCTTCAAGCTGTCCGTTTCTGTCAACCGTAAGTATAACGAGCTTTTTGCCCATTAGTGATTCGGGAACGGGTATGGCTACTTCCAGTCCCTGATTTCCCAGCTTTGTAATGGGGATATTCGAAGAATCGGTAAGCGTAAGCTCATATAAAACCATATCTCCGTTATATTTTCCGTTAAGGAAATCATTTGCCCTGTTCAAAGCCCTGTCAAAGCTTACGGAGGAATCAAGCTGACTGATATGAAGAGTAAATGCTCTGTCCGCACCGTCAAGATAGCTCTCCGCACCGGGAAGGCCGGTTACCGTTACACCGGCATTAGCCTTATCTTCTGCCGAATCTCTGTATCCCGCATTGGAAAGTCTCTGTGTAGTCTCTTCATAGGTAATGTTAAGTCCCGTAGCAGCCGACAGGTCGTCAAATGCTCCGACTCCGATATTTACTATTCTGTCGGGAACATCCTTAATACTGATACCTGTTCCCGCAAATGCCCTGTCGAGTATCTCGGTCTCATTTCCTCCGAAAGAAACCTCTTCAAGATTGGAACATCCTGCGAAAGCTTCCTCTCCTATGCTTACAAGAGTAGAAGGTAGGGATAAAGTCTTCATGGATGTAACGTCCTTAAATGCTCCCGCAGCAATTATCCTGACGCCTGCAGGAATGCTTACATTGGAACTGTGTCCCCTGTATGCGATAAGCGCTCCCCCGCTTACAAGGAAGTCTCCGCCCGAAGCGTTCAGATCGGCATCAAGATTATTATTGATATTTCCTACAGTAGATAAGAATCCGTCAACCCAGGGAGTTCCCGAAAAAGCATAGGGCTCAATCTTCATAATGCTCTGAGGAAGGTTAACGCTTCCAAGTCTCGGGCAATGATAAAAGGCGCCGTAATCTATTGTCTCCACACCGTCTGGCAGTGTAACGGAGACTACATCAGTCCTGGAAAAAGCAAACTGACCGATCTCCGAAATACCGTTCGGGAGGCTCATATTCTCCAGATCATCAGACATATAATATGCCTTATCCGCTACTATCATGGAATCCACGATTGTGTATTTGGGAATGGATGAGGAATATATAACCGTCTCCGAAGGAATATTTGCGGGTGTATCGTCCGGTTTATCGATAGTTGAACTGCCTTCTATAACATGGAGAGACGAATTATCCATGAAAACAACGGCGGTATTTCCTACCACATGGCTCTCTCCGTATACATTGGGATTCTGATTGTAAGCTACTGCGGTATAAGTTCCGTCGGGTCTCTGGGTTATCTCATACTGTGTTGTATAAGCACCCGGTTCTTCAACAGGTTCATCTTCACTTGATGAATCACCGTTTCCGGATACATCGTTATTATCATCCGTATCGGTATCAGAAGGATCGGGATCGTCAATCCTGCCCGTATCTTCATATACGGGGAACTGAGCCTGTCTTGTATAAAACCCCTTTGCATATTCCCATGCGTAAGAGCCCTCGGGTGCAAAGATTACCAGCTTATAGCATCCGTCGAAGGCTGATTCATGAATGATATGTGTTTTTTCGGTTATGGTGATGGATTCAAGATTTACGTCATCTTCAAAGGCATATATGCCGATTGAAGTGACATTGGCAGGAATGGTCATGGTGACAAGGCCCATGCAGTTTGCAAAGACGAAGTCATCGATCTTGGTAAGTCCCGTTCCTATTACAACTGTTTCAAGATTATCGCAGTCCCAGAAGGCATACTCATTAATCTTCCTTACACTGTTAGGAATCGTAACTTTGCGGATATTATCATTATCCCTGAAAGCATCCGTTGCGATCTCGATAACCGAGGAAGGAATGACTACATCAGATCTTGTTCCGTTGTAAGAAAGGAGTGTCCCGGACCCCGATATAGAAAACTCGGGGACGGATGCAGCATCCGCCCCCAGAGGAGGAAGCTGCATCACGAGTAAAGCGACTATTATCAGGATCACTCCCAACAGCTTTCTGATTCTTTTCATCTGAAATCCTTTTTAGGTTTACTGTTTTCTGACCGGTCTGTTATTACCGTTATCAGCCTTAACAGGCTTTGCAACCTTCTTATCTCTCATCGCAAAGAGTGCGATGGAAATTGCAAAGAGTGCAATGGATATGAACCACTTGGGATGGATGAAATCTGCGGTCTTGGGAGTATTATCAAGTCCTCCGTTTCCGCTGCCAGATCCGTCGGAACCTGCGGTCATCTCAACGGTATTAACATAAATTACATACGGCGAGAAGTGAGTACATGTAAAGGTTACGCAAGGTACTCCGTTGATGGTGGTGAAGTTTGCATTCAGGCCATCTATCTCACCGTTAGTTATAACGGCAACCTTGTTATTGGCTGCATACTGGATCATGGAATCGGGAAGAGGCAATGTAATAGTTATGGTAAGACCCGATGTATCATGGATCTGTGTGGTTCCTGCGGCATCGTAAAGGCTGATGTCCATAGGGAAGTAAACTATATTGTCCAGCGATCCGTATTTCTTAAGCAGCGCGTCCAGAACCTGCTTATCCGCAGTCTGACTCTGAGTGATCTTAATGGTGAAGTTATCGGTGGATCCGTTAACCGTAGCCGATACGACACCGGTATTGGAAAGACCGTTCTTCTCGATTACTACTGTAGTTCCGCTGCTTCTGGGAACGTTTCCGGTTGAAGGCCAGTAATTGGTATTACCGTTATTTCCTCCTGTGCCGGACCCTCCGCCGTTGGTTCCGTTATTTCCTCTTCCTGATGTGGAAGCTACGAAATTAGCGGTTACCGTTACATTCTCCGCAGGCATAGTTACTACGGTCGATGACAATACCTTGGAGGCAATGGGAGTGGATGCGGGTGAAACGGACCAGCTTCCGAATTCCTTACCTGTTCCGGGATCATCAGCAAGGATTATTACATTGGATCCCGCTATATAGCTTCCGGATCCGGAACCTCCGACAACCGTCAGCGTATAATACGTAGCCTTGGTATCGGTTTCTTTGTTATCGCTTGAACTACCCTCTTTATACTGGGCAATCGTTACGGTATCTGCGGTAATGGATGTAAGATCTCCGCTCCAGCCCGTAAATGTATATCCTTCTCTTTCAGGTGCCATAAGCGAAGGCGCAGCCTCTCCGTTAGCAACCTTCATGGTAAAGAGAACCGTTGAAGCATCATATGAATAATAAGTTACCGTCCACTTATCCGAATCGGTATTATTGCCGTTGTTAGCGGTATACTGAGCAAGTGTAACCGTATTCTGAGTGATTCCGGTAAGCACTCCGCTCCAGCCTGTAAATGTATAGCCGTCTCTTACGGGGCCTGCATATACAGGTGCATCTTCTCCATCCTTAACCTTAGCTGTATAAACTATTGTAGATCCGTCATAGGTGTAATAAGTTACGGTCCAGTAACCGTCACCCTGAGGGCTCCATCCTGCAAATACATCCTGATCACTGTCGGTAGGAGTGGTTTTACCCTGCCAGCCTATGAAGTCATATCCTGCTCTGTAAGGAACACGGACAAGATCTGCTGCATTCTCTCCCGCTGCTACATAAACAGTGTCATAAAGATCGGTAAATTCCGAGTCATAATAGAACCTTACTCTGTACTTATCCTCGTTGGGATCTCTCTCTTCGTACTGAGCGAAGCATACGGTATCTCCTGAAATGTCTTCATATGAAGGATCCCAGCCCGTAAACTTCCATCCGTCCTTAACATAAGGAGTGGGAGGAACGGCATCTTCTCCGCCCATGATAACCTGTACGTCACCTATCTGTGTATACTTGATGGTGGTTCCGAATGCTGCATCATCTGCCGCATGATAGAACTTAACATCAAAGTATTCGGTCTTAGGCGCTGCAGTATATGTATATCCGTTCAGATCGGCATATGACTGCATATAAGAGCCTTCGGGTGCGCAAATGGTCACATTGGAATTATTGGTATGATCTCCTGTCTGGGTTGAAGGATCCCATCCGGTGGATTTCATATGATCAAACGCACTGGTTCCCACAAGGTTAAGTGCCTGAGTCGCTTCCAGATACTCCAGAGTGCTGTCCTCAAACGCATAGTCCTTAATTGTTGTTGTGGAGAAAGGAAGCTTAACATTTCTGAGGGAATCCATCTCTTCGAAACAATGTGAAGGAATGGTGGTGATATTGGTTCCGGTAAGATCTACCTCCTTAATATCATTGCATTCCGCAAATGCTTCACTGCTGATGGCATTTATTCCCGCAGTCTCCGTTGCATTTACATACTTGGCGCTTCTTGCGGGCAGGCACTCAAGAAGTGCAAGCTTGGTCCCGCTTGAATCCGTGGAATAAATAATCGAATCGTCACATACGAAGTTAGGGCTTCCGTTAAAATCAACATCAGCAAGCTTATCGCATCCTCTGAAGGGTGCAACACCGAGAGTTGAAATAGAATCGTCAACGGATACGGAAGTCAGATTCGAGCAGTCCTCGAATGCATGTCTTTCGATGGTATTAATATCACCGTTAAGATCAACGGTATTCAAATTGGTATCACCGGAGAAACAATGATCACCGATGGTGGAAATCGGGCAATACGCTTCAAGAGTAGCAAGTCCGGTACATCCGTAGAAAGCAAAATCCTGAAGATTCTTGGTATCCGAACCCATAAGAGTCAGGGAAGTAAGATTCGGACACTCCGCAAAATCTGCGTTCGGAACATTATTAACGGTAACAGGCGTAGTGCCTCCGTAGGGTGTATAAGTTACAGTTACCTTTTCTACCTTGACATCGGGAGGACAGGATTCATTTGTAATATCATCAGACGAACAAGTGGGGTCCTTTACAGCCTCAATATCATTGATTCCGTAGAGCGTAACTCCCATAGCATCGGAAGAACTTGCGGTCTTTCTGAAGAAGAGACCGTTTTTGATTGCATCAACACCAAGAGGAATCACAAGATTATGAGTGGCATTAACAAATGCTATCTGGTCTTCTGTTGCAATTCCGTTATTGTAATCCTGCTGAGCACTTGCGATGGCATCCTTCTGAGCAGTGGTCAGATAGGAAGTATCGGGATTGGTATAACTAGCAAGAGCTGAGGTATCGGACAAAACTGGGAAATCAACCAGTGTTGCCTTGCCTGTCTGACCGGTAGGATCGTCGAGAACAAACTCTATTTCCTGGCATGAAGGATAACCTGACAGGAATTTTGCAAAGGAAGGTGACTGGGAAGCATTATTAAATCTTCCCAGGTAGCTCATCGCATACTGATATGGAGTTGCATCTGCATCAATGGTTCCTACAAAATAGAGCTGAACCGCAGGTTTATTGCTTACGGTCATATCCGAAGCACTGTAAAGCTGGAAGGTTCTGCCGGAAATGGTAACCGTACCTGTAGTACAATCGGACGAATGAGCACCTGAAAGATCCTGTGTCTTAAACGCATCGGTACCTATCTGAACCGTATCGGTCTCAAAATATACATACTGAAGGTTATGACATCCTCTGAATGCCTCGTCTCCGATGGATTCAAGGGTAGAGGGAATGGTAACCATGGTGAGGGTACAGATATTGGCAAATGCCTGTCTTCCGATAGACTTAATATAATTGGGTCCGATATATTCAGGCATCGTAAGGGTATAAACAACGCCTTCAACCGTAGCACTCTTAAGGTTATTGTTACCGTCCACAAGGTATCTTGCGGTTCCTCCGCCCTCTTCGGTTATGGTCTTCTCAAAATAGGTGGTGGGATAATAATTATATGCGATCTGCTCATCCCTGCAGGTAAGATGAACCTTACCCCACTTATTCATGGGTGATTCCTCAACCTGACTTCCGGTTTCAATACCGGCAATATAGAAATTGGGACTAAGATCTTCAAGCCAATCCGCAAAGGTCAGAGATACACCGTCTCCTGCACCGGATGCTTCCTCGGAATCATCGATGAAGTCCATATCGGTATTATGGGTGATCAGTCTTTCAAGCGAATAACACTCAAGGAAATTCGAGATATTAACATCCGATTCGGTATACATCTCGGGGAACTCGATCTCTACAAGATCGGAGCATCCGTAGAAGACACCGTTACCGAGATATCTGAGAGATGAATTTGCAACATTCTCACCGTAAATACGGCATTCTGTCATATGTTTACAGTTCTGGAATACGCCGTCGCAAAGAAGCTTTACGGATTTGGGAACCGTAAAGGACGTCAGTGTTGTACAGTTTTTAAAGGCATACGCACCTATAACGGAAAGGTTGGTATCATAGGGAAGCGTGATGCTGGTAAGGCTGGAGCAATACTCAAAGGAGTGATTTCCGATAGCCTTAAGACCGTCGGAGAAAGTAAAGCTGTTAAGACCGGTGCAATTGTAGAAAGCATAGTCTCCGATACCGTTCAGATTGGTACCGGTGGTCAGATTAACGATATTACCGTTTCCGTAGAATATACCCTGTGATGAATCGGTAATCTTCTTAATATGATAATTGCCCGATGAGTCTATTTCGATATACTGGTTTGCGATATATCTGACAGGTGCATTGGAAATTCGCTGATGTGACTGGTCAGTACCTACCTGTACAATATCCGCGGGTTCGGTTTCAGAGAAATCAAGGCTTACACCGGTAGCAGGTCTGAAGTCTGAAGTGTTAAACCAATACAGATCTTCCTCGCTTATGCCTGCCCACTCGGAACGGGTGGATGCATAGCAGGGATAATAAGCATACTCTGTGTGAGATCCCGAAACATTTCCGGAAACATCATAATCGGTTACCGTCTTCTCCACGCGGTAGAAAAGGTAATTTCCGGATTTTCCTACTGCAACGTTTGCCGATGTTGATGAACCGTCATTGGTATTGTAAGCAAGATACGCGTCAACAGTATTGGGAATGGTAAGATTTCCTCCGGGTAGTGAACCGGGGGTGTTGTATTTAAGAATAAATGCATACTTCATATTACCGTCTTCACTCTGACGGCCTTCCTCGGAAACGTATGCAAACTGATATAAGCTGTCTTCACTGGTATATACGGTTACATCAGTGATATCATCTGCATTTCCCGATGATGAAACAGGCTTGATATAGGGAACGGAGGTGCTTGCGGAGGTAAGCAGAGTATCAACAGCAGATTTTCTGGGATCGCTGCTCGGAAGTCCGGACGCCTGTCCCAGCTCATATCTGAGATCAAAATCGGGAGCATCCGTAAAAGTTGCCGCCTCAGTATTACCGCCTTGATAGCTTGAGGTAGGAATAGCTGCAACTATAACGCTGGATGCAAGGAAAAGTGCACCCACCGTCTTACGTACAGACCTCTTAATTCTTCTTGTTTTCTTTTTCATCAAAGGTTGCCCTCCGTATGCACGAAAAACTAATTAATCTTTCTGGCCACAACCGCAAACCGGCCGTTATCTTCCTGATAATCACAGGTGGAAAGTGTCAGCAGATGATCTCCCCACACTGCGGTAACTCCTGTATCATAAAGTGACATCTCGGCCATTTCATTCATATAGGAATTGAATTCTTCAGGTCCGTTGGCATCTATGAACTCATAATATTTAAACGAAATATCATTCTCGTACTTCAGGGATGTTCTGAAGGCAAACATCACTTCATATTCGCCGTGTTCATAAATAGTGTCGAACTTTATGATCCTGTGATTCCTGTAAAAGTCCTCACTCTCGTATTTCACGAGGTTTCCGAACATATTTCCGCTCATCATATGATGACCATACAGAATCAGGTTATCGGAGGGTTTTAAAGCATCACAGTCACAATCCATGAATATACACCCGTTTTTGTCATTCTCCTGGTTAAAACCATGAGTCAGGTAATATTCGTTGTCGGTTGTCTGCATGACAGGATAGCTTAAAAAGACTCCACCGTTTATATCGGCTATTTCGAGCCATCCGATTAGCTTTTTGTTTTTATTATATATATCAATATATTCCGGGAGGATGTCGGGAGCCTCTTCCTCGTCCACATAATGGATGATGGTATCGGGCTTATCCTCAGTATTCTCGCCGTTTGCGAGTAACGTTTCCCTGGCCGCCTGGTCCCTCAGGTTGCCGAGAAGATCGGTGGTATTTGAAGATCTTTGTTTGGTGATATTATAGATGGCTATGTAGAGAATGCAGGCTGCCGCAACAAATAACGAAGAAAAAAGGATTATCTTCCTGGTCTTCTCCTGCTGTTCAAGGATCTTTCTGGCCTGAGCATCCAGCTCTTCATCGGGTTTAAGCGGCTTTTTGACGGTGGTTCTCTTGACATTTACCCGAAGATCCTGCTTTTCCTCGGATTCTTTTTCCTTACTTTCCATCGAATCTATGATCTTATCGACCTCTTCGATGAAATCCTCACCGAGAACAGTTCCGAAATTGATCCTTCCGCTATGAAGTTTCCTGGAGAGGAGCTTCAGATCCGAAAGCGACATATTATCCATGGAGCCCTTGATCCTGTCGATCGCGGCTTTGTCGGCATTTGCTGCCGAAATCTCCTTGTCGCCCCGGAACTTTCTGCCCTCGATTATTACGATCTTGTCCATTAGGATTATTTAACTACAAAGTTTACAAGCTTTCCGGGAACATAGATCTCTTTAACAATCTCTTTGCCCTCAATCTTAGCCGCAACCGTTTCTTTAGCTCTTGCGATCATGGTCTCCTTGGAGGCATTTCTGTCCTCCTCAAAGGTTCCGCGGAGCTTGCCGAGTACCTGAACGGCGATGGTAACAGTATCTTCTACGCACTTTGCTTCGTCGTACTCGGGCCATTTAGCCTGATATACTCTTCCTTCGAAGCCTTCGATTTCCCAGAGTTCCTCAGTAATGTGTGGAGCTACGGGATTAAGGAGAAGGAGGAATGTCTTAAGATCCGCCTTGGTAATGCTTCCTGCCTTATAGAAATCATTGATAAGGCTCATGAGTGCTGCAATACCGGTGTTGTACTTAAGCGTCTCGAAATCTCCGGATACTTTTCTGATGGTCTGATGAATCTTAACCTCAAGATCCTTGCTGTATTCGCCACCGTCCTTAACGATGTCCTGAAGTTTCCATACTCTGTCGAGGAATCTTCTGCAGCCCTGAACGCCTTCCATGCTCCAGTTAGCAGCCTGATCGAAGGCACCGATGAACATCTCATAGGTTCTGAGAGTATCTGCGCCGTACTCCTCGATGATATCGTCGGGATTTACAACATTACCGCGGGACTTGGACATCTTCTCACCGTTAGATCCGAGGATCATTCCGTGTGAAGTACGCTTTGCATAAGGCTCCTTGGTAGGAACGATACCCTGATCATAGAGGAATCTGTGCCAGAATCTGGAATAAAGAAGATGAAGGGTTGTGTGCTCCATTCCTCCGTTATACCAGTCAACGGGAAGCCAGTATTTAAGCGCTTCCTGTGATGCAAGCTCTTTATCGTTGGTAGGATCGGTATATCTGAGGAAATACCATGATGATCCTGCCCACTGAGGCATGGTATCCGTTTCACGCTTTGCGGGGCCTCCGCAACAAGGGCATGTTACATTAACCCAGGAATCCATAGCGGCAAGAGGTGACTCACCGTTGTCTCCGGGCATATATGACTCAACCTCGGGAAGTTCGAGAGGAAGGTCTTCTTCCTTGAGAGGTACATATCCGCACTTATCACAGTGGATGATGGGAATAGGCTCACCCCAATATCTCTGACGTGAGAATACCCAGTCACGAAGCTTATAGTTGGTCTTGGCATGACCGATTCCTTTTTCTTCAAGGAACTCGGTAATCTTCTTCTTAGCTTCGGCAACGGAAAGTCCGTCAAGGAAACCTGAATTTACAAGCTTTCCTTCGGCAACATCGGTATAAACCTGCTCGGTTACGGGCTTGTCGCTTCCTGCTACAACCTCGATGATGGGAAGATTAAACTTCTTTGCAAACTCCCAGTCTCTTTCGTCATGTGCGGGAACCGCCATGATGGCACCGGTTCCGTAGCTCATAAGAACATAGTCGGAAATCCAGATGGGTATCTCTTTATCGTTAACGGGATCGATGGCGGTAAGTCCGTTAAGGCATACGCCGGTCTTATCCTTCGCAAGCTCGGTTCTCTCAAAATCCGACTTTCTGGAAGCCTCTTCACGATATTTAACAACTTCATCGTAATTAGTGATGCGGTCCTTGTACTTCTCGATGTAAGGATGCTCGGGGCTCATAACCATGTATGTGGCACCGAAAAGAGTATCGGGTCTGGTGGTATAAACTGTAAGCTTATCCTCGGTTCCGGTAAGCTTAAAATCAACCTCTGCACCGGTGGAACGACCGATCCAGTTTCTCTGCTGGGTCTTAACACGCTCTATATAATCAACGCTGTCGAGTCCTTCAAGAAGCTTATCCGCATACTCGGTGATCTTGAGCATCCACTGTGACTGCATCTTACGGACAACGGGAGCTCCGCATCTTTCGCATACACCGTTTACTACTTCCTCGTTTGCAAGGCCTACCTTACATGAAGTACACCAGTTAATGGGCATCTGGGTCTTATAAGCAAGTCCTGCGTTGAAGAGTTTAAGGAATATCCACTGAGTCCAGTGATAGTATCCGGGATCTGTGGTATTAACCTCTCTGTCCCAATCAAAGGAGTAACCGATGGAATGAAGCTGCTCTTTGAAACGCGCAACGTTATTCTTGGTTACGATCTTGGGATGAATCTTATTCTTGATGGCATAGTTCTCTGTGGGAAGGCCGAATGCATCCCAGCCCATGGGAAAGAGAACGTTATATCCCTGCATACGACGCTTTCTGGAAACTATGTCAAGTGCGGTATAAGGACGGGGATGTCCTACATGTAGTCCCTGGCCCGAAGGATAAGGGAATTCAACAAGCGCATAATACTTGGGCTTGGAAAAATCATTTGTTGCGGCAAAGGCTTTCTCATCGTCCCATACCTTCTGCCACTTGGGCTCCACACTGTGATGATCGTAAACAGCTGCCATTTTGATATATCTCCTATTTCATAAAAATTCGCCTATTGGGCATAAATACCCATAATTTCTTTAATTTTATTACACCTTGTGCATAAACGCAAGGCTAAAAGCTATCAAACCACTATATATTGTGGCATAACAAAGGGACATGACAAAGGGGACGCTACTATTTTGTCAGGTGGTTCCTTCTGACAAAATAGTAGCGTCCCCGGTTGTCATGTCTGTTTATTCGGTTATATTGCCTTCAGCAACCTTCTGCGCTCTTGCCGCAACTTCAGCTTCCTGAACATCCGAAGGAGCCTGCTCATATCTGGCAAATTCGAAAGAGTAATCGCCCATGCCTGCTGTCATGGATCTGATAACGGTTCCATATCCGAAGAGTGAACTCTCGGGAATCTCGGCTTCGATAAGAGTCTTTCCGTTTCCTGCGGGATTCATTCCGAGCACTCTGCCGCGTCTCTTGTTGAGGTCGCCCATTACATCACCGGTGTTCTCATCGGGAGCGGTAACCTTAAGGGTCATGATGGGCTCAAGAAGAACAGGCTTAGCCTTCATGAAGCCGTCCCTGAATGCCATCGAAGCGGCAGTCTTGAATGCCATTTCGGAGGAGTCAACGGGATGATATGATCCGTCGTAAAGAACTGCCTTTACTCCGATAACGGGATAAGCCGCAAGCGGTCCTCTTGTAACGGATTCTGCAATACCCTTTTCAACAGCAGGGAAGAAGTTCTTGGGAACTGCGCCGCCTACAACTTCCTGATCAAATACATACTGCTGCTCGGGATCATCGCAAGGTGAGAACTTCATCTTAACGTGTCCGTACTGTCCGTGTCCGCCGGTCTGTTTCTTGTACTTGGCCTCTACATCGGCGGTTCCTCTGATGGTTTCTCTGTAAGCAACCTTGGGAGTTGAAAGGTCGATGACAACCTTGTACTCGTTCTCAAGTCTGGACTTGATGATCTCCAGATGCATATCGCCCATACCGTAAAGGAGTGTCTGATGGTTCTCGGCATCGTTGACATTCTTCATGGTGAGGTCTTCATGTCCGATCTTCTGAAGTGCCTGTGAGATCTTGTCGATATCAGCCTTATCCTTGGGCTTATATCTCATGAATGTGTAAGGCTTGGATATATCGAACATACCGAACTTGATGGGATTAGCCTTGGTTGAAAGGCTGTTTCCGGTACGAGCCTGTGAAAGCTTGGCAAGTGCTCCAAGATCTCCTGCATGAAGCTCGGGAACTTCGATAGGCTTATTGCCTTGGAGAACATAGAGTCTTCCGATCTTCTCTTCAACATCCTTGTCGATGTTGTAAATAAGGTCGTCGGTTTTAAGTACTCCGGAGTTGACCTTGATAAGGCTGTACTTTCCGATGAAGGGATCAACGATGGTCTTCCATACGTAAGCCGATTTAGCCTTGGAGAAGTCATAATCACAATTATAGATCTCACCGGTCTTGGTTGCGATACCTGCAACGGTTCTTACATCGGGACCGGGGAAGTACTTGATGACGTCATCAAGAAGTGCATATGCACCCTTACAGGTGATTGATGAACCCATGGTTACGGGAACAATGCTTCCGTCACAGATATTGGCTCTGAGAGCTGCTCTGATCTCCGCATCCGAGAACTTCTCACCGGAGAAGTATCTGTCCATCATTTCCTCGGAAGTTTCCGCTACTGCTTCCATGAGGGATTCTCTGTACTGCTCAAGATAAGGCTTGTTGTAATCGGGAACATCGGTGGGAACTACATCCTTACCCTGCCACATCTGACCCTGCTCTGAAACGATGTTAACGTAACCCACAAGCTCTTCATCTTTTCTGATGGGAAGATGGAAAGGAGCGATCTTCTTGCCGTAAAGAGCGATAAGATCTTCAACGACCTGACGATAGGATGCGGTGTCCACATCCATGTTGGATACATATATGATTCTGGGAAGCTTATACTTCTCGCAAAGATCCCATGCTTTTCTGGTTCCCACTTCAACGCCGCTTCTTCCGTTTACAACTATAATTGCTGCACCGGCTGCGGAAACTGCTTCTTCAACTTCTCCGACAAAATCGAAATAACCCGGAGTGTCGATTATATTTATCTTATGATCCTCCCACTCTACGGGAATTACGGATGCGGAAATGGAGAAACCCCTCTTCTGTTCTTCCTTGCCGTAATCGCTCAGAGTATTTCCGTCTGCCACGGTCCCCATTCGGGAAGTAAGACCTGTAATGTAGCCGAAGCTCTCTGCGAGAGTAGTCTTGCCGCTTCCTCCGTGACCGAGTAGAACAACGTTGCGGATCTTGTCTGTGGTATAAACTTTCATGAGGACCTCCTGAAAATGGTATTTGTGCAAATTTTACAAATATTCTGAAAATTTATAGAATCGCACATACATATTTTACAGTAAAACGGTTTTTGTATCAACACTAAATAGTGCATAAATTATTAGACAAATAATTTAATAAAAGCGCCACATAAAAAACTCCGGCGATTTCTCGCCGGAGTATATGTACGCCTTCAGAGCAAAACCCAAAAAGCGCATCGAAATATCAGAAATTAAAGGTCGCAGTATCAACAAGCTCGCGAATATCAAGAGGTACGGTTTCCTCGGGTTTATGCATCATGTCAAAATAGACATACATTTTTTCTTCGGGGAATATCAAAAGATCGCACTCGTGACAAGTCCCTGCTGCTCCGTTGAATTTTATGCGGCTGATAAATGCATTACGGTTATCTGCCGTTACATAAGGATCCATCTTCTTTGTAACAATTACATCATTGGCACCGTCTTCATTGCGAAGCTTTTCAAGTGCATAACCAAAATAGTTATCTTCTCCCGCATATTCGGTAAAATATCCATACTCCAAAACATAATAATATGTGTCAGTTCCGGGATAGCTGTAAACAGTCACATCTCCCATATCTCTGGAGGTCCAGGATTCACCAATCTTAAAAGTAATATCTTCAAAAGCGACAACTTCAACCACAAGATCATTATCAACAATCTGTTCCTGACTTCCCGAATCCCCCGAACCCGCGCATCCGGTCATTCCGATCATCAAGGCAAAGATCATCAATAAGCTTAATAAAACGGAACATCTTTTACTGCAAATACGTTTTTTCATAATCATCCCTCACAAAAAATATAAATTTACAAAAACAGGGAGCCTGCCAAAGCAAGCCCCCTTGCATATTTATAATATTGTATATTTATGCAGATATCAAGCGTTATAGCTTTACCTTGTAAACAGCTATCGGGATAACAGTGATCCCCGGGTTCAAATACCGTGTAAAATATAACCTTTGCCTTTAAGAATATCCGATGCTTTTTCTTTGCTCTCCGCATCCCAGAATCCAACGGTCATGTCTCCGCCGATATACTCACGGTTATGCTGGATTCCGATGTTCTTGATATTGATTCCGTTAACTGCAAGGATTGTGGCAACGGATGCAATGGCACCGGGTTCATCGGAAATATCGATCGAGAATTTATGCGAATCTTTGATGGGGCCCGCACTCAGAGTATTAAAGGAATTTCTGTAGGTTCCCGCATCGTCGAAGAGATTGGAAATATAATCTCCGTCAGCCTTATCAACCTTATCTCTTATCTCGGAAAGTCTGTCTATAAGATCCCCGAGAAATCCGGAAATGTTAACCTCGTTGGATAAGCAGATTTCCTTCCACATGGCAGGTGATGAAGATGCCACTCTCGTAATATCTTTAAATCCTCCCGCAGCAACGGTCTTCATAAGTCCGTCGCTGTAATCATTGTTTTTAACGAGTTCAACAAGTGCAGCGGCAGCAAGATGGGGAATGTGGCTCACACCGGCAACGATCCTGTCATGCTTTTCGGCATTCATGATAATGGGAATTGCGCCGACACATTCGGCAAGATCTCTTATCACTTCAGCCTTTTTATCACCCTCTTCAAAAGGAGTAATTATATAATAAGCATTTCTGTAAAGATCCTTGGAAGAGGCGATATAGCCCGTTCTCTCGGAACCCGCCATGGGATGTCCGCCTACGAAATGCTCTTTAAGGCCTGCGTCTTCGGCAGCTTTCATGATGGAACATTTGACGGAGCTCACATCCGTAACTATAGTTTTCTCACCCACAAACGGAGCCAGTGTCTTAAGTGCTTCAGCATTTGTGATAACGGGAAGGCATAAGAAAATTACATCACACTCTTTAAAGCCTTCTCCTATTTCATGAAGGGCGATATCCACAACGCCGTCAGCCTTGGCATCTTCAAGAGCCTTAGGGCTTCTGTTATATGCAACGATCACATTCTCGGGATTGTGATTTTTAAGTGCCCTTGCAAGGGAACCTCCGATAAGTCCGAGGCCTATAAATCCGTATTTACTCATCTGTTCTTCTTCCGGTCTTTGATCAAAAATATTACAAAACAAAACAATGCGCTTCCGAAGGTATCAAGAAGTACATCCCAAACACTGGCGTATCTTCCGGGCACGAAATACTGATGAAGCTCATCAAATGCCGCCAGGATAAATACCAAAACATTACAGGAAACGTAAAGAGTTCTTCCTCTGCCGCCGTTTTTTCTGAATTCGCTTATTACAGGTAAGAAAGATCCCGTAAAAAGAGAACCGAGAACGCCGTACTCGCACAGATGCGCAAGCTTTCTCAAAGGATGTTCAAAGTATCCCGCAAGAGTCAGCACATCCGACGGGTCATGATCCGAGAATGAATAAAAGAATTTCGCGATTCCTTCCGCAATCTCAAAACTCAGCGACCCCGAAGCATCAGCATCCTGGGCGGAAAATCTGTTTATTACCAGAAAATAGAAAAAAAGTGCAAGCATAAAGAAAATCGCGCATCGCACTTTTTTCCGGGTTTCCGCAGTTTTCAGAACCCTTAAATATATTCTCACTGCTGATTCATATTGGTAACGGTCTGATATGTAGCGATTCTCTGGGCTTCCATCTCGGGAAGACCTACAAATGATGAACCGTAGAAATAGTCGTCACCCTTTTTTTCGATTCTTACAATTTCAAGGAAAGTATGGAGAACTTCCTTGGTCCAGATCTCAAGAAAGCTTTCGTAAACGGCACCGATTTCGAGTGCCTTATTACACTTAAAGCCAACACCGCCCTTGGATACATCGGTAATGTCGATGGTTACTTCTTCGCCCGCTTCATCTGAATCAAGCCTCTTGATCATGAGCTTTGAAGTCATTTCGGATCTCTGTGAATGTCTCTTTTCCTCCATGTGTACCTCCTAGATAAATAAACATGCATCGCCGAAACTAAAGAATCTGTATCTTTCACGTACCGCTTCTTCATATGCGGCAAGAACTTTCTCCCTGCCCGCAAATGCGGAAACGAGCATTACAAGTGTTGATTCGGGAAGGTGAAAATTGGTGATCAGTCCTTCCATTATCTTAAACTCATATCCCGGATAAATAAATATATCCGTGTCCCCGGATCCGGGTTTTACTTCAAAGCCTGTACCGTCAGCCTTCCTGACTGCGCTGCTTTCAACTGTTCTGCAGCTTGTGGTACCTACACATATAATCCTGCCGCCCGCAGCTTTTGTATCATTGATGATCTTAGCCGTCTCAGGTGTTACCTCATAGCTTTCCGTATGCATCTTGTGATCCGTGATCACATCTTCTTTAACGGGTCTGAAGGTCCCAAGCCCTACATGAAGAGTAACATAGGCCAGCTTAACTCCTTTTGCTTCAAGTTCTTTCAGAAGTTCCGGAGTAAAATGAAGTCCTGCGGTGGGAGCAGCAGCCGATCCGTCAAATTTGGCATAAACCGTATTGTATCTGGTCGGATCGGTCAGCTTATGTGTAATGTACGGAGGAAGAGGCATCTCTCCGAGCTTGTCGAGAACCTCTTCGAATATTCCGTCAAATTCAAATCTAACTATCCTGTTTCCGCCCTCGATTACTTCAAGAATCTCCGCCTTTAAAAGTCCGTCACCGAAAACAAGTCTCTGTCCGGGTCTGCAGCTCTTACCCGGTCTCACCAGGGTCTCCCAGTCCGTACCGGAAATGCGCTTCAGGAGCAGAAGCTCCACCGCGCCACCGGTCTTTTCTCTCTGACCGAGAAGTCTTGCGGGAATTACCTTTGTGTTATTAAGAACCAGGCAGTCACCGGGATTAATATATTCAATTATATTTTTGAATGTCTTATGAGCTACTTCACCGGTTTCCCTGTTCATCACAAGAAGTCTTGATGAAGATCTGTCTTCAAGCGGATCCTGTGCGATCAGTTCCTTGGGAAGATCATAATAATAATCCGATCTGCGAAGTTCACTCATACTTTACAAATCCATGCCTTTGCAAAATGCAATATAGCCCTTGTAGGTTTCATATACATCAGCCTTGGAAGTAGCTTCCCAGGGTGAATGCATATTGAGAACCGCAACACCGCAGTCGATAACATTCATTCCGTAAAGTGCAAGTATGTATGCTATGGTTCCGCCGCCTCCGAGATCTACTCTTCCAAGCTCAGCGAACTGATATGAGATCTTGGCATCATCATAAATCTTACGGATTCTAGCGATATACTCCGCATTGGCATCGTTTGATCCGCTCTTTCCGCGGGATCCGGTAAATTTGTTAAACACAACACCGCCGCCAAGAAATGAAGCATTCTTTTTCTCGAATGCGGATTCATAGTTGGGATCCACACCTGCAGATACATCGCTTGAAAGCATGCAGCTTCTGGCAAGAGCTCTCTTAAGGTCAATCTCAGATTTATATTCACCGCAAAGGTTCATAACCTCCGCAACGGCATTTTCGAAGAACTTGCTTCTCATACCGGTTGCGCCCACGGAGCCGATTTCCTCTTTATCAACAAGGATGGTGCAAACGGTTCTGTCGCAAGCGGGAAGGTCAAGCATTGCTCTGAGTGAAGTATAAGCACATACTCTGTCATCCTGTCCGTAAGAAAGGATCATGCTTCTGTCAAAGCCGGCCTCTCTTGCTCTTCCTGCGGGAACTACTTCAAGCTCTGCGGAAAGGAAATCCTTCTCTTCAAATCCGT
Organism: Lachnospiraceae bacterium P6A3; assembly: GCA_000702085.1. Taxonomy (GTDB): domain Bacteria; phylum Bacillota; class Clostridia; order Lachnospirales; family Lachnospiraceae; genus AC2028. The sequence goes on from JNKP01000001.1 coordinate 65,098, forward strand.
ACTGCTCTTTAAGGATCTTAAGAATGGCATTCTTAACAGGCTCTTTGTCATCCTTCTTATCCTTGGTCTTAACATCGTTTCCGAAAACAATGGGCTTATTTCCGATAATGACATCAAGGTCTTCACCTTCAACAACCTTTGATGCTTTCTTTTCCATCTGATCCTGTGCAAGATGGATAAGAAGATCGGATACAAAGAATACGGGATCGTCGGGATCCTCTCCTACATTGATTTCGATGGTGGTTCCGTCGGTCTTAACTACCACGCCGTGGATTGCAAGAGGAAGTGCAACGTACTGGTACTTCTTGATGCCGCCGTAGTAATGGGTATCAAGTATTGCAAAATCATCCTTCTCATAAAGGGGATTCTGCTTAACATCCATTCTGGGGCTGTCGATATGAGCTCCGAGAATGTTGATTCCGTCTGAGAAAGGCTTCTTACCGATCTTGAACATAACAACGGACTTGTTCATCCAAACGGAGTAAACCTTATCTCCGGCCTTAAGCTTCTTATTGCTTCCGATGAGCTTCTCAAGTTCAACATAGCCGTTTGCTTCTGCCATGTTAACTATCTCATCAACACATTCTCTTTCAGTTTTTCCGTTGGAAAGAAAGTCAATGTACTCAGCATTGATCTTCTCAAGCTTTTTAAGCTCGGCCTGAGAATATTTCTTCCATATCTTTTCGTATTCCATATATGTAACTCCTTTGGTTGCCGCGCCGGTAATCATATCGCGGCTGTGAATTAAATCATCAGCTTCTAAGCTCGATACCAAGTGACTGTAATCCGTTAAGTATCTTCTTCATTGCGCCGTTGACGTCGTTGTCCTCAAGGGTACGGTCCTTTGCACGGAAGGTAAGTGAGTATGCTACAGATTTGAAGCCTTCGGTAACCTGCTCGCCTTCATAGATATCGAAGAGCTTGATATCCTCAAGGATCTTTCCGCCGCGCTGTGCAAAGACAGTCTCGATCTGTCCCGCAAGAATATTTTTGGGAACAAGCATTGAGAGGTCTCTGGTAACTGCGGGGAACTTGGCGATACCTTCGTACTTATGGTCGAAGGATACGAATCCCATCATCGCAGGCATATCAACTACAGCGATATATACTCTGGTCTTGATATCGTATGCTGCACAGACAGCGGGATGAACCTCACCGAGATAACCGATGGTCTGTCCGTCATACTTAATAAGAGCCTGTCTTCCGGGATGGAGGAAGCTCTTGCCCGCTTCGGGATCGTACTCTCTCTTTTTCTTCATGCCGACCGAATTAAAGAACTCTTCAACGGCACCCTTCATGGTGAAGAAATCACCCTTTCCGTAGAAACCGAGAGTAAATTGCATTCTCTCATCGGGATAATCGGTAAGAGGAAGTGAATCCGCAACATAGATATTTCCGAGCTCATAGAGCTTAACTTCGGGATTTCTGTGATTATAGTTATTTGCAAGGCAGTTAAGCATTCCGTTAACGGAGATGGTTCTCATGACAGAGAAATCTTCTCCGAGAGGATTGCTGATCTTGATAGCCTGTCTCTCCTTAGCGTCTTCGGGAAGATTAAGCTTATCGAATACCTTGGGGCTTTCAAATGAGTAGAAATAGGTCTGGGAGAATCCGCACATCTCGGCAGCTTCTCTTGCCTTCTGCTCAACACGGTTCTTAAGTCCGAGTCCGCCCATGGCGTTACCGCCGGGAAGAGTTGTGGGAATCTTGTCATATCCCTTGAATCTTGCTACTTCCTCGGCAAGGTCGCAATTTCCGATAAGATCCTGTCTGAATGAAGGAATAACAATTTCTCCGGCAGTCTTGTCATAAACCAGCTCTTCTTTTTCAAATACGGCGATCATCTCATCTGCTGTATAAGAAGTTCCGAGAAGAGCGTTGATACGGTCGGGCTCAAATTTGATCCTCTTAAGATCGGCGATGGGCTCTTTAACATCAACGATTCCGCCGACAACTTCACCTGCGCCGAGTTCTTCGATGAGCTGACAAGCTCTGTTCATTGCATCTTCCGCATTCCTGGGATCAAGGCCTTTTTCGAAGATACCGGAAGCATCGGTTCTGAGTCCGATACGCTTAGCGGATTTTCTGATATTGGTTCCGTTGAATGTTGCAGCCTCGAAAAGAAGATTCTTGGCATCATCGGTGATCATGGAGTTTTCGCCGCCCATGATACCTGCGATACCGATCTCTTTTTCTCCGTCACAGATCATGAGAACATCGTTATCAAGATTACGCTCCTGACCGTCGAGAGTTACGAACTTATCTCCGTCCTTAGCGCGTCTTACGATGATCTTGCCGCCTGCAACTTTATCAAAATCGAATGCATGCATGGGCTGGCCATACTCAAGCATTACGAAGTTGGTGATATCTACGATATTATTGATGGGTCTTATACCTGCAGCTCCGAGTCTGTGCTGCATCCACTTGGGTGAAGGCTCAACCTTAATGTTTCTTACAAGTCTTGCGGTATATCTGGGGCAAAGATCGGGAGCCTGAACCTCTACCTTAACGAAGTCATTAACATTCTCGGAATTTCCTGTTTCTTTAACAACAGGGGGCTTGAATTCTTTTCCGAAGGTTGCAGCAGCTTCTCTTGCGATACCGAGGATGCTGTAGCAATCAACTCTGTTAGAAGTAACCTCATACTCGACAACGGTATCGTGAAGGCCGAGGAGTTCAACGGCATCAGCTCCTACCTCTGCGTCAGCGGGGAAAATATAGATTCCCTCGGGATCTGCTTCGGGATAGAAATTTACGTCGCTTCCGAGCTCGTCGATTGAGCACATCATACCGAAGGACTCGATTCCGCGAAGCTTTCCTGCTTTAATCTTATATCCTTCTTCGGGAGCAGGGCCGTCATCATGTGCACTGCCCGCAACCTTACCGCCTACGAGAACAACGGGTACCTTGTCTCCCTTACGGACATTGGGTGCACCGGTTACGATCTGGATGGTCTCGGAGCCGGTATTAACCTGGCAGACAACAAGCTTATCTGCATCGGGATGCTGCTGTACATCGAGTACTTCTCCGACGATTATTTTCTCAAGATTCTTATCTCTTCTTGAATAGTTTTCTACTTTGGTGCCGGACAGGGTCATTCCGTCCCTGTATTCCTGATCGGTCACATCGAGACCGGGCACATAATCTCTAAGCCAGGACAATGGAGTATTCATATCTATAAAATCCTTTCGTCATAGGTTGTATTTTCATCAGAACTGCTTAAGGAATCTGAAGTCGTTTTCATAGAGGAGTCTGAGATCATCAATCTCATACTTAAGAAGTGCTATTCTCTCAAGTCCTACTCCGAAAGCAAAGCCATTATACTCATTGGGATCGATGTTACACATCTCAAGAACGTGAGGATGAACCATTCCGCATCCGAGGATCTCAATCCAGCCCTCGTTCTTACAGAATCTGCATCCTTTGCCGCCGCACTTAAAGCAGGAAACATCCATCTCTGCGGAAGGCTCGGTAAAGGGGAAGTGATGAGGTCTGAACTTAACCTTGGTGTCTTCACCGAACATCCGGCGGGCGAACTCCTGAAGGGTTCCCTTAAGATCGGCAAAAGTAATGTTCTTGTCGATTACAAGACCCTCTACCTGATGGAAGCAGGGTGAATGTGTAGCATCAACTTCATCCGAACGGAAAACTCTGCCGGGGGCAATCATTCTGATGGGAAGTCTGCCCTTCTCCATCTCATGGATCTGACATCCGGAAGTCTGGGTTCTGAGAAGCATCTCACCGTTTATATAGAAAGTATCCTGTTCATCCTTGGCAGGGTGATCTGCAGGAATATTGAGAGCTTCGAAGTTGTAATAATCTTTCTCGATTTCGGGTCCTTCAACAACCTCATAGCCCATGCCGATAAACACTCTCTCAATCTCATCGAGAGCGATCTGAATGGGATGACGATGTCCGGGAGCGGGAACATCCCCGGGAAGCGTTACGTCTATGGTCTCAGTCTTAAGCCTGAGGTCAAGGGCAGCATTTTCGAGCTTAGCCTTTGTTTCTTCAAGCATCTTCTCGATTTCTGCTCTGGTATCGTTAACAAGCTGTCCTACCTTGGGACGTTCCTCGGGGGATACATCCTTCATGGACTTGAGAACTTCGGTAAGTTCTCCTTTTTTTCCGAGGATAGCGACACGGACTTCGTTAAGCTTATCCGGAGTATCGCTCTCGGCAATTCTGGCAAGAGCTTTCTGCCTAATCTCTTCAAGTTTCTCTTTCATATAATTCCTTCCCGGCCCTCAGGCCTAAGATTATTATCATTATCATCTTAAAAATGTCTTTAGTTCACGGAAAACGTGAGGTCTGACGTGGTTGAAATACGCCCCCAGAAGAAACAGGTACATACATGCATATACCCACAGCATCGCGACCACAAGGAGTGACATTGTTCCGTATACAGTGATCGCATACCCCATGTTTACTATCATCGTAAAGAGCACCGATATGCCCATCCAGCCCGCTGATGCAAACACGGCTCCCGGGAGCTGACTAAAGTATTTAAGCTTCAGTCCGTTCTTCTGAAGACTCTGACCCGTTTCATCGATTGAGGGATCCGTTTCATTCCAGATTCTTACAAGCTTTTTATCGGAAAACAGCTTTATCTGGGTCGTCTTGTTTTGCGGACCGCGATATGGCATCCAGGTATAAAACAAAGCAAAGACAAGTGACAGTATCACGAATGTATATAAAAGTCTCGGTTTCATCAAAATGCCTTTCAAAACCGAAACATCAACTTTCAGGTAAATAAGTATCCGTCTGAAAAGATCGGTTCCGATAACAATTATCGAAATACTCAGAAGCATTGCCAGCATCATGATAAACATATATATGGCACTGATAAATCTGAGCTGGAACCAGTTGCGTTCTTCCCTGACTTCATTGACCGTATCAAGCCCCTGAATAAGAGCCATGATACCTTTTCCCGCAGTCCAAATCGTCGCTATGATCGATATGGTTATGACTCCCGCAGTGGAGTCATAAATCTGATAAACAAGATCTTCCAGAAAGTCATTAAATATGATCGGTGTGGAAGCTTCTATCAGTTTGATAAGCTCCTGTTCGCTGAGTCCCGTATAAGGAAACATGCTGCAAATGAGCACCAAAATAGGAACCAGCGAGATAAACAAAAAGAAAGCAGCGCTGGCTGAGTAGGCATTGATGTCGAGCTGCCGCATCGTTATGGCAAAACGTCTCGCTTTTGCAAACAGTTCTATCATAATTCAGTCGTTAAAACGCAATAAGACCCTTAGCAGACCCCTCGCCTTTTGACGCCTAGCCTAAGCCAGGTGGGTAACCGCATCATGGCTTTTGCCTTCCCCTGGCGCCTTGGGCGGGGGCATGACAGCCGTCATGAGATGTAGGAATCCCGTTTAAAGGTAAATGTAGGTTCAAAAAATACGAAAGGGATCAACCTCGGGCTAAGAATATTATACAAGGCATGCCCATTCGTTTCAATATTTGTGAAAAAAACAGCAAATCGGGGACAGCCCTAAAGCTGTCCCCGGATTATTCAATTGCTTAAGGATTAGAGCTGAGGGCCTGCTGCTACGAGAGCCTTGCCTGCCTCATTGGTCTCATACTTCTTGAAGTTCTTGATGAAACGTCCTGCAAGATCCTTAGCCTTCTCTTCCCACTCGGAAGCGTTAGCATAAGTATCACGAGGATCAAGAATCTCGGTAGATACTCCGGGAAGCTCGGTAGGAACTTCGAAATCGAAGTAAGGGATCTTCTTGGTAGGAGCCTTCTTGATGTCTCCGTTAAGGATAGCATCGATGATTCCTCTGGTATCGGGAATGGAAATTCTCTTTCCGGTTCCGTTCCAGCCGGTATTTACGAGATATGCCTTAGCGCCGCTCTTCTGCATCTTCTTAACGAGCTCCTCGCCGTACTTGGTAGGATGAAGCTCAAGGAATGCCTGTCCGAAGCAAGCTGAGAAGGTAGGAGTAGGCTCGGTGATTCCACGCTCGGTTCCTGCAAGCTTAGCAGTGAATCCGCTGAGGAAGTAGTACTGAGTCTGCTCGGGAGTAAGGATGGAAACGGGAGGAAGTACTCCGAAAGCGTCAGCTGAAAGGAAGATTACGTTCTCAGCTGCAGGACCTGCGGATACGCCGTTTACATTCTTAGCGATGTTCTTGATGTGCTCGATGGGATAAGATACACGAGTGTTCTCGGTAACGCTCTTATCGTCGAAATCGATCTTTCCTGCTGCGTCTACGGTAACGTTCTCAAGGAGAGCGTTCTTAACGATTGCACCGTAGATGTCGGGCTCATTGTCTTTGTCAAGGCCGATAACCTTAGCGTAGCATCCGCCCTCAAGGTTGAATACTCCGTTGTCGTCCCAGCCGTGCTCGTCATCACCGATGAGAAGTCTCTTGGGATCGGTTGAAAGGGTGGTCTTACCTGTTCCTGAAAGTCCGAAGAAGATAGCGGTGTGCTTACCTTCCATATCGGTGTTTGCGGAGCAGTGCATGGAAGCCATTCCCTGAAGAGGAAGGAAGTAGTTCTGCATTGAGAACATACCCTTCTTCATCTCTCCGCCGTACCAGGTATTAAGGATAACCTGCTCGCGGCTGGAAACATTAAAGAGAACTGCGGTCTCAGAGTTGAGTCCAAGCTCCTTATAATTGTCTACCTTAGCCTTGGAAGCGGTGTAAACGACGAAATCAGGCTTGAAGTTAGCCTGCTCCTCAGCTGAGGGCTTGATGAACATGTTGGTAACAAAGTGTGCCTGCCAAGCTACTTCCATGATGAAACGGACAGCCATTCTGGTATCTTTGTTAGCGCCGCAGAATGCATCGACTACGAAAAGTCTCTTGCCGGAAAGTTCCTCTACTGCGAGCTCCTTACAAGCATCCCATGCTTCCTGTGAAGCGGGATGGTTATCATTGGGATATTCGGGAGTGGTCCACCAAACGGTATCCTTGGACTTGTCATCCATAACGATGAACTTGTCTTTGGGAGAACGTCCGGTGTAAACACCTGTCATAACGTTAACTGCTCCAAGCTCGGTAACCTGGCCCTTGTCATAGCCGGTAAGCTCAGGCTTAAGCTCTTCGTTGTACAGAGTATCGTAATCGGGATTGTAAACGATCTCGGTTACGCCGGTGATCCCATACTGGGAAAGATCGATGTTTGCCATACTTTTTCCTCTTTTCTTAGTTTGATTTTTTACGGTTTAGTATGTAACCGAATTTGGATTCATTATCTCAAAACAGCGCCTAAAAGTCAATTAAACAGGCGGGTAAATTGATGCTTTGACGCTGTCAATTTTTGCCCAAAGGACGGGTAACTTCGGCAAGCCATTTTGAGGTTTCTTCATCCAGCAAATCTTTAAGGCTGTCATATACTTTTCTGTGGTATTCGTCCACGGCTTTTATCTCATTTTCCGTCATATCTTCAAGCACTATAAGATCCCTGTCAAAGGGGGCCATGGTAAGAGTCTCAAATCCGTAAAACTCACCGAAATCATTTTTGCCCTTTGGGACACATACCATCATATTCTCGGTCCTGATGCCGAACTCTCCCGCCAGGTAAACACCCGGTTCATCTGAGGTGATCATTCCGAGCTCAAACGTGGTATTTCCGCTTACCCGGCTTCCCGTAGAAATATTCTGAGGTCCCTCATGGACGTTGAGAAGGTATCCGACTCCGTGTCCGGTACCGTGATTGTAATCATATCCCAGCTCCCAAAGAGGCTTTCTAGCCAGAATGTCCAGTGTTCTACCGCAGGTGCCCTTTTTGAAAACAGTACCTGCAAGGTTAATGTTACCCTTAAGCACCGCGGTATAAAGCTTCTTCATTTTTTCGGTGGCATTACCGATCAAAACCGTTCTGGTAACATCGGTGGTTCCCCTCATGTAATGTCCGCCGGTATCGAGAAGTACCAGGGTATTGTTCTCAAGGGGAACATCGGTTTCAGGAGTGGGCTCATAATGAATTATGGCACCGTGAGCACCCGTTGCCACGATGGGAGCAAAGCTCTCTCCCTTAAAGTCCTCGGCCTCTTCTCTGTATGAAAGAAGCTTTTTCGCAACGTCAAGTTCTGTTATCTTACCTTCCAGAAGTTCGCTCGAGCCCTGTATTTTCTTGAGATAATAAAGGATTTTGGTAAGAGCCGCTCCGTCCGAAACATGAGCTTTTCTCTCATTTTCAATCTCAGTCTCCGTCTTACACGCTTTAAGTAGTACTGTAGGTGAAGGCTTATCGATAATCTTAACGTTACCGGGAAGTGACGAAGTAAGTTTAAGGTTTGTGCAGGACCTGTCGAGGCTAACCTTAAGTGCGGTATCCATTGCCTTAAGATCACAGAAGATTTCTTCATATCCCTTTATCTCAACGCCTTTTCCCTCAAGTGTCTCTCTGATGTCGACACACTTGTCTTCGTCCATATAGAGTACGCTTTTATCACCTGTAATAAGGGCATAAGAAAGTGTTACGGGATTGAAATCTATATCGTTTCCGCGGAATCCGAAAAGCCATGCAATATCATCAAGAGACGACAGAACCAGCATGTCGCATCCGTCTTCGGTAAGCTTTTCACGCACCTTGGAGATTTTCTCATCAAAGCTCATTCCTGTATATGAATCATCCAGTATCCACGCCTTTCCGGAAGGAAGGGACGGCCTGTCGTTCCAGATATTACCCACAAGATCGATGTCCGTTATGAACGCAATGTCTTTGCCGGCTGTTTTCTTTTTAATGGTATCGAAAAAGAAAGCAGGTACGAGCCTTGCATCAAACCCCAGAGAATCGCCGTCTTTAAGGGCATCCCTGATAAAATCGGAAAGTACGGGGCATTCGGGCTGTCCCATCTTCATAAGAGTGATACCGGTACCCTGCAGCTGCTCATCAGCCTGCAGGAAATATCTTCCGTCGGTCCAGAGGTATGCACCGTCCGCAGTTATGACCATCTCACCGTTTGATCCGTCGAATCCCGACAGATACTCTCTGCATTTAAAATAATCCGAAATGTACTCGGACATATGAAAATCGCCGCCGGGGACGTAATAAACATCCGTCCCGGCAGCGAGCATTTCACTTCTCAAAGCATCAAGTCTTTTTACATATTCTTCAGAAGTCATTCTTTTCATTTGAGAAATCCTGCAATAACATTTTTCATTTCATCGATGTCGCACTCGGTCTTGTGAAGAACGGGAGCGGTTCTGATATCCTCGATTGCCTGAGGAATGGCTACGTTCGAGATCTTGCAAAGATCGTCGATGAGCTCGAAATCGGTCTTCTTATCATACTCGGGATCGATGGAGTTCATTACGCTTCTTGTGAACTTATAAGGGCTGGCCGTGGAAGCGATGACTACGGGAGTATTGTCTCCTGTCTCTGCCTTGTACTTGTCGCATACAAAGGATGCTACCGCGGTGTGAGTATCGATAACATATCCGCTGGTCTTGTAGATCTTGGAGATCTGCTCGGAAGTTTCCTTCTCGTCCGCATATCCACCATAGAAATCCGCAAGTCCCTTCTTCTCGGAATCGGTGATGGAATACTTTCCGCCGTTTGAGAGCTGACCCATAAGCTCAGCACATCTTCCCGTATCATTTCCCGCGATCATGTAGATAAGTCTCTCAAGGTTGCTGGAAATGAGAATGTCCATGGAAGGTGATGAGGTTACATGGAAATCTCTGTTTCTGTCATAGGTTCCCGATTCGAAGAAGTCGAAAAGAACCTTATTTGTATTGGAAGCACAGATCAGCTTCTTAATGGGAAGTCCCATGTTCTTTGCGTAGAATGCAGCGAGGATGTTTCCAAAGTTTCCGGTGGGAACGCATACATTGATGAGGTCTCCGTCCTTAATTCTCTCTTCCTTAAGGAGTCTGGTGTATGCCCATACATAGTAGCAGACCTGAGGAACAAGTCTTCCGATATTGATGGAGTTTGCGGATGAGAATACGAATCCCTTCTCGTCAAGCTCTTTGCCGAACTCCTTGTCTCCGAAGATTTTCTTGACTCCGGTCTGGGCATCGTCGAAGTTTCCGTGAATTCCGACTACCATGGTGTTGGCACCCTTTTGGGTTACCATCTGTTTCTCCTGGATGGGAGAAACGCCGCTCTTGGGATAGAAAACAACGATCCTTGTTCCGGGAACATCGGCAAATCCCGCAAGAGCCGCTTTACCGGTATCTCCGCTGGTTGCGGTTAAGATTACGATCTCCTTTTCAAGACCGTTCTTTTTAGCGGCGGTGGTCATAAGATGAGGAAGGAGTGAAAGAGCCATATCCTTGAATGCGATGGTGGCACCGTGGAAAAGCTCGAGATAATATGAACCGCAGCTCTCGGAAAGTGGTGCGATCTCCTCGGTATCGAATTTGGAATCGTAAGCCGCAGCGATGCACTTTTTAAGCTCATCCTCTGTATAATCGGTAAGGAAAAGCTTCATAACCTCATAGCTGAGCTCCTGATAGTTCATCTCCGAAAGCTCTTTTAAAGACTTATCAAGAGCAGGAATGGAATCGGGAACAAAAAGGCCTCCGTCGGAAGCAAGTCCCTGCAATACTGCCATGGAGGCGGTATATTTCTTACCCTCTCCTCTTGTACTTGAATAAGTAACTTCTTTCATAATAATGATCCTTCCTGTGTTACAATATTTCCATGAGCGACAGACAAAACCGGGAGACAACTTTAAAGGGTGTTTACATTACGAAGACCGCTACGGGTAAAATCCTGTACCGTGCTTCGGTCACCAAATCGTCCCGTCATATTTCCCTCGGCTCCTATCCCGATGAAAAGAAAGCTCATAAGGCATATCTGACCGCATTAAAAGTACTTGAAAACAATAGCATTTCATTGGATGATTTTCAAGATTTTAAGGCTCTTAAATATGAGAAAGCCGTTATTCTCATGAATTTACGCGATAACGGTATTTATTTCGGAACTCCCATATATCTGCACAAGGACTATTTCAACTACTATCTTACCCCGGATATCGTCTTTACATTTGACCTTGAAGACCTGTTTTATTTTTCCTCACATAAGATATCCAAAAGGGGCGGTCATTTCTTCGTGGCGGATTACGGCTCACAGGTCTCCGTGGGGGCAAGATTCGGACTTAAGCCCTACTCCGTGGAAGGACGGGATTGCAGATTCATAAACGGGGATCTTTACGATTACAGAAGATCCAATCTGGAAATACTAAACACATACCACGGAGTCATCGTATCGCCGGATCAAAAGGGATATATTGCAAGGATCCATACATCGGGATATACGAAGATCGGATTCTATGAATCCGCGCTTGAAGCAGCCATAGCTTATAACAAGGCCGTGGATTTATTGAAAAAAAAGGACGGAAATAAGAACTATCCCGAGAATTACATAGATGAGGTTTCAGGTAAGGTGTATGCGGAGATTTATAATTCAATCAAGATAAACATACAGTGACAGTGGGGACGCAACAAATTTGTCACCGGGTGACAAATTTGTTGCGTCCCCACTGTCACTTATTTCTGTGTATAGTCTATAAAAGATATGGACAGATCCGCGGGACCGCTGATACCGTTTACGGTACCGTTTGATGCGTATTCCCACATGGTAAATGCGTACGGGTAATCCGGAAGATCTCCGTTATTGTCGAGCCAGATGTCCACATCCGAGAACTTGCTAAGGTCGATTTCTTTTAACAGGAATTCTTTATCCGCGTGGATCACGCAGTTGAATCCCGCATCTTTGATGGTATCCGCAAATGTACGGATCACCTCGGTCTTCTCCGCTTTGGTCAGATCCTCAATCCTGGAGGTATCGTTCAGGATAAAACCTATATCTATCGCAAGAGGATATGTAATCTTGTTTTCCTGAGCTACAGCAATAAGTGCTACGGCTTCTTCGGTCGCTTCCTCTACCGTGATTGCCTGTGATGTAAAATACAGTCCGACATCAAGCCCCGCCTGAGTCGCTCTTGAAATATTATCGGTATAGTACTCGTCGAGGGTTATTGTACCGGTGCCGTAACCTCTGACTCCGACTCTTACCATTACATAATCGATTCCGTCATCTCTCAGAAGTCCGAAATCAACATAATCGTCATACTTATCTATAGTCACACCCAGATAGGAAGTAACTCTGCTGTCCGTGTAATATGCCATCCTTCCGGACTGGGATACCAGATTTGTATAATCGTAATCATTCTTGGGAAGGTAAGGAGTTATCAGAACCCACTCTTCCGAACCGTCACGGTTCACCACAAGTGTATGCTTTCCGTCGGTGGCTTCGGGAGGAAGTCCGTCTTCATCTTCACCGTCCCCTTCGCCATCTTCGGGTTCCTTATTGCCCTCTGCATCTCCTTCTTCATCAGTCTCGACATCATCCGCAGGATACATATCCCAGAAATCAAGGTCTCCGGGTTTTACATCGGAAACTTCCGGTTCCTCGGGCTTTACAACAGGGCTTTCATTCTCCGCAAGAACGGGATCGGGAATATTGGGATTTTGATGATGTGATGGCTTTCTGTTGGCTATAAGAACTATCACGATGATCAAAAGAATGATAAAAGCACTCATCACCATAGCTGCAGTCAGCTGTGGCGTAATGTCTCTTCTGTCATTGTCATCGGGAAGATTCATTTTACCTGACATAATAATCTCAGATGATTACCTTCTTGGGACACTTCTCTGTGCAGACTCCGCATCCCGTACATTTATCGTAATCAATTCTCGCTAAGTTATCGGTAACGGCAACTGCTGCAGCGGGACAATTCCTTGCACAAAGTCCGCATCCGATACATCCCGCAGAACATGCCTTCATAACTTCCGGTCCCTTTGCATGAGAAGAACACGCAACATGATGAGGCGCATCGTAAGGAACAAGGCTGATAAGCTTTCTGGGACATGCCGCTACGCATTTACCGCAGGCCTTACATGCATCCTTATCGACTACCGCGATACCGTTTATCACATGTATCGCATCGAAAGGACATACTGATACGCAGGTTCCGCCTCCGAGGCATCCTTCTCTGCAGGCTTTAGGGCCTCCCGCAGGGACAAAATCCACAACTCTGCAGTCCTTAGGGCCTACATATTCGTAGTTTTCCTGAGCTTTTTCGCAGTCACCCATGCAGGCAACAAACGCAACCTGCTTAACGCTTCCTGCGGATTCGGTTCCCATGATCTTTGCAATCTTATCTCCTACCTCACTTCCGCCCACGGGGCATCCGTTTACCGGAGCTTCACCTTTGACAATGGCTGCGGCAAGTCCGGAACATCCCGGATATCCGCATCCTCCGCAGTTATTTCCGGGAAGAGCGGCCAAAACCTTCTCTTCTCTTTCATCTGTTTTAACTTTGAAAATAATACCGGCAGCGCCGAGGAAAAGTCCTACGAATATTCCCACACATGCCGTACATAATGCAGCTGTTAATACACCTGTCATTTCTTTCCCCTTTTTTTACAGAAGTCCCGAAAATCCCCAGAAGGCAATTGCCATAAGACCTGCAGTAAGCAGTACTATGGGCATTCCCTTAAAAGGTCCGGGTACTTCGGTATACTCCATCTTTTCTCTGATACCTGCAAGGATAACGATGGCGATGGTAAATCCCACTGCCGTTCCGAATCCGTTTACTACGCCTTTGAATAATCCGTAATTTTTCTGAACGTTACTTACCGCAACACCAAGAACGGCACAGTTTGTGGTGATGAGAGGCAGATAAACGCCCAGTGCCTGATATAGAGAAGGAACCATCTTTTTAAGGAACATCTCAACAAACTGAACAAGTGCTGCGATAACAAGTATAAATACGATAGTCTGCAGATATGTGATGTTAAGCGGAACAAGAATGAGCTTATACAGAGCTCCCGCAACAAAGCTTGCAAGGGTTATGACGAAGATAACCGCGGTTCCCATTCCGGCTGCCGTCTTGATCTTTCTGGAAACTCCCAGAAAAGGACAAAGGCCGAGGAACTGGCTGAGTACTACGTTTGATACCAGTGATGAACCCACAAGCAAAAGGAGCATTTCTTTTAATCCGTCCATATTTATTTCCTCCTTTTGCCTTTATTTTTCTTCTTGTTGTTATTTCCCGGTTTATTCTGAACCGGTTTCTTTTCTTCCGTTTTTTCTTCCTGAGACTCGGAAGTTTTATCGGCTTCATCTTCTTTGCCGGTCTCGGTTTCTTCAGAATCCGTCTCTGCGTCTTCTTCCTTACCGGGTTCGGCTTCTTCGGATTTCTCATCGGATTCGGGCTTTTCAGGCTCCTGCTTTTCTTCAGGGCTGCTGTCTGCGGGCTTTTCTTCCTCAGAAGCTTTATTCTCAGAATCTTTCACTTCAGGCTCCGCTTCACGAGCTTCCTCTTCAGGCTCTTCCGCATTTTCTTCATCCTTCACGGTCTTTTCTGCTTTCGAACAAGCCTTTGCCTCGGGACATCCCATACAGTTCATTCCGCATCCGGAACCTATCTTGGAAGTATCCTTGCCCTTTGCTTCCATCTTTGCCTTGATGTAGTTCTGAACAGCAACAAGAGCGGCAAGAACGAAGAATGCACCGGGGGCAAGAACAAATATGGTAACACCGTACTCTTCGGGGAATACTCTGTTTCCAAAGAATGTTCCGCTTCCGATAAACTCTCTGAATATTCCGAGAAGCGTAAGAGCTCCGGTAAATCCGAGTCCCATTCCGAGACCGTCAAACAGTGAAGGGATGGGAGGATTGTGATAAGCGTAACTCTCGGCACGTCCAAGAATGATACAGTTAACAACGATAAGAGGAATATATATTCCCAGTGACTGATTCAGTGCCGGAAGATATGCCTCCAGAAGAAGCTGCACCATAGTAACGAAGGAAGCAACTATAACTATGAATGCAGGTATTCTTACCTTATCGGGTATCACTTTTCTTAACAGCGATATGAAAAGGTTACTGAGTGCAAGAACCGCACAGGTTGTAAGTCCCATTCCCAGTCCGTTTATTGCGGAAGTTGTGACCGCAAGTGTGGGACACATTCCAAGCGTAAGGACGAAGGTGGGATTTTCTTTGATTATTCCGTTATAAAGGCGCTCACTTATCTGTTTCATTTAAGCGTCCCCCTTTACAGGATTAATTTCATTACATACCTCAAGAGCGGCATTGATCATGTTTACAAATGCCTTGGTTGTAATGGTGGCTCCGCTGATGGCATCGATCTCATCTTCGGAGGTCTTTCCTGTTTTTGTATATGTTATTTCGCTTACGTTAAGGTTATGGATCTGAGGGACAATGACGCTCTCAGCTCTCATTCCGAGTCCTGCAGTCTCTCCTATCTCAAGGATGGAAATACCTCTTAAGACTCCGTCCGCGGATATGCCGCACATGATACGGATATCTCCGCCGTAGCCCTCCGCAGATGTAACTTCAACGGCATAACCGGCAATGCTTCCGTCTGCAGCAAGTGCAGTGTAGATATTGCCTACGGTAACACCGTTTTGTTTTAACTGAAGTGCAAGTCCTTCGGACACTGCAGCATCCGACAAAACAAAACTTGCAACGGGTGTGAAGCCTTCCTCATCGGGGAATACCGCCTTGCAGCTTTCGGTAACCGCAAGTTCTTTCTGATGAGCAATGGGTTCCTTGGTAAGTTCATAGACTCCGCCGAGAAGAAGTCCTGCGACAAGAGTGATGATTATAAGTACGAGCGCATCTTTGGCTGCTGCAACATAATCTTTATTCATCAGTTCTTACCTCCTTTCCTGAACTCGGAAGGATTGATTCCGAAAGGAACGGGAACCGTGAATTTATCGATCAGAGGTACAAGACAGTTTCCGAAGATGATGGCATATGAAACGCCCTCGGCGGAAGGTCCGAAGATTCTGAAAATACCTGTCAGGATTCCCAGGAAGATTCCGAAGATTATCTGACCCTTTGCGGATGTGGGCCTTGTTACATAGTCGGTAGCCATGAAGAACGCACCAAGCATAAGTCCGCCGCCTGCAAGATGAGCCGCAATAAATGCGGGATCAAAGCCATGGCCTCCGAAAATAATGATGAATACTATGAATGAAAGAATATAGCTTGCGGGAATCTTAAGATCGATAACTCCGCAAAGAAGCATTATAACCGCACCGATGAGGATTGCTATCATGCTGGTCTCACCGATGGTTCCGGGAATGGAACCGAGGATCATGTTCTTAACGTTAACAGCCTCTCCCGCTTTAAGGAGTGCAAGAGGGGTTGCTCCCGTGTAGCAGTCGGTATCGAAATTGGTCATTGCTACGGGAAAAGAAATCAGCAGAAAGCATCTTGCGCCCAATGCAGGGTTCATGAAGTTTTTGCCCAGGCCTCCGAAGAGTTCCTTAACGACTATGATTGCAAAAACAGAACCGAGGGCTGCCTGCCACAAAGGAATGGATACCGGCAGATTAAGTGCAAGGAGTAATCCGGTAACGCATGCGGACAGGTCATCTACTCTTATCTTCTTCTTGGTTATAAGTGCAAATACTACTTCAGATAAAACAGCGGATGCGACACACACGATACAGACAAACAATGCTCTGACACCAAAGTTGTAAATTCCGTAACCGAACGCAGGCATAAGAGCCAGTATTACAGTCAGCATTATCAGCTGCGTTGTTGCCGCACTCCTTATATGTGGATTTGATGATACCTTTGGAAGACTCATATATGTATCCTTCTTTGGTTTTATTTTTTACGCTTGGCAAGCTCCATCTTTCTCATGGACTTGATGTTCTGGGTAAGGGGCTGTTTTGCGGGACATGCAAATGAACAGCATCCGCATTCACAGCATTCCATACCGCCGTTTGCAACAAACCGCTCATTATCGTGAGCTTCTACCATATCGGAGAGCCTGCCGGGCATAAGACCTGCGGGGCATGCTTCAACACATCTGGAGCAATTGATGCAGGGCGTTGTCTCGGATTCCGCAACCTGGTCTTCTTTAAATGCAAGAAGCGCCGTGGAGGTCTTGGTTACCGGAACATCCGTTGTGAACATCGCAAATCCCATCATGGGACCGCCGCATATGATCTTGGCAGGTTTGCCTTTAAAACCGCCCTTCTGATCTATAAGCTCCGTATATGACATTCCGCAGGGAACTCTCATATTGCCGGGAGTTTTTACGGCATCACCGCTTATGGTTACGATTCTTTCCATGAGAGGCTTTCCGAGAACCACCGCATTGTATATGGCACATATGGTATCAACGTTATTAACAATACATCCCACGTCTGCGGGAAGCATCTTGGAATTGACCTTTCTTCCCGTGGTGGCAAAGATCAGCTGACGCTCAGCACCCTGAGGATACTTTGTCTTTAATTCCTTAACACTGATGATAGTGTCTTTTTTGGTAAGCTTGGTAAGATGTCCGATGCACTCAGGCTTATTGTCCTCAACGCCTATAATGCCGTGGGCATCCGGGAAAAGAGAGAGCATAATGCGAAGTCCTTCAACAACCTTCTCTCCTTCTTCGATTATCCTTCGATAATCGGAAGTAAGATAAGGCTCACACTCCGCACAGTTTGCGATGATGTAGTCAATCTTGTCCGGCTCCTTGGGGGAGAGCTTTACGCTAGTGGGGAAACCCGCACCGCCCATGCCGACGATACCTGCCTTGGCGATTCTGGAGATTATCTCGTCACGGGACAGTTCACTCCAGTCGTCTACGGCATCATATTCGACTTCATTAAAGAGACCATCATTTTCAATAATGATGCTCTCTACCATATCGCCTGTGGCAACTCTTCTTTTTTCAATATTTTTGACTACTCCTGAAACGGACGAATAGACGGGAGCAGAAACAAAACCGCCGGCTTCGGCGATCATCTGGCCCCTTAAGATCGGATCCCCTTTTTTCACAAGGGGTTTGGCGGGAGCTCCTATATGCTGGCTTAAAGGAAATACCATCTCGTCGCCGGGTACCGCATCGATTATCGGTTTATCCTTGGAGAGGTCCTTGCCGTCATAAGGGTGAATTCCGCCCTTGAAAGTAAATTTTGCCATTTCAACCCACCTGATAAGGTATTTTTACACACATGAATAATATACTCCAAATGCATATCTTTTTCCATAGTTTATGAGTCAAAAAGAACCGTCTCTGACTGTTCTTTTAGGCATTGAATCTTTGCCGTAAAAAACCGTATCTGCCGGCTCTATTACTTAAACTTGACTTAACATAAATATCGTTATAAACTCATCAAAGATTAAATTATCTTATGGAGGGTAAAAATGAAAAATATTATCGCAAAAGTTCTTTTAGGCATTTCAGCCATGGCAGTCGCAGGTGCTCTCAGCTTCGTTCCCGCAACAAAGGCAGAAGCAACCAATTACTTCGATTATAGTCTTTATGCAGAAAATGATGACCTTTATGTTGGTGGAGAAGGATATGATTTTACAGCATCTTTCGATATTGCCGATTTTCATATGTCCGGTTACGGAGATACCCATGATAATATCAAGACCAATATCTGGTTTGGCGGTGCCTCACAGAATGAAGATATAACCTTAAGCATTGAATTACCTTTCCCTGTTACCGGAGTAAGCTTCATTGATTATTGGGGAGCCAGCAATATTGACGATTATGTTCCCGGAGATTGCGGAAACCTTTACAGCTGCACCTTAAACGGAAATGTATTAACCATCACCGGAAACACTGCAAATTCCTTTGGAATTGACGCATATTACAGATTTTCTTTATGGGTTCCTAAATCGGCTCAATATCTCTTCAACGAAGAAATCAACAATGTATCCGAAGATATTATTAAAGCTGCTCAGGGATTAAACCACGACGGAAGCGAAAATCCTCAGAAAGTTGTTTTCTACAACTGCAACGGTGCTGTTAACTACAGAATCATTCAGGCACTTGCTCAGACCCAGGGTGTAACTCTTCTCTATACTTTCGAGTATGAAGGATATGTATTCACCTCAGCAATCACTTCAGAGATGGCTGCTCAGATCTTCATCGAGGGTGAGGATTGGTACGGACCTTGCTACATCGCAAAGTACTGCCCTACCGTACTTGTAGATGTTGTAAAATAATCCGATCAAATAAGTGACTATACGGGGACGGTTCCCATAGACAGAAATGACTGTCAGAAGGAACCGTCCTCTTTTAGTCTTTAATTGAAAAAAATGTGTAATTTTGGTATAGTTTGAGTTAGTTTAATCACTATTATCCCTTAAGAGGCTACCATGAAAGAAACTACACAGACTCTTGAAGAATTCAGTTCATCTTACGACATCGGAAAGCTCACCGATCCCGATTCCCTCCTTTTTATCGATATAGAGACCACGGGTTTTACGGCAAGAACTTCTTACCTGTATCTGATCGGCTGTGCTTACAGGTCGGATAATAAATGGTGCACCAAGCAGTGGTTTGCGGAGAAATACGAAGAGGAAAAAGACATCATCGAAGCCTTCTTCGACTTTGCTACAGAGGGCGGATATGACACATTCATCCACTTCAACGGAAATCAGTTTGATCTCCCCTATCTGACCCAGAAGATCACCGCACTTGAACTTGATCTTTCAATCGATTCCTTCAAGGGAATAGACCTTTATAAGAGAATAAGCCCCTTAAAGCATCTCCTTGGACTTACTTCCCTGAAACAAAAATCCATCGAGAAATTCTTAGGGATAGACAGAGCCGATGTTTTCTCCGGCGGAGATCTTATCGGAATCTATCACGACTATGTAAACAATCCGTCAGACTTTGCGTGTAATTCTCTTCTCCTCCACAATGAGGACGACTTAAAGGGAATGATCAGGATACTTCCCATGCTTTCATACTGCGATATGACAGCCGGAAAGCTCAGAGTAAGCAAAGTTCATGCCGATACCTATACGGACTATAACGGACAGACTCAGAGCGAGATCATCATGAGTGTCAAGCTTGAATCTCCTCTTCCCAGAGCCATCGCTTCATTTGCACACGGATGCTACATCAAGGCAGACGGTGAGGAAGCCCAGATAAAGGTTCCTCTTTACAACGAAGAGATGAAGTACTTCTATGCGGGATACCAGGATTACTACTATCTCCCCGAGGAAGACACGGCGCTTCATAAATCCGTAGCTTCCTTCGTCGACAAGGATCACCGCACTCAGGCAACTGCAGCTACCTGCTATACCAGGAAGACTTCCAGCTACCTTCCCCAGTGGGATACACTCTTCGAGCCTCTCTTCAGAAGGGAATACCACAGCACGGATCAGTTCTTTGAGCTTACGGACGATCTGAAGCGTGACAGAAATGCCTTTAACAAATACGCGGCACATATCATAGCAATGCTCGCATCAACATACTAAAATATCAAGAGGACGATTCACAACGTCCTCTTTGTTTTTATGATAGTTGACACTGCATATATAAGGTATATAATCAGTTGGTAAATTTTTATAAGGAGGATTATCTTATGTTTGGCAAGCTCTCAAAAGTTTTAACAACGTTTTCATCAATAGCTCTTTCAGGCGCTTTATGTCTTATCCCATCATTTGCATCACACGCAGCAATATCAGGCAGTGACACGCTCTCTACAATGCCTATATATGACGAATATGTTGACGGTTCAATTCCAATTACGCAAACCACTCAAGTAGGACTTCTTCAAGCCGATTTGGAACTCAACTATAATAATCTTGATTGTAATTATGTAACAGCGTGGGGCGGCCAGATCCGTAACTGTCTCGACGGCACCAGTGTATTTGCTGTCTTTATAATCTGTCCCAACCTTGGTGATAACTATGACGTAACAGCAAGTTATGATTTTACATATCTCGGAAACAGCTATTCCGGAAATGCTGCATTAAGTGCAATCGATTATGCTTGCGCACATTATACATTTGAACTTCTTCCTCCTGCTAAGGAAGATACAGAGAAGACACCTGAAGCTCAGATGTATGAAGAGATAAACGAGGATGTTAATGAGATCGCTCTTGCAGTAGAAGGAATCTCTGCCGACGGAAGCGTTAATGAAGAAAAGGTTGTAGAGATCCAGCAGCCCGGTGCACTGAATTACAAAGTTCTTCAGGCAATGACTACCGCAGAAGGCGTAACCTGCTATGATACCTTCACATATATGGGTATTGTCTTCAGATCCACCATTACTCCCGAAACCGCACTTGCGGCATACAGCAGCGATATTGCCTGGTACGGCCCCTGCTATATGGCAGAGCACTTCCCTACCGTTATCGTAGGCCTTGCAGAGTAATTCAATTTCATAAACTGAATCATAAACAAAAAGAATCGGCAGATATCTGCCGATTCTCTTTTTATACTCTTATGAATTATTGAGGCTTTCCGTAGTAGAAGGAATTCTCTCTTGTATATCCGATATCCTTGTAATTAACTATCTGCTCGGTTGAGCCGATGAACAAGAATCCGCCGGGTTTGATGGATGTGAAGAACTTTCTGAAAACCTCATCCTTGGCTTCATCTGTAAAGTAGATAAGAACGTTTCTGCAAACTATCATGTCGTAGTTGGTATCGTACTTATCCTTAAGCAGGTTGTGCTCGCTGAATTTTACATGAGCCTTGATCTCGTCGGAAATCTTATAGGATGGTCCCACCTGAGTGAAGTACTTTTTCTTAAACTCATCGGGAACGTTCGCAATGGACTTTGCATCATACAGGCCCACCTTAGCCTTGGCTATAACGGTCTTATCAAGGTCCGTTGCGGTAATCATGATATTGGAGAGAGGAACATGTTTGGAAAGGGCCATAACAAGCGAATAAGGCTCATCTCCGGTCGAACATGCCGCGCTCCATATCTTAAGCTTATTACCGAATTTCTTAACCAGTGCGGGAATTACGGTCTTATCCATGTATTCCCACTGATCGGGATTACGGTAGAACTCGGACACATTAATGGTAATGTAATTGATAAATTCATCAAAAAGAGGCTTTTGAGACTTAAGAGCGGCGACATAGTTATCATATCCGGTGATCTTATTCTTCATGATAAGATTGTCGATCCTTCTCTTCATCTGCTTTTCCTTGTAGGAATTCAGATCAATGGAGGTCATTTTCAGAATTTCGCCTTTAAAATATTCGTAATCGACAGCCATACTTCACAACCCTCGAAGCAAAAGCTTCCCCTTTCATATAATATGTATTATCATAACACGAATTATGATTCATTTCGACACGTAATTACAGTTTTTCATTTTTTGTCAAAAGATTTCCGATAACACAAAACCGGGTAAGTTCCCCACTTACCCGGTTTCAAATATGCATTTTGGAAATACACCCAATATTTACTTAATTACTGCTCTTCGTTAGCTACAGCCTCGATGTCTACGGGAACCTCATCAGCGTTCTCATCTGCATCAGGAGCGGTAAGAGCCTTTACGGAAAGAGAAATCTTGTGATCTGCTTCGTTGAAATCAACGATCTTAGCGGTAACCTCGTCACCAACCTTAAGAACGTCCGAAGGCTTCTCTACGCGGTCCTTGGAAATCTGAGAAACATGAAGAAGTGCATCTACACCGTTCTCAATCTCTACGAATGCGCCGAAATCGGTCATACGTGCAACCTTACCGGTTACTACCTTGCCGATGGCGAACTTATCGTTGGCATCCTTCCAGGGATTCTCATCATCGAACTTAAGTGAAAGTGCGATCTTGGTTCCGTTGATATCCTTAACGAGAACCTTGAGATTATCTCCGATGTGGAAGTTCTTCTTGGGATTCTCAACTCTTCCCCAGCTCATCTCAGAGATATGAAGGAGTCCGTCTGCTCCGCCGAGATCAACGAATGCACCGAAATCGGTAACGTTCTTGACAACACCGTCTACGATATCGCCAACCTTGATCTTGCCGAGGAGAGCCTTCTGCATCTCTTCCTTCTTAGCTGCAAGAAGCTGCTTGCGGTCTCCGATGCATCTTCTCTTGTGAGGATTGTACTCGACAACAACGAAGTCGATTTCCTGTCCGAGATACTTGCTGAGATCTTTCTCATAGCTGTCGGAAACAAGGCTTGCAGGGATGAAGATTCTGGTTCCGTCAACCTCAACGGTAATTCCACCCTTAAGGATTGCGGTAACCTTAGCGGTAAGAACTTCCTGATTATTGAAAGCTTCTTCGATACGCTGGTTAGCCTTCTCCTGCTGTACTCTCTTATAAGATACGATAACCTGGCCTTCACGATCGTCAACCTTGAGTACCTTTACCTCAAGCTTGTCTCCGGGCTTAACAGCCTGTGTAAGATCAACACTGTTATCGTTGGTATATTCATACTTGCTTAAGATACCGTCTGACTTGCAGCCGAGATCAAGAATGATCTCTTCGGGCTTAACATCAAATACTGTGCCTTCGACTACCTCTCCTGTATGTAATATGATCTTTTTAGATTCCTGCTCTTCCAGTAATTGTTCAAAAGTCAATTCCTCTGACATATTTTTGAACCTCCTCAATAATATTTTGCGGAGTGGAAGCCCCCGCGGTGATGCCGATCAGATTTACAGATTCAGGTAGTTTAAAAGTTACAAGATCATCCGGTTTCTGTATACAGACCGTATTCGGACAGTTTTCAGATGCAATTTCATAGAGTCTTCGAGTGTTGGAACTTGCGCTCCCCCCTATTACTATCATCGCGTCTGCCGTTTTGGAAAGGACTTCGGCTGCATCCTGCCTGTCCTTCGTTGCTGAACATATAGTGTTCACAACGTTAGCATTATAACCTTTTTTATTTATTATTTCAACAATTTGTGAAAATTTTCTGTGCTGGAATGTCGTTTGTGCGACAACTGTGATATCACCATTAATTTCAAGCTTCCCGGCTTCTTCCTCTGTTTTAACCACCGTATACGGGCCGTCGCACCATCCGCATATGCCGATTATCTCGGGATGGGCGGGATTTCCGACAATCACGATATATTTGCCTTCCCTGCTTTCCTTAAGAACGATATCGTGTATTCTCTGAACGAAGGGGCAGGTAAAATCAGCGGTTTCGCAGCCTTTTTCTTCAAGGATCTTATAAATGTCCCTCCCTATCCCGTGGGCTCTTATCACAACCACGGCATCGGATTCGAGAGACATAGTCTCAAGAGTTTCCTTATCCGGTATAACCTTAACCCCCCTGCTCTCAAGGTCGGAAACAACGGTCTCGTTATGAACAACGGGTCCGTAGGTATAAATGGGTCTTCCGCTCTTTAATTGTTCGTAAACCCCGTCGACGGCTCTTTTAACACCGAAACAAAAGCCGCAGGGATCTGCTAATCTTACTTCCATTTATTTACAAAGAGAGCTTATCTTCTCAACAACTTCATCTATGGTCATATCGGATGTATCCACAAGGATGGCATCGTCCGCCTGTTTAAGAGGTGAAATCTCACGTGTCATATCCCTGTGGTCACGCTCTTCGATATCCTTCTTGATCTCCTCAAAATCGGCTTTTTCGCCCTTTTCCAAAAGCTCCTTAACACGGCGGTTTGCCCTGACTTCGGATGATGCGGTAAGGAATATCTTAACATCCGCATCGGGCATTACAACGGTACCGATATCACGGCCGTCCATGATGACACCGCCGCGATCTGCAAGACCTCTCTGGAGTGAGAAGATCTGAGCTCTGACCTCCGGAACGGCACTTGTTACGGATGCGGTATTTCCCACTGCTTCTTCACGAAGCCTTCCCGTAACATTGGTTCCGTTAAGGTACACATTCTGAATACCGTCTTCATATTTGATATCGACATTCGCACCCTTGCACTTATCGGCAACGGCTGATTTGTCATTTACATCTATTCCGCTCTCAAGAAGGTAAAGTGCAACGGCTCTGTACATTGCACCGGTATCAACATAGATAAGTCCGAGTTTCTTCGCAACAAACTTTGCTATTGTACTCTTACCTGCTCCTGCTGGTCCGTCAATTGCTACATTCATGATAATTCTCCCTTTCCGGTTAAATACTCTCTGCATGATCTTCCCGCAAGGAATCCGGTTGACCATGCGATCTGAAGATTAAACCCTCCTGTAAGTGCATCAAGGTCAAGTGCTTCTCCGGCAAAAAACAGACCGTCCGCGATCTTGGACATCATGGTCTTAGGTGAGACCTCTTTGACACTTATTCCGCCCTTGGTGATTATGGCTTCTTCAAATCCTCTCGTTCCCGTTATATGGATTTCAAGATCCTTAAGCAGATGAACGAGTTTTTTACGTTCTTCTTTTTTAATGTCACAGCACTTTTTATGTTCTTCGATCCCCGACATCCGTGCAATCACGGGAACCATCTTGGCGGGAAGAAGTGCCGGGAGCATGTTAACGAAATGCTTCTCGTGATTATCCGCAATCTCCCTCAAAATTCTTTCATCCAGAACATCTTCGGATAATGCGGGCTTTAAGTCAAGATGAATGGTAACATCATCCGATTTTCTCTTGTAATAATATGAGCTTGCGGACAGGATCATGGGACCTGTAACACCGAAATGAGTAAACATCATCTCTCCGAAATCCTCGTAAATGAGTTTACCCGCGCTGTACATTTTTAGTCCGGAATTTTTTAGGGAAAGTCCCTGAAGGTCCTTACACCATCCGTCGGAGGTAACAAGCGGAACCAGCGAAGGTTTAAGATCGGTTACGGTGTGTCCGAAAGCTTTGGCAAATTCAAATCCGTCACCGGTTGAACCCGTTGCGGCATAAGACACTCCGCCGGTTGCTATTATCACGGCGTCCGCGTTTTCTTTTTTACCCGATGAAAAGAATACATCAAAGCCGCTTTCTGTTTTCTCCAACTTTTTTACTTCGCTGCGAAGCCTTACCTCTACACCTGCTTTATCAAGCATATTCGATAGAGCCTTTATGACATCGGATGAGTGATCGGAAACGGGAAACATTCTGCCTCCCCGTTCTTCCTTTATCCTGCATCCCTCGCTTTCAATATCGCGACAGATGTCTGTATTGTCGTAAGCCTCCAGAGCACTGTACATAAACTTCGTATTGGTCATGATATTTTTCATGATCACCGAAGTGTCTGCGGAATTGGTAATGTTACATCTGCCCTTTCCGGTGATGAACAGCTTCTTTCCGAGTTTATCGTTTTTTTCAAGGAGAATTACTTTCGTATTATCTCCCGATGCGGAAACGGCGGCCAGCATTCCTGCAGGACCGCCACCGATTACAATTATCTTATTCATCTTCCGTCTCACCTGTCTCACCCTGTTTTCTGAGTGAATAATTCAGGATAGGATCATCATCGATAAAGTCGATCTCATCATTGAGATAAACCTGATAGTCGTTCCATACGGACTCGAGCATTTTAAGGTTCTTTCTTATCTGCTCGGGAGCCTTGATGCAAAGTGCCACGACGATTGCATTGATAACAGAAAGCGGAGCAACAAGCGAATCGACGATCGATACCATATCGGAACGTGCATAGAGATTACAGGTAGAATAAAGAGTCATTGGCGAATGAGCGGAATCGGTTATAGCGATGACCGATGCTCTTCTGTCATTGGCAAACTCCATAGCTTTAAGAGTTCTCATGGAGTACCTGGGGAAGCTGATTCCCACAAAAGCATCCTCTTCGTTTATCCTGATCATCTGTTCAAAGGTTTCCGTTACGGATGTGGTATTTAAAAGTATACATCCGGGACGGACCATATTGAGATAAAAATGCAGGAATGCGGCAAGAGGTTCATTGGAACGTAGTCCCATTATATAAACGTTTCTTGCTCTGAGAAGAATATCAACGGTAAGATCGAACGCACTGGGATTCATCATCTTGATGGTATCCTTGATCTTATCCATATCTGCATTAAGTACGGATGTGAGGATCTCCGACTGGGATGATCTTCCGTACTTTTCATCGATCTTCTGAACGGATGAAAGTTTATTCTTAACGCACTCCACAAGTGCCTTCTGAAATTCCGGATATCCCTCGTAACCTAGCGCGGAAGCAAATCTGACTATGGTTGATTCGCTTACTCCCGTTTCTTTACCCAGTTCAGCCGCAGTCATAAATACTGCGGTCTCATATTCGTTCTGTATATAAAATGCAATTTTCTTCTGGCTTTTACTCATGCGAGGGATCATATCTTTGATCCTTATGAGTACATCACCTTTTAATTCCATGTATATTATTCCTTTTGGGTGACAGTGGGGACGCTTCATTTTTGTCATCGAACTCTGATGACAAAAATGAAGCGTCCCCACTGTCACATGATTATACCAAGAATGAATTATATGCTTTCTCGAGAAGGGACATTGTCTCTTCGTCGGTAAGATCGTAATCACCCGAAAGAGTCATACATGCTGCGCCGTGGATGAAGATCCACATCTTCATGAACATGCTTCCGGGATCGCTGCATCCGAGTTCCTTGGCCATGTTGATCTCGGCAACCACATTTCCCTCCGCTCCGTTTAAGAGCTCATACATGGAAATCCTGCCGGGCTTTGCATCAACAAAAAGAAGTCTGAAAAGATTCTTCTCTTTTCTCGCAAAGGCGATATAAGCCATTCCCAGATTGGTGAAAGGAACCTTACCAACGCGATCGAAAGCCGCATAATAGTCTCTGAAAAACTGTACAGACTTATCGTATACTGCAGTCTGAAGTTCCGACATATTCTTGTAAACCCTGAAGATGGGCTGTGTGGAACATCCTGCTTTTTCTGCAACGTGACGCGCGGTGATGGAGTCAGCACCGAGCTCTCTGGTCATTTCAAATGCAACTGAGAGGATCCGGTCGATGGTTATACTTTCTTTACGTGCCATGTAGATTCTTTCCTAACTTTTGATTTACAGATTATCTTGAAGTGTCGCCACAAGAAAAGTGACGATTGTTATTTTACCATACAGGTCTTATAAGTCAAGGTTTCACGCAATGTTTTTCAAACATCTTGTGACAAAAGAAAACCCCGGGCTTTTTACGGCCCGGGGACTTGTTTAAAGCCGGTCATCAAACAGGATAAGCTTTGTTGTCCTTATCTGCGAGATTTACATCAACACCGGTCTCCTGAGCCTGACGATATTTGAAGAATTCGGTAGCAACCTGAGGGAACAGTGCATATGAAAGCACATCCTCATCCTGCTTCTTCCATTCTTTCATCTCTGCTTCGAGAGTAGCAAGTTCGGGCTCGGTATGTCCTGTAGCCTCTGCACTTCTTGCAGTTGAACGCTTCTCGCCGGGTATAACCTTGTCAATGACTTCCTGATTCATGGGCTTAACGGTCTGACCGTAGTTACCGCGAAGGAGATCCTTGAACTCACCGGTAGCCATCTTGTAACGCTCGCCCATAAGGACATTGAAGATAGCCTGGGTTCCGACGATCTGTGATGAAGGTGTAACAAGAGGAGGCTCACCACAGTCTTTACGTACGCGGGGAATCTCTTCGAGAACGTCTCTGTAACGGTTTTCAGCCTTCTGTTCCTTAAGCTGGCTAACCATGTTGGAAAGCATTCCGCCGGGAACCTGATAAAGAAGGGTCTTGATGTTAACACCGAGAACCTTGGTGTTCATGAGGCCGCTCTTAATGCACTCATCTCTGTAGGGTGCGAAGTAATCGGCGATCTCTGCAAGGATATTCTGATCATAACCGGTATCGTAAGGAGTTCCCTTGAAGGTCTCAACCATAACTTCGGTAGCGGGCTGAGAAGTTCCGAGTGCGAAGGGAGAAATAGCACAGTCGATAACATCGACACCTGCTTCTACTGCCTTGAGATAGGTCATGCTCGCAACACCTGAGGTGTAGTGGGTATGAAGCTGGATGGGAAGGCTGGTCTCTTCCTTCATAGCCTTAATGAGCTCTGCAGCTCTGTAAGGAAGAAGAAGTCCTGCCATGTCCTTGATACAGATGGAATCAGCACCCATCTCTTCGATCTTCTTAGCCATGTCTGCCCAGTACTCAAGAGTATAGGCATCACCGAGAGTATAGGAAAGTGCGATCTGGGCATGTCCTCTGCCTTCGCGCTTCTTGATCTCGTTGGTTGCATTAACTGCTTCCTGAAGGTTTCTAAGATCGTTAAGGCAGTCAAAGATTCTGATGATATCGATTCCGTTTGCGATGGACTTTTCTACGAAAGCATCAACAACGTCATCTGCATAGGGTCTGTATCCGAGGATGTTCTGTCCTCTGAAGAGCATCTGGAGTTTGGTATTCTTGAATCCGTCACGGAGCTTTCTGAGTCTCTCCCAGGGATCTTCCTTGAGGAATCTGAGTGATGCATCGAATGTAGCGCCGCCCCAGCACTCTACTGCATGGTATCCGACCTTATCCATCTTCTCGACAATGGGAAGCATGATCTCGGTAGGCATTCTGGTGGCGATAAGGGACTGGTGAGCATCTCTTAAGACGGTCTCCATTATCCCAACGGGTTTTTTAGTTATTTCAGCCATTTTCTTATCCTTTCAAATTAATCAAAATACCCCGAACATTGCCATGAAAGTACCTGCGCAAACCGCAGTACCGATAACTCCGGCAACGTTGGGTCCCATTGCATGCATGAGAAGGAAGTTGGTGGGATCCTCTTCGGAACCTACCTGCTGTGATACTCTGGCTGCCATGGGAACAGCGGAAACTCCGGCCGATCCGATAAGGGGATTAACCTGACCTTTTGTAAAGAAGCACATGATCTTACCGAATATGACACCGGCAAATGTACCGAATGCGAAAGCTACAAGACCGAGAACAACTATCTTGATGGTATCCAGGTTGAGGAATGCCTCAGCCGAAGTGGTTGCTCCTACGCTCGTTCCGAGGAAGATAACAACGATATACATCATGGCATTTGAAGCGGTCTCTGTGAGCTGACGTACAACTCCGCTCTCTTTGAAAAGGTTACCCAGCATCAGCATACCGATAAGGGGTGCGGTGGTGGGAAGTACCATACATACAACGATGGTGATGATGATGGGGAAAAGGATCTTCTCCGTCTTTGAAACAGGTCTGAGCTGTCCCATCTTGATTGCTCTTTCCTTCTTGGTGGTGAACAGCTTCATGATGGGAGGCTGAATAAGGGGCACAAGGCTCATGTAAGAATATGCTGCTACTGCGATAGGTCCCAGCAGTGCGGTCTGTCCGAGCTTACCGGCAAGGAAGATCGATGTAGGTCCGTCTGCTCCTCCGATGATAGAGATGGCAGCTGCGGCCTTATCATTGAAGTTCATAAAGATAGCGCCGAAGTAAGCTACGAAAATACCAAACTGAGCTGCAGCTCCGAGAAGGAAGCTCTTGGGATTTGCAATCAGGGGACCGAAGTCCGTCTGGGCACCTACACCCATAAAGATGAGTGAAGGAAGGATTGCAAGCTCATCCAGCTCATAGAAATAGTAAAGAAGACCACCGACTCCGTTAGGCGAATCTTCAACGGAAAGGATAATATCGGGATAGATATTAACAAGCAGCATTCCGAATGAGATGGGCACAAGGAGGAGCGGCTCTTTACCGAGGCCGATAGCCACATAAAGTAATACGCAGGCAACCACGATCATTATGTAATTTCCAACCGTGAGATTGAAAAATGCGGTCTGATGAATGAGGTTACCAAACGTGGTAAATAAATAATCCATCGTTTACTCCTTTGTTCATCAGTTAAGGGTTGCAAGAACTGCGCCTGCATCAACGGAATCACCTGCATTGCAATCGATGCTTGCAACAGTTCCGTCCTGAGGTGCTACGCAATTGATCTCCATCTTCATAGATTCGATTACAACAACGGGATCGCCCTTCTTAACAGCGTCTCCCACATTCTTAACTGCCTTGAGAACCTTTCCTGCCGCACCGGCCTCAACCTTGATTGAGCCTGCGCCTGCGGATGCCTTGGGAGCTGCTGCAGGTGCTGCTGCGGGAGCGGGTGCTGCTGCGGGGCGAGCGGGAGCTGCAACTGAAGGAGCTGCTCCGTTCTCTTCTACGGTTACTGCATATGCGGTTCCGTTAACGGTAATGGTATAATTTTTCATTTTATTTTCCTCCGGAAATTATTGTCTCTTGATTTTTCTGATCGAACGAACTACGAAACCGCTCGTATCTGTTGTACCTTCATATGCGGCAACTGCAGCGGCGATAACCGCAACAAGTTCTGCATCCGAGCTTTCTGCTGTCTCGTTCTTGACGATCTGTTCAACAGCTTTGTTGATTCCCTCTTCGGTCTTGTCTTTCTTCTTGGTTCCCTTGAAGAGAGCAGGAACTGCGCCGAAAAGCCAGATTATGAAAGCGATGATGATGAGCATTGCAAATACAGTGCCCATTCCGATCAGGGTATTAAGGCCGGCTTTTGACATCTTCTCACCCAGATTATAATCGGGATTGAATGCTGCACTTACAAGAACAGTGTCGGTAAGATCGTTTTTATAGATCAGTTCGGCAGTAGCGTTTCTATTAGCGCAAACGCACTCAACATCTACAATGATCTCATTTCCGTCAACTCTTATAACGGGATCACCGACACTGACGATAGAACCGGTTTCCGCAATTCCTTTTTCGAAATTGGTAACAGCGTTGACAAAAGCATATCCGTCTACCGCGAAGCCTTCATCGAGTACAAAATCTTCTACTTCCGAATATGTCAGGTCTTTGTAATGAACTCCCAAATATGTAGGGTCTTCAACAAGATTTTCAAGAGTATCGATTGCATAAGAGGCTGTAATGGTTCCGGCTCTGTATGCTCTCCATTCCTGGATATCTACTTCCTCAAGGCCGTATGACTGCTGGAGAATTGCGACGTTAAGATCGCTGAGTTTATACTCTTCCTTCTCACCGCAGGCACAAAGAAGAATTCCCAACACTACCGTCAAAAGGACCAATTTGAATTTTTTCATCTTGTCGTCCTTTCTTAAATCGATGTGTGTTTCTTATAAAGTTCGCTTCCGTTCTTGGAATAGAGCATCTCAAATGCTGCAATGACATACTTACGTGTATCTGCGGCATTAATTACCTGGTCTACATATCCGCGACGTGCTGCATCTGCTGCGCCGTTCATTCCGGCGTCAATATCGGAAGCGCTTGCTCCGGTGATCTGAGCAGCAAGTTTGCTCTCCATGATTCCAACCTTGGCAGATGACCATGCGATGGTCATATCTGCTCCGAGTGCCTTGGAGTTCATGATGTTTGCGGCGTTGCCGATGGCATCGCCGGTAATAACATTAACCTTGGGTACGGTAGCGGAAGCAAGTACGCCTGCAAGTGATGCGGCGCTTCTTACGATTCTCTTCTCATTGCACTCGGAGGTTTCAAATCCCTTAACATTGGTAAGGGTGAGAACCTGAATGTCGAAAGCATCGCAGAACTTAATGAAGTCTGATGCCTTGTCGCATCCCTTTGCAGTGAGAACATTATCAATCTTAACTGCTTTCTCGCCTTCGAACTTATATCCGTTATTAGCAACAACTCCGGTAAGAACACCGTCAAGTCTGATGAATGCGGTAACAACGGAAGGCTCGTAAGCAGGTCTGATCTCTACGTATGATCCCGCATCACCGAGATTCTCGATAAGAGCTGCGGCAGATCCGGCATCGGTAACTGCAAGTGCTCTGTTAAGATCATCGGTGCAGGTTCCTTCGGGATCGTCATTTGCGGTTTCATTATTCGAAGGAAGAACAGAAACAAGCTGTCTTACGGCAGCAAAGAGATCGGCCTCGGTAGCACAAAGCTGTGCGTTACCGGTAACCTCCGACTGATATTTTCCGCTTGCGGTATCGTTCTTGGCAGTATAGTTGCCTGTGATGGTGTCGGGAGCATTTACGAAAAGCTTTCCGTCACCGGAGATAAATGTAAAATCAGAAAGTCCGGAGAAAAGTCCGGCACCGCCTCCGCAGTTTCCTACTACGGCAGTAATCTGAGGGATAAGTCCGGATGCTTTGGTCATCTTGCCGTAGATACGGCCGAATGCATAAAGTGCATCACTTCCCTCCTCTAATCTCATGCCTGCGCAATCGATGATTCCGATGACGGGCGATCCTGTTCTGATAGCCATGTCATACAGGTTAACGATCTTGCGTGCATGCATTTCGCCGATGCTGCCTCCGAGGACTGACGCATCCTGGCTGTAGACATATACGCATCTTCCTCCGATTGTGCCGTATCCGGTCACACATCCGTCTGACGCAAGAGCCTTGGGATCGGTATTAAGATCCGTTGATCTTGCGGTTACGAGTGCTCCGATCTCGGCAAAGCTCGAATCGTCAAGAAGCGATGCGATACGCCCGAGCGCTTTTGAAGTACCACTCATGTTGTTTCCTCCGAATTCTTATATATTTTGATTTAAAGGAGAAAAACCGATTTTTCCCCATTTTTTCAATCTTAACCACTATATCATACGGGGCACTTTTTTGAAAGTGCAAATAACCGTTAAATCTTGTCTATTTTGCCTGTAAAAGGACAAAAAAATACCCCGGCGGAAAATACCGTCGGGGTATGTATATCGTTATATCAAATATCCAGTTTTACGCTTATCTCAGCTTCCGCTTCTTTCTTGTACTCTTCCACCTGATCGGGTGTGATCTGGGGAAGGTCGCTTATGGAAGTTACTCCGAAGCATCTGAGGAAGTTCTCGGTGGTTCCGAACAGGATGGGCTTACCGGGAGCGTCCAGTCTTCCGAATTCTTTGATAAGATCGTACTCAAGAAGCTTGTTAACCGCATGCTCACAGGATACACCACGGATCTTTTCAATCTCGATCCTGGTTACGGGCTGCTTGTAAGCTATTATCGACAGTGTCTCAAGCACGGTATCGGAAAGCGTGAATCTGGGCTTGGACTTGGTAACCTTGATAAGGTAATCGTAATTATCGGGCTTGGTACATAGCTGTACCGCATCCTCAAGCTTTACCAGCTGTACTCCGCATGCGGGATTCTCATACTTGAGAGTGAGCTCGTCCAAAGCATCATTTATCTCGCCCTCGGTAACCTCCAGAACTTCGGCAAGTTTCTTGATATCAACCGAATCTCCGAGAGCAAACAAAATACTTTCTATTGCACTTTCAATCGCAGTAAGTTCCATCAGCTTTCTATTCCTTCACTGACCTCTGCGGCAGGCACTTCATCAGAAGGCTTGTCTGCCAGATTAGAGGTGATCATAATATCGTCTTCAATGTTTTCCTGAGATACGGTGATGTCTCCGCTCTTCATAAGCTCAAGCACGATAAGGAACGTGACAATGAGTTCGGCACGGCTGCGCTGCTTTTCAAGAAGCTTTCTGAAAGAGAAAGTCTTATGTTCCGTGGCAAAGGCTCTGACAAAGAGAGTCTTCGCATCCATATCGATCTCTTCTCTTTCGATATTGCCGTAACGGCTTCTGATGGGATCGATCCTGTCTTCCTGTCTCATGAGCATTGCCTTGAATATCTCATGAAGCTTGGGAAGAGTCATATCTCCGCGAAGCTCATCGTAATCGATGGGGGCTTCGTAATCTTTGACTTCATCGGGGAGAATCTTCTTGGTTCTGAAAAGAACCTGTGCGGCGGTCATCTGTCTGTCCTTAAGTTCAAGGGAAAGCTGACGCGCCATCTTATATTCGAGAAGCTGCTGAACGAGTTCCGCTCTTGGATCCTCGGGTTCGCCCTCTTCATTCTCCTCTACGGGAAGCAGCATCTTGCACTTAATATCCAGAAGAGTTGCAGCCATTACAAGGAACTCGCTGCAGATATCCATGTTCTCTTCCTTCATCTGCTTGATGTAGTCAAGATACTGAGCCGTTATCTCTACGATGGGAATATCGTATATATCTATTTTATTTTTCTCGATCAGATGAAGGAGAAGGTCCAAGGGCCCCTCGAACACCTGAAGCTTAACAGGTATAGCCATAACAGTTTCAGATTATACTCCACCTGTGGGTTTCAAATCAATTACTACCAGTTCCCCGGGGTTAAATATCCTGATGGGGATCGAATGTGAGCCGAGTCCTCTTGATATAACGACTTTCCTGCCGTTTATATCAAACAGTCCTGCATCATATTTGGGAAAAAGAGAAAGCTTGGGTGAAAATACACCTCTCATCACATGAGCGCCTTCCTCAATTTTCTTACGTGATACGGGGACAGGAATTCTGACAAGTCCGCCGTGTAAATGTCCGGAAAGAGTCAGATCCGCACCATACGCAGCATAGCTTTCCGTATATATAGGATTATGGGCAAGAAGGATGTTATACTTCGATGCATCCGGTTTGCCCACGGTTTCATCGATATAGGAAGGATCCATCTCAGTATCCTTCATTCTCTTATAATAGCTCCGATCCGCCGAAAAAGAGATCACATTCAGTCCGGTATCTTCCAATGAAAATACACCGTTTTCGGTTATGGAAATCCCCGCCTCCGATAAAGAAGCGGTATATTTCTCCCAGGTATCACCGTATGTCTCGGGATAAAGCTTAAGTCTGAGCTCATGGTTTCCGAAAGCGTAAACCATGGGAAAAGACTTATTCAGCTCCTTCAGAAATCCTTCAACCTTCTCGGTGCCTTTACCCGGATGAGCCGTGATCATATCCCCGCCGATAAGTATCAGATGGGGGTCAAGTTCCCTGATCTTTTCGAGCAAAAAAGTACCGCCCTCTCCATACATCTTGCAATGCAGATCGCTTAAGAACACTATTCTAACATTCTTACGGATCTTCCCGCTTTCGAATTCATATGAAGAGAGAGTAAATCTGCTCGTATCAAATACGATGACCCAGATAAAAAATATGATAATGGAGATCAGAAGCCATATCAGGATATCCAAGGTCTCTCCTTACCGTGTCAGATAAAAAAAGGCCCCCGTTTTGTTTCAGGGGCCTCATCGGAACTTAGTTATACTTGCGCTTTCTTGCAGCTTCAGACTTCTTCTTACGCTTTACAGAAGGCTTCTCGTAATGCTCACGCTTACGGATCTCCTGCTGGATGCCTGCCTTTGCGCAGCTTCTCTTGAAGCGGCGAAGAGCGCTGTCAAGTGATTCGTTCTCTTTAACCTGTACTGATGACATTTTCTCTTACCTCCCTTCAGTCCCTTTGTACTGCAGGGTTATTCTAATAATTTATTTACGCTAAACGCGTACTTTGAAAGTATATATTGGGAAATATCAAAAAGTCAAGAATTTTTTAATTCCCAAAGCCGTTATCGTTGTTATTGTCGGAATTCTGAGCGTAAACATCGCGCCAGTCGTCATTTACATTCTGATCTCCGTAAGGATTCTGAGCGGTTGTATCCTGAGTGCCGTAGGTGTTCTGAGTGTTATAAGCATCATAAGCTGCGGTTGCATTCTGGGTATTATCGCTTCCGAAGGGGTTATAGGTCTCAAATTGTGCATTTGCGGGAGCAACGGGGACAAGAAGCTTATCCATCTCATTTATGCTCTTGGCAGCCAGCTTCTTGGATGTAGGGTTCATCGCAAGTGTGATTCCGAGACCAATGATCATAAGAATAAGCTCTCTGACATAAGCCTTAATAAACTCGGGCCACATAATGATCTCAAGAATGTCTCCCACATATGCGGCAGCCTGGAATACACCGATTTCATACCATTCGGAAGCTATACAGCAAGCCAGGAAATAGAAGTATCCGAACATCGCCAAAATACTGATCGTAATATGGCAAATGGTTCCTGCTGCACCGTAAGGTCCCTTTCCGAACTTAAATGCATAAGCGATTGCAATGGGAATACCGACATAGAGAGGATAAATACTGGTCTCTCCGTACCAGTAAATGCAGACTGCAAGCGCTACGAGAGCAATTGCCGCAACCAAAGCAGCTATGATACCGGAAACGATATTGCCGTCAAAGCTGTTAAGATTGGTAAGCTTAGCCTGCTTATCTCTGTCGTAGCACATTCTGTGCATCTTGATGGCGGTAGTATTTTTATAAAGTCCTACCGTATCACAGTTGCCCATGTTGCAGAAAGGGCACTGATCCATATTGAAGTAAGAGGTATTTCTGGAAATAATGTTCCTGAATTCCTGATACTGGGTAACAGCGGTAAATGCGCTGTTAAAAGAAAAAGTGATCGAGGTTCCGTTTGCCCTGGGCTTTGCAATCTTTGCTGCCGAAGCGGCATTCTTAAGCACATTACAAGCGGCATCCGCGGATGATTTATTAGCGACGAAGAGCGATGCCATAGCACTTCCGTTACTGTTCCAGATTCTTACGGGAACGCCTGAAATTACATCAATAGCATTCAGCCCGCTGCACTTAAGACCGTAAGAATTAACGATATTTGCAAACGCATTTTTTGCCATCCTTTACCTCCGTTTTATCAGCCTATTTGTCCTTCAAGTACCTTGGCAGCTTCTGCAAGCGCCTTATCAATACCGGACGGATCCTTACCGCCGGCCTGAGCCATGTTAGGTCTTCCGCCACCGCCGCCTCCGACAATGGGTGCTACGGCTTTGATAAGATTTCCGGCATGAGCGCCTGCCTTAACAGCCGCATCGGTAGCCATGGCTACGATATTGACCTTACCGTCCT
This sequence comes from Lachnospiraceae bacterium P6A3, assembly GCA_000702085.1. Lineage (GTDB taxonomy): Bacteria > Bacillota > Clostridia > Lachnospirales > Lachnospiraceae > AC2028. The sequence continues at coordinate 102,390 of JNKP01000001.1, forward strand.
GGTCGGAAAAGAGAACAACAACACCCTCTCCGATCTTAGCCTTGGTCTGGTCCCCCAGATCTCTTAAGCCGTTCATGTCAACGCCCTTAACGCTTGTGGCTACAAGTTTGATTCCCTTGACTTCGACAACCTGATCCGTTACATCTCCGAGAGCGTCCTTTGCAGCCTTGCTCTTAAGAGACTCAAGTTCGGAGTTAAGAGCTTTGATCTCATCATTCATCTGAGCGATGCGGTTTGCAAGCTGCTCGGGTGAAGTCTTGGCAGCCTTGGAAGCTTCCTTAAGAAGTTCAGCCTGCTCTTCATAATATGCAATGACATTTGCTGCTGTTACGGCCTCGATACGTCTTACGCCTGCAGCAACGCCGCTTTCTGACAAAATCTTAAAGGATGCAATCTGTCCCGTTTTTGATACATGGGTACCACCGCAAAGTTCGATGGACCAGTCTCCTACGTTAACGACTCTTACGGTATCACCGTACTTTTCTCCGAAGAGTGCCATGGCACCGGTAGCCTTTGCTTCCTCAATACCCATGACATTGGTAACTACATCGAGATCTTCAGCAATCTTTTCGTTAACAATTCTTTCAACCTGAGCAATCTGCTCTGCGGTCATAGCCTGACCGTAGCTGAAGTCGAATCTGGTTCTGAAGCTGTCCTGATATGAACCCTTCTGATGAGCACCGTCTCCGAGAACTTCCTGAAGTGCCTTCTGAAGAAGGTGGGTTGCGGTGTGATTCTTACAGGTTGCGTTTCTGTTTTTCTTATCAACGGAAAGAGTTACCTTGTCACCCTTGTTAAGAGTTCCCTTTACAACCTTTCCGATATGTCCTATACGTCCGCCGGGAAGCTTTACAGCTTCTTCAACCGCAAACTCAGCGGATGCGGTAGTGATGATACCGGTATCGCCCTTCTGTCCGCCCATGGTTGCATAGAAAGGAGTCTTAGCGGTGATTATGGTTCCTTCCTGTCCCTCTTTAAGAGAATCAAGGAGTGATTCCTCACCTGCGATGGCTCCTACGGTATCCTCAGACTCAAGACAGTCATAACCGATAAACTCGCTCTTAAGATTTTCATCAAGCTTATCATAAACTGCGGGGCTGGTAAGCTTTGCGGAGAAATTTGCGTTCTCTCTTGCTTTAGCCTTCTGCTCTTCCATTGCAGCTTTGAAGCCTGCTTCATCAACCTGAAGACCTGCTTCCTCTGCAAGTTCCCGGGTAAGTTCTACGGGGAATCCGAAGGTATCATAGAGATAGAAAGCATCTTTTCCCGCAATCTGCTTGGAGCCTGCGCTCTTAGCGGTATCAAGGATCTTCTTAAATTCAGCCATTCCGTTTTCGATGGTAGCTTCGAAACGGTTAATTTCTTTCTTAAGTTCACCGAGGATATAATCCTTGTTCTTAACAAGAAGGGGATATCCTTCGCTGTAGATATCATCGATATAAATGCTTGCAACGGAAAGGAGCTGATCCGCATTAAGTCCGAGGGATCTTCCGTGACGAACCGCACGGCGGATAAGTCTTCTTAAGATATAACCTGCTCCGGTATTGTCGGGAAGAAGCTTTGCCTCGTCTCCGATAAGCATTACACCTGTTCTGAGGTGATCGGCTACGATACGCATGGAACGGGTATTCTTGTCCTCTGCGTCATACTTATATCCGCTGAGTTCTTCGATCTTAGCGATTACGGATGCAAAAAGCTCGGTCTTATAAACGTCGTCGATTCCGTTAAGGAATGCGAAGTTTCTCTCAAGTCCCCATCCGGTGTCAACGTTCTTCTGCTTAAGAGGTGTAAGATGTCCGTCGTGATGCTTCTCGTACTGCATGAATACATCATTACCGACCTCGGTGTATCTTCCGCAGTGGCATCCGGGCTTACAATCGGGTCCGCAGGGAGCCTTTGTATCGTCGATAAAGAACATCTCTGAGTCGGGTCCGCAGGGGCCGTACTCAAGTCCCCACCAGTTGTCCTCGGCAGGAAGGAAGAAAATGTTCTCTTTTTTAAATCCGCTCATCTCACGGAATTTAGCGCCCTCTTCGTCTCTGGGAGCATTCTCGTCTCCTTCGAAAACGGTAGCTGCAAGGTGATCTGCGTCAAATCCGAATACCTGGGTAAGAAGCTCATAGCTCCACTTGCATCTGTCTTCCTTGAAGTAGTCTCCGAGGCTCCAACTTCCCATCATCTCGAAGAAGGTAAGATGGCTCTTATCGCCAACGGAATCGATATCGTTGGTTCTTACACAGCCCTGGATATTGCAGAGTCTGGTTCCCTTGGGATGCTTTTCTCCGAGAAGATAAGGCATAAGAGGCTGCATTCCGGCTACGTTGAACATAACGCCGGTAGATCCGTCGGATACGAGGGATACGGCACCGATGTCTACATGTCCGCGCTCCTTATAGAAATTAAGCCATGCATTTCTTAATTCGTTGTAAGTAAACTTTTTCATCTCATTACTCCAATAGCGAGCTATATTGCTCAGCTTTTTTTTGACTTTAATGCCAAGATTTTTATGACAGGGAAAATGCGGACTCCATAGAAGCGTTCTATGAGGCGACACGCATCAATTTTCCGTGTAATTCAGGATTTTGATGTTTTAAATCGCTTTACAAACCTGCTACATACTCCCGAAGCATCGCAAATTTGAGTTTCTTACTTTTTTGATGCTTTTTTTCTTCTATTTAGGAACTCAAAGCATCAAAAAACGGAATCCTGCTGTTTTTCGATGCTTTATCTGCTTTAATACGATGCAAAAAGCATCAAATTGGAATACTTTCTCAGTTTTCGATGCTTAATCCGCTTTAATACGATGCAAAAAGCATCAAATTTGGATACTCTCTTTGTTTTTGATGCTTGATCAGCCATAAAGCGAGGCACCGGACATCAAATCCGGATATTTTCTCTGTTTTCGATGCTTTAACCTGAATGAGTCAGTAAGAAAAGTTCCCACTGACTCATCAAAAAACATCTTAGAACATGAACTTATCCGCAAAGAATGCATCAAGCTCATCGATAGCGATACGCTCCTGCTCCATGGTGTCACGGAAACGTACGGTTACCTTGTTATCGGTCTCCGAATCGAAGTCATAGGTAATGCAGAAAGGAGTACCGATCTCATCCTGACGGCGATAACGCTTTCCGATGTTTCCTCTGTCATCAAATTCGCAGTTATATTTCTTGGAAAGCTGAGCATAGATCTTCTCAGCACCCTCATTAAGCTTCTTGGAAAGAGGAAGGATACCGATCTTAACGGGAGCAAGTGCGGGATGGAAATGAAGCACTGTTCTGATATCGGGAGCTTCTTCGGTTCCGATGTTCTCTTCATCATATGCTGCGCAAAGGAAAGCGAGAACAACACGGTCAGCACCGAGTGAAGGCTCGATAACATAAGGAAGGTATCTTTCATTTGTCTCATCGTCAAAGTAGGTAAGATCCTGTCCGGATACTTCCTGATGACGTCCGAGATCATAATCGGTTCTGTCAGCGATGCCCCAAAGCTCGCCCCATCTGAGGGGAGCGGGGAAAAGGAACTCGATATCGGTGGTTCCCTTTGAATAGAAAGCAAGCTCAGCGGGATCGTGATCTCTGAGTCTCATCTCGTCTTCCTTGATGCCGAGGCTGATGAGCCAGTCACGGCAGAAGCCTCTCCAGTACTGAAACCACTCAAGGTCTGTTCCGGGCTTGCAGAAGAACTCGAGCTCCATCTGCTCGAACTCTCTGGTACGGAAGGTGAAGTTACCGGGAGTGATCTCGTTACGGAATGACTTACCTACCTGTGCAATACCGAAAGGAACCTTCTTACGTGAGGTTCTCTGTACATTCTTGAAGTTTACGAAAATACCCTGAGCGGTCTCGGGGCGGAGATATACGGTGTTCTTGGCATCCTCGGTAACACCCTGGAATGTCTTGAACATAAGGTTGAACTGTCTGATATCGGTGAAGTTATGCTTTCCGCAGGTAGGGCAGGGAATGGACTTTTCCTTAATGAAATCCATCATCTCCTGCTGTGAGAAAGCATCGATGGGCTTCTCGAGGGTGATTCCGTTATCTGCACAGAAATCCTCGATTACTTTATCCGCACGGAATCTCTCGTGGCACTCTTTACAGTCCATGAGAGGATCGGAGAATCCTGCGAGGTGTCCGGAAGCAACCCAGGTCTGGGGATTCATGAGAATCGCACAGTCAACACCTACATTGTGAGGGCACTCCTGTACAAACTTGGTCCACCAAGCCTTCTTTACGTTATTCTTGAGCTCTACGCCGAGATTTCCGTAATCCCAGGTATTTGCAAGTCCGCCGTAAATCTCGGATCCGGGATATATAAATCCTCTTCCTTTCGCAAGAGTTACGATCTTATCCATTGTCTTTTCCATAGTCTTCTTCCTTTCAGGGAAAAATAATCTGCATACGGATTAGAATTTTATCACAGTAAAGACCTCTCTTCAAGGGATTAAAAACAGAAGGGACGGTCTTTCGTAACCGTCCCTTCGTTTCATCAAAGCGCACTCAGAACTTCAAGTGACTTAAAGTGCTTATCCATAAAACGCTTCTCGTAATCACTGGTGAGTTTAAACAGCTCATCCTCTGCAGGATCCGTAAGTTTAAAGGTAAATAAGTGCCTCAGATCCGCATTCTGTATCCGGTCAACCGCGGCAATAACCGCGTCGTTAAAGGTCCTGCCCGCGGGAAGTCCCGGAAATTCACCGTTTATCACAATGGCTCTGAGCACATATATGCATCTGACCAGCCTGTAGGAAAAATTGGGATTATTCAGGGCAAGCAATGATGCATACAATAGCCCCAGCATGGCCGTGGAATCCTCACCCTCCACACAATAATAATCCGCAATCTCCGCAAAATATGACGCATATGATGCAAGCTCGATGTCGGTCCTGAACTCTTCGAAGTAATTGGATATATCGGCATCGCTCAGATAGTAAGCGCTCTGTCCGTGACTCAGCTTAAATTCTCCGAATGCGAATCCTTCCGAAGACGCGGCAAAGCGCGAGGATGGTTTCCTCGCGCCTCTTACAAATACATTCAGCTTACCTTCCGAACCTGTAAGAAGTGTTATGAGTCTGTCATTTTCGCCGGCAGGCCTGGACCTTAACACCATACCGGTACAGGTAAAAATATCATTCATAACTGAGATTTATCAAATCCGAAATTCTTAAGGAGGATATCCGAATCCCTCCAGTCCTTCTTAACCTTGACCCAGAGCTTCAGAAAAACTTTGGTATCACAAAGCTCTTCAATCTCGGGACGGGCTTTGGATCCGATCTCTTTTAACTTGCTTCCGCCCTTTCCGATGATCATTCCCTTATGGGAATCCTTCTCGCAGTATATGGTGGCATCAATGTAATACATGCTGCCTTCATACTTCATGGAATCGATTCCGACAGCAAGGCCGTGGGGAATCTCTTCTCCGAGACACATAAGAGCTTTCTCCCTTATGATCTCCGCAGCAATCTGTTTAACGGGCTGATCGGTTATCGTATCCTCATCATAGAAAGGCTCGCCCTCCGGAAGATATTTGAAGACGGTATCCACAAGATCGTCAACATTCTTATCCTTCAGCGCGGAGATCGGAACAACTTCCTTGAAATCCATATGAGAACTGTAAACGGATATGAATTCAAGAAGCTTATCCCTGGAGATGGTATCTATCTTGTTGATAACAAGAATGATCGGAACCTCGAGAGTATTTAACTTGGTGCAGATAAGCTCCTCCGTTTCAGTGAAACGGTCCGAAGGCTCCACAAGCCACAGTATAAGATCCGCATCGGCAAAAGTACTCCATGCGCTGGATACCATATAATCACCCAGTTTGCTCCTGGACTTATGAATACCGGGAGTATCGAGAAATACGATCTGACCTCTCTCATCCGTAAATACGCCTCTTGCCTTCTTACGGGTGGTCTGAGGCTTGGGTGAGGTGATTGCGATCTTCTGTCCGATTATTCTGTTTACAAGAGTGGACTTGCCGACGTTAGCTTTGCCGATAACGCCGACAAATCCCGATTTCTTATCTGCCATAAAATTACTTCTTTTCTTCGGTTTTAGCCTGATCCTGTGGCTGTGCTGTTGAATTGCCTACAACGGGCTCGGTACCTGCCAGGTTGTTCATGGTATTCTGGTATGCTTCGTACTGTGCCTTCTGCTTGGATGCCGCCTTGGCTGCAAGCTTGGCTGCTCTCTTATCGGAACCGAGATAAAGTATCCACTTTACGATACCGAATATAACAGCTCCCCAGAAGATGAGGTAAATGAAGTGTGATACGAACCATACTGCAAAGTTCTTGAAAAATGTCGCGATATCTTCCAGCTGCTCGGAGAATCCGTCCTTCATTCTTTCCCAGGTAGTAGGCTCTTCGTAAACAACGGGAGTATACTCTACAACTTCACTGATATTCAGGTAAATGGTAGCATAATTGACCTTATTGTCATAGGTGCGAAGCTGGCTCTCCATGCTTTCAATCTGATATCTGATGTTAGCAAGTCTTTCCTCGATATAGATCATATCCTCGATGGATTCAGCTTCTCTGAGGAACTCTTCAAGACGCGCTTCCTCATCCCTTAATGTCTTCTCATGAGCTTCAAGATCAACATAAGTAAGAGTTATATCTTCAACGCTCTGAGTCCTGTTGGTGATATTTCCGGCATTTCCTATCTGCTTGATAAAATCATCAAGTTTATCTGCGGGGATTCTTACGGTAAGATCCGCATGTCTTTCAACAACGTCTCCGTAATAACGGCTTCCGTTATAGGTATTGATTGACTCAAGATATCCGCCTGCCTGTTTTACATAGTTCTCGACATCCGCATAGAGCTGATCGAATTCCTTGGTCTCAACGTCAAGATATGAAGTGGTGATAAGCTTTCTGCTGGTATCCACGGTTTCGGGTGCCGATGCGGTTGAACCGGATGCATCATCCGTCTTCACTTCATAGGAATCAAAACCGTAATCATAATCAGCAGCTTCTTCCGCATAATATTCACTGCCGTTTGCAGCCGTGGGAGCGGATGCCGCATAGGATGCGCTGTTTCCCGAAGATCCGCATCCCGCAAGCATTGAAACGCTTAATACGCCTGTGGTGATAAGTTTTCCGAAAAGATTCATTTTTTTCATAAGATTCCTCCTGCGTAACAAAAAAGATTTACAGCAGATTCTCCAGCTTTCCGAAGAGCTTCTCATTATCACGGATGAGCTTTTCATTACCGACGACAACAAGCTTATTATCAGCCATCATCTCCCTGATGTACTCGGAAGTCTTCCTGATGTCTTCGGGAGTACAATCAAGTACTTCGTCCCTGATCTTCTGAAGATCTTCTTCGGTAACGCCGCCCATATATGAGCTGAAGCTCCTGGAGCCTCTTGCGGAAGGTGTAAGAGGAAGGTCCATATCGCTTATGGTACCGATGATCAGTTTGGTCATTCCTCTTTCATCTGCGTCAAAGTTTGCAACAGCCTCTGCTGCCCCTTCATATACTTCGACGGTTTTTGTCAGGTTCGGGTCACGATATGAAACAAAATATCCCGTGCCCGCAGGAGTAAAGGAATTCATTACACCGTAAGCCCCGCCCTTGACTCTTACATTCATCCACAGATAATCGTAACCGAGGAAAACTTTGAGCACTTTAAGAGCTCCGGTAAATTTAAGTCCGTGTCTGTCATATCTGCCTGCCCTGCATACGAATACTACCTGTCCCGAGGTAATGAGACCTTCGTTGTTGCGAACAAGCTCGATGTTCTGCGAAACGGGTCTGTGCTTTTCGGTAAAGAGTTCTTCTTTAAAGCCGGTAATTCTTTCTTTTAACAGATCGGCTTCACTGCGGTCACCGGTGAAATCGACGATCATATTCTCGGATCTTAAGATAAGTCCGAGGACATATTTGAGATTCTCCGTCATATTTCCGGCCTGAGCATCATAGTCATTGAGAAGTTCACAGATGAATCTGTAATATGAAACTCCCTGGATCAGATCAGAGAATGCGGACTGCTTGGAAACACTTGCCACGGCCCTGGAGGCTGCGATGGAATGACCTGCGCCCAGGAAGCTTGACTGCATGGAATTCTTGATCTCAACCAGGATATCTTTGATCCTGCGAAGATCCGAGAATTTGGAATCAAGAAGGATCTCACGAAGAAGATCAAAAGCTTCGCCGGATCTTTCATTGAAATACTTTGCTTTTACTTCGAAGGTGGAAGTGAATTTTTCCTTCTCATGGTAAAGCGAGTAGATCTCCGTTGATATATTGAATCCGCCCATAACAAGATCAATCATGGGATTTAAATCTTCATATCTGTGCTCTTTGGTATCGACCATGCTGAGAACATCCCGGAGAAGTCCCACATAAGGAAGTAACTGTGCAGCAATCTTGTCGGTCTTAAATGCAAGTCTCAGATATCCGATCTTTCTGGTATCGATGTCATGGAATATAAAAGGAATTCCGTCTATATCGGAAATATCATTTGTAAGAGGCTCGATCTCCCGCTTAAGATCCGCTCTTGTAAGCATGGGGAGAGAATTGATTGCGGCTTCCGAATCCGGGGTGTCACGGAATTTATTCAATCCGTCTATGATCTTATCCACTGCCTTTTTGTCCGCAGGGGTAAAAGAAGACTGAATCGCATCCAGAGTCTTTCTGAGTTCTTTATCTTTGTTTTCCTGAACACCTTCAGTGGGACGGACACATACATAAGACTTATGCTTGTTTCCGATAAAATATTTTCTTACCAGCTTTTCGAAATAACCGGTATCTATATTTTCCCTGAGGAATTCATATGCATCTTCCGCTTCTACGTAATCGAAGGGTTTATTGTCGTCATAAAGCCATGAATCAAACATGGTGATGCCGTACATAAGTCCCTTGGGATATCTTCCGAAGTCGGCTTCCCTGTAACGGAATTCGCTTGAATCAATGGCTGCTCTTAAGGCATTCCTGTCAAAGCCTTTCTTGGCAACGGTCTCGATGGTCTCGGTTATAAGCTGGCCGAACCTGGTCTCCATGCTCATTGCGGCATCTTTACCGACAATGCTGTAGAAAGGCTGTCTTACGGAGCATTCAAGTCGGCTTGAAACATCACCCACAACTCCCTGCTCAACCAGTATCTTACGAAGAGGTGCGCCGGGATTGGCAACAAGCGCATAATCTATCATCTCGAATGCAAGTCTTGTTTTGGTATCAAGAGCTTCTTCGAGTGCGAAGTTCACCGAGAAAAATGTATTCTCATCCGCATTCTCTCCCTGAGAAAGAGGACACTGTTTCATGACCTTCACAGGCTGTGAGAAGGCCTTCTGCATTCTTACTGATGAATCGATATCAAGATGCGAAAATCTGGAGAGATACTTCCTGTCGATAAATTCCAGGTCGGAAAGACAATCAGAGTTTCCGTAGAGATAAATATAGCTGTTTGAAGGATGATAATATCTTCTGTGGAAATCAAGGAACTGCTCATATGTAAGGGAAGGGATATAATCAGGGTCTCCGCCGAATTCAACGCCGTACTCATTGTCCGGGAAAAGAGAGAACATGGACTCGGATGAAATGATATCCTCGGCAGCGGATCTTGCGCCCTTCATCTCGTTGTATACGACACCGTTTATGATGAGCTTGCCTTCCTCATCATATTCATAGTGCCAGCCTTCCTGACGGAAGATGCTCTCATTCTTATATACATTGGGATAAAAAACCGCATCGAGATAAACGTGCATCAGATTCCTGAAATCGGAATCGTTGGTGGACGCAATGGGGTATACGGTTTTATCCGGGAATGTGAATGCGTTCAAGAAGGTATTGAGTGATCCCTTCGCGAGTTCCACAAAGGGGTCCTTAAGAGGGAACTCTCTGGATCCGCACAATACGGAGTGCTCGAGAATATGAGCCACACCCGTCGAATCGGTGGGCGGAGTCCTGAATCCTACTGCAAAGACTTTATTATTGTCATCGTTTTCGATGACCGCGATCCTTGCTCCTGTTTTATTATGTCTGAGAAGATATCCTACGGATGCGATATCTTTCAGTTCTTTCTGCTGCACAACTTCGTAGTTTCTTAACTTTTCGATATCCATATTAATCCTTTAAATACGCAACGATCAGACGGTAAGAAGCGCAAGCTTGCTGCCCTTCAGTTCCTGAATAAACAGACCGGCTTCTTTCTTATCATCCTCGCTCATTGACACAAGATCGTTAATCTTCAGATATTTGGTACGGTACACCTCTTCTTCGGATCCGAAGAGATGCTTTTTCTTAACCTTGACGCTCACCTTAACTTCACCGTTCATCTGCTTGAAAACCTGCATGCAGAAATCGTCGGGTTTCAGATAATAGAGCACCGTTTCGAGAGTATCCTCATCCGAAAAAGAAGGAAGAATGCTCTCTGCTATAACTTTGCGGAACTTATATAAAATATCTTCATTAAGCGTGAGCTCTTTGAGGGTGTATTTTGAACCCACAAAGAAGTATCCCGGATCCTGAATGAAGTATTTATAATCTTCATAAATCTGTTTCGTCACTGCTCTCTTGTATCCTCAATAACTTCTATCTTGTAGCCGCTGATCTCCATTGCATCCCTAACGGCTTTTTCACTCATGTGGGCATACTCGGCAACTTCCTTAACGGTTACCTTTCTCTCCAGAGAATCGGCAAGTTCCATTGCCTTGTCATAAACTTTGTTGGTCTTTTCCAGAATCTTATCCGCGACGGCGTCTTCCTGAGTAAACTCTCCGATAAGCTCTTCCATGGAATCCATGGCAAGCTTCATAAGAAAGCCTTCGCAGTCCTCGGGCTTTTCCTGGGAATCCAGCATAAGAACGCCCCTGCAAAGAGCGGCATTTCCCTCTCCGATAAGATCTTCGAGAAGAACGCCCTGTCCGGTATAAATACGCGCAAGCTGGGCAACATCCTTAAGATAACAGTTTATAAGGTTATCCATGGAAGTCCTGTCACCGGCCATGGCACTCATGGCGAATGCTTTCTTTTCACCGTCGGTAAAAACAGGGAGCTCATCAAGTTCCCGAAGATATTCATTTAAATAATCCGTATCGATACTGTCGAGGGCAAACTCGGAAAGAACCGCCTCGTTCTCGGAAGGAGTTATTCCGTCCGTACCTTCGATATCACTTGCATGAAGGGTTTCTTCGCCGGAAAGCTTAATCTCCCATCTGATGCCGCGGCCCTTCAGGTAATCAAATACCATCCCGGTCTGGGTATCATCCAGTTCCAGGGGAGCAAGCATCTCGTCTATGTCTGCCTTATCGATAAAACCTCCCTGAAGCGCTGCTTTGTGTCTGAGTGCTTCGAGAGTTTTTCCGAATGCTACTTCTTTATCCATCATTAACCTCTGACGTGGGAATGTTTAAACAGGTGAACGGAACAGTATTCATAGCTGCCCGCACATTTGGAACAATATCTGAACTCCATATCCGGATCCGATACATCTGTCTTGCCGCAGATACAGCATTTATGTCTGTAGGCCGCGTGCATCTTGGGTGCCTTCTCGGAACCGGATGATGAATCCGTACTCTTTTTACTGTTGTATTTCCTCTTAAAACTGTTTTGCCTGTGGATCTGATAGGGATTAAGGACTTTACCCTTTACATTGGACAGATAGAATACCAAAACATTCAAAACGGTAGCCAAAACCGCACATCTTGTTATTGCTCCTCCGAACACCAGAAGGAAAAGCAAATATACGCTGTCTATAACCCCGAGCCATTTCATCTTGAAAGGGATCACGAAATAGATGTAAACAAACCTTTCGGGGAAGGTAAGGGCATATACCAGATATAAGGAAATATTGATGTAATAGGTGCTGAAATAGTACCAGAAATAGTCGTTGCCGGGCACATACATGACAGCGCCGTCCGCAGCAGAATACTGGAGGGCCTTCATGCTCTCAAAGGTATTAAGTACCTCACTGCCGTATGAAAGATACAGGTATGCCAGACAGATAAACGAAAAGACTATGGTCAGCAAAATACCCGAGAATATGAATATATTGTATTTTACGGTTCCCCAGACTCTCTCAAGAATACTGCCGATCCAGTAACAGCAATACATCATGAGTATGATGAACAGAAACGATAAAAAGTTTGGCATTCCGGCGCCTTCCGTATAATTAGGCGGAACCAGAACCCAGGTAAAGAGTCTCCACACCTGTCCGCGAAGGATCAGATAGGGGTCCAGAGCCAGATAATACATAAAATTATCATTGACCATCTGGATCACATATCCTATCGCATACCCGATGATCAGCCATAAAGTAAGATTCGGAATGGCAAACTTACGGATTTTTTTCTCAAAATTGCTCAAAATATCTCTCCTTAACAAGGAATTAAAACCTTGTAAAGTTTACCATTTTCGAGCGTTTATAACAAGGACGGGGTACCCACTTAATAAAACCTTAATACGGAGTTTATAATGTTGCTTTTGACCCCTTTTCCCCCTATAATGGTTTGATGTGGTTTTAAAAACCATGTAATAGGTAAGAATTCATACACTTGAGGTTTGAAATGACAGGTAATGTTGTAAGGCTCGGAATCGATATCGGTTCCACAACAGTTAAAGTTGCATTCATAGATGAAGACGGAAATATTCTTTTTTCCGATTATAAAAGACACTTTGCCAAGATCAGGGAGACTCTCTCGGATCTGCTTTCCGATGCTTACAAGAAGCTGGGTAACAAAGAAATCCATCCAATGATCACAGGATCAGGCGGTCTTACCCTGGCAAAGCATCTCGGTATTCCTTTTACCCAGGAGGTTATTGCGGTATCCACTTCGCTCAGGACTCTTTGTCCCGGAACGGATGTTGCGATAGAGCTTGGCGGCGAAGATGCCAAGATCATTTATTTCGAAAACGGTAATGCGGAGCAACGTATGAACGGTATCTGTGCGGGAGGCACCGGTTCCTTCATAGACCAGATGGCTTCGCTTCTTCAGACGGATGCTTCCGGACTAAATAAATATGCGGAAAGCTATCAGTCTCTTTATACCATCGCAGCCCGTTGCGGAGTATTCGCAAAGACCGACATCCAGCCCCTTATCAACGAAGGTGCCACCAAAGAAGATCTGGCAGCTTCCATCTTCCAGGCGGTTGTAAACCAGACTATTTCCGGTCTTGCATGCGGCAAACCTATCCGCGGTCATGTTGCATTCCTGGGCGGTCCTCTTCACTTCCTTCCCGAACTGAAGAAAGCATTTATCAGAACACTTAAGCTCGATGACGAGCATATCATGAAGACCGACAATTCTCACCTTTTTGCAGCAATCGGTTCAGCCCTTTGCACCGAAGGTGATGTTTCGTATTCTCTTGAAGAGATGGTCGGTAAACTCGCATCTCCCATCAAGATGGAATTCGAAGTAGCAAGAATGGATCCTCTTTTTGCTACCGAAGCTGATTACGATGAATTCAGGGCCCGTCACGACAAGACCTGCGTCGGAAAGGGTGATCTTAAGGATGCCAAGGGCGATCTTTTCATGGGAATCGATGCCGGCTCCACCACCACCAAGATTGCACTTGTAGACTCCGAAGGAAAGCTTGTTTACTCCTTCTATTCGGGTAACGACGGAAGTCCTCTTAAGACCGCCATCAGATCCGTAACCGAGATAAAAGAAAACCTTCCCGAAGGCGCACGAATCGCAAGAGCATGTTCCACCGGATACGGAGAGGCTCTTCTTAAATCAGCATTCCTGCTTGATGACGGCGAAGTAGAAACCGTCGCTCACTATACCGCTGCGGCATTCTTCGATCCCAGCGTCGATTGTATCCTCGATATCGGCGGCCAGGATATGAAGTGTATCAAGATAAAAAACAATACCGTAGATTCCGTGCTTCTTAATGAAGCTTGTTCATCGGGCTGCGGATCTTTCATCGAAACCTTCGCAAAATCCCTGGATTATTCGGTAGTTGATTTTGCAAAGGAAGCACTCTTTGCACCCCACCCCATCGACCTGGGAACCAGATGTACCGTATTCATGAATTCCAAGGTTAAGCAGGCACAGAAGGAAGGCGCAACCGTTGCTGACATCTCCGCAGGTCTTGCATATTCCGTAATAAAGAATGCTCTCTTTAAGGTTATCAAGGTATCCGATGCAACCGAACTCGGAAGAAATATCGTTGTACAGGGCGGAACCTTCTATAACGATGCGGTCCTTAGAGCATTTGAAAATATCGCAAACTGCAAAGCTGTCCGTCCCGACATCGCAGGTATCATGGGTGCCTTCGGTGCTGCTCTTATCGCAAGGGAGCGTTACGAGGATGGTTATAAGTCCACAATGCTCAGCCTCGATGAGATCATAAATCTGGAGTTTACTACCTCCATGACCAAGTGTAAGGGATGTACCAATGCCTGCCGCCTTACCATCAACCGTTTCACCGGTGGCAGACAGTTCATCTCCGGAAACAGATGTGAGCGCGGTATCGGCGGTGTTAAGAATAAGACCGGCGTTCCCAATCTCTTTGATTACAAAATAAAGAGACTCTTCTCTTACGAGCCTCTCGAGCTTAATAATGCACCCAGAGGAACCGTGGGTATTCCCAGAGTTCTCAACATGTATGAGGATTATCCTTTCTGGTTCACCTTCTTTACAAAGCTGGGATTCAGGGTTGTACTATCACCTGCATCAACCAGAGCCATATACGAGCTCGGTATCGAATCGATCCCTTCCGAGTCCGAGTGTTATCCCGCCAAGATTTCTCACGGACATATCGAGTGGCTTATCAAGCAGAATGTAGACTTTATCTTCTACCCCGCACTCTTTTACGAAAGAAACGAATTCAAGGAAGCAGGAAACCACTACAATTGCCCCATCGTCACTTCCTACTCCGAGAATATTAAAAATAATGTAGAGTCCATCACTAACGGTCAGGTCGTATTCAAGAATCCTTTCATGAACTTCTCATCCAAGGAGACTATTAACTACGCTCTGAAAAAAGAATTCGATGCGATTCCTCCTTCGGAGATCGAAGCAGCCGTATCTGATGCATGGGATGAACTTGCAAAGGCACGTAAGGATGTTTCGAACGAAGGAGATAAAGCACTTCAGTATCTGAAGGAAACAGGCAAGCACGGTATCGTTCTTGCGGGCCGTCCTTATCACTGTGATCCCGAGATCAACCACGGTATACCCGATCTTATTACTTCATATGACATTGCGGTTCTTACCGAGGATTCCATCTCACACTTAGGATGCGTGGACAGACCTCTTATCGTAATGGATCAATGGATGTACCACTCAAGACTGTATGCTGCGGCTTCTTATGTAAGAACCGTGGATAATCTTGATCTCGTACAGCTCTTCTCTTTCGGATGCGGACTTGATGCCGTTACAACGGATCAGGTCAACGATATACTGTCGGGTTCGGACAAGATTTACACATGTCTTAAGATCGATGAAGTAAATAACCTGGGCGCGGCAAGGATCCGTATCAGATCTCTTCTTTCCGCAATCAAAGTCAGGGAAAAACAGGGAAAGACCCACGTTACAAGACCCACCAACATCGAGAAGGTGATCTTCACCGAAGAGATGAGACAGAATTACACCATCATCTGTCCTCAGATGTCTCCCATTCATTTCGATGTGCTGGAGCCCGCCTTCAGATCCGCAGGCTATAACCTCGTGGTACTTGAAGACAGCGACAAGAATGCAATAGATACC
Organism: Lachnospiraceae bacterium P6A3; assembly: GCA_000702085.1. GTDB lineage: Bacteria > Bacillota > Clostridia > Lachnospirales > Lachnospiraceae > AC2028. The sequence continues at coordinate 118,046 of JNKP01000001.1, forward strand.
GGACTTAAGTATGTTAACAACGATGCATGCTATCCTTCCCTTCTCGTTGTGGGACAGCTTATGCAGGCCATCGAATCCGGCAAATATGATGTGAATAAAACAGCTCTTATCATCACCCAGACAGGCGGCGGATGCAGAGCTACCAATTATATCGGATTTATCAGAAGAGCCCTTAAGAAAGCAGGACTGGAGCAGATTCCCGTCATCTCACTTAACCTTGGCGGAATCGAAGTAAATCCCGGATTTAAGATCAATCTTGATATGATCTACAGACTGGCTCTCGGCGCCACATTCGGCGACATCTTCATGAGATGCGTATACCGCATGCGTCCTTACGAGCTTGAGAAGGGTTCCGTAAATACGGTTCATGAAAAGTGGGTCAAGAAATGTCAGGATTTTCTTTCCACAAAAAAGAAACCGAACTTCATAAAGTTCCGTTCCATGTGTAAGGAAATGATCGAAGAATTTGATGCGATTCCCGTTAATGAGGAAATGGTCAAGCCCAAGGTAGGTATCGTAGGTGAGATCCTTGTTAAGTATTCACCTTCCGGAAACAACCACCTGGTAGAGCTTCTTGAAAATGAAGGCGCGGAGGCTGTATCTCCCGATCTTATGGACTTCATGCTCTACTGCTTCTACAACCAGGTTTACAAGGCTGACGAGCTGGGAATGAGCAAGAAAGCAAAGAGATATTGTAATCTCGGTATCTGGGCTATTGAACATCCTTTACGCGGTGTATGCACGAAGGCATTTAAGAAGAGCAAGCACTTCACTCCTCACACACCTATCAAGGAAATTGCTGAGTTTGCAAAGCCCATTGTTTCCATCGGAAATCAGACAGGTGAAGGATGGTTCCTTACAGGCGAGATGATCGAGCTGATTCATGACGGTGTTCCAAACATCGTATGCTGCCAGCCCTTCGCATGTCTCCCCAACCACGTTGTAGGCAAGGGAGTTATCAAAGCCATCAGACATGCGCATCCCGGATCAAACATCGTTGCCATCGACTACGATCCCGGTGCTTCCGAGGTTAACCAGCTGAACCGTATCAAGCTCATGCTGGAAGCTGCAAAGCGTAAGATAAAAGAAGGATAAGAAAAGCGGCGGGAGCTTCCTGCCGGAACAATAGATGCGGAGGCCGGACTTAATCCGCCGGATTAAATGTAAAAAAATGGACGACTGAGATTTCAGTCGTCCATTTAATTTTGTCTGTTTACTTAGTAGGATCAATTACGGTTGTCTGCCAGAAAGTACCTGCAAGCCACAAAGGTCCGTACCAGGGAATTTCGGGTGTGATCAAATCGTTGATATAAGCTCCGCCCTGAATTGTAATGGTGTATGACATATCATTGTAACGGGTGGTGAATACCAAGACATCATCGGGATTCTCTGCAAGAGTCTTAAGAACCGCATAGGTAAGTGAGGTTCCTGCACCGAAATTGTGAATCTCTCCGCCGGGACGCTTTATAGCTCTGATAAGCTTTGCAAGCTCCTCAAGATAATTGCCGTAGAAATCGGTTACCTGAGGCTGAGGGTTTACTACTACAACAGGTGTGGTGGGAGTTGTAGGAGTGGTGGGGGTGGTAGGGGTGGTAGGGGTTGTAGCAGGATTTGTAAGAGTTACGATAGTTCCCTGAACAGATGCAACAACATAAGGTCCACCAACTATAGTTGTAGAACCGTTATTGTTATCATCAACATTACCACCGGGATAATTGATAATCATATTACCTGACCCACGATAGAGCATATCTCCATTATTAACCGTGGTTCCGGGTGTCAATTCAGGTATACCTGCAGGACCACACTGATTGCAAAACCAATACTCAGCTGCAAGCAGATTTCCTCCCGGTATTCCGAGAATCATAACTGCTGCGAGTACAAGTCCCAGGAATCCTTTCTTTCTTCTTTTAATTTCGTTCATATTAATCTCCCTTCATAAATGAAAATATAAAAAACAGATGTCTGAATCCGTCTCTTATCGTTCTCAGTTTTGTTTTCCGGTCGTAATCGCATCTTTTAAGCTTAACCGGAACCTCTCCTATCTTAAGTCCTTTGACGCAGGCCTCCCCGATCATCTCGGTGGCAAATTCCATACCGCAGGTTTTAAGATTAAGCTCCGTAAGTGCCTTTCCGGAAACGGCTCTTATGCCGCAATGGAAATCCCTTACCCTGCATCCGAACCGCAACCTGGCCGCGGCCGAAAGAAACCTTACACCGATCCTGTGGGAAAGACTCATGGCGCCCTTTTCCATACCGCCGAAGCGGTTTCCGATGACCATATCGAATTCACCCTTTATTATGGGTGATATCACGGCGGGTATGTCATCAAAAGAATAGGTGGTATCCGCATCCATCAGTACGATCACATCACCCGAAGCTTCCTTAAGGCCTCTTCTGAGTGCGTTTCCGTAACCGCGGTTTTCTTCACGGATAACCTTTGCCCCTGCCTTTTCGGCGACTGCGGCACTGTCATCATCCGATGCATTATCAACTACGATAACTTCGCCTTCGTACTCTTTTTCCCGAAGGATACGAAGTGCTTCCGTCACGCAGATGCCTACGGTTTCTTCTTCATTTAAACAAGGTAAAACGATGCTTAAATACATGTCTATCTTACTCTTTTCACTTTCTTATTGCAACTTTACGGGCGCCTTTTTTCGGTAATTCCGCTACGTGGAATGCGGCCATGATAAGTGCCATAAATACGGCGCATTGAGCCCTGCAGGTAAAGAAATGATGTATGTATGAATGGTTATGTAAAACGATATATCTTACGTAAGGAATAAGGGCTATCAGCATGTATGAACGGGATACAGACTTGTCGTATTCTTTTTTACGATATACATATGCAAAATAGGCAATTGCAATGAGGATAAGAACTCCTGCAAACACTCCGCCCGTTCCGTATCCTGCGGGGAAAAGAACCGTCAGATTCTGCATAAGTGCGCTGTAGATAAATGCAAAGAGCGGCATTTGAGGCATGTCTCCGATACTTCCTCCGAGCCTTTCGGCGATATGGTCCGTAATGTAGGGCATCACGTTTTCTCCGAGGATTGCCGCTGCGATAATCCATTTACTTACCCAGCACCCCACATAGCCGATTCCCCAGAAAATGGCATTTTTAGCCATGAACTTTATATTGGCATTTTTGAAATCCAGCCTGATTGCCAGAAGAAGGGGCATGGTAAGTGCAAGGGTTTCCGTGGTAAGGAAATCGAGGAAGCAGGTGATCATTCCCGATGCAAGAAACAGGTATATGTAAAGGTCTTCTCTTTTCCTGTCATGTAAGGACATGACGATAAGCATGTCAGCCATAAATACGAGATAAACCCAGGTATATTCTAGTGACATGGGAACAAACCAGGATGATGTAAGGATCAGCCCGAGAAGAAAACCTGCTATGCAGTCATATAATTTCTTCCGGGCAAAACGGATGACGATAAATACTGCCATAATAACGAGTAAAACTGCATTAAGAATATAGATGCCCTTAAGGGGCAGTATCAGACTAAGGAACCTGACTACGGATGCGGAACCGTGCCAGTATCTCATATACTGGGTAAGACTTCCGTCCTCAACTTCTTCTCCCATGATTGAAGATCTGAAATTTTTATTTTCGTTTTGTTTGAACGACGTGTAGAACTCATCCAGCATAATGCTTCTGAGAGTTTCACCCTCGCCCAGATTCCAGGCGATATTACAGGTGATGGAATCTGCGTATCGGTCGATCATGGTTGCTTTGATGTTTCCGATAACCATGGGGAAAACGTCATCTTCGCATAAGAACTCAGCACTTTCAGCCATGTTATCCCTGACTGATGACTGCGGGATCAAAGCTGATGCGTATATAAAGAAAAAAAAGACCGCAATCGATATTAAAAATATTAGGATTGATTTCAAAAATGTTTTCATAACTTCCTGATAGCGTTTAAGACTTTCTTCTTGTCTCCCGTCCAAAGCGGTGCGACAAGAATCTTTTTGGGCCCGTCACCGGTCAGCCTGTGTACTATTATATCATCCGAAATGAGAGGAATAATCTCTTTTAACAGATTCATGTACTCTTCCATTGTCATCACCGGAACCTTACCTTCCAGGTAGTCTTTGTACAGGTCGGTTCCTTTTAAGACATGGAGAAGCTGAAGCTTTATGCCCTGCACTCCGGATGAGCAGACATATCTGACTGTTTCCTTCATATCCTCCGCAGTCTCTCCGGGAAGTCCCAGGATTACATGAACGATCACATCGATATCCAGACTTCTGAGCCTTTTTACGCACTCGTCATATACAGGAAGATCGTAACCTCTTCTGATGTACTTGGCACTTTCCGGATGAATTGTCTGAAGTCCAAGTTCAATCCATATAGGCTTTATCTTATTAAGTTCACCCAGAAGCTCATACATCTTCTCAGAGATCGAATCTGGCCTTGTTCCGATTGATACGGCGACTATATCTTCCGGTTCCATAGCCTGTCTGTAAACCTTCTCAAGATAATCGATATCCCCGTAGGTGTTGGTAAAGCTCTGGAAATATGCGATGAATTTTGCATCCTGTTTTAATTTGGCGGATACGCGCTCCTTTGCTTCCATGATCTGATCCGGAATTGATTTGGTGCGGCATGCGGCAAAATCCCCGGAACCGCCTTCGGAGCAGAAAATGCATCCTCTCGTATCAATCGTTCCGTCTCTTACGGGGCAGGTCACATCCGACTGAAGCGAGAGCTTATAAACCTTACATCCGTATTTTGTTTTCAGATACTCATTTACTGTATGCAAAACGGTGTCTGTTTCCTATAATGTTATTGATTATTGTTTTCCTGTTTAATAATCTGTAAGTAACTTCATCAATATACCACAAACGGATAAGGAGATTCATATGTTTGATTTCAAATATTTCACCCCCACTAAAGTACTCTTCGGAAAAAACACTGAAGACAAAGTAGCTGAGCTTATAAAAGAATTCGGCGGAACCAAGGTACTGATCCACTACGGCGGAGGAAGCGTTGTGCGCTCGGGACTTCTTAAAAAGGTTACCGATAAGCTCGATGCCGCTGGCATTGCTTACGTTACCCTCGGCGGCGCGGTTCCCAATCCTCACCTGGGACTCGTATACGAAGGAATCGAACTTTGCAAAAAAGAAAACGTTGATTTCCTCCTTGCGGTGGGCGGCGGAAGTGCCATTGATTCTGCAAAAGCCATCGGATACGGACTTGTAAGCGAAGGCGATGTCTGGGATCTTTATGATTACAAGAAAACCGCAAAAGGAGCCATGCCTCTCGGCGTAATCCTTACAATTGCCGCAACCGGAAGTGAAATGAGTGATTCATCCGTTATTACAAAAGAGGAAGGCCTTGTTAAAAGAGGCTACAGCTCGGATTTCGGCCGTCCGAAGTTTGCAATCCTTAACCCGGAGCTTACCATGACTCTTCCCGATTATCAGACAGCATGCGGATGCACCGATATCATGATGCATACCATGGAAAGATACTTTACAAACGGCGGAAACATGGAGATAACCGATTCCATGGCAGAGGCACTTCTCCGTACGGTCAAAAAAAATGCGGTCATTTTACGTGACGATCCGAAAAACTATGATGCCAGAGCCGAGGTTATGTGGGCGGGAAGCCTCTCACACAACGGCCTTACCGGATGCGGTAATGACGGAGGCGACTGGATGACCCATAAGCTGGAGCACGAACTGGGAGGACTGTTTGATGTAGCCCACGGCGCAGGCCTTGCAGCCATCTGGGGAAGCTGGGCAAGATACGTATATAAGGACTGTCTCCCCAGATTCAAGAGATATGCTCTCAACGTAATGGAAGTTGAAAACAAAGGTACAGACGAAGAGATCGCACTTGCGGGTATCGAGGCTATGGAGGACTTCTACAGAAGCATAAATATGCCTACCAATCTCCGCGAACTCGGTATTACCGCAACCGATGAAGATCTTGTAACCATGGCTCATAAATGCGCTGTCGGTGTAGGCGGAGGCAAGGGATCCGCCAAGTTCCTTAAAGAGGAAGATATGCTGGCAATCTTCAGAGCAAGCATGTGACAAAAGTGCCCGTAAATGCTAAAATTTTGAGGTATAAAATTACTTTTACGGAGTAAAAAAATGTTTCATTTAAACGAATGTCTTGAAAAAGGCGAAGTATATATAATAGCGGAAATGTCCGCAAATCACGGCGGCAGTCTCGAAAATGCCCTCAAGATAGTAAGGGAAGCCAAAAATGCCGGTGCGGATTGTCTGAAGATACAGACTTATACTGCCGACAGCCTTACCATCGACTGTGACAATGATTATTTCCGGATAAAAGGCGGACTCTGGAACGGTTATAAGCTTCACGACCTTTATAACGAAGCATTGACCCCCTATGAGTGGCACAAAGCAATCAAAGACGAGTGTGACAAGGTCGGGATTGATTTCCTTTCCACTCCCTTCGATAACGATGCCGTTGATTTCCTGGAAGATCTCGGAATCGAATGCTACAAGATTGCCAGCTTTGAAATGGTCGATCTTCCCCTCATCGAATATGCCGCATCCAAGGGAAAGCCCATGATCATATCAACCGGCATGTCTTCTCTTGAAGAGATGCAGGATGCAATAGATGCATGCAAACGCGCAGGTAATGATCAAATAGTTATGCTCAAGTGCTGCAGCGAATATCCCGCTCCCTGGGAGGATATGCATCTCGGAAACATTCCCGACATGGCCGAAAAGCTGGGATTTCCCATCGGTCTCTCCGATCATTCCGCAGGAAGTCTGGGTGCAGTGGTCGGAACAGCTCTCGGAGCATGCGTGATTGAAAAGCATATTAAGATTGACGGCGTTGAAAGCGCCGATTCAAAGTTCAGCATGACCATCGAAGAATTTGCCTCCATGGTAAAGGATGTAAGAAATGCAACCCTCATCCGTAAAGGTCCATGCTATGAACTTACACAGGGTGAAAAGAATTCAATGATATTCAGAAGAAGTCTTTTTGCCGTCGAAGATATCAAAGCAGGTGAAAAGTTCACGGAAGAAAATATCGGTGTTATCAGACCCGGGTACGGTATCCTTCCCAAGTATAAAAAGGATCTTGTGGGAACCGCAGCAAAGCGCGATATCAAAAGGGGCGAACCCATCACGGCCTACGATCTCAACTGATTATTCGTTTTATTTATACGGAGGACATTATCATGGCTGACAAAAAAAGTATTCTCGATGTAAACGGCGACGGAAAAGTTGATCTTAACGATCTTGATGCAGCATCCAAAAAGACGGGTATCACCGGTATCGACGACCTTGCAAAGCTTGCCAAAAAAGCAGGCATCAACAATGTGGAAGATCTCAAAAAGCTTGCTTCCAAAAACGGCATAAACGATCTTGATGATCTGAAAAAATTAGCCGGAAAGCTTGGAATTTAAGGAAGATCTCTGATAATGATATTACTCTTAAGTAATAATGATAATGTAAAACTGCTTGAGGATAAGCTGCGGGACAAATACGAAGTTATCCTTTATCACGACAAGATAACTCCCGAATATATCAAGGAAATCAATCCCGAGATAGTTATCAGCTACAACTATTCCCACATCGTAAAAGAGGATGTGATCGATCTTTTGGGTGACAGGATCATCAACCTGCACTGTTCTCTTTTACCATGGAATAAGGGAGCATCTCCCAATATCTGGAGCTTTATAGAAAACACTCCCAAGGGCGTTACGATCCATGTTCTGGAGAAGGGACTGGATACGGGAAGGCTTCTGCTCCAGGAAGAGGTATTTTTTGATGAAGATACCGAGACCCTGGCTTCATCCTACAACAAGCTTCAGGAAACGATAGTCGATCTTCTCTGTGCAAATTTCGAGGACATTCTTGCCGGAAATATCGTTCCCGAAATACAAAAAGGCGAAGGCTCCTATCACAGAACCTCCGACCTTAAAGCACTTCTATGCGGCAGGGAAATCGATTACAACATGACAATAACCGAATTCAAGAAGTTTATTAAAAAAAGTGGGGACGCTTAAAGCGAGTCCCCACTTTCATTTACTGTATCATCTTGCGATATTTGATCTCTGCGATGTTCCAGTCATCGAAAGTATCGATATCCTGGACTTCCATATCATCTACGATAAAGGGCGCTGTATTTGCGGGAACAAGTGAATTTCCCTCAAGCAGCGTCTTTGTTTTCTGAAAATAGAACTGTCCCGCATCATGATAGAAGGGCACAAGATCCTGAGATCTTGCGAATTCATTCTCGGGCCACTTATACTTAAGGCTCTCATCCTCGATAACAAAACATCTCTGAGGAGGAAAAGAAAACTTTACTACCGGAACAAGCGCATCTTTTCCGGAATCCTTAAGTGTTTCAAATGCTTTCTTTAACTTCTCCTCGGTAATGAAGGGCGCTGTGGGATAAATACAGCATACATAATCGAATTCTTCACCAAGCTTCTTATACTCGCCGAGCACTTCCTTGATAACTTCGATAGTAGGTGCATGATCGTCTGCTTTTTCCGCACTTCTGTAAAACGGAACTTCCGCGCCGTATTTCTGAGCAATACCTGCTATCTCTTCATCATCGGTGGAAACCATTACTTCATCGAAGATACCGCTTGAAATAGCGGCTTCTATGGAATAAGCGATTATGGGCTTTCCGCAGAACTCCTTTATATTTTTGCGGGGGATTCTCTTGGAACCCCCGCGCGCAGTGATTATCGCAATAACGCTCATATGAGCCTCCCGACTTAATTCCACTCTTCTACATCAACAAGTTCACCGTTTTCGTATACAAATGCATCTGAGGTATAAGTGTTTCCGTATACATCGGTTACTTCATAAACGATGTGGATCTTATCGTTGTTTAAGTTAATGGAATTGTAATCAAGGAAAAGTTCCGATGCATAGAAAGGATCGTATGCCTCTACATATTTATCCTTATCAAGGCAATACCAGATGATCTGAATCTCATCCGTATCCTCAAGCTCGTAATAATAATCCGCATCATCATCCATGATGGTGTATCCGGTGATCATTCCCATGGGATTATCCTGATCATAGAATACCATCAGGTAGCATTCTTCTCCGTTGATCTTAACGGGGATAGCACCGTACTGGTTCCATTCACCGGTATCTTCGTCTTCATAGCAGTCATATACGATATAACATGCAACTCTGTCGGTAAGATATGTCCAGTTGCTGGGAGTATCCGCAACAAGGTCTCCGTCATCATCGAAGTTATTGAACTGATCCTGGCCGAGGAAATAAAGATTACCTTCATCGTCCTCAAGATACATCTGAGCCATAACGGTAAGCCAGTCGATATCACTTGTGAACATATAGTAGTGATCGATACCGTCGGCATATGTTGCGTGTGAGCAGTCAAGATGATACTCTCCCGCCTCGGCAACGGTAATTCCGCCGCTTACATATGTGTGAATGATATCTTCATTAAACCAGTTACCGGCATAGTCCTCTGCATCACTGACGCCGTACCAGTAAGCAAGTGAAAGTGATACATATTCGTCAAAGTAATCTACGATGGTTGAATTGTATTCCAGAGCCTGGAAAGTCTTACGGCCTTCTCCGTAATACTCAACATAGTCGTAAGGGAAATATGCGGTAATTCCGTGACCGAATGCAAAATCACTTTCGGTGTAATCAACTGCGTTAACTACGGAGTTGATGAGCTGGGTTGAACCGTAGCTCTCGTATTTATTGGCAAGAGTAACAAGGTCAACCGAGTCGGTTCCCATATATACACCGCAGTTTTCTCTGGCTGTGATGATATCGGAATAGTTTCTGGATTCAAGAGCCGTCTTCATCTCATCGATATATGCGGTATATGCATTATATACAGCCTCGATATGGCTGAGTGAGATAACGGACATGGAAGCGACCATATCCTTGGATTTACAGAAATTCATATAATCGGATACGATCATTTCTCTGTAATCACCCTGAGATACGGGCTTCTCGGCAAGGAGATCGAGCCAGTTGGTATAAGCAAGTCCGTTACCGTTTACATAGCTCTCGGCACCGATCATATAATCGGCAACATCCTTAAGTGACATTCCGACTTCAAGAGTACACATATTACATGCATCAAATACAATACTGTCGAAGTGAACTCCGGTCTTGGCAATGCCGTGTCCCAGCTGATAGTCATAGATCATATCATCGGGGAAATTTTCATCGATACCGTATCCGATGGGAACTCCGCCGCCGTGATCCCAGAGGATCAAAACATAATCATCAGCGGGATATTCTTCTGCAGCAAACGAAATGAAATCGGTAAGAGTATCGATGTCTGCCATTGAGATAACACCGAGATCTTCAAGCTCATTGAACTTTCCGTCTTTATAACAGAATCTCTGTACTTCGCCGTCCTTACAGAAATTATTGTCCCAATTTGAGCATCCGCCGGTCTGAATGATGATATTGGTATCATCGGTAAGTGTTGCTCTGCTGATCTCTTCGAGATCGTCGGTAGCAAGACCTGCTTCGCTCTCAAGGTTGGAACCGATGATATAGAGCATGATGGTCTGCTTAGCCTGAGTATCTTCGACAACGGGATCGTCATCGTCATCATCGTCGTCATCGTCATCATCGGGTTCTTCCACAACAGGTTCGGGATCGGGAGTCGAACCTATAAGTCCGAACTGCTTAGCTGCAAAGAATCCGCCGCCTCCGAGAAGTGCAAGGATAAGAAGGATTATAACTGCAATAAGACCGCCCTTCTTCTTTTTCTTGGGAGGCTGATCTGCAGGCATCTGAGGCTGAGCACCCATATATACGTTCTGCTGAGGCATAGGGCCCGGCTGTGCGCCCATATACACGCTCTGCTGAGGCATAGGCTGGGGCTGAACGGGTGCCTGAGGCTGTACAGGAGCTTGGGGCTGAGGTTCAGGCTGAGGCTGAACGGGAGCCTGGGGCTGTACAGGAGCTTGGGACTGAGGTTCAGGCTGAGGCTGAACGGGAGCCTGGGGCTGTACAGGAGCTTGGGACTGAGGTTCAGACTGAGACTGTACGGGAGCCTGGGGCTGTACAGGAGGCTGCGCAGGTGCCTGAGGCTGATCAAGTGGTGATCCGCAATTCATACAGAATTTCATTCCGTCTTCCATTTTGGATCCGCAGATTTTACAAAACATTCATCTATTCTCCTATAAAAGATTTTATTGGTGTTAAATCGAGAGTTTTCTCGTCTTTAATCAGTTCATAAAGTGCCTTTGCAATCTTAAGCGCTCCGCCTTCGGAATCACTCTCGATGTTAAGAGGCATGATGGGCTCATGAAGCGATTTTCTGAGGAGAAGCCATCCGTTTCCGTGCTCCGCGTCACAGTTGACCCTGACTCCCTCATAGTTTTCTTTTTCGAGGCTCCAACCGGTAATGCTTCCCGCATTATCCTCAAGAAATTTCAGTATTCTGTCTCCGTTCGCCTGAAGGTCGGGAACATCTCCTACGTGGAATCTTAGCTCCGCACTCTCTACGGGCTCCGCAAGTCCGTCGATGAGTTTTGCGATATTGTTTCCTTTTCCCATTTCGATGAGAAGCTTAACCATAAGGTATGCGCCGTCATCAAGGAAATAATTTTCTTTAAAAGCGCCGTGTCCGCTGGTTTCAATTGCAAGCTGAGAATCGATTCCGGATTCATTGAGTCTTATGGCTTCATCGATAACGTTACGGTATCCTCTCTTGAATCTCTTATGGACTCCGCCTTTTGCTTTGATGAAAGCTGCAAGTCCGTCGGAAGTTACAGAGTCCGTTACGATCGTGGTTCCGGGATTTGAGTTAAGTGCTATTACGGAAAGTGCCGCGATCAGGTCGTTTCTGGTAAGAGTCTTTCCGTCGGGAAGAACCGCTCCTGCTCTGTCCACATCGGTATCAAAGATGATTCCGAGGTCGGCTTTTGAATTAACGGTGGCGTTCTTAATAGCTTCAGCAGCTTCCTTATTCTCGGGATTCGGGATGTGATTGGGGAAGTGTCCGTCAGGATCAAGGAACTGACTTCCTGTCGTATCCGCACCGAGTTTTTCAAGTACATCCGTAACAAAGAAACCGCCTGCACCGTTACCCGCATCAACTACGATATGAAGTCCCTCAAGAGGCTTATCTCCCTTACCTGCACCTTTCACGATCTTGTCGCAAAGGTATCCGGTATAGGTGTCCATGAAGGTTTTCTTTTCCGGTGCGGGAGTATCCGCATTTTCTTTATTATCACCTGCAAGCTTATCCGCAAGTGCTGCGATCTCTTTGATCTCGTTCTTCTCAAGTCCGCCTCTGGAAATGAAAAACTTCATTCCGTTTCTGTACCAGGGAAGATGGCTTGCGGTGATCATGATACTTCCGTCATAAGGCTCATCGCCGAGAACGGTGGACATGAACATTGCGGGAGTTGATGCTATGCCGAGATCGTATGCCTTTGCTCCCTCCGTAAAGATTCCTTTTGCGGATGCGTTAAGAAGCGACTCTCCGGTAAGTCTGGAATCCCTGCCGATAGCGATCCTTAAGTCCTTCTTTCCGGTCTTCTCACTTAGGATTCTTGCAAATGCAGCAGCTATATCACAAGCAGCTTTATCTGTAAGGTTAACCTTTTCACCGGTTTCGTTTTCAAGAGCGATACCTCTGATATCGCTTCCGTTCTGAAGTTCAGAATAACTCATTTTTCCTCCCTCTCTTACAATACTTTTCTGAGATGTTCGACAATCAAATCTGCCGTAAGCCTGTGACTCTTTTCTCCGGGATGACCTCTGGATCCGAAAGCATCTTCTGCGGTATCCGGAAGTTTTAGGAATGCCGCGTTTTTATCTCCGCTTTCAGATATATATGACGACAAAGCCTTTTCTATCGTCACACCAAGTCCGAATCCGAGCATTCCGTATACCCAGACTATATGTGCCTGTGGATTGGATTTTCTGACATCTTTCAGAAATTCTATAATGCCTTTTTCAATCCTCTTAAGATCCTCGGGATCGTGTTCACCGTTTGACAGGTTTTTATTTCCGTATGTCTTACCCGTTGCCGGATCGGTAAATGCGGGATTTTGGAATGAGAAATTATCATTGGTTCCAAGATTAATTACAACAGCATCTGCTTTCCATGATGAGTGATCATAATCCCTGACATTTCTCTTAGCTTCGGCGCTGTGATAAATACTCGGTACGGTGGTGTAAATGTTATTATCCCATCCGTTTACGATTCCCCATCCGCTCTGGGATATGGATCTGTAATCTGCATCCATGTCTTCTGCGATCATGTACGCGTAATTTCTTACAGAGCTGAAATACGGAGTGATCCAGTCCATCTCTTCGTGTGCCCCGAGAGCACCTTCACCGCTTGTTATGCTGTCTCCGACAAACTCAATATTGTACTTCCTGGGTGCAGGCTTTCTGATTTCACCGTTAACAATTATCTTTCTGAGATAAAGGAAAGAAGTCGGGTCATCTACTGATGCCTGGAAATCTTTTACTATCCTGACCTTATGTTTTACGGACGGATCCATGCCCTTAAAAAGTGTCAGCTTATTTTCACCTTCCTGAACCGGAATGTGTGCTATCCACTCTCCATCAAGAACCAGGCTTATCCATGGCATATACATATGCCATCCGGTTTCGAGAACGATGGCAAGTTCGGATGCATTCATCTCAAACTCAACACCGCTTCCGGTCCAGACAAGATTCAGCTGACCAGATTTATCTATGCATCTTCCGCATATATGAACTTTTTCCCAGGAAATAATCTCTGTCATATTCGTTTTCTTTTATCCGAGTTTATTAGCCTTGCTTCCGCCGAGTACCGCACCGCTTAAAATATTTGTGTCAAAAGAATACGTTACTGCGGATTCTTCGCGGACACGCTTAAGCGCAAGTTCGATCATGCGGTCCAGCTGCTCTTTGTATTTCATTCCCAGAGCTTCCCAGAGATAGAACGCAAGCGATCCGGGAATTGTGTTGATCTCGTTATAGTAGAGCTTTCCGTTATCTTCATCGATCATGAAATCGATTCTTGCAACTCCGTTACATCCAAGCTTCCGGAATGCCTTAACAGCAAGTGAGCGTATCTCTTCTCTCATCTCGGGAGAAACTTCAGCGGGGATCTTTCTGGATACTCCGGCCATTCCCTGTGATTTGCCTGTTTTCTTTCCGCCGCCTGAGCAATATTTATCCTCGTAGCTTAAGATGTCCTTGCTGTGAAGAGGCTCTTCAATCTCGGATGCTTCGGCAACATTCTCATCTCCGAGAACGGCACAGTTGATCTCACGAAGCTTGGTGATTGCATGCTCTGCGATTATCTTCCTTGCATAAGAATATGCTTCATCAACGGACTTGGTAAGCTCGGATCTGTCCTTGGCAACGCTGATACCGACACTCGATCCGGTGTTAAAAGGCTTTACGATAACGGGATAGCCGATCTTTGCTTCGATATCATTTAAGAGCTCTTCCATCTTCTCGTAATCTGCCATAGTGTAGATATAGCTGTCGAGAACGGGAATTCCGTTTTCTTTTAACACACATTTCTGAACATACTTATCCATTCCTACTGCAGATGCTATAACATCGCATCCCACAAAAGGAAGTCCGAGAGTCTTGAAATACCCCTGGAGCGCGCCGTCTTCAACATTTGTTCCGTGAACAATTGGGAATGCAAGGTCAACGGGAATGTCGATCTTTTTTCCGAAGAGGCCTCCCTTGTGTGAGGTCATGTGAACTCCGTCGCCTTCGTTTATCATGATGACGCGGCTTGATCTGTTCAAAAGAGCGGGAATATCACGATAGCTTTCGATCTTGCCGATATCCTCTCCCACGTACATCTCGTTATTCTTGGTGAGATAAACGGGCGTGATGTCGTACCTTTCCTTATCTATCGCCATATAAGCCTGAATACCCGAAATAACGGATACTTCATGTTCTACGCTTCTTCCTCCGAACATCAGAGCTATTCTTGTTTTCATTTATAACTGCCTCCGAAAACTTTTTTGTTGTTATATTTTGCATCGTATGCTTTGTCAGCTTCCGTATTGCCGTATTCAAAACCGTCGTTAGGGATGGGCGGATGCATAAACGGATTATTATTCAACATCTGCTGCTGAATGAGATATGCTTCTTTCTCAGCTTTTTCACGGTATTCTTTTAAAATGCCGGAATTTGCGATAATCAGTCCTATGTTGACAAAGGGATGGATTCCCATTTGTGCCATCGTCGTATTTGAATAGCCGCAGCTTGCAAAGAAGTAAAGCGCATCGCATATCAAAAAAAAGATAAGAAATTTTTTTAATATTTGGGACAGAGTAATGGATGTATCGTCGTTATTGGAAACACACGACCAAATGGTTAAAACATTTGTCGAATACAAAACCAAATACAGTAAAAAGCTGCCCGGAAACTTCTCGAAGATCGTGTCAAAGTTGGTGATCAAAGCAAGCACTTTATAGGCAAGCGTACAAAGGGCAATTATAAATGCCATGACCTTAGCTTCACTGTTATTAAAAAGACTCATAAATCCAAAACTCCGTAAAACAAAACAGCAGATCAGTAATTATCCGGCAGATCATTCTCCAGTAGGATATATTTTTTCTTATCCGTCTTAATGTTCATAGCACGGTTCATTGCATCCTGAAGGTTATCAAATGCCTCGACTTTTGTCTTATCAAATCCTGTTGAAATTACGCCTTCATATATGGGCTCTGTTCTCTTTTTGCCCACAAGGAATATATAATCACAGTTTGCCGCAGCGTAAGTTCCGAATTTGAAATTATAATCTTTCTCATCCTCTCCGAGCTCAACCATGCCGGGTGTAATCAGAATATGCTCACCGTCAAAAAGGTGAAGCATCTCAACCGCAGCTTTTGAGCCGATGGGATTGGAATTGAAGGTATCGTCTATGACGGTTACAGGGCCTCTGTCAAGGAGCTGAAGTCTGTGCTCAGCGGGCTGAAGGCGCCTGACAGGGATCTTAAGTTCCGAAAGAGGGATTCCGTATGTATGAGCTACCGCAATTGCTCCGAGCACATTAATGACGTTATGGGCTCCGATGAGTCTTGTTGTGAATTCTTCTTTTTCCCCATTCGGAGCGATTACGGTGAATGTGGTACCCATGTCCGATACTTTCACATCTTCGGTACGGTATCCGTTTGATTCAACAGCGCCGTACATTACCGTATTCCTGTAATTTCCCGCATTGCCGGTGATGTATTCATTATCCCCGTTAAGGAACAGAAGGCCCTCTTTGGGAAGTGCATCGCCCAGTTCAAACTTGGTTTTTACGATATTTTCCATGTTGAAAAATGTTTCGAGATGCTGTGGACCGATGGATGTGATAAGTCCGTCCCGGGGATGAACGATATCGCAGATTTCTTTGATCTCTCCTACTTTTCTCGCACCCATCTCACAAACAAAGATTTCGTGAGTGCTCTTCATTTTTTCCCTGATGGTTTTAACAACACCCATGGGTGTGTTATAGCTTTCTGGAGTTACGAGAACGTTATATTTTACGCTAAGGAGCGTGTTCAGATAGAACTTGAGCGAAGTCTTGCCGTAGCTTCCGGTAATTCCGATAACACGGATGTGATCGTTCTCGGCAAGGATCTTCTTGGCATCGTTTATGTAATACTGTCTTACCATGTGCTCAACGGGGCGATTGATCACGTTGGCCAGCATGAGAATATAAGGGGTAAGGAATATGCCGATAAGCGCTGCAGCCATTCCTCCGACATGGTGGAAGTAATTTTCAAATACCTCTCCTATAGCCACAACTGCCGCCAGGAGAATGCATGATGTGAAAACAAGCCTCTTCGCTCTTGTGGTCATCACCAGTTTCTTTTTAGTAAATACGGATTTTAAAAACAGATAGATCCTGATATCGATTATAAGAAAAAGAATGCTTATGACAGCGGTGACAGGTGCGGAATAAACCGCCATCATCACTCCGCAGATGAGCATGAAGATCAGCTGTCTTTGTTTTCCTCGGTTATTTTTAAGCCAGGTTTCGTGTTCCTCGTTGTCATAGCCGTTTAACTGAAGCATATGAAGATTAAATCTTAAGGTCACGTAATAAGCCCATGCGGCCAGCAATGCAAAAACAAGCACCAGAAACAGGTAACCGAAGAATTCTATGTTGTTGAACAGATTCATTCCAAGCATATCAGTTTAAATCGAAATCAGCTCTTATTATCCCGGTAAACACAGGTACATTCTCCGCAAAGGAAAAATGGCCGGTGCCGGGAATAACCGCAAGGCCTGCGGAAGGCATCAATTTTTCCATCAGTTTGCCGTCACTTAAAGGAGTGGCTTCGTCCTTGTCACCCCAGATAAGCAATGTGTCGTATTTATTTTTTTCAAAGAGATGTGTGAGATCTTCGTTGACCGCTTTGACAAGGCATCCCTTCATGATGGGAGTTGCATTGCGGTAATCTTCCGAACCCTGTGTAGACTTCCAGAGTTCGATAAGTTCCGAAAACATCATATACACAGGTTTAAAGTTCAGGAATTTTTTTAGGATCTTGTATCTGAAAATTCTAACCTTTTGTTTAAAGCTTCTCTTAGGCATGACACCTGCGGAATCGATAAGCACGATTCTTTCAATCTCAAAAGGGAGGTTGTCCCGCGCTGCCATTTTGATGATCATTCTTCCGCCGTAGGAATGCCCGATAAGAACTGCCTTTTTTATATCAAGAGCCTGCATAAGCTTGAGAAAGAAGTCAGTAAACTGATCTACAGTCCAGCTTTCGGGAGGCTCCTGGCTTGCGCCGAATCCCGGAAGATCAAACTGAAGAACACGGTACTTAGGCTGAAGTGCTTTTGCCACAACATCGTAAAGCGGATAAGAGGTGCCCCACCCCTGCAGAATTACAGCGGTTTCTTCACCTTCTCCGTTGAATTTATATGCGATTTTAAGTCCGTCAATCGTAATGTCCATAACTTGTAATATTTTACCACTTTCCGGGGCTTTATTCCATTGAAAATGCCGTAGTTTTCAAGGATTCGGCTAATAAATCGGCGGCGTTGCGTGGATTATTAGCCTTTGTGGGAGATTTGGGGCTTTCTGAGAGGATGGCGGGCTAATAATTCCGCTGATTTGCGTGATTTTTTAGCCTTTTAAAGCGGAAATTGGCTTCTGAGGATGCTGAGCGGCTGATAAATGGACATATTTGCTGAAATTATTAGCCTGCTTCAATGATTTTAAGCTTCTGAGAATGGGAATAGGCTAATATAATGCCTTATTTGCCTGAATTATTAGCTTGTTGCGGTGGGATTGAGCTTCCGGGGATGGGTGATGGCTATAAATCGGAGTATTAAGCCGGAAATTATAGCCTTTTTAGGCTTAATTTGACTTCTGAGGAGATGGGCGGGCTATAAATTTGAAACTTAAGTGGGAAATTATAGCCGCTTTAGGCTGAATTTGACTTCTGAGGAGATAGACGGGCTATAAAATTGAGACTTAAGTGGGAAATTATAGCCTTTGAAGTGTGAATAGGCTTCTGAGGAAACAAAAAGGCTATAATCCCGGCCATTTAGCCGGAAATTATAGCCTTTGAAGTTGAATTTCGATTCTGAGGGTGGAATGCGGGCTATAAAATGGAACTAATAGCCGAAAATTATAGCCTACCACTTGGATATGGGGCAATGGGTGGATTTGGAGGCTGCTCTGATCTCGACATAGCAGCCGCATTTCTGACAAGTGCCGGCAAGAAGGCTCCCGCAGTCCAGACAGACATTCAAACGCTCTTCATAGAGTTCATCAGGGGCTTTCTCCGAGTCCGGAAGCATAGCCCTGGTCTTCTTCACATATTCATATATATCTGCCTTCTCCGCAATATCACGGATCAGGCAAAGCTTACATTCGCCCATTTATTTCCACTTGGTATTACTCGGACCGGCCTTGTATTACTTGACTTGCACGGCATTACTTAGCGCAGTCCGGAATCACCTTATTTGCACGGCATTGCTTAGCGCAGTCCGGTATTATCTGTTCTTCTCTTTTTCTTCGTACATATTCTCATCCGCATCGTCTATGAGTTCCTTCAGAGTCAGCGTTCCGGATGAAAAAGCAATACCTATGCTAACGGTCAGTTCAAAGGGAACATTGGTTTTCTCATTTATCTCCCTGAGCTTTTCATTAATTCTGGTTTTGAGCTTTTCACACTCTTCCATTCCCGAGGATTCAAAAAGGATTGCAAATTCGTCACCGCCGTATCTGGCAATATTGGCTCTCTTGGGAAGTTCCTTGCATCCCATTCTAAGAGCATCGGCAATATTCTTAAGAGCCTGGTCGCCCTCAACATGTCCGTAGGTATCATTGATAGCTTTGAACTTATTGGCGTCGATCATGAGAAGGTATATCTTAGCCCCCTCCGAATGGTTCTTTGCCCACTGATCGTAGTGATGTATAAGCATTTTCCTGTTATTAAGTCCGGTAAGAGGATCGATGGAAATAAGCTCGTCAATCCAGTTCAGGTACAAAACAAGCGTGGAAAGTGCCATAACTCCGCATGCAACAGGGATTCTCGGATAGAAAAACTGAATGAGTCCCGCACCACCGGGCGCTATGGGAAAAAGCGCAAGAAAGATCAGCGTCTTATTATTAACCTTCCTTTTCTTGATGCTCCCGATAACTATACGTGCGCAGGAAACAAGTACATACAGGTAAGAAAGCGCATAAGTCAAAATAAAAAGAGGGCCTCTGTGATAATCTCCGTTCTTTTCAACGTAAAACAGGAGTCCGGTAAAAAGATTGACTACGAGAAGGACAATCAGGCCTATCATCGGAACACAGGCCAAACGTACCTTTCTTTTATTCTGAACCAAATTCGATTCACGAAGATGTTCAAAATATAGAAACCAGAAAAAGCACATTGCTCCGGTGCAGTAGAAATACAATTCCTTGCACACAAGCTTTGCACCGGAAGTAAGAACCCCCATGGGAATGATGCGTTCATTTATCAGAACGAATAATGTATCAAACAGAAAAAAGCCCATCTCTGCAGCGATGGACAAAGCAAAATTCCTCTGAGCCATCATTCTCGAAAGCCCCATTGTCTTCCGCAAAATGATGCCTATGAGAACAAAGGATATGAGATTTATCTCTCCGTAGAGAATCGCATATTCTGTCTGCATATCAAGATTATAACCCCAAATAAACAGAAAAACAAAAAAGGCGGAAACGTCGGATACGCTTCCACCTTTATGGCTGATTGTAGAAACGGTGAGAAGGTTTCAGTCATCCTTAGGCTTAGCCCTAAAAACCATGACCGGAAGAACCGTCCCCCTGTTTTTATACCTCTTCTGCAACTATTGATGTTACGCTGCTTGCGGGGAGTTTAACCTTGATTCCCGCGCCGCTTTCTACAACCTCTGCTCCGATTTCCCTGATAACTACATTTTCGGGCTTATCGAAGGTATTGTGTGCGGTGATGTCACCTGCAACGGTCTTGGCAACAGCGCTGCTGACCTTAGCTCCGCCGACAATTATATCAACCTCAGCCTCCTTGTCGGGATCGGTGTTAACAACAGTGATGCAGAGCTTTCCGTCTTTTTCACTTGATGAAACGGAAAGTGAAGGAATCTCATAATCTCCGTCTTTAAGATCCTCGGTCTCCGCATAGCTCTCAACGTGGCGGGCATCCATGTGATTCTTGAAGAGATCATATACATGATAGGTAGGGGTAAGGATCATCTTGGGGCCGTCAGTAAGGATCATGGCCTGAAGAACGTTGATCATCTGTGCAATGTTGCTCATTACAACGGTATCGCATCTGTCGTTGAACATATTCAGATTGAGGCCTGCAACAACAGCATCACGGATGGTGTTCTGCTGGTAAAGGAAACCGGGATTGGTTCCGGGCTCTACTTCAAACCAGTTGCCCCACTCATCAACGATGAGCTTAAGCCGGTGATCTTCCTTGGATGCCTGCTTGAGGATGGAAATGTTATTATCCATGATCTCACCGAGCTTGAGAGTCTTCTTAACGGTTTCAAAATAATCCGCTTTAGCGAACTCTGTTGCTTTGTTTTTGTGGAACCAGTCGGGACCGGTAACGGTGTAGTAATGAAGGGAAAGTGCATCAACAAACTGTCCTGCTTTCTCTGCTACAACCTTTGCCCAGTTGTAATCATCCGCATTGGCTCCGCAAGCAATCTTGTAAACAGGATGTTCGCTGTCGTAATTTCTTACGAATGTGGAATATCTCTTGCATTCATCGGAGTAAAACTCGGGAGTCATATTTCCACCGCATCCCCAGTTCTCGTTACCGATTCCCCAGTACTTTACATTCCAGGGCTTTTCTTCTCCGTTTGCTCTTCTCAGATCTGCCATGGGTGATACTCCGCCCATGTTGCAATACTCAACCCAGTCGCTCATTTCCTGAACGGTTCCTGATCCTACATTGCCGCAGATATAAGGCTCGCATCCGACCTGCTTGCAAAGCTCAAGGAATTCGTGAGTTCCGAATGAATTGTCCTCGGTAACTCCACCCCAGTTGGTGTTTACGATCTTTTTTCTGCTTTCCTTGGGTCCGATGCCGTCCATCCAGTGATAGGTGTCCGCAAAGCATCCGCCGGGCCATCTGATAACGGGAACCTTGATGTTTTTAAGGGCATTAACGACATCGCATCTCATGCCGTTAACATTGGGAATACCGTCCTCTTCCTTTACGAATACGCCTTCGTAGATACATCTTCCGAGATGCTCTGCAAACTGTCCGTAAATATTCTTATTGATGGTTCCCTTACTTTTCTTGGTGTTTACAACAATATGTGCCATAAAAAATCTCCTGATTAATTATTTATCTTCCCAAACAATCTCGCCGGAAAGTTCGTCCTTTGCAAAAGGTCCGGGTATTACCTTAACGCCTCTCTTATTGCCGAAGTAATCGGTATTAAAGGTGATGGGGGTTCCGTCGGGATTCTCATAATACTCTTCCGGCTCGAATGCTTTGCCCAGAGTTTCGGTGTCGATCATGTGTACTTTGAAATCCTTCACAAGATCGAAAACGTTGGTCTTAAGTGAATACTTGCCCTTCTTTTCCTCAAGCTTAACGTATGCCTTGGTCTTCTTATCAACGAGATGATCTTTCTCATGCTTGAATGCACCTGCACCGTTAAAATATGCATTTCCGTGGATCCAGACGGGAAGGTGTCCGAAATGACCCGTTGCAAGCTTACCCATATCAGGGCGGCGCTTGCCTATATCGAAGAGTTCGATCCAGTCTTCATACAGAGGATACTCATTCCATACATGGGTACCGACTTCCATATTGGTAGGCTCACGCTTGGTATCCCATCCCTTGAGATAGTCTTTGGGTATCTGAGTATTCTGGATAAATATGTTGTTATAAAATCTGTCATCACCGTGAAGGATGGTCATAAAGCCCAGGACCTCGGTGCGGTGAGCTATATGGTAAGGAGTGTAGCGAGGCTCACGCTGTCCGTTGATTATGGAATCGACACCGCTTCCTACCATTACGAAAGATCCGCATATAAGGTTATGCACCATTGCAACACCCTGTGTAGCTATACGAAGTGAGCAGGGTGATAAAAGTATGTTGTTATCAATGAGCGTAGGTCCGTGTCCGACTTCAACAAAGAGATCCTGATCGAAGCGGTCGGGCTTTGCTTTGATGAACTCAGGGAAGCAGTTGTCATGCAGGAAGTTCTGAGTGATACGGGTTCCCTGTGCCTGCCAGTCGCACCAGATTCCCATCCAGCAGTGATGGATATGATTTCTGCGGAAGATAACGTCGATAGCTGCATGGAACTTGATACCTGCGATTTCCGCACCGCCAAGCTGCTGCATGCAGTTGATGTGGTGAATATGGTTATCCTCGATGATAGAGAATACACATCCCATTCTTCCTACGATACCGGTCTGCTCACAGTTATGGATATGGCATCTTCTGACGATATGCCCGCCCACGGTCTCCTTGGTCCATCCGTCATACTGTGCACGGCATACCGCATCTCTTTCCATCTGGGTAGGACTCTTAACATGCTTATGGAAGAAGTAATTATCATTGTTTTCCTGGGAATAGTTACCGAAGGAAATACCGCAGCACTTTGATCCGTAAACGTCACAGTCTTCGATTATCCATCCCTTTGACCAATGCGCACCTATCATACCGTCCTGGAATGCGGCGGGAGGTGCCCATGTGGTTGCGGCCTTACATACGGTAAAACCGGAAAGAGTGATATAGCTTCTGTATTTTTCGGAAGGCATAAAGCAGTTTCTGCGTACCGTTATCTCTACTTTTTCCTTCTTCGGATCCTTGTCCTTGAAGTTCGCATAGATGACGGTTTCATTGGTCTTCTCGTCCTGCTCGCAATACCACTTATATACCGAATACTCAGGTTCCCAGCTTCTGTCGTATACCTTACCCTCTTCGCACTCCTTAAGTGACCCGCATTCATACATCATTCGGTCGTTAAGGAATACATTACCGGTATGCATATGGTTATCCGCAAAATACCAGTCGCCTTCTACTTCCTGAATATAGGGATTATATGCGCCGAAGATCGTATTATCGATCCTGGTAACATAAGTGGAACCCTTGTGTTTTTTCCAATCGGTAACAACCTCAGCACCCGTTATTACGGCTGCAAGAGGCTTTTCGGAAGTGTAAGATATTCTTGCGTCTTCTTTACCTGCGTTTTTGGGATTGACATACTCCCTGTAGATACCCGGTGCAACGATTACCTCATCCCCGGGCATGGCTATGTTTGCTGCATCCTGAATCGCTTTGAATGGTGACTCTTTACTGCCGTTACCACCCCTCGTCGCAGAAGCATTTACATAGATCTTCATGTGTACCTCCTTGCTGTAAGCCGTCTCCCCTTACGGATTACAAAATCAATATTTTCTTTTGGCCCCAAGTTCGTTATATATCATGCAGTAGTTTTCATATCTGACGGATGATATCTTCCCCTCCGATACGGCGGTTTTTATACCGCAATCAGGCTCCGAGATATGAGAACATCCCGCAAAACGACAGTTTTTTTCGTGAGATACGAATTCCGGATAACACTTCCAGAGGTTTTCTTTTTCGATACCACGGTTTTCAAAGCTGGTAAAACCGGGAGTATCGCATATATATGTATCCTCACCTATGATAAAAAGTTCGGAATGTCTTGTGGTATTTTTTCCTCTTGCTATCTTCGCAGACAGCTCTCCCGTTTGAGAGATTTCTTTTCCGAAAAGCCGGTTAATCGTAGATGACTTTCCGGCACCGCTGGGTCCCGCAAGTGCTGCGGTTTTTCCTTTCAGCGATTCGAACAGATCATCAAATCCTTCACCCGTAAGGGCGCTGATAAGTCTCGCATCATATCCCGCATTTTTGTATACGGAAATGTATTTTTCACCGTCCGATTCCGCGTCTATGTCTTCTTTGTTAAACGCGATAATACAGGGCAATTTTTCAAGTTCGAGATTAATTAGGAACCTATCAAGAAGATTAAGAGAAGGGTCGGGATTTTTCACCGCAAAAACAATCAGAATGAGGTCAACATTTGCGACCTCGGGTCTGAAGAGAGAATTTCTTCTGGGAAGTATTTCGGAGACGTTGCCGGTCTTTGCAGCATCATCGATTATGTCGATAACGCAATCATCCCCAACAAGCGGCTTGAGGCCTTCCTTTCGGAAAGCCCCTTTCGCTCTGCATTCATAAATATCCGCACCGGATGCCACATAGTAGAAGCCTCCGACGCCTCTGATTATCTTACCTTTCAGAGAATCCATTAAGCGTCTTCCTGTGTAAATACAATTTCTCTGGTAAAGGATTTTTCAACCGTTCCGCCAGGCACTACCGTGCCGTCCGCATTGGTGGTGGGTTCGGTGGTTACTGTATAAGTAACGGTAAGTATACCTGAAGGGCATCCTATTCCGTAGAAATTTGATATATAGGGGAACTCTTTAGTAGTCTGGTCCAAAAGCACCTTGCCGTCCGAGCCTACCAGTCTGAGTCTTACTTCCGTTCCGGGTATGTAATCGGGAGCCTCGGCAGGAGTGGGAGCGGTTACATTAAGATTGCATTTATATGTATGCTTCTCCGCACCGGAGCTTACTTCAAAATCAACAACTGTGGACTGTCCCACGAAGGATCCTTCGGCGATTGACTGTGAGCAAACGGTTCCTTCGGGATAAGTGTCGGAAGGTACATATGTGATATGACCGATGCTGAGGTCGTTTTCTATAAGTGTTACGGTAGCGTCCGCTTCTTCCATTCCGATGATTCCGGGTACTTTAACCTTAACATCGGTAGCACCTACGCTTACGGTAATGGTAACGGATACGCCCTTTGCTGCCATAACTCCGGGATCCGGATTCTGGGAAATAACATATCCCTGAGGCACTTCATCGGAGCTTGCTTCCTCTGCCATTACGGTAAATCCGCTGAGTTCGAGAGTAAGCTTTGCTTCACTGATGGGTTTTCCGATCACATCGGGCATCTCTACGGAATCGGTTCCGGAACTTACAAGGAGATTTACATTGGTACCTGACAATACTTTGGTTCCGGGCTGAACATCAGCGCTTATTACGATTCCGGAAGCAATGGTATCCGACTCCTTGAAATCAACGAGAACGTTTAATCCGAGTGCGGTGAGTGCATTTCTTGCACTGTCTATATCGGAACCTACTACCGTGGGCATTTCAACCTCAACGGGTGCGGGATTCTGGGTTGTAGTGTCATTAACCACCACAGAACTTCCGGTTTCCGGATTATCGCTTGTCTGAAGTTTGTTTCCGATTATCTTGACTGCCAGGAAAATAATGACTCCTACGATTATGATTCCGGCAAGGATGGAAAGCACCGTTGTGATCTTCTCCATTCTGGAAGGTCCGTCATAATCCGAGCGGCGTCCTCTTCTCTCATATCCGTCATCATCAAGATCGTCTTCGTCATCATAATACTCGGTTTCCGCGAGTCTCATGGTGTTTTCTTTGTGATCGTCTTCGGGATAATAATCGTCATAGTCGGAAGTATGATTTCTTATCTCTTCCATTTCCTCTTCTGTGACGCTTCTTGTTCCTGCTTCCTCAATGCCGGTTCTGACAACAAAATCCGCATCCGGTGTCATAAGACACTGCTTGAGGTCATCTACCAGTTCCTGCATATTCTGGTAACGTCTGTCGGGAGACTTCTCGCAGCACTTAAGAATAATGTCCTCAAGAGAATAAGGAATCTCGGGTACAAACTCCCTGGGTGAAGGCATCTCCTCCTGAATATGCTTAATAGCTATGGCAACAGTTGTCTCACCGTTAAAAGGAACTCTTCCGGTAAGCATTTCAAACATGGTAACACCGAGAGAATAGATATCACTCTTTTCGTCGGAATATCCGCCTCTTGCCTGCTCGGGTGAAGTATAGTGGACGGAACCCATAACATTGGAGGTGATGGTATTGCTGGTCGCAGCCTTTGCGATACCGAAATCCGTAACCTTTACCTTACCTGCAAGTGAAATAATGATATTCTGCGGTTTAATGTCTCTGTGGATGATGTGCTTTTCATGAGCGGCCTCAATACCCATTCCTACCTGAATGGCGATACTTACAGCCTCCTCATATGAAAGGCGGGCCTTCTTTTCGATATACTTCTTGAGAGTTATACCCTCAACAAGCTCCATAACAATATAGTAGATTCCCTGCTCTTCACCTACATCGTAGACATTAACGACATTGGGGTGCATGAGTCCTGCGGCAGCCTGAGCCTCGACACGGAATTTGGAAACAAAGTTCTCATTCTCCGAAAATTCCTGCTTTAAGACTTTTACTGCTACATTTCTGGAAAGCTTATTATCAACGGCTTTATATACATCCGCCATTCCGCCGGTTCCTATTTTTTCAAGGATCTCATAGCGGTCTGCAATTGTCATTCCGATCTTTATCATTAAAGGTCTTCCTCATATTTAATGAGTACAACGGATATATTGTCGAGTCCGCCGTTCTCGTTAGCTTCGTTAATCAGTTTATCCGCAGCGGATGCCACATCGCTGGAGCCCGTGACTATCTGCTTGATCCGCTCGTCGGTCACCATGTTGGTCAGACCGTCGGTGCATAGGAGAACGGTATCGCCGTGCTCGAGTATGCAGGAAAAAACATCCGCTTCAACATCGGGCTTAATGCCTACCGCCCGGGTAATAACGTTCTTGTCGGGATGAGACCTTGCTTTTTCCCTGGTTAGGCCGCCCCTTCGGATCATCTCTTCCACAAGAGAATGATCTACGGTTATCTGTTTAATGCTTCTGGGTGAAATGACATACATCCTGCTGTCACCCACGTTGACCGCCTGTACCACATTATCGATGAATGTGCAGGCTACAACGGTGGTTCCCATGCCCTCCCTTGATATGTCTTCGAGGGATCTGGCAAATACCGCACTGTTTGCGGCACGAACCGCCTTCTTAAGTGATACGGCAGGATTTTTCTCGGAAGAAGTACGGATGCAGTCGAGCATGGTATTGACCGCAACACGGGATGCAAGTTCACCCGCGGCATGTCCGCCCATTCCGTCGGCTACAATGAATATATTCAGAAGATCTCCCATCGGAGAATCCGAAGTATAAACACAATCCTGATTCGATTTTCTCATACGGCCCATATCGGTCCGCGAAAAAACTTTCAGCACCTTTTTTTCTTCCTTAAAAAGCTTATGGGATTTTTGCCCATAGCGGGTTGATTTTACCATTATTCAGGTCATAAATCAATCGAACGCAGAAAGCGTTATCCGTCCATTCTTCTCTTACGAAGCTGTCCGCATGCACCGTCGATATCCCTGCCCATTTCACGTCTGACGGTGGCAGTTACGCCTCTGTCTTCCAGTGCTTTCTTAAAGGCATTGGTTTCTTTTCCGGAGGTGGGTTTATAACCGGTCTCGGTTACGGGGTTGACCGGTATCAGGTTAACATGAGCAGAAACCCTCTTGGCCAGTCCCGCTATCTCATCCGCATCCTGAGGTGTATCGTTTACCCCTGCTATAAGAGCGTACTCAAAAGTAAGTCTTCTGCCCGTCTCCTTAAAAAAGTACGCACAGGCATCCATAAGTTCATTTATGGAATACCGTTTTGCAATGGGCATGAGCTTTTGTCTCTTTTCATCGGTACCTGCATGAAGTGAA
Organism: Lachnospiraceae bacterium P6A3; assembly: GCA_000702085.1. Lineage (GTDB taxonomy): Bacteria > Bacillota > Clostridia > Lachnospirales > Lachnospiraceae > AC2028. The sequence continues at coordinate 146,128 of JNKP01000001.1, forward strand.
ATAGCAAGTGTTACTGAAAGGTGAAGATCGGCAAATTTCTTTATTTCCGGAACGAGTCCGCAGGTTGAAACGGTGAGATTTCTCTGTGAGATGTTAAGACCGTTTTCATCGGAAATCATGGTCAGGAATTTTACCACATTGTCGAAATTATCCATGGGCTCACCCATTCCCATCACGACAACATTGGAAATTCTTTCATCAATATCGGCAGTTATCTTATATATCTGATCAAGTATTTCTGAAGGTTCAAGGCTTCTGATGCAGCCTCCGATAGTGGAAGCACAGAAAGTACAGCCCATTTTGCAGCCTACCTGCGAAGAGACACATACGGAATTTCCGTGATGATATCTCATAAGCACACTTTCCACCGTATTACCGTCCGGAAGTTCAAATAGGTACTTTCTGGTTCCGTCATCTTTTGATACCTGGACTTCCAGCTTTTTAAGATCGGTTATCGTATATTCTCCGGCGAGCTTTTCTCTGAGGGATTTTGAAAGATCGCTCATCTCTTCAAAGGAGGATACAAATCTGACGTGAAGCCATTTATAAATCTGTCCCGCCCTGAAGGGTTTCTCACCGAGACGGACAAGTTCTTCTTTTAATTCATTTAAGGTAAGTGATTTGATATCTTTCATTTCTTTTTAAGGATGCAATAGAAAAATCCGTCCTGCTCGGCTTCATCGGGAAGCAATGTGACGGGGCCGTTTACTATCTCAAAACCGTACTTTTCAGTTATATATAACACGTGTTCCTCATTTTCCGCATGTCTCAATGTACAGGTGGAATACATAAGCTTTCCACCCTTCTTTACATAAGGAACACAGGAATCTATTATTTTCTTTTGAAGATCGGTTAGTGATAAAAGTCCTTCTTCGGTAAGATTATATTTGATGTCTCTTTTCTTACCCATGATTCCAAGACCGCTGCAGGGAACATCCAGGATGACCGTATCAAAACCTTCATTAAATGACGGATCATTCACGGAAGCATCTTTTACAATAACGTTTGTATTTTTACAATGAAGTCTTTCAAAGTTATCTCTAATGAGATCCGCTTTGTCTTCCGAAATGTCGCAGGAGGTAACCGATCCTTCGTCACCGGTAAACTCGGAAACAAGAATACTTTTTCCTCCGGGTGCGGCACAGCAGTCCAGGATCTTCTCACCTTTTTGAATATCCAATGAAATAACAGCCTTTATTGAACTGACATCCTGAATATAGAAAAGCCCCTCTTCATATCCGGGCAGCTTTCGCACATCACCGGTATGGGATGCTCTGTAAACAAACCTTACATCCGGATCCCGGTTTAAGATTACGCCCGATTCTTCCATTGATTTAATAACTTTCGATATTTCATCATCGGACATATATGATCTGAACCTTATCGATACCGGTTTAGTCTCAGACATGGCGGATAAAATACTCTCTGTTCTCTCACCATAGTCCTTCATAATGATCGATATTATAACTTCGGGTATTGAATAACGTATGCTCAGATATTTAATGTTATCGATTTCACCTCTCCCCGGAAGAAGGCTTTCTGTGATGTCTTTGTTTTCTTTTGAGAGAGGTTCGATTTCCCTGGCAAGATTTCTTAGAACTCCGTTTACGAATCCTCCGAGACCTTTGAAGCCCCTTTTACCTGCCAGATTGACGGATTCCTTGCAAATCGCATATGAGGGTGAGTCCGTATAGAGCAATTGGTAAAGTCCCATCCTAAGAATGTTCCTGATCACGGGCTTCATCTTCCGGGTCTTTACTGAAGATCTTTTATCCAAAATAAAGTCCAGCGTTATGCGGCGCTCCGTTACTCCCTCAAAAAGGAGCTTGATGAACGCTTTATCCCGCTGGTCCAGATAATCGTATTTATTTAGTATATCGGTAATAATGCCGGATGATGCTCTTTCCGAGCCTTCTGCTTCGAGAAGAGCATCAAGTGCAATACCTCTGATATTATCCATTAGCCTAACCTGATTCCGGTTTCGATCTTATTTCCCAGAAGGAATGATGCCGTATCCATCTTCTTCTTTCCTTCGGGCTGAAGACTGACTATCCTGAGTGCGCCTTCTCCGCATGCCACGGTGAAGGATTTCTTGTCAACTTCGATAACTTCTCCGGGATTTCCCTTACCCTCCGAAGGTTCAGCACCCCAGATTTTGACAACTTTTCCGTCAAGACGCGTAAAAGCACCGGGCCAGGGATTAAAAGCCCTTACCTGAGCATAAAGCTGTGTTGAAGTCTTCTTCCAGTCTATTTTACCGTCCTCTTTTTTTATAAGAGGGGCATAATTGCTGAGGGAATCATCTTGAATAACAGGAGTTATCTTACCTGCTTCAATAAGAGGAAGTGCCTCCAAAAGAGTCTCTCCGCCCAGATCCATAAGTCTGTCATGAAGCGTTTCAAAGGTTTCATCGGGCGCAAGTTCAAGGCTCTTCTTATAAAGAATGTCTCCGGTATCAAGGCCCTCATTCATCTGCATGATGGTAATACCGGTTTCTTTTTCACCGTCAAGAATGACTCTCTGAATGGGAGAGGCCCCTCTGTAACGGGGAAGGAGCGATGCGTGAACATTGATACAGCCCAGACGGGGCTGCTCAAGGATCTCTTTTGAAAGAATCTGGCCGAAAGCGGCAATGACATAAATATCCGCGGGATATTCCAGAAGCTTTGCGGTCTCCTCGGGATTTTTTATCCTCACGGGCTGGAGAACAGGGATGCCGTTAGCAACGGCAACTTCCTTAACCGGAGAAAAAACAGGCTGCCCACTGCGCCCTTTAGGTCTGTCGGGCTGAGTGACAACGGCTGTTATTTCATATCCTGCTTCAATAAGGCTTTTAAGACTTCCGGCTGCAAAATCCGGAGTACCCATAAAAAGTATCTTCATGGATCATTCTTCCTCTTCTGCTTCATCTCCGATTTCTTCATCGGGAATGGATTCGGTATCAAGAAGTTCACCTTCGAGTTTCTCGGTGTAGAGATGTCCCTCAAGGTGATCATACTCATGACAGATAGCTCTCGCAAGAAGGTCCTCGGCTTCGATTTCGAAAGGCTTCATGTCGATATCAAGAGCTTTGGCTACAACCTTCTGAGGTCTTGTAACGGTTCCTGTTTTGCCGGGAAGTGAAAGACACCCTTCATATCCCGTCTGAGTGCCCGATACTCCCACAATCTCGGGATTAATGAAAACAAGGGGATCTTCTCCCGTGGTATCAATTACAAATACTCTCTTTAATACTCCTACCTGGGGAGCTGCAAGTCCGACACCGTTTGCTTCATACATGGTTTCGAACATATCGTTGATAAGTTCTCTGTTACGGTCGGTCATCTCCTTGATGGGAAGGCAGACCTTATTGAGTACGGGGTCTCCGAACTCTCTGATGTTTCTGAGTGCCATGGCAAATCCTTCTTTCTATATAAGGTTTAGCGGATCAAGATCGAACTGGACATACATCTGATTCATATTTTTGTTTGTTAGAAATTCCTCACAAACATTTCTGATTTCAGCCAATTTTGATGCATCCGCATTTTTGATATAAATCACGAATCTGTAATAATCCATCACCTTTCCGATGTTGGCAGGAGCAGGTCCCAGAATACGATTCGTGCCATTAGACTTTATCACATCTCCAAGCTCAAGGGCAAGATTTGAAGTCTTCTTCTCATCGGTTCCGAAGAACTGAACAGCCAGCATATGAACCGCGGGCGGATATCCCGCAGTTTCCCTGTAGGCCATCTCTTCGTCATAAAACTTCTTATAATCCTGCTCCGATGAGGTCAGGATTGCATAATGATCCGGCTGATAGGTCTGAATTATGGAATATCCGGGCTTTTCTCCTCTTCCCGCTCTGCCGCAGGCCTGGGTCAGGAGCTGGAAAGTCCTCTCCGAAGCCCTGTAATCCGGAACCCCAAGGGAAAGATCCGCTGCCAGAATCCCCACAAGCGTTACATTGGGGAAATCATGCCCCTTTACTATCATCTGGGTACCGATAAGTATCTGTGCCTCGCCTTCGGCAAAAGAAGACAGAATCTTGTCATAGGAACCCTTTGCCGAGGTTGTATCCTTGTCCATACGAAGGGTTTTGACCCCGGGATACATCTTATTTATACGTTCTTCTACCGCTTCCGTTCCGGCTTTTATGGCAGCCAGATACTTGGATCCGCACGCAGGGCAAAGGGAAGGCTTGGGAGCCGTCTCTCCGCAATAATGGCAAATAAGCTTATTTCCTGTGTGAACGGACATTGGAACGTCGCAGTGAGGACATTTGACGACCTTGCCGCATTCCCTGCAGGATAACTGTCCCGAGAAACCTCTCCTGTTTAAAAAGAGCATTATCTGGTCACCGGAAGCAACAGCTTCGTCCATAAGGCTTTTCAGGCGCCTTGAGAACATGGATCTGTTCCCGCTTGCAAGCTCGGCTCTTAGATCGATTATCTCGGTCTTGGGAAGTGAAGCGCCGGTTGCTCTTTCTTTTAATTCGAACAGACGGATACCTCCCTTTTCCGCTTCGGAATAGCTTTCCAGTGAAGGGGTTGCAGAACCCAAAACAAGCGCCGCTCCGGAAAGTTCGCAGATTCTTGCCGCAACCTCCCTTGCGTGATACTTTGGCGTGTTTTCGGACTTATAGCTCAGCTCATGCTCTTCATCCAGTATTATGAGTCCTATATCATTAAAAGGAGTAAAAAGAGCGGACCTGGGACCTATGATTATATCTATATCCCCGGCTTTAGCCCTCTCACACTGGTCAAATTTCTCTCCATTTGACATGGAAGAATTCAAAACGCTGACTCTGTCGCCGAATTTTGAATAAAATCTTGCAAGAGTCTGATATGTAAGTGCAATTTCGGGAATTAAAAATATCACTTGTTTTCCTAAAAGCACTGTTTTTTCGGCAAGTCGTAAATAAACCTCAGTCTTACCGCTTCCCGTAACACCATGAATCAGATATTTTCCGCATTTTTGTTCATCCATATCGGAACTTATGGTGTCAACGATAATCTGCTGCTCTGCATTCAGATTCAGGTTTTTACTGTTTTTGATCTCGGAAACAGTGGGCTTTCTGTACTCGGTATCGCTCTCCAGGGCTGCCGCACCGCTTTTGATAATGGAATTTACCGTAGATCCCGATACATTAAGCTGTCTCGTGACAAAAGAAACCGGGATCCTGTCGTCCTCTGCAAGAGCCCTGAGGAGCCTTTCCTTGGCAGTTTTCTTCTGCCTGAAGGCTTCGTCCGCAAGAGATCTGAGCTCCTCGACAGACATTTTCCTTACAAGAGTCTTATGTTCTACGGGTTTTACTTTGGATTTAACCGGAATAACGGCTTTAAGGGCCTGTGAAAGAGTTCCGCCGTACGTATCCTTTATATATGCGGCAATTTCGAAGCTTCTCTCTTCGGCGCTTATGCTTCCGTCAACAAGCCCCAGAATGTCCTTAATCTTATCGTCATCATAGTCTGCATGATCTTTGATTGCTGTAACATAGCCTTTCTTCTCGGTATTACCGCCACCGAAGGGAATCCTGACTCTGCTCCCCACGCAAATAATACCGGATAGCCTCTCAGGTATCCGGTAAGTAAAAGGTCTGTCCAGTTTTTCAATGCTGATATCTATGATGACATCGGCATATTGTGAACCATTAACCAAATCTTTATCTCCGTGGCTTAATTATACCACTGTCGAACATAACGAAAAAGAGCTCCGGTGTTACCGCAGCTCTTTTTCGTTTCTTATGAGGGGGGAGAATAACTAACTCTTATTAGTTATCTTGATATAGATATTAAAGTATAAATATGTCAAAAATGTGTCCGAATCCCTAAATAAAAATAAAATCAATTAAGAAACTATTAATAATTCTTTGGTTTCCGAAAAATTGACCCGAAAAAAGACTTTTTTCCGTGATTTTCGGCTTACATATAGTATTTCAGCTTAAAATCCACGTATTCGTTGCCTTTAAATTCGTTAATTCCGGGCTCATAACAGATATCCAGTTTGACGGATCCCGTGCCGGCATAGAGTTTATCGGCCGTTCCGGCGCCGTATTTGGAATCTATATATGAGTCAAAGGCCTGCATATCTCCGAAATTTATAAGTTTGCATTTCTTTCCGTTGCAAATGGCATCCAGTCTGCCGTACTGCCCCTCTTTACCCATTCTGGATGCGGATTTAATTTCCACGTCTTTCCAGGCAAAAAGCGCACCCGGATTGGCACTTCCTATAGGCTCAAGCTTCTCCAGGTCTCTTATAAGTCCCGTAGAAATATAATCAAGAGGCACACAGGCATCGAATCGTACTTCTTTTACCAGATCATCATCGGTAAGACCTGCTTTTTCATTCAGTTTTACAGAAAGATCTTCGAGGTTTCCTTCCTCAAGTGAAAAACCCGCCGCCATGGCATGACCGCCGAACTTGGTAAAGAGCTCCTTAACCTCGTTCATTTTCTCAAACATATTATAAGGAGGTATGGATCTTGCGGATCCTTTAAGCCCCTCTTCTCCCTTTGTGACTACAAAAACCGGTCGGTTAAATCTTTCTTTGATCTTACCCGCAACAAGTCCCGCTATACTCTCATGAGCATCCGGAAGATAGATGACCAGCACCTTATTATCAGTCATATGCTCTGTTTCCATGATTTCGAGAGCTTTCTTCACACCGGTAGTGGTCATATTCTTACGAAGATCGTTGAGCTGTCTGATCTCCTGTGCCTCTTTAAGACATTTTTCGTAATCATCCGACATTAGCAGGTCAACGGACTCTGACGCACTCTCAAGTCTGCCGGTCGAATTGATACAGGGTCCTATTACAAAAGAAAGAGAGTATGCGGACAGTTTGCTTCCTGTTAAGCTGTTTGCTGTCATAAGTGCTTTAAGGCCTTTATTTTCGGTATAAGCCATCTTTCTGAGGCCTTCTCTTACAACAATACGGTTCTCATCACAAAGATCCATTACATCGCATGCGGTTCCCAGTGCTGCAAACTGAACTGCTTCATCAAGAACTTTGGCAAGGCTTTCAGATTGTATCCTGCTCCGGAGAGCCATGATAACCTTAAAGGCAACCATTGCACCGCAGATGCCTTTATAGGGATATGTACTTCCTTCTCTGTGGGGATCAACCACGGCAATGCACTGCGGAAGGATTTCTTTTTTCAGACCGTCTTCCTCCGTGAAAGGTACCTGATGATGGTCGGTTACGATGACCTTCATACCCAGTTCATAAGCAAGCTTTACCTGGGATGCCGCAGCTATACCGTTGTCGCAGGTGATAATCAGTCCGGTTCCTGCTTCTGCCGCATCGCGGACTATATCGTCGTTTATGCCGTATCCGTCCTTAAGTCTGTGGGGAATGGCATAGCTTACATCTCCGCCGGCTGCGGATATGCCTTTCACAAGAATGTAAGTGGAGGTCACTCCGTCTACATCGTAATCTCCCACTACACGTATTTTTACACCGTTATCTATTGCCTGAAGGAGCCCCTCAACAGCTTTATCCATATCCGGGAGAAGAAAAGGATCATGAAGAAGGCTCATATCCCCCTCCAGATACTTCCTCGCTTCGTCTACGGTCTCCGCGCCTCTGTTTCTTATAACTCTTGCGCACAGCGGATCAATGCCGAGTTCTCTGCCCCACTCCGCAAAATTACCGCTTTTTCTTATCTCAATCCACTTTTCCATCTTTTCGTTCAATCCTGCTTTCGTTTACTGAGTTCTATTTTAACTTATATCACAGGCCATGTCCTAAATTTTTCATGGTATGTTTCGAGGCGGTTCCTTATATTTCGCGGGTGACGTGGACATGCAAGTACATGGCAGGACCCCAAGTAATGCAAGAACCGGGCTGTAAGCGAATAAAAAAAACAGGGACGAAAGAATCGCCCCTGTTGACAGTAAAATCAGAATTAAGCTTTCTTCTTAGCGGGGAACTTCTCTGAAAGAATGATCCAGAAAGCACCTGCCAGGCAAACCGATGAGTAGCATCCGCATCCGATACCGACCATAAGAGGAAGTGCGAAATCCTTGATGCTGGATACGCCCAGGAAGTACAGAAGTGCAACCATTACGAAGGTGGTCAGTGAAGTAAAGATACTTCTTGAAAGAGTCTGGGTAACGCTCTTGTTTACGATAGAAGCGATATCGCTCTTTCCCGCATTTGCCATATTCTCACGTACACGGTCGAAGATAACGATGGTAGCGTTGATGGAATAACCTACTATGGTAAGCATACAAGCTACGAAGGTGTTACTTACGGATACTCTTGCAGCCGCATAGAACGCAAGAACTACGAGTACGTCATGTACAAGAGCAAGCACGGATGAGAAACCGAAGCGGATATCCTTGAATCTTACTCTGATGTAAATGAGCATGCAGAGGATCGCTACAATAACCGCGATGATGGTGTCTCTCTTCATCTCATCGGAGATGGTTGAAGAGATGGTCTCGGTCTGAATGCTGGTCTTATCAACTCCGAACTCATTTACGAACATATCCTCGAGAGCACTTCTTACGGAAGACTCAAGGGATGAGGTCTTGAAGATTACCTCGTTGGTGTTCTGAACGGTCTGAACCTGAACGGTTGAACCGGTAATAGTCTCAATTCTGGGAACTACAGTATCGGTAAGTTCCTGAAGAGTGTAGCTCTGATTAAAATCAACGGTTGTTGCGGTACCGCCTACGAAATCAAGTGAGTAATTCAGTGCACCCTTGCCGGCTGACTTGTTTACTCCCATGCATACAAAACCTGCAACGATAACAGCTACTGAAATAAAGATAAATACCGCTTTCTTGGAAAGGAAATCAACAGGCTTCTTTTCCTTGCCTTTTCCGTAGAAAGCAACACTCTTAAGTCCGAGGGCAAAGAATGCCTTCATGAGCCACTTGGTAACAAAGAGTGCGGTAAACATGGAAACAACGATACCGAGTGCCAGGGTCTGTGCAAATCCCTTAACATTTGCGGGTCCGAGGAAAAGAAGTACTATGGCCGCAATAAGAGTGGTAACGTTTCCGTCAATAATTGCCGAAAGTGCCTTAGCATAACCGGTGTTGATAGCGCTCTCTACGCTCTCACCCCTGCCGAGTTCTTCTCTGATACGTGCGAAGACGACAACGTTAGCGTCAACCGCCATACCGATGGAAAGGATGATACCTGCAATACCGGGAAGGGTAAGTGTAAGTACATCGTTAAATCCGATAAGAAGGAGTACGATCAATGCTACATAGAAGCAAAGAGCGATAGCCGATGCAATACCGGGAACAAAATATACAATGATCATGAATGCGGCAACGATGGCAAGTCCGATGGCGCCTGCTTTGAGTGATGTCTGAATGGCATCAACACCAAGCTGAGCACCTACAACCTTGGAATGAAGCTCTTCAAGCTCAAGGTTAAGTCCGCCGATACGGATAGTGGAAGCAAGAATTTCTGCCTCTTCATAAGTAAATGAACCGGAAATTGAAGCCTGTCCGTTCAAAATAGGCTCGTTAACCCTGGGAACACTTACGAACTCTCCGTCATAATAAATACCGATGGTCTCATATCCGTTATTTACGGCTCTGGTAGTACCTTCTGCAAACTTGGTTGAGCCTTCGGGAGTGAGGTTAAGAGAAACAACATACTGGTTGTTCTTCATGTTGTCCTGCTGCGTGCCGGCTCTGGCCTCAGCAACATCGGTACCGGTAATAACTATGGAACCGTCATTAGCAAGTTCTTCGATAGTTTTGGTAAGAACGGTCTTCTCTTCGTAACCGCCGTCTTCGGTCATAACATATGATGACTGATAGTTGGGATTACCCTGAGAATCGGTCTCACTGATAAAATAGAGAGCTCCGGGACGGCCAAGCTGTGCAAGAATGGTCTCAGCATCAGATACGCCGGGGATCTCGATGGCAATTCTGTTGGAACCTTCCTGATAAACCTGTGCCTCGGTAGAATAGTTTTCAACTCTCTGCTGAAGCTTATAAATGGTATCCGCCATATCGGTATCGGAAGGATTCTCATCTCCCACTACCTGATAAGTGATGCTGACACCGCCCGCAAGATCGAGTCCGAGCTTAATATCGGACGCATTTCCCGCGCCGTTTCCGTCGTAGCCCCAGATATCCATATAGCCTATTCCGAGAGTCAGGAGCAGAACTATAAGAATGACAAGAGCTGCCTTACTTTTCTTCATGATCTGTTTTTTCCTTTCAAATTTAAGTACTAAATACCAAACATTAGAATATTACTACCTATTTAATGAAAAATCAATGTCAGAGGGGAATGACAACGGGGACGCTTCAATTTTGTCATGTGAACCATATGACAAAATTGAAGCGTCCCCACTGTCACAAAGCCTCAAAAACCCGTTATTTTACTTCAGAATCGGTTTTTTCTGACTTAGATGAATTTTTTTCAGCCTGATCTGAATCATCATCAGATGCAGCCCCATCTTCAACAGGCTCGGGAAGGGTAATTTCAACCTCTTCGATACGTTTCTGGTCCATTCCGAGGACCTTAAGAATAGTTCCGTCTTCAAGAACAACCTCTTCTCCGTCCTGAGGCAGGTGATCAAGGTGTTCTATCACGATGCCTCCTATGGAATCATATTCCTCACTTTCGAGGCTGGTTCCGACCGCTTCGTTAAAGTCATCAAGGCTGAGAGCACCCTCAACAACGTATTTCCGGTCTTCAATCTTACGGATCAGTTCTTTTTCATCCTCGTCATACTCGTCCCTGATCTCACCCACGATCTCCTCAAGGAGGTCTTCAAGGGTGATCATACCTTCGATGGTACCGTACTCGTTAAGGACAAATACGATATTTGAGGTTTCCTTACGCATCTGGGCAAGAAGATCCTGGGTTTTCTTGAATTCATGAGTATAAAGGGCTTCTCTCATGATATCCCTGACTTTAAAGTTCTCATGATCTTCCAGAGCGATAAAGTCCTTCATATTGATGACGCCTATAATGTTTTCTTTTTCATCCTCATATACGGGAAGGCGGGTGTACATGCACTCTTTAAATACTTCCAGTACCTCATCATAGGAAAAATTAACATCCACGCAGACCATGCGAACCTTGGGAATCATAATATCCTTGGCAACATGGTCGGTAAAATCAAACAGATTATAGATAATATCACGCTCTTCGGGCTCAATTTCGCCATCCTCATGGCTAACGTCTACATAAGTCTTGATGGCATCTTCGGTTATGGCGTCGGTTTTACCGTCCGCATCTATTCGCATTACGAAAAGAATAGCCTTGGCTACACCGTTAACAACAATGATTATGGGAGTAAAAACCACCATAAGTCCCTGGATGATTCCCGCATAGGCAAGAGCCATTTTATCTGCGGAAACAGTCGCCCAGGTCTTGGGAACAACCTCGCCTATTATAAGGATGACAAAAGTAAGGATACCTGTCATCACACCTACGGGTATGCCGAAATACTCCGTCGCAAGCATGGTTGATATAGCCGATGCCGACAGATTAACGATATTATTGCCGATCAGCACAGTGCTGAGAAGTTTGGAACCTTTTTCGAGTATGCGAAGAACCCTAGCGGCCTTTTTATCGCCGTCATCCGCAAGACTTCTGATACGTGCTTTGTTGCACGAAACAAAAGCCGTCTCCGCCGAAGAGAAAAAACCTGATAAGAATATTAGAATTATAAGTGTAACAATTTGTATGGGGCCGGAACTGTCCATATAAGTGTAAAAGAAACCCTCCTATTACCGGTAACAGATTTACGGGAATTCCCCGTATATAGTAAATAATAGTACAGAAACCCCGAAACTTTGTCAAATTACAGGGGGGGGATGACAGCGGGGACGCTTCTATTTTGTCATCGAATTCTGATGACAAAATAGAAGCGTCCCCACTGTCATCTTATTTATACTCTCTGTTTTCCGCAATCGGGACAGAATCTTGAAGTAATTCCCGTCTTGCCGCAGTCGGGACAGTTCCATGAATCCGCACCGGTTCCTCCGCCGATAACCTGTCCGAAGCCTTCACCCACCTGAGCCGCAGAACCCATCATGGGATTTAAAGCATCCTTGGTCATATTGATAACTCCGCCCATGGCTCCAAGAGTTACGCCGAGGCCTGCGATATCTCCGATACCCGCTCCGCCTCCTGCGCTGCCGCCGCCCGTGATGCCGTTTTTCATAGCCTCCAAGCCGACTTCTCTTGCGGTCTCCTGCTGATAGGTGTAGCCCTTCATCTTCATTTCTTCAGCCTCTGCAGCTGCCTGCATCTTATATGCATCAGCTTCGGCCTGAGCTTTGATCTTAAGAGCTTCAGCTTCTCCCTGGGCACTGACCATCTTCATCTGAGCTTCGGTCTGAGCCTCTACGAGCTTTCTGCCCATGGCAGCTTCCGCTTCAGCTTTCTTTACTTCCTCTTCTCTTACTTTAAGAGTCTTGTCAGCGTACTGCTGTCTAAGCTTGATGAAATTGGGATCGTCATCGGGAGTGGAAATACTCGTAACATAGAACTCGGGCATTGTAAGTCCGTATTCTTCAAGCGTTACGTTGATCTCATTGCGGAATACTTCCGATATCTTATCAAGATATGAATCAATCTCGAGGATGTTGATGTTCTGCTCCTTGATGACACGTGCAAGGTTAGATTTTACCTTATTGGAAACAAGAGCCTTGAACTTGCCGTTTCCGTATGAGATTCCGTCTCCGGCAACTTCCCCCGCAACAAGTCCGTCGGTCGTACCTACAAGCTTAGTGATAAGAGTATAGGAATCAACTACTCGAAGGTTGAAATCTCCGCTGGCCCCTATCTCAATATTCATTCCGGATGCGGGATCAAAAAGACGAACCTTGGTATCGGTTCCCCACTTAAGCCCCATCTGGGTTGCTTTATTTATGAAATAAACTTCCGCATGGAAGATATTCTCTCCGCCGGTTCCCTTGGCAATAAGGTCTTTCAGGAAAGGAAAGTTAAAGGTTTCCAGAGTATGCCTTCCCGCAGGGAAAATATTTAGTGCTTTTCCGTCCTTTAAAAAGAGAGCTTCCTGAGTCTCGTGAACAATAAGCTGAGAACCGAAATTAAAGTCCTCCTTCTGATGCTTATGTGCGATGACATCTCCGCTTCCTTCATACTTGATTACACTGATCAATTCCATATCATTGCTTCCTTTCCGCTAAAACAGCAATAACCGCAACTATTAGTAAAGGTACTCCTATGGAAAGTCTGAATGCCGTTGTTATATTCATGCCGAATCCGTAAGACAGTAAGAGAAATAACAACAAAGGCACCGCTACTACAAAAGAAAGAACCTCGATTATGATAGACGGTACCCCTTCGCGATAAACGGCATACGCGGCTCCGGCAGCGGCAACCAGAAAAATTCCTACGCAGGGCCAAAAATCGATGCCGGTTTTTAAATGCAAAACGATGGTCAATACCGCGGGAAGAACAAGTCCTATTATTACAGCATAAGGAATTCTCTTTTTACGCTGAATCTTAATTCCGTCTTCGCACTTAAGCAGATATTCTTCGGTATCTTTAAACCCGCCCGTTTTCTTAAACTCATCAAAGGCTTTTATATAGTTTTCTTTTTCAAAATAGGACTTTGCGGAAGCATAATGTCCTATTATCCCGGCCTGTTCTTTGCCCTTTTTGCATAATGCGGAAAGCTCCGATCCTACGGCATCATTAAACTTCGTGCAATCGGATTCGGCTGCTTTAAAAAGAACCAGTGCCTGACCTGCGGATGCGGAAGAATCGATATCGTTTAAAAGCTCCTTTGCTTTCTTAATCTTATCGATAGCTCTGGAATAATCGGACAGATTGGGGATCATATCGGATAAGGACCATTTGTTGCCGCAATTTTCACATACGCATGCACCGCCGAGCCAGTCATTGACCAGCTTGCCGCCGCATATCTTACACCTTTCCGATATAGGTTTTATTTCTGCTGCATCAGACATTTATTGCTCCATATAAACAGTATATCCAAACAAAGGGTCAGGACACACAATCTAAATCAAATTATAGCATATCGGCACGCCTTGACATGTAAAAATACAGAATATATAGTCAAGAAGTTGCATCAGAACCGGTTTTATATCAGTAAATCTTACGTTCAAATCCGGTATCATTATTACGTGGAGACCTGATCATGGCATTATCAAGTATACCTTTTATATTTGGTGTTCTCCCTGTATTCCTGCTCCTTTTCTATATATTCAAACCCAAATACAGGTTATATATATTAAGTCTTCGGAGAGGCAAATTCCAATTATGAGTTAGGAAGTGCCGTAGAAGGTATGCAGACCGAATATGCCGCTAACTTTCCTTTAAAAGTAAATATGGTAGACCTTAACGGCCTGATCCGCAGACTCACCGGAATAAGGGAAATGAACGGTGTAATCAAACTGAATAACGGGTATTTAACGAAAGTTTCAGATATAGTTTCCGATGATCAGTTAAATACCAATGTTGAAGCAATCGTTCAATATGTTAATTATTGTAACGAACGCGGAATCAGAGTCATTTACGTACAGGGTCCGTACAATATATCAAAATACGACCCACAGTTACCGGCAGGGGTAACTGACGGTCATAACGAATCTCTTGATATGATGTTGGACCGTTTACGGGAAAACGGGGTTGAAACAATCGATTTAAGAGAACTTATGTATAAGGATGGAATCGATCAGTATGATATGTTCTATGTGACCGACCATCACTATACAACCGAAGGCGCATTTTACGCTTACAGGAAGATAGCCGAACAAATCGCTGTCGATACAGGAACAACGGTTGATCCGAAATTACTGGATATAAATAATTATCAGACGGATATTTACCCCGAATGGCATCTGGGCTCGAACGGGCAGCGTACCGGCGCCTATTTTGCAGGCATTGATGATTATCACCTGATTTATCCCAAGTTTGAAACAAATATATACAACAGCGACGATCAATCGGTATCAACGCTTTATGAAGCACTGGTCAACACTGATGTCTTCAGTAACAGGAATCTCCAGAACAGATATACATATGACCTGGCATATACAAAAAATGACATTAACTCACTCAAGTCTTTGGACGCTGAGACAGATCTGAATGTGCTTCTGCTATCCGATTCATTCCAGCAGGCGATCAAACCTTATATGCTTTTGACATATAAAGAATTCCATATTGAAGACTATTGGAATCTGTCTGCTTCAGTTGTAAACCGTTATCAGCCTGATGTGATCGTTATTATGACCTGGGGCGGAAACGTCGGAACACCGTCACCTAATACAATGACTTTTAACGATGATCAAGAGACATAAATATCAACTCATTGAGACAAAAAAACTAATCCATGGTTCTTTTGACCAAAATACAAACGATCAGAATCCGAAATACTTGAAAACTTCTTCATTTTCTTCGGGATTTTTGTTCCAGTTTTGTTTTACCCATCCGAATACATCCGCATAATCCGGTCTGCATTCGATGATCTGAAGGATTACGGAATCTACATCCTCAACCGGAATGGCATTTTTGGACAGATTAGAGAAATAGCTCTCTGCTTTCTTATTCTTTTCAACCGTGGGATACCAGACTCCGAGATCCGCTTTATGAAGTCTGAACGCCAAAGATTTGAATACATCCCAATAATCATTGAAAACTTCAAAGCATGCCGCTTCATGATTTATCCTGTTGAAAAGCTCGAACTCCTGAGGCGGTGTGAGATTCAGGTTATTCAATCTGTTTTCATAGGACTTTCTGATGGCGTAATTACCTGCTTCTACGGCGGCTACAGTAAATAGTCCGCCGATAAACCCGATATTGGGAATGTTATTATAGGAATTAACGATATTCCTTTCATTGGCCTGAAGGGTAAGGTTGACCGAGTCGGTCATAATCTTATAAGTATCGTCAAATTTGCAGAAGTCTTCCAAATGCTGCTTTCTGAATTCCTCAAGGGTAATGTCATACAGTCCGTTACTCATAAAGATCTTGTAAGCATCATTAACCAAAGGCTCAAGATAATTAAGATAGATCTGAGGGCCGTAATCCAGATACTGATAGAGATTATGAACGTTTATATAATAATCTCTTTTAAAATACTGATACTGAATAAAAGCGTTATTGTGATAAATCTTTCTCCAGTAAATGTAAGCATCCATCTCTGCGCTCACATGAAGAGGCTTACCAATAAATGTAAAATCTCTTTCCTGTCCGGTATACTTCTCGGGAGTAATCCATGAATATCCCTCCAAAGCTTTCGGAGTAAAATCCTCAGGTGTAGTATTCTGCACCTGACCGTTAACCGCAGGTAATTCATCGTCAAGATATTTCAAGCCGCAATACCAGCAGAAAGCATCCTCATGACTCTTTTGTTCTTTACCGCATCTCTTACAGAACATATTTTCCCCTCACAGATAAATCATTAATTACGCCAAAGAAATACCTTTTCCGCCGGGAACTTTGATTACTTCTCCCATTTCGGGACCGGAATCTGAAACTCGTCTGATCCACACGTCACAGGCATACGGATTATAAACGTGGATTCCGTCAGCGGACAGGATAAGTCCCTTGGCGGCGGCCATATAATCTACAATCTCGATATTTGTAGCGTACCATATATCATCATGACCGGACATGTATTTGCAAAATTCTTCAATAACATCCCAGTTATCGTCTCTGTCGAATTCATAGCTGTGACCCCAGATATAGAAAAGTTTCAGATACTGGGCCTTGTTAAACTCTGCAAACCACTTAGCCTTTTCCATTAGATCCGGTGCGCTGTGGTGACATGTGGGATGCCACTCAAGGAAATCTTCCGGAAGTTCAAAATCATTGGTTGGAGAAACCGCCCTGGCATAAACTATCCCAAGACTTTTAAGGATCTGCTTTACATTCTCATTGTAAGCACCGTTTGGATATGAATGTCCTCTCACGATCCTGCCTGTAAGTTTCTCAAGATTTTTCCTGTCTTCAAGGATCTGGGTAACAAGCGCGGTATCGGAAAGCCTTGTAAGTGTCGGATGAGTAAGTGAGTGTGTGGCTATCTCATGACCTTCGTATAGCCGCACTGCCTCATCCCTCATCTGTACCAGATCAGGATCCATCCATCCGGAATTCAGATGAAAGGTTCCCTTAATGCCGTATTTATTGAAGATCTCCACAAGTCTCTTATCATGGATGCGGCCATCATCGTAGCTCATTGTAAGGACCTTGGATCTTCCTTCCGGAAAAGTAATATAAGAAAACATATCCGAAAACCTCTATTCAGACACAATGCTTCGTTTAATCATTAAATGTATATGTATTCTTTCCGCTTTTCTTGGATCTGTACATGGCAGCGTCGGTTTTTTCAAAGAGATCTTCCTTATCCTTAGCGTCACGTCCGTTTACTATTCCGACGCTTATGGAAACCGGAGGCAATCCTTCTTCTGTTTTTTCAAGTTCCTTATTGATCTGATCGATCTTGGTTGCAATGAGATTTTTCTTTATGCCTGCGGAATGAACCATGAACACTACAAATTCGTCTCCGCCTATCCTGCATATATGGTCATCATCACGGAATATTCCGTTCAGGACACGTACAAGCTTTTTGAGAACTTCATCTCCCACCTCATGACCGTATGTGTCATTAATGGTCTTGAAATTATCGACATCGAGAAGGAGCATATATGTGGTGTCCAGATCAATGCTTTCCAAGAGCAGATCATATCCTGCGCGGTTATATGCTCCCGTAAGTTCATCATGGGATGCTTTATAATTCAGCTTTTCCAGACTTGATCTGTACCTATGGTACATTTTGTTATAAGCCTGTGCCAGATATTTGAACTCATTGGCTCCGACCTCGGGGATCGGGCTATCCGCCTTGATATTATCCACTGCCCTTATTACAGGATTAATACCGAGAATTGAGGTAAGTCTTACCATTATAAGGATTGAAACAGCCTGAATGATTATGACAATGCGTACAAAAACAAGCTCCCGATGAAGCACGTCAAGCTCTTTGTCCATGACATTCTTCATTAGTTCATCAATCTCATTTAAACTCTCATGAATGCCCTCCCTGATACTGTCCTTCTGATCATAATAATCATCGTTCAGCACAAGTTCTGTAGCTTTTCTGATCTTTTCGTCGGGAGAAAGTGCCATATCCTCTTCTGATAAGGCCACATCCTTCAGAAGATCGGGATAATCCGAATATCCTTTTGCTTCTATCACCAGCCTCATGGCATAGTATTCCTGATCCATAAGGCTTACTGAATGAGCCATGGCATCTCTGAGCTGCTCCATGGCAGGTCCCGCACCGGCGACCATTTCCATTCTTGATATAGCTTCTTCCCGTCTGTTCGACTCAAAGGCCTCGGTAAAATACTCATCAAGGAATCGTAAGTCACCGCTTATGGTAAATCTCTGAACACGTTCGGTAAGATAATCCGAAGCGTCCATCAGCTGATGTGCCGCTTCTATGAGTTCCGAATGCTGCCTCTCCGCATCAGAGAGGCGATAGAATGTATTCGTAAGTCTGTACGAGGCAATAACCACGGTTCCCGACCATATGACCATGGTGATCACAAGCCATATATGTATGGCCCTGAGAGATAAACCGTTTTTACAATTTTTAAAAATATTCAGATTCATGAATTACTGACTGTAATAAATTTATTAAGTGTTTCCATGGCCTTGCCGGAATCGATCAGTTCTCCCGCAAGCTTTATTCCGCCTTCCATCGTATCAGCCTTGCCGTCTATATAAAGTGCTGCGCCTGCATTAAGAAGCACAGCATTTGTTTTGCTTCCCTTTGCGCCTGCCAGGATATCCCTTGCGATCTGCGCGTTCTCTGCAGGCGTTCCTCCCTTAAGGTCATCTTTGGAACAGGTTTCAAATCCGAAATCCTCCGGTGTGATGATTCGGGTTTTGTACCATCCTTCCTTGATCTCGCATATCTTGGTCGGTGCGGAAAGTGATATCTCATCAAGTTTATCGGTTCCGTACACGACCATTCCGCGCTTTACACCGAGGTTTACAAGAACCTGTGCCAGAGGCTCTACAAGATATTCATCATATACTCCAAGGAGCTGCTCGGTGGGTGATGCGGGATTTGTCAGTGGTCCGAGAATATTGAAAACAGTTCTGAAGCCGAGCTCTTTTCTGATGGAACCTACATACTTCATTGATGAATGATATTTCTGAGCAAAGAAAAAGCACATTCCGACTTCGTTAAGAAGCTTTACGCACATCTCGGGGGACTGATCGATATTAACTCCGAGAGCTTCAAGACAATCGGCGGTCCCGCAAAGAGATGATGCTGCACGGTTTCCGTGTTTTGCGACTTTTACACCGCCGGATGCCGCAACAATCGCCGAGATGGTGGAAATATTAAAGCTTCCCGCATTGTCTCCGCCGGTGCCTACGATCTCGAACACATCCATCCCGGTATCAACCTTAGTCGCATGATCTCTCATAGCGGCAGCACATCCCGCTATCTCATCGGTGGTCTCCGCTTTGGCACTCTTGGTTGAGAGTGCGGCCAAAAATGCGGCATTCTGAGTAGGTGTGGTCTCACCGCTCATGATCTCATTCATAACGTCATACGCTTCAGAATAAGTCAGATCTTCCTTGTTTACGATCTTAACGATTGCTTCTTTGATCATGCTCTGCTCCTTTATGCATAAAAATTCGTTCTCAGTATACCATTTCTCATTGATTCAGTCACCGCTCATCTGCGGACTATCCGTGTTTTTTAAATACTGCTTGACACATTATACTATGCGTCATATAGTATTATGCATAAGGAGGTAATACATATGGATGCTCAACTTAGACGTGGCATATTGGATGCCTGCGTTCTGGCAGTTCTTGAGCGGGGAGAGTCATACGGGTACAAGCTGGTTTCTGATATTTCAACCTTTATAGAAATAACGGAATCAACACTCTACCCTATCTTAAAACGTCTCGAAGCACAGAACATGCTGACGGTCAGAAAAGCCGAATATAACGGAAGACTTCGCAAATACTA
Source organism: Lachnospiraceae bacterium P6A3 (assembly GCA_000702085.1). Classification (GTDB taxonomy): domain Bacteria; phylum Bacillota; class Clostridia; order Lachnospirales; family Lachnospiraceae; genus AC2028. The sequence goes on from JNKP01000001.1 coordinate 166,085, forward strand.
TTCCATTACAGACTCCGGCAGAGCCCGCATTGATGAACTGCTGGGCGAATGGGAAGAGATCATAAAAGTCTACAGATATATAGCCGAGGAAAGGGGAGAAAAAAATGCTTAAACAAGAATTCCTGTCACAGCTTCGTGCAGGTCTGGAAGCGGCAAGCATTGAAGATATAGATGAATGCATTGATTTCTACGATGAGATGATAAGCGACCGTATCGAATCGGGCATGAATGAAGAAAGCGCTGTCGCTCAAATGGAATCCGTAGAATCCATAATCAATAATTACAAACTTGAAAAACCGGTAACCAGGCTCATCATGGATAAAGTCCAAAAAAGTCATGAAGAAGCAAAGGGTAAGGGAAAAGGCACCTTGTGGATCGTACTTGCGATCATAGGCTTCCCCATCTGGCTTCCGATACTTATCGTGATCTTTGCTCTTCTGCTTACTCTTTACATAGTTTTATGGAGCATAGTAATAGCGATATTCAGCGTGCTTGTGGCAATCGGATTTGCTGCTGTCGCAAGCCTTTTTGCCTTTATAATGATGTTTACCGGCTTCGTTCCCATACCTCTGGGTATCTTTGCACTGGGTGCGGCACTGTTTTTGGGTGGTCTGGCCGTTCTTCTGTGGCATCCCATATGGTCCCTGTGCAAGGCGGTCGCCCTGATGATACCTTCAATATTCAGAAAGATAAAAAAAGGAATAGCTTAAGAAAGGAAACATGATGAAGAAAAAATTACTGATCGCGGGAGGGTGTTCTCTCGCCGGTTTACTCTTAATGATAATTGCATTTATCGCAGCAAGGGGAAATCTGGCTGAATTATCAACACGTAATGTTCAGACAGTACAAAAAGAATATGATTGCAGCACGGATATAATAAAAATTGACGCAGATATCACATCGGATAATCTTGAGATCAGGACCGGTGATGTGGAATACATCTCCGTTTCCTACTATGACAGACCCGGATATAATGAATATGAGATAACGGAATCCGGAGATTCTCTTGGTATCAGATATGTTGACCTGCATCCGATCGAAGTGATGACCATAGACCTGGATCTTGAAGATAAGCCCGTCATCATAACGGTTCCCGAATCATTTTCCGGAAAAGTAAACATATCTTCAAGCAGCGGAAGCATCATAGCAGAATCAATAAATGTAAGCTCTCTTGATCTTAAAAACACCTCCGGCGGTATAAGAATTAACGATGTTGATATCGCTACCGATGCAAAACTGTCCAATACATCAGGGGGAATAAATGTAGAAAACCTGGTATGTAAAAACCTGACAGCTTCAAATACTTCGGGCGGAATAAACATTGAAAACTCAGATATCTATGAACTGCTTGATACCAAATGCAGCAGCGGTGATATAAGCATCAAATCTGTCACCGTAAAAGAAGGAGCAAGACTCTCAACCACATCCGGAACAAGATATATGGAGGATGTAAGTGCTCAGTATCTGGAGTGTGACGGAAGCTCGGGGGCACTAAAGGCTGTTAATGTAACTGTCTTATATTCTTTCTCATCCTCCACCAGTTCCGGATCGGTTACTCTGGACAGAGTTGAAACCGGAAACAGCATCAAGATAACAGCATCAAGCGGGGATGTCAGAGGAACCATCGTCGGAAATGAAGATGATTTCAATATCAGCATAGACACATCATCCGGATCAAGTAATCTGAGCGATTCAAGTGACGGTAATAAGAAGCTGACAATCTCAACCACAAGCGGATCGGTAAATATAGATTTTACTGAATAAATCAAGAATAAAAGGGAAGGTTCTTACTGTAAGAACCTTCCCTTTTTGTTTGTTTTGACTGTATCCGATCACGAATACTGTGCCGTGTAAAGCTCGTGGTAAAAACCGCCGGAAGCCAAAAGCTCCGAATGGGTTCCCTGCTCGATAACGTGTCCGTCTTTCATGACAAGTATCATGTCGGCTTCTTTGATGGTGGAAAGCCTGTGAGCTACTATAAAACTGGTTCGGCCTTCCATAAGCTTGGCAAAGGCACTCTGAATCTTAAGCTCCGTTCTGGTATCGATGGAGCTTGTTGCTTCGTCAAGAATAAGCATCGGAGGAAGCGCAAGCATGACTCTTGATATACACAAAAGCTGCTTCTGCCCCTGTGAAAGGCCCTCTCCTTCTTCTCCGATAACGGTGTCGTAGCCGTTTTCAAGTCTCTTGATAAATCCGTGAGCATGAGAAGCCTTGGCAGCAGCGATCACCTCTTCGTCCGTCGCATCGGGCTTGCCCATACGGATATTATCGGCAATGGTGCCTGATTTAAGCCATGTCTCCTGAAGAACCATTCCGTAGCAGTTTCTCAGATCTTTACGTGAGATCTCACGAATGTCCCTTCCGTCAACAGTGATCCTGCCGTCTTTTGGTTCATAGAATCTCATAAGCAGATTAATAATGGTAGTCTTGCCGCATCCGGTAGGTCCGACAATCGCTACTCTCTGTCCGCTCTTTACATCCACATTAAGATCCTCGATAAGGGGCTTGTCTTCCGTATATGAGAAATCAACATTATCGATCTTAACGTCACCGATTATCTCATCCTTAGCAACAGGATCCGCAGCCTCGGATATTACGCTCTGTTCATCGATAAGTTCAAAAATCCTTCCCGCACAGACAAGTGCATTCTGGAATTCGGTGATAACTCCGGAGATCTCGTTAAAGGGTTTGGTATACTGGCTTGCATATCCCAGGAAAGCCGTAAGACCACCGACCGTGATCCCGCCGCCGAGAGCATATATCGCGCCTCCTATACCGACAAGAGCATAAACGCATGAATTTACGAATCTTGTCGAAGGATTTGTAAGACTTGAAATAAAGATTGCTTTAAGTGAGGCTTTGCAGAGTGCATCATCCGCTTCATTGAAATTCTTCCTTGCATCATCCTCATATGAAAAGAGTCTGACAGTCTTCTGTGAAGAGATCATCTCCTCGGTAAGTTCGGTCAGAGAGCCTCTTGCTTTGGACTGTGCAAGGAAAAGAGAATGTGATCTTGTTGCTATGAATCTTGCAACGAGAAGTGACATGGGAGTTATGAGCACTACAAGAAGTGTGATAAAAGGATTAAGGCTCAGCATGAAGATCAGTGTGCCGAGAATCGTCATCGCACCCGTAAAGAGCTGTGTAAATCCCATGAGAAGACCGTCTGCGAATGTATCCGCATCGGCTATCATCCTGCTTAGTATGTCTCCCGTTCTGTGCGAATCAAGATAAGATACGGATAACTGCTGGATCTTATTCATCGCATCATTTCTGATATCACGAACCACATTATAAGTAATGTGATTTCCCACCCTGCTCATAAGATACTGGAAAAAAGCACTTATGAGAGCCGCGATACCTACCTTTGATGCAGCTACCATAACCGCATCCATATCGATATTACCGGCACCGGGGGTGAGAAGATCCACTGCCCTTCCCGTCAGAACGGGAATATAAAGAGAAAACGCAACCGAAAGAAGCGCAAAAATAAGCACAAAAACTTCAGCAACCATATACTTTCTCGTATAGGTCAGAAGTCTTTTCATTTTACTTTTTCCGGTTTTGTTTTCCATGATTTATGTTACAGTGATGCAATCTCTTCCTGAGATATAACTTTGATGCCCGCTCTTGTAAGTGCGGCCTGAGCCGACTTGTGATCATCTACTTTGAAAACCATGTAGGCTTTATTGGTAGATACTTCGGCGGAAAGTGCGTACATATATGCCAGATTTATATTCTCATCGGCAAATACCTTAAGTATCTGGCTTAGGCCACCGGGAATATCGGGAATCTCGGCAACAACAACGCTTGTAAGTTTATTTAAAAAGTCATTGTCTTTAAGAACCGTTGTAGCTTCGTAAACATCATCAACGATGATTCTTACGATACCGAAACCTTCGGTCTCTGCAAGAGAGATGCCTCTCATATTGATTCCGCGCTCTGCAAGAACTTCGGAAACCTCACACATTTTTCCGGGTTTGTTTTCCAGGAATATAGAAATCTGTTTAACGCTCATATGGCACCTCCTTATCAGATCTTTCTGTTATCGATGACACGAACTGCTTTTCCTTCGCTTCTGGTAATGCTCTTGGGAGCAACAAGTGTAACCTTGGCTTTGATTCCGAGCATATTTACAAGTCCCTGCATAAGCTCGTTCTGAGCCTTGGAGATCTCAGCAACATTATCGGTGAACATTTCGGGAGTCATCTCTACGTGAATATCAAATGTATCGGTGTTATTTACACGATCGATGATTATCTGGTAATTAGCCTGATATCCGTGCTCAAGCAGTACGGTTTCGATCTGTGAAGGGAATACGTTTACGCCGCGGATGATGAGCATGTCATCGCTTCTTCCCATAGGTTTGGCCATTCTGATAAAGCTTCTGCCGCAGCTGCACTTCTCTTCAGAAAGTACACAGATATCTCTGGTACGGTATCTCATCATGGGGAAGCCCTTTTTATCGATGGCGGTAAATACAAGCTCGCCCTGTGTTCCGTGAGGAAGAACCTCCAGAGTTTTTGGATCGATGATCTCTGCAATGAAGTGATCTTCATTGATGTGCATGCCTTTCTGCTCGCTGCACTCAAATGCGACACCGGGACCGGAAAGTTCAGTAAGTCCGTAAATATCGAAGGCTTTAATACCGAGAGTCTCTTCGATACTCTTTCTCATCTCTTCGCTCCATGCCTCAGCTCCGAAGATTCCGGCCTTAAGAGGGATCTCATCGGCGGTAAGTCCCATTTCCTTCATTGACTCACCGAGATATGCGGCATATGAAGGAGTACAGCAGATGATGGATGCCTTAAGATCCTGAATGAACATGATCTGTCTTTCGGTATTTCCGGAAGACATGGGCACTGTCATACATCCGACTTTACGGCTTCCACCGTCGACTCCCAGGCCTCCGGTGAAAAGACCGTATCCGTAAGAAACCTGAACCACATCTTCTCTGGTAGCTCCGGCTGCAACAAGAGCTCTTGCGCAGCACTCTTCCCAGAGATCCATATCACCCTGAGTATAGAATGCGATAACTCTTTTACCGGTGGTTCCGGATGTGGAATGGATCCTGACAACTTCCTCTCTGGGAACTGCCAGGAGACCATCGGGATATGTCTCCCTCAAATCCGCTTTTGACATAAAGGGAAGCTTGTGAAGATCATCGATGGATTTAATATCGTCAGGTGTTACACCTGCTTTTTCCATCTTCTTACGATAGTAGGGAACGTTGTTCCATACATGCTTTACCTGTTCTGCCAGTTTCTCGTTCTGGATCTTGGTGATCTCTTCTCTCGAAGCACACTCGATCTCTTTTTGAAAATACTTCTCCACTTTCTTACCCCTTATGTAATATGTTCGGATTACAGTTACAAAACTACTTAAGCATTCTTTCCGAGTTCGAATGCTTTCTTATTCATTTCAAGGAACTTTGCGGGAACGATTGCTTCCATAGCCTTCATCCATGCCTCTTCCGGCATGTCAAAATAGTGAGAAAGACGTCCCATGAGAACGATGTTTACCGCTTTTGAGGAACCTGCTTCCTCGGCAAGCTTAAGGCAGTCAAGCGCATCAACCTTGGCACCGGTAGCCTTCATCTTATCAACAAGCTCAGCGGGATATTCCATGTTTCCTGTAATAACGGGCATGGGATCTATCTGCTGGATATTGGTAACAACGGTTCCGTCCTTTTTAAGGAAAGGAAGCCATCTTGCAGCTTCGAGAAGTTCGAATGATACGATAACATCGGCTTCGCCCTTATCGATAACGGGAGAATAAACATGCTCACCGTATCTTACATAAGTAACAACGCTTCCGCCTCTCTGGCTCATTCCGTGAACCTCGGAAACTTTAACATCATATCCTTCATCAAGGAGGAGACGTCCGAGAAGTTTACTTGCAAGGAGTGAACCCTGTCCGCCTACACCTACGATCATTACATTCTTTGTACTCATATCAACCCTCCTTCTGGCAGGATTCAAAAGCTCCTACCGGGCAAAGCTGCTCACAGATTCCGCAACCTACGCAAAGAGTGTTGTCGATATGAGCTTTGCCGTCTTTCATGGAAATAGCGGGACATCCGATCTTCATGCATGACTTACAGCCTACGCACTTGTCTCTGTTCACACGAAGAGGAGGATTGTGTTTTACGTTCTTAAGAAGTGCACAGGGTCTTCTGGAAATAATTACAGAAGGAGCCTTTACCGCAAGCTCTTCTTTAATAGCTTCATCGCAAGCCTTAAGATCATAAGGATCTACAACGCGTACTCTCTCAAAGCCCATTGAACGGCAAAGAGCTTCAAGATCGATCTTACCTGCGGGATCACCCTTGATATTAAGACCGGTGGTGGGATTCTGCTGATGTCCCGTCATACCGGTGATGGAGTTATCGAGAATGATAACCGTTGAATCCGACTGATTGTATGCGATATTTGCAAGGCCTGTCATACCGGAATGCATGAAGGTTGAATCACCGATAACGGCTACGGTCTTGCCTTCGTTTTCTCCGCCGCCTGCCTTGTTGAATCCGTGGATCGCACTTACGGAAGCACCCATGCAAAGAGTCATATCCATTGCGGAAAGAGGCGCAACGGCTCCGAGAGTATAGCATCCGATGTCACCGAGAACGGTGCATTTATTTTTGCTGAGTGTGTAGAAAAGTCCTCTGTGAGGGCAGCCTGCACACATTACGGGAGGTCTGTTAGGAATTGCATCTTCTACCGCGGAAACATCCTCGCCCTCGTACTCCTTACCGGTAACGATGGGAGAAAGATACTTCTTAAGGAGATTTTGTGAAAACTCTCCGCAGATGGGAAGAACGTCCTTACCGAATACATTAATCCCAAGTGCTCTGCAGTGATTCTCGATGATGGGATCAAGCTCCTCTGCTACGATAACGGTATCAACCTTGGATGCAAAATCCTTGATCAGATCTACGGGAAGAGGATTTACCATTCCGAGCTTAAGAACGGATACGGTATTTCCGAATGCTTCTCTTACATACTGATATGTGGTTGAGCAGGTGATGATACCGATGTGCTTGCCCGATGCAGATGTATCTCTCATCTCTACTCTGTTAAAATCTGCGGTCTCAGCCAGCTTGCGTAATTTTTCGGTTCTCTCCTCTACAAAAGGATGACGCTTGATGGCGTTGCCGGGCATCATAACATTCTTGGGAATATTCTTCTCGTAAGGCTTTCTTGCAATCTGTGCTCTTTCGGAAGTCTCAACAACCGACTGGGAATGAGCTACTCTGGTGCACATCTTGACGATAACGGGAGTGTCATACTCCTCGGAAAGATCATATGCCAGTTTTACAAAAGAAAGAGTCTCCGCGGAATCCGAAGGCTCGAGCATGGGAACTTTGGATGCGATGGCATGATGTCTGGAATCCTGCTCATTCTGTGATGAGTGCATTCCCGCATCGTCCGCAACACAGATTACAACGCCTCCGTTTACACCTGTGTATGACATGGTGTAAAGAGGGTCTGCGGCAACGTTCAAGCCAACGTGCTTCATACCGCAATAGCTTCTCACACCCGCAAGGGATGCACCGAAAGCTGCCTCCATAGCTACCTTCTCATTAGGTGCCCATTCACAATAAATCTCGTCGTACTTAACGGCCTCTTCAGTTACCTCGGTACTGGGAGTTCCGGGATAACTGGAAACAAAACTGCAGCCCGCTTCATAAAGTCCGCGCGCAAATGCTTTATTTCCAAGCATTAACTCCTTCATATCTGTTTCTTCCTCCTACACATTTATGGGGCTTGAAGTCCCTGAACAGCTTATATATTATAACCCGCATGCGGGATATAAAACCACCACATTACTGCTTTCTCTCGAACTGCGAGTAGTATATCTCTTCATAGACATTACATGTCTTAAGGAGCTCTTCATGAGTTCCGATTCCTGCCGCTTTACCGTCATCAAGAACGATGATCATGTCGGCATTCATAACGGATGAAGCTCTCTGGGATACGATAAACACGGTCATATCACGAAGCTTTGCAATCTCTTCCCTGATATGTTTTTCCGTAAGGAAATCCAGAGCAGAGGTTGAATCATCAAGTATCAGTATCTCGGGCTTTCTGACAAGTGCCCTGGCAATAGTAAGTCTTTGTTTCTGTCCTCCCGAGAAGTTCTTGCCGTTTTGAAGAACCTCAGCATCCGGGCCGCCCTTTTCGGTTACAAAATCATAGGCCTGTGCCTTCTTAAGGCATTCAATAATCTCTTCGTCTGTCGCATCCTCACGGCCTATCTGCATATTGGATCTGACGGTTCCTTTAAAAAGAACTGCTTTCTGGGGGACAACTCCTATACGGTCACGAAGCTTAATCCTGTCGCAGGTCTTCACATCCTCTCCCGCTACGGTAACGGTTCCCGATGTAGCCTCATACATTCCGGGGATCAGGTTCACAAGGGATGATTTACCGGAACCCGTTCCGCCGATAACACCCACAGTCATTCCTTTTGAAACGCTGAAAGAAATATCGGACAGAGCTTCATCTGAGCCTGCGGAGTATTTAAGTGACACGTGGTCGAACCTGATAAATGAATCCGTATCACCGGCAACCGATACTACTGTCTCATCCGATTCTGAGGTTTCCTCACCGAGATCAAGTACATCACTTACTCTTCCCGCGGATGCGATGGATTTAGTGATGGTAACGATAAGGTTTGTAAGCTTAAGAAGCTCTACAAGGATCTGGCTCATATAATTCAGAATCGCAACTGCCTGACCCTGTGTGATTGCTCCGATATTTACTCTGACGGCTCCTTTATAGATCAGAAACATCACGGCTGTGTTTACGACAATAAAAGTAATGGGATTTGTAAGCGCGGTAAAATCCGATGCCGAGATCTGTTTTGCTTTCAGAGCATTGTTTTTCTCGTAAAAAGAATTCTTCTCATCATCCTGAAGATTAAAAGCTCTGATTACTCTCACACCGGTAAGGTTTTCCCTTGATGAGAGCATTACTTTATCAAGAAGCTTTTGAACCCCGGCAAACATAGGGATACTGAAACGAGTAATCCCAATGACGATCACAGCAAGAACAGGGACTGCGATACAGAAAATAAGTGCCGAGGGAACGTCTATCGTAATTGCCATGATCATGGCGCCGAATACTATGATGGGACTTCTGAGAAGAAGTCTGAGAGACATGTTGATTCCCGTCTGAACCTGATTTACATCCGATGTCATACGAGTAATGAGAGTAGAGGTACCTGCCTTGTCAACTTCACGTGCTTCCAGCCCCATGATGTGATCGAAGAGCTTTTTACGAAGGCTTCCCGAAACACCCACTGCCGCTTTTGCCGCGAAAAACTGAGCGGTGATTGAAACGGACAGGCCGGCTGCCGCAAGAAGAACAAGAACAAGACCTTTTTTTACAATATAAGAAGTATCGGATGCGGGAATTCCCACATCGATGATATCCGCCATTACAAGAGGAACGAACAGCTCAAATACTGCTTCGACAAACTTAAAAAAAGGGGCAAGGAACGCCTCTTTCTTATAGTTTTTTAAAAGTGACAGTACTTTTTTCATCTAAGACAAATTCCTCTCGGGATCAGGACATCTTCTCGCATACACACATTGCATAACCTGAAGGAGCATTGTTTTCACTCCACATATAAAACCTGGACAGACCTTTGCTCACATCGGAGAAATCTCTCTGAAGAGCCGAGGCTATTCCACAGCCTTCGCATTTTCCCCAGGCTTCTTTTCTCGACCAGAGAGTGAAAAAGAGATTCGGGTCTTTGTGGATCAGACCGGTTTCTTTTTCGGTGAAATACCTGGTTGAAATCTTCTCGGTATTCATGTCCTTGCGGATCTGAATGTCAATTCCGATTTCATAATACGAAAGCGCCAGAGCGACATATTTACCAGAATGGGAAATACTTATAAAAGGAATACCGCGCTCTCCCACAGGTATCTGGATATCGGGCTCGAGATAGGGCTTGCCGCTGTTTTCAATGGAGTAGGCAAGCTTCAGAACTTCGCCATTTCTGGCAAGGATTCTGACGGCTTCTTCTGCGGTAAGTTCGATGGGAATTCCCTGGGCCGCTCTTGAAACATCCTCAACATATCCTCTTGCCGCAAGCTGAAGAAGCAGACCCACACCAAGGGCAAGACCGCGTGCGGGAATACTTTTGCACTGGTCCGCTTTCGATCCTCTGTAATCATCAATAAGACTGCGGGCCCTGCCTGAAAGCTCAGCGCCCGTGGTCTCATCCTGTAATGTACTTACATCAAGAAGATAAATTCTCATTATTCCTCAACGGGAATGCAGGCAAGGTGGAGCTCGTCAAGCTGATGCTGTGATACGGCTGAAGGAGCATCCATCATAACATCCTGCGCATTTTTGTTCATGGGGAATGTAATAACTTCGCGGATCGACTCTTCGCCGGTGAGAAGCATTATCATTCTGTCGACTCCGGGTGCAGCTCCGGCATGAGGAGGTGCTCCGTAAGTAAACGCATTGTACATAGCAGGGAACTTAGCCTTAACTTCAGCTTCTCCGAGACGTACAAGTTCGAATGCTTTGACCATGATCTCGGGATCGTGATTTCTTACGGCGCCCGATGCGGACTCATATCCGTTGATGACAAGGTCATACTGGTTAGCCATTATATCGAGAGGATCCATCTCTCCTCTTTCTGCTTTTTCAAGAGTCTCAAGTCCGCCTACGGGCATTGAGAAAGGATTGTGGCAAAACTCCAGCTCGCCGGATTCTTCTCCGATCTCATACATGGGGAAATCAACGATCCAGCAAAAGCTGTACTGCTCTTTATCCATGTGCTCGGGGCAAAGAGTACCGAGCTTGGTACGAAGAACGCCTGCAGTCTTAAGTGAGGCGGCTTTGGGACCGGCTGCAAGACCTACGAAGCATCCGTTCTCAAGACCGAGCTTGGAGATTACTTCGTCCTTGATTGGCTGTAAGAACTTGGCGATGCCGCCTACAATCTCACCGTTTTCATCCACTCTGAACCAGCAGGTCTTTCTTGCGGTCTGAACCTCAACATCGGCCACAAGCTGATCGATCTGTTTTCTTGTAGCGTTAAATCCGGTAACCACAACAGCCTCAATGCACTGTCCCTTGAAAGGCTCGAAATCTATTCCACCGAGGACATCCGTTACATCCTTTAGCTCAAGGTCGATTCTGAGGTCAGGCTTATCGGAACCGTACTTCTCCATTGCCTCTCTGAAAGGAATTCTCTTAAAGGGAGCGGGAGTTATGCGGTCGTAAATTCCATATTTTTTGAATACGGGAACAAGAACCTTCTCAAGTACTCCGAGGACATCGTCCTGAGATGCGAAAGCCATCTCCATATCCATCTGATAGAACTCACCGGGAGTACGGTCTCCTCTCGCATCCTCATCTCTGAAACAGGGTGCGATCTGGAAATAACGGTCGAATCCGGAAGTCATCAGAAGCTGCTTGAACTGCTGAGGAGCCTGGGGAAGCGCATAGAACTTGCCGGGATGCTTTCTTGCGGGAACAAGATAGTCTCTAGCTCCTTCGGGTGATGATGCGGTAAGGATGGGAGTTGTGATCTCCAGGAATCCTTCCTCAGTCATAGCCTTTCTGAGCTCCGCAACAACATTGCATCTGAGGACAATATTCTTCTTAACCTCGGGATTTCTGAGGTCAAGATATCTGTACTTAAGTCTGGTAGCTTCGTCGGCTTCCTTGGATCTGTTGATCTCGAAAGGAAGCTCCGCATTTCTGTTCTTGCCGAGAACCTTAACGGAATCGGGAACAACCTCGATATCTCCGGTAGGGATCTTGTCATTCTTGTTGCTTCTGATCCTTACTTTACCGGTGATCTGAACGGTTGATTCCTTGGTAATATTCTTGAATGCGGAAACCATCTCTTCGGTCTCTGCAACGAGCTGGGTGATTCCGTAAAAATCTCTTAAGATGATGAAGGAAAGATTTCCTCCGACTTCTCTTACATTCTCAACCCATCCGCAAAGAGTTACTTCCTTGCCCTCGTCGGAGCTTCTAAGTTCTCCGCAGTTATGTGTTCTTGACTGTATCATTTCAGTGCCTCCCTGTAGAAGTCCTCAAACTCCGTATAGCCTGCTTTAGTAAGCTGCTCTTTCTGGAACTTCTTATTCTTATTCATTCTGACGGTAAGGATCTTCTTACCGGTTTTTCTCTCTTCGGCCGCCTTGGAAAGGATCTCGCTGAGACGCTCTCCGGATATTCCTTTTTCGATGAGATAAGCTTTTCCGTCTCCGCTTCCGGGAACCTTGAATCCCTTCTCGGTAAGAAGAAGTACGATTCTTTCGAATCCGATGGAGAATCCGCATGCGGGAACGCTCTGTCCGGTAAACTTGCCTACCATCTCATCGTATCTTCCGCCTCCTCCGCAGCTTCCGCCGAACTCGGGGATTGCTATCTCAAAAATAGTACCGGTATAGTATGACATTCCTCTTACAAGAGTGGGATCGAATACCATCTTAAAATCGGCCTGCTTTGATGCATCTACGGCAGTGATTATCTCTTCAAGATTGGTAACGGGATCCTTGGCAAGTTCTTCGCCCACGGTATCCATAATGCTCTTAAGAGACGCTTCACCGTTAACCGCTTTGTTTAAGAGATCTGCGTACTTATCAACGGTCTCAGCAGCATATCCGTTCTCAAGAAGCTCTGCTTTAACGCCGTCAATTCCGATCTTATCCATCTTGTCGATGGTGATGAACACGGAATCGTAATCGCTCTCCGCAAATCCTGCCCACTGAGCCATGGCTTTAAGGAGCCTTCTGTCATTGATCCTGATCTCAAAGCCCTTAAAATCCAGCTTTCCGAGAGTCGAGGTCGTAGCAAGGATAAGCTCGATCTCCGCAAGGTTATCAGCTTCACCGAGGATATCGATGTCGCACTGCATGAACTGTCTGTAACGTCCTCTCTGGGGACGGTCCGCTCTCCACACATTGCCCATCTGAAGTGCCTTGAAGGGAGCCGGAAGGGTTGCGGAATTATTGGAATAGTATCTTACAAGAGGAACGGTAAGATCATAACGAAGTCCCGAATCAACCAGATCATCCTGAGTCTGTGCGGTCTCGAGATTAAGCTTCTCACCTCTTTTAAGGATCCTGAAGATGAGCTTCTCGTTATCTCCGCCGGACTTGGATGTAAGATTTTCGATGGTCTCGACGCAAGGTGTTTCGATTCTCGTAAAACCGAATCCCGCGTAAGTTTCGCTTATTACTTTCTGTACGTACTCCCTGATGGCCATCTCCTCGGGAAGTATATCTTTCATACCCGTAACGGGCTTCTTGTTAAGTGCCATAGCAGTCCTCTTCATCTAAACATAAGAAATAATACCGGAAGATCCCATTCTTCCGGATAATCCTTAAAATATTAGCATAAAATCAGTATTCATGCAATGAAAACGGGGGTTTAAACATCACAGACAAAGGAATAAAGAATAACCGCCGGAACGGCAAATCCGATGGCGCCCAAAATGTCGGTAATCCAGTTTGCTCCACAGACGGTTCTGAGGATTATGCCAAGGATAAGTACGGAAATGCAGAGTATGCGAAGGATAAGAACAAGCCTTTTCCTCTCTTCCAGGAAATAACCGGTCAGATATATGCAGCTGCACATGGAAATAATGATGAGAAACGTATTTCCGCAGGGAAAAGAAACCACAAGCGCGCTCTTGGGATGAACGGATACGGGGGCATAGCTTACGGAAATTCCCGTTACGATCTTCCATACGATAAGTGCGAGAATATAAAGAAGAAATGTGGCAAAGATACTCTTGTCCACATCATTTATATCACGGTACTTAATAAGATCTTTAATTCCCAGAGACATCCAGAAAAGGCAGGCAAGCACCGAAATAACGCCGAGAATCTCGGTAAAGACATAAAGAGACCTGAAATATCCTCCCGCCACGTCATATTCGAACAAGCCTCTGAATGCATTGTTCAGAGCATGCAGATTGATACTCCCAAGATCTCCGATGGGAACACCCGCTTCATACTTAAGGGCGATAACAAGGATTACCCCATAGAGGAAGCACCATATACATATTACCCACTTAACTGATTTTGACATGATATTCATTGTACCCCTCATATCTTTTTCCTGTCAAAATGACAAAAAACGGATTAAACCTCACATGGTTTCTATTGATTCGGTGCCTGCAAAAACATACAATAGTTAATTGGAAATACTGGACACGTAATACCACGGGAGATACCAATGGAAAAACTGATTTACGGAGATACCGATCTTTATTATGCCTTGCTGGAGGAAGGGGATGTATGTCCCAACTGCGGAAAAGAATTAATTCCGATTCCCTTTTTCGGAGGCGATGTTTCCTGTATTCATAAAAAACTTGACCGCAGTGTGATGGAAGACAAAAAGATCGAGACTAAGACTTACGGCGACTGGGTCAAATGCTGGGGCGGTTATTGCTCCCATTGTGCGGAAAGCTACCAGAACGATTCCGGCAGAAAACTTGATGAAGTTTTAAAAAGCATTAAGATGCTTTCGATCTTTATCGGCCTTGCTGTTTTAGGGTTTGTGGGAGTTGCTCTCACGGATATTCTTCCGTTCCAGATCCTTCTTTACATAGGCTTGTGCGGATTGATGCCGTACACCATCATCACAATAGGAAACGTTGTAGGATACACATCCCGCAAAAAATACGTTGAACCCACCATGGAACAGCTTGAAGCGAACCTCATTGAGGCATGCAACAGCAGATACAACCGCGGAGCTCTAATGGGAATAATAGAAAAAGATATGTTTTTCGCACCGAAATCGGTGCTGAAAGAAAAATAATAAAGGGGACGGTTACGTCCCCATTTTTCATCAATTACCGTTTAGTCTTCCCATGAAAGCCTTAAGTCTCTCATCATCCGATGAGAACAGTTCATGAGGCGATCCCTGGGCACGGATAACTCCGTTTTCCATGAAGATGATACGATCCGATACATCTTTGGCAAAGTTCATTTCATGGGTAACTATTATCATGGTCATATGTAATGCGGCAAGATCTCTTATAACCTTGAGAACTTCTCCGGTAAGTTCGGGATCAAGCGCCGACGTAGGTTCATCGAAAAATAAAACCTTGGGTTCAAGAGCCAGAGCTCTTGCAATGGATACTCTCTGCTGCTGACCTCCGGAAAGCTGGCAGGGATAATTTTTTGCCTTATCGCCGAGTCCCAGTTTTTCAAGGCATTCCATAGCCTTCTTCTCTGCTTCCGCCTTGCTTCTTCCCGCTATCATCTGAGGCTCCGCAACGTTTTTAAGTACGGTATAGTGAGGAAACAGATTGAAATTCTGGAACACAAGTCCGAATGTCTTTCTGATCTCTTTAAGTTCCGCTGCGGGCGCGTAAACCACTTTGCCGTCTATCTCGTTAGCAGCATATTTTCCCGCATAGGACAGCGTTCCTCCGTCCATGGTTTCCAGCATGCATGCGCATCTTAAGAAAGTCGATTTACCGGAACCGGAAGGACCGATTACGGATACAACCTCTCCCTCATCCACGTAAAGTGAAATACCCTTAAGTATCTCTTCACCGTCAAAGCTCTTTCTGCAATTTTCAACCTTTAATAATTCCATAAGTTAAATCTTGTAGTAGTCATATTTTTTCTCAACCTTCTTGCAGATAATGGCAACGATAAAGTTGAAAATGTAATAGAAAACTCCCGCGGCCATCAGAGGCATGAGGCTGGCTTCCTTGGCTGCTATCTGCTTTGCCATGGTAAACATCTCCGCTGTAGCTATGGCAAAAGAAAGAGATGTGTCCTTAACCAGAGTAATGATCTCGTTGGTCATTGCGGGAAGTACTCTTTTAAACATCTGAGGCATTACGATCAAAACAAAGGTCTGGAATCCGGAATATCCGAGAATCTGGGCAGCCTCATACTGACCCTTGGGAATGGACTGTATGCCGGATCTGTAGATCTCCGCAAAATAAGCCGCATAGTTAAGCGAGAATGCGATTATTACGGCAATAAAACGATACCCTGCCGTTACATTTATTCCGAACCCGTAAAAAGGCAGGAAATAAATAACGATGATCTGAAGCATAAGCGGTGTGCCTCTCATTACGGAGATATAAACTCCGGCTATGGCTGAAAGCACCTTATGCTTGCTCATCCTTGCAAGGGCTATCGGTAAACCGAGCGGTATGGAAAACAGCAGTGTCAGCAAAAAGATCGACACCGTAACTCCCATACCGCTCATAAGTTTTAGAAATATAACTTCTAACGTCATGAATTACTTTCCAAGGCAAAGAGATTCGGGAATACCGAAATCAGCATACTTATCGGCAATCTGAGCAAGAGTTCCGTCGGCAGCCATCTCATTAAGGGTAGCCTGAACCTTGTCTCTGAGCTCGGTATTTCCAAGCTTAAATCCTACTGCGTACTGCTCGGTGGCAAGCTGCTCGTCAAGGATAACAAAGCCGCCGTCGGTCTGTCCGAGAAGGTAGTTTGCAACTCCGATATCAATGCAGACAGCATCAAGAACACCCTGCTTAAGATCAAGATAAGCGGTGTTGTAATCGCCGTACTGGGTAAGGCTTGCGAAGGTAGCTGCAAGATCTGCAGAATCGCCTTCAAGAGCTGCAAGTGCGGAAGAATCCTTCTGAACACCTACGTTCTTGTCTGCAAGGTCTTCAAGGCTTGAGATTCCGCTGCCCTCTGCTACGATAACTACCTGGCTGTTGTCTACATAAGGATCGGTGAAGGTGTACTGCTCTTCACGTCCGTTCATGGTAAATCCGTTCCAGATACAGTCAATGGTGCCTGAATTAAGCTCTGCATCCTTTGCATCCCAGTCGATGGGCTGCTTTACAAGCTCCCATCCGTTACGCCTGCAAACTTCCTCAGCAAGCTCAAGGTCGAATCCGGTGTACTCTCCGTTGTCGTCCATATAGCCGTAAGGAGGGAATTCAGCGTCGAATCCTACGGTAAAGGTTGACTCATGAATAGGGCCGCAGGCAGTGATAAATCCTGCGGTCAGAACTCCGCACATGAGGGTTGCCAAAATCTTACTCTTTTTCATAAATAAATACTCCTCATAATCAATTCTACTTTAACAAAGTAGAGTAATAAAAAATCTTTAAGATATTAGCATAAATAGAGACACCTTGCAATTATCGGAAGGGATTTACCGCCGAATATTAACGAAACCTGTAAAAAGGGTTATAATATTTCGTGGTTTTCGAAATTCGGAGGATTTGTTATGGCAAAAACACTGGATGATTTTACCTTACAGGACGCTGCTTCTTTCATAGAAAGAGGTATAGATGCTATCGTTTTGGTCGATTCGGAATCGGACACTTACAAAACCCTTGTCAAAAAAGGAATGTTCACCGATTTTATCGACGATGCGGGCAGCTACAATGCTCTGACCCAAAAACTCTGGTTTCACCTTAAGGGCAGTCAGGATACCGAGGTTACCGAAGATTATCAGGTATTTATACCCAGATTCGGTAAATTCAAAGGGAAATACAGCCGCAGACTTAAGCTGTATAAAGATGAAACCCCTCACTCCGTCCAAATGACCATAACTCCTTACGAGGATAATTTCTATCTTCTTATTCTCTATGAGCTGGATTCCAGCGAATACATGAAAGAGTTTCTGACCTACGAGAAGGTCAACACGATCCAGAATACATATCTCTTCTCCATGTATATAGATCTGTTCAAGGACACTACTTCCAGCATCAGCATCACCGAAATTTCCGACGATACAATGGAAGCCGAGATCAAATATTCCCAGTGGAGAATGATGATTGTCAACATGATCTGGCCCGACGACCGGCCTCTCTTCCTGGAAAGGACGGATCCGGATTATCTTAAAAAGACATTGCAGCCCGGGCGTACGTCTTCTTTTGACTGTCTGATGAAAAATCTGGAAGGCAAATACATCTGGGTAAAACTTACATTCTCACGTTCGGAGACCAATAACAGCGAGGAGGATTTCCGTTACGTCTTCATGGTTCAGGACATCAACGAAAACTCCATGCAGCTGATGTCCACGTTAAAAAAATACGAAGAACTTGCTTCCAAGGACACTCTTACCGACATTTTCAATCATGGAAGAATCGAGACCGAGATACACAATGCAATCGAGATAGTCGGACGAACCGACAGAAAAGTTTCGATGATGATGTTCGACATCGACTACTTCAAGACTGTCAACGACAGCTTCGGACATGCGGTAGGCGATATAACCCTTAAGCATTTTGCTTTTATGATCAAAGAATATTTTGCCAAGAAGAATGTTGTTGTCGGCAGATGGGGCGGCGAGGAATTTGTTGCGGTATGTTATGACACCGATTCCTCCAAAGCATACGGATATGCCGAAGATATCAGAAAAAAAGTTCAGGAAGAAGATTTCAATGTAGCCGGAAACATTACGGTAAGTTCCGGTGTTACGGAAATACTCAAAGAAGATGAATTCGAGAATGCTTTCGACAGAATGGACAAGGCTTTATACGAATCCAAGTCCGGCGGAAGAAATAAAGTAACCGCAAAATAAAACATAACCGGGAGGTAAACGCCTCCCGGTTTTTTCATCCGAACAATTCTTTTTTCCTGTCTATCAGTTCGGGAAGACGGCTTATATAGTCTCCCACTTCTTTAAAATTCTCACATCTGGATATATCCATATGAAGCTCATCCCCCGAGCGGATAAGTTCGCCAAGACTCATATTACCCGGCTTTGTTACGGCATCCGTATTTCCTGAAGGAACAACCTTCTTACTGATGGTGCCCGCACCGAACCCGAGAATGCTCTGAACTTCTTCCATCATTACAACATTGTACAGGCACTCTTTTCCGGGAAGAGCATAGCCTATGTTTTCAAAACCGCCGGACATGTCCTTTTGTCTGTACAGATAGTAAGGTTCAAGGCCGATTGATAAAGCGCAGTCCCTTGCCAGCTTTTGTATCTCTTCGGTATTTGTAAATGCTGAGTGACCGTTCTTTTCAATCCAATCACCGAGGAATGATGCTCTCTTAAGTGCAAGCGAATGAACCGTAAGAGAATCGGGTTTAAGTTCTTCGATCACTTCACAGGTATGCTTTACTTCATCCATGCCTTCCCCGGGAAGTCCGAGGATTATATCCATGTTGATATTATCAAAGCCGAGACTGCGGGCCAGTTTAAAAGCTTCTACCGTCTCATCCGCAGTGGCTTTTCTTCCGATGAGATCCAGAGTCTTTTGATTAAAGGTCTGAGGATTGACGGATATCCTTGATATCCCGTGCTTTTTCAAAACCTTTAACTTATCTTCCGTGATGGAATCCGCTCTTCCGGCTTCAACCGTAAATTCAATCGATGGGCCGGTAAAATACACGTCTTCCGCCACAGAAATTATTCGGTCCAGCTGACGGGCATCAAGTGCCGTGGGAGTACCTCCTCCCATATATATGCTGTCGGGAGCTTTACCGGGGAAGATCTTCGAGCATGATTTCATCTCCTCAATAAGTGCCTGTACATAGGCTTCTCCGCCGTCTTTAAACGCTGCCAGCGGATATGCCGTAAAGGAACAGTACAGACATCTGCTGGGGCAAAAAGGGATTCCGATATAAACGGAATAACCTCCCGCATATCCTCTCCTGTCGCCTTTGCATCTGCTTTCGGAATGTTCGCATCCGCCGAGGACGTTTAGTTCGGATCTTGCTATATCCCATGACATATCGGCCTTTTCATCGGTCACAAGGTATTCCGATCTGTAATACTCATCCGATTCTGATTTTCCTCTTCCCGCAAGAGCTGCTATAAATGCGGGCTTTGTGGGACGAACACCGTTCATCATTCCCCATGGAAGGTCACGCCCGGTATCTTCTTTAAATACGGAATAGAGCTTTCTGCACAGTTCTTTTTTGTACGCGGTAAAATCATCCGGGGACGATGTTTTGGGCGTAAATACAAATCCGGTTCCCTTAAAAGAAACCAGAGCAGAGCCGTCATCCGAAACCTTAACGCTGAAAAAGTATCCGTTATTTTCAGCCTCGGCCTTAACATCTTCCCTGCTTTCGGGTACAACGGGCTTAATATCCAGTTTTGCATAAAATGACCGGAGAAGTGCCAGAACATCCATTAAAAACTTCTCCGGTTCTATATATACATAAGTGTTATTCATATCTCTAACGAATTCTTCCGCTGCACCACTGACAATACGGTCCCCAGTTTCTGAACAGGTACCTTCCGCAGTGCGGGCAATTATTTACCTTCATGACAAGGATGAGATAAAGAGACATTATAGCGGTGAAAACGGTTCCTATCGTAAATACCGCAAGAGCAGCCTTCGTAAGATCGGCGAATAAAAGGATGATGAATACGAGATAAAACACGATGACAAATATGATCGTTCCCAGTATCCAGATAGTTCTGAGTGAGGAAAATTCTTCGGCTTTCAGGATTTCCTCATGAAGTGTTTTTTCATCCTCCTCGCGTTGCTCTTTTGCAATAAGAACACGTTCATAGTCCGTTATCTCATGAAAACAAAAAGGACAGGTTGTAATGTTATCACCCAACGATTCTTTGCATTTCGGACAATAGATCATCGCAAGCCCTCCTTATATGTGTCACCAGACTTCATCAGTGAAAAAAGGATTGTACTTTTTCTCGTGGCCTATGGTCGTTGAAGCTCCATGACCGGGAAATACCTGTGTATCATCCGGAAGAGTGAAGAGTTTTTCTTCTATGCTCTTCGATAATGTCTGAGCACTTCCTCCTTTGAAATCCGTCCGTCCTACCGATTCCTGGAAAAGAGTGTCTCCGGAAATAAGGAATCCGCCTTCCTCTATATAGAACGATGTGCTTCCGGGAGTATGACCGGGTGTGAATATTACCTTGATCTTAATGCCTGCGATCTCAAGTTCCTGACCGTCTTCAAGCCATTCATTGGGGCGGACTGTCATGGGGGTTCCCATCATCGCAGTCATATTAAAGGAAGAATCGGAAAGCATTTCCTTTTCGGCTTTGGGGGCATAGATCTTAACAGCTTCCTCCCCTCTGCTCTCCGCAAGTGCGGAAGCGGATGTGCGAAGATCCTGAGCACCCATAATGTGATCGAAATGACCGTGGGTAAGAAGGAGCGCGCGCACATGAAGTCCGGCACCTTCTATGCGTCTTACGATCTCTTTGCCGGTATCGGGCGCATCAAAAACGATGCAATCCTTCTCTCCTTCTCTGTATGCGAAGTAACAGTTTGTCTGAACGGCACCTATTACCATTCCGCCGATTTTTATTTTACCCATTATGCTCCTGCTCTTTCGATGTCTACAACGCCCTGCACGGAACGTATCTTGTCGCAGATGTTCTCGAGTTCATCGCGGCCGTGGATCTCAAACGTAAGCTGAATGGTCGCAATCTGCTGTTTGTTAACACGGGTATTTACACCGAGAAGCGAAATATTCTTCTCCGTAAATATTCTGGAGATATCGGCAAGAAGTCCGCTTCTGTCATTTGCATATATCCTGATATCGACTTCATAGCTTCCGGTTCCGGAATTGAGAGATTCGGGAGCCCAAGAAGCTTCGATGAGTCTGGTTCTCTCATCTGCGGGAAGTGCAAGGATATTGATACAGTCGGTTCTGTGAATCGATATTCCTCTTCCTCTTGTTACGAATCCGACGATCTCATCACCGGGAACGGGTGAACAGCATTTTGAAAATCTTACCGACAGATCGGTGATTCCCCTTACGGTTATTCCGCCGTTGTTTCCTTTATTATGTCTGGTTGCGGCGTTCTGATTGGCTTCCGTAATCTGTGCGATGACCTCTTCATTGGAAAGAATCGTAGGATGATCTTTTTCATAAAGAGCTTCCAGTCTTCCGAGGACCTGGCCCTCTTTCAGGGCCCCTCTTCCGACAGCCGCCAAGATGGAATTCCAATCCTGGTAACAATACTTCGATGCGATATCTTCCTGATAATCGGGAGTCATTATCGCATATATATCAATGCCTCTGGACTTGGCATAGGTTAAGAGCATGTCCTTACCCTTGGTAATGTTGTCTTCCTTGGTAACGCTCTTGAACCACTGATTGATCTTATTCTTGGCCTGTGTACTCTTAACAATGCTGAGCCAGTCCGCACTGGGTCCCTTGATATTGGCACTGGTAATGATCTCAATACGGTCACCGTTCTTGATACGGTAATCGATAGGGACAAGTTTTCCGTTTACTCTGGCTCCCACCATACGGTTTCCTATAGCGGAATGGATCGCGTAAGCAAAATCGATGGGGCATGAACCGGAAGGAAGGTTTTTAACTTCTCCCGAAGGAGTAAAGCAATAAACCGAATCGGAAAACAGATCAAGGTCATTCTTAAGGAGGTTCATGAACTCCTTATTATCGGTCATATCCTGCTGCCACTCGAGGATCTGTCTGAGCCATGTAAGCTTTTCTTCCTCGCCGGTTTCGGGAGTCTGTCCGTTAGAAACTTCCTTGTACTTCCAGTGAGCCGCGATACCGTATTCGGCAGCCTTGTGCATTTCAAAGGTTCTTATCTGAATCTCAAAAGGCTGTCCGTCTTTACCGATAAGCGTGGTATGGAGGGACTGATACATATTTTCCTTGGGCATTGCAATGTAATCTTTGAATCTGCCCGGGATAGGTTTGTAATTTTCGTGAATTACGCCGAGTGCGGCATAGCAGTCCATGACGGAATCAACAATGATCCTGACCGCAAAAAGATCGTATATCTGATCGAGAGTCTTATTCTGGTTCTTCATCTTCTTATAGATGGAGAAAAAGTGCTTGACTCTTCCGTTGACTTTCGCTTTGATACCGGCTTCATCGATATATCCCTTAACGTCTTTAACGATGGATTCGATGTAAGCCTCACGCTCTGTTTTCTTTTCCGCGATAGCGTTCTTGAGTTCGTTATATGCTTCGGGCTCAAGATACTTGAGGGAAAGATCGTCGAGTTCAACCTTGATCCTGCTGATGCCGAGACGCTGTGCAATGGGACAATATATATCCATTGTCTCACGTGCAATCCTTATCTGGCTTGCGGGAGGCTGATACTGAAGGGTGCGCATATTGTGCAGACGGTCCGCGAGTTTGATCAGAATAACTCTGATATCGCGAGCCATCGCATAGAACATCTTACGTAAGTTTTCTGCCTGAATCTCAAGCTTTTCATCAGACTGATCCGCGGTTCTTGAAAGAGGGATATTTTCCAGCTTGGTAACGCCGGATACAAGAAGTGTTACTTCATCGCCGAATTCCTGTCTGAGGCTTGTCTCCGACACTTCCGTATCTTCAAGAACATCATGAAGAAGCGCAGCGGCGATGGTCTCTTTATCCATCTCCAGTTCTGCCAGGATAATGGCCACATTGAGAGGATGGATGATGTAGGGTTCTCCGGATTTTCTGATCTGACCTTTGTGGGCACTGTCGGCAAGAGCAAATGCCTTTTCGATCATGGAGATGTCGTCGCTGGGATGATATTTATGGACATTACGAACAAGCTCCTCATAGAGGAGCCCGGGATCGGTGAAATCCTGGTTTTCGCAGATGCCTCCCCTTTCGGTTATGGCTCCGTCTTTAATGTCCGAAATATCCTTCATACGCTGCAAAAAAATCCTTTTGTATTCTAAAACCGGTCACTTATATGGTAAGTGACCGTAATTTAAATCAATTTCCGGGATAGGTAATGCAAGATTCGAGTCTGTATCCCTTAAGTTTTTCTCTGCCCTTAAGTCCTGCAAGTTCCATTACGACAGAGATTCCGACAACTACGCCGCCGAGTCCTTCGATCATCTCGATCATAGCCTGGGTGGTTCCGCCGGTAGCGATAAGATCGTCTACGATGAGAACTTTCTGTCCGGGCTTGATGGAGTCCTTGTGCATCTCGATGGTTGCTGTGCCGTATTCAAGATCATAAGTCTTCTCAACGGTTTCTCTGGGAAGCTTTCCCTTTTTCCTGATGAGAACAAAAGGCTTATGAAGATTGTAAGCAATGGGCATTCCGAAAATGAATCCTCTCGATTCAGGTCCGACTACGACATCAAAATCAAGATCCTTAATGGCATCCTGCATGGTATCGATTGCAAGTCTGAGACCGTCCGCATCCTGAAGAACAGAGGTAATGTCTCTGAACATGATGCCCGGTTCGGGAAAATCAGGAATTGTTGTTACGTAATCTTCAAGTTTTTTCATCATTTGCCTTTCCGTTTATTTATTTGCCTTATCGGCATCACCTGCGTCATCCGCTTCGGTGTAAGTTGTCTCGATGGTTTCGGTATCGTACTGGCTTCTTACGCCTTCAAAGAATACCGAAGCAACAAGATCGGTCATTCCCGCGATGATAAGTGCCACTCCGATAAGTCTGAGAAGAAGTATCTCACTCTCAAAAGGATTTGCAACAAGCACCGCTCCGAAAATAATGAAGACAAGTGCAAATATAAGCATCGGGGTAAACATGGGATGTCCCAGCTTTTTAAGATCTATGGAATCCTGAAGTTTGATACATCCGCTTACGATGATGAGAACTCCCAGCACAATGGGGACGATCGTCATCAGTTCTTTCCACTTAAGGAGTATTACTATACCGACCACGATGGATACAACCCCGTTTAAGAAATCATTGTTACCGAGATTGTGTCTCACATCTCTGGCGAGATACATGATAACGAAGATAACTCCGCCGATTATCGCAGATATTCCCAGAGCATAGGCAATGATATTGAGCATCCTCTCGGGATTGACCAGATCTATGATACCTATGATCATGCATATAAGACCATAGAACGCCGCTGTGGGTTTTATCTTAGGCCTTGCACTCTTCTGGGCATTTTCGGGTTTCTTGTCGGTTTTCTTAGCCATATTAAGCCTTTCCGCAACACTTCTTATACTTCTTGCCGCTTCCGCAAGGGCAGGGATCGTTGGGATAAACCTTTGCTCCCTCACGCTTTACGGTTCCGGAGATCTTCTGCTCATGATAAAGAGCCTTTCTCTTATCCTCATCGAAAATGGAATTCCACTCCTCAAGACCATAGAGCCAGTCAGCGCCTGCGCCTACCATGTTCTTGTAAAGAAGCTCCTTATCGAATGCAAGAGACACCTCGGTATCCTCTGTCATCTCCTCGATGGGATTGGGAGTCTTAAGGGAATCATTTATTCCGTCAAGGAAACCGGTCATAAACATAAGGTCGATGCCGTACTTTGCGGCAAGATCCTTAACGGTTCCTTTTACTTCTTCATCAGGATTCTTAAGAAGCTCTGCGTAAATCTCTTTCTCCTTAAGGAAATAATCTCCCCAGAGTTTCTGAATCTTTCCTTTATCAGCTTTGTCGTCATATGCGAGTTTTCGCCAATCTTCAAGCAGTGCCATTTTCATGCCCCTTTCTATCAAAAAAATCACCGTTTATTATATATCAAAACCTTTGGTTTAACAAGAAATTCCCACATTCCCCATAAGAAAACGGGGACGGCTTTTACTGTGCAAAAACCGTCCCCGAAATACATATTTTGTTTTGCCTCTGCATCAGGCGGGACGAGCGAGATAATAACCCTGGTAAAGGTCAACTCCGAGACCCACAAGATAATCAAACTCAGCCTTTTCCTCAACGCCCTCAGCAACAACAAGCATTCCCTTTGAATGGAATTTAAGAACAAGATTCTCAACATTGTCCTGTTTTTCGGTATCGTGATCTATTCCGGAAATAAGCTCTCTGTCCAGCTTAACGATATCGGGCTCCATGAGATCCACTCTTTCAAGATCGTTGATGCCGCTTCCGAAATCATCGATCGAGAGCATATTGTTCATGGACCTTACGCTTCTGCTCTTTTCCTGACAGTGCTCCGCAGAATAATAAGGATACTCAAGATTCTCAACTATCAGCTTTCCGCGCACCTCTTCACCGAAGTAATCGTAGAACGCAGCGGCTTCTTCGTTATTCATACAATCCGAAGGGAACGAATTAATGGATACTTTCTGGGGATATCCTCTCAGGCAAAACTCCTGCATAGCTCCGAAAAATGTTGCAACTTCCAAAACGTGAAGCTTATCTTTCTTGGTATATTCTTCTATCAGCTCCGTAACCGTCTTGTCGGCGGGGCGCATCAATGCTTCCCATGCATAAGTTGTCTTTCCGTCAGCCTGAAAGATCGGCTGAAATACATAATTGATGGAAAGCTCGCTTAACGCATCCAATATTTCCTTGTCCAAGGGCAAATGGTCGTAATAAATCATTTAAAACTTTTAACCTTCCGTTTTCGTCAAGTAACTATTCCCCGCAATAGTTATACAGAAACTGTTTTCTTATACCCACGAAGCGGTATTCTAACATAAATCAAATTAAAATCTACCGTCTGAAACAAATCTTTAGTAATTTTTAATTTTCACATGTAAAAAGGACGGGGTTTTCAAGAGAAAACGCCGTCCTTTTGTGTATATTGCCTATGATCAGATCAGTCATCGTAAGGATGGATTGTCTCGATGGTTCCGTCCTCTGCGATGTTGAGCTTGGTGTACTTAACGCATCTTTCGTGGGTAATACCCTTTGAAAGCTCACAGTCATGATAGAAAATATACCACTCTCCGTCGATCTCAAGAATGGAATGATGTGTGGTCCAGCCGAGAACGGGCTCCATTATCCTTCCCTTATAGGTGAAAGGACCGTCGGGCTTGTCACTCTCCGCATAGCAAAGGTAGTGAGTGGTTCCGGTTGAATATGAGAAATAATACTTTCCGTTAAACTTATAAACCCAGGGATCTTCGAAATATCTGCGATCCTCGTCACAAGCCTTAATGGGTTCTCCGTTCTCATCGAGAATCTCGATGTGCTTGGGAGCTGCTTTAAATCCGGTCATATCCTGCTTAAACTCTGCGAAAAGGGGTCCGAGTGCGGGAACATCCCCTTCCGGTCTGGGCTCATCGGGATTAAACTCTCCGGACTGCCACATTTCAAGCTGTCCGCCCCAGAGTCCGCCGTTATAGCAGTAAATTCTTCCGTCATCATCTACAAGAACAGCGGGATCGATGCTGTAGCTGCCTTCGATGAAATTCTCGTGAGGCTTGAAAGGACCTACGGGGCTGTCGGATTCCGCAACTCCGAGTCTGAACTTCAGCTCTTTATCCTTTGCGGGGAAAATAAGATAATACTTGCCGTTTACATGTATGCAATCGGGAGCCCACATCTGCTGCTTAACCCAGGGGATATCCCTATAGTCAATGGCAACACCGTTGTCAACACAGGGGGAATCAAGGTTATCCATGGATAATACATGATAATCTTCCATCATGTACTGCGCTCCGTCGTCATCGTCGGGAACGTCAAGCTCTATATCGTGTGAAGGATAGATATAGATCTTACCGTCAAAAACGTGAGCCGAAGGATCGGCAGTAAACATATGGGTTACCAAAGGTTTTCTTTCGTTAGGTCTTCTCATAATCATTTCTCTTTCAGAAAAGTTATTTGGTTACCCGTTTATTGTTGCACAACTTGCAGAAAATAACTTATCAAAACTTGCCATGAAGTGCGTAATCTATGCTTATCTGCTCCAGATATAGTCGCAGTAATCTCCCGTAAACATTTCGGCATTTTCTTCGGGATCGGTCACGTCCATATCAGCCAAATCTCCGCCTGAGGAGGGTTTATTCTGCCATCCTTCGGTATTCTCAAAATATATGTTCTCAAGATTATCACAGCCTTTAAAAGCATTATCATTTATCTTCACTACTGAAGCCGGAATCGTAATTTCGGTAAGAGAACTACATGATGCGAAAGTGTGATTTTCTATATATTTAAAGCTTGAATTTTCACTGAATGTAACACTTCTGAGATTCTCACATTCTGCAAATGCATAAGCTCCTAAACTGATGAGGCTGGCGGGCAGCTCAATTGTTTCTATTTTCGAATGTTTAAAAACACCCTGTCCGATCCACCCCAGGCCTTCATGAAGGGTTACCGAAGTAACGTTATGTGCATTATGCAGAAAAAATCCTTGTATTTCCCATATAAATGAAGGTACATCTATTTCCGTAACCTCATCATTGATTACTGCACCATATATAATTACAGGATACTCTTTTCCATTAAGCTCGACCGTCTCTTCAATGCTGTTCGGATCATAAGCAGTAACTTCTGCAAATTCTATAGGTTCATCGGTAAACAGGTCTTCAGAACTGTATACAGTATAAACATTTTCACCCACAGTTACTTCTCCGATGATATATTCGGGTAAAATTAACGGATATCCCCAGTCCTTGACAGGCTGCTGAGACTCACCATCAGCGTCCTGGGATTCTCTGTCTACATCTTCCCTGTCTTCGTCCTCTCTGTCGTCCTCTTCTCTTTCGGTTCTGTCACTGCGTTCACTTCCGGCTGAAGCATTGTTTCCGCAAGCGGATAATGCTAATGCGCCTGCAAGAACAAGTGATAATAATTTGAACTTTCTCATAACTAAAAATCTCCTAATAACAAATTCGTGGCCGGATGGTATCTCAGCCACGAATCGCTATTTTATCACATGCAATTAAGAAATCTTCAGGTGATATATGTTTTTTATAGAATTTTAATGTAACCCTCGTTCACTGATCATTTTGCAAACGGGCCCGCGATCACTTCACCTTCACGCTTGTTTCCGTAAATATCGATATCAAATACAATGCTGCTTCCGTCCGGATTTTCAAAGCGCTGCTCGGGCTCAAATGCCATACCGAGGCTTTCGGTGTTAATCATGCCGCAGTTCTTGGGAAGGTAATCAAAGAGATTTGTATCAAGCTTCCATTCATCGCCATCTGTAGTAAGCTCGATCTTTATCTCGTGTTCGGTGTCGACGAAAGAATCCTTCTCCTTGCTTATAGGCTTAGCACCGTTAAAGTATGCATTGCCTCCTGTCCATACGGGCAAAGGAATATAGTATCTGTCGCTGGGCGCACTTCCCATTCCGCAATAGCCGTCAAATTCGCTCTTCCATTCCTCTTCAGTCATATAAGACTCAAAGGGAATGGTTCCTGCAATCAGATTACCGTCATCCCATTCGTCGTTTGCAAAGCCCTTGCAAATCTCCTTCATCTTATCCCTAAGGTCTCTTTGTACAAAAATATTGTTATAGAAACGCATATCTCCGTGAAGGATGGTCATGAATCCCGCAATCTCAGTTCTGTGAGGAACATGATAAGGAGTGTATCTGGGAGATCTGATGGATTTGGATCCGTTATCAACTCCTCTTCCGACTGCTGTAAGTGAACCTGCGATCAGATTGTGAACGAATGCAACACCCTGTGTGGGAAGCTTAAATGCTCTATCAGATAATAGGATATTATTATCTATGAGCGTAGGTCCGTGGCTAACTTCGATGAAGATGTCTTCTCCGAGACCAAGGTTAGCAAGGTTTTCTTTTCTCAGAAGATAATCATGAGGCAATGCATTATCGTGGAAAAGATTACCGGTAACTCTTGTGCCCTGTGCCTGCCAGTCAAGCCAAAGGCCTCTGGTGCAGTGGTGGAAATGATTGTTCTTGATAAGCACATCAATTGCAGCGTGCATCTTGATACCGCCTATTTCCGCACCTGCAAGATTCTGCTTATTGTTAATGTGATGGATGTGGTTATTTTCAATAACGGAAAAGACACCGCCCAGGTGGCCCACAATACCTGTTTGTCCGCAATCGTGGATGTCGTTGTTTCTGACGATATGTGAACCGATATTTTCTTTGGTCCAGCCTTCAGTCTGAGCCTGGCATATGCAGTCACGCTCGGTCTGGGTGCCGTCCTTGTATTTCCATTTAAGCCACTTGTTGTCGTTAGCAGGCTGCAGGTATTTTCCGAGCGATATACCGGAGCACTTCGATTCGGATATATCACAGTTTTCGATGATCCATCCCTTTGACCAGTGAGGACCTATCATTCCGTCCTGATATGCAGTCGGAGGTGCCCACTGCGTTGCCGCCTTGCATACTGTAAAGCCGTCCAGGGTAATGTATCCGATACCTTCTTCAAGAGGGTAAAAACAATTCTGTCTTACAGTTATTTCAATAAGCGCATCTTTTGGATCGGTATCCTGAAAGTTTGCGTAAATGATCGTTTTGTTTTCATCGGATTCGGTATACCAGGTATAAACAGTGAAATCCTTATCCCATGAAGACAGATTCTCTTTGGGATCATATACACCGTTAATATCAGTTACTTCGTACATGGATTTGCCGTTTAAGAAAACATCTCCTGTGTGCGCCGTAAAATTCGCATCAAACCAGTCACCCGATACAGCTGTTTTAAACGGATTGTAATTTCCGAAAAAAGAATTATCTATAACCGTCTTCCATACGTGAGGTCTTTCTTCGGTCCAATCGGTAATGATCTCCGCGCCTGTAATGACTGCTTTTAATCTGTTTTGGGCGCGGTAAGTGATCCTTGCATCTTCTTTGCCGGCATTCTTCGGATTTACATGTTCTCTGTAAATTCCGTCGCTTACTATAACTTCATCACCGGGAAGTGCAATCTCCGCTGCTTCCGAAATAGTTTTGAAAGGAGTGCTCTCCGATCCGTCACCCGAACCCGCAACTTTACAATCTACAAAATATTTCACCGGCATTCCTCCTTTGTGTAGAAATTTAACAGTTCCTCCATCCAGTAAACCTGATCCTTGATTCTGAAGGTTGTTGGGGTTCCGGGATGGCAAGCGTAATTGGAAATAACTCTGAGGTCGGAGTTTGTCATGATAAACCAGCCTTCAAATATATGGCTTGCCATGGGTACATGATAATCGCTGGTTACTATGAAAAGGTCTCTTATCTGCGGATAATCGCTTCTTAAAAGCCTTCCCGAATAGACGGCGTTTTCCGATGTGGACAATGAATCGTTCTCCACGATGATCCTCGAAGGATCAATACCGTTTTGAATAAGATATTCAGCCATTTTATCGGCTTCTTTGATCGCGGGTGCCAAAAGAGCCGTTCCTCCGCCGGTTACCAGTATGTATGCATTCGGATATTTACCTGCAGCTTCAATTCCTGCATCAAGACGGCACATCAGCTCATCTTTGACATCGCCATGAGGTGACAGTGAATAACCGAGGATCACTATACACAGACTGTCATCATCCGGAAGGTCTGAGGGTATTTCGCCCGAATTGACGAAGTCCTTTTCGTTTGCTCTGTCCCAATACGAAAACAGATCCTCCATAACCAGCAGATCCGCATTCAATTCTTCATCGCTTCCTGCAATATCGGCTAACAGAGGTTTTACTTCTTCAAGTGTTTCTTCGGCATTACACTTTTTCTCATAAATATCAAAAGAAGCTCTCCAGATATCAGCAGGGATAAAATAATCTTCCTCGGAAAATATTTCCGTGGTAACTATTGACTCTGCGGGTGTCGAAGCATCGGAATCGATATCGTCTGAAGGCTGTACATCAGAAACTTCATCCAAGGCCAAAGCTTCATCCGTGATCACATCTTCGGATGAACATCCCGAAAGCAAAAGAAGTGATAAGGAAAGAATTAATGAAATTGTCTTTTTCAAATCTTTCATCATCTAATGTTGCTTTCGAATTAACACTGCTCAGCTGCCATTTCCTCGTTAATAGTATCTTCGGTTGCAGCCATAGCCTGAAGTGTCATCTCAAGTAATTTGTCGAGTTCCCAGCCAAGCTGATCCGCACCACGCTCGATAACTTCCCTGCTGCATCCTGCCGCAAAGCCTTTGCTCTTGTATTTCTTCTTGAGCGATTTAAGTTCCATGTCCTTGGTGCTCTTTGACGGTCTCATAAGAGCCGCAGCACCGATAAGACCGGTAAGCTCATCCGCAGCAAAAAGAACCTTTTCCATTTCATGTACAGGCTCAACATCGATCGTGGTTCCGCAGCCTACGGTTATTCCATAGCCATGCGAACATACGCCATGAATAATATCTTCACTGACTCCGCCTTCCCTGAGAAGTTCCGGTGCCTTCAGACAATGCTCATCGGGATACAGTTCAAAATCGATATCATGGAGAAGTCCCACAATGCCCCAGTATTCGGCATCATCTCCATATCCCAGTTCATTCGCATACCACTTCATTACAGCCTCAACAGTAAGTGAATGCTGTATATGAAATGAGTCCTTGTTATACTTTTTCAAAAGTTCAAACGCTTCGTCTCTTGAGATCATTTTCAAATTCCTATATCAATTTATGAGTGACTTCCTCAGGGAAAACATCTTTGTTTAAGTTAAGACAGTTTTACATTTACTTCTGGGCACGCTGTTTGCCACCGCATTAAGTACCGTATCTTCAAGATTGTCCATGGATGCATTATAAAAACTGTCCGCCGAGCAGAATGTCATAAGACTGGTTTCATCATCCGTTATCTGGACAACAACAATGGGTTTCTTATTGGCATACATATAACCCTGTTCCCAGTTGGTTCCCGCCGTGCCGTTCCTGCCGGGTGTGATCATCAGAAACAGCTCAGCCCTGTTAAGAGCATCCAGATCCGCATCGAAAACCTTCTGCGCCCAGTCTTCCTGAGAATAATCCCATGCATTTTCAATCTTGAGTTCAAACGGACAATACAATTTGTATCCGTTATCTCTTAACAGCTTCGCAATTCTTTCCATTACCTGACGCTGGTCCTTCGAACAGCTTCCGGCCAGGTATATCAATTTCTCTTTATCCATACATATTCTCCGTAAATCTGATATCTATGATTATATATCAAACAGCCCCACATTCATACGTGGCAAATAAAAGTGTGGTTTTGGGGATTTTATTAGCCCATAGCTTCTATTTTCAGGCCTTTCATTTTCAAATCGGCTAATAAAACTGTGGCTTTGGGGTTTTTATTAGCCCATAGCTTCTATTATCAGGCGTTTAATTTCCAAAGTGGCTAATAAAACAGTGGTTTTGGGTGTTTTATTAGCCCATGACTTTTATTTCCGGGTCTTTCATTTCCAAAGTAGCTAATAAAACTGTGGTTTTTGTTTTTTTATTAGCCCATTGATCCTTCGTGCGAAAGACGAAGTGAGCGAAAAGATTATAGACTTATGCGGAATGCGGGGTGAGGCGGAAATAGAAAAAGATTCAGCGAATCTTTTTCCCGCCGAACCGACCGAGTGATGCGCATGCGCATCACGACACAGAACCCGCTACGGGTTCTTTTGGGTCGCCTTCCGCACACAAAATAAAAACCCTCAGGCTTTTGCCTGAGGGTCTTTATTTTGGATGCGGAAGGCGGGACTTGAACCCCATTCGGGCACTTTTTGAGAGATTCCCGAATTTCCTACAAGAGAGCCACATTCCTTGAAAAATCAAGGTTTGTCGGCTCTTTTGTTATGGAATTAATTCCGCTATAGAATAACATTTTTTGATAAAAAATAAGATTGAGTGCACACAAAGTGCACACGGATTTCACTTTTTCAATTAAACAATTGAGATATCTCATATAATTTGACCCCTGCCCACTCCGTGTGCGATTCTCCCGAATAATGCCAATTATACCCCCGTGACAATATTCCTTCTTCAATCGCAAGTCTGTATATCTCTTTATCAGACCGAAGATGCCTCATCCCATTACTGTATATCTTTCGGGATGTTTTCTCATCCGTTCCGATGGATTTTATCTCTTCACCGTTAAAATAATGCCTTGATATAATCTCGGCTTCATCTTTCGGCAAACGTTTTACCGCTTGGCGGACTATTTGACGAGTTTCATCCCTGCATATATCATCCATAAAGTCTGATGAATCATCTGCAATGCTGTCCTGAATCGTGACATCAGTTCCAGGAATCAATTCATCAAGGGATATTGTATTTGCTCTTTTGACCTCTTCCCTTATCTTCTCAAGCTCATATTCAGATATTCGCATATGACAAGCAATCTGCATATCTGACGGAAGGAAACCGTACTTGCTGAAGAAATTATCTTCAAATTTCCTTATCCTGATGTAATCATCCATCGCTGATGTTTGGCTCTGTGATAGAAATCTCATCAGATGCCATACAATACGCTTCTGAACGTAATATATAAACCTACTCTTATTCGGGTCATAATCCATCAATGCAAACAGTATTCCGAAGTATGATTCTTGGGTCAGATCATCGATTTCCGCATAATTCGTGAACCTATTGCAGATTTTAAATATCATCGGTTTCAATGTCCGATATATATTTGCGATGATATCCCTCCTGATCAGATCATCCGTTTCTGCAAGATACTCCCTTGCAAGCTGTTCAATATCCATATGCACCCCCATAAATGATGATTAATAACTACATCACGAAGGGTTTTCCCGGGATTTCATCTGCTTTACGAAATTTGCACACGATTGACAGAGTGCCTTCCCTGCAGATTGCTTTCCGCATATCCTGCAATAATATTTATGTTCAGGCTTTCGTCTTATCGGCTTTACACCTTCTTTATTTCTGCTTACAAGCATTTGTTTCCATCCCAAACTGAAGCCCATTCTATTAACATATCCTCATTTTTCTTTGAGGATTCCGCTTTGAATTCCGGCATCCGTAAAGGGCAAGGCTACAAGCTTCTATCAGCTCCGAGCCCATTCCACCGAATCCCCATCCTCCTGCAATGGGTCTTTTCACAGCAGAGAGAGCAGATTCATTGAGCCCATCTTGCCCCTCAAACCATGTGACGGATTGCTCATTGATTTCATTTATCAATAAAGCCGTGGCATTGACCACATCCCTTGCACTCGGTTTCATAACGGAATCTTTGAATTTCCATGTATCGTGAATCTTATCGACAAGAAGATCTGCACCGTTCTTTCCATCAATGACAACAACAGATGCAATCTTGTATCTTTCATTGAGCCATTCCGCAAGCCATGTGATGCCGTGCCCGGTCTGTCTGACCTCAATGACAGTTATTCTTCCTTTTCCGTTTGTCGGAATCGTTGCTCCTGCTAATACAACAAGTGAACCATCTGCAGAAAACTTGACCCCGTATGCTGTCTTGCCCTCGGGCTTCTGCTCACTTGATTTGCAGGCATTCCATGCTCTCGGGTCAATTGCTTTGTCGCTTTGCTCGGATGCAGGCTTTGACCACATCCCCAAACGCTCACGGGCAAACCCGAGCGGACTTAATGTCTTAAACTCTTCCTCTGTGAATTCTTCCGTTAAGCGATAACCGAGAGCAGGATTCGTTTCAAACCATAATTCACGATTTGAAAAATCAATCTTATCAAGGTTATCGGATGAAATACTCCATTCATGCCATGAATTGTGAATCTCTTCATCCTTCCCGGATGCCGTGATGCAAGCTTGTCTGAATCTTCTGAACACTTCTCCATTGCATCCCGTATAGGGCGGAGTGCCTGCATAAATGATCTGCCTTGTTCCCGTTGCACTTGCTGAAAGCACGGACAATATTGCTTCTGCTTGCTCATCAGATGCCTCCTGTGCCTCATCAAAGACCACAAGGGATATCCCGTCAAAACCTCTTGCGGATTGTCTGCTTCTTGCTTTGAACTCTATAAGCCCACCGTTTACAAGCTCAATGGATTCCTCGCCGACACCCTCTCTGATCTTCTTAACCGCTTTGACGATTTCAGGATGCTTTTTATCACGAAACATTGCCATCAATCTTCTGAACGCTTTTTTGTATGTGCTGACCTGATGGGCTGTGTGCAGAATCTTTTCTCCATTGATAACAAGTCCGTAAAACTCCCGGGCTTCAATGCAAACATTCTTCCCGTTCTGCCTTGGTACGGAGAGCCCTGCAGAAGTAACGGTATATTCTCCCGATTCATCTTTACCGAGCCAACAATCAATTATCAATCTTTGCCATTCATCAAGTTCAACCCCGTATGCTTTCATAAGCATCGAAGCACCCTTGCCATCTGTGGCTGTTCTGTTTGGCTCAATTTTTATTCTTGGAATCTGATTTCCTTTCATGTTGCCTTCTTCATCCTCTGAACTTGCGACAATATATCTGCTGTTTCTGATTGCACTTCTTCCTGCATCTCTTTCGGCAGATATGACGTAAACTTTTCAAGCCCTATCATGTATGACCGCCACAAAGAAACGTAACCCTTGAAAATGGGATTTTCTCTTGTTCCACTCTGTCCGCCTCCGTTGTCATATTCACATACAACAGAGGCATCCTTTATCTCTTCACGGGTCTGATCAAGTTTGACCTTCATCCATGCAAGATTATCAATCACAGGAGCTAAAACCTCCCTTTGTTTCTGTGGCACTTCTGCACGCTCTAATATGTCATATAGCCTTTTATATTCGCTTTTGATACTTTTATCGTCCATAATAAGAAACCACCCTTATTGACCGAATATGAGCCCTATAGATTATCGCTGACCGGCTTGGGAGCAATTAGGGCATCCCCAGGGATACTCCCCCACCCTATCACCACTTACCATCGAGCCGATTCATTTTCAATTTTGCTTTGGGGTCATCAATGATCTTGAACCCGACCTTGTTTCCCTTGAGAGCATTACAGTATCGATGAGCAGGGAAAACATTATTGGGATCATCCGCACACTCCTCCGGGCTTGAATATCCAAACTCTTTCCATTTGCTCACGGGACACCGTTCATCTATTACAAAACTCCATTTTTCTTGCGGAGTTGATGGGATTGAATAATCAATAGGCTTTCCGCATATGCTACACGGTAGATTCATCGCCCTGAACCGTGCCTGAAATTTTCTCCGCTTACCGCTTTTCCATCTCGGGTTTGTTGCCATAGTCCCCCTCAAAATATTCTCATCGTTTGATTCCTGCTTGCTTGGGGTACGGTCACTTCGACAAGTTCTTTAATGTCATTGATGTTGTACCATGTGGGGCTGATATCAGAAGATTCAGAATCTACAACAAGAAAGCCGTTATAAATCATGCAATCCTTTTCCGTTATCGGCTCTCGGTCATAAAATACAATTGTCTTAACATGAAAGAGCTTTCCTATGTTCATCATTACTCTTCAACCGGGAATGTCTGATCAATGTGCAGGTTATACAAAGCAATAAGTCCATCACTTACCTTGTCATTGTGAGGAACAAGTGCCTTATTAAGTGAATGTGCCAGATCATCAATCATCTGCATCTGTACTTCTGCAGGATGCTTTCCGAAAACATAAATGCCGTGCTCTTCAGCAATCGAGCTGATTGCCTTATATGCCTGCACATTGTCCCCGTATCTATCAACCAAATCTTTCAGCTCATCTTCCTTCACATCGTTTCTGATCTTCAGAAGTCCGATTGAATTAACCGCTTCTGCAGAAGGTGCATCCGTGACCTTTGTCTTGAGTTTGCTCATGCAATCAGAGAGAGTGTTTCTTGCTCTTTCACGAAGCTTTGCACAATCAACCTCATATGCATTCTTGCACTCTTCTGTATAGATTCTTCCCTCTGCAGGAATGGGAGAACCGGGGCGGAGTGTTTTCATGTACTGTTCACGGGATGCACGGCAATGAAACTTATATGATTCATTGAAATCATGCATGATATCCTTGAGTTCCTTATTGATTCTTGCAATATCGTACTTATCCATTCTTTTAATCTCCTTTTGAAATGTTTGTTGATCTGTTATGAATTTTCTTTTGATTCGGATTCCGCTCGCTTGTTCCAATACTGAACACGATTCTGCTTTATCTTTTCTTTGTGCTCCTGATAGTATTTGCGATGGTATTCATTCCGTTTGGCTTTCTGCTCGGGGGTCATATTCTTTCGCCATTCTCTTAAATATTCCGCCCTTGCCTGCCTTGCCTCTTCCGTCAAACGCTCCATGATTAACCTCAATTAATTAAGCAAGTTTCTTGTCACTTTTAATCATTTGAATATCTATAAATATCTTATATATGCGGTATCCTTCAATCAATCATGTGAGGGTAACGGGTTTATTTTTTTCTCGGTTACGCTTACCGACCTCCCTTCTTTTTGCCGTTATAAAAAAGATTCATGGAGAATATGGAGAGGATGGAGAGCCTTTTTCTAACTCCTATTTATTTTTGTTATGTTAAAAATATTTTCTAACTCAAAAATACCTCTCCATTCTCTCCATTCTCTCCGTAAAAATAGAATTAAAACTGTAATAGCCATTCATTGTGCATCTTCATCTGAAGTCTGCTGATATAGCTTTGAATATCAGGCTTGTAATATTCGCATATATCGTGGCATCCCTTCTTCTCAAGTGTGTTAAACAGCATAAGAACTCTTGAAGCATTCTCTTCCGTTGCATCTGATTTCAGGAGCATAAGCATCACAGAAGTGATCTTAACTATTTCCATTTTGTTATCATCCATAGTTTGCCTCCATCTTGCTTTGTTCAATTGGTCTTAATCCTCGATATACAGCAATCCTTCTTCTGTCCCCTACATCACCGATTCCGCTCACGATTCCGAGCCCTTCCATCCTTGCCGGGAGATTTCTTCTCTCAACCTCTCGGATTGAATCATCCATGACCGCCCATCCGTGATATATGTTTTCGAATTCAGATTTTGAAATCGTGTCATGATAATTGAGAGTGATTTCATAATTGTCCGTAACAAAGCGGTAAACATTATCCATCTGCCTTCTATACTCTTCTTTTGAAAATTCACTTGATGCACTTTGTGTGAAGTTATAACCATTTTCAATAAGTCGATGCAGACCATCTATCGCCCATGAAACGATATCGGGAATCTCTCTCTTGAGCTTTTCATCCATCATGGCATCCTTGTTCTCGGCTGTTATGTGATGCTCAAAGGGAATGATCAAAAGTCTGTCGAATAAATGTCCGCCTTTATCATCTGTGAAGCAGGGCAAGCCATTGCAGGCAATCAGGAATCCGCCTCTGTATTCATACGATATAGGCTGAACACCCTTCGGCTCGATCTTGACGGCATCGCCCCCGGTCAAAGCTTTAAAGGTTGATGAATCTGTGATGTTTGAATTGCTCTCGTCACCGCAAGCAATCAAGCGACAGTTTGGAAGATTTCCGAGAATGAATCTGTTTTGTGGTACAAGCTCCAACAGTTTTATTGATGCGGTTCTTTCCATTCCGAGAATTGAAACAATCAATCTGATGAGAACACTCTTCCCGGAATCACCGAGCTTACTCCATAGAACAAGGCATTTCTTTATTCGTGACATTGGAATATTGCTCAATATGAAGCCCATGTATTCCTGAATGATAAGAATCTGATCTTGATCAACAGAACCATCCGGCTTTGTGCAGGCATCCGTGATATACTTTTCAAACACCTTCGGGCACTTGTCACAAGGCTTGTAATCAAATGGGTATTGGAACGTGCTCACGATATCAGGAGAATGAGGTTCAAGATGCTTTGTTGTGATGTTGTATAGACCATTCCTGAAATTGATATATTCCGAATCGGAATTCAGATCACTTATCTTTGCAACATTGTCATAAGTCGAAAATATAATTGCCCTGGTATTATTCAGCATCGTGTCAGATATCTTATAAGCAGGGACATATCTGCTGATCATTGCTTTCATCTCACTTTTGTTTTGCGGAGTATAAACACCGTTTCTGTAAAGCAAGAATGATTCCTTATCATCAAGCGGATTTCGCACAATCTTATATGATTCATTTTCGCTTATTACATCTGCAAGGATTCCCGAATTGATGCTTATAGATTTCTTATCACCGTTTACCCATGGGGCATAATTCACGGGAGCATTCTCAATCATGGACTTAAGCTTTTCTAATGTTCCATCTTCTTTTTGGAGATAGTCCGTCACATCGCCATGATCTAATTGAGAGGGATTCACAATTGCTATGCTGAATGCATACCGCTTCAAATCCTTCATGATGATTTCTGCATTCTTAAGCCCTGCAGAATCATTGTCCCGAAGTATGACAACGTTAAGCCCTTTAAAATAAGGTGCAAACGATTCTCTCCAATCCGATGCACCGCCTGCCGTTGTCACACACATGAAATAAGAATCTCTTAAGCCTCTTAAGGTTTCTACATCCTTTTCACCTTCAACGATAAAAACCTTTTGAGCCTTGCACCCATACTTCAGAAGATCAGGTAATCGATATAAAACCTTTTCAACCTCGGATGCCATGCAAGCCGTTGCGGTTTCCGTTGCTTCATTTATCACATAGTAACGAATAAGCTTTCCGGGAATCCTTCCGCCCTCGAATCTTACTTTGCTGTATAGATAATTCCTTTGCTCGTCATAATAGCTATACACCGCAACAACGTGCACACCTTCACCATATCCCTTGCACTTGTTGCCGTTCTCATCCTCCCATTCGTATTCGTGGGAGTAATACCAAACCTTTTTATCGAGAGCGGTCAATTTCTTGTTTTCTTTTCTATCAGCAAATAAGTCCGACATTTTTACACCGAGAGCAGATGCAATCTCTTCCGTTTCACATCCTGCATGATCTCGAATAAGAATCTTGCCCTCGGATGATAAGCTGACCGTTAAGGATGCTTGCTTGTCATTGTGGCACGGGCACTTTGCCTGATAGGATTCAATGATTCCATCCTTGCAAGGCAATCTCTTTACCCTTCCCAAACGATTCAAAATATCATGAAATAATTCTGTATTATCGCCCACAAGCAAACCTCCTTCCCGATTCCGTTATCTTTAACGGATGCAGAATCACTTTCTTCATGATTTCTTGTCCTCCATTGCCTTGGTTAGTTCTGCAGGATTAATCTTCAAGAAATCAAATATCAATGTGATCTGCTCAAGCCTGAAGAGCCCCGGGTCTTTCCATGCCTTATAGAAATTTGCAGAGCTCATCTGACTTGCTCTGACCGTTTCTGATCTTGGAAGATTCAGCCTTGCTTCTGCCCCTGCAATCAAAGAGCGGATGGTCTGTGCATAAAGATCATTGGGCTTTTTTGATAAATATGTTCTCGGCATATCAGCCCTCCTATTCTTCAGAATCAAAATCAATAAGTTCCTGCACCGGGATGTTTAAAACCTTTGATATTTTCTTTGCCATCTCGAAGGTGGTATTTGCACCCTGCTTTATGTTTGAAATCCTTGTTATTGAAATCCCTGATTCTTCAGCAAGCTTTTTATTGTTAATGCCTGCATCAATCATTCCGCAAACAAGTTTTTTCTTGTTGATTTTCATTTGCTTCACCCTTTCTAAAATTTGTTATTGAAATTTCTTACCATCGATGATATTTTTATAACGTAGCGGACTTCATGCTCGCTTTGCATGACAATAATATAAAATGCCGTGCGAATAACGTGCAATAGTCCGAGCGTGACCAAAAAATCTTTTTTCAAGTTACTTTTGGAGGATTAGCCAATGGCAAAGAATGATGAAGCATATGAAGAATTAGCCATGCGAAAGAAAACACTCGGTGAAAGATTAACCGAATTGATGAATTACAGAGGTTATGAACGCACATCTATTCGCAAAGCCTACAAAGAAAAATTCGGTTTAGATATTCAGAGGCAGACGTTTGCAAAATATCAAAAAGGTGAAGTTCATCTCCCCAAAGACATAGCAGAAAACATTTCACAGATACTTGATTATGATTCCGGGTATCTTCTTGGGAAAGATAGGTGCTTCTGCAAGACATACGCTGAATATCAACAATTGATGCACATCGTAACAAAAGAAGGGCTTATATTCAGCAACTTATTAAGAGAGCTCGGTTTCGGATGGACTTTTGACCCTGATGATGATTGTTATTCCATCTGTCCCGGTGTAGATATCAAGCACGCTAAAGATTTCACATATTCCGAGCTTGAAGCATTTTGCAATCAGATCAAGGAATATGCCTTGAAACTACTCAATGAGAAGGGAGGCGGTCAAGATGAAAGCATGAAGGTTTCCGTGCCTGATATCACGGAATCAGCTCCAAAGAAACGTAAAACAAGCAAATCAACAAGAAAGTGAGGGTAATTATGGCATTACAAGTAATCATGATGATTGATGAGGGATATCCCAAAAGTGAGGTTTATGCTCATGCAAGCAAGAATGATTCCGGCATCGTTATAAAGGCAAAGTCCCTTGATGAAGCAAAAGCCCTTTTGCCTCAAGGTGAAGAGCTCGAAAAGAAAGCCCGTCAGGAATACAGCCCGGAGAACGACAACGAAGAATTACCTCTTGAGCACACATATAAAGCACCCATGAGCTCCGAGCAGGCTCAAAGGGAAATCGAGAGATATATGCAGGACAAAGAAGGTGCACGATTCGTTAAAGCCCTTAATACCGCTTGGGACTTCTCCGAGAAAAAGGACAAAACGGGATTCTTTAACATATGGCA
This sequence comes from Lachnospiraceae bacterium P6A3, assembly GCA_000702085.1. Lineage (GTDB taxonomy): Bacteria > Bacillota > Clostridia > Lachnospirales > Lachnospiraceae > AC2028. The sequence continues at coordinate 208,230 of JNKP01000001.1, forward strand.
ATACAGATATCTTGCATTAGTGGCAAGTGCGACAGACCCCCATGAGGCAATTATCAAATCTTATACATATGGATATCACAAAGGCTATAAGAAGGCAAAGAACGAGCTGAAACAAAGGAAGGAGTGATTATATGGCTAAAGCTGTACAGCTCAAATCAGGAAAATGGAGGATTCAAGTCTACATAGGCAAGGACAATCAAGGGAACACGATTCGGAAATCCGTTACCGCAAGCACCAAACGTGAGGCGGAAGAACTTGCCAAAAGGATGGAGCTCCAACAGAGAAAGAATCAGAACATAGACCGCAAGGATATGACCGTTCGTGATGCGGTTCAAAGATTCCTTGAAATCAAACGTAATGAAGAGAAAATAGGCAAGATATCGCCTGCCACAATGAGAGGATATCAGACCATATATGACAATGCTCTTAATGGCATCGGAGATTATGGGGTTTTGAAGCTCAATGACAAGATAATTAACGGATGGATAACTGATCTGCAATATGTTGACCATTATTCCGCAAAGTCCGTTAAAAATGCATGGTCACTTGTCAGGAGCTCATTGATGGAAGTTCTTCCCCGGTCTGTGGTAATTGATTGGAGAATCGATCTCCCATCCCTCGGAAAAAAGAAGGTTAATGTTCCATCGGAGGATGATATTGATGCCGTTATCGATTATCTCAAGGAAAAAGACCCTGATCTCTTCCGGGCGGTTCTGTTATCTGCTTTTGGAACTTTGAGAAGATCAGAGATTTCAGCTTTGACCGCTGATGATGTTTCCGGGAACGTGATTCACATCAACAAAGCCATTGTTAAGAGCTCAAACGGAGAATGGATTCTCAAGGGAACTAAAACTGATATGAGCACCCGTGATGTTGTACTCCCTCAATTTGTCATTGATGAATTACCAAAAGAGGGACACATTGTCGATATTGACCCTGCTCGAATTACTGACCGCTTCATTAAGGCTCTTAAAAGGCTCGACAGGAGGACTTTTCGCTTTCATGACTTAAGACATTACTCTGCATCCATAATGCACGCTCTCGGGGCTTCTAACGAGATTATAATGAGCCGTGGCGGATGGAGTAACGATCAGACCCTTAATGCACATTACAGAGGAACTATTTCGGAATATGAGAAGGATTTCACAGAAAAATTAAATGATCACTTTACAGAAAGATTCGGGGCATAATATGAACATTTCCGCATTAGTGCACACGGAGTGCACACAAAAAAATAAAACCCCTGATTATCTCAAGGGTTTTATCGTGCGGAAGGCGGGACTTGAACCCGCACGACCGTGAAGCCACAAGAACCTTAATCTTGCTTGTCTACCAATTCCAACACTTCCGCGAACAAATGGTAATATACCAAAGATAAAACTTCTTGTCAATCATCTTTTTTATCTTTTTTCAAAAAAAATTTTACACCTCTGAAGGCCGCATGAATACAGGCTTCTTTAACATTGATTTTCCATGAAGTCATTTACAATTTAATACTCTTTACGATAAATTAGAATCACTTTGTAATTTTATTGTTTAAGGAGATTTTATATGTGGTTATTTTTCACACTCGCCACTACCCTTATCTGGGGTCTGGCGGAACTGTTCTACAAAAAGGGCGCACGCCCCGATGAGAAATACTCTCATCTCAAGATCACCGTGTGCGTAGGTGTCGTCATGGGTCTTCATGCGGTATTCGTACTCATTACCGAAGGACTTGCGTATGATCCCAAAAACCTTCTTCTGTATGCACCCGTATCGCTTTGTTATATCCTCTCCATGGCTCTTTCCTATTTCGGAATGCGTTTTGTCGAAGAGTCGATATCGGACCCCATAGAAAACACGTCAGGTGCTCTCGTTGCACTCATGTGTGCGGTCATATTACATGAGTCCATTGATGCTCCTTCGATCGCCGCGATCCTTATTATCTTAGTCGGTATCCTGGGGGTAGGTTTCCTCGATACACACGGCGATACCGACCGCAGTAAAAAGCTCGGTAAGAAGATGGCATTTGTCGCATTTGCAATGCCCTTCTGCTACGCGATAATCGATGCCGTAGGATCGTTCCTTGATATATACTGGCTCGATATCGAGACCACTTATCTCACCGGTGTCACCGAAGATAATATAGAGCTCATCGCAAACACATCTTATGAGTTCACCTTCCTCATCGTTGCGATAGTTCTTTTCATCTTCATGAAAATAAAGAAGGTCAAATTCGAACTTCCGACCCAGCGCGACAAAATCCTTGCAGCAATTTTTGAAACCGCAGGTCAGTTCACTTATGTATATGCAATGAGCGGAAACGGTGCCATAGCGGCTCCCATCATCTCTTCCGTATGTGTCGTATCACTGGTGCTTTCCAGAATATTCCTGAAGGAAAAGCTGACAAAGAAACAGTACTTCTTCATCTTCCTGGTAATCCTCGGAATCATTATCCTGGCTGTTGTCGAAGGTGATGCATAATCTGAAATAAAGCAAGCAAAAAGCCGGTCGCTTCACATCCGAAGCGGCCGGCTTATTTTATTTATTCTTATCCGACTATTATGGTCATGCCTTTGGCCCACATAGCTGCAAACAAAAGGAGCTCTGCCCACAATATCATCGCCTGTGGGGCTTTTTCATCCGTTACTCTCAGTTTATTCCAGCAATCGGATATGATGACGACCATTATAAGAGCAATACCGTATTTAAAGAGATTTACGGTTCCTTCAAATACATAAAGCAAAAGCGCAAGTATTACGGCACATATAAGAAGTATCTTATACCACTTGGGAAGCTTGTCATGAATCGTGGCACCCATCATAAGGATCATCATGGGAACAAGTATCCTCAGATATTCCGAAACGTCTGATGTCCAAAGTGCAAGCGCACCCTTCCACTTTCCGCTGAAGCTGTGATCTCTCAATCCGAAGGTATATGAAAAATCAGCCATTCTGAGCAGATAGTTAAGTTTCAGATGAGGAACAAATGCGATGTACAGGATCATAAAACGGACATATGATCCGATACTTCTCGAACCTGCCAGATATGAAACGCTGAAGGTCAGTATCGCAAACAGAGAAACACCGATAAGTCCGTTGGTCAGATCAAATGAATAAACATCACTTCCGAACTGATAGAATTTCAGAATGAAATTCAGGACCAGAACCGAATTGATGACCGGAGTCCAGAACTTTGCGAACAGATCCTTGGGTATGTTTTTGTCAAATGAAAAGATTCCCATCACTCGACTCCAAGCTGTGATTCAAGAATCACAAATACATCATATATAAGTGCAATCGAACAAAGAATATATCCGTAGATACGATATCTTCCGACAATCTTGTTGAGCGTATAAAACAGTGAACAAAAAGCAGAAATGCCGAGGACCATGGTGCAAAGAAGCGTTCCGTTAGGCGCTACCGGCAGTATGAATACACAGATAATGCACAGAAGAACGCTGCACAGCATAGCGTAGCATTTCAGATACTGTGAGGGCTTAAGCTGGCCTCCCATTCTGAGGAAAATCGCAAGTACCAGAAGTGCCAGAACTACCGAAGGATATACATCGGCACTGATATAGTTCGTAACAAGTACGGAACCTTCCGTGTAATTGCCGGGAGTTACCAGATAAAGGATGACACCGATAATGGAGAAAAACAGAGCGGTCACAAATCCCGCATTTTGAGGTTCTTTGCTGACCTTAGATCTGTAGAAGATCACACTCCCGAGAATAATAGAGCACATGATTCCGTAGGAAGGTGACCATACTCCGGCTGCAAGTCCGGCAAGTGATAATACGGCACATCTTACGGGGCCGAGAGTTTTGTAGTCATCACTGTTATCGACAATAACCGCACAGATATTCAAAAGTGCGAGCATTATAAGCGAGGGATAAAAGAAATACACCGCTCCGAACTGTCTGAAATATGAATTATTCCAGTCAGCATTGAGAGCTATCAGAAGGAAGAATGAGAATACGGAAAAGAATATCTTCTGATGAGACCTTTTTGCGGGTGCGAAAATAAGAAAAGAACAAAGCAACATAACAAGTATGTTGATGACGTCGGCAACATAACCGCCGGTAAGCAATATGACCTGAAGAACAAATCCCGCAACAACGCTTCCGCCCTTCCAGAAGAATATACAGCCGATGCTCTGGGAAATGTCATCAAAACTCTTAAGAGGTTCACCTGTTACAAGATTCTTGGCGTATTCCAAATCCTCCAGCATGAAAGGTACTTTGAGCTGCTGGAGAAATATTATAAGAACCATGGCTGCAAAAGCTGCAAGTATCAGGATCTTTATTATATTCGGTGTTTTGGTTTCTTCATTCATATTATAAAATCCATAAAACAGGCTTGCCCGATCAATCGAACAAGCCTGGGAAAATTATATTTCCATTATGAAAATATGTCAAATTACGGGCATTTTTATAACATTTATATTATCTCTGTACTCTTCCCGATGCATCTCCGCCCGCAAGGGTCTCAACCTCTTTACGGGTTACAAGGTTAAAGTCTCCGGGAATGGTATGTTTAAGCGCGGATGCGGCTACACCGAATTCAAGTGCATCCTTGAAATCCTTACCGTCGAGAAGTCCGCAGATAACTCCGCCTGCAAAAGAATCCCCGCCGCCTACACGGTCTACGATCGGACGGATGGTATATTCCTTGGAGTGATAGAACTCTTTGGTATCGCGTGAATAAATGCATGCAGACCAGCCGTTGTCGGATGCGGAATGACTTACTCTGAGAGATGATACGCAGTACTCGAAATTGTAATCGGCAACCATCTGCTCGAAGATGCTCTTATATCCGGCAAGTTCGAGTTCTCCGCTGGTTACATCGGTATTACCGGGCTTATATCCGAGAACAAGATTTGCATCCTCTTCGTTTCCGATACATACATCAACATACTTCATGAGGTTCTTCATAACCTTCTGAGCCTTCTCTGAGGACCAGAGCTTCTTACGGAAGTTAAGGTCACATGATACCTTTACGCCATGCTTCTTGGCAGCTTTAAGAGCTTCCTCGGTAAGAACAGCAGCGCTGTCGGATATTGCGGGAGTGATACCGGTAAAGTGGAACCAGTCGGCTCCCTCAAAGATCTTGTCGAAATCAAAATCAGCTGCTGTTGCGGTTGAAATTGATGAGTGTGCTCTGTCATAGACAACCTTGGAAGGTCTCATGGCGCTTCCGCTCTCGAGATAATAGATACCTACTCTCTCACCGCATCTTGCGATATTTTCGGTCTTAACGCCGTACTTTCTGAGAGCTGCGATCGCACAGTCACCGATCTCATTTTCGGGAAGTGCGGTAACATACTCGGCATCGTGTCCGTAATTGGCAAGCGAAACCGCAACATTGGCTTCACCGCCGCCATAATTGATGTCGAACTCGTCGGCCTGGATAAACTTTTCGAAGTTGGGAGTTGAAAGGCGGAGCATGATCTCGCCCATGGTTATTACTTTTGCCATTATATTTTCCTCACATTATTTATTTACAAGATGTACGGCAAAACCGCCGATCTCTTCTTTCATATAAATTGCTTTGAGATTGCCCTTGGCATCTTTCTTGGCAGTCGATTCATCAAACTCTACACCAAGAACAGAGCTGAGATAATTAACAGCTCTGTCAATGTAATTGGTTCTTATGGCGATGTGGCCGTTCTTTCCGAGATAGGGTGCTTTCATATACTCAACCGCACCACCCGCAAATACGGATGAATTGCCGTTCTTAACAGGCATTCCGAAAATAAAAGCAAATCTCTGTGCCGCTTTAAGAGCCTCGTCCTCACTGCCCATATTTACACCTACGTGGGCAAGTTCGAATCCGAGCATTGTCTTAACCGCTTCTCTTGTAAGCTCTTCGATCTTATCGAATTCTCCGTTTGAAATAAGATCTCCGGGAACCATCCATGATCCGCCGCATGCGATAACCTTGGGGAAATCAAGATATGAATTGATGTTTCCTGCATTGATACCGCCGGTGGGCATGAACTTCATATTTACATAGGGAGCTGCCATTGCCTTGATCTTGGCAATGCCGCCGCTCTGCTCTGCGGGGAAGAACTTAACCACTTCAAGTCCGAACTCTATGGCTGTCTCAATCTCTGAAGGAGAATTTACTCCGGGAGTGATGGGAATGTTCTTATCAACGCAGTACTTTACAATCTTGGGATTAAGGCCGGGACTTACGATAAACTTTGCTCCGGCTTCTACAGCCTTATCTACCTGCTCGGTTGTAAGAACGGTTCCGGCACCTACGATCATGTCGGGATGAGTCTGAGTCATGATCTTAATTGCCTCTGCTGCGGCACCGGTTCTGAATGTAACTTCCGCACAGGGTATTCCTCCTTTGCAAAGTGCATCCGCAAGAGGGGCCGCATCTTTTGCATCGTCGAGTTTTACAACGGGAACGATTCCAATTTTGCTGATTGTTTCAAGTATCGGTAACATCTTCTAATCTCCTATATATAAGCCGCAAACTGCGGTAAAATGCATCTTAAATCTCCATGGGATCCTTACCCATATAGGAAAGGAGGCCTCCGTCAGCATATATGATCTGACCGTTTATAAAATCGGATGAAGGGGAGGCAAGAAAAACGGCAAGTCCGGTAATATCTTCCGCTTCGCCCCAGCGTCTTGCGGGAGTTCTGGAGATGATGAAGTTATCATACGGATGGCGTGATCCGTCTTTTCGCTTACGCTTTAAAGGCTCGGTCGCTTCACTCGACATATATCCGGGGCCGATGGCGTTACACTGTATATTGTCGGGACCGTACTCGGCACATATATTCTTGGTGAGCATCCTGAGTCCGCCTTTAGCGGTAGCATATGCGGAAACTGTCTCTCTTCCGAGTTCGCTCATTATGGAAAGCATGTTTATGATCTTGCCGCCGCCTCTTTTTACCATCGAGGGAATGACAGCCTTCGAACAGATAAAAGGCCCCGTCAGATCCGTGGAAACAACAGACTCCCACTGTTCAACGGTCATTTCCGCAAGAGGAACTCTTCTGATGATCGATGCGTTGTTGACAAGTATATCTATTGGGCCGGCTTTTTCCGCAGCAGCCTTTACGAATGCTGTAACCTGCTTTTCATTGGTTACATCACATGCTGCCCCGTAAACCTCAATCCCAAGTTTTTTATATTCATCCAGACCTTTTTTGACGATTTCTTTATTCACATCATTAAAAACGATCTTCGCTCCGGCCTCATGATAAGCTTTGGCAATTTCCAGACCGAGCCCCGAAGAAGCTCCGGTTATCCAGGCTACTTTTCCGTCAAGTTTAAATCTGTCCATTATTGAAGACATATCAGTCCTCCGTTATCCCAAAACTCAAAATCATATTAGCACAGGTGTTAAAAATATGAAAGTGCTTACATGACTTATTTTTTGCGTTTTTTCCACTATCCGATCACAGCAGTCCGACCAATGGGGACGGTCCCTTACGGCATCCTAATCAAGCGCCGAAAAGAACCGTCCCCATATTATCCTGATATAAAATGCCGGCCGGAGCGTGTTCTCAGGGTTAATCTTTAGTATTCGCAACTGGACACCTCCGATTACTTCCTCCCGGAACCGGCACCTTTACAATATGACCTTAAAACAATACGGTCAAGTTATATTTGGAACAATAAGATCCGCGGGTATACTCTTTCTGACCGCTTCCTCCAGTTCAAGCGGATCCACGGGTTTTGAGAGATATCCGTCGAAACCCGCGTTCAGATACATCTCCATACTTCCCGAAACCGCATTTGCGGTAAGTGCCATTACCGGAGTCTCCTTATTGGGGTTACCATTATCCTCCCTGATCATATGAAGTGTTTCGATGCCGTCCGGCGCAGGCATCATATGATCCATGAAAATCACTTCGTACTTATTTATCTTGGTAAGTTCAAATGCTTCTTTTCCGCCGAATGCTTTGTCTATACATACTTTGGTATTTTTCAAAAGCGATACGAAGACTTCCAGATTCATCTCATTATCATCAACTATGAGAACATGCGCATTCGGTGCAGTAAACGATGCTTCGTATTTTTTTCTCTTGGTGTTCTCTGACTGCCTGCTTAACTTAACGGCACCGACCAGGGTTGAATCTCCTATCTTCTGAGGTATCTTTACCGTAAATACGGAACCGTCTCCGTAATGACTGGACACCTTAATGGTGCCGCCCATACCTTCGCAAAGTCTTTTAGTAATGGCAAGTCCCAGGCCTGTTCCTTCTATGTGACGGTTCTTTCTCAAATCGGCTCTGGCAAAGCTGTCAAAGATATGCTCGATATCCTCGGCCCTGATACCGATTCCCGTATCGCTGACCGACAGTTCAAGATCATAACCCTCATCGGTATATTCACCGGTAACCGAAATCCTGATATATCCTTCGTTTGTGTATTTCACCGCATTTGTGATCAGATTTACGAGTATCTGTTCTATCTTATCCGAATCACCTATAAGGCCCGAAGGCATGCCGGGATCCACATCAAGTGCAATTCGCAGGTTCTTCTCGGACGCTCTCTTTTCCAGCATTTTGCCGGAGGTGCGTGCAAGCTCCGCAATGGAGTATTCCTTTTCATCAAGTTCGAAATTTCCCGCTTCAATCTTGGAGAAATCAAGAACATCGTTTACCAGATTCAGAAGAAGATGACCTGCTTTTTCAACATCCCTGGAATAGCCCAGAATAACCAGATCATTCGATTCTCTCGAGATCATCTCGTTCATTCCGAGTATGGTGTTTATGGGCGTTCTGATCTCATGTGACATTGCGGAAAGGAAATCACTCTTTGCATTGGAAGCTTCGAGCGCTCGTTTTTCGGCAGCCGCAAGTCTTTCGTTTTTTTCTTCGATGGATGCGATGTATTCGTTGTCTTTTGTCACATCATAAAACTCGATCAGATATCCGTAGAGAGCATCTCCGAAAATTCCGAAGGCTCTTTTTCTGCTGAGGAATTTTACTTCGCTTTTCAGGACTCTTCCCGACAGCTTGATGGTCTCGCGGTAAACTACTTTCCTGTTGTCTTTGCTTAAGGAATACATTTTGTCAAAGCTTTCAAGAAGATCCGTAATCTCGGGAATATCATCGGAGAGTTTCCTGTCTATCTCCTGCAATTTCAGCTTTTCAAAATACTGGCGTGCAAGGGCATTCGAACCCAGATAATTCTTATTCCTGTCAAAAACGATATAGGCATACTCTTCCATCTTTTCCCATATGCTCATAACGTTATACGACATATCATACATACTGACCCTTTTGTATATCGCAAGGATGGTAATCTCGGTCAGCAGATACGCAATGGCATTGAATTCGAACGGAATGCCGAGAATTCTGTCGATTATATAGATGGTGATATTGGAAAAAAGAAATACGGAATAAAGCAGAGTGGTTTTGTATGAAACGATATTTCTTCGTCTGATGGCAAAGCCGCATACGTGGGCAACCGCCAGAATATACAGTCCGAGCATCACATAATAAACCGCATGGAGCGGACCGTATTCTTTAATCATGACCGTATACCCGCCGGCATCGACTATATCAACACTTCTGTAATAAACAGGGGATCTTCCGACGGTTAATGTAGAGCAGAAAACAAATGTGGATACAAATACAAGAAACAGTTTGATCCTTTGAGGGAGATGAATCGATGCAAGATCGGCACCGATGCAGAAAACAAAATAGGGCAGATAACATCCGCCCATATAGATCATTGAATTACCTACTATAACCGCATCAATACTCTTCGAAACGGCAATACACAAGTAGCCTCCGTTAGCAACTACGACGGCACTCATTAAAAGAACTGTGTAGATGTCGGGTCTGATGCCAGATTCGATCAGCAGTACAATGTTCAGCACTGCAAGTATTAAAGCAATCAGATAAATGCAGGTGACAATATTCAAAATTATTCAACCTTCATGAAATCCAGATAATCTCTTTCACACATGGGTTTTGCATAATAGAATCCCTGGATGAAATCACAGCCCTGTGCCTCAAACCAGTCGGATATCTCTTTAGATTCTACACCTTCTACGACGATTCTTGCACCCATACTCTTGATAAGTTTTATTGCCTCTTCAAGAATACGTCTCTTTTCGGGATCCGCAGCCTCATCCGTGAGAGATTTATCAAGCTTGATAACTTTGTAAGGAAAGGACATGACTCTGTGGAGGTTCGAATACCCCGAGCCGTAGTCATCAAGTGAAAATCTGACGCCCTCCGCGGAAATCTCGTTCATGGTTTCCAGGACTCTTTCGTAGGCTCCGTCAGTAGCGGTCTCGGTTATCTCGAAATTGATCCAGCTTGGATCTATATGGTATTCAGCCATATATTTCTTGATCTTGCCCGCCATATCGGCCTGCATACACTGAATGATGGAAAGGTTGACTTCGATGTAATCGACTCCCAGTTCTTCGGGAGAATGCTGTGATAAGAACCTGCATACATCCTTTATGACGAAATCTCCGATGTGCACGATCCTGCCGGTCTTCTCTGCGGCAGGGATAAATATCGAAGGCGAAATAGATCCGAATTCTTCGGAGTTAAGTCTTATAAGAGCTTCCGCGCATTTATACGTCTTATCCTTAAGCGAATAAATGGGCTGATAATACATCTCAAATCTGTTATGTCTGATGGCATCTTCAATAATGGAATCGATAGAATTGAGGATTACGAATTCCCTGTCAAAAGAAATCTCCGAATACTGAACGGGCTTCCAGGGCTCGATAAGATTCTGTATGCGCTCGGAGAACTTCATCAGTTCTTCTTTGTCGGAAATATCATCGGGAACAAGAACCGAGCAGATGCACATATCAAGCTGAACATCATAACCCGCTCCGGAATAACCTTCGCAATATCTGTCTACAAGCTTATCGACCTGTTTTCTGATCAGATTACGATCGAATCTGCCCTGGATGATATTGGCATATAGACCGCCTCTGAGATAATAGAAATCGGATGATGACAGAAGGCCTCTGTATCTTTCTTTTACAAGAATGTCACCGACGGATCTTAATATCTTTCTGTAAACACGGATGTCGGTAAGACTTCTGATCTCGGAATCATTGGAGATCTTACAGAAGATTACGATTCCTCTTCTGCCGCTTAAGATAAGATTCTCGATATCGTTTTCAAAGGGAACGAAGGATGACAGTCCGGTCTCAAGATCGATGGACTCATCGGGTCTGAAAACAAAGAACGCAAGTATAAGAACCGAAAGTGCCGCGCCGAACATGCCGGTCATCAGTTCCGGATAAACATCCTGGATCAGTATGGCAAGTACATTGACGGGATATACAAGAAGCATCGCAAGGAACTTCTCGACACTGAGTCTTTTCCTGATGATGAAAAGCTGCACCAGCGAAAATACCATGAAATAAAAACCGAAGTAATCAAAGAGCGACATAAGATCACCGCGGACATACATGATGCCCTCGGAAGTAAGCGCATAATTAAAGATCCGCTGATTGAAGAAGTTGGAATAAACCAGGATCAAATATCCCATTACGGGGAAGAAATAGAAGAAACCGATCCTGAAGTCAGACTTAATGCGGCTCCAGGTACCGCTCATGATACCGTAGAGACGTATGAGCAAGGGCATCTGCAAAGCCCTTAAGAAGCAGAATATATAACCCATCACAAATCTGAAAACAACCGAAGAACCAATGGCAGTGTTTTCATTGTAGGGAATCGCTCTGAGAATATCAAAAATACAGCTTAAAATCATAAGGATTGCAAGCTGTATAAATGCCCTGTTCAATCCTCCGCGATACATCTTGCGAAGAAGCAGCGATACAAGTATCGCAAGAAGAACGAAGATGGAACAAATGTCAAAATAATTTACTCTGTCAATGATCTGCAACTGTAGGATTCCCCCCATGTGATCCACTGTGCATATTATACAATTTCAGAGTAACTTAAACAACTTAAAAAAACTCCTCAAAAAAGAACATCTTTAAGGCAAATTAAGGGTTTATTTGCATCATAGTCCCAGCTGTGATGTGCGCCTCCCGCACACCATTTCTCAAATTCACATTCTTTACAGTCTTTATTCAATTCCGAAAGATGTTTTCTGAAAATTTGAAATCTGTTGTTCCAGGACTCGGTGAACGAATCTGTATTTACATTTCCGTAGATGACTTCATCTCTGGGCATAATGTCCAGGCATGCGGTAATTGATCCGTCAGCCCTTATGGAAGCCGTAAAAACTCCCGCATTGCAGAGGAACATCTTATCTCTGACATTTCCTTCAAGATCAAGTCCGAGGAAATGTGAGCAGCCGTATTCTACGGGAAAACCCGCTCTTCTTTTCTCAAGTATAAAAGAAAACAGTCTTCTCTGATCATCGGGAGTAAGGAGCATGTCGGGGTATTCCAGAGCTCGTCCTATGGGCTCAATGCCAATGACTCTCCAGGAATCCACATCAATACCGTCCACCACTTTAAAGAGCTCATCCAGCTCGGAGATGTTTTTATGATTTATTACCGTGGTTATCTGGATCGCATGGAAGAAATTCTCGTCTATGAGATTCTGAATTCCTCTCATTGCAAGCCTGTATCCGCCTTTAAGTCCTCTTTGTCTGTCATGGGTTTCTTCAAGGCCGTCTATGCTTACGGAGATGGTAGCCATTCCGCATTCTTTTAAACGATGTGCGGCTTCCTTGGTGATCAGAGTTGCATTTGAGGTCATGCCCCAGGTAAAGCCCTTTTCATGGATGTAAGAAACGATATCAAAAAAGTCCGGACGGAGCATGGGCTCTCCTCCGGTGATACATATCATGATGCGCTTTTTGTCAAAATTCTCGGAAACCTCATCTATGACTTCTTTGATCTTGTCAAAAGAAAGCCCCGTGGGAATTCCGGGCTCACATCTCGATCCGCAGTGGAAACACTTTTCGTTACACGAGAGTGTGAGTTCAAAAAAAAGATGCCTGAGGTCAGGCCTTTCATAAAGCCTTTCCCTGACCTCAGACCTTTTATCAAGAATAGTCTTCTTAAGCTCCAGTACTTCGGGAGCTTCGGCGGAAAATTCTTTGAATTCATTAAGATTCATCGCATACCTCATTAAGGCTCGGGCGGTCCGTAAACAGGAGCAATCGGCTGGGACAGATTGTCAGTCTCATCCGGAGCTTCGGATGTTTCTATCGAATCGTCGTATGAGAAATCTTCGGGTGGGCCGTAAACCTCCTCTATAGGATCTTCTATATCGGGTGGAGGTCCGTAGACAGGCTCCGTCGGCACATCGATATTATTATCAAAGTATTCGGGAGGGCCATACACCGTTTCAATCGGACCGTCTATGTCTTCCTCGTTTACAACGGGAGGTCCGTATACATCAGGCTGAGGATCATCGGGGGGACCGTAAACGTCACTGAGCGGGCATCCGGTAAGACCAACCAGTGCTCCCGCAGCAAGAACAGATGATGCAAATGTCAGTTTTTTCTTACTTTTTTTCATAAATTATCCTCTTGAAGAATAATCGGGGTTACCCAGAACTTTCTCGAATTCATCTTTAGTAAGCGGCTTGTCAAAGAAATATCCCTGGCCGCGCAGACATCCGTATTTTTTGAGGATTTCAATCTGCTCCCTGGTCTCTACTCCTTCCGCTATGGTGTTCATCCCCAGGTCTTCCGCCATGGAAATGATATGCTTCATCATGATCATGTCGCGGTCACTGATGGATTCGCTGCTGATAAAGCTTCGGTCTATTTTGATCTCGGAAAAAGGAATATCCTTGATCATACTCATGGACGAATATCCTACACCGAAGTCATCCACGGATACATCGAATCCGGCTTTTCTGAATTCTGCCACGCACTCCGCAAGTCGTATGAGATCTGCCTCCGTCGTAGTTTCGGTAAGCTCAATGACTATGAGTGAACGCGGGACCTTATATTCATCCACAATATTGATAACTTCATGTACGAAGTTCGGATTTCCCAAATGTTTTCTGGAGAAGTTGGTCGAAACCCTGACAGGTGTGATTCCTTTGTCCATCCAGCTTGCAATATCTTTGCAAACGGTCTCAAGCATGTAGTAGTCAAGGGAACAGATTCTGTTACTCTTTTCGAGAATCTGTATAAAAGCATCGGGAGTCAGTATCTTCTTGCCCCTGTTCCATCTGCAGAGAGCCTCCGCACCGATAAGCATATTATTCTCAAGATTAACTTTAGGCTGATAATATGCTATGAACTCGCCCTTTACGATCGCATCTTTAAACCTTGATTCGATCTTCCTGGTATTATTGACGATGCGTACCATCTTCTCATCGTAAAGCTGAACGTTTGCGTGATTTGTATTCTTGGCAATCAGCATCGATGCCTGTGCATAATCGATACATTCGGAAAAACTCTTTTCCTTTCCGGTGCAATGATATACTCCGCAGTAAGCACTCATTCTGATGGTTTCCCAGAATGCGGAGTCACCGGTCATATCGGTTCCCTTCAGTATCTTAAGCAGATGATCGGTGTGTTCATGTCTTGCGACCATTACAAAGTTATCACCGCCCATTCTGCAAAGACACTCGGGCTGTTCGAGAATTTCGGAAAGCATATTTCCGAATTTTTTGATCATTTCATCAGCTTCTGATCTTCCGATCATTGAGTTGATGCCGGATACGTTGACCAGGTTGAAAAAAATTATGGAATATTCGGAAAGCCTTTCGAGTTTTTGGATCATCGATAGTGTTTTTCCGAGATAAAAGCTGTTAAAAAATCCAAGTTCACGTTCATGGAATGTGGCGTATTCGGTGAACTCTTTCATCCTGATACGGCTTTTTAAGATTGAGATGATGAGAAGGAATTCTCCTACAAGCTTTCTTTCCTCCTCATTCCATGTATAACCCGCAACAGGGAATATGCATACTCTGACGACATTTCCGCTGGGTACGACAGAGCGGTTCATTACATAATCGTCTTCGTTAAAACTGTCGCCCTCATATCTGACGTTAACAATGGCCGGTTCGTCACGAAGTTCGGCAGACATATCCTTGTATTCGAAAAAAACTATCCTGCCGATCTTAAGCTCACCGATTATTTCGGCCGAAGCAGCATTATCCCTGTCTGATTCATACAGAACGATGGCCGCTTCTTCACAGAAAAGATCATGTAATTTAACTTTAATCTTATCAATATCCATTGTGATCCGGCTTTCCTGATATTTTTTTACATACTTTATGAGATTTTAACATTTTTTGTTAGAATATTCAAAAAAATTTGTACAAATTGGTTAACAATTGAAAACAGGCTGCCCCTTTCGGGAACAACCTGTTTTCTAAGGATTAGTATGTGATAAACATATTAAAAACTCAGGGAAGCTCGATCTCTATGGCTGAAACCTTTCTTCCGAGAAGCTTTTCACTTCTTGCATCGGGCTGCTGGCCTCCTACATATACGACAGCTTTGCCCTTTGAAACAACAAATTTACCGTCTTTATCGAAAAGTCCGAAAGCCTCCTTAGGAAGATTTACGGATACGCTCTTCTTCTCACCGGCCTTAAGTTCAACCTTCTTAAATGCCTTCAGCTGGTAGTTGGGGGCATTTTCGAAATCACAGATCTTTACATAGACCTGAACGGTTTCTCTTCCGTCTGCCTTACCGGTATTTGCAACATCGAAATCCAGAGTGATTCCGTCATCGCCAAGAACGGTCTTGTCGGCTTTTACATCAGAATACTCATATGTGGTATATGAAAGTCCGTATCCGAAGGGATAAAGGGCATCCTTCGTCATATATCTGTATGTTCTGCCCTTCATGGAGTAATCGGTGAAATCGGGAAGCTCTTCGACGCTCTCATAGAAAGTAACAGGGAGCTTTCCTTCGAAGTTTCTGTCGCCGAATACAGTCTCCGCAATGGCTCTTCCGCCCATTGCACCGGGATACCAGCACTGGATGATCGCATTTATCTTATCGGCATTCTTAACGGTGATTGCAGAACCCACAAGCTGGAGAAGTACTACGGGTTTGCCGCTTGCTATTGCAACATCGAGAACTTCCTGCTGAAGTCCGGGAAGACTGAGATCCACTTTATCTCCGCTGGCAAACTCGTTACCTGCGTCTCCCTCTTCTCCTTCGATTCCCGCATCAAGTCCGAGTGCCACGAAAATGATGTCGCTGTCAGCACAAACACTCTTAACCTCGGAGATTCTGTCATCACCGGTGGAGAGTCCGCTTATCCTGTCTTTGACAAGGTGGCACGCTTCGGAGTATCTGAAATCCACATCATCTCCGAGATAATCCTCAAGTCCTTCGAGAACGGTTACGTATCTGGATGCGGTACCCTCATAATTACCTACAAGTGCACGCCTGTTATCTGCATTGGGTCCGATAACGCCGACGGTCCTTATCTTATTCTTATCAAGAGGAAGAATGCCGTCATTTTTAAGAAGTACAAGGCTTCTTGCGGAAGTCTCAAGATTGAGTTTCTTGCTTGCCTTGGTATCAACCTGATCCATTCCGATATTGTCGAAGGCGGTCTTTTCGCCGTCGAACATACCGAGCTTCATTCTTGTAGTGAAGAGGTTAACAAGAGCTTCGTCCAGTCTCTCCTCCTTAACCTTGCCCTGCTCTACCGCATCCTTGAGATATACAAAGAGGTCACCGCAGTTAAGGTCGCATCCGTTGTTCATTGCAAGGCTTACGGACTCTACTTCGTCGGAAGTAACCATGTGTCCGGTATGGAAATCTTTGATAGCCCAGCAGTCGGATACTACATGTCCCTTGAATCCGTACTCATCTCTCAGGATATCCTTAAGAAGAGTCTTGGAACCGCAGCAAGGCTCACCGTTTGTACGGTTATAAGCACCCATTACGGTCTCTACATTGGCTTCCTGCACGCAAGCCTTGAATGCGGGGAGATAAGTCTCACGCATATCCTGAATTGAAGCTACTGCATTGAATCTGTGTCTTTCGGGCTCGGGACCTGAATGAACCGCAAAGTGTTTTGCACAGGCAGCCGCCTTCAAATGGTCCTCGTCATGCCCCTGAAGACCTTCTATGTATCTGACTCCGAGTCTGGAGGTGAGGTAAGGATCCTCTCCGTAGGTCTCCTGTCCTCTTCCCCATCTGGGATCACGGAATATATTTACATTGGGAGCCCAGAAAGTGAGTCCCTTATAGATATCTGTATCCGAATAACGCTGCTGCATGTTGAACTTGGCACGCCCCTCGGTGGAAACGACATCTCCAAGCTCTTCCATGAGGTCTTCGTCAAAGGTAGCGGCAAGTCCGATAGCCTGAGGAAATACGGTAGCCGTGCCGGCTCTTGCGACACCGTGAAGTGCCTCATTCCACCAGTCATATGCCTTGATTCCCAGATGCTCGATGGCAGGTGCATGATTCAAGGTCTGAGAAACCTTCTCTTCAAGTGTCATCTTGGAAACAAGTTCCTCGGCTCTTTTGCGAAATTCGCTTATTTTTGCCTCATTTTTTACAAGCTCCATACATTTCTCCCTGTATTTTTTTTGATCGGAAAAATCCCCCCAAAAGCTTGATTTTATTGTATCTTTTCCTCTTTTTGGCCTTCCTATGATATTTTGCTCATATCCATTCACATTTTGCTTTTAATTTTCCGCAAAAAGCAATAAAATCATAGGTACATAAGCACTGTTCACCAAATATGAGGAAATAATATGTTACCCGTACTTGAACACGGACGAGAGACAGTTAAATATGCCGAAATCCAGGGCGTAAGACTATACCACAATGACATTGCGGAGGATTACCCTCTTCATTGGCATACCGCAACCGAGATAATCGCACCCACGGAAAATGATTACACCATAGAGATCGGTACGGACAAGTACACCATCAGCCCCGGTGACATTGCAGTCATCATGAGTGGTACTCTCCACAGACTCTATGCTCCCAAAAACGGAAAAAGGATCATAATCCTGTTTGACTACAGCCTTATCGGAAATGTCACCTCCCTTAACTCACTCCTCCATTCCCTTGGTGAGTGCGTTATTATCCGTAAAAAAGAAAACGAAGAGCTTTCCGAAAGACTCATGTACTACATCAATCAGACCAGCAATGAGTACGAGGCACAGAAACCCTATGCGGGTGCTGCAATCTACTCTCTCCTCATCAGATTCATGGTGGACGTGGGAAGAAGCTGCATGGAAGAAAGAGTTCCCCAGCTCGGCAAATCTTCCGCGAAAAACAAAGAATACATCGGCAGGTTCATGGATGTATGTAACTATATATCCGAACACTGTACCGAAGATATCGATATGGATGCCCTGGCCGAAATGGCAGGATTTTCAAGATTCCATTTCGCAAGACTCTTCAAGGAGTTTGCTCATGTATCATGCTATGAGTATCTGACTCAGAAGAGAATCCTTCTTGCGGAGATGTACTTAAACCAGCCGGATCTTTCAATCCTGGATGTTGCACTCCAGTCCGGATTTAAATCTCTTTCTACTTTCAACAGAGTATTTAAGTCTTACAAGAACTGTACCCCTTCGGAGTACAGAAAGATGAACCGCCGCTACACTCCGGCACCCATCTTTGAAGAAAAAGAATCCCCCGCATCCGAAGACACAGGGGATAAATAGGATCATTCGAATCTGAATGATCTCATATCAAAACAGCTTCCGGGCATGAAGACGAAAGAAACGTTCTTCATGCCTGTTTCTTTATCTATCTCAAATGCTCTCTCCGCATACTCATCACTCTGAGAAAACTCGATAACATTCCTTGCCTCATAACCGTTTTCATCAAAGAATCGTACATGAATGGTATTGGTTCCTTTGGGCGCCCTCCCGCATATGGTAACTTTGGATGTTCCCTTTTCTCCGAAATCCATTCCGGAAAAGTTAATGGTCACGTTGTTACCGATGCCTTCGACGCAGGGGGCATTTATCTTATAATCATCACCGTATATCTCATCCGCATCCGAGGCATTAAGATTCATGAACGCTCTCTCATACTTCGTAAAAGAAAAACCTTTGACATGAACCTTGTCATAGAATTCAAATGCGATAGTATGCACGCCCCTGAGTACTGCAGGAATCTTCCAGGTATCTTCCTGATATACATTCCAGATCACGGGTTTTTGATACAGCAGTTCGGCAATAAGTTTTCCACCCTTTGAAGGAATACCGTCGTAGATCTTAAAAGGATGTTCATCCGAATCAAGTGCAAATACAGATATAGTTATCTCATCACTTCCGGCCTGTCCGAAATCTATATTTTCGAATGCAATTAGAGACCTCTCGCCCTTTGATGATGAGAATCCCATCTCATTTCCCGTTCCTACTCCGCCCTCAAAATACGAATATGAGCTTCCATAGATAAAATCATAGGGATCTGCAAATTTTGTTCCGAGCCCTTGAACGGTAAATTCCAGTTCGGATATAACCCTGACGGATGAGGAGCCTGATTTAGACATTGCTCTTAATCTGAACGGGCCATCGCCGAGAGCTCTGACAAGAACTTCGTTTCCCGTTCCGTTTACTTCCGCTATATTAAGAGGAACTCCCTTATCCGAGACTATTGCATATTCGATATCCTTATCAGTTGCGTTTTCCGGATATATTTTTACAGTAGCCTTTACTTCAGTGTTTTCGGGCGTAAGTTTTCTTTCACCACATACAATCTCGAGCTTTCTGACAGGAATGTCACTGTCCTTTCCAAGATTTATTTTCCTCTCACAACAGGATTCATAAACATACTCTGTGCCCTTATCAAAGGGAGAATCCTGTGACTTTTCGCCTTGCAGACAATCAATCTCCGTTTCACATGATTTAAGGCCTTTGGCACTTACACCTATATGGACTTTACCCGCTTTTTCACCCGCTGCGATAACAGCAAGCAGTTTTCCGTTAAATAGTCTTCTGCTCACAGCTTTGTAGGAATCGGTATCGGTGCTGTCACCGTTATCAAGGCCGACAAGCCTTCCTGCACCGGTTACCTCCACACAGACTCTGTCACTTGCATTTTTTACCGGATTACCGTCTTTATCAAGAGCCGTTATCTCCGCAAAAACAAGATCCTCGCTTCCCGAAGTAAGAGCTCCGTATGTGATATCGATCTTAAGGGATACGGAATCTCCGAAGGACCTTTCCTCACATTCCGCAACTGCCTTACCGTTATCATAAGCAACAGCCCTGAGAACACCCTTTTCATAAGGCGCTCTGTAATTAGCGATTATATGATCTCCGCTTCCGGGTTTATGAGTAAGGTTTTGTTTTCCGAGGCTTTTACCGTTTAAAAAGAGCTCAACTTCATCGGCATTTGAGCAGACCCTGATATCTATGATCTGTCCGGGATTAAAATCCCAATAGGGGAATATATATACAAAAGGATCATCTTTAAGACCTGTCCACGCAGACTTAAAAACATGATAATAATCCTTGGCAAAACCTGCGGTATCCAGCATTCCAAAGTACGAATTCTTCGTATGATAAGGAGTGGGTTCTCCTATATAGTCAAAGCCCGTCCAGAGAAACTGTCCCGCTGAAAACTCCATGTCCCTGTCATCACAGATACAGCTTTCTACACTGTTTGCACCCCAGCTCGTATTACAATTTCCAAGTGAGGAACATTGCTCATCAACATCGGTAAGTTTGGTAACATCAAGAGGGAATTTGTATACGCCCCTGCTCTGTACAAGTGATGCGGTTTCGCTTCCGTATATTGTCCAGTCCGGATATTTCTCATGATGTTTTTTATAGATTCTCTCGGAATAATTGTATCCAACAAGCTTCAGTACATCCGCACACCTTTGGGCACCTTCCCAGGGCAGATAATTGGATGCAAAAGTGCATACCGCATTTTTATAAGGATCGAATCTGTATACCACATCCATCAGATGCCTGACTGTGTCCGGAGCAGATTCGTCGGCATGTGCATCATAGATCTCATTACCTATGCTCCACATTATGACCGAAGGGTGATCTCTGTTTTGCTTAACCCAGCTTTCCATATCCCTCTCATGCCAATCCGCAAAGAAACGGGCATAATCATATTCGGTCTTGGGTCTGTACCACATATCGAAATTCTCTGTCATTACAAGAATTCCCATCTCATCGCAAAGGTCCAGCACTTCAGGTGCAGGCATATTATGAGATGTCCTGAGAGCATTAACTCCCATCTTCCTTAGAAGTACGAACTTCCTTCTCATGGCGGAAGTATTGAACGCCGCACCGAGGGAACCGAGGTCGTGGTGTTCACATACTCCGTTTAATTTCACCACTCTTCCGTTCAGCAAAAATCCTTTATCGGGATCAAAAGCAATATCACGGATTCCGAAACGGACCTTTGTTTCATCCGTATCTTCGCCGTTATCTCCCGGTGCCGTCATTACAGCCTTAAGAGTATACAGATACGGATCGCATATGTCCCAGATATGAGGCTCCGATATAATAAAATCATTGCCGGAGATTCTTTCTGTATTTACGACATTACCCTTGAGATCGTATATTTCATAATCAACCCGGGCGCTTGCCGCTTTATCCCCAAGAACTTCTGTCTCTATGTGAAGTATTCTTTTACCATTTTCGTTACGTGTTGATACATATACTCCGTCCCTTGCTATATATGTATCGCCCGTCTGTCTGATATATACATTTCTGTAAATACCTGCGCCCGAATACCATCTGGTGTTGGGAGACTGATAGGTAGCACTTACCGCGATCCGGTTTACACCTTCATGAATGTACTGTGTTATCTCGCATCCGAATGCGGAATATCCATATTTCCATTCGCAAGCTTTTACACCGTTTACATATACAGTGCTGTCCATATAGACGGCATCAAACTCCAGGAAATATCTGCCTTTTACTTCATCAAGAACAAGATCTCTTATATACCAGCCGGTTCCGTCACGGTACAGATCCGTGGAATCATATATAAGCCAGTCATGGGGAAGCTGAACAGGATTAAATTCAGTGTCTCTGTTCATGGCTTCATCAAGTGAAGTACCGACTTTTGTTTCAAGAAACTTCCATCCATTATTAAACAGATATCTCATAATTTTCCCTCTAACTTTTGTTTTGAAAAATACAGTGTGAATTCGCTTATCTATATATAATCACAACATGCCGATTAAATATAGTTAAAAAATCGGCAGATATACCGCAACTAAATGCGATACATCTGCCGCCCAAACATTTACACCTCCATCACAAAGGGTCCGAGCAATTTGCAGGGAACCTTTTTCTTATTTTCAATAAAGCTGTTGTAGATAATGTCTCCGGTATATGTATTGCTTTGGAGATACATTATCTTCTCGGGAAATTCCGGTGTTGCAATTCTAAGAAGGATTGTATTGTTATCGATAAGCTCCGCAATAGCGGGATAGATCTTTCCGCCCGCCTGAGCCGTGAAATCTTTTATCCTGCCTGATTTTGCTTTATCGGGAGAATAAGCGATCAGCCCGTTTCCTATGCCTTTGAATTTAAGTATTACCTCATAGCCCACAAACGTTTTGTTGACTATGGTTTCTTTGACTTCCGGACCCGTAGAAGGAATGAAAAGCTTTCCGGGATATTTAACATCAAGTGCGATATCCGCAAGCCTTCTTCCTACCAGCTCTTTATTCATGGGATGAAGATCATTGTCCTCACCCGCATCGATAAGAACCGCCATATGGGAATTGGGGACTTCCTCGGTAATGCACCTCTGCACTTCTCTGAACTCCCACCAGGAATCGTAGGATTCGCAGTCGGGATCTCCGCAGTCTATCGTAAAGTTCGGAAGCTGTGCAAATATAAAAGGAATGTCATCATCGCCCCAAAGTTTTCTGTATCCTTCGATCTGAATCTTACTCATTTTAAGATAATCGTCAAAATGAGAATCGGATTCCCCCTGATACCAGATGATTCCTTCGATGGGATATTTGGTACAGGGTGCTGTCATGCAATTATATAATCCGGTTGCTTTCCAGTCGATAAAATCTATATCGGGATAAGGGAGATCGTTTTTAGCACCGATACTGTACTTCCACTCTCCGCTAAGATCAATGGCACCTTCGGGAAGAACATTGCTCCAGGCATCGGGCTTGCACGAATCGTTAAAGATCATCATGCGCTTACCGGGAGTGATCCTTCCGGTTCCGTGATTTACAGTGATCCTGATGACCACGGTATTTTTTCCTTCGACTATAACGCCTTCGGGAATGGTATATTTTCTGGGAGGATACAGATACCCGATGGAACCGACAAGAGTTCCGTTAACATATACTTCATCGGAATCGGTAATGGTTCCGAGCCATATCTTCGCTTCTTTTCCGGCAAATTCTTTGGAAGCGTTGAACTTTTTCGCAAACCAGACCACACCGGAAAAACCGTCAAGAGCGGTGCCTTCGAAAAATCCAGGCATTTCAAGTGTGTCTTTTACATCTTCGGGAAGTCCGTTCTGCCAGCCATCTATTCTGCCTTTGTCGCCATCATCGCAAACGGAAAACCATTCCGCGGAAAGTTCTTCGTTACGCTTAATACGCATGGCACGGTATTCGGGATCTGCGTACCGGGAAGCCTCTTCCAAAAGCTCCGGATAATCTTTAAGCATCTCCTTACTCATCCATGAATAAATATGGGATCCCCCGAGACTTGCGTGAACCATGCCCACGGGAAGTCCCGTCATCTCATGGAGACGCTTCGCAAAAAAGTACGCCGTCCCGGAAAATCCGTACATATTCTCGGGGCATGCTTTCTTCCACGAACCGGTTCTGGTATCTTCCTGAGGGCCCGAATATTCGGTCTCCGATACGATGTCAAAGCATCTGATATTACTGTTTTCCGAAGATGCGATCACTTCCGGATAATTGTCTCTTAATCTGTCAAAAGTAAGATCCATGTTTGACTGACCGGAAGCGAACCAGACAGCACCGGTGATTATGTCATTGACAGCCGCTTCGTTTCCGGTTTCATCAGTGATTTTCAAGGCAAAAACTCTTCCTGCTTCAAAAGCAGGAAGAGTCACGTTAAAACGTCCGTTATCGTCTGTGATGCATTCAGCCGATGCAGCCAAAGAATCATCTGCATTGTAGAGCTTGCATTCTACTTTAAGACCCGCATCGTCAAATCCCCATATATTAATGGGCTTATCCTTCTGGAATACTGCGCCGTCGGATAATAACCTGGGGAGCACCAAATTGCTCATATATACACCTCTTATAAAGCTTCGTGGAGAGTCTTTCTGACAGCTCCGGGAGCAGACATCTCTTTTACAAAATACTTTACTATCTTTTCCGACAGTCCTGCTTTTTCAAGATCTGTCGCAAATATCACTTCATCGGTAAGGATGGGATGAAGTACTTCTGCAGTCTTAACGGGGTCAAGTTCGGTTCCGAATTCAAGAGAAGCGATCATCTCCTGAACCTTGGAAAGCATGGGATCGGGACTGCATTCAAACTTCTCTCCCTTATCATCGATTCCCTTTGCATATCTTAGCCATCCTGCAAGAACAAGAGGGATTGCATTAAGATCGGATGCATTGCGGTCAGGATCCGCAATATAAGATTTAATGGTCTCACCGAATCTGATGGGAAGCTTCTGAGAAGTATCACATGCGATTCTCTGAGGAGTATCCGGCATAAAAGGATTGGGAAGTCTCTTACCTACTACAGTGTCGATGAAATCCTTGGGATTGATAACTCCGGGATCGGTAACAACGGGAAGACCCTCCTTGTAACCGACGGTATCAATGAGTTTAAGGAGATCTTCGTCCTTCATCTCTTCGGAGATTCTGGTATATCCGAGAAGACATCCGTAAACCGCAAGTGAAGTATGAAGAGGATTAAGGCATGTGGTAACCTTCATTCTCTCCACATTATTAACGGTATCGCGATCGGTGAAGATAACTCCTGCCTTTTCAAGTTCGGGTCTTCCGTTAGGGAAATCATCTTCAATTACAAGATATTCACTCTCCTCAGCATTTACAAAGGGAGCAACATATGTATGGAATCCGGTGATGACAGGCTCGGGATTTTCAACACCGTCTGCTGCAATCATATCTTTAACGGAATCATCGGGTCTGGGAGTGATCTTATCGATCATTGACCAGGGGAATGATACGCTCTTCTTGTCCTCAACATAATCAAGAAATCCCTTGTCAGCCTTTCCGTTCTCAGCCCATTTTGCTGCGAATTCGTGAATCGCATCAAAAAGCTTCTGTCCGTTGTGAGAACAGTTATCGGTACTTACCATTGCAATGGGGAATCTTCCCGCCTGATATCTGGCATAGAGAAGTGATACTACTTTTCCGATATAGCTTACGGGCTTTTCGGGGCCGTTCTCCATATCCGCAGATACTGCCTTGGTATACTCTCCGTCATTTCCCTTAAGAGAATAGCCCTTTTCGGTAATGGTGAAAGTTGCAAGCTGAAGTGATTTATTTTCAAATGCTTTTTTGAGATAAGCAAAATCATCTTCAACTTCGGTATCAAGCTTGACCGAAGCGGTTACTGATGCGATGACATTCTTATCAACCTTGCCGTCAGCTTTAAGGATTGCAAGGATGGAAAGGTTATCGTAAGGCTTGTACGCCTTGTCGATGATCTCATAATCGAAGCCTTCGGCAACGACGATACCGGTATTCATAAGTCCTTTTTCGATCAGTTCCTGTGCAAGTCTCGCATGATATGCCCTGAAAATATTACCTGCACCGAAATGAACCCACGCAGGTGATGCATCGGTGTTTTCGGTAACTTTGGCAATATCATATGCAGGCAGATGATATCCTGCCTTCTCCCACTCTGCGGAATTTGCAATACCGTTTATTGAAAGCTTCATCTTACGCCTCCGTGATTTTTATCGATTGCTTCCCAAAGCCCGTTGATATAAGCCGCACCGAGTGCTCTGTCATAAAGACCGTAACCCGGCATAGCCTCTTCTCCCCAGATCATTCTTCCGTGGTCGGGGCGGATGGGGCCGTTAAATCCTGACTCATAAAGCGCTTTGACGATCTCATACATATCAAAGCTTCCGTCGGATGAAAGATGTGCTGCCTCTTCAAAATCGGGAGCGCCGACAGGAATGTCATTACCCGTCCAGGCTTTTACCGCGCTTCCGTCCTCTCTGCAGAAGGAATTAAACTGAAGATTTCTTACATGAGCAAAATGTACTCTTCCCGCAAAAGATCTGATCATATCGGGAAGATCGTTTTCGGGATTGGTTCCGAAAGATCCTGAACAGAAAGTAAGTCCGTTATGTACGTTATCAACCGACTTAAGCATCTTTTCGATGTTAGCTTTGTTGTTGATGATCCTGGGAAGACCGAAAACGCTCCATGCGGGATCATCGGGATGAATCGCCATATTGATATCGTACTTATCACATACGGGCATTACTGCTTTGAGGAAATATACGAGATTATCGAAAAGCTTCTGCTCATCGATGTCCTTATACATCTCGAAAAGTTCCTTGATCTTAACAAGTCTCTCGGGCTCCCATCCGGGCATTACGGTTCCGTTCATCTGATCCTTGATGGAATCAAACATGTTGGCGGGATCGATGGCATCGATCGCAGCCTGGGAATATGCAAGAACGGTGGACTTATCATGTCTGGACCTTGCAAGTTCGGATCTGGTCCAGTCGAAAACAGGCATGAAGTTATAGCAAACCATGTGAACATCCTGTTTTCCGAGATTCTCAAGAGTCTTGATGTAATTATCGATATGCTCGTCTCTTAACGGACCTGCCGTCTTAATATCATCGGAAATATTCACCGATTCGATACCTGCAATATGCATGTTCTCCTCAGCGACATCATTTTTTAAAGAAATGATCTCATCTTCGGTCCAGAGCTCGCCGGCCTGTTTGTTATATAAAGTGGTTATTACTCCCTTTACTCCGGGAATCTGTCTGATCTGCCATAATTTTACGGTATCGTATGCTTTACCGTACCATCTGAGGGTCATTTCCATGATATTATGTCTCCTTAAATTGACCTATAGTCATTTCATTAAAACAGTCTTTTATGTTCATACCCGGAAGTACAGTATTCAACTGCACTTCGGATCCCGAATCCTGAAAAAGGATTGTTGACTCACTGTCAACGCATACGGCAAATCCTGTAAACATCAGTCTTTGCTGATGGTCACCGTCTGATAAGGAATGGTTATTCCGTTTGCCTTAAACTCCGCAACAAGCTGCTTTCTGATATGTCCGCACGCTACAAAATTCTCTGCAACGTTAGCGGTCCAAACGGTGGTCTTGATAACAGGACCGTCCGCATCAAACCTGCATACCAGAGGCTTTGTGCAATCAAGTACTTTGGGAGTCGATCTTACGGTCTTCTCAACTATATCGATGGCAAGATCAAGATCGTCATCATATCCTACAGTGATCTCCAGGAAGTTTCCGACTTTATCTCTTGAGCTTACATTAATAAGCATGCTCTCGTTCATGGTGCCGTTGGGGATGATGCACTCCTGTCCGTCGTAAGTCATGATAACGGTATGACGAAGCGTAATATCGCTTACGGTTCCCTCTGCGATTATGGTACTTCCGCTGAGCACCTTTATCTTATCCCCGAGGTTAAAGGGGCGTGAAAACGAAATGGATATTCCGGATATAATATTATTCAGGGCTTTCTGTGCCGCAAAAGAAAGGATGGCAAGGATAAGTCCTCCTCCTGTCAGCACGGCGGTAATAGCCTTGTTGATATCGTAATATATATTAAGAATGGCAATCAGACATCCGACTATGTTGAGTGCCTTGAGAAGCGCACAAATAAAGCGTACATGCACCTTTTTCTGTTTTCCGGATATGAGCCGGAGAACAAGCCACAATGTAAGCCCTACCACAACAATTATTACTACTTTGATGGTATCATTCATGGTTTTTATTTTAGCATACTAGTATATCTGTTACAAGAAACGCTCCGTATTCTATTAATTTTGGCAATATTTACCAAGATTACGGCAATATTTGATATGCTATTATCCTCCTTATTTTTTGTTTTTATGAAAACAGTTACATTTTCACATTTCCGCTTTATAATAACGGCTATATATTAGCAGATTTTCGGTATCCGGGCAAAATCTGAGGCATTTTTAATAAACATTTAAATAGGAATTGTCTGATAAAAATAGTATAATCAGAGGGAATACAGTACATAATTTGGAGTTTTGTTTATGTACAAGAAGCAAAAAAGAAGTTGGCTTAAGCATCTGGATTTCACGATCCTGGATATCCTCTGTATCCAGATTGCATACTGCCTTGCATACATAATCAAATTCAGAAGTATGGAGCTCCCCTATGCCATCGGCAGTTACAAGGGTCTTGCTATCATAATGATACTTCTGCAGATTTGTGTTATCTTTTTTTCCGAGCCTTACAAGAATATATTGAGAAGAGACAGGGTTGAGGAATTCAAAAAATCACTCAGCAGCTGTTCGCTTGTTGCACTTTCCGTAGTCGTATATATATCGGCCAATAAATTATGGGAGAATTATTCCCGTACCGTTATCGGTCTTCTCTGGATCCTCTCCATCCCCATCTGTTATGCCGCCAGGATCATTTGGAAATCCACAGTAAGAAAAGCTATACAGGGTCAGAAAAAGAATACTATCATGATCCTGCTCACCAATGATGAAGCAGTAGAACGCTGCATCATCAATTTCGAGCACGATCCTTACAGAACTTATGTAATAAAGGGCATCGTAATAATGGATAAAAACCGTAAAGGCGATATCATAAGAGAAGTTCCGGTTGTCGCCAACGCTGATGACTTCCTGGATTATATAAGGACAAACGTTGTCGATGAGGTCTTCATTAACGGAAACAATCTGACCGATAACGAGCAGCTCGCAAGAGAGCTTCTCGAGATGGGTGTTACCGTTCATTTCAAGCTTATGAGAAGTTCCGGTATCTCGGAAAACAAGGTTATCGAAACCTATGCCGGATATACTGTTCTGACAACCAGCATCAATATGGCAACACCGAGACAGCTCTTTATCAAAAGAGTTATGGATATTGTGGGATCGCTTGTGGGTCTTGTTTTTATGCTGATTGCATTCGTCATCTTCGCGCCCATCATCAAAATACAGTCTCCCGGCCCTATATTCTTCAAACAGCTCAGAGTCGGAAGAAACGGAAGGCGCTTTAATCTCTACAAATTCCGTTCCATGTATAAAGATGCCGAGGAACGCAAGAAAGAGCTTATGGAACAGAATAAGATCGACGGAAATATGTTCAAGCTCGACAACGATCCCAGAGTCACTCCCATCGGACGTTTTATGAGAAAATATTCGATAGACGAGCTTCCTCAGTTTTGGAATGTTTTAAAAGGTGAAATGAGCCTTGTGGGAACCAGACCTCCCACGGAAGACGAATTCGAACTCTACCAGGCGCACCACCGGGCAAGACTCGGCATAAAACCCGGAATTACCGGCATGTGGCAGGTTAGCGGGCGAAGTGATATTACCAATTTTGAGGATGTTGTCGCACTGGATACACAGTATATATCAAACTGGAATCTCAGCATGGATCTGAGAATCCTGATCAAAACCATCATGGTAGTCATCAAGGGCGAGGGTGCTTCATAAGCATGAAGGATTTAACCGTCTCAATCGTAGCATTTAATGATGAAGAGGATGTGCTTAATGCGGTCTCATCGATCGAAGAGCACACCCCTTCTTTAATTGCAAAGACGATTTATATCGTCGACAACAGTGACCGGACGAACACTCTGGATTCATC
This sequence comes from Lachnospiraceae bacterium P6A3, assembly GCA_000702085.1. GTDB lineage: Bacteria > Bacillota > Clostridia > Lachnospirales > Lachnospiraceae > AC2028. The sequence goes on from JNKP01000001.1 coordinate 237,855, forward strand.
ACTTAAAAAATTCGATGATGTCGTATACATCAAGCAGGCCGAGAATACAGGATTCGGGGCAGGTCATAATAAAGTCCTTGATATCATCGATTCGAAATACCACGCAATAGTCAATCCGGATATCATCCTGAAGGAGGATGCTTTTACTCCTCTCCTCAATTACATGGAAAATAGTGAAGCGGGAATGGCCGCTCCGAAGATTCTTGATGAAAAGGGAGAAATGATAAAAGCATACAGGCTCGATCCCACTCCCTTTGATATGTTTATCAGAATGTTTCTGAAGGGAATGTTTAAGAAGCGCAAAGCCCGCCACACCATGCAGGATATGGATTACTCCAAGCCTTTTAAAGTTCCTTTTGTCCAGGGAAGTTTTCTATTGATCAGAACAGATCTGTTCAAGCAACTGCACGGCTTCGATGAGAGATTTTTCCTGTACATGGAAGATGCCGATCTTTGCAGACGAGTGAACTCCGTATCAACCCTCATGTATTGTCCCGATGCATCGGTAATACATAAATGGGGACAGGGATCACACAAAAGCCTTAAGCTGTTCAGGATGCATGTAAGTTCCATGATCAAATATTTCCGGAAATGGAAATAATAAAACCCCTGCCTTTCGGCAGGGGCTTATTTTATTTGGTGAGGTTGATCTCAAATGTGGCATTTGAATTGTTCTTGTCTTCCATCTCTTTACCGTAAAGAGCCTCTTTAACGAGATCCTGCTCTTCTCTGGTCTCATAACCCGCTCCGAAATTCTCCCCGGTTACGTTCCTGGTAAGATTTTCGTTAGCTTCGAGTCCGGCCTGAGCAGCCACTCCCTCGCGGGAAAGATCCTCATTTTCATCCTTCGCATTATCTTCCCGGTCTTTGCGGGATTCTATCTCCTGGTTATATGCATAACTGGAAATCTGTCCGGTAAGATACATTCGCTCAAGTTCGGAATCCGACATGGATGAGTAATTGATCTCTGTCGCAGCCTTGCGTTCGGCAGCTTTGTCATCCGATTCCTTCTCCTTGATCTGATCCTGAAGGATATCCTTTGCTTCGGACGCCTTGTCCTGTGCGTCCTTAATTGCTTCCTTGATCCTTGCTTCCTTTTCTTCTTCCTGAGCGGAAGCATTCTTTTCAGCTTCCTGTGCGGCTATGTCCCTCTCCTCGTTAAGAGGTCCTTTTGACTTATTGTCTTCCTGCTTATTATCTGCGGTAACCTCTTTGGTCTTGTTGAAAACAAAACCGTCGGAAAGTCTGTCATAGCTCTCGGGTCTTGCCTGAACCGTGTCTCCGTCGTCCGAGACAGATACGATATTATCATATGCGGGTGCGGCGTCGGGTTTTTGTTCCGGGATGTTTACCGCAGTGCTCGCATTATCAAAATCGGAGGACGGTTTATTAACCGGAGTAACAGGCTGGGCATCAACAAAAATTGTTTTGGTTATATTGATATCTGACATATCCGGTCCTCCTTTCTGAGATTAATTAAAAAGTCTGGTTGCTTTATCTTCCTCGTCCTCTTCACGTTTCTTCTGCATCATCACGGAAATTGTATCGAGGAGTCTCTGTTTATCAAGATTGCCTACCGCTTTTTCGATATCAAGATCTTCAAGTCTCGATTCGGATGCGGTTACGTTGTACGCGCTTGTCTGATTAATATTGTAAAGATGCTCCAGAGAATTCTGTGTTGCACCGGAATCGCTTCTCATGGAAGATACTTTCTCAAGCGCTTTGTCGATATCCTTAAGATCGAAATCTTTCGTGACATCGAAATCTTTAAGTCCCAGTGCTTCAAGAGTAGAATTTGCTCCTGCAATCTTGGCAGCTCCGCCGTTTCCGTCGGTAGTGATATTCAGATCACCCGTGCTTCCGTCAAGGAGATTCTTCTCGTTATAGGTGGTAATATTCGCAACCCCTGCGATTCCCTCTTTAAGCTGATCTATTTCTTTCTGATAGATTGCTTTGTCGGAATCGGTTACCGTAAAGGAATTCGAAGCTGCAAGTGCCAGTTCTTTTATTCTCTGAAGATAATCCGTCACTTCGCCGAGAGCACTGTCCTGAATCTTGATCGCATCAATTCCGGAAGAAACATTTCTGCTTCCCTGCTCCAGACCGCCGGTCTGAGATTTCATCTTCTCGGATATCGCAAGTTCCGCAGCACCGTCCGCAGCATTCTGAAGTGCTTTTCCGCTTGAAACTTTTCCGTACAGCGGCTGATAGCCGCCCTGATTAATTCCACCGATAGGGCTCATACGTACCTCCTTTACTATAATCCATACATCCTTGTATTTATGGTTATAACGAGATCGGTCATATGATTTCGTTCGTAACCTGTATCAACAGACATGTTTTCACTCTGAATTATACAACACGCTATAAAAAAACAAAACAAAAAAATCCCGAAGCCCTAAAAGGCTCCGGGACGCTCATCTCGTATGATGCATTTTAATACAAAACATATGCCAGTCGGCTGACAGGACCTCGCTTCAAAAACCAGTTTCTGAATCCGGTATACTTATACTGATATACATACAGGTACACAGTCTCGCCTTCGGAATAAAACTCCAAAATTTCCGTTTTATTTATATCAACAGTTAATTCTTTCTCCTTACCTTTATCATTTACGCAGGTAATCGTGTATTCCTCATTTCTGGAATCATATTCAATATTTGTTACGGTAACATAATTCTTATAAATATATTCCCCTTTTGTTTTGTTCGGGCCAACCGCAAAAATCAAAACCAAATAAACGATCAAAAATATAATAGGACGGCTGAATGTCTCGACTTTCCTCACCCAAAGTACAAAAACTATCAACAGTACAAAAAGCAAACGTGTAACCCACCCTATGTCAAAACCATTTTTGTAATCTTTTCTGTCATATGAAAAATAGCAATTCGAAACGTAATTTGATAACTCATTTCGGTTCATTCCGCGAATTTCGGGATCTTTAACTGCATTTGATGAATGAATCGAGATTATTTCTTCCTCTTCAGCCGGTTCGTCTTCAACAGGTGTTTCAACAGCAACTGATTCTACAACTTCTTTTCTCTCAAACCACTGACTGTTCACCCACCCCGTCTTTGTACGTTCATCATCCAGATATATTTCCGTATAGCCCGACCCGGGATCCTCATTACCGGTGAGCACATATTCTTCGCCCTGAAATACCTGCGAAAGCATTTCGGAATTCATTGACGGTTCCGATCTTACATTGGCAAATTCATTCGTGATCAACGCAACAGATACAATCTGCTCTTCGATGCTTTGATTTGTAGAATTTGCAGGGTCACCCTGATCTGAACCGGATGCTTCGGATACATTACTGCTTTGATTTGGACCATGAAAAAAATAACGAGTTTTTATATCGCCAAAATTCAGTATCAGATCAGTAATAAGAACTATGAATGAAATAGCCGGAACAATAATCTTAAAAGCTTTCATTTCTCACACCCGAAAATATACTGTGCAACCGCACCTAATGAATAACTCAAAAAGAAAAGACATACACCGGTATGTCGTTTTCGAATATCAGTTTATATCAAATCTTTGTAAAGAACAATATAACTTTCCTATGCATTTATGTAAACCGAATGAACGTGCGCATACGATCTATAACATCAATTGCTTCAATGCACTTCAAGTCCGCAGATTTATGAAAATAAAAATCCCGAAGTTCATTTGAACTCCGGGATCTTTGTTTTCTGTTATAACAGATTATTTAGCTGCCTTCTTAACGGTTGCTTTCTTAGCAGGTGCCTTCTTAGCAGGTGCCTTCTTAGCGGTGGTAGCCTTCTTTGCTACGGTTGCCTTCTTAGCAGGTGCCTTCTTAGCAGTGGTAGCCTTCTTTGCTACGGTTGCCTTCTTAGCAGTGGTAGCCTTCTTTGCTACGGTTGCCTTCTTAGCAGGTGCCTTCTTAGCGGTGGTAGCCTTCTTAGCAGTGGTAGTCTTCTTTGCTACGGTTGCCTTCTTAGCAGTGGTAGCCTTCTTTGCTACGGTTGCCTTCTTAGCAGTGGTAGCCTTCTTTGCTACGGTTGCCTTCTTAGCAGGTGCCTTCTTTGCTACGGTTGCCTTCTTAGCGGTGGTAGCCTTCTTAGCAGGTGCCTTCTTTGCGGTAGCTGCCTTCTTAGCAGGAGCTGCCTTCTTTACTGTTTCCTTTTTTGCTGTAGCCATTTTTTCCTCCTCCGATTTTGGAAATAAATTTTTTTCAAACAACTACTAAAAAAAATATACTACATTATTTTATAGAATACAAAGGTTTTTTAATATTTTTTAAAAAAAATTTTCGGAGGTGATTCGCTGCAGCGTTTGATTTTACTGGCTTTGAAGAAAAAGGCACGCGTGTCATATTTTTGTTTTGATTTTTATTACCTCTCGTCAATTGGCTTGTAGTCTGCGTTTTCCTGGATTCCGATGTATGCGGGACGTATGATCTTGTCTACATTTATGAGCTCTTCCATTCGGTGTGCACTCCATCCTACGATTCGTGCAATCGCAAACATCGGAGTATATAATTCGAGCGGAAGTTCCAGCATACTGTAAACAAAACCGGAATAAAAATCTACATTGGCACTTACTCCTTTGTAAATTTTTCTTTCCTCTGCGATAACCTCGGGGGCAAGTCTTTCGATCATCGAATAAAGATCGTACTCTGCTCTTCTGTGTTTTGAATCCGCAAGCTTTTCAACAAACTGTTTAAAGATAAGAGCTCTGGGATCGGATACGGAGTAGATCGCATGTCCGAAACCATATATGAGCCCCGCTTTATCAAAGGCTTCTTTGTGCAATATCTTCTTGAGATATTCTTTTACTTCTTTCTCATCCTTGTGGTCTTTTACATTCTTGCGAATGTCCTGGAACATTTTTACTACTTTGATATTTGCTCCGCCGTGTTTAGGTCCCTTAAGTGATCCCAGTGCTGCTGCAACAACGGAATAAGTATCGGTACCCGAAGAAGAAATAACATGAGTGGTAAATGTGGAATTATTTCCTCCGCCGTGATCCATATGAAGAACAAGTGCGATATCAAGAACCTGTGCTTCAAGCTGCGTATATTTCATATCGGGTCTCAGCATTCTGAGTATATTCTCCGCAGTGGAAAGTTCAGGATCGGGTCTGTGAATATAAAAACTCTTATCCTTGTAATAGTGATTATATGCATGATAACCGTAAACGGATAACATCGGGAAAACGGATATCAGCATAAGGCACTGACGCATTACATTATCAATGGATGTATCATCCGCATTTTTATCATATGCGTAAAGAGTAAGGACACTTCTTGAAAGAGTATTCATCATGTCCTTGCTGGGAGCTTTCATAATAACGTCACGGACAAAATTCTTGGGGAGTGATCTTGAATCCGCAAGTACCGATTTGAAATGATCCAGTTCTTCATGCGTGGGGAGCTTTCCGAAAAGGATAAGATAGGCCGTTTCTTCAAAGCCGAATCTTCCTTCATTATAAAAACCTGCCGTAAGATCTCTTACGTCGATTCCGCGGAAATATAAACGTCCCGCACAGGGTACGCTCTCTCCGTTTATCTCTTCCTTGGCAACAATAGTCGATATTCTGGTAAGGCCCGCTCTTACACCGTTACCGTTAACATCACGAAGTCCTTTTTTTACATCGTATTTGGTAAACAGCTCCGGAGCGATGCCGGAATTTTCCCTACAAACATCTGCAAGTGCCGATATTTCGGGAGTGGGTTCCATCTTAAAACTCATATCCACCTCCTGATCAGACGCGTTAACAAACAACAAATTTATTGTAACAAAAATATATTTCAAACGCACATACTATAATATTAAATAATCGTTAACACATAGAAAAAACACCGGCTAAAAGCCGGTGCCTTTTCTCTATATAAAATCTTTTCCTTTTAACAATTAATGGAAGAATGCTACCGCATTTACAAGATTGTCTGCGTTTGCTTTGGTGCCTTCCGCATTCTCGGCAATCTCATCTACGGATGCTGCAATGCCGGTAATGGATGCACTTACTTCCTCATTGGAAGCTGCATTCTCTTCGGAGATTGCACTCAGTGACTGAACCGCATCGGTAATGACTCCCTGAATCTTCTCAAGTTCCTTGGTGTCATGAGATACCTGTTTGATGTGATTGAGAGATTCCGCAATTTCGGAATTAAGTATTTCGAACTTGGACTGAGTCTCTTTGATGTATTCCTGTTCCTGTCTGATAAGAGTTGCAACATTTCCGGACAGTTCAACGGAAGCTTCGGAATTCTTGACGATCTCTCCTACAATGTTTCTGATCTCATCCGCGGACTGGCTGGACTGATCGGAAAGGTTACCGATTTCGGATGCAACAACCGCAAATCCTCTTCCCGCCTCACCCGCACGTGCTGCCTCGATGGAAGCATTCAGTGCAAGAAGATTGGTCTGGCTCGCAATCGAAGTGATCATATCGACAGCTTCCTTGATCTTCTGTACCGCATCATTGGTTGAAGAAATCTGTCTTGTAATATTATCTACAGCCTCTACGGTCTGCTCGGAAGAATCGGATACTCTTCCGATGTAGTTTCTTGCCTCGTTATTTGCATTCTTGATATTCTCGGATGAAGTTGCAAGCGCATCGGAACTGTCTGCAAGAACGGTAATGGTATCGTTAAGCGTTCCGACCGACTTGGAGATATCCTGAACATTACTTGCCATCTCGGTAGCACCGTTTGCAAGATCTTCCATGGCACTGGAAATCTGGTTAATACTCATGGAAGAATTATCGGAAAGCGAATGAACATTTTGCGCATCATCGTTAAGATTGTGGCTTATATCCTTTATGTTACCGATAATCTCGCTGAGCTTGTCTTTAAGAATGTGCGACGAAGAAATAAGATCCTTGGTCTCGGCAATAATGGATTCCGTCTCCTCCTGTGCGCCGAGATCTCCTTCGGAAAATTTTCTGATGTTGACAGAGCATGATTTAAGCACTTTTGAAATCTTATTGGAGAAATAAATGCAAAGAGGAATGAATATTGCAAGAAGAAGCGCTGCGATCATAATGTCAATATTGACCATTCTCTGAAGCATACGCTGAACGGCTTCCTGCGTCTTTCCTGCAAATACCATACCGATGACGGTACCGTCGCCGGCTTTAAGAGGAATGTAATATACATAGTAATCTTTTCCGTTGATAACCACATCATCGGAATAGAATTCTTTTCCTTCGTTTATTACGGTCTGGATAACCGCATCGGATGCTTTGGTACCTTCAATTCTCTTTCCGCTGTCATCTTTGATGGATGTAAGGAATCTTGTATCGCCCTTGAAGAGAGTAAGATCTACATCCATGTCCTGAAGGTGATCGATATATTCCGTATCATAGTCGAATACTTCATCGAGCTGCACATCATCGCCCGCATCAACAAGATCGTATGCGTAATATTCATACACACCCGCACATGAAACCTGAAGCAGCTGCTTAGTCTGCTCTTCAAGCGATGACTTCATGTATAAGACACATGTAACCGTCATTATTCCGATGGAAACAAAAAGCGGAATAAGACAGAACATCATCAGCATTTTTCGCATTGTAAAACTTGATTTCTTCATAGACATATCCTCCTGCGGTAGATTTCCGCAATCATATAATTGCGGAGAAGACTTCGGTAGAACGCGCCATCCTTGGCTGTGCGCCGGAGTTAACGAGCGTTATTTCAAATGTAAAAAAAATACAGCGAAGTCTCTTATTAATGGAATTATAATACAAAATATATATCGTCATAAGTGAGAAAAAACTAAATATAGCGTTTTTTAGGCATAATTTCCGTTGTGGCAACGATTAATCCATTTTCCAAAAGACAGTATATTTTACGTTTAAATAAAATTATTTAATGTTTTTCGATAATTTTGTGTTGACAAACATAAAAAGTGCTGTTATAGTCAATTTATCGTTAAACATTAAATTTTTAACGATACACACTCTGCAGGTGTTTTGTGACAAAAAAGGAAAACTTACATACAAAAGAGGTAAATAACTATGACAGAACAAATGAAAAAACTTGAAGCAGTAAAAAACCGTTGCTCAACTTTAGCTAAGATCGTCGGAATATTTGAAGTAATCTGTATCGTACTTGCATTAATCACCGGAACCGTTGCTCTTACCTTCCTGCTTCGCGCGGAAAAATTGAATCCGATGATTGAGGAAGGAATCAGCCGGGGTTACATCAATTATGATCTTTCCGTAAATATCGGCGGTGTAATGGGATTCAGCAATCTTCTTCCCCAAAACGAAAATTATGCACTCGGAATCGGTATCACCTGTCTCTTCGCCACTATCGCCGTTGCTTTCGTGGTTGTGATCCTTGCTTTTATCAAGAAGATCTTCACCATCATCAAAGAAGAGAACTCTCCTTTCTCGGATAAATGTCTGAAGAGCATTAAGATCAGTTTTATCGTCATCACAATCGCCACGTTCCTCGGAGGATCCATAGGCGTCACTCTCATAACCGGCTTCATCCTCTTCTGCATCTATTCCGTATTCGAATACGGTGCTGCACTTCAGGCTGAAATCGATGAGACACTTTAAGGAGGTGAGGTTATGGGTAAAATCGTTTTAAGACTTGACCGTGTCATGGCCGACAGAAAAATGAGCCTTAATGAGCTCTCCGAAAAAGTCGGGGTATCCAATGTAAATCTGTCCAAGATTAAGACCGGTAAGATAAGTGCCATCAGGTTCTCCACCCTCGAATCAATATGCGAAGTTCTTCAGTGTCAGCCCGGAGATATCCTGGAATACGATACCGATGCAAAGTAGTATCAGGCAGATATAAAAAGAGGCCCATAAGGGCCTCTTTTTAAAGCTTATGAATTCATAGAACGGATCTTATCATTCATGTCATTAACTTCTTTTCTGTAATATCTCATGAAGCAAAACCATATGATAAATGCAACCGCAAGCTGGATACAGGCAATGAGAATTCCTTGTGATACGGATGCCGTTCCTCCCAGCCAGCCTACGGAGAAAGCTGCGATGGTATAAATGATACAGCCGATTCCCATATGAACCAGAACTTTGACCGGCATGGGAAGCTTATCACTCCTGTAAATAAGAGACGGAATTCCGAACCCCAATCCAACGATCACAGATGCGATAACCATCTTGGTATATCTGTAATCTTCGAGAGAATAAACTCCCCCGCCGGAAATATCAAAAATCACACCCACAAAACTGAATATGGCAAGTGCCATTCCTATACTGATAACAATGCTCTTAAATAATTCCTTCATATAATCACCTCCTATAATCCGAGATACTTTTTGAATTCCCGTAAATATGTCCTGGACACATAATCTTTGCATCCGTTCTTCATGACGAGAAGAAGTGTTCCGCTGAATCCCGGTTCTATATGATCCATGTACGACAGATTGATAAGTGTCGTCTTTGATATTTGCATAAAGCTTTTTCCCAGCATCATCGCCAGTTCATATAATCTTTTCCGGGAACGGAATGTACTTTTTTCACCGTATATGACTGTATCCCCGTTTTCAACTCTGATCATATAAATGTCCGAAACCTGAAGAACAACAAGATCTTCTTCATTCCTGAATGCGGTTATCGGAGTTTCACTCGTGCCGAGTACATCGATCATACGCTGTATTTCATCCGTAACCGCATCGGTATGAATGACTGCGAAAGGCTCTTTGTATTCAGGTGAGATATCAACTCTTACTTTCATTAAATCTGCCTCCTTTCTTATCTCTGAGGCAATAATACACAATAGTTTCCTGCTTGTACCTTAATATGCGCCAAGTGGCGAAAAATCGCATGTGAAATGCATAATTCAGGTCTTCGAATAACATTATCAAGTATAAAACAATAATGAATTTACGAAAATAATTATTATATGCGTGAATCGAAACAAAAACAGTGATACAATGCTCTAGGTTTAATAAGGAGACAAATATGGGTAATTTACGTGAAGATACACTGGAGCAGCTGAAAGAAATGAAGGATAAACCCTTCAAGCAGAAGCTGGAATATTTCTGGGAGTATTACAAATTTGCAGCTCTCGGAGTTATCGGCGGAGTCGCAATCATAATAGCAATAATCCACGCTATCGTATCATACAGGTCATATGCCATAAGCATAATCATGGTAAATCCCGACAACACCATATCGGATGAGATATGTCCCGAATGGGAAAGTGATCTGGCAGAGATTCTTCAGATAAATACCCGAAAAGAAGAGATCAATATTGATACATCCATTCAGTACGGAAACAATACGCAGCAGCAGATAGAATATACGGCGCTTCAAAAACTCGTGGCCTTTTTCACCTCAAGAACCGCTGACGTATTTATATCAAATACCCCTCTCTACGAAGAGTATTCACAAAACGGTAATCTCTCCGACCTGAGAAATTTTTATACAGACGAAGAACTCGAAGCACTTTCCGATATTATCTACTACACAGATGGCGCCACCTTCTCGGATTATCAGGATATTTCAAATCTTGATGCCAAGGAAGACCAGGAAAAGTACACTATAGATCACAGAGATCCCGATTCGATGACAGATCCCATACCTACCGGTTTTTATATCACGGATTCTTCACGCCTCGGCAAAACCGGCGTATATGCTTACCTGAGCGCATACGATAATTACCAGGGATACGAACAGGAGGCAATTATCGGAATACCCGTTGTTGTAAACGATTATGAAGATGCAAAACTGGTCATTGATTACTTCCTGAACTGAGATACACAAAAAGCCCGCTCTCACACAAACACGGTGAAAGCGGGCTAATATTGCAATTTATAAACTCAGAAGTATCAGAAATTATCTTCGTGTACTTCGAAGAAGCTCTGAGGATGCTTACATACGGGGCAAACCTCGGGTGCTTCGGTTCCGACTACGATATGTCCGCAGTTTCGGCACTCCCAAACGGTAACGCCGGCCTTCTTGAACACTTCCATAGCCTTAACATTCTCAAGAAGCTTACGATAACGCTCCTCATGCATCTTCTCGATGGCCGCAACGCCTCTGAACTGCTCTGCAAGTTCATGGAAGCCTTCCTCATCGGCTTCCTTAGCCATTCTTACATACATATCGGTCCACTCATGATTCTCGCCGGTAGCTGCTGCAAGAAGATTCTCTTCGGTGGTTCCCAGCTCACCGAGAGCCTTGAACCAGAGCTTAGCGTGCTCCTTCTCATTTTCAGCGGTCTTAAGGAAAAGAGCTGCGATCTGCTCATATCCGTTCTTTTTTGCAACTGATGCAAAATAGGTGTACTTATTTCTGGCCTGAGACTCGCCTGCGAATGCTTCGCGAAGGTTCTGCTCGGTCTTGGTTCCTGCGTAAGGATTCTTGGATTCCTTCTCTATTTTCTCAAAATCGGAAGCGGGATGGTTGCATCTGGGACAGGTGAAATCATCCGGAAGAGTCTCTCCTTCATATTCATATCCGCATACTTTACATTTCCAAACTGTAGCCATAATTCCCTCCTTAAAGTTTATTTATCCTCTACACTTGATCTGTCGCCGGATGTGACAGTCACTTCTTTGATTATATCCGATAAACGATCGGTTTCCAACAAAAACCGAAGGCTTAAGTCTAAAAATTCAATAAATCTTTGTCCGTTTCGGATTTTACGCTTTCAGAACGCTTTTCAAAGTGCAGATCAGATTCTTATAATCCTCGGAGAGCTTTCCATGATGGCCGGATACAAATGACTCATCTCCGCCTTTGGAAGCTTTCTCAAGTTCAAGTGCAAGATCCGATAATTCACCTGCACCGATAGTCTTTGAGGTGCTCTTGAGCGAATGAACAAGCGTCTCGTAGTCTTTCATGTTATGAGCTGCCAGAAATGCGTTTAAATCCGAAATCCTGGCTTCATAAGACGATATATATTCCGTCAGCATCTCGATATAAAAATCCTTATCTCCGCCGCAATATCCGAGACCCGATTTTACATCTATTCCCTCAAGCGCAAGCTTAGCCAGTATAACATCATTGTTTTCACCGTCAGAGGTATTCACCGCTTTTTCCTCCGCGGGAGCAAATTCAAGTATTTCTTCTTCAGGCTTTTCCTGCGAATCGGAAGATCTCAGATGCGTAAGATTTTCCGGAAGATATTCCGAGAGCATGGATTCAAGATGCTCCGTCTCAATGGGTTTGGACAAATAATCGTCAAATCCCGCTTCGAGATAAAACTCCTTTGCACCCACAACCGCATTTGCCGTCAATGCAATAACCGATGTTCCATCAGCGATAAGCTTCTTTTCCTTCAGGATCTTAAGAGTTTCAATACCATCCATTTTAGGCATCATATGATCCAGGAATACGATATGGTAAAATTTTACGCTAAGCTTGTCTATGCACTCCCGGCCGGAAAATGCAAAGTCCGGAACGATACCGTTTTGCTTCAGAAGATTCCTTAAAACCTTGCAGTTCATCTCATTGTCGTCCACAACAAGAACCCTTGCGGAAGGCGCGTAAATATAATCGTGACTTACTTCCTGTCTTACGGTCTTTTCAAATCTCTCGGTATATTTTCCCACGGGAGCATCATTTACTATCTCCTGCTTTATCCTGAATGAGAAAGAGGATCCTTTTCCGTACTCGCTTTTTACATCAAGCCTGCTTCCCATCATCTCAAGAAGCTTGGTCACGATGGCAATGCCAAGTCCCGTACCTTCTATGCCGCGGTTTCTTTTCTCATCCAGACGTCCGAAGGATTCGAAAAGCTTGGACATGTCCTCCTGCCTGATGCCTATGCCCGTATCTGATACATCAACATCAATATAAATCTCTTTTCCGCTTCTGGAGGCTTCACGTACCGTAAAAGAAACCGAGCCTTCTTCGGTATATTTGATGGCATTGGTAAGAAGATTCATGATAACCTGCGAAAATCTCAGGTCATCTCCGAAAAGAGTGACGGGAAGTCCGGGATCGATGTCCACTTTAAGCTCCAGGTTCTTGCCCTTAGCCATATCGGCTACCGAATTGATCAGATTGTTGAGCACGGAAGGAAAATCATATTCCGCAGGTTCGATCTCCATCTTTCCGTCTTCTATTTTGGAGAAATCAAGGATGGTGTTGATGATCGAAAGAAGATTTTTACCTGCTATCTGTATATCATCCGCATAACCTCTCACGCTCGGATCGGTTGCTTCTCGAAGTATCATCTCGTTCATACCCAAAACCGCATTGATGGGAGTTCTTATCTCATGAGACATCTGTGCAAGGAACCTGCTCTTTGCCTTGTCCGCGGCTATCGCATCATTCATTGCCTCCTGAAGCTTCTGTTCATACTCCATCTGGGTGACGGTGGAGATCTGATATGAACTCATGGTGATGAGCACAATAAATGCATCGATAAAATACAGAACAGGATATCTGTTCATGAATGTATCGTTGTAATAGGGAGACATATATTCCCTTATAGGGGTATAGAAAAGTACGATAAAAAGAATCTCGTAATAAAACGACAGAATGATTCCGTATTTGGCGCCTATAAGGAAGCACACGGCCATGGGAACCAAAAGTGTCCACAATATCGCAAATCCGTCGTTGGCACCCGTTACGGAATAAAAGGTAAAGATACCCAGGCCTATGAACATGACGCCATATACAACGCCTTTACGCCTGTTTCTGTATCTGATCTCAAATACCATGAAAAGACCGATCAGGGCAATAAGCGCTGTTGTAAGAGTAACCGGCCCTCTGTTGGAAAGGATATTAAATACAGTCATTACAATTCCACCGATAAAAACAGAAATACCAAGCGTCGTTGACGCCCTGATATTTCTGTCTCTGCGTGCTCCCACGAATATATCCGTGTTCATGTAACGATTATAATCTTTGGAGAATAAAGGTATGACTTTGTTGTTTTCTTTTATCTGTTCTGACATTCGTTTTTCCAAAATTCCATAATCCGGGCACAGGTTTCCGTAGTACGGCCCTGTATCATCTCGGAACTTCCTCCGCCTTTGGCGGACATTTTATCCCGCATGAGTTCCCCGAGTTTCCGGGCATCCAGATTTTTTCCGCCCGCATAATATACATACCCTTTTTCATCACTTCCCGAGAAGACTCCGGTGTATCCGTCTGTCACCTCCGTAAGTTCATTGAATATGTTTTTCATATCGGCGGGTGACAGTTCAAGATCCGTTATCACCGGGCCTTCATGCTCACCGCTTCTTACACTATCGAGTATGGTTTTTTGAAGAGATGATGATAATTTTTCCTTCAGTGATCTGTTTTCCTCGCGAAGTTTTTCCACAAGTTCCGGAACATTTTCCTGATTGGTGGAAAAAGAATCCGCAAGATTTTTCAACAATTCAAGATTGTGATCGATGTATTCAAACGCTCTTCTTCCGCATAAAAAAGCGAGCTGAGTTCCGCCTTTTACGGATGCCGATGACAGAATCTTTATGATACCTATCATTCCCGTATAAGCCACATGAGGTGCACAGCATGCACACACATCCAAAGGCTCCGCTTCATCACCTATCGTGATAAGTCTTACCTGTCCCGCAATATCTATCTTGCTTCTGTATGAAAGATTCCCGAGTTCCTCTTTGGAAGGATAAGAATCGGTAATAGAGAGACTATCGCGGACGGCTTCGTTTGCTTTTCTTTCGAGAATACCGATCTGCTCCTTGGAAAGCTTGCCGTCACAGACCAGAGTAACCGGTTCATCATCACTTAAGTGAAAACCGATATTGTTATATCCGAACATGTTATGGATAAGCCCGGACAGAATATGCTCGCCGCTGTGATTTTCCATACGATCAAGACGCTTATCCCAGTCAAGGATACACTTTACTTCGGTACCGGGATCTACAGGGGAGTCAACCTCATATCTGATATCCGTTTCGCCCTCGGAAGCATTACCTATCAGCTCACCGTTAATAACGCGGACGGACTTACCGGAAAATTCAAGACAGCCTGTATCCGCATACTGCCCTCCTTCTTCCGGAAAAAAAATGGTCTCTTTAAGTTTTACAAACTGCTTTCCGCCTTCAGAAAAGCTGTCCGTTACGGTGGTGGTAAGTTTTTTCTTAAAGCTGTTTTTTTCGTATATCTTTTCGGTCATGTTATTCCATTGCCTTAAGCCAGTCCCAGAACGCCTTTATGCTTACGGTTTTGTCCTGATAAGTGGGGTTGTGATTGGAGATCAGATAATACTGGATACGAATACCCGCATCCGGACCGCTGAGAACGATATTCTTATCACTGAAGTACAGGCTGGTATTATTAAGTCTGGGATTTGTTGTGGTCCATTCACCGTTGTAATAATACCAGGCTTTGGAATTGGCTGTTTCCATATATACCGCATAATAAACGGTATATTTATCGGCAGGAACGATCGTGCGGCTGTATCCCTGTACGGGACCGTCAGCCTGAAGCATGCTTCCTACACCGACCATGAACAGATAGGGGCTGCCGTCGGGAACACCCGCAAGATTAAGAATATCGGCAGCAAACTGGGTAGTGGTTATATCCTGATCCTGATTTCCGGTTGCCACATCTCTGGCACCGGACACCACAGCATTTGTTATGGTCACACCGTCATTTCTGCCATACTGCTGTGAAAACATAGCCTGTGCCGCATCAAGGCAGGACTTTGCATTGGGCAGATATTTCTTGGCTCTTGCCTCTTCAATGTAGCCCATAAGCGTGGGAACCAAAAGGGCGGCGATGATGGCAAGAATGATCATAATAACAATAAGTTCGACAAGTGTAAAACCTTTGTTGGATGTTTTTTTCATTTATTCTTTTTATTCTCCCCTATTTTTATAAAAAAGCCTAAATCCTAATTATTGTAACACATGGTATATAAAAAAAGAACCTTACGGCAAAGCGTAAGGTTCCCTGTTAACGGTATTTCAATTTTCCGGTTCTATCACGGAAATATCCGCACGAGCATATTATGGTCCGTCATTTAAAGGAATTAACATTGTTTTTATCTACAGGCACATAAGGAACCCAGACATAGAGTCCGTCATCGCTAAGTCCCTCAACTCCTGAGGCGGATCCGTGTTTTGCAAGTGCGATTGATAATTCAATTGCCGCAGCACCCTGTCCTACCGCAGACTGATAAACAGTAAACTGCATACCGCCTTCGCGTATGGAATCACATCCGGCATCCGTTGCATCGACTCCGACCACAGGAATCTTCGCAGTATCATAGCCCTTTTCATTCATGGCACGCACTACGCCTATCGCCATGGAATCATTGTTACAGATAACGGCATCGAAAGGCTGATTCGTCTTAAGAAATATCAGGAACTCTTCATATGCCTTTTCCGTATCCCAATATGCGGTATCGTTGAAAACATAGGTAACATTTACGTTGTTTTGCTTAAAGTAGTCCCTGACGCCGGCAGTTCTCGCTATTGCTGCGGGATGTCCGGGCTGGCCTGAAAAAATTGCTATATTCATTGATGAGGGCTTTCCGAGATTATTCCACACATATTCTGCCTGGAAGTAAGCCGCATCACTTTCATTGCTGCCCACATACATGTATTTATCAGCTTCAAGCTTGTCCTCTTCAGGCTGAGAATTAATGAAAACAACAGGAAGATCCCCGGCTGCAACTTCAAGCTGAAGCACCGTCTCACTGTCAACGGGATTGCATATGATTATGTCATAGCCTGAGGAAGCGGCTTCGTGGATCTGTTTAACCTGTTCGTCCACGCTCGCACACTCTTCTCCGATCGTGACGGAAGCACCGGACTGAGATCCGGATTCTTTGATGGCATCCAATAACAATGCCTTAAAATCATCCAGAACAGGTGTTGTACAAAATATTTTTACACCTGATCCCGAACCTGCTCCTCCCGATGCGGAACCGCCCGAGCAGCCTGCCAAAGGCAATATTATAAGAGCACATGTCAGAACACTGATGATAAATCTTTTAATATTCGTATTCATGATCATTTCACCGGCCTCCTCAAATCTTAAACTTCTGAACATAGGATGTAAGAGTCTGACTTGTCTGAGCCAGTTCATGGGAATTATCCGCAACATCCTGACTGCTCTTCGTTATGTTGTTAGCCATTTCAACCATGTTCTGAGAGGTTGCAAGAATCTCGTCCGCACTTGCCGCCTGTTCTTCGGATATAGCAGCAACGTTTGTCGAAACATCCTCAACCTTCTGAATATCGGTGATCATGGATTCGATAAGAACATTGCTGTCCTGAATATTTGAATAAATCTGGTCAAAAGTATTAACCGCAACGCCGATAAGCTCGCTGTTGTGCTTAATATTTTCGCTGCTTGCGTTTGCCTGATCTACAGCATCACCGATCAGTTTTCTGATTTCTTCTATCAGGTTGGAAATATTACCTGCGCTCTCCGATGAAGTCTGTGCCAGCTTGGCAATCTGCGTAGCAACAACGGCAAAGCCTCTTCCCGCTTCTCCTGCCCTTGCAGCCTCAATACTTGCATTAAGAGACAGGAGATTTGTCTCCTCTGCAATATCACTGATCATTCCAACTATCTTAGTAATCTCCTCCGAGGCAGTACCAACCTTCTTGATAGCTTCAACAAGTCTTTCGTTTGCGGATGATATTCCTCCCATTGCGACACTGACCTGTTCCATATCTTCACGGCCTTTTTGAGATATTTCAACAGTTTCCCTCATGCTGTCGTGAGCCTTGTCGGAATTGTCTCTGGTTGCGGCAACAACATTTGCGAGAACCGTTGCATTCTCGGCAATATCGTTAACGGCCAGTGCAAGCTGGTCTACAGTGTCATTAAGCTGCTGCATTGCATCTGCCTGAGACTGTGATGCTTCGTACATGGTTTTGGATACTCTGTCCGAATTGTCGGATTCTTCTTTAAGCTTTTCGGATTCCGCACTGATGCTGGCCAGCATATTCTTCATACTGGCAACAAATTCAGAAACCTTTGATCCCATAAGACCAATCTCATCGTTACTTGATGAATCCACTTCGATGGTGAAATCTCCATCCGACATAGCAGAAATATTCTCGGAAATATGAGTGAGAGGTGCAATCACGCGTCTTACTACCAAAAGGATCAAAACAATGATAAGTGCGATCGCAACTGCTCCTACAATAAACAAAAGTATTCCCATCTGCGTAACAGACTTAAGAATAACGCTTTTGGGGATATAGGAAACAAGTACCCAGTCCGTACCGGATACTGCAGAAAAGGCTACCATGTTACCGGCGATTTCCTTACTGGACAGATCATTATTCATGATCGAGCTTGCAGCGCCGGCGAGAAGTTCATCCGTTGACGAAACAGAAAGATTCGTGCCGATAAGGCTTACATCTCTGTGGGCAAGAATCCTGTAATCATTGGTATCTACAAGGAATGAACTTGCACCCTTCATTTCAACCGCAGAGTTTACGATAATGCTGATCTTATCAAGGGTAACGTCTGCGCCCAGAACTTTTATGTTGTCACTTCCGTCAAGATAAATACCGGTAGCACTGATAACCGTTTGTCCGAGGTCGTTGGTATAAGCGGTACCGTAACCTATTCTGATGCGGGACAAACCCTGTTTGAACCACATGCTGTCCGTTACATTACCGGCACTCATACTTGATTCACTTGCCTTATAAAATTTTCCGTCGGAAGTACCGAGATAGAATCCTTCCGGAGAATTGGAGTTGAATCCGTAGAATGAATCAAGAAACGGAACTATCTCATCCTCGTCAGGATTCTGAGCCTCCATAGTATGTTTAACCGTATTAAAATACTCAAGATTCTCATCAAGCCATGCTTCAATATTGTCCGCCTGATTTGAAATGGAGGACTCGAGTGTTTCCGTTGCCATTTCGGTCATTCGTGTTTTGGAAATGGATGCTGCGATGGTAACAAGCGCAAAGACTGTAAGAACTACTACCGGAATAATAAAGGTAAGCAGCTTGGAACTGATTTTTCTGGTCTTTCTCCTCATATTTGTATCTCCCTGTCATAAATCAAAAAAACAGAACCATCTCTATTATAACCACAATTATAAAACGTTGAATATAACAAGTTTTATGATTTCCGGATTGGTAACAAAAAAACAGGGAGTCCGTAATGGACTCCCTGTAAAACATATGACTTATGATTATCTGTCAGCGATAGCTGCCTGAGCTGCTGCAAGTCTCGCGATGGGTACGCGGAAAGGTGAGCAGGATACATAGTCAAGTCCGATCTTGTGGCAGAACTCAACGGAAGAAGGATCCCCGCCGTGCTCACCGCAAATACCGTAGTGAATGTTCTTGTTAACAGGCTTGGAAAGGCTGATAGCAGTCTTCATAAGGCTACCTACACCTACCTGGTCAAGCTTAACGAAGGGGTTAGCCTCGAGAATCTTGCGGTCGAAGTATGCAGGCATGAACTTAGATGCATCGTCTCTTGAGAAGCCGTAGGTCATCTGAGTAAGGTCGTTGGTACCGAAGCAGAAGAAATCAGCCTCGGAAGCGATCTCGTCAGCGGTAACTGCTGCTCTGGGGATCTCGATCATGGTTCCAACCTTGTACTCAAGCTGAGCACCTGCTGCTGCGATCTCTTCGTCAGCGGTCTTAACTACGATGTCCTTAACGTACTTGAGCTCCTTAACTTCGCAGGTAAGAGGGATCATGATCTCAGGCATAACCTTCCAGCCGGGATGCTTCTTCTGAGTATTGATAGCTGCACGGATAACAGCCTTGGTCTGCATTCTTGCGATGCCGGGATAAGTAACATCAAGACGGCATCCTCTGTGACCCATCATAGGGTTGATCTCCTTAAGGCCGGAGATGATAGCCTTGATCTGCTGAACGGTCTTGCCCATTGCGTCTGCAACAGCCTTGATCTCTTCCTCAGTGTTGGGAACGAACTCGTGAAGAGGGGGATCAAGGAATCTGATGGTAACGGGATGTCCCTCAAGAGCATCGTAGAGATCCTCGAAATCCTGCTGCTGATAAGGAAGGATCTTAGCAAGAGCCTTCTCTCTCTCTTCATCGGTGTCGGAGCAGATCATCTCACGGAATGCCTCAATACGGCCTTCCTGGAAGAACATGTGCTCGGTACGGCAAAGTCCGATACCTTCTGCGCCAAGCTCGAATGCTCTTCTTGCATCCTCAGGGTTATCAGCGTTGGTACGAACCTTGAGCTTACGATACTTATCAGCCCAAGCCATAACTCTTCCGAACTCGCCTGCGATGGTAGCATCAACAGTGGGGATTTCTCCCTCGTATACATTACCGGTAGATCCGTCGATTGAAACCCAGTCTCCCTCTTTGAAGGTCTTTCCGCCGAGAGTGAACTGCTTGTTCTCTTCGTCCATAACGATGGCGCCGCATCCGGTTACGCAGCACTCACCCATTCCTCTTGCAACAACTGCTGCGTGAGAAGTCATACCGCCACGAACGGTGAGGATTCCTTCTGCAGCCTTCATTCCCATGATGTCCTCGGGTGAAGTCTCAAGTCTTACGAGAACGACCTTCTCGCCTTTCTCTGCCCATTCAACTGCATCGTCAGCGTTGAATACAACCTTACCTGCAGCAGCTCCGGGTGATGCTCCCATACCCTTTCCGAGAGGGGTAGCAGCCTTGAGTGCCTTAGCATCGAACTGAGGATGAAGAAGGGTGTCAAGGTTTCTGGGATCGATCATAGCAACAGCTTCCTGCTCGGTTCTCATGCCCTCATCAACGAGGTCACAAGCGATCTTAAGAGCAGCCTGTGCGGTTCTCTTTCCGTTTCTGGTCTGAAGCATATAGAGCTTGCCGTGCTCAACGGTGAACTCCATATCCTGCATGTCTCTGTAGTGCTTCTCGAGGGTAGCGCATACGTCCTTGAACTGCGCGAATGCCTCGGGGAATTTCTCTTCCATCTCGGAGATGTGCATAGGAGTTCTTACACCTGCAACAACGTCCTCGCCCTGTGCGTTGGTAAGGAACTCACCGAAGAGGCCCTTAGCGCCGGTAGCGGGATCACGGGTGAAAGCAACACCGGTACCACAATCGTCACCCATGTTACCGAATGCCATGGACTGAACGTTTACAGCGGTTCCCCATGAATAAGGGATATCGTTGTCGCGGCGGTATACGTTTGCACGGGGGTTATCCCATGAACGGAATACAGCCTTGATTGCGCCGTAGAGCTGCTCCTTGGGATCGGTGGGGAAATCCTTGCCGATCTTATTCTTGTACTCAGCCTTGAACTGATTTGCAAGGGACTTGAGATCGTCAGCATCAAGCTCAACGTCCTGGGTAACACCCTTCTCGTTCTTCATCTTGTCGATGAGCTCTTCGAAATACTTCTTGCCGACTTCCATAACAACGTCGGAATACATCTGAATGAATCTTCTGTAGCAGTCCCAAGCCCAACGGGGATTTCCTGACTTGGTAGCGATGGTGTTAACAACGTCCTCATTGAGGCCGAGGTTAAGGATGGTGTCCATCATACCGGGCATGGAAGCTCTGGCGCCGGAACGAACGGAAACGAGGAGGGGATTCTCCTTGTCACCGAACTTCTTGCCGGTGATTCCCTCAAGCTTAACGATGTACTCTTCGATCTGGCCCATGATCTCATCATTGATCTCACGACCATCCTCATAGTACTGTGTGCAGGCTTCGGTGGTGATGGTAAAGCCCTGAGGAACGGGGAAAGACTCGCCTGATCCGTCAAGCTTGATGTTTGACATCTCAGCAAGGTTAGCTCCCTTTCCTCCGAGGAGTTCACGCATGTTAGCGTTACCCTCTGTGAACAGATAGACCCATTTCTTACTCATGTTCTCTTCTTTCCTTTCTTCTACAAAAAACCTTAAAACTAATGATGCGTGTCAAATATTTAACCCGTCATCAAAATTTCCAAAAAGACAGCTTACATATTATAACAAAAGACTATTTCTATTGCACCTGTTTTTTTCAGAAAAGCAAAAAATTATTAAAAAACCGCAATTTACCTATGCCAAAGCTTCTCATCCATGAACCTTGAAAGCCGTGACCTTCCGTCAATATGCACCGTTTTGCCGGCAAGCTGCATGTATCTGACCAGTTCGTTCCAGCCCCTGTACATATTGTCGTTGAACGACACTTTGGAATTATCACCGTAATATATGACCGCTTTGGAAAATTGCTCCGTGTGATATCTGGAATGAACGGTGAGTCCCGTTATGACTTCGCACTTATAAACCCGGTCCAGATTGACCGCTTCCTGAAAAATAAAGAAATTCCTGATAACAATGCCCCTGCCCGAGATAACGATCTCTTTTCCGGCATTCCAGAATAATAGTACGATCCCGAAAAAGAATGTCAGAACCATAAAAACGGTAAATATATATTTGGGAGTGGTATACCCTACCGCTTCAAGAGCATAGAGCATGGGCCAGGCAATATAATAGGCAACGGGAGGGATTATGAGGATAACAACATTTGCGATCAGTCTCCAGGGAATGATCCTGACTCTGATCGCCGCATTTTTAATCTCCTCTTCGGCAAAAAAGTACGTATCGCCGTCCGGATGTAAATTATCTCCTCCCTCAAAACCGTCCATTATTTTGCCTTCTCCAGCGTGTACCACACTTCATCGGGAATATTAAGATTGCCGCATCCCGTTCCGAGCTCGATGCCCGGTTTGTTGCTTCCGTGGAAATCACTTCCCCCTGATATGAGAAGTCCCGTATCCGCGGCCAGATCCCTTACATATCTCTCATCCTCTTCGGAATGAGTGCTGTACATGGCTTCAATGCCCACAAGTCCGGCTTCTTTCATCATGGCGATAAGTTCGCGCAATTTCCCGTCTCCGAATTTATAGATCATGGGATGTGCCAGAACAGGGATTCCTCCGGCTTCAAGAGTCATCTCTACGGCCTGTACGGGGGTTATCTTTTCCCTGGGAACATAACAGGACGCATCGGGGCCAAGGTATCTTTCGAAAGCTTCGTGGGTACTCTTAACATATCCGTACTCATAGAGATATTTTGCAAAATGCGCTCTTGTAAGAACACAATCGGGGAACATCTTGCAAAGTCCTTCATAAGAGATACCGATTCCGATCTCTTTGAGCTTATCCGCCATCTTACGGTTTCTTCCCTCTCTGGAATCAAGAAAAGCATCCAGTCTGGCGACAAATGCGGAATTGTTATGATCGATGGAAAGACCTACAACATGCACGTCTCTTCCGTTCCATTCGGTAGAAAACTCTATTCCGGGAATGATCTTCGGCGCTTTTACAGTCGAAGAAGGGTCCGTGTTTATCGCATGGGCCCTGTCTATCGCTTCCTGAATCCCCTCTATGGTATCGTGATCCGTTATGGCAAGGATGGATAATCCTTTTTCCGCGGCAAGATCGACGATCTGTGTGGGAGTCAGCGTTCCGTCTGATTTATTTGTATGTGAGTGAAGGTCGATCAATCTTCGTCGTCTTCCTTATTAGCGGTAAATACTGTTCTCTTTCTTGCGTTCTCGTCATTAGCAAGATACTCATCGTAAGTAGTCATCTTATCGATGATATTTCCGTCGGGAAGTATCTCGATGATCCTGTTTGCTGTAGTCTCGGTGAGCTGGTGGTCTCTGCATGAGAACAGGATAACTCCGGGGAACTTTACCATACCGGTGTTGAGTGCGGTGATGGATTCCATGTCGAGATGGTTGGTGGGCTCATCGAAAACAAGACAGTTTGCACCGCTTATCATCATCTTGGAAAGAAGGCATCTTACCTTCTCGCCTCCGGACAGTACCTTAACCTTCTTGACACCGTCCTCGCCGGGGAAGAGCATTCTTCCGAGATAGCCTCTTACATAGGTTGCATCCTTAACGGGTGAATAACCGGTAAGCCAGTCTGAAATGGTAAGGTCGTTGTCAAATTCTCTCGTATAATCTCTGGGGAAATAAGCCTGTGAAGTGGTAACGCCCCATTTGAAGGAACCGCTGTCGGGCTCAAGGTCTCCGATAAGTATTCTGAAAAGAGCGGTCTTGGCTTTCTCGCATCCGCCTACGAATGCAATCTTGTCACCGTGTCCCATGATGAATGAAACATTATCAAGGAGCTTCTCTCCGTTTTCGGAATAGCAGATATTCTCAACGGAAAGCACTTCGTTACCGATCTCTCTTTCGGGCTTAAAGTCGATATAAGGATACTTTCTTGATGAAGGCTTGATGGTATCAAGCTCGATCTTTTCAAGGGCTCTCTTTCTTGAGGTAGCCTGCTTGGACTTGGAAGCGTTAGCGGAGAATCTGGAAATGAATTCCTGCAATTCCTTGATCTTCTCTTCTTTCTTTTTATTAGCTTCCTTCATCTGGCGGATCATGAGCTGTGAAGACTCATACCAGAAATCGTAGTTACCTGCATAAAGCTGGATCTTGCCATAGTCGATATCCGCAATCTGGGTACAAACCTTATTAAGGAAATATCTGTCGTGGGATACGACGATAACGGTATTGTTAAAGTCGATAAGGAACTCTTCAAGCCAGCCGATTGCCTCAAGGTCGAGGTGGTTGGTAGGCTCGTCGAGAAGAAGGATATCGGGATCTCCGAAAAGTGCCTTGGCAAGGAGAACCTTGACTTTCTTGGAACCGTCAAGATCGGCCATCTGTGCATAGTGGTCTTCGGTTCCGATTCCGAGACCGTTAAGGAGCATAGCCGCATTTGACTCTGCTTCATATCCGTTCATCTCCGCAAATTCGGATTCAAGCTCTCCCGCTCTGATTCCGTCTTCATCGGAGAAATCCTCTTTCATGTAGATGGCATCTTTTTCCTTCATGATGTCATAAAGGTGCTTGTTGCCCATGATAACGGTATCCATTACGGAATACTCGTCATATTTAAAGTGGTCCTGCTCAAGGACGGAAAGACGCTCGCCGGGAGTGATTACGATATCTCCCTTGGTGGTATCGAGCTCGCCCGACAGAATCTTAAGGAAGGTGGACTTTCCCGCTCCGTTTGCACCGATAAGGCCGTAGCAGTTGCCTTCCGTAAACTTAATGTTTACATCCTCAAAAAGGGCCTTTTTTCCAACTCTGTATGTTACGTTTACAGCTGAGATCATTTTCTTTCTCCATTAAAATAAAACACATATGCCTACAAAACCCTAATATTATAACTGTCGATATTGATTCGCGCAAGGGGATTGGAATACGGATGGAACAGGGGGACGGTTCTGTCGTTCCACAAATATCTTAAATGCGAGGCATGAATATGCCTGATGTTTTATGCTCATGATCACTTCGTTAAGCTGTTCTAATGAGCACGTATATATCAATGTTCCATCCGGCGTCGCTCACATTCGACTTCCATGTCTCATGTTCGCTGATTTTTCCGTCCTGGAAAAATCCCGCCTGAATAATTATGTGCTCATAAGAACAGCTAAACTCGTTCAAATGTCGCATAAAACATCAGGCATATCCACACCTCGCAGCCGGAATATTAGCCGGAACGTCAGAACCGTCCCCCTGCCGACTAATCAGAAATGACGTCTGAAAGGCATGGACATATGTATTTTTTCGGGCGATTTTGAACAAGTTTAGCTGTTCTTAGGGATGTATCCACGTAAGCACAATTTCACCCGGACGGTGAAATTAGCAGGCATGAGACATGGATGTCGAACGCCTGCGGTGCGGAGTCATCGGAGTATATACATCCCTTAGAACAGCTTAACGAAGTGATCATGAGCCCGGAAAAATACATATGTCTATGCCTTCAGACGGGAGAGATATCAATCGGCAGGGGGGTATTTGACCGGACATAAAAAGGCCTCCGCATGATGCGGAGGCCTTTGAGTGTTTGGTGTGGAATTAAAGGAGTTCCTGGAAGCCCTTGACGTAAAGGTGTCTGGGAATACCGTCTACCATGATGGGAGCAACATCACCCTGGATAAGAGGTCTTACATAGGTTACGAACTCGCTGGTAACATATGTGCCTTCCTTGGTGATCCACTCTCTGGGAACCAGTCTCTCGTCGTTAGCGATCTTGTGAACATCCTTAACCTCGGTACCTGCCTGATAAGGATCGTCGGAAAGTCTCTTGAAGACTACCATCTTTCCTGAATCGCCTTCGTCAGCTGCCTTCATTGCGGCACCGCCTACCTCGTAAGCTTCGAGGATATCGATTCTGGATGCGCAGTGTGAAGCTGCTCTCTGGAGAGTTGAAAGCTCAATGGCTCTGGTCTTACATCCGATTTCCTTAGCTACTACGTTAGCAAGATAGGTAGCGGTTCCGGTGAGCTGCTTGTGTCCGAATGCGTCAACATACTCAACACCGTCGGTCATCTCGGAAACATACTTGCCCTCTGCGGTGCGGATACCTTCGGATACGCACATAACGATGGAAGCTTTGGTCTTAAGAAGTTCCTTACATTTATCAACGAAAGCCTTAACATCGAAGGGAATCTCGGGAAGATAGATTGCATCGGGTCCGTCGCAGTCCTCGCTCTTGGCAAGAACGGAAGCTCCGGTGAGCCATCCTGCGTTACGTCCCATGATCTCAACGATGACAACCTGACCGTGTGCGGTCTCAAGGCTCCAGCCGTCGCGGATGATCTCTTTTACGGAAGTACCGATATACTTCGCAGCTGAGCCGTAGCCGGGTGTGTGGTCGGTAAGAGCAAGGTCATTATCAATGGTCTTGGGGCATCCGACGAAACGGATCTCGGAGCCTGAGATTATAGCGTAATCGGAAAGCTTCTTGATGGTATCCATCGAATCGTTTCCGCCGATGTAGATAAAGCAATCGATTTCAAGTTCATCGAGCATCTTGAAGATCTTCTCATAAAGCTCCCTGTCCTCATTAATGTTGGGAAGCTTATAACGACAAGAGCCGAGATATGCAGAAGGAGTTCTCTTTAAAAGTTCGGCATCAAGTCCGGTCTGGATGTGCTCTGAAAGGTCGACATATCTTCCTTCCATGAAGCCCTGAATACCGTGGATCATACCGTAAACCTTGGCATATCCTCTGTCCTTAGCGGTACGGAACACACCGGCAAGAGAGGAATTGATTGCGGCGGTAGGTCCGCCAGACTGACCGACAATAACATTTCGTTTCTTAGTTTTACCCATTTTCATTTCCTTTCTGCGAACTTGATATTTTTGAGGAAATACACCCCATGTGCAACATTATACAGAATATGACCGCAAAAATCACGAAATATTCTGAATATTTCTGCACAAAAAAAGAGGGCATTTTCCGTGCGAAAATGCCCTCAAAAACTCTGTTTAAATTTATTCGGATCAGAACATGCTTCCGATAAGGCTTACTCCGGCAAAACCGAGAATAATAGCAATAATAAAAGAGATGATGATAAGGATAAGATAAGATCTTGCAAAGTTCTTAACATTCTTGTTGGAAGGTGCAAAAGAAAGAACGATTATCATGATAAATCCGATAACGGGAATACAGAAAAGAAGTGTGTACCCGAGGTATCCCCACATTGAGATAGGCTTGTACTCATCGGGAATCATGGGTGTCTGATTATAGTTATTGTAAGCAGGCTGCTGGTAGGGCTGTTGCTGGTAAGGCTGCTGCTGATAGGGCTGCTGCTGGTAAGGCTGCTGATACTGCTGATTGTTCATGTTATTGGAATCCATTTTCTTATTCTCCTCTCAAGAATCAAAATCGGGTCACCCCGTTACTGACTATATAATAATGCGGTTCTCTAAAGTAAAGCAAATGCCAATATAGGCAAATATCAAAGTTTTCCTCTGTAAGCAAAGATATACTGCTGCATTATCCCGTTGTAGGGATGATATTTTTCAAGCGGGAACGAGCCGTCATAATACGTGTCCAGTGCTCTCTGTATCCATACATCGATTGGGAAAAGATCGAGTCTGTGGAAGCCGAAAAGTGCGGTGCAGTTTGCCACCTTCACGCCGACTCCCTTAAGAGTCATAAGCGTATTTATAAGCGTCTCATCATCAAGTCCGTTCAAATATCCGCTGTCAAACTCTCCTATTGCGAATCTTTCCGCGGTTTCGTGAATATACGGCGCCCTGTATCCGAGTCCGCACTCAGACAGTTCATCGGGAGAAAGATTCTTTAATTCACCGGGAGTGGGAAAATCATAAACCGCCGTTCCGGGAATCTTACGTCCCACGGTCTCGCAGATTCTTTCCACGCTTGTCTTGATTGCCGAAATACTTTTTCTCTGGGATATGATAAAAGTTATCAGAGTCTCGAAGGGCTCCTGATATATGATCCTTATTCCCTCTCCGCTTTCTGTAGCAGCCGAAAGAAATCCGTCCTTTTTATCGGGCATCCTGCGGATCTTGGAATAATCAAGCGCCGCATCAAAATATCTGCTCCAGATTGAGACTATATCATCTGCGTCTTTTTTCTTTTTCGAAGATGAAATAATTTCCAGATCAATGCCGCCCTTGCTTTCCGTCACTTTAACAAGCATACCGAAAGCAGGGATCAGATAACCGTCACCGTCAGGGATCCATCTGAAGCACTGACCGGACTTTTCGGTTTTACCCAGATCTATACCGCCTTTTAATTCAATAAACAGTTTTTCACCGGATTTCATGTAGGTCAGAATCCTTTTCTCTTAAGATCTGCAACCAGCTGAACATAGAATTCCCTTACGTCATAACCGGGAATATTTTCACGATTAAGATCGATAACATCACCATGTGAGATTCCTCTTTTTCCGGGAGCGGTTATCAGATGAAAATCACTTCCCCATGGGAAAGATGCTTCTCCTACGAGACCGTCATTTCCTCCGTCAAAAGCATTTACCAGTCCGTATGTGAGATTCAGCGGAAACTGTCCGCCGCGATGGTTCTTGAGTATCGAACCGTAGCTCTGGATATAAACACCTTCCGGATCTTTTACTTTCTCATTGAACTGTGCACAGAATGAATGAGTTAGGTTCTGACAGGCAACTATAAAATCCGGATTGTAGTCTCCCAGCTTGGAAAGAGTTTTGTTGTATGCCTTGGCAACAACCTGCTGAGTCTTCTCGGGAATCTTGCCCAGAAGATAGTCAGCAAACTCACAGCCTCTGTGAGGAGTGTTTATGGTGGTTAATGATGCAACTCTTCTTGCGATATCGGGATCCGTCATTGCACTTCTTGCATCAAGTCCGCCCTTTGAATGAGCAATGATATTTACCTTCCCGCATCCTGTGGTCTCGGTTATCTCTTTTATCTTACGGGCAACTTCCAAACCGCAGGATTCCACCGAGGCCGCAGACTGCTGTTCTCCGTAAAAGAACGTGCATCCGTTGGCAAAGAGCTCTCCGGGCACGCGTCCCCAGTAATCGAAATATTTAAAATCCCTGAAAAAGACACCGTGCAATAAAAGAACCGGATATTTGGTAGCACAGATCTTATCCGCTTTTCTCTGTTCATTTAAAATGGCTTTGTCATTCTCAAACTTAACCTCTTCCAGAGTAGTCCGGATCATACTGCCGAGGACTATCAGGTTAACGGGAAAAATAAGACCGCAGAGAATACCGATGACTCTCATCTTGATTCCCAGCTGGACGCTGGTAAGATAAATCCTTATGATGCCGATCCAGAATGTGATCGATAAGAAAACAGTGGCAATTACCAAATGTGCCGCAAACTTCTCCCAGGGAATGCCGCCGAAATATCTGATGGATTCACCCTCTGCCGCAGGAACCCCCGCGATGACATTTTTGAACACAAAAAGCTCGAGCACCGTATAGGTGATCGTAATAACAAGAGCTTCCAAAAATATTCTCAGCTGGATATTACCGAACCAGAGCTGTTTGACTCTTCCGAGTCTTACATCCTTTGTGCATGCGCCGGGCCATAGCCAGAAGAAAAAACACATGCACATTGAGATGATCATTACAATGGAATCATAAGCTCCGGAAGCAAGCAGAAACACAGAGTTTGTGGCAAGCAGCAGCACAAACAGGAATAATAGATGATATATGATCCTGATAATGGTATGAATCGGATTTTTCACTTTACTTTACTTCTTCATAGCGCTTGAAAATCTTATCTTCACCGCAGACATGCTTGGTTCCGTCCGAATCAACGATGATATAATCTCCCTCGCTTATAAAAGTCTTTCCCCTTCTGTGAGATATATAAGGGCAAACAATGGAACCGTCGGGACGGGTAACCTGAACAAGGTTACTTGCTACGATCCAGGTCTTGGTGATGACGTCGCTGTAAAGCTCATATCCGTCTTCCAATCCCTTTCCCAACTCAAACTTAAAAACATCAGCTTCAAGAGGTACTCTTCTGCACTTCATGTTTTGCTCCTTTCAGAGTCTGTTTGCGGGGAACAAAGGCCTATGCATATTATAACACAAGTGACAGCGGGGACGCTTCTATTTTGTCAGCTGATGACAAAACGGAAGCGTCCCCACTGTCACTTAAAATAATACCTCGAAGAATTTTCCGACTTCTATCCAGGCTTTCTTTGATTCGGGAATGGCGGTATATGCCATCTGGAAAACATGGAACATGCCTTCATACACGTGAAGTCTTACTCTTACGCCTTCATCACGCGCCTTCGCGGCAACAGATTCCGAGTCCGACAAAAGCATTTCATTTCCGCCAACCTGTATGAGCATGGGGGGAAAATCTTTAAAGCTTCCGAAAAGCGGTGATATATAAGGATCCGTCTTGTCATGCTCTCCCGGATAAGCATTGATGTATATCAGACTTTCTCTGGTTCCGCCAAACAACGGATCTTTATCGAAATTATCGTCATAGGATGCTCCGGATGCTGTCAGATCCGTCCAGGGGCTCATGGCTATAATGCCGCCGGGCATCGGAAGCGAGTTATCCCTTAAATACATGCAGAGCGCCATTGCAAGCCCGCCGCCGGCACTGTCTCCGGCCACCACGATGTTTTCCGCGGAATACCCTCTTGTAAGAAGCCACTTGTATGAGGCTACCGCATCTTCCAAAGCAGCGGGATAAGGATTCTCGGGAGCAACCCTGTAATCGGGACAAAGTACGTTCATGCCCTTGCTTACTTCGTTGTAAAGTCCGGCAAATACATAATAAGCATTTCTTATGGCTCCCATGTATCCGCCGCCGTGAAGCTGTAATACAACATGATCGAGATCCGGATTTTCTTTGGACGAAAGCATCTTCATGGAAAAACCGTCCATCTCAAAGCTGGTTACATTAAAAGGTTCTGGCACTGTCCATGCGGGCTCTTTCATCTTCTTTCTGAGTTCGCCCGTCTTAAGACTCTTGCCCATCTTCGACTCATTGGAGATGTAAGCGATCATCCTCGAGACAACCTTTCCGCGCTGAGATACGCCTGCTGCCTCACTTTCGCTTTCGTTCTCGCCATCATCTTCGGGCTCAGCCTCATCACTTAAGGATATAGAATCCTCGTCCTCGGGAGCTTCTTCAGGCATCAAAACATCGTCCGCACCCTCTTCGGTTTCGGACTCTTCTCCCAAAGGCAGTTCCCTGTATTGATGTTCAAATCTTTTTACCCAGTGATTCGAAAAAAGTGCCATCAGATAAAGAATCTCCTCTTAAGCTCTTCGGATGCTCTTTTGCCGCCGAATATAACCGTTCCCGCAAAAACAACACCGGATGCCGCCATGGCGATAAGAACGAGAATGGGAACCCTGATGATATCCAGTCTCAGAAGAATGAACAGGACAATGCTCCAAGCAATGTTAAAAAGCTGAAGCGAAATATAGCTCTGCCAGTTTCTGTGATTGATTATCATAAGTCCCACACAGCTTACATTCAGGAATATGACAGATGAAGGGAGCGTATAGTCAAGTGACCATCTGTTGTATCCGGTAAAGTAATCGATACCGATAAGAATCAGCACAACGGATATGGTCAAAAACAGAGTCTTGAACATGTAGCCTATCTTATCCGTAATGGACATATAAATCGTGACGTTCACATACAAAAGGATCAGCCCCACAACTATGGTCCAGTTAAAGATGTCTGCTCCCATATAAAGAGCTATCAGCATGCCGCCTATTGCACATATGGATAAAAAGAGAACGATCCTCCTTATGTTTCTCCATACCTTAACCGCAGCTTCAGGGTCGGGATACAGATTCTCGCCTTTTATTCCGTCATCATCGAGTACACATCTGCAAAAAGGACATCTGTCGGTATCGTCCGTAATATGCACTCCGCATTTTTTACACTCAGCCATAAAATACTCCGTTCGTAGTAACAGTAACTTTAATACCATCTTCGGTGAGCTGCTTT
This sequence comes from Lachnospiraceae bacterium P6A3, assembly GCA_000702085.1. GTDB lineage: Bacteria > Bacillota > Clostridia > Lachnospirales > Lachnospiraceae > AC2028. The sequence continues at coordinate 269,936 of JNKP01000001.1, forward strand.
ACCAGGCTTCTTTCGATGGATGTGTCTTCCAATATGGTAGAGAAGGTATAGACAAAATCATCACCGTAGGAAAGAACGGTTCCTTTTATCTCCTGTCCTATACTCATTGCTATATTGGCCGTAAATCCTTTGACATACTTTTTATATTCATCAAGGATCTTGATATTACCTATATTGGTAACCGTTGTGGTATTAGCCGTAGCAGACTTGGTATATACGAATCTGATGGCCAGATTCTTTATCCCCAGAGGAACCGCCCTCAGGAAAGGATTCATCTGGTTTGATACCGAGTAGCTGAAGAGGTCTTCCAGGTGCTCCTTTGTAATCTGCTCTCTCAACGTGGTCTTGCATATATCAAGAACTTCGGCAAAGGTGTACTCTTTTTCGGTATCTGCGATCTCTGCGGATACAACCGCAAAGAAATTCTTGGTGGTATAGGAATCAAAGTAGGGTCTTAAGTTAACGGGAACCGCAACTCTGATGGGTCTTCCTTTGCTTCTGCCCCTGAAGCCGTTCTTATATATGCTGTAGGCGGTAAGACCTACCATATATTCGTTGATGGATACTCCGTAAGCATGAGTAACCTTCTTAAGCTCCTGTACGGACATGGTAAGATGCATAAGTCCGAACTCACCGTCGGGGAGATGTTTTCCTTTTATGAGATATGCCTTCTTGGCAACAAATCCGTTGGGCTTGGCAGACTTATAATTTCTTACAAAGCTGTCTTCCTTGTTGAGGGATGTATCGGAACTTAATCCGTCGCCTTTGAATTCATCGGGATGTGCAAGCCTCAGGTACTGATATGCAAGCTCTCTGATGAAATTGATACCTCCCATTCCGTCCGTAAGAGCATGAAATACTTCGAGATTGATCCTGCACTTATAATATGTGACTCTGAACAGATATGAATGATTTCTGTTGGGTCTTATAAATCTGCAGGGAAATCCCGCCTCCTCCACTACTCTCGGAGCAGGCTTTCCGTTCTCCTCAAAATAAAACCAAAAGAACCCCTTCCTGAGTCTAACGTTAAAAAGATCGATCTTGGGAAGAAGTATATCCAATGCCTTTTGAAGGGTGGCTTTATCTATTTCCTCCGACAGGATAATTGATATCCTGTAGGTGCTCGTCATGTTTTCTCCCGCTATCGAAGGAAAAAGATATCCCGTATTATCCAATCTGTCCCATCTGATGTGTTTTTCCACGGTATTATCCTTCCACGATGAGGTATCTTCCGTCTCCGATATCGAATACCTCATCTGCGCTTAATATGTCACCGGCTTCGGGCGAGTCGAAATCGACGCCCTCTTCCTCGAAATACTCTTTTACTTCATCTGCGGAATTTACGACCTGTGCCATAAGTTCCTCAAGAAAATCTCTTGCCTCTTCCTTGGTGGAGGCGACTTCCTCATCAAACAGCTGCTTCTGATTCTTCAGAAAGCATTCCAGTACTTTGTCGTCATACATATCCATAAAATTCTCCCCTCTTCAGAAAAGTTTGGAATTTCTTATAAACTGTCTCATACAGACTCTGTAGCTTTCCACCGAGTCCGCTTTATTCATATCTCTGCGTCCCTTGTCGTTTCCGGAAAAAGGCCGGTAAGAAAAGCTCCAGGTATCCTTCATCTTGGCAAGTACGAATTTCTCGACGCCTATCTGCTCCATGTATCCGTCAAGGAGTGCTTCCATATAGCTTAAGTACTCCTCATTGTCGATGCATTTTCCGCCTTTTATCCTGCGTGCAAGGGAAGGATCTCTCAAAAGACCTCTTCCTATCATCACCGCATCAAGATCCGGGTACCTTTCCGCGATTCCTTCGAAATCTTCCGGCGTATTTATATCACCGTTATACACGACACCGATACCCGCGCCTTTAAGAGCATCATACATGTAAGAAAACGCATCGAGATTTGTCTGTCCCTCGTACATACGAACTCGGCTTCTGGGGTGTACGATCACCTGCTTTACCGGATGAGCCAGAAATATATCCGTGATTTCTTTATGCTCGTCCTCGGAATAGAATCCGATTCTTGTTTTAATCGAGATATCCGGAACGGCTTTCTTATCCTGCTCATACAGCAGTGAAAAGAGTTCGTCCATGTACTCTTTAAGGAACCTTTTATCCTTAAGCATTCCGGATCCTTTGTTCTTGGAAACAACGGTACCGGAGGGACATCCCATATTAATGTTGATCTCTTTATATCCGTATTTTTCCGATATATCGAAAATATAACCGGCACTCTGCTCCGCGGAATTTGAGATTATCTGCGGAACAAGATTAAGGTCTTTATTACACTCGTGATCGATCTCCTTTTTCTCTTTCTGATTCAGGCTGTAATTTTCGTTGGTAGAGATAAAAGGAGTAAAGTATTTATCGCATCCGCCGAAAAACTCGTTATGCAGAGTTCTTAATAGGGGCGGTGTCATTCCTTCCATCGGGGCAAAAAATATATCCATCAGACTATCCCCAGTGATTTTAATTCTTTATACAGGTGAGATGCGGGAAGTCCCACAACATTGAGATAGTCTCCTTCTATTCCGTCGATGTATCTCGCACAGAATCCCTGTATTCCGTAAGCACCGGCTTTATCCATGGGATCGCCGGTTCTGATATATTCGAGTATCTCTTCATCGGTCATCTCGGAGAAGTGAACCGCGGTCCTTTCCCAGAAGCTTCTCTTCACGGGAGTTTTAAGACCGCTCACCAGTATGGTCACTCCGGAATACACCTCATGCACTCCTCCCTGAAGCGCAGACAGCATCTCAAAGGCTTCCGCCTCACTGCGGGGCTTACCAAGTATTCCGTTACCCTTCTCCTGATACACAAGGGTGTCGCACCCTATTACGCAAAAGCTCTCGGTCTCGGGGTCCGCATCCAGTCCGGACTTGCCGCTCTCCAGTGCCTTAAGCACAGCCATTGCCTTTCTCTCCGAAAGCATCATGACCAGCTTCTTCGGGTCCTTCTCTATGGAGTGCTCGCCCACTTCGCTGACGCACACATCATATTTTATTCCGATCTGCTCAAGTATCTCCCTTCTTCTGGGAGAAGCAGACGCTAACACTATTCTCATTTCAAAATCCTTCTGTCACGGCTCTGTACAGGCTACTTCGCGGGTTTGGTCTTAGGGATGAAGACGCGGCTTTCGGAAGTCTTCTTGGGTGTGGCGGCTTTGGCCATGTCGACGGCTTCCTTAACTGCGATAAGCTGTGAGTCAACGGCCTTCTTCTGACGTGCGCCTTCCTTTACATAGTCACATCCCAGAGGCTGCAGGATATTTGCCCTGCGGTTGTCCTTAAGCTCCGTGTCCAGAACGTGCCAAAGCCTTGCCTTAAGCGCTTCGTCCGTAATGGGGAAAACAATCTCTACACGGCGGTCAAGATTTCTCGACATCCAGTCCGCACTTCCGCAGAACACCTCGGGATTCTCATCATTCTTAAACCAGAATATCCTCGCATGCTCAAGGAAATTACCGGTGATCGATCTGACGGATATATTTTCGCTCACGCCCTTTATACCCGTTTTAAGGCAGCAGATACCTCTTACGATAAGCTGTATCTTTACGCCTGCTGCCGAAGCCTTGTAAAGTGCCTCAATAATGTCAGGATCGGAGAGCGAATTCATCTTGGCCACAATGCGGCCTTCTTTTCCGCTTCGAGCAATCTTTGCTTCACGGTCTATAAGATACAGGAATCTCTCCTTCAGCCATAAAGGTGCCAGGATAAGCCTGTTCCACGCCTTGGGTTCAGAGTATCCGCTGAGCATGTTAAAGACTGCGGTGGCATCTTCTCCGATCTGTTCGTTGCAGGTAAGAAGACCTACATCTGTATATATACGTGCTGTGGCATCATTGTAGTTACCCGTGCCCAGATGTACATACCTTCTGATACCGTCGTTTTCGTGTCTTACCACAAGAGTTATCTTCGAGTGAGTCTTAAGGCCCACAAGACCGTAGATAACGTGGCATCCCGCTTTCTCAAGCATCTTTGCCCAGACGATATTGTGCTCTTCGTCAAAACGGGCTTTAAGCTCTACCAGAACCGTTACCTGCTTTCCGTTATCCGCAGCCTGTGCAAGAGCCGCTATTATGGGAGAATTTCCGCTGACTCTGTAAAGGGTCTGTTTGATTGCAAGTACGTCGGGATCCGTAGCGGCTTTCCTTACAAAATCCACAACAGGTTCAAAGGACTGATAAGGATGGAACAATAAAATGTCCTTTTTACGAATCTGTGAAAAGATATCGCATCCGACAGGAAGCTCGGGAACCGCCGCGGGATTAAATGGCGGATTCTTCAGGTTCTCAAATCCCGGAAGAGATATGATCTTAAAAAGAGCGGTAAGATCGAGAGGTCCGTCTATTCCGTATATTTCCGAATCGTCTATGCTCAGTTCCTTTTTCAGGAATGCAACAAGCCTTTTGTCCGCTCTGTGCTCGATCTCAAGACGGAGCGCCTGTCCTCTTTTACGTGCTTTGACTGATTTTTCGATCTCTTTTAACAGATCTTCCGCATCATCTTCGTCGATGGACATATCGCCGTTTCTCGTGATCCTGTAAGGATGAGAACATACGATGTCATAGTTCAAAAACAGAGACTTCATGTTGCGCTCGATAATCTCTTCGAGAAGAATGACTCTCTTAAGATTCGAACTGCCGGGAAGAACCACAACCCTGGGAAGAACGGAAGGAACCTGAACGGTTGCAAATACCAGTTCCTTGCTGCCCTCTTTCTTTCTGACAAGTGCTCCGATATTCAGAGACTTATTAAGGATCAGAGGGAAGGGTCTGGACGAGTCAACTGCCATGGGAGTAAGAACCGGATATACAAGAGTGCGGAAATATTCATCCGCAAATTTGCATTCCGCAGCCGTCATATTCTCATGACCCTTTACAAGCTCGAGACCGTTTGACTTAAGCTCAGGCAAAAGCTTGGTGCGAAATGCTTTGTACTGGTCATAGACAAGTGCGTGGATACTTGATGAGATAGCATCCAGCTGCATTGCAGGAGTCATTCCGGCGATGTCAGGCTTATCATATCCCGCCTGCTTCATATCATACAAAGAGCCGACTCTTACCATTACAAACTCATCAAGGTTTGATGAAACGATGGCAAGGAATTTGAGCCTCTCAAAAAGAGGAGTGGTATTATCCGTGGCTTCGGATAATATTCTTCTGTCGAATTCCACCCAGCTCAGTTCCCTGTTGGTGTAGTACTTAGGATCTCTGAAATTGATACTTTTTTTAGCCGCCATAATTATTCCTTTATTCTCTGATAATCACGGGTCTTATGGAATATATCTCTTCAAAAAAGTCCGAAGCTTCAGGGAAGAATGCTTCCTCAAGAAGGAAAGTCTGGGGAGTTTTTACCCTGAGTGCAAGCTCTCCTTCCGACAGGACTGCCTTGACTTCCTTCATTCTCTGCTTGTGGCTTCTGTCAAGGCTGTTTGCAAGTCTCAGTATCGCAGTCAGCTTTGCGATCTTTATATAACCGTCTTTTCCGAGATCCGCATCAATACTATGTTCAAATACGGAATATGCAAAATCGGAATGATTGAATCTGACGATGTTTGCAACGATCTCTCTTTCGTAATGTGAAAGACCTATGATCTCGGTTGCCATTACGATGTCGTAGGATCTTTCTCCTATATCCGTCATGGCTATGTATTTTCCGCAATCGTGAAGGATTGAGGCTATGTCCAGATACAGCTTGTCCCTTTTGCTGAGACCGCTGACCTTTTTGATGGAATCAAAGATCGTTGCGGATATCTGTCTCAAGGTCTCGGCTCTTGACTGGGAGCCCTTGTATCTTCTGCTTATGTTAAGAGCACAAGCGGTAATGTCTTTTTCAAAATCATGCTCGGGTTTGATGATCTTGTTTTCCTCGGCAAATTCATATGCGATACCGTCGGAAAGCGTAACTCCCGGAGCATATATGGTCTCACTCTTTAAGATGTTGCAAAGGCATTTGACCAGGAGTCCCGAGATTCTCATCAAAGGCACTTTCTCTTCGGGAACACCGAAGCTTTGCGCGGTTTCGAATGTGCCCCCGTTTGATAGTTCCTCCAGAAGCGCATCGTATTCTTTTCTGGAAAGGACACCGTCATCATTCTTCCTGCTGCCTCTTCTGAAACAGTTGCTGATGTAATCGTCCATTACGATAAGGTTTTTGACGGTGCCTGTAAGGAACAGCTTTTTATATGTGTTGAGGGAAGCATCAATAAGCTCTTCTTCCAGAAGTCTCATTCTGTAAGGATCCGCCCCGAGGCTTTCCACTCTTTCACGTATTCTCAAAACGCCAAGCTTCAGGTTCTGTGTACTTACAAGCGAGTCCTCATCGAAAAGAGAGATCTGTATACTTCCTCCGCCGATATCGAGAATGGCGGCGCTTCCCTGGATCGCGTTGTAGAAAATATCTCCCGCTCCCGCGATAGCTTTATAGTCAAGGAATCTCTGCTCCGAATTGGAAAGCGTGTCGATCCTGATTCCCGTTCTTGTCTCGATAAGATCTAAGAGTATGTCGGAGTTTACGGTTTCTCTTATGGCACTGGTTCCGTACGCTTTATAGCTTTCGACTTTGTAAGAACGCATTACGGATGAAAAATGCTGAAGAACTCTGCAAAGCTCGTCCACTTTTTCCTGAGAGATCTTGCCGGTGGCATACGTATCCGCACCGAGAGAAAGACCGGTAACAAGACAGTCGATCTCTTTCATGGGCTTTTTTCCGCCGTATTCGAAGATCTTCATTGTAAGCTCAAAGCTTCCCACATCTATGGCAGCAAAAGTGTGTACCATAATACCCTCCGAAAGGTGTATCAATAATTACCGAGTACTCTCAGATACTTTGCTTCTTCGCGCAGTCCCGTAAGTGCGCATCTGACGGCGGGATCCGAAAGATTTCCGTCGAAGTCCAGGAAGAATCTGTACTCCCAGGTGCGTCCTTCTATGGGACGTGATTCGATCTTGGTAATGTTAAGTCCGTTAAAAATAAAATGACCGAGGCAGTTATAAAGTGATCCGCTCTCATGGGTCACTTCAAAGCAGATGCTTATCTTGCCCGCATTTTCCCTGTATACCTTCTGGCCCGTGACGATGATAAATCTGGTGGAATTGTTCTCTGCGGAATTCACTCCCTTTTCAAGAATGTCCAGTCCGTAAATCTGAGCCGCAAGTTCACTGGCAATGGCCGCCTGGCTCTTATCGCCTTCTTTTGAAACCTTGTTTGCGGCAAATGCGTTATTGGGCATGGATATCTGTTTCCAGTCATGTTCGTCAAGATATCTTGCGGACTGCATAAGGGACTGGGGATGTGAAAAAACGGTCTTTATGTCTTCAAGCTTTGCCCCCTTAACACCCATAAGGCAATGCTCTATCCTGAGAACCTGCTCACCGACAATGTAATTCTCATACTCGGCAAGAAGGTCGTATATCTCGCTTACGATACCTGCGGTGGAATTTTCGATAGGAAGAACGGCGTAATCGGCACTGCCCTCCGCAATGGCACACATAGCCGCACGGAATGTGGGTACGTGTATGGAATCCACATCGTCACCGAAGAATTTCTTCATGGCAAGCTGAGAATATGCTCCCTCATCTCCCTGGAATACGACTCTGGGTGATCCTTCCCTTATATCGCCCACCGGGATGAAAGGGATATTGATATGTCTTCCGCTTTCCAGAAGTTTTTTATACTGGAGCTTTCTGCTCATGCTCATAAGGAGCTTGAACATCTCACGCGCTCCGCCTTCGAATTCTTTATTTTCAACGGAGGCGGCAACGGACGCGAGTTTTGCTTTCTCTCTGTCCTTATCGAGAACGGCTTTTCCGGATTCAAGCTTGGTCTTGGCAACCTCTTCCGCCAGTTTCATTCTATGCTCATAGAGTGCAACAAGCTCCTTGTCGCATTCATCAAGTTGTAATCTGATTTCTGACAAATCCATTTCGGGTACTCCTAAATTTTTTCTCATATATCGGCGGGTAAGAAAAAAACACTTAACCCGATGATACCTTAACTAAAATATTTTACTCCGAAACTGCGGATTTTACAATGTTTTGAGGGGATTAGCACCCTTGATTTAAAGTACCGTGCGGAGGTAAAATATTTGTATAAAAAGACGTATTCCGAAGGGAGTCAAAATGGCGAAGAAACTCAAGAAAAAAGAGAAGAAAAATCTTATAATCGCCTCCTCCGTTATAGTATCGATGATAGTACTTCTCACAGTGGTGGCCGTCTTTTCCAGAAGAGGCGAAAGGGTTCCCTCAAATCCCGAAGGAACCATAGGCAATCTTCCGGGAAACCTCAATGCAGGCGGAGTTGTCTGCGAATCGGACGGTAAGATCTATTTTTCAAACCCCTATGACGGCGGTTCGCTGTATGTAATGAATTCGGACGAAACCGACTGTAAGAAACTCTCCACAGCCGTCGCAACGTCCATCAACGTAACCGGCGACTATATCTATTATTTCCAGTCCGGAAGTTCGGGTGCCGCGGGACTGGGCGGAGTAAGGATCCCTCTTTCGTATATCAGAATGCATACCGACGGAAAAAGAGGATATACGATGACCAGAAGCGTCATTGTCAGAGCCCAGGTCATCGGAGACTGGGTATACATGGAAGGCACGGCGGACAAAGAACACAATGCCCCCTATCTGATCAGGATGGATACCAACGCGGAAACCACCGAAACCGTTGCCAATTTTGCAATCAACCCCTCATGTGCGGTGGGAAATCTGATCTACTACAACAACACTCTGGAAAACCATTATCTGATGGCATACGATACCAATACGGGAAGAACTTCGGTTGTTCTCGAAGGAAATATCTGGAATCCGGTATATGACGGAGGATACATCTATTACATGGCCCCCGCCGATTCCTATCAGCTGAGAAGGTATTCCCTTTCGGACGGAAACATAGAAGTACTTACCGACGAAAAGGTTGAAAGCTTCAATGTTTACAGGGGATATATCTACTATCAGACCATGGGAGATACCGCTCACCTTGCGTTCATGAACACCGACGGAAGTGGCAAAGAAATCCTGGCAAACGGTAATTACAATTCGATCTCAATGACAAGTAATTTCGTATATTTCAAAGATTACTGGAACGAAACATCGCTCTACCATACAAACTACGGAAGCTCATATTACGAGCCTGTAAATGCTGCACTGGAAGCAGCGGTCAGCGAAATCGAAAAACAGAACAAATAAAAACAAAAATCGGGGCGGCACCTGAAGCCGTCCCGATTTTTTTACTCTTCTATATGGTCTATTCCGGTTGAAAGAATGGTTGCGATGTGGTCATCCGCAAGGGAATAAAAAATTGTCTTTCCGTCTCTTCTTGCTTTAACAAGATCCTGCTGTTTCAGTACTTTAAGCTGATGCGATATGGCCGACTGGGTCATGGAAAGAGCCTCAGCTATATCCATTACGCAGAGCTCGCTTTGCTGAAGCGCAAGCATGATCTTAAGTCTTGTTATATCCCCGAACATCTTGAAGAAATCAGCAACGGAATCAAGTTCCTCATCGGGCGGTGTCGCATCGGATATCTTTTTAAGAATAGTCTTGTCCATTAAAATTCCCCTTACTTAAGCCTGAAGATCAATCTGTCCTCATCAGATGCTATTATACCATCCGAAGTGATATACGTGCCATCATTCATGATATAAATAACCTCCGCTCCGAACTTTTTCGCATATTCCAAGCCCACACCCGGTTCAAGTACAAAGCACGCGGTGGAAAGTGCATCGGATAAGAAACCCTCATCCGCTATTACGGTTACGGATACAGGGTATACATCCTTGTAGGGATAAGGGGAAGACAAAAAAACAGCAGGTATGGTCTGTCTGCGCTCTATATCTTCGGGAGTCCATGCAGGATAGCCCGTGTAAGGGTCAAGAATATGATGATACCTTACGCCGCCGGATTCAAAATACCGTTCGTAACTTCCGGAGGTTGAAACAAAATGACAGGCATTTAATTCGATCACTCCGAAAGGAGCATCCGAGGTTCCGAAAGGATCTTTTATTCCGACTTTGAAAGGTGAGCCGTCATCCTTAATTCCATATACGAGAATACTTCCGCCGGCACTTATAACTGCTCCGCTCACTCCTTTGTCATCAAGGATCTCTTTTACCAGATCCAGATAAATACCCTTTCCGACGCTTCCGAGATCGGTTACGGAGTTATCTTCCATAGCTTCTGCAATAAAGCTTTCGGAGGGAACTGCAAATTCGCTTTCTCCCTTAACCGCGCCTTCTATATTCCAAAGATCGCACAGTGCACCTATATGAACATCAAAGGCTCCGAAAGACGAATCACGCATTTCATCGCATCTGTCCAAATAGGTATCCAAATCTACGGTATGACCTTCTATTTCGTATTTAAGGTCCCCGTGATTTCCGGACATATAGGAACATAACAGAGACTGCCCGGAAAAACGGGAAAGAACATTTTCATCCAAAGACGCTCCGGCATCCAAAAGATCCGTGGGAGTCACTTCATCTCCATATACGGTCACGGTAAAAACAGTATCCATAACCAGTCCTGAGCAGGTCATGGCAGTATTTTTCCCGCAGCCTGAAATCATGCCGGTCATCAGGATACCGGTCAGAAACGTCGAAATATATTTTTTTGATCTGCTGAAAAGCACAGAATGTATCCTTTCTTTAAACGTGATAAAATGCCATTATGTCGATAAAGAAATCAAAACAAAATACCGCACCCTTTATCATGACGGTGATATTGCTGATTCTTGCTGCCCTATCCGTGCTTTGGATCTTTATGCCCAAAAACGGTAAAGGCGAAAAGGTAGAAATCGTATCAAACGGTGTATGCGTATGGACGGGTAACCTTTCGGGAATAAACGGAGAAATATTACTTACCGTGATAAACGATCCCGCGGACGAAAACTCTCCCTATATCCTCGAGGGAAACATCCCTTCCGGAAGTCATTACAATGTCATCCGTATAACAAGTGAAGGCGCATGTATCGTAGATTCCGACTGTGCAACTCACATCTGCATTCACGAAGGCATCACGGATTCACCGGCAAAGCCTCTGGTATGTCTTCCCAACAAGCTGCTCATAACCGTATCCGGTGAAAGCTCCGATACCGACGCCATAACTTATTGATCATGAAAAAAGATATCCGAAAAATCGTAATAACGGGACTTCTCGCAGCGCTCTCACTTGCAATTTATGCATTGGAGAGCATGCTTCCCCCTTTACTTCCCATTCCGGGAATTAAGCCGGGATTGTCCAACATAATCATCCTCTATACTCTTAAGAGATTCGGAAAAAAAGAAGCAGGATCAGTCCTGCTTGTGCGTCTTCTTCTGTCCGCTTTCCTTTTCGGGAATGCGATATCTTTACTTTATTCCGCAGCCGGCGGTTTCCTGGCTCTTCTTATTGAGATCGTCTGCGATAAGATCCTGTCCGGTAAAAACCTGCAGATCACCGGAGCATTCGGCGGTCTGTTTCATAACATCTCACAGCTTCTTACAGCCATGATGATCATGCAGACTGTTGCAGTCATCTCCTATGCTCCGTATCTGTTCATAGCAGGTATGGTTACGGGACTCTTCACCGGATATGCTTCTCATTTTATGCTTAAGATAAAGATTCCCGAAACCTGATCAGTTTTCTTTTTCCCTTAATTCGTTCAAAAGCTGCAAAACCGTTCTGTTAAAAACCGGATGTCTGTAACCCGGTTCTATTTCGCATACGGGCTCCAATACAAAAAATCTGTTCTGCATGTCCGTGTGAGGAATCTGAAGCGAAGAATCGCCGTATACCAGATCGTCATAGAAAATGATGTCTATGTCGAGAGTTCTGGGTCCCCAGTGAATATCACGGACTCTGTTATGTTTTGCTTCGATCCCCTGTGTGAAAACAAGAAGATCCTTAGGCTCAAGTATGGTATTGACGGTAACGGCACAGTTAATGAATTTATCCTGATCCGTATATCCGTAAGGCTCGGTTTCAAGCATACCCGATACTTTGATAACGTTCGTCGCGGGATCCTCATCAAGCTCCGCAATGGCATCCCTCACGTGCTTTTCCCTGTCTTCCATATTTGATCCCAGGCTGAGAACCGCTTTATGTCTGCTCATCTTACGGACGACGGAAACATATTCAAGTTCGTGTGCAATGGGAGCTTCGGGCTTTTTGATCTCGACAACGACCGAAGTCAAAAGAGAATATTTCAGAAGAATGCTTTTGCTCAGTTCTTCGGCAGCAGTCTCTATGAGCTTATAAGTGTTTTCCGTAAGAAATTTAACTATATGATCGCACAGATCGGCATAGTTGGTTGTGAGCATCAGTTCATCCATACTTGCCGCAGAAGATATATTCTGATAAGCGTCAACGCACACATAGAAGTTCTGACCCTTTAAGGTCTCTTCTTCGAATACTCCGTGGTGTGCGAACACCTTCAGATCTTTGATCCTTATGAGAGAATAGTCTCTGTCATTTATCTCCTGTGCCATACATGATTCCTTCCGTCATACGAATGGCCATGGCATTCATTTTGACATTATGGACTCTTACGAATCTTGCACCTGCCTGTGCTGACATTACGGAAATCGCACAGGTTGCGGGATCTCCTTCGGCAGGTTTTATTCCGAGAGTCTTAAAGATAACGGATTTTCTGCTGGCACCAACCAGAATGGGATAACCCATATTGGTGAAATCCGAAAGATGTCTTATCACTTCAAGATTCTGCTCGTAGGTCTTACCGAAACCGATACCGGGATCGAGAATTATACGGTCGCGTCTTACACCGGCTTCAAGAGCGATCCTTACGGATTCTCCAAGCTCTCTTGCCACATCAGTGATAAGATCGTCGTAATATGTATCGTCACTGTTGTGCATAAGCACACAAAGCGCTCCGTACTCTGCGGCAACCTTTGCCATTCTGGGATCCTGTCTGAATCCCCAGATATCGTTTATGATATCCGCACCCGCATCCAGGGCTTTCTTTGCTACGGATGATTTATAAGTATCTACGGAAATGGGGATATTGAGATATTTTCTGATCTCCTTTACAACGGGAACAACCCTGTCGGCTTCTTCATCCGCATCCACGGGAGTATATCCGGGTCTTGTGGATTCACCGCCGATATCGATGATATCAACTCCTTCGGAAACCATCTCCTCGGCTCTTCTTAAAGCACTGCTAAGGTCCGTATAGCTGCCTCCGTCGGAAAAAGAATCCGGGGTGACATTGAGAATTCCCATTATATATGTTTTATGGGGATCGCCGAAATTTGAAATATCCATCTGTTAATTACCGCCCTGTGTCATTAATGCAAGATATCTGTCCGTCAAAGCACTGTCCTGAGCAAACACTCCGCGTGTTGCAAGGGTGATTGTGCGGCTGCCGGGCTTTTTGATTCCTCTCATGGTCATGCAGGTATGTTCCGCATCGAGCACTACAAGAACGCCCTTGGGATCCAGTGCCTTCTCAATGGCATCGGCAATCTGCATTGTCATATGCTCCTGAATCTGAAGACGCCTTGCATAGATCTCAACGCATCTTGCAAGTTTGCTTATACCTACAACTTTTCCGTTGGGAATGTATGCGATATGAGCCTTACCGAAGAAGGGAAGCATGTGATGTTCGCACATGGAATAAAAGGTTATGTCTTTTTCGATAACCGGAGAATCTTCCTCAACGGTGAAAAATGTATTCAGAACATCTTCCGGCTTCGCTGAATAGCCTGCCATTATCTCTTCATACATACGTCCGATCCTGTCGGGAGTTGCCTGAAGGCCTTCTCTGTCCGGATCTTCACCGATAGCTTCTATGATAAGCTTTGCAGCCTGTTTTATTTTTTCCTGATCGATCATTTTTCTAAACGGGATTACTGAAGATCAATATCGTTAACATCGCCGAGATCGCCTGAGCCGATGTCGAGCATGTTGACGGTACGTCTCTTGATCCTTGCCTCCTCGGAAGTCTTAAGGAGGTAATTTTTTATCTCCTCGGAATTTTTAATGTGCTTTAAGATAAGCTCCTTGTCGGTAGTATCACCGGTATAGCAGGTGATGGTGCCGAGTCCGCAGAGTCTCTCCATAAAGGTCTGGGTAAGCTTAACGTCAACGATCTTGTACATATAGCAATCGTCCTGAACAAGCTTAAAGAATCCGCTCTTAACGTTGAGCATATCTTCCTTCATGCGGTAAACGGTAAATGTCCAGGGAAGTCCGAGGAGCAAAAGGCGCTTTCTCTCTACGTGATCATAACCTTCAGTCTGTTTCATAATTATCCTCCATACCGTGAAAATAATACGTACCGATATATTTTATCATCTTACACAACCGTTTTCCAATTTTTTATACGCCATATCCCTGCAGGTCTCTGAGGCAGAGCGGAAGTTGCGTATGAGTCACTATGCAGATTGAGGAAATAGGAGTAAAATTGAAGGGTCGGAGGCAAAAAGAACCATGATACATGTAATCATTAATTCTTCATCGGGCTCTGAGAAAGGTTCGGTGATTGAAAAAGTCGTAAAGCCCTATCTTTCACAGTCAGGTGAGAAATTCGAGATTCACTATTCCGAAAAGCCCGGCGATATCGCAAGGATCGGTGCCGAGATCACAAAGGGAGCCGGGTCCAAAGTCAGGATTCTCCTCATCGGAGGCGACGGTTCCATTAACGAACTCCTTTCGGGCGTCGAAGATACATCAAATATCATCTTAAGTATCATTCCCACGGGATCCGGCAATGATTTTGCAAGATCCGTAGGAATCCCCTCAGATATAAGACTCGCACTTGATATTGCCGTAAAAAGAGGACGCACAAGCATCATAGACCTTGGTGAAGTCCGCTATAACGACGGTACCTCCAGAAAATTCATCATAAGCGCAGGTATAGGCTTTGACGCAGCAGTATGCGAAGAGGCTATGCATTCAAAGCTTAAGAAAGCACTCAATAAATTCGGCCTCGGAAAGCTCTCCTACGGCCTTATTGCCATAAAACAGATCTTCGGTGCCACAAAGCCCGACGGAACGGTTTCTTTTGACGGAGGCGAAGAAATACCCGTTAAAAAGATCCTGTTCTCCGCGTTCATGAATGAGCCCTTTGAAGGCGGCGGATTTAAATTCGCTCCAAAGGCATCACATAAGGACGGAAAACTCGATATATGCACCGCAAACGATATATCCTGCGCCAAGGTTTTCCTCGTTCTTCCCTTCGCTCTGTCAGGAAAGCATCTGATGTTCAAAGAGATCCACGGCGAGAAGGCTTCGAAGATTCATATAAAGCTCTCTTCCCCCGTATGGGTTCATACCGACGGCGAAGTAACAAGACAGGCCGACGAGCTTACGGTCAGAGTTTTAAGATCCGCCATAAATATCACTCTGCCTTAACCTTAAGCATTCTTAACAGACCTTAATACATTTCTTAAAGAAAAAATAATGAATCTGCCTATTGAAGTTTGTAACTATTACGTTATACTAAACAGAGTCGGCTGTGTGGGGGTAAAAACAATGCAGCCCAAAGGGCAGATTAATGAACACTCTTAAGAACCTTTATCATAAAGTCAATGATTTCGTACATGCACACAAGGAAGGTGTCCCTTTTCTTGTGTACACGGTCTTTTATCTTACATGGTTTTCGATACTCGAAAACAACGTCGTGGTTCCCAAGTATCTGATACATATCGAAGCCGATAACCACATTCCTTTCTTACCGGCCTTCATCATCCCTTACGAGATCTGGTTTGTATATGTACTCGGAACCATCCTCTTTTTCTTATTCACCTCCAAGAATGATTACTGGAAACTCTTCATATTCCTGGTAACGGGAATGACACTCTTCCTTATCATCTCAACCATCTGGCCCAACGGTCAGGACTTAAGACCTAACCTGAGAGGTACCGAAGGATTTTTCGAAAGATGGGTAATGCATCTGTATCGGACGGATACGCCCACCAACATCTGTCCCAGCATCCACGTATATAATTCACTCGGTGTTGAATTTGCCATCGCAAGAAGCGAAAAGCTCAGAAAGTATAAATCCATACAGATCATAAGCTTCATCCTCTGTGTATCGATCATACTTTCAACCGTATTCCTTAAGCAGCACTCAGTATTCGATGTGGCAACCGCTCTGGTGCTTTCGGTCCTTATGTACTACCTGATCTACTATCTGGATATCATTCAGGCCTTCAGGGAATCAAGAGCGAAAAGACACGCGGAAAAAGAATACGTCAGGAAAAACTGAAAATAAAAAAGATGCTTTCCTCTTTCGGAAAGCATCTTTTCTTTTTACCATATTTCTCCGTTATTATCTTCGGATCCGCCTCCGCCGCCTTCTTCGTTTCCGCCGTCTTCGTCTTCATCTCCGAAGCCGTAATAATTCTCGTAGAACTGCTGATCCTCGGCTCTTTCTTCCTGAGCCTCTTCTTTCTGATCCTGAAGATGCTGCATTATCTCATCTTCTCTTGATGAGGATCCATCTTCGCCGTCTTCTTCATCGTCGTCATCTCCGCCTTCATCGTCCTGATCGTCGTCCTCATCATCGTCTTCATCGTCATCTTCATCATCCGATTCGTCGAATTCCAGAAGTTCATCGATCTCGTCCTTGAGAGTCTGAGCCTCTTCGTTATGACCGTCTTCGTCATCCTCGTGGGCACATCCGTCCTCGATAAGGATCGATCTTGCGGTTACAAGAGTTTTCTCGACCTTTCTTGCCTCGACATTCATCTGATCCGGGCTTTCACATTCAAGGAACTCATCCCATTCTTCCTCGGATAACTGTTCGATCATCGCAAGTGCAAGATTTACTTTGACGGGACATTCTTTTTCATAAGGAATCCCGCATTCTATCGCTCTGTAATAATCGGCCTCGGCTTCTTCGTAATCACCGTTTTGATAGTGATAATTTCCCAGGTTGTACCAAACGATATATCCGTCGGGGAAATTAAGAGCGGTCAGCATTTCCGCTATCTCTTCATGATATCTTCCGTGCTTTGCTTCGGCCACATAATAAGCGTTCAAAGACCATCTCAGTATCAGAAACATCGCACATGCAAACGCGATAACAGCTGATATGAGAAGGGTATACCAGAGCGGTCTTGATATATTCGGTCTGGGGTGTTTTTTTGTATTATTTTTCGGTTTTTTGGGTTTTTTTGCCATTTTTACTGCGTACTTTTACCGTTTCTCTAATGTCGATTATCAGTTCCAGAACAAGAAGTCCCGCAAGATAAGGAACATATTTAAAATGTGTGTCGTGATAAGTTATATAATCGTCTCTCTGCTCGGTTATGGTTCCGCTTGATGCCTTTATCTGGGTGATAAGCGGAGTGAGGATGGTATTCTTTTTTCTGTGGATATATTCGATACCGAGACCTTCGGCCATTTCCTCAAGTCCGTCCTCGTCGATATATGATATCGCCTTTTCATAAGTCTGAGTATTATAGACGACACCGAATTCATCCTTTATTATTCCGCCTTCATCGGTTCCGTATCCGATAACGGCGCCGCCGTCAACCAGCTCGGCAAGGCTCTCGTAATCGAAGGGTGTGTCTGTGGGCTTGGTAACTTCTCCGTCGGAGAAAAAGAAAACGATGGTCTGTCTGTTTTCTTTTCTGTCGGATGATATCAGCATGCTCTCGATATCGTAATAAGGAGTATCCATACTGCTTCCCTTAAGGTAGTATCTGTCGGGAACCTGAATGGATCTGAGGAGCCCCAGCACCGTATCTTCGTCCTGAGTAAAAGGAGCAAGGACGGTTGACCTGTTCTGGAAAGTTATAAGTGCAAAATTCGCACCGGTAAGACCGTCCATGATCTCTTCGATGTCTTCCTGAGCAGCTTCGAATCTGGTGCCGTGGGGACCGTCATCTGCCCACATGCTGAGAGTTGAATCCAGTACAAAGAGAACATCCAGATTGCTGAGCTGTACTTCCGCACCGTACTCTTCTCTCATGGGTCTTAAGGAGATGATAAATGCAAGAGAAGCTATGGCGACTCTTATCAGGAATATAATCGTGCTTTTTATTCTGCTTTCCCTGCTCAGGATCCAAGTGACAAGCATTATTAGAAATGCAATGGCAAATATCGTGATGAGAGCAGGTACCGGTAAGATCGGATTTAAATTTCTCATCTTATTTTCCCTTTAAAAATGCAAAGCTGATTACGCATCCCGCAAGGCTTATGAGTAAAACAATGATACCGGGGACGGGCATATCGGTCTTCTGCTCCGTAACAATATCATCTACGGACATAGCTTCGTGGGATCTGATTTCCTCAACTATGGATGAAACGGTATCATCCTCGCTCTGCACATAAAATTCTCCGCCGGTAACTTCAACGGCATCTCGGAGTTCCTGTTCAAATCCCGCATAGTCGTCGTCATTGTAGTAGTAATAATGAGCATCTTCGGAGGGGAATATCGCAAATACGGTGACCTCGTTTTTCTTGCAAAGCTCGACCGCTTCTCCCAGATCCGGCATTTCTTTTACGAAAGCACTGTCCGCATTATCGGTTGCGAAAATAATGACTCTTGTTCTGGAAGAATCCCCGATGGAAGGAAAACTGTAGAGGCAAGATCCCAGTCCCTCACCTATAAGCGAGCTTCCTCTGTAACTGTTGTTGACAAGAGTTCCGGCTTCTATGTAACCGAGTCTTGCCGTCAGATCGTAATACTTGTCCCAATCCTCATCGTTATCGAAGCTTATATAATCATCTTCTCCGACCAGGTCATAGTATTCTTTTTGCAGAGTGAAATATTCCTTGAGCTCTTCCAGTCTCATGACCACATAATCATAGTCATCGGTCATGGGAACAAATACCACGGATGAAGTATTGAATATCGTAATACCGAATCTGTCTCCTTTAAGCTCGGTTACAACCTGCTCGAGATAATCGGTAAGTTCGTAATTGAGTTCATAGAGAGAGTACGATACGTCCATGCACAGGAATATATCTCTCTTCTGCACTCCGGTCTTTATTGTCTGGACTTTATAAGGCCTGGAGATAAGGAAAAGGGAAGCGATGATGGCAGCTATGATAAATACCTCATTAACAAGTGCCAGGATCCTGCTGCGGACATAAATCTTACGGTAGATGGGAAGAGATTTGACAAGGGATGCTGCGCCTGTCCTTATTCCGCCCATGTAGTCGTCTTTTCCGCGGGAGGGAATGACATGAAGAATAACCACTGCCAGAATAAGCAGCGGTATCCCTATCTTAATGACATTAGGATACATTAACTCCATGTTTTCACCATCCATTTAGCTTTATCGGAATCGAACTTAAAATCCGCCTGTGACTTAAGCGCAAATTCGGGAGCATAACAGTTTTCAATAAGTCCCGCCAAAGATCCGAGCCCCATATTCTTAAGCTCGGTAAGAGTAAGTGAGGTAAAATTCCTTCCGGTCATTTCGGAAACAAAAGACCTCATGATCATACTGAGTCTTTGATAGCTTTCTCTTGTATCAATGTTGGAATGCGAAAGATCAAATGCGACTTTGTCTATAGAGATCAGGGCCTTTTGCCTGATATAGAATGACTCGGGTCTGCTTACGGGTTTTTCAGCCTTTTGTCTGGGCTTTTTGGGTGCCTTCTTGAAAACGCAGATAACCGTAAACAAGCCTGCAGCGACCAGGAGTACAACGACTCCCAGGATCAGCCACGCAACGCTCATCATAAGTTCTGGCTGTAAATCAACCGAAAATTCCACTGTGTCCCCTCTCAAACATATTGAGCACCATATCAACGACACCGGGTGCGGTTTGGATTCTTTCCATAACAACACGGTTTCTCAGTGCATCAACCTTAAAACGATTAATAATATTATTTCTTTCGGCTTCCTCTGCTTTTTGGAGCGAGCGGCTTCCCGCGAGGAATCTGTCGACATAGCTCTCACCGATCCTGTCATATACTCTTCTGCCGGTGGCTGTCGCATCATCTATGCAGATGAAATAAACATCATTTCTCTCAGTCATTCTGGAAAGAGTCTCGTTTGTCACCGACTTAAGACCGAGCAGATCGGTTATTACAAAAATGATCATGCGGCGCATGGGAAACGAACGAAGAACATTCATGATAAGAGTGTTCATGTCGGACGGTGAATCTTCAAGGATCGTCGATCCGTATGTGCGAAGAAGTTCTTCGACACATATTCCTCCGGATTTAAACGGGGTATTTATCATTCCGCTTTTTCCGGAACAGGCAAAGCCCACATCGGCTCCCTGTCTTCCGAGAAGATAGCCGATGACGCCCATTGACATCAGTGCGATATCCGCCTTGTAATCTCCTGTCGGAGTATCGGCATCCATTTTAATGCCGGTATCTCCAAGGATCAGCACGCTGTGTTTTTTTTCTGCAATATATCTTCTGACCAGCAGTCTGTCGGTTCTGGAAGAGGATTTCCAGTCGATTGAGGTGATATCGTCTCCCTGGGAATATTCCTTGATATCGTGAAATTCAAGGCTCTTCCCGAGGTAAACCGAATTATACCCCCCGTCAAGTATATTGGTAGTCTTGCGAGAGGTATAAAGCACTGCGTCTTTACTTATCCTGGCCAGATATTCGTAATCAAGTTCCATATCAGGGTGTCTTTAATGTTGCTGTAATAGCATCAATGATGTTTTCCACGTTAACTCTGTCTGCGACTGCGGAATAGTTGAGTGCTACACGGTGACGAAGAACAAGATGAGCCATCTGCTTGACATCATCGGGTACAACATAGGTTCTTCCGTTAAGAAGTGCGGTTGCCTTGGCGGTACGCATAAATGCGATTGATGCTCTGGGGCTCGCTCCCATTTTTACATATGAAGCCATCTGAGGTCCGAGAAGTCTCTGGGGATCTCTGGTTGCGGTAACGATGGCGGAAATATACCACTTAATGCTCTCGTCCACGTAAACCTTCTCAGTGATCTCCTGAAGCTTATCCACGTCCTTGATGGTCATTACGGGAGGCTTCTTCTCAAAAGCGTGATTCTCGATTCTGTTAAGAACCTCGACTTCCTCTGCCGCGATAGGATAAGAGATAACCTCTTTGATCATGAATCTGTCGGTCTGTGCTTCGGAAAGAGGATATGTTCCTTCCTGCTCGATAGGGTTCTGTGTAGCGATTACTATGAAGACATCCTCGGGCATGTTGTAAGACTTGGTACCGATTGTAACCTGATGCTCCTGCATGGCTTCAAGCATTGCAGACTGAGTCTTTGCCGAAGATCTGTTGACCTCGTCCAGAAGTACGAAATTGGCAAAAACAGGTCCGAAGACAGTATCGAATGTGGATGTCTGTCTGTTATAGATCTGTGTTCCGATAATATCGCTGGGAAGAAGGTCGGGAGTGCACTGGATTCTCGAAAATTTTCCGTCCACCGCTTCTGAAATAGCCTTTGCGGCCGTGGTCTTTGCAAGACCGGGAACGGATTCGATAAGAATATGGCCGTCAGCTAAAATGGCCGTAAGAAGTGATGTCTCGAGGCTTTTCTGTCCTACAACCACGCTTTCGAAATAACCGGAAAGTTTGGCAATCATATCGCGGCTGTACTGAAACTCTTCCTGAGTCACCTTGGACTGATTTGTATCGTAAGGCATTTTATTTTCCCCTTCAAAAAAATATTAACAAGAGTTATTTTACTATAAATCGGCTCATTCTTCAAAATAAATGAAAAAGGGACGTTTCCCCGGTCACCATCCTACAAAAATGATGACGGAAGAAACGTCCCGTTCGTCACGAATATCAGAACTCCTTTTTCTGCATTATCCTGATGCTGCACACCATTGAAACGGATAAAATCACCACACTGAGTGCATATAGTACAAAGATCACGGTCAGCGGAGCTATTCCGGCAGCTTTAGCGGCAAGGGCTTCAAAATCAACCCCCAAAGCATTGCTTAAATATTCCGCCGCTCCCTTTCCGGCAATCAGGATAAGGATTATGATTCCGCATATAACGAAAAGCACGATCTTGCTTTTCTCCGAAGAATATTTAAATTCCATCGGTACCATGACAGACAGGATCAGGAAAAAAATGGGAAGGATCATGAAATCTTCCATGAACAACTCGGAGGGAGTAAAGGGCGTCTTCTGGATGAAAAGCGAGATAAACTGCATAACCACTGCAAATGCCCAGGTTAAGAAAAGTCCCGTCACTGCGAATATGTATTTGGCAACGGCATATTCTCCGGGGCGGACGGGCATGGTCATAAGAAATCCCATTCCGTTCTCGTGATTGTCATATGAGATGGTCGAAATGATCAGCATCAGTCCGATCATCGGAAAATAAGACACTATAAAACTCGTGTCCATAGCATAACTGAGCATGATCGACACAAAAAAGTACAGGATAAGAAGCTTTTTTTGTACCATTATGACTCTGAAATCTTTTACCAATAAACCTTTCATTTATTATTTCCTCCCAGCATCAGGACGATAATGTCGTCAATATGAGCATTCTCAACAACAGCCTTCGGATAGTTCTCCGCATAGAACTGCTTCTCCGAAGTAAGGCAGGTATAGCTGTAGCTGTCTTTTTGCGAAGCGATGATGTATTTCTTATCGAGAGATTCGTAGTCATCTTCTCCGACTTTGACAAGACCGTACTTTCCCAGAAGCACATCCGTATCTTCGTGGAGTATTATCCTGCCGTTATCGATCATGTAAATATCATCGCAAAGCCCTTCGAGGTCGGATGAAATGTGGGAACTGATGATAACGCTTCTTGTCTGGTCTTCTCCCAGATAGTCCCTGATCATCTGAAGAACATCATTTCTTGCAATAACATCCAGTCCGGCAGTAGGCTCATCCAGTATCAGGATCGAAGCTTTGTGACTCATTGCGGTAAGGACTCTCAGTTTTGCTTTCATGCCGCTTGAGAAATCCTTTAGAGGCTTGTCCAAAGGAAGACTCTGGGCCTTACACTTATCCTTAAAATCAGTCTCATCAAAGTCCTCGTAAAAGCTTCCAAGAATACTGATGACATCTTTAACGGTAAGGACCGAGCAAAAGCCGGTATCGGAAAGAGCTACACCGATTTTCTTTTTATCCTCTCCGGTAAAATCACCGGGATTTTTTCCGAATACTTCTATCTCTCCTCCGTCGGTCCTTATAAGACCGAGGATTGCTTTTATCGTGGTGGTCTTGCCGGCTCCGTTTTTACCGATTATTCCGGTAACCCTTCCCTCCGGCACTTCCATTGAAACGTCTAATTTAAAATCCTTATAATCTTTTTGAAGATTCTTTAATCTGATCATTATGATCACCTTTCTGCCATACGGCATCAGCTTTAAAATATGGTCACTGAGGATCTTCAAGTATGATCTCGATCATTTCCCTGATCTCATCATCGGAAAGACCTACGGATCTTGCTTTACTTACGGAAGCGGCAAAATCGTCCTCAACAGCTTTCTTTCTGGCCTCGATTGCAAGCTGCCTGTCGGTTTCCGCCACATAGCTTCCTTTTCCGTGGACCGTTACAGTGAACCCTTCCTCTTCAAGTTTGTCATATGCCTTCTTGACTGTCAGGGCACTGATCTTTAATTCTCCGGCAAGGTTTCTTACCGAGGGGAGCGCTTCCCCCTCCTTAAGACTGCCGTCTATGATCTCCTGCTTGATCTGATCCATGAGCTGCTCGTAAACAGGGACCATTGAAGTGTTGTTAATGATGATCTTCATTATATTTCTCCTTCACAATAAACAGTGTATAACAGTTTATAACTGTTGTCAACTGTTATATGGTGTTTATTTGCAAAAAAAAATGACACCGGAGTGGCTATGTAACTCCGGTGTCATGTATCGGATCTATTTGGTTTTTATGCCGAGTTTACCAAGGAGCAGTTCTCCCATGTTGTACATCATCTTGTACGCCTTATCCTTGGATAATTTGTTTTTATCGGTCATCATCATAATCGCAAGACCGTGGGTATAGATTACCGTATCCCTTACGGCTTCTCCCAAAAGTTTCGGAGAAACATCGTATTCTTTTGACAGAAGATCGAATGCATGCCTGTCAAATTGAAATTCAAATATACTCCTGCCCTCATAGGGATCTTCTCCGATTGTTTCCATGGGATCGTCCACACATAAAAATCTGAATACGTGGGGATGATCGCATGCAGCTGACAGATAGATCTTGCCGGAAATAAAGAAGGCTTCAATCGCGCCTTTACCTTTCATTGCTTCTTCCATGGGACCGAAAAGCTTGTTTCCGGCATATGCCATAAGTTCCTTCTTCAGATCCGTCATGCTGCCGAATTGCCAGGAAACAGGCTGGGTTGAACAACCGAGTGATGCGGCTATGGGCTTGATACCCACAGCACCTATTCCCGATTTATCCAGAAGCTCATATGCCGCTTCCAATATCATCTCTCTTGTAATTTGAGTTTTTCTTCCCATGTATTAAATCCTTAAGCATAAGGTTTGTAATCAAGAGGCTCCTTGCATCCGAGACTCTCTCCGTCTCTGATGAAGCTTTTTCTGACCACAGTCTTAAAAAAGAAACCGACTAAAACTCTCACGGGTGTGGGGAAAATCTCGGGACCGGTAAACGCCTTGCACTTATCGGAATTAAAATTCCCGCATGAAGCGAATTCTCTTCCCATCTCGGCGTACGGGCTCGTTGCCTTAACCCTGTTCTCGTCATTTAAAAATCTTATCTCAAAATTACCGCCCTTGCAAAG
The DNA here is from genome assembly GCA_000702085.1 of Lachnospiraceae bacterium P6A3. Classification (GTDB taxonomy): domain Bacteria; phylum Bacillota; class Clostridia; order Lachnospirales; family Lachnospiraceae; genus AC2028. The sequence continues at coordinate 294,574 of JNKP01000001.1, forward strand.
AGTTCCTCCGTATTCACATCCGAGGTACCCTGCAAGTTTTTCAAGATAAGCCTCGCCGCATCTTAGCTGCACCCCTTCCGCAAATCCGCTCTGGAGTATGAAAGACATCTTTGCGTTACCTGTTTTGGGAGTTAAGGTTTCCAGAAATTCCATCAGAAGTCCGGGAATGCATTCCACATAAAGAGGAATTGCAATCAGTATATTATCGCTTTCATCATAGGACTTTCGTATCGCATCCCATGAAGCTTTATCCGATATCTCATATCTGTCGCAGGTATTGCCTCCCTCGCACATACCCTTTGTAAATTCATCAAGTATTTTATCCGTATTACTGAACTTCTTGATTCTGGGGCTTCCGTTTATTATCAGTGCATGCATGATACCGCCTCCTTTATCTCTTTTTCATCGAATACTCCCAGTGATTTGCTCTCAAGATTGAGGGCTGCTCTCTCCACCCATCTTTCCAGATATTCTTTGTCGGCATCCCCCTTGATGATCAATCCCACATCGGCATTCTTTCCGTATCTGGAGATATGATTCATCTGTCCTTTATAAAAATGGAGATTCATGGTCAGGATAGGAAGTATTCTGTCAAAAACGTTCTTTCCTTTATGGTCGATATAACCCAGCGCAGTATCAGATATTACCCAGTACTGATCCGCATGAATAAGTTTCTTCAAGATAATCTCATAATCATCTTTGATGGAACATTCACCGGGTGTTTTGAGCCAGCAATAATTACATCCGATGCAATGACCGATATTGAGAGAGCCCGCTTCGACGATATCAATTTCTGTATTTGACGATTCAGCCTGTTTACGTAATCCTTCGGTGATCGAAGTATCCGAAGTCGTATTGACTATAAGGATCATGATATTCCTCCTACGATTAAATGAAATAATATAAACCCGTTTATATAAACACGTTTATATTATTCCGATTTTATGTATATGTCAATAGTAACCGTCCCACATATTCAAAAAAAATTTGGGACGCACCGGCGTCCCAAAATCTTTCAGCTCTCACTTTGATACGAGTAATAAAAATGTCTAAACACATCGTTAAATTCGTGCCTTACGGGCAATTCATCCGCATCAATATCCCCATCTGCCATCTTCATCCTGTTATCCGTTTCGTTCAGATGAGTAATGAAAAGTGATACTTTTAAATCCTTTAATCCGTTTTCTTCAAGGTCCTTTTTTACGGGAGCCAGAAACTCATAGGTGCTGCCGTGTCTTGCATATCTGATGCTGCCCTGCCATGGATTATCTTCATTGGTCATATCATGTTCGATATTTCCGAGTGCTTCTTTGTCACATTCGTAAGGAAGCGGACCGGCACCGTGCCTTGTTACATAGGATCTGGTTACATACACGGCCTCATGAAGCTTAAGACCTGCTTCACCCAGGATCGTAAGCGGATTATAAAGTCCGGTTCTTGATGCCGTTACGTGAGGAGAAAACGGCGATATCTCGGGATCCAGCAAAAGCCCCTGGCCCGATTCAAAAATAATATCGTCATAACCCATGAAAAAGTCCCGGGTATCATCTGTGATCTTCACGTACTTAAGGGCGTTATTCTTCATTTCGGAGGCGGCATTTTCAATCACTGCAGGATCCTTAAGCATATCGATCATGCCGGAGATCTCTTCATTTTCGGTGCCGCCGATTTCTTTACGGATTTCTTCAAGTCTTGGGATGCAGTATTTTTTTCTGATATCAAGAATTGATTTAACTGTTGCGGTTATATCCTGCCGGATAATATTATCTACCGTAATCCCATATCCTGCCTTTGTTCTGAGGTCGCATTCATTTATGCCCATTCCGCAGCTTCCGTGCCTGCCCTCTCCCCGCATGGTCTCTGCGATCATGTTGATCAGGATATCATCGATTATAGTAACGCAGGTTTCCGGGTGGCAATAAATCTTCGGGCATCTTCCTCCCGCCCTTTTAAATTCCGTTACCTCTTCATCAAGTTTGTACAGATCCGGGTAGTAAGTCCGGGCCCAGTATGTATCCGCATTACGAAAAGAGCCCGCCGACAACTGATGAAAAACAAACCTTTTTCCGTTTGTTTCAACAGTATGTCCCGCCTGGGCTCCACCGTTATGCTTTATTACAAGGGGATTTCCGGACTTGCTGCAGAAAACATCCGTAGCAAGTCCCTTTCCCTCATCTCCGAATCCTTTTCCTATCACCGCCCGGATCTTTGGCATATTTAAAAGAAAAGTCCTTTCTTTTTGGTTTTGACAGTAAGTTCACTGAGAGCTCTCTTAACTACGGGAAGCTTTGCATCAGGCCACTGTTTAAGAGTATCCTCAAGTGACATTCCCTCATTCATCTGAATGGTGCTGATAACTATCTCGGGAATGCAATCGATCTCATCGGTTCTGATAACCATAGTGTGTCCGGGAAGAAAACTTACAATGTTTTTGGCCTTTTTAAAATCGTTGTCAAGGAAGAGATGGAAAAGATTAAACTTCTCCTCGGCACCCTTTACAATATCTCCGACTTTAAGGTCCACTTTCTCGCCGAATACTCTTTCATACAAAACGGGAAGGTTGCCGGGCTCTCCTTCTTTTCTGCAATCCGCAGAATCACCGATTGTGAAAATATACCCTTTCTTCTTTCTCTTTTCATAACTGTCAAGAGTTGTATGCTTAGCGGCAAAATACCAGAGAAGGTTGGGAACAACTCTTCCGCTGCCCGCATTTTCCAGCCACAGATCAAGGAGCTGCTCGGCAATTCTGATGTCGGATTCAAACTGGGTTACCTGAAGAGGTGATATGTCATCAACATCTCCGTACGCCGCAAACATCAGAGCGGGGTCTTTGACCGCATTGGTGGAATACAGCTTCATCATGGTCTCATTAAGAGATTCCTGTGCAACCATCTTTGCGAGATATCCCATTGAACCGGTGACATCAAGGCCGAGGATAATGGGTAATGATTCGGGATGATCTTCGGAGTCTCTTGCTTCTCTTGTCTGAATAAACCTGGGATCGAATCTCTGATCGCAGGAAGTGCTCTTGAAAATCTCCGTTTCGCTTGCCGCCTGTGCGATATTTCTGCTGTTTCTGAGTTTGTTCCAATCAGCTGCGGTATAACTTCCTCTGCCCATCTTGTCCTCCTTAAATCAATCAAAAATTCACATTCATCTGTGCAAAACGTCTTCCGCCGAACCCGTTCTCGATTACCTTGTCCCATTTTTCAAAATCCGCAAAAGCGTCGGGAGAAGGCTTCTCTTCCAGGAATTTTATCATTTCCTTCGGCACTTCATCTTTATGAATACCAAGGATCTTTACTGCCGTCTGTCTGAGTCCTTTAAGATCCGGATTACAGAAAGCCGTATTTCCGAAACCGCTCTTCGATGCAGTCCACCAATGTCCCATAAGCACCGCATGATGATTAAACGGGTTTATCCATATGGTCTCTTCCGATATTCCTCCGTGTATCATATTGCTGTAATTCAAAACGCAGCAGATATTTTCCAGTCTTGAGATTATCCATGCCACATGCTCCGGCTTAAGGCTTCCGAACATGGGAAGAGGAAAGAGATTATCGGTCCTTGCGAAAGCAATCATTATTCCGCCGTCCTTCAGCTCGTAGGTGCCATTCGATCTCGGGAAGCACTCATTAAGCCCCTTAACATCCGCAGGCGGAAAAGAAAGCATACCGATTCCCGCAAGCATTCTGTCTGCCAAAGCACGTTCTCCCGCGCCGAAAACATAAAGAGCATTATTCTTGGTCAGGTATACTTTTGCTCCGCCGTCATCAAGCGAATACAGATATCTGACGGTGACGGTCTCGCCGTCAGCGGTTTCAAACCGGGTTTCCTCGGCATTATCCCAGAGATAATCTTCAGTCTTCTTACCTTCGGCTTTTTCATCATGAATTCCGCGAAGATAATTCAGCATCTGTTTCCTGAATTCTCTGTATCCGTAGAGCTCTTTGTCTTCAAAAAAAGACTTTCCGCCACAGTATTCGCAGACAAGCGCTCCGCTGCTGTCAACGGACATCTCACCGCCACAGTTTTTGCATTTGAAACTGATCATGATATTATGCCTCCATACATAAAAGATTATATCATGATGACAGGAGGGACGCTTCATTTTTGTCACCGGAACAATAAAAAGGGTTCCTGCATTCCACGGGGTGACGTGGAACGCAGGAACCTCATCCGCTATCCGCTTAATAGACTATATATGCTCTTTCATCCAGCTTGCGGTCTTCTCTGTAATCAAGCTCTCTGCCCTTGTACTTGGCCGGATTAATATATACAAACTCCCAAACAGAGTAAGATGTAAGCCTGCCGGCCTGATAATGCTCGCACCTGACCTTATCCCCGTCCTCGTCGTAGAAATATACTGTCATGCACTCGGTGAGAACGGCATCAGAACCGTCTCCGTATGCTTGCTGAGAAATATACTTTTCCGTGATTTCGGTTTTTTTGTATAGATAACCTTCATCCGCATATTCATATAAAATCTCGGTAGAATCCATGAAATCATAAATCTCATGGATCACACGTCCTTCTTCATCGTAAACATATTCTTCATGGGACAGTAGCCTGTCATCGTCATAAGATACATATGTTGTCGTGCTGAGAAGATTACCGTTATCGTCATAATCTTCTTCGGTCCGATACAGCTGTTCCCCGTCTTTGCCGATTTCAATAACCGTGCGGTGATTTCCGTCGGTCTCAATCACCATCTGCCTCGCAACGTAAGAAGTGCTGTCAGCAGCGTAAGAAGTGCCGTTAGCTTCGGTAATAATCCGGTTTATTGTATTCCCTTCGGAATCGATCGTATCTTCATATGAAAACTCTATATTATCGTTTTCATCATAATCTTCTTCGTACCTTTTGCTCAGGTTTCCTTCGTCATCATATTCATATCTGATGATATAGTGGGAATACGAAAAAGATTCTTTGTATATAATATTTCCGTCTTTGTTGTATTCGCAGTATGTGTCTACATCGCCCTTGTAATTGTAAGTTGTTTCTTTAGTAAGATTTCCTTCTTCATCGAACTCTCTGTATGTCTGAAGCTTGTCTCCGCGTCCGTAAACGGATTCGTCCGCTATGATACCCGAACTGCTGTAAGTTCTTTCGGTTGTTTCATAGAGGTTTCCGCATGAATAGTAACACTCTTTGACAATATTCCCCGACTTGTCGAACTCATAATAATATTCACCGTAAGCACTCAGACCACCGTCGGAATAATACTGGAGAAATACGGAAGGCAATTTAACATCCCCTGCCGATGATCCGGAAGACCCGCAGGCGGTGAGACTTACCGTTAAAAGTGCCGTCATTAATGCAGATATTATCTTTTTCATAATTCACCCCTTTTAAAACCATAACAGCCTGTACATCTGTATAGACGGAATATTTGTCCGAAGGGTCACAGTAAAAAGCCATGTCAAAGACGGACTTCGGGGCTGCAGCCACCTCCTGAAAGAACCGTCATCACAGGTCCCGCTGTCATCAAAAAAGGACGACTCAAAAGAGCCGTCCCTCACGCCTTAGTTGAATTTGAAAATTTTCTGCGCTATCTTGTAGCACTCAACGGAGACCTTGCGTCCGCCCTTGCCGGGAAGATTCATGGCATTTCCGGGAAGACCGCCTCTTAAGTATGCCCACAGATGCTTATCTCGTCCCTTGATATATGTCCACAGCTTCTGCTTTTCCAGAAGACTGTCATCGGTATTTTTCTTGATGAGAAGTATGGATGAGATCGTGGTGATGATCTCAAGATAATTTCTCATATATTTATATCTCTTCTTGTCCTTGAGAGCCCTTGCCTTGTTATCAACCAGATAGTCGATCATCAGGTAATTAACCCTGAGCTGCTGATCGATCCTGGAGATCATGATTTCTTCGTTTACGGACTGGTCGTCGCGGCCGATGTAGTATCTGTAAAAATTAACATCCAGATAATACATCTTCTCAACATGAAGAAGAGGCTGATATACATAAAGATTATCCACATAGAAGGTGTGCTCCGGAAGCACCATTCCCGAGTCTCTGAGAATCTGGGTCCTGTATATTGCGGAGTGCATCAGGATATAATGACCCTTCGAAAAATGATGGCAATCACTCCATGTAAAGATCTGATCCTGGGGGAACATTCTGCGGAAATGAATTACTTTCTTTCTCTTCTCTCCGTCCTTCTCATATACATAATTGCTGATGAGAAGGTCAAGCTTTTCTCCGCACATGACAAGCTCTTTGAGCTTTCCGAGTATCTTGGCATAGGCACTGTTTTTTACCCAGTCATCGGAATCCACGACCTTAAAAAAGAGTCCCGTCGCATTCTGTATTCCGGTATTGACCGCACCGCCATGTCCCTTGTTGGGCTGATCGATGGCACGGACTATTCCGGGGTACTTTGCCTCGTATTCCCTGGCTATTTCAAGTGTGTTGTCCTTGGTTGATCCGTCATTAACAACCAGGATCTCGACATCATCCCCGCCGGGCAAAAGCGACTCAATCGCTTTTCTCATATAAGCCGCAGAATTGTAGCAGGGAATGGTGATCGTTAAAAGCTTCATAAATTCATCCCGGTCCACAAAAGGACCTTCTCCTTAGTATTGATCTTGCAACGATGATTTTAAATCTTTATCCGGTAAATGTACAGAAAAAGCGTCCCCGGAACGCTAACCGTCTGCCCCTAATTTCCCGCCTTTATAAGGAACTCTGGCGGAAGGCACTTCTTCTGATGCGGGATCGGTATGAACCGACTGATCGTCAAAGAAGATCTGTGCACCGAATGCCTTGAGGATTTCTTTTTTCTCGACTCCTCCGAGGAAAAATGCCTCGTCAAGTCTGACATTCCAGCTTCTGAGCGTTTTGATGACTCTTTCATGCGCAGGCGCGCTTCTGGCTGTAACAAGAGCGGTACGGATAGGGCATTCTTCACCGTATTTATTACGGATCTGGGTAAGCTTCTTCAAAAAGCTTGCAAAGGGTCCTTCATTGAGAGGATTATCCGCATTGATCTCTTCGTTTTCTTCGAAGGCTTTAAGGCCCTTCTCTTTATAGATCACCTCGGATGCATCATCGAATAAAACCGCATCTCCGTCAAATGCGATCCTTATGGAACCGTCGGTCGCACCGGGATATGTATGATCTGTAATGATCATGCCGGCTGCTATCCCGCTGTTTATCGCATTCTGGACATCATCCTCGTACGCCGAAAGGAACAGATCGGTTTTAAAGGCTTTCAGATACGGTGAAAGCGACGATCCGCTGACAAGCACGGCGCGGGTTATCTTAAGTCCGTAATGTTTGATGGAATTGAAAACCCTGAGAGATGTATTGGTGGAATTCCTCGACATGATGATAACCTCGACGAGGGGGTTATCGGGATCCCTGTCATTAAGTGAAAGAAGGCTCTTGATCAGTGAAAAACCGGGTCCGGGTTCAAGAATGTCTTTCTCGTGCTCGAACTGATATGACTGGTATGCATCAAGTCCTTCTTTTTCGAATATTTCGTTTTCTCTTGTAAGGTCAAAAAGAGCTCTCGATGAAACTCCTATGACCATTTTATCTTCAAGTGCGTATGCCATAAGCCCTCCTTGGGGCCGTACAGTGTTCGTCACTTTCTGAGTCGTTCACCTTCATATTTACCGAGTATGAGAAGTGATTCTCGAAGAGACAGATACTTGGTACGTACATCTCCCTCGGGAAGCTCCACATCACATGCGGTAGCCATCGTGATAAGCATTTCATCCGTAAGTCTGTGATTAAGAGATGCAAGTATATGGAGCCTGTCCGCGGAACTCTTCGCATCCAGGAAATCTTCAACTTCGGGATCCAGTCCCTCCGTTCCGGTTCTCTCAGCCGCCTTTGCGGGAGCTGCAGCCTGAGGCTGAGCGGGCTGAACGGTCTTATTACCCTGACCGGGTTCTACTTTTTCGAATCTCATATCCTGAACGGCATCGGGATATTTAACCTTATCCACGGGGGAGAGGAAATTGACCACGGGTCTGGCCCATACCTTGGACGGATCCTCTTCGGATCTGTAGATCACAAGTCCCTCTGAAGTTTCGGTATGCTGTGCTATGGTGACGATCCTGTACAAACCGCCTTTAAAATGTCTGTAAAGTTCTCCTTCAACGGGCTGAGCCATATTGTCTCCTTATACATGTTTCTTATTTGGATTGTCTGCAAAACAGACACTAACAGTATAACCCATCCGCCGCTAAATTTAAATAATCTTGATAGCTGTGGTGCATCTCGGATCCGTAAAAGAAAGCCCCTCAAGTGCTACGGTAATCTCCTCCTTTCTCTCATCGGATGCATATTCGAATCTGCTGTTATGAACGCTGAGAGTATAGGATCTCATTCCGTTTTCATCGGTCGTGTGATTGAGCATGACTCCCGAATTCACATAGCCCTCTTCGTTCAGATATGCCCTTGCGCTGCTTACATATTCATCCTCAAGATCACGGAAATATTCGTTCAGCGCCTCACTGTCATTCTGCTCAAGGCCTTTTACCGTTATCGAGAAAAAAAAGAACGCACCCGCTATGAGAAGTACAGTCAGTATTCCTAGATAGAGATAATCTTTTTTGAAAATGTTTTTTAATGTACTCATAAGAACCTTCCTTTCAAACCGGGCACCCCGCCCTTACAAGACAGATTGTATATGATGTAATGTGTAAAATTTTCCACATAAAAAACTCCCGGTGCAATGAAACACTGCATCGGGAGATCCGTACTGTTTTAACTAATATTTTATGCCTGCTGTTCTTTAACGGGCTCGGGCATCAGATAAGCGGTTACCTGGTTCCTGCCGTTTTCCTTGGATGCATATACACCTGCATCGGCATATTTAAACGCATCCGAGAATGTGGTGGGGAATGTGGAGCTTACGATACCGCAGCTGAATGTGACATTCCTCTCGGTAAACTTGTAATGAATCTTTCCGAATTTCTCTCTGAGATCATCCATATATTCGATATGGTCATGGAAGTCTCCGCCGTCAAACACAAAGATGAATTCCTCTCCGCCGTATCTTCCGACGACCAGGTTGTCCTTCATGTTCTTGTTGACCGTATCACCGAATTTCCAGAGTACAACGTCACCGTTTTTGTGACCGTATGTATCGTTGATGCTCTTGAAGAAGTCAAGGTCTACAACCGCCAGCGAAACGGGATGCTCGGGCGATGCGTTGAGAAGGAAAATATCCGCCTTCTCCTGGGCGTAAGGCCTTGTGTGGAGATAAGTGAGCTGGTCTATCTCAAGACGCTGTCTGTAGCTCTCCTGCTTTTCGTTAGCCGCATAGACGATATTCTGCATCTCCTTGTTATAAAGGATGATCGTTCTCGAAACTATGGCACCGCAGGTAAGAACAAACATAACAACCAGCATGCTCTGCAGGAAATAGTTATATTCTTCGGGATGCATGAGCATCTGGAAGAACGCACTCATCGCAACCAGGATTATGGAGTAAACGGTTACGCTGAAAAGCAGATGCATATCGTGGAATACGCTGCAGAAAATTACGGCAAGGATCGGAAGACTCCAGAGAACCACATAATAACCGTTCCAGAATGATAAGCTTCCGCCTATGGTGGCAAAAGCAAACGAGCAAACGAAACACTTCATGGAATTATCGAATTTTTCCGAAGCATTTACGTATAATGCGACAAATGAAGCAATGACATTAATGACCGTCGGAATGATTATCCTGGTTATCAGGTATATATGCTTGGCATCATCAATAAAATGGAACAGAGTGCCCGCAAGAAATACAAGCAGACTGATTCCGAATCCGATTCCTGTAAGCTGGAAAAATACAATTATGATCTTTTGTCTGGCAATTGTTTCAGCTTTATTCATAATTACATACAATTTTAATATCAGGATATCAAAATATCAACCGATAATAGGAAAATACCAAAACAGGCATTTAAAAAATCAATGGGGGACGCTTTCGCGTCCCCCATTAAAGGAAAACCTGTTATGAAAGCTTGAAATAATCGATGGCAACGCCCATGTCCTGGTTGACGTCACGCATCTTGACAGTGGAATCAAGAGTATCGGTACATGCGCTTGTAACGGTCTGGCAGGATGCGGCAACTTCTTCTGCAGAAGCTCCGAGTTCCTCTGAGATCGCACCGAGCTCCGTGGTCGAATTGGTAAGATCGGCCTTGATCTTATCAAGCTGTGCGGTAATATCTTTGATCGTATCGATCTCGGTAATGGAAGCTGCTACGGAATCGGAAAGAACATTGAACTTCTCCTGAGCCTGTTCAATATCTTCACGCTCCTTGCTGATGACTTCATATACTCTGTTACTGATGTCAACGGTTCCGTTAGACATAACAATGACATTCTCGATGATCTGCTTGATCTCTTTTGCAGATTCTGCGGAAGAATCCGCAAGGGATCTGATCTCATCCGCAACAACCGCAAATCCGCGGCCTGCCTCTCCGGCACGTGCGGCTTCGATTGATGCATTGAGTGAAAGCAGGTTAGTCTGAGCTGCAATCGACTCGATAGCCTGAATAGCGGTTTCGATATTTCCGATGGCGGTATTGGTCTCGGCAATCTTATCATTAATGTTCTTCATCGCTTCAACGGATTCGTTTGCACCGGAGTAAACCGACTTCATGCAGTTCGTAGCTTCACTGTTGGCCTCACGTATTGTCTGTGATTCGTCATAAAGTCTGCGGACATTATCATTGAGGTTTTCAACATCACAGCCAAGCTCAACAGCCTTCTCTGCCATGATCTGAGCATTTTCTGCAACGCTCTGTGAAGTGGAAGCAACTTCTCCGATGGCGGTGTTGATCTGGGAGATGGACTCAACATTGTTGCTGGTCATTTCATCAACATTGACGATTGCTTCATTGAGAACATTTGCGGAATCCTTGACCGATCTCATGGAATCGTTAAGAGATGTTCTGAGTGATTTAAACGAATCGATAATTTGTATGGTTTCATCAATGATGGAGTGAGCATCACAGTCAACCGTAACATCTCCGGTTCCGAGTACCGAAATAGCTGCTGCTGTCTTTTTCAGAGGCTTTGAAATAATATTTGCTACAACGATTGCAAGGGCGGTAAACAGCACTATGCTTATGACACATATAACGACTGTCCACTTCTTCGTGGAATTTACACCCGACAAAATATCATCTTCATCGGCAGTAAGTACTGCTATATATGCATTGTCTGCGCCAATATAATATGCAGCGTACTTTGTCTTGCCTTTATATTCATAGGTAATGCAGTCAGGTTCGGGAGTCCTTCCTGCTTCAAGCTCTGCAACAAGTGATTTTACCGCTGCGTTCTCAACAGGATTACCTATCTTGGTCTCGTCGGGGTGATAAAGCATGGTTCCCTGATTATCAACAAAATAGATATATGCACTTTCGTGATTAAGCGAAGATACATCGGAAATCTTGGAAGCAACATTGTTGACCAGAGTTCCTGCTCCTACAAAACCGATGGGAGTTCCGTTATCCATTATGGGATAATACAGCGACATAACAAGCTGTCCGGATGCGGGGGAGGTAATGATACCCGTGTTGTAAACACCATCCGCTCCGAGAATACTGGAACGAAGTGCCGCAAGAGAATCGCCTTCTCTCAGGATCATTCCCACAGCGCCCTGATTGGGGTGAGTCATGACCTTGGTATCCCAATCCGCCAAATACAAGCCTTCCCAGCCGTCAAGGGATGCATAAAAGTCCAGTGTATACTGTTCAGCTTCAGCCGCAATCTCGGGATCATCCGGATTTTTCAGATATTCCTTTAAGATAGGAGCCGATGCAAACGCCTGGAGCGTTCTTACATTGGTATCGGTAGCAGTATCAAACGAAGTTCCGGTCTCCATGATTACCTGAAGAAGCGAACTGTTCGTCCAGTTCTTCATCTCTCTGCTGCTTACCGTGATCAGGCATATGCTCAGTATAAGCGATGCGCTGATAAGAGGAATAAGTGCGTACAGGATAAGCGTACTCCTCATGTTAAGTTTTGCCGAACTCTTTTGTTTCATACAAAAATCCTCCCGCTAAGTTTTTCTTAAAGGGAACGAACCCTTTGTTAACGAATATTATAAAACTTTTTTAACTTTTTTTTCAGATTATTTTCAAATCTGTTAGAATTTTTTTGTATGAAAGATCTCACCAAAGGAAAACCTCTCAGAATAATATGTCTCTTTTCCCTTCCAATCTTACTCGGAAGGCTCTTTAATCTTGCATATTCGCTTGCAGACATGAAAATCCTGGGATATTTCCTCGGAAAAGACGCCATAGCGGCCGCAGGATCCGTATCTTCCCTGTATGATCTGACAAATTCATTTATAATCGGTCTCACAAACGGATTCGGCGTCATTACCGCAATGCATTACGGCTCCGGAAACATGGCGAAAACAAAACGCTCCGTATCAACCTCCGTTTTCCTGGCTCTGACATGTGCGGTTCTGATTATCGTCATATGCTTTTCGCTTTTTGATCCCATTTTGAATATCCTGAACGTGCCTTCTACCGTAAGAAGCGGTGCATCGGATTATATCGGCATAATGCTTACCGGTCTTATTTTTGCCGCATTTTACAACTGCCTTGCCGCATCGCTCCGCGCCGTGGGAGATGCATATACTCCTCTCATTTTCCTGATCCTTTCAACGGTTCTGAACATCGTACTTGATATATTTTTCGTTGGAAATCTTGCCCTTGGGACCAAAGGCGCCGCCATGGCAACCGTGGCAAGTCAGATCATCTGCTCCGTTCTGTGCTACATTTACACTTACATCAGATATAAGGAACTCCGGTTCGGAATAAAGGACCTTATCCCGTCCGAAAAAACAGGCATTCGTACTCTTTTATCATCAGGAATGTCCATGGCTCTTATGAGCTCCATGGTGGCATTCGGAACCCTTTCGCTTCAATCGGCCATCAACTCCCTTGGAGACAACATAGTCGTTGCGCACGCCGCGACCAGAAAGCTTTCGGGCATCTACATGCTGCCTTTCGGAGTCTTCGGAACCGCAATGGCAACTTACAGCGGACAAAACTACGGTGCGGGACGTATTGACAGGATTAAAGAAGGCATCAAAGTCACGGTTCTCATCTCCTGCATTTATTCCGCGCTGTGCGTTCTCGTAAGCTACACAATCTGCCCGAAGATCATCGAAGCACTCACCAGCACGAGCGAACCGGAGATCATTTTAAACGCGGTAAATTATCAGAAATTCGACACTCTGTTTTATTTTGTCACCGCTTATATATGTGTGTACAGAAATGCTCTTCAGGGAATGGGTGAGCACAGACTCCCCGTCATATCAAGCTTTGCAGAGCTTCTGGGAAAGCTTCTCATTGCGGTCTTCCTGACACCGGTCCTTAAATACACCGGCATAATCATCGCGGAACCCGCAGTTTGGATAATCATGATCATCCCGCTTATATACGGAATGCATAAGAAAATGAAGGAAGAAACTATATGACGCCAAACCTCGACGAGCCAAAAACCATAGAAGAACTGAGAAGCTGGTTTAAGGAACGCGGATACGAACCCGCACAGACCAGATTCTTTGTCGGAGTCGACTTCAGGGCTCCGAAAGCATTCGGAATCTATCTGGATGAGTTCGGAGAATACGTGGTTTATAAAAACAAAGCTGACGGCACAAGGGTCATCAGATATCAGGGCTATGACCAGGAATATGCCGTCCACGAATTATATCAAAGATTTCAACAGGAGATCATCAATCAGCAGACAAGATGGGCTGCGGACAGGCAGGCAAGACAGGCTGCAGGAAACAGGCAGACGGGTTATTCCGTTTTCGACGCCTATGAAAGAAAACAGCTGCTTAACAACAGGGGCCGCAAACTGCCGATAATCGTATTGCTGGTATTTTTATCCTTTGTTATTTCGGTCGTAATAATGCGGGATATGCAGAAAAAACTGGGCTGGGATTTCGGACTTCTTATGGGATTCATTCCTCTTGTCATAATGGGAGTCGTAATGCTCCTCTCTTACGTATGGCTGAACGGAATGAAACTCAGTGAATATCTCCGTACAGTCTCACCGTCTCTAAAGGCCACAGTCGTAATGCTGGTAGTTTTTTATACGTTAATATTCTCAATGCAGATTTGGGGAATCAGAGGAAGCGGTTATTACTCCTTAAACAACCATCTGTATTACAGAGCCGGAAACGCCTGGTATCAATACGATGATTCCCGAAATATCTGGGTATGCACATCCAATGTACCCAATCAGTTCGATTCCGGTTCCTGGAAGGATTATAACAATACAGATTCACATTACGGCTATTTTAAATTATTCGAAACCACATCATACTACGAAGACTGGCAGGAGGAACAACGCAGCTATGAGGAAAGCCATCACAGCGACAGCGATTACAGCTGGAGCAGCAACGACTGGGACAGCGGATACACCGACTGGGACAGCGATTGGTGATATGCAAATCACCCTCGGCAGGCTAATAATTCCTCAGAAACCAATATTTTATTAGCACAAAAGCAGGCTTTTCAGCCTGCTTTTTTCTTTGAAAGCTAAAAATTTTCCCTATTCATGTGAATTATTAGCCCTAACCCCCTGATGTCAGGTTGTTTTATTTGAATAAGGCTAATAAATCATTCAAATCAAGCGATTTATTAGCTCCGGCATCCGATTATTGACCTGATTTCTTCGAAAAAGGCTAAAAAATCCGCCTAATCAGGCATTCTATTAGCCGTGCTTGCATGAGAAGGAGCTTCAAAATCACAGAAAGGCTATAATTTCTTTGGAGACAGGCAATATTATAGCCCAATTGATCGAATACAAGCATCATTCCAGGGATAAAGGCTATAATTTCCTCAGAAACCGGGAAAAATTATAGCCCGCATTACAGGTCTGAACAGAACCCCAAAAAATTAAACGCAAAAAAAGAACCTTCATCATTCGATGAAGGTTCTTTTTTTATCGGAGTGGCGGGATTCGAACTCGCGACCTCCGCCTCCCTAAGACGGCGCTCTAACCAAGCTGAGCCACACCCCGTTTTTCAAACAGCTTGATAATAATATCATAGGTATATGACAAATGCAAGCAGATTTTGAAAAGATTTTTTTGTATTTTTGAATCCCCGGAAAACGGCTTTAATACGGGTGATTTCGGGCTTCTTCCGACTCATCGTCACGCAGTCCGAGTTCAACTGCCAGCAGATCGTACTTATAAAATTCGTCGCCGTAATAATTGTTAAACCACATGTCCATCATCTGGGCATATCTTGCAGAGCCGTCTCGCCATCCCTGGTCGACGGAGGGTCTTCCTCTTACCACTCGTACAACCTTGGCATTGGGATATGTTGCTTCCAGAAGATCAAAATCCTCGGAGGATACCGAAGTGCTCTCAAGCCATATTCTCTCCATCATGGGCGAATAAAGAAGCGGTGTGATATCCGACAGACGCCTGTTGTAGCTGATGTTTACATCCACCAGTTCATGGAGGTTTGCAAGAGGTGAAATATCCGTAAGGTTATTTACAAACAGCTCCAGATAATGAAGATGCTTGCACTTTGCCAGAGGAGTCAGATCGTTGATCCAGTTGTCTGCCATGATCAGCAGTCTGAGCTCGGGAAGATAATCGCCTATTACCGAAATATCAACTATGGACTGATGTCCGAGATCCAGACATCTTAAGTCTGTACAATACTTCAGAACCTGAATATCCTTGGATCTGAGTCTTTCATAATCATAAGTATATATGAGAACCGAGAACGTAACCTGATCCGTTCTGAGGCTCCATTTGCCCATACGGATGCGCCAGACGAGATTAACGGTGGGAATCTCTTTTCTGAACTCTCCCAGTACTTCGTTTTCAAGTCCGCAGTCACATACGATAAGCTTCTGAAGATCCCTTATCTGCTCCGTAAGCTCCTTAAGCACGACAAGATCGTCTTCCGATAATCTCTTTCTGGTAAGATCAATCTCAAGAGTATCGAATGAATCATAGACATTATCGTTATATTCAACTTCCCATCCGAAATTCACTCCGGGGTATTTGCGCGCCAGATCCACTCTTTCTTCCCAGGACAGATCCTGACCGCGCAGGTCCACCTTCTCCAGTTCCGGAAAAAGAGAGAGATTGTCATAAAGCTCTTCTTTCATCGGATTTGTAACGATGATCCTGGAACGGCTCAGGTCGATGCTGGTGGCATCCGCAGGATATACCTGTCCGCATATGTCATACAGCTCAACAACAATGAAATCCACAGCCGGGAACAGATACTTAAGACGAGCTTTATCGGCTGCGGTTATATGATTTTCCCCGAAGGATACTTCCGTCAGGGAATTAAGATAAGACAGCTTGGTAATAAGCGATTCGATATCGGAGTAGCCGTGATCCGTTAGACTGACTTTATCCGCATCTATAGGATAATCTTCACCCTCAATGTTGATCCATGTATCATAGGTAAAAGCCACTCCGGGAAAAAGACTCTGGAGCATCGGGATGTCCTCGACATAAAGTCTGTAGGAACCTAAGTTTACGCTCTTCAGATTACCGAATTTGGCAAGTCCCTTTTCAAGACTGTCCAGATCCGTGATCTCGCTTCCCTCAAAGCAGATATTTTCCATGTAAATATCACAGGGATGGCCGAATATCTCAAAACGGGTATTGACCAGATAGTAATACGCACCTTCCGCCAATAACACCGTAATTCCCGTGATTATGAGAAAGACAGCTAAAAACTTCCTAAGGCCCTTCATTTCTTCAAATCCTTTTTCCTTCTCCTCATAAGGCGTTTACGCCCAAACAGCAAATAATTATAACACATTGTATAGGGTTATTAAATATTCTAATAATCTTTTGTCATCCGCGTTAATCAAATAAATATATTTGTAGTAAAAATAACGTGTAGTATAATAACTATGCTGATATTTCTTATGGGGTAAGAAAATTTCATAATGTTCAAGAAAAATAAAAACAACAGGATAATCGCGGATGTTATCATCCTTGCGGTTTTCATACTGACGGTAGTTACCGCCTTTCTATTGATAAACAAAGCCCGGATAGAACGCGTCCCGGATTATTCTTCGCGCGATTCATGGGCTTATTTTTCTATAGGTGACGACAAAGACGTCGATCTCTTTCTCATAGCACCGACCGTTTATACAGGCAACAGGGACAATATGTCCTTAGGTGAAAATAAATCACTTGCCAAATTCACCGCAGCTCTCAATATGGAACGCGGCATTTACGAAGATGAATGCAGAATGTATGCCCCCTTCTACAGACAGGCTACAATGAGCACGTACAGCCTTAATTCCATCGACAGAGAACAATATCTGGAAATCGCATACGAAGATATCTCGCAGGCTTTTAAATGGTATCTTGAAAATGAAAACAACGGACGTCCCATAATCCTGGCAGGTTTTTCGCAGGGTGCGGATATGTGCCTGAGACTCGTAAAGGATTATTTTGACGACGAGGAGCTGTACGGACAGCTGGTTGCGGTCTATTCCATAGGATGGTCTTTTGATGAAGAAGACGTACTTCAATATCCTCAGATGGTACCCGCTTCTTCCGCAGATGATACGGGAGTAATAATCTGCTTTGACTGCGAAACGGATGAAGTAAGGGATTCATTTATCTGTCCGGCAGGAAGAACGCACTACTGCATCAATCCGCTGAACTGGAGAACAGATTCCGCTTTTGCGGGAGCAGGAGAGAATTTAGGTGCTTGTTTTACGGATAAGGACGGAAATATCACGGAAGAAATACCTCAGTTTTGCGGAGGCTATATAGACACGGACCGCGGAGTCATCAAGATAACCGGGATAGATACGGAAATCTATTCAAATCCCGTTCCTTCCCTTCCGGACGGTTCGCTTCACGTATACGATTACATGTTCTATTACAGGAACCTGCAGGCCAATGTTAAAAACAGAATAGAAAAATATCAAAGCAAATAATCTGTGGATGATCATTGATATGATCGAGGGGGAAAAACCATGGAAAAGAAAAGTATTTGGTACCGCTTAAAAGATTTTTTCGGTTTTAACAAAATGTCTCCGTACGAGAAGGCATTCCATCGTGATGCCAATATCAGGTCAACGTTTTTCATGGCGCTGATAATCATAGTTCTTGAAAGCTGGATGATACTCCGCTTTATCAAAAAATATGTTCTGACCGGGCAATATGCCACAATCGAACTCTTTTTCAAATATTCCAAAAATTACTGGCTGCTTCTTCTGATCGGTGTGTTCATGCTCATTTATTCGATCCTGTACACCGGCAACAAGATTAGCAGATCTCCCTATATAAGCATACCCCTGACCGTTATGTTCACGGGCGTATGCGTTTACTTCGGATGGAAGGTTTCGGAAAGCGACTTTTCAAAGGGAAGAATGATCCTGTGCTTCCTTACCATGGTCCTCTATGCCGCATGTCTGCTGATATGGAGACCTTATATCTCAATCATCATGCTCTCCGTAATAGGATATACATACATCAATTATCTCGACACTTACGGTGTGGATCTTGAAGGCAACGCCAAAAACGTTCTGGAAGCGGACCAGATCAATTATGCAACCTTCTTCATTTCACTCATAGCGGTGGTCGTGAGCATATATCACCAAAGACACAGCGAAGCACGTAAATCCGCTCAGCTCATCAAAGCATCCATCACCGACGATCTGACGGGTATTCCCAATCCGAAAGAATTCGCCGAAAAGGCTGAAGTTCTCATAAGCACAACAGATCCCTCAAAGCTCATATACCTGTTTTTCAATATAGCGAATTTCAGGACATATAACGACCACATGGGATACGCCAAAGGCAACGAGCTTCTCATCAAGATGGCGCAAGGGTTTGCCGAGGTTTTCGAAAAAGACGTCTATGGAAGAATGTCCGATGACCATTTCATGGTTCTCACAAGGATCGAAGGATTTGAAGACCGTATCGACCAGATGCGAAACATCCTGAAAAAAGAATGCACCGAAGAACTTTATCTTGAGCTCAAAGTCGGAGCATACCGCCCCACCGAAAGCTCGGATCCCAGAAGTGATATAGACAGGGCCAGATATGCCGTGCATTCCATCTCACATCATGCAGACAAAACCTACATCGAATACGATAAAAAAATGCATGATGAATTCCATCTCCGCCAGTACATCCTGAACAATATCGATAAAGCAATACGCGAAGATTACATTCAGGTCTACTACCAGCCCGTCGTATGGTCCGACGATAAAAAACTCTGCGGATGCGAAGCATTGGCAAGATGGGTAGATCCCGAGTTCGGTTTCCTTTCACCCGGAGCGTTTATTCCCATCCTTGAAGAATGCCGCCAGATCAACAAGCTGGACCTTTGCATATATGAAAAAGTATGTAAGAACTTAAGGGAAAAACTTGATAACGGCGAAAAGATATTCCCCGTATCCCTGAATTTCTCAAGACTTGATTTCGAACTGATGGATGCGGTTTCGGAACTCGAAGAACTTGTTGAAAAGTACAGAATTCCGAAAGAATATCTCCATGTTGAGATTACGGAAAGTGCCCTGACGGACGAAACCAACACATTGAAAAAAGCCATAGATATCCTTCACAAAAAAGGATACAGCATCTGGCTTGACGATTTCGGATCCGGATATTCATCTCTCAACGTACTGAAGGATTATAACTTCGATGTGCTGAAGATAGATATGGTCTTCCTGAAGAATTTCGAAGACGAGCAGGTCAAAGAAAACGCACGTAAGATCATAGGAACAATCTTAGACCTGGCATGTGCGCTCAACATGAAGACATTGACGGAAGGCGTCGAATCCGAAGAAGCAGCAAGATTCCTTACGGAAAAAGGCTGTGGAAGGCTTCAGGGTTATTTCTACGGAAAGCCCATGGCCTTTGAAGATATCTATGAAGCCATTCACTCAGGCAAACTGACAATCTCCGACGAAATTCTCTGATAAGTATAAAAAAAGACCATGGGAACGGTTCAGGCCGCCCATGGTCCTTTTTTATACACATAAATTATCTTCTTCTTGATGATCCTCTGCTTCCGAGAATTCTCAGGATCCTGATGAACAGGTTAATGATATCGAGATAAATATCAAGGGAGCAGTCAATTGCATTATCAAGAGTCTTGGGGAACTGCTGCGCTCTCCAGAAATCATATCCGATATAGAGTGCAAAGATAACGGCTCCGATCCAGGTGATCAGATTGTAAGCTCCGGGGAAAAACAGAGCTGAGATAACTCCGGCAATGAGAAGTCCGATAAGGCTTCCGAAAAGGATCTTTCCGAGTCCTGAGAAGAAATCGGGGAACACGATGGATAAAACTATCATGCAGCCTGCGGAAATTGCGGTATAAGCAATTGCCTGAAGAACAATATCTCCCGCTCCCGCTCTTACATATGAGGAAACGGTAAGTGAAAGCACAAGTCCGAGAGGAACACAGACAAGATTGTATCCGATAAAACTTACAACCGGACTTTTTGATTTTGACGACATCAAAACACCGGCTATTGCACATACTACGTATCCGATGATCAGATAAAGAGCGATCATGGGATTCTTATATATAGCAACAGTCAATCTGTTTCCCAGTGTTACACAAATAATGATATTAAGAATAAGACCATACATGACAGATCCGCCGAGAGCCATGTTATAAGTTCTGTCATCAAGTAATGTGTCCTCGGGATTATAGATCATCCTCTGTTCACGTCTGGATTGCATCATACTAGCCATTTCAAAATCCTCCTTTATACTATAAAGCCCCGCAAACACCATGTTCACGAGGTTAATAGCCAAAGCAGCTGACGGGAGTCGAACCCGCCTCTTCAGCTTGGGAAGCTGACGTACTACCGATATACTACGGCTGCAAACAAACTGTATTATACCTTAAATACGTCTGTTTTTCCACTTATTTAATTCTTCGGGAATACCTTCTCATACAGCTCGGGATTCATATGAGCATGTCTGTTCATAGAGAATTTATCCATAGGATAATCCTTGAGGTTTTCAAGGATCTTTCTGTCATCGGCCTTGGCAAGAAGCTCGTTTCTTGCCTTGGTGATCTCAACCTCGGTCATGTGCTTTGAAGGACCGCCTACACAGCCGCCGGGACATACCATTCCCTCAATGAAATCTTCTTCAAGTCTGCCCGCTTTAAGCATAAGAAGGGCCTTTTTACACTCATCTCCGCCCGCAACTTTAAGAAGCTTGATATCCGAAGTATCCTCTCCTCTTTCCTGCATGCATTCGATAACCGCACCGGCAACACCGCCTCCGGAAGCAAACTTCTTGCCGAATGACGAAGCCATCTGATATTCTCCGTCCACATGCTCGAGCTTAAGATCCTTTGAACGGAGAAGCGCTCTGAATTCGCCGAATGTGATTACATAATCCGCATTGTCGGGAATATTGGGTTCCTGTGCCTCCGCTTTCTTGGCAATGCAGGGACCGATAAATACCGTAGTACATCCGGGATGTGTGAGTTTGAGATATCTGGAAATTGCACACATGGGAGATACGGTGGTGGATTTATTATCACGATACTGGTCGGGGAAATGCTTTCTGAGCATGTTGATGAAAGCAGGACAGCATGAAGTAGTCATCTTTCTGCCTTCTTTACGTGCTTCGCTCCATTCGTGAGACTCATAAGCAGCGGTCATATCTCCGCCCAGTCCTACCTCTATCATGTCGGAGAATCCGAGTTTAAGAAGTGTTGCTTTTATGGAAGCCATATCGATATCTGCGCCGAACTGTCCCTCGATTGCGGGAGCTACCATAGCAATAACTTCCTTACCCGCAAGAATATCCTGAATGATGGGAACCAGATAAGTCTTGGATCCGATCGCACCGAAAGGACAACTGTGGATACAGTGTCCGCAGTTGATGCACTTCTCTTCGTCTATCTTACATATGCCGTTTTCATCATAAGTGATCGCACCTACGGGACATACCTTCTTACAAGGTCTTTCAAGGTGCACGATGGCTCCGTAAGGACATGCCTTTGCGCACATACCGCACTCCTTGCACTTTGCGGGATCGATATGCATCCTTACTTCACCGGGTGATATGGCATTAAACTTACAGGAATTGATACATGCTTTTCCGAGGCAGAATCTGCAGTTATCCGTTACGGAATATGCGGAAATCGGGCACTCATCGCATGCGGCATGAATGACCTGGACTATATTTTTGGAACCCTGATTATCGGAAGTATCCATTCCGCAGGCAAGGCGGATTCTTTCTCTTACGATCTCGCGTTCCTTATATATGCAGCATCTGAAAAGAGGCTTGGGGCCGGGAATGATCTTATTTACCAGCTCGGCCTTTGTATCCTCATTAAGATTGTTTTCCCAGGCGAGGCGGCATACCTCCTCCATTATCGTATGTTTAAAGCGTACAATTCCTTCGTCGTTAGTAACCATAAAAACCTCTGAGACAAAATAAAACTATTCTTTTATGGAATTCAGCTCAAGGACTTCGAATCCGTCGGCTTTACCTTTCAGCTTGATGGTAGCACCCAGTGATGTATAGGTGATGCGTCCTTCAAGTGCATCCGCTACAACGCGGCTGATATATACTTTTCCGCCGGGTGCATTTGCTTCGAGACGTGCTGCGGTGTTAACAGTATCTCCGATTGCGGTGTAGTCCATGTGCTTCTCGGCACCCATGTTTCCTACGACCGCAGGTCCGAAGTTTACACCGACACCTACTCTGAGCTCTTCTCCGATCTCTTCCTTGAGTTCATCCGAAACTCTGGCGGCACCTTCGACAATTCCCATTGCGGTCTTTACCGCATTCATTATCGCATCTTCCTGAGGAAGTGGTGCACCCCAGAAAGCCATCATAGCATCACCGACAAATTTATCAAGTGTTCCGTGATTTTTTTCTACACAATCACTTGCCATGGTCAGGTATCTGTTAAGGATAAATACGACTTTTTCGGGAGAAAGTCTCTCGGACATGGTGGTAAATCCTCTGACGTCTACGAAAAGAACCGCGATATCGCAGGTTTTTCCGCCAAGTGACAAAGATTCCGTACCTTCTTTGAGGATTTCCTTAACGATTTCGGGATCCACATATCTCTCAAAAGTCTTGGTAACACGCTGCTTTTCGATTGCGGATTTTACGTAATGGATAACGATGGATGCAATGTAGAACAACGCTACTCCCACCGGAATCCAGAGAGGATGAAGTATTCTTCCTATTCCGCCGATACCCTTTTCATAGAGCAGGTACGCCGCAAGCAGATATACTGCAATAACGGCGACAGCGATGATACTTGATATCTTGATGTTCTTTTTCTGGAACAGTAAAAAGCAAACGAAGCAAACCGCAAATAAAAGCAGTGCCTGAGGAAGGTCCGTCACTTCCTTCTTGTAATTACCGTCCAGGATGGCCTGTACAACGTTGGCCTGATATTCAACGCCGTACATCTGATTCGCATGCATTATGGATGTAAAATATGCGTCCTGCAGACCTACGGCATAAGGTCCTATGAAAACAACCTTGCCGGCATAATCCTGAGGATTGATTTCCCCGTTAAGGAGATCTACCAGTGAATAGCCGTCGTTAAATCCTCCGGGTGTTGCGGAATATGCTACGTAGAAATGTCCCCTCGAACTTGCGGGAGGCTGAGTTATGGTCATTCCGTTTTTCTCACCGTAAACAAGGGCTGCGGTGTAAGCCATGGAATAAACCTTCTCACCGTCCACTGTATAGCTGAGAAGCGAATGTCGAAGAATTCCGTCCGAATCAAGCATGGCATTGATGTGACCCTGACGGGTAACATTTCTGAGTGCTTCATAAGGAGTGTCATAGGAAAGGATTGCGTTGGTATCAAGGTAGGTTCTTCCCGTGGCTTCATCATAAACTACATTTGTTCCGATGTTTGCAAAAGAAGCCGTTACCACATTTCCCAGTTTCTCAGCAGCGGCGGCCAGTCTTGCATCGGATGCGGGATCGGATTCATCGATAAAGAGACAGTCGATAGCAACAACCGCAGGAACACTTTCGGGATCTTCGGCTAGCTTCTCAAGAGCCTCTGCATATACATCCCTGGTCCAGGTACTGTAAGGGCCTATCTCATTAAGAGACTTATCATCGATACCGATTACTATGATCTCGCCGTCAAGTGCCTTGGGTGACTGATACCAGGCGTCGGATACGATTGTATCCGGCCTGTTAAGCACCCCTGTTCCGGCTATGATGAGAGTCACCACAGCCGAAGCAAGAAGGGAAATGATTATGGGGTTTTTAAGAAGTCTATTTATCATTGACCTACTCCGTTATCATCCACAATAAGTGCAGGCAGGTTTCCGCCACCACCGTTAGCATATGTACTTCCGGTGACCATATAAGTATTAGTACCGGTACTTGTATATATGACATCAACATAGGGCATGGTTCCGTAATACGTTACATCTCTTCCGGTATATTGAGGGAAGTAATTATTCGCCGCTATGGAATTACCATTTACAACAAAGTAATCGGGGGTACCCGCAGTAGAGTTGTTTTTAGCAGGATCTTGTCCGAAGTCCACTCTGTCCAAACCGTTTGTAGCGAAGTTAGAGATCAAATCCATGAATGTTGACACAGAATCACTGTTTCCCATTGCAACCGTGCTTATATATCCGTAAGGAGAAGCCTGAAAATTGGTCAACTGATTATATCCCACTTTTATACTTCCACTCTGGGCGGTAACTATGTTCGCTACATTGGCAGCAGACGGATTCTGACTTGCCACAAAAGATTTCAGATCCGCAACGGTAGGATTAAGGTTCTCGGCATTGATTCCTGTTACCTGCGAAGAATTAACTACTATTTTGTCGATAACAACATTTTCATTGGTATCGGTATTGGGATCGTAAACCGTTGCAGGAATGTCAGCAATAGTGGAGTTAGGATTTGTCAAACCGTTTATGGTAAGTACACCGTTCTGAAATCTTCCCTGAACACCGTTCCAATTAAAGTTTCCGCCGGCATCAAGTGCGGCATTTGTGGTTGTATTAGTGGTTACCACAGTACTCTGAGGAGTAGTTGTCTGCTGGGTTGGCTGAGTCTGCTGAGCCGCTATTGCTTCATTGGTAAGTCTCTGCTCTTCCAGTCTCGCAATGTCCTCCGCAAGCTCTGCCGCCTGCTCTTCATCATTGGAAGCATATCTGCCCTCCTCCGCACCGTGTGCGATATAGTGCGCAAGGAGTGATTCGGGGTCGTCACCGTATACTTCCGCTACTTCGGGATATCTTTCTGCATAATATTCCGGATCAAAAACAGTACCGTCGGCAAGTGTTAACGTACCGTCTTCATTTTCACTTACTATCTGTGCCCTTGCTTCTTCTTTCTGACGGTCAAGTGCGGAAAGAGTAGGAACTGCTACGGGAGTTACCAGATTAGTATTGTCGGCTACCTGTTCATTGTCATTGCCGCCAACATCTCCGACTTCATCGGTTTCATCGGGCTCTACGATGATTTCGGGTTCAGGTTCGGGCTCGGGTTCTGCATCGGAACCGGATCCGTTATCTCCCTCATCGGGCTCTTCATCCTGCTCGGGTTCTTCTTCATCTTCTCCGAGGATCCAGGGCTTATCCCATCCTGTTGCGGAGATTACTCTGTCAAGAAGCTCGGGATCTTCTCTGAGACGATCAAGTACAAAATCGGGAAGATCTCTTTCGGTGATATCTTCAAGTTCGAACATAATACTGTCTACTTCTCTGTCATTATACAGATAGACAGTAACTCTCTGTCCTGCGCTTACCTCGATTTCTTTAACCTCACCCGTAACAGGATTGGTTCCGATAACATGAACGTGACCGTCGGTAATGATCAGGCTTTCGTGTTCACCCGCAACGCTCACCCATCCTGAGGTTCCGCGGATACCGACTATCATGGTCGATGTTTCTATCTCGAAAGTCTCATCATCCGCAAGTGCTTTATCTACTTCAAAGAAAAGACTTCCTTTTTTCAGATTAAGATTGAGATATTTACCGCTCTGGTTAAACTCTGCGCGGGATATCTCATCCAATGTTACGACTTTGTAATCATCAAGCCCTATGGATGCAAGACTTTTTACGGAAGTATCTATGGCATTTCCGCTCTTTAACCTCGCATTTTCCCTGATATCCTTCACTTTGCCGTCTTCTTCCATGGTGACGGTTCCTTCGATGCGAAGAAGTCTCATGGTAGTTGCTCTGATCTGACTGCGATATACCAAAATGGCTATCAGCACGGCCAGAAGCACGAGAACTATTGCAGATATGGTTATTATCTGCTTCTTACTGAATCCTTTGTTATCCACCCTCATAAAAACCTCTCTTAAGAAAAATATTTATTACACCCCGAAAGCCCCTCACGGGGCTTTCGAGATTTATCACTGATTAAGGCGTGTTGTTAACAGTACCGTCCGCATGGATGTAGTAATCATTTCCGTTAGCATCATGGAATGCTGCAACGTTACTGTTAGAAGCAGCGGAGTCATATTGAACATATTCCGCATTAGTTTGACCCCACTCCAGAATATACGGGTACGAAGGATCCGGAGCAGTAGTCGAGTATTCAACAGCTACGTATGTACCGTCCAGACGCACCCTGTCTATATCACTGTTAAGCAAAGGAATAATACTGTTAACCGAACTGATGGTATTTGCATTATTTAACGATACCGACGCAACTATATCCGGAGTACCTGCGCCCTGACCCATAATAGCCTCATAAGTAGTGGGTGAATCAGTCACTCTTGTTGCGGTTCCGCTGTTTGTGCTATGCAGCCACTGCGCTATCTGAGAAGGAGTGGCATTAATAGCCGATGCATCCACTGTACCGATATTTGATGAGGTGTCTACAGATATGTTAGCAAGGCTGACATTCTGATCCACACCGTTTTCATCAGCATATGTAGCCGGTAGTGTAGCAGTATATGTCTGAGCACTATCGGGATCGGTAAGTGTTATCTGTCCGGCATTATATGTACCCTTGGCACCGCCTGCAAATTCGATATTGCCACCCGTTACTCTGCTGGGATTATTATTCTGCTGTTGTTGCTGCTGGTTCTGATTCTGCTGATTATTGTTGGTATTTGAAGCAGCCTGAGCTGCTGCGGCTTCATCGGCTATTCTCTGAGCCTCAAGTCTTGCTATATCCTCGGCAAGCTTTGCAGCATCCTGTTCATCCTTGGATGCATATCTTCCCTCGCTCTGACCTACGGCAACGTAGTGAGCAAGAAGTGCTTCCGAAGTATCTCCGTACTGTGCAACAACATCCGGGTATGCCTGTCCGTAATATGCAGGATCGAATACCGTATTGTCTGCGAGAGTATAGGTTCCGTCGGTATTCTCGGAAACAACCTGAGCTTTTGCTGCATCGATCTGTTTCTCAAGCTCGGTCTTGGTAACGGGAACGGTAGTGAGAGTATCCGCGGTGGTATCTGCGTTATTTCCGCCTCCGTTTACATTGTTATTGTTGTTATGATTATTGTTCTGATTGTTATTATTCTGGTTATTGTTATTGGCCTGTGCGGGTTCCGGGCCGTCATTTCCGTCTACATCGGGAACCACGGGTTCGGGGGCCGGCTCGGGTTCCGGTTCAGGCTCAGGTTCGGGATTGGGATCGTTATCGGCAACCTGAGTTGTACTCTGATCATCAGGCTCCGCATCGCTTATTCCGAGAATGTAATCTCTGTCCCATCCCGTTGCTGCGATAACCTTATCCAGGAGTGAGGATTTGCTTCTCAGTATATTGATGACGAATTTTGAAAGCTCATGCTCGGTTACATCTTCAAGTTCGAACATGATGCTGTCTACTTCTCTGTCGTTGTAGAGATATACGATAAGTCTCTGGCCGGCACTTACCTCAACTTCTTTTACCTCCCCCGTAACGGGATTGGTTCCGATAACATGAACATGACCGTCAGTGATGATGAGGCTTTCATTCTCACCTTCAACACTTACCCAGCCGGATGTTCCGCGGATACCGACTATCATGGTGGAAGTTTCGATTTCAAATGTCTCATCGTCCGCAAGAGGCTTGTCTACCTCGAAGAAAAGACTTCCCTTTGTAAGATCGAGATTCAGTTTCTTACCGCTCTGATTAAACTCTGCGCGGCTGAGCTCGTCCAGGGTAACAATCTTGACTTCATCAAGTCCGATGGAAACAAGGGACTCGGTGGAAGTATCAAGTACATTACCGCTGGTAAGACGCAAATTCTCCTTTACGGTTTTCATACCTCCCTCATCCTGAAGGCTTACATTTCCTTCAAGACGGAGAATCCTCATGGTTGTAGCACTTATTCTTCCTCTGAACAGGAAAAACACCACTACACCGATGATCACAAGTATGGCAAAAACAATGATTGCAATCTTCTTTTTACTCACTTTGAACCTCTCAATAAAAGAATTATTAATTGCCTACAAATCCGTTAGTATCATCTATTCGGCCTATAGTAATATTACCGCTTGCATCAATATAGGTTACTTCATAACCTCCTGAACCACCGTTTATGGGAGAAATATCAACATAGCTGACATTATTAGCTGTTATCTGGTTACCGCCTGCATCAACGTAGTGCACTGTATACGGAGTTGCACCTCCGTTGGGAGCCCAGTCTATTGTGAGATCGTCGTATGTTAGTTCTACCATCGTGTATGTTCCCTGATAGTTTTTAAGATCAACAAATCCTAAAGCATCACCTACATTTACAGTAACATGCTGCTCATAACCGATATACTCAACCTTTCCATTAGAGGTTATCATTGATATATCAGTTCCGGAGTATGTAGATTGAAAATATACGACAGCATTATATGTGTCGGTAATCGCCGAAGCATCAACAACATTTATGTAAGCGTTGTTGAAATTCATATTTTGCAAAGTATAATCCGTCTTCTGCTGTCCGTTTGAATCATTCATGGAAGCGGGAAGAACCAGCCATTCCTCGGTTCCGTTACCGGTACTCCTGGTTTCATTGGCAGTCTGGAACATGTATGGAGGAGTGTTTGTTGCAACATACGTACCAACATTCACATCGCTTCCGGAGTCGCCAAGCAGGTTAATATCATTACCGCTTGTCAGAGCACCTGTTGTGGCTGTAGCAACATTTGTGGTATTTGTCTGCTGGTTCTGATTAGTGTTCTGACTGGTATTCTGATTGGTTGTCTGGACGGAATTCTGATTCTGCTGCGAATTCTGTTCCGCTATTCTCTGTGCTTCCAGTCTTGCTATATCTTCTGCCAGTTCCGCAGCCTGTTCTTCATCATTTGAAGCATATCTTCCTTCCGCTTTTCCGTTTGATACATAGTGGGCAAGAAGGGCATCGGAATCGCTTCCGTACTGTTCCACAACATCGGGATATCTGTTCCCGTAATAATCCGGATCAAATACGGTTCCGTCCGCAAGTGTGTAGGTTCCGTCCGTATTCTCGGAAACAACCTGTGCCTTGGCTGCGGTGATCTGACGCTGCATTTCGGTCTGAGTCACAGGCGCGGTGGTAAGGTTATTGCCGTTATCCGCTACAGTGTTATCGTTGTTATTTCCGCCCCCAAGATTATCTGCAGGCTGATCGTTTCCGTCATTTCCACCTACATCAACAGGATCCGGTTCATCATCAGGTTCAGTCACAGGTTCGGGCTCGGAAGGATTGGTATCGGCCACCTGAGTTCCTTCAGGTTCATCATCCGGCTCGATATCCTCATCACTTACTCCGAGAATATATTCTCTGTCCCAATCGGTTGCTGCGACAACTCTGTCAAGGAGATCCGAGTTGCTTCTGAGCATCTTTATAACAAACTCGGGAAGATCATGCTCCGTGATTTCCTCAAGTTCGAACATAATACTGTCAACTTCTCTGTCGTTGTAGAGATAAACAACAAGTCTCTGACCGGCACTTACTTCAACTTCTTTTACCTCTCCCGTAACGGGGTTGGTTCCGATAACATGCACATGACCGTCGGTGATGATCAGGCTTTCATGCTCGCCTTCAACACTTACCCAGCCGGATGTTCCGCGGATACCGACTATCATGGTGGATGTTTCTATCTCAAAGGTTTCGTCATCCGCAAGTGGCTTATCTACTTCAAAGAAAAGACTTCCTTTTGTAAGATCCAGATTCAGATATTTACCGCTCTGATTAAACTTAGCGCGGCTGAGTTCGTCAAGAGTAACGATCTTAACATCATCGAGTCCTATGGAAACCAGTGAATCCGCGGATGTATCAAGTACATTACCGCTCACAAGACGCAGGTTTTCTTTTACGGACTTCATACCACTGTCATCCTGAAGGCTTACCGTTCCTTCAAGGCGGAGTATTCTCATAGTGGTTGCTTTAATAGATTTTCTGAAAACAAGAAATACAACAAGGCCTATAATTGCAAGAACAAGAACAATAGCAATGACTATAAATTTCTTTTTCTTTGAATCGCCGGTCATGTGTTTCTCCATCCTTATATTTTTTTATTTTTTCCAGGCTTCACTTTCTATAAACTTGTTTAACAACTCTCCGTCTATCTGACCGTCATCTCTCATGCTGGTTAAGATCTCAAAAGCTTTCTCGGGCGGCATGGGAGGTTTGTAGGGTCTGTCTTCGGCAGTAAGTGCATCATATACATCGATGATGGTAAGAAGTCTTGATTCATTGGGAAGTTCTTCCGCCGTCAGGTTATTGGGATAACCGAGACCGTTTAAAAACTCATGGTGGGAACCGGACCAGAAAGGAACCTCTTTGTATATTCCCTTAAAATGCATCTTATCCAGCATTCTCTTGGTATATACAACGTGGCTCTGGACAACTTTTCTTTCTTTATCCGTAAGAGTTCCTTTTCTTACGGTGATGGCTTCTACTTCTTTTTCACTGAGAAGAGGAATCTCCTCTCCGTCGGCATTCTTACATTTAATATCCGCAAAACTCTTAAGCTCTTCGATCCTTTCATCGGGAAGGAAGCCTGCGATATTTGCTTTTTCTATTACTTCGTATGCATGCTTTATGGTTTCGATTTTAGCCATGCATTCTTCGATCTTACCGGGATGCTCGAGGAAATCTACCTTCTCCATCAGGCATGCGATCTCAACTCTGCTCTTTATTCCCGCTTTGAAATTACCGAGTCTGTCGGGCTTATCGAGAACCTCAAGAGGAACAACCAGTTTTCCGATATCATGAAGCCATATGCTCATGAGATATGCGTCCCTGGTTTCGTCGGTAAATGTCCATGCATCTCCGGTCTCTTTTAACCAGTCCAGGAATTTACCCGCATACTTGACCATGCTGCGGGTGTGATTTGCATTGTAAGAGCTTCTTGCATCGATGGCGTCTACCATTACCTCGACGAAGGAATGCAAGGTATCCGTGACTTCCTGTGCGAGCTGGTGGTTGTTGAGTGATACCGCTGCAAGAGAAGCGAGTGCGGAGACTATCTGCTCATATGCGGGATCGAAAGGAATTATGTTTCCGTCCTTATCAAGAGAATTGATCAGCTGAAGAACTCCGATGATCTGTTCTTTCTCATCATCCATGGGGATTACAAGCATGGACCCTGTACGATAATGAGTTATGGCGTCATATTTCTGAGCTCCGGAGAAATCATATTCTTTGGATTCATAAACATCCGCAATATTGATCTTCTTATTATCCAGTGCAGCGCAGGCACATACATTCTTTCTTCCGAGAGGAACGGGAGGAAGATTTGCGTTACGGCTCTGCTCGGCTGCGGGAATTCCCAGAGACCTTGTATAAACGGTATGGAAATTCAGATGATCGTCTTCAAGTACATAAACCGTACCGGCATCGCAGTGACAGATATCCATGGCTTCTATAAGGATCTTCTGCATCAGCATATCGAAATCTTTTTCCGCAGACAGATCCAGAGCGATATCTATCATTCTCTCAAGGCTGTATCCGCCGCTCTCAAAAAGAGAGGCATCCATCATGCTGTTTTTAATGCATTTGTCGTTGCTCACAGGGTGATTACCTCATCCTTTCTGGCAAATGCCACATGTTCGTTCTTAACCTCGGCTTCCATTTTTCTCAGGAATTCATCGCCGTGTCTGGGATCGTGGTGAACGAAACGGATATTCTTTGCACCGGACCTCTTCATGACATCAAGGCCCTGGACAACGGTAGAATGTCCGTATCCTCTTCTCTTAGCCAGCTCCTCTTCGGTGTACTGGGCATCAAAAAGAAGAAGGTCACAGTCTTTGGAAAAATCTATCAGTTCCTGAACCGAATCTTCCATATATTCGTAATCGGTAGCATAAATAACAGACTTGCCTTTTTCTTCAAGTCTGTAAACAGTGCCGCCTCCGGGATGAACGGAAGGAATACCCGTTACCGTAAAGCCGCCTATCTGTAAAGGAAATTCCGCATCGTGGAATGTTATATCGGAAGGATAATCCTCAATCTTGCAAGGCCAGAGAGGATTGGAAAAGACCGTACCAAGCTGTTCGTAAGTTGATAAAATACCGTTTTTGCCGGCATAGAATCCGATCTTGCGGCCTTTTTCAAAGATGTATGGAAAGAAAGGTAAACCGAGAACGTGATCGAGATGAGGATGTGTCATCAGAATGGAGAGTGTCTTGTCTCCTATATCCGGGGCATTTATCATTCCCGTGCCCGCATCCAGGAAAATAGCCTGATCCTCATTTTCGACAAGTACACATGATGTGCCCCCGCCGAATTCCAGCATATCAGGTCCTTCCGTAGGTATCGATCCTCTTGCACCCAAAATTGTAACTTTCATTAGAATAACCCTCTTAAGAACAATAACCCAAACTAAGGAAAATTATACCATGAAAGCATGCAGAATGGGCATATTTTTTATAATAAAGGTTATATTTATATATGCTCCGGAAAGGTATATTATAGTCAGTGCTTTAGAACAAATTTACGGAGATATAAGAATGAAAAAATTAAGTTCACTTGAGCCTCGGAAGGTCTTCGGATTTTTTGAGGAAATCACTCAGATACCGCATGGATCCTACAATCTGGAAGGCATAAACAAATACCTTGTGAATTTTGCGAAGGCAAGAAATCTGGAGTACATCGCAGACGATGCGGGAAATGTGATAATAAAAAAGCCCGCAACCGCAGGCTATGAGAATGTACCCGGAATCATAATCCAGGGACATATGGATATGGTTGCAGTATGTGATGAAGGATCCGGCATCGATATGAAGACCACTCCACTCGATATTTTCGTCGACGGAGACCTGATCGGTGCAAAGCATACTTCCCTCGGCGGAGACGACGGAATCGCGGTAGCCATGGCGCTTGCCATCCTTGATTCGGATGACATCCCCCATCCCGCTCTTGATGTTGTTATAACCGCAAACGAAGAAACCGGTATGGAAGGTGCATCGGGACTGGATATTTCAAATGTCTCGGCAAGAAGGCTCCTTAACATCGATTCCGAAGATGAAGGAATCTTCACCGTAGGATGTGCAGGCGGAGCAAGAGTTAAATGTACCATAGATTCGGATGCCTCATCCCTTCCCGCAGGATTCGTAACCCTTGAATGTAAAGTCGGTGGTCTTCTGGGAGGTCATTCGGGCACAATGATCGGTCTGGGAAGAGCAAATGCAGGAAAGCTCATGGGAAGGATCCTCGGAGCAGGATGCGCCGTCACCGCAGATGCGGTCCTTTTAAATCTTACGGGCGGAACCGCAGACAATGCCATTATGCTTGAGTGTATCGCAACCGTAGCAGTACCCGGTGAATATGCAGATGCATTTTCCGACGCTATGATGGACGAATTCAAGGTCATCGCAAAAGAATACGCCGAGACAGATCCCGGCGCCAATTTCGGAATTACAAAAACAGACAAAGCAGATGAAGTTATAAAGATCTCTCTTAAGAAAGCATCCGACTTCTTAAACGAACTTCCCTTCGGAGTCATTGCCATGAGCAAGGATATCGAAGGACTGGTCCAGACTTCTCTCAACCTGGGAATCCTGAGATCCGAAGAAAACAAACTGACCGCTGAATTTTCTGTCCGAAGCAGTATAGGTTCCGAAAGAGACGAACTGATAGACAGGCTTAAGGGCATCACTTCGGATTTCGGAGGCAGCAACAAAGTCACCGGAGTTTACCCCGGATGGGAATACAGAAAGGAATCTCCCCTCAGGGATAAAATGGTCCGCGTATTTAAGGAAATGTACGGACGTGAGCCCAAGGTCGAAGCCATCCACGCAGGCCTTGAATGCGGCTTTTTCATGGATAAAGCCTCGAATATTGACGCAGTGTCAATTGGACCCGACATGCAGGACATCCACACCACTTCCGAGCGCCTTTCCATCTCCTCCACTGCCAGAACTTATGACTACGTACTGAAACTGTTGGCCGATAAGGCTTAACTTGATCCTAACTTAGACCACGGGGCCTCTATAGTTCATGCACGGGTCCTGTCGCGATGTATAACCGGTCTCGCTTTTCGGTGCCAGGCGGAAATGCTTCACAAGGCATGTTTAACCTCATGACGCGAGGCCACTCACTGCGTTCGGGCCGAGCGGCCGCATTTTTTCGCTGCACCGAAGTCTCGACCGATTATACATGCCGCACCACCCGTGGACGAAGGTATCTGAGGCACCGTGACAGATATCCGGATAGAAAAAAAGACAGCCTCTACAGGCTGTCTTTTTTGTAGACATAATTTAGTTGACTAAAAGTTAAGCAATCTCTTTCTTAGCCATCTCTGCAAGAGCTGCGAAACCTGCTGCATCGTTAACAGCGAGCTCAGCGAGCATCTTTCTGTTCATGTCAACGCCTGCCTTCTTGAGGCCGAACATGAACTTGCTGTAAGAAAGTCCGTTGATACGAGCTGCTGCATTGATTCTGGTGATCCAGAGCTTTCTGAACTCTCTCTTTCTCTCCTTACGTCCTGAGTAGGATGAGGTGAGAGCTCTCATAACAGACTGCTTAGCAACTCTATACTGATTACTTCTTGCGCCTCTGTAGCCCTTTGCAAGCTTCAGAACGCGATTGTGCTTTTTCTTGGCGTTTAATCCACCTTTAATTCTTGCCATTTATTATTTCCTCCAATCTAACCGCCGGAAAGCCGACGGGTGCGTCTGCCTTACAGATAGGGCAGGATCTTCTTCATGTTCTTTACGTTGGTAGCATCGGTCATAGCGGCCTTACGAAGATTTCTCTTTCTCTTGGTGCTCTTCTTGGTAAGAATATGACTCTTATAAGCCTTATTTCTCTTAAGCTTTCCGGTGCCGGTAGCCTTGAAGCGCTTAGCTGCGGCGCTGCTTGTTTTCATCTTGGGCATATTACTTCCTCCTAATCTTACTGCGTAGCTTCTTCTTTATTTTTTGACGGCTTATCGTCTTTCTTAGCCGTTAAAAACATGATTATGCTTCTGCCTTCAACCTTGGCAGGCTTCTCGATGGTCGCAACATCCGAAAGTGCTTCAGCGAAATCATCGAGCACGTGCTTTGTGGTGTTCATATGAGCCATCTCACGTCCGCGGAAACGAAGTGTAACCTTTACCTTGTCTCCCTTTGCGAGGAACTTTCTGGCTGCATTGATCTTGGTGTTAACATCATTGGTATCGATGTTGGGAGAAATACGGATCTCCTTGATCTCAATCTGATGCTGCTTCTTACGGGCTTCCTTTTCCTTACGGATCTGCTCGTACTGATACTTGCCGTAATCGGCAATCTTACATACGGGCGGTGTGGCACCGGGTGCGATTTTGATCAGGTCAAGACCTGCATCATGTGCCATCTTCAGAGCATCTTTGGTGGGCATTACTCCGACCTGTTCGCCGGTCTGTCCGATGACTCTTACTTCCTTGTCTCTTATCTGTTCGTTGATAAATAAGTTGTTAATACTGGTACCCTCGTTTCTGCCGCTTCAGCGGCACTCAGTTCATAAGAGCGAAAACCTAGTTTTCGCCACGCCTCCGGGAATAACCCATAAAATAAAATAAGCGACTTGCAGTAAGCCGCTTACAGAATACATTCGATCGCTTATTTGATCGGACTTCTGAACCTGTTCGGCTGTGCCTGCAGGTGAGAGCGGCTGCTCTGCTTTATTGTCCGCGTGTTCACACGCAAGAGAGATAATATCACACGGCCGTAGCCATGTCAACATAATTTAGGTAAAAGATTACGAAATAGTCTCGTCGATATAACCCTCAACCTCTTCCCTGGGGATATTGAGGCTGATGGCAAGCTCACCGTAGAGATAATCTCCGGCCATTCGGAAATACTTGGCATCAAGTGCGGTCTCCTTACGGCCTGCCGCGAATCTTGCTTCGCGTCTGTGATAAATGGTCTTGATGAGTTTTACAAGCTCTGTGGCATCATTGGAACGGATGCAGTTCTTGTACTCTCCCTCAAGCTGCTTGTCATTATCAACGGTAATATCGGGAATACCGGGCATCTTCTTAACAAGAAGATCTGCTTCCTTCTTGGTAAGAACATGACGAAGCTTTTCATCGGCAGAAGTCATGGATATATATACGGTACTGCCGGGGGAATAAATAGGCTTAAGGATATAATAATCCTCATTGTTGTCCGTATCGGAAATCTCGAAAGGTGCAATGTTTTCAACTCTGCACACACCCTTATTGCCGCAGACTACATAATCTCCTATGCTGAACATGATAAACTCCTATCTATAATTCGACATTCCCCCCGAAATGTCCGTTTACATAATGCCTGTTTATCTTATCATCGATTTCCGAATCTGTCATTTGACAAAAGTTACAATTTTTAGTTTTTTCTCTGCGTATTATTTAATAGTTTGACTATTAGTTAATTTTCCTGCTCCATCTTGGCAAGCTTGGCAGCCTGGTCCGCAGCTATGCATGCATCGACGATTTCGCCTATATCTCCGTTCATGATCTTCTCGAGTTTATAAAGCGTAAGTTCGATCCTGTGGTCGGTTACCCTGCCCTGAGGGAAGTTATAAGTCCTGATCTTCTCTGAGCGGTCTCCTGTTCCTATCTGTGAACGTCTGAGTTCAGCCTCAGCGTCATGCTTTTCCTGCTGCTGCATATCATAAAGCTTTGCCTTAAGAAGCGCGAAGGCCTTGGCTTTATTCTGAATCTGGCTCTTCTCCGTCTGTGAATATACGACGATTCCGGTAGGGAAATGTGTAAGTCTTACCGCAGAGTCCGTGGTATTTACGCACTGACCGCCGTTTCCGGATGCTCTCATGACATCGATCCTGATATCCTTGGGATCGATCTCGATATCGATATCCTCATCTGCTTCGGGCATTACGGCAACGGATGCGGTTGAAGTGTGGATTCTTCCGCCGCTTTCGGTCTCGGGAACACGCTGTACTCTGTGAACGCCGCTCTCATACTTAAGCTTGGAATAAGCGCCCGCTCCGGTTATGGTGGCGGTGCATTCCTTGAATCCGCCTATACCGGTCTCATCCGCTCCAACCAGCTGTACTCTCCAGCCCAGGCTCTCGGCATAGTGAACATACATCCTGTACAGTTCGGCCGCAAAAAGAGCAGCCTCATCACCGCCGGCTCCCGCTCTGATCTCCAGTATTACGTTTTTCTGGTCATTGGGATCTTTGGGGAGAAGAAGTATCCTGATTTCTTCCTCAAGCTCGGCAACTCTCTTTTTGGAATCAGAAACAGTCTCCTTGAGAAGTTCTCTCATATCTTCATCATTTTCCGATGAAAGCATTTCAAGTGCATCCGTCAGATCTTCGTTGCACTTCTTATATTCGGTATATGCATTTACAAGAGGCATAATTGCCCCCTGCTCTTTCATTATCTTCTGAAATCTTGCTCCGTCCCCTATGATTGCGGGATCCTGAAGCTGCATGGTCATTTCCTCATTTTTCGTGAGGAGCTCGTCTAATTTTTCAAACATATTTAATCTCCTTTATCTGTGCATGATTTAAGTTCCTAAAGATACGCACAGCTAAAGAAGAGGCAGTATTCCTCTTACAACGCGGTCATTGCCCGCATAATCCTTAATGCAGTTTATCTCGATATAACCGTTTGTTTCCATGATCTTCATAACATCTTCGGCCTGATCGCATCCTATCTCAAGAAGCAGATCTCCGCCCTTAACAAGGTGCTCCTTCGCACCTTCGATTATTCTTCTGTAGAAAGCAAGACCGTCCGCGCCGCCGTCAAGAGCTAAGACGGGATCGTGGTCTTTGACTTCGGGCATAAGAGTATCAATGTCCGCAGTCCTTATATAGGGAGGATTCGATACGATAACATCGAACTTCTCTCCTTCACCAAGAGCAGAGTAAAGGTCTCCCTGCTTAAATTCAAGGCGATCTCTTTTGCCCTCAAGAATAGTATCCGCATTCCTGCCCGCAAGTCCGAGCGCTGCATCCGATATATCAGTTCCTACACCGTAGCAGTCATTCATAAGAGCTATAAGGCTTGTGATGATACAGCCTGTTCCGGTGCACAGATCAAGAATTTTGGATCCGTCATGATAATCCTTC
Source organism: Lachnospiraceae bacterium P6A3 (assembly GCA_000702085.1). GTDB lineage: Bacteria > Bacillota > Clostridia > Lachnospirales > Lachnospiraceae > AC2028. Next base: position 332,954 of record JNKP01000001.1, read on the forward strand.
AAAGCTTCTTCGACAAGGATCTCCGTATCGGGTCTGGGAATAAGCGCATCGGGAGATACTTCAAAATCGAATCCCATAAAGCAGGTTTTTCCCAGAATATGCTGAAGCGGAATTCTTTTTTCGCGAAGCGATACGACTTCTTCGATCTTTACAGTATCCAATGACGCATCAGTTTCTATATCCGGGTCGGAAAAAAGATCGGACAGTGAAATATCCGCAATTTCACGCAAGATTATACGGGTATCGGATTCCGCATCCGGTATACCCGCATTCTCCAGACGAGTCTGTATATCTTTTTTCAGCTCGCTAATCTTCAAATCTTAACTCCGGTCAGTCGTCATATGAATCGTCGCCGGAATATTCGTCTTCATAATATTCGCCGGCTTCGTCATCGTAGACTTCATCATACTCTTCGTCATAGTACTCGCCGGAATAATCCTCTCCCCATCCGGGAAGCACACCGGCAATCTCACCGTTCTCATCGATATCGTATCCGAAATTGTCGGCAAGATATTTCTTCCAGTCAAATACAGCCTCAACAGCGGTAATTGCAACTTCAACCATCTTTCTGTCCGGCTCTTTGGTAGTAAGGTGCTGGAACCAGATGCCGGGTGCGGTCAGGAGATATACGAAGAAATTCTCGCTCTTTCCCGCCAGTGAAAGAATCTCGTATGAAATGCCCAGCACAACAGGGATCAGAAGGATCCTGATGAGAATTCTCAGGGGAATGTACTCGATCCTGATGAAAAAGAAAATGATGATGCTTATAAATACGGAGATATACATGAAGCTGGTTCCGCATCTTCTGTGGAATCTGGAACTCTTCATTACGTTATCTACGTTTAAGGTCTTTCCTCTTTCGATACAGTTGATGCATTTATGCTCCGCACCGTGATAGCGGTAAACTCTGCGCATATCCTTGATAAATCCGATGCCGAACATATAGAGGATAAATACGATCATTCTTATGGCACCTTCGATAACGGATACGAGGGATGCGTTTCTGATACTCTTTTCAAATACGGAAGCAAGATAAGTGGGAAGAATTATAAAAAGGCCGACTGCAAGTGCTACGGCAATTATCAGAACAAGGCTGTTGAGAAGTCCGTCAAGTGCACCGTTTCCGGATGTTCCGCTTTCTTTGCCTTCCTCGCGGTCATATACATCCGCTGAGAAATTGAGTGCACGTGTTCCGAGTATAAGAGAATCGATAAAGACAAACATTCCCCTGACAAAAGGTATCTTTAAAAGAACACTTCCGTCCATGAACTTTCTGTGAGTCTGGGCGTCGGTCTCTATTTTACCGTCGGGTCTTCTGACTGCAACGGCATATTTCTCGCCGTTTCTCATCATTATTCCTTCGATAACGGCCTGTCCGCCGATTCCCGAATAAACCTTATTTCTTCTCCTGATCGCCATACTGTCTCCTGCTTCTAAAAACTTATAAAAAAAGGGTCAAGGCTAGGCCTTGACCCCTTAAATACTTCTTACTTGTTAAGACCGTACTTCTTATTGAACTTGTCAATACGTCCGTCGGCTCTTGCGCTCTTCTGCTGTCCGGTATAGAACGAATGGCACTTGGAGCAAACCTCGACGTGTATCTCAGGTCTGGTTGAACCGGTTACAAAAGTGTTGCCACAGTTGCAGGTAACGGTTGCCTGATAATACTGGGGATGTATTCCTTCCTTCATGATCTCACCTCTCTATATATAAAGTATAATTTTGTCTGTTCTCATCCACACTGCTTATGCAGCCACAAACAGCTTTTCTAATATATCACTACTTAATCAATAATGCAAGTAGGTATTTTCGGGGTAACGAGATGTTACAACTGTCCCACGGGTCCTGCCGTGACAGTCGTAACATCTTCGTAGCGAAACATCCCAAACATAAGGGATGAGGGCTTATATATTTCTTTCTGCGAATTTAGAGCGAGCTTAGCTGTTCTTAGGAATGTATCATACTAAGCACAATTTCGCCCGGATGGCGAAATTAGCAGGCACTGAGACAGGATGTCGAATGCCTGCGGTGCGAGGCCATCGGAGTATATGCATTCCTTAGAACAGCTTAGTGAGCGGCTCATGAGCGGAAAGAAATATATAAGCCCTCACCCCGTAGGGTTATACATGATTGCGGACGTTGATGTTGCGTACAAGCTCTGCGTTGGAGCGGGTATTCTTGAACTCCTCAAGAAGTCTGTCGGCAGCATCGTCGGATTTGAGGCCGTTCAGTGCGCGGCGTGCAATCTCCATAGCGCGGAGTTCTTCGCGGGTAAGAAGAAGGTCCTCTCTTCTGGTGCCGGACTTTGCAAGGTCGACTGCAGGGAAGATTCTCTTTTCCGAGAGCTTACGGTCAAGGATCATCTCCATGTTACCGGTTCCCTTGAATTCCTCATAAACAACGTCATCCATCTTGGATCCGGTCTCTACAAGCGCCGTAGCAAGAATGGTAAGCGATCCGCCCTCTCTCATATTACGTGCGGCGCCGAAGAATCTCTTGGGCATGTGAAGTGCCGCGGGGTCGAGACCGCCGGAAAGAGTTCTTCCGCTGGGTGGAATAACCTGGTTATAAGCTCTGGCAAGTCTTGTGATAGAGTCGAGAAGGATAACCACATCCTCGCCGTGCTCTACAAGTCTTCTTGCACGCTCGATTACCATTTCGGAAACCCTTGCGTGATGCTCGGGCATCTCATCGAATGTGGAATAAATAACCTCTACATGCTTTCCCTTGATAGCTTCCTTCATATCGGTAACTTCCTCGGGACGCTCATCGATCAGAAGGATGATGATATGCATGTCGGGATTGTGATAAAGGATGGACTGGGCAACGGACTTAAGGAGCGTAGTCTTACCTGCCTTGGGAGGAGATACGATCATTCCACGCTGTCCCTTACCTACAGGGCTGACAAGATCCATTACCCTCATGGCGATATTCTTCTCGTCATCGGTCTCCATACGGATCCTGCTGTTGGGGAATATGGGAGTCATGTTTTCGAAAGCAACTCTCTTCATTGCTTCCGAAAGGGGATATCCGTTAACCGCATTTAAGAAAATAAGCGGTGAGAATTTTTCGGTGGGGGACTTTGCCTTTTTGACGCCGTCCAGTACATCGCCCGTTCTGAGCCCGAATTTACGGATCTGTGCGGGAGATACATAAACATCGTTTTCTCCGGGAAGATAATTATCACATCTGATAAAACCGTATCCTTCGGGCATAACCTCAAGGATTCCGTTTGCGGGCTCATCACCTTCCTGGGGAGTATATACATTTTCTTTCTTAGCCTGTTCCTGAGCAGGCTTTGCTTCAGGTGCAGGCTTTGCTTCCTGAGTCTGGGTGTTTTCAGGCTTGGCACCCCGGCGGGATTCCTGAGCTTTTTCTTCTGCGGGCGCTTCCTTCCCCGCATGCTTCCCGGATGCATTCTTTTTACCCGAAGGCTTAGCTTCGGATGCCTTCTTATCACCGGAAGTTTTCTTATCTCCCGCATGCTTGGAAGAATCGGCCTTCTTGGATTCAGCCTTCTTCTCCTCCGCTGCCTTTTTACTCTCTGCTTTCTTTTCCTCAGCTGCCTTCTGTGCCTGCATTTTCTCATCAAGCTCAACAAGACGGTCGATCAGTTCCTCTTTCTTAAGACTTGCAATGCCTTTAAGTCCTGCGGACTTAGCGATTTCCTTAAGCTGGGTAAGGGTAAAGCTCTGGAGTTTTTCTCTCATATAAAAACAGATTCCTTTCAAAAGAAAAAATATGAATTTGCTGCTCTTTAAATTATTCTCAAATGTTTGTTGGTATGTTTCGGAATACGAATTTCAGAAACAAAGTGAAAAAAAGAACAAAGAATTGACTACAAGAGATTTATAACACGTTACCCGCGGGGCGTCAACAATAAAATAAGGCATCGGAAAAACCTCCGATGCCTTGATTTACCTGTTATGACAGCATGTCATGAAAACTTAAGCGTGACACATGTTTCGATTGTCGGGTTGGTGGCAAGTCCGTAGATCTTGCAGTCCGTAACTTTGATTGTAGCTCCGTAAGCAGTTTTCAGATAGGGAGCCTGAGCCACAATGAGAGCCTCGATTGCTTCCTGCGACAATCTTCCCTGCCATACGCTCATAACTCTCAGGTCTGTTACCCTGTACATTGCAGCCTGTCTGACAGCTGCGATGACATCGGCTTCGGTTACGGCATCCGCCATGGCAAATGTGGTTCCGAAGCTGAGCTTTACTTCGGAGGCCTTGGCTCCTTCATAGGGAAGTCTTCCTTCCGCTGCTCCGCAATACAGATAATGAGCATAAAGGCTTGCGGGGAGAATTCCAACCGCATTAACAACATCGGGATTCTTGGCCGCATAATAAACAGGATCAAAAAGTGCTCCGTCCGGCATTGTGATTATCGTTCCGCTTGCCGCAAGTTCATCGGGCGTCGGATATACATATCCCGCATAAGGAAGTCTTTTCTCCTTGATGCCGCAGAGAAGATAATGCTGGTACAAAAGTGCTTCGTTCATGCCGAAGGCCTTGTAAACATCATTGTATGTTGCGGCATAAAAAGAAGGATCGAAAAGTCCTCCGTCGGGCATGGTCTTGATTGCGGCCTGTGCCTTAGTTCCGGGAAGGATGCTTAAGAATAAAACAGCAGATAATGTAAGTATGATTTTTCCGATTGTTTTTTTCATATGTTATCTCCCACTGATATCCTAATAATATCACATTTTAAATAACCGAAACACTTGAATTTTACGGTGAAAAACATTAGAGTACGACTAGTGTGTTTTGATATTAAAGCAGTTTTAAGGAACGGAAAAATGAAGATCAATTTACATTCCCATACAACAAGATGCGGACATGCATCGGGTACGGAAAAAGAATTTGTCGAAGAAGCGCTCAGGATCGGAATGACCGATTTCGGTTTTTCGGATCACACTCCCATGACATTCCCAGAAACTTACAAATCGGGAATCCGCATGAAGCTTGAAGAAATGCAGGATTATACCGATACGGTCCTCGGCCTGAGAAAAGAATACGAAGGAAAGATCAACATCTACCTCGGACTTGAAGTCGAATACTATCCCGCTCTTTTTGACAGTTACATTAAGTTCATGAGCGACTATCCCCTGGAATATATGATCCTCGGCCAGCACAGTCTTAACAACGAATATGATGGTGTGTGGCCCGGTGAGCCCACGGAGGATGTATCAAGACTGAAGAGATATGTGGAACAGGTAATAGAAGGTCTTTCCACCGGAAAGTTCATTTACCTCGCTCATCCCGATCTTATGAACTATGTGGGTGACGAAGCAACATATCTTAAAGAGATGGAAAAGCTCTGCGGATATGCTTACGATCATAAAATTCCGCTTGAGATAAACCTCCTGGGGATAGGCGAAGGAAGGTTTTATCCCAACCCTGTTTTCTGGAAGCTTGCGGGAGAAGTTGGAAACGATGTGGTCATGGCACTGGATGCACACCACGTTAGAATGATCGATGTTCCGGATGCTGAAGAAAAAGCAATGAAGATGGTTAAGGATTTCGGTCTTCATCTGATCGAAACGCCTCTTCCCAAAATGAAATAACCCGAGACAATAAAATGGGGACGGTTCCGAAAAGAACCGCCCCCGTTTTTTATGGTTTAAATCCTTCCGAAAAATCGTCCGGATCATAAAGACTCGGAAGATATTCACCTGACGGAACGGAAGGGAAATCGTAATATCCCGTTCTGTCCCCCGTATCAGGCGCATATACGCTAAGATTGCCCAAAGGTACCGAGTGCACCTCATATACTCCGTAATCCTGCGGATGAAGGTAATACGGCTGTCTGAGCGTATCTCTTATATAAACCGCAGTCATGACAGATTTATATACGATAAACAATGCGATAAAAAGCATCGCCGCATTTGTAAGAAACTTCTCGGATCCTTTAAGCTTAAGTTCCTTAGTCATGGTAATATACAGCTTTCCGAATGTCACAAGAGGCAGGATTATCAGATATCCCTGACCGTATCTTACAAGAGGCGAAGTCATAAGCCAGAAAGCAAAGGATATAAGTACCGCAAGGATAGTAAAACTCTCTACGATATCTTCTTCCTTATTTTCTTTCCTGTTGATCAGCTTTATCAAATCAAGGATCCAGAAGACGCTTCCCATAAGTCCGCCGTAGAACATAAGCCTCCATGTCTTTTCCAGTCCCGCAAACCAGGTGGGGAACCACTCGGAAAAAGCCATATCAGCAGCACCCATATTGGAGAACCCTCTTCCGAATGCGACGATATATGCTTTATCGGTCACGGCTGCTTCAGCAGGTATCTCCCAGTCAAAAGAAAACAGATCAAGAGCCGTCGAAGGATACAGAAGCCTTCCGGATATTACAAGATTCCTGATAAGAAAAGGAAGAAGTATGATAAGCACCGCACCTGCATATGCACAAACCTTGCGGTATTTTTTTCCGGATATGAGCATTGCAAGAGGAAGGAGCGTGAGGATCACAAGGGGCGCCGCGGACATTTTAACGGTCACCGTAAAAAATGACATAAGGGCATAAACGCCGTAGTAGTCGGCATCTTCTCTTTGCCTTGCTCCGTCCGGGAATCTGATCACGATATAGATAAAGATCAGCATCGTAAAATAATCCGATGCGGGAGATACCATTTCATCGTATATATTACCGATGTAATAAATCCCTGCGATCCTTGCAAAATCGGACAGATATATCTTTTTATCCTTAAATACGTGAACTATCCTCGCACATGAAACAAGTACTAAAAGTGCGGTAAATCCGGCGCATGCGTGATAAGACATTCCGCCTAAGAATGCGAATGAATAAAGAGCGGACAACGCAAAAGAAGAACTGTTATATGCAAGTCTTCCGTGCAGATTTCCCAGACCTTTGACGACACCGTAATCTTCTATCCAGTGAATGGCCTGTCCGTGATAAAGATCCGAATCGTAATGGAAATATCCTCTGGAAGATCCGTATGCCATCAAAACAACCGCGGCCAAAACAAAAAGAGTAAATGTACCCAGATTTTTAAATATGTATTCTTTTTTACGGAAAAGCGTAAACGCAAGAATTATGCAGATAAAAACAAGAAGGATATTTGCGGCAAGTCCCACGCCGCCGAAGAGACTGAAAATCTGCGCATAAACCGTGACGACAACAATACCGCACATACAGATATCTTCAACATGATATGAACCTTCTGAGATTTTCGAAGGCAGACCGGCGCCCGCAAATACACGCAATGCGGAAAGCCCCGTTACGAACACGGTCAAGAATATATAAGCCCATATAGGAAGAATACTAAGCATGCGGGGCCCTCATATCAAATAGAATCCCTGAGTTTATTTCTGGCGCGGAGCAGTGAATTCTCCGCGGATTTTTCCGATATGTTCATGAGAGTGGCGATCTCTTTAACGGGAACACCGCTCATTCTGAGTGTAAGAGCATGTCTTTCCGTATCGGATAATTTAGTATTGATGGTATCCATCAGATGTTCTTTTAATTCTTCGAAGATTGCATTTTCTTCGGGTGTCATTTCATCCGAAGGAGGATTATAGGAAAACCCTTCGCTTTCGGGATCGTAACTTGCGGTATCGATCCTTACATAGTCCTTCAGCATTTGGTTCTTCCTGCTGTTTCCCGATGCCACGGCATTATATACATTGCCCGTGATCTCAAGGGAAGCAAATGTCTTAAACGCGGCTCCTCTTGAAGGATCGTATTTGGATATCGCATCAAAAAGGCCTATCATGCCTTCCTGAATCAGATCGTCGGTATCGGAAGAAAGAATTCCTATCGTCTTAACAATGTATCTTACAAGTCCGGAATGCCTGGATATCAGATGGTTCATGATGGCGGGATACTCGGAAGTTTCCCTGTGCATCCTTTCGATAAGCTCTTCATCCGACATATTCCGGTAATCGAATGTTTTGGTTTTTAATTTGTTATCCGTATTCTTATTCAAGATCAGCCCTTCAAGCGTCTTCGAACAATCTCGTAACAAAGTATGCCGCATGCAACGGATGCATTCAGCGAATCAATCTCACCTTTCATGGGAATGGAGGCTGTCATATCGCACTTCTCACGGACAAGTCTGGATACTCCGCTGCCTTCATTGCCGATAACAAGTCCTATGGGGCCTGTAAGGTTAAGGTCATACATAAGGGTTCCGTCCATGGCCGCACAGACAAACCAGAGGCCCTTCTCTTTGAGCTCCTCAATGGTTCTTCCGATATTGGTAACCTTTGCAACCGGAAGGAAATTAATGGCACCTGCGCTGGCTCTTGCAACGGATGCGGTAAGTCCGACGGCTCTGTCCTTGGGGATAATGATGCCGTGGGCACCCGCCTGGTCAGCCGTTCTGATCATCGCACCCAGGTTATGGGGATCTTCTATTCCGTCCAGAATAATGATGAAAGGATCTTCACCCTTCTCCTCAGCCCTGGCAAAGATATCTTCAACGGTGCTGTATTCGTAAGCTGCGGTTATGGCGATAACACCCTGATGATGTCCTGTTTCGGACATGTGGTCCAGGCGCTCTTTATCGACATACTTAATTACGGTACCCGCTTTGACAGCTTCCCTCTTGATGGTCAGAACCGCACCGTCTCTGCATCCGTCCAGCACATAAAGTCTGTCTACAGGCTTGCCTGCCCTGAATGCTTCGAGAACGGGGTTTCTTCCCTCTATGGCATTTTCATTTTTATTTCTCTTGAAAGATTCAAGATCTTCTTTTTTATTTTGATCCTTCGACATATTCGACTCCGAATCTTATTATCTCATCCGCACGATCCGTTTTCCCCGTCATATAAAGATACCCAAGCAGTGACTCAAGACCCGTGGCTCTTTTGTACGATGCGTAGTTGGCACCTCTTCCGGTGGGATGTGCATGGTTCTTGCCGCGGTGCATCACTTCCTGCTCTTCTTCGGTTAAAAATTCTTTTTCAAGAAGTGCATCGTGAACTGCGGCCTGTGCATCGGCACTTACATACTTAACCGATGCTTTATGGAATTTGTTTACAGGCATGTCACCTTTTTCGAGGAGCATACGTCTGATGACCAGACTCATGTATGCATCCCCGATAAAAGCAAATGACAGCGGAGAAAGTGTTAATTTCTCTTCCACTTGGTACCCTCTCTGGTATCTTCAAGAACTATTCCGCGTGCGAGAAGATCGTCACGGATCTTATCAGCAAGTGCGAAATCCTTATTTTTCTTGGCTTCTTTTCTCTGTGCTATAAGACCTTCGATCTCCTCAGCTTCGGGATCTGCTGCCGCATCATCCTCAGTGGTAACGAAAAGACCAAGGATTCCCGCAAGCATCTCAAGAGTATTGAAGAAGCTTTCAACAACCTTCCTGGGAGCTTTTTCTCCGGATGCGGTTTTAACATTTACGTTCGCACTTCTTACAAGCTCAAAGATTGCGGTGATGGCATCTGCGGTATTAAGATCGTCATCCATTGCATCTTCAAACATCTTAACGAATTCGGAAATACCGTCTACGGCACTTTGCTCTTCCGCATTAAGATCTCTTTCGGGTGCGGTCTCGAGAGCTTCCTTAAGCATGTTTCCGCATGTTCTGATCCTGTCGAGGCTCTGCTTGGCCTGTTCCATAAGCTCAGCGGAGAAATTAAGAGGTCCTCTGTACTGAGCGGTCTGCATGAAGAATCTGAGTACCTGGGGATCATACTTTTCGGTTATCTCTCTTACGGTAAAGAAATTACCGAGAGACTTACTCATCTTACGGTTATCGATGTTGAGGAATCCGTTGTGCATCCAGTAGTGAGCAAACTCTTTGCCGCTGGTGCACTCGGACTGTGCGATCTCATTTTCGTGATGAGGGAAAATAAGATCCTCTCCGCCTGCGTGAATATCGATGGTCTCCGCAAGATATTTCTTACTCATGACAGAGCACTCGATATGCCATCCGGGACGACCTTCGCACCAGGGTGAAGGCCATGAAGGCTCGCCCTCTTTCTTGGGCTTCCAGAGAACGAAATCAAGGGGATCTTCCTTCTGGTCCTCGCCGGATACCTTAAGTTCTCTCTCGCCTGTTCTGAGGTCATCAAGATTCTTATGTGAAAGCTTTCCGTACTGATCAAAGGATCTTGTTCTGAAATAAACGGTTCCGTCCGCAGCCACATACGCATGGCCCTTGTCGATAAGAGTCTGTATCATATCGATCATTCCGCCTATCTCTTTGGTAGCCTGGGGATGAACGGTTGCGGGTCTTACATTGAGAGCCTCCATATCTTTTCTGGTCTCTGCAATGTAACGGGTTGAGATTTCAAGGGAATCCACGCCTTCTTCATTAGCCTTCTTGATGATCTTGTCATCAACGTCGGTAAAGTTGGATACGTAATTAACGGTATATCCTCTGTACTCCATGTATCTTCTGAATGTATCGAACACAATCATGGGACGTGCATTACCGATGTGAATGTAGTTATAAACCGTAGGTCCGCAAACATACATCGAGATCTTGCCCGGTGTAATGGGAACAAATTCTTCTTTTTTTCTGGTAAGTGTATTAAAAATCTTCATAGTTTATCCTTTCAGAATAATACTTCGTCTGCATAAATATTCGGGGTTATTTGCTCATGCCCGGACATCGTGCGCATCCGCCGCAGCCGAAACTCATATCATTCTGATCATATACACTGTTGATTATGCATACCGCCTGTGAAGAAATACCCTGCATCGCTCCGGTAAATCCGAGACCTTCTTCGGTCGTAGCCTTTACATTAACCCGTCCGATATCAAGTCCCAGAGCATCCGCGATATTCTTCCTCATATCATCGATGTGAGGTCTCATCTTGGGAGCCTGGGCTATTATGGTAGAATCAATATTCTCGATAACATAACCTTCCTGCATCAGTCTCTTTCCAACTTCCTCAAGAAGCTTTATGGAATCAGCTCCCTTAAACGCAGGATCCGTATCTGGGAAAAGCTTTCCTATATCTCCGAGAGCCGCAGCCCCAAGAAGCGCATCCATAATTGCATGGGTAAGAACATCGGCATCGGAATGACCCAGTAATCCTTTTTCGTAAGGAATGGTCACTCCTCCGATGATAAGAGGTCTGTCTTCACAGAATTTATGAACATCATATCCTGTTCCGATTCTCATTTGCTTTCCTTTTCAAAACAAAACATTTAAAACAATTCGTTGGTAATATACTGAAATACCCCGGTGGCTTTTTCCTTCCACACATCAACTATGTGCTCCGCGATTTCCTCAGTGGGAACGGATAAAGTCATATCAAGAGTCGTTACATCACGGTCCTTGATAATGAGTCTGGTCTCGTACTCACCGGTTGCGCTGTTCTGCACATAGTCTCCCTTTACCGCAAGCTCGTTCCTGAGTTCGAAGGCCTTGTCGGCAAAATAATTCTCGATATCATTCTTAATGAAATCGGGAAGACGCGATCCGAAGAATTTGATGGTATCTCTTCCCTCGGTTGTGATGGAAAGCTCCGTAGCATTATGGGAGTGGGGAGCCTGGGATATAAGTCCGTTATCTATGAGCTCGCCCTGTGCCTGTGTCAGGACATAGAAGTCCGCATAATCCTTACCCAGGACGAAATCAGAGATCTGGGAAGCGGTCATGAGGAAATCAACCCTCGCAAGCATGTAGAGGATAATAAGTTTTACCTGTGTAAGCTTTTCGGCATCCATTATTTAACGAGCCTCTTAACGGCCTCAGCTACCGAATCGCGTACCTTGGTATCAAAAGCTTCGGGCATGATGTAATCTTCACAGAGCTTATCTGCGGGAACTGCTGCGGCGATTGCTTCAGCTGCTGCAAGCTTCATCTCCTCGGTGATCTGAGGTGCTCTTGCTTCCAGTGCTCCGCGGAAGATTCCGGGGAATGCAACTACGTTGTTGATCTGGTTGGGGAAGTCACTTCTTCCGGTTCCCACGATCCTTGCGCCTGCTGCCTTTGCTTCGTCAGGCATGATCTCGGGAGTGGGATTAGCCATTGCAAAGATGATAGGCTCTGCATTCATGGTCTTAATCATATCCTGAGTAAGAACTCCGGGTGCGGATACACCTACGAAGATATCGGTTCCCACAACAGCATCGGCAAGCTTACCGGATCTGTTCTCGGGATTGGTGATCTTAAGCATTTCCTTCTTGGTATCGTTAAGATCGGTTCTGTCTGCGGATACGATTCCTCTCGAATCGCAAAGGGTTACGCTTCCGAATCCGTACTTAAGAAGAAGCTTTGAGATTGCCACGCCTGCTGCACCAGCGCCGTTAACTACAATCTTGCAATCCTCTTTCTTTTTACCAGTAACCTTAAGAGCGTTGATGGATGCTGCAAGTACAACGATGGCGGTTCCGTGCTGGTCATCGTGGAATACGGGGATGTTAAGCTCCGCCTTAAGTCTCTCCTCAATCTCAAAACATCTGGGAGCAGAGATATCCTCAAGGTTGATTCCTCCGAATCCGGGTGCAATGTACTTAACCGCTTTGATGATTTCTTCGGTATCCTGTGTATCAAGGCAGATGGGTACGGCATTAACTCCGCCGAACTCTTTGAAAAGAACTGCCTTTCCTTCCATAACGGGCATTGCAGCTTCGGGTCCGATATTTCCGAGACCGAGTACTGCCGAGCCGTCGGATACAACCGCGATGGTGTTAGCCTTCCATGTATATTTATATGCAAGCTCCTTGTCATCAGCGATCTTGCGACAGGGTTCTGCAACACCGGGAGTATAGGCAATCGCAAGTGCCTCTCTTGAATCTACCTTGGACTTGGCTTCCGTTGAAAGCTTTCCGTTCCATTTCTCGTGTGCTGCAAGTGCTTCTTCGTTTACACCCATTTTTAGTTCTCCTTACCTTTTATCTTTTTAAAGTGCTCTTTGATCTTTATTTCATACCCCTGACCGTCCGGTCTGAAAAATTCCTTTCCGTCCAGTTCATAGGGCAGATACTGCTGATTACAATAGTGGTTCGGATAGTCATGGGAATACTGATATCCCACTCCGTGACCAAGCTTTGCCGCTCCCTTGTAGTGTGCATCCTGAAGGTGCGTCGGTATGGGAAGACTTCCCGAATTCCTCACCTCTTCAAGAGCTTCGTCCACCGCACATATGGCGGCGTTTGACTTGGGCGCCGTCGCTACGTAAATAGCCGCTTCCGACAAAATAATACGGGCTTCCGGCATTCCTACTTTAATAACCGCTTCGAATGCAGCATTGGCAACAACCAGTGCATTAGGATCTGCCATACCGACATCCTCGGCCGCACATATGACAATACGTCTTGCGATAAAGCTTACTTCTTCTCCCGCATCCAGCATTCTTGCCAGATAATAAACAGCCGCGTCGGGATCCGATCCTCTCATGCTTTTTATAAATGCGGAGATTGTGTCGTAGTGGTTGTCTCCGGTCTTATCGTACCTTACAGCTTTTCTCTGGATACATTCCTGTGCAACATCCAGGGTAATGTGCACTCCGGGTTTTGTTTTATCGGAAGGTCCCGTTACCGTATCCGGATAATCGCTCGAAACTTCCGCATCGGGGTCGGTAGTAAGAATCGCGAGCTCAAGTGCGTTAAGTGCATGTCTGGCATCACCGCCCGCAACATCCGCGATAAACTCCAATGCATCATCATCGATATAAGGGTTATAGGCCGCCATTCCTCTGTCCGAATCGGTTACCGCGATCTTCAGAAGAGTTTTTACATTGTCCACGGAAAGAGGCTTGAGCTCAAATATCATGGACCTGCTTATAAGAGCGCCGTTTACCTCAAAATAAGGATTCTCGGTGGTAGCACCTATAAGGGTTACCGTTCCGTCTTCCACGAAAGGGAGTAAGAAATCCTGCTGTCCCTTATTGAAACGATGTATCTCGTCGATAAAAAGAATTGTCTTCTGGGAATTCATTCCGAGGATGCTCTTTGCTTCGTTAACCGCATCCTCCATATCCTTCTTGCCTGCAGTGGTTGCATTGATGGATATGAATCTGGATCTGGTGGCCCCTGCGATTACTTTCGCAATGGTGGTCTTACCGGTTCCGGGAGGACCGTAAAGTATCAGTGAACTGATCTTGTCCGCTTTGATGGCACGATACAGGAGCTTACCGGGAGCGATGATCTCTTCCTGACCCACTATTTCTTCCGGGGTCCTGGGTCTCATCCTTGCGGCCAGCGGACTTTCGGTCTCTTTATTTTTATCAGACATATATTCAAACAGATTTATCTGATCCATGCTTTACTACCAATTCTCCGAAAATTCTTCCGCGTTCTTCGAAATTCTTAAAATATCCGTAGGATGCGGCCGCAGGAGACAACACGCAGCCTCTTCCTTTATCCGTTATCTCAAAAGCCTTCTTTACCGCGCCTTCAAGATCTTCTTCATAACATACATTGGAAAGACCCGTTCCGAGTTCTTCCGTTATTCTCTTACCCGTAGCATACATGCAGATGAATTTATATTCGGAATGTTCCTTCATAAAGTCTTCGAGAACCGAATATGAAATTCCTCTGTCCATTCCTCCCACCAGGATTACCTGTGCATCGGGAATGCTGGTCGCAGCGCCTATGGCCGCTTCGGGTATGGTAGAGATTGAATCGTCGTAGAAGTTTATTCCTTCATAGCATCCTATCTTCTTCATTCTGTGAGGCAGTGCCTCAAAAGAATTCAGGCTCTTAAGAACAGCCTCTTCCGAAATCCCGAAATTCTCCATGCATATCTTCTTTACAAAATATGCATTGATACGGTTATGCTCACCGTAAAGGCCGAGTTCTATTCCACAAAGGTCTTCCCTCGTAGGAATTACTCTTATCTGCTCAGATTCCGATTTTATCTCCGGTACGTTTTCACCGATGTATGCCTTGTCGCCCGCTTTCTGCCTGCTTACTATATGGCTCTTTGCGGCAAAATAAGCATCCATGCTTCCGTAATAATCAAGATGCTCTTCGTAGAGATCCAGGAATACGGAGATATGAGGTGCGGTCTTTGCATCCTTAAGCTGATGACAGCTGAGCTCCAGTACAACTATGGAATCACCTTCAGCATCATCGTAATAATCAAGGCAGGGAAGTCCGATGTTTCCCGCAAGTATTACCTTCTTACCCGAATTCTCGGAAAGTACATGAGCCAGCATGGATACCGTTGTGGATTTACCCTTTGTTCCGGTAACACCGACGGTCTTGTCTCCGAATGTGCTTATGAAGATTTCTGTCTGTGAAGTGATCTTCGCTGAGATTTCTTCAATCTTCTTTACCTCTTCCCCGGTAAAAGAATCCGCCCTGGGAGGCCAGACAATTCCGGGGCTTTTGATTATCAGGTCGAAACCGTCGCCTGCGCCTTTAAGCATCTCTTCGGGGGTAGCGGATGATATCTCCACCGCTGCGGGAGATACGTGGCCCTGCAGCCACTTTTCTGTGGACTGTCCCTCTCTTCCGTAGCCCCATATAAGTATTTTTTTATCGTTAAACAGATGATCTGTTTTCATAATTAATTCCGTTCCGGGCACAAAAGCCCATAATTCAGTATATTATACCCTATTTGCGGCCTATTTGGTAGCAAAAAAGAACGGCCTGCTTCAGGCCGCCCTTTTTTAAGGAAAAGATTATTAATTAGATTATGAACAATAGGTTATGCGATGGTGACGAGTGTTCCGTCGGGAACAAGATTGTAAAGCCACATCGCGTCTTCTACGGAAAGCCTTACGCATCCGAGTGATGCTTTGCTTCCCAGTGCCGCTACTTCTTCGGGGATGGGAAGAAGATCGCCTTTGTGAGTGAAGCAAACGGAGTGGAACATATATCCGCCTGTCCTGAACCTCATTCCCCAAACTGCCCAGGTTCCGTCTGCCATGTAAACCCATCCGCCGCCTGCAGTATGCTCATATATCGAGAAGGTTCCGGAAGGTGTTCCGTGTCCGGCTCTTCCGGTCGAACAGAGCATGCTCTTTACGAGCTGGCAATAGGTTCCGTCCGCTCCCACCGTAAGTACGTTGCAGACATTGAGCTCACGATCCACCACTATATAATAGGGAGATCCGTTGCAGGGAACTCCTGTGGGGATATAAAGTGCATCGCTCGCAGTCTGGGCTGTAACCTGTGTGGTCGCCGTAGAAGGGGTCGGCGCCGGCTGGGTTACATTCTGAGCGGGAGTAACATTTCCGGTGATGGTGCCGTCCTTAGCCATCGTATGCACATAAGATGCATTGGGACGTCTGAGCTCGCTTCTTCCGAGTAAGATGTAATGCTGGAAGAGCTTCTCCGCATCGGTTCCGTAAACTGCCGCAACATCGGGATAGGTAGCCGCATAATACGCTGCATCGAACCAATCGGGACTTGCTGCCGGAACTCTGCTTTCGTTCACACCGTAGTTCTTATAATGAAACCACATTGCGGAATCAAATCCGCCGTAGGTTGCTGCGTTTGTTCCTCCGTAAGCCGCCGCAACATCGGGATAAGCCGTTGCATAAAATTCTGCGTCGAACCAGAGAGGAGTTTTATCGGGAAGTGAGACATTCGCAGCATTTGCCTTCACCGCCGGGGTAATTACCGCAATAAGTGCAATCGCTGCGGTAAGAATAAACATTTTTAAATTTTTCATATGGTATTACACTTTCTTGCACCGGCATGCGCGCCGTGTACCGTTTTCCTATTGTTTTCGTCAATCATTTTGTATCATATTTGAATAAATATTGACAATATATGATTAGTTATAAAAGCATTGTTAAAATGCCGACTTTCCCAGTATTTTCGGGCATTTGAAGGTGTTTTTTAAGATTCCCTTAAGATTAATTAAGCTTTTTTTATCCAACTTGTAAAAAAACACGCTTCCCTCTATAATATGCCATGTGTGTAAAACACACATCGGAGGAAAATATTTATGAAAAATAAGAAACTGATATCTCTGCTTGCAGTAGCTGCAATAAGCGTTTCTTTCATTGCAGGCTGCGGCAACAACAATTCGGGTGAAAGCGGCCAGTCAGGCGTTATCGAAGGCCAGCCCATCGTAATTGCTGATGATCCCAACGGAGATAATAACCAGCAGCCCGATACCGAGGAGCCCGCAGGACTTGAAGTTCCCGAAGGCTGCTACCTTTCAGAACTTACCGGACTTCCCATATCAAACGATCTCAAAGATCAGCGTCCCATCGCATTAATGGTCGACTGTGAGAAAGAGTCTCTTCCCAACTATGAGATTGCAGAGTGTGACATCGTTTACGAGCTGATGAATTCAACCGCCAACGACCGTGTTACCAGACTTATGTGCATCCGTAAAGATTGGGGAAACATACAGCAGATGGGTAACATCCGTTCAACCCGTCCCACCAACATCTCCCTTGCAGGTGAGTACAATGCGATCCTCGTTCACGACGGCGGTCCCGTTTACATCAACGACTTCATCACTAAAGCATACTGTGATCACCTTTCCGGCGGATTCTCAAGAATCGATCTCGGAAGAGCTGATTTCTATGAAGAGTTCATCGGCCCCGGTGAGCTTGAAGACAGAATCAAAGCAGCCGGCTTCTCTTCTACCTACAATGCTTACGCTCCCATGAGAGACACCCACTTCATCTTCAGAGATTACGGTGTGGACATCACCCCCACCGAGATGGGTTACTCAAATGCACAGACCGCAACCAACATTCAGATTCCTACATTTAAGCACACTCAGTCAAACCTTAAGTATAACGAATCAACCGGAACCTACGATTTCTATCTCTACGGACAGCTTCAGCAGGACGGCGAGGATAACGAAACCGTATCCTTCGAGAACGTTATTCTTCAGTGCACCGACTACTATGTATACGACGAGCACGGATATCTGATCTATCTCTACTACAACCAGACCGATACCACCGGATGGTACATCACCAACGGCGAAGCTATCAAGATCACCTGGTCAAAGGCAGTATCCAACGAAAAGCTCGACTACGAGATCACCAAGTTCTACGATGAGAACGGTGATGAGATCCAGATCAATCCTGGCAAGACTTACATCGGTCTCGTTCCCAAGGACGGATGGAACTCAATTTCCTTCACCTGATAAGGGAATACCTTTCAAACAGAAAAGATCGCAGGTTATTCGCCTGCGATCTTTTTTTGCTCGATGTAATGATTTACAAGGCTGCCTTCAATCTTCCGATGAATTCCTCAGGTACCGAATTTTCATCGCACCAGTCTTTTAACAGTTCCTCAAGAGACGCAGCCTGCATGGCAAGGATCTCTTTTTCGTAACGGTCCGTAAGCATGCTCTTTCCACCCTTCTTTATAAAGTCGGTCAGGCAGCTTGCCACTTCGCTTCTGGTTCCGACACATTCAAAGGGCTTGTTCTCATTAAGTCCTACCAGCTCTCTGAAGTCCTCATCCAGTGATTCCTTATCAAGAAGCTTTTCACCGAAGATGGAAATAACTTCCTCCTCGCTTAAGAAGGAGGACAAAATGATATATACGAAGAGACACTTGGGACATGCACAGCACCATACACCCTTCTTGCTCCCTCTGTTGCAGGATCTGAATACCTTGAAATAATCTCCGCCCTTTTTCGCAAAAATGCCTGCGATCTGCACTTCGGTAAAGGGTCTTAAAAGTGAAAAATAATGAATGTCCGAATCGATAAGTCCTTCGATATATTCATCAAAATCCTGCTCGAATTCATAGCTCTTTGAATACTGGTGATTTACCTTGGTTCCGGGAACGGTGCTCTCATTGGCACTGGTCTCGTTGGAAAGAGCAATGTATTTAAAGCCGCACAGATAAGCGGTTATGACCGCGGAAAAAGCAAAGACCGCAGAGATGGGAATATGTCCGTTCATATATCCCTCTTCGTTCATCCTGATAACCTGAGGATCAAGAGTACGCTTTGCGGTATAAACGCCCTTTTTGTGAGAACATTTATCGATGACATTCGTTGCGGTTGCGTTTTCATTTACGACATAAGTCGTAATGTCCTCACCCTTTAACAGCTCGAGGCTTACTACAGAGTCCTTACCGCCGCCGACAGGGACAAGGCATCCGGAATAAGTCTTATCATCGTGAAGAACCGCAGGCTCATCATCGGTTGTGGTATTGCATTCGAATCTTACAAGCCTGTCAGCGGATACGGTTATTCCGTTTCTGTAAAGGAATTCACCGAGTCCGTTAAAATACAGTTTTCTCCACCAGTCCTTCTGGGCTGCGGAAAGAGTTCCGCACTTGATCACAACCTTCTCGGGACATACGGTTTTGTAATAGCTTATGGTTTCTACCATACCGAGTGAAAAGACAAGAGTCCTTAAGATGGGATCCTCTAAATCCACTTTTCTCTCACCCAAAGGGAATCTCCACTCGGGCATAAAGTCACGAAGTTCGGGGATTGAGAATCTGAACCTTACGAACAGCTGTCCGTCCTCAATCCTCATTTCGTACTTTCTGTATTCAAACGTACTGTAAAGTTTTCTGAGATCGTCAAATTGTTTCTGTGACATGTATGTGCCTCTCAATCAATATATATCTTCCGCAAGACCTTCAATAAATCCCTGTCCGTCTATATTTCCGTCAAAGACATGTGACATGTAGGACAAATAAATACTCAGATCATCCGAATCCAGTGCCACATCACCGTACAGAACAAATCCGTTTGCTTCGTGGCTCATCTCGGCTGCCTCTACATAAAGCTCTTCAAGATCCGAAGTATCTCCGTAAATTTCCCATGCGGGAAGTCCGCTCCAATCCTGGAATCCGTAATGACTTATAAGTCTTCCCAGCTCAAAAGCATACTGAGATGCGGCCTGAGGATAAAGCGAGCCCAAGGAAACACTCAAAACTTCCGAAGGACCTCCGATGTAATATCCTTCATCCGCCTTACCGGAATCGAAAACAGGCAGACAGGAAATTCCGACTTCATAATCAGCGACGGTAGCTATATTCAGGCAATTCCAGGACCCCGTAACCATAAATGCGTAGTCACCGCGTTCAAAGCAGCTAAGCACCTCGTTATATGTAATACTTCCTCCCGAAGGATCAAAATAACCCGCTTCATTCCAGCTCTGGAACACATTTACCGACTGAGCTATGCCTTCATTGTCCCAGGATTCGAATCCGTAGAACATGTCGCTTAAAGTATCCGCACCGACGGTCTGAAGCATTATCGATTCCACAAATTCGGATACACACCAGGATTCCATTCCCGCAACTCCGAAGGGAGTGATCTTCTTTTTCTTAAGCGCTTCGCAGCATTCCACAAGATCATTATATGTGGAGGGAATCTCATCATATCCCGCTTCTTTTAGCAGATCCATATTTGCAAAGAGGACGATGTAGTGCATGGTATAAGGAACACCGTAATGCTTTCCTCCGAATGTGGAGGTATCAAGCATGCATTCGGGAAGTTCATCCCTGTAATCCTCATATGCATCATCCAGACATAAGATCCTTCCGGTATCAGCAAAATCACCGAGGAAGGAACCTGTAGGGGTAACAAAGATGTCGGGCAGTTCATTTGCCGCTACCGCAGCTTTGAGCTTGATCTTGTATGACTCATAATCAAATGCTTCCCAATTGATCTTCACATTGGGATATATTTCCGCAAGATCATCCAAAGCACGTTCCAGGGCATGGCGGTTTGGTTCATTGTCCGTCATGGAACACCACAGATCAAGTGTGATCTCTCCTACTTCATACAGCGGTCCGTCAGCTGAAGTCACAACATCCGGTTCGTCGGGAGTAATATCATAACAAGGCAGGGGCGGCCAAACCAGATCATCCGATCTGTCTTCCGGCTTTCCGTCGTAATCAAGATATTCCTGCACACCGTCTTCGGTGGAAAGAACAAAACCGTTCAGAGCAACATAAACCGTTCCGGAAGGTGCATCGTAGAGTACATAATAATTATAACCCAGAGCAGGAGCTCCGCAGCCTTCGGGAGTTTCATCAAGTAATGTGGGACTGCCCTTTTTAACTTTAAACTCTCCGTTGCCGGTAAGGTTACCTTCTGCAATGTCCGTAAGTACGGCCACCCTTATGGTCTCCGCCATTTCGATATCGGCGCGTCTGAGCTCTTCATCCAGTTTAGCAAGTTCTTTCTTAAAGTACTTGTCGCCGGTAGCATCATAAGCTTCCTCAAGTACTTCCATCAAAGCCTGCGTATCTTCAAGCTTTTCATATGCCTTTGCAATGCCTTTATAGCTTTCTACGGAATCGGGAGTGATAAGTAAAGCCGCTCTGTAGCTTTCTATGGCCTCATAATAATCCCTGTCGCCGTAATATTCATCGCCCTGCTGCATAAAACGAGCTGTTCTTGATTCGGGAGAAAAATAATTAACCGCATAAACAGCGACTCCCGAGGCAAGTCCGATAATCAATATAAGTATTATGATCAAAAAGGCTTTCTTACCGCCTCTTTTTTTCTTGCCGGGAACGTTCATTCCGGCTCCGCAAGCCGGACAATAAGACTGGGTATCATCAATCTTTGCACCGCAATTTTCACAAAACATGTTCAATCCTCATATATGAAAAAATCTTCCGCTCCCTCATGTGAAAAGACCATAACATTATACCACGAACATGCCCGTTGTGATATCATAAACAGGTATGAAAAAAGGAACCAAATGTACAATTTGTACGGGCTGCGGCAGATGTTTCGGAGAGGGTCACAAAGGCACCGAGATTCTCTCTTTTCCGGATGCGGAAAAAGAAAAACTGCCCCTTTCGTCTCCCGCAGTTTTAGTCGATATAGGAACCACCACCATTGCAATGGTAATGACGGGTAAAGACTGCTCGGTTAAGGATTCCCATGCATCACTGAACCCTCAGGGAAAATACGGCGCGGATGTGATATCAAGGATCAGGGCCGCCGAAGATCCGGAGATACTTATAGATATGCGTAATATGGTCCTTAACGAGATAAAAACAGGACTGGATAAATTCTCGGCTCATCCGGAATTTGAGGACTGTGAGATCTTTATTTCCGCCAATACCACCATGACCTATCTCTTAAGAGGACTTAACCCGGAATCTCTCGGAAAAGCTCCTTTTACCGCAGATCGTATTTCGGAAGATTTTCTGCAGATTTCCTCTTCGGGAAAAGAATTCAAAGCCCGCATCCTGCCCGGTTTTTCCGCATTTGTTGGCAGCGATATCTACGCAGGCGTTCTTGCATCAAAGCTCTGCACATCCGGTAAATACAAGCTCCTTTGCGACCTGGGAACAAACGGAGAGATCGCACTGGGAAACAAAGATCATCTCTATGTCACCGCAACCGCTGCAGGCCCCGCATTCGAAGGCGGTCCCTGCAAAGGCATATGGGGAGCTGATATGATAGGACTTACCTCAAGACTTCTTAAGGGCGGATATATGGATTCCACCGGACTTTTGAAAGATCCTTTTTTTGACGAAGGAATAGATATCGGAAGCGTCCATATCACACAGGATTCCGTAAGAGCACTCCAGCTGGCAAAGGGTGCCGTTTATGCGGGTATAAAAATCATCTGTGAACGGGCATCGGTTTCTTTTGACATGGTAGATGAAGTGATCCTTGCGGGAGGTTTCGGATATTTCCTGAAACCTTCGGATGCATCTTCCATCGGACTTATCCCGGGGCAACTATCAAACAAATGTACTTCGGGAGGAAACACATCCCTCAAGGGTGCCCTGCACTATGCCGCAGGAGAAAGAGTTCCCGCCGGGCCCGAGATCATTAACCTGGCTGAGGATCCCGCTTTCAATGATCTGTACATGAATGCTTTGAATTTTCCCAAATTTTTATAATTTGGTTATTGAATTTCGGTTTATCTGTGTTATATTCCTAATAGAACAGATAAAACAAATCGTTTCCGTCCTGAAAAGGAGGCAGATATGAACATACAGAAATTTACACAAAAATCGCTTGAAGCGATAAACGGCATCGAAAAGCTCGGTACCGAATACGGAAACCAGGAACTGGGGCAGGAGCATCTCCTCGTCAGTCTCTTACAGCTGGATGACAGTCTGATCTTAAAGCTCATCGAGAAGATGGAGATCAACAAGGAGCACTTCGTTCAGACCGCAGAGGACCGGCTTGCAAAATGCGTCAAGGTATCCGGAAGCGGTGCGGGACAGATGCACATAAACCAGGATCTTAACAAAGTCCTTACCTTTGCCGAAGACGAAGCCAAGGCAATGGGTGACGAATACGTATCCGTCGAGCATCTCTTCCTCGCAATGATCAAATATCCTTCACGTTCCATGAAGGAAATATTCAAAGAGTACGGCATTACAAGAGAGCGCTTCCTTATGGCACTCTCCCAGGTAAGAGGCAATCAGAGAGTAACTTCCGACAATCCGGAAGCAACATATGACACCCTTGAAAAATACGGACAGGATCTTGTTGAAAAGGCACGTGATCAAAAGTTGGATCCCGTTATCGGAAGGGATTCGGAGATCAGAAACGTAGTACGTATCCTTTCCAGAAAGACCAAGAATAATCCCGTTCTCATAGGTGAACCCGGTGTAGGTAAAACCGCGGTTGTGGAGGGACTGGCACAGCGTATAGTACGCGGCGACGTTCCCGATAATCTCAAGGACAAGAAGATCTTTGCACTGGATATGGGTGCGCTTATCGCAGGAGCCAAGTACAGAGGCGAATTCGAGGAAAGACTTAAAGCCGTTCTCGATGAAGTGAAAGCATCCGACGGACAGATCATTCTTTTTATAGATGAGCTTCATACCATAGTCGGTGCGGGCAAAACCGACGGTGCCCTGGATGCCGGCAACATGTTAAAGCCCATGCTTGCAAGAGGTGAGCTTCACTGCATAGGTGCCACCACACTGGACGAATACCGCCAGTATATCGAAACCGATGCGGCACTCGAGAGACGTTTCCAGCCCGTTATGGTCGAGGAGCCCACCGTCGAAGATACCATTTCGATCCTCAGAGGCTTAAAGGAACGTTATGAGGTTTATCACGGTGTTAAGATAATGGACACCGCGCTCGTTTCCGCAGCGGTACTCTCCAACCGTTACATCAGCGACAGATTCCTTCCCGATAAAGCCATCGACCTTGTGGATGAAGCCTGTGCTCTTATCAAAACAGAGATGGATTCACTTCCCGCAGAGCTGGATGAAATGAACCGTAAGATCCTGCAGCTCCAGATTGAGGAAACCGCTCTTAAGAAGGAGGAAGACAATCTTTCCAAAGAGCGTCTCGAAGACCTTCAGAAGGAACTTGCGGAGTTAAAAGAAAGCTTCGAAACACAGAAAGCCCAATGGGATAACGAAAAGAATGCCGCAGGACGCTTAAGCAAATTACGTGAAGAGATCGATGCGGTCAACTCCCAGATTGTCATAGCACAGACCAAGGGTGACCTAGAGAAAGCTGCAGAGCTTTCGTACGGTACTCTCCCCGCTCTGAAGAAAGAGCTTGAAGAAGCTGAAGGCACTCAGACAGAAGACAACAAGCTGGTACGTGAGAAAGTATCCGACGAAGAAATAGCACGTATCGTTTCCAAATGGACCGGAATTCCCGTAGCAAAGCTTACCGAAGGTGAAAGAACCAAGACCCTTCACCTCGATGAAGAACTTCATAAGAGGGTCTGCGGACAGGATGAAGCCGTTACCAAAGTAACCGAAGCAATCATCCGTTCAAAGGCAGGTATCAAGGATCCCGAAAAGCCCATCGGATCGTTCCTCTTCCTGGGCCCTACCGGTGTCGGTAAAACAGAACTTGCCAAGTCCCTTGCCGCAGCTCTTTTCGACGACGAGAGCAATATGGTCCGAATCGACATGTCCGAATATATGGAGAAACACAGTGTTTCCAGACTCATAGGAGCTCCTCCCGGATATGTGGGCTACGATGAAGGCGGTCAGCTTACCGAAGCGGTCAGAAGAAAGCCTTACTGCGTTGTTCTCTTTGACGAAGTGGAAAAAGCCGCTCCCGACGTATTCAATGTACTTCTCCAGGTTCTTGATGACGGACGTATAACCGACTCACACGGCAAGACAGTAGATTTCAAGAATACGATCATCATCATGACATCCAATATAGGTGCAAGATACCTTCTGGACGGAATAGACGATGACGGTAATATCGAATCAGGTGCCGAGGATATGGTAATGGAGGAATTAAGAGGCCATTTCCGCCCCGAATTCCTCAACAGACTTGATGAGATCATCATGTTCAAGCCTCTCACCAAGGATAATCTGAGCGGTATCATCAGACTTCTTGTTAAAGATATCGATAACAGACTGGCAGACCGTGACATCAACCTGGAACTTACGGACGAAGCAATGCAGCACATCATCGATTCCGCATACGATCCGGTTTACGGTGCAAGACCTCTGAAGCGTTATCTTCAGAAACATGTCGAGACCCTGGCAGCAAGATTCCTGCTTGAAGACAAGGTTCAGGAAGGCGAGACTATCCTGATCGATATCAAAGACGGTAAATATATCGCATCCGTAAAATAAAAAAAAAGACTTTCGGTCATATGACCGAAAGTCTTTTTATATGTTGTCACAGTTAAATTACTTAACAACCTTGATGGTTCCGAAGAACAGAACGGGCTTGGTAAGTCCCTTGCAGGCGTTAACAATAGCGATGATAACGCATACAAAACGGAAAATCACCCATGCCCAGCCGATAACGGGAATCCATCCGAAGAAGGTATCGATAAGGCTGAAGAGTGCAAATACCATTGCCTGATTGGAATAGAACTTGAGATAATCGGAACGCTGTCCGTTATACTCTCCACCGAACCATGCAAAGATGAAACCGAAAAATCCGCCAAGGGGTGAAAGACAGCTGAACATTG
This sequence comes from Lachnospiraceae bacterium P6A3, assembly GCA_000702085.1. GTDB lineage: Bacteria > Bacillota > Clostridia > Lachnospirales > Lachnospiraceae > AC2028. The sequence goes on from JNKP01000001.1 coordinate 358,684, forward strand.
CAAGAATGCCGAGAAGCTTATCACAAGGATTAACGGGTGCATACTGAGCATAAGAAGGTGCTACGGGTGCCTGCTGGAACTGAGGCTGGGGCTGAGGCTGAGGTGCTCCCTGGGGTGCTCCTGTTGCTGCGCCTGCTGCATTGAAGTTGAATCCGCATACTGTGCAGAATCCTGCATCATCTGCTACCTGTGCTCCACACTTAGGACAAGTTTTCATTTGTTTTCCTCCTGAAACATTATTCTTTGATATGGCCTTTCAGATTGCCCATCGCGTTGTATTATATCATAAATGTGAGGGATATCATACATGAAATATTATTTAAGTATTGTTTAAGCAGTCTTTAAGCTGTCGAAAAAAACTTATCCGGCCTGCTTTTTCCTCTCATACCTGCTCAGGATTTTCTCACGGATCATCCAGAATATACAAAATACAAGTCCAAACAGTCCCAGATTAAAGAAATTCATATTCCGGATATTAAGGATGGAGCCGGAACTTAAGTGAAGGAATTTAAGGACCATATATCCCGGATTATGTATAAAAACTTCAGGCCTTGTGATCAGTGCCGCTACGTAAAATACTATGACAATGACCCGGTAAAGCTTCATTTTCCCTACAACTTTCAAAAGATCATAATCATGCCTGCTGAGTATAAGGCTCCGGAACAGGAGGAAAAATGAAAGGCTGAGGCATAGTACTGCTATCCAGCTGAGGTCCAAATTAACGGAAAGTGTTCCCGGAAGACGAAGAGCCGTGTAATTAATTCCTTCCATCAACAGATAAACGCCGAATACCGCTCCGGGCAAAACATCAAAAAGCACGGAAACAATCATCAGTGCAAGTTTCCACCAGGCAAAACCGGTGGATATAATCCCCCACACTCCGATGACAAGCAGGGCAAGATCGCATATGTCTACCCTTTTTTCATTCAGTTTTAATCCCATCTTCAAAGCGCTCACGGCAGCAAAAATCATAAGCCACGAAGGCGACGCAAAAAACACCCCGGCTCCGAAGGAAAGTTTCCATGCCACCGTCCCGGACAATGCCAGCGCCGCACCCACCGCAACAGATGCGGGCAAATGGTTTTTCTTATATTTAATTCCGTTTCCGGCCATGGCATTTTCTATATCATTCAGGACTTCATCCATGGATTTCTGTCTGTTAAGAGGGTCAAACTCCGTCATTTTCCTGACGGCATCGACTGCGGCTTTTTTACCGTGCAGGGGATTGGGCAGCTTAAAATCCGATCTGTACTGGTCAAGGTTGGGACGATAGGTATCGGAGCCCGGAAATTTCAGTTCGTTCAGCAGCACATAGATCATCATACCGAAGGAATATATATCTGCGGTTTCGTCATAATCCTCATCAAGGATTCCCACAACCTCCGGGGCACCGTATCCCTTGGTGAACGCACAGGTACTTGCAACTCCCATAAAAAGCTGCCTTGCGATTCCGAAATCCCCCAGCTTGTAATGTCCTGTTTTCTCGTCATAAAAAACATTCTCGGGCTTGATATCCCTGTGGATCATCCCTGCTTTATGCGCATCATCCAAAGCTACACCTACGTCAAAGGCAAGCTTTAAGATTTCTTTTTCGTTATAGCTTCTTAATTTCTCCGGAACGAGCATTGCTTTACCGAACCTGTCATACTTCAGGATCGGAGTGAGCCTCTCCATGATCACGAACTGAACAAGCAGCCTGTCTCCTCCAAGGCCGGTCTTCCCGTCATATTCTTCGCAGCCGCATACGGTATGCTCCCCTTCCACAGTCGCAATTATCCGCCCGCTTTTATATATCCTCACGATGCTGCTGGTACTCTGAAGCTGCTTTTGCATGCTGCATGCATTTTCAAATCCTTCGGGATCCGCCCTGTCTCCCGAAAAGCCTATAACTTTGATTGCATATTCACGAATTCCGCTTTTTCTTTTGCAGGCAAATACATAAGAAGAAGCTCCTCTTCCGAGAAGGCATAAGTCACCGCCCTTCCGTACCAAATGATAAATACCGAAGGCTTCATACTTATCGTCAAGCTGTATCAGTATGGATTTTACGTCCTCGTATGTCCAAACGTTATCCATTGTTCTCCTCATCTGAAAAGAAAAGATTTTCAAACCATATGATTACATATGTAACCGGCATGAATATCAGTACATTTCTCACAAGATGCATTCTGTGTATCTCTTCAGGTATCATAATTCCCCTGCTCCGCATAATTAAAACGCAGATTCCGGACAGAAGGCACACGGCGAAAAAGACGATACGGATATACCTGTCCGTTTTAATCCGGAAAGAAGATGCACCGGCACACAAAAGTTTTAAATGCATAAAACACAAAAGCTTTGTAAAAAACAAACCAAGCAAAAACCAGCTGATGTCTTTGGTCTCTAATAATTCCAAAAACGCAGGCTTACCCGATAGGGTAATAAGTATCCATATGACGGAGCCAAGAACTGCCGCAAACGAAAAGGCAGACATACGTGACAAAATACATAATGCAAAAACAAGATGGATACATGTAAAGCCGGAAGTATATGCGGACAGTCCCACCAAAAACAGTGCAAATATTCCGAATACTATTTCCAGATCTTCTATCTTCTGCAATACAGACTGGAAAAGCAGGGCAATGACCGCAAGCCAGAACACCATATCCACAGACAGTCTGTCCGATAAAACTCCACCCTTAAAAAGAAGCGGAAGTATAAGCGAAAGTGTCACTATATGGAATACGGAGGCGGTGTTTAAGATATAATCATTAAACTCCTTATCGGCTTTAATGCTTTTCAGTGATTTCTTACGAACAATGTTACCCGGTCTGCGCTTTGCGCCTCCGGACTCATCTTCTTCATGGTAAGTCTCTGTTTCGGCCCCTGTTTGTCCGAAGTCTGTCAGAGCTTCGATTACGGCATTCTCACCGAGCCCCGCGATTTTCTCCAGAACTTCTCTGACAGATGAATATCTGTCATCCGGTTCAAAGCTGCACATCTTACGGATAATGGCTGTCATTTCCGGTGATGCATGAGCGGGAGCCGGAAATACATAATCGGGATCATACTGCAGTCTTACATTGGGGAAATAACCGTCAGATCCCGGAAATTTCAGATCATTCAGTAAAAGGTAAAGCGTAATACCGAATGAATATATATCCGCAGTATCGTCATAATTGTCATACAGTCTTTTTTCAATCTCGGGAGCACCGTATCCGTCCGTATAACAGATTGTTTCCGCAACTCCTTCAAGCGCATATTTGGCTATTCCGAAATCACCCAGCTTGTAGACTCCGTTTGCTTCATCCCAAAAAATATTTTCAAGTTTTACATCCCTGTGAAGAACATTCTCCGAATGAGAGTTCAAAAGAGCCAGTCCTATATGCAGCGCAAATTCCGTCACATCTTTCTCGGATGAAGGCTTATTATTGCAAAGCGAAGCGTTACCGAAACGGTCTTTTTCTATAACCGGGGACAGTCTTTCGGTCAATACAAACTGCAGAGCAAGTTCATCGCCCTTCCCTTCCGGCTTTTCGCCCGATGCGGTGATCTCTCCGTTTTCATCAAAGGTCACATACCGCTCTGCGGTTTCAAGAACTCGGACAACATACTTTGATTCACGTCCGAGAAGCCACCACAGTCTGGATGTGTTTCTGAAACTTTCCGGATCCGCATACCGGTCGCCGAAACCCGTTACCTTTAAGGCATACTTTAATTCGGGCCTCTCCCTGTTGTACATTTCGTACACGGATGAAAAGCCGCCTTTTCCTATGAGCTTAAGATCATCTCCGGCCGTAGAAAATGCAAACTGCGGAAACAGACCGGATTCTTCATCCAGATACTTAAGCACCCTTTCTGCCTGTTTTCTGTCGAATTCCCTCAACTGCCGATCACCTTCATATCACCGGTTAAATACGTAACATCACCCATATATACTGCCAGGCCCTCATCAAGATCGACGACCGTTCCCATGACGGGTTCATCAAGCTCTGCCGACTCCTTACCTGCGGTAAAAGTCAGCTTTTTAAGACTTCCCGTATCCTCTACTCTCCACGGTTCTTCCAAAAGTTTTTCATAATACATTGACCATACGGTTCTGGCATTTACCGCCCCTTCGCTTCCGCCTCCGAAGATAAGCACATCACCTGATTCAAGCATTATGGGTTTATGCCGCCCACCTATACCTTTTGTGATATGCTTCCCGTTATAGGCGGTTCCGTTTTTGCCGTTTTCGTCTATGTAAAACCAGGATCCGTCCTGATTCATCAGTGTGCCGTGTTTTCTGCTGACCGTGGAAGAATGAAGCAGGATATCCGGTCTTAAACCTTCCGCTGCTCTTCCTATCTTCCACATCAGTTTATTATCAAGCGGATATACATCAAGCCTTCCGTTTTCAATTACAACAAGATTGTTTCCTCTTTTACCATTCATCATCTTTCTCCGCAATTTCCGACAAAAATGTCCGGATCTCCGGAATATCCACCTGACCGAGAATGTCCCTTGCATATCTGCACAGATCATCGGGATCAAAATCTTCGGAATCCGTATTTATGATGTCATTAAGAGATGCATCTTCCAGTATGAATATAACCACACATTCAAAATGGTTCTTTGCACACAGTGGTTCCATATGAGCCAGGTTCAGCATCTTATCAATCTGATCATGATCAAGACTCAAATGCAGTCCGAGAGATATTATCTTATTTCTCGTGGGATACCATTTTCTCCTGCGTATGGCAGAAACACACTGGGTAAGGGATGATGACCAGTTCTGTGCAAGAGCCATCTCGTGTACATTGTCCGCATATTTACGGTCAAGACAATTGGACTTTATACAAGCCATCACATACCTGTAAAGCTTCTCGTATGCTCCGGAAAAAACATCCGTATTGTCTTCTATAAATCTCTCCAGTTCATCATCGGATCTTATCTCCGAAACCTGCCTGTCAAGTCTTACCGTTGAGACATTCCACTCACCCTGTCCGGAAGATGTGTTTACCAGTTTTTCTTTAATTCGTTCCAGAATGAAATCATATTTTTCAAGCGGATCATCCGGGTAATTATTCAGAACATATATACAAATACAGTCTTCAAGGCTCTTAGAGTACAATTCGGGATAGCGTCCGTACCTTTGAAGAAGCCTGTTTGTTTCATCCTCATCAAGCCCCGTGGCAAGGGCAATCCTGATAAACTTCTCACGGTCTCTGGGAAGCACGCCGTTAAGCAGCCAGTCATCAAGTGTCGGGCGGCTTACCTTACACCTTGCGGCAAATGCTTTCTTGGTAAGACCGCTTTTTTCAAACAGTTCACCGATCTTTATTTTCCATGCTTCTTTTTGCGTGCTTATCAAAGGGAAAATTTTTTCGATAAGTTCATCAACAGACTCACATTTTCCTATTTCGTCACGGACGTATTCTGTTTTAAGACCATATATGGATTCATTCATGTTAAGATGCCTCATCACTGCGGATTGGTATGTATATCTTACCACAATGAAGAGGCATCGAATCATACTTATCCGGCTCTCTCGAATCCCTGGGGATTCAGTCCCATTTCACGGATGAATCTGTCAAGATCGCAATTGATTCCGTTAAACGCCTTGTAACCCCTCCTGAACAGCCAGTTGGTACCGATGGGCATATAGACTATTTTGCTCAAAGGAACATCGCAGCGCTCCGCTATGGCTTTTGCGGTTTCGATATCATTTCCGCCGAGATACATATAAGTATCACAGTTTGCGATAATGGTTTTTCCGTCGTGATCATAGCTTTCGGTAAGCTGACCTTCCGACTGGATCATAAGCATTGTTGAAATGCCTCTGGATCTTATGGAAGAGATCATTCTCGGAAATTCTTCAATTTTACAGTTTGTTGCAAAATCATCCATGATGAATCTCACACGGACGGGAAGCCTGTTATCCGGGCATTCATTATCCGCATATCTGCAGAGCTCATTCATAGCCTGGGTAAAGAAAATATTTACAAGTCCGTCCATGGATCTGTCGGTATCGCTGACAACCACAAACACTGCGGTTTTCTTTTTACCGATGGAAGTTATATCGATATCGTCGTATGCCATCATCTTCTTGGTTTCGGGAGTGTCAAAACGGCCGATTTTTGCGGCAACGGTGATCAGGATGGATCTGAGCGTTCTGGCAGGTGAAAGACGGAACATTTCGTAATACTTAACTGCATAACTGTTCTGGTTTTTCCTTTTTAATGTGGCAAACATCATATCAAGCGCATTTTTTCTGTCCACACTGTCCTCTCCTACCTGGCACAGTGTCAGCAGCTCGAGAAGATTGTGCAAAGTTCTGTCTCTGGGATGCTCCGCTTCCATCAGATATGCAATGAGCGCCTGAAGAAGAAGCTGGCCGGATTCATCCCAGAAGGGGTCATAGTGTCCTCCGTCTTTTTTCTGATAGATAAGCATGTTTGCTATCTTCAGGATATCCTGGGAAGAATTTATGTATTCAAAGAAATTGTAATGATTAGAGACTGCCGGATTTGAGAAATCCAGAAGCTTTATATCATAGCCTCTGTCTTTGAGATACTGTCCGTACTTCTTATACAGATTGCCTTTCGGATCGGTGATCACATAGCTTCCCGATGCCATCAGTATATTGGGAATGACTATTCCTCTTGTCTTACCGGTGCCCGAAGCTCCCACCACCAGCACATTGTTATTACGTTGTGTCTGATAATCATCGAGACTGAAGTAAACGTTCTGTCCGAGTACCATTAAATCGTTCATATTATTCCCTCCTTTTCTCACGGAAGTTCGGTTATTATACTGTCGCACATGCCGAATTCAATGCTTTCCTCCGCATTCATGTAATGATCATGACGGGTTATTTCATTGATTTCCTCAAGGGATTTGCCGGTATTAAGAGCCAGTATTTCGTTGCAGATCTGTTTGGTTTTAAGGATTGAATCCGAAATATCCTTGATCGATGTGGCGGAGCCTCCTACTCCGTTTGAGATCAGCGGTTCATGGATCATCGTCTTGGAATGGGGAAGGATGAATCTTCTTCCTTTTGCACCCGATGAAAAGATAAGTGCCGCCATGCTGGCTGCCATTCCGGTGCAGTAGAGATTTACTCTGTCACCCAGGGACTTGATCACATCGTATATGATCAATCCGGAATTGATTTCGCCTCCGCCGCTGTTTATAAAGATATTGATGGGGGCGCCGCTTTCCGATTTCAGATACATGACCTTTACGAGAAATGCATTTGCACTTTCCTCGTTTATCTCTCCTGTCAGGAAGATATTTCCCTTCATAACATTGTGAGTATAAAGACTGACTTCTCTTGTCCCATGATTGCTTTCTACTTCAATTGAAGGACTCCAGATGAATTTTTCCATTTTTTCTCCTCCTTGATCCAAAGCTTTATTGCTTGTTATGGACGCAGTATAACAGGAGAAAAAAAAGCGTTTTTCAGGCGAATCTTACACGAAAAAGTCTTGTCCGAAACGGGCATATACATTAAAATATGGGCTATGAAAAGAATGTATTTATCGGAAAAAATAATAAAGACCCTTATCACACTGACCTTATTTTTCGGGTCTCTTTTTATGTGTAGGATAAATGCATACGCCATGGAAGCGGATGCAATGACTACCCTCAGGGCGATCACAGGTGCCGAGGGCAGTAATCTCCTGGTGGTAAGTAAGGATAAATCAGGTACCTACGAAGCTATAACGGATGCGGTTTCCGATGCAAAAGACGGGGACATGATAGTCATCTTCCCCGGAGAATATAACGAATCACTGGACATCAGGGATAAAGACATCATCCTGCTGGGTCTGGACAAGAATACCTGTATCATAAAGTATGACACCTCTGTATATTCCACTCCCGTATTAAACGGTGCGGCAGGACTTTTCTGCAATCTGACTTTCTACGGATACAGGCCTAAAAATGCAATTTCCGTCAAAGATACTTCCGAAAACACCATCACTCCCGACAATCTTGATGATTATTTCTCGGGATACGTAATCCATATAGATGACAATTACGAATACGGACATTCGATCATCTTCAATAACTGCAACATCATTTCGGAGAACAATAACTGCATAGGCATGGGAATGCGCGATCATTTCAGCGCTTCATTCATAAACTGCTACATCCGTTCCGTCGGAGTGGCAGGTATCCTCTATGTTCATGATCCCGACAGCTTAGAGTATGCGGGAACCGATATGCACCTTATATTCAAAGACAATATCTGGGAAAACTACGGATACCCTTATGTGATCTTTGCAAAATCCATCAATTACATGAACAGCATAAATCTCACTTTCCAGCGTGTCACAACATATTGCTATGCTTCACCCATGGATGAAATTTACGTTCCGGGCAATGCCTATTCGGGAACGGATCTGAGACTGGCTGTGGCAGGTCTTGCACCTACTCTTACTCCTGTTTATGTAATGGACAATGCAAAATACACCGAGTGTATCAAATCCCTCAGAAACGGCTGTGCAAGCGGCTTCCCGGGCATTTACTACATCACTGATACGGGTAACGGAAACGCTTCTGCGCTTCCTTCTGTCTCTGCTCCGTATTACATCCAGAACGCATTTGACCATACCGGAAACGGATGGGCAGGAAGTAATTCCTATCATCTGACAAATGACAGTTTTGGTAATACACTTGATGAAATGAACTTTGTGCGATAGGATATTTATCGTAAAGTTTATAACGTTTATTATATGTCATTCAGGTCCTCAGAAATCCAGTATTTATCGGTATTTCCGTTGACTTTAATCCCTAAGAATGATATATTGGTTAAGGATTCTGGTACCGGGTGTGATCTCACATGTTTTTGTAAATCACTTCTGCTCTGCTGTGATGATTTACAAAAGTATGTGAGATTTTTTTTATTTCTCGCATACTCGTATCATTAACAGGCCATATGGCCAAGTATTTAAGAGGGGGAAAGACCCCTGTCTTTCAAGGAGGCACTAAATGAACAAAGGAACTGTCAAGTGGTTTAACGCATCTAAGGGTTATGGATTCATCACCGACGAGGCATCAGGAAAGGACGTATTCGTACACTTCTCCGGCATCAACTCTGATGGATACAAGACTCTTGACGAGGGAGCTACCGTTACCTTCGATATCGAAGTTGACGAAGCTAAGGGCAAGGAGCGCGCAGTTAACGTTACTGTCCAGAAATAATAAACCGTTTGAATATAATAAATATATTCAGTAAGACAAGAACCTAAAAAGAGGATGGCAATTGCCATCCTCTTTTTCTATGTGACAGATGGGGACGCTACCGTTTTGTCATCGAATTCTGATGACAAAACGGTAGCGTCCCCACTGTCACATGTCACATGAGTGTTCCGTACATCTCCGGTCTTCTGTCCCTGAAGATTCCCCACTCAAGTCTCTTGTTCCTAAGCAGCTCGAAATCATAGTTGCAGGTCAGGATCTCCTCGGAATCTCTTCCCGCCTTTTTCAGAACATCTCCGGTTTCATCCGTCATAAAGCTGGTGCCGTAGAAACTGAGACTGCTCTTCTGTCCTCCGTTTTCTTCGCTGGGTTCAACCTCTTCGATTCCGTAACGATTAGCTGCTGCAATGGGAATGATATTTGCTGCGGAATGTCCCTGCATGGTTCTCATCCAATGGCCCGAACTGTCTCCTCCGAGAACGGGCTCACTTCCGATAGCCGTAGGATACAGGATAATATCCGCACCCAGAAGTGCAAGACTCCGTGCGGTCTCGGGGAACCACTGATCCCAGCAGATACCCATTCCGACTTTACCGTAGGTAGTATCGAATACCTTAAATCCCGTATTCCCTGGTGTAAAGTAAAACTTCTCCTGATAGAAATGATCGTCGGGAATATGAGTCTTTCTGTATATTCCCAGATTTTTTCCGCAATCGAGCATGACCACGGTGTTATATAAAACCGTACCGGCTCTCTCATAGATGCTTACGGGGATCACTACGGAAAGTTCCTCGGAAACCCTGGTAAGAGCCTTAACCGCATCATTGTCTTCTGCAGGCCCGGCAAACTCATAATAATCGTAGCGCCTCTCCTGGCAAAAATACTGCCTTTCAAACAGCTCGGGAAGAAGAATGATCTGTGCTCCTTCTGCGGCAGCCTGTCTTACAAGACGTATAGATTTTTCAATGTTTTCCGAAACGACTCTCGTCATGCTCATTTGGATAGCAGCTACTTTTACTTCAGACATTTCGTTTCCTTTCTTCAAATCATCGGTATCTGCTGTGTAATACAGTGAATATTTCCTCCGCCGAGAAGGATAGCTCTTGCATCTACGGGAACCACTTCCTTATCGGGAAGAAGTTCTTTCAAGATATTCACCGCTCTTTCATCGCTTTCTTTATTAACACCGCCAAACTGAGGGATCAAAGCTTTCCCGTTAGCAAAATAGAAATTCACATAGCTTGCCGCAAGTCTTTCGCCTTCTTCTCTTTCATCCTCACCGGGTTCAAAGATGTAATTATCTATATCTTCCTGCGTGCAGCAAACAGGCACATCGGGAATCGGAAGCTTATGAACCTTTACCTTACGTCCCTTAGCATCGGTCTCATTTTCAAGATAATCAAGATCCGCCTTTGAAAGCTCGTACTGGGGATCCTCTTTGTTATCCGTCCATGCAAGAACTGCTTCTCCGGGACGGATAAATGCGCAGACATTGTCTACATGCTCATTGGTTTCATCCATGTATATTCCGCGGGGAAGCCACAAAACCTTTTCGATGCCGAGGAATTTGTTAAGCGTGTTTTCGATTTCTTCTTTGCTCAGATCCGGATTTCTGCCCTTGGAAAGAAGACAGCTCTCTGTCACCATAAGAGTTCCTTCTCCGTCTGTATGTATGCTTCCGCCTTCAAGAACAAAGGGCTCCGCATCACAAACTTCATCCCCCAGATATGAGGCGAACAGCTTTGCAACTTCATTGTCCCTGTCCCACTCGGCATAGAGCCCGTCGTAATCGCCGCCCCATGCATTGAAGGTCCAGTTTACGGCAATTCTCTTTCCGGAGCCGTCTTTAACAAAAGTAGGACCGGTATCCCTTGCCCATGAATCGTCGGTTTCTGCTTCGATTATAAAAAGCCTGTCCGTGTCTTTTGATACCGAAGAGATCTTATCAAACACGTATTCTTTTTTACCCGGACTTACGATCAGATACAGATTCTCATCTCTTAAGATGCCTGCGATAACATCCGCGAATGCGCGCTCTGCTCCGCTCGTATCCTTTCCCCAGCTGCCGGGCCTTTCGGGCCATATCATAAGTGTACCGAGATGAGGCTCGAATTCTGCGGGGAATCTTACATCACCCTTCATTACAGCCTCTCCTTGAAATCATCATATCCGAAACGCTTAACAACTTCGAATCTGTTTTCGGATTTTGTGTCCTTCTCCAGAACAATGTCGGGAAGAGGCATTCCGTTGAATGTATTGTTTTTGACCATGCTGTAGATGGCCATATCATTAAAGGTCAGTATATCTCCGACCTTGGGCATTTCAGAAAGCCTGTATATACCTATGATATCGCCGGCAAGACATGTTCTCGATGCAAGGCGAACCCATATGCCTTCACCGCCTTCAAAGGGCTCAGAGCCGGGCCTTGATTCAAGCGCTCCTTCAAGAGGAGGAGTATAAGGCATTTCTATAACGTCGGGCATATGACAGGATGCAGATGCATCCAGGATCAGCGTAGGAATATCGTCCGAATCAACGATATCCATTACGGTTGTGATAAGAGTTCCGGCATTAAGAGCGATTGCTTCGCCGGGCTCAAGATAAATATCAAATCCGTAACGGCTCTTAACATCCTTCAAAAAAGAAACCAGCTTACCGACTTCATAATCATCTCTTGTGATGTGATGACCGCCGCCCATGTTGATCCACTCGATCTGAGTAAGATAATCCGAAAACTTTTCTTCCACATGACGGAATGTATCGATAAGAGGCTGAACGTTCTGCTCGCACATGGTATGGAAATGAAGACCGGTTACACCTTCGGGAAGCTTCTCGGGAAGATTTGCTTTTCTTATCCCAAGACGCGATCCTTTACTGCAGGGATCGTATATTTCGTGACCTTCCTGAGTTGAGAATTCCGGATTGATACGGAGTGCGATCTTAACCTTACCCTTTTTCTGATAAGGCTCCCATATGGGTCTGTGCAGTTCCAGCTGCGCGATGGAATTAAAGTATATATGAGAACAGATCTTGCACAATCTCTTCATTTCATCCGCATGAAAAGCGGGTTCGAAGACATGATTCTCCCTGGGATCTCCGCAGATGAATTCTTCGTACGCAAGTCTTGCTTCGAATATTCCCGAAGCGGTTGTGCCGTCAAGGTATCCGGCTATAAGCGGATAAACACGGTACATGGAAAAAGCCTTCTGTGCAAGAAGGATCTTACAGCCGGACTCTTCGCGGACTTTTTTCAATATTTCCAGATTGTGCTTAAGAGCCCCTTCCTGCACGATGTAGGAAGGGGTTCTGAGTTTGCTTTTTATCATCGATTACTCCACGAGAACGGGATTTTCATCAACCACCCAGGGAAGACCGTATTCATTAAGCATTTCCATGTAAGGATCGGGATCAAACTGATCGGTGGTAAATACACCGGGCTTCTTCCAGATTCCCTTGGCCACAAGAGCGGTTCCTATCATTGCGGGTACACCGGTGGTGTAGCTTATTGCCTGGCTTCCGAGTTCCTTATAGCATTCCTGATGATCACATACATTGTAGATGTAGATCTTACGCTCTTTTCCGTCCTTGCGGCCGGTGAAGATACATCCGATATTGGTCTTGCCTACGGTTCTTGGGCCGAGGCTTGCGGGATCGGGAAGAAGTGCTTTCAGGAACTGAATGGGTACAATCTCATGTCCTTCGAAATTGATGGGGCTTGTTGAAAGCATTCCAACATTCTCAAGACACTTCATATGTGTAAGATAGCTCTGTCCGAAAGTCATAAAGAATCTTATTCTCTTAACGTTCGGGAAATTTCTTCCGAGTGCTTCGATCTCCTCGTGATGGAGAAGGTACATATCTTTTTCACCCACCTGATCGAAGTTATAAACTCTCTTGATCTCCATGGGTTTTGTCTCAACCCATTTTCCGTTTTCCATATAGCTTCCGTTTGCGGATACTTCACGAAGGTTGATCTCAGGATTAAAGTTTGTTGCAAAAGGATATCCGTGATCTCCTCCGTTGCAGTCGAGAATATCGATGGTATCGATCTCGTCAAAATAATGCTTTGCTGCATATGCGGTAAATACGCTTGTTACACCGGGATCGAAGCCTGTTCCGAGAAGTGCGGTAAGACCTGCCTCCTTGAAACGATCTTCATATGCCCACTGCCAGCTGTAATCGAAATATGCTGTAAAGCCCTTCTCCTTGCAGCGCTTTTCATATATTGCTCTCCACTCGGGATCGTCGGTATCTTCGGGCTCGTAGTTAGCTGTATCAATGTAATCAACCTTGCACTCAAGGCAGGCATCCATGATGGTAAGATCCTGATAAGGAAGCGCAACGTTAAGAACCACATCGGGTTTATATGAATTAATAAGCTTAACCAGCTCATCCTTTGAATCCGCATTAACGGTAGCGGTAGAGAGCTTGACGGTGGTTCCCGCTTTTTCTATTTTCTCTTTAAGTTCAATGCACTTGCTCTCGGTTCTGCTGGCGATCATAAGCTCAGTGAATGTCTCACTGTTCTGACAGCACTTCTGGATTGCAACCTGTGCAACTCCTCCGCAACCTACAACCAATAATCTACTCATATCAAATCTCCTTACTCTTCTTCCATCATGATATCTTCAACATACTTGGGAAGCATGAACGCTCCTTTGTGTAAATGCGTTGTGTAATACCAGGTTTTAATCTTTCTCTTCTCCCAACGCTCGGGATCAAAGTCCTTGAGCGGATGGTATTTCTTCGATGCAAAACCAAACAGCCAGTAACCTGCGGGACATGTGGGAATGTGAGCCTGATAAACTCTTGTTATGGGGAAGGATTTACATACCTTCCTGTGCATGGCCCTGCAGTTTTCTTCATCCTCATCAAAAAAGGGACTGCCGTGCTGATAAACCATGATGCCGTCTTCGTGAAGAGCCTTATAGCAGTTACCGTAAAACTCCTTCGTAAAAAGACCTGCTTCGTGCCCCAGAGGATCCGTTGCATCATTGATGATAAGATCGTATTTATCCTTGCATTTTCTGAGGAATTTGAGACCGTCTTCGTAATAGATCCTTACTCTTACATCCTCAAGTCCGATGGCATTGTCGGGGAAATACTTACGGCATACATCCACGAACATCTTGTCGGGCTCTGCGATGTCGATGACCTCGATCTCTTTGTAATGAGACAGCTCTCTGGCCACGCCTCCGTCACCGCCTCCGATGACCAGTACTCTTTTGACATCGGGATGAACAGCCATGGGAACGTGCACGATCATCTCGTCATATGTGAATTCTTCCTGCTCGGAAAAAATAACATTACCGTTGGAGGTAAGAAACTTTCCGAACTCGGGAGAATCAAAAACATCTATTCTTCGAAATTCACTGGTTCCGCTGTAGAGATGCTGATCAACGCGGATAGACATCTTCACATTGGAAGTGTGCATCTCTTCAAACCAGTATTCCATCTGATTTTTAGCCATAGTCCGTACCTTTCTGAGCACAAATTATTTCAGTACGCAAAGCTCCGATATATCTTCGCTTTCGGGGCCCTGCATGGAGCAGCCTTTTTCCTTGGCAGCTTTGATGTAATCAAGTATTTCGCGGGTGATCATCTCACCGGGTGCAAGGATCGGGATTCCGGGCGGATAACACATAACCGACTCAGCACATATCCTGCCTACCGTATCCTCTATGGGAAGTTTTATTTTCTCTGCATAGAATGCTTCCTGAGGAGTTGCTTTAACTATCGGAGTGACATACTCTGCGGAGAAGAAAGTCTCCTGAGGTTTTGAATAAAGCCTTGCGATATCATCCAGTGCACCCGCAAGTCTCTCAATATCCTGAAGCCTGTCTCCGATGGATATATAAGCCAGTACGTTGGACAGGTCGCCAAACTCCATCTGAATGTCATACTCTTCGCGGAGAAGATCGTAAACCTCGATTCCCGTAAGACCGATTCCTCTTGTATTGATAACAAGCTTGGTCTCATCGAAATCATAAACGCTTCCGCCGTTTATAAGTTCGGAGCCGAATGCATAGTAGCCTTCGATCTCATTTATCTCACTTCTGGCATAGGAAGCCATCTCACAAACCTTGGCAAAGCTTTCTTTTCCATGAAGGGCAAGATTTCTGCGGCTGATGTCAAGGCTTCCGAGAAGCAGGTACGAAGCGCTGGTTGTCTGTGTAAGATTGATGATGTTGCTGACATATCCCTCGTTTACACCTTCTCCGATAAGAAGAAGCGAACTCTGGGTGAGGGATCCGCCTGATTTGTGCATGGATACGGCAGACATATCTGCGCCTGCTGCCATGCCGTTAAGAGGCAGGTTATCACCGAAATAAAGATGTGTTCCGTGAGCTTCGTCAACCAGAGCAAGCATGCCGTTTTCATGGGCAAGGTTTACGATCGACTGAAGATCGGAGCAGATACCGTAATAAGAAGGGTTATTGATAAGGATGGCCTTGGCATCGGGATTCTCCGCGATGGCCTTTCTGACATCCTCTATTTCCATTCCGAGAGGGATTCCGAGAGCGGTATCGACCTTCGGATCTATGTATACGGGAACAGCGCCGCAAAGTACAAGGGCATTGATGGCACTCTTATGGACATTTCTGGGCATGATGATCTTGTCGCCTCTTTTGCAGGCGGTGAAGACCATACTCTGAACAGCTCCGGTGGTTCCCCCCACCATAAAGAAAGCATGAGCCGCACCAAAGGCATCGGCCGCAAGCTCCTCTGCTTCCTTGATAACCGATACCGGATGGCACAGATTATCAAGCGGTTTCATTGAATTAACGTCTATCTCGACACACTGCTGTCCGAGAAAATCAACCAAACCTTTATTTCCGCGTCCCCTCTTGTGGCCGGGAACATCGAAAGGTACCACTCTGAGACGTCTGAACTTCTCGAGCGCACTATAGAGCGGAACGTCTTGCTGCTTAGAATAATCCATTTCAAAACCCCATATCCAACAGACTTACCCTTAAGGGTATAACTCAGTACATTTTACTGTTTTTATGGGGTTTTTACAATGAAATATGTGATTTTATGGCAGAATAGAATAACGCGCGTTTTTTGGTTGAGCCGTATCCCCGGGATATTGAAGAAGCGGCTAATAAACTGACACAAATTTGGAAATTATTAGCCTGTTTTATTGATAATCCGCCGCCACTGCTTAAAATAAGCTAATATTTCTTAGTTTCTGAGGAGGTTATTAGCCTCCTCAGTTGCTAATTATGCCCTAAAGCTTGGATTAGGCTAATATTTCTTAGTTTCTGAGGAGATTATTAGCCTCCTCAGTTGCTAATTAAGCCCTAACGCTTGTAATAGGCTAATATTTTGAAGTTTCTGAGGATTTTTTTAGCCTCCTCAGTTGCTAATATAGCCCTAAAGCTTGGAATAGGCTAATATTTCGATGTTTCTGAGAGGATTATTAGCCTCCTCAGTTGCTAATTATGCCCTAACGCTTGGATTAGGCTATAAATTCTCTCTGATACGCCGCATTTATAGCCTTTTTCAAGGCTTGATGCCAGATCAACACTTTAAAAGGCTATAAAAAACCTCAGAATCCGGTTTTTTATAGCCCATTCAAAGCCATTACCTATTATTTTTTCTGCAAAAGGCTATAATAGCCCTCTAAAACTGCTATTTTATAGCCAATCCGGCTTCCGGCAGGGACTAAATCCACAAAAAAGGCTATAAAATGAGAATCCCGGGAGAAAATTATAGCCTCCCCATGATCATCCCTCTTCAGTCAGGTATCTGTCTCGGTAGGTTACGCCGTCGCGCGCGCACTCATCCAGTTTGTCCGACCACTGTTTGGTATAGTCATCCTGAACCAGCTCATACAATTTATAGAAATACCTGCTAAAATGATCTCCGCCTTCCAACTCATATCCTCCGATACTTATTTCATTCTCATCGGAGTCATACAGGATAATATATCTGCTGGTCCCGTCGGTCCGTTCATCCTCTCTACCGATATCCATGGAATAGACCTTCTCGGGAGAAAAAACTTCCCTGATCTCTTCCATTTTTTCCTCGGACAGAGTCTCACGTCCAAGCTCAGTGGAATAATAAAGAACTATCAGCGTTCCATCTTTTTGCAGAGTATAATGCAGGGATTCATAAATCCAGGGCTCATATACCCTGAGTGTGAACAAGGTGTTCTCACTGAATTCGGGAAGATCCTCGAGTTCATCATCAGGGACTGAGAAAAACTCTTCCCCGGCTGCAGCCGATTCGTAACCAAAATTATCCACACCGGCATCCGATACATCGCATCCGGTACATCCCATCATAGCCAAACTCAGTATAAGTGCGAGAAATCTGCTTTTCATAACCTGCCTCCTTATCATCTATAAATATAGACGGATAAAGAAAGGCGTCGGTCACTTATTTTCGATCAGTTCATAGGTTTTGATCATAACTGCATCCCACATCAATCTTCCTTCAAACGAACTCAGATCGACGGTACAATCGGGATCATCAGTCAGTTCCTGTTTTCTAAGCCACTCGTTCCAGGTATTTGCTACATATATATCGGGAACCGTACCGAGATAATTGTCATCGGGATAAGCCTCAGATACACTGAATGTCATTGAAAAGATAAATTTACTCTCGGGAAGATAATAATTCATCGGATGGCCGCTGAATCCCTCACCATGGGTATTGTTGCCTATGACAGTCACCTCAGGCTGCTGAGAAAAAATACCCGCAAGGATATCACCGGAGGAAAAAGTACTCAGCCCATTCAGCAGATAGATATCATATGATCTTGCAGCTTCGCCTTTAAACGAAAAATCCTCATTATAGCTGTAATGATCAGCTTCCCTTTTCAATCCGTTTTCAAAAAAGCGAGTATAAAAAGAGTTTCCGTACAACATATCCGTCATATCATTGATCGGAGTTCTGGCATAACTTACAAATTCATAATCGTGATTAAAAAGTACCGGACACAAACCATCCGTAACAAAAGTAAACGCTCCGCCCTTATTATTCCTGTTGTCGATGATCACACATGAAGGATTCACTTCATTCAATGCATTCGTGATATCTTCCCTAACGGCATCGATATCATTGGAATCACACATTTTTATTGTTATCACTATCAGGTCTCTTTCGGGAACCTTCTCGATGGAATAACATCTCTTGATTTCCTGAGGCTGCTCGGATGAAACATCTTCTTCGGGCTTATCCTCATCAGAATCCTGATCGGAATTGTGATTAGGATACAATCTGTTCCTGAACTGGCAGGCAGCTACATGCTCACACGAATTGTAGAGATTCATGGTGACGATACTTCCGTCCGGAAGTTCAATCTCGGCGACATATTTTTTTCCATAGCTGTCGTTAAATAATAATTCGCAGGAAAAAACTCTGTCACAGGCTGCATCGTAAGCATATTTCTGAACAGTATCAATTTCATCCAGCACATCTTCAACGTTCTGACCGTTAAGTGTCAGAAGCTTTCCGTTTTCGATTCCCGGTATCAGATCATCTTTATCAAAATCGGAGCTGATTGCAACATAATCTCCTCCGAAATAGCAGAAATACATGAATTTCTGGTCAAAAGAAAACATTCTGTCTTCAAACTGTACATAAAAACTGTAATTGGAATCAATTACTTCTTTGGCATTTACCTCATACCCCAAGGGAAAGTCGTATGAATCGGGAACGGTATTGGTCGGTGCCTGAATACAATTATGTGCACCGGGAAGTTTTGCACTAAGGCTCATCATCAGACAGTAGAATTCATACTCGTCCTTGCAGTTTGATATTCTTTCTTCATATTCATCATGAATCTTGGCATAATCCAGCCCGAGATATCTCTCAGCTTCCTCTCTTACAAAGGAGTCGGTATAAAGATGATCATAAAAATACTCGAAATCCGTAAGCATCTGTTCCCTGGTCAAATGCATCTCCGTATATTCGAGCGCATCCGGATCCACCGTTACCATTGACATCTTTAATAAGTGAAATCCGTCGAGAACAAGTTTATGAAAGATGATGAACAGAAGCAATAAAACACCGGCAATGCAAAGCAGAATTTTTCCAAGAACTTTAAGAAACTTTTTAAAAGAAAACTTTTTTGCTGAATTTTTACTCACAATTATTCCCCCCCCAAAAAACAATAATCTATTTGTATTTTCCCTCATAAGATCACATTATTCATACTAGCTTATCTTCCGAGATAACTTCCTATCTTATTAACCCCTCGTCGTTTATGCTGGAAGTTAAAAATTCACTATATCCGAGATGGCTACCAAAGTTGCTTCTCCACTGATACTAATTCTCCCGTTATTCAGCAGTTCACAATACAGATTTCCACCTCTCTTGGAAGCCTGATATGCGCGGATTTTAGATTTGCCAAGTTCTTTTGACCAGTAATCTGCTATCTGACAGTGCGCAGAGCCACATACGGGGTCTTCGGGAATGAGAAGTTTAGGGAAGAAACTTCTGGAAACGCAATCAGTATCAGTTCCTTTTGCTGTAGCATTCTGTCCTCTTCCAGGAAGCTGCGCCAACTTATTTTGATCCGGACGCATATCTCTAACCTGATCCTCCGATTCAAAAATGCATACGAGGTCAGGACCCAGGATTGCCTTTACAGGTCTTACTCCGAAAGCTCGTTCCATATCATCTGTCACCGAGATCTCTTCCTGCTCATATGTAGGAAAATCCATCTCATACAGATTTTTCTTCCTGGTAACTATAAGCTTTCCGCTGAGCGTATAAAACTCTATCACATCCTTATCCGTCTCAAAATAATTAAATATCACAAAAGAAGACGCCAGAGTTGCATGACCGCATAGTTCTACCTCGGATCCGGGAGTAAACCATCTTAAGTGATAACCCTGTTCTTCCTTAACAATAAACGCTGTCTCGCTCAGATTATTTTCCATCGCAAGCTTCATCATGAAGTTTTCACTTGGCCATTTGTCCATCACACAAACTGCCGCAGGATTCCCTGAAAACGGTTTGTTTGTGAAAGCATCAACAATATATTGTTTCATTACCTCCATTCCTCCTCAATGAAACGTTATCCTTCGGAGATAACGCACTATCGTTCCATCTCGACAAAGTCGAATTTATGTAATTCACTTTTAGAGATTTACACATTCAACAAGCTCTCTTATCTTATATCCAACATCTTCCGGGGAATGTGCATCTGAAGAGGTTATGATCTTTACATCGTGTCTTCTAAGCGCTTTTATCAGTTCTTTATCCATGCCAAGAGGTGATGTATCTGGGCATCTTCTTTGCGTTCCGCTGTTTTGGTCTGCATACATGTTGCTGTCTGAAAGTGCTGCAGCAAGCCTTTCGTAATAATCTGTCAGATCAAAAGACGGTTTGTGCCCAAAAAGCTTAATACTATCAGGATGACCAAGTCCATCAAAAACTTTGCTTTTTGCAAGCTCTATGGAATCTTCGAAGTAGTCTATATAGGTTTTATCTACATCTATTCCATCCCATAGCTGCGCGGTGTGGTCAAAAGCAAAGTTGCCGACAAAATGAATGCTACCTAGCAAAAAGTCAAATCCTTTATCCCTGGTCTGATCTTTTATCAGTTCTTCCCAGCCTTTGAAATAGCATACTTCAAGGCCAAACTTAATACTGACAGGATACTGATTTGCCCTGACTTTATCTATCAGATCAAGGTACTCTTTATAGTCCTTTTGACCAGCCTTGCGAACAAACCAGTCGTTCACAAAATCGGAGTTTGCACGCACTGTGTCATACATTGGCTCGAACTCTTTGAACATGTAATTGTGCTCAAGAAGTCTTATCTCATCAAGTTCCATCGCAACAGCTCTATTAACGAACTGCTGGATCCATTCCAGAGTGTAATCACCTCTTTCTATGTGAATATGGCCGTCTATCATTCTCTTTTCCTCTACAAATAATTGTCTGCTCCAACCCGAAAAATTGAATACTCCATTTTCCCACCCTACATAATGAAAAAAACGTTCGCGGTTTTTCCTGTAAGTAATCATCTATAGAACTCTTCAATTGAGTTTGCTAAAAAAGTACTTTCATTATCAATCGGATCAAATTCATATACTTTGCCTTCCAAAAGATAATACGGATTTCCGGCTCCGTCATCACTAAAAACAGTCTCCTGCAAACCATACTCGTTTTTGTAATTATTTGTTGATCTGACCATTTCTTCATATGAATACAAAATCCACCCTGTGACGATTTTCTCGCCGGTTTTAGGATGAAACATAGTCTCTTGTATTCCGTTAGTCTGATGAAGAATAGCCCTAAGTTTATCCGGGATACTCATATCTTCACAAAAGCTCGGTTCAAGCAATTTTATGTCATTACCATATTTCATTTTTATCAAATCAATAATCATGTTGTTTTTGCTATTTCGATAATTCTATCAACTGCTGTAGGGAGATGCATCATATAATCATCTTCTTTTCTTCTTCCGTAAGGAAGTTCATATGACCACTTCCCTCCAGCAGATATGTCTCGTAATATGGGATAATACTTTTAGCTCTTTCGATTACACCTTTTCCGGTTAATCGGCAGACAATCATTTCAAAGACATAATATAAATCTGGCAGGGATTATCCTCATCCCAATGGAGCGGGAACACTTCCAATTCCTTGAAACCACAGCTTATGTAGAACAAATTGGTCCTGTCATAATCCTCATACATTCCCATCTTCACTGTCTTAACCTGCATAAACTCGTAACCGTCGGTCTTAGCGGTTTCCTTGGCCTTTTCTACAAGCTTTCGGCCTATTCCGTTTCTGTGATATTCCTTCATCACGCCCATGACGGCCAGTTCAACAGTGGCATTACCTGTTTCCTTCAGGCATAAGAATCCCATGATCTTATCATCATCTTTTGCTGCAAGGAATGTCCAGTCCGCGCAATCATGGATATAGCCTTCCCTGCTCTCTTCAACCTCAAACCATTCCGGAAGAGCTTCAAGCACCGTTCTTGCAATTACTCTTTTTTCATCAGGATCTTTTATCGTTACAATCATATTTTTACCTACTCTGATTATTGTGTTTCATCAGGATAATCCCAAAATCCTCCGGTATGGAAGTTTTCATTCCCCAAAGGTTTGGCTGTCAGTTTGAAAATTACACACCCGTCAGGGCACACGACTGTTTTGGAGTATTTCCCATCCCCGCCGACTTTTGTCAGATCACCGCCGCTTCTGACAGCTTCCATCAGAGGGTAAAGCATCATCATTGTCTTCGAGCAAATTCCATAACCTGCCTGATTAACCGGACAGCCATAGGTACACTTATATACATCGCCAACTTCTTCTCCGTTACGGCAATACCTTTCCGTATGGTCTCCATGCAAAAAGCCTGCCACTTCCACTGTAAATTCATATTCTTCGTCATACCACTTTTTCATTGTTTCTCTCCATCAATCAGTTATCCAAAAAGCTTTACTTATCTCTCACAGAAAAACTCTATCTGTTCACCAAGAGGACCAAAACAAAACGCCATTCTGATAGGGTATTCCGGAACAGACTGTATTACCTTATCATTAGGTTCCACAAACAATTCATATCCTGCGTTCTTCACTTTTTCTGCTATCGAATCCACGTCATCGGTAAGTAATGCAAAATGCCGAATTGAACCTAAACAATGATTTCCATCAACATTGGTAAAAATTTCAATATATCCGTTACCGGTATCAATCATAATTCCATCCGGCCATTCACGAACAATCTTCAGCCCCAGTACGGAAATATAGAATTCTTTTACCTTATTGATTTCTTCAATATTGCACTTCATCGAAACGTGATGAATTCCTTTGATCATTTTTCCACCTTATTTATAAAAATATGTCCCAAAATAATAAATCATCTTTTAATCACGTAGAATCGGTATAGTTCTTCTTCCTCGTCATCGATATCCTTATACATTTTGGTTTCCATCAATTCAAAACCGCATCTTTCTGCCGTCCTCCAAGAGGGTACATTGGCTTCCTTAATTGTCGCTATTATTTCGTTCTCATTATAATGATTGAAGAAGAATGAAATATATTCTTTTACAGCTTCACTGACATATCCCTTTCTTCGGTGGGCAGCCCCGGCAAAATAGCATATACCGATTTTATCTGTATCCTCATAATACGTGCATCCTACATTTCCAATCACTTCCCCCGAAGACTTGAGTATTATGGTGCATGGTATATAATCAGATCTCGGATCATCCTTTTCGGCAAGTTCAACAGCTTCGTTTATCCAATTTCCCGCCCAGTCGGAAAAGCTCTCGTCAAATCCTATTTCCGCAAGACTGCCGTCTTTAGACATTTCGGCATATACTTTTTCATCTCCATACTGAATGGATCTTATAATCGTTCTATCAGTTTCTATATACATTTTCTCTCTAATCAAGCTTGTCAGCTTTTCAACTTTTTATTATCGTAATTTCACTCGTCAGTCATTCCGGATAAATTTTCCGTTACAAATCCTATGCGTATCTCCCTAAATAACTTACCATCGACTCACCGATAATGCCTTATAGTTCCTTTACCATATATCCGCACATAAACGGGAAAAAATCGAATTTCTTTGTACCGACATGTGTAAAGCCATGTTTCTCATACCATTTGCGTAGAACGGTATTCTCTTCGACAATACTGAGATTCATAATCGCATAACCCAGTTTCCTAGCGCGAGCGATAGAATCATTCAGTAATGCCTCACCCACACCGTTATGTCTATACTCCGGTAAAACGCAGAGACTGCCCAATTCGCATTCAACTTCAGAAACAAAAGCCAGATTATAGTATCCGACCAGCTTACCGTCTGCGAAATATCCGTACATCGGGCGGTGCTGTTCATCCATCCAGAAAACAATCTTTGCTTCATCCGTCGAATAAGCCGTGTACATAGGCGCATTCTCAGGAGTGATGTCAAACTCCTTGCCCACTGTCAGAAAACTGGTACGTATAACATCCACACTTTCCGGAATATCCTGTTTGGTCAATTGTCTAATATTTATATCTGACATATCATAACCCCTTTGGTATGTTTATCTGTAAATATAACCCTATGCGTGCGTAATGGCCTGCATCATATATTCATCGTTGCATGTTTCTTCAAAAAATTTACCCTTTACAAAGAAAGTGGTATCTTCCTCATGAAGTTCGCGTTTCTCAAAGCCGTGTGCATCTTTAGGGGTAAAACAAAGGACAACCTTTTTCACTTGATGACCAAAAGCTGCGATAACATCATCTACGGCACCATCTCCTATAATGGTATGAAGAATCAATGTATCATCCTCTATTTCTGCAATAGCGTAGCTGTTACAATCCGCAATATAGAATAAATTCTCCGTCATAAACTGCGACAGATAAAACATGTATAATCCGGGATTATCAACCATATACAACTGTACATTCTGATTTGTTCTATCCAGTATCCTGACAATCCGGTCATAATCCGATTTATCCTTCAGTGGAACCATCTCAGCCTTACATTCATCAGATATTGTCACTTCTTTTGTATACTGATATTCCTTTGCTTCTTTAAATCCAAATTTGGGATAAAACTCGAGTACAGAATCATTAGCGAAGAGATAAATCCCATCTGCCTTTCCTTCATAATCTTTCATGATCTCTTCCATCAATGTTCCGGCATATCCTTTTCCTCTGTGGTCATTGTCTGTCATAACTGTTCCAAGCTGGATCAATTTTACAATCTTTCCCTTATAATTCATGTTGCAGGCATTGACCGAGACATTCGATATAACTTCGTCATCTATCACAACAGAGTAAGGAATGTAGTTATCCTTCCAAAAACCATTTTGATACCAATTTTCAAAATTCAGACCAAAAGTCTTTTCAGCAAGTCTGTTAAAAGAGGCTCTAAGTCTCTCATTATCTCTATAATTTTTTACTATGCTATAACTCATAGCATTTCTCCCTTTTTTATCTCATTATCAGCCACTGATCCATTCCGGGACCCGCTTCTTCATTAGGGCGCACTCTGAATCCAAACTTTTCATAAAAGTGTTCTTTTCCTAAAGCCGAGTTTAAAGTCAGTTTTACTTTATACCCCGGTTTCATACCCTCTTTCAATTTTTGAATGCTTGCTTCAACCAGTTTGCGTCCTATTCCGCGTCCCTGATATTCACGATCCACAATAACATCGGATAAAAAGGCTATATATCCGCCATCCCAAAGCAGCCTGACAACTCCAATGGCTTTTTCATCATCTCGCACGCAAAGAATCATGTATGCTTTGTCAATACATGCCCTGGCCTGCTCAAGCGGAAACTCAACCCACCCAACATTTTTTCGCAGTTCCATATATTCTTCCGGCGTAATATATTCTCCGTATTTAATCAATGTTCTCAACTCCTTTTTGTACATTTATGTACCGATATCTTCTATTCCATGGGCATTTTAAAAATAAATACATCCGATTCAAATGTAGCACTTCCATCATTCTTGGAATATGAAGAGCTATGATCATATGAGAATCCAAGCTTTTTTAAAACCATTGCGCTGCCCACGTTTTCCTTTGCGCATTCTCCTTCAAAAAAGCGGGCTCCGTAAGCATTAACCGTGTGATCCATAAGAGCCTTCATTCCTTCTGTCGTGTAACCCTTTCCCCAATCGTCAAATCGGTTAACGTAAGATAATGTCCATACATCTCTATCGACATCATGATTTAATGCATATATTCCGACCGCATGCCCATCCTCTTTATCGATAACCAGCATAAGGATATTTATTTTCGATGTAGGATCCTTCTTTGGAAGCCAAACAAGCGGATCTTCAGGAGTTTTACACACAGATCCCATCAAATATTTATATACTCTTTCATCCATATCCCATGCAGCCATTGCAAGATAGTCGTCAGGCCTTAATCGTCTCATTAAAAGCCTTTCGGTTTCTACAACCTCTTCACCCGGGTTAAAAAGTTCATTTTTGTTCATTTCTTATACCCATTCCATCTATAAAGATCTTTATTTCCTTACTCATTACATGTTTTGGTTTGTTTACTTCTCCGGTACGGTATACGTGGATCTTATGGTTGTCTATTCCAACCGTTCCCCCAATAGGTTTGAGCTGTTCAGAATTTTCTATGATTTTATAAGTTTATCCAGTTCACAAAAAAGCTTTGATTTCATTTCTTCAAGAGTTTCAGAATCCGGCCTGTTGCCGTCGGCATACATTTCATTCATCGGATACCACCAAACCGGTCCTTTGCCATTATTCCCGTAATTCTCTATGTCTCCGCTTCTTCTTGGAAACAGGTGCCAGTGGATATGTGCACCTCCTTCTCCATTTCCAAGGCATTCATAATTCATTTTTTCAGCGCCAAAAGCATTTTTGACTGCTTCAGCAACCAGTGTCATCTCATATAAATGCTTTGCTCTTGTATTCTCATCAAGATCAAACAGTTCAACAACATGGTCTTTATATAGGAAAAGTGTATATCCTTTGAAATGCTGGTAATCTCCAATCACCACGTATCCAGTTTCAAGTTCTTTTACAAGAAATGGATTATTTCCGGCTTTTGTTTCCTTAATTCTGTCGCATATTCCACACATATAAATCCCCTTGTGTATAGTCAATTGTCATCGAATACTCTGCTGTATTGAAACGTCCACGTATAAATCAATCTGCAATATTGAATTCTTCATCAAAAAAAGTGATTGCTTCTCCCGTTTTAGGATTAACGTACACCCAATCTATTGTTGCAGTATGTGATCCGGTTTCATCGACAACCGATTCAAATATATGATATACGTAAATACCGTCTTCATCGATATGATCGAAGACAGTATAAAAAGGTGACTCCGTGCATGAATACTTTGCAGCCAGAAATTCACGTATCTTCTCTGCGTCATACTGTTCTTCAGTTTCAATGCTGACTAAACTGTATCCATACTTATTATCCGATTCGGATATCGTCACCAAGACCGTTCTGTATGGCGCATAAGTGTCAGAAAAATCACTGTAAAGATCATACGTGATTATATAAGCATCACCCTCTTTATTAACCTCTCTTACTTTTGCATCTTCATAACCCCAGCCGATTGTTCCCACTTCTTTATAAATGTAATTATCTTCAGGGCTGTAATATACATCCATTTCGCCCCTAAACTCAGTGAGCATCTTGTCCCTGACATTTTGCGGATTCGTTTCATTTAATACCTCGCGTAAAAGATACTCCCAGTCCTCATATTTGATTCTCCATTGTTTTGTCAGTATTTCTTCCCCATCGTAATCGTGTACGAATTCAACACATTCATTGCTTGTATTGATAAAATAAAAAAGAAATTCTCTTATATCATCCCATTCCTTAGAGCTCAAATGATCCCCGGCATCTGCATAGTTTCCGTTCTCAAGATATATTGCACAAGGAGCAAACAAATAAAGTGTTTCTTCAGATAATCCCTTTGTATCTACATCATCATAATTAAATTCCGTATTCGAAACGATTTCAGGATCCGCTTCCTCGGAACTGTCATTTGATGGAATATCTGGAATATCTGCAATATCCTCCACAGCATTATCAGAAGGGAGTTCGACAATCTCACTTTCCGATATTTCCTGATCCGTTATTACATTTTCCGGGCCGGCGACATCCTTTCCGTTACACCCGGCCATCAGAATAGAAAGAGAAAAGACTATTGCAATTTGTTTAATATATTTATTCATGTTATAAACCTTTTATTATCCCTTCTGTATTCTTAATCTTCACAAACCGGAATTGTCAGTTCAGTCCATCATTATTAGATCGTATATACTTTTGTATTACCTTATCGCTCCAAATATGAGCTTCTTCCTGTTCCCCAAGATATGAAACCTCATCGCCTGATTCGCCGATCAGATATATCTGTTATTCTTTATATCATCCACAACATTACCGAAGCAGTTGGTGAATTTGGCTGTACAAAGCTCACCGTTTTCATTATTGAAATTCAATATGAAGTATCTTCTGTTCTCTTCAATAATCCTTGGATTATTAAGTTTAAAGAATCCATACCTGGCATTTTCCGTATCGATTGTATACGGAGCCGCATTCTGCAAACCGATTTTAAAAAACTTGTCTAATCCGGATCTTTCTGCATCAGGAATAGCTCTATTTCCTGTTTGTATAAAACAGTTGAACAACATACAGCTGACCCTGTCTTACTATAAAAGCAGTGGATTTTGAAATGTTATGAGACTGATTGGCCCGGATACATATCATTGCGATTCCCAATATACCCGCCAAATCCCATACATATGAAATCAGATCGAACAGCGCGGAGCAAAACGGACCATCGAAACCAAGCATATATTTAAAAAAACTTCAATACTCGCGAGAAGAGATATAGACGCAAAAAATATAATCGTACCGACGATCATATATACAGCAGCACCTTTGGTTGCGTTTTTCTCCCAGAGTCCATCATGTGTGGTTTTTAAATAAATCTTATCTTCCATATCTTTGCATCACCCCATCACAAATCATCCAAACCTTTTAGTTCTTCTATGGTGTCAACAATAAGATCAGGCCTTTTGCTCTCGTCATCAATATTCTGATATATTGCATAGCCCTGACGCACCCATACGGTTTTCATCCCAAGCTTTTTGGCAGGAATAATATCATTATCCAGTCTGTCTCCGATCATGACGGCATCTTCAGCTTTACAGCCGGCCTTCCTAAGAGCCATGGTAAATATTCCGGGATCGGGTTTTGCGCATCCTGCTTCCGCTGATGCAATCACCACATCAAAGAATTGTCCTATTCCCCATTTATCGATTCTTTCCTGAGTACCTAAAGACTGATTGGCTATTATCCCCAGTTTATATCTTCCATGCAATGCGGAAAGTACTCCATATGCCGCATCATACAGTTTCTCGAGACTGTTATCCCATTCAGGCAATGTGACTCCATATGCTTTAGCTGCAGTTCTGATAGGTGTAGGGCTTACTTTAGCTTCCTCATAAACCCTGTTCATAAATTCTTCGGGTTCGATGTTTAATTGGTTTATTGCATATTCACACCGGCTTTTATACACATCGCTTTCATCAACCAGCGTTGCTCCAAGATCAAAAAATATCCATTTCATATATCCGGCATCCTTTGTTTTCAATGATCAGATCACTAAAAGTATCTTTTGTACCCATACTTAGGCTCGACATCAACATAGGTCTCGGTTATACCCTCAAGCAGTGACCAGTCATACCCGTTTCTCACCTTTATAAAAGGTCTCTTTCCGTTTTCTTTCTCATCCCAGAACGAGATCCAAACCCAGTCGTCGGTTTTCTTCTCTATACGTGGATTCACCAGTTCATGATACTCGACAACACTTGCATGGGTTTCATAATCATCAAGCAACTTATTCAAATACGCAGAATAGACATTTACGTTTCGTCTTTCTGCTCTGATCTTTGCGCTTTTGGCAACATTTTCCATGGGATCGGTTGCACTGTAACCGGTACACATATAAAAGAGTCTTCCCCTATGAAGGATAAAAGCGTTCTGTCTGGACCAGTTATATTTTTTTACCAGACGAACAAACCACATAACAACTAAAACGACATATCCCCAAAAAAATAATTGAGTGATTAACTCATTCAGCTGCAAAAGAGACGACAATCCTAATACCGGAAAAACACTGACTGCAACCCCCAAAGCCATCAATCCGAAAATTTTGGGCAGGTGATTTACAAAATAATCCTCGGCAGGAAACTCCTTACACAGATATACCGTATCTCCGTATGTCGTGATTTCTCCACGTGGAATCTCAATACCGGTATCGTTATGTGATCTGTAAAGCTCCAGAATAATAAAGAAATAGAACACATATGCAAGTACAACGGCAATCGAAAACAATCCGCATATCAGCATAAAATTTGGCTCGTCACCCTTCCGGTATTCCATGGCCATTATGACCAGGATAATCCAGATAAAATCCATGATCACCAGAAGGATTTCCATGATTATGTACAAAATATGTTTGATCTTGTTCTTCATTACCTCACCCGTTAAAAACTAAAATATGCAAAGAGTAATACACGTTTTCATTCGAAGGCTCATCAAACCCGCCTTTTACCATATTAAACTCTTCATGAGATTCGTATTCCGATAAAAGACCTTCTTCGGAAAATTCAAAAACAGTGGTCAAACCGCTTTCTTCTCCGGCAGTCTGTCTTATCACCTCAAGATATCCGTCTTTATCCGTATCTGCGATCACATAATTTGCGTTCTCACATACCCATATATCCTTATTATCACATATAGTATACATTTGATATCCGTATTCTTCTATTATCTTAGACTTGTCATAATTTAACATGAATAGATCATAATACTCATCGTAGACATATACCCCATGATCGGATTTGATCATCTCACTTGTGCTGTACGCTTCGTAGCCGCATATCTGTTCAAAGGACCGGTTATATACATATTCTCCGTCCTTATACAGATATGTACACCAATAACCGTCTCCCAGACATACCATGAGATCGCTTTCTCCGTCGAAATTCACATCATCGGTTTTTGCGTCAAACTGCGGTTTATGGACATACCGATCAGCATCGTATTCATTCGCCGGCGGAAAATCCACCTCCAGCATCTTCAGTTCGTTATCCGGAGTCCAGTAAAAGAAAACCTCTCTGAGGTATTCATTTTTCTCAGGTTCTATCTTTTTGATAAATACACAATAGAATTTATTATCGGGTGGAACGACGGTCCCGTAGGTTACTTCCTCCTCATCATCCAGTTCTAAGGGTAATCCATTCGCATAATATCGAATGTTATAATCTCTGGCCCATTTATCACGCACTTCACACACTTCACTTAATGGAGAATTTCTCAGAACCTCATTATATATATCCCAAAATTCCGTATTGTATTCGCCCGGCTCGCAGGCTCCGTAATACTTAACAACCTCATTATCGGTCCCGTACAGATACAGCCCGTACATTCGGCCGTCTATAGCCGTGTCTTCCACATCATGGTTATATATCCATTTTCTGTCGACCACTCTCTCGATATTGGCATACTCTTCATCAGTCAAGTCAAACACTGCAGCAGGCTCATCATGCTTCCAGGCACTCCAATAAGTA
The DNA here is from genome assembly GCA_000702085.1 of Lachnospiraceae bacterium P6A3. Lineage (GTDB taxonomy): Bacteria > Bacillota > Clostridia > Lachnospirales > Lachnospiraceae > AC2028. Next base: position 389,905 of record JNKP01000001.1, read on the forward strand.
TCCAGATCGGGTAAAAGTACCAGCACTTCGTGATTGGTACAAATGATCACCGTGGCCCCCTGTATATCAGGCATAAACCCAAATCCGCCACGGCCTCCGTATGAAAAGCCGACCAGATACTCATCGGAAAACTCGGGAACATCCGAAAGCCAGGAATCGTTATTCCGTACGGCATAGACACCACAGACACCACAGATAATAAGAATAATGAATAATGTAATGAAAGTCCTATTTTTCATAACGTCCCCCAACAACATAATAACTTCTAAAAAAAGGCGAGTCAAAGGAAGAATCCCTCGACTCGCCAAATATTTAAAATCCAAAAAAGAAATATCTGATCAGGAACAGCAAAAACAAATGTACCGGATAGAATGCATAGAAGAAATATTTCATCTGTCTTCCGCGCTTTCCGTTGTAATACTTTACCGGGATCAGATCAAGGAAAGCAACTCCCTCGAACAGGTTCTTGACCGTAAGAGCGATAATTCCCCAGATAAATCCGTTGCTTCCGGCATTACGGAATGCATAGATTGCAATTACCGCAAGCACTCCCCACCCGCCGTAGTCAGTATTCAGAATCTCTGCCCATGTAAAGAAGAACAGAGTAATAAAGAGTGCAGTGGACAATTTAATCTTCTTTTCTTCATCCCATTTATATGTAATGGGGATATATGCAGCCACACCGCCGATAACGCCCAGAATCACAGTCGGAATATACTCATCTATTCCGAAAATCGTACTCACGACATATCCGATGATTTCCACCATGCATGAGATCGAAGCCACGCCGCCGAGAACTCCGGCGATAACAACGCCGATCTTTCCTAAGAATCTGTAGAAACCGTTAAAACTTTCCGCATCTTTATGCCTTATATAATCAATGCATGCAAGTGCGGATACGCCAAGGAATAAAGTGAAAAATACATTCTGATGGCTGAGACCTATCTCCGCAAAAAAGGCAAGATCGAAAGGAACATCCGATACGAAAGCAAAGATAAGAAGCCTGACAAGATATTTCTTTACATTCCTTGTGTGAAGGAACCCTTCAACAAGCAGGAAGCAGAAAATCGGAAATGCAATTCTTCCTATTGCCCTGAGCGTCATATCTATGCTCTGAACAGCAGCCGCATTTCCCATCCAATCAGCCCAAAGCCAGGGAGCTTTTGAACTGATGGCAGCCTTGCAATAATCCGGTCCGAACTGTTGCAAAACAGAGTACTGATAATGCTCAAAAAGTGCAGCACCTACATGATCTATGAACATCGTTACAATAGCGATGATCTTAAGCGTGCTTCCGGTAATTCCCTTTCCGGTTTTCATTCGGTCGGGCTCGGGTACAATCTTTACCACATCGCCTTTTTTAACCCCCTCTTCATCAGCGCCGTAAGGACTTACCTGTTCGGTATATAACTCCTGATTTTCCTCACTCATTTATATATTCCTCCATAATGCTCAAGAGTTCTTCTCTTCCCTGCTTGGTTTCCGCAGAAAACGGAAGGATCTTCACATCTTTTTCCATCTTAAGAACAGTCTTAATATTCTTGATGGATTTATCGATCTGACTGCGTTTTAATTTATCGGACTTGGTAGCTACCACAACGGGCGTAAGCCCTGCTTTTACTATCCAGTCATACATCTGTCTGTCGTCCGCGGTGGGATCGTGTCTGATATCCACGAGAAGTACAACGCACTTAAGTGTTTTTGATGTGCGCAGATACTTTTCGATCATCGGCCCCCACTTTGCACGTTCCGCCATCGATGTCTTGGCATACCCGTATCCGGGAAGATCCACCAGATAGAAATAAACATCATCTTCCCTTGTATCGGCTCCGCATCTGACCTTGTAGTAATTGATTGTCCTGGTCTTGCCGGGTTCAGCAGATGTTCTGGCAAGCTTTTTCCTGCATAAAACGGTATTGATAAGCGAGGATTTTCCTACGTTACTTCTTCCCGCAAAAGCAAGTTCGGGAAAGTCGTTAACCGGAAGTTTACTCGTGATGCCGCACACTGTATCAAGTTCTGCATTCTTAACGGTAAGCATTCTTTTCTCCGAATTCCTTCATTTTTCCGTAATTATAAAAAAGTGGAACGAAGGAACAACCCCTCGTTCCACAAATGCATCAATTTGATTAAACCGCGTCTTTCTTCTTCCTGATAAGCTTGGCCTTTTCCGGATTTCCTCCGTTTTCGACCGCCGCTTTTGTAACAAGACAGCTCTTTATCGTAGAATCGGAAGGGATCTCATACATTACATTCATCATGGACTTCTCCATAATGGATCTGAGTCCCCTGGCTCCGGTCTTACGCTCGTAAGCCTGATCCGCAACGGATTCAAGTGCTTCGTCTTCAAAATCAAGATCAACGCCATCCATTTCGAAGAGCTTCTTGTACTGCTTGACAAGCGCATTCTTGGGCTCTTTTAAGATCCTTATGAGTGCCTCTTTATCAAGTCCTTCAAGAGTTACGGCAATGGGAACACGTCCTACAAACTCAGGAATAAGTCCGAACTTGATCAGATCCTGAGGCTCTACTTTCTTGAGAACCTCTCCGATCTCTCTCTCCGTCTTAGTGGTAACCTCGGTGTTAAAACCGATTGCCTTGCGATCGAGTCTGGTTTCGATTATATGCTCGAGTCCGTCGAACGCACCGCCGCAGATAAAGAGAATATTGGTAGTGTCGATCTGAATAAGTTCCTGATGAGGATGTTTTCTTCCGCCCTGAGGAGGTACGGAAGCAACGGTTCCTTCAACTATCTTAAGAAGTGCCTGCTGAACGCCTTCACCGGATACATCTCTGGTGATTGAAACATTCTCGGACTTCTTGGTAATCTTATCGATCTCATCGATATATACGATACCGTGCGATGCTCTGTTCACATCATAATCCGCTGCCTGGATAAGCTTAAGGAGAATGTTCTCAACATCTTCTCCCACATATCCCGCCTCGGTAAGTGTGGTCGCATCAGCAATGGCAAAAGGCACGTTTATTATCTTGGCAAGAGTCTGCGCAAGATATGTCTTTCCGCTTCCGGTAGGTCCGAGGAGCAGAATGTTACTCTTCTGAAGCTCCACGTCGCCTTCCTTGGGAGGATTGGTAACGCGCTTATAATGATTGTAAACCGCAACGGCGAGAGCCTTCTTGGCGTCTTCCTGACCTATTACGTATTCATCAAGAAACTCTTTGATCTGGCGTGGCTTAAGGAGCCTTATCTCTTCGCTGTTTCCGGGTGTGGAATATTCGGTATCGTCGAAATCATCTTCGATGATATCCGAGCAGATGCTTATACATTCATCACAGATATATATTCCGGGAGGGCCCGCAACCAGCTTCTTTGCGTCTTTCTTAAGCTTTCCGCAAAAAGAGCATCTGATTTCTCCATCATTGTCTTTTTTGGATGCCATTATTTCTTATCTCCGGTGTCATGGTTTTCGATGACAGAATCTACAAGGCCGTATTCTACAGCCTCTTTTGCACTCATCCAGTTATCACGATCGGTGTCCTTGCACATCTGCTCGTAGGACTTTCCGGTGTTCTCGGCAAGGATCTTATTGAGCTTTTCCTTGGTACGGATGATATTCTTGGCTGCGATCTCGATATCGGAAGCCTGACCCTTTGCTCCGCCGAGAGGCTGGTGGATCATAACTTCGGCATTGGGAAGAATGTATCTCTTTCCTTTTTGTCCGCCTGCAAGGAGGAATGCTCCCATGCTGGCTGCCATACCGATGCATACGGTTGATACGTCGCACTTGATGTAGTGCATGGTATCGTAAATAGCCATACCTGCGGTAACTGATCCGCCGGGGCTGTTGATATACAGATGAATATCCTTCTCGGGATCCTCTGCTTCAAGGAAAAGAAGCTGTGCTACAACGATACTTGCGGTATCATCATTAACTTCATCTCCAAGGAAAATAATTCTGTCTTTTAAAAGTCTTGAATAAATATCATAAGAGCGCTCACCCTTTGAGGTCTGCTCTATGACGTAAGGTACTAAGCTTGACATTTATACCTCCTTAGCGTTGTCGGTAACAAACTCCATAGCTTTCTTGATGAGGATATCGTTGTTGAGTTCCTTAAGTCCCTTAGCTTCGAGCATCTCTCTAACCTTATCAACTTCAAGCTGATAAGCTTCAGCCATGGACTCATATTCCTTCTGACGATCCTCGTCGGTTACTTCAATGCCTTCCTTCTCTGCAACTGCCTGGAGAACAAGACGGGACTTGATACGATCTTCAGCCTGAGGTCTTACCTGCTCCATCATCTTGTCGAGAGTAAGTCCGGTGTACTTAACATACTGATCCCATGAAAGTCCCTGCATCTGAAGTCTCTGCTGATAATCTCTGATGATCATCTTCTGCTCGGTCTCGAAGATTTCCTCAGGAATATCCATCTTGGCACCCTCGATAACCTTGGCAATAGCCTCGTCCTGCTTCTTGCCTCTTGCATCATTGAGCTTATCTACTTCAAGATCGCTCTTTACTGAATCCTTATAATCCTGAACGGATCCGAATCCCTTGTCTGATGCATAGTCATCATCAAGAGCGGGAACCTTCTTCTCTTCGATCTCGTTAACCTTGCACTTGAAGACAGATGCCTTTCCTGCAAGTGAATCTTCGTGATAATCCTCAGGGAAGGATACATTTACTTCAACATCCTCACCGATCTTAGCGCCTACGAGCTGCTCTTCGAAACCGGGGATGAACTGTCCGGATCCGATGGTAAGGGTATAATTCTCTCCCTTTCCGCCTTCGAATGCTGCGCCGTCAACAAATCCTTCGAAATCAAGCTTGATGCGGTCGCCGTCTGCAACAGGTCTTTCTACCTTCTCGAATCTTGCATCCTTATCGAGCTCTGACTGGATTTTCTTCTCAACATCCTCGTCGGTAACAACGGTATCAACCGCTGCAATCTCGATTCCCTTGTAATCGCCGAGCTCAACCTCGGGTCTTACTGCTACGGTTGCGGTGAAGATTACGGGCTTGCCTGCTTCAGCCTGAACAACTTCAAAGCTGGGGCTGGACATGATGTCCTCTTCTACCTCATCGTAAGCCTTCTCATACTCATCGGGAATGAGCTCATCAAGAGCCTCATTATAGAATACCTCTTTGCCGTACATCTTCTCGATTACGTTCTGGGGAGCCTTTCCCTTTCTGAATCCGGGAATGCTGATGCTTCCCTTCTGCTTATTATATGCAGCTTTGATAGCCTTATCGAACTCCTCCGCTGCGACCTCAATGGTCATCTTGATCTTGCTTCCTTCAAGTTTCTCGACACTAACGCTCATTTGAAAATCTCACTTTCTAAAATTATTAATGTAAACGCCCTGCCGGACGCTTTTCGCATTGCGCACACAAAGTTTAGTATACCCGATGAATACGCAATAATCAAGCATTTAGGACTGAACGTTTCTTGAATAAACCACTCCCGTACCCTTATCAAAAACGGCAAGAGCGGCTTCCGCATTCTTCTCGGCCTTCTTATATCCCGAAGGTGTCTGCATAGCTATGTCCATAAGCCTGCACAGGACCGTGTACATATCCGGAATTCTGGCTCCCGCATCCTTAAGGGTGCACTCTCTTATGAGAAGCTCCAGGGACGCGGAAAATGAAGGATCTGCTGTCCTTATGGACACATAATCTCCTTCCGCTGAAGCCTTTTTACCGGTCAGCATATGGTAAAAAAGCATACCGAAAGCATAGACATCGGAGTACATTCCCTGTTTTGACTTATTGTCAATTTGCTCGGGAGCACTGTCTCCGGCCGTTCCTGCCCTTGATCTGTCGGCTTCTTCGAGAAAGCAGGCCGTCCCGAGGTCACAAAGCCTGATCTCACCGTCCGGCTGTAGGATAAGATTCTCGGCTTTCAGGTCCCTGAACAAAATATTACCGTCTGTCTGCTGGAGAAAAGCAAGTCCGTCCGCCACCGTTACCGCAAATTTCATCGCTTCGGGCTGACCGAATCCGTTTCTAAGACTTAAAGCCTCATTAAACGGAGTTCCCCAGATATATTCTTCCAGAATATAAAATTTCCCGTCATCGTCAAAAGATTCCTCGAATTTCGGAAAAAGAGGGTGATCTGCAAGTTTCAAAAACTTCTCTTCCCTGTCCCTTGCCGCCTTGTCACTCATTTCCTTGAGTGCGGAAAACTTTCCGTCCTTTTTTACCCTGTATACATTTCCGAAAGAACCGGAACCTATAAGCTTCTTTTCATCAAATTCACGCATCTTTTCACCCGATCATTTTACGGCAAGTGCTGTGATACACCCCGCAAATTCTTCTCCCGCTGTTTCCCTTATATGTCTGTCAAATGAATCGTCATCCGCAATATCCGCTGCATCAAGTACGGACAGGTACTCTTCAGTTGTTTCGTTTGAAGCATTCAGTAAAACCTCATCCGCCCACTTCTCAGGACACGCCAGTATCACCGTCCCGGAAAACAAAACGATCACGTCCTCGCCGCCGAACTCCTGGGATACGCATTTGACGAATTTCTTTTTTCCGAAAACCTCAGCCGTTCTTACTATGCACATTCCGGACCCTTCGCTTGCATATACATATGCATTTTCACCGGCAGCAAGAATACCCGCGCTCCCGCTTCCAAATTCCGAGCCCGGCCCTATAACCGGGGCCTGTCCCGCAGGAGACACGGAAAAGCCGAATACGGCAGCCTGAAGATAATCCGCTCCGTATTTTGAAATTCCGCCCACAAAATCCTTAGAGAAAAAAAGGGCAAGACTCCCTTTGAGCTCACCCGTTACGGCTGCTGCAGCTTCACCCTTATCCGGCAAAGGCAGATCCCCGCATATCGCCATGGCGGCACAGATATCTCCGACAGCCGCCTTTTCAAGCACTACATGTCCGCATGTCTTATATAATCCGGCCAAATATTCCAATCAGGCATTCTCCCTTGCTTCTTTCTCGGCATCAAGTATCTGTGAAACGGTAGGATTTGCGATAACCTTATGTGCATTCATTGCTTTTTCGATTTCTTCGTAGATTTCCAAAAATCCGATCTTATGATCAAGGAATCTCGCAACCGCTTCCTCATTGGCCGCATTAAATACGGTGGGCATTGTTCCTCCCGCATTTGCCGCATCATAAGCAAGTGCAAGTCCCCTGAAAGTATCCGTATCCGGCTTTTCGAAAGTAAGAGCCGCAGTCTTAAACAGATCCAGTTTCTCAGACTTCATGGGCATCCTGTCGGGATAAAAGAGAGCGTAATTGATGGGAAGCTTCATATCGGGAGTACCCATCTGTCCGATCACTGCACCGTCTTTAAACTCAACCGCAGAGTGAAGTACCGACTGGGGATGAACGGTAACGCATACTCTTTCATGTCCCACGCCGAAAAGCCATGCAGCTTCCATAACTTCAAGTCCCTTATTGACAAGGCTGGCACTGTCTATGGTGATCTTACGTCCCATGTTCCAGTTGGGATGCTTAAGTGCATCCTCGGGAGTCTTGGTGGCAAGCTCATCCCTTGTCATTCCTCTGAAAGGACCGCCGGAACAAGTAAGAATAATCTTCTCTATACGGTCGGCAGGAGAACCCTGAAGCGACTGAAAAATCGCGGAATGCTCGCTGTCAACGGGAAGGATCTTTATACCCTTTTCCTTTGCCAGAGGCATAATTATATGTCCCGCACAGACAAGAGTCTCCTTATTTGCAAGAGCAATGTCTTTGCCGGACTCTATCGCAGCTATCGTAGGCCTGATTCCGATCATTCCAACAATGGCGGTTACAATAATATCACTGCAGGGATCAGCGGCCATTTCCATTGAGCCTTCCATTCCCGTCAGAACCTTAACACCGCTCAGATCCTTGATTCTGTCCTTAAGATCCTTAGCGGCATTTTCATCATCCATTACCGCGATCTCGGGCATAAACTCTCTGATCTGCTTTTCCATCAGATCTACGTTCTTTGCAGCCGCAAGAGCGGTTATCTTAATCTTGTCGGGATTCTGTCTTGCAACCTCTAACGTCTGAGTTCCAATCGATCCCGTAGATCCTAATACAGATACTCTTTTCATATTTATCCTAGTTAAAAATGTTGTGTATATCGTTAAAGAATACGGCTACAACGATTATAAGCAGCAGGACCATTCCTGCAAGATGAACATATGCTTCCTTCTTGGGCGGCACCGGCTTTCCCCTGACGATCTCAACAAGTGCGAAGAGAATTCTTCCGCCGTCAAGTGCCGGAACGGGAAGCAGATTAAAGATACCCAGATTTACCGTAAGCAAAAGGGTAAGATTAAGCATGTTTACAAGAACGGTCTGCCATCCGTAAGGACTGGTCTCTTCGATGATATCGCCGACCATATTGACCATTCCCACAGGTCCCGCAACATTCTCACGATTAATGTTACCTGTGATAAGTGCTCCCAGTCCCTTCCAGACCATCAGCACATTGTATCTCATTTCGTACCAGGTGAACCTGAATGAATCAAGACCGTGAAGCTCTTCAACATAAGTATCGTTCGTAATACCGATAAGATATTTTCCGTACTCCTCACTGTACTGCGGAGTCAGAACCACTTCACCTGTCTCGGAACCTCTTCTGTAAGATACACGTACATCACCGCCGTGATAATATGCGGTGAAAACAGAGATCTCATCATACAGATAAATCTTTTCTCCGTTCAGTGCCGTAATACGGTCGCCTGCCTGAAGACCCGCCGCCTCGGCAGCACCGCCTTCGATCACATCCGTAACAACAGGCTCTCTTATGATGATCATGTTGACCATGATAAATGCAACGATGAATCCCAGAATGAAATTAAAAAGAGGACCTGCCAGAAGTGTTGCAAGCTTAGCCCAGGGAGAAGCATTAAGAAACTTTGATTTGTCCTTGACCTGCCCCTGTACTTCTTCTTTATCCTCTTCCGAATCCTCAATCTCATCCATTCCGTCATAGACGCATGCTCCGCCTAAGGGAAGGACATTTATCTTATAAGTTGTATCGCCTTTTTTGAATTTAAAAATAGAGGGGCCGAATCCCACCATGAATTCTTTGACTCTGATGCCGTTTGCTTTGGCAACAATAAAATGACCGAATTCATGAGATACGACCACTACAGAAAAAATAATGATAAACCATATGAGTGAAAAGATCATATTCATAGACGCAACTCCTTACGGAAAACCGTAAAGCTTAGGACGCCGCGACAAGAAGATATGTAAGAATATAAGCCGCAGGTCCGCAAAGGATCATCGAATCGAATCTGTCCATGACACCGCCGTGTCCGGGAATCAGATATCCGAAATCCTTGATATTATTATTTCTCTTGATGCCGGATGCCGCCAGGTCTCCGACCATTCCCATAAGTGCCCCTACACCGCAGATGAGTGCTATCTTCCACTCAACATACTGAACGGGCATAAATCTCTTTACATACAAAAGTCCGAAGATCAGTCCGAGAGCAGCACTTCCGATGATTCCGCCGATGCAGCCTTCGGTTGATTTTTTCGGAGACAGTTCTTTGAAGGGATGATGCTTTCCGAAAAGACTTCCGGCACAATATGCAAGCGTGTCGCATCCCCATGAAGATATAAGAACCATCCAAACAAGGAATTCCCTGCCTTCAAGCTCACGGATCATGTATATGAAACTTAGCATTACAGGGCAATAGATAACCGAAAAAACAGTTCTTACTATCCTGTCGCTGGAATAAACCGGGAACTTTACCACGAACCATACCAGCTCAACTACCATGAACGATCCGATACCGATGATAAGATAAGTCGCATCGGAAGTGAAGTTTACCGCCATGTAATAAAGAACTATCGAAACGACAGCGATAAGATCCGGGCCGTTGATGTTTCTCTTTTCGGTTTCGGAACAAAGTGCCTTAACAAGTTCAAAATATCCGATGATCGATATGATCATAAGAAGTGCAGACAGTAAATATCCGCCAAAGGCAAAACACGTGCCCATGACGGCTATTAACACAATCCCGCTTAAAAGTCTTTTTACGAACATTAAGATATCCTGCCTTTACTTTTCGTCCTTAACAAGACCACCGAATTTTCTGGTTCTGGAAGCATAGCTTTCAAGTGCTTTATCCAGCTCGGCTTCATTAAAATCGGGCCACGCACAGTCCGCAAAATAAAACTCGCTGTACGCCAGCTGCCACAGAAGGAAATTAGAGATTCTCTGCTCTCCGCATGTACGGATCAAAAGATCGGGATCCGGTCCGCCCGCGGTATCAAGAGCATTCGAAAGATCCTGCTCGGTAATACCCTTCATAAATTCGATATCATTTTCGGACGAAAGTTTTCTTACGGCTCTCACGATTTCATCGCGTCCGCCGTAATTAAGCGCTATCTGGAACAAAAGTCCCGTATTACCTGCGGTCTTTTCTTCAAGATCCGCAATAGATTCACGAAGATCGGGAGCAAGGGCGGATTTATCGCCGATGATCCTTACCTTCATGTTATTCTTCATAGCACGCTTGATCGAATTTTTCATATACTCGCGAAGAAGTGACATGAGTGCATCAACTTCATCGGCAGGTCTGTTCCAGTTTTCGGTGGAAAAAGCATATACGGTAAAAACCTTGATGCCTTTATTCCACACAATCTCACACATGTCCTCTACGACATGTGCTCCTTTTACATGACCGGCATTTCTCGGAAGGCCTTTTTTTCTGGCCCATCTTCCGTTACCGTCGAGTATTATCGCAAGATGCTCGGGAACATTACTCATTATACGGTCATAAGCTCCTTGGTCTTCTCATCAAGAGCCTTGTCGATCTTGGCAATGTAATCATCGGTAAGTTTCTGAAGTGAATCAGCAAGATCTGCAGCTTCGTCCTCGGATACTTCGCCCTTGCCGAGCTTCTTGAACTCTTCATTTCCGTCTCTGCGGATATTTCTGAGTGCAACCTTGCTCTCTTCAGCCTTCTTCTTGATATCCTTTACAAGATCCTTACGTCTTTCCTCGGTAAGCTCAGGGAACTGAAGTCTGATGATGCTTCCGTCGTTCTGAGGATTGATTCCGATATCGGAAGTAAGAATAGCCTTTTCGATAGCCTTCAGCATTGACTTATCCCAGGGTGCGATCTGGATGATACGTGCCTCGGGAACGGATACATTACCAACCTGCTGAATGGGAGTGGGAGTTCCGTAATAATCAACCTTGATCTTGTCGAGAACGTGAGGGTTTGCTCTTCCCGCACGAACCGCAGCATATTCCTCAGCGAGGAAATCAAGGGTCTTCTTCATCTTATCTTCGTATGACTGTAATCTGGCGTCCATAAAAACCTCCGCTCTATACCGTTACTCTGGTACCGTTTAATTTACCGTAAAGAGTATTTACGATGCTGTTTTCTTCATTCAGTAAAAATACCGCCATGGGCATTTTGTTATCCCTTGCAAGAATCGATGCGGTCATATCAACCACCTGAAGATTCTTGGCAATGACATCATCGATGGAGATTTCATCGAAGCGCTTTGCATCAGGGTTCTTTGCAGGATCGGAATCATAAACTCCGTCGATTGATTTTGCAAGAAGGATCTGATCGGCCTCAACCTCAACTGCTCTTAATACTACGCCTGTATCGGTGGAGAAATAGGGATGACCGGTGCCTCCGGCAAAGAAAACCACATGTCCGTCCGCAAATGCCGCATTAGCCTTATCCTTGGAAAAAAGATCGGTAAATGCACCGATGGTAAAAGGAGTAAGGATGTCGGTCTTAAGACCGACAGATCTGCAGATCTCCGATACATACAGAGCATTCATGACCGTTGCAAGCATTCCTATCTGATCTGCCTTGGTACGGTCGATGTTCTCGGAGCTTCTTCCCCTCCAGAAATTTCCGCCGCCGATCACTACGCCGACCTGTGTTCCGCGGTTTACGATTTCCTTGATCTGCTCGGCTACCTTTCTTACGGTAGGCTCGTCAAAGCCTTTTCCTGCAGGTCCCGCAAGTGCTTCACCACTGAGTTTTAAAAGTATGCGCATAAATCTCTCCCGTAAAAACCGTTAATAGGATCAGTTCTCTTCCTTCTTCTTGGTCTTCTTCTCGGGTCTGGTTTCAGGCTTGTAATCATCAAAGAATGCGGTAGGGCTGACTTCCGCATATGCCTGTGAGCATACACCTTCGAGAGCAGCACCGTTGTTGATCTGAACTGACTTGGAACGGATATTACCCATAACGATTGCGGTTGAATCGAGGATAACGGGGCCGTGTACATCGATGTCTCCCTTTACAGCGCCTGCGATGGCTGCGCTGAATGCGGAGATGTTACCTACGATAACGGTTCCCGCACCGATCTTTACGGAGCTTTCACTGGTGACATTACCGGTGATCTTAGCATTCTCGGCATATACTTCCTTAGCTTCGGAATTACCTACGATATGTCCGGTTACATTGAGCTTGCCCTTTACGATAACGTCTCCGTTTACCTTACCTACAAGATCAAGGGAACCTTCGGACTCGATATCACCGTTTACGATCATTCCTCCCGTGATTACGGAAGTCTCTTCTGAAAAATTACCTGTCTCCATTTCATCTGCTCCTTTATAAGTAGAATTTGATAAGTCTTCTTTAAGTTCTTCGTATGCAGCCTCATCGTCAGCTGCTTCTTCCGGTGCCTCCGTCTCTTCAACGGGTTCTTCCGCCGGCTCTTCTTTACTGCTGAGAGCAGCAAAAGCAAGATCGAGTGCGGAGGTATAATCTTCGGAGATCTCTTCGAGAGGATCCTTTTCCTCTTCTGCGGGAGCCTCCTCGGTCACCTCGGCAAGAACATCGGAAATAATATCATCCTCGGGAACGGTCTCTTCTTCCTCGAATTCGGGCTCTTCTTCAGGTACTTCATCAGCCTCTTCTTCGGAAACGGCCTCTTCCTCGGCTAATTCTTCAACTTCGGGGAGAGGCTCGGTAAGACCTGCAAGGATAGAATCAAGGTCATCACCTATATCCGTCTGCTCGGCGGATTCACTTACTTCTTCTTCATGAAGATCTTCTCCTCCGAGATCGGACACAAGGTCTTTGAGCAGTGAAGCGACATCGTCATTGTCTTCCGAAAAATCCTCTGCGGTTTCGGCTGCGGCTGCAGCTTCATCCATTCCGGCTACTTCGGCTTCGGCGAGGATGTCATCAGCTTTGAGCTGCGCTTCTTCTTTTTTCTTCTCAGCACCTGCCACCTGTGACAGATCCTGTTTCAGTTCACCGAAAAAACCCATCTGTTACCTCCATTATTTACATTCCGATATCATGATGAACGACAGCTGTGTCATAAGTTATCGGAAGTATTTCTACGTTGTCCATGGCCTGCAATGCTTCGATGATCTGAGGCAGTGCATATACCGTAGCTCTCTTTGCAGCGGTGTCATGGAATAATATGACCGTCGTATCTCTCGTCTCGATACCGCTTAACGCATTTCTGACAATCTGATCCGATGTGAGAGGTACTCTTCCCGCATCTCCGCTGGATACGTTCCAGTCAAAATAAATAATACCCTGTGATTCAAGATAATCCGCAAGCTCACGCATATCGGTGCTGCTCACGTCATTCGAACTTCCCCCGGGGAAACGGTAAAAAACGGGAGTCTGTCCTGTTACATCTTCAAGAAGTGATCTGATTCTCTGAGTGTCCTGTGCAAAACTTTCGGGCGATGCATAAATTTCATTGTAGACATGTGAGTATGAATGCATTCCGAGAGTATGTCCTTCTTCGACTATGCGAAGATATCTGGCATACGATGCGGTGTTTTCTCTTCCGACCACGAAGAACGTTGCCTTAACATTGTACTCTGCAAGGATGTCGAGTATGTCATCCGTGTAAATACTGGGACCGTCATCAAAAGTAAGATAAACTCTGTGAATTCCGTCGGACTCAGTATCGGCTGCATATGTCAGGCCTTCTGCGGATGCGATTACGTTATCGCGGGGTGCACCGTCGTCCTGAGGAATATATTCCGCAAGATCCGCTCCCTCGTATCCCTCAGCAAAAGAAGGAACTTCGCCCGCTTCCAATGCGGGATATACGTTTTCATCATACCAGGATAACTGGACGAGTCTGGATTCACGGGATCCGAGAGCCTCTACCGCTTCTCTTCCCGCAATCCTGTTTTCAAGAAGTGAAATACGGGTAGCCAGTATGATGCAAACTGCAATCGGAAGCAAAAACGCTGCCGGCAAAAGCAATCGTATTATTTTATCGTAATGATGATTCATAAAGACACCTCGAAGACCGGATCGGATCCGCCTTCAAGGTGAATCATCACGGTCTTAAACCAGATCTGCTATATCGTAGATCAGCTTTTCGGAATCAGCCCATCCGAGACAGGGATCCGTAATCGACTTACCGTAGATTCCCTCTCCGATCTTCTGATTTCCTTCTTCTATGTAGCTTTCTATCATAAATCCCTTAACCATCTTCTTGATGTCGGGATTAAGATTTCTGTTGTGAAGTACTTCCTTGACGATCCTGATCTGCTGCTTGAACTGCTTATCGGAATTCGAATGGTTCGAATCGATGATGACAGCAGGATTCTTAAGATCCATCTTGTTGTACATATCGAGAACTCTTACGAGATCTTCGTAGTGGTAATTGGGGGTATTGTTGCCATGCTTATTGGTGGCACCCCTGAGTACCGCATGAGCCTGCTCGTTACCGCTGGTCTTTACTTCCCATCCTCTGTAGATGAAGGAGTGACCGTGCTGAGCCGCGTAAATGGAATTCATCATAACGGCAAGGTCGCCGCTGGTGGGATTCTTCATGCCCGCAGGTACATCAAAACCGGATACGGTAAGTCTGTGCTGCTGATCCTCTACGGAACGTGCACCGACTGCCACGTACGAAAGAATATCGGAAACATATCTCCAGTTTTCGGGATAGAGCATCTCATCGGCGGGAGTAAGTCCTGTCTCCTCTACCGCTCTGATGTGCATATGTCTTACGGCAATAAGTCCTGCCACGAAATCAACGCCCTTTTCGGGATCGGGCTGATGAACTATTCCCTTATAGCCCGAACCGGTGGTACGGGGCTTGTTGGTGTAAATTCTGGGAACAAGGATCAGCTTGTCCTTAACCTGTTCGTTGACTCTTGCAAGTCTTCTGACATAATCGCAGACAGCTTCTTCGTTATCGGCGCTGCAGGGACCGATGATAAGAATGCATTTATCGGACTTTCCGGTAAATACATCTTTGATCTCCGCATCACGCTGTTTTTTGATCTCCCTGACCTTTTCGGGAACGGGATACTCCGCTCTGATCTCGTCGGGAGTAGGTAATTTTTTGATGAATTCAAAAGACATAAAAATTGTTTCCTTTTCGTACGATTAAGACGCATTTTTATAGGGCGCGTCCAAGGAAACATTATATTATATTCACCGTGTTAAAGCAAACAATAACCGCTGTTATTGCGGGTTAGGTGACAGTGGGGACGTTTCATTTCAGCCATCAGACGATGACAAAAATGAAACGTCCCCACTGTTATACTCATCAATTCGCCTTTCAGCTTCTGGGATGAGCCCCGGCATATGTTTTCCTAAGCGAGTTTTGTGCCATTCTCGCATATACCTGGGTTGTAGAGATATCGGAGTGTCCGAGCATTATCGAAACACTCTTGATGTCCGCACCGTGTTCGAGAAGGTGTGCCGCAAAGCTGTGTCGGAGGAGGCAAGGCGTAACGTCCTTCTCGATCCCGGCTTCTTTTACATAAGATTTAAGGATCTTCCAAAAACCCTGTCTGGACATCTCTTCACCCTGGTAATTAGGGAAAAGAACATCGCTTTCGCGGTCTCCGATAAGTGAAGACCTGCCGCTTTCAAGATATGCGATCATCGCACTTCTGGCATGTCTTCCGAGGGGTATGCTTCTTCCGTTTACGGTAAGCATATCCGTCTTAAGATCCACATCGGAAACCTTAAGCTTTATAAGCTCGGAAACTTTGATTCCCGTAGCATACATAACTTCGAGCATAGCCTTGTCTCTGAGGCATTTTGAATCCTCTCCCGAAGGAGCATCAAGAAGCCTGATAACCTCATTCTCCGTAAGGATATCGGGATTGGTACGCTCAACCTTGGGACCCGCAAGTCCCCTTGAAACGTCTTCTTCAACCTCATGACAAGTATAAAGATACGAATAGAAAGCATGGATGGACGCCACGTTTCTTGATATCGTGGAAGTCTTAAAATCTCCTGCTTCAAGATAATCTATATAACTCACAAGATTGTGTCTGGTAACTTCTGTAAGATCGTCTATAGCGAGATCGCTGCAAAAACTCTCGAGTCTGCTGAGATCCCTTCTGTACGACTGAATGGTATTCTCGGACATCTTCTTTTCTTCTCCGAGATACCTGGTAAAAAGATCAAGATATCGCCCCATCAAAAAAAATTCCTAACCGGCTTCCGTGCCATATTTGCCGCTCTCCTACTAACGCGACAAATCGCATTATAGAAAAGAAAAAAACTTATTACAAGAAAAAAATAGCATAGAAAAAACGGCGTATTTTCTACGTTTTTTCTATGCCACAATATGTTGTTGAAATGCTTCTCCGAGTCTTAGGCGAACCACAAGGCCGAAGAAAAAAATTAAAAAATTATGAGTGATATTTTGAAGCGTACATCAAAATTCCGATTACGGTTTTTGCATCCTGGATCTTTCCTTCGTAGATCATCTTAAGTGCATCTTCCAGTGAAACAGCTTCAAGATCTATATACTCATCGTCATCAAGATGCTGAGGATGTCTGTCTTTGAGGCCCCTTGCAAGATAAAGGCCTATCTTTTCATTGCAGAAAGCCACGGTAGTATAGATGGTTGTGAGATATTCGATGTTCTCACATACATATCCGGTCTCTTCCGCAAGCTCACGCTCTGCGGCAAGCTTCGGATCTTCGTCTCTTGAATCAAGCTTACCCGCGGGAATCTCGATGGTCTGTCTGTCCAAAGGGTTTCTGAACTGCTTTACCATGAGAAGTTTTCCATCCTCACGCACCGCAACAACCGCAGCTGCACCCACATGGTCTATAAGATCCCATTTAACACAGCTTCCGTCCGGCATCTGCATTGTATCCTGATAATAATCGATGACTTTTCCCTTGGTAATAAGAGTCCTGTCTATACGCTTTACTTCATCCATTTTTCGCATCCTCATAAAATTGTGCCACGGGGGTGACAGTCGGGGACGCTTCTGTTTTGTCATCAGATTTCGATGACAAAACAGAAGCGTCCCCACTGTCACCATATATTACTTGTTTAAAAGCTTCTCGACTGCTGCGAGCTTTACGCAGAGTACCAAGAGATCCGTAGCCTGTGACATCTCATCGGGAGTGGGGTAAGAAGGAGCAATCCTTATATTGGAATCCTTGGGATCCTTCTTGTAAGGGAATGTTGCACCCGCACCGGTAAGAGTAACTCCCGCATCCTTGCAAAGTGCCACAACTCTCTTTGCACATCCTTCCATAACATCAAGAGAAATGAAATATCCGCCGTTGGGAGTAGTCCACTGTGCGATGCCTGCAGAGCTTAATTCCTTCTCGAGGACTCTTTCACAGGCTTCGAACTTGGGACGAAGGAATGCAGCATGTTTCTTCATGTGCTCTTTGATGCCGTTAATATCCTTGAAGTATCTGCAATGTCTGAGCTGGTTTATTTTGTCATAACCGATAGTCTGAACGGTCATGGACTTTCTCATGTCATCAAGGTTAGCCTGTGATGAAGCGATGGCCGAGATTCCGGCACCCGCAAATGTAACCTTCGAAGTGGAGCAGAATTCAAATACCATATCGGGATTTCCCGCATTCTTACACTCGGAGATAATATCGGGAATTCTGTCCTGACGGCTCTCCTCCTCATAGAGGTGATGAATGGCATATGCATTGTCCCAGAAGATTCTGAAGTCCTTGGCTGCGGGCTTAAGTGCAGCAAATCTTCTTACGGTTTCCCCCGAATAGGTATATCCCTGAGGATTCGAATACTTGGGAACGCACCAGATACCCTTGATCGACTCATCCTCTGCTACAAGCTTTTCTACCATGTCCATGTCGGGACCCGTGGGTGACATGGGAACGGTGATCATCTCAACGCCGAAGTGCTCGCAGATGGCGAAATGTCTGTCATATCCGGGAACGGGGCAGAGGAACTTAACTTTATCAAGTTTACTCCAGGGTGTATTTCCGAGAAGGCCGTGAGTAAAGGCTCTTGAAAAAGTGTCATACATTATATTGAGGGATGCATTTCCGCATACGATAACGTTTGAAGAAAGGGTCTCCATGATGTCGGCCATAAGATGCTTTGCCTCGGGAAGCCCATCCATAACACCGTAGTTTCTTACGTCGGTATCATCGCTGGCATGCATATCGCTTTCGGAAGTAAGAACATCAAGAAAATCCATTCCCATATCGAGCTGAGCGGGTGAAGGCTTTCCTCTTGCCATGTTGAGGGACAAACCCTTTCCCTTGGCATCCTTATATTCCTGATCGAGCTGTGCATAGAGCTGTTCAAGCTCTTCTTTAGTCATTTCGGCATAAAGCTTAGCCATTGCATCCTCCATTCAAAGTCAAAAACTCAAGATTGCATATCTGTATACAATAATCCACACTCGGGATATAATACTAAATCACTCCGGTTTTGTAAAGAGGATTATAAATGACAAAAGACAGCTACCAAATGGCAACTGTCTTTCTATTTTGTCCGTTAATGATAAATTCGGGAACCGGCGAGGGGTTATTTCGCGTAATCCACAACCCTCTTCTCGCGAATGATATTGACCTTGATCTGTCCGGGATATTTCATCTCGTCCTCGATCTGTTTGGAAATATCTCTTGCGAGTATTACCATGTCCGCATCCGAAATCTGATCGGGTACGACCATGACTCTGACTTCTCGGCCTGCCTGAATAGCAAAAGATTTTTCAACACCCTTATAACTGTTGGAGATTTCTTCAAGCTGCTTTAAGCGATTCGTATAAATGTCGAGTGTCTCGCGTCTTGCACCGGGGCGTGCTGCCGAAATGGCATCAGCTGCCTGTACGATAACTGCGATAAGTGTCTGAGGCTCGACATCGCCATGGTGAGCTTCAACCGCATTGATAACAGTGGGATTCTCCTTGTACTTGCGGCACAGATCGGTACCGAGCTGTACATGGGAACCTTCCATCTCATGATCGATGGCTTTACCGATATCATGCAAAAGTCCTGCGCGCTTAGCTGTCTTGACATCAAGTCCGAGCTCTGCAGCCATAAGGCCCGAAAGCTGTGCGACTTCGATTGAATGCTTCAGAACGTTCTGACCATAGCTGGTACGATATCTCATACGGCCCAGAAGCTTGACCAGTTCGGGATGAAGTCCGTGAACTCCGACTTCGAGTACGGCTGCTTCACCTTCTTCTTTAATGGTCTGATCGACTTCTTTGCGGGCTTTCTGTATCATCTCCTCAATCTTGGCAGGATGGATACGACCGTCCACTATAAGCTTCTCAAGAGCAATCCTTGCAACTTCTCTTCTTACAGGATCAAAAGCGGAAAGTACGACTGCATCGGGGGTATCGTCGACAATAAGCTCGACTCCGGTCATAGTTTCGAGAGTTCTGATATTTCTTCCCTCACGTCCTATGATCCTTCCCTTCATGTCTTCGCTGGGAAGCTGTACTACGGAAATAGTACTTTCAGCGACGTGGTCCGCTGCACATCTCTGAATGGCTGTGACGACGATCTCCCTCGCCTTCTTGTCAGCCTCTTCCTTTGCCCTGTTCTCAGATTCCTTGATCATCAGGGCTTCTTCGTGTTTCAGGTCTTCTTCAACAATACTTAATAAGTGTTCTTTTGCTTGTTCAGAGGTTAATCCGGAAATCCTTTCCAGTTCCTGCAGTCTCTCTTCATTGAGCTTGGATATCTGAGCTTCTTTTGCTTTCAGATTGTCCTCCCTCGCCGAAAGTGACGTCTCTCGCCTCTCGATATTCTCGAGTTTCTTATCGACTGACTCTTCCTTCTGCTGAATTCTGCGTTCCGACTTGCTTACCTCGGCTCTGCGTTCCTTGACCTCACGGTCAACGTCGTTCTTGACGCGTAATGCGTCTTCCTGAGCTTTAATAGATGCTTCACGCTTCTCTGATTCAGCCTTCTTAAGAGCTTCATCGATGATCTCGCGGGCTCTCTTCTCGGCATTTCCCATAACTCCGTCAGCTTTGTTCTTCATCTTGGAAGAAGTAACGGCTGCCGTAATGAGTGCGGTAATGACTATAGCGGCCACGATGATCCCGATCCATACACCAGTAGGCATCATGCAGGAGCACCTCCTTATAAAATTGTCATAGTACAACAGATTTATATTAGAGTTTTCTGACAACTATGTCAAGAAAAAGTTAAGTAAACCTTAATGTAAACTTAAGCTTTTCTCATGTTACGGTACGTCCACAGAAGGTCGTAGCGTATATAGAAAGATAAAGAGTTTCGCATCAGGATATCGACATATTTTTTCTGTTCCTCATCCATGAAGCGTCCATAGAATTTATTCTTTCTGAAATCAGGGAATTCCTGCTTCATTCTCTTCTTGATATGGCGGATAACGGAGTACTTTTTTCCGCTGGGCATACGCATATAGGAAAAGACCGTATTGGTAAAATATACGGTGGTGAAAATATTCTCTATCTCATCGTGGTATTTGTCGAGAAAGCCTCTCTTTTTGATCTCCGAGAGCATAAACTCCGCAGCTTCCATCCTGTCGTGGACACGGACCTCCGTTATGGTATGGACCGTTGAAGAATCATGCTGGTAATAGTAATAAAGAGGCTCGTCCACATACTCGAATCTCTTGTAATACATCGCCCAGATCGGTCCTGCGGCATTATCCTCGTAGAATATCCCTTCGGGAAAAGAAAGATCGTTGTCCCTGATAAGCGAAGCCTTATATATCTTCGTTACCATGCTGGACATGTGATTGAGATAATCGCGTCTTCTGTCGTCCGTAAACTCTCCCGTACCGCAATCAAGCCCCAAAGGCACAACCTTTCCGACCTTGAATGTATGGGAATCAACCATGGAATAACAGCAGCCCACAATATCCGCTCCCGTTTCCTCGGCTCTTTTTAGGAGCTTGGCGTAATAATTCGTGGAAACCCAGTCATCGGAATCGATAAAACTGATCCACTCTCCCTTTGCTTCTTTTATTCCGGCATTTCTGGCTCCGCCCTGATGACGGTTTTCGGGAAGTGCAATGACACGGACCTTACCGGGATACTTCTTCTCATACTCGCGGCAAACGGACAGTGAATCGTCCGTCGATGCGTCATCAACGACTATGATCTCATATTCTTCATCAAAATTCTGATTCAAAAGAGAATCGAGACAAAAATTTAATTTTCCGTCCCCTGCCATGTTATAAACAGGGACAATAACAGACAATTTCATCACTTATTGGCATCCTTCATTCTGATATGTACTGAAGGGTCTTCATATTTATCCATAAAATCATTTCCGAGAAATACCTTTTCGTCGGCGAAATTAATCGAACCGAGCTGGGTATAAATGGATATGACCTTTTTAAATCTGATCTCTTTCAGGAAATTGATTATTTCCATGGGAACGGATCTGTCAAACTGGGGAACATCGGCAAAGACCGTAGGATAATCGAGCGCATCCCTGGGATGGGGTTTTAAAAACACCTTGCCCTCCTTTGAATAGGTCTCGATGATATCCCTGAAGAGCTTTTCTCTTTCTTCGAGAGTCTGCAGAAGCGGCTCGGTAAGCACCAGAATATTATTTCCGCCCTCCATGCTGCGTGCAATGTCCAGAATGCCGTCATAATTCTTGACGAACACTTTAAGTATGGTTTCTTTTTGTTCATCGGTAAGAGCCTCCATAAGAGCATTTCTGGGCTCCTCTATATAAACATCAGGTTCGTCCTTGATATAGCTCAGATTATTGACCTCCATATCAAGGCAGTATTTGCCGTAACCGTCACGGATAAAGATAAGATTCAGCTTCTTACTCATGAATTTCTTAAACTTCCATGCGCCCTTATTATCGGACCTTGCATAAACACAGGGTCTTAAGGTATCGAGTCCGTCCTCGACCGCATGATAGTAAATGTGATTCATGTTGAGATAATATCCTATGGGATCGATATCGCAGAATACATAAATATCCTTATACTGCTTAAGATCCGTGGGAATATAAGGCTCCTGCTTCTTTGCAAGCTTTCTAGTATATATGATCCTGGAAAACATATTGGACACAATATTGCCTTTGTCCTTTTTCCATTTCATCACATCGGGAAAATTGATATCCCTCTTCTCATCAAAAGAATACACATTTCGGAAAACACCGCTTTCCCTTATACGATCTGCCATTGTCTCGAAATCATTGGACATCGTACTGAGGAAAATATCCGCAGTACCGTCACCGCCGCTTCTTTTATACTCTTTCAGAAAAGAAACGAACACGTGATAATAGGTATGACATATATATACAGCACCTTGTTTCATGTATATCTCCTGATACTTTTTCATCCCCACGTCATGAAATTATAACATAAAAGCATGTATCAAAAAACAAGCCGTCACCACTTAAGGTAACGGCTTGAAGATTTAAATACCGGCATCTTTATAATACTTCATCGCCCTGAAAATATCCTCAGGAGAAAAGCCTCTTCTCATGATAAATGCGGCGATCTTATCCTTGTCGGGCCTTTCCATATCCGGGTCAAAATGTTTCTTCTCAAGAAGCTTATTGATCTCTTCTTCTGCACCGGGAATTATCCCGAGTTCGGAATTCTCATCCCATGCTTTTTCGAAAGACTCATCGGATATTCCCTTAGCCCTAAGATCCAGTCTTATCCGGTTCTTACCGCGCCCCTGGGATGAATGGTATCTGATGTAGTCCGAAGCATATCTTACATCATCTATGTATCCGAAAGATCTGACATATTCTATGGCCTTGTCCACCACCTCGTCCGGGTATCCTCCGTCCGACAGTTTTCGTACGAGCTCACCCTCTGCAAAAGATTTCTTCTGCAGAAGATTCATAGCTCTTTTTATACACCTGGAGGGAAGGATCCGAGTCATTATCTCGGATAATGACTCATCGGAGAGATCTCTGCCCTCCCATGCATCGTATTTCTCGACCTCTGATGAATAGAGAGGGAAGGATAACCCTGACTCAAGTTTCACCAGACTTCTGGATTTGCCGCATTTTGTCAATTGCTTTACAAGCATGGTCCTTATGCCTTGGATGACTTTTTGGCAGGTGCTTCTTCAGCATCCTTAGCTGCAGGTTTCTGTTCGGAATCAAGTCCGTAGTACTCTCTTACAGCCTTATCTACCTCTGCAAGAACAGCCGGGTTGTCCTCAAGATACTGCTTGGCATTTTCTCTTCCCTGTCCGATCTTCTCGCCCTTATATGCAAACCATGCACCGGATTTAACAATGATGTCCGCATTGGTTGCAACATCGAGAATGTCTCCGATCATGGAGATTCCCTTTCCGAACATGATGTCAAACTCTGCTTCCTTGAAAGGAGGAGCGACCTTATTCTTAACTATCTTTACTCTGGTTCTGTTACCGATAACCTCTCCGCCCTGCTTGATGGACTCGATACGTCTTACATCAAGTCTTACGGATGAATAGAACTTAAGAGCACGGCCTCCCGTAGTGGTCTCGGGATTTCCGAACATAACACCAAGCTTTTCACGGAGCTGGTTGATAAAGATAACAACACAGTTGGATTTGCTGATAACTGCGGTGAGCTTACGAAGAGCCTGGCTCATAAGTCTTGCCTGAAGACCCATGTGTGCATCACCCATATCTCCTTCGATCTCAGCCTTGGGAACAAGAGCTGCTACGGAGTCTACAACCACTATGTCGATGGCGCCGGAACGCACCATGGTCTCTGCAATCTCGAGAGCCTGTTCTCCGCTGTCGGGCTGTGAAATATAAAGGTTATCTATATCGACACCGATGTTCTTGGCATAAACAGGATCAAGTGCATGCTCCGCATCAATGAAACCTGCGATACCGCCGCGCTTCTGAACCTCTGCTATCATATGAAGGGTAACGGTGGTCTTACCGCTGGATTCGGGACCGTAGATTTCGATGATCCTTCCCTTGGGAATACCGCCCTGTCCGAGAGCAAGATCAAGTGAAATGGAACCGGTGGGAATGGTCTCTACCTTCATCTGGGCATCGGGATCACCCAGTCTCATGACCGCTCCTTTACCGTACTGTTTTTCAATCTGACCGAGAGCCGCTTCAAGTGCCTTTTTCTTTTCAGTGCCTACGTTATTGTTTTCCATAAATGTCCTTTCCACGTAATAAACGTACCGGGAACGAATGTTCGTAATGATAATAGAACATCCGTTCACCTTTGTCAACCATTATTATGATAACAGGAATAATGTCCGAAAAATTGGACGTAAAAATACGCGGCGGAGATCCTGGTTTTGCTGCAGATCAGCTCAATACCGCACCTTAATAATCCGGATAGATCATCCGAAATGAACTTTGCTTATATACTCCAAAATGCACTCTCTCGCAAGAATAAGCGCATTTGTAGCCGAAAGATTTCTGATCTTGTTTCTGTTTCCCGAGAAATGAAATTCCTTAACCTTGACCTTGCCGTCAACACAGCAGGCAATGAAAACAAGACCGACGGGCTTTTCTTCGGTTCCTCCGTCGGGACCTGCGATACCCGTAACGGATATGCATACATCGGACTTGGTGGCGGCGGCACCGCCCTTTGCCATCTCGGTAGCAACCTGCGCGGAAACGGCGCCGTACTTATCGAGAGTGCCTTTTTTGACACCGGCAAGTTTTCTTTTCGACTTGTTCGAATAAGTTACAAGTCCGCATTTAAATACTTCCGAAGCACCGCTTACACTCACGATGCTTGAAGCGATAAGTCCGCCGGTACATGATTCAACGGTGGACAGAGTCATCTTGTTTGATTCCAGCAGATCGATGATAGCCTTTTCAAGGCTCACGCCGTCCTCTGCCGCATAAACATGCTCACCGAAACGTGCTTTGATCTCTTTTACAACGGGCTTAACAAGCTTCTTGGCTTCCTTGTCGTCCGAAGCGGAAGCGGTAACCCTGATGTGGACCTCAGCGGTCTTTGCGTAGGTTGCGATGGTGGGATTCGTCTGGGCATCGATAAGATCCTTGATCATGGTCTCCGCTTTGCTCTCACCGATTCCTACGATTTTCACCGTGCGTGAATAGAGAACGCTGTCCTGCTTTGACGCAAGATAGGGCATTATTTCATCATCAAACATTGCTTCCAGCTCAATGGGAGGTCCGGGAAGCAGAATGTATGTATTCTTTTTCGTCTCGAGAATGATTCCGGGTGCTGTTCCGTTAGCATTGGGAACGGGAATGGCTCCCTTGGGAACAAGCGCCTGCTTCCAGTTATTCTCGGTGGGCTCAATGCCTCTTTTTGCAAAATAATCCGTGATGGACTTGCGGCATACGGCATCCTCAATAAGGGGAAGCTTGTTGAACTCCGCAACCGCTTCCTTGGTCATGTCGTCTTCCGTAGGTCCGAGGCCGCCGGACAAAATAATGATCTCACTTCTGGAGGAGCTCTCCTTAAGCTGCGCAAGAACCCTGTCCATATTGTCGCCTACGACGCACTGATTGTAGCAGCCGATCCCGAGACGGGAAATACGCTCGGCGATAAATGCGGCATTGGTATTTACTATATTTCCGAGTAAGAGCTCGGTTCCTACGCAAATGATCTCTGCATTCATTTAAGCACACCTCTGTTTTTGAACAGATAATCCACAAGAGAAATAACGGTAAGAGCAAGTGCCGTGTACATTACGATATCAACGACGATAACGGGGAGCCCGAGAAGCACGAGGCTGGGCTCGACTATCATGATGATAACCATTATCATCTGGAAAGTAGTCTTGATTTTTCCCCACCAGCTTGCAGCAATGACTTTGCCGGCTTCGGCGGCAACAAGTCTGAATCCGCTGATGATGAACTCTCTTGCGATGATGATCATTACGATCCAGGCGGGAATCCTGTTCATTGCAAGGAGTGCGATAAGTGCGGTGCACACCAGAAGTTTGTCCGCAAGGGGATCCATGAATTTACCGAAATTGGTGACGAGACCGAGCCTTCTTGCAAGCTTTCCGTCCAAAAGATCGGTCAGTGATGCGATGATAAAGATAACATCCGCAAGAATATCGGGGATCAGAAGGTTACTTCCGAACCAGCCTTTCTGTCCGCCGAGAAGCAGAACGGCAAAGGGTACTATAAGAATTACCCTCACCATTGTAAGAATATTGGGAAGGTTCCAAACGGAACTCTTTTTGTCGTTTGATTCACCCATTGATCATAACCCCTGACAGGTCATATCCCAAAGCCTCGGTAACCCGCGCTCTTACTATGTCCCCTGTCATCAATTCCCCTTCAAAGTTTACGAAAAACAAGCCGTCAACACCGGGAGCGTCGCGATACGTTCTCCCGACATAAACATGATCTTCGGGCAGGTAACCTTCGATAAGCACCTCAAGCTCCTCGCCCACATGGGATTCATTCAGGTCAAAAGAAACCGCCTGCTGTAATTCCATGATCTCATCGCGTCTTGAAGAAGCGGTCTCCTCATCGATCTGATCCGGCATTTCCGCCGCGGGAGTTCCTTCTTCACGCGAATATGTAAAGACACCCAGTCTGTCAAATTCGGTCTCATTAACGAATCTGTAAAGCTCTTCGAAGTCGCCCTGTGTCTCTCCGGGAAAACCGGAAATAAGAGTGGTACGAAGGCACATGCCGGGTATACGTGTTCTTAATTTTGCAATAAGTTCTTCAATGCTCTTCTTGGAGGTTCTTCTGCCCATCCTGCGAAGTATTTCATCGCTGCAGTGCTGAATGGGAAGATCGAGATACTTGCATATCTTGGGCTCATCCGCGATCACATCTATGATCTCATCGGTGATCTCTTCGGGATATGCATAAAGCAGTCTGATCCACTTGATATCTTCTATCGCACAAAGCTTTCTCAAAAGCTCGGGAAGTGCTTTGTGTCCGTAGATATCTTTTCCGTAAAGAGTAGTCTCCTGCGCAACGAGTATGAGTTCCTTAACTCCGCCCGCGGCAAGAGCTTTTGCTTCTTCCACAAGATCGTCCATGGGTATGCTGCGATACGAACCCCTGACATAGGGAATGATGCAGTATGTGCATCTCTTATCACAGCCTTCCGCAATCTTGAGATAAGCGTAATGTCCGCCGGTGGTGAGACTTCTGTGAGGATCCGAAAAAGGAACAGCATCAAGAGGAGTTATCTCTTTGATCTTTTCGTCTTCTTTTCCGGAGGATTTATTCTCAAGAACTTCATCCAGAACCTCTGCGATCTTACCGATTGACATGGTGCCTATAACGGCATCAAGTTCGGGAAGGTCACCGAAGATCTCATCGGCATATCTCTGGGCAAGGCATCCGCCGGCTATGAGGACTTTAAGCTTACCGCTTTGTTTGAGCTCCCCGAGACGGATTATCTCGGAAATACTCTCCTCCTTGGCATCGCCGATAAAACAACAGGTATTAATAATAATGATGTCGGCATCAGCCTCATCATCGGTAAATTCGTACCCTTTTCCGGAGAGGATTCCGAGCATCTTCTCTGAATCCACCAGGTTTTTATCGCAGCCCAGTGATACAAAAAATATCTTCATTACTGCTCTACAGGTGTGTTGGGAAGAATATGTACCTGTCCCTCGTAAAGCTCGTCAACGGCGATTGAAAGGGGCTTCTCATCGGGAGTGCCTGCAAGAGGTTCGTCGCCTGCTACGATCTGGCGTGCACGCTTAGCGGAAGCCATAACGATCGAATAACGGCTCTGTACGATCTCTTCTCCTTCGGGCGCATCAGAGTTTACAGCGTCCATCATGTCTACGTATGAGGGATGTAACATCATAATAAATACTCCTTCTGCCGATTCATCGGCTTAGCTGCCTTAAGGCAGGTTATTTGTGATATTTCTCGAGCCCTTTGCGGAGCTCATCTATAAAACCGCCGACTCTTGCCGGCTGTCTCTTAGCGGTGTTAATGGTGTCGATGACGTCCTGAACGCATTTGTCGAGATCGTCATTGACAACTATGTAATCGTACTCTCCGATACCTACGGATTCTTCGCTTGCTCTGGAAAGTCTGCCTGCGATCACTTCATCGGTCTCGGTTCCTCTGCCTTTGAGTCTTCTTTCGAGCTCTTCTGCGGTAGGGGGAGTTATGAATAAAAGAACGGCTTCGGGATAAAGCTTTTTGATATTCATCGCACCCTGGATCTCAATCTCCAGGATAACGTTCTTTCCTTCTTCAAGTCTTTGTTCCACGTATGCTCTGGGAGTTCCGTAGTAGTTACCCACGAACTGCGCGTGTTCAATAAGTCCGTTCTCTGCAATTGTCTGTTCGAACTTTTCTCTTGTTACAAAAAAGTAATCCTTGCCGTCGACTTCACCGGGCCTGGGTGACCTTGTGGTCATGGAAACGGAAAGGCAGTAGTCGTCGCTTTTCTCAAGGAGCTTCTTAACAACGGTACCTTTGCCTGCACCGGAGAATCCTGAAATTACTACGAGAATACCTTTAGACATAGTGTATACCTCTGCGTTATTCGATGTTTTGGATCTGCTCTCTGATCTTTTCAATCTCTGTCTTGAGTTCGATACCCTTGTTGGAGATCTCAAGGTCGGTGGTCTTGGAGAGGGTGGTGTTGGCCTCTCTGTTCATTTCCTGAGCTATGAAGTCAAGCTTTCTTCCCACATCGGAGTCGAGGGAAAGGTCTTTTTTCATGGTCTCGATATGTGAACGGAGTCTGACGATTTCTTCATCGACACAGACTTTGTCGGCAAATACGGTTACTTCGGTAAGAAGTCTTCCTTCATCGGGAGTATTGTCTCCGAGGATTTCCTTAACCCTTGCGTAGATCTTCTCTCTGTACTCATCAACGATCTTGGGTGATCTTTCCTGAATGAAATCCACGATGGTAAGGAGGTTGTCAAGCTTGGCGGTAAGGTCCTTAACAAGGTTCTCACCCTCTGCGCTTCTTGCTTCGACCATCTTCTCGCATGCTCCGTCAACTGCCTTTTTAAGGCCTGCCCAGAGCTCATCCTCATCATCCTGTTCCTCGATGATCTCCAGAACATCGGGGAAGCTGGCAAGTCTTACGGCTCTTAAGTCATTCTCGAGGCCGAACTCACCGGAGATTTCTTTAACGAATCCGACATATTTGGATGCGAGTTCTCTGTTGTATTTAAGCTCTGCGGTAGATTCGTCGAGGTTCTCATAGGAGATGAACACATCGACTTTACCTCTGGTGAGGTACTTTTTGATCTCCGCTCTTACGTTTCCTTCAAGACATGCAAGAGCTCTCGGGCTTTTAACCGAGAGATCGAGATATCTGTGATTAACCGATTTAAGTTCTACGGTGTATCTTCTGTTGTTTTCCACGACCTCGGCCCTGCCGAAGCCGGTCATTGATCTGACCATATTATTCTCCATTTATAAATTAGGGACATACAAGGTTAATGTACCACAAATCCCCCGCGTTCTTCAAGTGACCCCTCCAAAGCACCCCTTATTGCCACCGGGAGTCAGCTGAGACGCCCTGCGTGGCACGCGGGTGGCGCGGATACATGATTTTCGAGACTTCGGTGCAGCGAAAAAATGCGGCCGCCCGGCCTGAGCGTAGCGAATGGCCTCGCGTCATGAGTTAAAACGTGCCTTGTGAAGCATTTCCGCCTGGCACCGAAAAGCGAGAAAATTATGTACCGCGACAGGACCCAGTGTCTCGCAGGGCATCTATACTAGGCCTCTTTAAGCCCTGAAATGTCGGGGCTGATGGTCATTGAGTAGTTGGTGTAGTAGACGACGAAGCCGGGTTTGGCACCGGAGGGCTTCTTGACCTCCTTTTTGAGGACATAGTCGATGTCTACTTTGTTCTGCTCACGGCCGGCGGAATAGTACGCCGCGAGGGCTGCAGCCTCCTCAAACGCTCTGTCGGGAAGCTCCTCTCCGGGCTCCTTAACCTTGAGCACCACATGGGATCCGGGCATCTTCTTGGCATGGAACCACCAGTCGGCGCCTACCGCGAATTTAAAAGTAAGCTCGTCGTTCTGGATATTGTTCCTGCCCACATAAATGTCGTATCCGTCGGATGAGATGTAATGATAAGGCTCACCCTTGAGCTTGACAGGCTTTCCCTTAGCCATATGCTCCTTTATGTAGCCTGCCTGTGAAAGCTCACGTCTGATCCAGGCAAGGTCTTCCTCACTGACCGCGATATTGATGCTTGCAAGAACCGACTCAAGATGCTCGAGTTTGGCCTTAACACTCTCCGTCTGGACCGCAAGTGCCTCCGCGGTTCTCTTAAGCTTCGTGTACCTGTCAAAATACTTCACCGCATTTTCCTGAGCGGAAAGTGTAGGATCAAGAGGAATGGTTTCTTTTTCATTCGTGTAGTAATTGTCTACCACAATCTGCTTGTCACCGGGCTGAGCCGAGTATCCGAACGCATTCAAAAGCTCGCCCCAGACGCGGTACTTATCACGTCCTTCGGTCTTTTTCAGCTGCTGAAGCTGTTCATCCAAAGTGTGAGAATCCCTTTCGATCAGGTTCCTGACCACTCGCTTTAAGTCGGAGGACTTCTGATTCATCCTTACGTAAAGCTGCTTTTCCGAATAGAATTTTTCCAAAACCACGGACATGGAATCCATTGGTTTTACTTCATCGTCGCTGCCTTCGTACATGGTAAGGTCAAAGGCGGCATACTCCCGTGGCTTTCCGCCCGAGTACGCGATGCAGGGAGCAAACTCTCCCATTTTTATCATTTCAGAAACAGAAAAGAGACCGCTAACAAGCTTTCCGAGTTCAGCCTCCGAAAGGGACGATACGGAAGCATCTCCGTCAATCCCTGCTCTGTAAGCTATCTCGTGTGCCGCAAGAGGCGAGAGTCCCGTAAATGAGGTATAGATTGCTTTGAACACGGGACCGGGATAAGATGCGATGACAGTCCTTATCTCATCTTCGCTGCAATTAAGCAGTTCTGTTTTATCCTGAGTATTGGGAATGAAATAATCTCTTCCGGGAAAAACCTCACGAACGGAGCTTACGATGGCGGATACATGTTTGATGGCATCCACTATCACTTCCCCGCCGTCCCGTTCTTCCGTAAGGATTATATTGGAATGCTTTCCCATAATCTCGGTGACCAGGCTCACACGCTTAACATCACCCATTTCATCAAGATGTTCCGCATCAATCCTTATGGCTCTTTCAAGACCGGGCTGGGATACTCCGACTATGCGGCCGCCCTGTAATCTTTTACGAAGGACCATGCAAAAGTTCGGTGCATTTAAAGGGGATTTTTTGTTTTGCTCGGTGATATAGACAAGAGGAAGCGAAGCATCCGCGCTCAGAAGGAGCTTTAGATTGCCTTCGCTTGTGTTGACCAGGATTTGAAGCTCATCGGGTTCGGGCTGTGCCACCTTGGAGATGCGGCCTCCCGTGAGTTTCGTATTTAATTCGGCGCACAAGGCAGCCGTTGTTATTCCGTCGAAAGCCATCAGATCAAATGAACCTTTTTAAGTATTTTAATAGTCTTCGTGCCGCCGGGAAGAGTTCTGAGAACTTTTTCATCCACACATCTGAATGCTATCAGAAGCAGGAAGTAAACAGGCACGGCAATGATTATTGCGGGTATAAGTGCGATTCTTTCATCCGTCACCTTCATCAGGATCAGTCTGTAGATTCCGTATGAACACAGGCACATGATGAGGGAACTTACAAAAGGAAGCACAAAGGTCTGTATCATCTCCTGCTTATATCCGATGGCGCGTCTGACAGCAAGCTGGTTCAAGACCGCCATAACTGCCGCATAGAATGTGTAAGATATGGCAACGGCAAATACATCAAGAGATGTAAATTTCAGCAGTATTACGGTAAGTATCGTCTGCAGTACAAGCGCTATAAGTGCGTTGATTATCGGAGTATATAACTTGCCTATGGACTGCAGGATTGATGAATTAAGTGTTGATAAAGCAATGAGCACAACCGATACGGACAGTGCCATAAGGCAGTGACCTGCAAGTGCTATATTGGGTCTGGTTCCCGGGAAAAGAAGGAGAATTATGGGAGCCGCAAAAGTAAAAATACCCACCGCGGAAGGGATGGAGATAAACATTGTGGACTTAACTCCAAGACCGATCTTAGCCCGGGCGGATGCATTGTCTTTGGCTGCAATATATCTGGTTATCTGAGGAATTATTGCAGCAGCCATTGCCGATGAAAAGGCTATGGGAATATTTGAGATAACCTGTGCCTTACCGGAAAAGATACCCCAATGTGAAGTGGCAACCTCCTGCTCAACCTCTCTCCAAACAGGATAAAGTTCCACGAAAATCTTGTTGTTGATGGGAGCAAAGACATTATAAATTGCAGTACTTAAGATAAAAGGAGTGACCACGCAGGTTATTGATATGAAGATCTGCTTTACGCTGTCCACGTTAACGGTGGGATCTTCATCAGCTCTTTTTATGATGGCTTTTCTGTTTACAAAATAAACCAGAGCCATGAATATGAGTGCCGAGACAACTCCCATTCCCGTTCCGAGAGCACTTCCCTGAGCGCCTCTTACCGCCCTCAGAATCTGACCCTCTTTTTCTGCCGGAACTTCCATGGTCTTCATGGTCAGCTTTATGAAAAGCGCCGCAGCGCCCACGCTTACCAGTCCGTTTACAATCTGCTCAATAACCTGAGAGACGGAAGTCTGGGACATGGATTTGTGTGCCTGAAAATATCCTCTGAGTACGCCCAGTATCGAATACAGAAAAATAGTGGGAGCGAAGATCTTTAAAACAGGTATTGCCGCTTCCTCTACAAAAACATGCGCTCCGAAGAAAAGGATCAATGAAGCTATAAGACCGACTATCAGAGCATAGATAAAAGATCCGACGAAAAGTCTGTGTGCGTTTCTGTATTCTTTGAGAGCGAGCTTACCTGCGATCAGTTTGGAAACCGCAGAGGGAATACTGTAAGAAGAAACCAGAAGTATTATGGTATAAAAAGCATAAGCAGACTGATAATACCCGAGTCCCAGATCGCCTATGATCTCGGAAAGGGGACTTCTGTAAAGGAGTCCTATAATCCTGCTTACTATTCCCGCAATGGCAAGAACCGACGCCTGCTTTACGAGATTATCATTTTTTTCACTGTCTAAAACCGAATGTCTCAATGTAAAACCACCATCGCAAAATATTAAAAAACCAACTAATTATTATACTTTGCGTAAAAATTTTGTGCAAATCACAGGCTGCGTATTATTTTGCCGCCGAGCTTCCGGCGATGTATCCCGAAGCCCATGCAAAATACAGATTATACCCGCCGCACATTCCGTCTATATCAAGCACCTCACCCGCAAGATAAAGCCCCTTGTGCTTTATACATTCCATAGTTCCGGCATCAACTTCGGAAAGTTCAACACCTCCGCATGTAACCTGGCTCGATGCCATGTCACCGCATCCCGTAACGACAACGCTTAATTCTCTCGATGCTTTGAAGAGCTTTTCCGATGTCTTATCCGCATCCTCAGCTTTCTTATCGGGATCGATTCCTGCATTTCTCAAAAGCGCATCCGCAAAAGAATCCGGGAAAAGACCTATCAATGCATCATATGCGCTTCCGGCCTGCTTCGAAAGTCTGGTTTCGAATTCACCGCGGATCTCATCATCCGAAAGCTCCGGCAGGAACTTTACCTTAAGTGTTACCTTCTTCCCTTCATTCAGTGCTCTTGAAGCAAACCTGCTTACATTAAACACGGGAATTCCGGAAAAACCGGTTTTGGTTACCTGAAGCTGTCCGGTATCCGAACCTGCTTCTTTACCGTCAATCAGAACGGTTACGGTGCCTCTTATACGTACGCCTGCTGCCTTTTTGTAAGGATGATCCTTGACCGCAAGGAACGTAAGTGCCGGGACACATTTTTTCATCTTAAGTCCGAAAGACTTTGCAAACTTAAATCCGTCTCCGGTTGATCCCGTGACGGGAGCGGCTTCTCCTCCGGTTGTTATTATCACTGCATCTGAAGAATATTCTTTGCCGGAGGTCTTAACGATAAAACTGTCACCGTCTTTGCATATGTCCGTTACACTGCACTCGGTGACAACATCAACTCCCTTAAGAGATCTTGTGAGAACCTCCGTAACGGATTTTGCCTGCTCGGAATAAGGATATACATAACCGTCTTTGATAAGAGGTGTGATACCCATCTTACGAAAGTCTCCAAGGCACTTCTCCACGGGATATGCTTTCAAAACAGAGGAGATAAACTCGTCGTCCGCACTCAGATGAAAATCTGCGGGGCTTATCACATCATGGCAGAAATTACATTTGCCGTTTCCCGTAGAAAGGATCTTTTTTGCGACCGCTTTGTTTTTCTCGATGAGAGTAACGTCTCCGCCTGCGGAGCATGCTGCAATAGCGGCCATGCATCCCGCAGCGCCTCCGCCGACTACTATGATTTTTTTGCGTAAGTTTTTATCGCTCATCTGCTCAATATTTCTTCGGAAACTTCTCTAATCCACGTTGTAACTCCGCCGGGAAGCCTGTCATCCATGGGAGTTCCGTCATCAAACATAAGGTTAGCCTGTATGGCATTCATAAGGCAGTGCTGACCGATCTCGATACCGCCGTCTATGGATGCGATACCCTTGTCACCGTTTCTTGTCCACTCGGGAGTGAAAATAAAACAGTGCTTCATCTTAGAGAGACGGTCAAGCCAGGGTTCAACCTCCTCGGCAAAGGGATGAAGTTCATCTCTCTTGGCTATGGCAAAAAAGAAATATTTATCATTCGCATCCATCTTATCAAGAAGCGATGCATCTCCGATTGCGGTGCCTCCCACAGGGAAGAGAACATCGTAATCATCGGTATATTTTTCCATAAGTCTGATGACAAATGATGCGCCCGATGAATTTCCGAGAATAAACTTAGGTCCTGCGCTTTCACCAAACTCCGCGATAACTTTTGTAGTAAGGTTATGAGCGGATTCAAGGTAATCTGCTCCGAAAGAGCCCTTTACTCTTCCCTCTTCATTTCTGTACTCATTTGCCACCGGAACGATGATATAAGCTCCGCCCATATCGGCCTGATATTTATCGGTCGCATAGAGCTCTGCGCCGGTATAGTTGATGCAAAGATCTCCTACAAAAGAATTGGAAGTTCCGTGGAAGAATATAAGTACGGGATATTTTCCGTCTTTGGAATAGCCGTGCTCCGTAGGATCGTAGGTATAGTATTTGAGCTTAACACCGGATTCGTCTTCGAATTCATGCTTCGCAAATATATCGAGAATCTGACCCGTGGGATAGGTAGGATAAGGAGTTACGAAATCTCCCTCGGGGATATCCGCCTTCCAGGGCGCATCGGGACGTTTTGAAAGTATCTCGTCGAATCTTACTCTGTCGAGGTATTTCTTATTCCTGTCATTGTGGGATTTAATCGCAGTATCCGAATCTACGTATTCGATCAATCCTGCACGGTCAACCCACTTATAATCAACGGTCTCGCCTTCCTGTAAAACAACGCTGTCTTTGGGAGCATCCGTTTCGCACACATATGAATAGAACATGCTGTGGCTTTTATCGCTGAACGAAACATTTATCAGCTCATAGTTCTCGCCCTTAAGTCCTGTCTCTTCGAAAAGCTCACGCTGCGCAGCTTCAAAGGGCTCCTCACCCTGTATTGCAGAACCACCCGCGGTAGCTTCCCAATATCCGGGATACACATCCTTATTCTCATCACGCTTTGTGATAAGGTATGTGCCATCCTTATGCTTCACCAGAATATCTACAACCAGATGATACTTTCCTTCGGGGATGTTCTGAAAGCTCTTCGGCTTTCTCTCCCATGTATCACCCGTCCTGTTTCCTTCTCTGTCATACAGATCCCAAATTTCCATTTTCTTTCTCCTATTTGTGTCACGGGGCAACAGACTTATTCCTGCGGGTACATTCCGGCGACTCCGCCCCAGGCGATTACGTTGCCGATATCAGAGTCACTTCCGGTGTTGAGGATCGAGGTGATCTCATTTATTCCGGAGCTGGGAGCGTTAAGTACTTTTGGCAGTTTCTTCTCTTCACGAAGTGCAAAGATGTATACGTTGTAGGTGTGAACTCCGCTCGGAGGGTAAGGGCCGATGTAATCCTCCACCTCACCTTTATCAAGCGAAGTCTTCGTCGTGAGCGTCTTCATATG
Organism: Lachnospiraceae bacterium P6A3; assembly: GCA_000702085.1. GTDB lineage: Bacteria > Bacillota > Clostridia > Lachnospirales > Lachnospiraceae > AC2028. The sequence continues at coordinate 426,100 of JNKP01000001.1, forward strand.
GATCCAGTCGTTTCCGTCAGGATCGATCATGTAAACCGCATAACAGGTCGCGCCTTCCACGGGCTCCCATGAAAGCTGAGGCGATAAGTCTTCTCCCTTATCATGTGATATCGATACATCCCAATAGGTTCCGTGCAGATCCTCGCTCGTTACCGCAAATTGATATGCATCAAACACAGGCGCAGAATCGTACTGTTTTACCGAGACGGCAAAATGTGCCATGAACAGCACCGCGATCGCAATGAAACATCCGAGCGATGCAAACCTGTAAACGTTACCCGGGCCCTGCATTCTTTTGATCGTAAAGAAAACAAAACCGCCGCTCGCAAGTACGATCAATATCTTAATGATAAGTTTTATCATCGCATAAGTGCTCATGACATCCTCCGTTATTCGGACAGATAGGTTACCACATCATTCAAAGTATCAAGTACCGTCTCGGATAGTTTCTTCATCTCATCATCCGCAGGTCTCAGATCGGGTATCATGATGGGGCGAAGTTTTCCGGCGGCAGCAGATCTTATGCCGTTGTATGAATCTTCGATAGCATAGCAGTCTTCGGGTGCCACCCCGATCTCCTCGCATGCTTTGAGATAAATCTGCGGATCGGGTTTGCTTTTTGTAACCATGTCACCTGCTACGATCTTATCGAAATAATCGATCATCCCGCCCTCGGTAAGCATCCTTTCAACGGATGATCTCTTGGTGGATGATGCCAGGGCAATCTTTACTCCGATACTCTTTAAGTAATCGAGAAGTTCGAAAACGCCGGGCTTTATCGGAAGTCTTCCTCCGTCATACTTCTCGTGATACATCTTCATCGATTCACTTTCATATTTTTCATAGGGAAAATCTTCACCGTATGCATCAAGGCAGATCTGACGGGTCTTGGCAGCATTTGTTCCGGTGCAGGCAAGGAATACTTCTTCAATACCTTTGATACCGTACTTTTCGGCAAGTACGATCCATGTCTCCATTATGCATCTTTCGGAATCGAAGATGACACCGTCCATATCAAAAATAACCGCTTTAAAATCTTTCAAAACTAATCTCCGTTTCTCCCCTCAGATCATTTACCGCTTGCCCGCATAATATAACTCTTCGGTCGCAAGTGCCATCTTGGTCACCGCAAACTCGCATTTCTCCGGATCGGGATATGTGTACCAGGTATCCGTCAGCGTATTAAGATCTACGCAGTCACCGTACTTTCCCAGGTATTCATACTCGATGTGACACGAATACATGGAAGGTACCGTCTTAACCATCTCATGTACATCACCGTCTTTATCGGTAACTTTAACCCTGAAGCCCTCCATGTCATGAATCATGGTTCCCGTCCCCAGAGGAATGAACTTTTTGGCATTGGGCAGAGAATCCACTCTTACGGGCAGTTCTCCGCTGGAATAGGTTCCTGCTTCAACCTCTGCTCTGACATTTGCTCTCTCCCATTCGTACCAGTCGGGAATATGTGAAAACTCGGTCTCTCCGCTTACTGCTTCCAGTTCGGAAAGCTCCTTCATACGCCACTCTTTTCCGCAGGCATTGCATTTCAAAATGCATCCCGCAGATGACATCTTAAACTCAGTCTTACATGCGGGGCACTGGTACAAAACCTTGTGAAGTCCCTCGGCTCTGCCTTCGTATGTAACGCGTATGCCACGTTCTTTTTGCCATGCAAAATCATCATACCTAAATGCCTTAACGATCTTTGCATTTATCTCATCAACGGGAGCCTGCTTTAATTCTTCCGCACCGTACAAAAGAGTAAACTCAGCTTCCGTAGGCTTAACCCCTCTGTCGTGAAGATTCCAGAAAGGGGAATTAACATGATGTCCGTGGCATATAAGAGTCACAACCGGGACTCCCAAAAGCTTACACAGCTTACCCAATGACTCGGGAAGAACCGCAGTGGTTCCGCACAGAGAATATCTGGCCTCGGGATAGATGACCGCCACATCACCGTTTTTGACGGTGCGGACAAGCTGCCTTACAAGGGTGGTGTCATTGGTAAACTTCCTCTTACAGATGCATCCGACATCCCTGAGAAGTTTTTCCCTTCCGATGAATCCGTCGATTGCGACCACGTAATTGGCTCTCCACGGATATATCGCCTTGGTGGCGACCTTGAAATCCATAAAGGCGTTATGATTACACAAAAGCACGAAGGGTGGCTTTAACCCCTCCGTGCCTGTTTTAGTAATGATGCACTTATGCTTTTTTACATCAGGTGCACTGAGAAGTAAAGTCAGCGGTCTCAGGTACCATTTCGTACGCACGGGAGGAGCCTTCATATCAAATCTTTCAAAATTATCGATCATGCTCCGAAGCCCTCCGTTCGTACTTAATCACAATATATTAATTTTACCATAAAAAAATGTGACAGAGGGACGTTTCTTTTGTCATCTTTTTTAAGGATGATGACAAAAGAAACGTCCCTGCTGTCACCGGATTGAAAATTATCAGTCGTCCGTCATTACAGTAAAGCTGGTGCTTACGTTTTCGTCATACTCAGGAGCCTGCTCGCCGCTTGCAAGATCGGTTGCGTCGATCTCGGTGTAATCGGTGAACCAATCCTTGGAATCTCCGGTGGAAAGTGAGTAACTTCCGTTGGGTATAATCTCGGAGAAGTTGAAATATGTGTAAGGATTTGAAGGATCCTCAAGGTGAACATGAAGCTCGCCGTCTTCGATAAGATCGGTAACATCCTCGCTGATGTTGCGGTAGTGGAAAATAACGCTTCCGTCATCGGTAAACTCAAGGGATGCATCATTGTTCATGAGGTTAACAAGTTCCTCGGCACTCATTGGAACTTCCTCTCCGCCCGGGCCGTAAGACACTCCACCGAATCCGTACTCATGACCGTCCTCATCGTAATAGGTATAGCTTCCGTCTCCGTTATCCTGAACCTCGATATCCTGATTTGTTCCGTTAAACCAGATGTTGAAATTGGTGCGGATTCCTCCCACATCTGCCGCATAACATGCTGTACCGCAGGTGAGTGAACATATGGCTACTGCCGCTGCAATCTTGCCGGCGCTGAATAAACTTACCACTTTTTTATCCTCTCTTTCTTTTTCAAGACTCCCTTCCAGACGGGAGCTGAAATCTCCGGAGAGATGTAAATTATCAAAGCTTTTCTTATATCTTTCTTCGTTAGATGTCTTCATCCTGCCATCCCTCCAATTTAGTCTTCAGAAGCTTTCTGCTCTGAAGCAGTCTCGTTTTAACCGTGTTCTCGGAAAGTTTTAATGTATCGGCAATCTCGCGGGTCTTATACCCTTCGTAATAGTGCAGATGTACGATGATCCTGTATTTGTCGGGAAGTGAAAGCACAGCCTCCATCAGGTCCTTATCCGACTCATCTTCAAAGGGTATCTCATCCATGTAATCTTCATAGGGAACCCTGTTTCTGTGCCAGAAAGAAGTACAGGTGCTTTTTGCGATGTTGATCGTCACCCTGATCAGCCAGGCTTTTATGTGCTCTTCGGATTCAAATTCTTTATCCGATCTGAAAAGTCTGAGCAGCGCCTCCTGTACGGCATCTTCCGCATCCTGACGCTGCCTTGTTATGTTGAAGGCGGCCGCATACAGTCTGTCACCGTATTTTGTACATATTTCCATAATATCTATAGCCATTTATTACTCTCCGTAAAGACGTCTTCAACATATATACTTTTCAGAAGACTAAATGGTTTTATTTTTTGAAAAAATTTTTTCGGGACGGATCATAGCATCAGGGGCGGTCCCAAGAACCGCCCCCAACGTTGTCTGCTTAATAAAGTGCTTTTCTGATAAGTTCTGTCACGGCAATATAAGCCTTCTTGAAATCCGGGTAATTTGCCTTCACAAATCCGGTATTTTCTGCCTTGGATGCTTTCTCAAGCTCGAATGCCTTCTCCGCAAGTCCCGCTGCACCGATTGTTCGTGATACGGACTTAAGTGCATGTATCCTTACGGAATAATCCTTCAGATCACCTGCTTCAAAACTCTTATCCAGCTCCGCGATCTTTTCATCACGGCTGTTCAGATAATCGTCCAAAAGCTCGCGGTAGAAAGCCGCATCCCCGCCGCAATAAACGAGCGCGCTCTTTGTATCAAATCCCGCTTTTGCAAGCCAATCCGCAAATTCTCCGGTTTCCGTGCTTACAGCCGATTCCCCGGCAGGTGCAAATTCCATTATCTCACCGTCTTCGGAATATTCTATGTTTTCATCCTCGGTTATAACGGATGCGGGAAGCCACTTTCTCAGGATTTCTTCCAGAGCCTTTACCTCAATGGGCTTCGACAGATAATCGTCAAAACCTTTTGCCAGATATTCTTCCCTGGCTCCGTTTATGGCATTTGCGGTAAGTGCAACAACCTTCGTCTCGTTATACAGCATGTGATCCGCACGCATCTTCTCAAGAGTCTCGATTCCGTCCATATGCGGCATCATATGATCAAGCAGGATCAGCTGATATTTCTTGGTATTTACACACTTGATGGCTTCTTCTCCGGATGCGGCAAGCTTCGGTTTTATTCCGAAGAGCCCGAGAAGATTTTCGGCAACCTTCAGATTCATGGAATTGTCGTCAACAACAAGCACATCCGCCTTGGGGGCATGGAAAGACTCCGCTTTGTCAGGCACCGCAACACTTCTGAGCTTATCGAGACTTCCCATTGGAGCCGCATCTACTATTTTCTGTCTTATGACAAAATAAAACGACGATCCTTTTCCGTACTCACTGTCCACACGAACCTCGCTTCCCATCATTTTAAGAAGATTCGTTACGATGGACATTCCGAGGCCCGTTCCCTCAATACCGTGATTTTTGACTTCATCAAGTCGTTCGAAGGATTCGAACAGTCTGGGCAGGTCTTCCTTGCGGATACCGATTCCCGTATCCTCTACGCAAAAGAAAACATCTATATTATCACCGTCACGTTCCGTCTCCCTTACGGTAAGACGGACATGACCCTTGTCCGTATACTTCACCGCATTGCTCAAAAGGTTCATTACGACCTGAAGAATGCGGACATCGTCTCCGTTTAACCTCGAAGGCAGATTTTCATCTATTTCGGTAATAAACTCAAGTCCCTTGCTTTCTGCTCTTTCCTCTACGGACATAATGATGTTTCCAACAAGGGAAGCGGTCTCATAATCCACGGGTACGATCTCCATCTTGCCTTCTTCGATCTTAGAAAAATCGAGAATACTGTTTATAAGAGTAAGAAGAGTCTTACCTGCACTTTTTATATTGGAAGAATACTCGCGAATCTTATTGTCGCTCGTCTCCCTGAAGATCATTTCGTTCATTCCCAAAACCGCATTGATGGGAGTTCTGATCTCATGAGACATGCTGGAGAGGAAGGATGACTTTGCTTCGCTTGCCGCAACCGCACGTTCCGAGACAATAAGAAGCTTTTCCCTTGCGTCTCGCTCTTTTCTGGAACGGATCATGATGATTGCGATCAGAAGTATAAGGGTGCCCATGACAAGCAAAAACAAACCGATATTCAGAAGAATAATATTGAAGAAATCCCGGCTGATTGATGTGGGTGCGCTTCTTACCACCAGATACCAGCCCAGATATTCGACATACTTTGAAACCGCAAATTCATTGTTGCCGGTCATCTGATAAGTATACTCGTTAGTATCTTCGTCACTTAATACATCCGTATCAAGCCATGCATTTTCTATATTAATGTCCTCGGTATCAACCTGGACAAGACCGTTTTGATCCACCAGGTTTATTTTGACATTATATTTCTTTTCGGCTTCAAGGAAGAGTTCCTGCAGATTAGTCATCTGTACGCCGACACCGCAGACTCCGAGAAGATTACCCTCTTCATCCTCGATGCGGGCATTTACGAATACCGTCCAGACGCCCCTGTTTACTTCATCACTGTCAACGTCCAGATCATAGGATTTGTTTTTATCGACAAAGATCGAATACCAGATATCATGCTCGTCATTAACGGGATCCACAATCTTGTTAAGTCCGTCATAAGTGTAATATCGGTGAGTGCCTTCGGATACAAGAAATGCCGAGTCATATTCAAGGCCGGACTTGATGCCGCTTAAATAACGCTGCATGATCTCGATTGCCTCATCCTCGTCCATGCTTTTTTCATTTTCCAGAAAATCGGAAAGAAAGCCATCGCAGGACATGGTCTGGGCAACGATGATAGGCTCATTAAGTGTGCCGGATATCGAATCATAGATACGATAAGTCAGCATCGTGTCAATTTCTTTGGTATTTTCCCTTGCGAGTTTTGCCAGTGAATATATGGAAACGATAATAGCCAGAACAAATGCTAAAGAAACGGCAGACAATATAGGAAGCATGCTCCTGTCTCTGCTGCCTGCAGGTGCTTTTAAATCTTTGGAACCGGTACTCATAAATCCCCCTCGGTGGTACATAGCGGCCTGCGCATCCCTGCGCAAGCACATAACATCGCAATTATATACCTCTTAGGCCCATTTTTCTACCTCTTGGTTAAAACCCCTTTTTTTCCGCTTTCGGCTATGTATAATACAATCATGAACAATTTAAAGATCAAAATTGAAATCGACCCGGGCGCCAAAGATCCCGAAATAACCATCCGGTGCTCAGAGGTCAGCGAAGAGGTGGCAAGGATCCAGAAGATGTTATCCGAAAGCGCGCAGGGTACATCGCAGATCATCTTCCACAAAGAAGATTCGGAGTATTTCCTCCCGTTAGACAGCATCCTGTTTTTCGAAACGGATGGAGGCCGTATAAGAGCTCATACGGCAGATGACGAATTCGAAGCGAAGTACAAGCTTTACGAATTGGAGGAAAAGCTTCCCTTCCACTTCCTGAGGATATCCAAATCCACCATACTTAATACCCACAAGGTTTATTCGATCAACAAAAACCTGGCAGGCGCCAGCAAGGTCGAATTCTACGGAACATATAAAACAGTTTACTGTTCAAGAAACTATTACAAAGCACTCAAGGAAATCTTGATGCCCCATGAGGAGAACTGATATGAGAAACAGAACAAAAAATATCATCTACGGAATACTTCTTATAGCACTTGCCGCATGCCTGATCTTCTGGAAGCTCAACTTATTTAATCTTCCCGTAGCTTTTGCGGAAGTCAGCGTATTCGGAATTATCATCGCCGTCATCATGGTAATCGCGATCGTCCAGAACATTATCGACTTAAGCTGGGGCGGAATCTTCGTACCGCTTGCGGTCATTGCGATCATCTTCGATAAGCCCCTCGGAATCGAAGCAATCACTCCCTGGATCGTACTTATCGCTGCGTTCCTTCTTACGATTGCATTCAATATGATCTTCCCCAAGCATAAGCATCAGCACCATCACGACAAAGGGCTGGAGTTTGCACAGCACTTCACTGAGGACAACTCAAGAGAAAATCCCGGATACATAATGCATTCCATGAGATTCGGTTCAGCAACCAAGTATGTCCGCACGGCAGATCTCAGCAGGGCAGACCTTTCATCACAGTTCGGTGAACTCGCCGTATTCTTCGATCAGTCACAGGTTCCTTCCGGCAGGGTTGATATCAACGTAAGCGTTCAGTTCGGCGAGATGGATCTCTACATTCCCAAGACCTGGAATGTTGAAAATAAAACATCCGTAGTTCTCGGTGACTGCGACGACAAGTGCTCACAGGGCTACGAGATCACTGAAAATCAGGTTGTATGCGTCATCAACGGATCCGTATCATTCGGAGAACTCAAGCTCATCCGCATCTGATAAAAAAGATATCGTTACATAAAAGAAGGGCTTCCTCACAATGGGGAAGCCCTTTAAAATATTTATCTTCTTACGGTCAGATCTTAAATGCACTTACCATATTCTCGATCTTCTCTGCATTGGAAGCAACGGTGTTCGCACTTCTTTCAACTCCTTCACTTTCGGAAGCAACATCACGTGCGGATTCGGCAGAGCTTGTTACGGTTGCGGTAACCTCCTGAACACTTGCCGACTGCTCTTCCGCAATGGCTGCAACATTTGTTGCGATGTCGTTTACCTTATCCATCTTGCCGATCATTTCCATTACGTTCTCACCGGCTTCATCAAGTGCGGTGAATATCTCGGCAAAGCTTTCGCCCGTTGCCTTAACAGCTTCATTACTGGTAAGGATATTTCCCGCACTCTCTTCGCTGCTTTCGGAAAGCTTCTGTATCTGAGCAGTGATCTCGGAAATAATATTTCCGATCTGAGTGGTGGCATTTGCACTTTCATTAGCAAGTGAACCGATCTCGGTAGCAACTACCGCAAATCCTCTTCCTGCCTCGCCTGCTCTTGCAGCTTCGATGGAAGCATTCAGTGACAGGAGATTTGTCTGTGAAGAAATGGAATTGATCATCTCTACGATGGAGTTGATTTTCTGAGCCGCTTCATCCACGGTTTTAACGACTTTTGTCATCTCGGTCATGGAATCGGAGATGGTGTTCATGTTGTTCTGAACATTTTCCATATCCTTCTGACCTCGCTTAGCCTTATCAAGGAGCTGCTTCATGATGTCGCTGGTAACTCCGCCCTGATCGGTAACCTCCGCAACAGCTGTTGCAAGTTCCGTAGCATTGGTTGCAAGCTCGTTAACAGAAGTGGCAACGCCTTCCATGGCCATATTGATCTGATCCATGGATTCGCTCTGATTGACTGCAGAAGCACTCATTGACTGGGAAGCTGTCGAACTGTTTTCTGCTTCAAGTGCCAGATTTTCCGTAACTGTCTTAAGATCACTCATTGTGGAGCGCATTCTTGCGACATAATCCTTCATGCACTCGTTCATGGTACCGATCTCATTATTTTCGCTTGCTTTGACTTCTACGGTAAAATCGCCGTCAGCTATTTTTGTTATTGTTTCGGTAAGGCCTTTTACAGGTCCGGTGATCATCTTGCCGACCATGATCACGATGACTACGGTACAGATGACAAGTACCAGTACTACGAGAACTATGGAGACTGTCTCAAGCTTGGTCAGCATATCGAGAACATCAGCCTTGGGAACGTAGGAAACCATCATCCATGTTGTTCCGGGAACTTCGTCAAAGGATACGTAATACTCTTTGCCGCCCTTGCCCTTGATAACATCAACGCCGGTAAATCCCGACCGGACTCTTGCTCCGATCGAGGTGATAAGCACGTCTTCCGAATGTTCCGCCACTGCCGTTCCGCTGTATCCGTCGATACCTGATGCGATTATCGCATCTCCGTCTATAAGAATCGCCTGTCCGGTTCCGCCGGGAGCATACTGTGCAACTCCATCCGCTATATTTCCGAGATTTACATCACAGGCAAGGACACCGGTTCTTCCGTCGGCAAGAGTGATTTTTCTGGATCCCGATACAACCATGGCATTCGAATCAAGATCAAGGTAAGGTTCCCCGAATGAGATCGAGGAATTGTTCATACCTTCAAGATACCAGTCTCTCTGAGTGACATCATAATCTTCATCGGGAACCCATCCCGAAGGATCGAGATATGTTTTATCCGACAAGCCAATATACGCGCCGCTGGGAGTTTCTTCGAATTTATCAAGCACTATCTCCATTGCCGATACCAGTTCGGTATCAGATGAATAAGGAGTGCTTGAAACAATTTCGGCGACGCCGTCGTAGTAGCCTCTGATCTCATCTATGGTTTTGGCGATGTCATTGGCATTTGCTCTGGATTCATTGTGAAGATTATCCTGAGCCTCGTTTACTATTGCAGCTTTGGAACGGGAGAAAATAATAACCCCAACGATGATAATAAAGATCGCGATCATAGGAATAAGTACAATTAAGAGCTGAAAACTGATCTTGCCTTTCTTTTTAGCAGATTCGGAACTCATGGCATACTACCTCCTGTCGGATATGAAGTTGGAAGAGCGGAAAAAATGTATAATCCCCCTCACTTTATATCCTCATATTACCTGAGTGGAATTGCCAAAAAAAGAAATCCCGATGCATCTTGTTGACACATCGGGATATAACTTTTTTTTACAGAGATCAGGTCGTGGAAACCACTGTTTCGGTAGGTTCGGGATCTACGGGATCGTAATCAATATCTTCCCTGATTCCGTCATCGTTTATTATATATGTCTGCCCCTCGGGATCGGTGTAAATCCTGACACCTTCAACTTCTATGTAAGGATCCCCCTCTTCCTCAACATCGGAGGGTGGTGTGGACGGTCCGGCTTCTTCCTCCTGCTGGCGTGCTGCTTCTTCTGCCGCAGCAGCTTCTGCCGCAGCCCTCTCGGCAGCTTCTCTTTCTTCCCGCTCCCTGGCTTCCTGCTCGTCTCTCTGAGCCTGCTCTCTTCTCTGCTGATCCGCATTTCTCTGAGCTTCTTCAGCTGCAAGGCGCGCGGCCTCTTCCTCGGCCGCAACACGGGCTGCTTCCTGCTCGGCTGCTATACGGGCCGCCTCCTGCTCGGCAACCTGTGCCATGGCAGCTTCAACAGCAAGAATTTCCTGAGTGCGCTGCTCATCAGCCGCAAGGCGGGCTGCTTCCTGTTCCTGTGCAAGACGGGCCGCTTCTTCGTCGTCCGCACTTTGAGGCTCCTCTTCAACCGCCTCCACAGGTTGGGGATCCGGTTCGGGCTCTGCAGGTGCAGGCTCTACGGTTTGTGCATCCGCCACACGCTGTTCACCTTCAGGCTGCTGCCTGAGTGCATTAACATTATCAAAGTAATCGGCTAATCCGTTACCGTCGGAATCAGCACCCGGTGCTCTTCCGGCAAGCTCAGACTCCAACGCACTTTCCTGTAGCACTTTTTCAACACGATCAAGTAGATCATTACCGAAATCGGCTTCGCCACGTCTTACTCCGGCTTCTGCGTATGTAGCATCTTGAGCCGGAAGGCCGTTCGTAGTCAGTCCGGTCTGCACCAGGCTCAAAAGTTCTTCACTTGAAAGATTCTGTCCGTTCTCAGACGTAATACTGTTTGATGATCCGGCCGCCATATTCTCGGAGGCCTTCATAATCGTTTCACCGTCTGCAACTATTGTATTAAGTACAGTACCTCCCTGAAGCACGGCCGAATCCGTCTCAACAGCAGGTTCTCCATCCGATCCTTCAACAATGGTAACCTTTGTCAGCACATCTGTTCCGTGGATTTCCATATCGGTGTTGGGAGTAACGATATCAAACGATTCACCCTCGGCAAGTTTTTCTTTAACCTCAGTGAGCATCGATCCCGTCTCCACAAAGATCACGGTATGAGTCTCTTCGGGAGTTCCGGTTGCGGTAAAATTAATTCTGGTCGCTGCATCAAGATAGATGAATTTGTCATCATCGATCATGATACGCGCAGAGGCATTAACTCCGGAAAAGAATGTATCTCCGGAATACAGTGGCATATCGACTACGGCATTTATTGTTGCGCCCTCACGCAAAACAGAGCAGGGACCGTTTATCTCAATGATCCTTGCCGTACGCTGCGTCTCTACTTTGTCCTGTTTTTTGTAAACAACTGCGGCAATCATGCCGACGACAACCACCGCAACAAGTGCGATGATTATTGGAATGGCTTTATCGCCAATACGAAGTTTTTTTATAGATTCCATAAGATTCTCCCCTTCTCATAAGAAATCTACCTAAATTCTACCACATTTACCGCTATTGGCAACAGGGGAACATGGGGGATGATGTTCTTTACACGCAAAAAGGACGAGGCATTTGCCTCGTCCTTTAAATATGTGCTGAATTATTTCTTAGCGCCGTTTACAAGGTCCTTAAGAGCCTTGCCTGCCTTGAACTTAGGAACGGTAGCTGCAGGGATCTTGATAGCTTCGCCGGTCTGAGGGTTCTTACCCTTACGAGCTGCTCTCTTGGAGGTCTCGAAGGTACCGAAGCCTACAAGCTGAACCTTGCCCTTCTTCTTAAGCTCTTTTGAAACGGTTCCTACGAAAGCCTTGAGTGCCTTGTCAGCATCAACCTTGGTAAGTCCTGCTTCTTTTGCAATTGCATCAACTAATTCTGCTCTGTTCATTTACATTCACCTCGCATATTTTTTAGTGTTACAGGAGTTTGTTACAACACTGATATAATACCCCTAAATATTGTATATTTCAACAATAAAATCACTAATTTTACGCAAGAATTTGAGATTTTATCTATTGTCCGCCACGATTCCTATATCTGCATTTACGAGCTTTTTTATATACTTTCCGGCTTTTTCGGTTACGAGCCCCTGTTTGATGAATCCTATTGAAACCGTAAGGTCGGATTTTACGGCTATAGCCGCCTCTCCTGTATCCCCGTTCATCCCGCTGGGAATATCCACGCTTATCACATATGCGCCGCTGTTATTTATGGCATCTATCGCATCACGCGCGGTTCCTCTGACGTCTCCGGTAAATCCCGTTCCCAGGATGCAGTCAACAATAACGTCATATCCGGACAGATCCGTTTCTTCGGAGAAGGTAATAACCTCAACGCCTTTGCCGGTTGCGATATCACAGTAATATTTTCCGTCATCGCTCATCTTATCGGAAACCCTGATAACAACGCTTGAGATTCCCTTTTCTTTCAGTATTCCCGCAAGTGCATACCCGTCGCCGCCATTATTTCCGCCGCCGACTACGATGGCAGCCTTTCCGGATGGCCAGTTTTCATAAGACTCATACACGCCCATAGCTGCACGGTACATCAGTTCCTTACCCGGAACAAAATGCTCGATGGTATAGGCATCATATTTTCTCATTTGTTCAACGCTTACAACCATCAGATGAAATCCCACACCTTTCGAAGTGAATCTTCCAGAGTCGTGATGTCTTTAAGAATGTCACCGGATTCAAGTGAGTGGTTACAGCCATCATACTCAAAAAGAGTTATGCCGCACCTCTCCGCCTCCGAGCGGATCGCATTAATATCGGACCAGGGGTCCGCATTTCCGATAAACGCCAGAACGTTTTTTGAATCATAGGAAAAAGTCTTTTCAAGGGGTGTATACCAGATCTGTTTTGCTTCTATTCCGCTGTCGGAAACATACTTAGCCGCAGCAATCGTTCCGAGGCTCTTACCGGCAAACACCACATCCTCGTATCCGGAAAACTTTACATCCGAGAGCTGCTCCGTTATCTGTTCATACGCCTGCTTTACCGCAAGGAGTTTTAAGCTGTCGTCCTTCATGATATTCTCCGGCATACCGGAAAAGAAAACATTCTTTATCTCGTATCCCGATTCCTTTAACAGCTTCGAAGTGTAATAAAGGATCGGCTTATCTGCCGTATATCCGATTCCGGGAATAATGACCGCTAGCTTTTTTGACTCTGACATAATCCGCTCCGCTGATAAGGTTAAATCTCCATACCAGGCCTTCCTGCACATTTTTTTCTAATTATATCAGCAAGTGCAAGATATCCCAAGCCTACTCCGATGAGCAATACAAGAAGGAGAATAAAGTATCGGAGGAATTGTAAAATACATAAAGACTACGCTTCCGCCCATGAATGAATCACGGCCGGCAAAGTAACTCATAAGAGTTCCGATCAAGGCAGATAAAACCACGATGCACTTGAATGCGTAGCTTATTCTCCTGTTGAAATCCGAAATATTGTTCATTTAATTAACCTTGCAAAATGCTCTCCACAAGTTCTCTTTTTTCAAAAAGGACACAGCCGCCCTTATGGTCATCCTTTAAGATATCTCCTGCGGTAAGTTCATAAAAAAGTTTGGAATGCAGCGCATCACGAAGTGAAGTGTCCCTTACATTAACATCCGAATAAGGTGAAAAAGGACAAGGCTCGGCACCGCCGTGTGAATTGATATGGAAAAATCCTCTTCCCGCTGCAATGCATCCGCCGGAACTCTTCTCATCCCCGGGGAAAGATACAAAGACCATCTCCTGAAAAACTTCCCTTACTCTGCCGACCTCTTTTAAAAGCCTCTCGCGCTGCTCATCTGAAAGCGCAAGTTCAGTGCTTTCATCCGTAACGGGAACATACTCCACATAGATGACAAGTTTGCACCCTCTGTCTGAAAGGGATGTCAGGAACGAATCGGAAGTCACCTCTGCAAGATTTTCGCTTGTTACCGTTACACTTGTTCCGAAGATAAGATCCTTGCCATGAAGTCCGTCCATTGCGGTAATCAGCTTATCGTATACGCCATCACCGCGTCTTGAATCAGTCTTCTCTCTGTCACCTTCAATACTGATGACCGGAACCAGATTCCTGTGCTTATCGAAAAGCTCCATATATTTTTCGCCGATAAAAGTTCCGTTGGTGAAAATCGGAAACATGATATCCGGCTTTGCAGCGGCTTCCTTTATCACATCCCAGCGAAGAAGCGGTTCTCCGCCCGCAAGCAAAATAAAACTCACTCCCAGCTCCTGGGCTTCATCAAATATGCGTCTCCACTCTGCTGCGGAAAGCTGGTCTTTAGGTCCACAATCATTTGTTGCTCCGTTACTCCTCGAATAGCAACCCGCGCAGTGCAGGTTGCATCCGGAAGTAATACTGGATATCAAAAAAGGAGGTATATGCTCGCCGTTTTTCTCGGCCTCGGCTCTTTTTTTCGAAGCCTTTTTTCCGGCGGATGCAAACTTTAACATATATGCACTTTCTCTGGGATTATGCATCGTGGCCCTGAGAGCATCGGATACGATCTTCTCTACGCCTTTTGTCATGTAGCTTTGAATATCAAATGTTGAATCCATAATTAATTACCCAAAAATTTATAAAGCAGCTTATACAACTGCTGAGCCTCTTTCTCTGTAAGACCTGTTCCCGCAGATGCCATCTTAGCCGGAATATCCTTACACTTCTTCTTAAGCTTATTTCCTTCGGCGGTTATGGCGATATTTGTGATCCTCTCATCTTCTTTGGAGCGCTGTCTTGTGACATACCCTGCTTTCTCAAGCCTCTTCAAAAGAGGAGTCAGAGTGCCCGCATCAAGACACAGAGTCTCTCCCAGCTGACCTACAGTAACACTCTCCTTCTCCCACAAAACCATAAGTACGATGTACTGGGTGTATGTGAGTCCCAGCGGTTTCAGATAAGGCGTATAGCTTCCGACAATCTTCCTTCCGCATGCATACAGAGGAAAACATAACTGATTTTTAAGTAAAAGCTGTTCATATTCCTGTGCCATATATCCACCTCATAAATAATATCTTTTGTCATATTATGTTTTGCACAATATATTTTGTCAAATTAAAAAAATATAAAAAGGGACGGTTCCCTCAGGCTGTTAATCGCTGCCTGAAAGAATCGTCCCGATTTTTTCACCACACTTCACATATTAATAATCGCAATAGATATCTACATTTCCGTACGGCATTCTGAAAGTGTAAGGTGCATTATAAATATAGTGATCACTGCTATCAACCACATAATAAACATAATTGACCGTAATTGACGGATCGGTTGTAACCGTAATAAGTGTTCCCGGAGTCGCAGTTGTGTAATCTGCAGTAAGTGTTGCACCCGATGGCTGATGAACGGTTATTGAATACTGGGTCGTAGCGACCTTAAATGTAACATCAACCGAAACATCCGACGCAGGCATGTCAAATGAATAGTTGAAATATCCGTTAGCAGCATTAGAATCACCTGAGACGGCACTTACAGAAACAGCTGTGCCGTCAGATTGAGTTACGGTTACCGTATCCACCTCATAACCGGTAGCAGGGTGAGCGGTTATAATTACTTCTTCGTTCTCAATAGCACTCGCGTAAATGGAAGTAACAGAACCGTTTGTCAATGTTCCGATATTTACATTGTATGGTCCTATATACTTTGTTCTTACTTGTACACTGAATGCAGGCATGACAAATGTAAAGTGAGTACTGTCAACCGCAGTTACGGGAACCTTAATATTTGAATTCATCACATCGGATACCGTTATTTCCGGGGTATATCCGCTTACAAGATTGTTAACTGTAAGCGTTACAACCGTTCCGGATGTATAAGGACCGGAGCTCTTTGTCACGTTACCCTTGTCATAATTTGTTCCGGGTACGGAAACCGTGCGATTCGTATTATCCGCCACAAACGTCGCATTAACAGTTACTCCCGTCGAAGGCATGGTAAATCTGTATATTACACCGGTCGTTACGGTCGTTGTGGTCACTGTACCGGACGAACTTGTTACCGTCAGAGCATCAAGCTTATATCCCGCAGTGGGTGTAACGGTAAGAGTTACAGTATCGCTTGCCGAGGGAGTTGTGTTGTTTGCGGATACGCTTCCGTTTGTCATAGTGGCAAAGGATACGCCGGTATTTGATGATGAGCCTGATCCGCTGAAGAATCCGGGAGCCGATGAGCCGCCGTCTACTCTTGCATAGAATCCTGGGGTGTGCGTTGCATAGTTTCCATTAATGTACTCATTCGAATAGGTTGTTCCATTTGATCCGGAAAGCACATCACAGTCATCAAACATATTATCTGTAGGGGTCCCGGAAGCAACAGTGAAATCAGCCGAAACAGTTATTGTTGTCAGCAGGGTGCATCCTTCAAACATATTTCTCATATCACCTACACTTGAGGTGTCAAAGCTTGTAAGATCAAGTGTAGTAAGTCTGGAACATCCATAGAACATTGATTGCATACCGGTAACCGATGAAGTATCAAAGCTGCTTACATCCAAAGACTGCACTCCGCAGTTTTCAAACATACAGCTCATATCGGTTACGGATGAGGTATCAAAACCGGAAAGATCCAATGTATCTATCGCATTGCACGCTTCAAACATATAGTACATATACTCAACATTTGAAGTAACAAATCCGCTCAGGTCAAGGTTATCAAGAACGTTACACTCATAGAACATGGAATCCATTCTAGTGACGTTTTCGGTATGAAGATGACTCATTCCTGTAATATCGGTCAGATCTGTCATTTGAGAGAACCAGCCTGACGTATCGGTAGGATAAATATCTTCTTCAAAAGCCACCTCCGATATCACCTTTCCGGAAGGTATTTCAGCCATCATATCACAAGGCATACTTACAACAGTTCTTGTATTACCCGCATCATTACTTGCATAAACATGAACAGTATTGGTTGAATCATCATATTCGCAGTACAGGTCACCTGTTGTTGAAGCCTGTGCAAAGGTTCCGTTTATTGTTACATCCGATGCAGGCATGGTGAAGCTGTATACTCCGCCTGTCTTGGTGATGGCTGTTGCAGATCCGCCCGTGGGAGTATAGGTAAGAGTATCGACCTCATATCCGGTTGAAGGGGTAGCGGTTACGGTTACGGTATCTCCGTAATTTGCCGTGGTAACACCCGCGCTTACGGTTCCGTTTGTTATTCCCGTTGCCACGCTAACGTTATAATCGATCAACTTATAAGTAGCCGATACGGTAACCGCCTGACCGGGCATGGTAAAGGTACGGGTATTTCCGGTTCCGCTTACCGTTACCGTCTGATTATCGGCACGGGTAACGGTTACGGTATCAAGCTCATAACCGGTTTCGGGTGTTGCGGTGAGAGTTACCGTTGCATCTTTTGCGGCAGTCGATACATTCGATGACAGATGTGAATCACTTACCGTTACATTTGCCGAAGCTGCGGTATATGTAGCAAAAACAGTGATCTTATGATCGGGCATGGTCAAAGTAGCCGAATAATTTCTGTCGGCCGTATTTTCCGTATAAGTAAGATCGGATTCGAAACCTGTATTATTGGTATTTCCCAGGGTTCCCGTAAATACGCGAAGCTGTGTAAGGGTGTATCCGTTGTTCGGACGAAGGTCCAGAGTAACAGTATCTCCGGGAGCAGCATTAATATCAGGTTCACTGCTAAGCGTATTTACCGTTGTTCCCGAGTGAGTAGCGTAGATGCTTCCGTATGAAGGCATCGGGAAGTGCACGGTATTATCAAGTTTGAAAATTGCATTGAGTCTTACAGGATATGCGGGCATGGTGAATGTTGTGGTTCCGGCCTGCAGCTGAATATTTCCGGAAATATTGGTCCATGAAGATCCGGAATTATATTGAATGCTGTTATATCCCGCAACACTTGTATCAAGCGCATAACCCGGATTGGGAGTCACATTGACGGTTACGGTATCACCGTAGTGCGCACTTGTTGCAGCACTTCCTCCCACAAGAACCTGAACCGTTCCCATAGTAGTATCTGCCGCAGTGTGCCATGCGGTAATGGCTGATTCCGTTCCTGCAAACGTCGCATTAACAGATACCGCTTCCGCAGGCATTGTAAACGAATATATATTCGTAACGGAACTGTAACCTACGCTTACAGACCCGCCTGATGCTTTGGTTACCGTTACCGAATCAACAACATAATTGGCATCCGGAGTAACCATCATATAAACGTTCTGTTCGGATCCCGCCGAAGTAATTCCCGCAGATCCGTCAGTGATCATAATGGTACCGTGAACGGTAGAAGATCTGTTAATGGTATAAAGTCTTGGCGACTGAGTCCATTGAGCATAGTAGGTTTTGTCTCCTGTCTCCCCGGCTTCAATCCTGGTAACCTGGGTCCCTCCCGTCTGCTGCGTATACCATCCGGCAAAAGAATACGTATAGTTCGCATCCGGATCTTTGGTTACGTTATTTCCCGAAGGAAGGCTGACATATTTGAATGCATCATACGCATAACTCGTAACATTGCCGTTAACAATCTGTCCGCCGTCAGTCACAAGAGTAACACTGTATTCTCTGGCTTCTTCCGTAAACCTTGCATATAAAACAATGTCATTGGTTGCGGAGCTGTCTATTCCCGTGACGGGGTTTCCGCCTGTCTGGGATGTGTACCATCCGTCAAAAACATACCGGATATATTCCGTCGGTGTCTTGGTTACGTTGGTGGGAAGTGTATAGCTCTGCCCCTCAACATAACTGGTAAGATTTCCGGACACGATCGTTGCATCCGAAGGAATGACAAGAGATACAGCATGAGTCACCTGCGGTGTCGTGTTCGAAGTATTATTTGAAGTATTGCCCGAGGTGCCGCTTGCCGTATTGCTTGTTGTATTGTTAGTTGCAGTGCCCGTTGTATTGTTATCAGGGTTACTTGTCGCGCTGCCTGATGTATTACCCGAATTGTTTTCAGATGTATTGTTCGAAGTGTTTCCTTCAGAATTGTTCGAACCGGTGTCGGGAGTATCAGTGTCTGCTCCACCGTTTCCGGCAGCCGCACCTGCATCTCCGGCTCCGTTTCCGCCTGCTTCATTTCCACCTGCACCGTTTCCGCCTGCGCCTGCTGCACCTGCATCCTGCATGTCTCCGGTTTCATCATCGGTGTCGTCTGCCTGATCTTCGGTATCGGCATCACTCTGAGCTGCATTAGGTTCGGGTCTTCTCAAAAGTGCAATAACGGTCTCATCACCGTTTGACTCTTTTATCATCTCCGCAGTAACCGTTCCGGTAACATACTCTCTTGTCTCGGATACGGCTGTGGAAACAACCTCACTTAGGGATGAGAAATTCTCCCCCGAAGAAACGGCACCTGATATGGCTTCCGTAAACAGGAAGCTTGTAGCTTCAAACACTTCACCGACTTCATCCACGGTAAGGTTTGAAGTTGTCATCTGTATTGCTGACACTCGTAATGTATCGGACACAACATCCACAATGTCTATCGCATCATCCCCGGATACACCTGCATCCTCAAGTACCGCATAAATATCGCGGTAAGTATCTTTCGCTCCCGTCATCAAAGTATTCAGAGGTTCTTCTTCATATTTTGCATCGATACCTACATCCAGAACATCACGAAGACCCTTTAAAATCGCAATCTCAAGGGGCAGGTCTTCAAGTGCGATATCGTAGGCGGAATTTGCCGCACTCACCATCTCTGTTGCGTGATAACCCATGAGAGGGATAGAGTCTTCTTTTCCCATATCGAGAAGCTCCTTGGCAGCTTCTCCGTACATTGACACACCGCGAACTGTTGAAATCTCGGCAAGCGCATCAAGCCTTTCGGAATCAAATCCGCAGGCCTCGATAATTCTTCTTTTCAGTTCATCGTTTTTGGCAATGGTATCAAGAGCGAGTGCGGGAAGATCCTCCTCGCGGAATTTTCTCTTATAAAGTGAAATGGTCGCATTACCTTCCGCCTCATCATCGAGGTAGACGGTTATCATCTCACCTGCATATACATCTGTTTCGGTTACTTCAAGAGTTCTGGGATTTGTGGCGACGACGTGAACCACGCCGTCCGTGACCATAAGAATCTCATGTCTGGCACTGTCTTTGCCGACATAAGCCGATGTACCTCTGATACCGCACACCATCGTGGCGGTCTGAATCTCGAAGGATTCATTATCGGTCAGTTTTTCCGTGACATTGAAAAAGAGATTGCCTTCAAGAAGATGGAACTCCAGATGTT
Organism: Lachnospiraceae bacterium P6A3; assembly: GCA_000702085.1. Taxonomy (GTDB): domain Bacteria; phylum Bacillota; class Clostridia; order Lachnospirales; family Lachnospiraceae; genus AC2028. The sequence goes on from JNKP01000001.1 coordinate 446,372, forward strand.
TACGCCTTGTCCTGATCTCGGCAAGCGAGCTTTCCTCCATGGTAAGAAGCTTTGTATCATCCAGGGAAACCATGATAAGTGATTCGCCGGCGGTGGTGATGCTCTGCCCGGAAGCCAGCCTCATCTTCTCTTTAAGAGCCTGTTCCGTTCCGCCGTCATCATACAAAACAACATCACCCACGAGCCTTTGAAGACGCATGGTGATGGCCAGATATTTATTTACATATATTGTGTAAATGATTATCGCTATAACCGCGACAATTCCCGTAGAAGAAAGAGCAAGAATTCCTTTTGTCTTTGGAGCAAGATTTTTAAAACGCATATTCAACAACCCCAACCGTTTATAACTGACACTATAAAGGAGATTATAGCTTAAAAAGTCCCTTTCTCCAACGGTTAAGGGCGTTAAGTAGTGCGTTAAGTTAATATAAGAAGGCCGCATGGTTGACGTAATACGGCCCGATAGCTCATCCTACTATCTCATCATACAGATCCAGTCCGAAACTGGTAAGTTCGGGCTCATGACGGATCATTCTGAAAGTCCTGGTTCCGTCCTCCAGGCGTTCCGCGGACAGGAACTCGATTTTTTCCCCTGCTTCAGCCTTACTTTCTTCATATATGCGTCTTGCAAAAGAAAGAAGATGCGTTACGGTAAGTATCCTTACTCCCGCTTCGCTCAGAGCTTTGATGATATCATATGCGATCACGGAGCCTTCTTTTTCCGTGGTGGTTGCGAAGGACTCGTTCAGAAGAAGCAGGGAGCCTTCGCCGATCTCATCAACAATCTTACTCATGCGGCCCAGCTCTTCATCGAGTCTTCCGCTGTTCATCTCGGAATCCTCTCTTCTCGTAAAGTGGACAAAAATCCTCGGAAACAGTCCGCTTGAAAATGACTTCGCACACACGGGAAGCCCGCATTGCATCATTACCTGTGCGATTCCTATACTCCTTAAGAAGGTAGATTTGCCGCCCTGATTTGCGCCTGTGACAATGAGCAGATCTTTTTTCGTAAACGTGCAGGTGTTTCCGATAACCTTTGTCTGAATTCCCATTCCCATGACGCATTCTTTTAACTCTTCAAAAGAAAGATCGTCACGTTCACAAACGGCCGGGAAGCACCAGTCGAGTTTGAATCTCTCAAACTGGTGAATGAGCTGAACCGCAGCCAGATAAAAGGCCATCTGATACTTAAGCCTGTCAAAGAAAGTATTGAACTCTTCCATGAAACCTTTCAGTTCATCAGCCAGATAAGTAACAATCGTATACTCAAGCAGCTTTGTCTGCTCACCCACGCGAATATCGTTAACCGCGGAAAAAGAATCCGGAGTCCTGGAATCGACGATATCCTTAAACATGGCCATGGTACTTCCGGGCTTATAGTATTTGGATTTCGCAGAGGATACTTCCTCAAGCTTCATCGACGAAAACTTAAGACCGTCCTCCAGACCGCACTCAAGAACTATCCTGGGCTTGGTCACTTTCCTCGGACCTTCTTCCGAAGAAACTCCGTCCGTGTAAAAAGAGATATCTTCCAGCACGGTTTTCACATACTGCTCACGCTCTTCGGAGTAACTCTCGAGGAATTCCTTTTTTAAAGTAACAAATCCCTTTGCCGTAAGATCGTCTGCGCTCTCAAGCAGCTCTTTAACCTTGGAAAGAGAATTCATGAATAGCTCAAGCACGATAATGTCATTCAGAAGCTTTGCCTGAGGATTACCCTGCTGAAAAGTCTCCGCAGGTACGCGTCCCAGTTCGCTCCATCTTCGCAGCATTGATTTACTCACTTCGTAAAGAGAACGGGTAAGTTCTTCGTGTGCAAGACAGTCCTGTATCATTTCCTGTCTGAAAGCAATCTCCTCTTTCGTATAAAGCGGAGTCATCATTACGGCTTTCAATGTCTCGGAAAGATACTGATCCGGATCGTCGGATTTTTGAAGTTCCCCGTTCCTGTCATAGATAAGCCTCTTTGAAGCAGCACCGAATACGGACTTAAGTCCCAGGTCCTTAACTATACTTGCGGTATCGTAATATTTTTCACGGTTATTCCGTTCAATGTCTTCATACAATAAACAGACTCTCATAGGCGCTCCTTAAGCTGCGCATAGGTCAGCAGGTGCTTGTTAACAAGATTCTCGGCGCAGGGTGTATCCTCCGCTTTTCCTCTTCTGATTTCGAAAGTCTGAACCCTGTTTTCGTCAAGCATGGCTCTGAGACTCACAACACCTTCCTGCTCATCGGCGAGTTCCTTCAAGTGAGTTACATAGATCCCCATGCAGCCAAGTTCCACAAAATGCTTCAGCACGCGCTTACCCATGATCAGCGCATCGTAACTTGCAGCTGTGGTGAACAGCTCATTGATAACCACAAAAGTTCCGCGCTTATTTTCATACATCATAGGTGACAGCCGAGTCAGTTCTTCTTTTAACTTGCCGAATCCGGTCTCCACACTCTCTTCGACCGAGAAATGTGTCTGAATATCAGGGAAGTAAGGAACCTTTGCAAAGGCGGCAGGAACATCAAGTCCCATCTTGGTCAGATAAACCAGCTGTCCGAGACTCCTTGCAAATGTGGTCTTTCCGCCCTGGTTTGGACCCGTAAGAACGTAGAATCTCTCGCCTTTATCATAGTGAAAATCATTCGGGATTATTTCTTTGTCCGTATTCAGATTAACGATTGCAAGCGCAAGATCGTATAATCCTTCCGCACTCATAACGCCATCATCACATCTTTCCGGCGTAGTGAATTTATATCCCTGCTCTTCCATCTCACGCTGAAGCGAGCAGTAAGACAGATAGAATGTCACTTCCTCTTCGAAACGAACCAGAACTTTTTTCTCATATGATGCGCTTGCGGCTGACAGGGCTCTGATCCTTGCAAATAGCTGCGGGTTCTTTTTCTCTATCATCTCTACGCATTGATATTCAAGTTCGGTAAGGCGGGCTTCGCCGATAAAAGGATTATGGAAGTGCCTGATCTCACGCCCGGACTTTTCCTTCATCATCTCTTCGTACGCACCTTCCCCGGGAAGCGTGCCGAGAGTGATGCTGATCCTGTCTTTGTCATATGTGAGTATAAAGCGAACCTCTCTTATCTCTTTAAAGAGAGCGGATGCTTCAAGATGAAGTTTTCTGTATTCACTATCCAGAACCTCCCGGACGATTCCAAGAAGTTCCGACATACCTGAGGATTGAAGAGTTTCTCCTGAAAGATCCTTTTCCAGCTGTTCGTATGCTTCGCAGTAAGAAACCACCTCTCTTATATGCCAAACGGATTTCTGCTCGGGATAAGTGGCCTTTTCTTTTTCCTCGCGAAGGTTATGAGCGGTAGCAATATTTTCCGTGAATTTTATAAGAGCGTCATAGACAGACTTCTTCTTGATATCGCGGTAGATTTCCCGGCGATAGCATTCCTCTTCGGAACTGATAGAAAGACATCTGTAGAATTTGCGGACATTTCGGCCCCATTTTACAGAGACCCTGTCCATGATTTGAACCAGATTGAGATCCCGGTAAAATGCGGGAATTTCCTCAGGCTCCACAAACTGATCATATTGATTTAAGATACTGAAATTTTCGTTCATTTTGTTTTGTCCCCGTACCCCCATTTTAACATAAAAATGTGCCATGGGAGACGTTACAGACCGGCCCGGAAAGCGGCCGAGCCGGTCTGCAACCTCATTATAGTCAATTAATACAGGTACATTCTAAGGCATAATAAAAGGCAATACTTCCGAATAATTGAAAAGTATTGCCCGTTTTTTTGTTTATTAGCAAGTCACCCTATCAGTTCATACTGCATCCACTCGTACTTAAGCTTACTGCCTTCTTTTATCTCGGGCGGAAGAAGTGCCCTTGCCACAAGCTTCAGATCGTCCGAAGGTTCGTCCGTCCTCTTAAGATTAGCGTAATCGCCCTCTATGCTTACCACTTCATAGTAAAATGTTTCCATTACCGATTCCTCTTTCGGTGCCTTAGCCACCTATACCAACGCCTGCATTTCATCCAGAATTTTTTTAACCAAGTCGGAAGAACATCCGCAGAATTCAACTATCTGCTCTACGCTCTTTCCGTTATTGAGCATAGATTCAATCAGTTCTCTTTTGCCTTGTTCTATGCCTTGTTCTATGCCCTGTTCAATGCCTTGTTTCAGGCTAATCTGTTTTTCATAATCAATTTTATCCCCGAATGTCATATAATTACCCCTTATCTCCGGATCCCGGCGCACATTACTGACGTACTCATCGAGTTTTCTGGTAGCTTCGTCAACAGCTGAATTCTGCCTGCTATCCTGCAAATATTTTAACATATTATGTATACTCTCGCTACCGCCCTTTGTTCCCTTAGTATAAAAATACAGGAATACCAAGCCATCATCATACTCAAGACCAGGAACTTCTACGCACCTGTTCTTAAATGTGTACATCATATAGTCTTCGCCGAAATAATCTTTATCAGTAATCAATATCATATATAGGTTAGGCAGATGAGAATAATCACTGTCGTTCTTTTTCATATATCTGCTGTCTATCTTAGCCTGCCGAAATCTCAGCATCCTACCGAATTCGTCTTCACGCTTCCTATGAGGTTCAATATCATATACATTAGCTATTCTCTCATCGCTGTCTGTCTCATATTCTTCAACCTCAACGTCAAGCCGTATACCCCTTATATCAAACCCTATTCCCGGTATCACTCTTTGAGCATGAACATTAACCTTTCCTATTTTAGTTTGTAAAAGCACTGATAAAAGAATCCTGCAAACAGGTTCCCCCGCATCAGGATCGGAAGCAACAAGATTCATAAAAATGTCATCCATCAGATCCGCTTCATCTATCGTTTTCATACATCCTCCTATACAAATTCAACACAAATAAGAAACCCTACTTTAAAGCAGGTTTCGATATCATTGAATCTCATGAGGGAAGTGTATGCAGACTTGAGATAGTCCGCAGAAATAAAAACGTAGTCTTACAACAGCATACCCAGTCAAATCTATATCATTGGATTAATTGGGAGAACTCCCGGAACTTCAATCCATCATTCGATTTATATAATTGTAATAAAGAAATTACCACACTCATCCCAAACTGTAAAGAAAAAGCGTGCAGTTTAATCATCCACGCTTTATATACTTCCGGAGCACCTTGAATATTGCTCACAGCTTATAATTCCTTGATAAAAAACCTGTTCATGGAACTGTGTCCCACAAAAGAAGGTCTCTCTATTTCTTCATATCCGCTCTTGATATAAATATGGATTGCAGCGGCGAGGTTATCATGAGTCTCCAAGTATGATTTCTTAAAGCCTGCATCCTTCATCCGTGCTTCGACATATTCGATCATCTCATAACCGATTCCCGAACCCGTGTATGATTCGTCCAGATATAACTTCTGAAGTTCGGCGGCGCCCTCAATCATTTCAAAAGCACTGAATCCTATTCCGCCAACAACTTTACCCTCATCTTCCAGAACATAGTACCTTGCATCCGGCCGGCCATAAAGCTCACTGAATCTGTCCAGTCCTTCGTCATAATACGCCGTTCCCGGTATATCAAGTGAGTATGCTTTAAGAATACGTCTTATGAGTGACGCAATAGCAGCATTATCCGATTCTCTGATTTCTCTGTATACCAACAATTAATCTTCTCCGACCAAATGTACTTTTCTGAAATCATGTCCCGTAGCAGGCAGGAACTTTCCTATTACAACAGCAGTCTTCATCTTAAGGGATGAAGTACATACACAGGGGTGACATCCGAGATACTCACCTTCAAGTACATCCTCATCGATAAGAAGCTGTACTGCATGTCCCTTATCATTCATAAGTCCCATGATACTTACCGCACCGGGTTCAATATCAAGATATTTCAGCATATCCTCGGGATCCGCAAAAGAAAGTCTTGCCGAGTTTATCTGAGCAGACAGTTCCTTAGTCTTGAACTTCTTATCCCCGGGCATCATCAGAAGATAAAATGCCGTCTTTTGCCTGTTACAAAGAAACAGATTCTTGCATATGATAACTCCGAGAACCTTATCTATCTCATTGCAGGCTTCCATGTTATCCGCTCTTTCATGATCCGTTCTTAAATACTCTATTCCCAGCCCATCCAGATAATCGTATGTCCTGATTTCTCTTTCAAGTCTTCCATCAGTGCTCTCGGGTCTACCCTTAAAAAGTTCCATTATATCTTCTTCAACTCCGTTCACTTAATCCTTAAGCCCGTCATCGGGTACAACAGTAAAATCTCCGACTGTGATGGATGAGTCCGTATCAACAGTGATCTGAGCATACGGCTCTACAGCCTGTTCGTATTCAGGCCATCCGTGATCCTTAAATATCAGTCCCGAAGCAGCCGACATATATACTTTGCCGTCCTCGAAATAAACACCTATCTGGTCCGTCCAGACGATATCTTCGAGATCATCTTCTCCCTCAAGTCCCTCAACATACACAACAGGTCCGTTTTCATTTATGATCGATACTGTAAGAACTCTCGATTCCGCATCATAAGTATAGCTGATTCTTTCAGCAATAATCTGTGCAAAATAATTGCCGTCATATTTTGTGAGTTTGTATGTATCATCAACCTTCTCCACAATGCAGAGACCGCGAACGGAAAATCCTGTTCCTGTTCCCTCACATTCGGATATGACATATTCATCCTCTCCGTCGCCGTCGATGTCGCACTTCATGATCCTCGGGCCATATACACCCATTGCAATATCCACGGGTATCTCTTCATCACCGTCGACGATTACGGAAGTATCGGTATTGTAATCCTGCACGATTGAGACCAGCTCATCATCCGAATAATATGTATAAACAAGTTCAGGATTGTATTCCTGTTCTTCGGATGAAGTCTCATCCGATGTGTTGTTCTCTTCTCGTACATCTGTTTCAGGCACTTCGGATTCGGTGCTGTCTTCAATCCCATACATTTCGGGTGGTCCGTACACAGCTCCCATGGGTACGTTCACATTACCGCATCCGGTGACGCTCATGACTGTCCCCGCCATTACAGCAGATGCAAATATCAGTTTCTCATTACATTTCTTCATAACATTTCCTCACTATTACTGTAATCAAGTGAACGCCTAAAGCGTCCGCCATTCATCACAGCTCATCAAACACCTTCGCATCTCTCTTCTGCTGAAGTCTAAGATAATATCCTGCAATCATCGAGCTCACCATCGTTGTCAGAATCAGCACCGTGAAAAATTCCAGGCTTATAATCTCATATGAATATGCAACCGTGGCAAGAACAATACCGGGGCCGCCTCTCGCATTCATTGTTATCGCAAAATTCATTCTCGTACTCATTTTCAGTCCGGAGAACATAAGAAGTGCAAAGGTCCCCACAAATTCCAATCCGAACGCTATTGCAAAAAACAATGTAAATCTCATAACCGAGAAATCATGAATAACATTCAGCTGAATACCAACCAGTGCAAAATATATCGGAATAAAAAACGAAAATGCAATGTTCTCCAGAAAATGCAGCCAAAAGCAAAAGAGCCAATGCAATTAGAGTTATGATTATCTCGTGCTCGGATAAAGCAGCAAGTTTCATATCAGGCTCCTCTTAAACAACTGACCCAATTTCGGTGTAGATCATCCCATGTTTTCCCCTGTCCGAACGCATAAGGGATATGCTCTCAACTTTCATTTTCCCCTTCGGCACATGATATACGGGAATCTCATCACCGTACTTATATCCTACTTTTCTTATCAGTGTGATATGGGGCGAGAACCGTTTCTTGTCAAAAGGAATACCCGCATCCGAAAGGCAGTGTCTCAGCCTTTTAACATATGCATGCAAGGCAGGATTGTCCGCAAGTCCTATCCAGAACAGATCTCCAAAATGTCCAACTCCGTCAAGGCTTATATCAAACGGCCTGAAGTTTGATTCTTCCATTGCATCCAGAACCGCATCCGGATCATTGTAATCTCCGATAAAAGAGAGAGTCAAATGCAGATTTTCCTTCGACGTGAAGTTACCGGTCACCCCGTCCTCACGAAGTTCATCCTGAAACTCAGATAAAGCATCAATGATAGAGGGTTCAAATTGTATGGCGATAAATAATCTCATACTGTTTACTTCTTAAGCAGATTTGCAAATTCAAGAGCCTTTCCTGCATCACCTTCCACTTTTAACTTACCGGTGGTGAAAGCAAGAACGGGATCAAGCTTACCGTCAATAAGCTTATTGAAGTTTGTCATGTTAATCGTAATGGCACAATTTCTGTCATGATAATCATAGGGTTCGACATTAATCCTGTGATCCTTCACTTCTACATAAAAGACACCGGAATCCTTGCCGGTGATATTGATCTGAACGGCAAGAAAATCTCTGTTAGATACATCAACGGTTGAAGCCATGGTTCTTACTTTAGTTACAAGTTCATCGAATGTCATGTGCAATCCTCCTTATGGTATATAATTCATCTTTGCTTTCCCAGCCTGAGAACTTTGGTACTTTCTTTCTATATGATAAGTCTTACCGTCTTTAATGAATACCGCACCCGTCTGTTTAAAGAAAAACTCTACGTTGTAATCGACACACTGCTTGCGCATCGCCTTAATCCATTCAAAATCACATGGCCTGGCTTTAGGTCCCGACTCGCCTCCGCAGACTACCTTCTCAATCAGTCCGGTTTCAAGATACTTTTCTATGTGTATCTCCTCGAGCATCGGCTCGGAAGCGATAAATCTGTGTTTGATCGGTGCATTAATCAGAAAAGGAAGTCTGAAATCAGCTCTGTCCTGATTCTCGCATGTGCTGCATATGGCCACATGGTCCCATCCATCACCCCAATCGGCAGGCTTGCATTCTTCAAACCGGTCTATCCTCTTGGTTATGATAAAGAAATCAAGATCACGCCTCTCCCTTATCATATCCCAGACTCCGGGGCGCCACTCATCTGCGGTATCGAGGAAAAAGTCCGATGTCATACAGGCATAAACAACACCGTCAGCATCAGTCAACTTATAATCACCCTGCCTGTTCTTCTTAACCGGAAGATCATAATCACCCGTCTTAGTCACAACAGATGCATCTTTCCCGATGCTCTCATCCCTTCTGTACACATAACAATTTGTACATCCGGGGCTCAGTTTTGTACACCCATGCCAGGGATTCCAGATAGCCATCGATCAATAATTCCCATCATGTAACCAAACAGACTACATCATTTACTATATCGTATTTAATAAATTTGACAGTGCTGCTTGCATCTGTTCTGTATAGCAGGCTTTTAAGCCTGGAATCAATGCTCCATCCCCTAAAAGTATCGTTCAGAGACACAAAACCATTCCTAGGTGTAAAAAGATCATATTCAGTATCCACCCCATTGTAACTAATTTGAAAACCTGAAGTTGTTCCATGATGTGAATGAACATATACATCTAATATAATCTTTTGAGCACCGATTGAGAGATTGTTAATATAACTCCTCCAGCCTTGTCCCATAACATCCCCAACAACAACTATTTCTTTCCCTAACACGTTAAGTTTTATTATAGGTGAAAGTTCATTCATTCTGTTTTCATCTACTTTATACGCTGTTTTTCCCGTAACCGGGACAAATGATATTATAGGGCTTTTATAAATTGCTTTCTTCCCCTTCTTATCGAGTACTATGTGACCGTCAGGGTGCAGCACCTCTATAACATCTCCCGCAATTCCTGAATTCACCTTTGTTATCGCCTCAACAACTATGCAATTACTCGTACATACCTTTTTCAGAAAAGTATAGTATGTATTCGTGCAGAACCGTACATTTGGATTTATCCATACTTCCGTATCTGAATCGATATCAAACAATGACCATGCGCTAAAATGATCATCATGAGGATGGGATATAAACAGCTTTGATATATGCGGTTTATTATACGTTCCAAATGCATCCAGGAAGCAATCGTCAATGTTATTATTATATGTAGCATTTTGTCTGCCGCAATCAAATACCCAAGCTTCCGTTGTATTATCTTCAGACGATTTGAACACCAGCATCTGAAACAATCCCCAGCCAACATTTACAACATAAAAATATGCTTTATCATATCGAATCGTGGGGCTTAATGACGGTTCATAGTTTCTTCCAACGTCATCATTATTCCTTTTTAACTCATTATGAATACCGCAAACCATGCTCAGATATTGATTTGCTTTCTTGGATTCATTTGTATTACTTCCGAGATCTACAACATTATTGTCTTTATCCAGAAAATCATACAGGTTAAATTCTTTAGATAATTTCTCTAACCCGGTTTCTATTCTGTCATCCGATAAGAAATTATAATCCGAACGATTTCCCAGTTCTTCCGCATATATATAGTCTTTCTCTTCTTCTCCCGGAACGACCAGCTTCACTACCACTTCGTCCAGGTCATCTACCCTCTTCAGTAAAAAAAATTTCTTACCATCGTATGTAATACCATATCGATGATTTTCTTCTTCAAATGAAACATCCCGAATAAATATTGGGGGAACACTTTCATCCAGGTCAACTCGTTCATATTCCCCGATTTCGGATATAATTCCGCCACTCACCAAAAACAGCAGCAAGCTTTTATACACACCACTATCCGGATTATTATGATCAAGGACCGCCAGATTTCCATTCGTAAGGTCACCTTCTCCTTCGAATGCAAACCTTACATATTCCGGCTTAGTTTCTTTTCCTTCAATTACATCATCAATAATTCCAAAACCATCATACTTATTTAATGAAGTGAATAAATAAATATACGGCTTATTTCTGGGCGTGCAGATACTATGTCTTCTCTGACCTCCATATAATCTATAAAATTCCTTAAGCGATAATTCGTTTTCTTTCAGTAACATAGCATTTTATAACAAGAATCTATTAAATCTATTACATTTACCGTAGTGATTGCCCATTACAAGGGATCCGTCATAGAGGTAGGTTCCTACCACCTTATTAGCAAGGACAATCAGGATAACGGGAAATACTTCTCACTAATTGAACGGTATTGACACATTTTTGCAAATGCCCTGTTTATATCTCCGGATACATATCCACGGGATGACCGAGAAGACGGACGATTTCAAGTTCGTCAATCGCATCGGTGAGCGCATTATGGATTTCCATATAGTTCTCTTTTCCCAGCATTTTGAGAATATTCTCAACCCCGTATCCGCGCTTAAGCTTGCCTGTCTTGCAGCACTCGGCGTCCGCAGGTATTGCGGAATTAAACTGTCTGTAAGCCGCAAGTCTCATGATATCGCACCATCTGTAGCTTCTTAGAAAAGAAAGACAGTTCCTGTCGAATCCCGCATTGTATGCAAGGATGGTTTTGACACCGTGTAAAGAAAGATACCTGTGTATCTCAGGTCCTATATCCGCACCTGCCAGGTTATTTTCTTCGATTCCTTTCCTATGAACCTCATATGAATACAGTCCGCCCTCCCGAAGAGCATCGACGGCTATATAATATTTTGAATCAATAATCTCCAGCGATTTTTCGTCTACGATCACGACACCCGCCGTCATCAGTGCACCGCTCCAGGTTGTTTCGGTGTCAATCACCGCAAATCTGTTCTCACTCATTCTCAGCTCCATCCGGCAAAATTAAACGCACCGCCTTACTTGCAGACACAAACTCCGCAAGCCCGTATCCGCACAGCATAACGGTTATGTCATAATCCGGGTTTTCTCCGGTAAACTTCCGGTATGCCAGAGCACACTGCTTAGCGGATTCTCCCGGTGCATCCTTAAGATTTCCACCGAATATGCTTGATGATATCAGGGGAAAAGAAATACTGTGATATCCGTTTTCTTTCATCACCAGAAGCGAATTGTAATAAGCATTAAAAAGCTTATCAAATGCATCAGGTGTTATACCGAAATTCGGTCCCACCGCATGAATTATTGCCTTGGAATTTGCCATATCAAATGCAGGAGTCAGCACAGCATCTCCGTCATTAAGAGGAGTCTTTATACCGCGGCATGCTGCTTCCAGTTTAGGTGCACCTGCTTTATCAAATATGACACCGCATATTCCGGAACCGTGCCTTAAATCTCTGTTGGCGGCATTTACCACTATATCCGCATTTTGGTCCGCACACGATCCGTGAATCATTTTAAACTCAGACATGGCATTACCTCCTCAGAACATTATACAATAAAAAAGAGCCACGTTTGTGAGGTAATCTCAAAACGTGGCTCTCATATCAGAACGTTCTTGTATCGGGATCACTTGCAAATCCCACGCATCCCTTAAGATCTGCGATCAGCTTAACATCGGCTTCTTCCAGCTCAAAATCAAATACCCTAAGATTCTCTTCGATTCTTGAAGGAGTTACGGATTTGGGAAGAGGAAGGTATCCCATCTGCAGGCTCCATCTGATACAGATCTGTGCGATGCTGCGGTTATATTTTGCCGCCAGCGCTTTCATCTCGCGAACATCGAATATCTGACCGGTTCCGAGAGGGCTGTATGCTTCAAGGAGCATTCCCTTTTCTCTGCTGTATGCTACCGTCTCATCCTGAGTCTCGCCCGGACAAAGCTTGATCTGGTTTACCATGGGAGCGATCTTAGCTGTCTTAAGAAGTGCATCTATATGATGACGGCGGAAGTTACTGATTCCGATTGCTCTTACCTTACCTGCTTCATAAAGATCTTCCATTGCTCTCCAGGTATCCGCGTTTGCCTCAGCCCACCTGTCTCTTATAGCTGCGGGATTGGGCCAGTGAATAAGCAGCAGGTCGATATAGTCTGTCTGAATCTTCTTAAGTGATTCTTCGAATGACTTCATGACTCCGTCATAGCTGTGGGCATCGTTCCAGATTTTGGTGGTGATGAATATATCATCTCTGTTAACACCGCTCTGTTTCCAGCCCTTGCCCACGCAGTCCTCGTTTCCGTATATGACTGCAGTATCTATATGTCTGTATCCTGCGTTAAGCGCGCTGACTACGGAATTAACACCAACCTTGTCATCAGGCGTCTGCCACATTCCGAATCCGATCACAGGAATTTCCACCCCATTGGAAAGTTTGTAAGTGCTGTTTTGATCCATATATGTACCCTCCGAAAATAGTTTTCGTTTACAGTCTCTATGATAAAAGAAAACAAAAGGCAATACTTCCGAAAAATTGGAATGTATTGCCCGTTTTTTTAACTGTTTAATTTTTTATCTGACAAGAGATGCTCCGCCGCTGTATGAATCGGGATATTCAGCCTCATTCCAAGTCCAGTAATACTCCAGCACGTTTTCATCGGATGCGCTGGTCTGATAAGTATACTGTCCGCCTGTTGAGGTTTCCGCCTGAATCTTGAAGCTGTGCTCGGAATACTGCTCAAGAAGAGTGATCTTATCGGAGTGATCAAGAACGAACTGATCGTTTTCCATGTGACCGTAGTCGATGGTTGTTTCTCCGAAACGAACATTCCATTCAGGAGCTGCATTTCCGTTTTCATCCACAACCATGGAAGCGGTAGACCAGGTATAGTTCATGAGGAAGTCGTCGGAATAAGTAGCATCGGCTCCTTCGAAGTCTCCCATGAAATTCTTATTATTGAAGCTTTCGCCGGTCTCGGTTTCCTGATCGGTGATGCCGGGAACATACTCGGTTATCTTGGTTTCACCGGTGGCACGGTTAATATAGAATCTTGTCTCGGAAGCGGTATAAGATCTGAACATAACAACAATCTCTTCTCCGGTACTTGATTCCAATGCAAAATAAACCGTATGATCACCTGACTCTTCCATTTCTATTGCATCGGGATTGATGGAAGAAACATAATTTCTTACAGCTTCAATTGCCTGCTCATCGGTGACCACATCAGGTGCATCTTCACCGTCATCTTCTTCAGCGGGAAAGGGATCCTGATAGTCATCTTCAGCATCCGCATTAGTATCCGATTCTTCAATAACGGATTCATCGGGAAGAACCACGGCTGAGGAATTGTTATTTCCGCATCCTGCGATACCGAGAACCGTTAACAGTGACATAGTGATCAATATATTTTTTTTCATAAAAGAACTCCTTACCGGATGTAAAAAAACTGTGCATCCTTTAAATCTATCTGGTGATGACAGGGGACCGGCACAGGAACCGGACGATCGGGTGCGCATACCCGCAGTCCCCGTACCGGATTTAACCTTCTGTCATCTGCAGACACTATAACAGATAATCGCTTTAAGCATTATTAGGCTTTCTTTAAGTTTCTTTAAGATTACTTTATCGCCAAAAAATGGGGACGCATACACTGCGTCCCCACAATATTCCAAAAATAATCAGCACATCTTCTCGAGTGCGGCGGGATCGTTGGATACCCACATAGCATCTTCTCTTGAAATTCTTCCGCGTCCGACAAGTGATGCAAGGTCATCGTTAAGAAGGTGCATTCCCTGAGATCTTCCTGCCTGAATAAGTGAAGGAATCTGAATGGTCTTCTTATCACGAATGAGGTTTGCGATTGCGGGAGTACCGAGCATGATCTCGGTTGCGCAGCAACGTCCGTCCATATCAGCGGTAGGAATAAGAGTCTGAGTAATAACGCCTCTGATAACGTTTGCGAACTGGGTTCTGATCTGATCCTGTCCGTCAAGAGGTGTAGCGTCGATAATACGCTCTACAGTCTGTGCGGCACTGGTGGTATGCAGGGTTGAAAGAACGAGGTGTCCTGTCTCTGCTGCGGTTATAGCTGCGGAAATGGTTTCGAAGTCACGCATCTCACCTACAAGGATGATATCGGGATCTTCACGCATTGCGGAACGAAGTGCGGTAGCAAAGCTTGTTACGTCTCTGCCGACTTCTCTCTGATGGATCATAGCCTTATCATGAGGATATACGTACTCGATAGGATCCTCGATGGTAAGAATATGTCTTGAAGTGGTCTTATTGATAAACTCTACCATCGATGCAAGAGTAGTTGACTTACCCGATCCGGTAGGTCCGGTTACAAGTACAAGTCCTCTGGGCATCTCAGCGAGTTCTCTGCAAACAGGAGGGAGTCCGAGTTCCTCAAAAGAAGGAACTGTCTGGTTCAAAATACGGATACTGCAGGCAAGGTTGTTTCTCTGATGATAAACATTTGCTCTGATTCTTGTTCCGTCCCAAAGCATAACACCTACATCGAGGTCGCTTCCGCCGGAAACCTTCTCAACCTGCTCCTGATTAAGGATGGAGAAGATCATGTTTCTTGACTCTTCTGCGCTGGGTGCGGGATTGAGAATCTCAAGTGCGCCGTATCTTCTGATAGCGAGATTAGTACCTACAGTGATGTGAATATCGGAGCAATCGCTCTTTTTAGCGTATTCAACCAGTTCTTTAAAATCCATTTACCGTATTCCTCCCCTAGTAAGAAATAGATTAAAAACAGCTAAAAAATATTATAACAGACTCTATCTGCATATACCATAATATTTTAAGATTTCTTTAAGAAGCGTTAAGTTGACATAACCTGATCATTTCATTAACGCATCCAGCTCTTCCTGAGCCAGGGTCAGTCCGTCGTCCACGCTTAACTCTCTGTTTAAGATCTGGCTCATTCTGTTGCCCAAAATCGCATAAAATTCAGGCCATTTCCGGGTAGAAGGTCTGTATATTCCGTTCTCCAGAGCAGCACAGATAACCTCAAGATGAGGATTTGCTTCTGTCATTCCGGGATCTGTCAGGCAGGAATATCTGCAGGGAACACCGCCTGCAGGGATCGTCTCTTTCTGGACCTCCGGATCCATAAGAAACTTAAGGAGCAAAACCGCAGACTCTTTATACCTGCAATTAGAGGGGATTCCCAGGGTCCAGATACCGTAAATATTTGAATTGAAGCTCTCACCGCCCTCCGACACCATTCCGGGGAATGCAATATAATCCGAATTAACCGAATCAATGGCATACCATCCGGGCCAGCCTACGGCAACCGCCTCCGAACCGTCTTCAATGGCAGATATCAATTCATCCTTGGGTCTGAGTCCGCCTGTTTCAAGAAGCTCCACATAGTATTCCAAAGCCGCCTTGAATTCGGGAGTGTTCACAGTAGGATTGTTTTTACCATCAACGACCCAGCCTCCGAAAGCACGAAGAACCGGCAGAAAGTCCACGACTACGTTATTGGGAGTATCGCCGCGGGCCACAAATCCTCCGTTACCGGAAGCTGACGCTGCCCTGCAGAATGCATCGATATCCTCAAGGGTACCGAAATCATCCGCGCCGAATCCGAGATTTTCCGCAACTGTTCTGTTATACAGCATTACGGTAACATTTCCGTAATAAGGAACGAGATACGTCTTCCCGTCATGTACACAGATATCCATTGTCGCGGGAATAATATCATCATCAAGTTCATATCCGATGGAATTAAGGTCCGCCAAAGCGCTTTCAGCCAAATACTCGGCTACCCATGATGAATCAACCATAACGATATCGTATGTACCTTTATGGTTTAGAGAATCGTGCAATATCTCGTTATGAAGATCATCCTCGGAAAACTCAATTACCTCGCAGGAAATCCCGTACTCTTCTTCAAATCCGGGAAGACACTTCTTGATAACCTCCGCATATGTTCCCGAGCGTACCGCAAGCACAAGAGTATCGGGCCTTTCCTCGGTGCCGCACCCTGACAGGATCATAACCGCAAGCAGTGCGGACAACAGTATCGCCGGTAATCTTTTAAAAATTTTCATCCGCTCCTGCCTTTCTATTTTCTGTACTCTTCCATCAGTCCGATAATCGAATCGGGATCCATGCTGCCGATGGCATCCACAAGTTTTTCAATGATCTCCTTTTTACCTTCGGCGTAAGAATATGATTCCAGTTCCCTGCTGCATTCTTCCATCACATCCATGTCCAGCTCTTCGCAGGCATTTGCAAGCTTTTCGAAAATCTCATCGATCTTCTCATCAGTAATCTGAGTCTTATCTTCATCGCCCGAATCATCCGTCTCAAAATACTTTGAAAGGCCTGAAAGGAGTTCCTCAAACATGGCCATGGTCTCATCATGATACTTGGCGATTTCTTTTTCATCCTTAGCCTTACCTGCCTTTTCAAGCTTCTCGGCGTAGTCACCAAGTTCGGTTGCACCTATCTGACGGGATGTGCTCTTAAGCGAATGAGTCTTTATAGCATATGTGTCAAAATCATTTTCCTCATGTGCCTTCTTTATGGTTTCAAGAGTATCGCGTCCGTTCTTGTAATAATCGGAGACAACCTTTTTAAAGAGAGCAACCGTTCCGAGTCCCTTTATTGCTTTTTCGCAATCAAGACAATCGTACAGCTCTTCCTCTCTTATAACTTCTTCCGCATTCTCCGACTCAGCGGCTTCGTCTTCTTTTTCTTCGTGGATCAAAGAATTCGGAAGCCACTTGATCAGCTTCATGTTGAGTTCTTTAATATCGATGGGCTTGGCGATCATATCCACCATGCCTGCCTTCAGGAACATTTCCTTACTGCCCTCAAGAACATTTGCGGTAAGTGCAATGATGGGAGTAAAGTCCGCATCCGGTATCGTCCTGCGGATTTCCGTTGCCGTCTCGACTCCGTCCATCTCCGGCATCATGTGGTCCATCAGAATCAGGTCGTACTGATTATCACGGATCTTTTCAAGTGCTTCCTTACCGGACTGAGCGACTTCACATTTAACCTGAAGAGGCTCAAGGAGTCCTACGGCGATTGACAGATTGATCGTATTGTCATCGACGATAAGAATCTTTGCATCGGGCGCTGTGAACTTGACATACTTAACTTCCTTGCCCTTGAAGTGCATATCATCAATGGTTTTATTATTCAGAGCCAATGTCATGGTAAGCGTGCTGAGCGGCTTCTTCATGATCTTGAGATTAGGTCGGTCAGGTTTGAACGTCGTATCGTAAGGCTCGAGAATAAGTCCGTGAACTTTCGGATGATCATCCAGGAACTTTTTCAATTCGTCGTTGTAATATTCGGGTATGAAAAGAAGGAATTCCTCTTTTCCTGTAGGTGCATACTCCTTCAGTGAGCCTATAACCTTTCCGTCCATGCCGAGAGATTTCATCTCAAGAGCAAACTCATCCGTCATCACCATGTTTTCATTCAGGCAATATGCAAATTTTTTCGCACCGTTTTCTACTACCAGATCACTCTTTCTGTCTACAACCTTCTGAGGAATCTTAAACCAGAAATCGGAGCCTTTACCGTACTCGCTGGAAACACCGATGGTTCCGCCCATTGCTTCAACAAGCTTCTTGGATATTGCCAGTCCCAGACCGGTTCCTTCAACGCTTCTGTTTCTCTTCGTATCAACCTGCTGGAAAGATACAAACAGTTTTTCAATATCCTCGGGTTTGATTCCATGTCCGGTATCGCGGACGTGATATTCAAGTTCCATCATGTCATCCCCGAGATCATGGCATGTAAGTTCAATCTTAACCATGCCGAACTCGGTGAATTTGATGGCATTATTGGCAAGATTAATTAGAATCTGCCTGATTCTCATACAGTCTCCGTAGAGAGTATGAGGAAGCGTAGTATCCGTAATGAAAAAGAATTCAAGATTCTTCTCGCCAATCCTTGTCTGAAGAATATTGGAGATTTCATTTACTTCCGACAACGGCTCGTACTTTTCGGGAATGATCTCCATCTTACCGGAATCAACCTTTGAGAAATCAAGAATGTCATTGATTATGTTAAGGAGATTTCTTCCGGATGAGCCTATCTGATTGAGACAGTCTCTTACATTCGAAGGAAGTTCCTTTTCACGAAGTGCGATCTCCGCAAGACCGATAACCGCATTCATGGGAGTTCGAAGCTCATGGCTCATATTGGCAAGAAAGTCCGCTTTCATACGCGCGGTCCTTTCCAGCTCTTCATTAACCTGCTCCATGAACTTAATTCTTGTAATGGAATCGGTGGAGTCGTGCATTACATATGCAGTTCCGATCAGATTGACACCGCTTCCGATCTCCGTTTTATGAATCGTAAAATAGAATTTTCTATCATCATTTTCATAAGGAACGGCCCTTATGCTTTCTATAACCTCTACCTGAGTTCTCCGGTTCTCAAAAGCTTCGATATTCTCGATATCTTTCAGACTCTGCGCCGTAAGGACATTTCTGATACGGTCATTGATAAAGATCAGATCGTTGTATTTGTTATATATAACAAGACCGTCCGTCATCTGATTTGCAAAATCCTTCATGACGGTATCACGAAGTTTAAAATCTGAATAAAGGAATACGTAATAGAATGTCATGAAGCAGATCGCATTCATGATCAGAGTATGAAGCCAGACCGGCCAGTTGAGGGTAAAGGTAAGAAGTATAAATAAGAAGATCGTTCCCTGCATTCCCATGAGCACATAGTACTTGGGTCTGAAAACCTTGGGCACATGCAGAAGGATATAAACCATGGCGATGAAGACGATTATACCGTTTATGTAACAGCAATCTCTGTAAAGTCTTGATATGATCCAGAACTTGGATTCCCAGTTGATCTCAAGTATCCAGTAGATTCGTCCGAAAACTATTTTTTTCGAAATTATTACGAATGCATTTGAAAAATAATTCGGAATTGTAAAAGCGGACTGGATGGCACAAACAACCGCAACAGGAATAACGAGAGGCAGATAGATCTTCTTTGAATGAGTCAGAAGAATCGTAAGAAGCGCTCCGAAAAAGAACCATCCGTAAATAACATAATAGGTTACGAGATAGTTTCTCGCATCTCTCATGGTATCGCATCTGATCAATAAAATGCACAGCACATCAGCTATCAAAAGTACCAGCGATGTGATAATAAATCCCTGATTCTTGTGCTTTTCCCTTAAACTTATAAATATGGAAAAGAGAACCAACAATATAAAGATACCGAAAGCGATAACCAGACCCATGCAATGCCCTCCTCGTATCGGAACCGGCCGAAGCCTATCTCTTCTTACGTCTAAGAACTATCACAACTATTGCAATCACGATCAATAATATCGGTATAAGTAATAAAATAATAGTTTCTCCGGCAGTACTGTCGGAACTCTCAGGGACAGGCTCCTCCGTCTCCATGGCAGGCTGATCCGCACCATCAGTATCATACGGAAGAAGATCGTCTTCCTGATAAATCATTTCCACAGGATCCGATGTATCGTCCGAACCTGCATCTTCGACGGAAAACTCTTCCGCAGAAGCGTCATCCGAAACCGGAGTTCCGCTTTCATCGCCTGCTGCCAACCCGTCTGCAGCATCTGTCTCCCCCGAAGCACCAACAGCATTCCCTCCCTCACCCGCAGGCACCCCTGCAGTATCGGGGATGGTGAATGAAAGATTTGTTACGCCGTTAACCTCCATCAGTCTGCCAAGCACTGCCTGAAAATCGGCTCTTGTCACAGTCCCATGGGGCTCGAATCTCTGCTCGGTCTTAGGAGCACCGGGTTCTCCGTAGCCGTCCATTATCTGCCAGGTCGCAGCCCAGGTAACGGCTTCCCATGCGTAATAATCTATATCGTAATAATCCAGATAATCGTCACTTCTTCCGAAGTCGATTGCCCTTTTGTAATCCTTATATTCGGAATAACGCATCAGCATAAGGAGAAGATCCTGTCTCGTTACGGGCTGTCCCACTCCGAAAGTTGCCGATGAGATAAAAGGGGTACCTACTGCAATGGAATTCCTCTCACCCCATATGACAGCATTTTCATACCACGACCCTTCTGCAACATCGGTAAACCTTGTGCCAAATCCGTTAACGTTAGGGCTTCCTTCGCGCAGATACAGGGTCTGCAGTACCATTTCCCTTGTGACCAGATTGGGATCGTAAGGAATATTCGGTCCGTTCGTACCTGTGCTGCCTGTTGCGGAATCTCCGGATCCGGGTGCAGGAAGAGCAGCAAGAGTTACCTTATCGTCAAAGCACAGGAAATAAATATTATCTCCACCGGTAGACGTATCCCCACCGTAATCCAAAGTCCAGGAATGTCCCTGACAGACCGCAGCTTCACTCTTTTTCACACCGGTTTGATAAGTCTGAATAAGAAGCGGATTGTTTCCTATATCAAGAGCAGTGAACGGATTCGTAAAGGCCTGAAGAAAATAAAGCTGTGTATTGGACGAAATATTCAGCGATGCGATCTCGTTGCACGCACAGTCCAGATATACAAGCTTAGGATTATGCGTAAGATCCAGGCTTACGATATCATTGTAGCTGCAGATAAGTTTCTGAAGCTCTGTATTATGCGTAACATCAATTGAAAAGGCGTCGTTATGAGCACAGTTATAATACTGAAGTCCGGGATTGTTGCTGACATCTATACTTCCAAGCCCCGCATTATCCCAGATATCAAGGCGTTTTAACTTAGGACATCCGGATACATCAAGGGTTGTAAGATGATTTCTGAAAGCATCCAGATGAGTCAGGTTGGGATTATTTCCCAGATTGAGAGCAGTCAGCTCGCAGGATCCGCATGTCAGATGCTCAAGAAGCGGATTATGACTTACATCCAGTACGGTCAGAGGGTTTGTATTCACCTCCAGATAAGCCATCCTGGGATTGTTCGAAACATTCAGTGAAGTGAGATTGCAGTCATAGCAATACACCCACTCAAGCTCGGGATTTCCCGAAAAATCAAGGGATGTAAAAAGATTACCCGAGCACCATACACCGTGAAGATCCTTGTTATTGCTCACATCCAGCGTCCGAATGTAATTATCCTTGCACCACAGTCCCTGAAGAGCCGTGAAATACTCCACGCCCTTAACGGATGTGATGCCCATTCCTTCACAGTAGATATTTATGGTAAGTGCGATCTCACCGTCATCGATAACGCCGTTTCCATCCCTGTCATAATCGCTGCCTGCAATCACAGACCGAAATACCGGATCCGGAAAGTTGGTCTCATTTATCTCAACAGCCGCCTTCACCGGAACCGCGCTTATAAGTACCGCTAAAGCCGCAGAAAACAAAACTCCGGACAGGCGGGGTAAAAAACTCTTAAATTCCATTTACATGAATCCCCATAAACAAATAAAGTATGCGAAAAACCGCATACTTTATTATAACACACACTATAAAATTAGTCAGAGGCTCAAACCAGCCCCTCATCTTCCATCTGTTTAATCTTCTTCTCGAACCGCTCCGAATCCGGATGTCCTGCCTCTATCGCAGCCTTATACCATTTGTAGGCATTCTCCCAGTCCATGGCGCTTTCGTAGGTTATTCCGGCATTGCCCATGCAGTTCACACTGTCAAATTCTTCCGCTCCCAGGATGAAGAAGTATGCCGCTTTTGCATATTCATATTCATAGAAATATGAAAGACCCAGCCTGTTAAACATATCTTCGTCATCAAGTCCGGACTCATCCCTGTCAAAGAAAGGCTCATCTTCTATAGGGGTAAAGCCCCCGGCTTTAAGGTAGAACTCTACTGCTTCGCTTTCGTTTATCTCCACTCCGATGCCTTCATACAGCATATCGCCTGCAGCCTTCATAGCTTCACGGCATCCCGCATCCGAAGCTTTTATATACCTGTCATATGCGAGTGTGTAATTGCCCTCGGAATAATATGTAAAGCCTTCCTCGTACAAAAGAGCACCTTCGTCCCCGGGATCAGGAGTCACATTCTCATCTTCATCATCTGCAGGTTCAGGGGCATCGCCCGTTAAATCTGCAGATGAAGCTGCAGGGGGCTCGTCTCTTTTTTGAGAAATCACAACACCCACCGCTATTCCCAGTATCAGCACCAGAGCTGTGACCGCACAGGAAATGATGAGTGTTTTCTTTTTATCGGAAGAAGCGTCCGTGGGAGCAGCTCCACGCTTTAATCCTGCAGGGATTTCTCCGTTTCTTGCATTAATGATCACATCAACGTATTCGCGGAGTGCAGCTATGTTTTCTTTAAGGGGTTTGGATACTGCATCGAGCCAGTGAACTCTGGTGAGGTAATACTCCAGTTCCCTGCTCATCTGCTCGTTGGAAAGTTTGAAAGGTACGATGGTTATGCCGGCATTGAATGCTACGGCAATCTCATTCATGACCTGCCTTGAATTATTGGACTCGTCGGTGTAAATGAGAACAAGGGCTTTGGAAACCTCCAGAGCCTTGGTTATAGCGGTAACCCACTCCTCGCCGGGACGGATATCCCTGGGAGCGTACCAGCATCTGATTCCGTTTTGTTCGAATTCGGATACGATCGCATCCGCGACGTTTTTATTCTTGGATGAATAGCTTATAAAAACGTCATGCCTTGAATTCTCGTTCATAATATTTCTATACAGATGACATTGGGGACGCTACTGATTTGTCATCTTAATTCCTTACCCACCCCTCAGCCGGCAGATAATGCCAGGTTTTCCGGCTGTTCTCGTATATCTCTATAAATTCGTAGAATTTGAACTGTTGTTTTGCGGCATCACCGCTTGCATTTACTTTATATATCACGTGGCTGTACTGCTCACAGGTTTTCATGGAAAAATCGTCAAATCCGTATTCATCCTGAATCAGATCGATTATGTCGGCAAATTCGTTATCCGCTATCAAAAATGCTTCTTGGGGATCTGAGAAAATGGGCTCACCGTATTTATTGGCACCTATCTTCCACTGTTCGTCGGACCAGTAAGTCATCATTGGAGAATAATCGGTATACTCGCCCACGACTCTACCGCTTCCCGCAGGCAATCCGCGGTAGATAACAAAATAAGGAGATGCAATCACAAGCATTACAATAACGAAGATAAGTATCATCGCAACTGCCGCACCGGCAGAAATCTTTTTCTTCGTCAGCTTAATTATCGTCGAGCCGATAGCTATTAATACCAGAGTAAGAAAGCCGTATTCCGCAAATGCAACCAACTGTATTAAATCCATATTGTCCCTCCTGTATAAGCATATTGTAAAAAAGAGAGAGCTTACGCGTCAAGTAAGTCGTCAGATATTGCCCTGTTTCTTCTCCATTGCAACTTTATATGCGATTAAATTCAAAACGTATTCCGGCATAACCCTGTCTCCCAATTCCCACTCCTGAAGCGTACGATATGGAAGTCCCAGCCAATCACAAAACTCATTTCTGGTCATACCTGACTGGGCTCTTATTCCCTTGATTATGTAAGAATGCATTCTGGATTTCCAATCCTTTTGACTCTGTGCATCTACATCAAATTCCAACCCTTCTATGTTACAAGTATATGTGGTCATATAGTGTCTCCTTCCATGCATTATTCAATTATATATACTCATTGAGTATAAGTAAATATTTGTGCATTTTGTCAATTGTTTTAGCAATTTCAATTCTTATATAATCCCTTCGGGTGCTACCATAACGGTAGGCGGTTAGCCCTCCTCGGAGGGTATCTTTTTAGCCCTCCAATCCATCAAGAAAGGAGGGGAAAAGCATGACTATCATTGATTTCATTACTGTAATCGGATTTTCCGTTGCGATATTTGAACTCGGATTTCTGCTTGGAAATAAAAAGAAATAACCGCCCCCTGGCCGGAGCGGTTAAAATAAATTAACACTTGGGCTAACCGTCTATCGGTAGCACCTCTGTAGTTATATTAACTCTATCAGATTTAAAAGTCAAAGATTCAATTCACTTCCTATATAAATACACAACGTACTGATCTTCAAACACCACTTTATTTCCGTGTTTAATGACGGCATCTCTCACGCCGTCAAAGAACAGATCCCTGTATTTTTCATTCAGCGTGATATGTGTTGAGTGTGTTCCGAGATACTCGTTGTGCTCATCCGCATTATACTCACGTCTTCCGGGGAAAGACTTTTCTTCGATAAAAGTAAGACCGTAACTTGTTCCGTTCATGTAATCAAATTTCTGATTATAAGGCTGATCGGTTACGAAGTATTTGTCATATACTTTCTGAATATCCTCATACATGGCGGGATTGGGAGTTTTGTAATCACTTCTCATAAGCATCATGGCAAGTATGCCGCCGTCCTTAAGAAGATCAAAAACTCTTGAATATGCCACATCTTCTTTGATCCACTGGATTGTTGCCGCAGAGTAAATCAGATCAAATTTCTTATCGCCGAAATCATATGTCTCAAAGTCCGCATTCACTATATGGAAATTCGGTCTTGATGAAAACTTTTCTTTCATCTTCTCCGCAAGATGCTCGCCAAGTTCTATTGCAAGATAATCGCATCCGCTGTCTATTGCAAAATCCGACGCTTGCCCCGTTCCGGGGCCAATCTCCAGGCAGCTCTTGCCTTCGCCAAGTCCGCTTACGGACTTCACGTAATCAAAAAGAGCAGGGTTATATTTCACCCTCCATTTGTCAAACTTATCGGGAATAGAATCAAATACCAGTCGCTTATCAGTCGCCATAATACCTCCAATACCCCCACATGCACCATGAGTCATGCCGACAGTTCACGCCCTTAATCCGCATGGCTCATTGCTCGCACAAAAAAACGGGATAAGAACCTCAGTCCCTATCCCGCAAAAAGAATCCTTTTTAATTACTTCTTAGCGCCGTTTACAAGATCCTTAAGAGCCTTGCCTGCCTTGAACTTAGGAACGGTAGCTGCAGGAATCTTAATAGCTTCGCCGGTCTGAGGGTTCTTGCCCTTACGAGCTGCTCTCTTGGAGGTCTCGAAGGTACCGAAGCCTACAAGCTGAACCTTACCCTTCTTCTTAAGCTCCTTGGATACGGTGTTGGTGAAAGCCTTGAGAGCCTTGTCAGCATCAACCTTGGTAAGTCCTGCTTCTTTTGCGATTGCATCAACTAATTCTACTCTGTTCATTTGAATCTCTCCTCTAAAAAACTTTTTATTTTGTTGCTCATTTGCAACATAGTTAAAATACCACAAAAGTCAGTATTTATCAATAGTTTAGCAGAATTAATACCTTAATTTTCCGTATTTTTAGCCTTTTCGAAGGCATTCTCACCCTTAAGCACCCGGATTCTCTCGATTTCGGCCTTGATTATGTCGCCCATTGCACTCTCATCAAGCCCGATTGACTCCTCTCCGGCAACGGATCTGTCCGCAAAAGCGTCGAACTCGGCCTGCTTTCTCGTAAGAATTTCCAGAATTCTCTCATCCACGGTATCATCACTCATCAGCCTGTACACCAGAACATTTCTTGCCTGTCCCATCCTGTATGCTCTTGAGATTGCCTGATTCTCCGTGGACGGCTTGTACTGTGGCTCACATATTACAACAACGGATGCAGACTGAATATTAAGTCCCGTTCCGCCGGACATTATCTGTGCAGGTAAAACAGTACCTGCAGGCGCTGCATCAAACTCATCAATAATCTCCTGTCTGATAGCAGGAGGCACGGAACCGTTTATAGGCCTCGTGCTGTTTTCCGGAAACAGTTTGCAGACCTTATCCAGCGTATCCAGGAAAAAAGAAAACACTATTACCTTCCTGTCGTCTTCACGCGCATCTTCCACAATCTCCTTCAGACGCTGTGCCTTGGTGGAATACTGCAGATCATCAACATTCCAGGAAACTCTTCTTACCGCCATCAGGTTACCGGACCAAAGCGTTCTGATATACGCTTCTTCCTCCTGTGCATTCATCCGGCACCATTCCATGTTTTCAATCAGGTCGGGAAGCTCTGCCAGAACCTGGTCTCTTTTTCTTCTATAATATACAGGCGCAGCCTGCTCTCTGAACTTCGGTGCATTGGACATAAACGCCATGGTTTTGAGAGGATTGGCAACTTCGGGCTGCAGGCCTTCTACAAGTGAAATCATCTCATCAACTTTGTTTTCAAGTGCGGTACCCGTCATGTAAAGAATTCGGTCTGTATGGGAAGAGATTTCTTTTACATTTCTCGTTCTTGCTGCATTCGGGTTCTTTATGTAATGTGCCTCGTCAACAACTATCATGTCGAAACGAAAACCGGGCGCAAGATCAAAATGCGCCGTTGTCTCGTAAGTTGTTATCGCAACTCCGCCTTCTTCTATCCACTTGGAAAGTGCCTCTGCCCTTCCTGCGCCGTGGACCTTGATAACAGGAAGTTCCGAATGTTTTACTACCTCCCTGCACCAGTTTTCAAGAACGGATGCAGGACATACGACTGCAAAATGTGTAGCACCGGTATTATACAGTGCGACCATTGCCGCAATGGCCTGTACCGTTTTACCGAGACCCATCTCATCTCCGAGGAGCACCTTCTTCTGATGAAGTATATATTTAACGCCCCACTCCTGATAACGTCTCAGGCTGCACTTAAGACCTTCAAGAGTTACACTCTCTTCCCTGATCTCTTCGGCAAGCTCTTCCGTCAGGCCATAGACATCATCGGGATTTCCCAGCACGCCGGGATATATTTCCTCAAGAGTCGTAAAATACCTGATGGAATCGGACTTGAAATCCGCCCATGCAGTAAAATCATTGGAGGTCTCAATAAAATATCTGTACCTGAGCTGCAGGTCTTTACCCTTGAGTCCGTAATCGCCCTGGATCAGTTCCTGCAAAAGCGCATAGGCGCCCTCAGCTTCCTGCTTATGTGCCTTTGAAGTAAAGAGCCATTTAAATGTCCCCTTTGAAGGCTCGAGTTTTTCAAGCGCATCATAAACGGGAGTCATATAGATATCCAGCAGTTCAACTGTTTCATCATAAACAGGACTTATCTTAATGTATCTGTTCAGAAAGTTTACAAGCGCAGTGGTCTCCGGAGTCATATTGTCGGCATTCAGCCTGATCCGTACACCGCTTCTTACCTGATTGACGTACTTTAAAGAAATGTTCTTAATGATACCTGCGCCTTCGGGACTGATACCGTTGACATTTGCAAGCTGCATTTTCGAAGCAGCCATTACATCGGCTATGGTGTTAAAGCCTGCATCTTTAAGACTCTTAATGCGAAGTCCCGCACCGTCACGATTAAGCTCATCAACGGGTATTCCCGCAAGAATATTTCCGACTTCCTTATTTATGATATTATCCGCAGACGAAACAATCGCCCTTTTGAATTCCTCGCGGGAGTTTATGATCCCGCGAAGATCATTCATAAGGGCGTTATGTTCATCCGATATCCAATATGCTTCCAGTTTAGAAAATGATCTTGCCATTACTTATCTCCGGTCTTGCCCATTATGGCAGTAAGAGGATTGATACCCGCCGCACGCTTCTTAAACTCAGTCAGATTAGCCCTGAGGTAATCCTCAAGCTGAGTTTTTTCTTCATCCGAAAATCCGTAAACCTTTGTAAGGATGCAGTCGGGAATAATTCCTTCCGCATAATCCTCACCTCTTGAAAAACGAATACGCGCTATTTTCTTACCGTCCTTTTCAATGACACCGGAGATGTCGAGAGTGATTTCGTTCATAACTGTTACCTATGAAAAAGTGTCTGCAATAAAAAAGTCTCTTATGATTCAACAGCCTGTTTTTCTCCAACCTCGGTTACAATCAGTATATAAAAACGTCGTAATCGTCGTAGTCCGGAAGCTCTGTGAGAATAGGGACGGTTATGGTCATATCAGGAGCATCAAGTGTGAAGTAGTCATATCCGCCGCCGACTATTTCACCTTCCTTGTAGAATACAACGGCTATCTTGAAGACTTCGGGTTCGGTGAATGCGTCGGAATGGACATTTACGTCCACAGTGCCCGGGCGGACCTCAGAATCTGCAGCCTTAACGGGAGTTCCGGCTCCCAGATCAGGAACGGTGATTCCATATTCACTGTACAGAAGGTCTGAGTGCGGGGCGTCCAAATCGCAGTGGGTATTGTTCACAGTTACGAGCACGGCGTGGTATGCAGCATCAATATAGCATCCAAAAGTGCACTCGCCCCTTACGGCATCCCCGGTCTCATTATAGAAAAGCATGGCAGGATCGTTGATCCGGAAAATATTGGGGTTGGTGACTTCGACAAACAGGAGGTTACCCTCGGATCCGTCAGTAAGGGGAAGTTCGGTTATGGTGCCAAGCTCTAAGGGGATGGCGAGCTGGGATATCTCGTGCTGCATGTCGTAGATGCCGGCCTGCATTTCAGCCTGGAGGTGGCCTGTGCCACTGGGGTAAAAGACGTCGGTTTCGCCGAGGTCATAGTAGCGTATTATTTTGCCATCTTTATATTCGAAGCGGATGTTCATGGGATCTGTTTGGAAGCTCAGATCCTCGGACGCATGCCAGGCAGTTCCGTTATCTGCGAAATTAGCGTTGGTTCTGTTGTAGTCGTAGGTAAGGTCCCATTCATAGTGGTTAAAGCCGGGCGCGGGTGGGGTGAAGTGTCCGGAGATGCGATAGCCGGGATTCCAATTTGCGATATAGGACTCGGCGCTGTCCTCGAACCGGAAGATGTCAATGGTGTCACCATGGACATATGCGACGTAGTGCTCGCGTCCGCGGGTCTCCCAGAAGCCGTCGAGGGAATCTATTTTGCGGTTCCTATAGAGCGCGATGCAGACGAATATGATAAGCGCGATTGAGATCGGGATAATTATGAGAAGGCGTTTAGCCCCTGGTGTGAGTTTGGACATGGCAGATGCATTTCTCCTGTAGGTTTAGTGTGTCACATTCTATAGTATAGCACAGGGGAGGGAGCAGTTTTCTTATATTGCAACTATACTCCCACAGGAGTATAGTGATTATAGAATACTAAAGGGAGACCTCTATGATCTTATACCATGGATCCAAAGATATAATTGTAAAACCTCAGTATGGCGGCGGTAAATTGCACAATGATTACGGCAGAGGTTTTTATTGCACCGAAGACATAGGCATGGCTTCGGAGTGGGCTGTTGACGAAAACCGTGACGGATACGTAAATACCTACACTATCGAGACGGATAGGCTGAGTATCATAGACCTGAACTCGAAAGATTTCACTATCCTCCATTGGATATCAGTACTGATCTCAAACCGTATATTTGAATTAAACAGCCCTCTCGCACGTGAAGCATACAGGTATCTGAAGGAAAACTTCTACGTTGACGTAACATCCGCTGACATTATCAGAGGGTATAGAGCTGATGACAGCTATTTTGCTTTCGCGCAGGATTTTTTAAACGGTCAGATCTCTCTGTCACAATTATCAAAAGCACTTTATCTCGGAAAACTCGGCGAACAGATTGTGATCAAAAGTAAGCGCACTTTCAACCGTTTGAAATATGTCGGAAGCAGCGAAGCCTTTTCAAATGAATGGTTTCAGCAGAAGAAAGCACGTGATAACCGGGCTCGGCTAGAGTATAAGAAAATGGGACAGGCAAACTATATCCCGGGTGATCTGTATATAACCCGAATAATAGATGAGGAGATCAAAGCAAATGATCCACGCATACAGTGATCTATATCTAAGCGACGCCAGACGAACCCTCGCCGGAAGTTTCAATCATGCTGTTTACACTTACGGATATGATCTACCGGAGTACTATTCTATTTTCATTAACAGCACTTATTCCTCCAAATTCGAAAAAGGGGATCCTTTTGTTATATCCGGTATATCCGGCGTTGAATTGGCAGGGCTCGTAATCGGAACACGCGAAAACAGAGAACTTGACCCTAAGCCGGTTTATCGTGACGAACGTGGTCCCGAATACTGGGCAGGATGGGCTATTGCATATTATCAATGGTATTCAGGCTGCACCTTTAAGGCGCTTAACATGGAAGTGCCGATTGAAACCGTACTTGGTATGTATTCTAAATATCACGAGATGGACATCAGTCAGTTCACAGACAGAATTGAAGAAATAAGGTCAGCCCAAAGAGTAAATACATATTTAAAAATATACCGTGAAAAGATGGGCTATTCTCAGAGCGAACTTGCGACGCTTTCCGGAGTCCCTCTCAGAACACTCCAGCAATATGAACAAGGTCAAAAGTCCATAAACAAAGCCCGTGCTGATTATGTCATAAGCCTATCCAGGACACTGAATGTAGATCCCGGACTTCTGCTGGAAACATTTCATGAATAAAAGTGTGACACGGGGGCCGACCCCGTGTCACACTTTTATTCATAGGTAACTTTTATTCCGACGGATTGCTCAAGTTCTGCCAAAAGGGCTTGTACATCATCCATGGTTGACTTGATTCCGTATTCGGATTCGAAAATAAAACTTGCACCAGCGGCATCGTCGTCCGTGATCCTGGTTCTGAGATCCTCTATACCGGATAATTCTTCACCGTTGTAATAGATCTTATCTTCCACAACTTTGATGGTAATCTCTTTATTCGAAGAAGTTTCCGCTTCCTGAACTTCGTTTGAGGTATCGGCACTTGTTTCGGCATCTCCGAATCCAAGGCCTCTTCCGGGTCCGAATCCGAATTGTCCTCCGAATAAAAGAACAAGTAAAGCAGCCACTGCCACTACAACAAGCATAACGAGTTTCTTGATTATTTTCTTCATAATCAGTTACCCTCCTTAACATCATTCTCACAGAAAAATACCATTTCACGAAGCGACCTCTTGGAATCAAGAAGAGCGGTCAGTCTGTTACAGTCATCATAATATACATTGTCGGGATCGTAACTGAATACGATAAATACCGGAGCATCCGGATCCGCATCATTTACCTGAGTATAAATGTAATCTTCAAGGCGGTTCAGCTGCCTGTCAAAAGAAGTGTCATCTTCTCTTGCGACGGGTCCGGAGCTTGTGCCGAGTTCGGAACCTGTACCGTATGAAAGAATCCTGTATTTATTATCATCATAGTTCTCAAGGCTGACATTTATGATCACTATCATCTCATCGAGATATTCATAAGCATCCTGCCTGCTGTTTGCTGCCGCAATATCCCGGAGAAGGCTTTCCGTATTTCCTTCCGCAAGAAGAGCATGTGCAAGGTCAAGGTCACTCATGGCAGCGTCATAATCCTCTGACAAAGCCTCAAGTTCCTCGCTTGTCTTCTGCAAATCCTCTTCCGTCTGAGCGGTGACATTGGAGTAATTGATCATTACCGCAAAAATCAGAATCATGACAACATCAAGGAGCGACGTTAATTCAATTACGATGTTTCTAAGACCTCGCGATTTCATTCTTTTTCCTCAACACCTTCGTAATTTCGGATAACAAAATCGATATCGTCGCATATAGCTTCGATAGGTCCGGACAAAACAGAATCAAGCACTTTGTAGATCACCGCGAAAACCGCTCCGAGAAGTGTGGTATCAAGAGCGACCATCAGGTTCTCCATCATCTTCTCTCCGCCGTCCGGAGGAAGAAGGATAAGAGCTGCGACGGTTCCCAGAATTCCGAGCAAAGGAAAAATCGCAGTGATATTTGCATAGGATGAATAAAGGAAAAGAAGAAGGTTTTTCCGTGAAGCCAGCTTCTGTGCTTCCTCTCCCGTGATATCGGAATTAGCCTTGGTCTTATAAACGATACTCGACTGAGGATAAAGAATCTTCCTGGTCTCTTTAATCCGGAGAAGGGCAAAGATAAAAACACCCAGATTAACAAGAGCACACAGAATTATAATAGGAATATCAAAGTTATAAAAAACCGCACTGAGACTTTTCATAAATCGTTCCTCGTTTAATCGTCGTTCATATCAAACTCAATATAATTCAGGATGTACGAGAAGTGTATCGGGATTCTGTCTCCAATTGTCGGAAGGAACGAATTCATTGTCCTTGATCACAAGACTGTCGTTGATCAAATCGTATAGTACAAGCCTTCCGTCAACAATATAGTAAGTGAAAACCAGACCTTCCGTATAGTGAACGGGATCAATAACCTTCATATACTCATAGCCCACTTCATACGTCATGGTTATAGGTACAAGGCTTCCCTCTTCCGAACCAAACATTCCGTCCGACGGATAGAAAAGAATACCGGTACCGTCTCCGTTAATGCTGAAAAACTGTTCTCCGTCCGCATACCAGGTTCCGGTCAGTTCATTAATATCAAAAGTGTTTACCGATTGTTCCGTATCCGATACGGCACTTTGAGATGCATCGTTATCTTCATCATCAGTTGATGCAAGGCTCATCCTCAAAGCCTCTTCATCCCATCCCGTTTCTTCCAGGATAGAATCCAGAAGATCATCGTCGGATAAGATAAAAGAAACCATTTCATAAGGAAGATCCGCTTCGGTCACGTCTTCTACTATAACCTCCGCATCATCACCGGATATTACTGTAACCTTCTGACCGGCTTTCAATTTATCCGAATCAGATTCTTCTCCGTCTTCATTAAGACCGGTAACTTCAACCTTGCCGGTGGTAAGATACAGCACGCTGTTTCCGTTTTCATCGGAATCGATATATCCGCTTGTTCCGCGGATACCGATGACCATGGTGGAAGTTACAATGTCCAAATTCTCATCATCTTCAAGTGATCTTTCAATATTGAAAAAGAGTCTGCCATCTTCAAGTGACAGATAGAGCTTCTTTCCGTTTTGAGTAAAAGAGGCCGTGCTCCTTTCCATAAGAGTAACAACTCTGTCCTCATCAAGAAGGATCCAGGCCTGAGATTCTTTTTTTGTTTTGATTACATTTCCGTTTGTAAGTCTTCTGTCCTCGGCAGCTTCAAGAGCTTTTCCGTCGTGGGATACAAGAGAGATCTCTCCGTCGAATCTTAGAAGACGCATTGTGGTTGCGCTCTTAAGATTTTTAACAGCAATCAGAATAGCAATTATCGCAGACATGGTAATAACCACGCCTGCGATACAGCCTATTAACACTTTGGAATTTATCTTTTTCTTCTCACTCATACTTCGTAATCCATGCACACGCGGCTTGATGTGAAGGGACGAACCTTTGTATTTGCAACATCAACATGCTTGGGGTGAACGGCATAACCCTTGAGTGATTCTTCGTTTTCAAAGGATGAATCGAGCATAAGGTCACAGTTGGAGCTCTCAAGAGGCTCGGTGTTAACCTTGATCTCCAGAAGTCCGGGGATCTGTCCCTTGAGTCCTTCAAGTCCCGCTTTGATATCGGCCTTGATCTTAACCGCATCATCCTTGGAAATATCGTCTTTAAGTGTCCAGAGAATTACATGCTTAACCATATCTGCCCTCCAAAATCTTTTCCTACATTATAACACTGTTTGTCCGGGTTCACACTTACTTCAGAAGTTCCCAGAAGCTTATTGCGGATGCGGCGGCAACATTAAGGGAATCCACGCCGTGATACATTGGTATCATTACCCTGTAGTCGCAGGCTGCGATCACCTCTTTAGGAAGGCCGGTGCCTTCGGTGCCCATGACAACCGCAAGCTTTTCGTTTGCTCTTATCTCATCGTTATCGATGCTCGTTGAGTCTTCGGTAAGCGCCATGGCAACCGTTTTAAAGCCGTAGGACTGTAAGGTACGTATCAGGTTAATACCTTCGGACTCTTCCTTAGATGCTTTGGTCCATGGCATCTGAAAAACCGTACCCATGCTGACTCTTGCAGAGCGCCTTGTAAGGGGATCTACCGAAGCATATGACAGAAGTGCTCCGTCCATACCGAGAGCTGCGGCGGATCTTATTATCGCACCTACATTAGTGGGATTGACCACGTCAAATAAAACCGTGATCCTCTTTTTGTCTCTGCAAAATTCTTCAATGGGAGTCTCGGGTTTTCTGCGAAGCGTCATCCAAAGGCCCCGCACAAGGGTATATCCCGTAAGAAGAGTTACTATCTCACTGTCTGCGGTATATACGGGAATGGAATTCAGCTTTTCTTTGCCGCAGATTTTTTCTATTGCATCAAAAACAGGACGGGCTTCAATCTCTATCCTGTTTGTTTCCACCAGCATGGAAAGAGGCTCGTATCCTGCTTCAAGTGCACGCAGGATCACATTCGCGCTCTCCGCAAGAAAGATCCCTGTCTCGGGCTCGTAGTATCTGTATAACTGCACCTCGGACAGTCTTGAGAAGACATCAAGCTCCGGTGCATTTATGTCCGTTATCTCAATAAAGTTCATTTAATACCACTCTTCCAGGAAGCCTTCTCCCATTGCTTCGTCCACGTTGCCTACAACGAAGAATGCTTTGGGGTCATGCTTTTTGACTATATCCTTGATCTCAACAAGATCCTTATTCGAGCAGATGCAAAGAAGTACTCTCTTATCCTTGCCAGTATACATACCGCTTCCGTAGAGGCCGGTGACACCGCGGTCCAGGGATGTCATGATCTCCTGCGCGATCTCGTCGTTTTTCTCGGAGATGATGGTTGCCATCTTGGCACTCTTTCCTTTGTGAAGGACTATATCCACCACCTTGCCCATGATGTATACGGAAATAATAGCATATAAAGTGCGTTCAATTCCAAAAGTAACCAGTCCCAGGGCAACGATCACACCATCAATTATCTGGATAAGCCTTCCCACGCTCACGCTGCGGATGGTGTGGTGCATCGCTTCTCCCAGCATATCGGAGCCTCCCGATGTTGCCCTTGCGGACAGGAGCATACCGGAGCCCGCGCCCATCAGGATGCTTCCGTAAATTGCGACAAGCAGGAGGTTATCCGGAATAAAGGACATGTCCGGCATGAAATACAGCTCTGCGGTAAGAAGCAGCCATACAAATCCGGTGCGGAGTACAGCCCTGAATCCGCTTTGTTTTATGGCATATAGGAAAATAGGGATATTGAAAATAAGACTGCCCATCCAGAGAGGGATATCCAGTCCGTAATATCTGAAGCCTACGGATTTTGCAATGATGGACAAACCCGTCACACCTCCGGTTACAAGGCCTGCGGGATCATAGACATACTTGGTGGCAACTGCGGTCAGAGTCGCACCTATAATAAGAAGAGGGAGCTCCTTCAGAGTTCTTTTAATACTCTGACGGCGCCTTAATTTTCTTGCTTCTTTTTCGGGATTTATTTTACGTTCTTTTTTCTTTCTTTTCATAAAACATTACTCTTCGGGAATTCTGTAAAAACGACCGGCTATTCGCTCGGATTTAAATTCGTTGACAAAGGATTCGGGATCCTTTTCTTTGATAGCATTCATGACCTTGTTAACTTCCGCTGATGAGACAACTGAATAAACAACGGACTTGCTGGACTCCTCTTCGTAAGATCCTTTTCCGTAGATTATTGTGGAGCCGTGGCCCGTCATCTCGTAGATCATCCTGCAGATTTCGTTTGCCTTGGAGGTGACGATCAGAAGCGTGCTCTGCTGATATTTTCTGTACAGCAGATGGATCACAGCTGTTGAGACATACTGGAAAACTATTGAATAAAGTGCTTTATCCCAGTCGAATAAGATACCTGCAATGATCAGTACCAGGGCATTTACTCCCAGTATAACGTTGAAACCGTCTATGCCCTTTTTCCTGTTCAGGAAAATAGAGATGAAATCCGTTCCGCCGCTTGTTGCATCCGCAAGAAGACAGATGCTGGTCGCAACTCCGTTGATGATGCCGCCGAAAATAGTGATGAGGATCATCTCTTCGGTTACCAGATACACGGGGATAAGGTCGGTAAGGATTGAAGACAGCACTATAACAAAACATGACAGTGCCGTGAATCTCTTTCCTATATATTTGAATCCGATATAGACAGGGATTGCGTTAAGTGCGATGTTGATCGGGGAATAAGGAATAGTGATCCCGAAAAATCTCTCCACGATTTCCTGAATGAGGAGCGATACGCCCATCACTCCGCCCGGGATAAGGCCGCCCGTTCGCACAAAGGTTTTGATATTGACTGAAAAAATAACGCACGCCAAAACAAGCATCGGCACGCGCATCACCATGTGGAATTTGTTTTTCTTCATTTTTGCACCCCCGGTGACCCGGTTTTAATGACCCCGTTTTCACTGTCACCCGCGTATATATAATAACACAAAAAACCCCGAATTTACGGGGTTTTTTGGCATTTTTAGCATGTATAATTATTCAGTTTTTTGATAATTTTACCAGTTGTTATTCCATGAACTTCCGGAGTCCCATGAATCCCATGAGTTACCGGAATCCCAATCCCATGAACTGTCGGAATCCCAGCTGTAGCTGTAGCTCGAACTGCTGCTGTAGCTGTAATCGTCATCATCGTCATACCAGGATGAATCTTCGAAATCGGATCCCTCGTGACCGTAATATCTGTAGTCCGAATAGGTCTCGTCATTGATCAGATCATCAAGGATACTTCCGTTATATGCATAATCCCATGAATCGGTATCCGTATCATATGCATACCAGGAATCGTCCTGATAATAATAATCATTGCCCTGATATCTGTAATAGCCTTCCGCGGGGCTGTGGTCAAAGATGGCCAGAATTATTGCGGCTATTATTGCAATGAGTGCGATGCCGAAGGGCTTTATCATGCACCATAAAATAAGACCGAAAATACTGCCCAGGCACGAACCTGTTTCCTTACTTGAACTTGAAGATCTCGTCTGACTTACATTATGGCTCTTCTGGTTAACTATCTCCGCTTTCAGTTTCTGATAGATCTCATTTACGGCATATTCTTCATCGGAACCCTGATAGCGGATAGCTCTTGAGCCGTCGGATTTATTTTTATATACGACGTAATCGCCGTTTGAATTCTTGTAGATACCGAACGCTCTTGCTTCCTTAACGTCTTTTCCTATGAAAAATCTGGTGACGTTTTCGGGAGGGAGATTGCGGGCTTTATACCACTCCTGAAGCTGTTCGATGGTCTTGGGCTGTTCAAGTGCGGTGCGGTTTGCGGTAGGCATGGGAGCGCCGCAGTTGGGACATGACTTTTCTGTTTCGTCAACAAGCTGCTGACAATAATCGCATTTTACTTTCATCTCTTCACCCTCCTTACCATTCTTCGGAGGCTGAATCTTTATCAGTCCTGCTCATGGGAATCATCTTATCCGTACGTGAGAGTTTGACGAATCCGATTATACCGATGCAGGTGATGGCAGCCACATAGATTGCAAATACAATGAAAAGAGCCAGCTTTTCCGCACCCCATGTAAATTCAAACATTCCGTGCATTACGAAGGGAACGAGAAAGCTTTCCGCAAGATGCATTTTGCAATCCCTTACATTGCCGGATGCTTCTTCGAACTTGGCAAGGCCTAAGAAATAGCCCATGAAGATTGAGATTATGATCTGTCCGAAAACAGGGAGAATGAGCTTTACGGGCTGGATCTCACCTCTGTACTTGATGAGGTATACGATGTTTTCGGCAACTACAAATCCGACGGAAACCACAACGGCATAGACGATGGCATCGAAGGTGTAGTTGAATTCTTTATTCTTCCAGGTGGTCAGCTTAAGAACAAGGAACTTAAGTCCTTCTTCAATAAGAGCGGTCAGCACAAAGCTGTCCACGAAAAGAAACCAGATATTATGATTCTTTCCGAACAGTGGAGTAAAGGCATGAACTCCGATGGTTCTGAGAAGTATTGCGGCGAGGATAGACAGTGCGCCGAATACAAATAGTTTGCCCAAAAGTGCGGGGGATTCTTTTTCAACAGTGTCAAATTTCCAGACTACCAAAAACAGCAGTATTCCGGGGATTACAGCCAGAAGTACCATAAGGACTCCTCCTCTCAAAAACATTTCCAACATTATAACATATAGATGATTACTGATTATTCATTAAAGAATGTCTTAGCAACCTTTATCAGTGACTCGGTGTCATGTGCGCCTGCAGTCTCATATGTCGAGTGCATGGCGAGCTGGGGAAGGCCGATGTCAACGGTGCTCATGGAGACGCGGGCGGTGGCGATGCTTCCGAGGGTCGAGCCGCCTGCGATATCGGAAGGATTGACGTATTCCTGAACGGGGACGCCTGCCTTCTTGCAGATTCTCCTAAGCTGTGCGGAAGAAACCGCATCGGTTGTATATTTCTGATTAGCGTTGTATTTGATCACAATGCCGCCGTTTAAAACCGGCTTGTTTGTAGGATCTGTTTTTTCACCGTAATTGGGATGAAGTGCATGTGCATTGTCGGCGGATATCATGAATGACTCGGACAGCTTCCTGACACGGTCCTCTTCCGATACCGCAAACTTCTCGCATATCCTTGCGATCACATCCGTCAAAAATGATGATGCCGCGCCCTGCTTGGTCTCGCTTCCCACTTCTTCGTTGTTGAATACGGCGTGGACCGAAACATAGTCTTTGGGCTTAGCTGCAAGTATTCCCTGAAGTGAACCATAGACGCACTGAAGATCGTCAAGTCTGGGAGAAGCTATAAACTCTCCGTTTGCTCCAAACGCTACAGGTGCCTGTCTGTTATACAGGAACAGATCCGCATCAAGCACATCCTTTTCCTTAATGCCGCACTCTTTGCATATGAGTGAGATCAGTGTGATATCTTTATCCGCACCGGATGCAAAAAGAGGAAGAAGTTCTTTCTGTACCTCATATTTATGACCTTCGTTTGCGGTTCTGTCCATGTGGATTGCAAGTGAAGGGATGATGAACAGATCTCTGTCGATGTTGACAAGTTTTGTTTTGACACCATCCTTGGTATCTACCACAACTCTTCCCGCTACGGAAAGAGGACGGTCAAACCAGGTGGAGATGATCATTCCGCCATATTTTTCCACGTTTAATTTTACGTAAGCCTCACCCACCTTCATCTCGGGATTAGGCTTAATCTTAAAGGCGGGCGAATCGCTGTGGCTTGCAATGATGTGGAATCCCTTAAAGTCCTTCTTAGGGATCACAAATGCGATAAGCGAAGAATCATCGCGGGTTACGAAATACTTGCCCGGTTTTATTTTCCAGGAATCCTTCTCGTCAAGTCTTGTAAAGCCCGCGGCCTTAAGTTCTTCTGCCATTGTATTTACGGCGTAGTAAGCATTGGGGCTTTTGGAAATATAATCAAACAGTTTCATAATTATTCACCCGATCATCCAAGAAGCTTGGAAATAACCTCATTTATAACCTTACCGTCTGCCTTGCCCTTAAGTTCGGGCATAACGGTCTTCATGATCTGGCCCTTGTTTCCGGAAGCGATAACATCCGCAAACTTCTCCTTGAGAACAGCCTCAACCTCATCTGCGGAAAGCATCTTGGGAGCATACTCTTCGAATACCTTAAGTCTTGCTTCGTACTCTGCCTTAAGCTCCGCTCTTGAATCGGGGCAGGTATCGATCTGCTCTTTAACGCTCTTGATTTCCTTAAGGATTGCCTGATCTGTCATGTCATCGGGAATATCCTCACGGCATCCTGCATCGATCGCAAGCTTTTTCGCTGCGGAAACCAGTGTTGAGATTGCATCCTTTCTGACTTTATCGTGATCCTTCATGGCTTGGATCATATCTTTTTGTAATGTTGTAAACTGCATTTTCTTTTCCTCCGTTTGTTTCTCCGAAATGAAATACAAACACGTACCCCACTAGTATATGCTATAATGTTTCCGTTGTGTACTTTTACGTAAAAAAATACATTAAGCAATCGGGAGAATAACTATGCTTTTTTCATTGGCACTTGTACCGGTCATCATAATACTGATCTTCATCTATAAGAAGGATAAAAAAGAAAAAGAGCCCATGGGGCTCCTGATCGGTCTATTTTTTGCCGGAATGGCTACGGTCATAACAGCAATCATTGCTGAGCTTATCGGAGAACTCATATTTGAAGCCATCTTCCCGGAAAATTCCGCCGTAGGGCAGTTCCTCCTTGCGATGCTGATTATCGCACCCGCAGAGGAACTGGGAAAATACATGGTTTTAAGGCTCATCACCTGGAAGAACAAAAACTTCAATTACAGTTATGATGCCATCGTTTATGCAGTATTCGTATCGCTGGGATTTGCGGCCTTCGAAAATGTGGGCTATGTATTCATGAACGGCCTCGGCACGGCAATCATCCGTATGTTCACCGCAGTTCCCGGACATGCGGCTGACGCAGTGTTCATGGGATATTTCTACAGTAAAGCAAAATACGCACAGCTTACAAATAATAAGAGCGATTACTCCAAGAACATCGCACTTACCATGCTGGTTCCCATAATCGCTCACGGTCTTTATGACGGAATCATCTTCAGCAGCGTATCCACCGAAAACGTACTTGCAACTTTCGGCGGAATCCTTACCTGGATCGTATTTGTAATTGTTCTCTTTGTTTTCTCGATCATTACAATCTTAAAAGCATCCAAGAACGACTTCTGTATCGCAACCTACCCCGGAAATGTTCAGGCAGTTTACATGCCTACATACGGCGGCAACTGGGTATGCACCTGCGGAATGACCAATCAGTTCAACTTCTGTTCAAGATGCGGTCAGATGAGACCCGTTATAGACAGCATGTGGTACTGTCCAAGATGCGGAAGTCCTTCCGCTTATAATTTCTGCGGATGCTGCGGCATGCCCAAGCCCATGCAGGGTATGCAGGCTTAAATCTGTATCTTAACCCACTTTCCCATTCTGTATCTGATACTTGCGAAAACAAAACGGGAAACCTGGTCTGCGAGTACTCCAAGCCATATTCCCACAATGCCGAGACCCAGCACGAATCCGCAAACCCAGGACACGGCCGTTCTTACTACGGTTACGGATATTGTGGATGCCATGGCGGTATAAAGGGTATCTCCCGCACCTCTTAAGCATCCCATATTGATTACCTGGGTTATCTGGAATATTACGACGAAGATAATGACTCTCATTATTGATACGCCGAGATCAACTATGTGTTCTTCTTCGAAGAACATGGACATCAGCCATCTTGCACCGAAGAAGTATATAAGAGTAAGGCAGGCTGCGATCACAAGGCCCACCAGTTTACAGGTTCTTCCGTAAGCCTTGGCAAGTTCGGGTTCTCCCTGTCCGAGAGACCTTCCTATAAGAGCAACGGCTGCGGCCTGAAGTCCGTCACCGAAGCTGAATGTAAGTCCCATGAGATTCATTCCCACCTGATGCGCCGCCATGGCATCCATGCCCATCTTGGCAGCCATTACCGCAGTTGCCATGAATCCGATACGCATAAGCATCTG
The DNA here is from genome assembly GCA_000702085.1 of Lachnospiraceae bacterium P6A3. Taxonomy (GTDB): domain Bacteria; phylum Bacillota; class Clostridia; order Lachnospirales; family Lachnospiraceae; genus AC2028. The sequence continues at coordinate 488,083 of JNKP01000001.1, forward strand.
TTCGAAAAAGATACCGTATCCGACTTTTACAAGATTTTTAAGAGCTTTGAAAGAAGCTCTTATTTTATTGGTAAAAATATAGGGGATGCTGATGAAATTATCCTTGCCACGGATAGAGAGGATACTCATCACGGAAGATACCACCGTTCCCAGCACAGTAGCCGTTGCGGCACCCACTATTCCAAGTGCGGGAAATCCCAGATGACCTTCGATGAGAAGATAGTTCAGGATAATGTTCACCACATTGGATGTTACATTGGTGCGCATTGTGATCTTAGTGTTTCCCGCACCGCGCTGTGCGGAGTTGACCACCATCTGAATGCAGTTAAAGATCATACCGCCCATGATTATCCTGAAATAGGTCACGGCGGCGTTATGTGTCGCAATGTCTTCCGGTGTTGCATCGGATGAACCGCAGAGTCTGATGATGGGATTTGCAGAAAGAACGAAGATTACGCTGAGGATCACAGCAGCGATTAATACAAATGTGACCGCCGTACTAAAGATCCGGTTCGCATCCTCTCTTTGTTTTGCGCCGAAGCGCCTTGCAACCAGTGCGGAGACGGATACGTTAACCGCAAAAAAGAGCGAAAGCCCCATGAATTTGGGCTGTGTCGTAAGTCCAACGGCAGCCACGGCATAAGAACCCATGCGGCTTACCATCAGGGAGTCCACAAGTCCTGCAAACGCCACGAAGAAGGACTCTACTATGGCAGGCCACGCCATTGCAAGAACTACTTTTATATTGTCTTTATTGATCTTGGTAAACATACCCTAATTATACATTCGACAGGCTTCCGATACATCCGATATTCTGGACAAATATTCTCAATTTTTGTTATAGAACGAAAGTGTTTAAAGTAAAACTTTAATTTTTTCTTGACATGCTTTAAAATTGCGTGATAATATCAACCCGTAAGTTAAATTTTTAAAGTTTTACTTTAATTGCCGAGGAGAGAGATTATGAGCGAAAAGAACGCTGCAGAGAAGAAAAGAAGAAAAGTCCTTAACGCGTCCAATGGATTTATATTCATGCTTGTTATGATCGTATTCTTTGCACTGCACAGTCTTGTCATCGACATTATGACAGACAGCAGTAAATATGAAGTCCGCTTTGAAGATGACGAGACTTTCGAAACCCAGGGTAAGATGTACCGCCTCTATGTGGACGGGGATTATTACAGCGACATCGACTATAACAGATACAGCCTTACCGATGATAACGGCAACACGGATTACAAATACTGCACCATCATCGAAGATGCATCGAGGCTAACCTACACCGTGATCCTTTCCGCCATGCTTCTCATCGTGGTTATCATCGCAAAAGAATCCTCGGAGTCTACGCCCTTTACTCAGGAGAACATAAACCGCGTAAAGCGCATCGCACTGCTCCAGCTTCTGCTTGCTTTCGCACCCGGAATGGTCCGCATGGTCATGTCATTTATCAGATTCAATTACTACCATTCAACATTCGATATCACTTCCTGGTATCTCTTTGCAATCTCGGCAGTAATTGCAATGATCGCATTCATCTTCCAAAAAGGCCTTGCCCTTCAGGAAGACGTTGACAGCATTGCATAGGAGGTGCTTATGGCAATAATAGTCAGACTGGACCGCATGATGGCGGACAGAAAAATGTCACTTAACGAACTGGCGGATAAAGTCGGTCTCACCAATGTAAACATGTCTAATCTCAAGACAGGAAAAATGAAGGGCATCAGATTCGAAACCCTTAATTCAATATGCAAAGTTCTGGACTGCCAGCCCGGAGAAATTCTTGAATATACCCCCGACGAGGAATGAGAATGAAAGAATTCATTTACGGAAAAATAGTGAAGTGGCTATATGCCGCAGTATACATTATCTGCGTATTTTTCGACATCAGATATTTGGTCAGATGGTTATGGTACGGAGAAAAAGAAAGTGCTCTGATGCTCTTTGCAATCCTTATGTTCTGCCATCTTATATTCCTCGCTCTTGCTCTTATATGGAAAGCAAAAGAAAAAGCACCTTCAGGATCTATATTGCTCCTTATCATCCTGGTGGGTTTTGCGGTCATGTCCATAAACACGGCTCATACCATGACCAAATATGTATATAAAACGAGATACGGAACATATGATAAGACCATCGAAGATTTCAAACAAAATGCCATAATGAAAGTCACATCGGAAAGTCTCGCAGGCGACAGATGGATATACGACATCACAAATACGGAAAACGGCCTGAACCTTTCCCCGCAGCTGTCCTTCGATGAAGTTGCGGGTGCTTCCTACTATGTAATCTACATGGTTGATGAATCTGCCAATAACTGGGTTCACTGGTATGCAGAAGTCTCACAGACAGATCTGGAGCAAGGTGCCTGCCCCGGTCAGTACATCGGTCCCTACCCTCCCGAAGGATCCGGCGATCACACTTACACCATCTACGTCTACGCACTTGCTGATAAGCCGGCAGGCAATTTCACCGGTGAGTATCCCGAATTCGATGAACCCTGGTTTGGCGGAGACGTTCTCTGGACCGTTCTCAACGTAAAAGACGTCGCCGTAAATCCTGTGCTTTACGGCAACGTCATCGCATACGGTTATATAAGCGGAACTTACTCCCGATGAAAAAATTACTTGTATCTGATATCGGTAAGTACCCAGTCATCCGAGATCATCTGATACTCATTACCGCAGCCGGGACAGCATTTAGTCTTGGTCACATCAAAACTTGATCCGCATGTAGGGCAGGTCCGAGAGAAAAGATAAACTCATTTAATTTCTTATTGAATGATTCCTTAACAGGTTTAATGTTGAAGAAATTGTATCCCATGGTTTATTCCTTCTCCGCATACCCGGCTTCAATCATTTTCTTTTCTGCTTCAGATACAGGTAAGTTCAGTTCATTCGCTGCTACTTCGAGGGGTATTAGGCCTTTTTGAACAAGAGTAAACAATTCCTCTGCTTTTCCTTCAGCTTTTCCGTCAGAATATCCCTCGTTATATATTCCCTTTTTATAGACTTCTTCATTAAAATCGGTAAGTACCATAGATGCCACCTCACTTCTCATTGACGTCCTGATAATCCGTATCGTTTACGGCATTATATAAGGAAAGTGCATATTCCTTGTACTCTTCGTTTCCAAAAAGAAATCTGAAAAGCCTGTCTTTATTCTTATCATTAATCTTAAAATCGCTCATGCAACCTCTCTTCCCCGGCTTGTACCGGAACCTCAGCAGGGAAAAAAGGTCCATATACACAGAAGTTCCCCTGCTTACAATAAATAGTAATTAGGAGAACCCCCTTCGGGCTGATGTCAAAACACACGTCAATTTTGCCGGTGCACATACGCCCTCAGTAACACGAATATTTTTCTATATTCTATATCCCTTTCAAAAAAAATACAATAAAATAGGGCGCTGCACTCTGCAACGCCCTTTAAATCTGATCTCAATCCGTCACGATATCCCCGTTCCATGTAATGATACCGCCGAATTCATATACATTGATATAGCCCATATCAGCCAACTTCTGCGCAGCTTCTTTACTGCGTCTTCCACTCCTGCAATAGATAAGTATGATCTGATCAAAATCAGGCAGTTCCTCCGGCGGTGTATCGACTATACTCTCATTGGGAATAAGTATCGCTCCCGGAATATGCCCTTCCGCATACTCATCCTCACGGCGAACATCCACGATCACATGGCCGTCATCAACCGCCATCATCTCTGCAGCCTTATCCTGAGAAATCTGTGTATATTCAAATGTCTGTTCCATAACCTCAGTCCCGGCCTCCTGTCCGTTAACAGCACATCCTGACAAAAGAAAACCGAGCATCAACGTTACGGCAGTAAATGACTTCCTATTCATAAAATCCTTCCGCCATTAAAGTGCACTCTTCAGCATGCCTTCGAGCTTGACCTTAGCCATGGCTCCCAGTCCCTGCTCCACAACCTTGCCGTTTTTGATGACGACAAAATTGGGAATGCTCATAACTCCGAACTGCTCTGCAAGCGACTGTTCCTCATCCACATTGATCTTGCCGACCTTGGCCTTGCCTTCATACTCTTTGGCGAGTTCTTCGACAACGGGTCCCATCATCTTGCAGGGGCCGCACCAGTCTGCATAAAAATCGATCAGTACGGGAACGTCACTCTTCATAACTTCGGTATCAAAATTCTCACTTGTGAACTTATATTCCATTGTAATCTCCTCTCGTTATCATGTAATTCGTTCAAATACTTGTAATACTCAGCTGATAAGTTTATTATATGTGGTACGGAAAATATATCAAGTACGCAATATTTATTAACCTGGTAAGGAAAAGCTGACTATGAGTAAAAAAGAACCTCTATGCGAAAACATCGCCGGTCAGGGATGCGGTCTTAAGAAGATCATCGACATCATCGGCGGCAAATGGAAGATCATGATCTTATGCATCATCGACAGGGATGAAGTTGTAAGATACGGAGATCTGAAGCGTGCGGTATTCGGAATAACGAACACCATGCTTGCACAGTCCCTTAAAGAGCTTGAAAGCGACGGCCTGGTCATCAGAAAACAATACGATGAAATGCCGGTAAGAGTCGAGTATTCACTTTCCAAGAAAGCAAAGTCACTTATACCTATACTTCTTGAATTAAAAAAATGGGGAGAAAAAAATCTGATATGAAAAACAAACCTTTTATAAATGCCAAAATTCTTGTGGGCGGAATCTTTGCATTCGTGGGAGCCCTCTTTGCCGTAATAGGAATACTCCTCTATCTCTTCGCAGATCCCACCAACACAACGGGCTCATTCGATGATCCCGTCAAAAATCATATGATGCTCTGCGGTATGTTTACGTTCATGGGCCTGATCTTTTTCTTTTTCGGAATTGTAATGCTCATAAACGAGATCCGCATGATGAACAAAAAGAAATCCCTGGTCGAGACCGGCCGCAAGATATACGCGGTCATTACCGGCGTAGCCGAAGATACGAGCATCACCATCAACGGCCGTCATCCCTACTATGCCATCGCTCAGTATGAAGATCCTTATTCCGGTGAAAAAGAGTTCTATAACACAAGAAGCTACGATACAGATCTCACCCATACAATCGGTGCAACCGTTTCGGTATACATCAATCAGAGCAATCCCGGGCTTTACTACGTAGACTTCGATCCCGAGTCCATAGCCGTAAAATATTAAGGGTAGCGCCGTACAACTCCCGTCTGATATAATGAAACCAGTTTATATAACGACAGTTATAGTTCATTATTCCGAAGGAGGGTGTGTATGGCAAACAAACAGTCAGGTCAGAATTCCGCAACGGGATTCAAACTCGGCATCAGATTTAAGATGCTTGTTGTAATCCTTCCCACAGTAGTCTTATCAATCCTGATAATGGCGATGATGCTCACAACGCAGAGCAGTAATGACGTAAGTGATCTTACCGAGCAGTACATGAAAGCTACTCTCAAAGAGAACATCAATGACGTCAATGCTCAGCTGGACAGCATCAGACATATCGCTGAAGCCCTTTCCAGGGACCTTGCGATTTCCTATAAGTATACCGACATGACCGATTATGCCATGCTCTTCCAAAGCATGCTGGATGATAATGAACTGGCAAGCGGAGCCGGCATATGGTTTGAACCCTATGCATATGATCCTTACGAAGAATACTGCGGTCCCTACTGGTATAAGGACGGTGATTCCTATGTAGAGGACTGGGAATATTCAAATGCGGAATATGACTACTTTAATCAGGAATACTACCTGAACGCAAAGGCATTAAAGGAAGTAAAGGGTGTCATTACCGACCCCTATTACGATCCTGCCAGCAATACGGTTATGTCCACTTGTTCCGTACCCATCTTCGATCCCGATAACGGTAGCTTTATAGGCTGCATAACCTGCGATATCACCCTCGATACCGTTCAGAACTCCTTGAATCAGGTTGAAATATCCAATGACGGAGCACTTCTTCTCGTAGATTCCACCGGAATCTATATCTATAATTCCAACGATCTGGAAGCCGCAGCAAATGCCGTAACACTTTCAAGCGATCCTTTCACCTCACCTGTGGCAAGTCAGGTCGCATCAAGTGACAACGGCACTCTTCAGTATGACGGAAAAAATATCTATTACGATACCATCCCCGAAGTAGGCTGGAAGCTCGCCATAGTTGTTGAACAGGACAAGATCAACGAGCCCATCAGACACATGCAGCAGATGTCCGTGATCATTCTCATAATCGCAATCTGTATCTGCACCGCATTTATCGTATGGCAGGCATCCAGCATAGCCTCTGCGATGAAAAAAGTTCAGGTCTTCGCAAATGAACTTTCAAAAGGTAATTTCACGATCGAACCCGTAGACATTAATCGTAACGACGAGATCGGACAGATGAGCAGATCTCTCAACGAGATGTATCGCAACAACTCCGATGTAATCCGAAACATCAGTCAGGGGTCAAACAGTGTTAACGAATCATCCAATAAGATTGACGATGTAGCAGAGAAACTAAGCTGTCAGTTTGCGGACGTTCAGAGCTCAATGGTAAGAGTAAACGATGCAATGAGCAGTACCGGCGCCGCAACCGAAGAAGTATCCGCTTCCGCAAGTGAAGTAAACGAATCCGTTGCAAAGCTTGCCAAGGAAACAGAGCTCATCGCAAAAGAAGTAAAAGAAATCGAAGGGCGTGCCGCTAAGATCGAGCGTGACGGACGTGAATCATCCAACAACGCAATCAGAATAGCCAAGGAAAGAGGCGAAGCGCTTAAGGAAGCTTCCAAGAAAGCTGCGATAGTAAGTGAGATCGGTGCATTGGCAGATTCCATATCCGGAATAGCAAATCAGATAAACCTGCTGTCACTTAATGCATCCATCGAAGCAGCAAGAGCCGGTGAGCACGGAAGAGGTTTCGCGGTAGTTGCATCCGAGATCAATAAGCTTGCAACAGAGACCAAGGAAGCTGTCGATAAGATCCAGGAAACTATATCGGAAATACAAGATGCCTTTGCGTCACTCAGCAGAAACTCCGAAGAACTTCTCAGCTTCGTACAGGATACGGTTACACCCGATTACGATAACTTCATCAATGTAGGTCAGCAGTACGGACATGATGCGGAATCCTTCGGAGAACTTACGGGAAAGATTTCAAGCATGGTCGAATATATCCGCGATTCCATGGAGCAGGTAAACATTGCGGTAGGCTCCATTGCGGAGTCGGCTACAGAAACCGCTACAAGTTCTTCAGAGGTTACCGATATAGTTAACGAAGTATCCGGAATGGTCTCCGATGTATCCAACATCGCTCAGGATCAGAAGGGAGTATCCAATACCCTTTCCGATATCGTAAGCCAGTTCAGATTATAAGAATGAAAATATAGCATAAACAAACGGCGGAAGAATTCTTCCGCCGTTTTGAATTTACACAGATATTTAAATCTCATCAGCCGACTTTACTACTTTTGCATCAACAATCTCCGCACCGGGAACCGAAGGGGCCAGCTTTTCAGCGGTCTTTCCGATTCCGCTTCCGCCGCTTGTTGCAAAGATGTGTATCTTCTTACCCTTCCAGTCATATCCCTTGCAGAAAGTGTGTACTACTCTGGGAGCCTGACCGTACCAAATGGGAAATCCGATATAAACATCTTCGTACTGATCGAAGTTTTCAACTTTGCCTAAAACAGGTACTTCTTTTCCTGCAATCTGCTCACGGTTACATCTTGCCAGAGGGTTAGTCCATCTGATGTCCGCAGCGGTATACTTTACTTCGGGAACTATTTCAAATACATCAGCTCCTGTTTTCTCTGCATACTCTTTAGCAACCTTTGCGGTATTACCCTCCGCGCTGAAGTATAAAACCAATGTCTTGTTATCACTCATCACCATAACCTCCGTTTATACATTATCTTCCTGAAATCTCGACAGATGCTCGAAGGGGAGAATCTGTCTTCCTCTGAACAGTCCGCAGCCGTCATTTATCAGCTGGTTGTTCAAGGCTTTGAACATATTTACATCCACATCCGCAAGTTCCAGCTCCTGAAGCTTTACGAGCCTTTCATAAGCTTCATCGAAAAATCTGCACTCTCCGGGAGGGATGATATCACGCTTGGTCCTGTTTTCTTCCTGAGTCTTCTCATATCCGAAATGATTGGCATCTCCGATTTCCGCAAGATCGATGGAATCCGATGTTTCCATTGCTTCCTTCTTAAGATCTTCCGAAAACTTCAGCAAGATCTTCTGAACCGTATCCCCGGAATATAAATAATCGTTAAGAGTTATCATAAGCTACCCCACTGACTTATTAGTCGTCCCCCCGTACTTGCTCAAAAGATATATAAAAAAAGTGAGAGCAGTGTGCCGCATATATTCAATGCAGACCTGCTCTCTTTGTGAGACTATAGTACTATAATCACTTAAAATAGTCAAGCAGCTCCTCGTCTACAGTTATGATCCTTAACCTTCTTATGCGCTTAGATAATTTAAAATGCATTTCCAATTCTTTAATAGCATTCTTCTCATCAGCTTTAATCCTTCGAAGATCAATAATAAGGCTGCTTGACTGATGTTCTCCGTTCTGAATGGTATTTCTGATAGTATTTTTACCTTTTCCCTCAGGAGATTTCATTTCCCACGCAACCCCTTGCATCATAATATCCGGCATACGAAGGTTTTTTATTTTTGAAGTGGGTATTAATTCTACATCAATACCTTTCTCCAAAAAAATTTAACAGTCTGATATTCATGTTCCTTTAAGTGAACTCCATTTTGTATTAGTTTTCCCTTTTCCATAGGGAAAATTCTAGCATATTATCAAAAAAATACATTCGAACAAAAAATGAAATAATTATCTTTACTTTTTTTATTGTAATTTTATTGAAATGTAAAGATTTTTGTACGTATAAGACAAAAAAGTAAAGATTTTGCCACTGACTTACTCGTCGTACTCCCCGTACTCGCATCCGATATGCGTAGCTTTTATCTCATCCACAAGTTCAAATCCGTTATCCGTTCTGTCATAAAGCTTCACGGTACCCCACCCGTTGCCACCGTTCCAAAGCCTGTTATGGAGCTTTCTGCCGTCAGGTGCTTCATAATTTACCAGAAGCATATCTTTCTTCTTACAGAAAACTTCCGTCTCCATAGCAGCATGAATGTTTTCCTGTCTTACATGCCATATAACTTCTTCATCCGTCTCCTCAAAAGAAAACTCCGTCTTCACCTTAAGATGAAGCTTTGAGAAATTGAAATCATATTCCTTGCCTTCGTAGTAAAAGACACCAAGGAGACGTCTGTCCAGCGGAACGAAATAGACCTTCGGTCTTCCGCCGCCTATATCAAAAACGCTGTCAGGCAGGTACTTATCCTGTTTAGTGCTGTACAGGCAATTCGATGAAAGCCATACCCAGGGACTGGTAAAATCTCTTCCCCAGTTTTTGTCCGCATAGCCGTAGCTTGTTTCGGGCTCTACCTTATAACGCTTCCCGTTAAAAGAAATCTCTCCGCTGTACTTGCTCTTCATGCCTTCCGCATGCCAGTACATCGCGAATGCTTCAATATCCCTGAGTGGTTTGCTCGCACCGTATCCTACATTAAATGCGATTTCTTTCTTAACCTTAAGATCCCAGTTCATTTCCCCCGCATCGCACATCCACTCGGGATGAGCCCTGGCATCTTCGACACTTACGCTGACACTGCCGCGAAGAGCATCTTCCGATGCAAAACAATCCGAAGCCGAAATGCTGTAAGGAGCTTTTCCCTGCAGCTTTACATCCTTCCATGCAAAGAATCTGTGGAGCTGACAATGATCCTCACCCCATTTGCCGGCTTTGATCATCAGATATGAAGGTTTCTTACATGCCTCCTTATTCTCCGGGAGTTGTCCGAATACAGGCGTATCATGCGCAAGAGCAGGATTGCACGTATAAAATTCTATGAAAAAAGGTTCCTGCTCCCCGGTTTCTTCATTAACTGCCGTAAAATTATGCCACCACCAGTCATAACCGTTATGTGCTAAAGGACCGTGAAGCATGAATTCGTTTCGTTTTATATCGTGATTATTAAACATATATTTCTCCATCTATTATTTCTAATGTGCATTTTAGCTATGATGACGCCCTGGATGCTATATCTATGTTATCTTAGAAATAAAGAAAAGGACTCTTGGCCCTTCGTTTTCAACAATGGGTCGAGTCCTATCTTTATATATATGCTAACACATCGGGTTATATTGTCAACCTTCCAGTTTCAAATCCGCTATCTCCTGCAGTGCCCTGGACAGGAGCATCAGGACGTTCATGCTGGGCTGATTGTCCCAGAGTTTTCCGATGGCATTCACCACCTTTTTCTCCGCTTCGACTTTCTCTTCCGGCACTCCGTCGAAGGCTCCCGCCTTCAGCTTCTCCGCATAGACTTTGCAGGGATTTAAGATATTCAGATTGTTGGTGACCATGTCCCTGAGTGCCGGAATATCGGATATGTGATTGGGCTCGATGTGAATGTGACTTCCCATATAACTGCTTTTTTTATAAACAAGATGCATCATAGTTTTTTCCTCCTAAAGTTGTAATAGTGTCAGGCAATCTTAAAACTTGCTGCGTTAATGTCTTCCCACATAAGATCATCAATCTCTTCGCGAAGCGCATTTCTGATCCCGCGGATTCCCAGTCCCGAAGTGTATGCGTTATGAGCAATCTCCTCAGCTCTTTCTCCGCTCACTTCAATCTGAATACCGAACTCTTTCTCAAGCTCATGAACCGGTCCTCTGCCGTGGTCTTCCAGGATCCTGCAAAAAGCCTCTTCGGAAAAAGGACGAAGATTCACAAGTCTCTGAACTCTTCCGCAGATCTCGCTTATGCATCCGGCTTCCTGAATGTCATCCATTGTAAGTTCCCTTTCGTAAGACTTAGCCTTCGTAAGACTTGCTCCGAATCCAAGTGCAGGACCTGATGAACTTTCCGCGATAGCCCCTGCCTTCTTCTCAAATGCACCGGCAAACATAAAGCTGATCTTGCCGGTATCGACGAAGCGAAATCTTCCTGCAGCGTTATCATCGCGGACTCTGATCTCACTACCGTGAAGCACTGTCAAGAACTCGCCCTGAACCTGCTCACTTACATTCTCACCTCCCGAGGTGTGCTTGGGAGTGAACATCTTATCGCACTCATCCAGGAAAAGAATGGGCATCGGACGCTCCCCTTCTCTTCTGGGAATATCGATTCCTTCAAACAGGCCTGCAACCTTCTTTCCTCCGGACCATCCGTCGCAGGTGACATTTGAAACATCCCTTACATAGATAAGACCCGGATACATCTCGCTTAACTTATCTGCGATAAAAGACTTCCCGCATCCGGTAGGGCCTGCAAGCATTCCCACAAATCTGTGACCGTGCAGGTGCTGATAAACCATCATCGCTACCTTCTTACAGGCTTCGTCCTGATCGATAACACTCTTTTTAAGTTCATCCAGGATCTCTCCCGGAGTCATGTTCATGCAGTCGCTGCGCACATCTCCTGCCCTTCTTGAAATCCTGTACTCATCCGAATACCAGGGGATATATCTCTGAACCGTATATACTTTGCTTTCCATAGTTTTTCTCCTTTCTCATAAAACGGGTTACTTCCTCCAAGCCGTAAGCCTTGGCACGCTCGCCGCCTGACGCGGGTCGTCGCGTACTTCCCCGGCCGAAAGGGGAACTTGGAGGATATGAAGTTGTCAAGGAACAGACACGACAAAAAGACCGATATTTAGAAGTCAGAAAAATGGATACACTCCTAGTGCCATTTCTCTATAATCTCCTAAATATCGGTCCTTAACGAATCGATCACTTAAATTGTATCGGAAGTATATAACAAAAAAATAACCCTGTCAATAAATCTTTTCTAAAATCAGATGACAGAAAGGGACGCTACCGTTTTGTCACTAAATTCAGGTGACAAAACAGTAGCGTCCCCACTGTCATCTAATTACTGCTGAGCTTCAGGTGCTTTGGGGGCTTCCGAGCTCACTGCCTTCTTCTTGTTCTTGTAAGTCTTGATTGCTCTGTACTCAAGGAATGCGATGCAAATGATGAGAAGAGCATCTACTGCATAGAGAACCTTAACCCATCCGGGAAGTCCGGTAGCAACACTCTTGTCGTAAGCACGGCTGTTTACAACGGTGTAGAGAATGTTCTTGGATGCCTGTCTCATTGCAAGTACGCTTGTTGCTGAAGACTGATCGGTAACGGTTGACTGAGGAGTCTCATAAGTTGCAAGCATGAGGTCACAGCCGTTTCTGATCATTCTGTCGGAATCCTGATATCCGTATCCGCCGAAGTAATCGGTCTCGGCAAGTCCTCTGAATCCCCACTCTTCACGAAGAACGGTGATGAGAAGTTCCGAACAAGCTTCTGCGGGAACGGTTCCGATGTTGTTGAAAGCTACCATGGTAGCTGCAGGATTTGCCTCTTTGAAAGCTATCTCAAATGACTTGAGGTAAACTTCACGGAGTGACTGCTCGTTGAGCCATGTGCAAAGGAATCCGGTTCTGTTGGTTTCCTGATCGTTTGTTGCAAAGTGCTTTACGTAAGAATATACGCCGTGTGCTCTTGCGCCGTCTACAGCATTAGCACACATATAACCTGCAAGGACACCGTCCTCTGAATAGTACTCGAAGTTACGTCCTGCAAAAGCAGATCTGTGAGTGTTGGTTGCGGGTGCGTACCATCCTGATACGTCCATCTCATCTGCCATCTTTCCGATGGAATCACCGAATGCATAAGCAAGATCCTTGTTCCAGGTGCATGCGATCATAACCGCTGCGGGGAATCCGATGGAGCCCTGTCCGGTGAAGTTGTTGTTGATGGATGCGGGACCGTCACAGTCATAGGTCATTACCTTGCCGATGGAATCAACCGCTGAAGTCTCATAACCGCCGAGAGCGATAAGAGTGTTCATGTCTGAAACAGTGAGTTCATCAAGGAGAAGATCCCACTTTTCATCGTCATAATCCACGCCGCGAAGATCTGCAAGTACGATTCCGTTCTTAGCGCCGGTTGTAGGCATTACATCGGAATCATTGTTGTAAACGGTAGGATCGTAGTTGGTTTCGTTAAAATAGGTTGCCTTGTAAGCATCGGAGAGCTCGTAGCCGGTAGGAGCTGCGGTAGCTTCGTCATAGTTAGCAAAGCCGTTCTCTCTTGAAAGGTAAGTGAAGGAATCTCCTTCAGCAAATTCGAAATGATTGGTTGCTGCTACGTAATCTGACTCACGCTTGTTGTTTTCATCATAAACAATCTTGGAAGAAACGGTTACGGTAGCGGTAGCGATCTTGTTGTGTGAATCGGAGTTTATGGAGATCTCATAGTCTCCTGCTTCGAGTACATAACATCCCTCGCCGTAGGTATCATATGAAGCCATGTCTTCAAGATCAAAAGAGATCTTAACGGTTTCTGACTTGCCGGGCTCAAGAACTCCGGTCTTTTCAAATGCGATAAGGTTTGCTGCAGATTTCTCAATTCCGCCGCTTACATAAGGAGGATTGTAATAAACTTCCACTACATCCTTACCTGCTACATCGCCGGTATTTGTTACGGTTACTTCGAAGGATACGGTCTTGCCGTCATTAGTAACTTCTCCCATCTCCTGAGTGAAGGTGGTGTATGAAAGTCCGTAGCCGAAGGGATAAACAACTTCCTTGTCATAGTCAAAGTCCATGTTTCCTGCAAGTGCTTCGGCATATGCGGTCTCATAGAATCTGTATCCGACATAGATGCCTTCAACATAGTTTACGAAAGTAGGATAGCTCATTCCACCTTCTGCAAACATGTTCTCGAATCCGAACTCGGACATGTTGGTGTAATCGAAATCACCGAAGTTATTTGCGGTGGGAGTAGCAAAAAGATCTGCTACAAAAGTATCTGCGGTCTTACCTGAAGGATTAACGATACCTGCAAGAATCTCGCCGAGTCCGTCAAAACCGGTCTGGCCGGTGCCGGGGCAATAAAGAACCGACTTGATCTGAGGATACTCATTTACAAAGCCGAGCTCCATTGCGTTTGCGGAGTTAACGATTACGATAACCTTGCTGTAATCAGCGGTGATCTTATCAAGGAGAGCCTGCTCACGGTTTGAAAGCTCAAGGTAAGACTTGCTCTCATCAAGATCGTCAGCCTGCTCGGAATAACGTGTTCCGGTGCCGCCGAAGAAACTGTTGGGATCATAGTTATAAGTATCAACGCCGTCATAGTGCATGGGAAGGTCTGCGCCCTCACCGCCTGAACGTGCGATGAAAAAGATTGCGGTGTCTGAATAGTTCTTAGCTGAATCAAAGAGGCTGCCGTACTCATCAACTGTAGGCTCGGGGATGGTCCAGTCCTGACCCATCATTCCGACTGAAGGTCTTGAATCTCTCCAGCTCTTATAGAAATCAGTGAGCTCGGTATTGTATTCGATACCTGCATCGGTAAGTCCCTGAAGGAAATCAACGGTGGGATATGCTGCGGAAAGAGCACCCGATCCGGTTCCGCCGTAAATGGGATTGGTTGATGACCATCCGAATACGTTAACCTTGGTTCCTGCTGCAAGAGGAAGGGTAGCTCCATCATTCTTTAAGAGAACTATGCCCTCTTCAGCGATTTCCGTACAAAGCTCTTTAGCTTCCTCGGAAGATTTCTCGGAAATGGTTCCGCCGCCCATGGCCATGTTAACCATTGAGTAAACGGGTCCGAGTAAAATGTTGGTAACTGTAATTACAAGTACCAGGAAAAATGCAAGCCATGCCTGCTTTCTTACGAAGCCCTTAAGAGGCTTCTTGATTTTGAATGCCGCAATTGTACAAATGATCGCTGCGACAAGTACTGCACCGATTATTACCAGCTGAGGGATCATTGTCTGTAATACGGCAATAACGTCTGCAATATTGATAGATAGCATAATGTTTCTCCTTTACTGTTATTTTATCAAAAAGGTCTGAATCCCTTAAGATACTTATTTTGCTTCTTTGGCAGTTTCGGGGAAGATGATCTTGTTTACAAAGAAGAACACTACCATCGAAACTCCGCCGTTAAGAACTGTGGTTCCTATGTTGTAGAGCCATGCAGGAACATATATACCTGCTACCGCAACCCAGATACAGTTAATGGAATTTACGATACATGTGATCAGGATAAATGCCATTACGTACCATGCGATCTGCTTTCCGGGCTTCTCATGATTCCTGAATACGAAGTATTTCTGAATCGGGAAGTTGATGCACTCACCTATGACCATGGCCACCATGTATGCCGCAAAATATGACAGACCACCGTGAGCCTGATCGTATCCGAGGATGTTCCACTGAAAGGTCTCTCCAAACAGTGTTACGGGAATTCCCGGCCATCCGAAGCTCTTATCTCCCAGTCCCGAAAACGCTGCGGGAAGGAATGTAAGAAGCAGATATTTAAAAACCGTTATGAGATTGCTGACTATGACGAACAGTCCGCCCTCTCTCACCCACTTAGCTACTTTGGGGTGTTTGTCCGAAAAACTCTTCCAAAATTTCATCTGCGTATCACCTCCTTATCCGCGGCTTTTAAGCTTTTCTTCATAAGCCTTATTCTTTTTCGCATTTCTGAAGTACCCGCCGATGATCCGGCCGAGTCCTCCGAAGAAATGTCCGTTTACCAGTCTTACTATTCCTTCCGCCATCTCCATGCTTACCGCGCCGCCCGTCATCTTGGCCATTGCACGGAAGGGCATGTTGTAGATAAACAGAATGTTCAGATCCGGCTTTCCTTTTTCGTCAGCCTTCTTCTTGATAGCTGTAAGTCTTCTGTATATAAATCTTGCAAGTCCGCTCTTTGCGTAATACATCTGGCAAAGTGCATCGTTTAAACCAAGCTGTCCGCTCCACTTTCCGTCGGGGATTGATCTTCCCAGGAGCTTTTCGAATTCCTCATCGCTGACGTCCTCGATCTTACCTGTATAATAGGAAGGAAGCTCTGCCTCGCTGTAAGGAATCTCATCAGTGGTTCCCGCTTTGGTAACCTTAGCGGTCAGCTTTATGTCTGCACTGCTGCTTCCTATGCTTACGGTGTACTCGCCGCCTTCGATCTCCCACTTATTGGTTCCGGTATTGAAGTAGCGGAATGACTTATCGTCAAAAGAGATCGTAACCTGCCTGCTTTCTCCTGCCTTAAGGCTTACCTTTGCGAAGCCCTTCAGTTCCTTCTCAGGTCTGTAGACCCTTCCGCCCTTCATCGAGACATACATCTGAGCTACTTCCGCTCCGTCCCTGTCTCCGGTATTTTTAACAGTGAAGGTAACTCCGTTCTCGTCTGCAGTTAAATCACTGTATTCGAAAGTCGTATATGAAAGTCCGAAGCCGAAGGGATAAAGAACCTGAATTTTTGCCGTGTCGTAATATCTGTATCCTACGTAAGGTCCTTCTCTGTATTCCGAAGTTCTCTCACGGCTGGGGTAATATCTGTAAGCCGGTGTATCTTCAAGACGTCTTACGATTGTCTCCGAAAGCTTACCGGAAGGATTAACCTCGCCTGTAAGGATATCCAGTACCGCTCCCGCACCCGCCTGTCCGTTCAGATATGTGTGAAGCAGTGCTTTGAAGTAATGATGCCAGGGCATCTCTATCGCAGATCCCGCACTGATGATTCCCACCAGATTCGAATTTACCTGTCCAAGTTCCTGAAGCAGATTGATCTGGTTCTGAGGGATCCTCATGTGGAGCCTGTCCATTCCTTCCGATTCCGAATCTTCATTTAATCCGAAGAAAAAGAGTACGATGTCTGCTCTGCCTGCCAGATCTAAGGCTTCCTTCTTGGTCTCCGCATCTTCTGCACCGCTTCTTGAATATCCGCGGCTCATTCCCACAACCTGAAGATCATATCCTGATATAAGCTCTGTAATGGTCTCGATCTTGGTGGGGTTTACCATTGAAGATCCGGCTCCCTGGTATCTGGGGTCAAATGCGAAATCTCCGATAACCGCTACCTTAGCGCCCTTTTTAAGAGGAAGGATGCTGTCCGCGTTCTTGAGAAGAACCGCACTTTCCGCTGCCGCTTTCTTTGCAACCAGGTGATGCTTACTTTCGTCAAAAGAATCCGGTTTGTTGTGGGCACTTGATGAGAGCTGTATTACCGCATCAAGAAGTTCATCAACTCTTTCGTCAACATCCGACTCGGAGATCTTACCGCTCTCTACCGCTTCTATAAGAAGCCTTGCGGAATCAAGTCCGGGATTGGGCATTTCCAATGTAGATCCTGCAGCCACTCCGAGAGCGTGATCGTTACTTGCGCCCCAGTCTGTTACTACAACTCCGTCAAATCCCCATTCATCTCTGAGGATGTCTTTCAATAAATGTTTGCTCTCGTTGGCGTAGGTTCCGTTAACCTCGTTGTAGGCAGACATTATTGTCTTCGCCCCGCCTTCCTTAACCGCTATCTCAAATCCGGTAAGGTAGATTTCTCTTAAGGTTCTTTCATCTATTACGGAGTTCATTGCCATACGCCTGAGCTCCTGAGAGTTAACCGCAAAGTGCTTGGGGCAGGCATATACTCCGTGTGACTGAATTCCTCTTACATAAGAAGCTGCCATCTTACCTGCCAGGTACGGATCTTCCGAAAAGTATTCGAAGTTTCTTCCGCACAGGGGGCTTCTCTTTATGTTAAGCCCGGGACCCAGGAGGATGTTTACACCTTCAGCCATTGCTTCTTCGCCCAGATTCTTTCCCAGCTCTTCTCCCAGTTCCTCGCTCCAGCTGTTTGCGATCGTTGCCGCTGTAGGGAAACATGTAGCGGGAAGAGATTCGTTTAATCCCAGGTGATCTCCCGCTCCTGCCTGCTTTCTGATTCCGTGAGGTCCGTCGGAGCAAAAGATTGAAGGAATTCCGAGAGCTTCAAAATCTCTTGTCTGCCATTCGTTCTTACCACTTAAGAAAGCTGCTTTTTCTTCTATTGTCATCTTAGAAATGATATCCGTATGCTTCATTTCCTGTACCTCGTATTGTTAAAACGGGCTGTCAGTTATTTACACTGTCAGTTTATCCCAAATAAAAAATCGTGCCGCTTTTGTCACAAACGGTACGATTTTTGTCATAAACTGATATTTTTTATTGTTTTCAAACAGGCTGAGGGATCAAAATCCTTAATTCAAACCAGTTCTTATTAACATCAAATGTAACTGTTCCGCCGTACTTTTCCGCGGTGTATTTGATGCTCTTAATGCCAAAGCCGTGGATTGACTTGTCAGCCTTGGTGGTCACGGGATACCCGTCCTTAAGCTTGATCTTGCCTTCACAGTAATTGCTCACATTTATCATTACGAAATTCTTCCTGGTAGAAAGAGTCAGATGTATCAGCCTCTTTTCCACATCATCTATAAGAGAAACGGATTCGATGGCATTATCCAAAGCATTTCCGAAAATAGTACAGATATCCGCAACATGCATGAAATCAAGGACATTTCCGTCAGCCACGCAGGTGATCTTGATATTGTTGTTACTGCAGGTCATCATCTTACCTGCAATGATGGTATCCAAAACCGTGCTGCCCGTCTGCATCTCAGGCCTGTAGGATTCCAGCTCCTGCTCCATGGAATCGATCCACTGCTGTCTTTCTTCACTGGTCATATCCGCACGAAGTCCCGCAATCTGATGCTTCAGATCGTGATACTTCATGTTGATCATGTCGAAGGTGGTCTGATAGTTCCTGTATTTATCATACTGAGCCTTAAGCATGGACTGGATGTTACCCAGTTCCTTCTCGGCAAGCAGCTCGCATATCCTGCTCTGATATACATACAGGACCATGATGCCCGCAATATCAACCAGAGTCCTTACATAAAATACATCCGCTGTAACTCCTGCGGAAAACGGCGTATCCGACAAAATAAAACTCAAGTTACTGAAGGCAAATACCGCAGCCGCGATAATGATTGCAACTAAGAGCTCCTGCCTGTTGATCTCCAGATGGAATATTCCCTTTTTGATCCTGAGCTCCATATAGTGAGCCCAGGTAAAAACAAGTGCGTAGACTCCTGCGAGAATACAGATCTGGAAAATCATCGAAGGATTTCTCTTGCCTATAAAACATGCAAGCTGCCACTCTAAGGAAGCCGCAAACTCCGCAAGAAGAAATGCCCTTGCGCAGAAATACCCGATAAGGATCTTCGTATCATCCACCACAAGGCACATGAACAGATACATAAGAATCGCCGCGGTGAGCATACAGGGAAGCCATAAATAGATATGCAGGCTTTTTGTTGTAACCAGGAATACGCTCTGCACGATTAAAGCCAGCGCAGATACGCCCGCAAACTTGATTCCGGTCAGCCTTCTCTTTAATACAAGGCAGTAGGTCAGGCATGCCAGCCACTCTGCAATGGCAGTATATAATCTTGGAATATCCGAATAAATATCGTACATATCACATCTCCGCCATGTAATTGGTGAGGGCATCCATAAACGCGTTCTTTCTTGCCCTGCTTATAACAAGTGACTTTCCGGCTATCAGACATGCACCGTCTTCGACGCCGTCTACGTACTTAAGATTTACCAGATAACCTTTGTTGCTTCGGAAGAAATGGTAAGGCGTAAGCTTTTCTTCGAAATCCGCCATCTTGGCTCTTACCTGAAACTCTCCGCCGTCAGTATAGAATATGAGGTTATGACCTTCACTTTCTATATAGAAGATGCTGTCTATGCTCAGCTTCTTGATTCCCGAAGACATCTCTATGGATATGGAATCGGACTTCTCTTTCTTGATCCTGGAAAGCGCACGGTCAAGCTTCTGAGAAAAAGCAAAATAACTAACAGGCTTTAAGACATAGTCAAGAGCATCTACCTGATATCCGCGGATGGCGTAATTGGTCATGTTGGTAATGAACATGATCACCACATCACGGTCAAGCTTCCTGATTTCCTCAGCCGCGGACATGCCGTCCATAAGTTTCATCTCAATGTCCATTAAGATAACATCAAAATTCCCACGATAGCCCGTTACGATCTCGTCACCATCACGGAATCTCGTTATCCTGAATGCATTGCCGCTCTCTTCCTGATACTTACTGATAAACTCAGTCAGCTGCGCTGCGTATTCATCTTCATCTTCTACGATTGCAAGATTTACCATAAGCTTCTCCTCTAATCGAAGTTTACAGATCACGCTTCCTCATCATAGTAGTTCTCGAAAAATTCCTTGAGCATACACTCATCAAGATCCTGCTCACAGGCTGCCTTACTCACAGCCTCTTCGCAAATAAAATACTCGCCACGCTCGAACTCCGGATCCCAGCCACAAAGATATGCCACATCGAATTCATAAACCAGAGACTCTCCGTCAATGCTGTCATCAAGATCCGCATCTTCCTGATAAACTCCGTTTTTAAAGAATCTGATCTCTACAGTAGTTCCGACGATTCTCTCTACAATCTTAGCTTCGAATTCATACTCGGGTCCGTATTTCTCATGAAGGCGGAGGTTAGTATAAGCAAGTATCATCTCCCTGCACTTTTCGGCCGCATCCCTTACCGTCTCAATAGATTCATGACCGGTATCGATAAGCATCTCACGGTATGGAATCCTGTACTTTTTAAGCATCTCACCGAAGCCCGTATAAAAAGTACATATGCCCGGATCAGGCACCTTCTTGATCTTCCCATTCTTCAGATAAAACAAAACATCCGTCCCGCCGGGAAACTCAATCTTGTCTATATCCTCATACTTGATCTTAATCTTCTTATGAAAAATACTGAAAAGCGGCTCAACCACAAGCCTGTCTTCTTCAAAATGAATATGTGACATAAAACTTGCCTCCAAAAATATTAATTATTCCATCCACTCATACACGCTCTACATCTTTAGCCTGATTGATAATCTCAATGCTGATCAGGCTGTAACCGTAGGTATTATCGGCTTCTTCTATGGTAACCTCGGCTGTCCACAGCCATTCTCCGCCTATTACATGATAGGTGATGACGTACCTATTACCCTCTTTGGATATATCCGATACTTCCCACTCAATAATATCACCGATCAAGCCCTGTTCGAGATATATGCAGTCATCATCCTCGTTATAGTAAACAGCTACTTCTCCGGAGAAAGATTTATCCAGATTTGCCAGAAGATTTGCTGCATCTTCCTCCATAAATACCTCTTCTACCAGATATACCCAATCATCATAGGGCATTCTGCGAAGCTCGGTCGGAAGATGCTCGATTTCACCATCACCGTATGAGACCTCCTCTTCATACCTGTCAGTCCCATAGAAAATACCGCTTACTTTATAAAGCATCTCACGCACATAATGAAAATCCATTGAGCTCAGATAATCTCCCGAAGAAGTTTCACCGGGAAGAAGCTCTTCTGCGCAGATTCCGAACATATTGATAATCTTATAAGGCAATCCTGATTTAAGCATGTCGAGATTATCTATAAATACAGGCCATCTGTATGAAAATATAACAGTTCCCGTGACATTTTCTTCCACACCTGCTTTATCGGTTCTGGTTATCAGAAGAAATCCGTCCTCTATCCCTTCTATCGAATAACTATAGAATGATCCGCCACTAAGTGTATATCCCTTTCCGTTTTCAAGATCATATATAGCAATCCGCCTTTTATCCGCATCATCTTCGTAACACAAGGTAGCACAGATTTCTTCATGTCCGTCCTCTGTTACATCAAACATACAGACATTTAAAGGGATGGTACCAGCCAGTTCAGAATTGCCACTGATATAATCCTGCAATTCATCCCAGGCTCCGTCGGGAATTTCGGTTATTTCTTCAATAGGCCGCTCTACAGATGTATCCTCAGGTTCCGAATCTTCATCAACAACCTGCTGATCCGAAGCCTCATCACCCGAATCAACCACGCCCGAATCTTCAATCACAGGGTCCGGCTGTGCAGGCTGTTCCGATACATTACTACCGCATCCCGTAAATACCAGTGCAAGCGATAACAATATAAGACTAAGTGTTTTTCTCATATCCCTCTCCCAATCGAACATAATGTCATTTATTAAAGTACTGTTGTACGAAATTTGAAATTAATATTCATATATTTGTCTCCACAACCATTATGTCGTTATGTCTTACTTATTCCCGGTTATCTTCTTCCAGCATTTCTTCTTGAGAAACTCACGGATTTCGTCTATATCAGAACTCTCATAATATTTTATCAGTTTCTTCTTAAATTCCGGAACATGCTTTTCGGGAATCACTAAAGCTCCAAGTCCGTGAGCGATTATGTAATGGTTGGCAAAAATCACGGATGCACGTTTATTACCATCAATAAATATCTGTGTTCTCATACAGTATATGCACAGATCTATGGCAATATCTATAGAATCCTTACCGGAAGAAATAATCTCATCAATGCTTTCTTTAACCTGTGATTCTATAGGGATGGGAGGTGTATAGCTTGTTCCCCCGATTGATACGGGAACGCCGCGTATTCTGCCTCCGTCATAAAAAAAGCCTTCATTAACAAGCTTTGCAATATGACACAGCAAATAGTAATTACTGCTTGACTGAATCACATCCTTATCAAGAATAAATTCCCAGGCGTGCTTAAGATTCAGAATCTTCTGCACATCGTCAGCGGTCATCCCGTTAACAGTTCCGTTTTCTATAATCTCTTCGGTTTGTGGGAACGTGGTAGCTACGCCCTCCAGCACTGCCTGATCATATATGTTGGATTTAAGATTAGCTCTCGCAAAATCCAAATTTATGATGACATTTGAAGGAAGTTCATCTTCAACATAGCCGTTTTCCGCCAGTTCTTTATCAAGTCTGCGAATCTGCTTTCTGAATTCCCTTGCCTCTTTCGCATTACGAAGCAATAACCGGTACAGTTCGTCATTATATACATCCACATAAGTGGAAGTTAATCTGCCGTTAACACGTTTTCTGATATATAAATACTTGCCGCTTTTATTCTCTTTAATCTCCGGTGACCCGTCATATGGAATAAGATTCAAACGTGCCTGATAATCTGCCTTTTCCTGTAGCAAACGCTGAATGACATCAAACGAATCTTTCACTTCCATCGCCTCCTTTAGGGAACATTTATGCATTAATCTTATCAAAAAGTTCCCTAAAGTTCAATAAAATTTTAGGGAACTTTTATAGCTGGTTCATGTCAAAAAAGTTCCCTAAAGAATTACTTAGTCACATATATAGAATTCCAACTCTGCAAATTGGTTGCCTTTTCGAAGAAGCCTGATACTGCTCCAATCACTGATGCTTTTGGCACCCGGTCCTTTGATATCGGCGATGTCGTTTATTCTTCAACAAAACCTTTACCGTTCCATGATACAAAAGTTTTATATCCCAGCTTTCCGTACCAGGCAGTCTCGTAAGTGTAGTGGATATAGCTGTGATCATAGTGTTCATCGCAAAGAATCTTCGCGACGTTCTTCACCATGGATAGTCCAAGACCACGGTTACGATATTCGGGTAGAGTTCCGACGCATCCGGGTCCGCCAATTTTCCATTTAGAATCGCCTACCATGTGCTCGCCAAAATCCTGAATCTGGCAAAAGGATGCCAGTTCTCCGTTAACAAACGCACAATATACTCTGGAGTCTTCTCCGAAAAACTGAGTCCAGTGAGGGACAACTCTTGCTACATCTTCTTTAAGCTTATCGATGTCACCTTCATAGTATCCGAAAGTAACTTCATCACCGAAAGATTTCGAATAGATATTCTCGTCAAAATCATCCAAATCCAGCATCATCTCGGAAGCAGGCTCATCTTCAGGGATAGCTTTAACATAGTCCCTCTCGAAGTATCCCGGATTCATCTCCAGGAAAAGTGCTTCGTATTGTTCCTTGGTTATTTCACTCATATATTTCCCTCACGCAGGCATATCCATTTCATACCAATCCGTCTCATCGGAAACCACCCACTCAAGACCGCGTCGGCGTTCTATTACGATGGATGGATTAAGGTCTCCAATCGGAGTGTCGAGATTAACCTGAGCTTCATTAACTGCCCAGTTATATCTGAAATACAGATCAAGCATATCAAGGATTTCACTCTTATCACGAAGCGTGCATTTATCTGCAAACTCACCGATAGTCTTACAGCCTTTTACAAATCCGATGGCAGCTTCACAATCACACACATCGCTTGCATCCTTGATATCATCTACAAGTCTGAGGCACCAGCAAAGCGACCAGAATGCTTCATAAGCCCAATCCATATCTATCGCATCCTGCATGTCGTAGGTGCCGTCCAAGATCCTGTTTTCTTTTGAATTCATAAATTCACTCAAACCCATTTCTTCGATGAGAGGCTCGAAGAATTCGATGCTTTCATCATAGTGTCCCTGACCGATGTCGCATGCGATCTGAATCGCGAAAAATGCTGCGAGCGCTCTGCTGCAGATTACAGTTTTGTCCTTCAATGAAGCATGCTCATCATCCCATCTGGTCATCATCTTCTCAGGGACCGCAACAGACATGCTCTTCATAAAGTCATTGTTCTTGATGCGCCTGTTCTTCTGGGTCTCCGTCTCGGGAAGCTCATCACTTAATAAACAAGGATGCATGTTCTTCATGTTTGCGACGGTCTGGTCATACATTTGATCATCTATCTCAAGGAACATGAGTTTTCCTTCCTGCAAAGCAAAATAGAAAGTCTTAGATGTAAACATCAGCTTAAAAAGCGACTCAAGCTCTCCGTTTTCTTTGGTAAAAAGATAACCGATATCAACGCCTAAGCCCTTGAAATCGTCCTCGGTCACAAGATTATTCTGAACCAGGATATTAATCGCAGCATTTGCCAGATTTTCCTTAAGCCGGCTGTTTCGAATCTGATTTACTTCCATTTGGGCCCCCCATTATCTTTATAGCTTCCTGTCAAACACTACCGATGTTGCCAATATGGTTATTTTAACACGAAAATGTACCTATTTTCCCTACAATATGAGATAATTATAATAATCGTTATCCTGACTATATGTGAATAAATTATCATGTGCAAAGCCGAGTGATACAGATAAGCAAGCGAGGTTTCAAAATGAACAATCGTACAGGAAAAAAAGGACTTCGAATCAGTATAAGACCCAGGATGCTTATTTTTAATTCCATTACGATACTCGTAGTGGCATTCGGCACTGCTTTATTATCCTATAAGATCAGCGGTATCATTATCGATAATTATTACAAAAATCTCACTATGGACTGCGCCGAGAATTTTGCGGTAATGGTAGATCCTGAATTTCTGATGGAATTCAGAAGAACCATTGAGTCGGATGAGTATCAGGCAGTGAGGAAACATGCAGAGGAAACCGACAATGAGCAGGAAGTGAAGGACTTCCTGGTCGAGCGTGGACTGTGGGAAGGATTTATACACGCAAGAGATCAGATAGACAACTATATAGAGACCATGGATGCTATCAAATACACCTATATCCTTGCAAGAAATGAAGAAGGTGGCACTCTCGATATGTACATAATGGACGATTCCACCAATCCGGCCTATGTAGCCGGAAGTTTTATTGAGAGTGAACCTGAGTTCTATGATATAGATGCCTCACAGAGAATAGAGCCCACTATCTCCAACGGCGACTGGGGATGGTTATGTTCTGCCTATGTTCCGATCTTCCTTGAGGACGGTACTCTTGTAGGTCAGATTGGATGTGACATAGGAATGGATGAGGTAATGCAGGAAAGAAACACATATTTTGCATATATCCTTTTGGGCGCCGTAGCTCTTACTCTACTGATGGCTGTAATATCCGGTTCTTTGCTTGACAGAGTCCTGGTCAGGAGAGTAACTGTTCTGACAAACGAACTTAAGAATTTCAATCCCTCCCCTGTAAATGATTACAATGAAGCCGGCGTGATACGCCCCAAAGAAAAAGACAAGGATGAGCTTGATGACCTCTATCACAGTGTTCATGATATGCAGGTGAGGATCATTGATAACATCAACGAAATGGATGCAATGAACATAGAGCTTGAAAGAGCTGCAAGAATGAAATCGGATTTCCTTGCAAACATGTCTCATGAGATCCGCACCCCGATGAATGCAGTCATAGGAATGGCAGAGATTGCATCCAGGGAAGAACTCTCACAGTCGGCCCGTGATGCTCTTTTACAGATTCAAAAATCCGGTAAAAATCTGCTCAATATCATCAATGACATTCTGGACTATTCCAAGATTGAGTCGGGAAAATTCGATATTGTTCCCGTAGAATATCATCCCGTTGAAGAAATCAACGATGTAAGTAACGTCATATTGAACAAACTCACTGAAAAACCTGTTGTATTGGATGTTGATATCGATCCGAATCTTCCCGGTGTACTTTGCGGCGATTCAAACAGAATCAGACAGATTCTGATCAACCTTGCGGGAAATGCGGTCAAGTTCACGAATAAAGGAAGTGTTACGATACGTGCTGCTTTCGACCGCATCGATGAAAAAAATATTCTGCTGAAACTCATAGTAATAGATACCGGAATAGGTATTAAGGAAGAGGATAAAAATAAACTCTTCGATTCCTTCACCCAGCTCGACAGCAAGCGCAATAGAAATGTAGAAGGTACCGGACTCGGACTTGCAATCAGCAAACGCCTTGTCGAATTGATGAACGGATCTTTAAAGATTGACAGTGAGTACGGCAAAGGCAGTATATTCACTGTTGAGATACCTCAGCAGATAGTTGACGGAATACCTTCAGCTCATGTCAATGAGCCCGAAAAGTGTGCAGCTTTATATATGTTCTCAAATCCTGTTTCAAATTCTGCGTTTGAAAGAGATGCAACCAGGCTTGGCGTTATCAGTAAAGAAGTAAAAGAAAGAATAAACATGAAACAGGAATGCCTGGATATGTTGTCAAAGCATCCCGGCTGTACTCTTTTTGTTTTAACGGATACCGTAACAGTCACTTCCCTCCAACCTGAATTTATAAACAGCAGAAACGATATTCTGCCTGTTCTGGTAACGGATTACGGTTCAAAACCGAATCTCAGTTTGAAAAATCTGATCTTTGCAACAAATCCTCTGTTTACCGCCAACATGGCAATGATCTTCAACAAGGAAAAAGCAATGCGGTCGGATGGAAATGAAACGGATATTGCAGATTTTACCGCTCCCTTCGCTAACATTCTTGTCGTTGACGACAACCACGTTAACCTCACGATAGCAGTAGGGCTCCTTGAACCACTGAAGATGAATATCAAAAAAGCTTCAAGCGGTAAGGAAGCAATCAGACTGTGCGGTGTAAACACATTCGATCTTATTCTGATGGATCATATGATGCCTGAAATGGATGGTGTCGAAGCAATGCATGCCATCAGGGAAAAGTATCCCGAATACGTAAAGAAACCGATAATAGCACTAACCGCCAATGCCGTAGGAGATGCTAAAAAGGCACTGCTTGACGAAGGAATGAATGATTTCATTCCGAAACCCATTGACGTAAAAACACTTATGGCAATAGTCAGAAAATGGCTTCCCGCTCATCTTATTATGAAGATGACAGATGAAGAGATTGCCAAAGCAGAGCAGGCACAGAAGGATAAGAAACCTGCCGATAATCTTGTGATCGGTGATCTTAACGTTCAGGATGCTATAGCAAAACTCGGAGGCGAAGCTCTCTTCTACAACATACTTAAAGACTATTACAGGATCATACCCGAAAAGTCCGCTCTTATAAGAAAGGCTCTTGAAGAAAAAGACTGGAAGAGTTTTACCATTGAAGTCCATTCATTAAAGAGCACGTCCGGACAGATAGGTGCAACTGAAGTACAACGCATGGCTGCAAAACTTGAAGAAGCAGGACGTAAAGAAGATGAAGCCTTCATCAAAGAACATGCCGGTGAACTTCTCGAGCGCTATACTGCTTACGAATCTATTTTCAAACCATTCTGTGATGATGGCAAAGATAAAAACGTCACCAAGTCGGAAGTCGATAAAGAAGTTCTGTTAAAAGCCTTTGATGATTTAAGAGCCGCAGCAGATGATCTTGATTTCGACAGAATGGAAGAAATAGTGGAGAAACTGTCAAAGTACAGCTATTCCGATATTGAAAAGGAACTGTTTATGAAACTGAAGAAAGCAGTCTCAGATATTGATCCCGACACTGCTCTCGAGATGATTTCAGAATGGAACGATGTACTATAGTGATTTCTTTTGAAAGGAGAACGAAATGAGTCAGGACAAAAACACACAAAAAACCAAAAAACTCAGTGCAAAGCTGATTGGCATTTTTCTCCCTGTAATTATCCTGGGAGTTGCAGTTATCATCACAGTAGTTGCAACATTCGGTCTTAACCTTATCAAAGATCTTCTATATACTTCGATGGAGCAGCATGCAGCTGCGGATTCGAAGGAAATAAACAAACAGCTTAATTCTACATTCTACTATCTCAACGCGATCGCCGATTCCCTGGAGATTCAGGAATTTGCGGATGATGATGAGATAATTGCGTTCCTGGATCAGACTATAGGACGCTATGACATGATCCCCACCGGTGTATATCTGGCACTTAATGATGGAGCATATCTCGATCCTTCAGGATGGGATCCCGGAAAAGATGTTAGAGAGTCAGCCTGGTATAAACAGGGTATGGGATACGATAATTCCTATTTCTATTACTATGATATTCCTTATTTTGATTCCGATACCGGGGATCTGTGTGCTACAGTTGTCCGTCATGTTCACTTAAAAGACGGCAGAGAAGGCACTGTAGCATCCGATCTTATGATGGCAGCCAGCCAGGCGTATCTGAATGACGTCACGGTTTTTGATACAGGACGTGCTGCCATGATCACGAAAGACGGTCTGATCCTGAGCTGTGAAAACAGTGATTATTGCGGTTTAACTACGGAAGAGACTGAGGATAGTTTCTATAAGAACCTCTCTAAAATCCTGACTGTCGAAGACGGTACCGTATCAACTTTCAAATCAGGCGGAGTCACCTATATCGCAGCTGTCTACAGCGTAGAGGGAACCGACTGGGTAGTAGTCGATTACGCAAATGAAAGCGATGTCCTTCACAAAGTGTATTCAATGGTAAACACCGTTGTTGCTGTCGGCATAGTAATGCTGATCGTTATCATAGTACTGTTTGTAACAGCACTCGGCAGGATGATCAAAAAGCCCGTCACCGAACTTACAGAAAATATAAAGAGCATCAGTGAAGGTGATTTCACAGTCGAAGTCAAAGCTGAAGGCAATGATGAGATTGCAGTCATGAACGAATCAATGCAAGGCCTTGTCGCTAATATCCGTGGTGCAATCAAGAATATCAAGGATGTGACCCAACGCCTTGATTCCGATTCAAAGATTTCCCAGGAAACAGCCGGTGTTCTGAGTACGGAAGCCGGGGAACAGGCTTCATCCATGGAACAGATCCTTGACAGCATGGAAGCTATGGCAGAATCCGTAACAGAAGTTGCAGATAATGCTACCACTCTCGCAACAACTGTAGCAGAACTTTTCGAGGCAGAACGCGTAGTCGAATCCAATATGATCGAGCTGGTTGAAAAGGCTGAGATCGGCAGGAAGGACATGAGTCATGTAAGCGACGGCATGGATGAGATCGTATCATCCATGAACGACATGAACAATGCAGTCCGTCTTGTGGATGAAGCAGCCGAGCAGATCAATCAGATCGTAGATATGATAAACGGCATTGCAGGTCAGACCAATCTCCTCTCACTTAATGCATCTATAGAAGCTGCACGCGCGGGAGAAGCAGGACGCGGATTTGCCGTAGTTGCTACAGAGATCGGACAGCTTGCCAATAACAGTGCCGATGCGACAAAGCAGATCGCAGATATCATCAGCGGCATGACCGCAAAGGTACGTGTACTTGCGGAGAAATCCGAGTATAACACTAAGATGATCAATGAAAGCTCCAAGGCTATCACAAATGCCGCTTCTACATTCCAACAGATCACAAATGATCTGAACGATGCAAGCAGTACCATGTCGAAGATGGCCGATCAGATGGAGAAGGTAAACGACGTTGCCACCAATATGGCATCTGTATCTGAAGAGCAGTCCGCAACCTCCGAAGAAGTAACAGCTACCATTAACCAGCTGACCGAAAGCTCGAAGAATGTTGCCACATCAAGCGGTAATGTATCCGATGCGGCACAGTCAGTTGCTGAAGCAGTTGAACAGATCAACGAAAGCGTAAAGTTCTTTACCGTATAAAAAGTTTTGCAATAACAAAAATAACCTCCTAAGCAGCTTAAACTGCTTAGGAGGTTTTTATATGATGTCCAACCGGCACTACGCATTCAAAGCTACTTCCCAGAGTTTCGGAGCTGACTTCAAGTTTGGCCATTCCTGCTTCGTAGCCTGATCTTACTATAAGCATTGCGCGTCCTCGATAGGTTACGGCTTCATCATCTGTGTAATCTTCTTCCGTAACAGGGTTGGCAGATCCAAAACCTGCAAGGTATCCCGCACCTGAAACAGATGCATTTATGCTCACCTCGGCATCGGGAACAACGCGTCCTTCCGAATCAACTATCATGACGGATGCGTAGATCAGGTCATGACCGTCGGCACGCATGCTCTCTTTATCGATAGAAATGCTGATTGTTGCAGGTTCACCTGTGGTCACAAGTGTATCCCTGCCGACTTCCTTACCTGCAGTGTAGCTTACCGCAGTTACTTCACCGGCTTTATATACGGTCTCAAACCTTGCGCTGCATGGCATGGGGCGCTCCATGGATACAGCTTTTCTTCCTATGCTCTCGCCGTTTACGAAGACCTCTACTTCCTCCGCATGTGAAAAAACAACCAGTTCGATCGGAGATCCTTCATATCCTTTATAGTTCCAGTTTGTAAGGACATAGGGAAATCCCCACATGCCTACGATCTCTTTTTTACCGAAGGTATCCGGATGCATTGAATAAAGATAGGTCTTATCGCTTCCCCATACAACGCTCCTGTATGCTCCCTGAGGAAGCATGCCTCCGTTTATATCAAAGTCAGCATCATTGGCAAGTCTCCAGGGATAGTATGAAGTCTGCTGAGGCATAAGATCCCAGGGATTCTTGGGCGCATTCGGATCATCGGGATCTACGTAAGCTGCTTTTCCGATACCTGCTTCGCCTATATAGTCCCATGCGGTCCATGTAAAATCACCGATGACATACGGAAGCTTTTCAACCATTGGCCAACGGAAACCAATCTCCTTGGGGAAGTTCTCGGATCCGAGAATGACTCTTTCGGGGAACATCTCATGGTCCCTTTCATAGATCTCTTCCATGTAGTTGTATCCGACCACATCAAGTCCGTTGGTGAAGGGTTCTGTAGCAGTTTCCTGAAGTGTGGACTTAAGACCGTCGCCCGCATTCTGTGCCTGGTTTTGTCCTACTGCAAGTTTATCGTCAAGTCCGCTCCATAACGAGCATATTCCGTTACTGATAAGTCTGCTCGAATCAAGTGATCTGATCTTCTCCGCTAGCTTAGTTGCTCTGGTATAGCCATTTCCAAGGCCTCCGCGTTCAGGAATCTCATTTCCCGTAGACCACATGATGACAGACGGATGCGTGCGGTCTCTTTTTACAAATGCCGTAAGATCCTTCTCCCAGTCAGCTTCGAAAAACTGATGGTAGTCCCCTCCTCTTTTTCCGATGTACCATGCATCAAAAGCTTCGTCAAAAACATACATGCCCAGACGGTCGCAGCTTTCAATAAGTGCGGATGAGGGAGGATTATGAGCTGTACGGATTGCGTTAAAGCCCACGCTCTTTAACTTCTTTATTTTTCTTTCTTCGATCTCTCTTAAAGTAACGGAACCGAGGAGTCCGTTGTCATGGTGCAGACATCCGCCCTTCAGTTTCACGCTCTTTCCGTTTATCAAAAGGCCGCGAACGGGATCTGCACTGATTGTCCTGATTCCGAAAAGAGTCTCTGCCTCATCCACAGTTGGATCTTCATCAGGAACAAGATGCGTGGTGTATTTACCGAGGTCTCTGACAACAGCCTTAACCTTATAAAGGTTTGGAGTATCCGCATCCCAGAGAAGAGGATCTTTAACATTAAGAGTGATCCTTGCACTTTCAGTCGTACCGCGACCTACATGGATCACGCGCTTTGTGCATGCCGCAAGCTCGCCCGTTTCTTCCTTATAAAGCGATAGCTCCACTTCCGCCATACGATTGCCGAGACCTGAGTTTTCAATGTCAACGAGAGATTCCAAAAATGCATAGCCGCCCGCGACTTCTTTGGTATAGACATATATTCCGTCCGGAACTATGTGGACCTTGGGACCATGGCACAGAGAAACACTGCGGTAAAGACCGGAACCCGTATACCATCTGGAATTAGGCTGCATGCTCGTGTTTACATTAACAGTGATTCGGTTCTTCTCGCCATAGGTTACGTAATCGGTCAGGTCGATGTAAAAAGGTGCGTAGCCGTTGTGACATATCGATACTCGGCTTCCGTTTACATCAACAGTGGCATTCATCATGACTCCATCAAATTTAAGTCCGACGCATCCATCCTGCCACTTCTCGGGGATGAATACATATTTAGTGTAATTGGACAGTCCCCCCTGAAAAAAGCCTGAATCCACTCCCGCAGGAGCATCCTTAGAAACCGATGTTCCTATCATTCCGTCGTGAGGAAGATCCACTTCCGTGCCAGGATCAGCTTCCATCATGGATATTGAATCAAGGTATCCCCTTCTGAAAGTCCATTTATCGTCTATTACAGTTATGTTCATGACAGTACCCCTTTAGTATATTTCATAGTGCTAATGGCTGTATGCAACATTATACGATATATCGTGTATTTACCTGAAAGCCATTGCCTTTACACAAGTCTCTCGTTTCCGAAAATATAAGGAATCAAATCCTTTGCAGCAACCAGAATCCAAGCTCCCCAGTCCCATCACCGCTCCTGCGGTAAGCATATATGCAAATGTATGTTTTCCTGTCTGCTTTTTCATATCAGCTCCCCGGAAAAATGCTGTATCTCGTGCTGTATTATCTGAGCGGTAAATCCGCTGTACTTCCCATGCTGTTTCTTGAAATCCTGATCCAGATAATCCACCATTCCGACGCACACATCCAGATTTGCTCTTAATGTATCCATCAGATCCGTTATAATCTGCTTATCCGCTTCCGTTGCAGGTTCGGACTTCTGCATCAGAAACATCGGATCTCTGACAATATTCTTAACCATAGCCTATCACTTCACACATAAATCAGTATCAACAGCATCACAATTTCCGACAGTTCCGGTAGCCCATGGACTTCCCACATCGCATCTGCCCAGATGATAAGCTTCCTTCTTCTGTCCTTCCTCAACTTCTTCGCTAAAGCCTACTTTCAGCCTGCTGACTCCGCTGTTCATCTTGCCATCGATCATATTGATAAGATCATCTATTTCGCTCATGCTTTAATCCTTTCAAGTATCTCTATGAATTCCCCAATCATTTGTTCATAATTGCAGCAATTTCGGCATAGATCATAAATCCGAAACAAATAACAGGCCACCCGAATAACGTGAATTTAAACATAGATTCAGGCAGCATATCATCATAACCACTGATCAATATTAAGCTGATCAGAACCGTGAAAAGCATTATTACAGAAAAAAGTGCAGCGACAACTGCAAACAGTATTTTCATTGAAATACCGGACCAATTTATGCCTTTAATCTTCTTTCTAAGGAAGATTATATACCCTGTGATCATGAATCCGATAAAAACCAGCATCCCTAAGAAATAGAAGAAAAGATTATATGAATAATTCTTCCCGCTGAAAATAAAGCTGGAATAATCACTCACATACGTTCTTCCAATCAGCTGGATGAGAGAAGAAATGGCGGCTACACATATCGAAGCCACCATATATAATGCTTCAAAACCTAATGCTTTAAGATTCTCTTTCATAGATCCTCCTCTTTATCAGGTTCCAAATCAGTTATCCATGCCTGATGCTTTATCTATATACCCTTGCATCAAAAGTAACAAATGTCCCTTAGCCACGGAATTATTTATAAGACTACCTTCATTAAAATGATCTCTTCTGAAATGCCATGCTATCGCTGCAAGGATCTGCTTATCAGACAGAGTATCTATCCAATCTTTAGTCGGAGCTGCGATATCAGCTTCTGACATTTTAGTCTCTTCAATCACCTGATAATATTCCGTTATCACCACGCCGCTGTCATAGGCTTCACGAAAAATCTTCAGAAACTGCTTTCGGAGTTCCACATTATCATCAAGCAGCGCATATACACTATATTTCAGGCAAGCATTTCTTAACTTCTCATCCTCTAAAACAGTACGAAACCAATCCAGATACTTCCTGCACCATTCAAGAGACATATTTGTTTCCTCGTTACAGGTATCAAAGCTCATAACCTCACGCATTCTTCTTGATATTCTCTATATGTGACTTCTTTACTTCATCAGACACTTGTGTATAAGGATACAGTTTCTCATAAATCATATTGATACAATCTGCATCCAGTTTGGAGCCAACTCTCTCATCTATCTCTCTAATAAGCTTAGGAAGTGCGTTTCGTTTAATTACAGACACATCCGTTCCTGTTAGTTCAAGTTTCTTAAATTCACAACGTTCTGAAAAAACCACAATGCTGTGAAGTGGAACTGATTCATCCAGCTGTTTTTTAAGCCACTTGATATGCGTTTTATTCTGCATCATTGGATTATAGAATCGTTCTTTTTTGGACGATTTTCCATTAGGAAGAGACTGTGTCCACATCTTGCTTGTTTCAGATCCAAAGATCCATCCGCTATAGTTCTTGCTCTCAAATACATATATACCGGATCCATAAATCATCATTACATCAATTTCTGATGTTTCATCATTATCTTTAGGAAGATAACAGTTGAAAAGAAACTTTGCTCCTTCAGTCTCATATTTTCTTAACTGTCTATAAGTCAAATACTCTCCGTATGCTCCTGTATCAAGTAGAACAGACAAAAAAGACTTATGAGTAGATTTGAAATATGTACTGTGCCAATAAGGAATTGCTATTGCTAAAAATCGAAGTAATAATATAGCCAAGGCAAAAAGGAATATGAAAGCAATTCCCATTGCCGCATTTGTATAGAATTGATTTAGGATTTGTTGTATTTCATTCATGTCAACTCCATAAATACTGCTTCAATTCATCATAATCCCACAAAGCTCTTTATCTTAAATAATTATATCAAAAACCCTACTATAAAGTAATATTGCTAAACAGGCAATCAATTAAATGTTCTTTTTCGTCCACCAGGTGCCATAATATGAATACCCAAATTTGCTCATAAATGGTTCAATCTGTTCATTAAGACCAGGCTGACTATCGTCAAGAAGCCCCTCATCCGAAGCAGCCATCATCACTTTCCCTTCCAGTTTATCCTTTATTTCTGACCATGTATCTGTCATAGCACACGCATTATTGTATTCTTCAGTTCCTTCTTCAAAATCATATTCAGAATCCTCATAAGATTTAAACTTCATAATAGCTTTGACATAGGCATCAACCAATTCCTGTGAAGAGGAAATTGATGTTACAAATTCTTTCAAATCGTATTGCTTATCCGAATCCTTGATATGATAGAAAATGTCAGACTCATCATACAGATATTTTTCATAATCAACACGAACATGATTGACTTGCGGATTTCTTGCGGAATAACACCAGACCATTCCGGACAAATATCCCATAGTCATATTATCGTAAAATCCATATAAGGTATGATGAAACAATTCGTTAGGCTTCTGACCATTCAAAGCAAGAAAGCCCTCTTCTTCTGCTTGTGAAAGAAAGCGAATCTGCAGCGATTCGTCTCCGCAATAAATCCAGACAACTCCGTATTTCTCCGCTAACTCTTTCAATGTCATCATTCTCCTACATCCTCCATTGAAGCAAGTTGATCCTCTACTATCCTGAGCGCTTTTCTTTCACCGACAGGCTCTGCTTTCCCATACTCTCCGGATTCATAGGCTTCATCGTCCCTTTCCCACTTTCCGTCGCAAAACACGTAATCCCTTGTACCATCTATATCTTCCACTCGTTTTAATATAAGATTTAAAGGGAATGTGTAATATGAAGTCTTTCCGTTCAGCTCATTAATCAGAGAATAAGGATATATAGCGCCTCCAACGATCAATGCAGGTTCATCTTCAACACCCACAGTCACATTTATGGAAAAGAACTCATTCCCGTTAATATCACCAATCTTCACAACACTGGCTTCATCGTATACATCTTTCTTGCTGTATATCTGTGCTTCATCTATCAGCATCCTCTCGATGTCTTTGGCAGTGTATTCCTCAATTCCATTGGTCGATATAAATATGGTAAGCACTGTAATTCCGTCAACTGCCCAGACTTCATAAAAATACGGTCTTAATCCGATAAATCCGCAATTCCATCCTATATTGACCTCACCCTCCTCAGTACGGCTCTCAAACTGATTTCTCTCATGACTGATAAGTGGAAGATACTTTTTGCTGTTTTTTCTGTATTCCCTTATAAAATCAATACCCGTCATAATATCCCTCCTTTTTTATCAGTCCAAATTGCAAGCCACCTGCTACATTAATCTCTTGTATATATCCAGCATACTTTCAATCTGATATTGAAGAAGCCAGGCGGCATTATCATATTCCGGATCAGCCTTTATCACCTTAAGAAGTCCGGGGAAATACCGTTCAGTTTCTTCTATCATTCTATATATTCTCTCTCTGCTTAATCCCCAGGACATCGTGGTCAGATTATTACAACGATCTACACATTTTATTAGGGCTGCCTTAGGATTTGCAGCAATGGCTTCATAATACTTTTTCATAATCTTGTCACGATTGTTGTCGTTAGTCTTTTCATGGGATAAAAGCCTTACTATCTCCTTCGTCTCATCATTAACCGGCAGATCTTCCAATTTCTTCCCACAGTCTTCTATCACATCATGTAAAAGGGTTGCCGCTATAATCTCATCTTCTGCAATCCCCATAGAAAGGATATGACAGGCGAGATTAAGCGGATGATATATATATGGAATGACAGACTTCTTACGCTTTTGACCTTCATGTGCCTCAACAGCATAATCAATAGCTTTAAGGGTATTTCTTAATTTGAAGTTCCTGGCAGTTGTTTTAACAAACGTCTTCATATGCTCCCAGTTGTATATTGCTTCCTTTGTTCTGAAAGCCTTCTGACGTTCTTCTGCGATGGACGAAACTGACACATCAAATAATTCTGCCAAACGAATAAGCTTATCCGTATCCGGCTTATACTCATCACGCTCCCAGGATGAAACAGCCTGGAATGAAACCCCTAATGAATTTGCAACATATTCCTGTGTTAGTTTCCTCTCCTCTCTAAGGAGTTTGATATTGCTACCAATACTCATACGCGCCTCCTGTCTTTTCATCTACATCTCCCTTACGCGATTATAATATTTAAAATCTCAATTTGAGTGTAGCGAGTATGACTTTATCTTTCAATAATATTTTCAAGTTAAACTTGAATTTATTTAAAGCAATATAATCAAATTCCACTCAGTTTTATAAGCCAAAACCATCTATATTTTTGTGGTCAAAATTGTTGTATAACCAATTTTTTACAGTCGAAAAATCCATTAAATTCCCTCATATCCGCCTATCAAAACGAAGCAAAAAGATCTACAGAAGAAGTGATTTTACAAAATAATAGTAATGAATAAAAATGACCGGAGCTCCGGTTCTCCCTATTGCACCCAAAACTCCCCTGTAACTTCAATTATCAAATCCATAAACTTATTCCAGCATTCCGGATATTCATTATCGCCTTCAAACTTGTATGTTTTATGCTCGGAATCATCGTACTTAACAGTCCAAGTAACGCCGTCCATCCAGATGTCATCAGGAGAATACTTCTTCTTCCATCCGAGTATCCTAAGAGCCTCAATTCTATTAATAAACTCCTCCGCAGGCATCCTGCTTATAGAATCCTTGGTATCGTGCTTAGGATGAAGCATTACTGATCTGGAATAATGAAGCTCATTTTCATCTACCCAGACCTTTACTTTAGCACTTTCAGCTAAATATGAAATCATCTCAACACTTACACTTTCAAACATATCTGTTCCTCCTTTAAATATCAAATCTTACCCACTACCATTTCCAAAGCTTTAATAAATGACCTCCATTTTTTCGGATATGCGTTTGATCCTCCTTTTTTATAAATCCTACCTTCAGGGCTTTCATATGTTACCTCCCAGGATTCGCCATCTTCAATGACGCAATCCACAGGTTCAAAATGATCATCCCACTCCTGAATCCCTATCTTTTCAATAATCCGATAGAACTCATCAATAGACATTTCAAGGTCCCCGTCAATAGAGCCATCGTCAATCCCTTTATAATAATATTTCCCATAACAGAGATTTCCTTCCTCTTCCCAAATCATTACTTCAATACGATCTTCAAACTGAAAAGGGTAAAGATAGTACTCAATCAGATAATGGGGACGACCATCCTGATCAAACCCGCCATAAGTTTTTGTCAGATCTCCCATAATATACCTCCCATAATTAAACTATGATCTGCTTCGAAAAAGCTTCTATATCACAAATAAATTTCTCAATCATATCCTTGCCAAACGTAAACGGCTTATCGAAAGGATTAATAACCACACCCTGAAGGTCTTCCCTGCCTAGCCCCATCTTCAGTATGTCAAGAATCTCAACTGCAGCCGTCACATTTCCCGTTACTCCCTTTTGAAGATCATCCATATTCAGAAAAAGAGGAAGCCAGAGACCGCCTTCAGAATCAGTCATCGTATCCATGCGAAGCCTAATCTGCTCCTTAAGCGTAACAGTATCACCTACGCAAATCTTCGAAGGATCAACCTGTGAAAAAAGCTTACCCTCGACATCAATAAGAGGAGCAGGCACTGTACCACCCTCAAGACATCTCTTAGCGAGTACATTCAGAAAAGTTACAAATGCATCCGATCTCTTAACCTCATCTTCCTCGTCGCGGAAAAGAAGATATGCAGCTCTTAATGGAGCATTTTCTATATAATCATCCTCTTCTTCGTCATCTTCACCTTCAATCCAGGTGATATCTTTCTCTTTAATACGCTTTAGGACAATATCGAACTGCCCGAGAATAGCTCTCATATCATCTTCCACCCTCAATATAACCTCACCGCGATACAAAATCGGCATTTTGAAATAACCTTCAGCCATAGCTCCTGCGATAGCAGCGATCGTGTCAGTATCGCCTCCGAGAGAGACTGCATTTCGAATGGTATCTTCTAATGATTCACCGTCCATAAAGCTTCTAAGTGCTTTAGGCATCGCATCCTGACATGTCTCATCCATCCTGTGACGGGCTCTCATCTCCTCCAGAGATTCGGAGAAATCATACCCGAACTCCTTAATAACGAAATCTGAGATTTCTTCCTTAGAAGAACCATTTCTTCCCATAAAGATTACAGCCGCGGTACATTCTGCACCCTTAATTCCTTCCGGATGGTTGTGAGTCACATTAGCGGTAGCTCTTGCAACCATTCTGGTCCTTTCAAGAGAATCATAAAGCCATCCTACAGCAGAAACCCTCATAGCCGACCCATTTCCGTAGCTTCCATAGGGCTTAGGATCATCAGACGCAAGCCACAAACGGAAATTACCGCCATAACCAGCGCTGGGATATTTACTTCCCCACTTCTGCATTGACTTAACACATGCACTCTCAATTTCAGATACAGATGCATCCTTTCCGGCCTCTAAGAGAGCCTCAGCAATGGCTACAGTCATAACCGAATCATCAGTCCAGCAACATTCTCTGTTAAGGAACTCAAAATCCTTAGACCAGCCCGGTCTATCAAACTCAAATCTGCTTCCAACAATATCTCCCAAAATAGCTCCGTACATATCTGCCTCACTTTCTCTCAGCTGATCTTGCTGAGAACTCTCCAATCATATTCGCTTCTAAGCAATTCTCTTACCTGATCGATCACAGCATCCTCAACATGATGGTTGGCGAGAATCGCCTCAATACTTTTGATATACCCATCGTAATGATCAAATGCGGTAACCCTAGCTTCAGGCCTTGCTTTTCTGGACTGCCCGTTCTTAGGCTTTACATATCTCTGAGTTACGCTCCCGAGAATGCCATTTCTTCCCTGGGGAATGCTAGCTCTGAACAGCTTAATTGCCTCAGCATCAGCCATAGTCCAGTATCTGGTTCTGTGACCGGCTGCTTCCACGGTATAGTCGGGAAGAGCCCTAGCCACATCACTGTCGGGATTTTCAAGCTTGAATCTGTAGTATGAGTTCAGAGTCTGAATACTACATCCGACCTCACAAGCAAGTTCTGCAACAGTTAACATTCTTTCCATATCAATTACCTCTCTTTCATATTTGTGTTTTCTGTTATGTTCTTAGGATATCTTTTTTGAATTCGTTATTGGTCAACCGGCAATTGACTTTTGCTTTTTCTATTAAAAATTCATTTCGTATCCTTAACTCTGAATGAATTATAAAAAATAAAAGTCAATGAAACGTCCACGCTCCATTGACTTTTGAAAAAAATATTTTAGTTATGTATTTACTTGATGTTTTTCAACTCAGGGCATCCAAATTCATCAAGAATGATATCAATTTTTACTACATTGTATTGTTTCTTAATGATGCAAGCTTTAACAATAAGATCAGCCTTAGAGCTTGGGCTAAGTGACCATCCCGCACGACTTAGCATGTCCTGAGTTTCTTCTACATTCAAATGCAAAGAAAGGCATAATGCGATAGCTGTGTATTTATTCGGCCTGTATTCTCTGTCTGCTTGTAATTTCGAGTACACCTGCTTTGAAACATATCCTTTATATACCTGTGGGCCTGTAAGACCACGTTCATCAATGATTTCAAAGAGTTTCTCCTGGAATGTCTTATCCAGGTTTGAAATCATCTGCTCTATGCTAAGTTTAGACAAATCAACTTCCGGAGAAACTATTTCTCCTAAATGCGCTTTTCCTCCACGCCTTCCTCGATTTTCCCTATAATAACTATATTTACTGTTAGTTTCGTCTACATAGTTGTCATCGATATATTCTTGAATGTCATCAATAAGACTCTTTGATATCTTAAGAGAACTCTTATCGAAAACAACCATATATACTTTTATATTATGATCAAGAACAAATGGCTGAATCACAGATAAAGCAATTTCAAGTGCTTCATCCTTAGGAAATCCGTATACACCGGTTGCAATAAGGGGAAATGCTATGCTCTTACACTTAAGCTCAACTGCCTTATCAAGTGATTTCTGATAACAGCTTCTGAGAACATCAAATTCACCATGCTTTCCGTCAATCCATTCAGGGCCTACAGTATGGATAATGTACTTAGCCTGCAGTTTAAACGCTGGAGTTACTGATACATCGCCTCTAGGAATCTTACCGATCTTCTGCCTTTCAGCAAGAAGTTTCTTCTCACCGGCAGCTTTATAGATTGCACCATCAGTTCCGGATGCAAAGGTCGGCTCGGGATTAGCGGTATTAACTATCGCATCAGCTTTTACTTTAGTTATGTCGTTTCTAATTATCTGAAAAGGCATGATTCATGCTCCCTGAAAAAAATGATTAAAGATCAATATTGTTCTCTATAATATGCTTCGCCCACTCCGACACTCTCGAATCTTCAGAAACTACAAATTCCTGACCGATTCTTACAGTTTGGAAATATCCCTCAGGTCTGAAACTGTCTGCCGAATGACAAGATATATATACCTCTTTAAAAAAGTCAGGAAGTTTCCATCTGGATTTTGTTTGTCCGGGCATTGTAAGAACCAATTCATCAGAATATTTAAATGTTCCTGCTCCGGGAAGTCCTGTATCATCTCCATCAATTACAAGCTTATCTGATGCTATATACATTGTATTGTTATATCCGGGATGAAAGTACTCCGAATGAGGGTGCCAAGGATATTTCTTTACATCCTCCCCGCGAACAATTTCACCTATTTGAAGATATCCAAAGAGCATATGGGCATCTATGCATCCTCTTTTATAAGCTAATTTGCCGTTTTTTTCTTCAGTCTGTTTAAACCATCCAAAAAACATAAACAAATCGCCAACTGTAACTCCCTGATTTTCCAAATGTGTCTCAGCAGCATCAGCTTGTCCAAATATAGGTTTCCAGCCCTCGGGAAGTTCCTTAACAAAATGACCAGGGCGAGCCACATCCGGAATACACCTATTATCCTTTCGAATGTCTGGATCCAGGTGACAATAATATTGCTCTAATCTATCAGTTGACTTTAGTTCCTTCCATATTTCAAAATATGATTTACCCTTATATCCATAGTAATCAAATGCAATATTGTCTTCGGAAGGAATAGGCATAGACAGCATTGTCCCATCGGGCATGACCGGGCTGGCTGTCTTTCCATTTTCAGCGTCAAAACCTTTTCTTGAAAGTATGATTTTCATTCTATTCACCATATTATTTTAGATTATTATCAGGATAACTCACATGACCCATTTGCTTGACATATCATTCATTACTTGTAATCCCAAAATTGTACAACAATTTCTGAAATCAGATCCATGAACTCCATCCATTTCTCCGGATATGCGTTTTCACCCTCGATTTTGTAGGTCTTATGCTCTGAATCATCATATTTGATGGTCCAATTCACACCATCCATCAAAAACGTATCAGGTGCATGTTTTTTCTTCCATTTAAGAATTTTCAAATCATCAATGTTATTGATGAAATACTGCACAGAAACACTCGGATATGTTATAGATAGCAAAACTATTGTGCGCCGTCGCTAAGCATCCATATCTTCTTTAGCGGAATCTCAGCTTG
Source organism: Lachnospiraceae bacterium P6A3 (assembly GCA_000702085.1). Taxonomy (GTDB): domain Bacteria; phylum Bacillota; class Clostridia; order Lachnospirales; family Lachnospiraceae; genus AC2028. Next base: position 530,842 of record JNKP01000001.1, read on the forward strand.
TATTTCTGAACTCAATTTCTCATAATTATCAAACAATTCATTTATAACATCATAGGAATCCCATAGACGAATCCTAAAAAATTGATTGCCACGCTCCTGTTCTACACTGTTTTTAAAGCCACTCCATGACACTAATAAGCCATATTCTGCACCTACCTTGGCCATAACACCAGCCAGCTGATCAAGAGTAGGTCTATCGACAGGATCATCATGAGATTTAACTTGTACGCAGATTTTCGGAGACCCGAATCCCATTTCGCCTCCGGAAGCCAAAAGATCTTTTCCACCATCTGCTCCTTGTTTGCTATGATACACTGTAAATCCTTTAGCAATAAGAATTTCAGCTATCAATTCCTCCATTTTATATCCCTTAAATTTCTGTATAATGTATTTCGATATTGAATCTTTAGTTGCTTGTTCAATATCCGTAAACGAGTCAGATTCACTATCTTCCGCATCAGCAAAAACAGATGGTGTTGATCCATTGACTTTCCAACCGCTTTTAGCCATGTGTTTCACCCTTGATTCTGCATCATTTCGAGTAATTTTACATACCGTCATAAAAGCGCCAAATGAATATAAAATATCTTGATCGAAGTTATTTCTAGGGATATCAGTAGCAAACCAGTTTACATCTCTATAGTGAAAAAATGGGGATTGAGCATTCTCATCAAATACATAATCACCAGTGACCTCGCCAAAATGGATAGTACTTGATAATTTACTTGGCAATACAATCCAGTCTCCTTTTTCAATTCGATTAGCTATAGGATATATCTGTGATGCCCAATTCCTTAAGGTATTGATTTTCTCACCTTCATATAATACCTGTAGTTTATTAAACAAGTCAGATTTATCACTATACTTTGATAAATCTATATTCAAACCATTCCATGTAAGATATATTCTATTGTCAGAAAGAAACTTGCTTTCAAACTCTCCATTACGACCAGCTCTAAATAACCAAAGGCTCATAACAATTCTCCCTTCAAATAATTATATTTGTTCTAAATACTCTACCTTTTTACCCCGAGCAATAGCATATTCAATCTCCGACTTAGTGCTATCTCCGATATAACCACCCACATTTATAACATAAATAGAATCTGCCATATCTATTTTACGCTTATGCATATCGTCGAGCATTTCCTTTGTTTTTGAAATAGTTCCTTCATCCATTCCATCCCACACTTCAGAATCTCCAGAATGACCATACAATCCAACAGAAATAACAATATTCCCAGCTAATGTAAGCCGTTTCTGTGCTTCAGTGAAGGCATCTTTGAAACGAGTACTACCACACAATGTTATAACAGGATATTTATCAACCATACCTCTCCTTACATGGATATGTCATACACTGCAATTGTCACTTTAACGTCTGTTTCTGTGTCTTCTCTGTAAAATGTACACTTCCAAATATTTCCATTTTTGCGAGTTTGATCTTTACATTTTTCTTTTGTCCATCCATCAACCGAACTCAAAATGGAATTAAAATTCTTATTGCCTTTATTAAAAAAGATCAACGCTACTTTGGTATCTTTCCACGTTGTATAGCCAAAGAGCTGCTTGATAGCATCTTCAAATTTTTTTATCCCATGCCATATCTTGCACTCAGCTATAAACGCAGCCTTATTTTCAAATCTTACCTGAATATCCGTCTTTCCATTTTTTCTGAATGTTTCACCGGAAACATTATTCACATAATGAGTTTCAAGTGTCGATATTAAAATATCTCTAAGTTTTTCTTCTTCCAATAAAGAAAAACCTTCTGGTGCTGTTTCCATCACAGAGCATTGACTATGTATGATATTTATAATGTTTTCATAATCTTCATCAGAAATACAATACTCTGGAGTACGGAATCTTTCCTTTGGCTTGGCAATTGGCTTCCTCTCCACCCTCTTTAATTCAATAGGTCGTATATTGGGTGCATCCTTGCTTAGTTTCATAGGAATCATCAACGCTTTACTAATCGCTGAAAAATCCAAAGCTTTGCTTTTACGTTTATTCAATAATTCCAACGCTTTGTGTCTAATCTCATTGTTATACGCATTTACTACCGAATTAACATTTGAAATCATCTGCTCATAATTCTTAAATACGCTATCAAATTGTTTTTCAATAAAGCTATTGATATTTTCGCCTTTATTTTTCAAATCTGAAGCCGTATAGACCAGTCTGAAAATCAACTCCCCGCACTTGTCCTTGGTAGGTTCCTTTATGTCTTCAACCAAATAATCCTGAAAAATAAAGGACGAAGGTTTTAGCCGCCACAGCATTGAATCACCATCAAACGGAATAATAAAATCAATATGATATCCATCTACCGTAAAATAACGCGGTTCATCAGAATACATTTGTGACCACTGATTAAAAACCTGTACTTTCTGCTCTTCAAGATTCTTAGTAATGTTATCCTTGTATATAACTATAGGCTCAATTCTATATGATTCCGAAAAATAGTCTGCCCATTCCTCAAGGTCACAATTTAAGATTTTTTCATCTGAAAACTCTTCAATTTCAAATCTCATTCCAGAGAATATCTTGGATGTATATTCACCAACCTCTTTTGATGAAAACAACTCTATTCCCATTCTCACTCCACTCCCAACGCCTTAAACACCGCATCCTCAGCGCTCTGATAGAAGAGCAGATTAAAACTACTCATAAGATCCGGCGGAACAGTTCCAAGATCAACTGCCGATGTCTGAGGCAACAATACCTTCTTTGCACCACTATCAAGGCATACCTGCAAAGTATCCGCAAGATTCTCCACCTTGATCATTGTTCCGCTTATACTAATTTCCCCCAACACGGCAAGGGAACTCTGTACCGGCTTTCCAAGTGATATCGAACAAAGTGCAATTAATGTGGAAAGAGCCAGAGTGCTTGTCATACCAAGCCCCTGAAGATCCTGATAATTCACAACAAAATCCTTCGTAGCAGCACTGATCGTTCCACTGATTCTGTTACCGTTAGCCTTCAGATAACTGTATGCCGTATTTGTGGCCTCCTTGCATTCCCTATCAGAACCAAGTCCGGTACGGTCAAACTTGCCATTGCCCGGAAGCATCTGAGATTCAAGACGGAACACACCGATCATGCCGGACTTGCCATGCGATACCGTGTAAACCTGTCCTGGATTCATCATTCCTTCAGGAATCAGCTTGCCGCCGCCCTGCTCAGGAACCGAAACATAATGCTCTTCAAATGTCTCATTATCGATATAAGAGAAGTTCACATCGTAGAACTCCATACCACCTAATTTCTTAAGCTGTTCCTTAACTCTGCGACGCATTTCCAATGCGATATGGATAATCTCTTCAAGTTCTTCTTTCGTGTATTCACCATTCGGATAGATCAGCTTCACTAGACCGCCGACCATTTTGCGAACTGCGATTGTGTCACGCTGATTGAGATTCTTACCAAGTCTGAAATATTTCTCTATTGCGTCACCGTACTGTTCCTTCCTAAGCTCTCTGATGAACTCTGCAAGATAGTCCGTGATAAAACCATAGTCATTTGTAAAATGCTCCGGTCTAAACTTAGGAATCTCCCATCCCGGAATATAGCAATGCATACGGTCAAGGAATGCCGTATCTGTTCCCATTTCAGGCGGGAATGGATCAAATAAGCTGGATGTTTTCAGCAGAACATCTACACTCTGATTGATGTTTCCTACAAATACCATCGATGCAGATGCAGCCTTTTCTTCCTTTCCACGTGCAAATGAGCCGGATGCCATGTAGTCCTTCATGATCTGTACGCCGTCTTTATCTTTGAAGTTGATACCTGCAACTTCATCGAAAGCCACGCAATCCCACAGCCCGACAAGCCCCATTGTGTGCCTTCCCATGTTATAGAAAAGGTTCGCAACCGTTGTCTGTCCTCCGGACACAAGAATACTGTTCGGGGATACCTCTTTGTAAATATGCGACTTACCTGTAGATCTCGGCCCCAGTTCACACAGGTTGAAGTTATTCTCTACAAGGGGAACCATTCTGAGCAGCAGAAGCCACTTTTCACGCTCCGTCAGCCTATCCGGCTCCATACCAATAGAGCGAAGCATTACATTGATCCATTCATCCTTTGTGAATGCCTTACGCCCGTTCTTAAGCTCCGTAATATCAATTGACGGCATCTGTATCGGTTTCAGATTGCTGATTGTTATGATAGGCACATCCTTTTTCTTTTTGGAAGATTCACCTTCATCGGCAGCACTTTCCGGATTGTATTCCAGCTGGATGATACACCAGATACCGCCGCAAAGAAGCCTGTCGAACTTCTCAGGATATTCCTCATCAATAGGAACTCCTGACAGACCGAGATTTGAAAATGCAGCTTCGTACTCATCGTATCTCAGATTCAGACTAACCGTCACACGGTCGATGATCTTCATGGATCCTCTTTGACGAAGCTTTGAAAGAACCTTTTCCGATTCATCCGGACGCACGAAATTATCAGCCAGAATATGCTTTACGCTCTCAACACCTGACTGTATGATTTCTTCATCTTCTGAGTTGCAGTATTGCCCCAAAAGATATTCCAGCACATAAACAGGAACATTAGCTCCTTCTTTGATATGCTTTGTAAGATCCTTTCTGACGATCTTACCGTCAAAGGTCTGTCTGAGCTTTCGGTTGATGACAGCATTGGCTTCTTCAGTATCTGCTGTTGCATTCATAAACTCTGCGTCCATAAGATTCACTCCTTGTTAAAATCCAAAGTCATCTGCAAAAGTGATATCCACGATCACAGGATGCCTAAACTGTTCCAATCCGGTATTGTCATCCGTCACTACCAGGTAATATTGCTTATTCTTGTCGTACTTCTGATTTTTAAAATTAAATCTCATGCGGAATATTCTCTTTGTGGAATCCGGCTCGCGACTGTCAGCAACATATATGTTTTCATTTGAAATTCTCTCATCATCTTCTGACATAAATACAAGACGGTAAGATGTTTCCTTTACTGTTTCATTGACCGGTTCAGACTGTATGAAATCCATGCTAGTGATAAGATTAGTAATCTTTTGAACCATACTTATAAGGCTAATCTGTGCAGTCCGTGTCTCCATGTGTCCCTTTTCCATTTTGATATCGATAACCGGTACAATCATTTCCTGTGGAGAAGATCCACCATGGACATAGTTCTGACCGCCTCCTGACATCTTGAACACATTACTACTCACTGGGAAACTAACAACTTTGTCATCTTCGTATCCAAGAATGTATCCCAGGCCAACATTTTTTACGCCCTCTTCCTGGATAACTTCTTTTGATACAATATAACGCCTGTTTATCCAAGCATTTTTCTTGCTCACTCCGCCAATCTTATCGCTTTCAGTAACTTTATCTCTTTTATAAATAAATCCATGATCGGCAGTCACAATAAATCTATGAGTATTAGCATTATTTGAAATTCTGTGAATAAAATCAGCTATTTCATTTATTGCTTCTTCACAGGCCACAAATACCTCATCTTCAGTATTTGCTTTATCTCCACGTGCATCAATCTGATTATGATATACATAAACAATCTGCTTACCCGTGAATATCTCTCGGAGAGCAGATGCTTTCATATTCTTAATATCATCAAATTGTACACATGCAGAATCCTTACAATGATTCTGAAGTACACTCTGGCGGCCCGCAAGATCATTGCAAAGAACATCATCCGCATAAACCTCATAATCATCTTTCATAACAAGCGTCTTATGCGGCAGGAGCGCTGCCATGCCAAGTCGCGTATAAGACGGAAGCGTACTCATCATTGCAGTCATTTTTGCTGTGCAATGTGGATCATCCATCATACGCTCATATAATTCCCGTCCAACCTCATATCTCATCGCATCAGATATGATCACGACCGTTCTTTCTTTTGTCTGATTTACAAAACCGTTAAAGAAGTTTTTCTGTAAAGGAAGCACGGTCAATCCATCTTCTCCCACGAAAGCTTCGTTCCACCTCGGCAAAAGATCATTCAGATATTCATTTGTATAAATGTTCTCTACCAGTGTCTGAAGCTGCTCATACCTCTGCGAATCTTCTATACGGTCAAGATTGTAATAGAATTTACGATAAGCCGTATCTATCCGGCAGTCATCGTCCTGATACTTCTTCACTATTGTCTTCATATCATCATTGCCGCCATAATTAGCCGCATTTACAATAGCAAAGGCACTTTCCAGCATTGTGTATGCATTCTCATACCTGTCACCGAAATGCATCTTTGAACGCATATCACAGAGCTGTAATATGTTGCTCTCATCGAGTTTTGCACCGATATCCTCGGATATGAGCCTCTCTACCATCCACTTAAGGATCATTTCATCAAAATATGTGAAGGTATCACAATGAACGATATCCTCGGGATCATAATTGGACAGGCTGTCTGCTACTTTTAATCCTTTTGCCACATGGTCTGATAATCTGTTATAGTCCTTTCTGTAAAGAACGCTGTTCATCAGATTATCAAGGAAAGCGATAATGTTTCCCTGCTTCATAGACACGAAAGTACGCCAGGGCTTCGGAACTCCACCCTGCATATATCTGTCTGTATATGTCACAAAAAGCGTAACGATCAGTCTCTCCAAAGAAGGCTGTGCATCCACATATCCGAACTGCTGCTCGCACAGTTTCCAGAACGCTCCCAGAAGCTCATACTTATCCATCTCTTCGAGATACTTATTCTCTTCGAGATTTTCTTCAGAGATGACTATCCTAAGGACCTCTTCAAATGAGCATGTTCTGGTCTTGCATATTGCGGACAGAAGACCAACAAGAATATTTTCCTCGTTGAAATTTTCAATTTCCAGATCATAGAAGCGCTGTGTTCTGTCCTTATTTGCAAAGAACTTGATATGTTTTTCTATGATAGGCTTGTACTTTTCTTCGATACCAAGATCCACTGACAAAAGTGATGCTCTGTCTGCGAAGAATCTCTTGGAATAAAGCATCGTATCTTCCAGATGATTGTCCTTTACCTCCGGTTTCGGGAACGGAGCATAAATCAGATAGTTGGTTTCCGTATCTTGTCTTTCAAGGAAATACTTCGTATAGAACTGATTATCCTTAGTTAGCCGGTACACCTTGGCATTCTGAAGCTCAACAGAGTCCATATCCTCTGCAAACTCGGCCTTATCATCGTACCAGAAAACCAGCTTACGGGTTTCCCCAACAAATTCGGCATTTAATCTATCTATTATTTGTTTTAAATCCATATCTGACATGATTAGGCTCCTAAATCTAAACTAGAGGATGTTTCTTAAAGTCCCACGAAGACTCAAACGAATCATACTCTTCCTTTGCTAACTGTATATTTTCTATAACATAGGCTCTTATTTTTTTATCATCTGATTCTAAATATGGAATTGATGATATCTGTCCCACCTCAAAAGACATCGTGGGACTAAGTATTCTTGTAAAAGCTAATACAGCGTTGCTTGATAATAACCCCAGCAAGTAATAAATTTTTTCTTTTTCAGGGAATATCATTGACCCAGCAGCATCAAATGCAAACCCATCAGGGCAATATCTGATTCCGAATTTTGAAGAACTAATATTTGTATATGTCAGCCCCTCTTTAAATTGATATTGAAGATTCTGTGGACGGGATTTCAAGCGTCCATCAGCATCTTTAAAATTTTTTAACTCATAACCTTCATTTTCCCAATTTATTACATAATCATTATTCCCGTACCATCTCCTATAATCTCCACCTTTATTACATGGGTACCATTTCAATCCATTAAAACGAGAAAACTTAGTACCACTTATTTCAAACCACATTCTCAGGAATTTTTCATTATCTCCAGTTTTCAGCCCCTGTTTAATGCTTGCAACCTCACCAAGCCTTCTACCCCTAATAAAAGCATCTTCAACAGCCTTAGACATCCAAAAAGCTATCGGTTGACCCGGAATGCTTTTGTATTTTTTTTGGTTAGTAGAATACCTATACCCACATTTAGGATTTTTAACCGCTTCTTTTGTTTTTGGCTCCTGATTTTCAACCCCCTTAAAATCTGATAGTTTTATATACTCACCCAGAATGTCAGATTTATTATTGCATAGTGTTAATGCCGCTACTGGAACACAAGCGGCTTCAAAAGCATTATATTCTAGTTGGATTAAGCTAGTAATTGTGGTATTTTCATTAATCCATATCCGCATTTCTTCATATGATGAAATAAACATCCATACATATGGCATTAATAGTCCGACATACCCATTTTTCTCGCACAGTTGCATAGCTTTCAAAACAAAAGCAGAAAACAAATCATTACTAAAACCAGCATATTCTTTGGCCAGATACTTCTTGACATTATCTGGCATTTGCGAAGAGTTCATATATGGGGGGTTTGTTACAACCACTTGGTATTTCCCAAGTAAAATGAGTGCCTGTTCAACAAGTGGTTTTAGTTTTTGAAACACTATTATTTTTTTGATATATCCATGTACATCATATGCAAAACGGTCATCATCTATTGCTTTAATTGCCTCAAGTAACTCTTTGCATTCATCGTAAGTCACACTAAGTTTTACAAGTGACCCTATTTCTTTAATATCTTTGAAATCAGTCAAAAGTGCACATATCGTTTCCTGCGCAGTCGCAGTAAATAAACTCTTTATTTGCTCTATTTCCTCATCACCTTCAATAAGTGAAAAAACTTTGCATGCTTTCTCTGATGAAAAAATGCCCCTATTATATTGCCTAGCCTTCATCATAACTGAAAAATAAGCAATTTGACCTGCTCGTTCATCAATATCAATACCGAATAAATTATTCTCAACTATTGATTTGGCCGCTTCTCTATCGGTCCATCCAGCATTTCGATATAGATCCATAAATACATCGAATGCATATACCAAAATATGTCCAGACCCAACGCATGGGTCTATGAATTTGATATCTTCAGGATGAATGTTTGTTTTTCTCGTCCTAATAATATCAATTTCTTCTTTTAGTGATTCAGAATCATTTTGCAAATAAAAATCCCACCCCCTGTAAATAGAATCATTCGGGTGCCCATCTATCCATAGTCTTCCAAGACTATTTTCTACCATATACTTTACTATCCATTCAGATGTAAACAGTTGTGTCACAAATGGAATATCTTGCTTCTTATACTTTTTATGAGCATTTATTAAGTAGTCTTTATGTTCAGCAATGTAATACTGATATAACCAACCAATTATCTCAACCTGCCCTCCATTATCAACATTAAAATCATCTTCAGGAATATCATTTACCAAGTGATATACCACACCTTCCTGATCAATGAATGAAACGCTAAGCAGAAGCTCTGTATAATCGTTGGTTCCCTCAAACAGTCTCGGCAATATCCTAAACAGCTCTCTACACTGTTTAACAAAAAGTATTCTGAACACCTCATCCAGCTTGTTATCATTCTTCATCTGGATGATCTTCTGATCCTCACCCTCCGCAAAGAAAAGCTCTGCATCAAACGGATTAGTTACTATATCCGGCTCCTGTTTGCCACTTTCGGATGAAAGCACTCTAACATGTGCAGGAAGATAATCGTTTACCTCCATGAAGCGCACGGCAATAAGCCTATTGAACCATGTATAGGCGACCTCTTCCATCAGGCTGCTATATGCAGTTTCATAATTAGAATCCTTTTCCTTCTGACGGATTGCTTCAACAAGGCTCTTTCTCTGCTGAATAGCTTCACCTCGTACCGCATATGGTTCTGCCGTTCCAATATCAAAGAACTCCACATCTTTTGTAGATTGCGGCAACGCATGAGCAATCCCGTTCTTTGTGATTCCCATTAATCCGGCATGGTAACTCACATCTGCTATTAACTTATTTCTCGCCCATACAGCGAAATTTCGAATTGCAGTTTTATTCAAATTGGTCACCTCATCAGTTCTTTTTGAAGTCGTTATATTTCTTTTCATCCATCATAATTGCCTTACTATCTGCAAGCACTTCGTATAACTTGCCATCAGTTCCAATTTGAACCTTTCTGTAGTTATACTTTACTCCATCATCCAGATCCAACTCGGTTCGTGCCAACGCAAGGTGACCTATCTTCTCATCATAATCACGGCACTCCTTAAGTTGCTTCTGAAGTTTCTCCTTCCGCTTTGTAGCCGCTCCAACCTCACGGCTGTTGGTGCTGTGATCTATCATGTCCTGCATACGACCAATTTCAGATTCATATATCCTTTGTATTTTATGAAGGTAATCGACACGAAGATTACCTACTGTATCAGCCGTATATCTGTGCAGATATATAAGTGCCTTAAACCCGTTCTGCTTTCCACTATCAAATAGCCAGTATATCGGACGCTTTCCAGATCCTGTAACAGAATATGTCTGGCAATGATCCTTAAAGAAGTCATTTATGAAATAGTTACGAATTATATCTCTTGATGTATCCCCTTTATTTCCCAGCGCATTTGCTATAAAATCAAGATTCTGCTCAAGGGTATCAGCACCATATACCGCCTTCACCCATCTTATGAACAGTGCGACAATATCATCCTCCATATATTCCTCGTCTGTTATCGGAATAATGTTATCAACATCAACAGCAAAGGTATCTTTACAATTATTTCCTTTCAGATAGTAAAGCTCATAACCCTTCTCATTCTTTTTCTTTTCAAATACATCCTGTATGTTGCCACCTGCATACACCAGTCCCTCGCGATCAACTGAATATCGCCCAAACATGCAGCCAACAGCATATGAAATGAGGCTCTTAATATCTCTCTGCAGATCAGCTTTACGAACCGTAACATCCTTATCCTCAACCTCAGGTGTAAGCTCATCCTGCAATCCATAGATATCTATGAAAATACGATTCAGTTCTTCTTCGTTAGCCTTAAGCTGATTAAAACGGTTATCGCATTCTGCTTCCCATTCCTTGTACTTATCTGCGATTAATCTTCCCATTGTTTCACCTCCGGTTAATGGATGACTATAAAACTCCCATGACAACTCAAATCTATTCCATTCTTCTTCCGAAATATCTACACATTCGCTTGCTTTTTTAATAGTGATTGCTTTTTTATCGTTGTCATACGATTCATGATATGGTATTTGCGGTATTTGTCCGGTACTATAATGCAGCCCCTGACATATCAAATCACCGAACAACTGAAAAACAGGCGTATTCATATATGCCAACTTTAAGAAGGGGTTATCTTCAGAGAAAAACATTGGTCCGGCATCTGCATATATATAGCCATCTGTCACAAGTCGCGCGCTAAACTTTCCTGTAGCAACATCGCTCCATGTAATACCCGCCTTGAAATATGTTGAGGTGTTTTTAACCACGAAGTCCGGGCTATTCAGATATGTATACTTTGTCATGACAGCTTTTTTTATATCCGCACCATCATTTTTATAATTCACTACATACTCTTTATTTGGAAACCACCTTCTAAAAGAGCCACCCTTTATATAGGGAAACCACTTTTCACTCCTATCAAGTGTATCCGCACAGCTCTTAAGTCCAAAACCTATATTATTCCAATCCACCTCAAACCATGCTCTTAAGAACTTGGCGTTATCTGATGTTCCAAGTCCTTGCCTTGCGTTTCCAAAATCTTTTAGATATGACTCTTTCTTAAAGACACTATATACTGCATCGCTCAATTGATAACTAATTGGAGTATCCGGAATTATTTCATAATTCACCTGCGACGAAATATAAGTATTTCTTTTCTGTAAGAAATCCTGTTCTTTTTCAATAGGGTTTTCATCCACAAGCCTACAGTATGTACCTTTATATTCTTTCAAGGAATGCTTGTTTAACACAAAGCTGGTGGTTTGAACCACTTCTCCTCCAATATCCTCAAAAGCTCTAGCGCCCAAATGTGCCATATTAACTATTACTGTATTTTGTACTTTTTCCCTTAACCCATCAAACTTAGAAAGGAACATCCATGAATGTTGAGTAATCATAGCTACATATTTATCTCGTCCGGCAAACGAAATACATTTTTCAATGAAAATAGCAAATAAATCAATCTTACTATCTGGATAATTTTTTTTTGTAAAGGCGGTTAGTTTAGCATTCATAGATCCGCTTCCCATATAAGGCGGATTTGTAATTACAATGCTATACTTCCTTGCCATCGTCTCCCCGACATCAATAAGTCGTAGAATTCTACTTTGTGTCTGAGAAAGGCCTACGGCATCCAAAGTCATCTGGCCTTCAATATCTGCATCACATACAAACTTGCGAAGCAAATCCCAGTTATAATTCTCGACATTAAGAATAGAACCATATTCCTTGGCATCCCTGAATGTATCGAGCAGCCCGGTGATTTGGTTCATTGCATCATTCTTTTCCAGCTCGCTTAAGCCCACTCCAAAGTATGCGAGCTGATTTCTATTTATGGAATTGCTGTCCTGGATGGAATAAACATGACAAGTAGTATCCACAGATAGGATCCTGCGGTTATACTGTCTTGCTTTCATCATGACGGCAAAGTATGCCATTTGGTATGCTCTGTCATCAATATCCAGACCATACAGATTATTTTCAAGAATGCTTCTTGCTGCATCCCTCTGCGAATAACCGGCAGACTCATAAATCTGCATCAACACGTCAAACGCATAAACAAGGATATGTCCGCTACCCATGCATGGATCTATAAAGTGGATATCCTCCGGATTAAGCTTGGCATATTCCTTATGTATCTCTTCAAGCTTTTCCTGTACTTCCGGTTCCTGCTCTGCTTCTTCCAGATAATATTTCCACTTGGACTTCAGCAGATCATTCGGATGTCCTTCTACCCATAAGCGTCCGAGGCTGTTTTCAACCATGTATCGAACAATCCAGTCCGGTGTGAACAGCTGTGTTACAGCAGGAATCTCTTCCTTTGTGATCTTTCCGTTCTTTGCAAAGGCTTCATTCTTCGGTTCAGTGTTATAGTACTGATAGAGCCATCCGATGATTTCTACCTGACCGCCCTTTTCAATATTGAAGTCATCCTCTGAAATATCATTTACAAGGTGATATACCACACCTTCCTTATCTATTGCAGATATGTTCAGAAGAAGCTCTGTATAATCCGCTGTTTTTTCAAACAAAGCAGGAAGCAGTTCATTCAAGGTATTGCACTGTTTGATAAATAGCCTGCGGAATACCTCATCAAGTTCATTATCATTTTTAAGACGGATGATCTCCTCCTTCTCCTTATCCGTAAAACTAAGCTCAGCATCAAAAGGAATCGTTACAAGATCCGGTTCCATCTTTCCGCTGTCAGAAGAAAGGACACGGATATGCGATGGGAGATAATCATTGATCTCCATGAACCTAACTGCTATCAGGCGGTTGAACCATGTATAGGCAACGCCCTCGATGATATACTTATAGGCAGTCTTATAGTTTGTCTCATTAGCCTTCTGTTCGATAACATTCACAAGGCTTCTTCGCTGACCTATAGCCTCTCCTGTAATGGAATAAGGATCTGCGGTGCCTATATCATAGAATTCAGTTTCTTTAGTGGATTGAGGGAGAGCAGATTTTATACCTTCCGCTGTGATTCCCATAAGTCCCGCTCTGTACTGAATATCTGCAATCAGCTTGTTTCTCGCCCATATCGCAAAATTTTTGATGGCAGTTTTATTCATAGAAACAGCTCTCCAATCTTAAAATTCTATATTGACGATATCTACACCATCCTTGGCAAGTTCATCTTTCAGAGACTCTCTAAGCTGTTCAACACATTTATCAATATCTGCTTCGCTTTCGATTCTCCATGATGATGTATGCGTCACATTCTTGATCGTGACATTCTTTGTTTTCTTAACCGGAACCTTTACAACAAGGTCAACCTTCGGATCTCCGTCACCGCCACCTTGCTGCTGAGCCTCTGCAGCTTTCTTTTTAGCAATCTCAGTGTCCAATGCATCCATCTCATTCAGCAGACGAATTTTCAATGCCTCTGCCTTATCCGCATAACTTCTGAGAACGGAAACATTGTTGCACTCTCTCGCACCATCGCTGATCTCTATGAAAAGCTCTATATATTTCGTCTTCTTCTCTTCGACATATTGCTTGGTATCTACCACCTCAACAACTCGGGCCTTGGCTTCATCAATGGATTTCATTACAGGAACACTTGCATTCTCAAGTACCTTACTGTATGCATCCATGAACTTCTGCCTGAGATCCGGCAGCTGTGGAATGTCCTTATAAGGCATATCCTTCTTAACGATCGCACGCATCTGTGCAACGATATCCTCAAGGTTCTTATCTACGATATATGTCTTGCTGTCGTCATAGATAGCAAGCATATCCAAAGCACGCATGAATATCTGCTGCTGTTCGCCTCCGAAGAAAGTTTTTACAGGATCATAATCCTCCGCATAATCTATGAGTTCATCCTGATGCTTTGATACATACTCATAGAATTCCTTCGGATCCGATATCTGCACGATGGGAAGAAGCAGCTTCCTTCCTTCTGCTATCACTTTCTTGCCCGGATATGCATAATGCTGGTAATTGATCTCCAGCTTATCCATCTCATCCAGGCGTCTCTGTGAATAGTTCTGGAAGTTACGCATACCGGTATCTTCATCTTCCGATACAAGTGATGTTCCAAATAGTTCCTTGATAACTTTCTGGACAGCCTTCTTATCCTTCTCGGAAACATGGGTACGCACTTCCATCAGAAGCTTGTCAATATACTGTTTCTTCGTGATGTAATCAACAATCTCATCGCCGGACTTGTTCATCAGCGTTACTACCGCGCCATTAACCGTAAAGGAAAGATCGCCGCGCTTAAACAATCTTGCAATAAGCCAGTTCACATCATCCTCGACAAAACCATACGGTGCAGACATGAAACGATCCCTTGCCGTTTTCATGGATGTCTTAATATGTATGTCCGTATTTCCCTTGATGAAACTGAGCATATCGTCAAGAGCATGTGCGTTCGCTTCTGTCCCATCTTCCAGTCCAAAGCTTATCTGATTATCAGATTTGAACATCTTACGGATTGAAATCTCATCTGTCGCCGTATCTATGTATGACAACTTATGATATACGGTCTGTATCAGTCTGCCGATTGCCTCGTTTATCCTGCCTGTAACTTCTTTTGATGACAGGTGTGCAATATCTCCTTTTACATAAATGGTTGCTTCCTTAAGGCTCTCCGTCAGATACAGCTTTGCATTAGCATTACGCTCACGCATCTCCACACGCTTTGCCTCTTTGATCGTCTCATACTTGGTAAGCTGAGATGATGTATTAAGACGCAGGAACTTCTCTATCTTGAGATAGGTCATAAGTTCATCCAGGAATGCTGAATCATTGGGAAGAAGTACCAATACTTCCTTTCCGGTTCCTGACATCAAACGAAGCGTCGCATCATCATTACCGCCCTCATACCAAGGGGTGAGTATGCGAAGTCCCACATCATAGTTCTGATTTGATTTATACGGTCTGTCATCAACCGTCTGATTAAACGGGAATGTGTAGCGGCCGTTGAATGCCGGCTTGTTCGGAGGTGCAGGATAACGATATCTCTTATCAGAAAAAATATCCTCAAAGATCATTTCCGATACTTTATTGATAACCTCAGCCATTTCGACATTCTGGCTGTCGATTTCTCTGTTGATCTCCTGCTCCTCATCGGTAAGGAACACATAAATACTTCCGTTCTTCTGTACAAGCATCTGCTGCTGTAATGTCTTAAGGGCAGCCTCAACCTTTTCTTTCAGCTCAATACGGTCATCATTGATTGAGCTGATCATAAGGCTAGTAATGTTATCAACATTTGCCTCTATCTCAAGGATGTATTTGATCATAAAGAGTGTTTTCAAAACATTGATTGCAAATACATCCGAGTCTTTCTTTTCCGGATTGATCTTGGAATTGTCATAAGCACGAATGATAACTCCTCTATGGCTGTGATCGAGGAAATTCTCCAATGCATCATAGAATCTGTGGAAAGGTACAATCGCACCTTCGGATTCGCTCATGATCTTCACAGCTGACTCTTTAAAGAGTGCGAGCATGGAACGCTCACCCTCTGACAGATGCTTTCCGGATGCACCGTGGGTACGGATGGATGTCAAAACGCTTGCAAGCAGGTTAAACTGATAAGGTACAAACGGATATACCCCGGCGAAGTCATTCTCATCCTCATAAAGTTTCTTCTCTACACCATCATTGAAAACAATCAAATTCTTTATGATCGTTGCCTTCTGTTCATACAAGAGCCTTAGCGTCTGTGCCCCGGTATCATTCTTTTCAAGTATTCTCTTTTTGATAACCTCATCAACATTGGCAGATGATAATGCAAGTCTTGTAGCAAAACGGCCCTGAATCTTTGAGAAGTCGTTACCCTTGACCTTCATAATGGAATCCACATCTTGCTGACTGGTTACAACGATCCATGCTTTGCCTTTACACTCTTTTGAAAGCTCTTCTCTCACAGTCTGTAGATTGAGCATCAGATTGGAATCGTCACCGATATATTGTCCGACTTCATCCACCATGAATACCACATGATGATTGTTTCCCTTCTTCTCGATATATGCCTTAACGCGCTTTGCAAAATCCTCAATACTGATACGATAGGTTTCGGTAGCCTTTTCACACCAGTTGCGTGCAGCCGCCTCGCTCATAAAGTCGATTTTTACAAGTGCTTCAACAACATCATCCTGGATGAAATCAAACTTATGACGGGAATCCTCCCATTCAGAACCATATTCACCTTCAAATGCTTTCTTGAACTCATCATACTTACCTACATCTGTAAGCTGACTTTCAAGATCTGCCAGATGAGGCAGGCTACCACAAAATCCCTGCATTTCATTAAAGACCTTGAGAAATACATTTACGATGGCATCCTTATTCTGTTTGCTGTTGCTGTCACTCTTGGAATCAATATTGAAAAGAACAACATCTGTCGGTGTTTCTGCGGCAAGCTTCATATCCGCAAGCACCATTGCATCAGATATCTTGTTATCCTCTATAAAGAAATCAATGGCTTTCTTACCATTTATTTGAAAATCATTATCAAGCAGATAAGACAGAATCTTCAGGAAATGCGATTTACCGCTTCCAAAGAAACCGGATATCCATACGCCAATCTCACTCGTGTTCCCCACAATTCCCTTTTTATATGCTTCAAAGAAATCAGCGAAATGCTTTTGCAGTTCTCTGGTAACTACATATTCCTCCAATTCCTGTGAGACATTGGTTTCTTCACCCTGACCAACTATAATTACACCCTGAATCTCACGGTCAATCGGTTTAGCAAACATATCCTTGATCTGCATAATGAAATCCTCCTGCCTAAATCATTTCACGAGCTTGAATGCTCTGTAATAGTTATCATCCTTTATCTCACCGAACAGAATAAGCTCCTGCTCGTTATATTCGCCCGGAAAGAACATCACCACCGGCACTCTCACAAACGCCTGGTGAAGATTGTTCAATACCTTATGAGAACGAAGTATTGGGAAGCACTTTCCTACTCCGGTCAGAAAAACAACTGCATTTTCGGGAGTATTATCTCTGATGTACTGAACAATATAGCTGTCATCATCATTGATCTTCATTGAATTGCTGACTGCTTTTGTAATTCGTTCAAGCCCCTTTTTCTGTTCAAACTTGTAGCACTCTTCCATGAAATCATTCTTTTCAAGGAAATCTATGATAATGTCATAGAGATCAAAAACTACAAGCTCGAAATCCTCTCCGCCTTTGGAATTCTTGTTCTGCATATATTTGATCCGCTCACGAACCTCAAGTTCCTTCTCCGGCGGATAATCGAATACCCAATAATTTACTTCGTTTGCACGGCCACTGCTTTGACGAAGTTTAGGGCTTCTTACCTTTTCTTCCATTTCATCGAGGCGTTCATTTAGATCACGCATTACCTGATTCCCTCCATTGCCTTGGCCACTTGACCGTATCCGTAATCCTCCAGCCAATGTTTCAGAATCGGATCAAGGATTGGCTTAAGAATTGTTCTTTCTTCTTTAAACTTATCTTCACCTAAAAGGCCTGCTTCATATAAATGGGTTTTGTAGCTCTTTCCGAGTCTTGCTAAGGTTTGATCCGTCCATTCAGCAACATGATCGTCTTGAGCCTGTTTATTCTTGAAGAAGATGCGAATATCAGCATCGGTTAAGATATTCGTTCCCATAATCAGCTTTTCTCTAACCACTTCATACATAAAGTCAAAGAAAAGAGTATCGTGTGTAAAGCACCCAGTAAGAGCGTAAAGTTTTTGTGAAGAAACATCACTATCCATAAACAACGGATAAAAGCTGGAATCCATTCCCTTTATTCTTGCAGTTAATGTAGATTGAATCATCGCAGCTCTTGCCGGTGTAGATGCACCAAAAATATTTTCATCTTCGCTAAGCTTCTTTATTTCATCAAAAGATTTTCCTTGGGACAGAAGCTGAACTTCTTTTCGAAACTCCATAAACCACAATGAGAATTTAACCGCTCCAGCACTGTATTTATTCCTATTCAATCGACAATTCTCTCCTTTTCCGGAAGCATTTCTCTATCACTTGTATATCTTGGCTCTTTCCTGAACCTCATCCTTAAACTGCTTCACTACATTTTCCGGGCCAAGAATCTTAACATCCGATCCTAATGCAAATACCCACCCTAGGAACTGATCACTGACTGCGACATCAACATAGGTCTCATACCAATCTTTCTTGTCAGATGGATGAATGGGAATATCTCTTCCAAATCGATCCAGGAAAACTCCAACAATTTCCTTTTGGAAAGCTATCTTTACCTTAGTGGGTTCTCCATGGAACATTCCGAAGCTCATCTTGGAGTATTTAGCGAGATCAAGTTCTTTGAACTTATCCTTACCGATTCTCTTGTCTTTGAGGATTCGGATACTCTTGAGCTTATCTACACGGAAGTGTTTTATGCATCCGGCTTCTTCATCGTAGGCAATAAGGTAATAGTTCTCATCATCCCAGGTAAGAGCCCAGGGGCTGACCACATAGGGTTCTTCTCTTCGGGGAACCATTGTCTTATCGATATCCCACCTCATATACTCGAAGCTAATCTGTCTGTTTTCAGCAATGGCACGATGAACGTCATCTACAAAGTAGTAGATGCTTTCATTCATAGTCTTTACTCTGCCCTGAACGACTACCTGACGGTTAAGCTGATCTGCTTCATATTTGCTGGCAAATGTATTCAGTTTATCTATAAGTTCCTTGGATTTCTTAGCAGTAATGAATTTAGAGGATTGAATTGCATCTACGAGGAGCTTAAGCTCTGCTATTTCAAATTGCTTATTGGAGACATGATAATAGAATTTACGTCCTACTTTTTCACCTTTGACCTCTATGCCAAGTATCTGAAGGGCCTCCAGATCGTCGTAAAGACTTTTTCTGTCCGCAGTAATCTCATATTTTGCCAATTCCTTCTGGATTTCCGGCATAGTTATCATATGCTCGTCATCCGTAAGTTCGGTCATAATAAGAGCAAGACGATAGAGTTTCAGCTTCTGATTTGTCCCCTTTGGCATATCGGCATCCCCCAATGTGTAAAATGTGCGTAGAATGACGATTAATTATACCATTTTTCAGTATATAAATTAAGGTATTCAGGGTAATTTATTGCACAGTTTTAGTTGACATAATGTGTCAGAAATCAACCAGGTATATGTTTATACTGATCTTTCGAAATGTACCCTTGTTTTCAATCTGTTCTATCTTTGCCGTCAGATACTTCCCAGCATCCATAAGACGGGTAAAAACAATGTTATCCTTTTCCGGGATATAGCCAAGCTTCCTTCCTTTTCCGTCAAGGACCAGGATTGCATTCTCATCGAATCTGTTATCCGGCTCACGCTGCAGGATAAGCTTATTGCCCACTCCTATCTCATCAAATACAGACTCATCCTTGATATGAGTAGTGCCTGCAATATAGGAATCGAACAGCAGTATCTCATTAGTCAGGGGCTTAATGAGGTCGCCAAGAGAACTTGCCGTTATGGTAGAAAGCATATTCTGTTGAGTTACTGTCAGTTCGGTTCCCATATTGCATTCCTTTCAAGCTATAAAGGTTAGTCCAGTTTCCAGGTTGTACTGATCCCATTTCCGATGAGAAGCTCATTCAGAGCTTTTTTCAAGGTCTCGAGATACGTCTCGTAATCCTTATATTCCTCAGAAAGCTGATTATGTAAACCATCGATCTTTTCTTTGCTTTCAAGGATCTCGTTATAGATATAGGGTTCGGAAGAGATAATCTCGTTAATCTGGTTTTCAATACGTTCGATACGGTCTTCGAGTCCTTCAACCTCAAGTTCGAAACCTTCATCTCCAAGATCCTCCAAGGCTTTCTTCACCAGGATCTCAAGGTCTTCAAGATCGTCCACATTACTGTGCTGATATGCTTCCGTGACTCTTTCCCAAAGGTCACGGAGTAACTCGTTAGTCTCGGTCTTACTGTTCACATCCGGGTGAATGAGCTTGGAAAGCCTGCGGTAGATTTTCTTAGACCGAGACAACCTGAACGCGTCTACAGTCACGGTATGCTCGGAAGCTCTCAGGTCTCTTTTCATATCTCCCAGCTGAAGCTTATAGATGGTCATTTCCTTTTCAACAGCCTCATTCATGCTGTTAACATTTATGCTCTGTCCACGGTTCAACACTCTGCGGCAGTAGCTGATTGACTTCTTCAGTTTGATGCATTCCAGCTTCAATTCGAAGTTTTCGATCAGCTGTTCTCCGAATTCCTTGGTGTAGCAGAGCTGAATCGATGTGCATTCTTTAAGGAGCTGGTCACGTCTGGTCAGCAGTTCGGCATATTCCTCGAATCTGTCCTCTTCATAGACAGGTTTTTCTGCAAGATTGTCATTAATCTTCATCTTTATTCCTCCTCAAATCCATACAGTTCGTCATATATAGCTGTAAGTCTGTTATTTCCGATTGCACCGTCCTTGAAGAAGTCATCTCTACTACGGAACCATTTCCCGTTGAAGCATACGGTGGTCTCATTGCCTTCCATCACTGACTCAAGATGCTGTTCTTCTCCGTCATACATGAATGTGATCTTATTAGGACTCTTAAGCAGGTAGTACAGATCATAGAAATCAAAATTGTTCTCATCGAAGGGGACAAGCTCATAAAGGTCATCGATCAGCCACTTCATTATGTTCATATTTCCGAAGAAGGCATTGTAGCTGATCCTTTCGGCCAGGACGTCTTTGGCATATCTGTACAGGCTGATTGCTTCGTCTTTTCTGTCCTGCTCAACCCTTATCCTTGCAAGTCTGGTGAAAACTTCGGGGATTGGACCAAAGACATCGCCCATGTTCTTAACCCTGGGATAGAGATCCTCGATGATCTGCTCGTATTTAGCCTGATTTTTCTCTACGTAATAGCCATTTTTGTACATATCAGCGATCTTGTATGTGCTGACTGGATCTCCCTTTTCCATAAGCCTGGAGAAGTATTCAAAAGCTTTCTTGTAATCCTTCTCACCTGTACGACCGTAATACCAGATATATCCAAGACACTCATATGCCGGGTCATAGTCATAAGTTGCAGCCAGCTCATAGTATTTAAGAGCCAGATCAAACCGCTTGATTTCGTAGTAATATCCACCAAGATGCATCATATCCCTGGGATCGTGCTCAGCTTCAATTAGAAAGCTCAAAGCCTCAGTAAACATGAAAACATCGTCCTTATAAGGCATCTGGTTATCATAGAATCTATCAACTATCTTTCTTGCTTCCTTTACAGTCATAAGGGCCTCCTATGGGCAGTTTTTCGTTTCCTGTTCCTTACATTTAGCTTACATTTACATAATAGTCGGTAAGGTGGGGCATAAAAAGGACATCTAAAAAACGGCTCAACCACGCGGGTTTAAGCCGTTTCAGACGTTTTCAAACGTTTTGAGGACATTCAAGTATATATCGATAATTGTATTTAAGAAAATCCCTAAAAAGCTTCATACAATCCAAATACCATAGGGCATCTTTCTCAGGATTTTTCCTTCCCGAAAGACATTTTATAAGAGATGCTCGAGCTTCCTCTAAACTATCATCGTTTTCTATCCACTCTCCAAAATCTCAATCATCATGCTTTTCAAGATAAAAAGTATCCGTCGCCATAGTTTTTATTGTACTTTCACTATATGGTCGCAGGCCTTTCAAGGAACGTTCCTTGGTTGTTCTTTCTGCTATATAATCAAAATATGCATCAAAATATTGATCCCGATACGTTTCATCAGTCTTTATCTGCCGAACTGATGGTGTCCGCGATTTCAAGTGATAAGTGCTATTTTCTTTTTCCTTCTCTTCTTTACAACTATCTAATGTGGTTTTTCCACCCTTCGTATTACAATATTGTCTTACGACACAGATATCACAATGTGGATGCTTTGAGCAGACTTCTCCTAACCCTTCAGCACAATATGACCAAATAAGATAATCAACAACAAACTTCTTATATCCTGTTTTTTTAGACAAGAGTTCCACTTCATCATAGATTTCTTTATCAGTCGCTTCAATCAGACGAGATACACCCATTCGTTCAGATCCCATGAATCGTTTTAAATGAGTATCTGGTTTTGCGCCATCTATACCAACATTTCTAAGATATTCCCAAGCAAGAGCCGGTCCAACTTGTTTTAACTTATATGATGAATTAGCATCAGATATCTGCTCCACAATGATATATGCAGGAAATGATGTTACATAATCATCCATACTCCCATACTTAGAAATAATTTTTTCCATAACACCAATGTTATAGTGAAGAGCATTCATCTGAGCTGCCGTATGTATACTTCCACAAGACAATGAGAAGATCCCATCAGCAAAATAGCTTCCAGGCCATTCTTTTATCATATTTATGTCATAATCAAAGAATAGATTATCGATTTGAGGCAGTTTTGGAGCAACTCTATTCCATTCATTCTGATTAGTCAGAAGTGAATATATAAGTGCTCGCAAATGTTCGTTAGTAGAGTAGGTTTTCCCTTGTTCTCTACGATCAACCTCATTCTCTTCAGTATCCATTGAATAGATACCCTTTATTTCAAGATAATTTTTTATTTCTTCTAGTATTTTTATATTCATATAAAGATGTTTATCGAGTCAAATAATGTAAAGTCTCTTGAAGATTGATTTCGTTTTCTTCCCAGCCTACTTCAACTCCCATTGGAATCATTGAAATGAACGGATTTATCTTATAATCAAGTTGTTTATCATAGAAATTTTTAAGTTCATGCTCTCCCCATATGGATATACCGTAGAAAATATTCATTCCAACAAGTTCAGATTCTTTATCTGCCGGACTTATTGATGAAATATACTTATAGATCAGATCAGGCATCAAATCGTCACGCAAACGTTCAAATCTGGTCCATTTAGCGTCACAGATACAGTATCTAACCTTCTCTTCAGTTTCACACTTGATCAAAAAGTCAGGAGAATAAAAAGCTTTTCCATTTATCAATCCGGACTTTAATGAAACTGAATTGTTACGATAAAGCGAAATTCCGGTTTTTTCTTTGTTATCAAAATCGTAAATTATCGGAGTATAGTAAATAGTCACTGTACTTACATCATCTTTGAAGATGAATGTATTGTTATATTCTTTATTCTCATACATCCATCCTGATTCGGCACTATACAAAATACGTTTACTCTCGACAAGACTATAGCCCCATGATTTGAATTGATTAATCAATTTAATCAAAACATACGCTTCATATATTGAAGGGACGTCATAAAAATTGAGCATAGAAAGTTCCTTAGTAAGATCATATCCCGTCTTATCAAGCCATTTTCTTATGCATAGATATATACGGTTGTACTGAGGTACAGACAAAAAGATTGCGGTTGGTTTTAATTGAAACTCTTCCCTTACGTCTTCAATTCCGAACGCATCCATATATGAACCAAGTAAAACACTTAGTCTTTCCTTGATTTCATCAATTTTCTTGTTGTATTCCATTAAT
The DNA here is from genome assembly GCA_000702085.1 of Lachnospiraceae bacterium P6A3. Taxonomy (GTDB): domain Bacteria; phylum Bacillota; class Clostridia; order Lachnospirales; family Lachnospiraceae; genus AC2028. The sequence goes on from JNKP01000001.1 coordinate 554,798, forward strand.
GCATCCTTAGCACCCACATATAAAATATATGCCGACGAAACATATCCGGATTCAACATTTGCATTAATGAAAATATTTTTTAAACAATCATCAATTTTATTGCGAAGATTAGTACAGTCTACGATTACCTTTTTAAGGAATGTTACAATTATACGGTTCTCATATATATCCTTGGTTATCTTATTCTGCAGCATCAAGGTTTTGGTAGGAAGATAATTTACTCCCTTGTATCTAATTCCATTCTGTTCTCTATGAAGATACTCAGGATGCTGAGTCATATAATACAATGTTTTAGCATCAATATACTTCAGATGATCAACTCTATCGACCACTTCGACTTGATCTAACTTATAGCGACTATTAGCTTTATAAAAGCCATAACATGACTCATAGACACTAGCGATTTCCTCCAGCAAAATAATCTGAGAACGAAAATCATCATATCTGGATCCATTTTGATTTCCTATACTGCTGGAGTTCAAGGATCCTTTTAATAAGTCGCTTTGATTATGATACACATAATCAATCATAGAATTAATTTTATCTATCTTATGCCCAGAAACAACGAGAACTGAAGCGAGTTCAGAATAAAACCACTTTTCATTTCCTTTATCATCAATTATACAGATTCGAAATTGTATAAAGCCAATACAATCCTTGAATATATTCCAATAGGTTTTATTATTCGAATCTACAAATAGTATATTGTTACCATCAAAGATGATCCTTTTCTCATCCTTATTGATAAATATATTGATTTTATAACCATTCTGATAGGCAGGTTCTTCCGTTTCCGAGCAATCCAACTCAAGGGAACATGTATAATCCATGTCCTCTTTTACCGTATGCTTTGATTTAACTATATTCTCAACAGAATATGGTTTCTGATCGCTATGCAGTTTTAATACGGTTGTCTCATTGTTGAGGCCAACCAACTTAATAGCAGTTATCATAAATCATCAATTAAAGAACTGATAATAATATAGTTGTCTATCGCCTCTGTTAATAATGTTCTGGACGATATCTCTGGAAATCATAAGATTATAATCCGTACAGAACTTCAAAAGCGAGGACTTAAGCCATTCTTTATATGTTTCACCACTACCATTGATCTTAGGAAGTATCTTCTGTGCAACTATATAGTCAAAAGCAATCATGCCGGGAGTGTTTCCATATTCATCTCTTTCCATCATCCTCGACGCCGCATACCAATATCTGTGTATTGCAATTTCAATTCTAGGGCTAATAGCGATATCTGCTTTATTAAGAACTCTCTGTAATTCATCAAATATTCTTTGAATTTCAGAATCAAACTCTAAATCTGCATTATCCGGAACAGAGAATGCATTACACATATCAGTCCAAGAAACAATCCTAAGCTCATCTTCCTGTAGCTTATTGTTATAGTTCAAAACGCTTAATCTAGGAAGAGAAATTACCCATGCACGATCGATTAATCTTGGAGAAAGAGTTTCAGTCGTGTGATCATTGTTAATGGTAGCAACAAAATGCAACGTATCAGGAACCAGAAATGAATTTCCATTCCCAAGATTTATTTGATCATTATCAGTTATGTCATCGCAGACATTCATGAAATCAGCCCAATAATATTCCATAGGACTAAGATTTGCTTCATCCAAAAGAATAAGATATGGAAACTTCCTATAATCCTTCCTTTTTTCGAGATTCATCATCCTAAGAGCATCAAATACATCTCTATTGCTCTCTTCGAAAGATTTTGTTAACGGGTTGTAATATCCAACGAAATCCCTCTTTGATGTCCATCCTCGTTCTACAGAAACCGAAATATATCTTTCAACATTCAGATCCTGATTATCATATGACAACACATCTTTGAATTTATTTAATCCAAGTGTTTTACCTATAATGTTACAAATTGATGTTTTTCCACATCCAGGAGCTCCAGAAAAAACTGTAATAAATCCCTGAGTAATACAAATCATCAGATTGACCAGCATATTCCTGCCATACTGTGGTCTAACCTTTTTGATTGTATTAACAATATATTCAATTAATTCTTCCGAAGTCATTTCCGAAGATTCAATAGAATTTACATTTTCCACATTATTATTGAATCTTTCGTCTTCTTCGCCAGATTCCCAAGCTGATGCAGCCTGGATCATCTTACTCGAAATGAAACCATCGAATGTAATGTCAGCAATTTTGCCTGAAGACTGATTAATCATATTGACCAAGCTGACTTCAAGTGCTTTTGAATCCTGCTCAAGATGAGCTTTGTGCTCATTCAAAAATGCTATTCTATTAGAAATACTGTTTTCTTCTTCTTTTAGCTGGGCAATGTTCTCTTCAATACTTAAATACTCAGCAGATTCTTGTCTCCTTTTTATTTCTTGAGATATATCCGCATCAACTTTCTTTTTCTCGTTTTGCCTATATTCCTCTATTTCCTGAGAAATCTGACTCTTTCTTTGATCCAGATTATCAATATCGTCTTCATAACCCTTTATTCTGTCACGAAGGATTCTAACAGATGGAATCTTATCCAAAAAGTCCGGTCTGCTCTCAATAATCTTTTCTATGATTTCATTAGAAATCTGATCATTTGTATTGTTGAGAATCAAATTAGCTACTATATCGGATATCTGATTGATATTTCCTGCGATCTTATCCTTTTGAGTCAATAATGATTTAATTCTTTCAAGTCGATTTTCAACTATTTCATCAGGAATATCGCTTCCAAATATGGAATTATCGCCATTAGCAATTAATTCATCGACATTATCGCCTTCGCCGTCACCAAGATAGTCCTTTACTGACTCTAACAGTTCCAAATCAGTAATCACATCCTGAACAATCGGCTCAGCACCCTCTTTAATCGAATAAACTATCCAGTTTCTGTCGTTCTGCCATAAATCGTCGGATGCAATCTCAATGGTATTCCTCTTGCAATCCGAAGCATTATATCCCGAGAGCAGGTACTTGGTATCATCCCCCTGGGGCCTGATAAAGAATTTATTACTTGTAGGACTATACTTAACCTTATACGGTCCAGCATAGAATTCATTTTTTAGATTAATAAGTATTTCTTCACCATCATATAATTCTTCAATATCAGAAATAAGATTTACAATCTTACTATTTTGAAGATCTCCATCTACAATGTCCGAAGGATAGACCTTATATAGGCCATCATTTGACAAAGGACGTATTTTCCCATTCTTTATCATATCGATGGCAGAGACTTTATAACCGGTATTATTGCGAGTCCCTGAATAATCAACATTATCCTCCAGATTATCTAGTTCAAACTCAAATACCATTAACTGATCCTGATGAAATGTCTCTTTCATCGTTCTCACGATATTATCATCATAAATATTGTAATAAAGATTAATATTGTGGAAGTTAGATTGAGGAATTAACTGTTCTACCTCGCGTTCTCTGAACTGTATGAAATCCACACCATCCCACTCACCCATGGGTGCAAAATTGTAGAAAGTAGATCTGATATCTATTCTGCCTACATAACAATTCTTTTTACGAATTATTTCACCCATTTTAGCTTTCTCCTCTGTTACGCCTAAATCCATATCCGCTGGTTCATCGTTGTGTTGCGCTTCATACTGACTGACAATTTCACTCAATGATAATTGAGGTTCTTTTTCGTTCTCCGATTCATCTAAAATCTCTTCGGAACTATTTCTTTCTTCCTGTTCCACTTTTAACTGCGCCAATCTCTTCCGTTCTATAGCCTGTTTCATGTGTTCTGCTTTTTCCTGGGCAGTTTTCTTTTTAGGCTTTGGTTTAGGAGATTCATTCGAAGGCTTATCAACATTTGTAAGATCAATCTCTAATTGTTTATACTCCGCGGTATCCTGATCACTTGTTTTTTTCTCATCTTTGCCAAACAGATACTCTCTAAGCTTTTCTTCCGTAGAAATCAGCGGAAGCCAGTAAGCAATTTTCATATTTGGTATGAAAGTATCCACATTAAAAAGAACCGATTGATTCGGATCATTTCTCCAAGTCTCAATCGCTTTTACTAATTCATCAAATCCCACTTCAGCGACGTCTTTTCCTTCGCCTACAATCTGTTCGAAAGTCCCCACAAATTCAAGATTTGCATTATCAATGCATTCATCAATAACACTTACAAAATTTCCATCACGCTTCTTATATAGTTCAACTGCTATCTTTGGAAGATTTATTTGAACCAGGGGAGATGTTTTCTTCATCTGACCTAATCTGGCTGTATATTGGCGATAAGCCCTGTTGTGCTCCTTGATTGGAGTTAAAAGTTTATTGTAATCACAATAAGCCTTTATCATTGCGATCATCTCATTTTCTGTAATATCAACTAAATAGTCTCTATCCATTGACATAGCCATTTCTCCATTCAAAGCCAATTGGTCAATATTGCCGTATTTATGTCTAAAAAGAGTAGATTTTTGTAGAAAATAAACATATAAATTATATCAAATTGCCTAAATATAATAAATTAATTATTCAAGCATTTTTAAAAAATGCGGTATTTGTGTATAAAATAACAGGCAAAAATCGGCTCATCCTCACGGTTTCGAGCCGATTTTTGCCTGTCTTTTTGCCTCTTTAAACCACTTTTTCAAATACCATAGTAGCCTGAATCTTATCTCCTCCTAAGAATCCTTTAGATCCAGAAGAAGTGGTGGTAATTGTATGCAGTCTGTAGCCTTTAGCAGCCTGATCATTAATAGTTCTCTGAAGGTTTGTAAGACTCGAAACTCCGGAACCGGTTCCTATGAGTTTCTCAGTCAGAACCACCTGTATAACTACATACATGTCTCCGTTTCTTCCTGAAGCTCTGATTGCTTCTGCATCAAATCCAAATCCTGCCATTTTAGTTCCTCCTTTTATTTTATTCACTATCGGAATCAAATAATCCATAATATCGCATCTCGTAATACCTGGCATTGGCATCTAGCGCCTCTTTCCTGTCTCGCCAAGCATCTATTTCTGCTCGTATAGCCAGCATCTCATCCACGATGAGTTCCACGTTATACGGACGCACATGGTGAAGATACGAAATCATACGCCGTATTGCCTTTGGACTGCCAAGTGTTTTTGCTATTTCATTCCCGAGTTCTTCGGGAAAACCAAGTGAAGTGATCGAATTAACCAGATCATCCCGGGCTATGGACCATTCTCTTTGTTCAAAGATCATATTTCTTCTCTATACTGATAATATTTCTTATGTTTTCTGTACTCACATTTTCACGAAATAATCATCCTCATCCGTAATGTACTTTTCATAGTCAACCCGGATATGATCATCGCCTGCATTTCTTGCAGAAAGCACCCATATCATGCTGGATAAATATCCCATCGTCATATCATCATTTATCCCATATAACTGGTGATGTAATAACTCAGTCGGATTTTGTCCATTCAGCGCCTTAAAGCCTTCCATCTCCAACTGATTCAGGAATTGGATCTGCAAATCCTCTGTTCTGCAGAAAATCCAAACGTAATGTTATACCCTTATCAGATCTGTTAGTTTTCTCACAAAACCTCCATCCATCTCCGTATCATCCCTACGCCTTAGTTATACAATTTTACGTGTACTATAAATATGACAGTTCCGAATTGCAGTATTTATGCGGCTGAGACTTGCTCAAGCTGCAATTGTGAGATTATGTCGACCATTTTAACTGAAAATCATATAAACACACAAAAAGACGGAAACAACATCGTTTCCGTCCTCTACAAAAATATCCTATCAGATCATCCTTCCAGTTAGCTGGCACACACATCTCAATATAAAGAAAGGAACTGTCAAATTGAACAGTCCCTTTCCTTATATATAATATCAACTAACTGTAACCCAGGTAATATTGAATTTAACTCCTGATGCTTCTCCAAGCTGATTAATATAATTTTCTATAAGTTTTTTTGCTCGATCCTGAGCGCTAATCAAAAGAGATGAATCATTAATAATTTCATCCTGTATAACCTGTTGAGCAGTTCCAACTGCGCTAGTCACATCATCGCTTCCTATTGGATTATTATTATACCAATTATCGGATGCACAAATTGGATCATTAAACGAAGCCTCATCCGCCTTAATGCTAATTATCTCTGCCTCAGGTATATAAATAGTAATATCTGTTCCGTTTATTTCAATGTCTCCTCTCGACATATCTACGCCAAGCCTAACAACTCCCGAATATTCTATCCAAAAATCTCTGTCTTTTTCTCCCCAATGCGTAAGCCCGGAACCTGCAGATTTAACAGAAATGGCTACATTGTGATAATAACACTCCAGAGTCGCAAGTCTACATATAGCTCTAATCTGCGATATTTCTGGATTTTTTATTTCGATAGGCTCTTCTTCAATAACATCTTCATTTTCTTCCTCAGGAGCAACTTCTTCAGTAATTATCTCAGTTGTCTCATTAGACACAGATGCCACATCAGGTTCACTACCACATGCACATAAGGATATAGATAACAATATGGTTAATAAAATGGTTTTCTTTTTCATATTTTCCCTCACTAATCTGTAACCCATGAAATAACATATTCCTCATCTATCTGCTCAACCCATGGCCTGACAAGAGCTTCTATCACCTGTTTGGCGTTTTCATCGGCAAGATCCAATAATGCCCTCTCAGACGCAGATCGACTATCCAAATCCTTCTGGCAGGCAGAATATGCTTCAGAAAAAACAGTTTCATTATCATATTTATCATCCTCAAATATGTATTGAAGTTTTCCTGAGTCAACTACAGTGTAAAGAATAGTCACAGGAGGCATTTTAATATATATAATCTTTTGCTCATTATCTACAGATAATTCAATTTCATCAAAATTAATTCCAGCAGTCACTGTTCCCTGATATGCAACATGATATTTAACAGCGCTTCCATCGCTTGTCGACACATGGACTACTGCATTATATATATAATCCGCTGTTTCCAGTTCAGCAATTTCGAATACTTCCTTAATTTCTGCTTCAGTTATAGTAGTGACTTCTCCTTCTTCACCAATAATCTGTTCATCAACAAACTCTGTAACTGCTTCCTGAACCTCTTCCACAACATCACCAGCAACATCTGTTAGAGATGGTTGTGATTTCTTTTTATGATAGATGAAAACCATAACTGCAATGACTATTAGCAACAAAACAATCAATACAACAAGTTTCACGTTCACTCCATGATTTTTACTATCTACTTCAATAACAACCTTATTGTCCTTCCTTTTCATAAATCCTCCTGAGCCTCAATTACATATTTTTTCATGCTAAGATAACACATATTATACAATATTTATAAGATTATTGTTTAAACTTGCTCCCTTTTTACAGAAACAGACGTAAATCGCTATAGATTTCATACCAAAAAACATGATTCCTATTATCATTGGCAAAAAAACATTAATATGTTTACAATTTAAAAATCCCTTAGTGCAACCACCAAGGGATTTTGAATTAATAATTTACTCTGTTCGTTCTATAGTATCGATAATCATCATAAAATCATCATTATAGAGAAATTTTGTATTATCACTCTGAATCAAAATAATATATATGAGATGTTTATAATCCTTTGAGGGTGTCAGAAATGCTTTTCCGGTAAACTCATGTCCATCGGTATAAGCTGATAATTCACATAAAATTCCCACACCCGATTCAGCTTCATAATATGTTGCCGAATTAACACTAAGCTGACCCATTGGATTGTTTAAAATCCTTTCTCTAATTATTTTCTCAATCTTATCCCGATCCTTAAACCAACTATAATCATCGCTATCCATAGTAACTTCCATTTGAATAGCTGCAATGCAATTTTCTGATTCAGCTACAAGGCGAACAGACTTCGATGTTGATTCCTCTTCTCCCCAATAATATGGCACAGACACTCGACAATACCGAATTTCAGCATCACGTTTAATCACCATCGAACCATCACGTTCAATACGATAAACATATTCATTAGCACTGGGCTCTGGCGATGGAGATGGAGAAGCTGAAACAGCAGGTGTTTGGACAGTTTGAACAGGTTGTACAGGTGCTGGAGATTCGGCAACAGAACTTATACTTGCATCATTCGAACCGACATCAGTGGTTCGTCTGGAATAATTTCCAACAATCATCAGCAATGCAATAAGTACGAAAATCAGTGTAAGTGTACCCGGAAGTGTATTCTTTTTCTTCTTGCTTTCTGCTTCTTTTACAGCATTGTATTTCATCTGCTGGTATAAAACGCTTGAATTACTATCAGAAACATTCATCCCACCAGCAAAATCAGAATTACCATTAGTGTCTAGATTTGGCTGTTCACCTGTGACATCCAATGGTTTTCCGCACTTTGTACAGAATCTCATATCATCAGGCATCTGGCTACCGCAGTATCCGCAAAATAACATGATCATCCCTCCCCTCACTATTTAGTATAATTCGAGCATTTTCTTTTCAATTCTTGTCATGACTTCGAGATAATAAGCGGCATCTGCAGCAGACATCGTATCTGGGTTATACCTGTCAGCCTTTTCTGCAAATTCCTCATATTTCTGCAGCATTTCCATATAATCACTCATCATAGAGATTGCATTATTCGGATCGGATGTGTATTTCTTCATAAACGCTACATAGTCATCCATGAAATCCTCATAACTATCAAGGAACTTCTTGAGATCCGGATCTACTGTAGACGAGGAACTTGAACTGGATGAACTCGAACTGTTGGAAGAAGCCCCTGAATTAGATGATGAATTTGATGTGTTATTCGACGAGGAACTGCTATTTGTAGCAACTGTGTTTGTTGTTTGCCTATCAGGAGTGATAAAAAAACCTAAACGTGCACCTTGGTGGAAGCCGCAGATAATGCAATATACTGCAATTAGCATTGCTATTCCAGCAATGACTTTACCCTTTAGTGAATTCTTGAATACAAAGAGCCCACCCACTAGTATCACTCCAGACAAGAAGATGGTAAATATCGGTGGATCCGAATAATAATCTATAAACGAAGCAATCAACATAACAAGCCCAATTATCCAACTCGCTTCATATAGGCGTTGAGTTCTCTTTTCTTTATGCAGTTGTTTTCCGAGAGCTGACACTTCTTCAGGAGTATATTGGGGGCCAGAGTACTGGAAACCAGTCGTATTATTGGTGTGGGCATAGCTCATATTCGAGGAACTGGCATTTGATACAATTCTCTGATCAGTATTCGTAGATCCGAAATCCGAAGAACTCCTAGCATTATTCACATAAACAATATTATCTTGAGCATCATTTGATGCCAATGACTTCAAAGGTTTTCCACATTTAGTACAAAACTTCAATTCATCCGGCATCTGACTGCCACAATATCCGCAAAAAGCCATTTTTTATTCCTCCTTTATTCCCTCATCTTCACCCGGACGAATCACCTTGTACCCAAAGGATTCAAGGAGTGCTATAACGTCTGGAGTTATGTTTACTTTCAGATCAACATCCTGAATTTCAGAACTATCTATAGATCTATATAATTGTTCAAGCGGAACATTGATCACTTCAGAGAGTCTTTTCAAATTGACTCTATCAGGAACTCCTCTGTCAGTCTCCCACTTAGCAACTGCAGATTTTGATACCCCTATAAGCACAGCTAAATCATATTGAGTCATCCGTAAGATCTTCCTGCGAGCAGAGATTAATTTTCCAATGGTCATATTTTTCTCCATGATCTATTCTTCCTTTCATCGTATTATTACGTTTCGAACACTTCAAAGTACTCTTTGATTACTTTGCGTAAACAATCAGTAATGTCAGAAATCATGCTTTTTATAATTGCAAAAATCCCTCACCATACAGTGAGGGATTCACACAAAGCAAACTCTTTTTGCTGAAATTCCATGGCCAGTCTGTTCAAAGAATTATGTGGTATTCGAATACGTAACGTTTTCAAGTATCTCCATAATGGGGGATGAAAAAATTGCGAATCTAACATTATGTAAACCGGCGGCCGTTAATTATCCGAGATTAAAAGCAACTATTGGCGCTTTGAGGATATTCAAACGATTTGGATATCTCTTTAATGGTGAATTACTTTTGAAATCAAAAAAAATCCGGGAACTAAGGTTCCCGGAAATACAATATAATCACTCTTTACCAAAATATGACTCCATACGTCAATCACATAGCCATATTTAAGCATGAACGGCTTAATCCGATAAAGATAAACAGACGGTTCTCCTAACAATCATTATATTCTTAATTATCCAGCCACAAGATAGATATTCTTATTATCTGCTCTTATTTCAGATGCTTTATTATAGATAAAGTCCATCTCTCTCATTTTTCTCAAAAAAACACCAACACCAGTATCTCCAACAGCATTAAAGGATTCTATTACATCGAGACTGACCTCTAATGCTCTGTCTTTGATGCTTTCGCCTTTTTCTATCAAATACTCATTCAATTTTCCATCCTTAACTTTTGGAATATTACCAATTATTTTCCCGAGAGATTTACTGGCATTTCCAACTCCCTTTCTCAGATTATTACCTAAAGATTTATCTGAAAGAGTTTCAAGAAACTTAGAACATTCTTCAAATAAACTTACATATTCAGCAGCATAATTTTCTACTTCTTTTATTGTTGTTTCAATATTTTCAGAAGCATAATTTCCACTTAACATTATTTCAGATAATGATGCGAGAGAATAAGAATACAAAGAAAGGCGATAATACTGGAATTTCTTTTGAAGATCTTGAAGCTTAGAATTAACTTTACCGTCCGATATCAGTAATTTCTTTTCTTTCATGGTATCAGAAACGTTTTTTCTGTATAAAATGATATTTTTGCGGGCAGTCCTCAGTATGTCACATACCAATTTATGATTACTGGAGATAAACTGATCGTTGTTACAATTATTTTTATACTTTGACAACATTTCATAAAGTGTAACTACATCAGCCTCTATTTCAGATTGTTTCTCTGATTCCAGAAAGCTTATAATCTGCTTTTCCATATCTTCAATTTTATCAAGGTCATTCTCTATGGAATACAGGGCAACAGCTAACAAAATGGTTGTCGGATTTACATTCATAACAACTGACGATTTGGAAGAAGCAGCATCAACCGGCTTAAATTGAGCCATAATTGATTTTCCTTCAGAATTAACAAAAGCTCCCCAATTATTTCCGTTTTTAGCAGTTTTAAGTAGTTTTCCTTCCTCCAAATTCATGACTTTATATAAGGTTTCTGAACCCGATGCAGTATTTATTGTACCTGAATTAAAAAATGGAATAAGAGAGGCAACACCTGCGCCTAAAGTTGATATTTTATCTATCGGAAGATCTATACTATCAATCGATTTTCTGGTTTCGGCAAGTATTTGTTTAGAATTTTCTACAAGATCAAGATTTGAATTATTGTCAAAATTAATTATGTCACACATGGTTAAATCTCCTAATCTCAACAATTTTACATATAAATCTATTGCATAATATTTTACCATATACTTGAAGCTATATATCTTATTTTTCAACAATCTGCGGAAACTAATATGTCTTATGATACAATTTATATGTATTCTTTTCTAAGGAGGCATATATGATCATATTAACTCTCATGCTTTTAGTTCTGATAATTGCAGTCGTTATCGTGGTTTTAGCGTTAACTAAGCCCGGGCGCAACACTACATCAGATGTTACCTTTGAACGTGTCAAATATATGGACGGATCTGTCCTTGAAAACTTCTATGATCAGCCGATCCAGAATCCTACATGGGATGATATCACTGCCAGAATCCATAAGATGATGGATATGAACGACGAACACGTACTTCTTACTTTGAAGCAGGCTGTTTACGGTGTCAGATATATGCAGGCGGCTTCCGCACCGGGCGGTTACGATCTGCAGGTCGGCCTGGAAGAAGGAAATCAGACTAAGCTTGTTGATAAGATAGTTGGCGAGAAAGAGCTCTTCGACCGTTTTGAGACTTTTTACAGATACGCGTACGTGGATAATCTCGGAGAGTTCAAACCCGTACAGTTTTTCCAATGATTTCTTTTCCGGAGGTAAATATATATGATAAAAGAATACAGAGATAAGATTGCAGAAGGCACATGCAGCACTGCTGAAGTGACACTCATCGGAATAGTGCTGATCCTGGTGGGAGTTATTATCGGGATGATCCTTGCACCGGTCAGACTCGGAATATACGGAAGCTTCAACAGCAATCAGGGCTGTCTTGCACCGCAGGATAAAGATTCTATCGGAAGTAAAGATAAATCAGCAGAGGATGACTGAAGCTTTCCGTAGTTACTTTGATGACTTTTTCTTAAGTATCAATTCGGTGATATAGCAAGGAACAGCCCCTATGGCATAGCTGACCAGATCTTCGGGAGAAAAGCCTGTTCCGATAATGATCCTAAGGAGTCTGTTTGTAATCCCGAATCTGTCGCAGAATCCCCAGAGCTGAAGGAATTCCACGATAAATGCATATATGAGAATGGCTGTGGGAAGTACATACGGGTTCCGGGGTCTGTCCGGGCTCACTGTTTTACACAGGGTATAGAAAAGCACGACTACCAGTACATCGCCCAGATAGTTTCTGACCCAGCCCGATGCATAGATTCCTATTATGATTTCAACTGCCAAAAGCAGCAGGGATGCTATCCCGAAGCCTGTTCTTTTCATGCTTTTAATCCTGACATTAAACGTTACACGGAGACCAAAAATATGGTGAATACATTCAAAAACAAAAAGAGACTTATTGGGAGCCTGGTAACAGCCGTACTCTGGCTTATTCCTTTTTTCGTAGTTGGCTTTCTGTGTAACAAGATTGAAAACGACATATTGGCGAATCTGATCAAAACCATAGTCCGTGTGATCGCATCTGCCGGAATAATGGTCTATGTTAACAGAAAGTACGAAATGGAGATCGGAATCCGGACAAAGAACCTTTTCAAAGGGATCTTTTGGTACGGGATCGTAGTCTTTATTTTTTGTCTTTTGATGCCTCTGCTCTCCTACAGAGAACCTGAAATATCCTTTATTGAGGCACTGCCGGTACTGCTGTTTTATTTTTGTGTATATATGATGGTGGGCACGTTTGAAGAGGTGCTTTGCAGAGGTCTTCTTTTCAACTCATTCAAGGCGTATTGGGGCGACAACAAAAAGAGCGTTTATCTCAGTGCGTTTATATCGGCGCTGCTCTTCGGCTGTCTTCACCTGTTTAACCTGAACGGATCCAACACGATTTCCACCATAACACAGGTAATATACGCCACATTCTTCGGAATGCTATTTGCGACGATCTACTACCGCTCGGGGAATCTGTTATCATGCATAATCCTTCACGGACTGGTGGACTTTGCCGGTTCGATCTGGACGTGTTTTCTCAGGAATAGAGCAGCCCAGATGGCAATCGACGATACCACGGATTCGACAGTTTCAGACGCCATTGTGGTCCTTATCATCACCATACCGTTCCTGATCTCATCACTGGTTCAGCTGAGGAAGGAATTCAAGATGAGGGCGGCCATGAACGCCGGGACGGTTGCGAACGTCGGGGCGGCTCCTCAGTACAGTGAACAGCAGGGACAGATTTAGTGTAGAGTTACCTTTTAAATCCCTTGAAATATATATCCCTTACGGTGTTAGCAAGTTCATACATAAAGAGGGTCTCATCGTCGAAGTCAGGATTTTCGGCTCTTTTTTTCTCCAGATATCTACTTCTGTCGATTATTTCCTGCATTGAGGGAATAAACAGATATTTCACCTTGGCATTTACAAAGGCTTCCATACTCTCCTCCATCAGTTCGTAAGGCGAGGTGAAGTATTTTAAATTCGGATTGAATTCAAAGATTACTTCACTCAAGCCGTCTGCATACGCGCAGGATTTAATAAATCCGGCAATCACATCACAAAGCATAAGACGGTCCATCTTTATATTCTTATCTTTGCTTTTGGATTTTTTTATCTTATCTGCAGCATCTTCAACCATTGAAAGATAATAATCAAAACCGTCCTCATCGCTGTCTTCAGATATGTAGTTGTACGCATTTGTAGCGGTATAAGACATAATTACTTTTGTAAGAATTTCGTCCGGGGTCATAGTATTATAATCCTCTATATTTTTATGGCTAATATGCTCTATGGGGGAATATGTATTATCTCTAAGCAAATCCATAACATCAATGTCAAGGGCTTTTGCAAGACAATACACAACTTCCTTATTTCTAGGCGATGTATATTTACCTTTATTCTGATGGTACCAGCCGTAGACAGTTCTCCCGCCCTCGTCGACCATATAAGGTTCCTCGTATTCTTCTTGACCGGCTTTATTAATAAGCTCAGACAGCTTGGTACATCCGTTTTTAGGGTGATGGTATCGTGCATCCATCAGTTTTATGAATGCAAGATGATCAAAATAGTATTTCTTCTCGTTGATTTCGTAGTCCCTCATTACATTGCCTCCATAGCTGCAAACAAATCGTCATAAGCGTCGCCGGTAAGCGGCAGATCGATATTTAACACCTTCATATTAGCATATATGAAGTGTGGGTCATAATTACCGGTATATTTACATACACCTATGCGATCAGAAAGAAAATGTAAATTACGGCTTGAAGGGTCGGTATCGAAAGGCTGAAGGGATATAAAGAATCTCTCATCGCCCCTGTCGGCCTCGATGTACTTGAAGTTTGAAAGATCATAAGGTGCCATACGGCCGCCTGAAGTGTAATCTTTTCTCCCGGAGCCGCCTCTTGTACCGGCTTTATAACCGTGCTCATTCAGAGCTTTGACCAGTTCGATACGTTCCTCTTCTCTGGCCTTGGTATATGCAGCCTTTGCTTCTAAAAATGTCATAAAATTACCTCCTAAATTTGTTAGTGTGTTATCAGTTACGAGAAAACTCTAACAAATTTCAGGAGGTATATGCGTATTCCAAACCAAGTTCAAACTTTTTAATTAGATATAATTGTTCAATAATTCGCGTAATGTCATGTTTTTTGCATATGTTGCCAATTCAATGTGCAAAATTTGCATATTCATTAAAGTCTGAGATCATCTTGTCATATATTTCACGTACTCTGTCCGTATCGTTACCGTGCAGATACATATGCCAGTACCTGAATGAGGTGATTACGTTGGCTGCTTTTATATGCATCTCATGTTCATGTGGTTCTATATTCTCCCCGGTTAATCTGTTATATTCCTCGGAATACCATAACAGTAACTTCCTGCTATCCGCATGAATTCCGTCTGCGCCCAGTCTGCTCATAAAAAAGCTCAGATCCTCCGACGCTCCGCGCACTGATACTCCCTGCCAGTCACAGACGACGGGTTCACCGTTTTCGCCGGTCAATATATTATCCAGGTGAAAATCTCCGTGGGAGAGAAGCTTTTTCTCGGAATTCTGCCACTTGATTATATCATTTATGCTTTTTGATATGGCCTCGATCCGGGAAGCATCGAATTCTCCGGGATGTTCATCCAGCACGCTTTTCCATCCTTTTACACATTCGGAGATTTCGTCCTCGGTCAGCACATCAGCTTTTTTATCATCTTCTGCTAAAAACTCGGGAACGGGACTAGCGTGTATTTCGGCCAGCACAGCGGCTATTTTCCTCAGTAGTTCCTCATTGAATCCGCTTCTGTCAATGCTTTTATAGCGGTTCATGACAATAGTGATCTCATCGGGAAGAATCTCAATTTTATTCACTTCAGGAAGATACGGCTTAGGACATTTCGCCTTGTAAAACATCGCTTCCCTGACATAGGTATCGAACATGCCGTTTTCTATTTTGTCGCGGACGACGTGTTTCAGGATCTGAGAGCCCTCAAGTTCGAAGACATCAGCCCCGCTTTTGCCTACACGTATTCTTTTTACATTATTCTGCATTGGTGAGTATTCCTCAGTCCTTGTAGATCAAAGCAAAAGCATAGCCTTCAATATCTATTGGAACGAAAAAGATATATGGAGCCGCATACGCGATAGGTTGGAAAACTTTTACCTTTCCGTTTTTGTCAATACCCATGATTGCATATTCTCTTCCGGCTTTTTGATACTCTTTCGGGACAGTAAATGTAAGCATACCTTCTTTAAACGAATAATCCGCATTATATCCAATCCCCTTCATGTTAAAGGTAAAAGCTTCATTCCATCCTGCAGGTTTCTGTGCATTAAATGCAGCTATACACAAAGGACCCTGTACCTGTTTTTTGAATTCATAGGGAATACCTCCGCGGAAAGATACTCCATCCAAAGCAAGAGGATCTGAAACATAGACAGAATCGGTCACTACAGTAGAAACAGTAGCTGCCTGAGGAGCCGGAGTAGGATTCGAAACAGGAGCCTGAGCAGGGCCGGAACCGCCATAGGTATAAGTATATGTTACATCTGCACTTAATGAGACATCAGTATTCGGAATCTGATCCCATGAACCGGCGGTATAACCGGAGTCAGGGGCATTTCCTACCGCAGGAATATCTCCGGCCTGCAGAGTTAATACAAGATCCTCATTATCATATCTGGAATAAGTAACGGTCTTATCTGCAGTTGTTCCGTCGTCCCAGCTGCCGTTTACTACTTTGAAAGTGACTGTACGTGAAATTGTCTGAGCCTGAGTCCACTGAGCATACAGAGTAAGGTCACCTGTCAGATTAACGGAGCCCTGATTGGAGTAACCGGTTCCGCCACCGTTAGCATTTATATTCCATCCGGTAAATGAATAACCGGATCTGCTGAATCCATTGGCATTAAGCTGAGTGTTAATTCCTTCATACACCGACTGGGCAGGCATGGTTCCGATTACGCCGTTTGCATTTGCGTCAAAGGTTACGGTGTGAGTAGGGGGAGCTGTGATGGTTACGGGGATGTCATAATATATAGATGTATCACTTGTACTTGTTTCAATTCGGTCAGGAGAATATGTTTGATTATCAACATTCAACACATAAGTATCTGTACTATCATAAACATACGATGAAATACCCAAAGATACAGTAAATTTATACGTTCCGGCTCCAAAATTACCGTATGAATAACCTTCGGTATCCGTCCGCCAAGAGCTACGACCAATATACATACCAGAATTCGTCCCGGTCACATCATAAGTAACATCTTGGATTGCATGACCAAATACAGCTATCGTATCCTTATTAGTAGTGACGTTAATCGTATACGTAGCTGCGTGTACTTTTGCAGGATTCAGTCCTGCGAAATTAGTCAGGATAAGAACAAATGTAAGAAGTATGCCTGTGAATGTCGATAAAATCCGTTTTCTGAGGCTGTGCCCCATCATTAATGATTTGATGTTCATAAGAATTCCCTCCCTAATATCCGATTATACAGGAAACATCACAAACATTGTCATGATTACAGAAAAATGACCGATTTTGTCACAAAAAAGGATGTCTGCCGCAGGCATTTATAGACGGGCATATTTATGCTAAACTTAATTTTAGGCTTTACAGACGTTACTCAGTGTTCCGAATGGTTTTAGGGGATAAAGTTTGTAATGGTACTTGATTACAACATTTACATGGAAGTAGCGGTTATTCCGCTGGACATAGCTCTATACGCGTATCTGTGGCTGCGTTATACAAACATGACTAAGATTAACGTGGCTTTCAGAAGGTTTGCTTTTGTCGTAATGATCGCGGATTTCTTTGATGTGGCTACGGCTGTGGTCACAAGCGCGCATGCGGCAGTACCCAATTCCGTTCATTATTTCTTTAACATCACCGATTCCATCCTGACATCTCTGGCTGCTTTTGCTTTTATATACTATATCTACGCTTATTCCGATATGAGAGTGGTCAGCAAAGTCCGGAGAAACGTCACGAATTTTTCCCTGCTTGGGATCAATCTCCTGCTTCTTCTCACCAATCCCCTTACAGGATGGGTATTTACCTATGACAGTAAGGGCAATTACATCCACGAAAAGCTGTTTGTACCCGTAGCATACGGATTTCCCATTCTGTTCTTTTTTATCGGATGTCTGTATATGGTTACCCATACGGAAAAATACAGAAAAGCTCAGATCAGAGCCATGGGCATTTCCAGCATAGTTGCCGGTTCCATGTTCCTGATCCAGATGCTTTATTTTGACGATATGCTCATTACTCTCTTTATCGCTTCTCTGGGAGTTCTGGTCATATTCCTGTCGCTGGAAACGCCTGATTATGTAAGGCTTCTTGAAGCGAGAGCGGAACTGACGGAAGCAAAAGAAAGGGAGGCGGCCCTTAAGCTCAAGGAAAAGCTTTCGAATGAAATGATGCTTGCTTTTTCCAAGGTAGTTGACGCCAAGGATCATTATACAAACGGTCATTCGCAGCGCGTTGCCATATATGCGAGCGAGATTGCAAAGCGCATGGGCAAGAGCAAAGCCGAGCAGGATGAGATATACGCACTGGGCCTTCTTCACGATATAGGCAAGATCGGTGTACCGGTAAATATCATCAACAAGAAGGGCAAGCTTACGGATGAAGAATTTGACATCATAAAGACTCATACGGTTATCGGAGGGGAAATCCTTCAATCGATAAAAGAGCTTCCCAAACTGAGCACGGGTGCCAAGTGGCATCATGAAAAGTTCGACGGCTCGGGCTACCCCGACGGTTTATCCGGCAAAGATATACCGGAAGAAGCGCGCATCATCTGCGTTGCAGACTGCTACGATGCCATGACATCCCAGCGTTCGTATTCTTCTCCCCGTTCTCAGGAGGCAGTAAGAAAAGAGATTGAAAGGTGCATGGGCACACATTTCGATCCCGATATAGCAAAGTATATGCTTGAAATGATAGATGATGATAAGGATTACAGATTAAGGGAGTGAGGCCGGGGGCCTGCTCCCTTTATTTGTTTTCGGCTTCACGCTCTTCGCGTTTTTTGCGGCGCTGCTCCCTGTTGTCTTTTTCGGATTCGAAAAGTTCTACCGCAGCATCGGTTAACTCCGCAGACCATACATGTCCGCTTGAAACCGCGTTTGCCCAGGGGCAGAGTTTCTCGTAATCATCATCCAATACAACTGTATAAGGAGGGCCACAGCGGTCATCGATATCCATGTACAGGTGTCTGCCTTTATCTATCAGGTGATAAGAATCCAAGTCGCTCATTTCATCCTGAAGGGCATCATAAATCTCCGCGGTTATCTCATAGAGATGATAATAACCGCATCCGCTGCGCTCCGCAGTATAGAGATTTCTTTTTTCATCATAGCAGGCTTTCCAGCCCGGACCTTGTTTGAAGTGCATAGTAATCACTGCTTTTCCAATGGTTTATGATTTGAATCCAAACTTGCTCTTATTGCATCCATTTCAGGTTTAAGTGCTTCGTATTCTTTCTTAAACTCAGGATCTTTCATTAGTTCTTTTATCAATTCTTGAAGATCACTCATATATGCGTTCCTTTCAATACATCTAGTCCTGTATATCTATTCTTGAGGCAAGATAGTCGGCGTTTGATTGTTTACATACATCAGTTTTGATGTTATTTAGGGACATTTAATCAGTTTTTTTGTCCCTGATATTGCACAGTTACAATATAAACAACCATATTTAACTCATCGATTTTATAAATGATAACATAGTTATCAACAAGAAGCTGTTTATAGCCTTTCCCGGTATATTTTCCTAGAAGCCTGTCCTGATGTGCCTCAGGATATTGATTCAGCGAAAAGATTGCATTCCATATTCTATCTGTCTGTCCCTTCGCATTTTCAGGCGCAAGCTTTTCCAATGCTATATATGCATATATTTCATCTATATCTTTAAGCGCCTTAGGATACAATTGAACATCATACTTCTTTTTTGCCATAGTATTTCTTATCTAATTTTTTCCTCGCTTCGGCAGCAGAGATCGGTTTTTCACCTTCTTTTACTTCTCTTTCTGCTTCATCTATTGCCTGATCGATCTTAGTAATTTGGGCAATTTTTTCATATAGTTCAGAACTCATAACCACAAGATCGCTATATCCATTTTTTGTAATAAATATTGGTTCCTGCTTCTTGTGAGCTAATTCCGAAATCTCACTAGTGTTTCTTAAATCTCTAATTGGGATAATTACAGGCATAATCTCTTCCTCCGTGTCATAAATATAGCACAATTATGTCGCAGAGTACAGGTAAATATTTTTAGAGCCTTCCTGCCGCCTTTTCCATTTGAACTTTGTATGCTATAAGTCTAAGAACATACTCAGGCATAACTCTCTGACCTAGTTCCCAGTCCTGGAGTGTTCGATAAGGAAGTCCAAGCCACTCGCAGAACGCTTTTCTATCCATCCCGGATTGTTCCCTGATTTTTTTGATGTAATACGCTTGAAGCCTGTGTGCCTGATCTTCAATACTCTTATCAAGCGCTTTCTGTTCAACAAGGATATCCATACCTTCGATTGAGTAAATGTAATCTTTCATTCCGGGAACCTCCTAAAAAAAATCCAACTATCCGCATTGCGTATAGTTGGATTTTAAGAGAATTATAAATTTAAGTCAAGGAAATGTATGATTGGTCGTTGACCGGACCACTTACTTAAAACTGCAACGGCACAACTTCCGGGGTAAGAGTAACACCACCGGTGTTCAATTCAACACCCTCATCATATGAAAGGAAGAGTCGGCCATCTTCACTGTCACTATACATTATCGTTGTTCCACCCACAGCGTTGGGCGTTGAAATTGCACTGATATTGCCGTTATTGATTGCGTCAAGCAAAGCAGTGTTATAACTGATATCCAGATAGGTTATCCCGGTATCATATACTTCCAGAGAAACAAGCTCCGGATTGTTGCTTAAATCCAATTCTGTCAGATCCTGATGCTCAAGATATAATTCCCTGAGATTAGGGAAGAATTCAATTCCTTTCAGCGAGCTGACATTGCCGTAATAGTCTGACGGAAGATATACATTAGTATCACCCGACCTAAAGCAGATCCTGTCTACCGAATACATCTCATCCAAACTGAGAAATCCGTCTCCGTCAGCATCATAAACCGTTGATAAAAAGTCTCTGAAAGTGGCATCCGGGAAATTGTGTTCTTCAATTTTGAGTCCTCCTGCCTCGGATGATTCTGCATCAGAAACGGCATCATCAGAGGCATCACCGGCTGATTCATCAAAATCTTCTTCATCCCATCCGGTTGCGGTTAAGACTTCATCAAGAAGATCATTGTCATCGAGAATGATTTCTTTTACCTCGGTAGGTATTCCCCATGCATCAATATCCTGAAATCCTGCGATCCATTCTCCGTCCATCTGAACAACAGCAAGCTTCTGTCCGGCATGCACCTCAAAATCCTCACCTGTCTTGCTGCAATATACGGATACGGTTCCACTGGTAATCGTCACTGACTCCGGACCGTCTTCGCTTGCAGTAACATATCCGGAGGTTCCGCGGATTCCGATGACCATGGTGGAAGTCTCAATCTCAAAGCTTTCATCTTCCGCCAGCTTCGCAGCGATATAGAAAAAAGTACTGCCCTCTTCCATAGTCAGCTTCATAGCCTTGCCGGTCTTATTGAACCTCGCTCTGGAAAGCTCGAGCATATAAACAATGCGGTCGTCATCAAGTTCGACTACCGCCTGAGCGTATTCTTTTGTATCGAGGATATTTCCGTCCTGAAGCCTTCTTCCGGCGTTTGGAGTCTGTTCTTTGCCGCTGCCATCCGTAAGGATAACGCTTCCGACGATTTCATTGATTCTCATCGTAGAAGCCGTCATGCGGCCCTTAAGGGCGATTGTAATAATAACAATTATGGCGATCAGAGCGAGGGCGGAGATGCCTGCGATAATTGCTTTCTTTTTCATGATGTGAGATCCTCCGGGGGATGTAAGTATACTCCCCATACACTTCACCCTCCATAGCGGGTTTTACTGTAATATATTAGTTCAAAATGTCCAACACCATTCGCATTAATACTGTTCCTTCATTGTTCTCAAGTTCCTCAAAACCCATTTTCTTATATAGCGCATATCCTATACTCATAACTTCAGGTTTTGTGGTAAATCTGACCTCTTTGTACTTTAACTCCCGGCACTTATCGAGCATTGCATCAAGCATGTGCCTGGCATAACCTTTACCTCTGTATTCAGGACTAATATATAATCTTTTAGCCTCGGCCATATCATCATTAATCTTCTTAATGGCTATAGTTGCTATAGGTTTTTCATTCTCATAGCCAAGAAGTAAGGCTCCGCCTTTATAAAAGCCTTCCAAATCAGACAGTTCTTTATCAAGCGAAACAAAGCAGGCTTCCGCACCTTTTATTTTAGAATAATCAAGAATAAGATTCTTGGCAGCTTCATAATCATCGCATTCTATTATACTGATCATCTTCACACCTTCTTTTGAAACCACATAAGATCGTACCATCTACCAAACTTCTTGCCGACAGATTTCATATGTGCAACCTCCGAATACCCTTCACGTAAATGAAACTTGTAACTATCATGGGAAAGATACTCATCCTCTTCATCAATATATGCTACACCGGCAAGAAGATTAATAATCCCTCGTTTTTTTAATTCTTCTTCCAAGGCTTTATAAAGCATAGAACCCGCTCCGCATCTACGATATTCTTTATCAATATAGACTGAGGTGCTAACTGTCCAAGAATATGCTTCCCTAGTGCTATATGGGCCTGCATATACATAACCGATTATTCTGTTATCCTTTAAGCAGACCAGATAAGGATATTTTTCTTTAGTATGGCTAATCCTCTCCTTGAATTCATCAACACTTGGAACATCATATTCAAATGATACGGCTGTATTTAACACATAATATGAGTAAATCTCAACTAATCTCTCTGCATCTTCTATATGCACTTCTCTAATCTCAAAATCATTCATAGATTTTTCCCATCGTAAGTAATCCTGAAAGTTATTATTTCCTTAAGTACTTCTTATCCGATTCATATTCTTCGCTGACAAATCGTTCCACGGTCATGTGAAGATCATACTTATCGCGAAGCTCGGCAAGTTGCTTCATCATTGGTGATGCATGATGTAAATCTATAGCCTTCTGATCCGTCCATGAATCAATGAGCAATACAGTCTCGGGGTCCTTGAGAGGTTGAAAGTATTCATACCTCAGATTTCCTTCTTCTGCTCGAATAGCATCAGCGATACCTGATGATTCCATTTCATCCACAAATGCACGTGCATTTCCGTTTATTCCCTTATAGTAAAGGTTTACTGTTATCATAAAATCTCCTTATAAGTTATCCCGGAATATAATCGTACAATTTTATCTTCCGATTTCTTTCTTTTCCTTCCTTGAACATTTTCATCATCTCATTTGTAAGACTCAGATTATTAGGCTGTAATTCGATATCCTCACGTTTTACCCACTCGGCATATTTAAGTTCGCTTTCATCCATATGGATTTCACCGTCCCCGTCTGCCTCGCAATAAAAGCCTACAAGAATATCCTGTGCCATTCCCCAGGGCTGTGATTTGTAATATCTGATGTTTTTAACCCTTATACCGGTTTCTTCCATCACTTCCCTGGCAACGGTTTCCTCCAGTGTTTCCCCAATCTCTGTAAACCCGGCAACCAGTGCATTATGTGCATAGCCCTTACGATATTTTGTAAGGAGAAGCTTTTCTCCATTTATCACCCCGACAATGACTGCAGGATTGATCCTCGGATACACAATATTTCCGCAGGAAGGGCATGCAAGTGCCCGTTCCTTTTCACTTGGCACAAGCTTGCCTGCGCACACTCCGCAAAATCGATTATCTGCATACCATTTCCACAGATGATATGCGGTAAAAGTGGCAAACAGTTCCTTTCCGTTACTCTTGTCGCGAAGTTCTCTAATGGAATAGTATCCAAATTCGGGATCATGAAAATCCACTTCTCCAAGCACCAGAAAATATCTCTGATCATCAACGGAAAACAAATAGATTGCTGAAGAATCCTTCACATCTGATCCGGTTACAAACCCTATACTCTCTTCGCTTATCCTGACATATGTCTTACCTTCAGCATTGAACCAAAGAACATAATCTTTTGCAGTCAATTTTTGAATCTTATAACTGTTATCAAGCTTACTCGGGTAAATATCCTGAATCATCGTCTTACTCCGTTATCAATTCTTATGGTCTTCTATATCTTCAGAATCCAATACTTTTATTCCATTATCGATAAGCAGCTGTGCAAACACGCCTTTGCCTTCTATCAGTTTTCCTGAGAAACTTCCATCATAGATCCTGTTCGCTCCACAGGACGGACTTCTTGACTGCAAAATTGCCAGATCCACATTTTCTTCAAGAGCCTTCCCAAGGCAAAGTTCTGATCCTGATCGATATTCTTTATCTTTGCTCTCGCCCTCTTTATTGATAACAACACCATCCAAGATTTCACACGGAATTCTCGGGATAGGAAGTCCGCCGGCAACTTCCGGGCATACCGGAATAACTTCATAGTCTTTGAGAAAATCGATAACCTTCTCGTTATAGTTGTTGCCACCGTTGTATTTGCAATTCTGCCCTAACAGGCAAGCACTGACCAGTATCTTATTCATAATCCAATCCTTATCACGTCCAGATACCATTGGCCGTGTATCATAATTGTATCATCGTTGTTCAAGAGCTCTTATTATTTCCGAACTCTGCTTTATTCTTATCGATATTTCTCAAGCTTGTCCGCATACTTTCGGAGCCATATTCTTCAATAAAGTACATATAAATACCCATCGAGTATTCCTTGGCAGCATACACCTTTTTCTGACCATCTATTTCAACTTCATATTTGAATGCCTGAAACTTCTGATGATATACGGGTTCTTCTACAGTTACCGTCTCTTCAAGAAATTTCGTTGGATAATTCTCAATATAGACGCCGAAAACTTTCGCCTCCGAAGGATCGCCGCCACACCACACCATTTTCCATTTTTTCATTTTCGCGCTCTCTTTTAATCAGGTGCCTGACATCAATGTGTCTCTATTAGCCTACAAAGATTTACTGTAATATATTCCGATATAATTGGCCATCGAAAAAACTATAAGGCTTATTGAGGAATTCCGAAAAGAGCGAAATATATAATCATCGAAACAAGATCGATCAGCAACAGTACTCCCAGCACTATGCCTGCTATCTTAAGCCCTTTCTTTGCTTTTTTCTTATTATCTTCCGTTAATACATGCTCTTTTATATCACTGTACAACTCGGATTTTACTACCTGTTCCGAAGCCTCCTCTTTTTTCACAGCTTTATCAAGCACAAGTTCATCCAGTGATATGTCAAAAAGTTCACTGATTGCAACAAGCTTTTCCATGTCCGGTGAAGATTCTCCAACCTCCCATTTGGAAACCGTTTGGCGGGAAACGTTCAAACGATTTGCGAGTTCTTCCTGTGAAAGACCCTTTTGTTTACGAAGTTCATACAGTTTATTATTGAATTCCATTATTATCACTCCTGACTTTCCATATATAAAGAATAACGCAAATCGTTATTATTGTTATAACCGTCGTTGCTATTCCTGCCTCAAATCCATATTCTGACCCATTGATAATGTTAAGCTTGTTTATCCCGATCAGAAACAATCCGTCCATCTTTGCATCATTTCCTGATACCGTAAGTCCCAGGATTATGTTCAAAACATAATTCCACGCTGCATGGAGTCCGCAGGAAACCCATATATTCCCACGCCATAAAACAATTATGGAGAATAAAACAGAGATAAGGTATAAATTCGCAATACCGATCAGTGCATATACCAATCCCGAATCCAGGATTGGGGTCATGATCAGGTGAGGAATAACAAATGCCGTCGAACTTATGAATACGGCAGCCGGAAGAGGTATCTTCTTTTTAAGTGTATTCATCAAAAAGCCTCTGCAAAGAATCTCTTCCTCAGAACCCTGAATGATGAATGCCAGCCCCCATAACAGCAACCCGCTAATGCTCACGTCTCGGTTAATTCTCAAAAAGGAAACGGAGCCTGTTACCAAGCAGAGGAACAAGACAAGTACAAGCATTGCTACGGCAACTCCGATCCCAAGCAGATAATCCGTCCCCCGCTTCGTAAATCCGATATCCCGCATGCTGCGCTTCTCTATTAATTTGCAATACAGTATCGCTATTACAGAAAACAGGATATATCCATAATAAGGAATCAGACCGGCAATCTGCCCTTCAGGCATTACTCCATGAAGTGGATCATAACCCATTCCTGTATACAATCCGATTACAACAGCCTCTCCTAAAACTCCGGCCACAAAAAAAATCAGGATAAAGGCGAGAACTTTTTTTATGACATACTCCGTTCTCGACATTTCTGTTCTGTTATTAAAAGGCAGCAGATTAATAACATGCGTTTTCATTAATGGTTCCTCCTTAGAATTGTTTTTACATATCAATCGTAAAGGAGGCCCATAAAAAGCTCTACCAACCATGCTTGGCAATCTGTCAACGCCCGCTGACAATTATGTTAAATACCGTTACAATGCCCGTTTTACAAGGATCTTGTTGTATTAAACAAGCTCACCAAAATCAATGGAGACCGTATCAAAACCGTTAATCAAGTTGACTTTCAGCAAGTCTCCAAACTGTTCCAGATACTTATCTCGTTTTATTTCCATCTTTATACCTCTGACAATTTTGGACTCATAAGTCCGTTTTTATCATTGTATCATCCTGCAGTTTTTTGCAATAAGTGTTTTGATAATTCGGGGCTCATATTCCCATTTTAGTCAAAATTGTACTTTTGACAGCATACATTTCACCTCTTCCGAACATATGTCATAAAACAAAAAGCGGTGGAGATTTCTCTCCGCCGCAGAGGTGTAAATTCTATATGACTGCCCGATAATAACTTCCGATTTTATGTTCCAAGTCTACTTTCAAAGTCTACTGCTGAAATCATTCAAATTAGTTAGTCCCACTCAATATCATCCGCGTTAGCTTTGACAAAAGAAAGGATCTGTTCTTCATCATTAAGAAGCTCGTCTATAATCTCTGCAAGCTGCTCAGCCAGTGCCTTTGTCTCGTTGTTGACTTCCTCTATATAAACACTGTACATATCAGCTTCGGGATCTGATTCGATCACATCCAGGATCTCGGGTGCATTTTGTCCGAGATAGAAGTTAAAGAACGCATCCCAGTTGTATCCGTTCATATAGGCGGCATCGCAGATCTCATTCATTTTGGATCCGATTGCCTGGATATCTTCATTACCGGCATCGAATGATACCGAGATATAGTCTTCACTGATTATGAGTTTTGCATATTCTGACATAGCGCACCTCCTTTATCCCACGTCCAAGCCTCACACTAAATTATACGATAAAACTGCCTGATTGATTTTTCGTTTTCGGGGGTCATCCTTCTTTCTCCTTTCAAATATTTCGCCATAACAGAAAAAGACACTCTCCTGTTTTTAGGAAAGTGTCTTTAAACACGAATCATATTCGAACGAAGAATCTTTTACCACTTACCGAAGAATTTTTGGTAAATTCTTGGTAAATTACCTGTTTGGGATAATCAAACCCGCATGGGTTCTGGCTTTCAGGCTACCCTATCAGCCAGTCGTACATATCTTGATATTTTCCGGCAGAGACTTCCCATGAGAAGTCAGCGGCCATGGCTCTGTCTACCATCTTGTTCCACTCTCTTCTGCGATCATAGTAGATCTTTTCTGCGTAGCGGATGGTGTGGAGCATCTCATGTGCGTTGTAGTTAACGAATGAGAAGCCGGTGCCGGTGCCTTCGTACTCATTGTAAGGAATGACGGTGTCTTTAAGTCCGCCGGTCTCTCTTACGATGGGGATGGTTCCGTATCTGAGTGCGATGAGCTGTGAAAGTCCGCAGGGCTCGAAAAGTGAAGGCATGAGGAATGCATCACTTGAAGCATAGATCCTGTCGGAAAGTTCATCCGAGTAGTAAATGTTAGCGGAAACCTTATCCGCATATTTCCAGTCGAAATGTCTGAACATGTTCTCGTACTGTTCAGCACCCGTTCCGAGAACGACTATCTGCACATCATCTCTGCAGAGTTCATCCATCACATAAGCAATGAGATCAAAGCCCTTCTGATCGGTAAGTCTTGATACGATACCGATCATCATCTTCTTATCGTCAACGGTAAGTCCCAGCTGCTCCTGAAGAGCCTTCTTATTCTTGGACTTTTCTCTGCGGAAGTTTGACGCATCGTATTTTTTTACCAGATAGGAATCCGTAGCGGGATTGAACTTGTCATAGTCTATTCCGTTTACGATTCCTCTGAGTGAATTGCTGCGCGCATTCAAAAGGCCGTCCAGCCCCTCGCCGTAGAACTTGGTCTTGATCTCCTCGGCATAGGTATTACTTACGGTTGTAACCGCATCCGCAAAAACAATACCGCCCTTCAAAAGGTTCGCATCCTTGTAAGACTCGAGCTTATCGGGAGTGAAGTAGTAATCGGGAAGACCCGTAATATTTTTAACTGTTTTAACATCCCACTTGCCCTGGAACTTGAGGTTGTGGATGGTGATGACGGTCTTGATGCCGCGGTAGAACTCTCCGCCCGCAAAACGCTCCTTGAGGTATACGGGGATGAGTCCGGTCTGCCAGTCATGGCAATGAATGAGGTCGGGCCTGAAATTCAGAATGGGAAGTGAAGAAAGAACCGCCTTACAGAAGTAGGTGTATCTCTCAATCTCATATCTGGGGTCGTCGTTATAGACCTTGGGCCCGCTGAAGTAGTATTCATTGTCGATAAAATAATACGTAATTCCGTCGACTTCAGCCTTGAAAAGACCGACGTAAATATTCTGCCAGTTGTAATCCATGTAGAATGAGTCGATGTACTCGAGCTTATCCTTCATTTCCTGCTTCATGCAGGCATACTTGGGCAGAAATACCCTCACATCAAAGTATCTCTTGTCGAGATATTTGGGGAGCGATCCTACAACGTCCGCAAGTCCGCCGGTTTTGATGAAGGGAACGCCTTCCGATGCTACAAAAAGTATTTTTTTCATAGACTGATGCCTCCTAAGGAGTTAGGCCATTGCCTGTCGAAGATCTTCTTTCATATCGAGTACCGCAAGTCTTGCAGCCTCTGCAAATCCTTCTTCTCCGCACTGTGCGTACTTTTCCTGCTTGTAAGCCGCGATTATGCCGCGAGAGGAATTAACGATTGCGCCGAGTCCGTCTTCATTGAAAAAGTGAACGAGGTCTGCGCCTTTACCGCCCTGCGCGCCGTATCCGGGAACAAGGATGAAATTCTTGGGCATAAGCTTTCTGAGGATCTTGCCCTGCTCGGGATATGTTGCGCCCACAACAGCACCTACCTCAGAGTATCCGGTCTCGGGATCGATAACTTCGGATCCCCACTCGGTTACTTTCTCTGCAACCAGCTCGTAAAGAGCCTTTCCGTCGATGGTTCTGTCCTGGAACTCACCGCTGGAAGGATTGGATGTCTTTACGAGAACGAAGATTCCTTTGTTTTCTGCCTTACACACCTTTACGAAGGGCATTACACCGTCCGATCCGAGGTAAGGGTTAACGGTTACGATATCTTCGTTAAATGCGGCGATGGAATTTGCGCCGATCTGTGTTTTTCCGATGTGTCCTACGGCGTACATTTCGGATGTGGATCCGATGTCGCCTCTCTTGATATCGCCGATGACTACGAGGCCTTTTTCGTGAGCGTAATCTACGGTCCACTTGAAGACTTCAAGTCCGGGAATTCCAAGCTGCTCATACATTGCAATCTGGGGCTTTACTGCGGGAACAAGTCCTTCGATGGCATCGATGAGTCCTTTGTTATATTCCTTGAATGCAAGTGCTGCGCCTTCTAAGGTTTCGCCCGCCTGAGCGTATGCATTCTTTTTAATAAATTCGGGTACAAAGTTTAAGTTGGGATCAAGTCCTACTACGATGGGTGCCTCGGTTTTCCTGATTCCTTTTATAAGTTCTCCGATCATCTTTGCGGTCTCCTGTATATGTATTCTCCACTTGGGAGTAATTATCCGGTCTGTAGGAATGTGAGCTCTCTTATGAGCAACTATCCGGTCTGCAGGAATGTGAGCTCTCTTATGAGCAACTATCCGGTCTGCAGGAATGTGAACTCTCTTATGAGCAACTATCTGGTCTGCAGGAAAGTGAGCTCTCTTGCGGCATCCTGATCGTCGGGATATTTTGCGAGGTATGCCTGAAGGAGTTCTCTTGCGGTTTCGAAATCCGCGGTATATTCATAGGCGATCGCTCTGTTGTATTCAAGGCTCTTTGCAAATGTTCCGTCGTCTGCTTCTATGCCTGCCTTGAATGCTTCGAGTGCAGCTTCGTATTCTCCCATTTTAAGTCTGCAAAGTCCGAGCTGGTCGTAAAGCTCTGAATTTGCGCCCTTGGAACCGATGTAGCTCTCATAGACATTGGCTGCGTAGTTGTACTCTCCCATTGCCTCATATGTTCTTCCGAGGAAGAGTGAGCTTGTTACGGAGCTGTCGGCATTTCTTGCGCTTTCAAGAAGTGCTGCTGCCTGTGTGTATTCTCCGAGGTAGTAGTACATACGGCCTTTTTCGGAATCGGTCATCTTACCGCTGTCGTTTGCGATGGCGTTCTTGATGTACTCAAGTCCTGCCTCGCGATATCCGATTGCGGAAAGCATTTCATAGATTCCGATGAGGGTATCGTAATCGTCGGGATTTCTGGAAATAACTACGTTGAAGTCAGACACTGCGTTTTCAAAGTCGCCCTGCTTAAGTCTTGCGGAAGCTCTGAGAAGGTAGCTTTCGGTATCGTCGCAATATGCGATGATCGCATTGTATCTGTCCTCGGCTGCGGCAAAGTCTCCCATGCAGTCATAGGATGCAGCCAGGTAGTAGTTGATATCCACGTCCATGTCATCGGGATACCCGGTTCCGGACTGAAGTGCGATGACAAACTGCTGGGATGCGCTTACGTAATCTGCCTGTCCTATATAAGCGATTCCCCTTGCTCTTGCGATCTGTCTTGCATCCTCGCCCGCTTCTTCGGCACCTGCGAGGCTTGCCAGAGCTCCGTCGTAATCCAGGTTGTTTAAACACTCATATGCGGTCTTAAGGTTATCCGATCCTTTTCCGCATCCGGTCATAGTCAAACAAACGCACAAAGCAAGCGCTGCCATAGCGGCAGTGCCTGCTTTTGTTATCGTTTTCTTTTTACAGATGTTGTGAATTGATTTGAGCATGTAATTATTCGTCAAGCTGTGAGGTGCAGTGAGGGCATCTGGTAGCGTCCTTGTTGATCTCGCTCTTGCAGAAAGGACAGATCTTGGTGGTCTTGGGAGCTTCTTCCTTCTTCTTGCCGACGCTCATAGCTTTATTCATAGCCTTGACAACAAGGAAAAGAACAAGTGCCATCAACAGGAAGTTGATGATTGCGGTAATGAGGGCTCCGAGGTTGATCTCCTGGCCTTTGATAAGGGGAATCACAAAGCCTTCAACTTCAGGATTGCCGATGCATCCGATGAGGGGATTGATAACGTTCTCTGTGAGGGCGGTTACGATGTTACCGAATGCTGCACCGATGATAACACCGACAGCCAGATCGATTACATTTCCGCGCATGATGAATTTCTTGAATTCTGCTGCAAAACCCTTTGTTTTTTCTGCTGCTTTCGCAGTTGCTTTCTTTTCGTTTTCTGCCATGACCTAACTCCTTTCGGGACTACTTTCAGGTTCAAACCGAACCGCAAATATTGTACCAATTTTAGGGGTTTGTATCAAGGGCGATGGGACGGAAATGGGGTGGTTGGGAGATTATGTAGCCCATTTTTAAGTTTGGGCGGTTGGTGCAAGCAATGCAGGCTTGATTCAGGGGCGAGAGGCTAATAATTTCCTCAGAAACTAGTGATTTTTAGCCTATTTCAGAGTTTTGGCCTCTTTTATCGACTGAGGGGGCTAATAAATGCCGTGAATACTCCGAATTATTAGCCTATTTCTTGCTTTTGGTCTCTTTTAGCAACTGAGGAAGCTAATAAATGCCGTGAATACTCCGAATTATTAGCCTATTCCTCACTTTTGGCCTCTTTTAGCAACTGAGGAGGCTATAAATCTCCTCAGAAACTCCTGTTTTATAGCCCATTCATCGCGCCAGACTCCTTTTAGCAACTGAGGAGGCTATAAATCACCTCAGAAACTCCTGTTTTATAGCCCATTCATCGCGTTTGGTCTCTCTTAGCAACTGAGGAGGCTATAATTCCCCTCAGAAACTCCATTTTTATAGCCCATTCATCGCGCTTGGCTTCTTTTAGCAACTGAGGAATATAAGATTCAGTCATAATTTGACTCAGATTTCTGAGAATGATAATCTCTTAAATGATAAGAATCCCACTTCGGGGTACGCGAATCCGTCGCCATCTCATGCGACCGCACTATCACTGTGGCAGATCGCCGCATTTTCAACACAAGACAATGAATAAGAATTAGGAGTCATTAACATGAGACGACCACTTGCTTGGGCGTGCACTGTTATTGTCGTGCTGATTTATATCGGGGTGGGGTTTGGCATACTGCCCCTTAGAAAACCTCTCACGCTTCCTGAAGATGGGAGCACGCTTTCGATAACCGGGCGCGTTCAGAACCTAACAGACAAATACATAGTGATTAAGTCTTCGGATATGGGGACATATATGGCCTATATGGACGATATTCCCGGAGATGTTAAACTTGGCGAAGAATTGACTGTAAGAGGCAAGGTTTCGCTGTTTTCTCAAGCCATGAATCCCGGTAGTTTTGATGCAGTTTCCTATTACTCTTCGAAGGGAATAGATGCCCGCTTGTGGGATGCGGTCATAATTTCACGTGAAGGCGGCGAATACTTCATCAGAGAGCATATGAGGCGCTTCAGAGAAAATCTGGAGAAGAGGCTATACAACATCTGTCCGGAAAAGGAAGCTTCAATCCTGTGTGACCTTTTGCTCGGTGACAAAGAAGGCATCGATGAAGAAACGAATGAACTGTATAAAAACAATGGAATAGCCCATGTCTTAAGCATATCCGGACTTCACATATCAATACTTGGCATGGGACTGTTTAAGCTTCTGAGGAAAATGCGCATGAAGCCTGTTCCTGCGGCCATGTGCGCCATGTGCATTCTGATCTTGTATGGAATCATGACAGGAATGAGCATCTCCGCGGTCCGTGCGATAGGAACCTTTGCAATTAGGATGATTGCCTATCCGGTTAAAAGAACAGCGGATCCGATTACATCGCTGATGCTTCTTGGAGCAGTCACATTGATCATGCACCCGGGGTATGCACTTCAGGCGGGATTTCTTCTTTCGTACGGAGCCGCATTGGGGATACATTTATTTCTACCTTCATTTTGCAAGCTTTTGAACATCGAGGTTGAGGAAGAAATATTCTGGGAGCCTGAAGGTCTCCGCAAACACTTGAAAAAGTTCCTAAAGAAATCCATCCGTGCCACAAAAAGTGCACTTATATCAAGCTTCGGTATAATACTGTTTACTTTGCCCATACAGCTGTATTTCTTTTACAGGGTCTCGATATACAGCGTTTTTCTGAATCTTCTGATACTTCCCTGTATGTCACTTCTGGTGTTTTCTGCCATGGTAAGTCTTATTCCCGGACTGGGAATTGTTGCCTCAATCAGCTGTTTCCTGCTTCAGATATTTGAATGGTTATGCAAACTTTCGGAGAGATTGCCTTATCATACATGGAATCCGGGAAGACCGGGGAAAGCTGCGATAATTCTGTATTACATGCTCATAGTGCTTATAACCGTCGCACCAAAAGTCAGTAACGTTTCTCTGAGGCGCCGCATGAGAAAACATGCATCCGGTCCTGCCTTGATTCTAATCAAGTTTTTGAATGCTAAGTACGTCTCTATCTTTATTACGCCCATAGCCACAGCACTCATTTGCATTCTGATGCTCTGTATCATTAACCTTCCGTTTCCTGCCCGTAACACCTCTACGCAGCTATATGTGGGACAGGGCAACTGTAATGTAACCATAACGGATGCGGGAGAGGTTTATATATTCGATGGCGGCTCGACTTCGGAGAAGAATGTCGGAGAATACACCATTCTGCCGTATCTCAGATACAGCGGTCTGCCTGTGATAGACGGTATATTCTTATCGCATTCCGACGAGGATCATATAAGCGGATGTCTGGAACTGATAGAAAACCGCGACAGATGGGGGCTGGAAATAAATGATGTCTATATCACACCGCAAATGAGAGAGGATAGCACCGAGAATACGGCTACTCTAATGAAAGCATGTGATGAGGCAGGTATTCCCGTAACGGATATTAAAGCCGGTGATTCGTGGCAAAGCGGCAACACCACATTTTCATGTCTTCATCCCACGCCGGACTTTATTCCCGAAGACCCAAACAGCGGATCAATGGTCATCCTGGCTGAATTTGGTCAACCCTCTGCACAATCAGGCTTCACCCTCCTTATACCCGGAGATGTCCAAGGAACCGGAGAAGACGCTTTAACTGAAATCATCGATGCAGCATTAGACGACAGACGCCTTGATATCTATATAACGGCTCACCACGGCTCATCGGGTACCACAACCATGGAATTCCTTGAAGCCACACACCCACGCTTAGCTATAAACAGTGCGGGACTGAACAACCGATATGGTCATCCAAATGTCGAAACGCTGGAGCGGCTGAGTGCCTCGGGGTGCACCTACCTGACCCTCTATGAAACCGGTGCCGTAACCCTGGATTTTTCCGGAAGAGAAATAAAAGTAAGCACCTTCCTCAGTTGCTAAATGAACACAAACGCAAGAAAAGGCATTAATTACACATTTCCGAAGAACATCTTATTGGATTATCAACTGCTCAAGCAGCAACTATGCAAAACAAATCAGATTCTAAAAGTACAGAAAGGGAATAATATGATACGAAAATCAGACATTGAAAACGAGATGGAATTCATAGAAGAGAATATACAAAGGGCAAAAAAGGAATTGGAAATCCTTAGAAAAAAAGTTCCCGAAGGAGCTAAACTGCACTCAACAAGACACAGAAATAGTTTTCAATACTTTATGAGAACCAATTCATCTGACACCAATGGTGAATATATAAAAGTAAAGGACAGAAAACGTGCAGTGATACTCGCTCAAATTGAATATTATGAAAAGCTTTTGGAGGGATTGGATTCTGCATTGTCAACATTAAACCAAATCAGGATTAATTGCGCAGATTCAGTCTTTGAATCAACATTAAACAACATGCCCCTTGGAACAGGCGAATTAATCGAGCCTCCATATATTTCCGATGAAAACTATATTTTCAGATGGAGAAATACTGAATTTACGCATATGGATTTCTCTACGGACTATCCGGAATATTACACAAGACAAAACCTAAGAGTCAGATCAAAATCCGAAGTTATAATTGCTGACATATTGGATGAGGCGAAAATTCCATTTCTGTATGAAAAACCTCTTCGACTTAAGACCGGCACTGTACATCCGGATTTCACATTGTTGAATATCAAAACTCGCAAAGAGCTTTATTGGGAACACTTAGGAATGATGGATGATACCGACTATAGAAACAGTGCCTATCTAAAGCTCAGGAACTATGAAGCAAATGGGGTGTATCCCTACGAATCGGTTATTTGGACATTTGAAACCGGCAGATATCCGTTAAACACAAAGGAAATTCGAAAGATGGTAAAGAATCTTAAAACCACACTGGGCTACGAATAGATGTGGGCTATAAAGATGAAGTTTCTGAGGAAGATTATAGCCTCCTTAGTTGCTAAATGAGCACTAGAGCGAGGATTGGGCTATATTATTGCTTTTTCTAAGCGAATTTATAGCCTCCTCAGTTGCTAATTAAACCCTAGAGCGAGGATTGGGCTATAATATTGCTTTTTCTATGCGAATTTATAGCCTCCTCAGTTGCTAAATGTGCCCTAAATCAAGAAAAGGCTATAAATAATAAATTTCTGAGGAAGATTATAGCCCGCGAAGTCATCGACTAGCCCAAAGCACGACGAAAAGGCTATAAATAATTAATTTCCGAGGAAGATTATAGCCCGCGAAGTCATCGACTAGCCCAAAGCACGACGAAAAGGCTATAAATTGTAAATTTCTGAGGAGGATTATAGCCCCGGCAGCCTACAGCGA
The DNA here is from genome assembly GCA_000702085.1 of Lachnospiraceae bacterium P6A3. Classification (GTDB taxonomy): domain Bacteria; phylum Bacillota; class Clostridia; order Lachnospirales; family Lachnospiraceae; genus AC2028. Next base: position 590,844 of record JNKP01000001.1, read on the forward strand.
GATGCCGAAGCAAAAAAATGGCTATAAAACTGCGGAATCGCAGCAGTTTTATAGCCATTTAGTCTGCAAGATGCCCTGGCGGCCTACACCAAGCCTAAAGCCTACATCAAGCCTACAACAAGCCTTACTTCCTCTTCAGCTTAGGTTTGATCTTAGTGTCGTAGAGGTACGACAGGACAAGGGTGGATACCACCGCGACGGGGAGGCACACACCATGGATGATGGTTCTTCTGAGTCTGGTGAGGTGCGGGAAGATGAATGTATTGATGTAGACAACAATGGGGAAGTGGATGAGGAACGCACTTCCGCTTCTGTCGCCCAAGAATACCAGCACTTTGTTGGTAAGAAGCTTGGTCAGCACACCCTTCTTCTTGGAGAATACAAATGTAAACAGTATGGCAAGAAGCGTGGTTACGGGGGCGTGGGTATAGAAGATATTGGTATCGCCGGTAGCCCAGAGGAATACAAGGTCTCCGCTAAGCACGAAGATCAGCACCTCGATAACCGTATATACCGTGGGATTAAAATCAACATTTCTCTCCTCTTTTACAGTAAGGAGAAGGGCAAGCTGGATTCCGGCAATGAGGTCGAAAACTCTGTAAACCGGGAAGCAGTGAGTCATGTATGTGATAACCGTCTCGTAGTAGATCGTTCTGTATACGATAAATACCATCGCCGTCTGGAAAAAGATGGTAAACAGCAGCATGATCCTCAAAGTATCGGCATTCTTGATCCTGTAGAAAACGCGGTAGATAAAAGGAAATACGATATACAGAATAAAGATGGTGGACAGATACCATGCAACGCCGTTTAAGGATGCGGCGATATTTGCGCTGGGTACAAGTGACTGTACCATGAAAACATTGCAGACCAGCTTAACGATCAGGTCGCCTATAGAGAAAACATCCTCTCTGACAATTGCAAGGGGAATGCAGATCACGGTCAGAACCAGGTGAAGGGGATACAGCTTAAATATTCTTCTCCTTGCTTCACGAAAAGAATCCTTCAGCGTGTACTCCTCATATCTTCTGCTTTCGTTGATGGTAAGCAGAAATCCCGATAACACGAAAAAGACGGAAACCGAAATCGGCGTCCATCCGAAGTAATAAAAATGTCCGAGGAAGATGCCAACAAACGCAAGGCCTCTTAATGCCTGCAGCGCCTTAACATCCACCGTCAAAGAGTATTCATTCTGTAAATTGCTTTTCTTTTCCATCTGACCAAGTACCTGTAAATCTGTATTTCTCGTGCGCCGGTTCCTGCCGGCACACAGTATGAGCATATGTATTATTTTATGCGACATTTGAACGAGTTTAGCGGTTCTTATGAACACATACTAAACAAGGCGGGATTTTTCCCGGATTGGAAAAATCAGCGGACATGAACCGGTCTGAGCCTATCACCAGTGAAGTCTGTGCAGCTCCCCGTATTTATTCAGCCCTGCAAAATCCCCCTGTCTCAGCGCTTCAAACAGCACTATGGACACAGAGTTGCATAAGTTTATGCTTCGCTCTTCGCCGTACATGGGGATCCTGATGCACTCGGGTTCATGCTCCACAAGGATCTCTTCCGGGATGCCTCTGCTTTCCGGCCCGAACATGATATAGTCGCCATCCTCAAAAACCGCATCCGTATAGATCTTATGCGCTTTCGTCGTAGCAAGCCACACCTTCGGATGATTATTCTTCTCAAGGAAATCCTCGTAGTTTTCGTATACCGAAAGATTAAGCTTTGGCCAGTAATCAAGGCCCGCTCTTTTGATCTCTTTCTGATCCAGACTGAAGCCAAGAGGCTTTATCAAATGCAGCTTTGTATTCGTTGCAACGCAGGTTCTGCCTATGTTTCCCGTATTATATGGAATTTCAGGTTCGTATAAAACTATATTAAGCATTATTCACCAAGTTTGCAGAGCTTTACCATGAGGGCTTCCGCAGCCATTCTCTCATTCATTCTGCCGGATTTGAAATCTTCGTCCGCAGTCTCGCAAAGTGATACAGCCTTCTGCAGGTCGCCGAGAGCTATGGGCGACGCCTGCTGCAGATATATCTTCACCTGATACTCACCGATGGGACCCCTGGTGCGCTTTACCGCGCCCGTTTCAGGATCCGATTCTTTCTTATATGCGATGGTTTCGATAATATCCTGCAGATGATATCCGTTTTCCGACATGCTCTTAAGCTGCAGCATCCACAGAAACTGCTTTTCCAGCATCACGATAATTCTTGCGGGCTGAATCTTGAGTGCCAGCAGGTCTTCGTATCTGTCCATGCAGACCTGCATGTCCTTTTTCATGATTGCATCGATCATTTCGAAGATGCGGTCTTCCACATTCTTGGAGCAGATGATGTCAATGTCTTCCCTGGTTATGACTTCTCTTTCGTAGGCAAAACAAACCAGCTTCTCAAGCTCCGAAATAAGCTTTCCCATGTCGGTTCCGATGACATCGATAAGATATGTGGCATCGTCCTGACTCATTCTTTTACCTGCATTTTTCAGATATACGCCGATATTCTGAAGCAGGAACTTGTCGGGCTGCGTCGTAAACTCTACACAAAGTCCGATGTCCGAAACCTGCTTGTATATCTTTAACCTGGCATCCGCCTCATCCTCAACAAAGATAAACTTAGTCGTATCGGGAGCCTTGGAAAGAAAGTTAGCCAGATCTTCCGGGTTCTTTTTGAAAAAGCCCGAGTATCTGACGACGATTACGCGATTCTCCGCAAAAAAAGGCATGGTCTGCGCCTGGTCGATAATATCGGATGATGATACCGGAGATGTGTCGTAGATGTTGGTATTCATGTCATCCCTTGCACCGCCCATTGCGGCCAGGAGCTTCTTTTCGTAGAAATTGCGAAGGTATCTTTCACTTCCGAAGAGTAAGTAAGCTTTCCGGATATTTCCCGACGCAAGGTCTTTTTTCAGTTTTTCGAAACTTTCCGCAGCTTCTCTGGGTTTCATCTTTATTCTCCGAGCATATCGGACTGTATTTTCAGTGCTTCGTCCAGCGTGATAACCATGTCGGTATTCGCCTCATAAGACGATTCTAAGATTTCGGGAACCACACCGTCAACAAGGATCTGGACCTTATCGACATTGGGCAGATTGCAGAGTGAATCGGTTATCGCATAGACGGATACCGCGGTGGGAACATTGCCGTAAGGAATAAGCAGATCGCTGCTTAAATTCACATAGCATACGCCGTCCTTTGTGCTGATACCCAGAACCGAAACGGAAGGATTAACGGAAGGGTAAAGTCCTTCAACGCCGCTTCCGGGGCCGTATATAAGCTCATCCACAACGAACCTTTCAAGAGGCATCGAGGTGGAATAGAACTTGTTTCTATAGACTCTTATAAGGCTGTTTCCGTCAGCGGATGCAAAATAAAGCATTATGTCCGCTTCTTCGTAGGTATTGATCTCGTTTCCGTCATTACTGATGAACGTACCCGCATTCATCTCACCCACTTCAAATCCGCTGTGGTCTTTCAGGGGCTTTCCGTCAACGGTAAAATAAACCGCATCCACATATTCGGAATTGCACAGGGTCTTTACTATTGCAGCTCTTACCAGAACCTCCGTCGTAAAAACAAGACGTTTATACTCGATGCTCATATCAAGGGTAAGAATGCCATCCTCAAGGGTCATGTTCTGGATATCAAAGCCCATGCAAAGAGGCGCTTTATAGCGAGCTTTGGGATCCTTTGTCTTAAGCGCGTCAAGAAGGGCTTCTATCTCTTCGTCCGCCCCTTCCGCATCTATCTGCACGTAATAAGCTTCCGTCTTGGTTTCATCGTTATTGATGTAATAGACGGGAGTGAGGCCTTCCGTATCCTGAGTATCCGCCTGCGCAGAACACCCTGTGAGCACAAGCAGGATCAGGACCTGAAGAATGCATATTAATTTGGCTATTGTTTTATTTTGCATCAGCTATGTAGCTTAAGGGAATGGTTACGATGAACTTGCTTCCCTCTCCTTCTTTACTGGATACTTCAATGATTCCGTGGTGCTTTCTGACTACGTTTCTGCAGATTGCAAGTCCGAGGCCGGTTCCGCCGATTTCTCTTGAGTGGGATTTATCAACGCGGTAAAACCTCTCGTAGATATGGCCTATGGATTCTTCGGGAATTCCCAGACCGGAATCTTCAACGGTAAGGACAAATGACTGGTGGTCCGCATCCAAAGATACTCTTACCCAGCCGTCCTGATGATTGTATTTGATGGCGTTTTCAACCAGGTTTGAAATGAGTGATGTGATCTTAACCTCGTCAACCTCAGCCACGACTTTTCGCTTGGTCTCGAAGGTTACTTCAACGTTTTGTTTTCTGGCGATAGCCCTGAGTCTTTTGAGTACCAGCTCCGTCAGTTCGTTGATGTCCGTGGGAGCGATGTTAAGGTTCTGATCGGACTTGTCGTCCATTTTAACGAGGGTGAGAAGGTCCGTGATTATACGGTTTTCTCTGTCTATCTCGGATGCGATATCCGTCATGAATTCCCTGTAGTCTTCAACGGTTGCGCCCTGGCTTGCAAGGAGTGAATCGGACAAAACCTTCATGGATGCCATGGGGGTCTTGAGCTCGTGGGAGACATTTGCAACGAATTCTCCTCTGCTTTCGTCGAGGGTGTTGATCCTGTGGAGGAGTTTATTGAACTCTTCGGATATATGCGCTGTCTCGGTACACTCGTTTACTTCGCCGATGTAGTTGTTGTATCCGGCTTTTACCGCCGCGATTCTGGATGTGAGCTTCTCTATGGGGTTCAGCAAAACCTTGGAAAGAAGAAGTGCCAGTGCAACTACAAAGACGATGATGGTAAGTTCAAGGAGAAACGCATTATTTCCAAGAACGTCCGCCATCTGGATGATGCTGTCATCGGATATGGAAGTGAGCATGACGCCTCTGATAACGCCGGCGCCGCCGTCAGCTGTGGTGTCCGCAATGGGAGTGGTAAGCTCTATGTAGCCCAGATTGCTGTCGTAATAGGAAGTTGAAACTCCCTGGAAGCACTTGATAACCTCCTCGGAAATAATGGTCTTTCCTTCGGAGATTCCGTAGGTATCCTTCAGTACCTCGAAGTTATTTCCGATGATCATGATCCTTCCTTCGTAGATATTGGAAAGCATCTCGATCTCTGCGTCCATAACGTCAAGAGAGCCGGTATAGTCGTCCGCCCGGCCCGTAAGTGCTGATATATATTTGTAGGTAACCAGGTGATTTGCGGTTATCGTAAGCTGGTTTTGAACCGCAGATACTCTGGTCTCCACCGCCCTCGATTCGTAATTTGAAACGATGGTGATACGGACCAGAATACACGGAACTATCCCGAGTAAAAGGAAAGCTGTGATCAGTCTGGACCGCAGCGACCTGAACGGGATAAATGACTTTAGATTAGACAGAAATTCCTTCATACCTGAAAATAATAACCCATGCCCCATCTTGTATGAACGTAAACAGGATTACCGGCGTCGGTTTCTATTTTTTCACGAAGACGTCTTACATGTACGTCAACGGTTCTCTCATCACCGGGGTAATCGTCGCCCCATACTGCCTTAAGGAGATCTTCTCTCTTATAAATCTTGCCCGGATTTTCCATAAGTATCCTGAGCATTTCGAATTCCTTGGAAGTAAGGGGAATCTCCTCGGTGCCGCGGAAAGTTCTGCGAGCGGACAGGTCCAGGGTAATGTCTCCCATCACAAGAGTTTCTCCGGAAGGCTTTGACTGCTCCTGAGCTTTGCTTCTGCGCATTACGGCTTTGATACGTGCCTTTACTTCAAGGATATTGAAAGGCTTGGTCATGTAGTCATCCGCACCGTATTCAAGGCCGAGGATCTTGTCCATATCCTCTCCTTTTGCGGTAAGCATGATGATGGGAGTTTTGGAAAATTCCCTGATTCTCTGGCATACTTCATATCCGCCCAGCTTGGGAAGCATAAGGTCGAGAAGTATAATGTCATATTCCTTGGATTCGGCTTTTTCGACTGCTTCCTCCCCGTCATATGCGCAGTCCACTTCCATTCCGTCCTGCTCGAGGCTGAACTTAATGCCCTTGACTATCAGTTTTTCATCATCGACTACCAAAACCTTGACTGCCATTTTATTCACCTATACACAAGATGACACCGGGGACGCTTCTGTTTTGTCATCTGTTTTCAATTGATCCTGCCATTTGCTTAAGGTAGATGACAAAACAGAAGCGTCCCCAATGTCATCTCTTATACGCAAATCAGTTCTTTGATGTTGTTATAAAGATTCTCGCCTATTCCCGATACGTTCATTATCTGGCTGATATCGGTAAAGGCTCCGTTTTCTTCGCGGTATTTAATGATGGATGCGGCTTTTGTCGCACCTATTCCGGGTAGCGTACACAACAGGTCTGTGCCCGCGGTGTTGATGTTCACAAGGCCGCTCGCCCGATCTGCACTCGAAGATCCCGTATTCACGTCCGGTGTGCTTGCCGTCACGCCTGCTGCCCCTTCCGGAATATCCTCTCCCTCCTCGGGAAAATAGACCATATCTCCGTCGCTTAAATATCCCGCAAGATTGATCCTGCTTTCATCGGCGCCTTCGGAAAAACCGCCGGCAGCCTCCAGTCCGTCGCATATCCTGCTTCCTTTCGGAAGCTCATAAACTCCGGGACTTTCCACGCATCCGCAGATGTAGACCATGATGGTAACAGGTTCGTGCTCCGCATCTGAAGCTGCCGCAGAATCCGCACCTTGTTCACCCTGCACATCGCCGCCGGCTGCCACGCCCTCTGCAGGCACATCCTGTCCGTTTTCTTCCGTTATGTCGGACAAAGTAACAGCCTTGTCGTTACATCCTGTAAGGGCAAGTGCAGTGCAGATAAATGCCGCGAATATGTAAATATGTACTTTTTTCATTGTTTTCCTCCTTGTTTAGGGGGAAAACGGTATATGCTTAACTCTTTTTACAGAGTCCGGGTCAATATGTAATTCAGGTTTTCTTCCAGAGTCGTAAGCTCCGCCTCCACATCCTCGCCTTCCCAGATACGTGCAAACATGGTCTCAATCTGCATCCAGAAATTCTCGGTCTCCATCATCTTGGGAAGAGAGACGCTGCCCGCATACTCAAGAGCATAGATCTGGTCCGCACCGCCGTCCATTCCGAACTGTCTGGAGCAGCTTGCAAGGCCCGTAAGCTCGGTAAAATAAGGAGCTTCGTCCCTTGTCATAAAGAGTGCGAATTTCTGTGCAAGATCCTTCTGGGAAGAGAAGCCGTTAACCGACGCAAGTGTGGTTATGGAAAGGGATGCGCTGGGAATCTCGGAAGTGATGTTGGGCATCTCCGAGAAGCCGTATTCATATGCAAAGCTTCCGTCCTCGGTAGCTTCCTGAAGTCTCTGGACAAGGTCGTATCCGCCTATGGTAAATACGGTCTTTCCGTCGATAAAGCTCTGAATAACGCTGTCGTAGGTGATCTCCGAGCTTTCGATGGAGAAGTAGTCATGAAGGGCCTGGTACTTGGTAAGGCATGTAACGGATTCTTCGTTATTAACGGATACGGAATTCTGATCATCTCCCAGTTCTCCGCCCACGTTCATGGTGCTTCCCACGATCCAGTAGTTGTACATGATGGAAGAAACATCCCAGCTCATAATACCTTCGACACCGTCGGGAACGCTGTATGAGTTGGATATGGTCATCAGGTCTTCGAGAGTATAGGGAACCATTCTCGCGATGTAGAATTTGGTCAGTTCTTCAAGCTCTGCCTGGTCCACATCTTCCACGGATACTTCTTCGCTTTCGGTTGCGGACTCTTCGTCCTCCGCATCTCCGCCTTCCATGTCGATGGGATGTCCGGTAAGGTCCGCCATCGCCATCTGAATGGCCCACTGCTCGAGGTAGGTTCTGTTATATACCATTACGCTGGTGTCAAAGCTCAGGGGGTATCCCAGCTTCATATCTTCGTATGTTACGGCATTTACCGCAGCTTCGGAAAAATTAAGAGGTCCGATCTGCATTTCCTCGTCAGTTATCTCGCATGCCACACCGGAAAGATATGCTTTTTCCAGGTTTTCGCTTCCGTAGATGATAACGTCCGGGTAATACTCGTTTGCGACGGATGCGCTGTAGCACTCATCCAGGAAATTTTCGTCGGGCTTAAGAACGGGGATTACGGTAATGTTTTCCTGCTCGCCGAACTCAACCGCGGCCTTTGTTATATATGGAGTTAATCTTTCGTCCGTATACCAAACGCTCAGACTTCCGCTTCTGTTAAGCCAGGAGGAAGTCTGAGTATCTGCAGACGGTTTACTGAATTCTTTGGTGGAGCCGTATACCGCAAAGCCAAGTACCGCAACGGCGGCAACCGCTCCGAGCCATCTGAATGTCTTATTCATTAAAAAAGTACCTTTCACAGATGACATGGGGATGACAAAACAGTAGCGTCCCCATTGTCATCATGCTTCTTCTATTGCCTGTTTTAAGATGACGATCATATCGTCGATGTCTTTCTTGGAAATGATAAGTGCGGGAACAAATCTGATGATATTGGATCCTGCGTTTATCAGTATAAGTCCCTTTTCAAGGGCCTTGTTTATGGTATCTCTAACGGGCTTATCGAATACCAGTCCCTGGAGAAGTCCTCTTCCTCTGTGCTCCGTGATGCAGTCGTAACTGTTCATGACTTCATCAAGCTTCTCCCAGAGGTAGTCTCCGGCTTCTTTTGCCTTGGCAGGGATATTCTCCCTTTCCATGATCTCAAGAACCTTTGCGGCAGCTGCGCAGCAAAGAGGATTTCCGCCGTAGGTGGTTCCGTGATCACCTGCTACAAGTGATGCCTGTCCTACTTTTTCGGTCATACAGAAAGCGCCGATGGGAACGCCGCAGCCGAGAGCCTTGGCACAGGTCATAACATCGGGCTTTACGCCATACTTCATGTATGCGAAAGGATAACCTGTTCTGCCCATTCCGCACTGGATCTCGTCGCAGATCATAAGAATGTCTTTTTCATCGCAGATCTGACGAATGCCCTTCATGAACTCTTCGCTCGCGGGAGTAAGTCCGCCCTCTCCCTGAACGGTCTCAAGGAGGATTGCGATGGTCTTGTCGTTAACCTGCTTCTTTACGCTTTCAAGGTCGTTATAGTCGGCAAAACGGATATTTCCGATGCCGGGCTCGAATGCATCACGGTAGTGGGGATTTCCGGTTACGGAAAGAGCACCCATTGTACGTCCGTGAAAAGAATGATTCATGGCAATGATCTGGTGATCTGTTTTTCCGTCGCGTAAAAAGCCGTATTTTCTCGCGGTCTTAATAGCACCCTCTATGGCCTCAGCACCCGAGTTGGTGAAGAAGACTCTGTCCATACCGGAGTACTTCTTGAGAGCCCTTGCAGCCTCGATTGCGGGTACGTTGTAGTAATAGTTGGAGGTGTGGATCACCTTGTCAATCTGATTTTTAAGGGTATCGTTATACTCTTTATTGCCGTAGCCAAGGGCAAATACGGAGATACCTGCAACGAAGTCCAGGTACTCTTTTCCGTTCATGTCATAGAGATGAACGCCCTCTCCGCGGTCAAGCACGATCTGATAGCGGTTATATGTATGGAGCAGGTCCTTCTCGGCCTGTTCGATGTATTCCTGCATGTTCATATCAGTCATCCGATCCTTCTTTTGCGATAATGTCGTCGTCAGCAACAATTGCGGTTCCGAAACCGTTCTTGGTAAAGATCTCCAGGAGCATTGAGTGAGGTACTCTTCCGTCGAGGATATGTACTCTGTTTACGCCGCTCTTGATGGCGTTGGTGCAGTTAGTGAGCTTGGGAAGCATTCCGCCGCCGATAACGCCTGAATCGATAAGGCTGTCAGCCTCGGATACGGAAAGTCTTCCGATGAATGAGCTCTTATCGTTGAAATCCTTGTAAAGTCCCTCAACATCGGTAAGGAATACGAGCTTGTCTGCGCCGAGAGCTGAGGCGATAGCACATGCCGCATCGTCTGCGTTGATGTTGTAGGTGTTGAATTCATCGTCCACGCCGATGGGGGAAACAATGGGCAGGAAATCATCATCGAGAAGATCGTAGAGGATCTTGGGATTAACCTGCTTAACATCACCGACAAATCCGATATCCTGACCGCCGGAGAGTTTCTTTTTAACCTTAAGGAGTCCGCCGTCCTTACCGCTGATTCCGGCTGCGGATACGCCCAGCTCCTGAACCATGGTGACGAGTTTTTTGTTAACTCTTCCGAGAACCATTTCAGCGATTTCCATGGTCTCTTCGTCGGTTACTCTGAGTCCGTTGATAAACTGAGGCTCTTTTCCTACCTTGGATACCCACTTGCTGATATCCTTGCCGCCACCGTGGACAACAATGGGCTTAAAGCCTACCAGTTTAAGCAGCGTAACGTCTTTGATGACATTCCTCTGAAGTTCGGGTGATGCCATTGCGCTTCCGCCGTATTTTACGACTATGATCTTGCGGTTAAACTTCTGGATGTACGCGAGAGCCTCTACGAGAGTCTCGGCTTTTTTCATTGCAAGATCCATATCTTTATTTTCGGACATTTCTCAGATCTCCTTTTCCTGCTTATCAGCATAGTCCTGTTTTTTCGTCAATTCCCAGCATTATGTTCATATTCTGGACCGCAGCGCCCGATGCACCTTTTCCAAGGTTATCGAAAAGTGCGGTAATTCCTATCTGGTCTTCATAACCGTAAACGGATATCTCAAGGTCATTTCTGCCGGCGAAGGTATTTGCGTAGATCTTGCCGGGCTCTTCCTCGAAATCCTTGACCTTTACAAAGTACTGACCCTCATAGTAGGCTGCGAGGCGCTCCCTGATTTCTTTTGCGGAAGGCGTTCCGTTAAGGAGCCTTGACTGGAGCATTACGGTGGTTGCCATTCCCTTGTAGTAATCATCGACTACCGGAAGGAATGCGGGAGCAAACTCAAGTCCCGTAACCTTGGTAATCTCGGGAACATGCTTGTGCTTAAGGGTTCTTCCGTAAATTCCGGGTGCGGAAAGGCTTATGTCACGGCCTTCTGCCTCGTAATCTGCGATCATGCTCTTGCCGCCTCCGGAATAACCGGTGAGGGAGTAGATGCTGATGGGATAATCCTTGGGGAGGATTCCCATGTTAACGAGAGGTGCGATGATTGCGATGGAGCCTGTTGCGTGGCATCCGGGATTTGCAACTCTCTTGGAGACTGCGATCTTCTCACGCTGCTCCTTGGAAAGCTCGGGGAATCCGTAGGTCCAGTCGTCATTGGTACGATGCGCGGTAGATGCGTCGATGACTTTGACGTTTTCGTTTTCGATAAGTGAAACGGACTCCTTGGCTGCCTGATCGGGAAGGCAAAGGAAAACAATGTCTGCCTCATTTAAGAACTTCTTCCTCTCATCGAGGTCGTGGCGCTTGTCTTCCGCGATTTTCATAAGCTCCAGGTCTTCTCTTGCTCCGATGCGGTCGTAGATCTGAAGTCCCGTGGTGCCGCTTTGTCCGTCTATATAAACCTTAGTTTTCATAACTGTCTCCTGCCGGTCTTTTTTTGCGAAAGCGATCAGCTTCTGTAATCTGCGTTGATCTTGACGTAATCATAGGTAAGGTCACATCCCCAGGCAGTTGCCTCGGCATCACCCTCATGCATGTCTACGTATACGGTAACTTCCTTCTCTTCCATGATCTTTTTTGCCAGATCCTCGTCAAAAGAAAGAGGAACGCCCTTGTCGAACACCTGAAGCTTTCCTGCCTTACTTACGAAGAAGAGCTCCACATCGTTCTGGTCGAACTCGGATCCGGAATAGCCCATTGCGCAAAGGAATCTTCCGAAGTTTGCGTCGCATCCGAAGATGGCTGCCTTGGAAAGGTTGGATCCTACAACCGCCTTGGAAAGGATTCTCGCATCCTCCTTGGTCTTGGCATTTACAACCTTGCACTCAAAGAGCTTGGTTGCGCCTTCGCCATCTCCCGCCATTTTCTTGGCAAGGAATTCGCAGACGTAATTGAGAGCTTCATAGAAAGCGTCGTAATCCGCGTTCTTCTCGGTGATGGTTTTATTTTCCGCAAGGCCGTTTGCCATGAGGAGAAGTGTATCGTTGGTGGAGGTGTCTCCGTCAACGGTGATCATATTGAAAGTATCGGTAATAACGGAGCTCAGTGCTTCCTGCATGAGCTTCTTATCGATGGAAAGGTCGGTGGTAAGAAATCCCAGCATGGTGCACATATTGGGATGGATCATTCCCGAGCCCTTGCTCATTCCTCCGAGAGTTACTACTTGTCCGCCTGCTTCGAAGGTTACGGCGATTTCTTTATTGATGGTATCGGTGGTCATGATGGCCTTGGATGCTGCGGTTCCCGCTTCTTTGGTGTCAGCAAGTTCGGGGGCCATGGCCTTTACGCCTGCTGCAAGCTTGTCTGTGGGAAGCTGCATTCCGATAACGCCGGTGGATGCAACGGCTACGGTATCTGCGGGAACTCCCAGTGCCTCGTTAACAGCCTCTGCCGTCTTTCTGCAGGCATCATATCCTTCCTGACCGGTACATGCATTTGCGATTCCCGAATTTACGACAACCGCCTGCATCTTACGTCCGGACTCGACGATCTCTTTATCCCACATTACGCAGGCTGCCTTTACGATATTGCTGGTAAATGTTCCGGCACAGTCGCAAGGGACTTCGGAATAAACCATTGCCATATCGGTACGTCCCTGATATTTGATACCCGCTGCGGTGGATGCTGCCTTAAAACCTGCGGGTGATGTTACGCCGCCTTCTATGATCTTCATATATATCTCCTATCTGTTGAATGTGGTGATATTCTCATCATTCAGCACAAAATCGTAGTAGTTGAGGTCTTCACGCTTAGTCCAGAGCATATTGTTCCAGAATGCGTTTCCTATATCATTAACGGAAAATGCAATGAGGCTGACCTTGTTGATCTTCTCGGCCTTCAGTGCATTCATGCAGTGGACCACCATGCTTTTTCCGATACCGTGTCTTCGGTAATCCTCTCTTACGCACACATGGTAGAGGCACCCTCTTCTTCCGTCATGTCCGCACAGGATTCCTCCGATTATCTCGCCTTCATCGTTAACCGCAACGACGCTGAGCCCGGGATTTCGTCTCAGGAATCTGACAACGCCTTCCTCGGAATCGTCGATGCTTCTTATTCCGAACCCGTGGATAGTCATCCAGAGTGCCTTAAGCCCCTTATAATCGCTTTCTTCCATGGGACGTACTGTGTAATTTTTCAAACCGTTATCCGACATAAATCACCTTTAATGCATAACCTTTAAGATTATAGCTCAAAAACTCCATTAATTCACTAACAAATGTACCAAATAAATGTAAAAATCCGAGGTGAGTTTCTTTGTGTATTTCTGTATTCTAATCAGTAAATTGTGTTTTGTCCATAGAAAATTTTATTTTTATACAGTTTCTTATGTATATTTTGCATTTTTATGCATTCGCAAATGAATATTCAAGGATTTTTGCACATATTTATAAATTTTTTTGTGAAAAGTATTGATTTATGAAAACAGGCGTTGTATATTCGCTAAAGAGTTTTGAAAAAGTGCGGGAACTCATCCCGATATGAGAAGGAGAAAATCATGAAAGAAAAAGTTATACTCGCTTATTCAGGCGGACTTGACACCACAGCAATCATTCCCTGGCTCAAAGAGAATTTCGACTACGAAGTAATCTGCGTTTGCGTAGACTGCGGACAGGACGAAGAGCTCGACGGACTTGAGGAAAGAGCTAAGAGCTGCGGAGCTTCCAAGCTTTATATCGAGGATGTTACCGATGAATTCTGCGATAAATATATCGTTCCCTGTGTCCAGGCAGGTGCAGTTTATGAGAACAAGTACCTCCTCGGAACTTCAATGGCCCGTCCCCTTATCGCAAAGAGACTTGTAGAGATCGCACGTAAGGAAGGCGCTACCGCCATCTGCCACGGCGCAACCGGTAAAGGAAACGACCAGATCCGTTTCGAGCTCGGAATCAAGGCCCTGGCTCCCGATCTTAAGATCATCGCTGCATGGAGAAACGAAAAGTGGACCATGGATTCCCGTGAGTCCGAGATCAAGTACTGCGAAGAGCACGGCATCCACCTTCCTTTCAAGGCAGATTCCTCATACAGCCGTGACCGTAACATCTGGCACATCAGCCACGAGGGACTTGAGCTCGAGGATCCCGCAAACGAGCCCAACTACGATCATCTCCTTGTACTCGGCGTAACTCCCGAGAAGGCTCCCGATGAACCCGAATATGTAACCATGACCTTTGAAGCCGGCGTTCCCAAGTCTGTTAACGGCAAGGCTATGAAGGTTTCCGATATCATCCGCACCCTCAACAAGCTCGGCGGAAAGCACGGAATCGGTATCGTAGATATCGTTGAGAACCGTGTTGTAGGAATGAAGAGCCGCGGCGTTTACGAGACTCCCGGAGGAACCATCCTTATGGAGGCTCACAACCAGCTTGAGGAGCTCATCCTTGACCGTGACACCTATGCATTCAAGAAGGAAATGGGCGGAAAGTTCGCAAGCCTTGTTTACGAAGGAAAGTGGTTCACCCCTCTTCGTGAGGCTGAGCAGGCATTCATCGAGTCAACCCAGAAGTATGTTACCGGTGAAGTTAAGTTCAAGCTTTACAAGGGCAACATCATCAAGGCAGGCGAGACCTCTCCTTACTCACTTTACAACGAGTCCATCGCTTCCTTCACCACCGGCGATCTCTATGATCACCACGATGCAGAAGGCTTCATCAACCTCTTCGGACTTTCAACCAAGGTTCGCGCAATGAAGCAGCAGGAAGCAGGCATCGATCCCCTTGAGGCAAATAAATAAAATTTTAATTCCATAAAACGCGCGGGCGGGTGTAAAATACACCCGTCCTTTAATTTTTTCCCGGAACAGGAAAAAGAGAACGAAGAACCCCCTGTTCCCGATAAGGTGAAGACATGCATATCGCATTGTGTGATGACAATTTGGCAGACAGACACCAGATGGAAAGGCTTCTGGGAAGAGAATCCGACAGGCAGGATGACACATCCGAAATGTTCATCGTGGATTCCTACGGAAATCCCGAGGTAATGCTCTCCCATCCCAAGGCCTACGATCTCTTTTTCATAGACATCTGTCAGACTGAAGGGTCGGACGGAGTTAAGGTCGCCCTCGAGCTGATTGAAAAGGGAGCCAACGCCCCCATCGTCATGTGCTGCTCCGAAATAAATTACAAAGATGACAAATCCCTTCCGGAAAATACCCTCTTCATAGACAAGCCCATCAAGGTCGCCGAGCTTCATGATATCATCGAACAGGCTAAGGTCATCAAAGCCGGAATGCCGGATAAGGTAGAGCTCAGAAAGCTGATGGATACTGTATATGCAGACGTATCAGATGTTATTTATGCCCGCGAAAGAAAAGGCAATACACTTGTTATGTTATCCTCCGGCGAAGAGCTTATGAGCATCGGACCCATGTGGCTGTTCAGGAGATCTCTGGGTGACAGACACCCGGAATTCGTCTTTGCAAATCCCCATGTCATTATCAACATAAATCATATCAAGAGCTGGGGACCTTTGGGCAAGGCCACCATGTCGGACGGAAAATCATTCATGGTAGCCAAAGTATCCAGAGAACACATTAAAGAAATGAGCGGAGAAAGTAACACTTGATATTAATCACTGCAGACAACCCCAAAGACTTTATGGCAAAGCTTCTTGTTTCCGATGTTTTCGACGTTTTCCGACTTCAGGAGGCAAGTTTAATAACATCTGTAACATATAATATAAGCGGTCGTATTCATCCCGACTTCTACTCTCCCGAAGAACGTGAAGCTCTCACTGAAGAATTCATTTCCTGGTCCGAAATGCGCCCCAGGCTTTTTGAACTTATAAAGGGAAAGAACACCCCTGTTTCCTTCAGGATGACCCTTTCCCTGGACGACGCCAATATGAAAGCCCTTATGGCAAAAGAAAGCCCTGAGGGGCACTCCGGCGCTCTCAGGGCTCTTGTTATCAATATTCGCTTTGAAAACGGTGCCGTAAACATCATGACCGGCACATCTTATGATTCCTTTGTCCTCGATAAATCCGAAGAAAAGATCTGGGACAAGGCCTTCGCAAACTTCTTATCATCCAAAGGGATCGATTTTACACTTCAGCAATGATCTCTATCTCGCAAAGGACTCCCTTGGGAAGATCCTTAACGGCTACGCAGCTTCTTGCGGGCTTTCCGGTAAAATACTTTGCATAAACTTCATTGAACGCACCGAAATCTGCAATATCCGCAAGGAAGCAGGTTGTTTTTACGACCTTGTCGTAGGTTGTTCCCGCTGCCTTAAGGAGCTCACCGATATTGGTGCATACGGTCTCGGTCTGCTCTGCTATGGTCTCACCCTTTACGGCTCCGGTTGCGGGATCAAGTGCGATCTGTCCCGATGCGAAAAAAAGACCTCCGGTTATAATACCCTGTGAGTAAGGGCCGATGGCTGCGGGTGCTTTATCCGTTGAAATATATTTCATGTGTTATCCTTTCTAACGGGCTACTGTGGCTCATCTTCATCAAAAACGGCCGTTACGTAAAACCCTCTGTCATTCTCAATAATGGACTGAACGGTACCTTCCTTGGACAGAAGTCTTTTCCTGAAAGGGATGTTGGGACTCATGGCAAGGGACATATCTTCGGGAATTCCTATGGTGTAATAATAGTTACTGGGCAGTTCGCCTTCCCAGACAAATACCTTCTGGCCTTCGGAAAGCTTTCCCTGGCGCTCCATCTTGAATTCCATCGTTCTCATTACAGGTTCTCCGTCATTTCGAATCCTTTGCCTACGAGGCAGCTCTCAACTTCGTAAGGGCCTTCGCAGTGGAATACCATTATGGGTCTTCCGGATTGTCTGTTAAATGAAAGATACAGGTAATCAACGTTGATATTGCTCTCATCAAGTGCTTTGAGAAGCTTGTTTAAGTTACCGACCTCATCGGTTACCTCAACGGCAAGAACGGGAGTAAGGCGGCAATAATATCCTTCCTTCTCAAGGACCTCCACAGCCTTCTCGGGATCTGTGGTGACCATTCTGATAATGCCGAACTCGGCACTGTCATTGGTAACGGAACCGAGAATATTGATGTTTCCGGCAGCAAGAACACCTGTTATGTGTTCCATCGTGCCCTTCTTGTTCTCGGCATAGATAGAAACCTGTTTTAACATTTTTTCATTCTCCTCTTTAGCGCCGGGGCGCTATATTACAGCCTTTACCAGAAAGGCTTAAAGCACAGATCCATATCGACGTCTCCGCCGATTCCGGGTACTCTTCCGGTAGCGGAATACTGAAGCATGTCTATCTCGTAAGGATAGAAGAAATCCGACGAATAGGAAGCATACCACTTGGGGATATTCTCGAGACGGGTAAGATCCACATACATGATACTCATCTCGGTATTGTAATAAACATAGGGCAGGTAACCTGCATTTGAAACTACTTCGCAGAACTTGACGATCAGGTCCGTTCTCTCCGCAGGTGTAAGGTCGTCCATTCTTCCGTCGCCGCCCGAGATCCTCTCAACGTCAATGATGATGGGAACTCCGCTGACATAAGGTGAAAGGGCATCTATTGCGGACTGTGCCTCTTCAATGACTTCCTCTTCGGTGATGGCCTGTGAGAAAACATAGGCTCCTACGTGGATTCCGGCAGTCATAGCACCTGTTATATTTTCTTCAAACTTCTCGTCGTCTACCAGTTTGCCGGTTCCGTAGCCGCGAAGCGTGGATCTGATAATTGCGAATTCAACGCCTGATGCTCTTACGGTATTCCAGTCGATATCGCCCTGATAAGAGGATACATCGATTCCCTTGTAGGAAGTTACTTCCCCGTTCTCCACATAGGTCATTACGCCGTCGATGTCGGTTTGGAAATTGTCCGCATCAAGGGTCGTGAGCTTAAGATCTGTGTTTATATCGACGAAATTGAATGTTCCGTTACTTACGACTATGACCTTATCGGGATAGAAAGGTCTTAAACTGGTGATGCTTGAGCCGGTAGCCACAAGGTTTTCCATGAGCTGGGTAAGGGTACTTCTTCTGCCCTCTTCCACACCGGAATCGAATGCATCGGAAACTCTCTGATCGGCCGCCATTCTGACCGCCTGAAGCTCCTCATCCATCTGAGCCTGAGTGTAAATGGGTTTGTCGGCCGCGTGGGAATTCTGGTCAAACTTGGTAAAAAGAAGGAGATAAACGGCAGCTCCTATTGCCACCAAAACAGCCAGTGACAGAAGGATTATCACAACAACAAATCCGCCGTAGCCTTTCTTTTTGCTTTTTTTCCTCGCGGGAGCGGGTTCGGGATCGTCTATGTACTCTTCTTCGTCATAGAGATCGATATCATCGTAATCTTTTAAATTCATCCGTTCTCACTTTCAAGTTCTTTCAAAGCTATGGAGCTCTGAGATTCTATGTAGGTGCCGGGATAAGTATCGACAACATACTGGAAAAGTGCCTTTGCTTTGATCTTATCCCCTGCGTTACGGTACGAAACCGCTGCAAAATAGATAGCTTCCGAGTCCTCTTCGTTGAAAAAGTACGCTTTTTCCAGAAGGACCGAAGCATTTTCAAAGTCGTTCTGATAGTAATACCCGAAGGCCTCGGTTCTGATGGAACCTGAGATCTGAGGGCTTACCGCTGCCATAAGCGCATCATAGAGTGCTGAGCAGCTGTCGGACATGGAACCGGGATTAACATCCCTGCTGATATTCCAGAGGTCTTCTCCTATCTCGAAAACATCCGCTCCTGCCACGTATTTCTCGGCAGTATCGATAAGTTTGTCGATATCGGCAAGAGTTCCGGCTTCACCGGTATAATCGGCAAGAGTCTCCTCAAGGCGGATCCTCTCGGCATTTACTTCGTTAAGCTCCTGAAGGAGAGCGTCGTAATCGGCGTTTTTCCTGTCCAGACTGGTCTCGAGCTGGGAGACGTTCTCTTTTACCTCATTCCTTACAGCGGTGATCCTGGTGGGAAGTACAAGGAAATACATGACCGCAAGGCCCAGGATGAGTCCGATCAGGATATTGAATATGGTTCCGAAGCTTCCGCTCTTGGGATCACGGACGTTGGCGGGCTGGATGATCAGTTCGTTGTCCACGATCTTTCTTACGGGTTCGTCATCATTCTTGAAAATACTCTTTCTGTCGGAATCCGCAGGATCCGTCATATTCTGGATCATCTGGAGATATCTGAGGCTGAGTGTGTTTGTCCTGTCTATGGAAAGGCAGTGGCTGATCTCTCTTTCGGCCTTATCGAAATCCTTGGCTTCCATGTACAGAAGGGTAAGGAGCTGATGTGCCCTGACGTAGCGGCTGTTTGCGGTAACGATCTTCTTGAGACGGATGGTGGCAAGGTCCTTGTTGCCCTGTCTGCACATCTCAAGAGCACTGTTATAGTCCTTGGCGGACCTTCTGAGCACGTCAAATTCGGTATGATTCTCCTGAATCATGCCGATATATTCACTCGCCATATTCTCAGCGTCCCTGAAATTGGAACTGATAACCCATTCGCTGAGCGCTTCAGCGGTCTCACCCATCTCAAAATAGATAAGTCCGAGAAGGTTGCGTGCGTCGATATTCTCTTTGTTAAGCCTTAAGCTCTGTCTGAGGCTCTTTATCGCACCGGTCAGATCCCTAACTCCCGCCTTTTCAAGGCCGTCGTTATAGAGTCTGTTCGACATATATACGATCTTTTTGTACTGGGACATGTCCCTTTTACAATTGGTGCAAAAAGATACTTCAGAAAGCTCAACGCCGCAGTTATAACACTTCATTGGATCTGTTGCTTTCCGATCAATAACGTCTGCCGGGCCTCATATCCCTGACAGGCTGGACCTGCTGCTGCATAGCCTGGACATTATCTTTGCCCATCTTAACATAGAGATCCACGGCGTCGGTAAGATCAGCGCCGTTTACGGTCTCTTCAAGCTGTCCTATTTCCATACTGGGATAAAATTTTTTGAGTTCTTCTTCAAATTCGATCATGATAAAACTTTCTAAATAATCCCTGCTTTATGGATGCCGAGTTTCCGCAGTTTTTCGGAAACCCGACATCCATATAAAATATAAGATATAGCGGCTCTAAAATCAAATTAAAATAACCTTAAGATAGAGATGCAAGTCTTTCTTCTACCTGTGCCATCATCTGACGGTAATTCTCCTGCTTGGCCTTCTCTTCGTCAATCTTGGCCTGAGGAGCCTTGGAGAGGAACTTTTCGTTGGTAAGCATGCTCTCGGATCTCTTAAGCTCGCCCTCAAGGCGCTTCTTTTCTTTCTGCAGACGCTCAATCTCAGCTGAGATATCAACAAGCTCCGCAAAAGGAATGTAGAGGGTTGCGCCGGGGATAACTACCGAAACCGCATCATCGGCAATGCCTGCCTTGTCGGCCTGAGTCTTAACCTCGGAAGCATAAGCAAGAGTCGCAAAGAAAAGCTTTCCTTCCTCGAATACGTCAAGGATTCCCTTATCCTCGGAAACAACAAATACCTCTGCCTTTCTGGAAGGAGCAACGTTCATCTCGGAGCGGACATTTCTGATGCCCTTAACGGCGCTCTTGATGATCTCAATAGCTCTTTCCTCGGCCTCAAATGCTCTTTCTTCGGTGTATACGGGCCATGAGCTGATCATAATGGACTCTTCTTCGTCCTGGATGTTGCAGAAGATTTCCTCGGTGATGAAGGGCATGTAGGGGTGAAGGAGCTTAAGAGCATCGATAAGAACTGTCTTAAGTGTCCAAAGTGCCGCATTCTGGCCCTTTACATCGTCAGTAGCATAGAGTCTGGGCTTAACCATCTCGATGTACCAGTCGCAGAACTCTTCCCAAAGGAAGTCGTATACCTTCTGAACAGCGATTCCCAGCTCGAAACGGTCCATGTTATCGGTGATGTCACGGATAACGGTGTTGAGTCTGGAAAGGATCCACTTATCAACGGGAAGAAGGTCTCCTGCTTCGGGCTTTGTAATGGTCTTTCCGGTCTTCTCGGTGAACTGGTCGACGTTCATCATAATGAATCTGGATGCGTTCCAGATCTTGTTTGCGAAGTTTCTGCTGTTCTCTACACGCTCATAGTAGAAACGCATATCGTTTCCGGGTGCATTACCGGTAATAAGTGTAAGTCTGAGAGCGTCCGCACCGTACTTGTCGATAACTTCGAGGGGATCGATGCCGTTTCCGAGGGATTTACTCATCTTTCTGCCCTGGGAATCTCTTACAAGTCCGTGGAAAAGAACGGTCTTGAAGGGCTTTTCACCCATCTGCTCATATCCCGAGAAGATCATTCTGATAACCCAGAAGAAAATAATGTCATATCCGGTTACGAGAACGTCCGTAGGATAGAAATACTTAAGGTCTTCGGTCTGCTCGGGCCATCCGAGGGTCTCAAAGGGCCAAAGTGCCGATGAGAACCAGGTATCGAGGGTATCGGGATCCTGGGTAAGGTGTGTGCATCCGCACTTGGGGCACTTTTCGGGAGCAGTCTTGGCAACTACGGTCTCTCCGCACTCGTCGCAGTAATAAGCGGGAATTCTGTGACCCCACCAGAGCTGTCTGGAGATACACCAGTCACGGATGTTGTCGGTCCAGTTGTAGTAGACCTTCTCCATTCTCTCCTGAGGGATAAGCTTAATCTCGCCCTCTTTAATAGCCTTAACCGCGGGTTTGATGAGCTCGTCCATCTTAACGAACCACTGCTCTTTAACAAGGGGCTCGATGGTAGCCTTACATCTGTCGTGAGTACCAACGTTGTGGCTGTAATCTTCGATCCTTACAAGGAGGCCGAGCTCGTCAAGTTCCTTAACGATGGCCTTTCTTGCCTCATATCTGTCCATTCCCTGATATTTGCCGCCGTTTTCGTTGATGGTGGCATCATCGTTCATGATGTTGATAACAGGAAGGTTATGACGCTTTCCTACCTCAAAGTCGTTGGGGTCGTGAGCGGGGGTGATCTTAACTACACCGGTACCGAACTCCATGTCAACGTAGGAATCCTCGACAATGGGGATTGCCTTGTTAACGATGGGAAGCCATACGCTCTTTCCCTTGAGATTTGTATATCTCTCGTCGTCGGGATTGATGGCAACGGCGGTATCACCCAGCATGGTCTCGGGTCTTGTGGTCGCAAATTCAAGGAATTCGGTCTTGGAAGGCTCACCGTTTGCATCTACGATGGGATACTTGATGTGCCAGAAATGTCCTGCCTGCTCCTCGTACTCAACCTCGGCATCGGAAATTGAGGTATTACATACGGGACACCAGTTGATGATCCTCTTTCCCTTATAGATATAGCCTTTTTCATGCATCTTTACGAAAACTTCGGTAACTGCCTTGTTGCAGCCCTCGTCCATGGTAAAGCGCTCTCTGTCCCAGTCACATGAAGAACCCAGCTTCTTAAGCTGGCTGATGATCCTTCCGCCGTACTCTTTTTTCCATTCCCATGCCTTCTCAAGGAAGCCTTCACGGCCAAGGTCATGCTTGTCGATGCCCTGCTCTTTGAGGGTTTCGATGATCTTAACCTCGGTTGCGATGGACGCATGGTCGGTTCCGGGCTGCCAGAGGGCGTTGAAGCCCTGCATTCTCTTCCAGCGGATGAGAATGTCCTGCATGGTGTTATCAAGGGCGTGGCCCATGTGAAGCTGTCCGGTAATGTTCGGAGGCGGGATCACGATGGTGAAGGGGGTCTTGGAATGATCCACTTCGGCGTGAAAATACTTCTTTTCCAGCCATTTCTGATACAAGCGATCCTCTATTCCTTTGGGATCGTAGGTTTTTGCGAGTTCTCTTGCCATGATTGTTCTCCTTTCGCGTCTCCCGGGAATGCAGGTTTCTACGAAAAAAAGCCCCTTGCACTCCTCCCGGAATGCAAAGGGCGTAAAATACGCGGTACCACCTTTGTTCACAGATAAATCTGCCTCATTACACCGTTTCGTGGATTGACGGGATGACTACACAACTTCTAAAAACAAAGCCTTCACCATCCGGCTCGGAAGCTACCTTCCGGGATCCTGCTCGGGGAAGCTCTCAGCCTGTAATGCTTCCTTCTCTGTCGGGCGGTTATCTCGTACTCCTCTTCGTCACAGCCATATAATATGCCTGCAGCAATCGCTGCAATTTCGATTAATAATAGGTGATAGCAGCTGTTTTGTCAATAGAAGCAGGGACTGTTACGGCGTTTCACAGGGTCCTGCCGCCTCATATAACTCGTGGTATAATAGGGAAAAATGCATGAAAAGGAGACACGCGTATGTGGGCTTTTGAAAGTGTTTTTTACCAGATCTATCCCCTGGGATTCTGCGGGGCACCCTTTGAAAACGACGGGGTTGCCGAGAGCCGCATTCTCAAGGTCAAAGAGTGGATTCCCCATATGAAGAAACTGGGGATCACGGCAGTTTATTTTTCACCCGTATTCGAATCGGACACTCACGGATACAACACCAGAGATTACAACAAAATAGACACAAGACTGGGTACGAACGAGGATTTTGCCGAAGTCTGTAAGGCTCTTCACGCAGAGGGCATCAAGATTGTCTTAGACGGCGTATTCAACCACGTAGGCCGCGGATTCTGGGCATTTAAGGACGTCCTGGAGAAAAGAGAGAGCTCACCCTATGTATCCTGGTTTGCCCGCATAGCCTTTGACGGCAACTCCAATTATAACGACGGCCTCTGGTACGAGGGCTGGGAAGGAAACTACGACCTGGTCAAGCTGAACCTGTGGAACCCGGACGTTGTAAACCACCTGATGGATGCCGTTTCCGGATGGATCAGGGATTATGATATCGACGGCCTCAGGCTTGATGTAGCCTACTGCCTCCCCGAGGACTTCATAAGAAGGCTCAGAGATCATGTTAATTCACAGAAGCAGGACTTTTTCCTGGGCGGCGAGCTTCTCCACGGAGATTACAATAAATGGCTCAATGCAGGGCTCGACTCGGCTACAAATTACGAGTGTTATAAAGGCATTTTTTCCAGCATGAACAGCTACAACTGCTTCGAGATAGTCCACTCTCTCCTAAGGCAGTTCGGTCCCGAGAACTGGACCCTTTACAAAGGCAGACACCTGTGGTCATTCGTTGATAATCATGATGTAACAAGGGCTGCCAGCATAGTAAATAACGCGCGTCATTTACCGCTTATGTACGGATTTATCTTCGGAATGCCCGGAATCCCCATGATCTACTACGGAAGCGAATGGGGTGAGAAAGCCCGTAAGGAAGAAGGGGATCCCGCTCTCAGAAAATGCTTCGACGCTCCTCAGTGGAACGAACTTACGGATACTATAAAAGCCATGGCGGAGGCCAAGAAGGGATCCGAAGCGTTAAATTACGGCGATTTCAGATCCATCGTCCTGACAAACAGACAGTGCATCTTCCAGAGATGCTCCGAGCACGAAAGAGTCCTTGTAGCCATAAATATCGACGAAAACGAATATACCGCCCATTTTGATGCAGGATGCGGCAAAGCCATAGACCTGATCACGGGAAAAGACTTCGATTTCGGCGGCGGGACAAGGCTTGAGCCTTACAGTGTCAAATTCCTTAAGTGCGAGCACTAAACCAAAGTCGTTATGGGCCGGCAGCAGAAGGTGAAGAACCTTCCGCACCGGCCTTTTTTATTACTGTCACACAATTTAAATCCTTTCAGAATCAGTGTTTGAATCGTTTATAGAACGAATTCTATAAAATTGTTTCTGAAAGGATATTTTTTTAGACACTATTCTTGCAAAATTTATGTAAACCGCTATTCTGCTGATTTTTATGGTTTCCATAAATCCCAAACGTATTTTTGATTTGTTACGGAGGATTGCAGATGTTGCGAAATCAATCTTGCAAAATACCGGATGATATATGACGTCATGTGATTTATACAGTCTGTCACTTCTATATGTCATATGCGGTATTCTAAGTACGTATCCACAGAATCCACCGACTTATCCACATCGGATCCTGACGTCATTTTCCGGGCGGATTTGGTGTCAGATTCATAAATTATGAATGTAATAAAATCATTTTCAGGAAACATAAATTTTTTTGCAACCAAATTTGAAAACACGCAAATAACACATATAATTCGAGTTTATGTCAACTAAAATCCACTTAAGCTAACAACCGTAACCGTTAAGTAGCCTAAAAAACGACGATTCTGTCAGCTAACGTCAGTGTCGTCATAAGTGCAAAAATGGCCGGAACCCAAAAATGAGTTCCGGCCATACCTGTATTTTGGTGATGTGAAACAAAAGGCGAAAAAATGTGAAACATTAGGGAGGAGCTAAGTCCATGTGGAAAAAAAGAAGGAAAAGCAGGTGGGGACGGAGCCGTCCCCACGGGTAGTTTGTCTATAAATTGTTCCAGAAATCGGAAATATCATCCCGGATATGATCCAGATCGGTGACTTTGACGTTGGTCCATTCCCTGGGGAAAAGTCTCTTGTAGGACATACCCAGAAATCTCTTGTCCAGAAGAACGACGATTCCGGTGTCCTCTTCGGTACGGATAACCCTGCCGGCTGCCTGGAGGACCTTGTTCATTCCGGGATACATGTAGGCATATTCATAGCCCATCCGGTCATATCCGTCGAAGTACTCTCTTAAGATATCATGCTCAAGATCGACTCCGGGAATTCCGGGACCGACGCAGATAACTCCGATGAGCTTATCCCCCTTAAGGTCGATACCTTCGGAGAAAATGCCCCCCATTACGCAAAAAGCTATCAGGGACCCCGATTCGGAAACTTCAGGATTATCAGCGGTTTCTCCCTCTCCCTCTTTTTCCGGTGCAAGAACATCCGGTTCAAATAATCCGAGGAAATCCTCTTTATCGGCCTCGGTCATGCTCTCTTCCTGTACTATCAGAGTATCTCCTGGAAGCACAAAGGCCTCGTTATAGAGCTGTGCCACCTTCCTCATGTATGAATATGAGGGGAAAAAGACCATGTAATTGCCTTTTTTAGGCCTTACGATCCTGGAAATATGGTCTGCTGTCCTGAAAAACTCGTCCTCGGACCTGTCCTTGTACCTGGTGGTAACGTCGGATGCTATGAAAACTCCCCGTTTTCCGGGGTCAAATATGGATTCCGCATAAACCTCGTAGTCCTCGGGCTGTCCACCCAGAAGTCCTTTATAGTACTGGATTGGCAGCATAGTGGCCGAAAACAGAACGGAAGCCCTGCCCATTCCCAGGCATTCCGCAATCTTCCGCCTCGGATCCGTGCAATACAGCATAACCCTGAAGCCTTCCTCCGGGGAATCCGTGTCATAGATCACATAATCATTGCCCAGATCCTCGAAAACAGCCAGAAAATCCGAGATTCCGAAGTAAATTTCCAGGATTTTATCCCTAAGAGCCCACTGGATATCTCCCGGCTTCTCCCTCTCCTCCATGTAGTCGGAAAGAGTGGAATGAAGTCTTTCCATACTCCTTATGAGATCTTCGATACCGGTATCGAACTTAAACCAGTCCTCTTCGAAGCCCGCGATCACAGTATCCGGGCCGTAGTTTTCCCTGATCTTCTTAAGTTCCCTGATAACGCTCTGGGCGCGGGTGGAGATCTTGCCTGCGTACTCTTTTACGAGAAAAATGCTCTTCGTCTGACCTCCCAGGGAGGCTTTTATCATATTTTTCAGCTCTTTTAGGTCTTTATCGCAGACGGAAGCCGAGTACATGGACCTTGCTCTTGAAGGCAGGTTATGGGCTTCGTCGATCAAAAACAGGTATTTTTCGGAAGATCCGCTCTCGAAAAACCTCTTCAGCTTCACATGAGGGTCAAAGAGGTAGTTGTAATCTCCTATAACTCCGTCAGCAAAAAGAGAGGCATCCAGGGACAGTTCAAAGGGACAAACCTTGTATTTTGCGGCATATTCCAGGATTTTTTCCCTGGAAAGGCTCTCGTTTTCGGATACCAGTGCATACAGGGCGTCGTTTATCCTGTCAAAATGCCCCTTTGCGTACATACAGCCGATGGGATTGCAGTCTGTTTTTTCCATAAAACAGATCTTTTCCTTGGCGGTAAGGGTTACGGTCTTAAACTTAAGCCCCTGCATGCGCATAATATCAAAAGCTTCTTCGGGGGCTGTCCTTGTAATGGTCTTGGCGGTCAGATAGAAAATCCTGTCCGCTTTCTTCTCTCCGATGGCTTTTACGGCGGGAAACAGTACCGAGAGGGTCTTTCCGCAGCCTGTAGGAGCCATAAGATAGAGCTTTTTCTCCTCCAAAATGGTCTGGTATACGCTGACTGCAAGGTTTTTCTGACCTGCGCGGTACTCATAGGGAAAATCGGTCTTCCTGATGGATTCGGTTCTCTTTTCGTTCCAATCGATACGAAGATCCGCCCATTTTCTGTACCTGGAGACCAGATCCGTGAACCATTCGTCCAGCTCGTCCCTTGTAAAGGACAGGTCAAAGCTCCTGACCGAGTCGTCATCCATATTGACATAGGTCATCTTAACCCCTGCCTCCGGAAGCCCTGTCCCTTCGGATACGGTATTCAGGTACATATAAGCATAGCATTTGGCCTGTGCCAGATGAACCGGCACAGGCTCTTTCATTTTGTCTATGTTCCTGTAAGTTCCTTTGATCTCTTCGACAGTGACGCTGCCATCCGCAGGGTCCGTTAAGATGCCGTCGGCGCGGCCTTCGATCAGAATATCATACTTTTCGTATGGAATACGCAGCTTTAAAGGAACCTCGGCTTCATATCCGACTCCCCTGGAATTCTGGATCTTGCGGTGGACACGGCTTCCCTGAAGCATAACATCGGTACCCGAGGGTCCTGCTCCGGTGTTGTCTATGTCTCCGCTTCTTAAAATAAACTCCACGAGCCCCCTGACGGATATGCTTATCTCATCTTTGATAAACTCAGCCATATCATTCCCCGTCGGAAGCTTTGGGTGCAAACAAAGAATCTGCCTTCTTTACCGCTTTTCCAATGGATGAAAATCCGGGTAATTTTGCGAGGATCTTCAGCACGCAGGTACCGGCTTTTCTGCCGGCAAAATCAGCAATAACACCTGCTACAAAAACGGCAACCGCGGCAAAAAACGCAGTTATGATCAATACTATAGCAGATGTAATTTTATTGCATCCGAAGAGCTTTTCCCAGGCATATCTGACGGAGAGATTCTCGTGAAGAAGATAAACTCCGAGAGAATATTTCCCCAGGAAGGCGAATACTTTTCCGCACTTTTCGGATACCTTAAGCTGCAAAAACGCAATGAATAAAAAGACCGAAGAAGCCAGGACAAAGATATGATTATAGTCATAGCTTATCTTAACGATATATGAAAGGCTTCCCGTCTTGAGAAATACATGTCTGAGTGCGTAAGCTTCTCCGAATATCAGAAGCGCGGTGGCAATATATCCGATCCAGGGAAGCTCAACCTTCTTAACATATCTCCTGATATAGACTGCAACAAAGAAAAGAATGATGTACCACATGGCATCCATTCCTCCCACATCCGCGGAAAGTGTGGCGGGAAGTACGCTCTTAATTATGCAATGGAAAATCAAAAGTCCCGCAAGAACCACCTGAAGCTGCTTTTTGTCCATAGCCTTTGCTGCCATGTTAAGTACCGGTACCAGCAGGTAGAAAAATACGTAGGCGGTCATGAACCAGTATGAAGCCATGGAAATGGGGAAAAGAAGTCTTAAGATAAAATAGGTATCCACGGTTTCCGCAGGCGTTCCCAGTGCTATTCCAATAAATCCCACGATCACGGAATAAAGCCAGACTCTGGCGATAAGAAGCAGTAGGTTACTTACCTTAAACCTCGACTCGCAAAGGAGATATCCGCTCAGAAGCATGTACAGGTTAACGGCAACGATGCAAAAAGCCTCCAGTATCCAGGCGGTAATGTCCTTAGCAGAAAACACTCCGGTATCGGTAAAGGGTTTGAGCTGACCTCCCTTATCCAGGAAATGCAGCACGACGACCATCATCATCGCAACGCATCTGAGAAGGTCAAGACTATAATTTCGTGTGTTATTTTTGGCTTGGTTACGCGATTCTTCCATTTTTTGTGCCTTTTAGAAACGATTGTTATTATTCGTAAACTTCAAAATATGAGTCGGAATAAACCAGCTTATAGTTTTCTTTTTCAATGAAATTATAGATCATATCCCACTTATTTTCACTACGGCTGTAAGCGGCATTTGAATCGATGCAAATGATCACCACGGGCTTTTCGTAATATTTTCCAACCTCGGCACCGGATTCCGAGTCCTCGATCATCCCGGCTATCTCATTCAGGTTGGCGGACATCTTCTCTTCAGTATAGCTGGGAAGATCCGGCCAGGGATTAAAAGCGGGTTCCATCTGGAGATAGAAAGGAACGGAAGGGATGTAACCGAAGGTTATGAGTTCTTTTTCCCGAAGGTTATTCTCTTCCACATAAGCCGAAAGCCTCTCGAAGCAGTAGGCCTTTTCATAGCTCATCCTGATGTGGGCCAGGGTTCTGTTGTCGAATACACTGTATTCTCTCGGTGCAGCGGATCCGTCCTGTCCCTCGGTGAAGGAAAAGTTAAGTCCGAAAAAGGTGGACTGGTACAGGAAAAACAGGATAACTCCGGTAAGCACGCATTTAAGGCCGTACATCCAGGGGAATTTGTGATATTTCAGGAGCTCTAAGACCACCATCAGGAGGAAGGGGAACCACACGAACATATTGTTGTAGGAATAGAGCTCTCCGTTGTTTCCGCCGATTGCGGAGATCAGGAGCGAATATCCCGCAAGTGTGGCAAGGAGCCTGTGTTTTGCTTTTCCGTTCTTGGAAAAGACACCGTAGAGGCAGCACATAAGCGCAAAGAAATTCATCAGGCCCGCAAGGGGAAAGACCGAGCTGTAATTATTGTAATCATATATGACAAAGTTCCTGTTTATGAGGAAAACAACCGCACAGGCTGAAGCTACGCCGCCCATTATCCTTCCGGATAAAAGAATCCTCTTTGCAACAGGGTCCTCGGCACGTTTTACGCTTACGGGATTTCCATACTTTTTTGCCAGAAATACAGTGCCGAAATAGATTGCCCCCGCTCCCGCTGCTATGATCAGGAGCCTGAAGATCCAGTAAAGCATGTGCTTGTTCACATAGAAAAGGATCAAGTGCTTTATCATATCCACCGGGCCGTAGCCGGATGCATTGTCGGGAATCTCGAAAAGCTGGGATATTCCCTCCAGGTAATCCGCAAATCCGTACTTGATGCCCAGATATACGAAAAATACGGTGAAAGCGGTAACATAACCGAGGATAAACCAGAAGCCCCTGAGCATGGTCCTCTTGAAGGCATCAACTCTCGAAGGCATCTTAACCTTTTCACTGTCGGCATAAGCATCGCGGAACTCAAATGCTCCGTAAAGCCAGATTGCCGCAAGAAGGGATGCATGGGGGAGATTCGAGAATCTGACGAAAATTCCCAGTCCGCACAGTGCACCGGATATCCCTACGGTGAGCGCTTCGTTTTCCGTAAGGCCCCTGTAGAGGAGCAGGCAGGACGCACCGATTATGAAATAGGTCAGATAATGATAAAGAGTCGTGGTGGGGGCCCAGCAAAGGGAAAGAGCCGCAAACTCACCCGCAAAGGTGATCACGTACGACATTTTGATAACTCTGGTAAAAAAGAGATACCCTGCCACAGCCATTATGGCCGGAACGAAAGAAGTGTAGAAATTCATGCCAAGGAGCGTATGTCCGTAGGGCAGAATACTCATCAGATGTCCGATAGCGTTGGACAGATAGGTCGAAAAGAGCCACATGGGATCCATGGAAGAAAGTCCCATATACTCGAAATTCGTCAGATTATAGCCCGTATCCCACAGATCCAGGCCCAGATGTATTTTTCTGAACGGATATAAAAACAAAATAATCAAAGCCAGAGAATCAAACAGATCCCTGAAGAGCTCCTTATTTTCCGTCAAATAAGTCTTTATATCCTTGAAGCCTTTATTTTGTTTCTTTTCTTTCATCCGTCTTATGAAAATACAGCCAATAAATCGAAAGTGCGCTTACTCCGAGGGAAATCAGGCAGATGATCCACATGGTATTTCCGGAAAATCCCCCGCTCACATAGGTCATTATAAACGAACTCAGGTTGCAGACAGAGTGTACTCCCAAAGCAACCCATAAACAGCCTGTGGTTTCGTAGGAATAAATGATAAAGATCGAAAGCAGGAACGCAAAGAGTCCCTGAATACCGTTGCCGTGGTAGAGTGCAAACAGTGCCGCAGTCAGAATAACGGCGGATTTAAGAGGAAACAGCCTCTTAAGTCCGTTATACAGTATTCCCCTGAACATCAGCTCCTCGGAAAACGGTGACAGGAATCCGTATACCAGAAACCCTACGGGAAAAGAACATGAATACTGGATTGCCGCGGTTTCCTGATACTCTGCCGAAAGCTGTGCCATTCCGCTCTTTAAGATCAGTACATTTAAGGCAATGGACAGTCCTATTGAAGCAAGTACGGTAGGGCCCACAAAGTCCAAGGTCAGTTTTCTTTTATCCTCGGTAACGGGAGAAAACTTTTTGTCGTATTCGAAAGCCTTGCCCCTGATCATGAGTCCGGAGATGAGAAAAGCTATTCCCGATACAAGGACCGAGCAGTCGCCGGTCATCTGATATCCGCCCTCGGAATCACCGATCAGGAGAAAATCTCTTACCGCATCCGGAAGTGCAGGTCCCAGCGACAAAGCGGTGAGCTGCATCATCACTTCCACGATCAGTCTGAACAGCAGGTAGAATATGAAAAAAAGTACCAGCCTCCAGACAGCCTTAGTATTCCCTGATCGCGTCTCCGTCATCGTCCGTGTTCTCCAGCTTCAAAATCTTCACATCATATGATGCATTTTCGTTAACCTTAACATGGCATACATCCCCCACATGCTTGTGGAGAAGCGCCTTTCCGAGAGGGGATTCGTTGGTGATCATGTTGTTAAGCGAATCCGCTCTTACGGTTGTAACTATCTTATATGTCTCCACCGAACCGTCATCCACGAACTCGACGGTAACGGTGTTGTTAATGCCTACTTCGTCCTCCGCAGATTCATCATCGATGATGGTTGCGGTCTTGATCATCTTCTCCAGATAATTGATCCTGGAGTTGTTCTGCCTGTTGAATCTCTTGGCGGCATAATACTCAAAATTCTCGGATCTGTCGCCCTGTGCGGCAGCTTCTCTTACATCGTCAACCGCCTTGGGACGAACCACCAGTTTTCTGTATTCTATTTCCTCTTCCATCTTCTTGATGTCGGATTTAGTCAGTTTATCGTACATTTATCTCACCATCCCCAGTGCTATAAGCGATACCAGTATCTGGAGTATCATAAATCTGTTAACAACCTGGGTATTGGACCAGGTTCCTTTTTTTCTGAAATGATCGTGAAGGGGCGTTCTCAGATTCTGCATAAAGCTCTTCCACTTAAACACCCTTATTACCGTCAGCTTGAGAAGTCCCAGTCCGCCGTCCAGAAGGATAATGACGCACAGAAGCAGGAACATAAAAGGAGCTCCGGTCTGAAGCAGCGCGATTGCGAGAAATGCGCCTATCGCCCTGGATCCCGCATCTCCCATCAGCATTCTGGAAGGAGTGGAGTTATACCACAGATAAGCCAGAAGCACAGTGATCATAAAGAGCGAACTTGCCTTTATATCCGCTGCCTTTCCTATCCTCATGGCAAGTACATATATGGAGATCACGCTTACGATGGAAAGTGTTCCGCAAAGTCCGTCCACACCGTCACAGCAATTGGTGACATTAATGCTTCCCCAGACCAGGATCACGGCAAGGATTCCGAAGATAAGCGGATGGATATGAACCGATACTCCGGGAATTGCGAAATAAACATCGCTTCCGTTGTGATAGATATAAACCACCGCCGTCATAACGGAAACCGTCAGGTCCAGAACGCCTTTCTTAAGCTCGCTCCAGGGAACCGACGAAGCATCATCCAGAAATCCCGTGATCATACAGAATACTATGATCAGGTGATAGAGTACATTTTCAAAGGCAAGCTTCCCGAAAAAGAGTGAGATGAATACGTAAACGAGTACGAATACTATTCCCGCTCCCCTGGGCTTTCCTATGGATTTACTTCCGTCTACGGCAAATTCCCTTCCTCCGTCGGTGGGGAGTTTCTTCTCAAAAACCCTCAGCCCCACAAAAGTAAGAAGGAAAGCCAAGATCCCGCCTATAAGGATCACCGTATTCACAGCATCTGCATCAATCAAAAATTGATAAAGCATATTAACCCCTGATTATTCCCGGCTTTACCGGTCTAATAAAAAAAGTCCCCTGCGCCTATGCTGCAGAGGATGAATGAGTGGGACCAACAGGGTTCGAACCTGTGACCTCCCGCACGTCAAGCGGACGCTCATCCCAGCTGAGCTATGATCCCATATGTGTAGTCCGTTCAAACCACCTGTTTATTATACAAATAAAGCCCCTTTCTGGCAAGGAAAATCTACTTAAAAACGGCTTAATTCTGCGATTTTCCGCCCATAAAAAACAGTGCTCCGCAAAACGCGGAGCACTGCATTCAAGAAAAGATTTTGAACCTTGGGAAATAGGTTTTACTCAAGCATTGTTGCATCACCATAGAGTGCTTCCCAAGCCTGGGTACGCTCATCGATGATAGCCTGTCCGCCTGCATCAAGGTACTCCTGCATATTCTGATCCCAAACTGCGTCGAAATCTTCAACAGAGCAGGTTACTGAAAGTGCCCAAGCCTGATCTCTCTTGGCGTTGAGACCTTCGCCCATTCCTGTCTCAGCCTCGATAGCGGTGATCTTAGCATTCTTGGTAGGCTTCTTGCCGTTGTTTGCAACTGCGTTAGCCTGTGCTACGTCATCGGGATCGCAGGGAGGATAGTTGTTAGCAAGTGAAAGGGTGGTAAGTTCAGGGGTGGAGAGGCAAAGTCCGTTACAGGTAATGGTCATATCGATGTTCTGTCCGGAGTTCATGATAGCTTCGCCGGTAGCAGCCATGAATGAGTATGATCCGTCTGCATTTACGGTGTGGGTAACGCCCTCATCGCCGCACTGGAGATACTCGATGTGTGCGGGATCGGAGATCCAGTCAAGGTAAAGGAGTGATGCAAGAGGCTCATCGTTGGTGGTAGGGAAGAAGATCTTTCTGTCACCTGCGGTTGAGTCGCAGTACTTGATGTACTCGCCGTTTGAAGCTTCGAAGCAGTCAACTGCTACGAACTTAGCATCAGGTCCTACAAGTCTTGCAAGGTTTGCATTGATGGAATCTTCACCGTTTCTGAAGGGGTAATCCCAGTTGTGGATGAATGCTCCGACATAGCCGGCCTTCATGTAGCTGTCCTCATCGGTAGACTCGGTAAGTGCAAAGCCTTCCATCATGAGGCCTTCGTTGTACCACTGGTTGAGAATTCTTCCTGCTTCCTTAACACCTTCCTGGGTGTACTTTCTGTCATCAAATCCGTTTACATAGAACTCTTTGTCAGTGATGTCGGGATCCATGCAGGACTCGATAAGGAGTGATGCTCTCCAGCCGATATCATCTGAACATGAGAAGGGAATCATCTTGGCAGCGTCTGCTCCGAGAAGCTGGTCAGCGTTGTCTCTGAATGCGCAGAGCATCTCGTAGAACTCCTGTCTGGTGGTAGGAGCATCAAGTCCGAGCTGATCGAGCCAGTCCTGACGAACGAAAGTAACAACACGGTTGTTGTTTGCTCTCTTTCCTTCGATTGCCCAAAGGGTTCCGTCGGTAACGCTCTTGTCCCAATACATATTGGTGGTTCCGAGCCAGTTCCAAAGGTTGGGGATATCATTCTTGTAGTCAACTACAAGGTTCTGAAGGTCGATTACACCGCCCATGTCAGCATAGGTCTGAATGGTGGGATATGAATAGGTGAGGCAGATGTCGGGAGCGGTACCTGCTGCGAGAAGGTTGTTGATCTCATCAACCTCGGTCCAGCGGGGAACTGCTACGAACTCAACTTCTACGTTGTGATCAGCAAGCATTCCTGCCTTGATGTAATCGGTGTACATGTTGTTGGTAGGGTCTGATCCGCCGTCATTTCCACGGTCATAAACCTCTACAGTGATGTGTCTGGTCTCGGCAAATCTGCCGTCAACCAGCTCAGAGCTGCTTCCGCCTTCGATCTCGGATCCGTCTCCGGTGAAGGTGTCCTGAGAAACGGGCTCGGTAGGAACACCTACAGGCTCACTGCCGCCGCCGTTGTTTCCGCAGGCTGCCATGGAAAGGACCATAGATCCGGCAAGAATAAGTGATAAAACTTTCTTCTTCATAATTTCCTCCTTGTTTATATCTTTCGGCGGCCGCTTGGCCGCTAAAATTCTAAAGTTTTCTTTTCCCGTAAGGGATGTGCATCATTCCTTAACCGCACCGAGGGTAACACCCTGGATGAAGTACTTCTGCAGGAAAGGATAAATGCAGAGGATAGGAATGGTTGAGA
The DNA here is from genome assembly GCA_000702085.1 of Lachnospiraceae bacterium P6A3. Classification (GTDB taxonomy): domain Bacteria; phylum Bacillota; class Clostridia; order Lachnospirales; family Lachnospiraceae; genus AC2028. The sequence goes on from JNKP01000001.1 coordinate 626,271, forward strand.
ACATGACGATCGCTGCTTTCAGTGAATCCTGAAGTCCGGGAGTCGAGAAGCCTTCCTGTGTGGAAACCTCAACCTGGTTGATGTTGTTCAGGATGTTGTACAGAAGGAGCTGCAAAGGATAGTAATCCTTATTCTTCATGTACATAAGTGCATCGGAGTATCCGTTCCATCTTCCTACCGCATAGAAAAGAGCGAGGGTTGCAAGAACGGGCTTTGACAGAGGCAGGTAGATCTTCAAAAGTATTGTGAAGTAACTTGCTCCGTCAATCTCTGCGGATTCTCTGAGCGAATCGGGAATTCCGTAGAGGAAGCTCCTCATGATGATCATGTTGTAAACGCTTAAGCATCCGGGAATGATGAGTACAAGAGGATTGTCCAGGAGATTAAGCTTCTGCATAAGCAGGTAGTTGGGGATGGTACCTGCATTGAAGAACATTGTGATGGTAATAAATATGTTGATTGCCTTTCTTCCCTTAAGTGCGGGGAAGATAAGGGGATATGCACAAAGTGTTGTCATGGCGAGGCTCAGGAATGTGCATATTACTGTAAGTATTACCGTCCAGATAAATGCTCTGATGTACTTGGGATCCTTGAGAACCGTGACGTATGCATCAAAGTTGAATCCCTTAGGGAGCAGGTAAACCTCATGTTTGATCAGGAAATCGGAACCCGAAAGCGATCTGGCAAGCAGGTTTATCATAGGGAGGAGACATATGGCTGCAATGATGATGCAGAAAAAAACTATGATCCAGTCTCCTATTTTTGTTCTCAGTGAATGTATCTCTCTGCTGGTTTCTTCCATGACGCCCTCCTTACAGAATTCCGCGCTCGCCCATGTTGCGTGAGAACCAGTTGGCGAGGACAAGGAATATTACGTTAGCTACGGACTGGAACAAACCGACAGCGGTGGTAAGCGAGAACTGCAGTCCCTTAATACCGTATTTGTAAACGAATGTTGCGATAACTTCCGCATTCTTCATAACGAGGTTGTTCTGGAGAGCGAAAGGTCTGTCGAATCCGGAACCGAGGACATTACCGAGTGCCAGGATCAGGAGAACTACGATGGTAGGTCTGATGCCGGGAAGGGTGATGTTCCACATCTTCTGGAAACGGCCTGCACCGTCAACGGATGCAGCTTCGTAAAGCTCGGGTGAGATACCGGAGATGGCTGCCAGATAAATGATGGAGTTCCATCCGAATGACTGCCAGATTCCGAGGCCGATATAGGTCTTAACCCATGTCTTTCCTTCATCAAGGAAGTGAACGGTCTCACCGCCCATGTTATGGATGAGCATATTTACAAGTCCGTTTGCGGGAGCAAAAAGCTGATATGCAAGACCAAAGATGATGACCCATGAAAGGAAGTGAGGCATGTAAGCTATGGTCTGAACAGTCTTCTTGAATGCCTTGAAACGAAGCTCGTTAAGAAGCAGTGCGAAGATAATGGGAATAGGGAATCCCACTATGATATCAAGCAGGTTCAGGAAGATGGTATTTCTCAGGGCATAGATGAAATCCTTGTTCTGGAATGCCTTTATGAAATACTCAAATCCGTGATTCTTTGCCCAGGGCATCTGGGAAAGTGTCTGAACGATACTGTACTTTTTGAATGCGATCGATACATACGCCATGGGAATATATTTGAAAATAACGAAATATACCATGGGAAGTATTAAGAGAACGTATAACTGCCAGTATCTTTTGATGTAAACAAACTTCGGCTTGGAAGCGCTTACATTTGATGGTGCAGTTTCCTTCTGCTCGGTTTTCTTGCCGAGCTCTTTATCTTTAGTTGCCACGTTACCCTCCTTTACGCCTTAAAGAACTCAGGTCTGCGACTCTTTATTTCTTTTTCATCAACCTGATAGTGATCCAGGTGCTTTGCAACAAGCTCTGCAGCGGTCTTCTTATCCTTAGTCTTGATGGCCTCCAGCATTGCTCTGTGCTCTCCGACTATTCCGGTGTTTTTGACTGTTACAACGGAAAGGTTTCTTACCCTGTCGAAGTGGATCATCAGTGTTGAATGAATGTCGTAGATGATGTCCTTTTTTGCAACAACATATATATTTCTGTGGAACTTATTATCAAGATCGAAGAGCTTATCGGTCATTCCCTTGGAAAGATAAAATTCCTGGAGCTCGACATTCTCTTCGAGAAGTTTTATTCCTTCTTCATCCGCCGTCTCGCAAACATCCTCGATGACCGCGGTATCCATGACCCTTCTGAGGAATCTTGCCTCCTCAACCATCTTGGAATCTATGAGTGATACAAAGCTTCCTCTCTGCGGATAGATCTCTATGAGATAAGCCTTTGCAAGTTCTATGATTGCTTCCCTTACCGGAGTTCTGGAAATCCCTATCTCCGCGGCCAGTTCATTCTCCGAAATGGAGGTTCCCGGCGCAAGTTCAAGCGAAATGATATTCCCCTTCAGAACCCTCAGAGCGTAGTCCCTAGCGGTTTCCTTGGGCAATTTAGTATATAATTCCATCCGTTCCTCACTATCATTTATAGCGATAATGCATGATGCACTTGTATACTAGTGTTTCTGTAGTGAATAATAGCAGAAACAGGGTGTAGTGTAAATGATTTTTTGTGCAATTAATATAACAAAAAACCATCTCTTTTTTTGTAATAAAAGCACATAAATACTGATTGACCCACAGATAGTTTCCATATTCCCTCATATAACCCTAAATTTTTGGTATAATAGACCACAGAAAGCAGGAGGAACGATCATGGATTTTCCTTACGAATTTTTCAAAGCAGAGATCAGAAACGGCACTCTTATAAGCGAGACCACAAAAAAAGCCTGGGCCGCATCGGTGGAGACTCTCGAAGAGGTTGTAAAGGCCATCGAAGCGAGGAACCTCCGCTATTGTGCTGTTTACGGAACACTGCTGGGTGCGGTAAGACACAAGGGTTTCATACCCTGGGACGATGATATAGATATCGCAATGCCCAGAAGCGATTACGATATTTTCAGAAAAAGCTGCTTTGATGTTCTTCCGGAAGGGTATAACGTTCTGGACCCTAGCGTCGAAGAGGTACGCGGACTGGATATGCTCAGGATCTGCAACTCTGCTTCCCTTTGCGACGATCCGGAATTTTTAAGAAAATACCACGGATGTCCCTACATAATCGGAATAGATATTTATCCCATCGATAATGTTCCCGATGATGAAGAGATGGATGCGGGTATTTGTGATGCTCTCAAGCTTATCGCAAGAGTCATCACAATAGATATGGATATTGAGACAGCAACGGAAGACGATATTCTGGAAAGATCGGAGATACTGGATGTTTTGGAAAAAAACCTCCACCGCAAATTCCCGGAAGATGACATGATCCACATAAATCTTATGCAGGAATACGACAGGCTCTCTTCTGCTTACAAAGGAAAGAAAACCCGTAACGTCACCATATACAGAAATCACAGATTCAGTAAGAAACATATATTCCCGAGAGGGATTTTCACGGATTGCATAGAGACTTCTTTTGAGGGAATGACTATAAAGATTCCCAGAGATTACGATGCCGTCCTTAAGACAATGTTCGGAAATTATATAGTCCCTAAGCAGTGGACGGGTGTCGCACATGAATATGGTTTTGAACAGATGCAGCGTATTGTTTTTGAAGAGCTGGGTTATCTGATGTGATCAAAGAGAAAGGGAGGCCATCAGCATCTTCTGAACCTGGGGAAGGATTCCGGACCTCTCCGCTCTTCCGAACACATCCATAACAACACTGTCGAAAAGCCCCAGCTCCATAAGCTTAGCCTTATGTATCGCGATCATTTTACATCTGGCCTCGAAATAGGCGGCAAGGTTCGTTGAAACGCTGCCTTCCGAGATCAGATTATCAATAAGCGCATCATCTATAAATCCTATCCTAAATTTTTCGGAAAATCTGATTACGAATTCCCAGTCTTCAAGGCATCTTAAGCTTTCGTCAAATCCGCCAGCTTCTTCAAAGCAGGCTTTTTTCATAAGCATTGTGGGTGTGCCCACCGTATTTCTGCGAAGCAGCCAGGGATACAGCTCTCCTTCAAGTTCTCCCTCAACTCCGTCGTGAGGAAAAATATAATCCTGCGTGGGCGAGATAACGTGAAATCTTCCGTATACCATGCCCGCATCGGGATTCTCTTCCATATATTTCATCTGTCTTTCAAGCTTATCGGGATGCCATTTATCATCGCTGTCCTGAAAAGCTATATATTCCGTATCCGCGATCTTTACGCCTTCGTTTCTGGCTCCGCCGGCTCCTCTGTTTTTTTCAAGGCGGTGGTATATTACGCGCTCGTCCCCGAAGCTCTTTACCGCTTCTTCGGTATTGTCTGACGATGCATCATCAACAATGATCAGCTTAAAATCGTCATAAGTCTGATCAAGAACGCTTCTTACCGAGTATTCAAGCTTATCCGCTCTGTTGTACGTGGGTATTATTACGGAGACCTTGCTCATTTATATCACTCCTGCTGTTTTAAACATTTCGGTAATTCTCAGCTCGTAGTTAAAATCGCGTCTTACTTTTTCATAGCCTTTACGGGCAACGCTTAATCTTGCGTCTTCATGGCTCAGGTAATATGCCGCTTTATCCACGGCTTCTTCAAGGCTTTTATACATGACAACTTCTTTTCCGTCTTCGAAATATTCCGACAGCTCCGGCTGGAAATTTCCAAGCAAAAATCCTCCGCACCCCAGTATATCAAGTGCTCTTAGGGATATTCCGCTGCTTATGTTCTTAAGTGTGGGATTAAGATTTATCCTGCTTGATTTGAACAAAGCGGGCATTTCATCAGCATACCCCACCTTGCCGTGAACATTAATATCAGCAAGAAGTTCCTTCTCGGAATCCGTCAAAGGATAAGTATAGAGATCAACTTTAAATCCCTGTTTGTGCAGAACACGCAAAAGAGTGATCCTCTCGATATGGGTTATCTGCTGGGCTATTGAATAGGACAGCTGAGCTCTTGTTATCTGAATCGCATCCGGAGAAAGAGAACGGAAATGAGCGTTCATGTCGTCAATAATGGAATCAGTAAGCATCTGATCCACAAACCAATTTCCGTATATGGCCAGCTGAGTTTCAACGAGCTTGTCGACGAACTCCCTGTGATAAGGTTTCATTATGGCCTTAAGCTCGGGAAGCGTGGATTCATAAAGCTTTCCCATCATGGAAATATCGGTCTTAAACCTGTCGCTTGCATTTATGCGGTCAAGTCTGTCGCAATTAACCGCAAGAGGAAGATGGTAGAAATGATCGAATCCCATATCCCTGTATTTCTTAACTTCCGCCTTGTCAAACAGGAATACGTAATTGGTGGGATGTTCCATTTCATCGCATCCGGGAAGATTAAGAGGTGAATCATAGCTCCAGGCAATATATTTAACCCCTTTTTCATGACAGATGCGGGCTATGACCGGATAGAAATTTGTGGTCATTACAAGGTCATATGAGTTTTCCAGCTCTTTATTTAACAGAGCTTCAAACTCATCATTATGGTACTTAAGTTCCCAATTGTTTATCTCAAAATGGTAAAAGATGTTGTGAAAAGAATACCCCATCTTCTTAAGATTGAGTAACAGATCTGCGTGAGTGTATGAACCTATGTCGATAGTGAGAATATGCATCCGTTTCTCCCGGGGAAATAATATATTTTATTATATCAAAAGAGGAGACCTTGCGGTCTCCTCTTTTTGCGCGTGAACTGTAAACTTTCGTCGCAGTGGGCTTTTTATTAGCCGAGAAGGCTAAGAACACCCTGGTTAGACTGGTTAGCCTGAGCCAGCATTGCCTGACCTGCCTGCTGAAGAATGTTCTGGTTAGAGAACTTAACCATTTCGGTTGCCATATCGGTATCACGGATACGGCTCTCAGCTGCTGTAGTATTCTCAACTACGTTGTCAAGGTTTGCGATGGTGTGCTCAAGTCTGTTCTGGATAGCACCGAGATCGGATCTCTGCTTGCTTACCTTTGTGATAGCACTCTTGATCAGGTCGATAGCCTGCTTAGCGCCCTTGGTGGTGGTTACGTCAACGGTAGCTACTCCAAGCTTGGATGCGCTCATAGCGTCGATACTGATCTTGATAACCTGAGCTTCGGCATTTTCGGAACCAACCTGAAGTCCCTTGCCCTTGAAGTCTCCGCTGAGGAGCTTCTGCTCGTTGAAGGTGGTGGTTGTAGCGACACGGCTGATCTCAGTATAGAGAGCCTTGATCTCTGACTGGATGTACTGTCTGTCAGCGGTCATGTTGGTGTCGTTAGCTGCCTGAATAGCAAGCTCGTTCATTCTCTGCAGCATATCGTGTACTTCGTTGAGTGCACCTTCTGCTGTCTGCACTGCAGATACGCCGTCCTGTGCGTTGGTAGATGCCTGGGTAAGACCTCTTACCTGACGTCTCATCTTCTCGGAAATTGCAAGGCCTGCTGCATTATCTGCTGCACGGTTGATCTTGTAACCGGAAGAAAGCTTCTCAGTTGACTTAGCGAGAGTTGACTGAGTAAGACCAAGCATTCTGTTAGAGTTCATTGCTGTAAGATTGTGTTGTACTACCATATTATTTCCTCCTTGAAATGTGTAGTGCCGCTTCCATGCGGCTGTTTGATAGTTGTATGTTCAGGCTGTGAATGTTCGGATCCGCGCTCATCCGAGCTTTCCTGTTGCCCTTACACTTATTATATCGGAACCTGTACCAAAAAGTTAACCCCTTTTTTAAATTTATTTTTTATTAATAAATTCGCCCGGAGATACTCAACCGGTATAGTGTCCGCAATATACTTAAAAATCGGGTCAAAAAAGAGGAGACCGTTTCCGGCCTCCTCTGAATTAGCTTAACTTTCCGGATATTATCCGAGAAGGCTGAGGACGCCCTGATTGGACTGGTTAGCCTGTGCAAGCATTGACTGACCTGCCTGCTGAAGGATGTTCTGGTTGGAGAATCTAACCATTTCGGTTGCCATATCGGTATCACGGATACGGCTCTCTGCTGAGGTTGTATTCTCAACTACGTTGTCGAGGTTAGCGATGGTGTGCTCAAGTCTGTTCTGGATAGCACCGAGATCGGATCTCTGCTTACTAACCTTGGTGATAGCACTCTTGATAAGGTCGATAGCTTCCTTAGCGCCCTTGGTGGTAGTTACGTCAACGGTAGCTACTCCGAGTGAAGTTGCGTTCATTCCGTCGATGCTGATTCTGATAACCTGAGCTTCAGCGTTCTCTGAACCAACCTGAAGTCCCTTATTCTTGAAATCACCGCTGAGGAGCTTCTGCTCGTTGAAAGTGGTGGTGGTAGCAACACGGCTGATCTCGGTGTAAAGAGCCTTGATCTCAGACTGGATGTACTGTCTGTCAGCAGTCATGTTGGTGTCGTTAGCTGCCTGAATAGCAAGCTCGTTCATTCTCTGAAGCATATCGTGTACTTCGTTGAGAGCACCTTCAGCAGTCTGTACGCAGGAGATACCGTCCTGTGCGTTGGTGGAAGCCTGGGTAAGACCTCTTACCTGACGTCTCATCTTCTCTGAAATTGCAAGTCCTGCTGCGTTATCTGCTGCACGGTTGATCTTGTATCCTGAAGAAAGCTTTTCGGTTGACTTAGCAAGTGAATTAGTTGTAAGGCCGAGCATTCTGTTGGAATTCATTGCAGTGAGATTGTGCTGTACTACCATAATATTTTCCTCCTTGAGTGTGTCCGCGTCCCTATTTTTTTGACGGGACATTACCAATTTAACTTTTCCATATGTAGCGGTTTTTTCATCTCCCTAACCGCTTACACTCATTATATCGGACCCTATATAAAAAACTTAACCCCTATTCTTAAAAAATTTTAAAAATCCGGAAAAAAAGAGCGGAAATACCGTGATTTCCGCTCTTTTTTGAATCGTTTTTTCAATTGTCATTACTGCTTGGAATCCACAAAATAGCTTTCCGGACCGCTTACTCCGCGCTGTGCCTGGAAGTAGCTGTATGCGGCATTTAAGGAATTTCTTCCTTTTCCGATATCGCCTCGGGCACTGTGGAAGTATTTTTCGACAAGTGCTTTGTTGTCGGCTTCCTGCTTCCGGATTTCAACACTCTTATCGGTTATCTCCCTGATAAGCTCCTGAAGCTTTCTGATCCTTGACGCATTTCCGGGGATATCGCTCTTTAATGTATCGGCAACCCTTGCATAAAGAGTTTCAAATCCCTCGTCGAGTGTATTCAGCTCATCTATCAGTTTTGCCTTTTCTTCTATATATGAGTCGAATTTCTCAAAATCGGGAGTAGCTTCTTCGGATGACAATGCATCCTTCTGTTTAAGATCGAATTCCTCGATACTGTCCAACACCCTGATCTTCTTAACAAGTGACTCTTCCAAAAGCTGCAGATAATCTTCCATACTCGCTCCTATCAGGATCTCCAGGTAATTCCGTTTATCCTCATTACTTCTTTCCAGGTATCTCTTACCGAATGAAGGTGTCCGTTTACTTCCTGAATTATCTCCGGATCCTTCTTAAGGTTTGCTTCGATAAGCCTGCTCGAAAGGTATGAATAGATATTTTCGAAATCCTGAGCCACGGCGTATTTCATATCAAGAGTCTGTCTTAAGTAATCTATGATATGTTCAGCCTTCAGTATATTTGTATGAGCCTTCTGAACATCCTTTTCCTCAATGGCTCCGAGAGCGATGTTGAGGAATTTGATGGCCCCTTCGTAGAGCATAAGTGTAAGCTCTGCGGGGGATGAGGTCATAACTTTATTGTTTGCATACTGCTGATACGCGTTAGGTAAAGGCATGTCCCATTATCTCCTTAAATGGTTTTACTGGGTATTGGTTCCGAGGAGTCCTGCCAATGCATTGCTCTTCTTCTGAAGATTTGCAAGAGCTGTTTCCATAGAGGAGAACTGCTTGTAAAGCTTATCCTCGTAGTCATTGGCTTTATCTTCGAGAGTCTTGATGGTCTTCTTATATCCGTCATAATCGGACTTCATCTTCTTGTCATCGTAGAAGTTTCCGTAGCTTCTGTATCCGTCAACGGACTTGGATACATTGCTGAGTCTGGAATACATATCCTGTGACAGCTTCGAGAAGAAGTTCATTACAAGATCCGGATCGGATGCGATCAAAGCAGAAAGCTTGTCGGTCTTGTCCTTGGTAGTGGTATCATCGGGATCTCCGTCGATATGAAGTGCATGCTTCTCATTGTCGGGAGTATTGAAGTAGCTTCCGGTTCCGATACCGAAATCGGACAGATAATACTTCTTGCCGTTTATCTCGATGCCCTGAGAAGTCGCTTCGGTAAAAAGCGTTCTGAGGGATGAAAGTGTTCCGTCGCTGCGAAGGAGTGATGACTTGATCTTGTTCTCATACTCTTCAACTTCTTCATCGCTGAGCGCTTCCTTCTGCTCATCGGTGAGCATGGTGTACTTTCTTGCAGACTCTGCGTTGTAATACTTATCGATATCGTTAACGGCCTTGTTGTACTGAGTGATCATATTCTTGATCATGTCATAAATGCCGCTGGTATCGGTGGAAGTCGTAAGAGTGATCTCCTTATCGCCGGTCTCTTCGAGAGCGGTAATGGTAAGGTTATTGATCTTAAAGGTATTGGTATCACTGGTAAACTTCGCATTGTTCAGATAAATGACCGCATCGGATCCCTTTATCTTGGAAGCATACTGTGAAGAATCGAAATTTTCGTCAGCCTTCTGTTCATCGGTAGCAACCGCAAGTCCGAGAGCATCAAGCGCACCGTTTCCGCCGTCGGAAAGAGTGAAATCTTTGGAAGCTCCGGTAGCCTTGGCGCTTACGAAGAATCTCTGGGTCTCGGCATCAAAGGATGCATTGAGGCCTGCTTTCTTAAGAGAAGTAAGAACATCGGAAATTGTGGTATTCTCGGTTATCTCGAGAGAACCTTTTTCTTTTCCGCCGATGTTGATCTTAAGAGTATCGGTCTTTCCCTCAAAGCCCAGCTCGGAAAGCTTGGTTGAAGCGGAAAAGGACTTTGCTTTGCTTTCTCCGTTCAGATCCTTGCCGGTAAGATACGCACTCTTGGCAAGCTGCTCCACTCTCATCTTCTGTGTAGCATCAACGGCACCGTCACCGGTGACAACGCTGGCAACCGAAGAATTGGAAGCAACGGTTTTCTTCTTCGTGTAGGCGTTCGTAAATCTCATTGAAGCAAGATGAGACTGCTGAAGGCCTTTGATGTTTGCATTTATACCTTCCCAAATGGTCTGTTTCCATTCGAGCTTCTTCTGATCGTTCTGTGCGGTGGTAACTTTCTGTCTTTTAGTACTTACAAGGGCTTCTATGACGGAATCTGTATCAAGTCCGGATATAAGTCCGCCCATTCTTACTTTATCAGACATAGCTTCCCTCCTTTATCTCTTCTCGTTGACGAAGATTCCGGCAAGCTCCCATACCTTAGCGATCATATCAAGTGTCTTCTCGGGAGGAAGCTCTTTGATGACTTCCTTGGTCTTCTTGTCAACTATCTTGATGGTTACTCTGTTGGTTTCTTCATGGATGCCGAATACGGCTTCGGAATTCTCCATCTGACCGCTGTTGATCTTCTCAACGGCCTTTTTGATCTGGTCCTTGCTGGCCTGGAGATTGTCCTGTGAAGAATCGGGATTTTCGTTATTGTCCGAATTTCCCTTTTTAGACGCACTATCGACTATAGCTATGTCTTCAAGAGACGCAGCCGAGTCGACATTCTGGTGAGTAAGTTCAGCAGTGTCTGCAGAAGTACTGGCAGGCTTGGGTGCCGGTGCATAGGTCTGCTGCTGAAGACTCATTACACTATTAATAGGTTCGATAGACATTCAGATCACCTCCATGTGATATTTCGGATGTTTTCCTTATCATCCTTAGGGTTAACGGTTTCAAATACCTTTTTCATCTTATTAAAGGGTACAAAAACAGCCAAAAATACTTTTCTATCCCTTACATCGGCATTCCTTTGCCGAAAAATTACCCCTTTTTTCAAAAATATATCGAATTTTATAAAATATCAACTGTTATGGCTGGATATGTTCATCCACAAGCCTGCTGACGAAGCGTTCGGTCATCTCATAAACCAGCACATCGCACTCCCCGTCCTCCAGAATTGAAGGATCCCAGTACTCTTTGGGGACCATGTTTATGGTATTGAACTGCTCTCCCAGAAAATATCTCATAATATTACAGAACGAATCTCTGTAGATCACCACATTCCTGGGGTCATGTCCGGGATTCTGATATGACAGGATGCCGTTTACATTATCGGAAAGCATCTGCATGCCTTCCACGGGATATCCTTCAAATTTATAATCCGTATCATTGAAAAGATCGCTTGCACCCAGATTCATGAGAAGAACCAGGTCTCCGAAATGCAGTTCTCTGGGAGTGATCTGCCTTTCATCGGGCGAAGGGATTTCGATTCCCAGTTCCCTTAGAAGCGCCCTTGCCCCGATATATCCGCCCATATAGTTCCAATGGGTATCCAGATGGTAGTAAACCGGATTGTCCGGATGTGTCTCCTTATAATCAAGAAGATCTTCGTATGCCCATACCACTCTGATATCGGTGTTTGCTCTGAGATATTCTATGAGCTGATCGGTATTGCAATTTTCCGACGCTATTCCCGGGATATACTGGTCAGGCATATATTCGGAGTACATTCTTTCCTTATTGGGGCAGATCATAAGGACAAACTCAATATCATGCTCCTCACACCAGGCGGCGGTTGCTTCGAGGCTTGCGGCAGCCTGAGCGAGTTCTTCGTCGGTAAATGTGGCCATTCCCTTGAACTGACCGATGTTGGATCCGTCGAGACTGCTCTCGGAATTGTAGAAGAGCCATCCTTCCTCTCCCACGATGGTGGATCCCACGCCTTCATTAAAGAGCTGGTATGCGATACGGCTGTTTGCAGTGATCAGTTTGCTTCTGAAAGGGAAATTATCGTTGTAGTAATTCTCGAACTCCAGAGGAAATGTACTTATGTTGTTCATGGTAAGAACCGGCATTTCCGCAAGATTTCTGTTTTCGTTGTTTTCCTCGTTCAGCCCGGGACCTACAAATTTATACACAACCGGGAGAAGCAGAATAAATCCCCAGAATGTGATGTGCACAAATAAGGCCTTTATATTCAATTTCTGTTTAGAATTATTATCAGTCATATTTCTTTAAGATATTTATTACAGCGGGTGACGCGGCAGGATCCGCTTCACTAAAATCTGAAATAAATAAACGGGTTATAAGTGTTGCTTGCAAGGAGCAGAATGCTGATGCCGAAGATTACCGCACACCACACATACTGAACCACGGGATTTTTGACTATCTTGTTCACTGCCGGAACCTTCTGAGGAATAAGCTGGATGATACCTGCTCCGAGAATACCCAGCACCGCAACAAGCATGCATCTGTGGGACATCATCTCACCCAGTGTGTAGTAATTCTTAAGTCCCGGCGTAAACATCTTCGATACGACGATGAACGCATTCTTAAGTCCGCCGATCCTGAAAAATACCCATCCCAGGTTTACAACAAAGAAAGTGTATATAAGCGCCAGAGGCTTACACTTCTTGAGTATCTTTGAAAAGCCCAGTCTTTCTATGATGCTGAAGAATCCGTGATACAGTCCCCAGAAAATAAAAGTAAATCCGGCACCGTGCCAGAATCCTGTCAGGAAAAATACGATTATCAGATTGATATAGGTTCTGTTTTTACCCTTCTTGTTACCGCCCAAAGGAATGTAGAGATACTCCCTGAACCAGGTTCCGAGGGAGATATGCCATCTTCTCCAGAACTCGGAAATAGAGGCCGACATATAGGGGTAATTGAAGTTTTCCAGAAATTCGAATCCGAACATTTTGCCCAGTCCGATGGCCATATCCGAATATCCGGAGAAGTCATAATAAATCTGAAGAGTATAAAGGATTGATGCGACCCATACCACTTTGGCTGACATGGTGTCAGGATTATACGCATAGATCCTGTCCGCAGCTTCGGCAACGGTATTTGCGATAATAACCTTCTTGCCCAGTCCCAGGATAAAACGTCTGATTCCTTCCGCGGATTTTTCCGTGGTAAATACTCTGTTTTCCAGCTGATCGTTGATGTCCTCATATCTGACAATGGGACCTGCGATAAGCTGGGGGAAGAATGAAATGTAAAGTGCCAGGTTGACGATCTTTTTCTGAACCGGGAACTTTCCTCTGTAAAGATCGATGATGTAAGACATTATCTGGAAGGTAAAAAAGGAAATACCGATGGGAAGTCTTACGCTTAAGGGTGTAATGGGAACATGGAGGTAATTTACCAAAACCACGGTTCCGAAGGATGCGTATTTAAAGAATCCCAAAAGGCCCAGGTTAAAGATGATATCAAGAACAAGAATGAGCTTTGCTTTGTTTCTGTTTTTATCAAGAGCAAGGCCCGCAAAATAGTTTACGATTATGGATGCGAGCATCAAAAGAACGTAAACCGGCTCCCCCCAGGCATAGAAGAAAAGGCTGGCAAGGAGCAGAAGCACGTTAACATATTTATTTTTGCGAAGTATCCGGCTGCCGATAAAGACAACAGGCAGGAATACCATTATAAAGATCAAAGAGCTGAAAAGCATAAATCAAACCCGTTTTTTCATTAAATGTAACATCTAATTATACAACAGAATCGGTCTGTTCTCAAAAAGCACTACAGCGGAAAAATGTCCTCTATTGCTTTGTAGAGGTCATCCATCTGAAGAAGCTGACTTACTCTTCCTCTGAGCTTGGATGCTCCGGGCATGCCGTGGGTATACCAGGCAAGATGAGCTCTCATCTCACGGACCGCCGTATATTCGCCCTTATATTTCATAAGAAGATCGGCATGCTTTATTGCTATGCGTCTCTTTTCCTCATTATCCGGAACATAGATCTCGCGGCCTTCTTCCATATCGGCAATCTGTCTGAATATCCAGGGATTACCTCTTGTGGCTCTTGCGATCATAACTCCGTCGCATCCCGTCTCTTCCATCATTTTCATGGCACTTTCCGGGGAGGTGACATCTCCGTTTCCGATTACGGGAATGCTGACCGCTTCCTTAACCTGTCTGATGATATCCCAGTCCGCTTCACCGGAATAATACTGGGTTCTGGTACGTGCATGAACGGCTATAGCAGCCATACCTGCGTCTTCCGCAATCTTGGCTATCTCTACGGCATTTACGCTGTTTGCATCCCATCCTTTTCTGATCTTGACGGTAACAGGCTTCTTGGGAGAATTTGATACCATGGCTTTCATGATCTTTCCCGCAAGTATGGGATCCTTCATGAGTGCGGAACCTTCTCCGTTACCCGCAACCTTGGGGACGGGACATCCCATGTTAAGGTCGATTATCTCAAAATCCTCATCCTGAAGAGATGCCGTAACTTCGCCCATAATATCGGGCTCAGATCCGAAGAGCTGCATGCTTACGGGATGCTCGGACTTTTCCGTCTCAAGCATGGATACGGTATTTTTGTTGTGATAGGAAATTGCCTTTGCACTGACCATCTCCGCACAAACAAGTCCCGCACCAAGCTCCGAACAGATTATCCTGAATGCGGTATCCGTAACTCCCGCCATGGGACCGAGAATATATTTATTTTTGAGTTCAACATTACCTATCTTCAAAGCTCAAATCCCGTGTTAATGGAAAGATCGTCCAAAACGGATGCGGCATCCTCTTTAAGGATCAGTATCCTGTAATAAGCGCTCAGGCAGTCCAGGAGCTCCGTTCTGTTTTTACGGATCTGTCCTATCATAAGAGCCGCGGACACTTCATCATAAGTGATGTCCTCTTCCTCGCATCTGTTCTGAAGAACCACCTCACCGTCGGGATCGAATGCGATCATAAAGATACCGCCGCAGTCTTCGGTGAAAAGAACAGATATGACATGAATGTCATCCTGAATCGATCTGGGAAGATTTGCGAATTTCTGATTGAAATAATATTTCCTGTCATAGGAATTGGCTGCGCACAAAACCATGCGGCCGTCAGCCATTCCTTCGTCTTCGTTTACTACTTTATAATCCTTGGTCTGATCAGACATAACCGTACACTCCTCTTACGGACACTTCTCCGGAATTGATCTTGTGAATATTCCCATCTTCCGTTTCTACCAGAAGCTCTCCGCTTTCATTGATCCCGCGGGCAACGGCTTCATAGTCACCCGAGGGGCTGAGCACCTTTACTTTCCTGCCCGCATTAACGAGCCTGTCCAGGTAAAGCGCTCTGACAAATCCGAGATTGCATTCTTTTTTAAACTCTTCGTAGAGAGGTCCGAATTCATTCATGATCCCGGCGATAAGAATGCTTCTCTTAACCTTCATATCCCAGGCATCGTCGAGTGATATCGCTGTATCTCTGATATCGGGTGCAAAGTCCTGATGCCTTACATTGATACCGACACCGATAACCACATGCCTGATGTAATCTTCTTCGCTGCTCATCTCGGTCAGCATGCCGCAGCATTTACGGCCGGAGATCACGATATCATTGGGCCATTTGATAAGGGGAGAATCGGGAGTATGTCTCCTGCTTCCCTTCCTGCCCGGCGCCTTTCTTACCGCACCGTCGTGTATCTTCTCCATGCCCATGCAGACAGCAAGTGCCATGAGAAGAGTAAGCATGGGGGCGCATCCGGGACTGATATCCGGTCTTATCATCAGTGAGAAATAAACATTCACTCCGTGAGGCGACTGCCAGGTGCGTCCGCGCCTTCCCCTGCCGAGAGTCTGATCTTCGCTCACCACAAGAAGCCCACCCTCTTCACCCGCTTCGGCACGCCTTGCGCATTCCGAATTGGTAGAATCGATGGTATCGAAAAAGAGAACATCCCTCACTCCGGAAATATCTTCCAGACGGCTCTTGATCTCGTGTGCGGAGTAAATGTCAGGCGTCTCTTTCGCAGATACTTCTCCGGCATCTTCGATCAGTCTGTAGCCTTTATTCCTGACCGCCTCTATATGATAGCCTTCATTTTCCAGAGACCTTATGGATTTCCATACGGCAGTGCGGGATACGTTTAAAATTTTACAAAGCTCCTGGCCGGATACGTAATCACCATTCCGGCGCAGGAGCTCCAATATCTTAGCTTTCATTTATTACAGAGTGGCATCCATTATTGCTTTGATTGTATGCATCCTGTTCTCGGCTTCAACGAATACCAGGGAATTGGCGGACTCGAAAACCTCATCCGTAACTTCCATCTCGTTAAGACCGTATTTGTCGGCAATCTCTCTGCCAATCTTGGTTCCGAGATCATGGAAAGAAGGAAGGCAATGCATAAAGATTGCATCGGTTCCGGCGTTATCCATTACAGCCTTGTCAACACGGTATGCAGACAAATCAGCAATTCTTTCCTTCCATACATCTTCGGGCTCTCCGAGAGATACCCATACATCGGTATAGATGATATCGGCACCCATTGATGCGGTCTGAGGAACGTCGGTGATGACTATCTCGGATCCTGTGTCCTTGGCGATATCTCTCGCCTTCTGAATATATTCATCGGCAGGCTGATATTTCTTGGGAGCACAGATCACGCAGTTCATTCCGGTAAGTGCGCAAGCGACCATAAGTGAATTTCCCGTGTTAAGTCTTGCATCACCCATGTAGCAAAGAGTCAGTCCCTCGAGATGTCCGAAATGCTCCCTGATGGTAAGGAGATCCGCAAGCATCTGTGTGGGATGGGACTCGTTGGTAAGTCCGTTCCATACAGGAACCTTGGAATAATATGCAAGCTCTTCAACTATGCTCTGCTCAAATCCTCTGTACTCGATTCCGTCGAACATTCCCGCAAGAACTCTTGCGGTATCGGCGATGGACTCTTTCCATCCGATCTGTGAACCTGCGGGATCCAGGTATGTTACATGCATTCCGAGATCATGTGCGGCAACTTCAAAAGAGCATCTTGTTCTGGTACTGGTCTTTTCGAAGATCAGCGCGATGTTCTTGCCGGTATGATGATCGGCAACGGATATTCCGTTCTTTTTTTTCTCTTTAAGATCTGCTGCAAGATCCAGGAGATAGAAAACTTCCTCTGTTGTAAGATCTGCCATCTTGAGCAGGTCTCTGCCTTTTAAATTAACCATTTTATATATTCCTTACTGAGGGCAATCCTCGTATCCGTCATGAGGAGCCACGCACTCTCCGACCTTAGGTGTACCGGACTTTGCAGTCTTGGCGGTCTTGATGCCTTCTTCAAGTGCAACACCCATACTTGCGATTCCGGAAAGATCCGAAGGAAGAAGGATGGTGGTAGCCTGTCCGTCTGCAACCTTCTCAAATGCTTCGAGGCTCTTGATCTTAAGAACTGCTTCGTCAGCACCCGCCTCCTTAAGAAGAGTGATACCGTCGGCCTTAGCCTGCTGAACCTTAA
Organism: Lachnospiraceae bacterium P6A3; assembly: GCA_000702085.1. Taxonomy (GTDB): domain Bacteria; phylum Bacillota; class Clostridia; order Lachnospirales; family Lachnospiraceae; genus AC2028. The sequence goes on from JNKP01000001.1 coordinate 643,636, forward strand.
GGATAGCTGCTGCCTGACCTTCCGCTTCAAGGATCATCTTCTGCTTGTGAGCGTCAGCATGAAGGATCATTGCCTGTTTCTCTGCTTCTGCGTTAAGAATTGCGGATTCCTTATTACCTTCTGCCTCGAGGATTCTTGCTTTCTTATCACCCTCTGCTCTGGTAACGGCTTCACGTCTCTCACGCTCTGCCTTCATCTGCTTCTCCATCGCATTCTGGATCTCTGCAGGAGGAATAATGTTCTTAAGTTCTACACGGTTAACCTTGATTCCCCAGGGATCGGTAGCAACGTCAAGAGTGGATCTCATCTTGGTGTTGATGGTCTCACGGGAAGTAAGGGTTTCATCGAGTTCAAGGTCACCGATGATGTTACGAAGGGTTGTCGCGGTGAGGTTCTCGATAGCGCTCATGGGATTCTCAACACCGTATGCATAAAGTTTGGGATCGGTGATCTGATAGAAGACAACGGTATCGATACGCATGGTAACGTTATCTTTGGTAATAACGGGCTGAGGAGGGAAATCCGCAACCTGTTCCTTGAGGTTTACTCTGCGTGCGATACGATCGAAGAAAGGCAGCTTCATGTGAAGACCTACGGGCCATGTTGACTGGTATGCACCGAGTCTTTCAACGATATATGCGTTTGCCTGAGGAACGACCTTTACGCAGCTTACAAAAACTACAAGAAAAAGAATCAATACAGCTATTAATCCACCTACCATAACTTATCTCCTTTTTTATAATCAATCATCCTGTTCTTCTATATGCTCGGGGCTTAAGAGAACATCGGATTTTTCCAGTTTAACAAGACCTTTGAGTGATTCATCAAGCTCGACAATCAGCTTAACGCCTTCGATCCTCTTGATGACAACAACAGCCTTCTCAGGGATAACAAGTCCGTCCTCCTCGGTTCTGGCACTCCAGTCGAGACCGGATACGGTAACCTCTCCGATTCCCTTGAGGTTATCTATCTCGGATACAACAATGGCTCTCTGTCCGATAAGACTTTCCGCGTTGGTCTTGATACGTCCCTTGTTGAAAAACTTAACCGCAATGGGCTTGGTAAAGATCAAGAGCAATACGCTCACGACAATGAAAGCAATGACCTGGACCCAGAAAAAGGGGCACACAAGCGAAATACATGCCGCTACCAAAGCACCACCCGCAAACCAGACGCTGGTGAGACCCATGGTAATAAGCTCAACGACAGCACAGATTGCAAGGACTATAAGCCAAAAAACAAATTGCTCCATAATCTCTTTAACCTCCTGAGCCTCTATAATACCATATTTCAGGATTGGAAAACACTACTATAATGCGAAAAAAGCCCCCGATTACGGGGGCTTTTAGTAAGTTAAGATCAATAGAAAATATGATGTCCGATGGCGATTCCGGTATGGGCTCCGTTGTTGGTCCTGAAGTGTGTGAAATCGCCTACGTTCGATACACCGCTGAGGGCTTCCTGTGCAGCCAGGATACAGCTCTGTTTGATGTTTCCGGAATTGTAAACCTGATTTACTCTTCCGCTCATTGCGGGAGTGAACTGTCCGGAAGCATAGATAACACCGTGGATGGTGTTGGGATATGCTGCGGATCTTACTCTGTTCATAACGACCGCACCGACGGCAACCTGTCCTTCATAAGGCTCTCCGCCCGCTTCGCACTGAATGAGCGCTGCAAGAAGAAGCATATCGTCGGCTCCTGTCATGTACTCGCCGTAATTCTGATGGCGTCTTGCTTCCGCTTCGGCAGCTTCCCTTGCCCTTATCTGGGCCATGGTCTCGCCGGCATCCACTTCAAAAGAAATATCCACGTACTCGGCGGCAACATATCCGTCGATATCACCGTAGTCCACATATACCCATCCGGGGGTGGACTGGTCAACAACCTCAAGGATCTCGTTCTTGGGAACAATGGTAAGAACGTCACTGTCGAGAGATCCTTCGGTATGAACCCTGAGAGAAGCGGTATTAACCACAGCAAAGGTCATTCCGACATCGGCAGCCAGTTCTTTGGCGTCTTCGCCGAAAAGAAGATACTCGTTCTCAACCCATCCGATAAGCTCACCGGATTTAAGCAGTGACCACTCTTCTCCTTCTTCGAGAAGAACACCGCCGCAGTCTTTGTACATTACTCCCATCTTCTCGGAATCGACAGTTGCCTCGCTTCTGACATTTACATAGTTACGTATATCAACCATAACCAGATCGTCGTTTTCTATTTCCTCGGAAAAAACAATCTGAAGCTCGGCTGCGGTATTGTCTATGATTTCGGCTGCGTTGGAAGAATTAAGGACTTCCGAAGCACCGCCTCTTGCATCATCAAGAGGGCCCGCACTTACGGTAAGTCCGGAAAAGGGAGACATGAGGACCACAAGTCCCGCAGTCATACCTGATAAGATTTTCAAAGAAATATTATTCTTCATACATGCAATTGTTACAGAATTGTTACAGCGCATGTATGATATCAAAACACTTAATTTATGTCAACTTGAGATTGCGGAGCGCGGGAAGAGGTCCCTGATCACGCTGTGCGATGATGATTCCTTTGTGGCCCGCCACTTCTTTTATGTATGAAAATACCTGTTTGGTCATCATATCGTCCATATCCCTGAAGGGCTCATCCAATATCAGAATGTCGGAAGGAACCGAAACCGCCCTGACAATGGCGGTGACTCTCCTGAACATTGGGGGCAATCCGCATACCGGACCGGAAACGAAAGGCTGCGGCATCAGCTTTACAAGTTCCTCGGCTGCAACTTCTGCGGAGGTCTCAGGCCGCACTATTGCTACGTTTTCAGCTGCTGACATTTTGTCAAAAAGTCTGTCTTCCTGGAAAACTACTCCCGCGTTGACCCTGTCATACTTATAATCACCCAGGAGCCTTACTCTTCCGGATGTGGGCTTGAGAGTTCCTATGATAATGGAGATCAGAGCGGTCTTTCCGCTTCCCTCCGGACCCGAAAGCAGCCAGATGTCATCCGAAGATATCTCCCAGGAGATATCCTTCAGAACTTCTTTTCCTTCAGATGTATAAGATACATTTTCAACTTCTATAGTCATAATTAATCCTCAGTCAATCTTGTGTGACAGTTCCTGCGTTCCGCGGGTGACGCGAATGCATAAGCTGTCGAGACTTCGGTGCAGCGAAAAAATGCGGCCGCCCGGCCCGAACGGAGTGAGTGGCCTCGCGTCATGAGTTAAAACGTGCTTGGTGAAGCATTTCCGCCTGGCACCGAAAAGCGAGACAGTTATGCGTCGCGGCAGGACCCAGGAACACAGGAACTGTCCCCGATTATTTCTTTCTGAACAATGCGGGGAGGATGATGTATTTGAAGATTCTGAATTTGGGCATGTGGAATACCTGCGCCATTTCGAGAAGCTGTTTGTCTTCTTTTGTCATACGTTCCTCCTCTGCCTTGCGGCTTCATATGAAAGGATCGACGCGGAAACTGCCGCGTTTAAACTCTCTGTTTTGCCGGACATGGGGATGAAGATTCCCTTTGATGCCGCGGCGGTAACTTCCCGTGACAATCCGTTGCCTTCGTTTCCTATAAGAAGAGCCGAAGGTGCGGTCAGGTTACATTTGTCATATTCCGATGCCGCATCAAGTCTTGCGGCGTAGCATGCTATTCCTTCTTTTTCCAGAGCCTCGACTTCTCCCGGAAGGTCCGGAGTGATGACAAATGGCATTCTGAAAATCGCGCCCATGGATGACCTTACGACCTTGGGGCTTAAAGGATCGGCACAGCCCTCGGACAGGAGAATGCCGGTTACGCCTGCTGCCTCAGCAGTTCTGAAGATGGTCCCCACATTTCCTGGATCCTGGATATCTTCCAAAATAAGGATCAGCGCATTGCCCTTCGTAATGTCTTCCTTCTTATATGAAAGAGTCCTGATGACCGCCAGCATTCCCTGGGGTGATTTCTGACTCGATATCTTCTCGAAGACATGATCCGAAACCTTGATAAGTGCATCTTCGGGAAGATCTGCGGCAAGAGCTTTAAACTTATCATGCAGGTCTCCCTTTTGGGATTCAAGTTCCGCAAGGCAGCTCTCCGATATGAAAATCTCCCGGACCATTTCACCGGGAGATTCAATTACGAGCTTGGTTCCCTCCGCAATGAATACTCCGTCTTCTTTTCTGGCGGAAGCTTTTTGCGAATAAAGGGCCGTTCGTTTTATTTTGTCATTGGATGTTGATGATATAAACTGCATATCAAAGCTTTCCCGATTTCTCACAGGCTGCGACTACCGCATCGATAACGGCTCCTCTGAAGCCTTTTTCCTCAAGAGTCTTAACGCCTTCGATGGTGGTTCCGCCGGGTGATGAAACCATGTCCTTCAGATCTCCGGGGTGACGGCCGGTCTCAAGCATAAGCTTTGCGCTTCCCATAACGGTCTGAGCTGCGAATAGATACGCCTGCTGTCTGGGCATTCCGCACTGAACGGCGCCGTCAGCAAGAGCCTCCATAAACATGAAGACGAACGCGGGTGAAGATCCGCTGAGTCCGCATACAGCATCCATAAGTCTCTCGGGAACAACCGAAGCTTTTCCGAAGGATCTCATGATCTTAAGTGCAAGATCGGTCTCATCTTCGGAAACGTTGGCATTGGGGCTGATGGCGGTGCATCCCTCTCCCACAAGAGCGGGAGTATTGGGCATGGTACGGATGATCTTGGCTTTGTTCGAGCCGAAAGCCTTCTCTATGAATTCAATGGTCTTACCGGCCATGATGCTGATGATAAGAGTCTGCTCGGGTGTGGACTTTGCAATCTCTCTGATAACATCCTGTGCAAAAACAGGCTTAACGGCAAGAACAATAATATCAACCTTCTTGGAAAGCTCCACATTATCCTTGCAGATATTGATACCGTATTTTTCTTTTACGGTTTCAGCCATCTCTTTGGACTTATCAAATCCGTAGATGTCGGAAGATGCAAAAAGTCCGCTCTTAATGATTCCCCCGATGATGGCTCCGCCCATGTTTCCGAGTCCGATAAAACCGATAGTCATAATATTTCTCCCTTAAAAAATGACGCTTCTAAGCTCAGCGCTCACTTTAGATTATACAAAAGGGAATGACATAAGTCATTCCCTTATCATATCTTTCAGAAATGATTAAAGAAGTCTTGATACTTCGTATTCATACTCATCGATGCTCTTGGTCATTGCAAGACCTTCCTCGATATCGACATCCATGAACTTGCCGTCTCTGTATCCGACTACTCTGTTGGTCTTGCCGGCAATGAGAATATCAACGGCTCTTGCACCCATGATGGATGCGTAATATCTGTCCTTCGCAGTGGGTGATCCGCCTCTCTGCATGTAGCCGAGGATAGTGGCTCTGGTCTCGATTCCGGTAGCGGCTTCGATACGTCTTGCCATTGATGCGGAATGTCCGATTCCCTCTGCGTTGATGATAAGGTGATGGCTCTTGCCCTTCTTACGGCTGAGGATAATGTTGTTGATTATCTTCTGCTCATCGAAGTCGTATTTCTCGGGAAGAAGGATGTCCTCGGCTCCGTTTGCGATTCCGCACCAGAGAGCGATGAATCCTGCATTACGTCCCATAACCTCGATGATGGAACATCTCTCGTGAGATGATGAAGTATCCTTAACCTTATCGATAGCCTGCATTGCGGTATTTACCGCGGTATCAAATCCGATGGTGTAATCGGTGCATGCAATATCAAGGTCGATGGTTCCGGGAAGTCCGATTGTATTAATACCAAGTCTTGAAAGAGCCTGCGCTCCTCTGTAGGAACCGTCTCCTCCGATGACTACCATACCGTCGATCCCGTGCTTGCGGCAGATATCGGCTCCCATCTGCTGTCCCTCGTGAGTCTTAAACTCGAGACATCTTGCGGTTCCGAGAATGGTACCGCCCTTCTGAATAATATCGGAAACATCATGAGAGTTCATATCAAAGATATCTTCATTAAGAAGACCCTGATAACCTCTTCTGATTCCCTTTACTTTAAGCCCTCTTGCAAGTGCGACACGGACAACGCTTCTGATTGCAGCGTTCATTCCGGGTGCGTCACCGCCGCTTGTAAGTACACCGATTGTTTTTACTTCCTTAGCCATATATGCCTCCGGGTGATTGCAATAACCCCACTAATTTTTTCCAAAACAATATTTTAAATAGTTTTTTGCTCTAAATCAATGAAAAAATAGCAAAAATTACTCAATGCTCGTCAAGGTCGGTAAGAAGCTTTTCCCTGAGCTGTTCTACGCTGAGCCACTCGGTATTGGTTCCCGAACTGTATTCAAACTCGGGAGCAACAAGCTTTCCGCCGGGAACGATGTCCCTGTCTCTCCACCAGTTGTAGTGAGGATAGATGATGTAGTGCTTCTCATACTCGTATGTATGAAGCGAATCCTCTCTGGTGATCATGATCTCGTGAAGCTTCTCGCCCTCACGTATTCCGACTTCTTTTTTCTCGCATCCGGGAAGCATTGCCTCCGCAAGATCGGTGATCTTGAAGCTGGGGATCTTGGAGATAAAGGTCTCTCCGCCCGAAGACTCTTCAAGGGCTTTGATAACCAGCTCAACACCCTGCTCAAGGCTTATCCAGAATCTGGTCATACGGAAATCGGTGATGGGAAGTTCCTTTCCGCCGTTATCTATGATGTTCTGGAAAAAAGGAATGACGGATCCGCGGCTTCCCGCAACATTTCCGTAACGCACTACGGAAAAAACGGTTCCGCCCTCTCCGCTGTATGCGTTTGCCGCACAGAAGAGCTTGTCGGAAACAAGCTTTGTTCCGCCGTAAAGGTTAATGGGATTTACGGCCTTATCTGTGGAAAGAGCAACTACCTTTTTAACGCCCGCTTCAAGTGATGCGTTGATGACATTCATAGCACCATTAATATTGGTGAGGATTGCTTCGTTGGGGTTGTACTCACATGCGGGAACCTGCTTGAGAGCGGCTGCATGAATAACGTAGTCAACACCCTTCATAGCCATGCGAAGGCGTCCTCCGTCTCTTACGTCTCCGATGAAAAATCTGAGAACGTCGGAATTCTCCTTATATCTGTTCTGCATGTTGAACTGCTTGAACTCGTCACGGCTGTATATGATAAGCTTCTTGGGCTTGTAATTAGCCAGGACATAATCCACGAAATGATGTCCGAAAGAACCTGTTCCTCCGGTTATAAGGATTGTTTTATTATTGAGCATAATATTTCCTCCTGAACGTACCGTATTATTTTATCATACGCATGGATTCTAATCAAAGTAATATTAAACGATTAAGCGGGCTTATTTTACGGCAATATTGTCCCTTCCGAACATGACATACAGGCTGCCCAGCAGATCATCCGAGATGCATGCGGAAAGGTCCAGGACTTTAAGCTGCTTTTCCGCCTGTATGAATACGACGCATTTATCCTCTCCGGGATAGGTTTTAAGCGCTTCTTCCAGAAGCGAAAGGCCTCCCTCAAATGCCTTTTTGTCGGAAAATCTGACGAACAGTCCATGGGCCGGTATCGAGCCTTCGGTTGCCGTGGGAGCGGTCTTTTTTACGGGAGTGGGCAGAGGCTTGGGAGCGGGCCGGCGATTCGCCTGTCCTCCCCTTCTTCCGAAGCCTTTAAACCCGGGATCCGATGCCGCCTCAAAAGTAACTATGTCCATGGCTATAACCTTCGCGCCGCGGTCATCGGTATCATCATACCTTCCCCGGACAAAAAGCTTTTCGTCTTCTCTGATAAAAGAACCCGCCTTCTCGTAGGTCTTGGGAAATGCCACCGCATCTATCTCGCCGGTAAGGTCCTCAAGTCTGAAGGTAGCCATCAGATCTCCGTTTTTCGTAGTCCTCTGGGTTACATTTCTTGCGATTCCGCAAACGGTCACATAATCTCCGTTTTTGATACTCTTTTCAGGTTCACCCTCCGCTGCGTTTTCTTCATCATCGGCACCTGAAGCAAGATCCGAAGAATCGGCGGTAATGTATTTTTTTATAAGAGGAAGCCAGTCATCGAGAGGATGACCGCTTACGTATATTCCAAGCACTTCCTTTTCCAGAGCAAGCTTCGTCTCGGAATCATAATCCGGAATATCCGGAAGATCACCCATACCGGGAGCGTCTTTTCCGTCATCATCAGACGAATCCGTGCCCGCCTCGGGAAGATCGAAAAGAGACAGCTGACCTTCAATCTGGCCTCTTTTGGAATCGATGAACGATTCCATGATCCTTTCGAAAGTTTCGAGGCATTGCTTTCTGTTTGGTGCGATCCCTGAAAGCGCACCGGATCTTATAAGTGCATCCACAGCTCTTGTTCCAACCTGTGTTCCGGACACACGCTTCAGGAAATCGCGGTAATTTCTGAAATCGCCTTCCTTGGCTCTGAAGCCTTCGATTGCGGCAACAACCGGATATCCGATGCCTTTTATGGCACTCAAAGGATACCTTATACTCTGCCCTTCCGGGCAAAAGAGTACACCGCTCTTATTGATGTCAGGCGGTAGGATCTTGATTCCCAAAGCCCTTGCGGCGGATATATAGCCTGAGAGTTTGCCGGGATTTCCAATCTCCGAATTCATGAGTGATGCCATAAACTCCAGAGGATAATGATATTTTAGGTAAGCCGTCTCATACGCAAGATATGCGTAGCATACAGCGTGAGACTTGTTGAAACCGTAGCTTGCAAACTCCATAAGGGCAGCATAGATCTTCTCTGCGATTTCTTTTTTGATACCGTTTGCGATACAGCCGGGAACAGGCAGAGGGAGTTTATCCTCGGGAGTTCCCTTTGCCCTTTCTTCTTCTATCTCACGTGCATTTCCGTTTATGAAAATATCACGCTCGTATTCCATGAGAGATGCTTTCTTCTTAGTCATGGCCGCGCGCACTATATCACTCCTGCCCACGGAATAACCGGCAAGAGCCCTTACAATCTGCATTACCTGTTCCTGATAAACAATGCATCCGTTTGTGGATGACAGTATGGGCTCCAGTTCGGGACACATATATCTGATGGTGGATTTGTCTTCTTTTCCTCTGATGTAATCATCTATGGAATTCATGGGGCCGGGTCTGAAAAGCGCGATGCCCGCGATGACATCGTCAAGATTCTCCGGCTTTAACGCTCTCATAAACAGGCGCATTCCGCGGGATTCAAGCTGGAATACACCGTCAGTATTTCCTTCCCAGAGAGATTCGAAAACCTTCCTGTCATCAAATTCCATCTTCGAAAAATCAATCACCTCTCCGGTGCGTTCTTTGACCGCGGACAGAGTATCGTCAATGACTTTCAGGTTTCTGAGTCCCAGGAAATCCATCTTAAGAAGTCCCAGTTTTTCAAGGGGTTCCTTGGTATATTGCGACTGGATATTATCTTCGGTTCCCAGCGACAAAGGAACAAAGTTATCCGCTTCATCCGCACATATTACAACCGCGGCGGCGTGAGTCGAAGAATGCCTGGGCAGCCCCTCCAGTTTCCTGGCCATATCGATGACTTTTCTGACATCCGGATCATTTTCATACTCGGCCTTTAATTCCTTAACGTCTTCCAGAGCTTCATCGAGAGTTACACCGTTTTCCCTGGGGATCATATTTGAAATATTCGAACCGAAAGAGTAAGGAAGATCCATCACCCTCGCAACATCCCTTACAACTCCTCTTGCCGCAAGTGTTCCGAAGGTTACTATCTGAACGACGTTTCTTACTCCGTATTTATGAGAGACATATTCAAACATCTCCTGTCTCTTATCGGGAGGAAAATCAACGTCTATATCGGGCATGGATATTCTGTCGGGATTTAAGAATCTTTCGAAAACAAGATCGTATTTGACGGGATCGATCTCCGTTATCTCAAGGCAGTATGAAACTATGCTTCCCGCGGCACTTCCTCTTCCGGGTCCCACGCTGATGTCATGGGTTTTGGCATAATTGATAAAATCCCAGACGATGAGAAAATAAGACGAAAAGCCCATGTCCCTTATGACGCCGAGCTCGTAATCAATCTTTTCCTTGAGACTTCTTCCGGAAGAATCCCTAAGGGTATTAACCTTATCGCCGTAACGTTTCTTAAGTCCTTCTTCACACAGATGCCTTAAGTAGCTTTCGTTGTCATAGCCGTCCGGCACCTTGTAATCCGGGAGCCTGGTTATGCCGAATTCAATTGTCACATTGCAGCGGTCCGCAATTTTCTGAGTATTTTCAAGTGCTTCGGGTGCGTATCTGAAAAGAGAACGCATCTCCTCTTCCGAGCGCACGTAAAACTGTCCCGGCACGTAACGCATCCTGTCTTCATCCATAAGCCTGCTGCCCGTCTGAAGACAAAGAAGCGCATCATGGACCTCGGTATCTTCCGCGTACGTATAGTGACAGTCATTGGTACAGATAAGGGGAATGTTTGCGGACTTTGAAATAGATAACAGCTCCGTATTTACAAGAGTCTGCTCCGGAAGTCCGTGATCCTGAAGCTCTAAGAAAAAGTATCCGTCCCCGAATATGTCTTTGTATTCGAGCGCGGCTTCAAAAGCCTCTTTCCTGAGACCATGTGTGATAAGTGATGCAATCTCACCGTTTAAGCATGCACTTGATGCGATGAGACCTTCATGATATTTCCTGAGAAGTTCTTTATCTACCCTGGGTTTGTAGTAGAAGCCTTCGGTAAAACCGAGGCTTACGAGTTTGAGAAGATTCTGATATCCCTTATTATTTTCACATAAAAGGATCAGATGATAATATCTGTCGTCGCGGGTGGTCTTGTCGAATCTTGAGCCGGGAGATACATAAACCTCACATCCTATGATGGGCTTGATCCCCTGCTTTCTGCATTCATCATAAAAATCGATCACGCCGTACATTACGCCGTGATCGGTTATTGCTGCGGAGTTCATTCCAAGCTCCTTAACCCGTGCCACGTAATCCTTGATACGGTTGCATCCGTCAAGGAGCGAATACTGGGTATGCGTATGGAGATGAACAAAGCTCATATAAAATTTACCTGTATTGATCTATCCGGGAAGATCAGTATCTTGCATATACCACAAGATTATCGTCCCTGCCGATCTGTTCGTAACCGGCTTCGCGGCACATTTCATCAACTCTGCCGCCGGAAGGGACTGCGATATATCTGCATCTTATTTTATAGAAATTTCTTTCGGTATAACTGCTTCCGCCATAGATATCCATGCAACAGCTTATTCCGGTTCCGGAAGGAAGTGCGTAGAGCATCTGCCATTCGGTGGTAACGTAAGAACCGTCCACTTCATCCCTGAATTCCCAGATGATGGCATTTTTGTATGAAGGAACATCGGAAAGATCCAGTACGATACCTTCTCTGAATGCGTTCTCCCAATACATGTAGTCGGCTTCGCTCATTGCGGTCTTTACTGGAATACCGAAATCATAATCATTGCCGACACAGTGGAATGCTCCGAACCATATAACCACGGCGCTCATAATAAGGCCGCAGATCAGGCCTTTTTTCTTATCGAGTATCATTACGAGGACACCGGCCATGATAAAAGTAAGCAGGTGCTTGCTTCCCTCGGTGAGCTTATACATAAGAAGTATTGCCATCAGGAATGCAAAATCCGCAAAGAGCATGTACAGTCCCGAGATGAACTCGCTGTTCGAAGGCTTTTCCGTGGGAACTTCCGCTTCGACGGTTTCGTGCTTCCATGTCTCTTCGGACTTCTCAGCCTCTTCGGTCTTGACGGTTTCTTCCGTCTTTACAGCTTCTTCAGCCTCGTCCTTCTTTTCCTTCTTAGCCTTTGCCGGCATCAGCTTCTTAATATCCATGACGGACATTATCAGCTGAAGAACCATCATGATCACAAAGATCCAGAAGAAAATTCCCGGCGCGGAATCGGATACAAAGGCCGCCTTCATAAATCCCAGGAAATCCCTGCCCTTGTAATAAAGCGTTCCGAACAGATGATGAACACCCGCTCCGAATCCGTCGGTGAAAAACGTGGTGATGAAATCCGTATAGAAAAAAGGCATCAGGTATTCCGCGGACAGGAAATGGTTGAGAAGATAATAGACGAAAGCCGTAAATCCGAAAGTCGCTACGGCAAGAGTTACATCAATGATCTTCCTTTCCTTCTTTGCGGTCACTATCATGACGACAAGTGCAAAGGCAAGGAACAGGATCAGATAAGGCCTCATAAACGTCATGAGCACGGCGAGTATTATCGCTCCGCCCAGCTCCGTTTTCTTGCCGCCTCTCAGATACGAGATCATCAGTGCCCAGAAGATGATCAGATGCGAGAAGCATATGACCTCGGGCATGCTTGAATATATATATCTTGCATTCAGGAAAAAAGAAAGAAACCAGACCGAGATCACCGCAGTCTGTTTTGCATTCGGCTTAACCAGTGCACCGAAAGAGACCATGGCAATGACATAAATGATCAGGTTATAGATAAAGACTGTTTTCTGTGTCCAGCCGAATATGAATCCGAAAATTACCCAGGGCCATACCAGAACGGGACTCCATGCCGCAAAGCTCAAGGAAAGTGCCTTGCTTTCGTTAAAGCCGTAATAACCCCTGGGATAACCGTAATCGATTATCGCCTCAACCTGTTTAAAATAAAACAGTTCGTCATTCCACTGGCTTGTTATAAGGGATACGGGTGCGGGAGAAACAATATTTCTCAGAAGTACGCTGAGAACGGGAAGCAATCCCAGAACCGCTATACATATGAACCCGGAAAGTTTTATATTCTTTGTCTTCATTTATCAAGATTCCATCTGTCGCGGATTACATACTGAGGAGAATTGTTCATGCTGATATAGATCCTGCCTATGTATTCGCCGATAAGTCCAAGCATCAAAAGAATCATTCCGCCGAAAAAGACGATTGCGCTCATCAGTGCGGCAAAGCCCATTGCCTCTGCGGGAATGGGGAAAAGAAGTCTCCTGATGATAACGTAAAGTCCGTACAGAAGACCGACAACCGCGGAAAATCCGCCGATGAAGGTCGCGATGCGAAGAGGCTTTACGGAAAAAGCGGTAAAACCGTTAAACCACAGTCCCAGAAGTTTCTTCAGCGTATATCCGCTGGCACCCTCCATACGGTCTCTGTGATCGATATCCACATTTACGATTGATTTGGTGCTGCGAAGAACAAGACCGATAACGTAAGGATATGAATTCTCATATCTGATCATGTCTTCCACGACAAAACGCTTAACCGCAAAATAACTGGAAACAAAAAGCTCCTTGGGTTTGGAAAGCATTATGCGGAGCATCATGTCATTGACTCTGCTTCCGAAATTCCTGAATCCCGAGTGCTTCTTGTGATCGTACTTTGCATAAACCGCATCGGCTCCGTTTTCTATTGCATCAAGGAGTCTGTCCACCTGATCTGCGGGAGTCTGTCCGTCATCGTCGAGAGCTACGCAGATATCACCGTCGGAGTATCTGAAGCCTGCCATAAGAGCCGCATGCTGTCCGAAATTCCTCGCAAAAGAAATTCCTCTGATACGTGCGTCTTCTCTGCAGAGCTGTTCGATCACTCCTGCGGTTCCGTCGGGTGATGAATCGTTTACGAGAAAAATATCATAATCATATCTGTCTGCCATTTTATCCATGGTGGTCCTGATCTCGTTCACCACGGTGCCCAGTGTTTTTTCCGAGCGGTAGCAGGGAATTATAAAGCTTACTTTTTTCATATCCGTCAGCCTTAAATTACTTTTCCTTTCCGGAGCTTACAAGTCTGTCGTGAATACGTGTAAGTCTGTATTCGAAATCCTTACGGTCCTTGGAATCAACCACCTTTAAGATCATTCCGGTAAAGAGTGCCAGAAGGCCCGCCATAAACACAAAACCGCATGTGATAAGAGTGGGGAATCTGGGAACAAGTCCGGTGGTAGCATAATCACTGATGATGGGAACCATGAATATCAGGCTCACCAGCATAAGAAGAGTTGCGATAAGTCCGAAAAATTCCATGGGTCTGTAATTTCTGTAAAGAGACATCATCTTACGAATTACTTTAAATCCGTCGGGAAGAGTATTTAACTTGCTTTCGCTTCCCTGAGGTCTGTCTCTGTATTCGACAACAACATTGTCCACCTGAAGATCATAATTGACCGCATGAATGGTCATCTCGGTCTCAATCTCGAATCCCTTGGAAAATACGGGGAAAGTCTTTACGAAATCATAGGACATTGCCCTGTAACCGGTCATAATGTCTCTGATATCCGCTCTGAAAAGAGAATTGATGCCCCATCTCATGAGGGAATTTCCGAAATTGTGGAAGGGACGCTTGTTTTCGGTAAAATAAGTGGATGAGAGTCTGTCTCCGACTACCATATCGGAATTTCTCTCAAGAACCAGCCTGACCATCTCGGGAGCGCTCTCAAGGGGATATGTATCGTCTCCGTCTATCATCAGATAGCACTCGGCATCGATCTCCCTGAACATTCTCCTGATTACGTTTCCCTTGCCCTGCTTATATTCGTTTCTGACCACCGCACCGCACTCTATTGCTATCTTTTCGGTGTCGTCGGTGGAATTATTGTTATAAACATATATCACCGCCTCGGGCAATACATTCTTAACATCGCCGATAACTTTGGCTATGGTCTGTGCTTCGTTATAACAAGGTATCAGAACTGCTATCTTATCCATTTTCACTCCATACAACAAAATACTGTAAATATATGCACAATCAGTGATATTATACCATAGTAAGATATGAAAAAAACATCAGAAAACAAAAGAATATGCAGTAAACCGGGGATAATAAAAAAAGCGGCGGAAAGCTTTAAAAAACACCCCGTAAAAGGCACTTTGACAGCCCTTCTGTCGGCAGCTTTACTGTCGGTACTCGGAATAGCCTTTTGGATCTTCGTTATCATCCCCGATAAAGGAGCTCCCTCGGGCGTTCCCCGTAAATATTACCCCGTATCGCACATAGGCAGGGGCATTCTTTACGATACGGATGTGGAAGGCGAATTCCAGGATTTTATCGCCTATATGTATGAATCCAACGTAAGCGACGATCTGTTCACCAGATATTACGCTTACGATTCCTTCATGTCCCCTTACACCATCCCCTCTTTCAGAAAATACGGAAAATATGTCACTGCGGTGCTTTCAGACGTTCCGGATGACGAATTCCCCTCATATCTGATACTGGGCATAGATCCCTACAAGGCATTCCTCCAGTCCTGCAGCAACAAAGATACGTTCACGCAGAATCTGGATTTCCTTTGTAACCTTGCGGGCACTCACCCCGCCAGCGTCTTTGCGGTAATGCTCCCCGCAGACAGTGCAACAAAATGGAATTCCTACGATCCCGAAACTCTCAAGGAAGCAAGGCTTTCCTACATAATGCTCGTAAGAAAATTTGCGGAATGCCCCAATATTCACGTTTACTACCATTCTCTCGAAGAGTGGGTACTTTATTCGAACTGTTTAAGGGAAAGCGGATCCGAGGACGTGCTTTTGGACCGCACATATAACAACCTGATCGCAACCGATATTTCAACCTACGATCTGTCACACCTTCTCGTCCAGGGAAGCGTAAACGATCTTATGGATTCGGTCATCGACATGTCTTCAAAATATGAAGAAACCCTGCAGACTTACGCAGGCCTTTCCGGAACAAACGTGGTATTTGTAGGCGATTCCATCTTCGGAAATTTCAGGGACGAAACCGGCGTATGTTCATTCTTTGAGGAAATGACGGGTGCCACGGTCTATAACCTGGGCGAGGGCGGAATGAGCGCAGCGGATGTAACAGATCCCTCCAATCCTCTCTCCCATGCATTTAATTACCTTATCGGAAAAGAAAGCGTTTCGGAGATAGACAAATACTACACTCACTTTGACAGCTACAATTCCTTCAGACTGGCCGGTACAAAGCTGCCCGAGGGAAAAGGTGAAAACACCGTATTTATCGTAGAATACGGTCTGAACGATTATTTCGGAGGAGTCACGGCTGAAGATTATTACAGCTCAATGACGGAGATAATAAAGGGACTTAAAGATGCATATCCGAGTGCCCGCATCCTTATCCTCTCCGCAGGATACATCAGCATGTACAATAACGGCGGAATGGCCATAGAGCCCGATTCTGCGCCTCTTCAGACCTACAGAGACATTGCTGCGCAGGTTTCCGAAGAGTACGGATGTGAGCTTTTAAGCCTTACCGATGATTTCGGTTTTACGCAGGAGCAGACTCTCCTTTTCTTAAACGCGGATCTCGTTCATTACAATGAAAGAGGCAGATATCAGCTGGCACAGGTCCTTGCAAGATATTTTAAATAAATGAAAATCTTTAATTTTTCGGATAAGGAGAAATTACAATCTGGGATTGATAAGCTCAGTAATGTTCCGGGCCTGATCCGGATTTCGGAAAAAACTCCCGATGCCGCAAAAAGAAAAATCAATAAGAAAAGACTTGCGATATTTTTGGGCGCCGCAGCATGTTTCCTTGCGGGGCTCATTTATACTGTGTATCTTCTGTTTGCCGCAAAGCCTCTGAAAGAAGAAATTGTTTTTGAGCTGGGAGAGCCCGTTCCCTCAGAGGCCTGCGCATATCTTGACGCAGGTCCCATTGCGAGACTTCTCATAAAGCCCGATCTTAGTGAGGTCACGGAAACACGCCCCGGAGAATACAACGTCCCGATGAGTTATATGGGGCGGGATCTTAGCACCGCCATCACGATCAAAGATACAATTCCGCCGGAATTCATATATAAGGATGCACCTCTTTATTTTCCCGCAGATGCGGACATCATGCCCACTGATCTGATCTTTGCCGTAAAAGATGCGGATAAATCCGTAACGGTAAATTTCGACGGAAATCTCATAGAAGAGTCAAGAATCCGGTTTTCCGCTCCCGGCTCCCACTCCGTCTGGATTGTCGCCAAAGATTCATCCGGAAATACATCCAGGACAATCGTTGATTTTATCGTAGATACTCTCCCGAGCATTTCGGTTCATGAGAATTTTTATATAGCTGCAGGATCCGAAGTTTCCCTTACGGATTATGCCCGGGCAACGGATGACACCGACGGGGACCTTTCGGGCAGGGTAACGGTCTTTCCTGAGGACTGCGATTTTTCGGGCGAAGGAGAATTCGAAGTATTCTTTTCCGTTACGGACTCCTGCGGATTCACGGACAAAAGAAGTGTTACGGTCCATGTAATGGATCCGGAAGATATTCAGCGTCTCATAGGAAGAGGCATTATCTCAAGAGAAAACGCAACCATAATAGGTGCGATAAATGTATATGATATCGGGCTTATTTCCAACGAAAACTTTGAGGATACACTCATAGACCTGATGCCTACCGTGGTTCATATAGAAGTGCCGGAAAGTGCGGGAACCTATAAGATCGGTTCGGGATATATTACGGAGATCACGGAAGATGCCATTTACATTCTGACTAACAGACATGTAGTGGCTCAGGAAGATGAATGCGACGTGTATTTCTATACGACGGATTGTGTCAAAGGATCTGTCATCGGAACGGCGGATGATTATGACGTAGCTGTCATAAAAGTAAAACTTTCGGATCTGCCGCCGCATTTCGAAAACATTATATCAACGGTGCATATAGACCTGACTTATTGGGAAAACCTGAGCGATAATCACACGGTACATCTGGGACTGGAAAAGCTTGCAAGAGACGGAACCATAGATCATTACACCTACGGGCTCCTCATTGATAAGGAAGGGGACTTCCAGTACTTCGAGCCCCATACCCAGACACAGATTTCCATCAGATTAAGACCGGGAGATTCGGGCTCTGCGGTATTCGATGCAAGAGGGCGCCTTATCTGCATGGCTTTCGGTTATTCAATCTCTCCCGAAAGAGACTGGGGTGTACCCCTGGATGAGATCGTGGAAGCTTACGAAGACATCACGGGAAGAGATCTTTATACTTACTAGTGACATTGGGGACGCTTCTGTTTTGTCACCGGAATTCGGTGACAAAACAGAAGCGTCCCCAATGTCACTTAATATTCCGCTTCAGATTTTTTAAACTTCAAAGCTTCATCCGTAACCACCGACTCATCCCTGACCTCTTCTCTCGAGCAGGGGCCGTCTTCCCACGGGATCACGGTCTGCAGAGGAACTTCCTTCGAAGGAACACCGCATTCGTCTTCCGCTATTCCCCAGGCATCCGATAAGATTCCGATAAGCTGCACTATTCTGTCTGCTGCTATCTGCGCATTCCATGTATATCTGACGGTCTCGTATGCTCTTTGTCCCATCTTCTTCCTGATATCCGGATATCTGGCGGCCTGCATTGTACAGGAAACCAGTTCATCCGTATCATCGGATTTAAACACGTATCCGTTATATCCGTTTTCGATCATGTATGGAACGGCGCCGGCTTCTGCAGGGACGATCATGCAACAGGAGGAATTCATGGCTTCGTTGATAACCGCGCCCCACCCTTCCTGCCTGTCGCTGGTGGATATGAATATGTCGGCCTTCTCCATGTACTGCCTTACTTTATCGGGAGCCATGGCACCTGTGAAGGTGACTTTTTCTATAAGCCTTTTTTCGGCGGAGATCTGCTTTAATTCCTCTTCCATCTCACCGGTTCCGATGATATCCATGTGAAAAGGAATGCCTTCACTCTCAAGCTTTCCCGCAACATACAGTGCGTTCTCAGCATGCTTCCAATCGATAAATCTTCCTGCCCAAAGCAGCCTTACGGGCTCACCGGGTTTTGATTTGAATTCCGCCGGATCTTCGTTTCCGTATTCTTTTAACTCGGGAAAATATCCCCATTTGAATTTCTTGCCGGGGTATGCTCCGAAAATTCCGTAGTCGGAAGCTACATACGCTCCCGCACACATCAGATACACGGGACCTTTTCTGAAAGCTGTGTGCTCTTTGTATTTTGCGATAAGTCCTCTGGGATTATAAGCATAGAGCTGACTCTTCTTATAAAGCCTTTCGCTTATCCTCAGGGTCAGTGCGCCCTTCCTGAGTCTGGGCATTACAAGGGACATATCCGTTGTCCAGCCCATAAGCACGCAGTCGGCATCCATGATCTTTTTGAGAGCCGCATCATGGGCTTCTTCCGTCTCATAGGATTTAAGAACATAGTCCGGAGTTTCATCCTTCCAGCCCATGGAGGTTCTTTCTTCTTCAATCTTTTCCGTCTGGATAAAAACAAAATCCCCCGCGGGGCCCAGCTTTTCCTTCAAGGCCTCGCAAAAGGGAATCTGATGATGATTTATGTAATTGGATACAAAGACTATCTTCATGAATCTCTGCCGCACATTCCGGTGTATATTTCGATCATCTGACCTGCAACGGTTTTAGGATCATGCTCTTTAAGTGCTCTTTCCCTTGCGGCCTTTGCCCTGTTTTTTGCAGCTTCGGGATCGGCCATTACTGCTTCGATGCAGGCTCTGAGAGAAGACGCAACTTCATCGAGAGGCTTTCTTGCATTGCAATCATAAAGAAGACATTCTTTTTTATCCTCGATGATATCGGGGATGCCGCCGACTCTTGAAGCAATGACGGGAGTTTCGCAAAGCGATGCTTCCACAATGGAATTGGGAGAATTCTCTACGGAAGAAGGACATATATACATTCCGCACTTGAGATATTCTTCACGCATCTCTTCCGCGGAGATCCTTCCGAGGAATTCTACTTTACCCTGAAGATTTCCACGCTCTATAAGTTCACCCAGATACTTTCCGTATTCCGAGATCTTTACTTTATCTTTAAGAGAACCTATGGAAACAATGTCCTGTCCCGCAACTCTTACCTTGAGCTCGGGCCAGTTGATATCCATAAGCGCCCTGAGAAGGATATGGAATCCCTTAAGAGGGTAATCCGCACCGGATACAAAAATAATATTCTGATCTCTCGTGATATTTTCGGGAAGAGGCTCGTAGAAAACGGCTCTCATGACTTCGCCGGCATAATTGTACTTGGCCTCCGGTGCAAGTCTTCCCGCCCATTTCCTGTCAAAAGAAGTCCTGCCGCCCACAAATCCCGCATAGCCCGCGGCTTCAAGTTCGTTACGTGCTCTTGCCTGAAATTTTTCCTGCTGCTGTTTGATGGAATCTTTTTTCAGAGTATCTCTGAAGGTTGCGGAGGAAACTATTTCATCGGGAAGGCATGCCATGTAATCTGCGGCAACGGCTGCACATATTCCCTGGAAAGTGATCAGGACTTTATCCCTGCCGGGATGGTAATGAAAATCGTTTCCGCATGCGGCTTTACCCATGGCAAGCGCATGAGGGTACTCCGTTCCGAATATATGGACAACATCGGGACGGCATTCGTCAAGTATCCTGTTCATCCTGCCTTCAAGTGCGGGATCGAAAATCTCGGGATGAACGGTATCTTCGCGGAAAGCGTAGAAGGTAACTTCAAAAACTTCACCGATCTTAAAAGCTCCCGTTTTGCCGTCATATTCTTCGGATACGGGAAAAGCTACGGACAGGTTTATATCCGCGGATACGGAAGAAAGTGCGGTCATAAGACCTTCGACCCAGCCTTCCTTGGGAATTCCGGTGATGCCCAGAACCTCTCCTGCCTGAGGTGGTATGAGATTGCAAAGCCACAATACTTTCATTTAATCTTCCCGTCCGCCGGTTTTCTGCTTCTCGTTCTTGAGAGCGGTTATCTGTTCCTTCTCAACGCCTTCGGTGGAATCCGGCCAGAGAAGAACTTTAAGTGTAAGTAGCATGAGCTTGAGATCAAGCATAAGTGAATACTTTTCGATGTAGATAAGATCCAGCTTCAATTTATCGTAAGGCGTGGTGTTGTATTTTCCGTAGACCTGGGCAAAGCCCGCAAGTCCCGCCTTAACCTTCATACGATATGCAAACTCGGGCATGATCTCCACATACTGTTCGATGATCTCGGGGCGCTCGGGTCTGGGACCTATGAATGACATATCACCTTTTAAAATATTGAAAAGCTGGGGAAGCTCATCAAGTCTGCATTTTCTGATAACATTTCCGACAGGAGTAATTCTGGAATCACCCTTGCTGGCAAGTCTTGCCACGCCGTCGCTCTCAGCATCCACCTTCATGGATCTGAACTTATAGATCTCAAAACGCTTTGCGTTTCTGGTGCATCTGATCTGCTTGTATAAAACAGGTCCTCGGTCATAGAGCTTAACCGCAAGTGCGGTAAGAAGCATAAGAGGCGATGTGAGGATTATAAGTATCAGTGAGAAAACAATATCGATGGTACGCTTGATAACTCTTTCCTCGATGGTAAGGGAATACTCCCTCGTAAGGAGGATGGGAGAATCAAATACGTGAAGTTCCTCGGCACCCGTAAGGATGACGTCGCCGATCTTGGGGAAGAGATAAAATCTGATGGAATTGCCGTAGCAGTATTTTACGATCTGCTTTCTCTCATCAACGGTAATGTCGCCGATAACAACCGCGTTACATTTTCCGGTGGAGAAATCATCTTCGATCCTCTTAACCACTGCATCATAGCCCTGTTCGACTTCGATGCGGTCCGTGATCTTGTATTTATCTTTTCTCGTCTCAAACTTCTCGGTAAGAACATCGGGCTGCTTGCTTCCGTAGATCATAAGGAGCTTGCGGGGCGGGAAGAGATGTCTGTAGATCTTGTTTACGATGGGAATATAGATAACGACAACAAGGAACTGCTCCGCTCCCATGTACAGGAAATATGGAAGTCTGAAGAGCTGGAATGCCATAAGGGAAAGCTCTCCGTAGATCAGTATTCCCGCAAGAAGTGTAGCAAAAAGCTGTGAAAAAACTATCTCGGAATTTTTCAGATAACCCAGTCTCATTCCACCGTACATGTTGGAGAACATGAGAAGTATTACACCGTAGATTGCTATCTCGAGAACGTGACCCTTGAACCAGAAATTTCTGAGAGGTTCTACAACGCTGTGCTGGAAATGGAAATACCAATGAAGACCGAAGATTGCTATCTCCAGCCCTATGCATCCCAGGCAGAGCATCAGGTTGATAAGTCTCTTGGTGCTCTCCAGCATTTGGTCTTTTCTGTAATGTTTGTCGTTACTGATCATCTTATTTCTTAAGTCTTTCGTGTGTCTTTTTTACAAACTTTGCCGGAAAGAACGCAAACAGGATCAGATTCCTCTTATGCTTTCCGGTCAGGTTTTTATCCGTAAGGATACTTCCCCTGAAGGCTTTTACCTTCTTCATGACGGAAGTGTAAAGCTTATTGTTTTTATTCATCTCCGAAACAGGAATGTGTAGCAAAAACCACATGGCCTGCATCAGGTAAAAATGGATTGCGTCTTTTCTGTACTCCGGAAATTTCCGTTCCGTAAGATCCAGCATCTTGTCCGCATTTTCCATTACGTTCTCGTAAAAGCTCTGCTTATAATCGCCCCTGGTATTGCTCTGGGTCCTGAGGATTATATGATATCCGGGCTTTCTTACGGTAAGGAGCTTTCTTATGGAAGAACTCATATTTACCAGAAGCTCGAAATCCTCATTCAGTCTTCCTTCGGAAAAAGAAAACCCTTCGAAGAAATCTCTCCTGAAAAGCTTCGTGCAAAAGGAACTGTCACCCCTGTGAAGAAGAAGACTTCTGAAAAACTCCCTTCCGGTCTGAGATTCGGCTTCGTCAAATCCCTCACCGAAAGCTTTAATGACATTTCCGTTTTCATCCTCCTCACATGAAAGGATCTGTGCTGCATCCGCATTAAAATCATTCTCAAGGGCATCCAGAAGATTCATATACATATCGGGCTCGATGTAATCATCCGCATCGATAAATCCCACATATCTGCCCTTTGCGGACTTAAGCCCCGCATTTCTGGCTGAAGAGGATCCGCCGTTCTCCTTGGAGATTACCGTGATCCTGGGGTCTGCCGATGCATAGCATTTCAGGATTTTAAGTGATTCATCCTTCGAACCGTCATCGACACATATGATCTCCAGATTCTCATATGTCTGGTTACGGACACTGCCAATGGACCGCTCAAGGAATCTTGCGGCATTATATACAGGTATTACGATGCTTACCGGTGGTTTATCCATAACTAATTTATTATACCATACATAACCGTGACAGTGGGGACGCTTCTGTTTTGTCATCGAATTCAGGTGACAAAACAAAGGCGTCCCCACTGTCACCTATATTCTTCTTTTTACGGCGTTAAATCCCCATCCTATGAAGCAAAAGCAGCTGTAGATGAAGGACAGTTTTTCGGATTTACGGTACAGATTCCAGATCCTTCTTGCGGCATCTGACTTATCCGATGAAAGAGAATTGCCCGTACGCCTGTAGAGAACCAGATTTTCATTCAGCCCGCAGGCCGCATACCCTTTACGGAGAAGCTTAAACCAAAGCGCAGTATCTTCCGACTTGATATCGGGGAAAACAAGTTCTTCCTTAGGAACTATCTCGGTGTCGAATATGACCGTTGAAGTAAATATCGTGGTATTGCAAAGAGCCTTTCTGTAAGTGATCTTCGAAGGTACCTTAACCACTTTACCCATGGGCACCGCATCTTTATCCGCAAATTCATATCCGGTAAAAGAAAAACCGCACTTTTTCTCTTCCATGAGCTTCAGCTGTTTTTCAAGCTTGCCTTCGATCCACAGATCGTCGCCGTCAAGAAAAGCTATATATCTTCCGCCGCTTTCTTTGATACCGAGGTTCCTTGCTCCGTGAGCTTTGAGCTTCTTACCCGGCTCGATCAGTCTTATGGGAGCCTCTATGTGGCGGGCCTTGTATTTATTTATTGTCGCAACCGAATTATCCGTGCTCATATCATCCACAAGAACTATCTCTATATCGGAAATATTCTGTGCGAGTACGGAATCAAGGGTCTGCTCTATGTATTTTTCAAGATTATAAACAGGTATTACTACGCTGATCATAGAATACCTCCGTAAACAAGATAAAACATTTCTCCGTCTCCTGCGGTAAAAGCTTCATACTTAAGGCCTTCGGCCTCAAAAGAAGACGGGTCGCAGCTTCCGGGGACCACAACAATATCAGCTCCCATGGAAAAAGCTTCTTTGGCAACCTCTGCCGCAAGATAGAACTTATTGTCTTCCATGTTAAGAAGATCGTCCCTGAGAGTCCTGATCTCTTCGGAATAGGTTCCGTAACGGTTTTTGGTAAGTCTTCCGTCCCACATATCTCTTCCGTAAAGTGTACGGACATCTGCGGAAAGGGCATGTATCGAAGCGGTGATATCATCATTTGCTACCAGCAAAACCGAAGCTTCGCCGTTACCGAATTTATCCGCTACATATGCGGCAACTTCTTTTTCACCTGCGCTTGCATGTTCATATCTTCCGTCCGAATTTTCAGTCGGAGTTCCGAGAGATCCGCACAAAAGAACGGCGCCCGCAAGTAATGCACAGCCTAAAGTAACAGTACTCTTTTTCTCGCTGCTGAAAGCCTTGTAAGCTTCTCCTGCCATGGCAGAAAAGCATACGGCACCCACGGGGATCAGAGGTATTATTCCCCAGATATCGGGCACGTCGTAATAAGTGCCGAATACAATTCTGATAACAGATGCACTGA
Source organism: Lachnospiraceae bacterium P6A3 (assembly GCA_000702085.1). Taxonomy (GTDB): domain Bacteria; phylum Bacillota; class Clostridia; order Lachnospirales; family Lachnospiraceae; genus AC2028. The sequence goes on from JNKP01000001.1 coordinate 668,093, forward strand.
CGGGGAAGATCACCAGCAAAAGTGAAACACACGAAAGGATCGACAAAGCCTTGATCCGCTCATCGGTATTTTTACCCGTCTTTTTAAACGCATAAATGCCTGCTAAAACCGAGACAAACAAAGATGCATTCAGGATAATGCATTCTCTGAAATGTATAATGCAATCTGTCAGGAGGCCTTTAAACATTTAAACCTCCTTACCGCTATGCAGCTTACAACAAACAGAACATAAATGCATGCGCAGAATCCTATTCCGTACTGTGTCCTGCAAATAAAAGCTTCGCAGAGCACGGGCAAAAGTGCCGCGATATATTTTTTCTCAAAGAGAAGATAAAGCATGAAAGGGACAAGTACCCATATTCTTACGGCGGTTCCGGTCCACATCTGGGAAAGCACCGAAAAGCCCTGCGCATATGAGGAAAGATCCGAAGCATATGCAAAAAGTATCGCAGCGATCATAAATACAGAGCGCTTCAGCACTTCGTTTTCTTTTCCGCCGTAAATGCTCTTTGATAACGAGAACATGGCGCAAAGCCCTGCGGTAAACCAGAATGCGGGCATTATGTTATAAATAACGATCTCGGGCGCCGTTCCGAAGGCTTCCGACATAACGGCATACAGTCCCGTAAGGCTTAAGATCTTGTATCTCATGGGAAGACCCTCGGCGTACTGCAATCCCGTCAGAGGATCTATTGTGTACATCACATTTCCCTTCAGGAATACTCTTACGGTTTCGAGAGTTTCATCTCCCACGGAATTTACCCGAAGGCCGAAGGTAACGGTGATAAATCCGATAAACACGGCAAAGCATGCAAGGCACGCAAAAAGCTTTGCAGAGGCGTCCGCTTTTTTCTTTTCACCCTTTTTGTTATCTTCCTTTTTACCCAGTACCACCGTCAGGATGACAAATGCAAAATAACCTATAGTCATAACTGCGACCATGATTATGCCTGCCAGTTTTTTCTCGTCGGAGATAAGTCCGCTTTTTGTGATCGTAAGCAAATGGGAAACAAAAGAAACGCACAGGATCACTAAAGAGCCTGCGCAAAAAGATGAAAAGACATCCGCCTTCTTCTTCGAAAAAAGAGCGGAAAAAAGCATCAGGGTACGACCTGAGAAAAATGCGACTATTATCAAAAAAAGAATAAGCAGAACCGTTTTTGCCATGCCGATAATTACCCGTCAGAAGCAGTTTTTCTCATTCTTAAGATAAATCGGGCGATCCTTTACTTCCAGATATGCCTTGGCAATATACTGGCCCAGGATGCCGGTGCAGAAAAACTGAAGTCCGCCCACAAATACAATAACCGTCATAAGGCTGGGCCATCCCGCAACGGGATCTCTGAACAGCAGCCATCTGACGATAATAAACAGGATCATCACAAATGAAACAAAGCACAGGAACAAGCCTATAAGCGAGCTGAGCACCAGGGGCTTGGTTGAAAATGCGGTTATGCCTTCCAAAGAATACATAACAAGACCCCAGAAATTCCACTTGGTCTTTCCGGCGCTTCTGTCCACATTTTCGAAATCGATCCACTTGGTCTCGTAACCAACCCATCCGAATATTCCCTTGGTGAAACGGTTGTACTCGGTCATTGAAAGAACGGCGGTAATAAACTGATTGGTCATCAGTCTGTAATCTCTGGCGCCGTCCATGATCTCGGTATCGGAAAGCTTTCTCATAACCTTGTAAAAGCGTCTTGCGAAAAAGCTTCTGATGGGAGGCTCACCCTTTCTGGTTACACGCCTTGTGGCAACGGAATCATACCCCTGATCGATGTATGAGAACATCTCTTCCAAAAGCGCGGGGGGATCCTGAAGATCCGCGTCCATAATAACCGCATACTCGGACTGTGCGGCAGCCTTAAGTCCCGCATACATCGCAGCCTCTTTACCGAAGTTCCTGGAAAAAGAGATCATATGGACTCTTGCATCCGTCTCATGGAGCTGTCTTACCACGTCAACGGTCCTGTCCGTGGAACCGTCATCTATGAAAAGGAGCTTAAGCTCGGTGCCGCGGCTTTTAAGAAACGCTGTCTGAGCAACGAGTTCTTTATAGAAAAGAGGGATTGCTTCCTCCTCGTTTTTACAGGGTACTATTACGGTAAGTTCTGACATTTCGCCTCCGCATAAATCTTAAAACATACTCCGCATTATTATAGCATATCCGTACACATAAAAACAGCGGAGCTAAAAGCTCCGCTGAAAAAATCTGATTTACAAGATCACTCGCCCAAACCGCTCTCTACTACAGCAACAAGTGCTTCCAGAGCCTTTTCCTCATCCTCGCCCTCACAGACGAATTCTATCTCATCGCCGCACTTGATGCATGCTCCGAGAACCGAAAGAACGGACTTGGCATTGGCTGTATTGTCGTCACCGAATCTGAAGGTTATCAGTGACTTGTACTGCATTGCTTCCTTGCAAAGAATACCGGCGGGTCTCAAATGAAGTCCTGTAGGATTTTTGATCAAAACCTTCTGAGATACCATTCTTAATGCCTTTCCTAATCTTTTTAGACACGCCTGCTGCCATCCTTGAAACAGGCCGTCTTCTATTTAAGATAATAACAGATTAAAGTGATAAAAACAAATATTTTAGAACATCCTGTCCTGTATGAGATTTGCCAGTTTCTCCGCTTCTTCGCGGATCATGTTCTGATCCTTACCCTCGATCATGACTCTTACTAAAGGCTCGGTTCCGGAGGGTCTTATAAGCACTCTTCCCTCGCCGGCAAACTTCTCTTCAAGCTTCTTGATCGCATCCGCAATCTCGGGATATTCAAGGTATTTATCTTTTTTATGGTTTGCGACCTTGGCTCCCACGAGTGCCTGGGGAAGAACATCCATGATCTTGGCAAGTTCCGAAAGTTTCTTTCCGGAATCCACCATAACCTTGAGGAGATGAAGTGCGGATAAGAGCCCGTCACCCGTAGTATTTTCATCGAGGAAGATAATGTGACCGGACTGCTCTCCTCCGAGGGATGCCCCGATCTCTTTCATCCTCTCCATAACATATCTGTCACCGACAGCGGTTCTTTCCAGATTGATTCCGTTCTTCTCACAGCTGATTGAGAAGCCCAGGTTACTCATAACGGTGGCAACGATGGTATTCTTCTTGAGAGTTCCTTCCTGCTTCATGCTGCATCCGACGATTGCCATGATTTGGTCGCCGTCAACAACTTTACCGTTCTCATCAACTGCAAGGAGTCTGTCCGCATCTCCATCAAAAGCAAGTCCCACATCGGCCTTCTCGTATACGACTCTCGCACAGAGCTCTTCCATGTGAGTGGATCCGCAGTTTGCGTTAATGTTGGTCCCATCGGGATGATCGTGAATGGCGATAACGTTCGCACCCGCTTTTCTGAGTGCTTCGATGGAGGTGTAATGAGATGCACCCTCCGCGCAGTCCGCAACGATCTTAAGTCCGCTTAAATTAACGGGAACGCTTCTTACCGCATGGTTGATATACTCTTCCCTTGCATCGGTACGGATCTTGATCTTACCTACTCCGGATCCGATGGGGAACTGGATATCCTCCATATTTCTCTTTATCTGATCTTCTATCTCATCCTCAAGAGCATCGGGAAGCTTGAATCCGTCTGCATCGAAGAATTTGATACCGTTAAACTCCACAGGGTTATGGGATGCGGAGATAACTACTCCGGCATCTGCCATATACTTGCGGGTGAGATATGCAACCGCAGGAGTAGGGATAACACCTACATAGATACAGTTTGCTCCTACGCTGCAGGCACCTGCCATAAGTGCGGAGGAAAGCATGTCTCCCGAGATTCTGGTATCGCAGCCTACCATGATGGTGGGCTTGTGATTCTGCTGTTTGGTCAGGACATAAGCACCTGCCTGGCCGAGTTTCATTGCAAGATCAAGAGTAAGTTCTTCGTTGGCGATTCCCCTTACTCCGTCTGTTCCAAACATTCGAGGCATTTTAAGTTCTCCTTAGCTTCAGACATCTTCTTCAACCTGAGTCAGCTGAACCCTTACATAAACCGCATCGGCATTTACATGGTCGCTCAGATTGAATTTGACGGGAATAGCAATGACATCTCCGTCGTGAATGTCCGTAATATTATTTGCGGTCAGATATGAATCAATCTCAACGATTCCGGTGAGTGATTCCGAGCTTACCGCATTCAGTTCTGTTTCAAGTCCCACAAGTCTGACGCTTATATCTTCGGTTACGACTACCTCAGCATTGAACCCCTCGGGGATGTCATGGATGAGAATCGCATCGGATGTGATGGTAAGATTCTTTTCAAGCATCTTCTCGACATAAGCCGTAACGGATATTTCGGTATCCATGGTCTTGTCTTCAAATTCAACTCCGCCGGGAAGGAATTTGGTCAGATCATAGGTTGCGGTAATGTCGTTTCTTGCAGATCCTATATCTACGGGATCGGTGATATCAATCCTGGTAATACCGTTAAGAACGCTTGTGTCACCTGCGATGGTAACTACTTCGGGATCCACATAAATATCTCCTGTATAAATATATCCGGCTGCGGGTTCTCCGGTTACCGATGCATAGATGGGAACGGTCTTGGTGGAAAGAACGGTTACGGTAGTGGTTACGTAATCGGTCTGTTTTACGATCAGATCGTTCTCGACCTTAACTCCGGTCGCATCGCACAAAACAATTTCCATATCCGCGGATATGGTCTTAACCGCACCGTCAAGGTCTATGGTAACAAGTGCGTAGGAAATTCTGTCTACAGCGGAAGCGGGACCGGATACTTCGAGTCTGTTCCTGTCGAGCTTGACTCCGCCCTGTACGCAGCCTTCTCCCACATCGCCCACAAGCTGATACTGGATGTTTACATACTTGGTCTTCTTATCGTCGACACTTACGAGAAGTTCGTCGTGATCTGCAATGATCCTCTCCGCTCTGTCGAGAGAATATGTGATGGGAACCGTTCCGTCTTCCCCGATCTCGGAAAAATCCGCAACAGCTGTGATATCGGCTGCGGAAAGAGTACTGATAACGGATTCGGGAGCCCTTACGGTTACCTTGACCACGTCTGTCTGATCAAGCACCTGGAACACTTTTCCCTGATTCTCAAGCTGGTCAACATTGATGAACTGCACCTGAACATTGGAAAAAGAAACCGTTCCCACAGGGTTTGAGATCTGGGCAACGATGACCCAGATAACAAAGGACAGTCCGATGGAAAGGAGCTTGAGTCCGAAATTGTTTGTTATTATTTTTCCGAGGCGTTTCAATACTTTCATCTGCTTCTGCGCCTCCGTTTTTTATTTGCATCTTCTTCGCCTTCCTCGGTGAAAAGACCGAGTTCGGAGATAAGATAGTTTTTAAGAGCTTCTTCGCTTAAGTTTCTCTCAAGCTGACCCTCGTGCGCGGCGGAGATTCTTCCGGTCTCCTCGGATACGATTATGATAACCGCATCGTATTCCTCACTCATTCCGAGACCCGCTCTGTGTCTTGTTCCCAGTTCCTTACTGATGGTCTGTGACTGTGTAAGGGGAAGGTAACATGTGGCAGCTGAGATACGGTTATTACGGATCGTGACGGCACCGTCATGGAGAGGCGTATTCTTTTCAAAGATATTGATGAGAAGCTGGTTGGTGATATCCGCATCAACCTTGATACCGGTCTCATCGATCCTTGATACCGATTCCTTGTTCTCGATAACGATCAGTGCACCGGTCCTGACTCTTGCCATCTGTGAGCATGCTCTGACAATCTCGTTTATGCTCTGTCTGGAAAGGATTTCCTCCGCAGGCTTTTGTCCGAATACGAACATGCCGCCTATTACATTGGTCTTACCAAGTGACTCAAGTGCTTTTCTGAGCTCAGGCTGAAGAACAACGATCAGTGCGATTACCGCAAACTGAAGGATGTTACTTGCAAGCCAGAGGATGGTGTCCATGTGGAAGAGCTTCGCAAGTCCCAGGAAAACTACGATCACAAGAAGGCCCTTTAAGAGGGACCAGGCTCTGCTCGTGTGGATCCACTTGATCATGTAGTACAGCAAAACGGCAATGATCACGATTTCGGCATAATCCTGCCATTCGATGGTACCCATGTAGGTCACGAAGCTGTTCAGATATTCCATTGTGTCAGTCAAAAATGTCATCCGTCAGCCTTTTCGAATAATTATTTTCTGCGTTCCTCTCCGGGAACGGGATCTGTCAGATAGTCGGTGTCGAACTCTTCGGTAACGTCCTCAACTACGGGTTCGCGGCTTGCCACGGTACGTGCCTTGTGGGAACGGTTGATGTTCTTAACCTTTCTCTCGGGAGCCGCAACGTTCATCTTAGGCACAGCCTTGACGTAGTAATAATACTCATCGTCCTCAAACTGCACACGTTCCGTTCGCGTGTAATCCACGCAGAACCTGAAGAATTCCAGAACCTTTCCTGCGGCAACGGCGAGAACGCATCCGAGGAAAACTCCGAAGATGTTGAAGCCCGCTGCTTTTACCACGCCGCCTACAAGAACAACTATCAGACAAAGAGCCGCACCGGAAAGCATTGCGATGGTCCAGCAGTGCTCGATGGGAAGTCTTCTGATCACGTAAACAACGATAGTGGTAAGTGCAAATGCAAATATCAGAACCAGCATCTGTTTGTTGCCCAGAAGCGAATCAATGATCAGTCTGATCTCAGCCATAAGATCGGTGATGTTTCCGGAAACATTTGCCGCGTTGGTTGTAACAACATTAAGTGCGAAGTAAACGATAACTCCGCATACTACGGAGAGCGCCGAAGCAGGGCCTCCGATAAGTCCCATTACCACGGGAACCACATACGGAATGTGCAGAACAAAGAGCATCGGTGTGATGACTATGCAAAGAGATTCCGAAGGTGTAAATCTCAGATAAAGCAGATAGACGAGCAGGTAGATCACTGCGATGATGATCGCAACCTCGGGCGAGAGTGCGAAAACATGCGCCAGTGAAACCAGTGCTCCGAAAAGAAGTATCGCTCCCGTCGGGAGAAAAGAAGCCGCAAGGGCTACGATAAGTACGATACCGAAATGATTGAGTTTGCTCATGTATCCGAGTTTTCCGTTGATCATGAGCATCATGATGAATGCAAGTAAAAACTTAACTACGGGAATTGCAAAAACATCATACTTGGCAAAAAATAACTTGATATTATCTCTGATCTCTAAAAGCTGTGTCATAACATTTCCTTACTGTCTTACTGTTTATCATACATACGCCTGAGCACCTTAAGATTCCTGAAATACTTCTTAAGGCTCCTGCGTGAGATGTTATATCTGATGGTGCAAACAACATATGTGATCATCACATAAATACCCACAAACCACAGGTATTTGATAAGGATGTCTCTTGCAAATTCAAGCATGTCTATATCATACATGCTGGCCAGAAACGTCTCGAAGTTGTAATAGATATACAATCCGAGGATCAGCGCATATGACAAAGAAGCGCAGACTACGGCCTTAAGAATGCCGACTGCGATATAGTCGCCCTTGAAAAATCTGACGACGTTCATATGCTTTTTTCCTTCGCCGGCCTCATATGCGGCCATTCTCGTCATCAATATGACTCTGTCTTCATTAAGCATTTTTAAACCACATTCCCAAACACACAATCAGTCACCTGCCTTATCCGGGGCCCCGTTAAGGACCGGTATGACAGGTGACCGTATATGCAAAATTCTGGATCATTTGTCAAGGAAACGCATCTTGGGATTATCCCTGGGGTCCTTCTTGATCTGCTGCTGCATTGCAGCTTTATGTGCATTGACGATACTGTTTAAGCCGTTTGTTACGCTGGCTTTACATCTATCGCAATATCTTCCGGATCTGATAGGTGCTCCGCAGCTTTCACAGTTGAGCATCAGTGCGGAATCTTCTGTAACTTCGAGCCTGTCATCTCTGAGCCACTGGCGAATCATTCCGGGTTCTACTCCGCAGGCTTCGGATACTTCGGCAATGCCTACGCCTTTGTGCTCTCTGATGTATTCTTTTACTTCCTGGAACTTTGCTTCGGTCTGCTCCCTGCAATTGGGGCAGATAGGCGGTCCTGCAACATAATTGAAGAGCTTGCCGCAGTTCTTACAATTTCGTACATTCATTAAAGATCCACCTCCGTAAATATTATTCTATATCCCGGCTCCGGACGCTAATGTCATACAGTATACACTCTCGGCTCCCGCCTCAAGAAGCGCACTCGATACGGCGTCCATTGTGGCACCCGTTGTATATATATCATCAACCAATAATATACGTTTAGATTTTACTACATTTTGCCCGCTCTTGAAAGCATTTTTGAGATTTTTTTGGCGCTGCGCGGGGCTCAAAAGCTTCATCGGAGAGGTATTTCTGATACGTCTGACGGCCGCAGGGCAAAAGGGAACGTTTATGACCTTCGAAAGCTCTTCGGCCAGGTCCTGCGCCTGATTGTATCCTCTTTTCAGCATCTTCCCCTTTGAAAGCGGGACGCAGGCTATCATATCGGGATTTACAACCGAAATGTAATCACCAAGTATCTTCACCGAGCACCGGGCAAAACAGGACGCATATTCACGCCTCCCCAGGTATTTGAACCTGTATATCGCGCCGCTTATGCAGGGATATTCGAAAACACTCCTGCATCTGGCAAAAGAGTGCGCCTTCCTTTCGCAGTCGCTGCAGATCCCTGTGCCGGAATTCAGCTTTTTACCGCATTTATCACACCAGGGATATTTAAGCGCCTTCAGGGACTTCATACAGGAAAGGCATATCTCTTCTCCCGCAGGCGCCGGTTCATCGCATACGGGACACCGTCTCGGATATATAAGATCTATGGCCTTAACGGCCGCACGCTTCAATAAGCCTTTCGGCAAAAGAAGTATATCTGTCATTGGAACCTCTCGTACCTATCATACGGTTAATGGTCTGTGAGCTTCCCAGGAGAACAACGCAGGACTTTGCCCTGGTGATTCCGGTATAAAGCAAGTTTCTGTAAACAAGGGGAAGAGGCGGATCGAGTATCGGGATAATAACGGCGGGATACTCGCTTCCCTGAGATTTATGGATCGTCATGGCATAGGAAAGATCCAGCTCATCCAGATCGGAAAAGGAATAATCAGCCACTCTTCCGTCGTCAAAAAGAACCGTCATCTTACGGGATACTTCGTCAATCCTTCTTATCCTTCCAAGGTCTCCGTTAAACACTCCCGCGCCCGCTCTTCTGAGAGATTCAAGTCTGTCATCCGTAGACCACTCGATCTTATAATCGTTCTTGGTCTGCATGACCTTATCGCCTTCACGGAACAGAGTGTCTCCGTAGATATATTCCCTCTTGGTGTCTTTTGGCGGATTCAGGATCTGCTGAAGGAATCTGTTCAGTTCATAGGCTCCAAGCGGTCCTTTTTTCATGGGAGTCAGAATCTGTATATCGAAAGCACTGCAATGAATATAAGCGGGAAGCTTATCGGAGATCATCCATCCGATGGTCTGTTTGATGACCGAGGAATCATCTCTTTCCAGGAAAATGAAATCCCTTATGGAAGATGACAGTTCGATATTCTCTCCCTTATCGATTTTGTGTGCGTTGATGACTATGTTACTGGTCTCGTCCTGCCTGAAGATCTTCTCAAGCTTTACCATGGGGAAAGCGGGGCAGGAACAAAGGTCGCTTAAGACACAACCGGGTCCCACACTGGGAAGCTGGGAAGCATCTCCTACCAGGATAAGTCTGGAGGATATGGGAACCGCCGACAAAAGGGCTTTAAACAGCATTATGTCAACCATTGACATTTCGTCAATAATTATAACATCCGCTTCCAGAGGCTCTTGCGCGTTCTTTTGGAAGATGACGGAATGACCGCTCTCATCCTCCATGGAAGTCACTCCAAGGAGCCTGTGAATGGTGGTCGCCTCGTATCCGGTAGCCTCAGTCATCCTCTTTGCGGCTCTTCCGGTTGGGGCTGCCAAAAGGATCTCAAGTCCCTGGTTCATGAAGTAACCGATGATCATATTGATGGTGGTTGTCTTACCGGTTCCGGGTCCTCCGGTCAGGATAAAGAGGCCGTTCTTAATGCATTCTTTTACCGCATTTATCTGGAGAGGGTCTGTCTGCATGGCATTACCCTCGGCAATCTTAACGATATCCCTTTCAATCTTCTCATCAAGTCCCGGGAGATCTTTCATCATAGGTATATTTTTCTCCGCCAGCATTCTCGCACAGGTCAGTTCGGCGAAATAGAATGCGGGAAGATATATCCTGTCCTTATCTTTTTTGAGTTTGCCTGCATGCAGCAGTTCATCAAGTGCAGCTTCCACACTTCCGTGCTCGGGTCCCAGAAGCTGAGTCGAATAATCTATAAGGATCTCTTTCGGAAGATAGCAGTGACCTTCCGCCGCACTTTCGGTAAGAGCATAGGTAATTCCCGCCATGCATCTTTCTGCACTTGCGGGATCCATCCCAAGCTTGAATGCAATATCGTCCGCGGTCTTAAATCCGATGCCCCTGATATCCTCTGCAAGCTTGTAGGGGTTGGTCCTGATGAGGTTTATGTAATCAGGACCGTAGTTGTCATATATCTTAACCGCCATGGTCTGGGAGATTCCAAGTCCCGCCATTTGAACCATCGCATCCCGGAGGTCTCTTTTTTCCTCCATTGCAACAGCGATCTCCATGGCCTTTCTCTTACTGATGCCTTTGATCTCGGCAAGTCGTTCCGGTTCTTCTTCGATGATTCTGAAGGTGTCGTCCCCGAATTTGCTTACGATCTTGGAAGCCAGTTTTTCACCGACACCGCTGACTGCGCCGGATGCAAGGTATCTTTCCATTGCCTGCGAATCAGCGGGAGGAATGATCTTGTAGGACTCTGCTTTAAACTGGATACCGAATTTCGGATGATCCACATAGGTTCCGGTAACTTCGATGGTGTCGCCTTTTGAAACATCGGGCATCTTACCCACCACCGTTTCATCCGCACCGTCACAAATAAGAGAAAGGGCTTTATACCCGTTCTCATGCTTTTCAAAAAAGACTTTATCAACGTAGCCTTTCAGTACATTTTCTTCCTGCGAAAAATCCAAATCGGTTCTCCCTAAAACGAATGATCAGCACCGGGCAGAGCGTCCGGAACCGTTTGCGCGAAGGCGCGAATGCAGACATGCCGCTAAGCAGGCGAGGCACTATGAGGGGTGCCGCTGAGCTGGTGAGGCACTTTGAGGGGTGCCGCTGAGCAGGCGTTTCACTACTTATCTAGGATAGCACCCTGCGGGCGATAAGACAAATTAAGGTTCTGTTAAACCATGTTTAAGATGCCGGGGCAGGCTTAGGGCGCCGGGGAGGATTAGGCGTCGCAGCAGGATTAGGCGCCGCAGCAGGATTAGGCGCCGCGGGGGCTCCGAACCTCCTCAGAAGCTTCCTTTTACTCCGGCCGGCTAATAATATGGCGTTTTACTCAGCTTTATTAGCTCAAAACCACCTCAGAAGCCGGTTTTCATCCCTGCCGAGCTAATAAAATGATAGTTTCTGAGGATTTATTAGCCCCACCACCCCAAGAAGAAGCCAAATCTTCAAGAAACGGCTAATAATCTGATGATTTCTGAGGAATTATTAGCCCCACCACCCCTAGAAGAAGCCAAACCTTCAAGAAACGGCTAATAATCTGATGATTTCTGAGGAATTATTAGCCCCACCACCCCTAGAAGAAGCCAAACCTTCAAGAAACGGCTAATAATCTGATGATTTCTGAGGAATTATTAGCCCCACCACCCCTAGAAGAAGCCAAATCTTCAAGAAACGGCTAATAATCTGATGATTTCTGAGGATTTATTAGCTCAATGCTTCTTTGAAGGTATGATATAGACTCGCGGGGCTATAATTCGAGCTGTATTCTCGGTTTTTATAGCCAATATACTCCTCAGACACTTCCTTTCATCTCAGGCCGGCTATAATTCCAAAAGTTTCTGAGGAATTTATAGCCCACTCACGCCTCAGAAGTCAGTTTTTGATCCTTCCGGGCTATAATTTCAAAAGTTTCTGAGGAATTTATAGCCAGCCCGCCTCTCAGAAGTCAGTTTTTGATCCTTCCGGGCTATAATTTCAGAAGTTTCTGAGGAATTTATAGCCCGCCCGCTCCTCAGAAGCCGGCTTTCACCCAAAGAAGGCTATAATCTCGTAAGTTTCTGAGGATTTTATAGCCAGCGTGGGGATTGGGCAGGTATGCCCGGCACGCCACCCCGGCCTTGCTCCCTGCAGAATGTAATACCCCCGGCGGCGCTTGGCTCGTCGGGGGTACTAACATATGGAAAAGCTTAGGTGTTTTTAGGTTTGATATAGGCGACCTGATCTGCGGGGATGGAGTTGGGATCGAGTCCGTAATTCCGGCGGAGCTGTTCGTAGAGCTGCTGGGCGATACCCAGGCCTTCCTTTTCGGTGGACTGTTTTGCAAGTTCCTGAATGGTCTGGCCTCTGAAGAAATCTACGAGATTCTCTGTTGCCGCATCCTTTGATTCGTCGCCGTTTCTGATGACCGTTTTATCCATCTGCTTGAAAACCTGCTCGAGAAGATAACTCTCAAACTGTTTGCAAACGGAAAGAAGTTCATCATCGCTGGACGCATTCTCTGCTTTGTTGGAAAGTGTATTTGCAAATTCCGTAGCCTGCGTCTGACCGGTAAGAGAAGTATAGTAATCCGTAATAGATGAAATATTGGAAATATCCATTTATTATCTCCTCAGGTTGTTAGCCTCTTCAAGCATTGTATCGGAGGTGGTGATTACTTTGGAGTTAAGTTCGTAAGCTCTCTGGGTTGTGATCATGTTGACCATCTCGTCGGCAACCTGTACGTTAGAGCCTTCGAGGTAACCCTGATTGATGGTACTCTTCTGAAGATTACTGTTGTTAAATTCATTGATTGCTCTTCCGCTGGCAGCGGTCTCTTTGAAAAGAGTATCTCCTTCGCGGGAAAGTCCGTTGGGATTGTTGAACTGCCAGAGTCCGATGGTAATGCCCAGTGACTGGGGATTGTTCTTGTCATCGGGATAGCAAATCTCACCGTCTTTGGTTACGGTAATAAGGCTTGTCGTATATTTGGAATCAAGAACGATGGGATTTCCCTTGGTATCGAGAACGGGATTTCCGTCCGATGTTGCAAGCATGTTTCCGCCGTTTGATGCAAGAGTCCAGCCGAAATTACCGTTTCTGGTATAGTATGTATTTCCGTCGGCACCCTTTATTCCGTAGAAGCCGTTACCTGAAATTGCAAATGCGGTATCGCTTTCGGAAGCAAAGAATGCGCCCTGGGTAAAGCTGGTGTTGAGTGAAGATACTCTTGTTCCGAGACCGACCTGTGCATTTCCGGGCTTAGTGTCGCCGTTGGCGGAAGTGGTCTTGGTCTGGATTGTCTGATAAAGAAGGTTCTTGAACTCAATGCTCTGGGATTTGAATCCGGTGGTATTGACGTTGGCAAGATTATTGGCAATATTGTCAAGGCTGGTCTGCTGCGCGAGCATTCCGGTTGCGCCGGTCCATAAACTTCTGACCATTTTATCCTCCTTCTAAAACTTATACTTTACCGATTCTGGTAACTGCTGTTTCAAGTGTCGAGTCGATAGTCTGGATGATCTTCTGGTTACTCTCATACTGTCTTGAGATGGTGATGAGATTTACCATTTCGGTTACGGTCGAAACGTTTGATGCTTCCAGGTATCCGCTGTAGATCTGTCCGTCCGCGGTCTGCATCTCTGCTCCCTGAATAGGCTCCCAGTATGTTTCTCCGTATTTTCTGAGATAGTCGTAATCTTTGAAATCGGCGACCTGAATCTGAGCTATGGTCTTGCCGTCCTGCATTACTCTTCCGTCGCGGTCGATGGTGGTTTCTTTTAACGGATCTACGGTAATGTGTTTTCCGTTTACATCAAGGAGATAATCCCCTTCGTGTGTTACGATGTTTCCGCCGTTGTCGAGCTGGAACTGTCCGGCTCTTGAATATTTGGTGCTGGTCTCACCGGCTTTGTTGGTGAATTCTATTGCGAAGAATCCGTTTCCGCCGAGTGCAAGGTCATAGGTGTTACCTGTGATCCTGAATGACCCCTGGGACCAGTCGGTGTAGTTCTCACCGATCTTAACTCCGCGGCTGGTGTAGCCTTCTCTGGTAACAAGGTTATATCCTACGGTAGAATCTTTGATCTTAAGATCAAGTACCTGATCAAAGGACTGGCTGGTGGCACCTTCTTTTTTATATCCGACGGTGGTGACATTAGCCATATTATTACTGAGAACGTCCATACGATTCTGCTCGTTGATCATTCCGGTATAAGCTGTGTACAGTCCTTTAACCATAGATTATTCTCCGAGTGACAGCGGGATGCCCGCCGTACAATTATTCTATAGAGCTTCTGAATGTTGAAATAAACTCTACGTATTTGCCTGTTCCGATTGCAACTGCGGTCATGGGATCTTCCGCGGTCATGCAGGCAATTCCTGTTCTGTCGGTGATAAGATCTTCAAGTCCTCTGAGAAGTGATCCGCCTCCGGTAAGAACGATTCCGCGGTCTGCGATATCTGCGGAAAGTTCGGGAGGAGTTCTCTCAAGTACGGAGTGGATGGCTTCGACAATGCTGTTGGTTGAATCTTCGAGAGCCTCTTCCATCTCTTCGCTGGTTACTTCGATTGATGTGGGAAGTCCCTTTACGATGTGACGTCCCTTAACTTCCATCTTATCTACTTCGGGTCTTCTGAAGCAGGTTCCGATCTTGATCTTTACATCCTCTGCGGTTCTTTCACCGATGCTGAGGCTGTGATTTTTTCTCATGTATTTTACGATGGCGTCGTTGAAATCATCTCCCGCAACCTTGAGTGATGCGCTCTCAACAGCGCTTCCGAGGGAAATGACTGCGATGTCGGTGGTACCGCCTCCGATATCAACGATCATGTTTCCGCAGGGCTTGGAGATGTCAATTCCCGCACCGATTGCAGCCGCGATGGGCTCCTCAATGATGAGGGTTTCTCTTGCGCCTACCTGGTAAGCCGCATCTTCAACCGCCTTCTTCTCAACTTCGGTAACGCCCGAAGGTACGCATACAGCGATTCTGGGCTTTCTGAGAAGTCTGTGTCCCACTGCCTTCTGAACGAAGTACTTCATCATCTTCTCGGTTACCTGATAATCGGAGATAACGCCCTGCTTAAGAGGACGTACCGCTACGATGTTGGCAGGTGTTCTACCGAGCATGAGTCTTGCATCCTCGCCGATAGCTTTTACTTTCTTGGAATTCTTATCAATCGCTACAACCGAGGGCTCCTTGAGGACAACGCCCTTGCCTTTTATGTATACGAGAACCGATGCGGTTCCCAAATCTATTCCGATGTCTAATGCTGCCATTGCTAAAACCCCTTTCGGATACTTACTTAAATATATATACAATCCGATTTATTATACCCGATTTTGGGGGAAATTAACAGTTCTTTTTATGTATATTGACTGTATGTCAATAATTTGCCGTTTGCCGAAGAACTTATTATTCTCAACGGTGCCTGCGAGCACCCATAAAAAAGCGCACGGAATTGCATTATCTGCATCCGTGCGAGATGGGTAGAGTTATCCTTACATTCCGTATATCGGAGTCCGGGTATAAAAGATTAACCCCTGTGATAGATTTTTTTTACGAGACCGTTATAGATGCCGGAAAGAGGACCGGTGGAGATGGCGTGACGAAGGGGCTGAAGTGTCACGATCATGTAGAGCTTGCAGTAAAAACGCTGCCATCCCGTCAGATACATGCCCGTGATTTCCTTATGCTCTTCTGCAGAACGTTTTGCCTGCTTGGGATTATCGGAATAACCTCCGCCTTCGTAACGGCATACGGGTTCTTCAACATAAACCGTGGCGGTATTGTTTTTAAGAACGCTCCAAAGGAAGTGTTCGTAATCCGCACGGACTTTATACTCGGGTCTGAAAAGGCGTTTTGCAAAACATTCTTTGGAGTAGAGAATTGCCTGATGACAGGGAATGTTTCTGTAGCAGACCAGAGGTGTGATCTTGGGTGAAATATATTCAACACTGCCGGTCTGAGACGCGAACCTGCTTCCGTAGAGGATCAGAGGTTTTCTTTCCGTCGGCTCACCGTTAGCAGAGATGTACTCTTCCGCAGCTTTCTTAAAACGCGCAAGCACCATATCGTCGTAAAAGAAATCGCCGCAGTTCATGAAGATGTAGTAATCACCCGCAGCATTAGAGATACCCTGATTCATGCCGTCGTAAATTCCGGTATCCTTCTGCTCAAAAATTCTGACACGTGTGTCGCCAAGTGCTTTTACCGCATCAACGGAACCATCCTTTGAAAGACCGTCTTTAAGTACGACTTCAAGATCAGCATCCTTCTGAGCAAGAATATTGTTTACGGTTTCTATCAGTTTTTCTCCCGCATTGAGGGATACGACAATTATTGAAAATTTCATATTATCTCTCTGGTGACATTGGGGACGTTTCATTTTTGTCACCGGGTGACAAAAATGAAACGTCCCCAATGTCACCTCTTTTTAAGGTATTCCATCACTTTATCGTAGTTACCGGGAACGTGAGGAAAATTACAGTTTTTGCAGCTCTTAATCTTCCTGTCCCCTTTATCGATTATAGTATAATTTCCCGGACAGGCAAGATTATAGAGAGGACAAAAGCAAAAAAGGCAGTTCATATCACCTTCTATCTTGTGACATGGATAGTACTGACATTCTTTATTTGCAAAAAACTTACTTGAGTTTTCCATCTCTGACCTCTTTCATTCTTTCGATAAAAGCGTCGACAAATCCCGGATTCGAACCATAGTAAAAATGAGGAAATCCCCAGATTCCGTTGTTATGATTCACAATGCACTTCCACTGAGTATCTCTGAAAGGTTTCTTTGCCGTGCAGCTTTCTCCGTTCATGCTCGAATCATAATAATGGAATTCATGTCCTTTAAGACCGTTTACACTTCCGTAAAATAAATCGTCCACGTCAGCATCAGTTATATGCATGTATCCGAATCTGACAAGTCTTCCGGTGAATCTGCACTCGCCGTCATAAACACCCGCCATTTCAAATACATTACCATTATCATCTTCAATGGATTTACCAAGATACATAAATCCGCCGCACTCCGCAAGGGAAGGTTTCTTTTCACTTACGAAAGATCTTATGGATGCAAGCATTGATTTATTTGCGGACAGTTTCTCAAGATACAGTTCGGGATAACCGCCGCCAAGAAGAATTCCGTCAGCACCCTTCGGGATTTCGCTGTCATTAAGAGGCGAAAAGTATTTTATCTTCACTCCTCTTTCTTCAAACATTTCTATATTATCTCTGTAGTAAAAACAAAACGCATCATCAAGGGCAACGGCGAGAGTAAGGCCTTCACCTTTATGAAGCAATTCGGTTTTGACTCCGGCCGCGCATTCAAGAATCTGCGCATTTTCCATTATGGATAACATTTCAGAGATATCGATATTTTCTTCAAAGACTTTAGATGCAGCCTCTATCTTATCGCCCGTATCATCGGACTCGCCGGGAAGCTTAAGCCCCAGATGTCTGCTTTCAAAATCTATTCCCTTGGTCTTGGGGAAAAATCCGAGCAATTTAATATCCGATCTTGATTCGGATAATGCTTCTTCAAGTTCCGGGAAAAGCATCTCATAAAACTTTTCGCTTATGTTATTCAGAATGATACCTTTTATAAGTCTTCTTTCATCATCAGCGATCACACCTTTAATCATCGAGATAACTGTTCTTCCGACTTTTCCGGCGTTCACAACGAGAATGACCGGCGTTGATGTGATCTCTGCAATCTCATAGCAGGAGCCTGCTGATGATGAAGGATCATTGCCGTCATATATCCCCATGGCACCTTCAATCACCGCATATCCGTTTCCGGCTTTTGCCACGTTTTTCTTTACCATATCTTCACCCATAAAAAAGACATCGAGATTTCTGCTCTCTATCCCGAAAGCTTTTTTGTGAAACATGGGATCGATATAATCCGGTCCGCATTTATAAGACTTAAGATCGTATCCTCTCTTCTGAAGGCATCTTAAGAAAGCACAGGTAAGAGTTGTCTTTCCGCTTCCGCTGGTCATACCTGCGATCAATAATCTGTTAACTTTTACAGGCGTATTTTCATTCATAATGTAAACGAGAATATCCACACGGGATTTTGTGCACTCATCAGATGATGATCTCCGGCTTTTCTGACACCGGTGACGGAAATCTGAACTATCTCATCATCAGATACTTCATATTCTTCCATGAGCTTTTTTACTTCTTCGAAGGTCTCAAGGCTTACGGCATTAATAACGTACCTGATGCCTTTCTTCCTGTCTGAAAGATTCTTTATTATCCCGGACAGTTTTCCGTCACTGCCTCCGATAAACACTCTGTCGGGAACAGGTAGTCCTTCAAAGGTATCCGGTGCATCGCCTTCGATAACTTCAACATTATAAAGGCCCGTTTTTTCGATATTTTCTTTGATAAGTGCGACCGCTTCCGGTTTCCTTTCAAAAGAATACACTTTAAGATTTCTCGAAAGAGATGCGGCTTCTATAGACACCGAGCCCGTCCCGCCTCCGATGTCATACATCACATCCCCATCACAAAGTCCGAGTCTGATGATGCTCTCGTGGCGGATGCATTCTTTGGTCATGGGAATGTCGCCTCTGATCATGTCACTGTCTTTAACGATATTTATCAGAGGTTTTTTATCGGGAGATGCATTGTAAATAAACGCTGTTGTAATTCCGGTTTTATCGTAAGACAATGCTTCATCCGGAGTCATGGTTATAACGGATTCATCTTCATAAGAAAGACCGGCACCCGCGGTTATCTTTCCGTCAATGCAGAGTGACTTCATCCGACCGGCAATCTTCGCAATATCCTTACCGCCCGACAGCAGAGCAACAACTTTATGATTATATCTGACCGCATCACCGAGCTTTGCCAGATCCTCATCGGAGTCCTTGCCGTGAAGGCTGAATAAAACAGCATCATCATATGAGAGTCCGAGTTTTGCGGACATATATGAAATCGAAGATATTCCGGGAAGAACTTTTATGCAGACGTCCGGATCCCACTCCTTCAGTGCCGTGATCATCTTCTGCGCCCCGCTGTAGAATCCCGAATCCCCGGAGTACAGAATAACGGGATGCAAAGGCTTTTCCGATTCAAGAACCGGAATGATATCCTTGGCAAGATACAAAGAATACTTTCCGGTTTTATCAATTCCGTCAATAAGTCTTGATGCACCGAATATGACATCCGCATCTTTTATCGCAAGACTCACATCCAAAGTTTCGCATCCGGCAGATCCCATTCCGATTCCGGCTATAGTCACTGTCATTGCAGGGGTTTCGCATTCCACAATCATGGACAGTGCAGCTTCCATGCTTACTCCTTCTTCTTTGGAGGGTCTTTCTATAATGTGAGCTGTTATTCCCTCTTCCCGGGCAGCCATGATTTTCTCCTCAAATCCGCCTGCTCCGCCGCTTTCTTTTGTGACAAGATGTTTTATCGAATACTGCCTGATAAGTGCGGCATTCATATCCTTGGAAAAAGGTCCGTGCATTGCGATGATATGAGTCTTTTCTATTCCCGCTTTTTCGCAAAGCTCGAGACTCTCAATCGAAGGAAGAACTCTCACATAAGTTCTTTCAAGAACTTCCTTCGAAACATTTTCGCAATACACTCCAAGTTCTTTACTGCCGGTTGTAAGGAGGATATTTGAATCCGTTTTGTTAAGAGCTTTTGCACAGTCCGCTGCATTTGCATACTTGGGATAACCGGCAGCAACGGATTCATCGCCGGATCTTATAACTCTTACATATTCAAGTTTCGCATCATTACAAGCTGATTTTATGTTAGCAGTCACTTCCGAAGCATATGGATGAGTTGCATCGATGATAAGCGTATCTTTGCCGGTGCCTGAGATTTTGAAGAATTCCTTCATGGCATCCGCATCCATTCTTCCCACGTGCACTTCACGGTAAGGATCTTTTGACATCATCTCCTCCCCGTAATTTCCCGCAACGCAAACGATATGCTTCATCCTGTGAGCCGATAAAGCATCGGAAATGGTCCTTCCTTCCGTTGTTCCCGAAAAAACAATACATCTGATCATATATCGTATCCTCTGGGTGTAACCAGCATATCTCCCGTGATTTTTGTTTTGGAATTTCCTATAAACACGGTAACAAACATATCAACATTTTCATCAGCAAGCTGCTTAAGAGTGCAAGTCTTTTTTTCTTCGCCGTCTCTTCCGATATTACGTACATATCCGCAGGAAGTATCTTCCGGCAAAACAGTACGGAGTATCTCGCATGCACGTTTAAGATAATCCGATCTCTTTTTGCTGGAGGGATTATAAATCGCAATGCTGAAATCTCCCTCGGCAGCTTTGATCAGTCTCTTTTCGATCACTTCCCAGGGAGTAAGAAGATCACTCAGGCTGATAACACAAAAATCATGTGACAACGGGGCACCCAGAACAGCACTTCCGCTGAGCGCTGCGGTAACGCCGGGAACAACTTCCACATTGTCAAGCCCTCTCCGGCTTGCAATTTCAAGCAGAGGCGAAGCCATTCCGTATACGCCTGAATCACCGCTGCAGATAAGTGCAACTGCTTTACCCTCAAGTGCAAACTCCACACATTTTTCACAGCGTTCTATTTCACCGCGCATTCCGTTTTCGTAAAATTCTTTATCGGAAAACAGATCTCTTACAAGTTCTACGTATGTCTTGTATCCCGCAATGATATCGCAGCTTTCCAAAACATGTCTTGCTCTGACTGTCATGTCATCGGCATTTCCCGGGCCGATTCCCACAACATATATTTTACCCACGTTCATATATATCTCCGTTAAATACTCTTAAAGCCTGCCCGTTTAGCGATTGCTATGGTCATTCCGTTCTTTACCGTCTTTTTCAGGATCAGTTCTCCGCAGCCGGAGCCGAGTACTGCGGCTCTTTCACACACATTGTCAACGCCTGTGGTCTCACGGACAAACTCCGATGAAGTAAAGTCTCCCGGAGCTTTGTTAAGAAGCTCGGCATCAAAAGAAAGAACCGGGATCCTGTATTTATCCCTCAGATTAATTATCGCATTTTCATCTTCCTTGATATCAATGGTACAAAGGGCATATACATCACTTACGTCCAACCCATTCTGCACCAAAGTCTCAAGAAAGAATTCTTCAACCTCCGAAGGATCTTTATCCTTCTTCATCCCAAGACCGACCGTATACATCTTAGGCTTAAGCAAAAGCAAATGCTCGGCATCGGTTTCATCAGCGACGATAACATCAACAGGTACTTTGGGAGGATAATCCTTAATTGATAAAGTCACCTTTTTATTTTCCAGAGCTCTTGAAGAAACCTTTTTGATTCCCTTCTTATCCATGATGGATAATCTGTTTTCCACAGCAAATGTATCCACGGAAAAAGAATCATTAACATCACTGGAAGTAGTGACGACCGGAATCGCATCCAGTAAATCAGCCAGGATTTCCGCAAGCTTATTGGCATTTCCCGCATGTCCGGAAAGAATAGGAATGACAAATCTTCCGGCATCATCTATTACAATCACAGGGCAATCGGAAAGCTTATCCTTAGGAAGTTCTGAGAGTGCTCTGACAGCGATACCTGCAGCTCCTATGAAAATAAGTGCATTGCCTTCGATGAAATTTTCGGAAGTCCACTCATATATATCTCCGCTTACACGGATAAAAACATCGGAGATTTCTTCTGCAGAGCTGAGCGCATAGGAAATCACAGGTGCGATGTCCTTACCCGCACACGCCCTGTTAATCTTCTCTATGATATTTGCTCCGTTTTTTGAAAAACAGATTGCAAGTTTCTTCACTGTTTTTTACCCTGTCTGAATTCCGTAGTAAATTCAGGATCATATAATTTGGATCTTTCATAATCCGCATTTGCTATCACATCGCCCACAAGCACGATGGCTGTCTTTGTGATTTTTTCTTTTTCAGCCTCGGCAGCGAGATTCTTCAACGTACAGACAATCTTTTTTTCTTCGGGCCATGTAGCCTTATACACAATTGCTGCGGGTGTATCTTCCGAATATCCGCCTGCTATAAGTCTTTTACTTAATTCATCAAGCATTCCGGCACTTAAGTAAATTGCCATGGAAGATCCGTGAGCTGCCAGGCTTTCAATTTTTTCTTTTTCGGGAACAGCGGTTTTACCTTCCATCCTGGTAATGATAAGAGTTTGCGATATTCCGGGAAGGGTGTATTCAAGATTAAGAGATGATGCAGCACCGAATGCAGCGCTCACGCCCGGACAGGTTGCGTAAGGAATACCCTTCTTATCCAGTTCATCCATCTGCTCCCTTATGGCACCGTATATACTCGCATCACCCGTGTGAAGCCTTACAACTTCTTTACCGGTCTCAGCTGCAGGGATCATCACATCAAGCACTTCTTCCAGAGTCATTTTGGAACTGTCGTAGATTTCAGCTTCTTTTCGGGCATAATCAAGAAGAGCAGGATTAACGAGGCTTCCCGCATAGATAATGATATCCGCTTTTTTGATCAGCTCCATTCCGCGAACAGTTATAAGATCCGTCGCTCCGGGACCCGCTCCCACAAAATTGATCATTTCAGTATCTCTTTCTTGGCTTCTTCTATGAAACTGTCGGCATTTTCGGTCTTTCCGAGAAGTCCGTAGGCATTGGCATATACCATGCACTCAACCTTCATCTTATCCGCACTTCTTTTATTCAGATAAAAATAAATCTTATCGGTAATGTACTCAAAGCATTTGTCCTTGATGTTTTCTTTTACCAGTATTTCTATCGCTTCCTCGGTTGCAACGCAGTCGAGGATCTTATTAAGAACTTCATTCTCAGCGCCGCACCTTGCGGCAGCTGCAGCCATGAGTTCCATTCGGCAATCGCCTTCCTTAGAATGAGTATTCATAATTCCGCCGGATACTTTGATGAGTTTTCCGATATGACCGCACAGGAGCATTTTCTCAAAACCAAGTTCCGATGCCATGTCAATGGTGTCACCGATAAAGTTGGAACATTTTACCGCACGGTCCAGATCAAAATCATAGGTGTCCCTCATGAAATCAAGGCCGTAATTTCCGGGAGAAATTACAGCTACGGTTGCTCCCAGCTCTTTAAGCTGATTGAGTTCAACCCTTATGGTATCAAGCAGAGCCTTTGTACTCATGGGTTCAACTATTCCCGTTGTTCCGATAATTGATATTCCGCCTTCTATTCCGAGTCTGGGATTAAATGTCTTAAGAGCAATCTCTTCACCGCCGGGAACCGAGATTTCAACATTCAGCGCACCTTCATGATCAAACAGATCCATGATCTGAATCACTTCATCTCTGATCATCATTCTCGGTACCGAATTAATCGCCGCATTACCCACAGGCTGATCCAGTCCCGGTCGGGTTACTTTGCCCACGCCTTCGCCACCGTTTATGATGACTCTTTCACTCAGGTCACCGCCTGCTTCCGCATAAGAAACCTTCGCATAAACAAGGCTTCCGTTTGTGATATCGGGGTCATCTCCGGAGTCTTTCCTGACCGCACATTTTACAAACGACTCACCCCTGGTGATATCCTCGATATCAGGATTGTAAAGAATACCTGCAGGTGTAGTGATCTCTATTTTATTTTTCTCACTCCCGGATAAAAGCATCCATGCCGCGGCTTTCGATGCCGCTGCGGCGCAGCTTCCGGTTGTAAAGCCTTTTCTCATCAGGTTGCCTCTACATGTTATATAAAACCGCGTTGCATATAGCAGCCGATATATTGCTTCCGCCTTTTCTGCCTCTGTTGATGATGTAAGGAACATCAGAATCCAGGAACAGTTCCTTTGATGCAACAACATTTACGAAGCCTACGGGAACTCCTATAACAAACTTCGGAGTATATATTCCCTCTTCCATCATCTCATGCAGTCTTATAAGTGCCGTGGGTGCATTTCCTATGGCAAATATGATATCTCTGTCAAGTTTCGAAGCTTTTTCCATGGATACGGCTGCTCTGGTAATACCTCTGTCTTTAGCCTCAGCAGCAACCTCTTCATCTGCCATGAAGCAAAGAGCCTTACCTCCGTAGCTTTCCAGTTTTTTCTTGTTGATGCCCGCAAGAGCCATATTGGTATCGGTCACGATGTATGCGCCACTCCTTATCAGCTCCTTCATTTTCTCAACCGCACCATCGGAAAAAGAAAGAGTCTGCGCATAGTCAAAATCCGCAGATGTATGAATGCAGCGTTTAATAACAAGTTCGTTAACGGGATCCAGGACAATACCTTTTTCCTCAAGCTCGCTTGTGATTATTTCAAAGCTTCGTTTTTCAATTTCCGCAGGGCCTAATTTCTCAAACAATGTTTTCTCCGATCCTGTCAATTAATTCTTTATTGTCTGCTTCGTTTCTGACGGCTATCCGGTAGAAGCCTTCACCAAGTCCTTCGTAATCGCTGCACTCCCTGATCAGAATTCCGGACTGCAGCAGCTTTTCTTTTAAGCCTGTAGGGCCTTCGAATAAGACAAAGGATGTATCGCTGTCATATACTTTAAAACCAAATCCCCTGAGATTCACCGTAAGGTAATCCCTTCCGGATTTTATGGTATCAAGGGTTTGTCTCATGAATGATTTATTTTTCAAAAGGTCATATCCGGCAGAGATTGCCGCTTCACTTGTAACAGGAAGATTCCATTCGGGAAGCTTGTTATGTATTTCTTTTATGGCTTCGTGGGAAGCAAATACTACTCCCGCTCTTATTCCCGGTACATTAAACAGTTTGGTAAAGGATCTGAGGATATATAGGTTATCGTATTGTTTTAAAAGCTCGATGCTTTTCGATCTGTACGAACTTCTGCATCTTTCGGACATAAGATAAAAGCTTTCATCAAGAAGCACCTTTGTGCCCGCACTGTCGGCTTTTCTTATTACTTCCTCAAGTACATCACTCCGGATGTTTTTTCCTGTGGGATTAATGGGATCGCACAGAAAAACAAGTCCGGTTTTATACGTAATGGATGAAAGATCATCCATGGTCAGATCATAATCCGACTCTTTAAGAGTATTGTGATAGCAGATATCCACTCCCGCATTGTCCAAAGCGCGCTCATATCCGGTATATGAGGGAGCAAAGATCAGCGCATTATCCGGAGCAATGCTTCTTATGATCGCAGGAATAAGTTCCGATGCTCCGCATCCGGCAAAAACATTTCCGTAATCCAGTCCTTCTTCGGTCGCTATCTTTTCCCTGATGATCCTCTGCTCCTGATCCGGATATTCTTCACATCTGTCGAGGGACCTGATAAGAGCTTCTTTCATCTCATCACGAATACCGAGAGGATTCAGATTAACGGAAAAATCTATATTCACTTTATTTCTGTATATATCTCCGCCGTGTGACATATTCTCCTGCTTTCGTATCCGTAGGCCGTATGTGCGTTTCCGGTTTACAGAGCTCATCCGGCAACACCGGATTATAACGTTCCGTTAAAAATCATTACTACCGAGGCTATTATCACGATGATTAAAACCGTGATAACTTCAGTCATGAACATCAGTGCATTCGATCTTGAAATATCTTTTAATTCCGCTTTCCTGATCTCATCTCCGATAAACGGTTTGTCTACCATAACGCCGCCGTACAGATGAGGTCCGCCCAGTTTGAGTCCAAGTGCGCCGGCACACACGCTTTCCGTCTGTGCCGAATTGGGAGACTTATGATTAAGCCTGTCTCTTTTCCAGATCCTTGCGGCGCCTTTAGCATCATATGCCTTACCGAATATCCCGAGAACAAACGTCCCTGCAATCATAAACAGGGCACTTATTCTTGAGGGCAGGAAATTAAACACATCATCAGCCTTCGCCGCAAAAAAACCGAAATCCTTAAATCTGTCGTTCTTGTATCCGAGCATGGAATCCATGGTATTGACCGATTTATATAAAAAGCCCAGAACCGGTCCGCCGATGGCTGTATAAATGAGAGGAGCGATAACTCCGTCGGATGTATTTTCGGAAACAGTCTCAACAGCCGCTTTTACTATTTCTTCTTCGGAAAGCTCCGCGGTATCTCTTCCCACTATCATTGAAAGCTTGTATCTCGCACCGGGAACATCTCCCTTCTCAAGCTCCTTCGAAACCGCCATGCTCTCTTTGCAGAGACTCCTTGCCGCAAGTATGTAACATGTCAGGATGCTTTCAACAACCACTCCGAGATATTTATTTATCAGGTATGAACCTATGACTATAACTGTTGAAAAAAATACCGTCGCAAAGACCACGATAAACCAGGTAAGTATTCCTCGTCTTTTCTCACTGCCCGGATTTCTGTCCGAAACGCCTTCCGTTTCACCCAGCAGTTTCTTTTCCAGTACCATGATCAGCTTTCCGATATCCCTTATGGGATGCGGCATAAAGTACGGATCTCCGATCAACTGATCAAGTAAAATTCCGCAGATCAACGCGATCATATGTAGTTGCAACAATATTCTTACCATCCGTCTCCAGATCCATCACCCGGCATTCCAGGTTCTTAGTCATAAAATGAAAATAGTTTTCTCCGGTCAGGTAACTTAACATACCCATGATGTTCCCGCCGTGACATACTATCGCAATGCATTCGTCCCTATTCATATCACCCAGTGCTTTCCTAAGACCTTCCATCGATTTTGCAATCAGGTCTTCTCTTTTTTCCGCACCGGGAATCGGATCTTCCCCGTTTGAATCTATCCATTTCTGATAGATTGGATCTCCGTTAAGGTCCGCATAGTTCTTGCCTTCAAAATACCCAAAATCCGTCTCGGTCAATTCGTCAATAACTTCCACTTCACGGTCTCCGAACAAAATCCTTGCAGTCTCCCTTGCCCTTATCATCGGACCGCAGAACACTTTATCGATCTGTTTGTAAAAAGAAGCAGGGATGTGTGATCTGAGTTCCTCCGCAGCCTTGATTCCTTCTTCGCACAAAGGCTGATCGGTATGCAATCCGATATATCTCTTCTCGATATTCCCGATTGTCTCTCCGTGTCTTATAAGATAAACTCTTTTATTTGCCATCAAAGTAACCTCAATATGAGCAGCATGACAGCTGCCGTAAGAATCGCTCCGGCTTCGGATACGCTGACATACATTCCCGCAGTGTCTCCCGTTACCCCGCCGAATTCCTTCTTAGTTTTAAACTTATAATAAAGAGTGTAGCCCGCAAAAAAAGCAAGTGCGGGAATTGCGGTTATGGGATCAAGAACAAGCATCGCAGTTGCAGAAACAACAAGCTGCAGGCCCAGAAGTATAACACTGCTCTTTTTTCTGTGCGCAGTCTCCCCCGCAAGCATTCCGTTTTTTCTGGCCTTCGTCAAAAAGAGTGAGGTCAGTCCCGAGATGCATCTGCTTACAGTAAAAACAAGTGCGCATGTGATCACGGTTTCTTTTGAAAGATTATCCTGTGACAGAATAAATGCGGAAGATGCAAGTGCTGTCAGCAGCAGCTTCACAAGTGAAATAACCGCGAAGGCTCCGATGTGCGGATCCTTTAAAATCTCAAGTTTCTTCTCCGCATCTCCGTATGAATTAAGTGCATCCGAAGTATCCATAAATCCGTCCAGATGAAATCCGCCCGTGATAAGGATTGGGATAAGAACGGATATCAATGACCTGACATAAGGATTAATATATATGCTTAATGGTCCGATATTAATCAGACAGATAAGTGTTCCGATGACCACACCGACCAAAGGGAAGAAATCAAGACTTGTGGTCATATCGTCTTCCTTCCACTCGAATCTCGGCATCGGTATCCTTGAATAAAGCGTAAATGAAATTGCAATTCTTCTGAAAATCTTCAAATCAATTCCCTTCGTTTTCGGAAAGCAGATCATAGATCTTATCGCAACAGAGGCGTATCAGTTCATTGGTTCTGCTCAGAGTCTTAACATAAAATCTTGTGGAATCATCATAACCTTCTCCGTCTCTGTCATACTCATTTGTTACGATGATAAGGTTATGTACATTTTCCGATAAAGCTTTGATCTCACCGGTTACTTTTGAAGCGATATTTTCACATGCACTGTCCGGAACAATCTTGTTCATGTCAAAATCCGGATCATCGAAAATATAATTCGATACCAGATTTGCGACGCACTCCAGTAACACAGTCGAACTTTGCGCATCATCAGTTTCGAACGGGATGCCTGCGATGTCTTTTTGCTTTTCTATAGTGATAAAGCCTTTACCCTCACGCTGTTTTCTGTGCTTTATGACACGTTCTCTCCCCGCATCATCCATTACATTCATAGTAGCCAGGTAATACACTTTTTCATCGCCTGTTTCAAGAGCAAGCTTTTCCGCCAGTTCGGATTTGCCCGTATTTGATTTTCCGACAACCAGCGTGATCATTTATCGTCAAACCTTTCGTACTCTTCAATCGTTGTATCCGAAAAAGCAGTTCCGCTCATATACATGGACATTGCCATATCAAGAAGAGGGAACAGCATCACCGCACCGGTTCCTTCACCCAAGGCAAGGTTCGCATGTATCACAGGTTTCAGATCAAGTTTTTCCGAAAGGATCTTCATTCCGTTTTCTTTTCCCAGATGGGATGCGATCATATAATCCCTACAGCCGGGAATAACGCGTTCAGCGATCAATGCCGAGATCATACTGATAAATCCGTCGATGACTATGGGAACTTTGTAAATCGCACCTCCGATAAAAACTCCGGTAAGTCCCGCAATATCAAGTCCGCCTATTTTACAAAGCGCTTCAAAAGCATCCGCATTTCCGTCAGGAAAATGGAACGCAATTCCGCGGGTAATCACATCAATCTTGCGCTTCAGTCCGTCATCCGAAAGTCCGGCACCTCTTCCGGTGCAAAGTTTGACATCAAGGCCGGTCAGCAGACTCATAAGTGCAGAGGAAGTTGTGGTATTTCCAATTCCCATCTCTCCGGTTGCGATGATTGAGATTCCTTTGTCCTTTAATTCCTTTACACACTCGATTCCTGCTTCGATCGCATTTAATGCCTCTTCAGGAGTCATAGCAGGCTCGTGCAAAAAATTACGTGTACCTTTTGCGACTTTCTTATCTATTACACCTTCCGGTGTGACATCGGAATCAATTCCGATATCTACGGTCATGATCTCTGCGGGATAATCTTTAAGCATTATCCCTACACTGCTTTTCCTCTTACCCATCAGTGCGGCAACTTCGTAAGTGACTTCCTTGCCGGTCTGGGATACACCTTCGCTGACAATTCCGTTATCGGCACACATTATGATCAGACCTTTTATATCAAGGTTGAAATCCAAACTGCCGTACATCCCCGCAATCCTGCAAACGGTTTCTTCAAACATGCCCAGTCCGTCTATGGGTTTGGCAAGTGCGTCCCATTTTTTCTTCGCGGAATTTATTATATTTTCATCCGGTCTCTCTATTTTCAGAGAGAGCAGTTCTTCTTTGGTCATCTGTTTATTCCGAGTATGCTGTAGATATAGTCCATATCGAGGCTGCTTTTAAGATTCTCCGCAAGCTTATCGTAAACGATTTCCTTACGGTCTTTATAATCCTCAACCGGGTCAGCATTTATAGTTTTGCTTCGTGATGCTGCTATTTTAGAAACAATGCCACGGAGTATTTCTTTTTTATCGAAGAATCCGTGTACATAAGTTCCGTACACATTGCCCAGGCAGTATCCTGTTTTTCCGGAAGTAAATTCCGTAAGTTCCTTTGTCGGAACGGTCTCTCCCATATGAATCTCATAACCTGTTACGGGAGCACCATTAAGGCCTTCCAATACTCCGGTTGTACCTGTAATCTCTCCGGTATAGACGGTTCTGATCTTCTCACTTCCGATAACAGTCTTCACCGGCAAAAGTCCGAGTCCGGTTTCTTTTCCACCTATTTCGGAACAATACGGATCTTCCACAACCTCGCCAAGCATCTGGTATCCGCCGCAGATTCCGATGATACACGTGCCTTCTTTTGCCTTCCTGATAATCATATCATAGAGACCGGACGCCTTAAGTTCTCTGAGGTCTCCGATAGTATTTTTTGAACCGGGGATGATCAAAAGATCGGGATCACCCATCTCCGAAGAAGTTTCAACATACCTGACGGATGTTTCTTCGAACTGATCGAATGTATCAAAATCGGTAAAGTTTGAAATCGCCCTGAGTCTTATTACAGCAACATCAAACCTGCCGGGCTTCTTATTCAGGAATCTTTCGGAAAGAGAATCTTCATCATCTATTTTGAGATCCATGTAGGGAATCACTCCGACAACTTTGCATTTCCCCTTTTCCTCAAGAATCTTTATTCCGCTTTCGAATAATTTTCCGTCGCCGCGGAATTTATTTACCACAAGTCCCTTAATGCGTTTTCTTTCATCCTCATTAAGAAGGTCGAGAGTCCCGAGAAGCTGAGGGAAAATCCCTCCCCTGTCGATATCTCCCACCAAAAGAACCGGAGCATCTATCATCTCTGCCAGTCCCATATTTACGATATCGCCATCTTTGAGATTAAGTTCAACCGGAGATCCCGCGCCTTCAACGACAATGATGTCATTTTCTCCGGACAACTTATCGTATGCCTTAATGATCTCGGGGATGTAATCCTTTTTATGGCGGAAGTAATCCATTGCTTTCATGTTGCCGACTACTTTTCCGTTTACGATAACCTGAGATCCCATGGCTGATGTAGGCTTTAAGAGAATGGGATTCATCTCGGCAACAGGTCTTGTCTTCGCGCACTCAGCCTGGACCACCTGTGCTCTTCCCATCTCAAGACCTTCGTCAGTGATGTAGGAATTGAGCGCCATGTTCTGGGATTTAAACGGAGCAACCTTGTATCCCTCGTTTGCAAAGATCCTGCAAAGTCCCGCGGCGACGAGACTCTTTCCCGC
Source organism: Lachnospiraceae bacterium P6A3 (assembly GCA_000702085.1). Taxonomy (GTDB): domain Bacteria; phylum Bacillota; class Clostridia; order Lachnospirales; family Lachnospiraceae; genus AC2028. Next base: position 698,974 of record JNKP01000001.1, read on the forward strand.
ATTCGACATAGTGCCCTGGATCATAATAACCTTGGCACCGCGGGATCCGGCAGATGATTTTTCACTTTCCTGTTTCAACCGGTCATTGCAGTTTTCGCCTGCTTTTTCACCGGCTCTCATATCCGAAGATATTTTCTCAGCATTTTTCAATGAAGTCTGATATGAGGCAGGCTCATCCGTATTCTTTTCCCAGTACTGATCTCCAAGCAGTTCTGATTCAACTCCCTCGATGTTATAAAGCTTCCTTATAAACTCTTCCGTGCAAACTTCCCGGGGAGTTCCGATCTTAAGCACCTTTCCATCGCCCACGGCAACTACCACATCCGATATTTTTCTTGCAATGTCAAGTTCATGAAGAGACATAAGAACAGCTATGTTTTTTTCGGAAGCGATAGAGCGGATCTTTTTTAACAGATCGATCTTGTATCTGATATCAAGATAGGATGTAGGCTCATCAAGGATAAGCACATCCGGCTCCTGACAGATTGCCTTGGCCAAGAGTACTCGCTGCTTTTGTCCGTCGCTTAACTCGGAAAACAAAGAATCCGAATAGGATGCTGTATCCGTCTGCTCCATCGCATCACGGACTTTATCTTTATCTTCCTCGGATAGGATACCGAGCTTTCCCGTATAAGGATATCTTCCGACTTCAACTACCTCTCTGCAGGTCATAAGTTCCGGTTTTATTTTCTCTGTCATTACCATGGACAAAGATCTTGCTATATCGTAAGCAGACATCTCGGATCTGTTCCTGTCGCCCAGATATATCACACCGCCCCTGCTTTTCAGTTCACCTGTCAGCGTTTTAAGCAGTGTGGTCTTTCCCGATCCGTTCGGTCCGATCAAAGTAACGACTTTTCCGGGCTGTACCTCGATGCAGATATCCGAGATCAGATCACTGCCATAACCAATATTCAGATTTTCGGTCTTGATGCCTCTTACCTCAGACATATCAGTGATCCTTTTTTCTGTTCATCATTACATATATTACAACCGGCACAAGAAGCAGAGCCGTTACCGAACTGATACTCACTTCAGTAGGTGCAAATACTGTTCTTGCTATTGCATCACTGAGAAGTGTTACTATCGATCCGCCGATAAATGACGCCGGGATGACTATTCCCGCCCGGTCTGTTTTTAAAGAAGATCTGACCAGATGAGGAACCGCAATTCCAACAAATGATATAGGACCCGCAAATGCAGTAACGCAGGCAGCCAAAAGACTCGAAACAAGTATCAGTATCACGCGCAGCATTCTGAGATTAACGCCCGCATTTCTCGCATAGTTTTCACCGAGCCTGTAAGCATTCATAGGCTTAATGATCGTAAGGGATATGACCAGACAGATCATGATAACTGCAGTAAATACTTTTATCTCTCTCCAGCCGATTCCCGACAGACTTCCCATGGACCAGTTATGCAGGTTTACAATATTTGAATCATCCGCAAAGGTTACCACGAAATCCGTGATTGCCGAACAGATATATCCGATCATGATTCCGCACACCACAAGAATTCCCATGCTTTTTACTTTGACGGAGATGGCCAGAACAAATGCCATAACTATAAGAGATCCGGCAAATGCGGAAATCACCATTCCCGCAAGTCCGATGTTTCTTCCTCGAGATAACACATAGATCATCATAAGTGCGACGCAAAGCTTTGCACCTGAAGAAACTCCCAGTACATAGGGGCCGACGATGGGATTTGCAAAGAATGTCTGCAGCAGATATCCCGACAGCGCCAGTGCACCGCCAAGCACCAGAGCAGCCACAGCCCTCGGAAGCCTGATGTTCTTGATAATCGCTTCGGTAGTGGCATCGGCTCTTCCCGCAAATGCATCCATGATTCCCGAAAGCGAAACGGAAGTGCTTCCCAGAAGGATGTTTATTGCAAACAGTCCCGCCACCAGCAATATGCATATTGTAAAAAAGATTATGCTTCTCTTCTTACTCATTTTGTAGGTTCTTTACCTCATTGAGGAGACATCTCACAGGTTCATCTCCTCCGGGCTAATAATCCTTTGGATTGCGGCGATTTATTAGCCCTAAACTCTCAAATGATATGCTTATCTACAATTAAAGGCTAATAATTCTGGAGTATTCTTCATTTTATTAGCCGATTTTGCTTCATATTGGCACTTTTTCCTGCCTCCGGCTAATAATTTCTTGAATTTCCGTAGTTTATTAGCCTAATTCTTTCACATAAGGCTTCTTCTGCCATCCGAAGGCTAATAATTTCTTGGATTACGTCGATTTATTAGCTTCGAACTCTCATTCAAGACTTCTTTTGCCTTCCGGGGGCTAATAATCCCGGCATTAGTTTCAAATTATTAGTTTTGAGCTAGCCCCTAAGAAGCTAATATACTTCCCCGGCTATAATTTCCCGGGATTCCGCCTGATTTATAGCCTTTTTTGCTCATTTAAGCCTCTTTCAGCAGGCTGATGGCTATAATTCTCCTGATTTCCACGGAAATTATAGCCCCGGCAGATCTTTTCAAACGCTTTACCGCCTTAAATGGCTATAATTCTTCTGGTTTCCTCGGAAATTATAGCCCCGCAGCCGGAAGCCGCAAGAACCATAACAGCTAATCACGAGCACCCGCATCCTGCGCGGCTTCACTCCAGCTTATAGATATACGTGTAATCCCGCTCCACGCCATTAAATATATCACTCAAGTCCTTCACAAACTCCGCCATACCGGTGGTTTGCTGGAAAAGGTTGCGCTCGGTGCAGTAAACCCGGCCTTCCTTAACAGCTTTGAAATCCGCAAAAAGAGGATTGAGTCCGATCAATTCATCTATGGAAGAAATCTCTCCCCCTATAGTTGAATTATATATCAATATGTCCGCATCTTTGGCACCGGCATAAAAATCTTCGGCCTGCATGTTCATGGTTGAAAGTGCATTTTGACCATCACCTGCATTCTCCGGAACATAATGTCCGCCGGCAATCCCGATCATACTCGTGATGTAGTCGCCGTCCTTACGCACGTTTATCATCCCGTTTGCCGTTACATGGAAAAATGCAACCTTCATTCCCGTATCAGGCTTTTCTCTGAGAATACCTTCAAGTTCACTCAGCTGCTCCTCAAAATACGCTTCCGCATCATCTTCCATGTCGAAAAGAATACCGTAAAGCCTTATCCACTCAAGCCTCCCCAAAGGATCCTTCTCATAACTGGACGTTTCGATAAGAACAGGAATTCCCAGTTCCTTAAGCTTCTCTATAACCGAAGGCTCGTGATATATCATCGTATTTTCAATAGCAAGATCACATCCCGTGTTCAGTAAAAGCTCATAATCCGGCGCCCTGTATTTACCGGCATAAAGAATATCGCCGGAAGCCATAGCCTGTGCCGCTTCTTCAACATACCAGTCACTTTCTTTGGTTCCCGATAAAACAATACTGTCAAGCGCTCCGCAGGTTACTATCAGATCCATCGCGGAAGTAGATACAAGATATGTCCTGTCGAGAGGTTTGAACAAACAGACGACTCCCTCCGGTAATCCTTCGGGCACGCTTCCTTCCTCCGGGATAAGCAGATATTCTCCGGAGTTATCTATTGAGATGACGCTATAATCTCCGAAATATGTCACTCTGTAACCCACAGCATACTCAGGGATCATCTCTCCCGTTTTGGAAAATCCTGCTTTTTTGAGAGCATCAAAAAGCTCACTTTCCGAAACAGAAGAACCACCAAAAGTTTCAGTTGAAGTTACGGTCTTCTCGCCCCAGACAACCGTATATTCGATCTCGTGAGGTGTACTCATTGCAACAGTATCACCGATAACAGTGAGGGGCTCGGTGATATTATCAATACTTACGGTAAAAGTAGAAGGTCCGCCCGGATTCTCATTATCGTATCTGATACCGTTTACGATCATGTAATCGTAATTGACACTGCTCCATACAAAAACCGCTGACAGGTCTCCGTCCACAGAAGTGACTTCAACGGGAGACTCTATAAATGCTTTTCCGGTGCCGCCTTCGAAGCCTATTTCAACCAGATAAGTCTCTCTGACAGATTCAAACCCGGGCTCTTCATTTGTCTGATTAACAAAGGTAACCCCCTGCGAAGTGCAGGAGGTTACGCTCAGTAATACCACTAATGAAAATAATACAGATATGCTATTCTCTAATTTTTTCTTCAGATTCATATATTAATCTGCCAAAGATACGGTGACCTTATGGTCATACCAGACTCCCTTTGTTCCGATAAGGGCAAGATCGAACTCTCTGTCCAGATAAGGAACGGGTACATCAAATCCGTAAACGGTCTCAGTAAGTCCGTCACTGTATGTAACCTCATCCTCGGTGGGCTGAAGGAGATTTGCTCCGTCCTTAGCCGCATCATCGGCAAGACCGGGAAACAGATTTACGATGTTCTTGGAAGGAAGTGTGATGTGAACGGTCATCGCGCCGTTTGCAACGGTGAGAGTAGCTCTATTATCATACGCTTCATTGATATGAAACATAGAGCTGTCAGTTAAAAAAAAACTTCGTACTCTCCATCCTCAAGTGAAGCGGTCTTAATATCAAGTCCGTTGATAACCTCAGCGGTGTGAGCTACGTAAAGCTCCTGAACTGCGGAGATCCTTCCGAGGCCTTCGATCTGGCAATCAATGGTATCGAAGTACCCTGAAGCTTCGAACATGCTCTTCCAGGAATCCTCGTCATCGCCAGCCATGTCGTTGTTGGCATGATCGCCGGCAACTACCATAAGGGGACGAAGAATTACTGTGGTGTAACCTGCTGCATGAACTTCCTCAATGATGTTCTCGCAAGCGGTCTCTTCAGGCTCTCCTTCTACGGTTCCGATGAATACGTTGTCATATCCGAGATTTGCCATCTGGGTAGCCATCTGGCTGTAAGAAACCTTTGCTGTGTGAGCGGTTCCGTGTCCCATGAATACAAATGCAACGCCTGCTTCAGCTGCTGCATCAAGAGTCTCATATCCGGAGATCTCAAGGCTCTCTGCTACGATTGCCTCTGCTACTGCCTTCTTGTCATCATTGATAACGGTAGCATCACTTCCTACTTCTCCGAGAAGGGGCTCAGCGATTGCGATGGTTTCGAACTGATCCTTGTACTCTTCAACCACATCCATGAGCTCATCATATTCCGCACCATGCATAAGGTGAGTAGGCTGGATAACAAGATTCTTTACTCCGTTTGCAACTGCTCTCTCAAGTGCCTGCTGAACATTGTCAATCTTCTCTCCGTCTCTTGCCTGAACATGGTTGATAATGATCTGAGCGGTAAATGCTCTTCTTACGGACCAGTCGGGATTAGCTTCTGCGATTGCTCTCTCAATGCCGCCGATATCGGTTGCACGGCTGTCGTTGAAAGAAGTACCGAAAGAAACAACAAGAATCTCGTTCTCTCCGATGCCGTCAGCGTTCAAAGGATCGTCCTTGGAAGCATCGCCGGTGTCTCTTCCGAAATAATCGGGATCTGCCTCTTCTCCCTCAACGAGCTCTTTCTGCTCATCGGTGAGTGCGTCCCATGCAGCCTTTGCAGCTGCACAAAGCTCATCGGTCTCCTCGGTCCATTCCTGAACATAGATAGCATCGATAAGATCTGCAACTTCCATAGCAAGCTCCTCATCACTGGGAACAGGGGGCTCCTCAACAGGCTCTGCAGGCTCAGCGGAAGGCTCCTCTGAAACAGGCTCGGTTACCTCTTCCTGAACCGCAGGCTCGGTGTTTCCGCATCCGGAAAGCATCATGGCAGTCATGGACGCTGCCAAAACAAGTGACAACAATTTCTTTTTCATTTTTACTCCTCCTAATCTATACAAAGAAGGCAAATAAAAAACTCATCCCGGATAAGGATGAGTAAAGGGCGCACACAAAGTGCAGGGCATGAACCCTGCTTATGTGATACGATCAATTACTCGTGATCCGGACATAAATCCTGTATCGTTATACATGGCAGGTTTCCCGGCTCATACCTCCTGGCGGAAAAGAAAACATCCCGCCGGCGCAGCTTTCTGCCTTCCCGGTTTCCCAGTGACCTTCTCGAAAGACTGCTCGGTATCTACGGTGACGAGTTCGCACAGGCCTTAAACCTGTTTCCCTTTTAACGTCGGAAGCAAAAACGCTTCGTCGGCACCACATACCCTTCTTTGTTAAATTGCCCTACGATTCTAACACAAAAAGGCGTAATCAACAAGATTACGCCTTTTCTCACATCATTTTTCCGTTATCATCAAATTTGCGTTTTCCGTTCACGCCTTCCTTTATACCAAGGAATAATAGATCTCTTGCACGCTTATAGGGGTAATCCTTCTCATACTCGGGTCTCATCTTGTATACCCAGCGAAATCCCCAAAGCTTTGCCCATTTCCCGTAAAGGAAGTGATACAAAACTCCCCTGTCGTAGAAGATCTTATCGTTATATCCGTTAAACCAGGTGGAAGGCCTGGGTACCTCTTCTCCCAGAACCACAGGTGAAGCCAGCATCTTAAATCCTGCTTTTCTCATGTCCTTGATAAAAAGAGAATCTTCACCGTTCGAAAACTTTGCGCCGCCTCCGAAAAACAGGCTGTACTTGACGCCAGCTGCCTTCAGCTTCGATGCTCTTACGGCGATACTGTACGCCGGATACCTTCCGCTGTTGTACCACCTGACCTGTTTGTAGTCATCATTCCAGTAGGTTCTTCTCTCCTCACACACTCTTACGTTAAAGAAGATCGTATCCGCTTCGGGATGATCCGCAAATTCTTTCAGCACCTTTGCTTCATACCCTTCGTCGTATACGATATCCTCATCCGCAAAAAGAATGATGTCCGCACTCGATTGTTCGATGCAGGTATTGCGGTTAAGACCCACACCTTTTGTCCTTGACTTGATGGAGTGGATTTTCTTTTCACCCAGGTCAAAAAATTCTTCCGATGTATTATCCTCAAGCTGGGATACGATGACCGCATCGGAAGCAATATTCATTTTTTCCGCAAGTTCACGTGCATCTTTCTGTACACATGAAACAAGGAGTTCAAAAGTCATCATTATTCTTCCGTTTATTATTTATTTTGGCTCAGCACGAATTATTATTCTTCAGACTTCTTCTTTGTAGAAGACTTCTTGGCAGGAGCTTTAGTCTTCGCAGCCGGCTTTCCCTGAGCCTTCTCTCTTTCCTTCGCACGGTCCAGCATCTGTTTTACATAGCGGCCCGTGTAGGAAGCCTTCACTTTGACAATTTCTTCGGGAGTTCCTTCTGCGATTACTGTTCCGCCTCTGTCGCCGCCCTCGGGGCCCATATCAATAATATAATCCGCACACTTGATGACGTCCAGATTGTGCTCGATGACAACGACCGTATTACCGCCGTCGGAGAGTCTTGCAAGGATTTCAACCAGCTTGTGCACATCCGCAAAATGAAGACCGGTTGTAGGCTCATCCAGGATGTAAATAGTCTTGCCCGTTGCGCGCTTTGAAAGTTCGGTGGCAAGTTTGATACGCTGTGCCTCACCGCCCGAAAGCTCAGTTGAAGGCTGTCCGAGCTTAATATATCCGAGACCCACATCATAAAGAGTCTGGATCTTATTTCTGATTGAAGGAATATTTTCAAAGAACTTAAGTGCTTCCTCGACTCTCATATCAAGCACATCGAAAATACTCTTTCCCTTGTATTTGACCTCGAGTGTTTCTCTGTTGTAGCGCTTACCGCCGCAGACTTCGCAGGGCACATAAACATCAGGCAGGAAGTGCATCTCGATCTTGATGATACCGTCACCGGAGCAGGCTTCGCAGCGTCCTCCTTTTACGTTAAAAGAAAACCTTCCCTTGGCGTAGCCCATGCTTCTTGCATCTTCCGTTGATGCAAAGAGGTCTCTGATCATATCGAATACACCCGTATATGTTGCGGGGTTTGATCTGGGGGTTCTTCCGATGGGGCTCTGGTCGATGCAGATAACTTTATCGAGTTTTTCAACACCCGTGATGCCCTTGCTCTTTCCGGGAATCGTATGAGCGCGGTTAAGCTTTCTTGCAAGATACTTATAAAGCACTTCATTTACAAGAGAGGATTTACCGGACCCCGAAACACCGGTGACGCAGGTAAATACTCCGAGAGGGATCTTAACATCTATTTCCTTCAGATTGTTTTCCGCTGCGCCTTTAACGGTTATCCATCCTGCAGGCTTTCTGCGAACCTCGGGAACAGGTATCACTACCTTGCCCGACAGATACTGACCCGTCACAGACTCGGGAACCTTCATTATCTCCTCCGCGGTTCCTACGGCAACCACTTCACCGCCGTGTGAACCCGCGCCCGGTCCGATGTCTACGATGTAATCCGCGGCAAGCATGGTATCCTCATCATGCTCGACCACAAGAAGAGTATTACCCAGGTCTCTTAAGTGCTTGAGTGTTGCAAGGAGTTTATCGTTATCTCTCTGATGAAGTCCTATACTGGGCTCATCGAGAATGTAGCACACACCCACCAGTCCGGATCCGATCTGTGTCGCAAGCCTTATACGCTGTGCCTCACCGCCCGAAAGAGTTGCGGTAGCTCTGGAAAGCGACAGATAATCAAGTCCAACATCAACAAGGAATCCTACGCGATTCTTGATCTCTTTTAATATTCTCTCTCCGATAATAGCCTGCTGCTTGGTAAGGTTAAGATCTTCGAGAAATGACTTCAGATCCAGAATGGAAAGCGTGGTCATCTCGTAGATATTCTTATCACCCACAGTAACGGCAAGAGATTCTTTCTTAAGTCTCTTTCCGCCGCACTCCGAGCAAGGAGTAATACGCATGAAAGCTTCATACTCTGCTTTCATTGATTCGGAGAAAGTTTCCCTGTAACGACGTTCAACATTCTTCACAAGGCCTTCAAACGTAGTAGGATAAACACCAGATCCGCGCTGTCCCACATAATGAACATCTACGCTGACATCTGTTCCGTTCAAAAGAATATCTTTAACCTTATCCGAATAATCTTCAAAAGGAGTATCCAGATCGAATTTAAATTTCTTGCAAAGAGCCTGAAGGAGTGCGTTGGTAAAGCTGCCTTCCTGGTTGCATGACTGCCAGCCCGTTACAATGATTGCTCCGTCATTGATGGAAACGGATGTATCGGGAATCATGAGCTCGGCATCAAATTCCATCTTATATCCGAGACCCGCACAAACGGGACAGGCACCGAAAGGATTGTTAAAAGAAAAGCTTCTGGGTTCAACCTCGGAGATACTTACTCCGCAATAAGGACATGCATAGGATGTGCTGAAAGAAAGAGTCTCTCCTCCCACAACATCCACATTAAGAAGTCCGTCAGCGATGCGGAGTACGTTTTCCGATGAATCGGTAAGTCTTCTCTGTATTCCGTCTTTTATGACAAGTCTGTCAACTACGATATCAATGTTATGCTTATCGTTTTTCTCAAGAGTAATATCCTCGGAAAGGTCGTACATGATTCCGTCGACTCTGACTCTTCCGTATCCGGATTTTCTCGCCTGCTCGATAACCTTCTCATGTCTTCCTTTTCTTCCTCTTACAACGGGAGCCATGAGCATGATCTTGGTTCCTTCGGGAAGCTCCATGATACGGTCTACTATCTGGTCAACGGTCTGACGCTCGATCACTCTTCCGCACTCGGGGCAGTGAGGGATACCTACTCTCGCATAGAGAAGTCTGAAGTAATCGTAGATCTCGGTTACGGTTCCTACCGTGGATCTGGGATTCTTATTGGTAGACTTCTGATCGATGGAGATTGCGGGAGAAAGTCCTTCAATAGATTCCACATCAGGCTTTTCCATCTGGCCCAGGAACATCCTCGCATAGGAAGAAAGCGACTCCATGTAGCGTCTCTGACCCTCAGCATAGATCGTATCAAAAGCAAGTGAAGATTTTCCCGAACCCGAAACACCCGTCATTACGACAAGGGCATCGCGGGGAATCTCCACCGATAAATCTTTCAAGTTATTTTCTTTAGCACCGCGAACAACTATCTTGTTCTTGGGCAGCATCTTAACAGCCATTACAATACCTTTCTATTTCCGGACCGCCGTCACGGCGGACCCGATGTACTTTATAAATTCGTCTTCAGTTCAAAGAGTTCGTCGCGGAGAAGTGCAGCCTTCTCGAAATCCAGTTCCGCGGCAGCCTTTCGCATTGCAGCCTCGGTCTGCTGGATGAGAGCTTTAAGTTCCTTCTTGGACATGGACTCGGGATCTTTTTTCCACTTAATATCGTCCGCATCAACCTTCTTGGAAATGCTGATGAGATCACGAACGGCTTTTTCAATGGTCTTAGGAGTGATACCGTTTGCCTCGTTGTATGCCATCTGAATCTCACGCCTGCGGTTTGTCTCATCAATGGCAGCCTGCATGGAACGTGTGATGGTATCGGCATACATTATTACATGACCTTCGGAATTTCTGGCAGCTCGTCCTATGGTCTGAATGAGAGAAGTTTCAGAGCGAAGGAAGCCTTCCTTGTCGGCATCGATAATCGCAACAAGAGTGATCTCCGGAATGTCCAGGCCTTCTCTTAAAAGGTTTATTCCAACGAGAACATCAAACACATCGGTTCTCATATCACGGATAATCTTGGTTCTTTCAAGAGCCTTGATATCCGAGTGCATGTAGTTGACTCTGATGTCCGCTTCCTTGAGATAGTCCGTAAGGTCTTCCGCCATCTTCTTGGTGAGAGTTGTGACGAGAACCTTGTGTTTATTTGAAACTTCCTTCCTGATCTCGGTGATAAGATCATCTATCTGTCCCAAAGTAGGACGCACATCTACCTGAGGATCAAGAAGACCCGTGGGCCTTATTACCTGCTCGGCTCTAAGGAGTTCATGCTCCGCTTCATAATCGGAAGGAGTTGCGGATACAAAAAGCATCTGGTCTATATGTGATTCGAATTCTTCGAAATTCAGCGGCCTGTTGTCAAGAGCCGAGGGAAGTCTGAAGCCATAGTCCACAAGCGTGGTCTTACGGGATCTGTCTCCCGCATACATTGCCCTTATCTGAGGGATGGTCATATGTGACTCGTCAATGATGATCAGAAAATCATCCGGGAAGAAGTCCATAAGAGTAAGAGGAGGTGCACCGGCGGGAAGATTGTTCAAATGTCTCGAATAATTCTCGATACCTGAACAAAAGCCTGTTTCCCTGAGCATCTCAAGATCAAATCCCGTTCTCTCCGAAATTCGCTGGGCTTCGATAAGACGGTCTTCGCCCTTGAAGTATTTGATTCTTTCTTTTAACTCTTCTTCTATTGCATCGCATCCCTTCAGAAGAGCATCGCGGCTTACAACATAGTGCGATGCGGGGAAAACAGCGATGTGTTCAAGCTGTGCGATGGGCTTGGCGTTAACGGGATCGATTTCAAGTATTCTGTCTATCTCATCTCCGAACCACTCGATCCTGATGAGATAATCTCCGCCCTGAGCGGGGTAGTATTCGAGAATATCACCGTTTATACGGAAAAGTCCCGGTTTCTTTTCCAGGTCATTCCTCTCATACTGCATCGCGATCATGGTCTTTGCAACTTCATCCCTGTCGATGTTCTGACCGGGTCTGAGTGAAAGAATCATTCCCTTATATTCGTCGGGCGAACCCAGACCATAGATACACGAAACGGAAGCAACCACTATTACATCCTTGCGCTCTGCAAGCGATGCGGTTGCGGAAAGCCTAAGCTTGTCAATCTCGTCATTTATGGAAGAATCTTTTGCGATGTAAGTATCGGACTGGGGAACATAAGCCTCGGGCTGATAATAATCGTAGTAGGATACAAAATACTCAACGGCGTTTTCGGGAAAGAATTCTTTCATCTCTCCGTAAAGCTGTCCCGCAAGAGTCTTGTTATGGGAAATGATCAGCGTAGGCTTATTCAGGCGCTCGATAACATTGGCCATGGTAAATGTTTTACCGGAACCCGTTACACCGAGAAGTGTCTGAAACTGGTTCCCGGCTTTAAATCCCTCTACAAGCTCGTCTATCGCCTGCGGCTGATCTCCTGTTGGTTTGTAATCTGAATGCAGTTTGAAGTTCATATTTTTTTCTGTGAAAGGAAAAACTGTTCTATATTAAGCAGCAGCTGTTCCTTGCTGTTGGATTTAAGCTGATAACCTGCAGGCTTAAGGGCAAGCACATTCATGATGCTTTCCTTGTCACTTTTTCCTGTCAGGAACATTACAGGGAGGTCCGCTAACATATCATCCGATCTGATCATCTCAAGAACCTGGGGCCCGCTTGTAACCGGCATTTCATAGTCAAGAAGCACCAGGTCCGCATTGTTTTTTGCAAGCCACTTTATGGCCTGCATGCCGGAATTCACTGTAGCGACACGGTATTTGTCCTTAAGCCAGTCCATTACCATGCTCATATAGGACACGTCATCGTCAACTATAAGGATACTTTTTCTTCTCGCATACTGCGCTTCGCTTTCGAGATACTTCTCAATATCAGTCAACAGTGTCTCCATATCAAGAGGTCTCTCATAGAATTTGAATATATGGCTGTCCGGAATGAATCCGTTAACGGTATCAAATTCCATCTTGGATCCGATCACTATGACCTGTTCATCAAGCTCAGCGCATCTGTCCTTAATATACACAAGACCGGTCGCATATTCCTCCGCTTTGTCATCCGTATACAGCATCACAAGATCTGTTTCATTTAATTTACCTTCCAGATCTTTCATTCTGGGTGATGAATAAACTGAATCTATCCCTATGTTTTTGAGCTTCGTTTCAATTCCCTTTACAATAAAACCCTCTGTTGCCGCTACAATGAGCACCCTGCGATACATGGCATTCTCCTCCGTGAATTATTCAACCTCTTTAAGTATTTCCCTTATTCCGTCCCAGTCCATCTGTGCCAGTTTTGAATCTATACGTTTAAACCGTTCTTCATCGCTTTCGGGAAGTCTGTATTCTTTAAGTGAATCCACTACCATGCGTGCCAATTCGTAATCCTGTATCTGAGCAAATTCAGACAGCCCTCCATATGCATCGGCCAGCATATCCGCAGGCACATTCGGCAGGTCTTCGGATTTCTCCGAGACAGGTGAAAGTATTTTTTCATAAGAACGATAAAGGCTCAGTAATTCAGCAGTATTTTCTTTAATGAAACCGGTATTGTTTTCATTACCGGCTTCCTCAAGCAATCTTGCCTTTTCGGAAAGTTCCATAGCCCCGATTATCCGGGCAGATGATTTGAGTGCATGCACCTTGATAGTATAATTCTTAATATCATCATTATGGAAAAATGTCTCTATCTCATTTGCTTTGTCAGAAACTGCGGCATGAAATCCTTCAAGAACCGTTAAATATTCTTCAGTTCCCCCGCAGTTTTTAACTCCGAGCCCGGTATCGATTCCTTCGCATTTCAGCAGCCATTCCGGAAGCGGTTTTTCTTCCTCAAGGGCGCCAACCTCACTTTCGGTTAAAACAACCTTCTCCTCCGGAATAATTCTTATAAGCATTTCTTCAAGCTTATCCGCATCTATGGGTTTGGTCAGATAATCATCAAATCCCTCAGAAATGTATTTCTCCCTCGCACCGCTTATGGCGTTTGCGGTCAGGCATACAGCGGTAGTATTTCTGTTGGGATTGTCCGTCATATCACGCATTTCATGCAGCGTTTCTATACCGTCTTTGTCCGGCATCATATGATCGAGGAATACAATGTCATACTTCTTTGCCTGTGTAAGCTTCAGGCATTCCTCCCCGCTCGATGCGGTATCAATACGCACTCTCGTCCGCTTTAAGAGATTCTTAAATACATCAAGATTGGTTGCGGTGTCATCAACAACAAGAACATCCGCTTCGGGAGCGGTAAACTTTTCCTTGTACTTCACACGTGCGGACAAAGAATCCCTGTATGAAGTTTCGTAATCTCCGATGGGATTCCATTTGACGACTCTCTGCCTGACAATAAAATGGAAATCCGAGCCCTCTCCATAGACACTGTCTACTTCAAGAGACGAATCCATCATCTCCAAAAGCCTAAGGGTTATGCTCATTCCCAGACCGGTTCCTTCGATATTACGATTACGCTTTTCCTCGATACGTTCAAACTTTGAGAACAGTTTGCCCATATCCTCTTCTTTTATACCGATTCCTGTATCTTTAACCGAAACCTTTAATCCGATCGTTTCATTATCCGTTCCTGTTTTTTCAAAGCTTACCGCAAAAGTAACGCTTCCTTTTTCGGTATATTTCACCGCATTTGTGAGTATATTTGTAATGACCTGTTTGATCCTTACCTCATCACCGAACAGATTATTCGGTATCTCTTTATCTATGTCGAGTTTCAGTTCCAGTCCCTTGTCATCTGCTTTCGTACGGATCATATTGACAAGATCGTTGATAACCGAAGAAAGCTCATACTCGACAGGGATTATCTCCATTTTGCCTGCCTCAATCTTGGAAAAATCAAGTATATCATTGACCAGTCCCAGAAGGCTGGCCCCTGCGGTCTTGATACTCCCCGCATAAGTAAGGATATCCTCATCCTCACTTTCTCTCAGTATCATCTCATTCATACCCAGCACGGCATTGATAGGTGTACGTATCTCGTGAGACATGTTCGACAGGAATGCCGATTTGGCCTCACTTGCGGCAACCGCGCGCTCGGATACATCTATAAGTCTTTCTCTCTCTTTTCTTTCTTTGTCTATATCCTCGGATACCCACAGAATACGTGTAATCTTCCCATCATCATTTCTTTTGGATACGATGATACGTCCACGTCTCCATTTCTTTTCCGGATTCATGACCTCCCTTGTCCAGATATCCGTATCCCGCATCCTGTCGTCTAAGGTGCTCAGATTCATCGCCTCTAAAAGATCTTCATCCATACACGATGCATCTACCGTTTTATTGATTGCGGTATTAATCATCTGCTGAAGGTCTGTCTGTTTTTCCTCGACCACATCGTCGGCAGATACATAATCTGCACGTAACTCACGAAAAGTATTCTTCTCAATGTCAAGTTCATACATCGAGTTGTAAATATTGGCAATGGTGGAAATGATCTCCATCTGCTCTTTGTTCTTCTGCTCTGTCCTCTCTTTTGCCTCTTTTGCATGATTAAGATCGATCAATACAAACACATACAGCATTACACATGTACCGACAATAAAGATGTCGGTTATGGACAGTCCGTATATAAAGAATTGAATTAAAGAGCCGACAAAGGGAGCTATCGTAAACAGAATGAGCGAAATCCTGATATCTTTGTTGATCTTCTTATAATACTGACATATTACCGTCAAAAATAATACAAGAACGACCAGCGGAATGACATAACAGATCATGAAGGCCCATGAACGATGATAAGTGTTCTGCTCATCGATCACATAATAATACTTTCCGAAGATGTTTCCGATTATAAGGATCTCACTTATAACCACAAGGACATAAATCGATTTCAGGCGCTTAGGGATCTTTTTTACTCCGACATCGTTCTTCAGAAGATCGGTAAGATAATATGCAAATCCACCCATAAGGACCGGCATCATCGCAAAGGTCATGAAATTGCCGATGCGAACCATCCAATAGCCGAGTTTGCTCAAATCACCTTTGTAGATGTATGAAAACATCTCGAATATGAGCAGGATCGTGCCACCGATTTCCATTATCATCAGCGAGACTTTTCTGCCTTTTTCCAATGAACCGGTCAAAAAGACGAAAAATGTCGTCATGGCACAGATGCTGCTCAGTGCAAGCATTACATCTGTCTGATGTCTCATAAGAAATTCAAGCATGATCGTATCTCCGTTGGAAAATAATATCAGCGTGCTATGGACAATTACCTCATTCGTATATCAGAAAAAACTAAGCTGCTCATATCTGTCGGGCAGTTCGTACATGTATTTAAAACAGTCATCCGGTCTGTAGAGCATGCCGCGTTCTTTACATTTATTCCTGAAAAGATTCATCAGTGCCTTGGAATCCGGCGAAGGAACTTCATAGGCGTTGCCGTAACGGGCAATGTATTTTTCTTTAAGTCCGGGAAAATGTTTATCCAGTGCGGCATAGTAATACTCTCTGTCTCCTTCACGGAGAGTAAGTCCCATGTCAAAACAGATAACACCTTTGACACCAACTCTCGAGCACTCTTCAAGTATTGAAGTAATATTTTCGGGTGTGTCATTGATAAAGGGACATATGGGAGTCAGCCATACGATAGTAGGAATACCGCGCTCATGCATCTTCTCAAGTACTTCTATACGCCTTTTTGTATTGCAGACACTGGGTTCCAGGATCTTACACAGATCATCGTCATATGTCGTAAGAGTTATCTGTACTACCGCTTTCGCCTTACGATTGATTTCTTCCAGAAGATCAATGTCTCTTAATACCAGATCGGACTTGGTCTGCACCGCGATGCCGCATTCATATTTCGAGGCAACCTCGAGGCACTTCCTTGTAAGGCCTAAGCTTTCCTCGCAGTGCATGTAAGGATCCGACATAGCACCGGTTCCGATCATAACTCTCTTTCTTTTCGACCGGAGGGCGGCTTCAAGAAGCTCGGGAGCATTCTGTTTGACTTCGATGTCTTCGAAGGGGTGAGTGAACTGGTAGCACTTGCTCCTGCTGTCGCAATAAATACAGCCGTGAGAGCATCCCCGATATATGTTCATTCCGAAATGCCCGCCGCTTCCGGTGAGCAATCCTTTGGCATCCACAAAGTGCATACAATCCTCCCGCAAACAGAATAATTATACCATTTTGGGCGTATGATGTCCATGTTTTTTCGAACATCTGTTCGCAAGTGCGTTGCTCCACTGCTTGGATCTGCATATTTGAATTTTTATCGCAGTTGCGATAAAATTCAGGCATGAACAATAATATTAAACTATACGAACGACTAAAGACATATCACCTCAATCTCCACACTCTGAGTGAACGCTCAGGGGTGGCTTATTCTACCGTGTACAATCTGTTTACGGGGAAAAAGAACATAAACGATGCCACTGCAGAGAGCCTATATAAAATGTCCAGGTTTATCGGTCTTTCCATGGATGAACTTTATCACTCTCTTTATGCTGATAATTCTAAATCCGATAGCATTTTTCCGGATTTTTTCCTTATGTGGGAAGATGAGGTAACAGCATCCGTAAAAGTAGGGGAAAACGAAATCTATGTGAACAGATTCACTCTCCATCCCGCTAAACAGATCTTTTACGCGGATACGATTCCCAATTATAAATTCGGTCAAATATTGAAGGACAGATGTTGGGATGAGAATCGTCCGGATATAGATCTTCTTTTGGAAAAGATTGGTCTTTATGAATACAACCCTTACGAGATATGCAAAAAAACCCATGGTAAAATGATCCAGGACCGAACATGGTTCAAATTCGAAGGTGAAACCATAACATACAGATATTTTACCGAAGGAAAAAATAATTAAGGGGTTT
Source organism: Lachnospiraceae bacterium P6A3 (assembly GCA_000702085.1). GTDB lineage: Bacteria > Bacillota > Clostridia > Lachnospirales > Lachnospiraceae > AC2028. The sequence goes on from JNKP01000001.1 coordinate 716,358, forward strand.
CATTAGAAGGGTGACAAAGCGATAGCATCCCTACTGTCATCCAGGCTTTCACCTGACTCTGTTTCCGCTTAGGAGCTTAAGTACTTTGGGACATATTTTTTTCATGAGATAAAAAAGAATGAAAGAAGCGGCGCAGGCAAGTCCGACTCTGATGAGCTCATGGATATTTGCATTACTGACCTGCAGGCGCATTGATAGAAATCCGATGAAATACAAGAGCATCGGATGTGTCATGTTCAGGAAAAATGCGGGAGCGGTAATAAACCCTACAATCCCGTCATGAACAAAAAGTGATTCCGGTACAGCCTCCCAAACAGCAAAGGGAAGAAGCACACACAGAAACCATCTTAAACCGGATGAGAGATCAAATCTCAAAAGAACCAATATCGCTGCCGTAACAACGATACCAATAACCGCGTTCTTAATTCCCACGGAAACCCTGTTTTTAAACTTAGCCCCCATCACTGCTCCGGCAGCATAAGGCAGCACATACTCGCATATCCTTACCAGATATGCACCCGCAAAGGGAATCTTAAGAAGCAATTCCGGAAACAGTGCAAAACCAAGCACAGAAATCAATGCTCCGCCTGCAAAGACCAAAAGTGCTCCGTATTTTTTTGCGAGGATACGGGAAATCAGACACGCCGGCAGAAACATGATAAAAAGCGAAAGCAGATACCATGATGGCGTGCACAGAGGATTTATGGTGAAGGTTTCAAGAATGTTATAGGGATAGATTGCACCCTGAAACAGCCTGACAAACAGATAGATCAGATTCCAGAGAAAAAAGGGAAGCACAAGTGTTGCGCCCCTCTTTTTTAATTTGTCCGAAGTGCTTTTGTCACTTCCGTAAAAAAAGAATGCGGATACGCAGAAAAAGAATGAGTTTGCCGCTATGGTCAGATCGGTGATAAAGCTGAATCTGTACCTGAATTCCGAGTGGAACAAAACGATGATTCCCACATACAGCAGGCTTAAGAATGAAATTTTTCCGCTTATCTTCTCGTTCATAGATTTATCCGGATGACATCGGGGACGCCACCGTTTCGTCATCTTATTTTCCGTGACGTCAGGGACGCTACCGTTTCGTCATCTTATTTTCCGGTTGTGATCTTCTTGATCCACTTTCCGCTTCTCAGACGAAGAAATGCCCAGAAGGTTTTAACGATCTGATCGGACTTAAGCAAAATATAGATCCAGAACGCGGGCAGATGGAACACATATCCCGCAAGATATCCCAAGGGGATCGCAATGGTCCACAGGAAAATATTGTCCGCAAGCATCAGCATTCTGGTGTCGCCGCCGCCTCTTAAGACGCCCTTTGTCATGATGGAGTTGGTGGCCTGGAAAACAATGATGAGAGAGATTGCGATCATCAGGTCGTCCGCAATGAGCTTGGCTTCTGCCTCGACTCCGGTGTAGAAGGCGATGACAGGTCCCTTAACAAGCAGAATAAACAGAGCGGACAACAGTCCCAGTCCGATTCCCAGTCCGAAGAAAAGAAAACCCTGCTTCATGGTCTTTTCTTTCTGACCCGTGCCTAGAGTCTGGCCTGTTACAATGGCGCCGGCCTGGCATACGCCCTGAACCACAACGGTTGAAAGCTGCTGGGTGGGACCGGTGATGGAATTGGCAGAACCGATGACAGGACCAAGATTTCCGATAACCATGGTCACGGTGTTGTTTCCGATGGCAAGGATTCCGTCGCTGATCAAAACGGGAATGCTGATCCTGATGTACTCTCCGATGATCGATCTTGTTTCCATAAGCATGTGCTTAATCCTGAAACCGATCTTTTTATCCACGAAAAGAAGGTATCCCACGATCATGGATGCCTCGAATATTCTGGCGATAAGAGTACCCAGAGCCGCACCCGCAACTTCCATACGGGGTGCTCCGAATTTACCGAAGATAAATGTATAGTTTGCGCCCAGGTTTATGAAAAATGCACCGATGGATACCAGGAAAGGAAGCTTGACCTGCCTTACGCTCCTGAGGGCGATGGTCGTGGTAAGCGATACGCCGAGGAAAAAGTATGTAGGCACAGACCAGTTAAAATATGATGTTCCAAGAGCAATGACATCAGCTTCATCCGTATACATGCTCATGATGATGTCGGGTATGAGTGCGGTAGTTGCCGCAAAAAAAGCCGCAAGAAGAAGCGTGAGCCTGAGCATCAGACATACTGTCTGCTTAAGAGCCCGCTCTGCTTTTTCCGCATCCTCACCGCTTTCTTTCATTCCGTAATATCTGGATACAAGAACCGATGCGCCCATTCCGAGGCCCATGCAGAGGATGTGATAGATCGAGATAAAAGAATTCGCCAGATTGGTGGAAAACAAAGCATTTCCCGGAAGCGAGCCCACCATTATGGTATCAAGCATGTTGACGCCGACTGTAACAAGACTCTGAAGTGCAATGGGAAGTGCAAGGGTAAATACGTTTTTGTAAAATTGCGTTTCGTTTTTATCAAATAATCTGTTTTTCATGGTCTTTTGCCATTTTATCAGAATATGCCAAAAGGTGACAGTGGGGACGCTACTATTTTGTCATCCGATGTCATATGTTACCGGATGACAAAATAGTAGCGTCCCCACTGTCACCTCTGCTCAATGCCATGTAATTGTTAATTCACGATTGTTTTCCGCACAATCAGTCAAGTATAAGTTAATCAGTGTTTGATACGGGATACCGCATTGCTCAGATTTATTCTTGAAATAGTTAATAGTATCCTCATTCAAATTTATGGTAATAGTTTTTTTCAGCCGCTTTGAATAAGGATTCTTTCGGGGATTCAGCTTCTCTATATCATATTCTTTTCTCATAGTCAGATCTCCGTGAACTGTTTATTATAGGTCCTAATTTCTCTTTTTTCTGCTCTTCTGGCGGAAATTAGTCTAATCGTATCATCACTTCCTCTGTAACAGTGACTTACAATACATATTCCTTCTTTTCCCGACATCCCTATTATCAAGAATCTATGTTCTTCTATCGAGTGATCCGGATCGTCAAACACTATGGCATCGTCATCGTAAAACACCGTCATGGCTTCTTCAAATGAAATACCATGCTTTTTGATGTTTGTTATGTTTTTCTTTTCATCCCATTCAAACGTCAATCCATCTATATTTATATTATACATATATTTTCAATATATTCAACTTTCTACCGGTTTTACTTGTTACAGCAGCGCCCCTTCTGTCACCTATATCCTTTGTATTATTCCACGACTAATTCCGGTCAAACGTTCAATCTGCCTGATACTCAACCCATTCTTACGCAACAGCCGAATTGCTCTGTTACGTTCCTGTTGTTCATATTTCTGAATATCGAGACAATTATCAATATCCAACAGTTTCTTTATCCGTTTAATGTCTCGATTATCCTTGCTGACATCCCGATCCCATTCAAGACATTCATCATCATTTTCAGCCTGAATAAATTTCATATAATCGTGATTATCCCCAATCAGAATCCTTAATCGATCCAGGTCCATAAAATCCAGTTTTTTATCATATAGGCCATAACTACTCCAAGTATATTCATTTGCTTTGCATATGCCGGCTTTTTGAGGATTTAAAAGAATATATCGGAAAACAGTCAGCAAATATCTCTCGTCTTCTATAGGTTCACTTTTATACCTATTTTGAAAAACATGTCCGCTTCTCTCGTATTTGACATTAAAGTATCCTGCATAATTCACTCCTATTCTTCTCATTAAATTAATTAGAGAATCTTTATCGGAATATGTCAGCAAATGGACATGGTTTTCCATCAAGCAAAACGCACATATTTTTACCCCGGTCTCTATACAGCACCTTTGCAGTAGTAACAGATATTTTCGATAATCCGAGGCCGACTCAAACAAAACCTGTCGACCTATTCCGCGAGTAATAACATGCGTATAACCTGTTGATCCGGTTTTTCTGATTGTTCTGGGCAAACGATAACCTCCTTGACATTCAAATATTAGTAAATTATTTGATACCATTATTAAAACCCAGTCCACATATAAACAATAATAATGTTTTACAATTTTTCTAAGACACTCGTGTCATTATTCTTGAAAAACAATATAAGAAATCATAAAACACTTGAGTTTCACACTTTTGTTATATATGACAGTGTGACAGTGGGGACGCTACTATTTTGTCATCCGATGTCATATGTAACCGGATGACAAAATAGTAGCGTCCCCACTGTCACACCCATAGAAAAAGAGCCGGAGGTAGGAGTCTCCGGCTCTTTGGATGTGTCCCTCATGCAGGGAGGGACGATAGAGGGGGTAAGTAGAGGAAATTTTCAATCTGAGTAAATAACTGTAAATGCGTAGCCTTCAAGCTTAGGAATCACGATGCTGAGGGTATCGGCATTTGTATCTGCGTCAGCGTATACGTACAGCTGTCCGGTCTTATCAACCGCCATGATCATGAACTGTCTTCCTTCTTTTCTCAGATACTTGGGAATGTTGATGGTAAGTGTTCCGGACTTCGAGTTGTAGTTGGGTTTTCCGTCAACAAGTATGTTAAAAGAAAACGCCTCAGCCCATCCCGTGGGCATAAAGAATTTTATTACTTCTCTGTACTTGGGACCCTGCGTGTCGGGCTTGGCGGTTATGGTTCCGCTCTGTCCTTCAACGACAAGTCCGACTGCGCCGGGAGTTCCGGAGCCGCTTGCAAGGAGGTTATCCATGTCATGTTTGTACTGGTTAAACTCGGGAGCCGCTGCAGCGGTGCTGTTTGTAACGCCTGTTTCAGGCTCGCCTTCAACAACTATGATCGTATACTGTGAGAATCTATCCGATTCAAATGTGAGCATTTCAAGATCGGTGTTATAAACCGCATCGATCTGCTCGTACACTCCGTCATGTTCGCGGACGATACTGTAGGTCTGTCCCGCCTGAAGATTATTGGGAACCGCAAGGGATAATTCAACGGACGCACCGAGCTGATGCTGTTCATGTGCCCAGTAATCTTCCGCATGATCGGCATAGGAAGTGTTACCGCCCTTACTGATGATCTGGGTCATTCCGATATCCACGCTGCCAACGGTATCAACAAATGCTCCCGCATTGTCCATAGCAGCCTTGATAGTTGCATCAGAAGGAACCGGATCAGAGGAATCTTCGATGGATGCGGCAAGTGTTCCGCATTCGATACCTCCGGTTCCGGAAAGCGTCGCATATGTTACTGTCTCTGAATCAACAGCCGTCTGGTTGTCTCTCTGTACAAAGACACCGCTTATATGAAGAAGATTACGCATTTCAATATTGAACAGACAATCTTCTTCCTGAGGATCCAGAGCCATTCCGTTAATGCTTGCCTGTCCCAGCTGGTATCCGGGCTTAGGTACGAAGCAGAAAGTAACTATATCATTTTCGCGGCACGCTACATACCAGGATAAAATGACGCTACGGTTCTGATCATATTCGATATTTACCGTCAGGTTATTGTCATTTCCGACATACTTCTTAATCTGCTGGCCGCCGCCTCTTTCTTCCCACTCCCACTGAGAGTCATCTTCGGGATCATATTCGAAAACAGAACTGCCGTTTCTTTCAATATTAAGAACTTCGATGGTGCCGGTATTGGGATCCACATAGCAGTCGCCGTTACTGTTGTTTGCCCACTCAGCTTCATCATATCCCCAGATAATGTTGGTAAAGCCTGTGTCCACCTCGATGTCTACAACAAAACTAAATGAGTCTCCATCAGACATCTGCACATTGGAAAGAACAGCCTTTCCGTTTGAAAGAGGCAGATTGCTTCCGCCGTATTGAACAGAATTAATAGTCGCCTGAATCGCGGGCTCTATCTCTATCGTGTATGATTGCGAAACGAAAACATCTACAGGACTTCCGTAGGTATTGATACCTCTTTCCTGACCCTGAGCACTTCCCGTCACTTTGATACAGCCTACAAGATCGGATCCCGTACCCGAAATATTGAAGGTAACGCTGATCTCATTATTCTGCTGGGGAGGATTGTTGTTGCCGCCCTGGTTGTTTCCGCCCTGGTTGTTGCCACCCTGATTGTTGCCGCCATTACCGGGAGCTGTATCTTCCGCAAAAGTTACTGTGAGAGTATAAGATTTGCCATCGGCTACATCCCAGTTTCCTCCGAAAGAATTATTACCGTTGGCGGAATAATGCACAGTCTGTTCTTCGACTGCAGAAAAATTATCACCATCGCGAACAACATAAGTAACTTTATATCCTTCGACCAAGCCGACAGAAAAGTTAACATTTCCGCTTCCGGTTACAGAACCAACAGTTGTTACGCCATTGCCCCATACAGCATTACTGTTAACGCTGACAGTACATCCGGCAGCAGATGCACCGACACTATCGGTAACAGAAATACTGACAGGTGCGGTAGCCTGTCCTCCGTCCGCCTGTACGCGCATAACTCCCTGTAATCTCTCAAGCCCCGGGATTGCGGCAATTACCATAATCACCGTAAGTGCCATGGCCAAGAGACCTTTAATCAAATTCCTCATATTACCCTGCTCCTTTCCCCATAAACATCCCAAAAACAAAAAGGCCCCCTCGTAGTTAACATAATGGCATATAACTGCCGTTATAACAATTGACTGGGCGGGTAATTCGATGACAAGAAGCGCGAAAAAAAGCCACCGGGGAGAGTTCTCACCGATGGCTTTAGGATGACAACGGGTGACAACGGGGACGCTACTGTTTTGTCATCAAGCGACAAGTGTCACCTAATGACAAAACAGTAGCGTCCCCAATGTCATCTAAATTACTGAGCTTTTACGATGTTGTCGTAGAGAGGCTTGCACTGAGGATACAGTGACTTGTAAACCTGATACTTCTTCTCGTACTTAGCTACCAGATCAGCTTCGGGCTCTACGGTATCAACTACCTTAACAACCTTGGAAGCAATCTCTTCAACATTCTTGTACTCTCCTGCTGCTACGCATGCGAGCATTGCGCCGCCGAGTGAAGGGCCTTCCTCAACCTCAAGGATATCGATCTTAACGTTAAGAACGTTAGCCATGATCTTTCTCCAAAGAGGGCTCTTAGCACCGCCGCCGCAGATCTTGGATCTCTCGGGATTGATGCCGATGGATCTTGCAGCTTCCATCATGTCACGGAATGCGAATGCAACGCCTTCGAGAACCGCCTGAGTCATGTCTGCGCGGGAGGTATCCATGGTCATACCAATGAAGGTTCCTCTTGCATCGGGATTGTTGTGAGGAGATCTCTCGCCCATGAGATAAGGCAAGAAGTATGTATTGTTTTCACCAAGCTTAGTGATTGCAGCCTGCTCCGCCGCATAATCCTTGGTTCCGATTACGCCGTCTTCCCACCACTTGTTGCAGGAAGCTGCGCTGAGCATACATCCCATGATGTGATAGGTTCCGTCTGCGTGGTCGAATGAGTGAAGTGCGTTGTTTGCATCAACGCCGTAGTTTTTGCTGGAGATGAAAAGAGTACCGGAAGTTCCAAGTGAAATGTTACAAGCGTTGTTTCCGACGGTTCCGGTTCCTACAGCAGCTGCTGCGTTGTCGCCTGCGCCTGCTGCTACAATGGCAGTAGCGGGGATTCCGAGCTCTGAAGCGATATCAGCCTTTACGGTTCCGATGGACTCGTAAGACTCAAATACCTTAGCAAGCTGGGACTCTTTTACGCCGCAGATATCGCACATTTCCTTGGACCAGGTACGGTTCTTAACATCGAAAAGAAGCATTCCGGAAGCATCGGATACGTCAGTTGCGTGAACTCCGGTGAGCTTGTAAGCAAGGTAATCCTTGGGAAGCATGATCTTAGCGATCTTTGCGAAGTTATCGGGCTCATTCTTTTTAACCCAGAGAATCTTGGGAGCGGTGAATCCGGGAAATGCGATGTTTCCGGTGAGCTCGGTGAGCTTAGCCTTTCCGATCTCGTTGTTGAGATAATCGGTCTCGGCTCCGGTACGTCCGTCGTTCCAAAGGATTGCGGGACGAATGATGTTGTCATTTTCATCAAGTATTACAAGACCGTGCATCTGTCCGCCAAAAGAGATACCGGCAACCTGTGATGCATCCTGACCTGCGAGAAGCTCCTTGATACCTGCCACGGACTCCTTGTACCAGTCTGCAGGATCCTGCTCTGACCAGCCGGGATGAGGGAATGAAAGGGGATACTCCCTTGAAACCATATTTACAATCTTTCCTTCTGACGAAAGGAGAAGAAGCTTGACCGCAGAGGTCCCGAGATCGATTCCGATATAAAGCATGTTTTCCTCTTTTCTGCGCCTACGCGCGGTTAAAAATCTGTTATGTCTCCCGATAGTTTCCGGGAAAACGCTATCCTTATTCTAACATAAAAAAAGGCAGCCTTTCGACCGCCTTTTGCGAAAATTCATTCACTTTTTGCCTACGGCCAACGAAGTGGAATCCGTCACACAGAGAGTCAGTCCCAATTGCTTGAGAATCTTAAGCAACGTATCAAGCCTTGGGGTTATTTTACCTGTCTCAATCCTTGCGATTGAAGATTGGGGAATATCACAAAGATCGGCAAGCTCTCGCTGACTCAGCCCCATGGCAGAGCGCTGTCTTATCATATCCGAAATAATCCCTGCTTCTATTTCCGCTTCTTCTATAATTTCTTTCCCGACAGGATCTTTACGTTTTACTTCGAGCTTATAATCATTCCAATTCATTATCCTTCTCCTTTCGGGTAATATAGTCTTCACGTTCTTTTACAGCCTTATCTATTTCCCGTCCGGGGGTTTTTTGCGTCTTCTTACGGAAATGGTGAAGTAAGACATACGTATTATTTGCATAATAAAAGAAAAACACCCGATTAACCCCGGGGCGTAATTCCCAAATGCCATCACCCAAATGCTTAACAATTTCAGCTGGTAAATTAGTCCCATTAATGCTCAAAAGCTCAATATATCTGACCAGCTGACTATATTGAATACGCGCATCCTTAACAGCCCCTGCTTTAGATCTGAGTGATTCCAATAATTCAATTACATCAGAGAAACCATCAACGGTTTCATAAAATTCAATTTTATACAAAGACTTGTCCGTTTCCGTCCAAATCCTTCTCCGTAAAACCATGATAGCATTTATGCTATCAGAGTGTCAAGAAAAAGGGGACTCAATGGGAGTCCCCTTCTATACTACAGTTCCTTTATATACGCCTCGGCGCCGTCAAACTCGGTGATATAGCCTCTGATCTCGGCGAGCTCTTCGGGCTTTCTGTCGAAGAGCACCACGATGTTGCAGAGGTCGTCATATTCTATGAGCACGTCTCTCATGGTGAGGCGCTTTCTCACGTAATTGTTAAAATCTGTCAGAGGATCAACCTTGTGTTCATGGGCGCCGCATTCGGGACACTCATCACCATGAACATGAGGCTCGGTCTCTCCGCATTCGGGACACTTGATCCCCGTAAAGAAGATCTCGAAGCTTCTCTTATTTTTCTCCGCAAGCTTCATGATATAGCAGATCATACGTACATGGGATGCATGATGCACCAGCTCCGGCTTATCATGAAGATCGTTTTGAAGTCTCTTTTCCAGCATGGAGGATCTGTATACGCTGCCGAGCTCGCTTGCTTCCATTCCGTCGATGGTGGCTGCCTTGAAATCCCCACGCTCAATCATCTTGACGAATATCTCTGCGATAGCGGGATCGAACTGGCTTCCCGCGCATCTCTTTATCTCCGCGATTACATCCTCATCCGAAAGCCTCTTACGATATACACGGTTCGAAGTCATCGCATCATAGCAGTCCGCAACACAGATGATACGTGCAACAAGAGGGATATCCGTTCCTTCCAGTCCGTCGGGATAACCCTTACCATCGAACCTTTCATGGTGATGACGCACACCTTCAAGCAGTCCGTCTATTGAATTATCCATGGATTTCAGAAGGTCGTATCCGATCTCCACGTGCTTTTTCATCAGAGTAAACTCTTCATCCGAGAGCCTTCCTGCTTTATTCAAAACAGAATCCGCAACACCGATCTTACCGATGTCGTGCATGAAGCCGATGTACTGGATCCTCAGAATATCCTCTTCGGAAAAGTCATAATCCGCAGCCATCTCGCGTGCGATCATTCCCGCATAATTACCTACTCTGTCGGAATGGCCGCCTGTGTATTCGTCCTTCGCGTCGATAGCGCCCGTAATAGCCTCGATGGTATTCATCAGGCTCTCTTCCTTCTCACGCTCGCGGTAGATGTTTGTTTTTTCCGTGCGGAGCGCGGTCTGTACTATGGTGGCAACAAGAAGTGCCAGAAGTCCCAGGCAGATATATCCTCCGAAGGTCCATATGTCGGAAAAGAAGAAGCTTACGATCTCCATCATTCCGCAGACCAGGAAAATACAGGTTCCGATGAAAGATGCAATATATTCTTTGATACGCTTGTTTATGATATCCCTGATCAGGGTGGTCATCACAAGGATGATTCCCACAGCGAACCAGAAATGTGAGATAAATACCGTCAGGAAAAGATCCGCAACGCCCAGGAAATTCAGAACCACATTGATCATGATCTGTGCGGTAATAACGCCCTCGCAGACCAGATAAAATTTATGATAAACCCTGCTCTGTATCTCATCGAAATAGGAGCATACAAACACTCCGGTTATCTCTATCGCAAAATAGGAAAAATAATTCGAAAGGGAAGGCGAAGCAAACAGAATCTGCCTTATCCTGCTTTCCGAAAGCATCCACATGGAAAGGGAACACATGAAAAGGCCCATGTAGAAAAATGACTTGTCGATCTTAAACCTCGCCGAAGCAAATCTGTAGAAAAAGATTACGAAGATACCGACCACAAGGATCATCAAAGCAAAAATTGCGAGGAACAGATTATTTCTTATGATGCCGAACCAAGCATTGTTTCCGTAGCCTATCTTAACGCCTTCGATGGTTCCGGTATTCTTTATAACAAATCTTGCTTCGACGGTCTTACCCGCATCTGCTGCAGTCAGGTCACAGGCAACATATGCACTGGGACTGAATTTACCCACTCTTACAAGCTGTTCCGAAGTGTAGGTTTCTCTCAGTTCTCCGTCCACATATATGTACAGATCTTCCAGCATGGTCCTGAACAGAATCGTGGAAGGTCCGTCAAGATCTTCGGGTAAGGTATTTGAAATGACAACAGTGTCACCGCCCTTTGCAGGCACTACAGCAGGCAGAGTAAGGTCGCTTTCACTGTATCCTCTCGATTCGTTAACGACGCTCCAGCCCGTATTAAAATCTTCGGCATCAAAATTACCGATGTATGCTTCACCGGACTGACCGTTTCCGAAAATGGCCATAATGAACACAATTGCCGTGAACATGATGAAGCAATACGAAAAGTAATCTATGAACTTTTTAAATTTGCTTCTATGCTGCTTCATACCTGACCTTGCAAATTATCAAGCTCGATGATGTAACCCTGTTTTCTGTTGGACTTGTTTCTGATGATACCTATGTTATAGAAAAATCTTTCATTCTTCATGAGGAAGTTTCCGGTAAGAAGCTCCTCATCTTCATTTTCCAGATACTTCGTAAAAGGCTGACGAAGATATGTGTTGAACCTTCCTCCTTTGCCGGGAATCTTCTTTTCAAGCTCCCACTCATTAAGCTCCGGGAAGAATTCGTAAGCCTTCTCGTTACAGCCCATAAAACGCATCTTCCTGTCAAAGAATATGTAACCCTTCTGAGCAAGACGGTTTCTGATGATCTCGTTATTTCCCGTGATGGAAAAGGTATTCAGCTTAGTGATGGGGATCATAAGAAGCACAAGTCCCGTATCAAAAGCAAAAGGCATCAGCTCAACCTGAAGACCTACCATGCGCTGTGCGATATAAACCGAAACCGTGAAAAATTCAAGGAAAAAGATAGCGGTGGAATCAGATGCCGAGATCCTTCTTTTGCCCTTAAATACCCCCGTCGAAACAAGGATCAAAAGCAAAAGATAGAAACCCATGGAGGCCAGCTGGACCGAGTGCATGGGGCCGTAAACTTTGGTCAGAAAGACGATGTCGCCGTTTCTGTTGAATTCAACGGATTTGTAGAAAATATCAAGACGACCGATGGTCATGACACAGCAGAATATTCCGAACTGGACAGCATACATCATACACAGTAGCCAGCCGGGCAAATGAACCCTGTAGATCTCACAGGCAATAGCAAACATAAGCATCGGAGCAAAGCATCCGGTGACATATGTGATCTGCGTGGCAATAAGTGCTTCGGGCAATGAATCCGACAAAGAAAACGGAAAATACCCGGCATTGCCTACGACAATAACCGTTACCAGAAGGATCTGGTTGATGCTGTAGCCGTCACCGTAAGTGATCATGAACAGCAGGACGGTCATTGCAAGTAAAAAAGAAAACAAATACCAAATACTGATAGACATGGAACCCCTCGACTTTTGTGACTGTGGGGACGCTACCGTTTTGTCATCTGTGTGTCAGCCCCTCCGCTGTCACGCTGACGACAAAACAGTAGCGTCCCCGACTGTCACTTATTTATATCTTTCTTCGGCTACGCTCCAGTCAATGATGCTCCAAAGAGCCTTGAGATAGTCGGCACGAAGATTCTTATACTTCAGATAATATGCATGCTCCCATACATCCAGGGTAAGGATAGGCGTGGAATCAAGCTTTAAGCTGTAGCAGTTGTCCTGATTGGCGGTCTTGTAGGTAACAAGAGTGCCGTCTGCTTTCTTGCCGAGCCATCCCCAGCCTGATCCGAACTGAGATGCTGCAAGGGCACCAAGCTCTTCCTTTAACTTGTCGACACTTCCGTACTGTTTTTCAATCTGAGCAAGAAGTGCGCCTTCGGGTGCTTTCTTGGCCTGAGCCTCGGGCTTAAGCTGCTCGAAATAAATATTGTGATTAAGGTATCCGCCGCCCTGGTTTCTGAGACCGGTACGAAGTGCTTCGTCGGAAACAGCATCAAGACCCGAAAGGATCTCCTCTGCGCTCTTTCCGGTCAGTCCTGCCTTTTCTACCAGCTCATTAAAAGTCTTGGTATAAGCGGCATGGTGCTTTCCGTAGTGAGTCTCAACGGTAGCGGTGTCAATAACGGGCTCAAGTCCGGCATTTTCAAAGCTTAATTTGATCTGTTCAAACATAGCGCACCTCCTGAAATCTGGTTAACGTAACATGATTGCATTATAACATAACCCGAACTTTATAACGATTATTTCACCCAAGAAAGTGCATTTTTTTCGCAAATCATATATTATTCAAGAGTAAGTGAAAAAAAGGACCTTTCAGATGACTAAAAAATCCCACAAAAGCTCAATAAAAGAATTCTTCATATACCAGGCCCTTCTCATCATCGGCGTAATCCCCACCTGGCTTGCCGCATGGCCCGGTTTCTTTTGCTACGATGCGGAGACCGAAGTTTATGAAGTAATGACCTATAAATATTCAAATCACCACCCCATCGTCCACGAGCTCCTTCTCGGAAACCTCTTCAGGGTGGGCTACCGCATAAACGGTTCGTACAACACCGGTCTGATACTCTTTCTGATCTTCCAGCTTCTTATCATGACCGCGATCTTCGCATATCTCCTGCAGACCATGAAACAGGTGGGCGTAAAGAAAATCCCCCTCGTTATTTCCGGCCTCTTTTTGTCGGTATTTCCTCCCGTTTCCATCTACCTTGTATGCTCCGCCAAAGACGTCCTTTTCAGCGGCGGCGTGGTTCTCCTTTTCACCGAGCTTTTCAGGATTGATAAAAGGCTCTCGTCCATCCGTCAAAAGAAAACAATGGGCATCCTCTTTGCCGGAACTCTCCTCACATGCTTTTTCAGAAATAACGGGATCTACGCGCTGATCGTATTTGCGGCGGTAACATTTTTCCTTTCAAGACCTTACAGAAAAGTCCTGCCTCCAATCATCATCGGGATTGTTCTCTATGTAGCGGTAACCGAAAGTCTTATCGCGGTTCTTCCCGCCAAAAGAGGCGAAATGAAGGAGTTCTTAAGCGTTCCCATGCAGCAGCTTGCAAGAGTTTATAACGAGGATAGGGACGCATTTTCCGACGAAGATCTGGAGACTCTTTACGATCTGATTCCCGCAGTCATACTGGATAATTACGATCCCGACTGTGCGGATGACGTTAAGGTTAACTTCCTGGAAGATAACTTCAAGGCGGATAAAGGAAGATTTATATCTCTCTATTTCAGAACCTTTTTCAAGAGTCCCGTTGAATACATAAAAGCCTTCCGGTACATGGTTGACAGCTATTTTATCCCCTGGGTTCCGGTTACGGGATATGAAGGAAATCAGATCGGACAGATGGTTTACGGAGAAAGTGCATACTTCCAGCATGAGATTGAAAATCCCTGCACGGCCCATTCTCTTTTCCCCGCATACAATAAGGTATTAAGGAGTATGTCCCTTGATATTACCTGGCAGAAGATTCCCTTCCTATCACTGCTTCTGTCACCTGCGACCTACCTTTGGATCTGCATCGTAGCATTTGTCGTACAGATCGAGCGCAAAGAAAAAGACCGGATGCTGAGATATTTCATCCCGCTTCCGATCTTCCTTACGGTTCTCTTAGGTCCCATGGCACTTGTCAGATACGTACTGTATCTTTTCTTACTGTGCCCTCTTTTCATCTGCGATATGAGCAGAGAATAATCTGAATAAACCCCACACGCCGGCAGGCAGGCAGTAAAGCCAAAGCATCTGAATAAGCCAGGGAATGCCGCTTTCAAAAGATAATCCTGTGAGCGCATCGTAGCTTAAGAAATTCACCTGCCCGAAGATTCCGGTTAGGAATCCGAAGCCGTTTATTACGCCAAGGAAACCGGAGGTCAATGCGGTCAGACATACGGAAAACAAAACGATTGCAAAACCGGTCTTTGGGCCGGTTTTTTCTTTACCGTGAGATCTTCTGAATCCCGCTAAAGCAGATTCTGCAAAAAGTACAAGAACCAGTGCCGGGCTAAACAGCATTCCGAGTGCGTAAAATACGATTCTTAAAAGATCCTTCTTTCTTCCGAAACTATAAGCCCATAAAAAGCATGCTATTCCGAAAGAATCAGTCATACTCCATACGATTCCCCGAAGCAAAGTAAAAGGCATTATAAGTGCAACTGCGTAGAAAACAAGACTGCGCTCTGCGCTTTTTTCGGAATCGCCGGCCAACTTCCTAAGCGCAAGTGCTCCGCATGCAGCCATGGCAAAATCTCCCGCAGCGGCAACCCACTTCATAAAGTGTACGGGAAGAATGGGGAATAACATTCCCGCTCTCATAAGAAGCCACCACAGCATTCCCTGCACCATGTGGTCATGTCCGTCGTAATAAGAAACCACGCCCTCAACAGTCCACCATACGGCGATCTTTCGAAGGAAGAGATTAAGAACCGTTACGAATATAAAACCTATGATTATCCTTTTGGACTTAAGCCATTCCAGAATCTTATCTTCAAATTTCGTCATGCGGCACCTCCTTTTACGGAAGAACCTTCGGAAGAGGTGACCTGCGCATCCTCTCGCTGTGAGCGCAGACTTCCGATAACACCTGCGGTAAGGCACGCATACACAGCCATGTTCAGAAGCGAAAGCCCGTAAAACTCAGCCTTTCCCCATCCGTAATAAGACATTCCGTTACATAGAAGTCCTGACAGTACAAGTACTGCCGCAGGGATTCTGTATTTTTTTTCGAAGACTGCAAGAACAGGCAGCATTACCTCAACGGGATAATTGTACCTTTCGTGCATGGCGGGAAGGAACATAGTGCAGGTCATGATCGACCACAGCAAAAGCTCAAGATCCATGGAAAGAGTCCAATTCTTTTTCCTGCAAACTCCCACATACTTAACCGTATAGAGCAGGAATGCGGTGATCATCATTCCGATGCCCACCTTGCCGAAGACATAGTAGGGAAGATCTCTCATCCAGATCCAGATGTTCGGATAATAGTAATAAACAAAAGGATATAATCCCGACTGCTCGAAGAAGTGCTTCCAGAAATAGAAAAACGAATTGCCGCCTATCATCGAAGGAATGCTGAGCACCTGAATGACAGCCGGAACGATCAGGAAGTGCAATACCGAGAATGATTTTGACCTGTAATAAAACAGGAAGATAAAAGGTAGGAAGAATATTCCCTGAGGCTTCATGGCAAATGAAATCGCAAAAAAGATCATGCCGGGAACTGGGCGCTTTTTGCAGAACATGTAAACGGCCAGAAAACCGTTGAAAGCCCACATAGCTTCAAGCTGGGCCTGATATCCGCCGTTTCCTATCGTAATGGGAGAAAGCCAGATAAGTGCCGCGCAGAGCTCACCGAAATGCCTTGCAGTATCTTTATTTTTACCCGCCTGATGAGCAAGCTCTCTTCCAAACAGGAAACCGGCTACGACACCGAACAGATCGAAAAACAAAGCAATCAGCTTAACACAGACAAAGTCCGAAAAAGGAAGGAAGGTGACAAAATACATCAGTGCAATGTAAGGCACATTGTAGTCACCGACAAAATCCGTAAATACTGAAAGATCACCTATCTCCCGGATTGATCTGAACCACAATTCGAAAGCATAAGTATCCGCCGATGCGGAACGGAAAAAGAATAACCTGAGTCCAAGCCCCAGCGCATAAAGCACGGGAACCAGGATCAGTTCAGGATATTTAAAACTGTATTTCTTACCAGACATAATTCCACCATCTATTTGTTCTTAGCAAGTACACCGAATCGGTGCTTCATTAATTCCGACATGCCTTCCTTCATATCGCCCGGAAGGAAACTTTTCTCCAGCTCATCAAGTGCCATATCCTCAAGTCCCAGAAATTTCTCCATTATTTTCTTGGATGCAATAGGATTTATACCCAGTCCATCAGCGTATGTAAGGAAGTCTTTACGAGTCAGGTTCCGCTTCTTACCGTTAAGAGGAAGCGCCGTTTCTTCGGTATCCTCAGGCATCACCAGATTTACCGGAAGCAGATCATACGCAGGCGATAAAACGAACTTCCTGCTTTTTGCCTTAGTCTCAATCAACGAAAAATTCTTCAGATGCATATCCGAATTCCCGGTAAGATAACAATAAAGCAGCCTCATGTACAATTCCGAAGAATCTATTATGGGATTGGATGAATACTGCATTAATATCTTTCCAACCTTTTCGCAGGAACTCTTATATTTCTCCTGAGTCAGTCTCTGCCCCAGCTGGCAGAAATCTTCCATGGCAAGCATCTCTGTTTTGCCGGAAGATGTAACTCTGTCCACCCTCTTTGTGATATATGCATATGAAGAATCATCCTTGTCATGAAGCCTCACAAGAGCGCAGGGCACTGCCTTGATTCCGAATTTCAATGCCAGCTTCATAACGAAATGCTCTGCTTCAGGTAATGCTCTGAAGCTCTCACTCTGAGGCTTGAGGATATATCCCGTAGGATAGTCCACCATAGTGAGTCTGGGTATTCCGTCTTCCTGAGACAGGTGAAGCGACAGCTTCTTCTGAACCCCCGGTACAGTAAGTCCTTTGTTAACAGTCTTGACTACAAGAGCTTCCAGTTCGGCATTACTGACATCTATGTCAGGCATACGGTCTGTTTTAAAAAAAGACCGAATACACTTTGAATGCCACTGAATCTTGTTCTCTTCACCTGACGTATTTAACTGTTCTCCGCAAAACAAACAGTACAATTATTCTCCTCCGCGTACAGCTACGTCACCTATGCAATCCTCACAGCATACAAGAAGCAGACCGAATCTGTCCGCAACATCAAGCTTCCAGTTTCTGGCTGACAGATCAAGCAGCCACCCTTCCGGAATCAAACCGTCAAAAAACGGAAACAGAATATCCGATTTATATTCCTCTTCCCTGCAGGGCATATTTATACATACGGGCAGTGGATTCTTCGATTTCAGATACTCTTTGTCATAAGTAAAAAGATACCCTTCATCGGTTTCTTCGATCACACCTGCAAATCTGTCTTGAACATATACTCTTCCAAAACGAAAACCGGTATTACTGTCCTTCATTCTTCTTAATATCCAACTCTCCCGGAACGGCCTGCATTCCGAACATATATAAAGCCTGATTAACCTTATCGAGTCTGACAGTTTCCTTGCCCTGTTCAAGTTCACGCACAAAACGAAGACCCAGACCGGAACGAAGTGCAAATTCCTCCTGAGTAAGATGTGCTTCTTTTCTTTTTTGCTTTATATATTCACCTATTATGTTCATGAATACAATATTATACCTTATCGGGTATGATATCAAGAGAAAAGAAATAAAACAAGCTATATTACACCCGAAAAGGTATAATATAGCTTGTCAAACTTGTTTAATGTGAGTTTTTATACCCTATAGGGGATAAAAACATCACTCCACCATCTCAAAATCACTTGCAGGATGCTTACAGATAGGACAGATAAAGTCATCCGGAAGCACAGGGCCTACATATTCATAACCGCAGATCTTGCAGCGCCACTTGTGAACGCCTTCGGGAAGCTTGTTCTCTGCAGGTGCACTCGAAGCCTTAGGCTTGATATTATCCTGATAATAGGCATAGGTTGCGGAGGGAGCGCTCGAAAGGACAACCATATCCGTGGGAACACCGATAAACAAAGTGTGGGATCCCAGATCGACAGTCTGCGTTACATCAATTGAAAAGTAAGCATTAGTCCCCTTTGTAATATAGGGTATACCGTTCTCTGCTCTCTTATAATCCGCAAAGCCTTCGAACTTGTTCACATCCCTTCCCGTCTGAAAACCGAAATGCTTGAACAGATCAAATGCCGCCTCTTCACTGATAACGGAAATATTTGCTTTCCTGGATTCCATTACAAGATCATGGGTGTAGTTAGCTTTATTTATTGCAAAAGAAATCTGATTGGGATCCGAGGCAACCTGAATGGCGGTGTTTGTAATGCATCCGTTTTCTTTATCTCCGGACTTGGCGGTAAGTACGAACAATCCGTATGACAATTTGTACATTGCTTTGTTATCCATGGCGCCTCCTTTAGACTATTATCTGCTAAACAAATTATTCAGGTTCTCAACGCTCTCTTTCAGTCCTTCAATAGATTCATTAAGCGCATCAACATCCAGAGAGTTAATCTTCTCCATCGCTTCAGACACATCGGACATCGCACTTGCGGTACTTTCATCTATGCTTTGAATTGTCTCCGAAAGCTTCAGAGTTGTCAACTGTTCCGAAACTTCCTGCATGTTATCAAGAGTGGTCTGAGCCGTACCTATAAGTCTTACTGCCTTAGGTACGATCACAAGTGCACATATAAGAAGAATCAGGAATGTCAAAACAGAACATCCCGCGATGATCATGGTGAAAAAATATGTGCCTTTGGTGTATTTTATGTTCTCACTTTCCATTATACATAACCTTCAAAAATCCGAATTTTATATTTTGATAATCTATAAAAAGTGCCCGCCTAAACAAAAAGAGAAATCAGTCAGTTCTAAAAGTCAAGGATGATCGTTTTCGTAAATGGACTTTACGCAATGTCCGCCCTTGCAGGAGGACGCTTCATCAGCATTGCTGTTAACAGTTATGGAAACTTCAATGGTCTTAATCTCAGGCTTCTTATAACTCATAATAACCTCCAATCTAAGCGGACACCTTATATAGATTATCAAACAAACCTTTGCAATATTTCATCGGAAGGAACATTATTCCTGTAGTAGTCCTCCCTGGCCAATGCATATTTACAATCATCGGCACATCTGTAAAAAATATCTCCGCAGACAAATTCCCTTTCCGCCGGGCACACATCACAATATTCACGTGCGGTACAAGACCTGCATTTATTATCCTCGGGGAATTTCATCTTCTTGTATTCGGCATATGATTCCCAAATCTCATCAAAGTTATCACATGTCAGTTTACGTCCGTGGTGTCTGAGCCTCATACAGGGACACATATTACCGTTGTAATCAATCACAAAACTTGAGATACCGATCTTGCAATCATATATGTACGGATAGGAAATCGCTTCTTTACGTTCTCTGTCAATTCCATCCGTTTTATTCTTTTCATGCTCACTTATTTCGTAGCTTAAAATATCCTTTACTGATAACTGCCTTTCCTTGGATGCTTCATCTCCGTCAATAATCGGGATAATCTCAAAACTGGGTCTGAAAAGAATACCCATATCCGAAGCCACCTTTTTCATGGCATCAATCTCACCATAAGTTTCTTTCATAATGGGAGATTTAAATGCTATACGGATCCCGGATTCTTTGATCTTCCTGCAGTTATCAATAACTTTAGTGAAAGCACCATCAATACCGGTGATCTTCTTGTAGGTTTCATCGCAGCTTCCGTAAAGGGAAACGTCTACCAGAATCGGCGGATACTGTTTTAATACATCAATTATTTCATCATTAAAGAGAAAGGCATTCGTAAACAGCTCAACGAAAAATCCCTTTTTCTTGGCATAAAGATATATTTCCAAAAAATCTTTTCTGGTGAGTATTTCTCCGCCTGTAAGAGTGATGAACAAAATACCTTTATCGTGGAGAATATCAAGAATCTCAAGAACCTCTCCGGTAGATAACTGAGTCTCGGAGTGGCTTTTCTGAAGATAACAATGAATGCAATTCATATTGCATTTGGGAGTAAGTTCAAATATGGCAGAATAAGGCTTTCTGTCTCGTTCCCAGTTCTTCCTTCTGTCGGAATCAAAATCCAGAATATTATTGATCAGAGTCTCGGCGTATTCCATTTAATAATTCCCCTCAACAAACCCGTCCTTCAGCAGGCTATTCAAAAATGCGTTAACATCCGACAATATCTCATCAATAGAGACATCATCCGTTATAGCCTTTTTTATGGAACCTGCAATATCCGATGCCGTGTTTTTTCCATCAATCATATTCCAGATATAGTTTCCGATTTCATTGATCTCATACAGTCTGCACTTATCATCGGAATAGTTCTGGGTAATGTCTATCAGGAAATACGAATCATGCACCGTTCTGGCAACAATATTGGGTTTCTTGTTAACTATCAATTCCATAAACCGAAAGAAAGCCTCCGATCAACCGAACCGCAACAATTCATTGCATATAACCTACTAATACTATACATATCATCACCCAAATAATAAACAAAAAACAGGTGTTATATTAAACTATTTGCATTCCTAAATTTGGTCACCCTTTTTCAAGCCCAACCGTATCGGCCAAATCCCAAAAACGCTTTTCAAATTCTTTTACCAATGATTCCTCTCCGCGGGCTTTTGCTCTAGCAATAAAGCTTTTATATAAATAGCTCAACGCATATACCGTTTCGGAATAGTATTCCGAATCTTTCGGATATTCAGCAAGTCTTTCTTCATATTTTTTTATATTTCCCATCATATCTTTTCCGAGATCCTGCTTCCAAAGAGATACGACCATCTGCTTTACGATAAAACGTTCCAGCAAAAGCATCATCATATAGACCAGCCAGGAAATGCATGAATGATAAAAGACTCTTAAATATCCCGGCGCATACACCTGTGAAAATAAAGCAACAAACACATATACGGATATGGTCAGGTTAAAAGGAATTGAGATCAACACAGTCATGCATCTCATATAATACGGAAAAGAGAGTATGGAAAAATGTTTTTGAGATTTTTTCGCAACAGCAACTATAGCTGCAATCGTCAGTATATACAGAAAAAGCGCAAAAAGATAAGCTACCATAATACAATCCCCCCTCGATGAATCATATAAAAGATCATATACAGCAGGCAAATAAAAGAAACTGAGAGAATTATCAGTGTGAGGATTGTATCTATCCTCTCCCATTTACGCATCATTAAATATCTGTTAATGAATCGTTTCATTTGCTTCTCCCTTCACAACCATTCCTCGGATTATATGCCAAACATTTCATCATAATTTATCACAATAGAATTTTCCTCCGGCTCTCCGATCCAATCCGGAAGGCCTTTATAAAACTCATCCTCAGAAACGCAATAATCTTCGGAATCATCCGCATTTATGTATAATTCGTTCTTTCCGTTCTCTTCAAACGACTCTCTTGAGCCGTCTATGCCTTCATATATTGCAAAACCATGATAATAGGCGGTTTCTTCATGTACAATTCCGCTTGCATCTATTATCCAGGCATCTTCCAATTCAACATGATCGGTTACGGAAGACAAATAATACGTGAAGCATCCATTATTGCCATAGTAACATTCCACAAGTCCGTGTTTTTCGTAATACATAACTATGCCAAAAGAGCCGAACTCTCCCAGATATACAGCTTCTTTCAGCTCGGAGTCATAGTGATAAATGCAAACGCCGCAAGCGTGCATGTTACCATACGAAACCAACAATTCCGGAATACCATCATTATCAATATAAGCTGCTTCGAATTTTGGCGTACCGATACTGTTATCCGTATCAGCATTATCTATTATCATCTCAATTACCGAATCATAAGCATTAAAAGCATCCCGAATTTTCGGATCACTGTCAGGATCAATCCCTTTTGTATCAAAAATCTCTTTTAACACAGATGCACCTTTTTCATTTTCATCATCATAGCTTTGACCATTCTCATCCTGCACAGAATAGTCGGTTTCAAATTCAGTGCTCTCATTGGTACATGCCGTTATCAGCAACATGCATAATAAGCCTAACAGTATAAGATGTTTTTTCTTTGCAAAAGCCATAATCCCTCCTACTATGGATGATTCAAAAATCCGTTACGCTTCTGTAACGACGAAACGCTTTGGTGCTCTTATATGAAAATCCATCACTATAGCTCTTTTTTCAATATCCGATAGCGCCCTGTTGTACTGCACAACAAACTCGCCGTTGCAGTAATTAAACAAAACCGCTCCATGATATTTGCTCTTTTTTTCGGAATTGATAAACGGATTAGTCATTATATGATCTCCGCGAATCACTCCGTTTTCCAATCCGCTGCCTATATATGCAAGCCTGTTTCCATGTAATTCAAATACTCCGACAAGAGGTTCATTATCGGAAAACAAATCGGCCTTTTCATTACCGGATTCACATAATGCGTTTTCCAGTATAAGGGATTTGCATTCATTAATGTTCCGGATAACCGATTGAAGCTTACCTTCATTATGCAGCTCGGTAAGGTTCAATATAAGCCTGGGCGTTATAGGATGAATTTTATTGGGATTAACATACTCATCATTTATTTCGCACGAAGCATCAACCAGCATATATAAAAGATCAAGCAAATCCTCATCTTCCGAATAATAATTCTTCAGCACGTCCAGGAGTCTCCGATACATTCTTATAATAATTCTGTTAAGATCACTGTGTTTTTCAAAGAATGTATTCAGATAACCAATTGAAATAACCGTATCATCATTTATCTCCGAGACCGATATATCATTATCAATACGAGGTCTTAACCGTTTACCGATACATATATCTCTCAAAATGTCGCCAATAAGTGCCTTAGCATATTCTGTATAAGTTCTTTCAATCCTTTCTCCTGATACGGTAATCGCATAGGGTTTGACATATGAATGAGCCTTGTCCGCAGTTTCAACATTAATCTTATCTTCCTCAATCCGGTAATTATATAAAGGATTCACCTTTTCAAGAAATTTTGTTGTTCCGTCTATAATCGCTTCAATCTGCCGGTTTTTGATTATGACAGGACATATATTGTTATCATCATCAACCACCGTGCCCAGAAATTTAGCATTACATATTACTTCCAGTCCGGTATCGACATGGTATTCAGCATACACTCTGTCAGATCCCAGAAATGAAAGATATATTATCTTCTTTGCCCTATCAACGTCCAGTATCGTATTGTACCTCTCGGAAATAGTGTGATTGGAATATGAATTATTACAAAGCACCCCGGTGAACTCCGAAAAAGGCATATTCATAGCATTTTTACAATGTGCACACTTGAAATAATTCTTTTCATTTATTGTAGCTACATAATATATATAGTCATTCATCAAATATGCATTCGGAAGAAAACGGGCCACTGCATTCATGGACTCGTAAACCCAATCCGGCACCTCATTTTCATTCAAAGTATCAAACATTTCCTTCGAATTACCAAACTTGAAAAAACCGGAAAGTCTCGGAACCAGAACTCCAAGAACACTGCGATAGAGTTCATGAGATGTTAACTCACCACCTTTATATTCCTTAAACGCATTTGTGATTCCGTGAAAAGTCTTATCATCAACATACCCCAGCAATGTGTAATAAACCAGAAATGCCTGGAAATGCATCGGTCCGTAATCCGAGCAGTTTTTTACGCTCAATTCAAATGTAAGGCCATATTTAAGGCAGTCACCTGCTCGCATAAGCATACACTCACCTCCATCAATCTCCGGCTATGATATCATCCAATATTTCATTCAATTCATCCAGATTAACATCAATTTCTCCGCCATCCCTCGAGCCTTCATTCATCGATTCGGCAAATCTGTCTTTCAACTCGCGTTTTCTGCGTTCTTTCTTGTTCTTCTCCGAATTCATTAACACGCTCATGATAGAATCGATCTTTTCATCATGCATTTTTTCAACAGCCTTGGAAAAGAGTCCATGTTCCACAACCAATCGTGTTCTCTTGGGAATATCTGCGGTATCCGAAAGCCCGGGTATTTTACACTGTGAAATGTCCGGCAAATATGTAATATAAGGATAATTTCTGTCCAGCAGCATTAATGCTTCCCCTTTATCCTTATTAAGATGTGTCAACCGATCCGGGCTGAGTAAAGGTCTGAGTTCCCTGGTATAGGGATCGATAAGTTTACCGCATCTCTCGCTGATCATCTCCACAAGTTTTATGTCCGTAGAGGATAAATAAACCAGATTCTGCGAATTACCGACTAAGACTTTTGCCATTTCTTCCGAATAAGTCAGACAAAGCTGGGCAAGACTCTGCAGTACCAGAACCATCCTGATTCCACGGCTTCTTGAAGCAGTCATATAGTCATTAACATTAGAAAGCTTTGCAATATTGCCGAATTCTTCAAGTATGAAATGTACCGAATTCGGAAGGCGATTGTCTTTCCTTTTTTGTGCTTCATCAATCAGGATGCTGTATATGGAATCTATCCATGCAGCAACTATGGTGCTATAAGTCTGAGGTGCCTCATCACGGGTAATGATGAATAGCGCAATCGGTTTAGTCCCGGAGACAAAATCCGTAATTTCAAAAGTGGATTTCGTTAACAGATCACCTATTTCCTCATTTAATGTTATTCTGGAAAGTCCATTCGTGAAAACCGAGAATATGGAAGATCGGGTCTCATTCGGTGCTGTTATCGACGGAATCCCCAGTTCGTAGCAAAGATCATTTTTATGCTGTTCCAGATACATCAGCATTTTTGTCTTATCTCCCATCTTCTCCAGTCCTTCGATATGGACACGGTATATGGTAGATAATGTCACGAATTCCGGATCATACAATGTAGCAGCAATGACGAAGTAACATGAAAACAGGCAAATACTGGTCTGAGTCCAGAACATATCGTCCTTATCTTCCAAAGGTTCATAAATCGACTGAGCTATACCTCTGACAATTTCAAGTGCACGTCCATGCTGTCCCGCTTTATACAGTTTCGCAGGATATTCAAGAATATTTAACCGGTCGCCCTTCATGGGATCTCTGAGATTAAGGACTCTGACATCATATCCTTTTTTAGTCAGAAGAGCCTTATAAAAAGAATACAATTCACCCTTGGGGTCATGTACCACCATGCTTTCTCCTGCAAGAGTGCATGACAGCATATACATGGACAGGACTCGTCTTGTTTTACCGGACCCGGTCGAAGATACAATAATAGTATTGGTATCATTTCCATCAAGCCAGAATCCGGTAACATTTCCGTCCTTATCATATTTGGGGATAATACATAATCCGGCTTTATAATTGAAATCCTGTGTGTACATGTTTTCAAAAGAAACTTCGGAATATGCTTTTTTTATCTCATCATCCTCCGCAAAGCGGCTGTTATTCGCATTAGGATCAACAAAGTATTTACTCATTTCCCTGTTTTCCTTTCATTACATGTTAAATCCTATCCTTGCATGTTCGTTAGAATCCCGAGTGTTAGAAATGTTATTGCAAAGAGTCCTCATCGAAGAAGATAAAACAACATAATTGCTTTTATCATTCGAAACAGATTCAACAACCATCCTGTCCATCAAAACATTCAACGACTGGTATCCGGAAAAGCTCTTCTTTGAGATCACAGCGGGTATAAGCTGTTCTTTAAGGAATGTTTCAGCTTCTTTATCAAAGGAGATCTCTTTATGTTTCATTTCGGTGACCACATAATCAAAGCTCTCGTTCACCCCGGGTTTATCCAGTATCACTTCCATAACCGGAAAATGTTCCTGAAGTGTAGATACCAGTTTATCTTTTGCTTTAAATTTGCTTGAAACATGGAAGATAAATCTTATATTTTCACGATTCATATCACAAAATTCCAATAATCTGCGATACGATTCACTATTTATAAGGTCATCGCCATCATACTCCGCAAGGGAAACCAGCATGGTCCCGTAAAATCTGTTGGTTGTTGATGCGGATCTTGACGGACTGGAAAAGAACAACGCTTCATTCTCCGCACTTCCATTCGGAAATACGAGATTTATATAATTCGTGCTGCCCTTACTTATATGATCAATTGATTCGGAAACTATCTCGGAATACTTTTTTCCGAAATAAGATAATCCATATAAATCATCAGTTAAAACGACAGTTGCAAAAACAGATTTACGAACTGCTTCAGAGTCCGAATTCAGTATTTTCTTTGTTTTTTCCAATATGGCTCTCGTCGAATCCGTATACATCATTTCATTAGTATTCTTTTTCCGTCTTCCCATGCTGCTCCTCCTCTCAACCCGCCATCTGTAATCATCACTGTTCGGATAAATACAGTTTTATCCTTCGATAATAATCGTATACTGCTTCCTCGGCATATTCTCTTGCATCTTTTTCACACTTCTGACCATAGTATTCCTCAAATTCAGCCCCATTCTCACAACTTTTATAATCATCAAATTCCTGAGCATACAGGCTTGCGTCATACAGGAAATACGATTCCCGGTCCTTCGTTCCCAAGCTCTCATAGATTTCCACATATCTGTGTTGTGCTGCATGAAACATTTCATGGCAAAGAGTATCCAGTGTTTCTCTCGGAGGATCATTCATCAATCTTTCCTCCGATATGTATATTGCTGATTGAGAATGCTTATAATATCCGCATGTATTTTCCGGCATATCTTTAACATATATAGATACTTCATCCTCAATGCCAAGATAATTTCTCTCAATTCCGGCAATGCACCTCAGCACATCCAATCGTTCATCTTCATCCAATTTATCCCACTCTTCGGGCTGAAGTAATAAGACAGTGTCGATATTTGCTGCTATCGTACAAGTATCCTCTTCGGACGTTGAAGTATGTTCAGTGCGATTGATCCATTTACTCACATAGTTTTTACCGAACAGAGAAAGCATCACCACAACAGATGCCAAGGTACATACCATCCGCAATGTCAAATATGTCTTTTTTGTACGATACATTTTCTCATTTGTATTTTCAGAGGAGTCAAAGTCCGATATCTGGATAAAACAAACGGAAATAATAATGACAAATACAGTTGCAAGGATAATTAACCGGAATAACTTCGGCATCATGCCGGCACAGGTTATATAAGCATATATTCCAAGTGGAATCAGCAGAGATGATACAATCGTAAAAGTACATCTCCTCCAGTTATATGCAAGCTTGGTATGCAGCAGCCAGGAAACTGCAACCATCAGGAGCAGTATTATCCATGATCCGGTAACTGTTTTACCATCCAAGCATTTAAAAAAGAGGTTGTTATACCATATCAGTGCAATTAATCCCCAGATAATCGATTCCGCATAATAATTTTTTTTAGTCAATGAATTGTTGCACATATAGCACCCTCCTTTTGATTTATTTATCAGTCCGCTCAGCCGTATTTCTTCATATTGTTCATGATCTCCCTAATACGATTGAACCGGACCGCCTTACCGGAATTGAGAAATCTCAAAGCCTCAATCCTTTTATTCATCGGATATGTTCCTACATATTTCATTGCCCAATTCGTAAATCCGATTTTTTTCTCATTCAGATCTTTTCTCGAAAAAGGATGAACCGAATGTAATCTTTCTATAACAAAATCCGCATCATAAGCCGGAGTATCAGGTTCAGATATTTCCAGACAAGTAACCAGTTCATCCGAGACATCCTCCGAATTGGTCTTTATCGGAGGCAGACTTCCGACAGCGCTTCCGCATGGAAAAAATCTTACTCCGGGTATATCCGGATCCCCCAAAGCCACGGCAAAGCTGAAAGGAATATCATTATGAGCACGATCAAACGGAAGAGAGTATTCCACATTGTGTTCTTCCAGGTATTCGTCCAGCTCTTTTTCATAAAGGCATTTCATTTCATAGTACTCATCAAACGTATTGGTTCTCACATAAGCCATCAGTTTATTAATCATAAGCCAGGCTGTCGGCATATACATCCAAGGTATAAACATGCCCTCAACGCTTGCACAAAGTGTATTATCCTCATCAACCCTGAGATTGAAGATAACCCCTCCCTCTTCAAAAATCAGAAGGAATGAATTGTCGTTATACAGCGATTCCTGCCCGCCGGTTAAGCCATATTTCAGTATATTTTTGTTATGTCCGAATAAGATTTTTTCTATGCATTTTTTACTGCCTTCGGGTAACTCTTCCGGCCAGAAAACACTGCATCCTTCATCATTTTCCATAGAAAAGAAGCTTGAATATTTGATCATGTAACTCATTCTTTTAGCCTCCTTAATCCGTTTTATATCCCAACAAAGAGTATCTTTTTCTTATACGCATTTCTTCGAGCATCAATCTGTCCATTGAAACAGTTCCTTTGAAGAAGCGTTTCGAGCTTCTTAACACGCGATTATCTCCCGGCTTTTGAAGAATCCATTCGTAACTTTGCTGCTTCCTGCTCTCTTTATTAAATCTGATCAACAGATTCATCGATTCGTTCATAGATTCCTCGTGAGTATTCACATCAGCCTGTGTTAAATAGTTCATGACCGCTTCGAATGAATCCGGCACATCATAATGTTTAGACGGATCATAATATTCATTAAATAACGCTTTCCCATAAACGGTTAATCCTTGTGCTTTATGTAATATCATTTCGGAATTGGGACCGAATACGCATCCGTATCCAAATTCATGATGTCTGATATCGGTTATTAGTTTTTTGAAAGCATCCGTGTTCAGTTCATCATTCAGAGGATACTCATCAACGGGCAGTAACGGGTTTAAATTGTCTTCTATGTAATATCCGTCCTCCAAGCATTCTCCATCCAGGTAAAAACCATTCTTATAAATATCGATCAGAAGATCCGGGACGGCATATATTGCTCTGTTATCATTTCCTGAATACGAATATCCTCGTATCGAATAAATAGGCCTCCCCACATAATCCTCTCCGGGAGAAACAACCTGACAGGCAATAAATGTTGAATCTATCTTCATGAAAAAGACTATTTTCTCCCAGTCTATTGATTCTTCATCCCTCAATCCATCACGCAGAAAGATGAACTTCTGAATCAAAGGATAGAATTCACCCGGGAAGGATTCAGGTAACAGTTTCCAGCAGTAATCTGTCCTGAGATCTCTGCTGTATTCAAATAGGCTATACCTCATAGTTCACCTCACTTTGCTATTCCGAATCTTCTGACGGAGGAAAATCTGTTTGAAAAACCATCATTGATTGCGGTTATCATATCCATATATTTGTCACGTTTTTTTGCAAACTCATTCTTTTCCTGAGTCAGATATGTGATTGTTTCCTTACGCTGCTTGATATTAAATATAGCGGGTTTATTAAGTTCCTCATTGATCCTGCTTTCATATATGCCAACTTCTTTTGACATATACTTATACCTCTCGGAAAGAGCATTCTTTATGCAATAGATCAAAGCTACATCGATATTCTTCTGATGGATGTCGGCATTGTACTTAAGAGCCGAGTAATATTCGTCAATTTCCGGGATATATTTGGTCACGGAGTTGTTTTCTCCGATTGCAGTTAC
Source organism: Lachnospiraceae bacterium P6A3 (assembly GCA_000702085.1). GTDB lineage: Bacteria > Bacillota > Clostridia > Lachnospirales > Lachnospiraceae > AC2028. The sequence continues at coordinate 746,401 of JNKP01000001.1, forward strand.
CGGAATAACCGCAAAACTCCATCCATGATTGCGAGACATAATTGAGCTTTTAAGATATATGCTGTCTATTGTCCTGCAGGCAAGATCACAAAGCCCTTGATAGTCATGTGCCTTCAGTTCCTGTGGAATCTTGTCACTATCCACTTTTGTGATCATAACCATTACGGTTACGTCCTTATTTGGTGTTTTCATCAATGTGTTCATCAATGCATTAAGTCTGTCAGCTCCCGTCTTCTCCTTACGAAGAGACTCGTTATCACTGTACTGAGCAAGTGCAATTCCATCGAGGAGTATCATGATGATCTCACTCTGATTCAGATTATCCATCAGCACTTTGCACTCAGAGATATCATTCTCCGAGATATTCGAACTATTAAGTGATAACAGTCCGCCCCTGTAATCCATAATCTTTACGGTCTGGGACATTTCATTGCATCCCGGAGAAACAACATCCAGATCAAGAAAATAATGTGCCATATCAACCGTGCCCGCAGCGGATGAACCTATTTTGCCGTTCTTATCCACAGAGGCCATCAGAGATTTCTGGTTATACCCCCCCATCACGACCGAAGCAAGTATTCCGGAAAGCCCGTTGTCTCCATCCGATGTCCTGAAATGTGCATCATCACCGGATCCGGTTGCAGTCATCGTAATTCCGTTTTCACCGGAAACACAGCCTTTAAGCAAAGCCTGCATCATGGCACCTATTGCCATAGACTTTCCTGATCCCGTCATTCCCAAAAGTGTTGTATATATGCTTTCCTTCTCTCTCATAGCTTTACCTCCCAAGAATAAGTACCGATTGGAATAAATTTATTATTCCTAAAATCATCAGCCATATTGATCTCTTAAGATCAATTCCTCCGATATGCCCCAGTACACTTAATACGCAAAAAACCAATCCCAAAACAATCATCCCGATACCGCATAGATTAAAAAACGTATAATACAATGTGTGTGAAACTCCCGATAAGCTGAAAATCATTTCTCCCACTTCCCGTCCATCGCATATATTCAGCGCCCATTTCACAAATATCAAAACAATATTCAGCACTTGGTTACATAGTGTATAATCGTGCAATCTGGCAGGAGATATCCATGCTGCGATTATAGGTTTGTTTTTCATAAAGCCCTCCCATTTATTCATCGATCACTTTGGTAATTCCGGATGAAGAAACTACACATATATGTCGTTCATATACCTCGATATAGCTGCATTCGGGATTTTTCTTATACATTTCATACCCCTTCTTTAATCTCTCAGGCATTTTATTGATAAGTCCAAATCCGGCTCCGCTCCTGCTACCGTAATGAACACAATTGGGAAGCAATGTATGGATCTGGCAGCCAGTTATATAGCATTTAGTAAGGCTGCATATCAGATGATCTACTTTCGTTTCTTCAACAACCTGCTTCTGTTCTTCCTCTACATGCTCCTGAACTGCCTGTATGATTTCCAGATCATCTTCGGTTAATTCATCACCTTTTTCCACAAGACTGACCACGTATGAAGATCTGGCTTTTCCGAGTATTTCTTTGATCTTATTCTCATCAGCCGGTTCAACTGCCGTATCTGCGGTCCTTCTGCGGTATGCAGGGATCATTCTCTGGTACAAGCTCTGGTCGGTTTTAGTTTCTTCCTGCCCAGCCTGATTTTGCTTAAATCTTTGACATGATAGTTGATTCATTGCACTTCCTCCTTCACGCGACGTCCGGAATGTCCTCTGCTTTTATTACATTCATACCCTCTAAAGGGAAGTTCTCATCTCTGCCGATACGAGCCTGCAGATTTCGGATACTCTTTTCAGCAAGGTTTCTCATAGATCTTCCGTTACCGAAGTCAGGATCGGACATGTTTACATCAATCCAATCCGAAAGCTTCTCGCGGAATTCTCTGCTGTCGTCACATTTGATATCATTCTTATGAACGAATTGTTCAAATATGCTGACCAGTTCTTCTTTGGTATAAGGATTAAACTTCACATAGGTGGGGAATCTGGATTTCAAGCCGGAATTTTTACACAGGAAATCGTCAACTTTATCAGCATATCCGCTTGCAATCACTATCAGATCATTACCTCTTGCATCAATACCCTTACATAAGGCATTTATTGCACTTTGTCCGAAGTCTGTACCGTTATCCATCTGATATACTTCATCTATGTAAAGGATCCCTCCCACAGCCTCGTTGATTGTTTTATTGACCCGTTCTTCAGTCTGACCCACAAATCCTGCTATAAGGTCCTTTCCGTCTATCTCTTTAATCTTGTCTGAATATTTCAGTAGTCCAAGCTCTGAGAATAACCTTGCTATCAATCTGCAAACCGTAGTTTTACCTGTTCCGGGAGGGCCGGCAAAAATCATATTGTATGACGTCGGATCCATAACATTAATTCCCGCTGCTTTTTGTTTTGATCTTCCGTTGATGCCTTCCACCATTTCGTTAATCATTTTTTTCACTACATTAATGCCGATCATATCGGATAGTTCTTTTATAACTTCAGTGACTTTGCCCCCAGAAGATGAATTGATTGCATTAAGGAGATCATCTTTGGTGATAATGTCACTATCACAGGATGCTGAATCCATAAGTTCCTCACATATAGTTATTACGCCACCTGCGTTTCCGAAATTTTCACTTTTTCTTCTCATGTCAAGTAACGTATAAACAAGACTCTCCGAATCATTCTCCAATTCAAAACCATTTTCTTTAAGATGGTATTTGAAAATATTTACCATTTCGTCAACGCTGTAATCATCTATCATTATCTTGTTTGGGAAACGTCTATTCATACCCTTATTCATCTTGATAACAGGATCGATAGTGTTTGGATAACCAATAAGCACAACTACAACATCCTTACCGGGTTTACCAAGTTCATTGGTGAGAGTATCAACAATTTCCTGACCATAATTGCCACTGATTCCGTTTCCTGCAGGCGCCAGAGTATATGCTTCATCGATAACCAGAAGTCTTCCTTTTGCCTTTGCAATCACCTGCTTTACTTTATCCGGAGTTGCCCCCACACTGGGATCCTGAAGATCCGCAATGGATACTATATACGGTTCATCCGAAGACAATACTCCGCAGGCTTTAAGAAGCTCTGCCAGCAAATAACAGGATGTTGTTTTTCCGACTCCGGCTTCACCTTCCAAAACAAAATTTGGTTGATCTATTTTTATTGGCGTTTTTCCATTACGAATTCTGTCTTCATTGTCACTTGCCCGTTTATAGATCTTTTGTGCATACGCTTTAATCTGCTCCTGTCCTGTTTTCGAATCAATTTTTGCCTTTATTTCATCAGCTTTTTCCTTATCGAATACTTTGATTTGTATATCCGATTTTATAATCGTAAAGCGATCTTCCTTCGATATAGAATTGTTTTTTGATACTCTCTCTTCAAGTTTATCTATTGCCTCTCTGTAAACATCGGCAACAAACCTTCCCTGACTGTACTCTTCAAATGATGTACGCTTTATCCTGTTCTTAAGCTGTTCTATTGCATCTTCACTCATGGGATATTTTTGTTCATCAACAATTCTCTTTTTTGTCAGGGCAAGCAATTCATCATTCGAGTACTTATCAATAGGGATCTGATAGAATAAATCATCAACTCTGGTACTGAGCAGTCTCATTTGTTCCCTTAATTCATAGGATAATTCGAATATTACCGTAAGCTCTCCATTTATCTTCTTTATGACATGTAACAAATCATTCAGTTTATTTGCATCTACCGATATTTCTCCGTCATTATTCATAAAGGCTTCATCCAGATGATCTTCGATCAAAACAGTCTTTCCCTTGTAGTCTTTAATAAAATTTTTCAAGCTTTTATCATCATTCAGCAGTGCCTCAAAATCCTTTAATCTGATACTTTCCGGCGATGCATTATTTCTCAGCCCTGCTATATTCAACATCTCTGTAACTATAAGTGATATCTCCGTTTTGCCCGCAAGCTCATCTCCGCACACAAGAAAACTCATTTTGGATATAGTTCTGTCTTCTTTTGCTTTTCCATACAGTGCATCTTTGAAGGAGGCATCACTCCATTCGGAATAATATTTTTCCAATAAAACTCTTACGGATTTCATCCCTATAAGATGCTTTCTGTCGAATATGTCCTCAACGACTGACTTCTTCACACCTAAAGCCGGAGTATTTGCAGTTGTTTTCACAGTTTGAACCGGCTGTACGGCCGACTGTGTTTTCTGTGGAATCGAATATGAATTCTGTACGGTCGAAGGTGTCCTCTGTACCGTCGCAGGCGCTTCCTTTTTGGGTGCAACTATTTTCTGTGTCTGCGCGGGTACATCCTTTTTCGGAGCAGCAGTTTTCTGTACCACCGGTTTGGGTGCAACAACCTGAGGAGCCGGATTGGCAGGATTTGCCTGTTTATTCGTTTTAGGTTCATTACTGATCTGTGAAGGATATATGCTCGGATCAAAGCGCGCGGGTGCCTTCTTCCCAGCCGGTTTATTACTCCTGCTAAAACCAAGATAGGGGATCAGAAAAGCATTACATTCGGGGCAGCGTTCTCCTTCACTGTATATCTTCGGATCAGACTCTTTATCTTTGCTGTAGCAGCATTCACAGTATAATTTTCTATTCATATCCTCCTCCGATCACAGCATTTCATTAATCGCATCAATACAAATCGATATATATGGTGTCGAAATCAATATCATAAGCAGCATCCCAGCCAAACTGTCTGCCAGTTTCGGAAGAAAATTGCTTTCAAGCGCCAATACCTTAAAAAACTCACCATTTGGTTTCTTATATGTCCGAATTACTTCTTTATCCCTGTATTCATCTATCAACAGGTATTTATCCATATACTGTTTGTCACAAATTTTCATAATCACTTCCTTATTTCCGGAACTGCACGATATCGAATCTTTGTACTTGACTGCTCTTTTTCTGAAATCACTGTCCGATTCAATCAAGGAAATATATTCTTTAATCTGTTCATATGAATCCGGAAGGAAAACATATATTGGTTTATTGTCGGGCAACACACTTATCAGGATTATCTCGGCAATCGTGGCTATCATTCCTATGAATATTGCGGTATATATATCAATATTCATTCCGTTAGAACTGCACGCCGACATCAGTGCGAAAATGAATGATGCTAAAAACGGAAAGATTAAATACGGCCACGAATGATAAGTTCTTGCATTTATCCTGTTTTCTTTCCGAGCTTCAAGAATCCAGCATGCAATACCGGCGATTCCAAAGGAGCAAATGGTTGTAACTATCAAAAAAGGGACTGTACATATCCTTGTATCCTGACCGTGGGATGATATCATTCCCAGCCTTACTATCAGTGCGATTGAAATCGTCAGTATGAAGACTATTATGGTTATCGAAAATGACAACGCCTTCTCCGTATCCATTAAAGTTTCAAGTAACCTTTCGCAGGAATGTGAGGTTTCCTTTATGATATTCAAGTAATAATTCATGCAGGCCTCCCCTAATCTCGTTTTAAAACCGATTGCCTTTTTCCTTTGCTCAACCATAAAATATCGTACTTCCCGAAATATATCGCCCCAATTAACACACAAAAAAAAGACATTTAAATGTCCTGGGTAGACATTTAAATGTCCGGTTTAGTTTTATGCTCCAATTATATAACCATTGTTATATAATCGCGTTCCTCAGCTTATCTATAACATATTCAAAGGCCTGATTCCTGTTATCATAAGTATTTACGAATATATCCGAGCAGTCTTTTTCCAACAGAATTCTGTCATTAACCGAGATCCATCTGTCGCAGTGTTCCTTAAGCTCGGGATCCGACATGTGATATGTAAAATCCGTATCGTCGTCGTATCTTCTGCACATCTTGACTAATTCGTCGGATAAAATATGGCCCAATGACAAAGAGACGGTAATAACTTCACCGGCAATACGATTTGTCAGAGAAGGAAAAAGCCTTGACCATTCAACAATATAGGGATATTCGCTTTCCATAATGCTTTGATTAATGAATTCTATCATAAGATCCGTCATCATATTATCATCATGAAAGCATTTATCAAATCCGCTCTTATCCATCAATGATACAATCGTATTCCTGACCGTATCACAATGCAGAATATTATAATACGGCCATTCACGTTTTATCAGTGTGGATAAAGCGGTCTTTCCTGATCTCGGGCATCCGGATATTATTATATTTTTCTTATTTGATACCGACATAAAAATATTCCATATATTCCGTTCTGTTCTCAAGTTCAAATTCTATATACGGTCCGCCTTTGAAATATTCCAAGGTGCGGAATCCACGTTTTTCAAAGGATTCTATAATCGAATTCATTGAATTCAGCACCCTCTGAGGGGCAGATCTGTCAAGCCGCCACCCTGCAAGGTCTGCATATACAACAACTCCGCCTTCATTAAGCATAGATGTTATCGTATCCATAGCATGCTCATGATCTGGCATAAGGTTTATGGTATTAGAGCATACGATCAGATCATACTTTTTATTATGGGGTTTAACTATGTCAAACAACCCAAGCTTTACATTATCAAGTCCGAACGAAGCTATCGAGTATGTTGAAGAAATATCTCCCGCAGCACCGGTATCACGAATCGGGATATCATATAACCCATCTTTGGAGACAAGAAATTTCTCAGCCATTTTCAGAGCCAAATATGAATAATCAAGTCCCCATACGATATTGTCAGGATAATGAATAGCCAGGTCTGCAACTGTTCTGCCGGGTCCGCATCCAAGAACAGCAATTTCAGAATCCGGAGAAATATTTCCGTACCGCACTGCCAGATCACACAGAGCTGAATATAATCCCTCGGAATAAGAACACCGAAGACTTGAATATCTTCCGTATTGATAATTGATCAAACGGAAAACCTCAATCCAGGTAGTATACTTTTCTATACGCCTTTCATGCAAAGGATTGTTCTGCACAGGCAAATCATTTGAATAAGCTTCCTTCTCCAGCGATGTCAGAGCATCATTCAGATAGCCTTCAACCAAGTTACTGTGCACCCAGGTTCTGTCCAATCTGTCTATTTCACTTTTTAATTGAAACAGTTGATTACTGATATATTGATTCTTATCAGTTTCTGTCAGTAACCATTCAATACAATATGACATATATCCCTCAATTATATTCAGATAATAATAGACACTACCTTATCATGTATTATATTATCTTCATCTTTATCATTTCCAAAATATAAAACATGATCACAATTATATTGGGTAATCAACCTATCCCAATCTTTCTTTTCAGTCTTTGAAAAAGTTTCCTTGCTGTATGCCGAATCAATCTGAAGACTGTTTTTTATTAATTCCAAATCATTATCCACTCTGAATTTCGAAGCAGAAGATATGATAACAATGGGAATACCGATATAATTGAAATAACGCAAAAACTCGATCATCCGGTCATTAGGTTTAAGCAGTTTTCTATATTCATTATAGACATCATCATACGAAACACCCAGGTCTTCAGCAATCATTCTCCTGGATTCTTTAGTCAGCAAGCGATCAAGCACAGCATTTTCGTCTGTTCCCGACAGTTTCGAGTATGCTGCAGCCCATGCATCATTGGATTTTACAAGTGTATTATGCAGATCGGTTGCCACTAATATTTTATTACTCACTCAAAACCACCTCTGAAGGAGAAAGTGTTTCCACTTCGGAATGAATATTTATCCCGTAAGCATTTCTGATAAAAGCAATTTCTTCCTGGTTTAATTCTCCATCCACCATAATCATGCCGTTGTTTTCATGATATATCAATTGCTTACCTAATTTGTCACTAACCGTCTCCATAATCTGATCCGAATCAGTGGAAACATAACTGCCGCATACACTGTAATTTCTGCATCCATCGTAGCAATGGCCACACTTTGAGAAATATCCGAGTCTGTTCCGTCTGCCAAAAGCATAATCGATAGCACATGAAGTATGCCTGAAAATCGCATATCCGCTTTTGTGATTTCTATAGATGTCTGAAATCACCGTATATATATCATCATCCAATATTTTATGATTGCTTACAGGCTCAGTTTCGAGATGGCCTGACACCAGGTCCTTATTGGCACGAGTTATACGAAATCCGGAGACGACGGTACCTTCAAATCCCGCATTTACAAATTGGTCTATGGTAGACTTTATTACTTCGATATTATCATTGCAGCCGGGAATAATCGGTCTGCAGTAATGAAACAAATGCCCCCCGCGGAATGCGTCTTTCAACCTCTTCAACGAATTCAGGCAAGTATAATTAAAATCATCCTTAAGTCCGGAATACGAATACATGATAACAAGATTCAATTTTTCGGATATACTCGAAAAATCTTCATCCGGGATAATCTTAGTAATCAGAACAACGGGAGATTTAACATTTTTTTGTATCAGAATCTCCAGCAGCTTCCCGGTAAATGGTAAAACCTGAGGAAGAAACGGATCTGTTCTGTTATTGATCAAAAGAGGAGTTGCTCCGTCAAGGAATAAAGCATTCGGTGCAAGGATTCTGTCTGTAATTTCCTCCGGTGATGCAATAAACCGTGGTTCCCCGTCAAATGCAGGCAATGACCGCAGAGTACAATATTTACATCCAAGAGGGCAACCGATATGCGTGGATAAAGACAGTCCGCTTTTTAAATGCTCAATCTCATACATAGTTTCCGGCTCCGGTCTTCTCTTTCGGATACTCTAAACTGCGAAGTTCGGTTATACTCATATCTTCAAATGGATTCCATGTATTCCATCTGTCAAGCAAAGCGAAATTCACTTCGTCAATAGTATTACATTTAATCAGAACATCATAATCCTGAAGCACTCTGAATCTTGCATCTATACGATTTTTCTCGCAGAACTCTTTGGCACGATAGATATCGTCCTTTGTTTGTCCTTTTAATCCTATGATCAGCAGTGCTCTGGGTTTAATTCCGGCAGACAAGCACCACCCGGCAAATTGTTTTAATCTTTCTTCATCAATTTCCTTGCGATTATCTTTCTGTATGCTTTTATCAAAAGTTTCAACTCCTATTGAAATCCTGTTGCATCCGGCTTCTGCCATAATATGGACCAGTTCCTCATCAACGCAGTCAAGTCTGGTGCAGGTTTTCCAATTCAAGTGTTTATTCTCTTCCTTTATACCGTTACAAAGCTCAATTACCCAATCTCTGTTATATGTAAATGTTGATGCATCCAAATATACGGATTTAACTTTTTCATCATAATCATCACAAAGAAAATCTTTTACCTGTTTTGTCTCGCGGTAATAGACTCTGTTTGCAGATACAAGTCTTTCATTACAGAATTTGCAGAAGAATGGACATCCCTTATTGATAAGAAGGTGAAGTTCTCCTCCGGAAAGCTCCAAATACTCGTCTATGGGAGAAATTGAAAAGTCTGTCATTCCCCATTTAGTATTGGGAAGCATTTTGACAGGTTTGAGGATTTTCCCCGAAATGCCGCATTCTTCATTCTTCAGATCATAAAAAGAATTCAGCTTTTCATCTATACTTTTAATAACCACATATTCGATCCCATATTCGATCTGTCCGTTACCGATAACATAATCAACATCTTCCAATTTTGCGAATAACTCAGGATTACATGTAGCTGCTTCACCGTATACTACAATTACAACTCCGGGATTAACACTTTTTAAAAATGCCGCAAGTTTACATGCTTCGGTTATATTATTCATATTCACATATATGCATATAATCTTGCCGGCAAGCGCTGTCTTAACAAGATTCAGTGAAGTGATGTTTTGTACAGAGCAATCCACAATCTGCACATCCAATCCGCTATTTCCGACAACATCACTTACATTTTTTAAATATCCGGCTATCTCGGTCAGCCCCGAATAGTGCCTGAATACGCTTTCCGTTATGATCAATTCAGGCGGCCACATCAAGGTAAGTTTCATATTAACGATTCAATCTCCTTTATGCATCTTTCAATCTGTGTTTTATTAAACAAAACAGTATTAAATCCCATATCCCGGGCAGTGTTTATGCACTCTGTATTATCATCCACCAGCAGAATTTCGTCGGCAGAAACATCATTAATTTCTAGCAGCCTGTAAAATATCTTAGGATCAGGCTTTTTCATTCTTTCCGAATAGCTCAGGCACAATCCGAAATCATCAATATCCATACCGGAGTTTTTCAGAAACCTTATGACAGAGGGATAGGTATTGGAAAACAAAGCTTTTCTCGTTTTATTAAATTCATTTACATATTCAAAAAAAGGAGAAATAGTCTTGTACAGATTCCTTCCGTCAACCCTGTCTCGGCAGATCATTTCAACTTCTTCAGATGACAAGTTAACAGGCCCAGTTTGTAAGGCAGGTTCGTATATTCGGACATAATACATATACTCATCGTCAAAATCAGCGATTGTGAAATCCGAATTAAGCAATTTTGCGTTTTTTATATTGTTCTTAATTGTACTAATTTGCTCATTTTCCGGATCATACAACAACATATATTGACGCAGCAAACAAGTAATATCCCAATCACCGGATATCGGTTCTATAAGAGTATTTCCAATATCAACAGCCAGCAATTTAATCATTTCCGGTCATTTCTATAAGACGTGTCATTAAGTGATTCCAACACAAAAGGTTTGGAAGTATTAACGTTTGCCAAAGCATTACTGCTCACCTTAATTCTGGTGATTGAGCAATTATCAAATTCCTTAAGAATCTGATAACGATTAATCTGGGGAATATCAAGAATTCCACAGACCATAGACCTTAATGTCCCTCCATGAGTAAAAACGCATACCCGGTACGGGTCTTTTTCGGGCTTTGATTTTCTGGCATCATCCAATATACTATCAACAACATATTTTGATCTTAACCATACTTCTTCACCATTTTCGCCATGAGGAAATGGAAGATCAAATTTGTGTTGTCTCCACAAATGATAGTAATCCTCATACATGCCCCATTTTTCGTCAGTGTCTACATCCCCACGATTAATCTCGTTAAGTTCTTCACACTTATCTATAATCAAACCATGGCTTTCCGCAACAGGATTTGCAGTTTCTATCGATCTTCTCATTGTGCTGCAATAAACTTTATCAATTTTAAGGTCTTTTAAATATATGGATAATTGTTTGATCTGTTTCTTTCCATTGGGTGTGAAAGTATAAGATTTTTTCTCAGTATTATACGCTGTTTCAGCATGTCTGATCAGGAGGATTTCAATATCTCTGTTAATTGTTTTCAAAAACATGGGATTTTCATTATAAGGTTTTTGCCCGATAGCAATATAATTCACAGTGCAAAACCAGAAATTATCATGTTGAAACAATTTTGACAGCTCATTATTGGCAGAGATAATCTTGTTTAAACTGTTTTTATACTCCTCTTTATCCGATGCTTCTCTTAAATCTCCCCTCTCCAATTCCTTTTCGGCTCTCGACTTCCTGAATCCGACCATGATATTAAAAATATCGTTTTTTTCCACCTGAGATTTATTGCAGGTATCTATAACATCATAAAATAGCTCAACATCTTTTAATCCACTGTCCACCATCCAGGAATATACTTTTCTAGCGCAATTCCTGTCGGTAAAGCCGAATATCTTCTTATATTCATCAGCTGATTCGGACATCCATTTTCTGTCCAAATCTTCAGGCGAGTAATAGAGCTTAGAATCATCGTCCACTTCTCGAATAATAAAGTATCCGCCATCATTTAACAGTTTATACGACAGGTCCTCTACAAGCTCTTTGGGAGAAGAAACGCTATGAAGAGACAGTGATGCAAAAATAACATCTATGCCACGGATGTTGTTTTCTTTCATTAAAGCCTTAACATCCTTGACAAAATCTTCCGAATTCATGTCCAATTGCTTAAATAATATTTTATTGTCAACTTCGTATTCTCTTGCTTTTGATGCGGCAGTATCCAGTTGGCGTTGATCCTTATCAATTGCCAATATTTTGGTGAAGTTCTTGTATTTTCCAAATCTCGAACATGTAACCTCACCGTCTCCGCATCCGAGATCCAGTACAGTCAGATCCTTTTTAGAGGAAGAAGCCAGTAGTTTGTTAATTGCCTTAAAATCAATATTCTGATACAGATTAGCCTGCCTCAGATATTTATTATCTCTATAAAGTTCATTATCACCGTCATCATACTTAGTTACTTTTTTGTTTTTTGATAAAGCTTTTTTCGATAATTGATTATAGATCCAATCTACTTCTTCTTTTGTTTTCTTATTTAGAAGCAAATTGTTTTTTACTATATCAAGAACCACATGCTTATTAAACTGTTCAATCACAGTATGCGTTGATTCATGCTGAAGTTTATCTATGCTCCATATAAGGAGAAATGTATAACCACATAAAATATCATAGGAAGTTACAGGACAAAGTTTCAGATCATCGCATCTGTCATTGTTTATTATCGTTTCCCAATCCACATATTCCTTAAAAAAATTATACGGGCATATATTAGACATTACCTGATCTGACAGTTCAATGCCCAGTTCACATGTTATTTCTTTTAATAAATCCCAAAAAATATTAAAATTCTTTAAGTTTGAATTACATAAATTTTTAGCCAATGATGCCGTAAGCAGAACAGAATATTCCAAAATTGTTTTATTCGTTTGTACCTGTCTATTCTCGAACATTCTTCTTATCCATATTTTATTTTCTTCGATCAGTTCAACAATATTAATCGGTCCATCACTATTGCTAAGTTTCTTTGCACCTGCTTTTGAGGGATTTTTTAATGTATCTATTATCTTTGAATTAAGCGTTGTATTATTTTGTACGTATTCATTATGAAAAATTAAATTTGCATATCTTGTAAGTAGTTTTGAATTCACCATCCAGAAATCATTCCTAGGAAAGCTTTTCCTAAAATGATTTTTATAGTCTGCGGCTACTTTGAGTTCTACATTTGTTTCTTTTTTGATATATAAATTGATAACGTCAGAACAACTCACCATTTTAGTCATATGTCACCTTCCCGAAATTCAACCCTTTACTTACATCAATTAACGAATCAATTATAAACACTTGCTATTCATCTTACATACGTGTACGAAGATTTCTTGCATCATCTGCCCAAGAATTTAATTCTTCGCGGCCCGGAGTATATCCGACTTCTTTTGAGCTTTCCAGCGAAGTGTTATTACCAAGAATATAAGACATGAAAAAGAAATATTTAGACTTCTTTGCATCCGAATCAGGATTATTTGTCATAGGTTTATACTGCCATGCAAGTCCTACGCATGCACTTTCAAACGCATCCCTGTCATTCGAAGCATGTGCCACTTCCAAAGCTTTTCTCAAGAGCTGATTATTCTTAGGTTTATCAAGCATATTCTTTGAAAGAAATGTCATATCAACATAAGCTTGAGCACATCCTTTGTCCGCTGCCTTTACAAGCCATTTTTCCTTCTCGGATTCGTTCTTTTCTACAATATCTCCGATGCTATAGTCCCTTGCCAGTTTTAACATTGAAGATACATCTCCAAGTTCTGTTCCTTTCCTGGTCCAGTACAGTTCCTTTTCGGGATCAGGCCCAAAAGCTCCGTTCTCGGAATATGCATACATAAGGTATGTGACTGCCGGAATATATCCTTGCTCTCCCGATAAGTTGTAAAATCGTTCTGATTCTGCCTTATCAATTTCTCCAATCAGAATTGCATAATAATACTGAGAATCTGCCATTCCCTGATCTGCGCGTTTCTTATGTGCATCTCTTCGGATGCTTTGATATCGTTCTTCGGAAATGCCTCTGCTTTCGAGAATGCTTTTCAGCTCATCCCAGCTCATATTGCCAAGATCCTGATCCAAAATAGCATTCACTAACTGTGAATCCGCACCTGCTGACCCTAACCTGTTCTTTCTATACCAAACAACCGCAACTACAATGATAATCAGAATTAATACAATCATGTCAAAGTTCCTCCTAACTTTAATATTTTATCATATTTTAATAAATTTTGTGCATAAATAATAAATTTTATTCTTTTTTTTGTATAATTATATAGAAAATACACAATTTGGATGTTCATAATCTATATATATCGTATAATCAGATTAAGTCTTTGTTTTGCATCCGAAAAGGAGGTTTACATGGAAAACAAAAAAGAAAAGTTAGTTAAGATTGTTATCAACAACAAGGAAAAAATGAGCGGGTGTCCTCAAGGAAAGCTCAATAATGATTACGGAACACCGGGACCCAAATGTAAGTAAATCAAATGCGACCGCTACGACGGTCGCATTTTTACGGAGCAGACTATGACAGTACGTAGATCTATTGGTAATGTTTCATTAGAAATCAATGTAAATGAAGCAAATGAAGTATTCCTTGAAGAAGATGTAGCAAGCACTATTACTCAGGACGGAATCAGTGGAATAATAAATGCAATTTATCAGCATAATGAATCCACACATATTCCATTGTCTGTTTTTATAGAGCTGACAAACGCATGCAATTTCAACTGCCCATTTTGCTATATCAACGAATCAAATATCAAAAAAACTTATATGCCACGATGGGATGACTTTCAATCTGAACTGGATGACCTTATTGAGCTAGGCATGATATACTGCACTATCTCAGGTGGCGAATGCCTGATTCACCCGGATTTCGAAACTATATATAAATATCTTAAACAAAAAGGAGTTCTTGTATCTGTATTCACAAACGGATATTTGATGAACGAGAATACAATTCGCTTATTCAAAGAATTTAAACCATTTAAAATCGAAATATCCCTTTATGGTGATAATGATAAGTCATATTCTGACACCACCATGACCGTTGGAATAGACTCAGGAAAAATCTATGACAACATTATAAAATTGTCAGAATCGGGGATTAACGTTGTTTGCAAAACCCCAATAAATCGATTGACCGAATATATATGGGAAAGCAACAAAAACTGGTGTGAAGAGCATAATATAGATTATTACTACGGATTTGAAATGCTGAAAACATACAGTAATAAATCCACTGACAACTTCAAAGCTTCAGAGGAACTGCTAAAAAAACTCAAGGCGGATGATGATAAAAAGTTCAAGGAAAGTCTGGATATGTATATTCTCTCGCATAAAGAAAAACAGTTCAAAAAGAAATTTGACTGTACCGCCGGAAGAACCGATTTATTTATTTCCGCAACCAACATTCTGTATCCGTGCATGAAAGCAATTTATTCCAAAGACTGGGGATTTGATATAAATACCCTTGGTATCAAAAATGCTTATAATGCATACATAGAAAAACTCACACCCATTAAAGATCAAGTGTTAGAAGGCTGTATTGGTTGTAGCCATCATGAAGTGTGTCAGGAATGTTTTTTCACCCAACTCGGTATAAATACAGATGTTGAAAAGAGAAAAACATACTGTGCCAGTTTAAAAGCATTTTGTGATTACGCTAAACCATTGTCAGACAATCAGAATTCTAACAGCTGATTACTGACACGGAACCATTTGCGCTTACGGCTCTGCAGCAGTCCACATAAACTTCGATAAACTCATAGTTGCCTCTCATTGCTATGCTGCGGGCACGCTCCAAACCGCCGGGAAGAGTCTGTCCGGACTTATAATGCTCAATTATGCCACCGGTTATATCCAGGGTATGAACCTCATAAGGATCACCTAGATAGCATTTAGAGACATATCCGAGAAGAATTCCTCTGATTTCCAGTTCGGGGAATTCATTCTTTATAGTGTCGATGATTGCGTTTACTTTCTCTCTGTTATGTACATGTCCGCCTGCATCCAGCTTATGCAGTGCTTCCATGTATTCCTTGGATCTGCTCTTTCTGAGAAGACGGTCCATCATCATCTTATCCATCTGCTGCTGTTGCTGATTCTGCTGCTGATTGGTATTTGTAGCACTCAGCAAGCTTGCAGACTGGGTCTGTGTCTGGGTTTGAGGTGTTCTAAGCATCGGTCTGGGCATTGTGGTATCCTCCTGCGAATTATATTTGTCTTGCCAATCTCAGGCTTGTTTTATCGGTTTTCTTAAATGCATAATCCAAATCAATAAGGGTCTCGGACAATATTTCCTGAGCCTTTGTCAAATTATAAGGTTTTATTGATTCCAGGCAATCCGTTATGTCTTTCATTTGAGATTCATACTCTTTTTCGTCATTCAAAAACGCACCTGTCAGCCTGCACTTTTTTGCCTGATCAAAGGTAACCTCCGACAAGAAGCAAAGCTGCTGAAAGGCGGTATCTTTCTCGAGTACACTAAGCATTTCATCTCTCCCGAGACCCTTCCATTTTTCCTTCTCATCTTCAATATAGGTCTGAACTATTGCATTTAAAGTCTCTTCGTCAACCTCAGAAGCGAACTCTTCTAACAGCTTGGAGTACTTTTCACATAAATAGTCGTTATACTCCTTAGAGTATGCTTCATTATCACCCAGTACGCTCTTAATCGCATCATACGTGCTGTCATATATGGTTTTAATATTGTCATTAACCATTCGGTTTATCTCCTCCTAGCCATTAAATAGAACAAAACAGAGTTCTTATTAGCATAGTTAATTGCTTCTCTGCGCTTAACATCCGTCTCAGTTTCAAGCATTTGACCGGTCTTTCTGTAGTGTTCTCTCTTGCGTGCTATCTCTTCAGGTGTATAATCTGCCATGGAATCATCAAATGCTTTTGACATTTTTTCCCATGAGCCATCGCCCATAACAGCATCATATTTTTCTTTGAGCAGCTCGGGCTTATTCTTATAATATGCTTCCTTGAGTGTATCCGTTCCGAAACCGGGTTCCATCTTTTCCATTCTGTGCATGTTATCAAGATAACCGACATTGGGATGAGCGGGGTAATCAGGCCCCATCATTTTCTTGGTAAACATTTCCGTGAGAGCTTCGTTCACCTGTCTGTCGCGGCCGTCGATAGAAACACCTCGTCTATATTCTACAACTTTCCCATTAGCATCCTTAACATCATTGCATGATAATTGATGGTTATGCTCATGAATAGCGGTTTTCTCCGGATGTGGTCCGCTATTTTTGACGTAAGACATTTTCCCGTTATTATATCCGTTTATATGTTCCGCACGTGCCGCATTACCATATCCTTTGGCAAATTCATCGTTATCCTGGAAGGTAACTGTATCTTTTAACCTGACAGCCTTCTTTTCATCCGATAAGACATTATCCAAATCAGATTTACAATATGCATCTATTATCTTTTGAGCTGATTCCGTTTTTTCGGATACTTCCTGAGATTCTTGTGTATTTTCAGTTCCTTCGGGTTTCCTGTTCAGAAATGCGGCTATTTTGTCTTTAAAAGATTCTACATTCGTCGGACCATCGTTAAAGGGCGGATCTCCGCCGTCTCTTATCGCATCCCTTAAAGCAGGATTTGTTTCAATCTCAGCTATCCTGTCTTTTGAACCGTTTTCGGATAATCCGTTGAATACATTGGGGGAAACATCCTGTCCCGGGAAAGCATCCCTAAGGAATTCTTTCTGATAATTCCACTTGTCAACGGCAAGTCTGTCGGAGATTTCTTTCTCGCTGAGGCCCTGATCTCTGTAATCATCAGCTTTAGCTTCCAGTCTGCTCTTTATTGCAGAATCTCCGGCTTTTAACAATTCGAGTTCATCACGCTTCAGTACTTTCTGAGGGCCTGACGCGTCGCCACCATCATCAATAGCATCAGCAGACTGTGTATCGTATTCGACCTTCGTACTATCCTGATCATAATCGGACAGTTTCTTATCTAGTTCTTCTTTCTCTGCCAGAGCATCGGTCAGCTTACCGTCATTCTCAGACTGTCTGTCTCTAAGAGCATTGTACTCGCTCAGTGCTTCCTTGTACTCATCGGTACCCTTTTCTTTATTCATTACGGCATCGAACTTCTCGGAAGATTCCTGCATCAGTTTTTGTTTTTCTTCCGTCAGATCTTGGATCTTACGGGCATTTTCCTCCCGCTGTTCCATCAGCTGCCGATAATCTTCTTCATCACCTTCATCGGACTCATCTATATCATCGGATTCATCCATATCTTCATCCGACTCTTCTACATCCTCAGCAGATTCGTCTACCTCCTCAGCATCAGATTCATCAACCGAATCATCCTCAGATTCTGTATCCTCTGTAACTTCGTCCTCAACCTCAGGCTCTTCTTCTGTTTCTTCTACTACTTCGTCCTCAACTTCAGGCTCTTCTTCCGGCTCTTCTACTACTTCGTCCTCGACTTCGGGCTCTTCTTCCGGCTCTTCTACTACCTCGTCAGTCTCCTCAGGCTCAGCCTCAGATACCTCTTCAGGTTCCTCTTCAAGCGCTTCCGCAGGCTCTTCAACTGGTTCTGTGTCCTCTACAGCTTCTACCTCTTCAAAAGCCTCATTATCCTCTACAGGCTCAGTCTCCTCCGAAGCGGCATCCGTTTCTTCCACAGGTTCTGCTTCTTCGAAAGCCTCGGTCTCTTCCGGCACTTCATCTTCGGATTCAATACCTTCTTCAAAAGACTCGTCATTCTCTTCGCTGTCTTCAAGTGAACAGTCATCGAAGTCATCAGCCGCCTCGGAATCAACTTCCTCAGCAGATGATTCGGGCGAAGCCTCTTCAGATGTTTCATCTATCGCGCAATCGTCAAAACCATCATAATCTTCCGATACCTCTTCTCCGGCATCGGAAGATTCATAATCGGATTCGCTTACTTCAGAGCCCTCATCAAGACCGCAGTCTTCAAAGTCTTCAGTCGACTCATAGGATTCGGAAGATTCGTATCCGCCGTCAAAAGAAGATTCCGACACTTCGGAAGTTGTTTCAATTGAGCTCGAACTGCTGCTTTCGGTATTGTAATCCATACTTCCCCTTCTCCAAGTAATGGGTGTAAAAGCATATAACCTCTACACCCATTTTTTGTTCTGCTTATACCAGCACTTTTCTGGTCTTGGGACCGGTCTTGCTCTGTGACAGTTTAGCATCGCCAATCGGCTTATTTGATGCGGGAACAGCTCTTTCTCTTCCCCAATCTCTGATAGCTTCGATCTTCTCGGGGCTTGTCTGTGAAAGAGGAACAACATTGGTGAATGCGGTAATGATATTTTCTTCGTTCAAAACAAAACTGTCATTTGCAATCGAACGATATGAAAGATCTCTTACGGCAGATTCAAGATCCGCACCGGTAAATCCGTCGGTGATCTGTACGATCTTATCCGAAAACTCACCTGCAAAATTCAGGTTAAGATACTTTCTCATATAAAGTGAAAGGATATCTCTTCTTTCTTCTTCCGTAGGAAGATCTACGAAGAAGAGTTCATCGAATCTTCCACGTCTTAAAAGCTCGGAAGGAAGCATGGAAACATCGTTTGCGGTAGCAACTACGAACACCTGCTTCTTGCACTCCTGCATCCAGAACAGGAACTGTCCGACCATTCTGGTTGATACACCGCCGTCACCGGCACCGCCTGTAGCTCCCGAAAGTCCCTTCTCAATCTCATCGATCCACAGAATACAAGGAGAAACATTTTCTGCGGTTGTAAGTGCATCCTTAAGCTGCTGCTCAGACTGTCCTACATAGCTTCCCTGAACGGTTGCAAAGTCAAGCCTGTACAAAGGAAGCTTCCAGTTTGCGGATATGGACTTTGCGGAAAGTGACTTACCGCATCCGGGAACACCTACAAGGAGAATTCCTCTGGGAGGCTGAAGTCCTTTGGCTCTGAGTTCATCCTTCTTCTCGGGAGTAAACAGCTCTTTCTTCTCATTAAGCCATTTCCTGAGTCCCTCAAGACCGCCTACATCCTTAACGCTTTCATCCACGTCAATCTTCTCAAGACCGGATATATCGGAGAACAAGCGGTCCTTAGCAAATCTGACTTCATCCATGTCGGATTTGCGGATACACTTATTGGCAATAAGAGCTGCGATAACATTCTCTGCTTCGATCCTGGTAACGCCGTTAAGAGTTGCGGCTGCCTCACGGATATCGGTGTTATCCCACTCAATGGGAATTTCATTTCTGTAATCATCAATATATTCTTTGATGATCGAATACATTTCATCTTCATTGGGAAGATCGATCTTGATGGTCATTCCCTGTCTCTGAAGCTGGTTCCATACGGAGGTGTTGGTAAATACAATTACAACTCCGCCTGATTCATTTGCAAGGTTAACAAGTGCAAGGATCTGCTTCGAATCGGAATTCTCCGCACTAAGATCGGGAACCTCGGTAAGAACTATGGTCTGATACTGTTTGCGCTTCATCTGTTCGGTCATGTAATCGATTGCACCGTAAACAGATTTGTCGTCGCTCAGGTTCTTATCGGAAGTAAGATCATATACTCCCTTGGTAAGAGTATGTACACTGAAGGGAAGCTGCAGATCCTCGGATATCTCTTTCAGCATATCCAGGGTTCTTGCGGGTTCGATCGTATTGATCGCAATAAAGGGTATTCTTGCAACGGAATACCTTCTTATCAGTTCTTTGCTTTCGGCAATATCACTCATTGTCAGTCTCCTTAAAAAGCATTTATTTTATGATTTCTTACTATGCTGGATAATTTTCCCGATCTGTCCATCTTGGCAGAATCTTCAAGTGATTTCTGCATATTATTGGCCTGTTCGATTACCAGACTGCGATACTGTCTGCGGTCGTTTTCGGGTATTACCGGCAGATCAATCGCATCCGCAAGAAACATCATTTCCTTACGAAGAGCCAGTATGGATTGAACTATGGAGCTTTCCGTTCCTCCGTTTCTGTTGATGTCCTTCTGGAACTTATCGGAAGCCATGTTCATTCGCTGGTTTACGGCATCTATCAGTTTCTTGGAAAAGCGCTCTGCAACTCCCGCCTGCCACTCAAGGGTTCCGGATTTCATGGCGGCGAGCACTTCATCATCGTTAGTCTTATCCTTGAATGCAGATATTACCTTGGACCATTCTGCATATGTGTGAGGAGCTGCTATCATTTGCCTTTCCTCCTTACTACAATTTGAGGAGGCACCATGTCCCAGCTGGGAAGTCCTTCTGCAAATACACTAACCTCTTCCTGAAGCTCTTCAGCCGGTGTCTGAGGCTTTGAAAGCACCTGACTTGCTTTCTCACTCCTGGCCTGTCTTGCAGCTTCGTATGCTTTCATACGTGCACTGTTGCGGGGCCTTCTGGGTGTAACCGCACTGCTTGTGGTACCTTTATTAGCCGAAGGAGCTTTTTCCTCGGGCTTGCTTACTGTTTCAAGCTTTGCTCCGCAGGAACGGCAGAAACCTGATTCCGAAGAATTCTCTGTTCCACAGTTTGAGCAAAATACGGAAGCAGCGGCATTCGGCTGAACAGCCTGAAATGCAGGCTTATCAGCGCTTGAAGAAGGCACAGCTTCCTTAGCGGGCTCAGCTGATTCAAAAGGTACAGCAGTTTCATCTTTCTTTGTTTCAGGCTCTTCTTCCGAAGCAGGAGCAAATGCAGGAGACTCAAGAGGTGTCTTTTCACCCTCTTCAAAGCCTCCGATCCTTAAACCGCATGAGCGGCAGAAAACCGCACCGGGTTCATTTTCGTCGCCGCATCCGGGGCATATATTCTTTTCGGTTTTAGGCTCTTCTGAAGCTGCAGGTGCCGTGTCAGGCTTTTCAATCTTTGCTCCGCAGGAAAAACAAAAAACTGCTTCGGGAAGATTTAACGAATTACACTTCGGGCAGGGGACTTTTTCTCCTGCTGCAACGGAATTTATGATATTAGCATTTGAATTATCCATTTATCTTCCCTCCTACATCTTAATTCTTCTGCCGGAATCAGCCAGCTTCTTAACATATTGTTCGGGTGAGATCTGCTCGAGGAAATCAAGAACCTGCTGACTTTCGGAATCTTTCTCTTCGAACTCTTCTCTGAAATCAACGACTTCTGCCAGAGTAGCTCTGATGATCTTGGTTCCGTTTTCTCGTTTATCTTCAAACTGGAAATCAATATGCTGTCTGTTCTTATCAACCTGCTTTTTCTTGGAGAAGTGATTTATCACCATACCGATACCGGCAACAACTGCGATAAATCCGAGGAAGTGAGCACCGCCGATAAGCATCAGCAATCCGACAATAGCTATTGCACCGCCTCCCCATAGGCAGAACTGTTCGAAGCCGCCCAATACGCACTGTGATAATGCAACGGACTTTTCGGAATCAATCAGCCTATTGAAGTTTTCGATCATTTCCGTCTCATTCTCACCATCCTTGGTCTTATCATTGAATGTATCCACATTGATCTCGATGAAATGGGGGATCTTACTTCTGTTGCTTGCTATAACATCATTGTATGCATTGGTTACCCACTCTTTGGAAAGAGCGAAGGCAAACTTCTGAGTGGATACACTTGAATGAGAAGTTTCGGGTTTCATTGCAGCATCGGTAAGGAGCTGTGTGAAATCCTTATGGGTTTCAAACGCAGTCTCCTCTACGGTCATATTCTGGCGGGCTCTGCTTTCATCGCCTTCAAAATCAACCACAAACTGCTCGAATTTCTCTTCTTTTCTCAGAGGTAATTCTTCATCATCAAAGTCGGTTACAAGGCTGTTAAGAATCTCATCGAGCTGTTCTTTTATGCTGGCGGTAGATGACTGCTGCTCAAAAATATTGATGAGGTAATCCAGCATTATTCCGTGGAGAGTTGCACCCTCCATGATATTCTGAAGAATAGGCCAAGTCTTACTGTACTTTCTCAAATATTCATATGAAGAAGTATCAACGGGTTTTCTCTTGGCTCTGATAGCATCCGACCACTGCTTGGTCTGCTGTTCGGTAAAGCCGGGCTTTTCCTCAAGATTTGAAAGCCATTCGTTCATCTGCTTGGACACAACGCCCTCGGTGTCAGCTCCGAAAAGTCCGCTGGCAAATGCATCAAGCACAATAATAGTCTTACGATCCAGATTTTCTTCATCCTGCATCTCAAGATATCTCTGGATCCACTTCAAGCAAGCACCTTTCCTGTCCGCTCTTCTGCAGATAAGAGCAAAGAAAAGTGAAGTCTTCTCATCATTCCTCTTGATACCCTCTTTCAAAGCTCTTTCCGCAAGCTCGGGCTGATCGTTAATCCATGCCGCAAGAGCTACAAGACAGGGTGCAAGCCAGTATCCGGGAGTTGAGATCATCAGTTCCTCGGTGGCGTTACTGATTGTGTCTTTCTTTACGATTCCCAGATCGTCTGCCTGAAGAATACCGGTAGTGGTTCTTCTGACAATGTCATAATGACCGTACTTTTTCTCCAGTTCCTGTCTGATCTTAACCAGACGAGTTTCAGCCTGATTAAGTCTGTTGGCCATTTGCTGCTGCATTACGAATGAATGGAAATCACGTGCCAGTGATCCAATCTCGTCATACACAACTTTGACGTTGTCATTGACTGTACCGACTCTCTTGTCGATAGTGCCCAAGTCATCATGGATAACGCCGAGATTATTGGCTATCCTTGTCAGATCGGCCTGAGCGATAATTCTTTCATCAGACATAAAGATTCCTCCTACTGCGTAGTTTTATTACTATATTTCAGATAGTCAGCCAGGATTTTCTGCCTCTGACCATCATTAAGACTCTTATCTTTGCTTAAGATCATTCCGAGTATGCAGAGCTTTCTGTGAACATTGTCTTTCTTCAGTTCACTCAGCAAGCCCGATCCCAGGAATTGTTCGAGTGTACCCGGATTGTATCCGCTCTTATTAAACTTCTCGAGAACCTTACCAACCGCGATTTTTGCGTTGATAAACTCTTCGGTTTCCTCGAAATATTTACATCTGTGCTCACAAAATGAGCATCCTGCATGATGAGCATAAACCCGGTCATACCCTTCAGCAATGTCACTGACTCTCTTACGTGACTCGGCTATTACCTCATCCCTGTTCTTCTCGTAGAAAGACTGAATAAGGGGCAGCTTTACACATTTAGGTTCGTTATCGCCTTCCGCATAAACCGCCGCATATCCGCGTCTGAGCGAACTCAGATACTCAATCTGCTCTTCGTTCATGTTCATGGCTTTTCCCATGACTTCGCGGTCTTCCATGGCCACGGTTCTGTGAACGATCTTCAGGTTAGTATTCTTGATGGTATCAGGAGCAATCTTTGTGGGAATCTGATCGGCTATAATTATTCCCTGCCCGAAGGTACGTATCTCTGCCAGCATGTTACAGAAAAACTCAACCGACTTGGCTCTTGTACTGCCACCTTCGCCGCCTTCCGAAACATTCTTAAGCAGGCGGTGCGCTTCCTCTATCATAAGAATGTGAGACAGCTTCTTGGCTCCCTTTGTCATCAGAGACTTTCTGTATTCATATAACTGAACCAACAAAATACCTATAACAAATGACTTTGTCTCGTCATCACCAAGATCTTCAAGTTCCATTACAACAGGTCTGTTTAATAATTCTTCAATAGGAACCGACTTCGGAGTATTAAGCATGGCTCCTTTTCCGCCTATCATCAGCGAATATACTCTAGCCTGAAGTGCCGCTTTGACATTTGACTTAACTTCCTGATGATATCCCATCTCATCGATGATCACATCGATCTTGTTATACAGATCAGTCAGGGTAGGATATTCGGTAAGCCCATACCTGTTCCTGTTTTCGACAATATCCCATCCTCTGTCGCTGTATACGGCATAAACAGCCTTCTCCAGAATGTATGGCATGGGAGGATAGAGATCGAAGGCTGCTTTGAATGTTGAAAGCAGGTAATCGATATGCGTCTGAAGGGATATTCCCTTACTTGCTTCAAAGGGATTGATCCTGTACTTCACCGATGTGCCGGAAGCTTCGGAACCCAGTGTAAAAACTATAAGATCTTCGAATCCCTTAAGATTTCTCAGTTCCCAGTACTCTCTCTTCGCAGATTCGATAACAAGAAAAGGAACCTTCTCCTGTGGATTCTCTGCGTTCCAAAGTACATTAAGCAGAGACTTCGAAGTGTTGGTCTTACCACCGCCGGTAATACCGATTATCAGAGCATGTCTGGTAAAATCATCTTTCTCGATGACATACTTATTATTTACGTGATCGTTTGAAACTCTTCCGGCCATGCATATATCGCCAATGGAAACAGGGTTCTTCACAAGTCCCTTGGTTCTGTTTGATACATCAAACTCGACATAATTATCGATGTAATATCCCGGAAATTCCTTGGTGGGAAGCTGACACAGCACGCCCAGCTGGTCACTGTTTAAAAGAGTCTGGAATTTATATACGTAAAGAGAGATGACCTGATTGATCCCATCTTCTCTCCACTGTCCGAGAGGATGCAGGTCCGGCTTTTCGATCAGATCCGCCATCATGTAGGTATTGGCAAGAACATCTTTGATTGAGTTGTATTCCAAAGTTCTGAAGGGCTCAGGTCTGGAATCATCACCCGAAAAAGTAGATTTAATAATGCT
Organism: Lachnospiraceae bacterium P6A3; assembly: GCA_000702085.1. Lineage (GTDB taxonomy): Bacteria > Bacillota > Clostridia > Lachnospirales > Lachnospiraceae > AC2028. The sequence goes on from JNKP01000001.1 coordinate 771,743, forward strand.
GCCCAGCTTCTTTGCATCAATGGCGTTATCGGATGCATAATATCCGTTTACTCTCCACATACCCCTGGAGACACCTTCTTTGATAGAGGCTTCAAGAAGTTCAAGATTCTCAAAATAATTCTTGCTGTGAAAATCCTGTCTCTGTGCCTGAAGGTTGCCCTGAGCTCCGCCGGTAATAGTCTGATTGATCAGAGAAAAGGTCTCCTGCATCTCTTCGAGAAGTCTTTCATGTCCCAGGGATACGGCTATGTTACTTACTCCGGATGCCAGTACTACATAGGAAAAATTCTTACCCAGCATTCCGCGGCAGATATTCTCTATCTGATAATTCTTTTTATCTGCTCCGATTTTATTGGTGGGAATACCAGTAAACATTCCTCCGAAATTCCGTGCGCAGCTGCGCAGGGGATTATCATGCTCGGGCTGAATATCTATTCCGGGATAGGATGAAGCGTAAGAAGTCTGAAGACTTTCAACAAGCACCTTCAAAGTACCGACATATATGCGAATTCCGTCGGCATCTCCGAGAATCGCGTATGCGAAAGGAATACCGTGACGGACACAGCTGTTTAATATGTCTCCGGCAAGAGACGAAAAATCCATGGACTCTTCTCTCTCCCAGAAATCCGTCAGTCCCGCAATCCTGAAAAACTGCATATTCTGGCACTCTTCATATCCGCCGGATAAGAAGTTGCCGTTAGCGATCATATCAAGTTCTTTACGGCATAGAGCGAAATTTTTCTCAGCTGAAGAATGATCGAATCCCATACTCACTTACCCTCACCTAAACAGCCTTCGTATAAACGAGAAAATCGCACCTAATATGAGTAAAAAGATCTTAAAGACAAGTGACAGATGTGTCAGGCAAAGCACCAGTATCACTGACCATATGATGCCCTCAACACCGAATGTGGTAATAAAAAACGCCAAGGCTGCAAATACGGCAATGGTGATCAGCCATACGACGGCAACAGGTATTACCCTCTCCGGTCTTATGACGGTTCCGCTTGCTTTATTTACAATCTTCTTGGCGACAATATTATTATTGGTATCTCTGTGCCCGTAAACCTCTACATCATTGTTTTCCGAAACGGCTCCGGCATTTAATTTACCGTATACGATAACCTGGTCGCAGGCATTGCCCATGGCGTTAAGAGATGTTCCCGTAAAATCGGGGAACACCTGAAACATCGTGATCTCATTATCGAGTGTGTAGGGAATACCTGTGAAAAGAGTTCTGAACAGCTTAACAAGCGCAGACTTGCGCTGATTATCAACATTGATATTCTTGGTGATTCCGGATGTGAGAGGTTCATTTGACGCAGGCTTGGCAGAACCGTTCTGTCCTTTTTTGCCCTTCTTCAGTACCTGAACACCGAAATTAGATGATGTAGAGACATTCGGAACCTGTCCGGGCTGATATACCTGAACCTGAGGATCCGAGGTCAGAGTCATGGAATTTCCGTAAGGATCCAGATTGCTTAATTCGGATCCTCCCCCGAGAAGAATCTTTCTGTTTTTCCCTTTACCGGGCACATAAGTATCCGTGCTTCCGGCATTACCCGTAGGGAAGCTGCTTTGAACTTCCTTGTATTCCGGTGCGGGATTATTGTAATTCTGAAAAGCGGACGCATACGGATCCTGCCCTATTGCACACAGTTCGCAAACATCTCCCTGATGTTCAACGTCGTTGGTTCCGCATATTCTGCACTTATAACTCATTCCCCTGACCCCTCGTAAAATTTGATATAAGCCTAAACTATAAATTTATTTCTTTTCTATGCCTGCTTTATACTTCAATATCCAGGCATGCAACCAGCAAAGTCTTGAAAATTTCGCATCCGGTAACTATTTTCAGCCAGATATATAGCAACCCCGGCACTCTCAAATACTACGTGCCACGACATGAAGGTGATAAGAATCAAAAGCAGTAATACGTGAAAAGATGCAACAGAAAAAGCCGAACGGTCGGCATCACCTTTATCTGCACTCAAGCCGGCGCTTTCTTCAATTTTCTTACCGCACTTTGTGCAGAATTTTGAATCATTTTCTATCGGAGAATGACACTGAGAACAAATCTTAGAAACGGCATTCGAACCCATGGACAACGCATTTTGAGGATTACTGTTTTTATAAAAGAAATAAGCAATAATCCCGGCCCAAACTATTGTTAATAGAATAAGCAAAAGTCCCAACTGAATGCCCTCAAACAGAAAAGTGTAACTTTAGCATGTGGAATGAAAAACTACGTTACATATTATACACCCTCACAGTCAAAATGTGTGAAAAATCCGAGGTTGAGAGCGAATATTTATACAAAAAATAACATACTATTAGCCGGCAGAATTATGTGGAGAGAATTAACACATTATGTAAACCTTTATTCTCCAACCGTAACCTTCCAGAGGTCAAATCTCTCCATACCCATGAATCCCATTCCGGGGTTGGTCAAATTCTTCATTTATAATCTTATTCTGCTAGGACTTTGCTTGCGTAGGAACAGGTAGATGTAATCTTTATGCCTTTACGCTCTCCTTCTTCAAGAATTGAATATACCAGCCTTTTGGCTATTCCTTTTCCGCCATACTCCGGATCTACTTCTGTATGATAAATGCACCACCCGGACTCCGTTTCCCGGTAATCACACTCGCCGATAAGCTTATCACCATCATAAGCTACGCTTCGACAATTCTCCGGTTCCATCCGAGTATTTATGCCATGCCGATACAATATTCCCAATGCTCCCGAAGGACATTGTTCCACAGCATGCCATATCTCCGGATTGCTCGCATTTCCAAGCTGAATCCAAGGCTTCCTATTCACATCAAAAGTCTTCGGACTGGCTTGAATACACTTTGTAGAGTGAAAGCACTTGTCGGAGTTCCAGAAGATTACTATTTCATTGTTTTCATATAGTCTGTGCATAACTACAACTTACTCATTATCGTAAAATATTATTTTACATTCAATGATCGATACTATAACCATAATTTTAAGTTGATTATTTCTCATCATGATTACCTTTTTCATTATTATACACGATTGTATACTCACTTATATCAATCACAATTGGTTTTTTAATGATACAGCTTGTATCTATTTGCTTGCATATAAATTAATTCTTGTAGTATTTTGTGATAAATTATATCATATACCACAAAGGAATATATATAAAGGAGACATTATGACTCTCGCAAAAAAAACAAACCTCTCAATCATCTCCGAGTCGATAAAATATACCCGCAAATTCCAACACCTCACCCAAGCTGATATTGCTGAGAAATCCGGCCTTAACCGTGCCACAATCGGGCGTATAGAAAACGGAACCTTCATGCCGTCTATCGAACAGCTTCAGGATCTTGCCGAGGCTCTTGATATTGATGTTACGACATTGTTTCAGCCTATTGATTCTAAAGGTAGTTCATCAGAAAAATCTGCACAATCAACCGAAAAACATACAAAGCCCTATAACATCGCCGTAGCCGGCACCGGATATGTCGGTCTTTCCCTTGCTGTCCTTCTCGCACAGCATAATCATGTAACAGCGGTTGATATCATTCCCGAAAAGGTTGATAAGATCAACAATCGTATATCCCCAATTCAGGATGACTACATAGAAAAATACCTTACCGAAAAGAAATTAGATCTTACAGCCACTTTGGATGGTGAATCTGCATACAAAAAAGCTGATTTTGTTATAATCGCAGCCCCTACCAATTACGACAGCAAGCTTAACTTCTTCGATTGCTCAGCAGTTGAAGCGGTGATTGAGCTTGTCCTCAAAGTAAACCCCAAGGCTACAATGATCATCAAGTCTACCATCCCGGTCGGATATACCAAATCCGTTCGTGAGAAATATAAGACTGATAATATCATCTTCAGCCCCGAATTCCTGCGCGAGTCCAAGGCTCTCTATGACAACCTTTACCCTTCTAGAATAATTGTTTCCTGCGATGAAAAAACAAGAGCAAAAGCGGAAACATTCGCAAGCCTCCTTAAACAAGGAGCTATAAAAGAAGATATTGAAACCCTCTTTATGGGCTTCACTGAAGCAGAAGCAGTTAAGCTCTTTGCAAACACATACCTTGCACTCAGAGTCTCATACTTTAACGAATTGGATACATACGCAGAATCAAAAGGTCTTAATACAAAAGATATTATCGACGGAGTATGTCTTGATCCCAGAATCGGAACGCACTACAACAATCCATCGTTCGGATATGGCGGATATTGTTTACCCAAGGATACCAAGCAGTTATTGGCAAATTTTAAGGACGTACCTCAAAACATGATGTCTGCAATCGTGGAAAGTAACAGAACCAGAAAAGATTTTATAGCTGATCAAGTTCTGCACCTAACAGGAACATATGAAGGCAGCAGTCAATGGGATCCCAAGAAAGAAAAAGAAACCATAATCGGAGTCTACAGACTGACTATGAAAAACAACTCCGACAACTTCAGACATTCTTCCATCCAGGGAATCATGAAGCGAATCAAAGCAAAAGGTGCTAAAGTCATCATCTATGAGCCAAGCCTCAAAACCGGCGACACATTCTTTGGCTCCGAAGTAATCAATAACTTGAAAACATTCAAGAAAAAAAGCCAGGCAATTATCGCAAATAGATACGATAATTGCCTGGATGATGTTAAAGAAAAAGTATATACAAGAGATATTTTCAAAAGGGATTAATTATTTCTTTATTATATTACCGGTTCCGCCCTCAACAACTCCATCAGCTCTAGCCACAGAGAAAACCGTACCAATAAAGCATCTTACATCAAAAGCAAATGCTTTAAATCCGCCCTCCTCCATTTTCTTAACGTATTCACCATCAAGTTTTGCCTTGTCAGGTATTTCCAACTCATCGCGTCCATTTATCTGTGCCCAGCCGGTAAGTCCGGGCTTAACATCATTAGCACCATACTTATCACGCTCTGCAGTTAAGAAATCTTGATTCCACAAACCGGGTCTGGGACCAATTATTGACATGTTACCTACAAAAATATCCCAAATCTGCGGAAGTTCATCCAAGCTATGTGCTCTGATAAACTTACCAACCTTTGTTATATACTGCTTAGGATTATCTAACATATGAGTTGGTCTGTCATGAGGAGTTGACATTTTCATCGATCTGAACTTATGAAGCTTAAAATACTTCTTATCCAACCCGATACGCTTCTGCGCAAAAAAGACAGGCCCTGGGTCGTCAATCACTATTGCCAAACCAAGTATAAAATACACAGGGGACAATATTAAAAGCCCGAAAAAACTGAGTAAGATATCTATGAACCTCTTCACTACAATTTCATAAAAACCCCTTTTGTGAACAGGATTTTCATCTCCTGCAGGCACCTCTATAAGATGACCGCATATTCCGTCAGCATTCTGAGGCTCATCAGCGCACACCACTAATTGTACCCTTTTCCCCTCCATGGGGTTTTTATCTATTGGTTTATTCATATCTTAATACCTACATATAGATATACCATAAGAATACACATTTCAAATCAAAGAAGCTTTAGGGATTATACGCACCTCTAGCATTACAAAATAGTATTTTTAGTAGTTCACTGTTCCCCTTTAGAAAACTTATTTTTGTAGGTGTTTTCCCATTTTTAGGATATTTTCTAGTAACAGGTATTTCACAAGTCTTAAACCCTAATTGATTTGCTCTAACAGAAAGATATGCCAATAATTCATATGTCTGAAATATATCCCTCAGTGGTTTGACCCTTTCATCAGTCATATACCGTCTGGAATATGCGCGAAATGCATTTGTTGTATCAGTATACTTATAGCGAGCAGTAAGAGAAATAATTGGAGCATGGATGGCTCTAACCGAAACATATCTTAAAAAAGGAGTATTTACAGCGTGTCCACCCTTTATAAAGCGAGATCCCTGTATAAAATCATATCCTTCTTCCAGTTTCTCTATGAACAATGGAATATCTTCAATACTGTCTTTATTATTTCCATCTATCGTAATAATACCCTGATATCCTCGTTGCAGCGCCCACCATATCCCCATACGCAGTTGAGCTCCCTGCCTCCCATCATCTTTCTTCGTCAATAGAGCATTAACATCTAAACTTCTAAGGATAGATTCATCTGTGCACCCATCAGTTGAACCACCATCACAAATTACAATATCTGTGAAAGAAGACACATTATTCTCTTGTGCACGCCTTAACTCAAAGTGAATTCTTTCCCCCTCATTAATGATCGGGATAAGTGTTACATATTGTTTCTGCTTGGGTGAATATTCCATGCATTCAAATCTTGGAACTCCAACTTGTCTTTCGTATACCATACTACTCTCCAAAAATTCGTTTTACGTAACTCATCATTTCTTTTATTTCTACAACATTATCTTGTTTGCAAACTTCTATCGATATAAATCCATTATAGTTGACATTTTTAAGTAAATTAGCCAGTTCAAAATGTATATTTCTGTTTTTAAGTTGATTCAAACCCGGCTCGCTTACGTGAACATGATTAATTAAGTATTCTTTTCCTATAAGCAAATCTATAATCTCACCATTCTCAACCATTGTTCCAATATCTAAATTTAATTTAATTCCATCAGAGTCAATCGCTTTAATCAAGTCAAGTGCAGAGACAGTATCATTAATATAATTTGTATTATAAATAGGTGGATTGGCTTCAATACCAATTACAGTATTGTGTTCGGCCGCGTAATCGCCTATCTCTTTAAAGAAATTAATCCCAACTAAAGAGTCGTAATCTTCAGGCACGCATCTATTTCTCGGGCATCCAAAGACCAAATTCTTACATTCTATAGCCTCAGCAAAATCAATCGCTTCTCTTGTATATTCCGTAAGAAATCTTCGTTCTTCTTCGCTACCATATATTTTTTCCTGTCTGCCATACCATATAGATTGCATAGAAGATACAACATACCCATATTTTCCTTTTATATCTTGCGCCCATTTCTTGGCTTCAGGAATATGTTGATATGGATTTTCAGCAAAGAGTCTGGTTGGAGCAATCTCCAAGCCCTCAAACCCAAGCTCATGCATAATCATATACACTTGTTCATCTCTTTCAACTGACCATCCGATATTAGAAATTGATAATTTCATTTTGAAATAACCTCTAACAATTACTTTTCAGCGTGTCTTAACAATGCATCATCCTTGGTATCCAATGCTATAAACATTAACATTAAAAAGGCGGTGTTCATCAAGTTCAATGACCAATAATACCTATATTCCGACCACCCAGTCGAAAGTAATAAACTTATTACCTGACCTGCAATCGGTGAAATAATGCATAATACTCGTTTATCATCTCTCAAAAGAAGCAAAATGCCAAAACCAATAAATCCCAATAGTGTCAAAAGCCCGCATCTCCACACAATTGCATTTACCCATTGTGTGCCTACTGAATAAGAATTAATAGATACTACTTGATTATATATGCTCACATACTTTCTTTCCGGATAATTTTTTTCCCACTCTTCCCACAAATAGCTCCATTCGGGATATGTGTCAATTGAAATATAATAGTTTTGACATCCTAATATTGTATCTTGCCCCTGAAAAATATCCCAAATCGCATCATTTCTATCTATTATACTCCGAACTATTAATACAGGATTTTTAATAAAAGTATCAATATAATCTATAACAAATTCTTTGGGATCCATATCTATATTATACGAATCCCAAGTAGCGTCAGAGCAAGTAGGATTGTAATTATAGCCCGTTACATTTTTATCTGTCATTTTTGTAATAAACTTCATAGAGCTTTCATTAACTTCACCTCCGCTGTAATATGCACCCATCATATCAGCACCTAGTCCGATATATAATCCTCTTCTGCCAGCTGACTCAACTTCATAGTATCTATATAAAGGGCCTTTTATCAGAGCAATTACACCAATGCAAATAAATACTGAAAGAAACAATTTAATATTGTGCTTAATCAAAGGTATTAAACCTACAAAAATAACAGAAACTGTTGCAATTCCGTTCTTTCTATACAAAGCAACTCCAACTAGTGCGACAATCAATTCAAGATATATATACCATTTCTTGCTATAAATTGCTTCATCAATACAAAGCTTTGAAATAATTACAAAAACCCACAGAAGAGATAAAGAATAAGGAATGTCCTTCCATATAGTATTGATATGTAAAACATTCCCTGGGTTAAAACCTATAAGCATAGCAAATATTATCAATGCTGAATCTCTAATGCCTTTTTTCCGTAGATATAGCATCAGCTCCAAAACTATATAAACATAAAAAACATATTGAAAAATAACTATAATATATGTAGAATTCCAAATATTCAATAGTCCTTTCAACACAAAACAATAAAAAAACGGGTGCCAATCATACATTCCATGTAATTGTCCTGCGTTAACTATCATTGAATGAAATGAATCCGGAGATGTTATTCCTGGATTAAATGCGTATAAATTATAAACTAAGGGAAATACTAAAATTGCTATAATCATGCACAAAAACCAAGTGTTCTTCAATCGTTTTTCTGGCAAAAGAAAAAACATCCTGATTTTTGAAAAGTAAAATATCAAACTATTGATTACCCACATGGACCAAACCGTTGTAATCAAGTATATAATAATCCCCGAAGCAGAGAGATTTTTATACAACGGGTATATAAATATTCTCTGGCCAACTAGAGAAAATGATGCATACGCATAAGTGCATACAAGAATCAGCCTTTCCCACATGCCATGAGAAATGCTCTGAATAAATATGTTTTTTTCTTCGAGATTAATTACTGAAACTAAGGAGATTACATAAATAAAAATTTTAGTTGTTTCTTGGAAATCTATACCACTACAATCGACAATCAATTTAGCAAAAAGTAAAACTAAAGTATAAGAAAAAGCCTGTTTACCGATAGTCTTTCTGATTGAATATAATATTCCATCAAATATCCTGAATATTGCATTTATATTTATAACTAATGCGGAAAAAATCAAAAAAAGAATAATCCAAATTGAGCTTGCAACGAATCGATCAAAAAAAGAAACTTCTGCAAAATGGCCATAGGAAATTGCAATATTTCCATCCAACTTCTGATTGTATTGATAAGAAGTAACAATTTCAGGAGCGCATAAATCCTTAGTTAGTGCAATTTGAGGAACTTGCGTGCAATCAGGCCAACTAGTAATAGTTAATCTATATATTTTATCAGAATCAACGGGGGCGTTCACAAACACACTTTTCCATTCCAAATCTTCTATATCATCCAACGATAACCTTGTCATATATAATTCATCATCATCTTCTTCTGCACATATGCTAAGCACAACTGTACCAGTTGCATCTTCTGGAACATTTGAAAACATCAGTTGTATACTATACAAACGATCATATGTGCAAGTAAATTCTTGTGATAAATCATTGCAATCAATAAATGAGGTTGATGACAAATTATATCCATCATAGTTTACAAATTCTTTATTAACTTGTTTTCCAATAAAAATATATATAATTCGCATTGCCACAACAAAAAAAATCAAACATAGCAACACCCTTTTATATAATTCTAATTTTTTTATTCTATTCATCCGCATATTTGTTCCCGTTTTGTTCTTATGTCATCTTTATCTTGTATACTTCTCCACAAAAGAAGAAATCTGATTCAAAACTGTGTATTTATCACAAATATATCCATTATATCCACCAAACAATTCAGCATAGACAGTTCTATAGTCGTAGAAAGCAGGTGCTGCATCTAGTTCATTATTGAATTCATTTCCTTCAAGTTTGTAGTATACGTCCGAAGCAGAAACAGGTTCCGTAGCCGGATGCCACAATCTAATATCATTATTTATAGCAATTTGAATATCATCCCAAAGTCTAGAAAGATCATAGAATTGATAAACGCTCCTACTATCAGTAAAGTTTAATGCTGTAAATCCAAGTTTTTTAAACTTCGCCTTAAGCAACTCACGTTCTGATTCTTTAAAATCCGCCTTATAGAAACCATTATCCTGAAGCTTGTAATATTTTTGTATTTCTGAATCCTCACTTACAAGCTCATGGTATTTGTTCTCCTTTAACATGAAAGGAAACACATTAATATAGTCATAAATAAAATTTTTCTTGATATTCTTCCCAAACAATCCAGGCAATCTAATAATTAATGCATCTGGATATTTCTCTCTCACCCATAATTCCAGTTGATACCTGTTATAACCATATGGATGAAGGTTTTCGATATCTATCTTAGATGTTTCATTTACATCCACAGGATTCTTAAAAACATCAATTGTAGATATAAGCACTAACTTTTTCGGATCAATCTTTTTGATATTATCTTCCGCTTGACATATAAGTGCCTTATCTTTCTCTGGCGCATTATTTGCAAGATATTTTTCAGCACGAAGTCCTGCATATATCAAGAGATCTGGATTCTCGCCATACGCTTCATCAATATTTTTCGAATTGTAAGTTCTCTCAATCTTGCCCTTTGCCCCTTCATAGATGTTGCTTCCGACAAATCCTGTATATCCAACTAAAGATATCATTGCAGTCTCCTTATTTTGTAAGCTTTTCTATACTCTCGAAGTTATAATGTTTACGTTTAAAAACCAGATTTACGACAAGCTGTAGATACTTGATAATAATTGTCAATATTCCAAACAATCCAAGAAAAGCTGCTGACAAGAAGAGAACCGTTGTCGTCCATCCTTCCACAGGTGATCCAGCCACAAAGATAATCACAGCATATAAAACCATGAATATTGACATCAACATCATTAATATAGTCATGCATTTTGCAAAACTATATCCAAAATCGGTAAATAAAATCAGGGTATCAGATGCAAGCCTAGATCGATACTTGCCCTCATTTTTATCGAGTTTGTCATGTGGTATCTTCTTAATTTGATATTTGATGTTATCCGTTTTAAGCCCACTATTAGCATAAACAACTTTTCTATATGGAATTGTTTTATTCATAGAATTTATACGATTGATTACTCTGCGGCTCAAAACCCTGAAGCTCTCAGTTGTCATCGCATAGGAAACATCTGAAAAGCTATCAAATGCCTTATAGAAAAATCTCGATGTCAGCTTCAACTTTTTGTCAGGTGATGCACTTACAATGTCATATCCTTCAAGCGAATGATTGTATACTTCCATAACCATTCCCGGTTCAAAATCCAAAACTGTATTATCAAACTCGAAAACAAAATCCCCTATTGATAAATCCATGCCTGCATCCATAGCAAGCTCGAGTCCGTGGAAACGGCTCATATTCACTACAGATACACTTGTACTGGTTGCTTTTTCACTCGCTTTTTTTATCAGTTCGAGACTATCATCTTCTGAGCAATCATTTACACAGATTATTTCTGAATGCTCAAAATTCTGCTCCATGATATCTATTATTATCCCTAAAAACTTTTCAATCCTTCTTTCAGCGTTATGTACGTATATAATCGAAGATACAAAATTTTTTTCCTTATTTCCCATTCTCTAATGCCTCGTCCAAGTCATATACTGTGTTTATTTTTCCAGACAATACTCCAACAAAAGTTGGATTTTGGGAGTAAATTTTTATAACTGTAGGTCTTGAATCATCTATTTCAGAACTCATTAAAATAGGCTTCATAGAAAACAACGACTTCCGATATTCAAATTTGTAATCATCAAGCATATATTTTCGAGCAAGACTTGCCATATACGGGAATGCCGTAACAGGTTTTGTTGGACAATAATTACAATTGCCAAGACGTTTTGTAGAACAATGCCCCTCGCTATTTTTCTGGCACGAAAATGTCGGCATTACATCATAGCTTGTAGTATGTGGTGTAAATGTAACTGAAGTTAGCGAATGGAAACCCGTTTTCCCAAAGGGCATTATCGAAAAAAATGGGCCATCCATAACAGTGAATCCAACCTCTTTTAATTTGTCATTAACATCACATAAAATTATTTCACATAGCTCATATTTTATTCCAAATTTTTCAAAACCAGCCATTTCTAAAATTTGATTTGTTCCAGCATAAGTCGCGTTAAGAACAAAACTCGCTTCATATTCACTCCCATTTTCATCTCTGATAACATATGAATCTGTTTGCTTTTCAATCGCCGATATTCGGGTCCCATACTTTATCAATACTTCATTAGGATATTTTGCAAGCTCATCTAAGAAATACTCCTTAAGAATCATAGCGTCATAAGTGAATTCTCTTGTCCTAAACACGCCATCACACATTCCATCTTTAAAATAATTGCCAGCATGTAACTCCTCACATGGAATCCCAGCTGCTCGGCAGAATTCCTTAAACTGTTTTCCATCCGACCAAGAATACTGGCTTGAAGTTGCATATATCTGATCAAATTCTTTGTTTATGCAGAAAGAATAGTCTTTATTAAATCGTTCAAAATAACCTGCGGATTTCATTGCCGTCGAAATGGACCTTGGATAATGATATCCCTGGTGAACCCTGGCTTGATTAATATATGTAGCTCTCATGAATGGTGCGGCATCGCATTCAAGGACTACAACATTTTCTCCATTTTTGCAACAAAAAAGCGCTGAATACAGTCCATACAGTCCAGCTCCAATAATTATTTTATCAAATTTGATTCGCACCTTCATTCTCCCTAACTAAATTAAATCTCCCAAGAACCCCCTCATTGATTCGCCTGCAATATGTATTCACAGAAGGCTGAGTGATGATCAGTTCATCCTCAGCCTAAAGCTTTACTTGACACATACCTTTCGAAGCATTAATCAAAATCCAAGTACATCAATAAAATTTATATTTCATATGCCTAAGTAACTTATAAAAGTAATACGTGAAAAAAAAGCCAACCTCGACAACGAATAAAAGTGCAAACGCAACAGATATTAACATTATTACAAAATTAATTACAATACTAATATTAAGTGAAAAAACCATAAGAAGAAGCAGCAAGACAACAAGAGTTTGGATGATGGTATTGAAACTAATCAATTTTTTTATAAGGCTAACTCTGTTTGAATAATCACTTGCATTCCTGGCAAGTAATAGTCTGCACACCACAGGGTGCCTACACATCTTCAATGTTGTTTCTTTTTGATATTTAAAAAATTGGTAAGTCTGACAAGCCACAGCATATGAAGTTGCATCTAGTTTATTACGATACGGCTCAACTTGCGTTTCAAAAACAGTCATATAATCTTTACAGTAAAACGCATACAATTCACGTTTATTAGCTATATTCCCGTGACTAATCCCCCCACCTCGATGCTTGACGATAACCATATCACACCAATATATATGATAGTTATTCCTCAATAGCCACATATGGCATGAATAATCCTCTACGAATTGATATTCATCCGAAAAACGAGGCAACTTAGCAAATAATGAAGTTCGGCACATGCACTGTCCTACCAGTCGTGATGTTTCAGATTCTTTATTCAGCAGCTCTTCCCAATCTTCATTTTTCAGCAATTCTATAGTAGACTTTTCTACGCAATAACCACTTGAATTCTCCATGTCTTGATCAAACATTTCCACTTGTCCAATCATATACTCTGCCTCTGGGCCAAGTTGCTCGAACTCTTCCACCATTTTTGAAACGACGTCATTTGATCCAAATAAATCATCACCTGCAATCCCCATGCAAAACTCACCGTTACACATCTCTCTTATGAGCTCAACGTGTTTAACAGTACCAAGATTTACATCGTTGCGTCTAATAATAATATTATTTATATTATCTTTTTTATTCTTTTCAATATATGAAGCAACATCCCCCATAGGGGCACGATCAGAACAATCATCACTTATAATAAGCTCAATATTGCTATAATCCTGAGCAAGAACCGAATCAATTGTTTCATATACTATATCACCGGTATTAAAATAAGTTATAAATATCGAAACTAAAGGTTTGTTAGCCATCATTGTTCCTTTCTAGGCTTTATCAAAAGATTTCTCCCGCGGTAATTGGAATATTTACCCCCGAAACATAAGTGTTCTCATCAGATAATAAATATTTTATGATTGGAACAACATCCTCAACTGTAGCATTCCGTCCTAAAGGATTATCTCTAGCCGCCAACTCAGCTGCTTTTTGGTTGTTCTCATTAAATTTCGTACTAACCGTCGATGGCGAAATCATGTTAACCTGAATATTCTTAGAAGCATACTCTGCCGCAACCGATTTCAGCATTCCCATAAGCATATATTTAGAAGCCGTGTATGATGTCATCCCTTTTGGAGGAACTCCAACAACACACGATGAAATAATAGAAACTACCTTTCCACATTTTGCCTTGCCCATCATTGGAAGAGTAACACGAAGAATTTCAAAAAAAGATTTACACTGAACATTTATCTGATTTTGATAATCTGACCAATTCTCCATCCTAAAAGGCATAGTTCTAACCGGAAGTGCAGATACATGTAATATGTGAGTAGGAACATAATTCATTTCTGAAATATAGTCACAAAAACTTTTTATGCCATCATCCGACAAAAAATCAGCCTCGACAGCCTCACATCTACAGACGCATTTTTCAGCAAATGAATCCAATCCTTTTTTATCTCCATAGTAATGTGCAAGTATGTAATCATCCTGATTCCATACTTCTGAATTCAAATAGCCTAAAACTATGTCCGAAGTAGCACCGATAATCAAAAATTTTCTAGCCATTTTCTCATCTCTATCCAAATATTAACAGTTACACTTTGTACACATTGGGCATATAGCCACAAAAATCAAATATGATCTAGTACAACACCCAGTTTTTCCATTCTATCTCTATAGGTTTTCCAAGCATCAATTCTGCAAAAACAATATAAGCATTATTTATAGAAGTCCGCTAACAAATGAGGTATCAACTTTTCCTTCACAATAATCATTATTGTTTAAAATCCTAAGCAGAAATTCAATATTAGTCTTTACTCCATCAATCTTAAACTCCTGTAATGCAAATATCATTTTTCTTATAGCCTCATCCCTTGATGGTGCATGCACTATCACTTTACAAATCATAGAATCATACCATGGACTTATTGTAGTGCCGGCTTGAATAGCTGATTCAATTCTAACGCCTTCTCCAGAAGGGTATCTTAAATATTCTATCCTACCGGGAGAAGGAGCAAAACCTCTATCTACATCTTCTGCATTCACTCTACACTCTATTGAATATCCTCTAACCAAAATGTCATTCTGAGCAAAATCTAGTTTTTCACCGCTAGCAATCAGTATCTGACTCCGAACTATATCTATACCTGTAATCATTTCTGTCACAGGATGTTCTACCTGAACTCTTGTGTTCATTTCAATAAAATAATGATTCTCGTTTGGATCCACCACAAACTCAACCGTACCGGCATTGGTATAATTTGCAGCACGAGCGGCTTTTATGGCAGCATCTAACAAATAAGATCGAATATCTCCGGTTAAACAATTTGCCGGAGCTTCCTCTATCATTTTTTGATTTCGTCTTTGGATAGAACAATCCCTTTCACCGAGATGTACGATATTTCCAAATTCATCCGCTAATATTTGTACTTCAATATGTCTGGGATTAAGAATATATTTTTCAATATATAAATCACCATTTCCAAAAGCTGATAACGCCTCAGAAGTTGCTGCATTAAATGCCTCATCTATTTCTTCGGCACTATTTGCGATTCGCATTCCGCGTCCACCGCCACCTGCACTTGCTTTTAGCAAAACAGGGAAACCTATATTAGAAGCTATTTCCTTTGCCTCATCAGCTGTTTTGACTATATCTTCAGAGCCGGGGACAATCGGAACACCATTTTCTTTCATCAACTTTCTGGCAGACTGCTTATCGCCCATGCAACGAATTACACTGGCTTTAGGGCCAATGAAGGATAACCCATTATTCTCACACTTTTCAACAAATTCTGCATTTTCCGACAAAAAACCGTATCCCGGATGAATTGCTTCACATCCATGATGAATTGCCGTCTGTATAATACTTTCTTGATTGAGATAGCTTTTTGATGATGCAGGAGGTCCAATGCAAACCGATGCATCAGCTAATTGAACAGGTAAAGAATCTTTGTCCGCACTCGAATAAACAATCAGTGTTTCTATTCCCAATTGTTTTGCGGCTTTTATTATTCTTAACGCAATTTCGCCCCTATTCGCTATAAGAATTTTATGAAACATAACTATTCCTCTACTATCAAGAAAATGGGACTGTCAAATTCTACAAACTGTTCATTTTGGAAGAAAATCTCTTTAATCACACCATCACATGGAGCAGTAATCTCATTGATCATCTTCATTGCTTCAATCAAAGCTACCGTATCGCCTTTTTTTACGCTTTTCCCAACTTCAACATATGGAGGCTCACCCGGTTTGGGCTGCATGTACAATATTCCCGCCATAGAGGCTTTTACATATGTACCATCCTTATCGCCAATGACAGTACTTGCTTTTTTTATCGGCTCTTTCGGTTCGGTTTTTGTCATAGATTCCTTAGCATCCGCCAATTCATCCTGCATTTCCTTCATTTTTGCAATTGACTGAAAGCTTTGAGGAAGCCCATATCCTCCGATATTTCTTCTAAAGGCACTATTATAGCCCACAGTCCCTTGAGCGCTTTCTCTATTAAGCACTATCTTTTTATCGCCATCTTCAATCTCGATTTTGCTCAAGTCAGACTCTTCAAATATGGCAATAACGTCTTTTATAGTTTCCACTGTCCAATCCATTATAGTTACCATTATACCTTTCTAAAAAATTATCTATCTTTATAATAGTCTTTCATATTTTGCAGTACGTTATAGGTTTCTTTGCAGATCTCATATTCCTCATTTGTAGGTATTACACATATAGCTACTTTCGAATCAATTTTTGAAATACAAGCCATACCAGCTACATTATTATTTTTTTCTTCATCTATACTTACTCCGAGGAATTGCAGATACGAACAAACTGCTTTTCGTACTATTGAGCTATTTTCTCCAACGCCTGCCGTAAAAGCGATCGCATCCACTCCATTAAGCGACAGGATGCACGAGCAAATAGCTTTAGCGATATTATATGAATAAACTTCTAATGCTTTTTTAGATAACTCATTTCCTTCTATAGCTGTTTTCTCAATCTCTCTTATGTCCGAAGACAGCCCATTAGTTAAGCCAAGTAATCCCGATTTTCTACTTAGGATTTCAATAACTTGACTCGTATCAATTTTCATTTTTCCGGCTAAATATGCAACAACATACGGATCCATATCTCCGGATCTGGTAGCCATTCCGATTCCTGACATAGGAGTAAATCCTGTAGAGCTATCTATGCTTATGCCGTTTTCCACAGCGCATATAGATGTTTCCGAACCCAAATGACATATTACCTGTTTAAAATTTTTTACATCTGCGCCTAAAAATTCTGCCATTTTTGAGGAGACATATTTATGAGATGATCCTCTAAACCCATATTTTCTAACGCCAAAATTTTCATATATGGCATACGGTATTGAATACAAATATGCTTTCTCCATAATTGTATTATGAAAGCCTGTATCAAACACCGCTATCATGGGAGTATTCGGCATTTTCTCCCTGCATGCGGAGACACAAACTAAGTTAATCGGATTATCCATTGGAGCCTGTTCCGAGAAAGACTTTATCTTATCAACAATATCTTTAGTAATCAGTACAGGATCAACAAAATAATCACCACCATGGGCTATCCTATGTCCAACCGCATCAATCTTCGCATAGTCTTCCACCACGCCAAGCTCGTCATCTACGAGATATTTAAGCATCAACATGATTGCCTCTCGATGCGTAGGGACCTCATAGTTATCAATCACTTTACCTGCGTTGGAATTCGTGTAATTAAATGTTGCCATTGAACCAATGTTAACGCATGAACCATGAGCAAGTTCATTCCATCCATCTGAATCAACAAGCAAAAACTGTAGTGTTGTATAACTACTATTTACAGCAAGAATAATCATTTGGTCACCTCAATTTCAATGCAAAAATACAAGTATTGCCATCACAATGAAATATTGCCATGTTTTTTCTTTACAGAATAAAGTTTTTTGCTTTCTAAGCCCGCCAAGGAATCAATTATTTTTTTTCTGGTTTCTTCGGGAAGGACCACATCATCAACCATTCCGCATTTTGCCGCAAAATACGGATCCAAATATTTATTTTTATATTCCTCTACCAAAGCGTTTCTTAATTCCTGAGGATTTTCTGCTTCTGACAACTTTTTATGATAAATGACATCCACAGCACCTTCTGCACCCATAACAGCAAACTCACAGATAGGCCAGGCAAAAACATAATCTGCACCAAGCGCTTTACTATTCATCGCGCAATATGAGCCTCCATATGCCTTTCTAAGGATTATAGAGATTTTAGGCACTGTAGCCTCTGCAAACGCGTAGAGAATCTTACTTCCATGTCTAAGAATACCCTTGCGTTCCTCATCTATTCCAGGCATATATCCTGGGACATCAACCAATGTAATTATGGGAATATCAAAGCAGTCGCAGAATCTGACAAATCTCGCACACTTATCAGCAGCGTTGCAATCCAAAACGCCACCACTTACGCATGCCTGATTAGCAACAATGCCAACACTCCTACCGGCAATCCTGGCAAATCCGGTGACCAAATTACCGGCAAACTCCGGCAAAATCTCAAAGAAATCAAAATTATCTATAAGTCTTAAAATAACTTCTTTAACATCATAAGGGCGTTTTTTGTCCTCTGGAACAAATTCTTCAATCTGCTTGCCTAAAATCTGATAATCAAATTCTGAAGCATCAGTATAATCACGCTTGGGATTTGTTATTATATCAAGAAGATTCCTAATACCGTATATACAATCTATATCGTTTTGATATACGTAATGTACCTGACCACTATACTTGCTGTGAACATCAGCTCCACCCAGTTCTTCCATGGACACGTCCATACCAATAGTCGCCTTAATTACTTTAGGACCAGTGATAAACAACTGTCCGGTCTTTTCAACCATAAAGATAAAATCGCACATCGCCGGTGAATACGATGAACCGCCTGCACAATTTCCCATTATGGCAGCGATTTGGGGAATATATCCTGATGCCTGAGTGTTCAAATAGAATAATCTGCTATAAGCCGAAAGCGAACGGATTCCTTCCTCTATTCTAGCGCCGCCGCCTTCGCACAAACACACATAGGGGCTTTTATTTTGAATTGCAAGTTCCAATGTCCTGCATTGCTTTTCGAGCTGAGTTACACCACCGGCGCCACCACTAATCGTACTATCAGTAGCTACCGCATATACGGTCCTTCCATTAACCTTCCCATATCCACAAACTATTCCATCTCCCATATAATGTTTTTTATTCACGCCTTTAACATCTATATGAGAGATTGCATACATTTCTATTTCATTAAACTGTCCGTCATCAAACAGACTCTCCATCCTCTCACGTGCAGTCAATTTACCTCTATTATGCTGCTTATCTATCTTGGTTTGACCACCGGCTAAGAATAGTTCTTTTTTATTCTTTATATAGTTTTGATTAACTTCAGGACTCCAAGCCATCTCTAACCTCTGAAAAAAAAGTATTAATTGTTTGCACTAGACGCCATATCTATCATTTTTATAATTCGATCACGTTTGCTGATATAATCTTCCTTTTTTAGTGAGGCAAACACAACTTCCATACCATCCTGAATATGTTTATCATCAGGGATTACATAGCCAAACTTTTTTTGAACGCCTATGATATTTTTATTATCGGCACTCATATATCCCTTAAGTGCCTTCGCATTCATAACATCAAAAGCAAAATCTGTCATAATCAAATTAGTTTCGATATTCTGAATACTATTTCCATATGAAACTAATCTGCAGACCTCGCCGTAATCCGCGCCATATTCTCCAATATAGCCTACCATGCCCAGCGGATTACCCTTTTTATCCTCGATTACAAAAAAATAATCATCAGCTTTTAAACGTTGTTTTCTTATCCAACATTTTTCTTCTTCTTCAGATATATTTACATCATGAATATATCTACATAAATCTTTATCATTTCTAACCGACAGAATAAAACCTGCATCCTCTTCAGTTGCAGGTCTTATTGTTACGGTCTTTCCAATTAAATGCTTTTCATATACCATTATCACTCACCAATAATCAGCATTCCATCAGGTCCAAAACGTCCTGTACAGTTTTGATATTCTTTATATCATCACCGGTTACGCGCTTTCCGCACTCTTCATCAATCAATACTATGAGTGAAAGCTGAGCCATAGAATCCCAATTCTCCACCTCATTAATATCCATAGATGCATTTATTGATCCGGGATCAAGCTCCAACATTTCCTCAAGTAACTCAATTTTCTTCTCGTCTGTCATTTTATAATCCTCCAATTTCTTTTATGCCATATATCCGCCATCCACAAGCATAACGCTTCCGGTAACATAAGCAGATGCATCGCTCAATAAAAATGCAACAGCATTAGCTATATATTGCGGTTTTCCAATTCCAAGCAACTGTCTCGAATTTGCAAAATTCTCAACCTCATCAGAACCCAATCTTTCATTTATTGAATTAAAAATCTCAGTTCCGCCAATATAGCCTGTCGCAATGGCATTAACACGAATTTTCTTCTCTGCCAATTCTACAGCCGCACACCTTACTGCACTATTCATCGCCCCTTTTGAGGCGCTGTATGCAAGCAAGCCTTTATCTCCCTGCAATCCACTAACAGATGACATTCCAACAAAGCTGGCACCCGGATTACAATTTCTTGCATTTGAAATACATCTCAAGGTTTCTTCAAATGCGAAATAATTTATCCTCATTACTTCCATAGCGTAATCGGGCTTAGTCATCTTTAATGGAACATGTTTTGCAACTCCGGCGCAAAACATCATTCCATCAAATTTTCCTTGTTCCGACACAATTTGTTTAATCAAATCTCCAATTTGATCTAGGTTGTTCAGATCAAATTCATACACGCTATTACTTTCGCCGGACATTTCTGTCAACAGGGTATCCAACAATTCCTTTCGCCTTGCAATTGCTGTGACCTTCACTCCCAGTTGGCTTAAATATATTGCTACAGTTCTTCCAATGCCACTAGATGCTCCAGTGACCAATACATGCTTACCTTTCAAGTCTTCATATGCCATAATTGATCCTCTCAACTTTCAAGTAATTCGACAATACCGAGCTTTCTGTTAAACATAAACACTGCTCTTTTACCGCCTGCGCTTTTAGAAACCCTAGGTTCTCCAATCATAACGTATCTGTTTTCTTGCAGTATATTAATTTGTTCCTCGAAATCAGAAACTTTATACGCAACGTGATACATTGTATAGGGTTTAGACGCAATATACCTATCTATAGGTGATTCTTCACCTTTATTTAAAGGCTCCAGTAATTCAATAGTCTGCGATCCCAATTTCATCATCAAAGTATTGACTCCATAATCAACCTCACCAATTTTGGATCCAACTGCCGAGTAGCCTAAAGTTTCATATAATTTTTGAGCTTCATCAATATCCGGTACCGCTATTCCTATATGATCAACTCCAATAATAAAATTTTTGTTTTCCATAGTTTTTTCCTTGTTACTGTCTAACGGTTATCTCCATTTTTCCACGACAAACCTTTTCGTTGTTCTGGTTTGTAATTGAAACCTTAAGTGTTATTATATTAAATTTATCGTTTTTTTCATATACTTTGCCCTTAATTTGTAGTATATCACCAACATACACCGGTTTCACGAAAAACAGCTCTTCTGAATTGATCAGGCTATACTCACCGGGCATGTAAACTCCCGCAAGAGTCGATAATAGGGAAGCTGTAAGCATGCCATAAACAACCCTCCCTTTATACCCTTCCTCCAAAGCCCTCTTTTCATCAGCGTGCAACGAATTGGTATCACCTGTTATCTCAAGAAATAATCTCATTTGATCTTCAGTTATTTCATGAGTAAAGATCTCTTCATCACCTATTTTAATGTCAGAATATGTATAATGGTTCATTATTTCACCTTCTGAATTATTAAATCCATCATATCGCCAACATTTTTCATTGCCAACGAATCATCTAATGTAAATTCAATTCCGTATTTGCCTTCAATGGTTGTAATAAGCGTGATCTGCATCAATGAATCCCAGTCTTCAATATCCTCAGCATTCGTTTCCTCAGTAATAACAAGGTCATCATCCATAAATGCATCTTTGAAAATATCATTAATCTCTGCCAGCAACTGTTCTCTATTCATCTTTACCTACCTCTCTGATATTTGAATTTTTCATTTCATAATTATCTAATGAAAGTTCCCATTTATTTTCATCTAACTGTGTAAATCCCAGTTCATTATACAAGCCGGATACCATTTGATTCTTTTTCGTTTGGATGTATTCACCCAGTATCTTTTTAACTCCTAAGGATTTACTTATTTCCGTAATCTTATTAAGAACATATTGTTCAACGCCTCTTTTTAGCACTCTGCAACTCATAAGCCAAGTATCTACAAAGGCAGTTTCATTCTCAACGGACAAAATAATAACACTTATCAGGCCGTAATCCCCATATCTGTCTTTTAATTTAAAATACAGACCTATTTTATTTGGATTATCAATCACCTCTAATATTTCAGACTCAGTATATCTTATAGTCCTTAGATTAAACTGATTGGACCTTTGGGTAAGTTGGGCTATTCTGGGCGCATTTAGTGCGTCAAAATATCCCCACTCGCATTCCATCTGCAAATCCTTTAAATATTCATCATAACTGGAGGCTTGCAATTTAAGTTCATTGCGCTTAGCCTCTATCTGATATTGCGATGTTCTATTAACATCTTCAGCTGAATAACTAGCTGTTTCAAACAGATTAATCGACTGTAAATAAGTCAGATATTTCGCAGGATCATCCGGCAATTCCGGAACACAAATCTCTGAAATATTCTCTCTAACAAGATTCCTCTCGAATGGATTATCATCCAAGAATACCATGCTATCAAATCCAATATTTAGAGTTTTTTGTATATATCTTATATTATCAACCTTATTATCCCAATTGGCGACAAATATAGCAAAATCATCAAGTTTTAATACCATTTCATCCAAAGTTTCAAATGGCTCTCTTGCAATATGATCATCATTTTTACTACATACCGCCAAAAGAACCCCTCTTTGTTGAAGTTGCTTGAGCCAAACCTGCAAATCCTCAAATGCATGACCGCTGCCAAGGTTTCCTATTTTAATTCCGGACAATCCGTCTTCGCCAATAATTCCACCCCAAAGAGTATTATCCAAATCACATATAACACACTTTTTTACATGCCCCCTCAGTGACTCTATAACATCCACTGTTCTTTTCGCATAAATAGGCAAAACGTCTAGTGACACAGACATCTTTGCCATATATAACATTTTGGGATCCAGCAGATTAGAACGTCCAACGTTATTCTGAACGCTGGAATAGTCCACTATATATACATCTTTTGCATCTGCAGCTCTTTCACAAATTAAATAGTTAAGTTTCCTCAATTGAAACAAAAATGACGATCTGGTTTTCCCGCCAAAAGAGCCAAAAACAATATCATCATATTCTGTAATTGTATTTTGTATTATTATCGATTTAGAATTATTTCTAACTAAACTCCAATAATTTTCAATCTTTTCAATATATAAATCTGCAAAAGACATTTTTCCCGATGAATCTTTTGACACAAAATCCTCATATAATTTTTCTGGAGTTAAATATATTAAAATGGAGTCCGGCTTATACGCAAAAGTATCAGAATTTGCATCCAATAGTTGAATATCAATCTGATCGTAATCCGCATCAAAAACATCTATTTTGTAATCAAATAACTTTGCATATCCTTTAATGGCAATAGCTAAATGTTGTGTGGACGAATTACCCAATATGGCCAGCTTATAATCTTCTATCTCTTGCTTTTTATTTCTGGATGCCTTTTGCAATTCCATGAAACTCGGCATTTTATCTGTATACACGCTTATACTCCTTCTGTATAGTAGTCATCGCTTTCAATTAGTGGCATGATCACATCCGTATCTATATTAGAATCAACAATTCCTATAGATAATCCAATTCCAAATCCACACATAATAAGTCTAAGGGACTTTGCTTCCTTTCCGCCCCATTCTGTTACCATAGTCAACGGAATGCACGAGCCCGTCGTGTTTCCAAAATATTGGATAGATTCCGGTACTTTTTCCATAGGAAATTTGCTTTTTTTCGAGAAATTCTTCAAAATATATTCATTTGCCTGATGCAAAACCAAAGCATCATAATCATCCGGAGTAGTATGTTCTTCGTCTAAGTATTCACGCAATAGTTTCACCACATTCGATGTTGAATAGAAGAAAATATTACCTCCATCCATATAGAAATCATACGGTCCTCTAACATTTCCATCATCTGCTAAAACTCTTTCCGGATTAGCGTTTGGATTTCTAAATCCTCCCGCGGGAATTATAGCTAAATTATACTTATCGCCATCACTTTGACCAACACACTTAATGGTAGAAGCAGTTTCCTCTTTCTTTAAAAGTAAAGCGCCCCCTGCATCACCCAGTAACAGATAAATCGATCTGTCATCCGGTGATAATTTTTTTGTCATTGTGTCGCCAAAAAGCAAAAGACCATACTCAATGCTTGAAGTAGTCATCAGTGCTGCAAGGGTATTAAATCCGGAGACAAAGCCACTGCATCCCAAATTAATATCAAAGCATATGCATTCATGTTCCAATCCCAGACGATATTGTAAAACAAACGCTGACGAAGGGGAAACATAATCCGGTGTTTCAGTAACAAATATAAGTGCCCCGATTTTTGATCTATCAACCCCTCTTGAAGATAGTAGTTTATCGGCAGCCACGTATGCCAAATCAGATGCCGTCTGTTTTTCTACGGAATTGCGCTTTTCAATAACACCAGTCATTTTAATCAGTTTTTCTATTTTATCAGCACCAAATTTATCATTAAACTCCTCAGTTCGACTTTTGTTCTTGGGCACGCAGCAAGCTAAGCCATCGATTTTTATATTTTTATATTCTGATTTAATCATTATTTTTTCCTCGGTTTTTCAAATTTTTTTGCCAAACGTTCTCCAAGCACAAAACTCTCTCCATGCCCAGCATATACCACTATATCATGATTCAATCCCTCAATCCAAGGCATGCTTATTTCATTCAATTCCTCTTCGCTTCCGCTTAGCATACCAGTTCCCGTATACGTATCGCCAAGCAAAGTGTCACCTGAAAACAATATCTCACCATCTACCAGCATACAAGCCCCACCGCTCGAATGTCCGGGGGTTTCTTTCATCATCAATACATGGCCTTCCCACTCAAGGGTCATAGAATCGCGAAAAACGAGATTCGCATATCCTATGTACTCATCAACATGAACCAAAGGGCATTCTTTCAGTCTTACTTGAACAAGTGAAAATGCATCGTAAAACCTAGACTGATTTATCTTTGAATCGCCCAAATTATGATTGCATTTCTCTGTTGCTATGACAGGAACACCATTATCATGCATCCAATCCAATCCGGATATATGGTCATAATGTTCATGAGTCAAAAAACAATAATCAATCTTTAAATTATTAGATTTTAATAACTCAGTTACAGATTCACATTCACAAGGATCTACGATAATACAATGGTCATTCTCAATTAAGACGTAGGTATTCGAAAGCATATATTTCGTTACAAATTTATGTATCTGCAATGATATCTTCAGCCTCCTTGATTACCTTCACCTGCGCCTTTCTTGAAATATACTTAAAAAACTTATAGCTTGTATCAGCACATATTTCATAATAATTGTTGATGTGTAATTTTTTGTTCAATAACTCTAAAGTTTGCTGCCACTTTACAGGGCTATACAGTTGCTTAACCAGCATTTCGTTGATTTTTGACTTATTGTCAATTATTTCCGCCGTAACATTTGCAATATAAGGTGTTTGTATATCTCCAAATGATACTTTACTAATCTCCTTCTCCAATTCGCTGGCAGCATCTTTTAAAAGCGCACAATGCGACATTACACTTATTTTCAAAGGTCTGATTGCAACTGCTCCGGCTTTATCTAGCAATTCATTAGCCTTTTCAACGTCCTGGGTATATCCGCCTATAACAACCTGACCGGGGCAATTATAATTCGTTATGCTTAATGTCGGACTAATAGATTCACATATTTCCTCTACAGTAGCATTTGGAAGACCAATTATTGCCGACATCATTCCCGTACCAAGAGGAACCGCATTTTGCATTAATCTGCCTCTAATCCTCACAAGTCTAACGGCATCTTCAAACGAAAGTGCGCCCGAAGCTACAAGTGCACTATATTCGCCTCCACTAAGTCCTGCATAATAATCCGCCTTAAGTCCCTCTTCCTGAAGAACTCTCAAAATCGCGATCTGAGTAACCAGCAACGCAGGCTGAGCATTTTCAGTTATATCAAGTTCATCGTTTTCTTCAAAACATAATTTCTTTAAATCAATTTGTAAAATATCTGATGCTCTCTCATATATATCGCTAGCCGTCTTATACTTACGGCAAAAACTTTCTCCCATCCCAACAAACTGAGATCCGCCGCCGGGAAACAATACTGCAATTTTATCATCATTATTTATCATTATTTTTCACCTAAATTCATTAATCTTATCAATAACAAACTGTATCTCAGTATCCTTCATCCCATAATACATCGGCAAAGATAATTCAGTCTTACTTATTTCCTCTGCAATTGGATAATCCCCTTCAGAAAAGCCTAAATCTTCATATGCTTTTTGCAAATGAATGGGGATAGGATAATGTTTATTTGTTCCTATTCCGGCATCATTCAAGAATGTTTCAAGTTCATCTCTTCTAGAACATCTTATGCCAAATATATGCCATACAGGTTCAGCGTATTCAGGGACATACGGAAGAATAACCGCATCATTCTTGATTTCATGCAAATACCTGGAGGCTATCATACGTCTATTCTCATTTACTTCATCAAGTTTTTTTAACTTTTCATGAAGAAACGCAGCCTGCATCTCGTCCAGTCTACTATTATTGCCTTTATAGATATGATGGTATTTATAATCAGAACCATAATTTCCATATGCTCTGATTTTATCGGCCAATTCAGAGTTTGAAGTAACAACTGCTCCGGCATCACCTAGTGCCCCTAGATTTTTTCCGGGATAAAAACTAAATCCGGATGCATCACCGAATGATCCAATCCTTTTTTTCGTACCATCCTTTGAAGCATAAGTTGCACCATGTGCCTGTGCGCAGTCCTCAACTATGTACAAATTATATTTGTGAGCGATATCCATTATTTTATCCATATCGCAAGGCTGACCATACAAATGAACAGGCATTATTGCCTTAGTCCGTTTGGTAATTACCTTTTCTATATTGGCAGGATCAATATTGAATGTTCTTATGTCCGGTTCAACGAAAACCAATTTCGCCCCGACATAAGTCACTGCTAGTGCAGTAGCTATGTAAGTATTTGAGGGAACTAAAACCTCATCGCCATCACCAATTCCCAAAGCTTTTAACGCCAAAACTAATGCATCCAAACCATTTCCACATCCTACGCAATAGTTTGTACCACAATAATCAGCAAACGCCTTTTCAAATCCCTCGTCTTCAACGCCTTCTATATACCAACTGCGTTCGTATACCCTTTCAAATGCAGACCTGATATTTTTATCCAACTCATGTTCTAACGGTAAAAAAGATACGAAAGGAATCTTCACTTTTTATTTCTCCTAATATCACTTGTTTTTTACAAACTTCAGAAACTCATCATAATTTCTTATATAATCTGATTCATCATATACCTCAGAAGCTAACACCATCAGCACAGCATCGGGACTAAAATCATACATTTCACGCCACATATTATTATCTATATAGAGTCCTTCATATGGCTTTTCCAAAATAACTTCTTTTTGTTCCTCCCCATTGTCCAGATGGATCTTACATGAGCCATGAACACAGATTAGAATCTGCTTTAGTTTTTTGTGAGCATGAAATCCTCTTCTAACGCCCTCACCGGTTTCATACATGTAATAGACCCTTTTGATTTGGAATGGAATATCCTTATATTCCTCCAAAGCAATTAACTGCCCCCGCTCATCTCCATGAGGTTGAAACATATACTTTACAATCAGCATAATTTTTGCTTCCCTTCTATAATAGCAATAAAATTCACTTTTTTATCTATGGGAGACATTCTCCTCTTTTTTATGTGTAAATAAATCAAGATTCTTTCAAAAACCAAACTTAAATTCTTGCTATAAAACATCACCTTATTTTTTAACTTTACTTCTTCATCATTATATGCATTAATCAAAGTTAAAAGTTTTCTATCAAAAGGATCATTTGTATCAATCCATCCCTTCAAAATCTTATTCGCTTCTAACCAATCTCTTCTTATAATCCTATCCCAACCTCCTTCTCCTTTTGTAGAAATGCCGGTTCCATATTCATATAGCATGGATGAATTATCAAACCACGAGACCGGTTCCCTATTATATATCATCAGTCTATATATAAAATCTTCACAGTACTTCACTTTATTTTCAATCATAGAAAGATATCTTTCAAAAACTTCTCGTTTAATAAGAGTTGATACCCCCATACATTTGTTATCTCGAAGTAAATAACTCTCCCTGAGCCTTTCTCCGCCATCCGAATAAGCGCTCACATCGAATGGGTATGCAGGGACACTAATTATTTCAATTCCATCATCTTCCCTGTACTTATAAGCAACGGTATCAGAAAAAGAGAGAACCGCCCCATAATAATCCATATTTCTTTTCCATAGAGCAAGGGTATTTTCTCCGTACAAGCAATCTCCTGGACCAATCGGTTTCACATACATGCCGTTACAATGCTTTAACCCATTTAACGCATTCTTCACAGTGCCTACATTAATTTGGTTTTTTACCAATTTGTAATCAGAAAAATCACATTCCTTAAAAAATTGCTGTATATATTCAAAATAATCTTCTTTGGAGCAATCATCGGTTATTATGATTTCATATATACAATTCCTTTGAGCCAATATGGATCTTAAAGTCATTTCCAATGCGTGCTTTCCAGGATTATATGTTGCAACCAAAACAGATATTTTTTCTAAGTCATCCATGTTTGTAATTCGAGATAATGCTACCCCGCCTCATATGCGTCACAAACTACATTTGTTTCGCCAATCATCTGCATAATACCATTTTCAATCCAAACAACTTTATTACATAATTCTCGGATTTGTTCCAAGCTATGAGAAACGAACAGAACCGTAGTTCCGCCACTCATCAATTCTAACATTCTGTTCTTACTTTTAGCCTGAAAATCACTATCTCCAACTGCAAGAATTTCATCAACTATCAGTATTTCCGGATTAACCAAAGTAGCTATAGAGAATGCCAATCTCATCATCATGCCAGATGAATAATTACGTATCGGAGTTTCAATAAACTTTCCCAGTTCCGAAAACTCAACAATCTCATCATATTTCTCATTCAAATATTCCTCTGAATAGCCTAGAATGGCTCCATTAAGAAAGATGTTCTCTCTTCCGGTTAATTGCGGATCAAAACCACTTCCAAGTTCTAGCATAGGAACAACTCTACCATAGCACTTCACGCTTCCGCTAGCCGGCTTGATAATTCCGGATATAGCCTTTAACATAGTGCTTTTACCAGCGCCATTATGACCGATAATGCCCACAACATCACCGCGTTCAACGTTAAATGAAATGTTTTTTAAGGCTTGGAATCTTTCATAAGTAATTCGTTTAGTTATAAATGCAATTAAAAACTCTTTCATGCTATAGATATGTTCACTAGCTAATTTATATTCTATAGTCATATCTTGGATTTCTATCATCAAATTATCTGTTTGCATATTTGCCTTATTCCCTATAAGTTAAAAACAAATTTGTCTTGGTTCTTCTTAAATACTATGCAACCTATCGCTAACATCATGACGCTTGTAAAAATACATGCAAAATAAGTTTCCGGATTTGGCGAATGGCCTTCAATTAGGCAAACCCTCATAAATGTAATATAGTGAAGAAGCGGGTTCATTCTATATATGCCCAAAAACTTTTCCGGTATAATACTTTCAGAATAAAATATCGGAGTCAAATACATCCAAAAGATACTCATTATCCCCCACAGAAATGCTACATCTCTAAAAAACACCATCAAAGTACATAAAAGCATGCCAAAGCCAAGGCAAAACAGAACCAAACAGATTAACGAAAACGGGGTCAAAAGCCAAGACCACGACAAATGCGTTCTGGTTATTAACAAAAACAATGCCAGCGGTATCATTGACATCAATAAATTGATCAATGAAGACAAAACTCTAGCTAGGGGGAAGACATATTTAGGAATATAAACTTTGGTTATAAGTGACGAATTACCAGTAATAGCAGTTACATTCAATCCCACTGACTCGCTAAAAAAATTATACATTATAATGCCAATCAACAAATAAATAGCGTAATTTTCAATCACCGATTTAAAAAGTGTGGAAAAAACAAAATATTGAACAGCCATAGCCATAAGAGGATTAAGCAAACTCCACAACGACCCTAGTACGCTCCTTTTGTATCGAGTCTTAAAATCTCTTTCCACCATCTGTTTTAATAAAAATCTATAGTTAAGCAACGTTTTAAATGCTGCTATTATCCACACATACTTTCCAGTTCTATCAATATAATAAACTGTCCAAAACAGACAAATAATCAGCACCAAACCAATTGCAAAAAAATGCCAATAATAAATACCCCAACTATAAAACTCTGTTCCCATCACGTCAAAGCACATCATCCCATCTACGGGCTGACCGTTAATTAACATTCTATCGTTATCTGAAACGTTATAATCTACAACCCCACGGCTTGTAATCATTTTGCTTCCATAGCCAATCCCTATACCATTATTTCCAGACCCAGCCATGGATTCAAAACGGAAAACCAGATTCTTGCCTTTTACACCATTTATTCCTTCTCCAAATGAAATAGTATAAGGTTGCAAATATCCCATAGATGCAGTATCTAAAAATGACTCGTATAAAACATTTTCATTCTCATCAAGTACAGAGAATCTTAAAGAATCATCATTCTCCCTCTCAAAAGTATTTGGAATAATTGTAATACTATCTAAGCGATCAAAAGAAGGTTTGTAATTTTGTGAAACTACATCTCCCATAACCATATTGGGGCAAGCCATCTCATAAGCAACCATGTCCTTACTCTTGTTGCCATAGGTTATGTCATCTTTTGCTATTAGATAAAAACCCACGCCTAATATTATGTATGTAAGGATCATATATATAAAAATTCTTTTGGAATTCATTTTTACTCCTCGTTCAAATATTTCTTGTATACTTATACAAATCTGCATATATATGTAAAAAACGTGCAGATAAGAATCTACTTTAAGCTAACAATTTTCTTGCTTTACTATTAACATATCACAGACAAATGTCTTTAATCTTATACTATGTCTATGTTTCAGGCCATTTGAAATCACTC
This sequence comes from Lachnospiraceae bacterium P6A3, assembly GCA_000702085.1. Classification (GTDB taxonomy): domain Bacteria; phylum Bacillota; class Clostridia; order Lachnospirales; family Lachnospiraceae; genus AC2028. The sequence goes on from JNKP01000001.1 coordinate 803,292, forward strand.
TTGTAATTCTTCCGGATTCAAGAGCGCACTTCCTATCAACAATCTCTTTTTTCTTATTATTTAAGCAAGCTATTGCTTGTGGAATATTTAGAACCTTTTCTTGTTCAAATGAGTCTAACAGCTTCAAAAAGCCGTCAATTTCCTCAAGCTTGCGCTTCTTACTAAGCAAAACATTTAATCGATATTCTTCTTTTGCCTCGTTATTCCCATGAAGCCTGTGCACAGCGAGTTCCAGATCAAGTTGAAATAAGCCATCTTCCTCAGCTGCTTTTGAGCAGAATAGATAATCGTGAGGAATATTTGTTTCATCAGTTAATACTCTCCAACTGTCATACCACTCTCTTCGAAACGCCAGTACCATAGCAGGCCACTCACATTTTTTAAAAACAGATTCTATGGAAACCGGTACAACTTGTGAACTTTCTCTCGAGTGAGTTGGAGACATAATCCCGGAAACATCTGTACCGCAAGCATCAACCAGCCCAAACTTGCAGCAAACAACGCATGCCTTCGGAGTGTCATCAAACACAGCACACATCTTTTCTATTTTCTCACTACGCCAAACATCATCTTGATCAGCAAAAAAAATTATATCTCCTGTACATTTCTTACAGGCCTGATAAAAATTTGGCAGATAGCCCAAGTTCTTCGGATTAATGTGCAAGAACCATGAATCCCCCAATTGATACATATCAATAAATTTTTCGATAATAGCAACAGTACCATCCGTAGAACCATCATCGCAAATAATAACCTCATCTGGTTTTCTGGATTGATCATAAATCGATGTGAGCTGCTCCTCAAGAAATCTAGCTCCATTAAATGTACACATACACACAGAAATTTTCATATCATCCCGCTATCAGTTTTACTATTTCCATAAAAACGCATTCAAAAAAATATAATCTACTATATCCGTTAATCCTATAACAATACTTATATCTATCAGAAACTCTCTTTTTAATCATTCTCCAGCTTTTCTTATTGCTGATACCACCCATTTCAAAATTCGCAAGCACTTCATCAACAACGCAAACACTTCGCCCTTGTCTTAGCATTTCGAGATAAAACCCATAATCATCATGAATTCCAAGGCATCTAAAGGGATTATCCTTAATTAACTCACTTCGAACAAACATCCCAGGATGATTCCAATCCCTAGAAGTTTGGTATTTACGAACTCTACTTCTTTTAATGAAGGAAGAACCATTTGTTTTATGAATTCTTAGGTTTCCAAGAACAATATCACACCCGGATTTTTCAAATACATTATTCACTTTCTCAACCGTACCTTTTTCATAGGTATCTCCGCAATTGAGAAAACCAATAACATTTCCGGTGGATATTTTAACCCCCTTATTCATACCATCATAAATTCCGTTATCCGGTTCACTTGACACACGGTATTCAATCCCATTGTCTTTCATGATTTTACAATATGATTGGGCTATGATCGCAGTTTTGTCAGAACTTCCTCCGTCAACAATAAGATACTCCAGATCATTAAATCCCTGTGAGATAACCGACTCTATAGTTCTGGAAATACTATTTTCACAATTATATGCAACCGTAATGACAGTAACTTTCATGGTCTATTTACTCAATAGTGAAATGTAAAGATCTTCATATTGTTTTAACATTCTTTTCAGGTCGAAATACTCTCTGATTTTGATGAATCGATCACTCTGAATATTCTCAACCTGTAATATTGCTTCCAAGATAGATTCAGCATTTCTTTCACACACAACCCCATAATAACTTGCACTTTCAGCACTTCCGCCAGTATTAAATGTTATTACGGGTGTACCACAACAAATTGCCTCAAGATTTGTAGTAGGATAATTATCTTCCAATGTGGGATTCAAATATACATATGCACTTGAATAAACAGATGCCAGTTTTCTTCTATCATCTATTCTCGGAAGCAAGAGGATAGAGTTCGGTAAATTAGATTTTTGCTTATTATCAACACCTACAAGCACAATTCTAAATTCTTTCGGAAGGATTTTCGAAAGTTCAACAAAGAATGACAATCCCTTTCTATCTTCCCAAATTGATGCTACGCCTAGTACCACTTTCTTATCTGTTAAACAATTCTCTAAAAAATAATTGCGTTCAACAGGTCTGAAAATCGATGTGTCAATTCCATTTGGTATTACATACGCATCCCTTTTTAGCATAGAATGCTTTACTAAATTACCAAGCCATCTCGACGGAGTAACAACTTTCATCTTACTTAGGTTTTTATATAAATTTTCTTTCTTAAGCCAATTATCTTTTGATTTATCCAATAAAACCGATTTGGGGTACTCTTTCTTTTGAGGGCAAGTTCCGCAACCGCTCATCCACTTATTACAACCAACATGATCAAAGTATGCACAATGACCAGTTAATGCCCAGCAATCATGAAGTGTGTACACTACAGGAACACTAAGCTTTTCTAATTCCGAAAACAATATTTGAAAATTAATATAATATCCATGTAAATTATGAAGATGAATCACATCTGGTTTAAATTCATGAATAAACCTTATTGCCTCCATGGTAGACGATCTGTTTCCAAGGCCACAATTGTCCATAACTCTAGATGAGAGAGCACTAATTAGTACCTGCTTGCGAGTAGCTACTCTCACGCCATAACCGCTACATCTAACTGGAGCAGTAAGTCTCCCATAAAGAACTTTAACTTCATGACCTCTATTTAAAAAATACTCAGCGAGATCCGCACATAATGTTCCAGTACTAGTCACGCCACATACTTCATTAATTATCAAAAGTTTCATATGTATATCTAACGCTTTTTATGAATGTCTTAGAAATCAAGCATAAATCCAACACATATAGTCATTCTGTTGTCACTCCTCAAAACTATCCCCTAGTTTCTCTTCAGACAGAACAACCTTGTTCTTCTTCATTACACTTCTTCTGTTTTTTCAATAGACTTCTTTAAATCAACTTTACTGTATTCAAAATCATATTCACTTAAGCTATGATCAATCGTAACGCTTCCAAAAGCCTTGTTTGTCAGTTTACCTATCCTCCCACCAAAATGGCTCAGCACAATCACCGCAGGATTTAAAGCACGTGTTATCATTATTCTGCGTCCGACAGTGCAGCTTATCAAATGTACCAAATCCGAGGTTGCAACATATTCTTTATTCTGTGGCCAGAACGCTCCTCTACGTCCCTTTATCATAACCTGTGCTAAAAATTCGCAAAGATTTTCTATATACAACATAGATCTTTCATTTTTTACCGCTGGGAAAAACGGAACTATCTTGGCTAATTTGGAAATATTAACATAATTTCCCTTGCATCCCTTTCCATAAACAAACGGTGGTCTTATAACCGTCACATAAAAGCTCTCATCCTCCAGCTCTCTTACTCCGACATCCGCCCTCCACTTACTGTCACCATAAAAATTCGACGGAGAAGGTTTTGTGTCAACAGTTATAATCTTCGACTTTCCATAGGGTGCTGAATCTCCATAAATTATTATAGAAGACATGAACACAAATTGTCCCACGCCTTGTTCTTTGCATTTCTTTGCAGTTTCAATAGCAAGATCCGTATTTACTGCATAATACTTTGCCTTATCTTCTTCACTTACTTTTCCTATATCTGCATGTGCTATACCTGCCACATGAAAACAGATATCATACTCCGAAAAATCCTTATCCCGCCATGCATCATTCATCATATCCACTGTATCGACGGATAATTCATCCGGGTACCTCTCCGAAACATATCTTTCAAAGCTGGTACCTATATATGAGTTTGCGCCGGTTATAAGAACTCTTTTCATTCTAAAATATTTAATAGCCAATCATTTTTCTTCAATCTGAGGCTTGTATGTAACTACAGTTTTTTGGGTCAGCTTGATCAATTCATCTACATCATCGTTATACGCAGCTTCATTCAACAGTTTAAGATGTTCAAGAAATTCTTCTCTATCAAATTCAATAGGCATACCTATATGTATCAGGTGATTCTGGGTAGTTTTTAAACCCTCGCCCTCCATAAGTTTCTCTTCGAAAAGTTTCTCACCCGGTCTAAGTCCTGTATACACAATCTTTATATCAACATCAGGTTTAAAACCGGATAATTTGATTAAATTTCTGGCCAGTGTGTCAATCTTTACAGGCGATCCCATATCAAGAACAAATATTTCAGAGCCATCTCCCATGACACCTGCACGAAGGACCAAGCTCACTGCTTCCGGAATTGTCATAAAGTATCTGACTATATCAGGGTGAGTTACTGTTACCGGACCGCCATCTGCAATTTGTTTTCTGAAAAGCGGAACGACCGATCCATTGCTTCCAAGGACGTTCCCAAAACGAACTGCAACATAGCGTGTTTTAGCCCTAAAGTCATCAGGCAATTTTTCAGATACAGTATTTTTATCCAAATGAGCCGATAACTGGACCAGTTCAGCTTCTCGGTGTTTTTTGACCATGTAGTCAAATGTCTGAATGACCATTTCACAGAGTCTTTTACTGGCGCCCATTATATTGGTAGGATTTATTGCCTTATCCGTACTGATAAGAATAAATCTCTCACAACCGTTCCTCATTGCAGCAAACGCTGTTTTATATGTTCCGATTGCATTATTTTTGATTGACTCACAGGGACTGTCCTCCATAAGAGGAACATGTTTATGAGCCGCAGCATGATAAACCACATTTGGTCTGTACTTAGAGAACACAGCCTGTAATCTTCTGCTGTCTCTTACAGAGCCTATGAGTACTTTAAGATCCAGATTGGGGTATTTTTTCTTTAACTCATTCTGGATATCGTAAGCATTGTTCTCGTATATATCGAAAATGATCAGTCTGCCGGGAGAATGACTGGCAATCTGTCTGCAAAGCTCACTTCCTATTGATCCTCCTCCGCCGGTTACCATAACAGTCTTTCCGTGAAGGAACTCAAAAACAGGCTCAAGATCGAGTTTAACCTGCTCCCTTCCAAGAAGATCCTCAATGGCGACATCCCTCATGTCCTTAACAGATACATCACCATTAACTAGCTGGAACATTCCCGGAAGATTCTTCAGTTCACAACCTGTTTCCTTACAAATGTTTATGATGTCTCTTCTGTTTTCGGCGGTAGCAGTCGGTATAGCAATATAAATCTTCTTAATGTCATATTTCTCGACATTATAAAGAATCTCATCCCTTCCCCCGACAACAGGAACTCCTTCAATATAACGATTCCACTTATTGGAATTATCGTCTATAATGCAGCATACTTTCTCATTAATTTCCCTCGAAGCTCTGATATCCCTAAGGATCATCTGACCTGCATTGCCTGCACCGATAAGCATACATCTCTTATCAGGTTCGTCAGATATATCTCTCCTGACTCTCAGCAGCAGAACAAAACGATAAGAGAATCTGATTCCAACAGTCAATCCGAACTGAAGGACCATTCCGGTAAAATAATAGGTTATAGGCATCCTCAGCACGAATACTGTAATACCCACAATCTGTATCAGTGAAGTCAGAATCGATGCGAAAATGCACCTGATCAATTCATAATAACTTGCAAAGCGCCATATACTGTTATATAAACGCATACGCCAAAAAACGATGATACATATAACCGTATAAAAAGGTGCAAAAGTAAGAAACGCATTAAGATAATGACTCGGAATTGCAGAAAATTTAGTATCAAATCTTAGCCATAATGCAAAAAAATATGAAAGATTAACTACTAACATGTCATATACAACCAGGCATGCAGCTATTATCTTCCAATGTTCGATTTTATATAAAAAAGTTTTAAGTTTATTCACAGTTCATCCTTACAACGGGAAGCAATGATACAAAAAACAAGGTCATTCCCATTTCACCTGGGAATGCTATGCACTCGGTAAAACCGGCAAGCATATAAGCGGTAATTGCCAGCAAGGCAATAAGGCTCGAAAAATTTCTGTTTTCGATATCGGTATTTTTACCAACGCTCAATCTTATAAATGTCTTTATTGAGGAGACTAACAAAAGCCCAAAAAACAGCAGTCCGGATATCCCGCCGAACCAATACGCTATCTGCAGTACCGAATTATGCACATGATAAAGAGCAAAATCAGTAAAAATCCATACAGCACCATGATTCTCACTTCCCAAAAAATGTATATTCTTCAGAGCATATAAATATATATAATATCTGGATTTCAGCAGTTTTTTTAACAAATTTCCCGAAAAGTCCCTGACCACATAAACCGGATGATCTTCGTCGGCACCAGGTGCAATTCCGTCCGCATACCTTAGTACTTCTTCACCATCATCGGAATAGATGTTTTGATCAAATATTTCATCTGATAGCGACGCTACAGCATGATATGAGGTACTATTACCGGTTTCATTCTCAATAGTCAGATACACTCTTCCAAAATCGGATCCGACTATATATTCAAGATCCATGTACTTAGGAGAATCAATCGGATCCCATGACATAACACTGTTTTCACAGTACTCACCGCCATACCATATAGGGTGATGCCTAAGAGGCGGAATATATCTCATACACCAATACACAGGCATAAATGATATTGCTGCGCAGAACAGCATAATAGCTCCCCATCTGAAAAAGGATAATACTCTGTTCCGTCCGATATACCGTGATTCTATAAACCAGTAAACAAGCGTTGCTCCTGCAAATCCCATCATTGCACTTCTGCAGTTCGTGAAGAACACGAAGCACCACATTGCTGATGCCATAAAAATTGTAAAGGCATATAGCTTTCGAGCTTTTCGCATTCTGTATATGGTCAGCTTCCCAAGCCAAGCTATATATGTGGTCATATAAAACATGGCATTTACGTTCGGATTGGTATAATGACCTCTGTATCTGGGATCAAGATCGTAAGGCCTGTACAGAAATGCTCTGCTCTGTATCCAGAAGAATCCGATAATCATTCCATTTACAAGTCCCTCGAAAATCTCTTCCATGTCCCCTTTCTTAAGAGGTGCAAGGTAGAATGATCCGAACATAACAAGAAACCATAAAGGCCATACAGCTTCATTTACAGAGATAATGGCAAAAACAATAAACGCCAGCCATAACCAGAATATCCATATTACTTTATATTCGTTTTTATAAGATTCCCCGCTTTCCTTTCTCTCGTAAAAGAGATAGAAATACATTCTGACTACGATTGCGCCATATAGTCCTACATTTGCAACAGCCGTCGCTATCTGAGCATCATAATCGGTTCCAGGAGCAAAATACCTAAAAGCAGGAAAAGCAAGAATTGCAAACAAGATTAACCAGCCATAAAATACTGCCCTGAACAATTTATGCCATTTAACGGTATCTTCCCTGCCCAGAGAAAGCATTCTCCAATCGAGCCTGAAGATAATAAGTGGCAGGATGCAGAATCCGGTACAATTTACCGCAAGAGACCACTGCGCTCCGTTACCTATACCACGCCAAAGATCTATCCAGCAAAGGCCAAGTCCGCATAGAGTATAAATACATATGCGCCAATTTCCGGAAAGAAAGGACTTTATTCTCTCAGAAACAGGTATTTTTTTATCCGAATTAATCCTCAACTATATAGGCCTCGTTATTGCACACATAATCCATTGTATTTTACTACTTTTAACCCCAAACAGCAAACTGTGCTTTAGCCAGCTAAAGCGAGAAAAAAGCCACTCCATAGAGCGGCTTTTTGTAATATATGCATAATGAGATTTTGCGGTTATTCCTCGTTAAACGCTTTCTTGAGAGCAGTCCATATTACGACTGCATAAGCCACTCCGATAAGAGCTGTGATGAGCTGGGTTACAGAGTAAGTCGTTCTGAAAACCGGGAGTTTAGCCTGCATTGCCTCGGGGAGGGTGACTACGGAAAGTACGCCATATGAAATGGTAAGAGCCATGACAGCCGCCTTGGCAACGCTTCCTACTATACCGCCGATGAGAACGCTCAGGTGTTTCTTATTTTTCCTGACAAATGCCCAGAATGCAAATACGATAACGAGGTTTCCGAGCATAACAAGGGGCATTATCGCAGGAACGACCTTCATAATTGGTGCACCGGTTATCAGGAATGCGGTAACAGGGGTTACGATCGCAAGGACTGCCGCCCAGAAGATTCCGCAGGTCAGTACGGCGATAAGTAGGCAGGCATTGATAATGGGACCTGTGATGTATACACTGAAATTCTTAAAGAGCTGACTGACGATACAGATGGCCAGAAGTGCTCCGGCCGCAGTGATCTTTTTGGTTTTGGTATTCATGAGCTTTATTCTCCCTTTTGTTAAATCAATTTACTATAAAATACCATATTTATAACCAATTTTATACCAAATTTATAGGTTACTAATTTGCAATCAAATCCGCTCGTAAGCTATAATACGAAGGCATGTTTTATAGAGAGGATTATAAACAGATGGATAATAATATGCCCAAAGAAAATAAAATGGGAGTTATGCCTGTTCCAAGGCTTATCGTAAGCATGTCGCTTCCGATGATGTTTTCGATGCTGGTACAGGCTCTTTACAATATTGTAGATGCTTATTTCGTAGCTAAGATCGAGGAAGCGGCTCTTACCGCGGTATCCCTTGCTCTTCCGCTTCAGATGCTTATGATTGCGGTGGGATCGGGTACCGGAGTCGGTATCAACGCCATGCTTTCGACCTCTCTGGGTGAAAAGCGATATGATAAGTCCAATGCAGCGGCAAATACGGGAATTTTCCTGGCTTTTTGCTCGTTTATAGTATTCCTTTTCCTGGGACTGTTTATAGCAAAGCCTTTCATTGCAAGTCAGACCGACAGTGCGGCCATTACAGAATACGGAACCACCTATCTGATGATCGTAATGGTATGTTCGCTTGGCCTTTTCTTCCAGATGACCTTTGAACGTCTCCTTCAGTCCACGGGACTTACATTCTATTCGATGATCTCGCAGCTTACGGGCGCCATCGTCAACATGATCCTGGATCCCATTATGATCTTCGGTCTTATAGGCTTCCCCGCAATGGGAATGGCAGGTGCAGCGGTTGCAACCGTAGTGGGCCAGACCATCGCTGCCATTGTTTCGATCATACTTAACCTGAAGAAGAATAAAGAGCTTTCATTCGAGTGGAAGAAGATCCTTCATCCTGATGTCGAGGCAATCGCACGTATATACAGGGTCGGTGTTCCTTCGATCCTGATGATGTCCATAGGTTCCGTCATGAGTTATCTTATGAATATGATCCTGGGATTCTTTGCGGATATTGCAGAAACCGCCCGTGCGGTATACGGATCCTATTTCAGGCTTCAGAGCTTCTTCTTCATGCCGGTCTTCGGAATGAACAATGGTATCATCCCCGTACTTGCTTATAACTACGGAGCAAAGAAGAGAAAGCGTATCGATGAAGCGCTCAGATTCGGTGTCATTGCCGCAGTTGTGATAATGCTGTTCGGAACACTTGTCTTCGAGCTGATTCCGGATAAGCTTCTTGATATATTCGAAGCAGATGCAAACATGAAGGCAATCGGTGTTCCCGCACTGAGGATCATAGCGGTTCACTTCCCCATCGCAGCGGTTGCCATATCCCTTGGAAGCGTTTTTCAGGCATTTTCCAAGAGTATCTTCTCTCTTGTCATTTCCATCTGCAGACAGCTGGTGGTTCTTATTCCTGCGGCATGGATCCTTGCGGTTGTTACCGGTGATGTGAACAAGGTATGGTTCAGCTTCATAATTGCCGAACTGGTATCGGGAATGTTATCGGTGATATTCTTCAAATATGTATATAAGACAACAATAGGTCCGATAGAATACTAAAGTAGTGACAGTGGGGACGCTTCAGTTTTGTCATCAAGTTTTTGATGACAAAACTGAAGCGTCCCCACTGTCACTTATTATTGATTGTTAACTGTTGAGATTACCTGGGGCTTGAGGGCGACCACCTGGTTACGGCCGTGTTCTTTGCCGTAGTAGAGGTTCTCATCCGCCTGGTTGACGAGAGCGTCAAGCGAATAACCGGGGGCGTAGGTTGATACACCGAGGGTCATGGTGAACTTTATCTGATTACCGCCGAATTCGACGACATTGTTTTCTATTCTGGATCTGATACGTTCTGCGACTGTGGTGGCTACACCTCTGTTTCCGGATACGAGGAGGAGGAATTCCTCACCGCCCCATCTGCAGACGATATCTCCGTCTCTTACGCATGCTTTTAATATCTCTGCCACGGATACGAGTGCGACGTCGCCGCAGTCATGTCCGTAGGTATCATTGATCTTCTTGAAGAAATCTATATCTCCCATTACAAGGCTGAAGATGGTTCCATTCTTCTTGGCAGCTTCAAGAGCAATATCCAGTCTCTCTTCCATGGTACGTCTGTTGAATAGCTTGGTAAGAGGATCCTGACCGGCTGCTTCATCGAGAGAAGCATTTCTTTCAGCCATGGCGTTCAATGTCTTCTTATAACCCAGTACCAGGAAATGGGACATCCATATAATGAGCTGGAATGCGAAGAAGGTATTGAAGATGAAGATGGTAACCTTCTGAGGCATCTCCAACGTAGTGACGGGGGATACGATAAGGCTCAGGACAAATGTTCCGAGGAAAACCGCAAAGGTGATCATAGCCCACAGGAACGGAGTAAAGGGATGGTCACTTCCTCTTCCGAGGAACATGTTTATGTAATAGTAAAGGGGAATCAGGGCGATAACATATGCGTAGAAGCCTACGCTCCACCCGATGATGAGTGTTGTGAAGATCATCTGAACGATGATCTCTATGAATGTCAGAATATATCCCTGCCTGACCTTGCCCTCGCGGACTGTGGTGTAGCAGTATGAATAATAGGCGGTAACGATGATGTTATAAAGAGACAGCTGCCACACACCCATGATATGGAAAAGGAAAACCATCATGACGTGGACGACAATTACGGCAATCGAAAGAATCTCCAGGATTTCCTGATGATTGACACTATCCTGTCCGGTTATGATACGGACAAAGGTACTTGTGCTTGTTTTCTTTTCAGATCCGTCCGCCAATTTTGCCTCCGAGAATCATTTGAGTAATTCTACCATACAAAATGCCGAGAAAACAAGGTTTTAAGGGCATTTAAGGAACTGTTGACTTTATGTCATTTCATAAAAATAGGCGAAATAATCGGGAAAAGTCTTTCCGCAGCATGAGGGGTTAAGGATCGCAGTTCCGGGAGCCTTTAATCCCATGAGGGAAAATCCCATTGCCATTCTATGGTCATTGTAAGTTTCTATATCAGCCGCCTGAGGGCATGATGCCTCTATTATTATATCGTCTCCGATTTCTTCACACTTTACCCCAAGGCGTTTAAGCTCATTTACGATTGCGGAGATTCTGTCGCTCTCCTGGACTCTGATGTGTGAAATTCCGGTGATGCGGATAGTCCTGCCAAGGAATGGTGCGATTGCTGCCAGGGTAATGGTCTGATCGGAGCAGGAGGACATGTTGATGGTTATGGGAGTGCCGGTGGCGGTTCCTTCGGGAAGCGGCGTCACTTTGATTCCCTCTGGAGTATCCCCGCTCTTAACCCAGCCTATGTTTTCAAGGATCTTCACAAATCCCGTATCCCCCTGCATGGAGTTCTCATGAAGACCTGCTATGGTAACGGACTTTCCGATGAGCGGTGCCATCGCATAGAAATATGCCGCAGCCGAGGCATCAGGTTCTATCGAATAGGTGCTGGTTCCGCCGGGCATGGTCTCAAGCATCTTCTTAGTCATTTCAACATAAGACATGCCGTGATTACCGGTTACATTAATCTGCAGATCCGGTTTGATGAATGTGGAAGCAATCATAAGAGCGCTGAGGAATTGTGAGCTCTTATCTATATCAACCGTGGTTTCGGATTTATTGATGCCATGAGGGATAAGGGTAAAGGGAAAGAATCCCTCTTCTCCTTCATACTTAACTTCGCATCCCAGTTCCATGAGTGAATTAAGAAGAGGCGCCATGGGACGCTTTTTCATCTGGTCCGAAGAATCCATGTGATAGGTTCCGGTATTTACCAGTCCGAGCACTGCGGTAAGGAATCTGGCCGCAGTTCCGGCAGAGCCCACATTAAGAAATGCTTCTTTCTCAGGGATTACTCCGCCGCATCCCGTTACGGTCACGGTGCAGGCATCACGGTCAACCACTGTCTCGATTCTGAGACTGTCCATGCATGACAGGAAGCTTTCGGTATCATCGGAGAACAAAACTCCCTCAAGAGTGGTTTTCCCTTCAGCGAGCATAGCAATAAGAAGAGCCCTGTTTGTGATGCTCTTCGAACCGGGAACTTTGATCAAGTATCCGTCTTCTGTTTCGGTGATCTTACCTGTATGAGGTTTTATCAGTGCCTTTCGGGGGATTACGGTTTTATCCGCATCTTTGATGAAATAAAGAGAGTTAACGATCTCACCGTCGGTGCAGGCTTCTCCATGAACTGTTTTAACAAGCCGGTATCCTGCTTTTTCATGAACCCGCCTGCTTGCGGTATTTTTCTCCATGACCTTGGCGGTCAGGTGGAGAAGCCCCAGCATTTCGAATCCGACTTTTTCTCCGATAAGCTTAACGGCTTCAGTAGCAAGTCCCTTACCTGCGGGGGCATCTTCGGAGAAGAACACGCCCGTTTCACCGGTGAGAGTTTTCTCGTCAATATGCTGGAGATAAACACAGCCCACGGGAGTATCGCCTTCTATGGTACAGACTATATACTGATAGACTTCACCCTTATTTACTTTGTTACGGATCCAGTTAAGGTGATCTTCTGTGGAAATCGGAGTGCGGTAATAGAAATTACTGACAGTTCTGTCACAATTTCTCCATGCAAGCACCATATCGGTATCGTCTTCAGTGATGGGACGAAGGTATATATTTGTACCGCGGATAAGGTCACTCATTCGATTCCTCTCATTCCGATGACGGGGGCACCCTTACCTCTGAGATAATCACCTGTAATGGTTACTGTGCCGATGTTGTCATCCTTGGGAATCTCGTACATGATATCCAGCATGTAGTCTTCTATGATACTGCGAAGTCCTCTGGCTCCGGTCTTAAGTTCCATTGCTTTATCCGCAATCTCTTCAAGAGCATCATCGGAAAATTCAAGCTTAACCTCATCCAGTTCAAGAAGCTTCTGATACTGCTTGAGGATTGCGTTCTTGGGCTCCGTCATGATCTTGATGAGCATTTCCTTCGTAAGCATCTGAAGGGTTGTGATGATAGGGAGACGGCCGATAAATTCGGGGATCATTCCGTATTTTCTGATATCCTCCGTTGTTACTTTGGAGAGGATATCGGGATCGTTTTCGTAAGAATCTTTGAGAGTTCCTCCGAATCCTATGGAGTTGGACTTGGAAAGTCTCTGTTTGATGATATCCTCAAGTCCGGGGAAAGCACCGCCGCAGATAAACAGTATGTTTCTGGTATTTACGGTGGCAAGAGGAACCATGGCTCCCTTGCTGGATGCACCTACGGGAACTTCTACCTCGGATCCTTCAAGGAGCTTAAGCATTCCCTGCTGTACGGATTCACCGGATACATCACGGTGGTTGGAGTTTTCTTTTTTCGCGATCTTATCGATCTCGTCGATAAAGACGATACCGTTCTCGGCTTTTTCCACATCATTGTCTGCCGCAGCAAGGAGCTTGGAGATTACGCTTTCGATATCATCTCCGATATATCCCGCTTCGGTAAGGGATGTGGCATCCGCGATGGCAAGAGGCACATCAAGGAGCTTGGCAAGTGTTCTTACCATGTATGTCTTGCCACAGCCTGTGGGTCCGATGAGAAGGACATTGGATTTTTCTATTTCAATAGAATCCATGGAATCCGTGGCAACTCTCTTATAGTGGTTATATACGGCAACGGACATAACCTTCTTGGCATGTTCCTGGCCCACCACATATTTATCAAGGCTCTCCTTGATCTTGTGAGGTGCGGGAAGATTCTTGATATCGATTAAAGGCTTTGCGTTGGGATCTTTTTTCTTAAGCTTCTGCTTATTGGGGATTCCTCCCATTCCCTGAAGATTTGCAAGGTTAATGAATCCGAAGTTAGGGAAGGGATTCGCATTTCGTGACTTCTTGGAATCGTCAGAAGAATCATCACCGGATGCTTTATCCGCGGCTTCCACCATCTTACGGAGTTCTTCGTCCGTGGGGATCGGCTGACCTGTCAGCATTCCCTGGTAGTCAAACTGGGATACGGTATCCATGGTCTTCTGCATGCAGTCGGGGCACACGCATATACCGCCGGGAAGACGGAACATCTTACCGGTTTTGCTCTCGGGCCTGCGGCACACGAAGCACACATCCTCATAAGCCGAATTGTCGGATTTTCCGGCATCGCCGGTTTTGGATGCATCTTTATCTTCACTCAAAGAACCCTCGGTATTTTCCGAGGGTTCTTCTATATTTTCAATATCTTTATTCTCGTTATCCATTACCATAATCCTTTCGGTTCGATGCTCTAATTATAAAGCATGGGCAAGGGCTGTGGCTATGGATTTTGGAGTTTTTTAAGCATTTTTCGGGATTTTTAAGCATCTTACCGCGTTAAGAACCGCGATGATCATAACGCCTACATCAGCAAAGATTGCCATCCACATATTTGCGATTCCGAGAGCTCCGAGAAGGAGGCACAGAACCTTGATGCCGATTGCAAATACGATGTTTTGATGCACTATGGTAAGACACTTCTTGGATATCTTCATGGCAAGTGCGATCTTGGCGGGATCATCATCCATAAGCACCACATCGGCACTTTCTATAGCGGCATCGGACCCCATTGCGCCCATGGCAATTCCGATATCGGCTCTTGATAGAACGGGAGCATCGTTGATACCGTCACCTACGAATGCAAGTTTTTCCTTAGGTTTCTTCTCACTGATAAGCTTTTCTACTTCATCGACTTTATCTCCGGGAAGAAGTCCTGCTCTGTATTCGGTAAGACCAAGTTCAGAAGCGATGTGCTTTGCACTCTCTTCTCTGTCACCGGTGAGCATAACAAGTCTTCTGATACCGGAAGATTTAAGTGATGTTACTGCTTTATGAGAAGTGGGTTTTACCACGTCGGAGATCATGATACATCCGGTGTACTTGCCGTTACTTGCTACATGGATTACGGTTCCGGGATAGTCGATACCTGATATAGGTTTGAATCCGATGCTTTCCATGAGAGCATCATTTCCGGCATATATCTCATTGGAGATTGTCTTAACGCGTACTCCTTTTCCGGGAATGTTTTCGTCTTCGATGATCTCGGTTTCGGTAAGGAGATCATTTTCGGACGCGTACTTTTTTACGGAAAGTGCAATGGGATGGTCTGAATATTTCTCCGCAAGGGCAGCATATTTGATCAGGGTATTTGAATCAAAGCCTTCCGCGGGAAGGATCTTTGCAACCTCAAATGTTCCCTTGGTAAGTGTTCCGGTTTTATCGAATGCTATGATACCGGTTTCGGAAAGTGCTTCAAGGTAGTTGGAGCCTTTTACGAGGATTCCGTTTGATGAAGCAGCTCCGATTCCTCCAAAGAAGCTTAAGGGAATTGATATAACAAGTGCGCAGGGGCAGCTGATTACAAGGAATGTCAGGGCTCTGATAACCCAGGTTCCCCACATGGGAGCATTTCCCATAATGAGGAGAATTATGGGAGGAAGGAGAGCCAGAGCAAGGGCAAGGTAGCATACGATGGGAGTATAGTATCTTGCAAACTTTGATATAAAGTTCTCCGACTTACTCTTCTTCATGGAAGAATTCTCTACCATGTCGAGTATCTTGGATACGGTGGATTCTCCGAATTCTCTGGTGGTTTCGATCTTCAGAAGGCCGGTCAGGTTAACGCATCCGCTGATTACTTCATCTCCGGGCTCTTTGGGAACGGGAAGGGACTCGCCGGTGAGCGCTGAGGTATCAAGGGTTGCGCTTCCTTCGCGCACGATTCCGTCGATGGGGATTTTTTCACCTGCTTTAACTACGATGATGGTTCCTATCTCTATTTCATCGGGATCTGTCTGTACCAGATCTCCGTTTTCATCATAGATATTTGCATAATCGGGACGGATGTCCATAAGATCCGTGATGTTCTTCCTGCTCTTTCCCACGGCAACGCTCTGGAAGAGCTCTCCTGTCTGATAGAAGAGCATTACGGCTACACCCTCTAAGAAGCCCCCTTCTTCACCGCTTGTAACAAGTCCCAGGACAATGGCGCCGATTGTGGCAACGGTCATAAGGAAGCACTCGTCGAAGATCTGCTTATGGGTGATCCCGTGGAATGCCTTTTTGAGGATGTCTCCTCCGATGACGATGTAGGGCACCATGTAGAGGACGAACTGCACGATAACGGGAATCTCCACAAAGTGCAGAAGAATCTGAAGCGCGATGAGGAGCACCGAGCTTATGATTATGCGATATAAAACTTTTTTCTGTTTCTTATTCATATCTTTATCTCTTAAAGTATCTTCGAATATTATAAAACTGCTCCCGCAGTAAGCGGGAGCCTGATCTTAAAACTTGATCTCGCAGTCGCTTTCTACGGCCTTGCACGCTTTGAGAACTTCGGGCATTACCGCTGCAGGCTCCTGACCCTCGGAAAATTCGACCTTCATCTTCTGAGTCATGAAGTTAACGATTGCATCCGCAACTCCTGCAACCTTCTTGGCCGCATCTTCCATCTTCTGAGCACACGCTGCGCAGTCTACTTCGATCTCGTATGTTTTCTTCATATTTATACCTCTTCTTTTCCTGAATCCGGAGGAGTTTGTACTCATCCGTTTACATATGAATATCTGTTCATATGTTCATTATACATGAAATTATGAGGTTGTCAACAGGTGAGGAACGGAATATAATAACAGTACTTTAAACCGTACTCTTTTTAGTACATACGAGGTAATAATATGATAGCCAAGCAAATGGACATACGTGCAAATATAAAAAAATATTTTGATATGGCCTATTCGGGAGATGTGATATTTGTACCAAGAAAAGGGAATAAGAACGTTGTCATCATTTCAGAGGATGAATACAACAAGATAACACGATCCGATATATTCAGCACCTATGCGACTTCGGTCATCTCACACGCATCCGCTAAGAGAGAAAGAGCCGTATCAACCGGAAGTTTAAAGACAGATAATCTCAAGAAGCTGGAAGTCATTCATGATCTTAAGGATGGATGGAACGGAAATGGTGCACCTGCTTTTTCAAAATCACTTATAGTCAAGGCCGGCGAGATAATAAAAGGATTATCTATTCAGCCGGAGATTTTCCCTACTGCACTGGGTTCCATTCAGCTTGAATACGACAATTCCAGACACGATCACATGGAAATAGAAATCGGAGATGGCTCGGAAGCCGAGGTTTTCATTTCCACATACGACGGAAAAGAATTCTTCGGTACTGTCTCTGCAAATTCGGATGATATAAACAGAAAGGCAATTGAATTCTATGGATAAAACATTTAAAAGCGATGAAAAACTCTATAGGGCAGTTTATCCGCCGGAACTGGTCGCCATGTATTGGAAGAGGGACGGTTCGCTGTCTTCTGCAGCCTTTGCCGATCCTAAAGGATTATCCGTAGACAGAGGTAATTACAGATCCGATGACGAAGTTGCATCCGATATGAGTAAACGTTTTACAGGCAGGATCATCAGATTATATGTAAAGAACTGTACAGATATAGGTGCCAAAGTAAAATATCTTCCTTCGTCAAATAATAAATATCATTCAGAAATACACGGAAGCGAAGAAACCGTATTATTGTCTAAACAACAAAGATTATTTCTTTCTCACAAAGCAGCAGTTGTTCTGTAAAAAAAGGGCCTCAGCCATATGCGGCTGAGGCCCTGTGAAAAGGAAGAAAAAAGATATTGGATAATGTCTTGTTTTATCTGACGCCCTCAGGCTTTTCGACCAGGGTGACTTCTACGGTGTGCTCTGTGTATTCACCGCCTTCATTTCTCATGAAAGTAACTTCTATGGTATCTCCCACAGCGTAGTATTTCATAAGTTTCTTAAGACCGTCGATGGATTTTACGGTATTTCCGTTAATTCTTACTATTACATCTCCTGCCTGAATGCCTGCCTCTTCAGCACCGGTATCATCTATTACTTCTGATACATATATTCCTACGGGGAGTCCGTAGTATTCCGATATCTCTTCGGTTACTTCCTGCATATAGATGCCTATATACCCGATATCATCTTCATCGACTTCGATGAGGGTATCTCTGCCCATGAATTCTTCGATAGTCTCTCTTACTGCGGTGATGGGGATTGCATAACCCATTCCTTCCACGGAAGAACCGCCGATCTTATTGGAATTGATCCCAACGACCTGACCTGCCATGTTAAGGAGCGCACCGCCCGAATTTCCGGGATTGATTGCCGCATCGGTCTGGATATAGCTTTGGGTATTTCCGTCTGATGTGGTGATCTCACGGTTAAGTGCGGATACTATTCCCGTTGTTACGGATTGTCCGTATCCCAGTGCATTTCCTATGGCTATGACATTCTGTCCGAGAACAAGGCTGTCACTGTCACCCAATTCAGCTACCTTGATCTTAGCGATGGTGGAATCATCAAGATCACTTTTAAGAACCGCGATCACGGCAACATCGGTACTCGCATCAAGTCCCTTGAGGTATGCGGGGGCATTTGTATCATCGATGAAGGTTATTTCCAGTTCATCCGCATCCGCTACCACATGGTTATTGGTAACGATGATGTATTCATCATCTGTTTCACCTATGATTATTCCTGAACCGGAAGCCTCACCGTCCTGAGTATAGGTCTGTCCCCAATAAGTCGTAGAGACGGTATAATGCTCGGTTATGGATACCATGGAAGGCATAACATCTGCTACAACCGAGGTAAGATCCGTTTCTTCTTTGGTCAGGATCGTAACCTGCGTCTCACCGCCAGAAAGGAGGTTTTCGATTCCTTCTTTCTCGGGCTGAGTTGTAAATGCGGAAGAAGCATTTGCGGAAGTTACCGGTGCAACATCCTGAGAAGTGTTAACGCCTCCTGTTGTCAGCATTACGGTTTCGAATCCCGCGCCTGCGAAGATTCCGAAGAGAAGTCCCATGCAGATTGCCATCATAACCTTGGTTCCGACACCCGTTTTCTTCGGAGCAGGCTGAGGTGCCGGCTGTGGTGCGGCCTGTGGCATTGGATTTGGTGCAGCCTGAGGCTGAGAATAGCTTTGATATGAATTTTCGTACATTTCTATACCTCCTAAGCACGAATGTGCTTTGAATATGTAAGGAAGTATAGAAGAGAATTGTGTTTATTCTGTGACGATTCTGTATTAATTCTATGAAATAAAAAGTGTGACAATGGGGACGCTTCTGTTTTGTCATCAAGTTCTTGATGACAAAACAGAAGCGTCCCCATTGTCACATTGTCACACGTATTTTCGGTCAATTATTCTACTGTTACGGATTTTGCAAGGTTTCTGGGTTTGTCCACATCAAGTCCCTTGGCAACGGATACATAGTATCCCAGGAGCTGAAGAGGAATAACCGCAAGGCTCGCTGCAAAGTGAGGATCAACCTTGGGAATATATGTAACAAAGTCACATGTATCCTCGGTCTTGTAATTACCTACGGATGTAAGTCCGAAGAGGTAAGCGCCTCTTGACTTACACTCGACCATGTTGCTGATGGTCTTCTCATAGAGATCGGGCTGTGTGAGGGATCCGACTACAAGAGTTCCTTCCTCGATAAGGGAAATGGTTCCGTGCTTGAGTTCTCCCGCAGCATATGCCTCGGAATGGATGTAGCTGATTTCCTTGAGCTTAAGGCTTCCTTCGAGAGTTACGGCGTAATCGATTCCTCTTCCTATAAAGAAGATATCGTGAGCATTTGCATACTTGGCCGCAAACCACTGGATCCTCTCTTTGTCGATCAGGATGTTTCCGATCTTGTCGGGTATGGTCATCATCTCTTCGATGAGGGTTTTATATTTTTCGTCGTCAATCGTTCCTCGAACCTTTGCAAATTCAACCGCAAGGCAGTACATTGCGATAAGCTGTGCGGAATATGCCTTGGTGGTTGCTACGGAAATCTCGGGTCCTGCCAGGGTATAGAAGACATTGTCAGCTTCTCTTGCAATGGATGAACCCATTACATTCACGATTCCAAGGGTATTGATGCCGTGAGCCTTGGCTTCCCTGAGTGCCGCAAGGGAATCTGCGGTCTCGCCGGACTGGCTTATTACGATAACCAGCTGGTTTTTATCAAGGATGGGCTTTCTGTATCTGAATTCACTTGCAAGCTCGACTCTTACTGGGATTCTTGCAAGATCCTCCATAACATACTGTCCTACCATTCCCGCATGCCAAGCGGATCCGCATGCAACTATGGTGATCTGTGAAGTATTCTTTATCTCTTCTTCGGTAAGTCCAACATTAGTAAGATCAATCTTGCCGTTCTTAACCACGCTGGCAAGAGTATCCTCAACCGCCTTGGGCTGCTCGTGGATCTCTTTTATCATGAAATGCTCGAATCCGCCCTTTTCGGCAGCTTCCGCATCCCATTTGATCTCGGTAAGTTCCTTCTGAACTTCGTCTCCGTCCAGGTTATAGAAGGTAGCCTTGCCGTCAGCGAGCTTAGCCATCTCCATGTTTCCGATATAGTAAACCTGTCTTGTGTACTTAAGTATCGCAGGTACATCGGATGCGATATAGCAGTCTCCGTCAGCGATACCGATGATCATGGGACTTTCTTTTCTCGCAGCCCAGATCTCATTGGGATGATCTTTGAACATGACCTCAAGAGCGTATGAGCCTCTTACCCTGACCATGGTCTTGGCAATGGCATCTACGGGACCGATCTTATATTTCTTATAGTAGTAATCGATAAGTTTGATAACAACTTCGGTATCGGTTTCGGAATAGAACTGATATCCGTGTTTCAAAAGCTTATCCTTAAGTTCCTGATAGTTTTCGATGATCCCGTTATGAACACCCACGACATCACTTTCAACAGGGCCGGATCCGGATCTGGAGCAGTTACCGCTGACATGGGGATGTGCATTGATCTGGCTGGGAGCTCCGTGGGTTGCCCATCTGGTATGTCCGATACCGCAGTTACCCTTAAGGGCTCTTCCGCCGTCAACCTTATCGGAAAGCTCTTTGAGTTTTCCTTTTTCCTTAACAACCTCAGCAAGGGCATCGCCGTCCCTTACGGCAAGTCCCGCTGAGTCATATCCTCTGTATTCAAGCTTTGAAAGTCCGTCCAAAAGAATCGGCGCAGCCTGTTTTTTTCCTACATATCCGACTATTCCGCACATATGTATGTCTCTCTTTCAAAATAATGATGCTTTATTATACTCTGTTTGACTTAAGAATGCTAATCCGGTCTAATCCCTCAAATAGCTCCCCGTATCCAGGGCAATGGTTTCGGAGAAGGTCCTTACGTTCTCGCTTACCTGATAGTGGTCGTCTCCGAACAGGAATCTGTGAAGCTCGATGACGTTAGCCTCAAGGCTTAAGGGGATTACACAGTCTCCCTTTGCCGGAAGATTTGCTCCTCCCATCATCTCCATGGCGGGGAAGCCGCCTTCCCTTACGATCCTGTAATCCGATATGTTAAGGATCATATTAAGGAAGGTCTTTTCATCGATACTTGTATATGTATAATTCATTACATCCGTGAAAACATTGGTCAGGGTCGCAGGATCCTGTTCTTTTGCTTTTTCCAGAATGGCCTTAATTACTTCCTGCTGTCTCTTGGTTCTGGCAAAATCATTTCCCGCGGTATATCTGATCCTGCAATAGGCGGATACCTGCATTCCGTTTAAGAGCTGGTAGCCGGTCTCGCGGACGGGAACGATCTCATCCTCGCTGACACCGATTGCCTGGGCAACTGCTATCTGGTAGTTATTCAGATGGTCGATCTCATCGGATTCCACATTTATCATGATACCGCCCAGGTCATCAACCACCGTGGCAAGAGCCTTATAGCTGACGGTGACCCAGTAAGTAATGTTGAGATCCAGATTGGCATTAAGCATTGTGACGGCCTGAGTTGCTCCGCCCTTGGCATAAGCTGCATTACATTTATTGTAGGAATCATTTCCGAGATTAAGATAGGTGTCACGGTAAACGGATACCAGGGAGACTTCGCCGGTGGCATTATTGATGCTGGCGATCATCAGGCAGTCGCTTCTGTAACCCTTCAGAAGATCAGAGCCCTTTGTACTGAGTGCATCGACGCCGAAAAGAGCGATATTGGTATACCCTTCCATGGAGCCGCCCGCTTCCGATTCCCTGACCACTGATTCGGAAATTCCGATACTGGCGGGATCGATGTTCTGGGCATCGGCATAAATGGGCCCTTTATCATACTCGTTTTCGGTATGCTTCATTACATAGTACAAAACACCGATCATAGCGATTATGATCAGTATCTCTATGACAAAGACGGCCATCTTTCTTCTCGTACGTACCTGGGAAGAATTACCGCCGGGCTTTTTGATATTTTGAGATTCTTTAGTCATGCAAGGACGATTGTACCGCGAAAGAGAGCACAGAACAATCAAATAATCTTAATTTTTCTTAAATAAAGTGACAGTGGGGACGCTACTTTTTTGTCATCAGAATTCTATGACAAAAAAGTAGCGTCCCCACTGTCACACTGTTACCATATGAACATGTTCTTTATAAGAAGAAGCTCGATCATAAAAAGGCGTGGGATTATCCCGGTAAAGCCCTTATATCTCTTGCCGCTGCCCTGCTTAATACACTTGGCAAAGCCCTGACCCAGTCCCTTTAAGTAATCCCTTCCCAGGCCTTTCTTAATGAAGAAAAGAGTCTTTATGGTAAAGCCCGCAAGAAGGAGGGGGAAGTTAAATAACAGCTGTAACAATGACATGTTCTTATAAAGGACATATATGTTATTTGAGGCCGAATAAATTACCTTACGACTGTTATATTTAGCTCCGGTGGACGCACTTCCGAAATGTCTGACCACCGACATAGGATCATAGGTGTTATGGTATCCGGCAAGCATTGCTCTCCAGCATACGTCCAGGTCCTCCAGGTACATGAAGTGGACAGGGTCAAAATAACCTATGCTATCAAATATATCTCTGCGGTAGATTGCAGCACCGGCGCAGGATGAGAAGACTTTGCATTTCTTTTGGAAGCCGGCTGCGGACTTCCCTCTTCCCCTTGCTCTGGACCATCCCAGGGCACAATAAATGTCCCCGGCGCTGTCAATTATGTTCTCATCATCCCAGGTTCTCATGGATGCGGAAACCGAGAAACACTTGTTATCTTTCTTGATGGCATTATAGAGATTCTGGACGAATCCGGGCTTGGCTATGGTGTCATTATTAAGTAAGATAACATACGGTGTTTCACTTGCTTTGATTCCTGCATTTACGGAAGCACTAAAGCCTCCGTTTTCTTTCTGTTCTATCAGCTTTACACCGGGATAGGACTTTACGATCTCCCTGCTGCTGTCTGTGGATGCATCATCCACGACTATAATATCATATGTTATCGCTGCATTCTGAACGGAAGGGGCTATGGAATCAAGGCACCCCTTCAGATATTTCTCTCCGTTATAATTTGGAATAACAACAGTAACTTTATTCATATGACCTTACCTGCCAGCTCGGGTAATAGAGCATACCGTAACCAAGCTCTCTTATCCTGCGCGAAAGCTCGAGGCTCATCTTTTTGATATCCGCATCCTCGGGAAGAGTCTGTGCATCGAATATCTTCTCTCCCTCCTGAGGAGGTCTTCCGTTTTCGTGAGGTCTCATTGAAACCATTCCGGGAGTTCTGTGTTCGGAATATTTAACTCCGGTGATCTTATAGAACTCCTCCTCAAGCTCGGGATTAAGCTTTATGCATCTGATATCAAGAGCGGGAGCAGACTGCTGACAAACCGCTCTGTGGAAATATCCTGTATATCCCACAGGCAGTCCTTCATAGAGAACCTTGCCGTCGGCATCCATAATACCACCCGTTATCTTACCCCTGCGAGGTTCTGAGACTATGCGTCCTCCTACAGCTCCCAGGTCTTTTCTCTGTTCAAAGATATCTCCACTGTAGCGGAATTCATAATATCCCACATTTCTGAGATTATAAACGTCAGCCTTAAGACCGAGTGCTCCGGCATGATCGGTCAGAGCCTTTACTCCTGCTTCATATGCATAGAGCTTGGCCTCGGTATTGGATGCACTGGATCCGGGACTTGTTCTCCAATGATAAAGGATCTGGGGAACGTGGCTGAAGGTTGCCCCCTCCCTCACTGCCCTGAGGAGCAGGTCGAAATCCTGGGCACCGTCATACTCGGATCTGAAACGAAGCTTCTTTAAGAGTTCTGCCTTCATCACGCATAAATGACATATGTAATTATTATTCAGAAGAAGCTCGGGATCGAAGTCAGGCTTTGAATTTCTCTCGGTAAAGGACTTGCCGTCCCAGCCTGTTTTATCCTCATCGGAATAAATAACATCAGGTTCTTTTTTGCATCTTTTCTTAAAACTGATGATGTTTTCAATGATACGAAGAAAGGCATCCGGAGTCAGCAGATCGTCATGATCAAGAAGTGCTATGTAGTCACCCTCTGCATCATCCAGAGCCGCATTGGTATTATCCGAGATACCTTTATTGTCAGATAACTCACGATATTTAATTCTGCTGTCGGATTTGGAGTCGCATATTGCCCTGAGCACAGCCTTATCATCCGACGCATCGGCTATGATGATCTCCAGATTGTCATAGGCCTGGGTCAGAACCGAATCCAGCATTCCCTCGAATCCGAAAGGATCGGTATTATATGCGGGAACCACAACGGATATAAGGGGACGGATTGACAGGTTTGCCGCCAGCTTCTTAAAAACCTCTATATCGTGCTCACTAGGCAGCACATAATCAGACCCCCTCAGCTTTCTTATCGAAAAGCTCTCGGAGATCTCATTGATGCCGGCACGGATGCCGTTCCTTTTCATGAAGCCAAGGCTTCTTGATGCTACCGATACTATATCCATATATTTTTTAGGGGTGACAGCCGGGGACGCTACTATTTTGTCATCTGAGCGGTTGCAACTGCAGCCACTCAGATGACAAAATAGTAGCGTCCCCTCTGTCACCTATTATGCGAATGCTTTAACTGCTTCTGTAAGAGCCTTGCTCATGCGCTCGGCATCTTCAATGCTCTTTCCCTTAACTCCCATGTAGAACTTAATCTTGGGCTCGGTACCGGAAGGTCTTACGCAGCACCAGTTGTCATCGGGAAGCTCGAAATACAGAACATTTGATGAAGGAAGTCCGGTGGTGGTCTTCTCTCCCGACTTCATGTCCAGGATCACATCCTTCTTATAATCTCTGAACTTCAGAACCTCGAACTCACCGAAAGCCTTGGGAGGATTGTTTCTGAGCTTATCCATAAGAGCTGCGATCTGGGTTGCGCCCTCTGCACCCTTCATGGTGATGGTGAACTGGGTTTCCTTGAAATATCCATACTTTTCATAAACTTCGATCATGAAGTCCCAAAGGGTCTTGCCCTGCTTCTTAAGCCAGGAAGCAACCTCACAGAGCATCTCAACCGCAACGATCGCGTCCTTGTCGCGGGCGTGGGTTCCGACGAGGCATCCGTAGGACTCCTCAAGTCCGAATACATAGTTATTGTCCTTATTTCCGTTCTGCTCGAAGATCTTGATCTGCTCTCCGATATACTTAAATCCCGTAAGAACCTCAATGAGCTTAACACCATATGCCTTGGTCATGGGGAAGGTCATGTTGGTGGTAACAATGGTGGTTACGAGAGTAGGATTTGAAGGCATTGTGCCAAGAGCTGTCTTTTCTCTGAGAACATACTCTGCGATGAGCATTCCGGACATATTGCCGGTAAATGCAACATATTCTCCGGTCTTTGTATCCTTAGCATAAACGCCGAGACGATCCGCATCGGGGTCGGTAGCAAGTACGATATCGGCGTCCTTTTCCTTAGCCAGTTTAAGAGCATATTCGAAAGCTGCGGGATCTTCGGGATTGGGGTAAGCCAGTGTGGTGAACTCGGGGTCGGGTCCGACCTGCTCGGGAACTACATATACATTCTTATAGCCCAGCTCTTCAAGAATACGTCTTACGGGCTTGTTTCCTGTTCCGCAGAAGGGAGTGTAGACGATCTTGATGTCGCCGGCAACTTCCTTAATGATCTCGGGATGAATGCTCTGCTTTTTGAGCTCGACCATGTACTTGTCGTCGATTTCTTTTCCGATGGAGATATAAAGGCCTGCAGCGATTGCGGCATCCTTATCCATGGTCTTGCATGCGGAATATTCCTTAATGGCAAATACTTCGCCGATGATTCCGGTGTCGTGAGGAGGGGTTACCTGTGCGCCGTCTTCCCAGTAAACCTTATATCCGTTGTACTCGGGGGGATTGTGGCTTGCGGTGATATTGATTCCCGCGGTGCAACCCAGCTCTCTGAGTGCGAATGAAAGCTCGGGAGTAGGTCTGAGCTCATCAAATACATAAGCCTTGATTCCGTTTGCCGCAAGGCAAAGAGCTGCAACATCTGCAAATTCAGGGCTCATACGTCTGCAGTCAAAAGAAATTGCTACGCCCTTAGCCTGGGTTCCTGCCTTGATAATGTAATTGGCAAGTCCCTGAGTTGCCTTTCTTACGGTATATACGTTCATACGGTTGGATCCTGCGCCGATAACGCCGCGAAGTCCGCCGGTTCCGAATTCCAGTTCTCTGTAGAAACGGTCTTCTACCTCTTTTTCATCATTTTCGATTGCACGAAGTTCCGCTTTGGTGGCTTCGTCAAAATAATCGTCGCTAAGCCACTTGTTAAACTCTTCTCTGTAACCCATGCTGTCCTCCTCTTATATAACATGCAAAAACTGCTTTTATGATACAACTTTTGCTTTTTATTTTCTACTTACCGAAATCCTGTAATCACTGTCAAAGAATCCGACGGTATCGGAATCCGAGATGACATTGATACTCAGAATATCATAGAGTCTGTGATAGACGGTAAATTCACCGTTTTCAAAACCGGTGCATCCCAGGGATACCAGATACTCGCCTCCCTGAAGCATCATCTTCTGCGCAAATTCCAGTTCAATCACATCACCCTTTTTAACGCTCTCGTCAAAGGTCTTGCTGACCAGGGTGTTGGTTCCGGTTATTTCAACTCCTCTTACATTCTTCAATGAACATGCAAAAATCGGAGCATCGATATCTTCGTTAATCTCCACTTTCATACGAACCGAGTATTCGGTTCCCTTTTCAACGGCATTTGTGACATTTCCGTTTTTATCAACGACCTTGTATTCACTTATGGTCGCTTTTCCGTTTCCGTATTCGAGAACGTCGTTGTCTCTTGTCTCAACGATGTGAACGTCACGTCCGCCTGCAAGGATCTGCTTATATTTATCGATCATCTCCTTGGGAGATCCGTTGCCGATCATCTCGCCCTGATTAAGGAGATATACTCTGTCGCAGTATCTGGAGATGGAGCTGAGATCGTGGCTTACGAAGAGGATGGTCTTTCCCTTCTTCTTAAACTCTTCAAATTTTCTGTAGCATTTAGCCTGGAAGAAAACATCTCCGACGCTGAGAGCTTCGTCTACGATAAGTATCTCGGGGTCGATGTTTATTGAAACCGCAAATGCAAGTCTTACGAACATACCACTGGAATAAGTCTTGCAGGGCTGATATACGTAATCTCCGATATCGGCAAACGCCAGGATATCATCAAGCTTCTTATCTATCTCTTCCTTGGAAAAGCCCATCATGGTTCCGTTGAGATAAATATTCTCGATACCGTTGTAATCCATGTTGAAGCCGGCGCCCAGTTCAAGAAGCGCCGAGATCCTTCCGTTTACGGAAACCTCTCCCGAAGTGGGAGTGAGGACTCCGGTAAGGATCTTGAGAAGAGTGGATTTACCGGATCCGTTTGTTCCGATGATTCCTACAGTCTCGCCCTTCTTAACTTCAAAATCAACCCCCTTAAGGGCATAGTGATATTTGAAGCGCTGCTTTTTACCGGTAAGACCGAAGGCATCCAGAACGCGGTCGCGGTTTCTTTCGTAAAGCTTGTACTTTTTTTCAATTTTCGAAGCACTGATGGCAAATTCTTCGGCCATTGTTTCTCCTACAATACATCCGCAAAGTGCGGCTTAAGTCTCTTATAAACTATTGCACCAAGTCCGAAAAGGATCGCTGTAATGACCCAGAAATAGACTGTGGAGAAGAATCTTTCGAAGAACCAGATCCTTCCGTATATGGAATCCCTGTATCCGGTTACGATATAGATAACGGGATTTAATTTCATTATTGATACCAGCATGGGGTGGTTCTGAAGCTGGTCTATGCTCCACATGATGGGAGTTGCCCAGACAAGTATCTGAAGTGCAACGGCAATGAGCTGACCCAAGTCTCTGATAAAGACGATGACACTGCAGGTGGTATAGCATATTGCAAGCACCAGTACGAAGGTACAGAAAGTATAATAGATCATCTGGATCCAATAAATGTTGGGGTAATAGCCGCTTAATATGGCGGTGATCATCAACAGTACGATGAAGAACACGTGAGTCATGAATGCAGCAACGACTTTAATGATGGGAAGAATGCTTATCTTAAATACGACCTTTTTGACCAGGTATGAATATTCGAGAAGCGCGCTTGTACCCGTGGAAAGCGCCTCACTGAAGAAGAACCAGGGAACCATTCCGCAGGTAAGAAAAAGTACAAAGGGCACATCCGATCCGCTGCTCCTTGCGCCCTTCATGATTGTTCCGAATACAAAGTTGTAAAGAGCTATGGTAACCAGGGGCTGAATGAATGCCCAGATTGCGCCCATGTATGAGCCCGCATAACGTCTCTTAAAATCATTTCCCGCAAGCTTAAGTATCAGCCTTCTGTTCTGCCAAATCTCTACGGGCAAAGTGACGATCTTGTCATATTTTAATGCAAAGAATATGGCAGCACATACAATGACACATACGGAGATTGTTTTCTTGATATTTTCATAATGTCTGTCCGCATCGGGATTGACATGAAGAACAACCACCGCGGCAAGTACGGTAAGAAGCAGTACCACCACGGTGACGATGATTTTTTTCTTTTTTAAAACGACATCAAGCATATTATTTGTTCAAGAAAGTTTCTTTGAAAGGAGGCCATACTTTATCGCGCTCCGAGAAGATAAGTTCCATGTCTGCGGGGATGGGCCACTCAACGGCGATATCGGGATCGTTGTACATGATTCCGCCCTCGTCTCCGGGAGTATAGAAATCACTTACCTTATAGCAGAACTCCGCATAATCGGAAAGTACTACAAAGCCGTGTGCAAATCCCTTGGGTACAAAGAACTGCTTTTTATTATCTTCGGACAGGAGAACTCCGAACCACTTTCCAAATGTTTTGGAACCCTTTCTGAGGTCTACCGCAACATCGAAAACCTCTCCCTTTATAACTCTGACGAGTTTGTCCTGGGGATGATTTATCTGATAGTGAAGTCCTCTCAATACGCCTTTAGTGGATGCGGACTGATTGTCCTGAACGAAGGTTACATCAACACCTGCTTCGGTGAAATCCTTCTGCTGATATGTCTCCATGAAATACCCGCGATTGTCCCCGTGAACCTGGGGAGTAAGGACCAAAAGTCCCTCGATATCACATTTTTCAACGGTAAGTTTTCCCATTTCAAAACCTCACTTTAATAATACAGAATATCGAAATCAACATTTCCTTCAATACCGTCTATGCGGCCCTTTGAAGTGTATTGCCACATTGAATAATATCCGCCGTAGAGCGGTGTGCTCCTGTACTCTGCAAGCCATACATTGAATCTGTCGAGACGTGAAGCATCGATATTGTTATTGAGCCAGTACCTGCAGGCATATACGCCGCCCTGCACTCCCGCATTTTCAAGAGTTCTGCAAAACGCCTCGCATACAAGAGTTCTGGTCTCTGCATCTATCTGATCGCCTCTTCCGCCGTTTGAGCCTTCCACGTCGAGATATATGGGAAGATCAAGATCATACCCCTCGCACATCTCCATTACCGCGGATGCTTCTTCCACGGCTTCGGCTTCGTTTACGGCCTGTGTTACGAAATACACTCCCACGGAGAGTCCCGCATTAAGCGCCCCCGAAACATTGGCATCAAAGTTCTTATCCTTAACTATTGCGCCGGTTACGGAACCTCTGTATCCGGCTCTTACTATTACAAACTCGATTCCCGATTCCCTGACTTTATCCCAGTCGATATCTCCCTGCCAGCTTGATACATCAATTCCGGCCTTGTGGTCGTTTCCACCGGGCTGAAGGGTTATGATCTCGGAATTATCCGAATCCTCGATGGCATCTTCTTTATCTGCGGTATCTTCAAGCTCCGCATTTATCTCGTCTTCCGTTTTGATCAGAACCGAAATGTCCTGAATCGGTATATATTCGATCTTTTCCTTAACGGTTACCCTTGTCGAATGAAGAGGAACTCTGTAGCCTTCCACCGGATCCAGGCTCACATCGTAATCACCCGCCGCAAGCGTTCCCGCATAAATGATCCCGTCCTGATCCAGGTCTTTATATCTGGTGGTAACATCTGCGGAATCCGTAAGCTTTATGTTGAAAGGAACTCCCGTAACAAGCTCACCGGAATCATCAAGTATCAGAACTCTCAGATCCTTCTCGACGCTTGTAACCATAAGTGACAGGTTACCCGACATATCCATAGCCGCATCAAGTACCGCATTGGGCTCCGTATCGAAAAAAGTCGGATCGTTTAAGAATGCTCTCGGGTCTCCTCCGATCAGATGTCCCTCAAGAGGAGTTCTTGCATCTGACGTGACAGTAACAGGTTCCTGAACTGTAGTGGCAGGCTGCTGTCCCTGCTGAGCAGGCTTGTTCCAATCGTCATAAGTGCACAAAAGAACTATCAGTACTATTAAAAGTACTGCTCCCATACTTCCCAGGATTGTTAATATCCGGGACCTAGAGTCCATTTGCCACCTCTACAAGATACTGACCGTAAGCTGTTTTGATAAGAGGCTCGGAGAGCTTAAGGAGCTGCTCTTTATCGATGAATCCTCTCTTATATGCGATCTCTTCAATGCAGGAGATGTAAAGACCCTGACGCTTCTGGAACGCTGCTACGAAGTCTGCAGCATCAAGAAGGCTGTCGTGATTGCCGGTATCAAGCCATGCAAATCCTCTTCCCAGAGTCTCAACATGGAGATTTCCTCTGCTGAGATATTCGTTGTTAACGGAAGTAATCTCAATCTCTCCTCTTGCGGAGGGCTTAACATTAGCCGCGATATTAACGACATCATTGTCATAAAAGTAAAGTCCGGGAACCGCGTAATTGCTCTTGGGATTGGCGGGCTTTTCTTCGATTGAGATTGCCTTGCCATTCGCATCGAATTCTACAACGCCGTACTCCCTGGGATCTCTTACATAATATCCGAAGATAGTTGCGCCGGGCTCCGATTCTGTTCTCTCCGCAGCAGCTTTAAGCACTTTGGAGAAACTCTGTCCGTAGAAGATATTGTCTCCGAGAACAAGAGCTACCGCATCGTTTCCGATGAACTCTTTTCCCACGATGAAAGCATCCGCAAGTCCTCTGGGAGTCTCCTGAACCGCATAGGTAAAGTTCATTCCCAGCTGCTCACCGGTT
Source organism: Lachnospiraceae bacterium P6A3 (assembly GCA_000702085.1). Lineage (GTDB taxonomy): Bacteria > Bacillota > Clostridia > Lachnospirales > Lachnospiraceae > AC2028. The sequence goes on from JNKP01000001.1 coordinate 834,918, forward strand.
CCGAATAGCTCTTCGAATACGGGAAGGTCTCTTGGAGTGGAGATGATAAGTACCTCTCTTATACCCGCAAGCATGAGGGTTGAAAGAGGATAGTAGATCATGGGCTTGTCATAAACGGGCATGATCTGCTTTGAAATAGCCTTGGTAAGAGGATAAAGTCTTGTGCCGCTTCCGCCGGCAAGTATTATTCCCTTCATATCAGATCTCCTTCCTTGAGCCGTACATGTTCTCGTAATATTTCTGATAATCTCCGCTGGTTACATTCTCCATCCAGTCCTGGTTCTCGAAATACCACTTGATGGTCTTTCTGATACCTTCCTTGAACATGGTCTCGGGCTCCCAGCCTACCTCTGCCTTGATCTTATCGGGAGCGATGGCATATCTTCTGTCGTGTCCCTTTCTGTCCTCGACATAGGTGATGAGGTCTTCGTTAATGTGAGCCTTTCTTTCATCGGAATCGGGAAGCTCTTCTCTGAGAACATCGAGGATGGTGTGAATGATCTCGATATTCTGCTTCTCGTTATGTCCGCCGATGTTATAGGTCTCAAACAGTCTACCTTTTTCCTGAACCATATCAATGGCCTTGGCATGGTCCTCAACATAGAGCCAGTCACGGACATTCTTACCGTCACCGTATACGGGAAGCTTCTTTCCCTTAAGCGCATTGTTGATCATAAGAGGGATGAGCTTTTCGGGGAACTGATAAGGGCCGTAGTTATTGGAGCAGTTGGTGATGTTTGCGGGGAAATGATATGTATCCATATATGCCCTTACAAGCATATCCGAACTTGCCTTACTTGCGGAGTAAGGGCTGTGAGGGCTGTAAGGAGTGGTCTCATAGAAGAATGCGTTCTCGTCCTCGGGAAGAGATCCGTATACCTCGTCGGTTGATACGTGAAGGAACTTCTTTCCCTCGGGATAGGTTCCGTCTTCTTTTTCCCAGGCATCTCTGGCGCATGCAAGCATGATTCCGGTTCCAAGCACATTGGTTCTGATGAAGGTCTCGGGATCCTTGATGCTTCTGTCTACGTGAGACTCTGCAGCGAAGTGTACAACGCGGTCTATATCATTCTCGTCAAAGATCTTCTTGATGGCATCCTTGTCGGTGATATCCGCTCTGATGAAGGAGTAATTGCTCTTACCTTCGAGGTCCTTGAGGTTCTCAAGGTTTCCCGCATAAGTAAGCACATCCACATTGATGATACGGATGTCATCGCCGTACTTTTTAAACATGTAATGAATGTAGTTGGAGCCGATGAATCCGGCGCCTCCGGTTACAAGATAAGTTTTCATATTCTGTCTCCTTTTTATGAATACCATAGATTCAGGTCGACGCTTCCGTTTACTCCGGGAAGTGTACCCTTGTCAGTGTATTGCCAAACTGTGTATCTGCCGGTATATCCGCAGACCGATGAATAATGTGCGACCCATATTACGTAATTTCCGAAAGCGGATGTATCCATTTTGGAACCGAGCCATGTTTTGTTGGCATAGATTCCGGCGGTATATCCCGCATTTCTGATGGTTTCGCAAAACGCGGTGATGACCGCCGTTCTGGTCGCTTTATCTATCGTATCACCTCTTCCGCCGCTGGCTTCCACATCGAGGAAGACCGGCATGTCGAGGGAATAACCTTTAATCCTTTCGAGAACCATTGAGGCTTCGTAGACGGCTTCAACGTCGTTGATGGCCTGTGTTACGAAGTAGACTCCCACTTTGAGTCCCGCAGCCTTTGCTCCCTGGATGTTTGTTGTAAACATCGCATCGTCAATGAGAGCTCCCGCACTTGATCCTCTGTATCCTACTCTTATTATTACGAACTCTACGCCTGCTGCCTTGACCGCATTCCAGTCGATGGCACCGTTCCATTTCGAAACATCGATTCCCAAAGTTCCTGACGCAGATGTCAGTTTTCCGTCAGCCGCAAACTGATAAGTTACTCCGTTTATGACCTGGGTTCCGGTGACGGGCTTTCCGTCTTTGTCATAGTAATAGGTACTTCCGCCTATTTCCTGCCATCCGGTATATTTCGTGCCGCTTATGATGTAGAACTTATCGAACTTTGCATAGTCGGCATTGGTGGCTTTTCTGTACGCATCGTTTTCAAATACGTATACTTCGTTGCCCGATTTATCCTTGAGCTGGGCGTTCATATCCACGGACGAACCGTTCCCCGATACATCCGTGCCGGTTCCGGGATCTGCAATGGTGTCTTTGCCTATTTCCGAATAATCGGTGGATTCGGAGGATGCAACGGCCTCTGTGGTATCCGTCATATCCTGCTGATCGGTATTGCCGCGGCTGGCGGTATCCTCAGCATTTTCATTGACCTGGGCTGCTTCCTTGACTTCGCCCTGTACGTCAACAACCGCATACTCGATGGTACTCTTAACAGTTACGCTCTTATCACCCGGCCATGTATAGCCCTGATAAGCATCTCCCTCGATGTGTTCGACATGCACGGTGTACTTGCCTTCCGATATCGAGGTTTTATATATGATCCCGTCCAGATCGTCATCGGTCCAGGTCAGCGCCTTTCCCGAAGGATCCGTTACGGTAACCTTAAATGCAACATTAGCTATCAGCTTGCCTGTTTCGTTATTGATGAACCTGATCTTAAGATCTGACTTAACCGTGATCAGTTCAATGGATACACTGGTGCGGGTTATGATCTCTGCCTCTCCGTAATCATGAGATTCACCAGGTTCCGGCGATGCATCCGCTATAGCATTTTTCCTGGCATTAAGCGCGGAATTCAGACCTATACTGCCTATCATCTCGATACCGGAGAGCTGTGAACCCGAACCTGCCATCTGTTCCGAGTAGGGAAGCCTTAAACCGTCCGGTGTCGTTATATATTCGATGTCCGATACAGCGGGGCCGGGTTTAAAGAGCTTGTCCTTCAGTACCAGCGCTCCCACCGCAAGCAGTGCCAGGCACGCCGCAGCGATAAGGATTATCTTTACGATGTTGCCTTTCTTACGGACACTTTCAAACTTCTGATCATAAGACTTATCAAGGTCTATATATTCGTCTTCTTCCAGCTTTTCGCTTTTTACGGGAGACTCTTCTTCGTAGTCGTCGTAGGACTCGGAGTCTTCGTAATCGGTCACATCTTCCGAGTAGCTTTCGGAGTCTTCGTCGTAGGATTCTTCCGTATACTCCCTGACCGCTTCGTAATCAATGGAAGCCGTGTCGTAGTCAAGATGACTTAAGGTCTCCAGAGAGGCTGTATCGAAGGATGCGGTGTTGTACTCTGAGTCATAATCCTCATCCGCATCGAAATAGTCCCGGTCATCCTCGTATTCCGAATACTCATCATCGGAATAGTCCTCGTCGTAATACTCATCATCCAAGGACACCATATCTTCCGTAAACGCAGCAAGTTCGGAGTCTGCAGACTCCGCCCTGTGACTGTTATTTCTGTTCCTAAACTTAAAACCCATAATCTGTAAAATTATACCATTTTTCCGCACATTTCACAACAAAACCGCAATTTTTGAGGCATATTTGACAATAAGCCTATACTTCTGTGCTCACAACGGTATTTTTATAGATGATAAATCCGTCAATTCTCATATATTCCTCGTAATTTACGGGCAATTCCTCAAATTCCTCACCCGGTCTTACGATTATGTAATGGACCTCTCTGACGGTACCAAGCGTACCTATCAGATAAGTATCCCTTGCTATCATTGCATCCCTGAAATCATTTTCTTCCTGATAGACAGCCATCAGATATTGTCTTCCGTAGGCAAGACAGATGCAGGGGTCGTACTGTCTCACAAACTGCATCAGCTCCTCGGGCATGGCCGCTCTCACTTCCCTGCCGTCCACATGAATGGCATCACAGATATCAACCACTGCCTGAGGCATGTGATATACATTCTCAGCCTTCACCATATGTACGCTGGTGTACATGAGCTTTCCGGCAAATGCTACAAAAAGTGCCAGAGCCAATGTGACCGCGGTTTTCTTTGCTCCCTCTTTTATGTCCGAAAGATACGTTACCGCCGCATATGCGATGACGGGAGTTACGGGGATCAGCCACAGCAACCTGTAGTAAGTCACATCCTCCGAAACCTTTCCGTAGAAGATGTAGGTCAGGGGGCACAGGAAAACTATGATGACAACAAGAGGCATGTAGATAAAGACGCACCTCTTAACTCTGTCACGTTCCGTGAAAACAAGGTAAACAAGGCACAGCAGGAAGATAACTGTGACAAAGCCGGTACCCATATACGCTTTTATTACAGACATTATGGTTCCAAGCATTTCTTACCTCATTACAAAATAAAGTACCGGGAAGATCAGGCACGGCATACTGCAAATTGCCATCACAAATGGATACTTAAATTTCCTGTATGTAAGGAGCATGCAAAGTGCTCCGGTCAGCGTCAGGCTCACGCATAATACTCCGCCCAGCGTCGAGCAAAGCGCACCCGCAAATCCCGTGAGCAGAATAAGTACAAATCTTACGGGGTTTACTTTTTTACGATCTTCGAATTCTCTTATGATCCCGTAGATAAGGAAGACCATAAAGGGAAGGATGAAGGAAGCAAGTGCGGCTTTTCCCTGCCTGGATCTTGCCAGCAGGAAATTCTCCGGAGTATGGATGGAGTAATCCCCAAACATGATGAGAACGGATACGAAGAACATGAACAGTCCGCGTTTTTTTGAATCATCTTTAAAAAGGTACCCGGACATTATATACATCACTGCAAAAACAAAAAGGATCATGCACCAGGGGATCATGGTATGGGCAACGGCCGCAACCTTTATTCCCGAAAGTTTGGATAAAAATGCGATCCACATAGGGAAGGGTGCAAACAGGTATCTGTAGGGAGAAAGGATTGCATCTCCGGTGTAGGGCTCCTTCTTATACATGGAGTCGGAGTTTATTCCCTCTGCTGCAGCCGCAACGTAATAGGAATCGTCTCCGTCGTAATATGCCTTCAAAAATGACATCACTATCATAATTCCGAGAATGACAAGAGCAGCGATGCCCCATATTCCGGGATTCATGTTTTTAAGTTTGAGAGTTTTTACCAGATCTTTTCTGTACCCGGTAAATGTAACGACGATAAGAGTGAGGAGAACTACGGCCAGGACCGCACCGAACAGCGCAGCCCCTTTACTGAATCTGTAATCTTTAAGGATTGCAAAAACAAATATCGGCTGGAAAAGTGCAAAGATAATTATCTGCCCGTACACAAAAGACTGTGCAAGCAGATCAAGCTTCGATCTGATCTCGCCCAGTGCAAGTGACACTGCTAGTCCCATCAGTACAGGGAGTAGGAGTTCTATACAAATTGTGATAAGTATTCCGGTTATCATCATTTATTCAACGAGTCCGAAGCAGACGCTTCTTTTTGAGCAGCTGTCAGGCCGGTGCCTCCCAGCATAAACGCTGCCCACAGGCAGGTAGTAAATACGACCTTCCTGTGATCGAAAACATTGCATCCCAGGAAGGAATAATAAACTGCACAAGAGATGGCGATAATCCCGGCAGGCAGGATCAGGGTTATATTCCTTACATATCTCTTAGCGCTTGTAAGAGCCGCTGCCAAGACGGCAATCGCCGACATACTTATGTAAAGCACGCTGAAATAACGCAAATAGATTTTGGTTAAAAGCGGATTATGCTGCTTCATCACATCGTAATTGCCTGCGGCAAATCCGGGGTACTCGCATCCCCTGAGAGCATGCTCAGTCTTAATCGGAACAAATAAATATCCGAAAATATCCGACAGGGTTTCTTTTACAATGGCTTTCTTATTGCGTGAGAACGCTTCTTTTCCCCACTCATAAAACCTGTCCGTGGTTTCCCTGCTTCCGAAACGTTCCGTTACATATTCCGTATATTCTGTCCTTACAAGCCCCGGATCATTCATGATGTGGGTCATCATTCCTTCATCGGTAAAATCCGTCAGATATGAAGGCCAGTGATATCTGTCCCTGAAATCCTCGCTCCATGCGACTCTGTAGAAAATGCTTCTCTTTATGCCATCAAGCGCTGAGATCTTCTCTCCGCTTCTGAAAAGAGAATCGCCCATGCATATGATTCCCGCAAAAGCCAGCACAACAACGATGCACATAGCAACGCCCGATGCTTTTACTTTACCCTTACGAGAGCTTTTTATTATAGTGATCAGAAGCGCAAGAATCGGAACCGCCCCGATCAGCGTGAATTCTTTTCTCGTAAGAGCCGTCGCAAGCCAGAAGAGTGATGTGACACTGATATCTCTGAGAGCTCTCTCGAGTCCCAGTCCCTTCTCCGATTTCTTCCAATCGCGCATAAACCTGATCTGAAAAGAGATCAAAAGAGCCGCAAAGGAAGACACAAAAGAATATTCCAAAACCGCAAGATGAACCTGCATTGCAAAAGGGTTCGTAACAATGGCAAGAGCAAAGAAGATTTTCTTATATACGGAATCCGTGCCGAATACATTCTTTGCGAATACGAACCACGCGGCAAATGCAAGCGCAATCTGCAGCAGATACATCACATGATAAAAAAGTACCGGACCGTTTGCGGTAAGTGCTCTTACAACTATCAATAGTGCGGGATAGATTATCCCCGTTTCTCCGGTAAGCTTAAGTGTTCCCGATAGCCTGACAAGTTCAACCGTATCCGGAAACTGCTGAAGCGAGCCGAAGTTAAGAAAGCCCCACAGGCATCCCACAAGGATCTGTGCGGACAGCAGGATCAAAACCGCAGGTTTTAATACGCGGTTTATTTTGTCTCCGGCTTTATTAAGCATAAAACTCAGTAATCTTATCGCAGATCAGATCAACCTGTTCGGGCTTCAAGCCGTAGAACATGGGAAGTCTGAGAAGTCTTTCACTTTCTTTCGTGGTGTATTCGTCTGCGCCGTTAAATCTTCCGAGGCTCTTTCCCGCGGGAGCGGTGTGAAGAGGAATGTAATGGAATACAGCAAGGATGTCGTTTGCGGCAAGGTGCTTTATAAGAGCCTGTCTTTCGTCGATATCCTTACACTTGATGTAGAACATATGAGCATTGTGCTGACATTCTTCGGGAATGTAGGGAAGAGATATCTTCTCTTCATCGGAGAGCTTTGTCAGTCTCTCAAAATAATGATTCCAGCTTGCGAGTCTGTCTTCGTTAATCTGATCCGCAACTTCAAGCTGTGAATACAGATATGCAGCATTCATATCACTGGGAAGGTAGGAAGATCCCATATCAACCCAGGTATATTTATCGATCTGTCCGCGGAAGAACTTTGCTCTGTTTGTTCCCTTTTCACGGATGATCTCGGCACGCTCCGCATCGGCGGGATTCTTAATAAGGATCGCACCGCCCTCTCCGGAAGAGTAGTTTTTGGTCTCATGGAATGAATATGCGCCGAAGTCACCGATGGCCCCCAGAGCCTTTCCCTTATAGGTTGCCATCACGCCTTGTGCAGCATCTTCAACTACCTTAAGATTATGACGCTTTGCGATATCCATGATGGTATCCATCTCGCATCCGACACCCGCATAGTGAACGGGAGCGATGACTTTGGTCTTATCGGTAATGGCAGCTTCGATTTTCTGCTCATCGATATTCATGGTATCGGGTCTGATATCAACGAACACGGGAACCGCACCTCTTAATACAAATGCGTTTGCGGTTGATACAAAGGTATATGAAGGCATGATGACTTCATCACCGGGCTTTATATCGCAAAGGATCGCTGCAAGCTCGGTAGCATGAGTACAGCTGGTGGCAAGAAGGCACTTTGCGGTTCCGGTCTTCTTTTCAATCCATTCGTTGCACTTCTTGGTATAAGGCCCGTCTCCGCAGATCTTCTGATTGCGCACGCATTCTGCGATGTAATCCATTGCGCTGTCGATATAGGGAGGTACGTTAAAATTGATCTTCATTTATTTCCACTGTCCTTTCAAATTACCGATTAGGCCTTCCGTAGTATCCCTGATGATGAATCTGGGTCTTCCTTTGACCTCTTCGTATATTCTTGCTATATAATGACCGGCTATTCCGATGCTGAGCATCATAAATCCGCCGACTATTAACTGTAACAATATGACCGTCGTAAATCCGTCATCCGCAGTATGGGAAAAGAATCTGTACAGAGTCTGGATTCCCAGCACGACGGCAAACAGGATAAATATCCATCCCATCCAAGTGACTATCTTGAGAGGAAGTGTTGAGAAGGATGTTGCGTTCCTGATGGCATATCTTATAAGGCCGCCCAGGGACCACTTGCTCTTTCCGCTTCTTCTTTCCTCCACATCGTAGTAAACCTTCTCGGACTTAAACCCGATCCAGAAAGAGAGCGCTCTGAAAAACGTATTGCTCTCGGGAAGTTCCAAAAGTGCATCCACAGCTTTTCTGTCCAGCAGTTTGAAATCCGACGAACTGGACATATCAATCTTGATAAGGCTGCTCATTATTCCGTAGAAAACACCTGCACAAAGCTTATGGAAAAATCCTTCCTTACCTCTGCTGTTTTTGATGCCTTCCACAACCTCTGCTCCTTCTTTCCACTTGGCGATCATCTCGGGGATCGCACTTACGGGATGCTGAAGGTCGCAGTCCATTACGATGACTGCATCTCCGGAAGCTATGGAAAGCCCTGCAAAGATTGCAGCCTCCTTGCCGAAGTTTCTGGAAAACTCCGCGCCCTTTACATGCGCATCAACAGATGCCTGCTCTTTGATCACATCATATGTTCCGTCGGAAGATCCGTCGCTGATAAAGACCAGTTCGTAATCCTCTCCCGTTCCGGCGATTGCATTTGATATCTCGGAAATTGCGGGAATGATGTTTTCTTTTTCATTGTATGCGGGAAGTACTACGGATATCATGGCATTCCTTTCTTCGCATTTAATGTTTAATCTCTTAATGCATCCTCTGTCTTAACACAGATGATTCCGTCGATCATCTTAACACTTGTATCGCCGGGGAAGCTTTCCATGGCTATATATTCGTCGGAATAATAAATCTCGGCTTCTTTTTCTTCGGATACGAAGTTAAGAGTCGCACCCATGTAGTATTTGATGAATGCTTCGTAATTGTCCGAGGTGTAGATCAGGTAATCTCCGTTTAATCCGATCATCTCGCTTGTTGCGGGAGCGGTGATTTCGGTGGTTGGGAACTCGTCATCTCCGATGACTCCCATAATAGCAATCGGAACTCCCTGATAATAACCATCGGTCTGTTCTATACGGTCGAGAAGTCTGAGTGCATAAGCATAAGTCTTCTCGTATTTTCTCTGCAGGTTTGTATATCCGATATTGTCCGTAACAGCGTAGGCTATAACGATGGCAAATGCGGCAGCGAAGCCGGCCCATGAAAGAAGAGTCTTATATTTATCCTTATCGAGCCTGCCGACACACTTGTCGCAAATCACAACACTCACTATGAGGAAAAGCACCCACTGGTATCTCATTATGAGATGGTACTTGACATCGGGGGTGATCATCAAAACCACATTTGCGGAGAAGGGAACAAGCACTGCAGTTATCAGAAGCACGAAATAGAACCATGCTTTCTTATAAAGTGCATTTTTGATGACAAGATATATGGCGGATACCGCAGCACATACCGCAAGGATTCCTCCCGCCGCAGCACACACATCTCCGGTTAAAAATCCCTTTGAAAAAGTAAAACTTACAAAGTCTTTATACAGTGAAGGAAGTGCGGAAATTCTGTTTGAGAGTCCGGCATTTTCCAGGTTGTCGATTCCCTGGTACGTATCGAGAACCTTACCTTCTATCACAAGAAGAATCTTAAGAAGCACTATGTAAAGTACCGCACCGATCATTCCCATGTAGATGTATTCGAGGCATTTCTTGATGGCATTCTTTTCACCGGATGCCATCTTTTCCCATACAAGGCAGACCGAAAGGAGCATTGCAAAGGGAAGATATGCCTGATAGGTTCCGAGGCTGAATGCAAGTGATATTCCGCCCAGGACGAAGTGGCCCTTCTTGGCGGCATATACGGCAAGTACGGCCAGGAGAAGTCCCGCCATATAACCGTCCAGTGTAAAGACATACGCAAAGGTTGAAGCAAGTGAAGGGAATGCAACGAGAAGTGCGGAGATAACGAAAATCGTAATCCCGTTTTCAATCTCGAAGATTCTCTTTATAAGCACCGCCGTTACAGCCAGTTCCAGAAGTCCGATCAGTCCGATGATCCAGGGCACCGTATAAAAAGACGATGCTGCACAAACCACCGCAAGGAACCACCTTCCGGACGTGATCATATTCTGTGAAAAATACATGCTGGATAATCCGTCATGATTGGGAACATCCATCAGCATGGCGGGCATGTGGATCAAAAGTCCGCAGATAAATGCAGATAAGAAAGCGATTTTATCCGACGCAGAGATTTTTCCGTATATTTTTTTCAAAGATTCGTTTGCAGTCATTTATGAAATACCTTTACAGATAATCCGCTATCGCTTTTGCGATAAGTTCTCTTCCGTAGTAGTTCGGATGTGTTCCGTCCACGGTATATTCCGTTCCCGAAATAGGATTTCCTTCGTAGTCGTATCCGGCAGTGTCATACAGATCGTAGAGATATATGTATTCGACTCCCAGCTCTTCGGCAGCTTCTCTCTGTGCCCTGACATAATCATCAAGCACCCCACCGCCGTAATCATACTCGCTTGCATTTACTCCGTCGGGCATCCACTTTTCCGTAGGCGATACAAGGATGATCCTTATATCCGGATTGATGTCCCTGATCTTATCGACAACGGTCCTGAGTGCACCCAGGTATGTATAGATGGAATCGGAATTCAAATCCCCTATGGGGACCGCACAGTGATAATCATTTAAGCAGTGCTCTATTATCACCACATCGGTTTTACTGAGATCAAGGGCTTCAAGTTCACGTTCTCTTTCTTCAAAATATTCCGTAGCCGGCGCCTTGGTATCGTGGTTTCTCGGAAGAGCAAAATCCCCGGCCGAATACGCCAGTGCTATTGATGCCATTGAAAGGAAATTCCTGTCAGAGGCTAATGTGGAATCCTCCGCGGTATATGCCATGGTGGTTCCTCCGAAAGAAAGATCCTTAACATCCAGTCCCGTTTCTCTTGCCAGGAAAGATGCAACACTTGTGTCATCCTGAGCATAGGCAATCACGCTGTCTCCGAAGATTACTACGGAAGTCCCTTCTTTTTCCGGAAGGTTTCTGTTCTCATACCATACGTCCGTCATGACCATGGTGATTTCGAAGATAACCGCGCAGACCGCATATATCAAATTGGGGATGATCTTTTTCTTCATCTTTCTCTTACAATGCGTCCGTCACCGACTCTGAATACCATGTCACACTTTTCGATGGTCTGAAGTCTGTGAGCGATTATCACGAGAGTTTTTCTGCCCATGAATCTGTTAATGGATTCCATGATCAGGCTCTCGGTTTCATTATCAAGCGCAGAGGTTGCTTCATCCAGTATCAGAACTTCGGGATCCGAATAAAGTGCTCTTGCGATACCGATCCTCTGGCGCTGCCCGCCTGATATTCTGATACCGCGCTCGCCTATTCCCGTATCAAGTCCGTCGGGAAGTCCTCTTACGAAATCATCCAGTGCGGCTTCTTTTAGCGCTTCCCATATGCGCTCTTCGCTCTGCTCCGATGCGGGGATTCCGAATGCCACATTGTTTCTGATGGTGTCGTCCAGCATGAAGATCATCTGGGGAATGTAACCCACATTTTTAAGAAAGCTTCTGTAGTTATCCCTGATGTCGATTCCGTCGGCTTTTATGATTCCTTCCTGCGGCTTTAAGAGTCCGAGAAGGATATCGACGAGTGTACTCTTGCCGGCGCCTGTTGCTCCCACGATACCGATGCTGGATCCGATGGGGATTTCAAAGTCCGCTTTGTCCAGGATCTTAACCTCGGAATTGGGATAAGAATATGTAATGCCTTCAAAGGTGATTGACTTATCAAGGGTAAGCTTCTCAACATTTTCCGCAAAAGTCATATCCGTGTTCTTATCGTCGATATCGTCCTGAAGATTATCGCTGACATTCATCAGGAAGGGCTCGAAATAAGCCATGGAATTGATCTGATTGTTAATGCGGTTTACGGCAGGGAGAAGAACAAGTGCCGCAGCCGCAAGTGTTGCAAAGTCTGTCATCAGATCTTCGGGCGCTTTGCCGATTGCGATCATGACGATCATGTAGATCATCATTACGCCTACGCACACCGCTTCGATGAGGAGCTTGGGAATGCTGTTGTAAAGCGAATACTTCTGCACGGCATTTACATATCCGTTACCGCATTCGTTATAGCTGTCCACAAAATATTTCTCGCGTCCGAATATCTTAACTTCCTTGATACCCATAACGCTCTGTGAGATCCATTTGAAAAGTCCGCTGTAGAAATCCTGGTTATCCTTGCCTGCTTTATACATGATGGGTTTTAAGACTTTCTTGATGATCCAGAGAAGTATGATGAGTACCGCAGCAAGGATCACCGTCATAAGCCCGCTCTGCGCAAGACAGAATACGCACACGCACAGGGATACGAATCCGTCTGAGATAAGCTGAAGGATCGCAAGTATAAGGGCGTACATATTGTTAACGTCCGAGGTAATGGATCTTTGGACAACCGCTGTGTCTGCATTTAGATAATACTCATAATCCTTGCGTACGAAATTTCTCATCATGCGTTCGGATGTGGAGAACTGATTTCTGTAGACGAAAGCATACATTGCTTTCTGCTGAATATAGAGATACAGATTCTTTACTATGAAAACAAAGATCATAAGTGACATCACGAAATACTGGAATATCCTGTATCCGTCTTCGGGTGTTTTGCCGATGATATCATAGAAAAGAAGAGCTACGGATGAGTTCGCACTCTTTTCCTGATCGATGACGATGTTAACGACGGATACCAGCATTCCGACACCGGCTGTCTGAATGAGTGCGCCGATGATCATCATGACGGTAAGAAGCGCCATGTGCTTTTTTTGTTTTCCGGAAAGGATCTTATTTAATTTGCTTAAGGTCTTTCGCATAATACATCCACCATTCGGTCTGCACCGTGTCCGTCTATAAGTCTCTGCAGTCTTCTCGAGTTTTCATTTCTGACAGCTGCGTCATCCATTTCTTCAAGAAGCTTTGCAACACGGCCCGGGACGTTTCCGCCTCTTGCGTCTCCCGCATAAGGCATCATCCCGTCAAGATCGAACGCCCTGACATTGGGTATCTGATTATCTACAAAAGAATACGTTATCGTGGGAACTCCCATCGATGACAATTCATAAAGTGTACTTCCGCCTGCGGATATGGCAACATCCGCTTCTTCGTAATAACGCCATATCCTCTCCACTCTGGGAAGGATATGTACGGAAGGATGGGCGGCAAATTTTACTTTCAAGCTATCAAGCCTGTCGTTGAAATTGCCGCATATTGCATTTACGGTCTCGTACTTATCGAGAGGTATTGCTTCAAGTATCTTGGGAAGCATATCGAAGGGATCCGAACCGCCCGACATGACAAGTATGTTTTTGACCGTACGGTTTATTTTCTTCTGATGAGGATTCTTGAACGCTTCTCTTAAAGGCGCATATCCGCATCCGAGGTAGAACTTTGTCCCGGGATATCTTACCGGGTAGGTTGATTCATCGGCGTGATTCGAATAATTGATCACGGCATACACGGGATAGGGAAAAGCATTGACGTCATCCAGATAAAAAACCTTAGCCAGTTCGTTTACTCTTCTCAAATACGCATCCGTAACCTGATAGGAATCTATTAAGATCCTGTCGATCTTATTATCTTCAATGATCTTCTCCAGCGCCGGAAGCTCCGACTCCATATTCCGCCAGTCGGTTCCCAGCACGATGAGTTCGTGTCCTCTTTCTTTTATCAGAGATGCGGGCTCATCATCCGCGGCAATGAAAATAGTTTTAACGCCGCGTGCTTTGGCGGAGTCCGCGACCGACAGGCACCTCATCACATGTCCCACGGAGATCTGCGGGTTCATATCTGCTCTTATGTACAATACCTTTTCAGACATAAAGTACCTTCCGAAGATCAGTAATCAACCTTTACAAGTGCCAGGCCCCTTGCGGGTGCCGTAAAACCTGCCTTACTTCTGTCCAAGGTCTCAAAAAGCTCTGCAACGGATTCGGGAGTTCTCTTACCCTGTCCCACTTCGAGAAGGGTTCCGGTCATGATCCTTACCATGTACTGGAGGAAGCCGTTTCCGTGATAGGTAAATGTCAGATATTCATCCTTGTATTCGATCTCTATCGAATCCACGTTTCTGACACAGGATTTCTTCATTCGCGGGTTCCCGCAAAAAGAAGTAAAGTCGTGCTCTCCGATAATGTAAGAAGCCGCTTTCTTCATGGCCTCGATATCGGGAACCTTTCCAAGCTCATAACAAAATCTTCTGTCAAATACAGGCTTAAGCTCTCCGGCATAGCAGGTATATCTGTAGGTCTTGCCTTTGGCGTTATACCTGGCGTGGAATCTGTCGCCCGCTACGGTCACATCAGTGACACAGATGTCATCGGGAAGATTTCTGTTGATACCGTCTCTAATCTCAGTGCAGGAAAGAGTCGTTTCAAGTCTTACATTGGCGCACATGGCAAGAGCGTGAACGCCGCCGTCCGTTCTTCCCGCAGAGATGATATCCGGGATATCTCCTTCGAAGGATCCCAGGCTGTCGCCGTTTCCTTCTCCCGAGGGGTTCAGCATCCTGATAACCGCGGTCTCCATCTTGCCCTGGATAGTCTTCTCTTCTCCCGGCTGATGCTCCCAGCCGCGGTATGCGGTGCCGTCATATCTTATTATCAGCTTGTAATTGGTCATCAATCCTTCATTACGTCGGTAATTGCATTGAGAAGCTCGTCGTACTCTTCGAATGCGGGATACTGAGGATAGTCTTTCTTAAGCTGCTCGGTGGTCCTGAAAAGGAAACCTGCCTTGGAAGCTTCGATCATTCCCAGATCGTTGAAAGAGTCTCCGCTTGCGATGGTCTCATAACCGATTGACTGAAGTGCCTTAACGGTTGTGAGCTTGGACTTGTCGCATCTCATCTGATATCCGGTGATCTCACCGTTATCCGCAACCTCAAGGGTGTTGCACATGATGGTGGGCATTCCCAGCTTCTTCATAAGAGGAGCTGCAAACTGCTCAAACGTATCGCTGAGGATCAGGACCTGGGTCCTGCTTCTGAGTTCGTCGAGGAACTCCTTAGCGCCGGGAAGAGGATCGAGGGTAGCGATGGTCTCCTGGATCTCCTTAAGTCCCAGTCCGTGCTCTTTTAAGATTCCGATTCTGAAGTTCATGAGCTTATCATAATCAGGCTCATCCCTTGTGGTCCTCCTGAGCTCCGGAATACCGGTCTTTTCGGAAAATGCGATCCAGATTTCGGGTACGAGGACTCCCTCAAGGTCAAGACATGTAATGTACATTTTTTAATTCCCTTTCACTTAAAAATCTTCATTAAAACCCAACCATAAGAATAACAGAAAATGCCGTAAAAGTCGACATTTTTAGGGGGTTTTGAGGCCGCGCGGGTGACAGTGGGGACGCTACAGTTTTGTCACCGAATTCTGATGACAAAACTGTAGCGTCCCCACTGTCACCCTGCGTTTTCCGACTTGAATTGTCAGAATATTTTATCAATTACTTAAACGTTATCGAAATTATTTAGGGATTTTAAAAATATTTTTAGAAAAAGGTGTTGACAAGGTGAAATATTTAGATTATTATAGGCACATAAAACAAAAGCGGATGAAAACAAAAACAAAATCTCATCTGACTTTTAGAAAAGGAGGACGGTCCGATGGGACACTGAGAAGTAACCCGTAAACAGTCTTTGGAGGGTGGACCAATGTACTAGCTGATATATAAACCACTAAAACCCGGAGCAACCGGATAAGATCTCGGAAAGAGTGAAAACACGACACAAGCATATATGCATATCGTCCTATGAACGCAGACTGCACCGTTTATATATGCATTCGGACGAACAGGTCGTACGAAGAATGAAGCGATTTCAGAAGAGACGATACCGGGAGCCGATGGAGAAAATATAATACAGGAGGTATCCGCCAATGGATATTGAGGAACCCATCTACTAGGGGCGCCATTCGATGAAAGTTTTATCGGGTGGCGCCTATTAACATGCTTAGGTGACAGTGGGGACGCTACGGTTTTGTCATCGAATTCTGATGACAAAACCGTAGCGTCCCCACTGTCACCTACTCCATCAGATACCCGTGGTCATCCAGCCACTTTTTATGCTTCTTATAATCCGGCATCATGCTTTCAACTTCTGCCCAGAACGCCTTTGAATGATCCATATGAATTCTGTGACACAGCTCATGGATCAGAACATACTCAATTGATTCGGGAGGACACATCATAAGTCTCCAGGATAAAGTGATCTTACCCGTCTCGGAGCAAGATCCCCACTTCGACTTTGCACCCGATATCCTGAGTTCCCTGTAGGTGATTCCCATTTCATAAGCCCTGTAAGTAAGCCTTACGGGAAGATATTCCTTAGCCCTTGCTTTCAGCCATCTTTCGTAAGATGCTTCATCTGCGCCTTCCGGAAAAATAAACTCATCCTGCCCCTTAACAATTCTTCCTCTTCCGGAAATTCTGATCCCGTATTCTTTTCCCAGATACAGCAGTTTTCCGCCGCCTTTGAACTCATGGGCTTTCAGATTCTCCGCCATATTCAGAGCCTTCACGTAATTAAGCCTGATCCATCTTGTATGCTCTCGCATAAAAGAACGCACCTCCCCCTCCGATACGTGGGTCGGTGCGTTCACTATAAGTGTACCCGTCTTGTCAAACTTCATGGACAGGCTCTTCCTGCGAGAATATATAACTTTTACCGGAATCCCGTCCATTATGGTATCCATATTATTTTTTCTTACCCTTAACGTTCTTGTAGTAAATGATCCTCAGTCCGTCGATCAGAAGATCGTCATCGAAAATAATATCATGGGTGCAGTAAGGTGTGATCCTGGATGAAAGTCCGCCGGTCGCAATGAGTGACTTGACTCCTCCCATCTCCTTCTCGCATCTGTCGATCAGTCCGTCCAGCATGGCCGCATTTCCGTAGATAAGTCCGGACTGCATACAGTCTCTGGTGTTGGTTCCGATAACCTTCTCGGGAACATCATAGGAAATGCTGGAAAGGAGTGCGGTTCTTCCAACCAGTGCATCATAAGAGACCTTAACGCCGGGGTAAATGATAACGCCCAGGAACTCTTTGTTTTTGCCGATGGCGGTTATGGTGGTTGCGGTTCCGAGATCCATGATCAGCATGGGAGCTTCGTATTTTGCGATAGCTGCGACTGCTCCGACCACAAGATCGGCACCTACTTCCGAAGGATCGCCCACGGCTATGTTAAGACCTGTCTTAAGTCCGGGCCCTACGATAAGTGCATTGTGACCCGTAAGAAGTCTGATCACCGCACCCAGTATGTCATTCATGGGAGGAACAACGGAAGATATGATTCCGCCTTTGATCTCATCAAGAGCAACTCCCTTGATCTCGAGAATGTTCTTTACGAGAACCGCATATTCCGCTTCGGTCTTGGCATGATCTGTTGCAAATCTCGTGAGAAAATAAGTCTTCTCCTCATCCAGAACACCCATGACGATATTTGTATTTCCTACATCAAACGCAAGTATCATGTAGTTTACCTCCCGTAAATAAAAAGGGCACGGCTATAAAGCCATGCCCGCATAGTTATGCTACATTGGATTTCTTCGCGATTCCGATGATTTGAACGATTGCGGTGGAGAGCGCAAGATTGATGATGAGCTCTACGAAGAAGTTTGCTCCGACCATTCCGAAGATCAGGAAATTTCCTGCACTGGGGAAGCCCGATGCAACTGCCCACTCATTGATGGTATCCATGAAAAAGAGTACACATCCGAGAAGGAAAAGTCCGGTGTTGGTAACAGGTGCAGCGATTCCGGCAAGTATTACAGCAATGAATCTGTTCTTGGAAGAAACCAGATTGTAGATGATTCCCGCTGCGATTCCGGCACACATACCCTTCATGATACAGGTGATGACTGTTCCGGGAACGTTAACCGCAAGGAACGCCTGAGCATCAGTACACAATACAACTACGCCGAATACGAATCCGAGCCATGCTCCTGCCCACCAGCCGTAAAGCGCAGCGCCTACGATGATTGGTGCAAGTACAAGCGTGATAGTGAACACTCCGAAACGAACCGTAAGTGCAAGTGCCTGAAGTACGATGACGATCGCAGTTAAAAGTCCGAGTCCGACGATAGTGTTGGTCTTTTTTTGTGTATTCATATTGCCTCCTTTGCTGCCGCTCTCTTTTCGCATGAGATGCGACGCAACCCGATGCACTATTGCATCCGAGGACATTGTATCACATTAAGGGTTTTTGTAATGCATTTTTTCCCATACAAAAAGAGGGCTCCTTTGCGAGAACCCTCTTAAGCAAATTATAATCTTGTGATCCTGATGACCGCCTTTGCATCCGCGCCCGAGCCGGTAATGCTGACAACCTCTATGGAATAGCCGAAGTCACTGCCGTCATCGAAATTACCTTCAAAGAAAAACGCCTTGTATTTATCGGTCGTAAATACATCTCCCGCCTTGAAGAAATCTTCATCCGTCACATATGTTCGCGGGCTGCCGAGCGTGGTGAAGGTATTGACCGCACCTCTTTGTATCAGTTCGATATTATAAAAACCATTCTCGCTGTATGCATTGGGGAAATGGATCGTTCCTATGGGACAAGGCTCCAGATCAGGTGCTTCATAGGATACGTAATCTCTGTATTCCATTCTTGCATCAACGTGATATATGCGGACTCCGGGTTCACCGCCGATGTCGTATACCCCGTCATGAGCGCTGTAGGAATTAACTCCGGAATCGTCGAACAGATCCACCATGATATATTCCGAAAAAGGATCATCCATTGTACTTCCGGCCGCAGGTATGGCGATCATATCACCGGTCTCTCCCATGACACCGATCTCAACATCCACGGCTTCACCGGTACCCAGTCCCTGAATTATGGTCGGTTCGATCCAGCCTACGGAATATTTTGAATATGCATTCCAATCGCCGCAATTGGAGTCCTGCATATCATATCCGCCCACAGCATCTATTCCCGAATATGTAACATCATAATAATCTATAAGTCCGAGCATATGACCGAACTCGTGAATCAGTGTATTATCCTCGAACAGATAACTGTTGATCGTAACGGCACCGTTGACGGACGGCCTTTCGACAGTTCCGGCATATTCGCTTCCGTAAGTTGTCCTGTAACAGATCGCACCTTCAAAGGATATGATGAAAAACGATCCATCCGCATTGGGCGAACCTGAATTCAGAAATACAACCGCATCAAAATATCCGTTATCGTCTTTGTCGAAGGATCCGAAATCCATGTCCGGGTAAGTTTCATACATCCAGTCCAGAACTTCATTAAAGAATTCCGTATCCACATTTTGTTCTCTGTGCTCCGCAAAATCATAAGGAGCTCTGTACCAGTCGGTCATGAAGGTAGTGATCGAAAGATTGCCGTATGAAACCCGGTCAAAATAATCGCTCAGTGAGAACAGTCCTTCGGAAAGACCCGATGTATAATCCGTAACGTTTCCGCTTTCATCCTCAACTCTTCCGAGATACGACCTGTACTCGTCCAGATCATCATCCGTGGAATTCTGAGGTTCATCCTGCCATGCAATGGGAATTGCCAGTACCTTAAGGTCCCCATTAGCTTCAGGGAATGCATAGGGTACGAGATCGTGCATGGTCCGGGCGGTAGTATACAGAGGAACTATCTCGGGCTTTACGTCAAAGGTCTGCTCCCCGAGTGAAACAACGATGGCATCACCTGCGTTAAGGTTAGTGTTAAACCTGTCTCTGATGGTGTTATCGCTTCCTCTGATGCCTTCAATCTCAAAAAGATTGCCTTCGGAAATATTGCAGATATAAGCAGCAGTCCCGGCCATTGCGGAATTCATCATCTGCTCTACGGTGAAGGGATACTTTTCGTGCTTAAGATCGGGCATAGCCCACAGATAAAAGTCATAAATATGATTGTTCGGGTCATAGGTTTCGCGGCCCGCATCATATCTTTCGCCTTCAAGGTAGTATCCGTAAAAATCCGGATCCAGAAAAACCTCTCTGAATCTTGTAGGTTCATCGTCCTCCTCATATATCACGTATATATCCGAGAGAACGACATCGTCCTTAAATGCAGACCCCTGAGAACCGTCACAGGGCACATCACATCCCACGCCTACAAAATTAGGCTGAAAGTCCAATAAAGCATAATCCGGAAATTCCGTAGGATCGATCATGTAATCTCTGGTGTAGCGTCCGTATCCGACAGTATAGACCATGTTTTCCGGAGAATCGGGATTCATGTTGAATTCCACATCATAACCACCGAAAGTAGTCAGCCAGTTCTCCTCATTTCCGGGAGAGGATACGATGGGGTCCGCACTGAAGATTCTGCCTATGCTGTCAAGGCTGATAATAACTCCGTTTTCATGAAAAACTATCTCATCTTCACCGACGGTTATATCATATCCCCAGAATCTGACCGGGTTTCCGTCCGGACCTTTGGTTTCAAATATAACAGTATTATCATCCCTGTACTCAGTGCTTGATTCATCGATATCCTCAAGTGCATTCCAGGTGAGCACATTATCATAATCGATATCGTAATTGAAGAAGTTCTTAAAGCTCCTGTAGGCACCGTAATAATTTTCCCAGGACTCACTGAGGGTCCAGCCGAAAAGGCAATAATCATCCTCAGGGAGCTCCCCATCGGTAATCCCTGAATAAGCCGGATCGTTTCCGTTCCCATTGGATCCGCCCGAACCGGCTGCGTTTTCTCCGCCGCATCCCGTAAATGTCATAAGTGATGCGGTCACGATGCAGCTCATGATAAATGCCGTAATCTTACTTTTCTTCAAAATAACCCACCTCTCGCAGAAAAACACATAAAACAGGACCGGTTTGTTTTTACCGGTCCTGTTACATTTCGTATTAAAGAAGCTTAACGCCCGCTGCCGTTGCCTTTGCCACATCTTCTTCGGGCCAGATGGATGACTGAACCTCTCCGATGTGAGCTTTTCTGAGGAAGAACATACAGATTCTTGACTGTCCGATTCCTCCTCCGATGGTGTAAGGAAGCTTGCCGTCAATGATCGCTTTCTGGAAAGGAAGCTGTGCTCTTTCGGGGCATCCTGCTTTATCGAGCTGAGTCTTGATGGAATCTTCGTCAACTCTGATACCCATGCTTGAAAGTTCAAGCGCGATATCGAGAACGGGATAGTATACGAAGATGTCACAGTTAAGTGCCCAGTCATCATAGTCGGGAGCTCTGAAATCGTGCTCTTTTCCGGACTTAAGCTTGTCGCCGATCTGCATGAGGCAGACAGCACCTTTTTCTTTGGTGATCAGATATTCTCTTTCCTTGGGAGTCTTGTCGGGATACATATCCTCAAGCTCCTGAGTGGTGATAAAGAAGATATCGTGAGGAAGGATTTCCTCGATGTAATCGTACTGGATTGCCATGTACTTCTCTGTTTTGCGGAGAGCCGCATATACATCAAGTACGGTATCTTTGAGAGTGGTGAAATTCCTGTCAGCCTTAAGGATGATCTTCTCCCAGTCCCACTGATCTACGAATACGGAGTGGATGTTGTCGGGATCTTCATCGGCTCTGATGGCGTTCATGTCGGTATAGAGACCTTCATCAACTTCAAAGCCGTATTTTGCGAGTGCGTATCTCTTCCACTTAGCGAGTGACTGAACAACTTCAGCCTTTCTTCCGCCCTCGTTGCTGATGGTGAATTCTACGGGATGCTCGACACCGTTGAGATTATCATTCAAACCCGACTCAGGTGTTACGAATAGGGGAGCGGATACTCTCTGGAGATTGAGTCTCTCGGAAAGTCTCGCCTGGAAATAATCCTTTACTGTTTTGATGGCTACCTGTGTGTCATGAAGGTTAAGCGGTGACTTATAACCCTCAGGAATGATAATTTGGCTCATGGAGTCCTCCGTGTAAATTAGCAAAAATAATAAAATACTTTATCACTAATCTTCGAAAAAATAAATACCCTTACTCTCCCGCCCTTGCGGTGATGATCCAGGGTGAGGGCTGGCTTTCGAACAGATTCTTGGAATTGAGCTTTGACACGCTAATCTGGATGATGCTGACATCGGTCATTCCGAATCTTCCCAGGATGTCGCGCATGGAAGCGGCAACCCTGAAATCAAGGGTATAGATGACGAATTCCATGTTGGGATTAAGGCTTGTCAGATAGGTGATCTCCTGCTCCATGCTTGCAGATGCAACCAGCATGGTGGTATCGGGCACGGGAAGATCCTTGAAGGTCTTGGCATCCACATGGTCTACGATGGTAATGTTCTTAAGGCCGAACTTTCCTACGTTATCCTCAAGGGTCTCTCTGTCGCTTTCTTTGTACTCAACCGCGATAACGGAACCTTCTCCGCAGATCATTGCGGTCTCGACGGCGATAGACTCACCGGAGATAACGCAGAAGTTTTTATTTTCCGCAATCTGCATCTTGGACAGAATAACGGAACGGATCTCGCTTCCTACGTATCTTACGGAACCCGATGCAAAGTTCTTGTTGTCCATACCGAACTTGATGGTGCTTCTTGCATTGGGATTAAGGACGACCATTCCGGCGCTGGCATTGATGCCGCGGTCGATCATATCCGCAAGCTGCTTTCTCTTGATCTCGCCGGTAGGCTCGCTTCCTTCATTATAGATAACCTCGCACTCGCCGAGGCCTACGCTCCACATGCGATAGAAAATATCGTTATCTCCCGCTTCGGTAAAAACAAGAGTGCAGCGATGTGCCTCTACGGTGGGGATGAGGTTTTTATTTTTTCTGGTGATATCGAGGATCTTTACATGCTCGAGATCGATATCAGTATTTTCGGAGAAATACTTAAGCCATGAAATAATATGATCGTTACTGAATAATTGTTTCGACATATATGTACCTCCATAAGCCGGGTCCGCTCGGGGCGGTTCCTTTGGGCAATTGCACTTTACTTACACTTTGCGAGAAGATCTTCCCACTTCTTATCTACATACTTCTGAGCAGCTTCGATGGTCCACTCGTTGCCCTGCTTGAAGCAGTGTGCGAATCTGCCCTGAAGCTTCATGAACTCCTCAACGGGAAGTTTCTTCTTAGGCTCATATGTAAGTCTGTACTCTCCGTCAACAACTTCATAGATGGGCCATACACATGTATCGATTGCTGCCTTGCAGATGGCAAGGAGATCTTCGGTAGGATAATTCCATCCTCTGGGGCAGGGAGTAAGTACGTTTACAAAAGTAGGGCCTTCAGTGTAAATAGCCCTGTGTGCCTTCTCATGGAAATCCTTCATGTTTCCGAAAAGAGTTGTCTGAGCGGCATAGTGAACGCCGTGTGCCACAACGATCTGGGTAAGGTCTTTCTGCTCCTGCTTCTTACCTACGGATTCGACGCCTGCGGGAGTAGTGGTTGCAGCAGCGAATCTGGGAGTAGCGGAAGACCTCTGGGTTCCGGTATTCATATATGCATTATTGTCGTAGCAAAAATAGGTAAGATCGTGTCCTCTTTCGAGTGCACCGGAAAGTGACTGGAATCCGATATCATAGGTTCCGCCGTCTCCGCCGATTACAAGCACCTTGTAATTGGTATCGGGATTTATCTTACCCTTTCTCTTCATTACTTCTACTGCAGCACATACGCCCGATGCGGTTGAAGAAGCATTTTCGAATGCGGTGTGGATGTATGAATCGTCCCATGCGGTATAGGGATACTGGAAGGATGAAACCTCAAGACATCCGGTAGCATTACAAATGACAGCCTTGTCATTTTCGTCCACTGCCCTCATCATGGCTCTGCAGACGATTCCCGCTCCGCAGCCGGCACAGAGTCTGTGTCCTGCGTTGAAGCGTTCTTTTTTATTCATTTCCTCTTTAAGATTATATGCCATTTCGATTACCTCTCACGCTGACCCATGTGTGTATAAATAGCTCCCGTTTCGCCGGTTTCGGCAATCTTCGAAAGTCTGTCATACACACTCTTAGCGGATTCCACGGTAAAATCTCTTCCGCCGAGACCGAATACTATATCAACCATAAGAGGTCTGGTTTTCAAATTGTAGCAGGCACCGGAAACCTCCGCATAAAGAGGACCGCCGCATCCGGAGAAGCCCTCCGACTTATCCATGATGGCAACTGCCTTGCAGTTCTTAAGAGCGTTTGCAATCTCTTCGCCGGGGAAAGGTCTGAAGACTCTTACCTTGATAAGTCCGGCCTTTACGCCTGCGTTTCTGAGTTCATCAACAGCAGCCTTTGCGGTTCCGGCAGAAGATCCCATGATGACCATGGCAAGCTCGGCATCTTCCATCTTGTACTCTTCGATAAGTCCGTACTTTCTTCCGAAAGTCTTCTCGAAGTCTGCAGCAACATCCAAGATGACCTGTTTTGCATTCATCATTGCGTGAGCCTGTGCAACACGCGCTTCCATATAGTAAGCACTGATACCGTAAGGGCCTACGGCAAGAGGATTCTCTTCCTTAAGAAGATAGTTCTCGGGATGATATTCTCCTACGAATGCCTTAACCTTATCGTCCTCTTCAAGCTCGATGTTCTCGATTGCATGCGAAGTAATGAATCCGTCCTCACAGATCATGAGGGGAAGTCTTACATCGGGATGCTCCGCAATGCGGTGTGCCTGAAGATAGTTATCATATACTTCCTGGTTGTTCTCTGCGTAGATCTGGATGAATCCGGAATCACGCTCTGCCATGGAATCGGAATAGTCGTGGTTGATGTTGATGGGGCCGGTAAGTGCACGGCACGCAACGGCTAAGACTACGGGAAGTCTTGAAGAAGCCGCAACATACAAAACCTCGTTCATGAATGAAAGACCGGCTGAAGAAGTTGCGGTAACCGCTCTGCAGCCTGCAGCCTCTGCGCCCAGACATGCGGAAAGTGATGAATGCTCACTCTCAACGCAGATGAACTCGGTATCAACCTTGCCGTCAGCAACATACTGTGCAAAATACTGAGGAATCTCGGTTGAAGGAGTTATGGGGAACATTGCAAATACATCGGGATTGATCTGTCTCATCGCGGTTGCGATAGCTTCGTTACCCGATAATCTCTCTCTGATGCTCATCAGTTCTCCTCCTTCCAGCGGATAGCCTGGAAAGGACAAGCCTTTATGCAGATTCCGCATCCCTTGCAGTGATCGTAATCAAATTCTCCTCTTTTGCCCTCACATACGGGAATAGAGGCATCGGGACAGAAAGGTGCACACAGAAGGCACTGCTTGCACTTCTCTTCGATCCACTCCGGAGTCTTGCTTCTCCACTCTCCGGTCTTGGTCAGGCGGCTGGTACCGGGCTCATAGATCTCGCAGCCTACGGTCACATCCTGCCATGCTATATGTTCATTTATCTCTTCTGCTTTAAGTCCCATCTTATCCCCTCACTTCCTTCATGGCAGCTCTGAGGCACTGAAGGTTACCTTCGACGAGCTGGGGTTTTTTCGCGAATTTATGTCTGTAAGAGCTCTCCATATCCTTAAGAAACTGCTCTTTGTCCACGCATTTGCTTACTTCGACAACCGCTGCAAGCATGGGGGTGTTGGGGAAATATTTTCCGAGATAAGCAAGGGAAATGGCTTTTGCATCGATGGTGCAGACTCTTCCCTTATATCCCTTAAGAAGAGGTATTAATTCCTCGGGGCTTTTTGCGGAATTGATTATAATGGCTCCGCTTTCGGATAATCCCGCAGTTACGTCAACGCTTTCGAGAAGTGTCTCGTCAACAACCGCAACGTAATCCGGGTCATAGATATTGGAATGAATGGGGCATCTTTCCTCCGAGATTCTGTTGTAAGCCGTAATGGGGGCTCCTGATCTCTCGGGACCGTACTCCGGGAAAGACTGTACGTACTTTCCGGACATGAAAGCCGCATCAGCAAGGAGCTGGCTTGCGGTTTTGGCACCCTGACCTCCGCGGCCGTGCCATCTGATTTCGATCATATCGTTCATTTTTTTACTCCGTTTCAACCCTTACACTCGGTGCGCCGTGTGCGCATCCTTTGCATTTTATCATAAAATCAGTTTTCGGACGAACCCTGGGCATATTCCGAATAGCTTTTGCCCGTATATTTCTTGAAGCATCTTCCGAAATAATTGGGATCGGGAATGCCCACCTTAGCTGATATAGTGAACATCTTAACATCAGGACCCGCAAGTTTCATCGCATTTTCCATCCTGACCTGTGTCAGATATTGCGCAAATCCCTTGCCGGTTTCCGATTTAAACTTTCTGCTTAAGTAGCTGGACGAAAAACCGAAGGCCTGAGCCACGGATGTCAGGTTAAGCGTTGAATCCGTATAATTTTCCTGAATATACTTCATAACAGCTTCGGTTGCGGAGAGCTGTTCCTCCGAGCTTTCCGATGCTCCCCACTGCACGGGGCCTCTTTCGTCGAGGCGTGCCTTTGCTTTCTTAAGAGTTTCCATGACCTCGGACCTTACCATGGGTTTCAGCATATATTCAAAAATAGAGAGGCTTACGCACTTTCTTGCATATTCGAACTTGTCGAAGGCGGTCATGATAATAATGATCAGATCCGGATATCTTTCGGTTGCGATTTCCGAAAATTTGATACCGTCCATGAAGGGCATAGATATGTCGACGAAGGCGATATCGGGCTTTATGTCATCGATGGTATTGATGGCCTCGATGCCGCTTTCCGCTTCGCCCGCAACGCACATGTCAAGGCTCTCCCAGTCGATGGAGTCTTTCATGAGCTTCCTTGCGGAGGCTTCGTCATCAATCAGCATTACATTGTACATTATCTATCCTCCTCCGCTTTAGGTACGGTCATAGCAGGGACAATGAATTCAATTCTGGTAAATTCTCCCTCTTCACTATCAATCTTTACAACATTATCACGATTGAAGTAATATCTCAATCTTTCTATGGTTCCCCACAGTCCGAAACTCTCTTCATCGGGTGATACATTCTTCTTACCGGACATGATATTTTCGGCAATTTCTTTATCCATGCCGACACCGGTGTCATATACAACCAGGTGAAGCATATTATCGTCTTCGATGGTTGCGGAAATCCTGATGATTCCCTCCTCTCCCTTAAGCCTGATACCGTGATAAATACTGTTTTCGACAAGAGGCTGGAGGATCAGTTTGGGAATATAGCACTTTAAACACTCATCCTTGACGTCGTACTCATCCCGGATAACCTCACCGTATCTGAGCTTCTGGAGCGCAAGATAGTCTCTTACTATAAGGACTTCTCTTTCAAGAGTAATTTCCCTGTCACCCTTACTAAGAAAGTTTCTGTAGAATCTTCCGAGAGTTTCCAGTGCGGAGCTCACATCACCTGCGCCGTTTCTGAGTGCCAGAGCACTTATCATGCCTATGGAATTATACAGGAAATGAGGTTTTATCTGCTCCTGAAGGACTCTCATCTCAGCTCTCTGAATGGTCTGTTCCTTCGTAATAAGTTCCTGTATCAGATCCCTGATCCTGATGACCATGGAATTGTAGGAATCCTTGAGAAGTCCTATCTCATTATCAGGCATGCGGTCACTTATGGGGACAAGCTCTTTTTCGCTCTCTCCGATATTCATTGCCTTCGTAAGGCGGTTTATGGGTTTGGTGATATTTACGGATACGAATCTTCCCAGTGCGAAGAGTCCTGCGATCATTGCTGCCATGAGGAAGATAAGTACGCCAAGGGTTCTTCCCGGAAGCGACTTTCCTTCAAGAGGAATGCAGCTGATGATGATAATGGGAGTATCGCTTACTCTGACTCCGGAAACCATCACTCTCTGGCCGCGATAGATATAAGGTTTATGGGTTACGGTTGAATTGGCAAGAGTCCTGTCATAAACCCTCGCAAGGTTTTTATCTCCGGACAGATATGTTCCGTCCAGACCCACAACACAGATATCACTATCGGGAAGGGTATCAAGCGCCTGATCTATAACCTTACCGGATATAAGGAGCATCAGATAACCTGTCCGATCCTGGGTATTCATATCATAAAAGGCACGTTCAATCGAGATAAACGGAGAATTGTTTATCTTTCTGACCGCGCCGTTTCCGTTTGCATATTCTATTGCTCTTCCGCCAAGTGACAGAACTGCCTTGGGCCAAAGATCCTCTACGTAGTTTTCGTCATTAAGTACGAATACGCCTCTTTTGGTACAGGCATATATACCGTCGGTTCTGAATGCGTAAACCGCATCCACGCCATCGGTTACATTGAGGATTCTCTGGATGCTGTATTTTGCATCTATAACATGATTAAGAGCCTCTGCGCTGTCTTCCTCTTTGAGGAAGGCAGCGAGAGGCTCCTCCATAATCATAAGTTTGGATAATTCTTTATATCCCTCAATAGATGAAGAGATATTTCCGGATAAACCGATAAGCTTGCTCTCTGCTTCTCTGACCGCAGACTCCTGTTCCTCTCTTCTGATGATGAGAAGAGTGGATACCAGAAAAGCTATGGTCAATAACGCAACTACCAGGAAAAATACCCAGCGAAGTCTGCGTGACAGCGAGCCGATACGCATTGGTCAATACCGCCTTATAAGAGGATCATCCCTTAACGGCACCAACAACGAAGCTTTCCTGAATCTTTCCGCTCATGAAGATATAAACAATCAGCATAGGGAAGGTAGCAATAACAAGTGCCGCACCTATGGGACCCCACTCAGTCGTATACTGTCCGGACAGAGCCTGGATACCGACGGGGAGGGTTTTGAATTTACTGTCGCTTATGAAGACGTTAGCAAACATCAGCTCGTTCCAGCACTGAAGGAAGGTGTAGATGCTGATGGTAGCAAGCGCGGGCTTCATAAGAGGTACGATTACTACTCCGAATGTTCTGAAAGGTCCGCAACCATCGATGTATGCTGCTTCATCGATATCCTTGGGAATCTCTACCATGAATCCGGTACAGATCAGGATACCCATTGCAAGTGAGAATGCCGCATAAGGGAAGATCAGTGAGAAATGGCTGTTGAGAATACCCATGTTTCTCAGAGTGATGAATACGGGAACGATGGATGCGTGAATGGGGATGGTAAGTCCGAGCATAAAGAACGCATTCGTCTGTCCGCTGAGTTTCCACTTAAGACGGGTGATCGCATATGTAGCCATCATCGAAGCGATGATAACAAGAGCGATTGCAGCTGCAGATACTATAACAGAGTTAACGAAGTATCTGGGCATGTTACCGGTCTTCCATGCAGATGCATAGTTAGACCATCTCCAATCCCAGGGAAGACCGATGAGGTTCTTACCGAAGATTTCCTCGTTAGTCTTGAGTGAGAAGGTGAACATCCAGTAAACCGGGAAAAGGTTTACCAGCGCCCATATAATTAATATAACATACATGAAAATGTTTTTAACATTAAACTTTGAGGATGATACATCCTTGTCAAACTTATTATAATTTGCCATATCAATCTTCCTCCTTAAACGCTCTGCTTATGAGAAGCGCGAACGCGAAGCAGAGGATGATCATCATTACCGCAATAGCCGAACCCATACCGTAACGGTTACGCTGGAACAGCATCTCGATCATACGGGTTGAAGGAACTTCCGTAGCATGGAGAGGTCCGCCGTTGGTAAGGACGTAGATAAGGTCGAAGGATTTGAGTGATCCGGTTACCGCGAAGATAACGCTGACCTTGATAATAGGCTTGATAGAGGGAATAACGATATATCTGTTAACCTGTCTTTCGGTAGCACCGTCAATCCTTGCTGCCTCGCGGAGATCGGGTGAAACGCCCTTAACGCCGGCATACATAAGGAGCATGTGGTAACCTACGTACTGCCACAGAGTGGGAACGAATACCGAAAGAAGTGCGGTCTTTTTATCTCCGAGCCAGATGTGGCAGAGATTCTCAAGTCCGAGCTTGGTGAGTGCGGAATTAAGAAGACCGTAATCGGGGTTATAAATCTTCAACCAGAGCTGACCGATAACAACAGTCGAAATCAGAACAGGCATGAAGTAAATTGAAAGGAAAGGTTTCTCTCCTTTGATGCCTCTTCCGAGTACAAGAGCAAGTCCGAGTGATACAGGGAGCTGTATAAAAACCGACAAAGCAGCCAGGATGCAGGCATTTCCGAGTGCCTTCATGAATCCGATGGCTTTGCTGGTGAATAATTCTTTGTAATTAGCAAGACCGAGGAATGTCATATCGCCCATTCCGTTCCAGTCAAAAAAGCTGTAGTACGCCGACTTCAAGATAGGCGCGATCAGTATTCCTATAAACAGCGCCAGCGCAGGTAATAGGAACAGGAATACCGCTAATCCGTTTACGATATCTTTCTTCTTCATTGGCTAAGCCTTCCAAAATAATTCGGACCCTTTCGGATCCGTCTTCACATTAATATAGTATATCCGTGCGACCTCCGCTGGCGCGAGGGGGTTGTTGCAAGGCAGAAGGCCGCACGTCTATACAAGTAACAACAGGGATTAAATTATCTTATGTCGTTGGCAAGTCCTTCGATGAATCCCTGACCATCGACTTCACATCCGTAAACAAGGTCTACGTATGAAAGGTAGGTGTTAGCATCGTCTGCGTTCATAGCGGTGTCTCCGAAGAGAACGTATCCGGTAGCGTTTCCGCAGATCTCTGCAACAGACTGGGTAAGGCCGTTAACTGCTGAGGTATCGCCGTAAGGAGTCCAAGCGGGAAGTCCGCAGCCGTCAAGATAGCCGTAGTGGCAGATGAGCTTTCCAAGCTCGAAGCAGTACTTAGCAGCTACTTCTGCGTTCTCAGAAGATGCAGCAACTGCAAGAGTGTCGGAAGGTCCGCCGATGAGCTGTCCGAGAGTAGCCTTGTCAGCGTTGATGACAGGGAACTCAGCAACCTTTACCTTGGGGAAGAATGCTTCGTTGTTAGCGAAGTCAGCGCAGTTCCAGGTTCCGTTCATGTAGAAAGCATACTTTCCATCCATGAAGTTAGCCTTAACTTCGTCGTTTCCAAGAGCGATTCCGTTAGGATCGAAGTATCCGTTGTTTACAAGGCCCTGGAAGGTATCAACTGCTGCAGCAACGTCAGCGTTGTCCCAAGTTGCTCTTCCGAGGAAGATGTCGTTAAGGGTCTCATAACCTACAGACTTCTCGATAACGGACTCAAGATACTCGGTTACACACCAAGTCTCTTTTCCTGCACATCCGAAGGGGATGATTCCTGCAGCCTTAAGAGCGTCGCAGCACTCGATGAACTCTTCGTAAGTTCCGGGAATCTCATCATAGCCAACTGACTTAAGGAGATCCATGTTAGCGAAGAGACCAACGATGTTCATGGTAAGAGGAACACCGTAGTGCTTTCCACCGTAGGTGGAGTTTCCGAGCATAGACTCGGGAAGCTCATCCTTGAACTCCTGATATGCATTGTCAAGGCAATAAACCTTTCCTGCATCTACGAAGTCCTGAAGGAATGCGCATGACCAAGTGAAGAAGATGTCAGGCATCTCGTTTGCTGAAACAGCAGCCTTGATCTTAGTCTTGTAAGACTCGTTCTCAAATGCTTCCCAATCAAGCTTGATGTTGGGATACTTCTCAGCCATGTCAGCGATAGCTGCTTCATAAGAGTGACGGTTGGAGTCGCTCTCAGTAGCGATACACCACATCTTAAGAGTGATGTCCTGGCTAGCCATGTCCTCATCACTGGGGGTCTCGCCGGGCTCAACAGTGGTTCCGACAGGATCAGATCCGGTGCTTCCGGTGCTTCCGGTGCTTCCTGCGTTATTTCCGCAAGCAGCGAGAGAAAGTACCATTGCTCCTGCCATTACAAGTGACAACAGTTTTCTTTTCATAATTTCCTCCTTTAATGATTATGAAAAAATAATTTATATCTCAGAGACTTATGTCCCGGAAATATCCGATTCAGATGACCGATCATTTCTCGGTCGGAACAAGGGGCCAGGGATACTCAACGGTAAGTATGTTGCCGTCCAGATGGTAATAAATGAAGGTATCGGGATACATATCATTGTAGATAAGCTGTATCACACCGTTCTCTTCGTCTACTACGTAATATCCGGGTGAGTAGTAGTCTTCCCTGAAAGTACCTTTGTCGGTAAATTCGAATGAGAGGTTTCCGTCAACTTCCTGCCAGAATCCGATGATGCCGTCAGGCTCTCCTTCTCCGGTGTACTGGTAGACGGCGGGCTCGTACAGGAACATCCTGTCGTCGTCCGGAACAAATCTCATTCCGAGTTCGTTTCCATCCTTATCAGTGAGGGTCAGATAATCGTTCTCGAGTGTGTAGGTGTATTTGGTTCCTTTGTATTCGGCTTTTCCGTTGTCGGAAAGTGAAAGGATCGTTACGCACGGCTCGTGTATATATGCCCACTCCTGCTTGGATGCCTTGGAACATCCGGCCAGCATCATAATTCCAAGCATAGTGATAAGTACAAGTTTAAGAGTTTTAAGGCTTTTCATAAAAGCAGACCTCTGTCGCCATTTCCCTTTTTATGAACAAATTGTAAATAAACGACCGTTTTCTGTAAATGGAATAACTTTACCTTTTGAAAGCATTTTTTTTACATCTGCACATAAAAAATAAAACATGGTAAAAAAATTTTGTGCTTTTTGACTAAAATACCCACTATCCGGTATGTCTATGTAAGCACTTTCATACATGTTTTATTGTATTTTAATGTGCATATTGACAAAAAAGTGCTTGTAAGACGACTCTCTGCAGCACCACGTAAAAAGGACGCCCCCTTCGGCTCATCCTGCGGTAAATACTGATTTTTAAGCCATTCCGCAAAACAAACCGTCCCGAGACGTCCCTTTAATGTGTTTACATAAATCACATGTAAAACTGATACTATTATTTTTTACTCAAATATGATACTGCGCTGAGTGCCGCGGTAAGTCCTTCTCCGGATGCTTTGATAAGCTGATAGGGAGCTCCCGTGATATCGCCCGCTGCAAAAAGTCCGGGAATCGATGTGGACATATCACGTCCGCACTTTACCGCAGAGCCTTCGGTCTCAAGTCCGGGAACCATGGATGAGGGGGCAATCTGATCTCGGAGTACGAAGATTCCGTCGGTCTGGATCTCGCCGTTATCCGTTACAAGCGTGTTTGCCTTCATGGCACCCTTGATCTCAACAGGGTTTGCTTTCACGGTTTCAACTCCTTCGATTTTCAGGTCGCCGGCATCATAAACAGGAATATAGATAACTTCGGAAGCATATTTTCTGAGGAACTCAGCTTCCTCTTCAAATGCGGATGAGTATGATACCACAACCGCTTTCTTATCCTTATACATTGCGGCATCGCAGGTTGCACAATAGCTTACGCCCCTTCCGAGATAATCGCTCTCTCCGGGAATGGTCTTTGCGGGAGCAACGCCTGCGCAGAGAATGACTGAAGTTGCTTCAAGTATCTCCTCTCCGCACTGAATCGCAAAATACTCTCCGTAAGGATAGATCATGCTTACTCTTCCTTCGGTGATCTCAACACCCATGGACTCCGCATGATCAAGCATCTTCTTTGCAAGATCGTCTCCGCTTACCGCAGGGATTCCGAGATAGTTATCTATTCTCTCTGCGCTGCGCACTTTGGAGCTTGCGTCTTTTTTTCCGATGACGATAATGTTCTTTTTTCTGATCTTAAGTGTTATTGCGGCTTCCAGTCCCGCAGGGCCTGTGCCGACTATCGCTACGTCGTATCTCATATTTTTTCTCCCGTCAATTTCCGTAATTAAGGTTTCCGGTAAATAGAAGAACAGTTAAAACAAAAGCAGGAACAATGGCCACTGCCGAGGCATAGACCGCAGCCTTGGTGACAAATATCTCTACTTCGGAATAAATACCCGATCTTTCAACCAGCTCAAGAAGTGAAGTAAGCCTGACCATTTTTATAATGGCATCCACCGTAAGAACCGCGCCACACCACATGGCTCTGTTTCTGGTGACATTGTTTCCGAAGATATAGAGAAATATTGCTGCATAGCACACAACGCTTACCAGGGTATTTACGATCAAAGTGGTTGTGTGTACACCGGTGATAAGACCGATAACTTCCGCTGCAAGCACGGCTCCTACCGCACCGAGAATGATCTCTCTTTCCCTGTCATGCGCCACAAAGCAGATAAAAGCCAGCAATCCGTTACCCAATGCAATTACCAGATTCAGCCATCCGAATAAGAAGCTGAGCACTAGTCCCGCAATTGCCGCAAGTCCGCACAGTATACCCATTACTTTGGTAACCATGCTGTCTCTGTCCAGACCTTCGTTAAACATCTCTCCACCCTCCAATGCATAATGAATTTGAACTCATTATACTTTTTATGGAAGCGATATAACAACTTAAAGATTTGTAAAA
Source organism: Lachnospiraceae bacterium P6A3 (assembly GCA_000702085.1). Taxonomy (GTDB): domain Bacteria; phylum Bacillota; class Clostridia; order Lachnospirales; family Lachnospiraceae; genus AC2028. The sequence goes on from JNKP01000001.1 coordinate 869,325, forward strand.
GATATGTACTGTTTATAAAGGCGGAGGCTTTACGTGCCTCCCGCTTCCTCGGCTTTAGCTCCATCTGCTTCACGGGCTTCGGGCCAATCCGCCTCCCGGGCTAATATTTCTTGCTTTTCCTCAGAATTATTAGCCTTTTATGATACTTTAGGCCGGCTTAAGTTTGTCGGGAGCTAATAATTCCTCAGAAGCCTTTCCTTTATTAGCCTTTTCCCGCGTTTCAGTCCCGCTTCTGTATGTCCGGGGCTAATAACTCCTCAGAAACCTTTCCTTTATTAGCCTTTTCTCGCGTTTCAGTCCCGCTTCCGTTCGTCCGGGGCTAATAATTCCTCAGAAACCTTTCCTTTATTAGCCTTTTCTCGAAATTAAAGCCCAGTTTTGCTTTCTTTCGGCTAATATTCTGTGCTTTTCCTCAGAATTATTAGCCCTTCGCCAGATCCAAGGTGTCTTCTGAAGGCGAAAGGCTATAATTCATTTTATTTCCTCGGAAATTATAGCCCCGAAGCCTGAATCCGGACCGCTTTCACCTACTCCGAGCTATAATTTACTTAGTTTCCTCGGAATTTATAGCCCGCGGGGCTACATAGGCACAAAAAATCCGCACCCTCGTAAGAGAGTGCGGATTTTGGTTTTGCTTATAAGCTGTGGCGGAAATTATTTCTCAGCCATTGCCTTCTTGATGGACTCGGTGAGCTCGGGAACGATCTTGTTGAGGTCGCCTACGATACCGTAGTCTGCTACGTCGAAGATGGGAGCATCCTCATCCTTGTTGATAGCGATGATGATGTCTGACTCTTCCATACCTGCAACGTGCTGGATAGCACCTGAGATACCGATTGCGAAGTATACGTGAGGTCTTACGGTCTTACCGGTCTGACCAACCTGGAGATCCTTAGGCTTCCAGCCGCTGTCTACAACAGCTCTTGAGCAGGAAACTTCTCCGCCGAGTACTGCTGCGAGATCCTCAAGGATCTTGAAGTTCTCGGGTGATCCTACTCCACGTCCGCCGGATACGAGGATCTTAGCGTTCATGATGTCAACGGTATCGGAAACTGCTTTAACAACTTCCTTAACGGTTACATAACGATCATTGGGAGTGAAGCCGGGATTGTAATCTACAACCTCTGCCTTAGCACCCTTGATGGGCTCGATCTTCTGCATAACGCCGGGACGAACGGTTGCCATCTGAGGTCTGTTGTCAGGGCAAGCGATGGTAGCGATGGTGTTTCCACCGAATGCAGGACGGGTCATGAGGAGCTGATTGTGCTTCTGCTCTTTTCCGGGAACTGCTACGAGAGGGAAATCACCGATGTCAAGCTGTGTGCAGTCAGCGGTAAGTCCGGTAGCAACTCTTGCGGAAACGGTAGGTCCGAGGTCACGTCCGATAGCGGTAGCGCCTACGAGCATGATCTCAGGCTTGAACTCATTGATAACGGAAGCAAGTCCGTGTGCATAGGGCTCGGTTCTGTAAACTTCGAGCTCTTTGTCATCAACAACGATGACCTTGTCTGCGCCGTACTCAGCGAGAGAATCAGCGAGACCCTTAACATTATATCCGAGAAGGACTGCAACTACCTTCTGTCCGAGGTCAGCTGCGAGATCCTTAGCTTTGCCGAGCAGCTCGTAGGAGATTCCGCTGATCTCACCGTCAACCTGCTGAGCAAAGACATATACGTCTTTATATTCTTCTAAGCTCATTTGTCTTCCTCCTACTATTAGATAACGTGCTTCTCAGAAAGCTTCTCTACGATGTACTTAACTCCGTCCGAAGGTGAATCGGGAACGATCTTCTCACCTGCTCCCTTACGAACCTTATCGGAAGCCTTAGCAATCTTGGTGGGTGATCCTGCAAGACCGATGTTGGAATCATCAACATCCTTAAGGTCTGCTCTTCCCCAGGTGGTAACTTCTGCTTTGCAAGCATCGAAGATTCCGCCGGGAGTCATGTATCTGGGAGGATTGAGCTCTGAAAGAGCAGTTACGAGGCAGGGCATCTTAGCTTCAACAACATGATATCTGTCATCATACTGTCTCTGAACGATAACCTTGTCGCCTTCAACCTTGAGATCCTGTGCATAGGAGATAACGGGGATCTGAAGGTGCTCAGCAATCTGAGGTCCAACCTGTGCGGTATCTCCGTCGATTGCCTGACGTCCGGTGATGATGAGATCATACTCAAGATTTCTGATAGCGCCTGCGATGGTGGTGGAGGTTGCCCAGGTATCGGCACCGCCGAGAACTCTGTCGGTTACAAGGACTGCTTTATCAGCGCCCATTGCAAGAGCTTCTCTTAATGCGTCTGCTGCCTTGGGAAGTCCCATGGTAAGAACTGTTACCTCAGCACCGTACTGGTCCTTAAGACGAAGGGCAGCCTCAAGACCGGCCTTGTCATCGGGATTCATGATAGCGAGCATTGCTGCTCTGTCCAGAGTACCGTCGGGATTAAACTTAACGCCGCCCTTTGTATCCGGAACCTGCTTTATACAAACTATAATTTTCACGGTTTATCTTCCTTTCTGGATTTATTTAAAGTGGCGGGTGATTATTTAAGAAGTCCCGCAGAGATTACCATACGCTGAACTTCTGAAGTTCCTTCGTAGATCTCGGTGATCTTGGCATCTCTCATCATACGCTCAACTTCGTACTCTCTGATGTATCCGTATCCGCCGTGAAGCTGTACAGCCTTGGTGGTAACTTCCATTGCAACTTCTGCTGCATAGAGCTTAGCCATAGCTGCTTCTACAGAGTAGGAAACCTTATTGTTGGTAACATACTCCTGCTTCTTCATAGCTGCCTTGTAAACGAGCATCTTAGCTGCTTCTACCTTGGTAGCCATGTCAGCAAGCTGGAACTGAGTGTTCTGGAATGCGGAAATTGACTTTCCGAACTGCTTACGCTCTTTGGTGTAAGCGATGGTTCTCTCAAGAGCACCCTCAGCGATTCCGAGTGCCTGAGCAGCGATTCCGATACGTCCGCCGTCAAGGGTGTGCATTGCGATGTTGAATCCCTTGCCCTGCTGTCCGAGGAGATTCTCCTTGGGGATACGGCAGTCGGTGAAGATAAGCTCATAGGTGGATGATCCGCGGATACCCATCTTGTTCTCTTTGGTTCCGAAAGTAAATCCGGGAGTTCCCTTCTCTACGATGAAAGCAGAGATCTCTTTCATTACACGGCCCTTCTTCTCGATCTTTCCGGTAACTGCGAAAATGACATAAACGTCAGCTTCCTTACCGTTGGTGATGAAGCACTTGGATCCGTTGAGAACCCACTCATCTCCGTCGAGAACAGCCTTGGTCTGCTGTCCCTGAGCATCGGTACCTGCGCCGGGCTCGGTAAGACCGAATGCGCCGAGCTTCTCGCCCTTTGCAAGGGGTACAAGGTACTTCTCTTTCTGCTCGGGAGTTCCGAATGTCATGATGGGATCAACACACAGTGAGGTGTGTGCGGAAACGATAACTCCGCTGGTGCCGCAAACTTTTGAAAGCTCCTCAACACACATTACGTAAGTGAGAATATCGCATCCCTGTCCGCCGAACTCCTTGGGAACGGGTATTCCGAGGAAACCGTACTTAGCCATTTTGTCTACGGTCTCTCTGGGGAACATTTCTTTCTCGTCAACTTCCTGAGCAAGGGGCTTTGCTTCGTTCTCAGCGAACTCCTTGAAGAGGGTACGAGCCATTTCATGTTCTTTGTTCAAAGTAAAATCCATGACTTATTAATCCTTTCGTTTAAATTATTTTCAAAACGCATTAAGCGTTAATATCAAAGCTTATCTACAGCAGTCTTGGTTCTGTCTGCGTTGTAAACGTAGAATCCCTTGCCGGATTTGCATCCGAGGTTTCCGCCGCGAACCATCTTACGGATAAGAGGGCATGCTCTGTACTTGCTGTCGCCGGTCTCTTTGTAGAGAACGTCCATGATTGCAAGGCAGATATCAAGTCCTACATAGTCGCCGAGTTCAAGGGGTCCCATGGGATGATTAGCACCGAGCTTCATTGCGGAGTCGATACCCTCGATATCGGATACGCCTTCCATCTTGATGAAAGCTGCTTCGTTGATCATGGGGATGAGGATACGGTTTACTACGAAACCTGCTGCCTCGTTAACCTGAACGGGAGTCTTGCCGATCTCTTCGGAGATCTTCTTGATCTTCTCTACGATGTCAGCGGGAGTGTTAACACCTGCGATAACCTCGATGAGCTTCATTCTGTCTGCAGGATTGAAGAAGTGCATTCCTACAACGGGACGATTTACTCCCTTTCCGATCTCGGTGATGGAAAGTGAAGAGGTATTGGATGCGAAGATGCAGTCAGCCTTGCAGATTGCATCGAGCTCCTTGAAGGTGGTCTGCTTAACAGTCATATCTTCAAATGCTGCTTCAACGATGAGGTCGCAGTCAGCACAGATATCCTCTTTAAGTCCGGGAGTGATAGATCCGGTGATCTTATCAACTTCTTCCTGAGTGAGCTTTCCTTTCTCTACGAGCTTTGCATAGCCCTTAACGATCTTGTCCTTTCCGCCCTCTGCCCATTCCTGCTTGATGTCGCAGAGTGCTACGGTGTAGCCGTCAATCTGGGCAAATGCCTTTGCGATGCCCTGGCCCATTGTTCCTGCGCCGATAACACCTACCTTCATATGTGCCTCCTTTTAATATAAAAAATTATTCTTTAAAACGTCGGAAAGTCAGGACCCCCTACAAGGCCCTGACTATTGATCAGGCGTTCTTAAATTCTACTTTCTTAACCTTTGCGGGGTCGTCTTTCTTACGAAGGAAATTAGCCATGCCTTCCTTCTGGTCGTAGCTTTCGAAGCAGTCACCGAAGAGCTTCTCTTCGATAACAAGTGCAGCATCAATGTCTACCTGAAGACCATCATTGATCGCCTTCTTGCAGTTTCTTACTGCGATGGGAGCATTGCCTGCGATGGTTGCTGCCATCTTAAGTGCTTCGTCCATAAGCTCAGCCTGAGGATATACTGCATTTACAAGACCGATGCGAAGTGCTTCGTCTGCCTTGATGTTTCTTGCGGTATAGATAAGCTGCTTAGCCATTCCTACGCCAACTGTTCTTGCAAGTCTCTGGGTTCCGCCGAATCCGGGAGTGATTCCGAGGCCAACCTCGGGCTGTCCGAACATAGCGTTGTCAGAGCAGATACGGATATCACAGCTCATTGAGAGCTCACATCCGCCGCCGAGTGCGAATCCGTTAACAGCTGCGATTACGGGAACGGGAAGAGTCTCAAGCTTTCTGAAAACATCATTTCCCTTCTTACCGAATGCCTCACCCTCAGCCTTGGTAAGGGTGCTCATCTCTCCGATATCAGCTCCTGCAACGAAGCTCTTCTCGCCTGCGCCGGTAAGAACAACGGCTCTTACGACACCGGTGTCAATTCCGTCAATGACTGCATTGAGTTCATCGAGAACGTCAGAGTTAAGAGCGTTGAGTGCTTCGGGTCTGTTGATGGTGATAACAGCTACGCTGTCTTTTACCTCATATAAAACAAAAGCCATATTCAATCTCCTTATTACGCGGGACCTGTCGTGGCAGGACCCGCGTCAAGTTATATTAGTCTCTCTCAACGATAGTAGCGCATCCCATTCCGCCGCCGATGCAGAGGGTAGCAAGTCCCTTCTTTGCATCCTTAGCTTCCATCTCATGGAGAAGGGTTACAAGGATACGAGCGCCTGATGCTCCAACGGGATGTCCGAGAGCGATTGCGCCGCCGTTAGGATTGAGCTGCTTATCAACATCGATTCCGAGATCCTTGCCTACTGCTACTGACTGTGCAGCGAATGCCTCGTTAGCCTCGATGATGTCGAAGTCTTCGATCTTGTATCCTGCCTTAGCCATAACCTTCTTGGTTGCAGCAACGGGTCCGATACCCATTACTTCGGGACGAACACCTGCAAGAGCGCCTGCTACGAAAGTAGCCATGGGCTTAACGCCGAGCTCCTTAGCCTTCTCTTCTGACATAAGGATCATAGCTGCAGCACCGTCGTTGATTCCGGATGCATTACCTGCGGTTACGAATCCGTCGGGATTGAGGGGCTTAAGCTTCTGAAGTCCTTCGATGGTTGATCCTGCTCTGGGGCCTTCATCGGTATCGAAGATAATGGTCTCTTTCTTCTTCTTGATCTCTACGGGAACGATCTCCTTCTTGAATGCGCCGTTCTCGATTGCTGCGCAAGCCTTCTGCTGAGACTTAAGTGCGAACTCATCGAGCTCTTCTCTGGTGAGGTTCCACTCTCTTGCAACATTGTCAGCGGTTGTGATCATGTGATAATCATTGAATGCATCCCAAAGAGCATCGTTTACCATGGTGTCTACAAGACCGCCCTTGCTCTGGCTGGGCCACATCATTCTGTATCCGTATCTTCCGTTGGGAAGTGCGAAAGGAGCCATGGACATGTTCTCCATACCGCCTGCTACGACAACATCGGCATCGCCTGCCATGATCATCTGTGCAGCCTGGTTAACGCAGTTGAGACCTGATCCGCAAACTACGTTCATGGTAACAGCGGGAACCTCGATGGGAAGTCCTGCCTTAATAGTTGCCTGACGGGCAACGTTCTGTCCCTGTCCTGCCTGGATAACGCATCCCATGTAAACCTGGTCAACGTCTGAAGGCTTAATTCCTGCACGATTTACAGCCTCCTTGATTACGATAGCTCCGAGCTCAGCTGCGGGAATTCCTGAAAGGGATCCTCCCATTGTGCCGATTGCGGTACGACATGCACCTGCGATTACAACCTTCTTTGACATTTGTTTACCTCCGATTTTTATCTCATTAAATTAGTTTAACTATAGCCTTTTTTGAGATTGTTATTTTTTTGTCAGACCATCTTGAATTGTACCATAGCCTTACCTTAAATACAATTGAAAAATATCGCGAATAGTAGTCTGAAACTATAACGGACACTATATTTTGTTTTTTTGCAAAAAAGCCTTCGATAAATATTTTTTTCACAAAAGAAAACATAAAAAAAGGCAGCCTTCACACTGAAGACTGCCTTACAAATTCTATTCGGTTTTATGAGTTATACCTCGGGCTCGATAAGTCCGTATGTATCGCCCTTTCTCTTATAAACCACATTGACCTGGTCGGTCTCTGCGTTGATGAATACGTAGAAGTTATGTCCGAGGAGATCCATCTGCATGCATGCATCTTCGGGATACATGGGCTTGATCTCGAATTTCTTGCTTCTAACGATCTTGATGCCGTCCTCATCAACGGTTTCAGCGGGAGCGAAGTCTGCGAGGTCGCCGGAAGCCTGATGTCTGTCGATGATCTTGTTGCGATACTTCTTGAGCTGTCTTTCGATGATCTCTTCTACCAGATCGATGGAGACATACATATCGCTGCTTGCCTGCTCGGAACGGATGATAGTTCCTTTTACGGGGATCGTTACTTCAACCTTCTGCTCTTCTCTTACGACTGAGAGAGTTACATGAGCTGTTGTATCCTCGTCAAAATATTTTGACAGCTTGCCGATCTTATCTTCTACGGCAGCTTTGAGTCCGGGTGTTACAGTGGTGTTCTTACCGATGATGACAAATTTCATATACATCCCTCACCTTCTATGTGATTTTTCGCATAGGCTTTCAGGTGCACGCTTTACGGTCTTTGTCTTTTTCCGGCCATCAGTGCGGGAAGGTTTGATGCCTGCCTTTTTGCTCTTTGCGTTGAAAATATATTACCATATTGGAAAACGTTTTTCAATTAAAAGAGGCATTTTTCAGAGAAACTTTAATCCTCGAAATATCCCTTGAATACAGCTCTTATTCCTTTTTCAAAATCCTCAAATCCCTCGGGAAAAGAACCCGCTCCCTGAGCCCAGAGAATGTTTCCGTCTTCATCTTCCGCTTCAAAAGAAAAACCGGAAACCGATGATTCGTCAAACTCGTCGAATCCGTCCCATTTTCTGACTCCGCAGTCATTTATCAGTTTAACGACTTCATCCCACTCAGCCTGTGAAATACCGACCTCGATTATCGGGTCGCCCATTTCGTCATACCAGACCATCTCGGGTCCTTCGTCGCTCTGTGCGAGAAATACCGAATAAGTGTCTTCCTCGGTCTCAGCCATATTCTCAAATCTTATGGAAAAAAAGCCTGTATCAGCCATGTAAACCTCCCGGGAATCCCGTTTTCTTTTTTATAAATTATAACACACGGTACATACTATAATGCGACGGAATATGCGAATCCTTGTTAATTATTTATTTATGTAGACATTGCTATAAAATTATCAGATAATTATAGGACCAGTTATAAAAAGCAAAGAGAGGGTAAAGTATGAACATAATTAAAAATGCTTCAATGAAAGTAAAACTATTTGCTCTGTCACTGCCTCTAATTATTGCCGTAATCCTGTCCGTCTTAATGGCCAGTTATAAGATTGACAACACTGCCAAGGAAGTAACCGGGCTTTATTATGACAAGCTTTATACCATTAACACAAATCTGATCAACGCCGACAGAGATTTCTATCAGGCAATGTCAGCAGCTGCAAAATATCATGAAGCATCTGCCGGTTTCGTATACATACCCGAAGAAATAGTCGCAGCCGCACTTGATGATTTTGACAATAATGTCAATCAGGTAGCGGATAGAACCCGGACTGCAATCGAAATCGCAAAATCCGTAGACGAGCTCTACACCGGCACCACCAACGAAGGAGGAAGCACCTTCAAGGAAGCAGCCGAAGGATTCGAGAAAGCCTTTGCCGATTGGCAGAAGACATACGGTCTCAGAACCGGTGAAGGTTCCTGGGAAGATTTCATGAACTCCTTTGAACCTGCAAGAGAATACCTCGACACAATGCAGGAAGTAACCGAAGTGTGGGCTGAGAATACCAACGCCGCTCTTACCGCTAAAAACAGGGCATCCAATATTGCGTTCATCGTTGTATATCTGATAGTCATTGTCTGCCTTGTCATATTCGTACTGCTCATCCTTCGCCAGATCACATCTTCAATCGGTGAAGTTACTGTAGCACTCGACAATCTTGCATCAGGAAATCTCGGGCACACCTTCCCCGATGCCAAGGATATGGGCAGGGATGAACTGGGCAAGATCCATCTCGCATCCAAGAACCTTTCGGACAAACTCAGCGATATCATAGGAAGCACCAAGGATATGTCGATACAGCTGTCCGCTTCCGGAAGCGAACTTGCTAACTCCGCAGACCAGGCATCACTGGCATCCGGCCAGGTATCCGATGCTGTAGGTGAAATCTCACAGGGTGCGGTTACCCAGGCTGAGAGCGTTGAAGTTGCGGCTCGTAACACTTCCGATATCGGCGACAATATCGATAAGATCAATGCGGTAATCAAGTCACTCTCCGATAAGACTGAGGACATGAAGTCCAGATGTAACGAGACCATGGAGACCATGCGCGGACTCCTTGCTCAGAACGCTGAAGTTGTTAACAGCATGAAAGAGATCCACACTCAGATCTCCGCTACCAACGAAGCTGTTAAAAATATTGCGGAAGCTTCACAGATCATCACTGACATTTCATCACAGACCAATCTCCTGTCCCTTAACGCTTCCATAGAGGCAGCAAGAGCAGGTGAATCCGGAAGAGGTTTCGCGGTAGTCGCTACCGAGATCGGTAACCTTGCAGATCAGTCCGGTAACGCTGCGGTCAAGATCTCACAGATCGTTAAGAACCTTGTTGAAGAGTCAGAGAAGTCCGTTGCCACCATCGAAGAGATGAGCGTAGGCTTCGAGAAACAGAACGCACAGATCAACTCCACCGGAGACGACGTCAAGGCAATGGTTTCCGAGGTTAACGCTATCGCAAATGAGACAGATGTCATCTCCAATCAGGTTAACGATCTTAACTCCGCTAAGGAATCACTGGTCAACATCATCTCCGAACTCTCCGCAGTTTCGGAAGAGAACGCAGCATCCACTCAGGAGACCAACGCTTCCATGGAAGAGCTCAATGCGACCTTCAGCCTCATCAGCGATTCCGCAGGACAGCTCCGCCAGCTTGCCTCCGATCTCCAGGACAAGATCAGTTTCTTTACAACCTAAGCTTATTCGAGGGGAAAATATTCTTTCTTTTGCCGGCTGCCGTTTGGCGGCCGGCTTTTTGTTTGGTTACAATTTTTTCATCTTTGTTAAATTTTTATGATTGTATAGACAAGACGGGGGTCTATAAAGATAATGAAAGCAAGTATTGACGCATAGGAAAACGGTACACGAAATTTGGAAAGGATAAAAAATGAAAGCATTAAAAAATGTAAAGATTGGATGGAAACTTTTTGCTCTTGCACTTCCTCTTGTCATTGCAATCGTAATATCCGTTGTTGTAACGGGTCTTAAGATAAAAGATACCGAAGCCGAAGTAACTTCGGTTTATTACGACATGCTCTATCAGGTTAACAACAATCTCGTCAGTGCGGACAGAGATCTGTACAGAGCCCTGAACGGAGCTACATATTATTACAATTATCACGGAACCGCAGGAATGTTCGAGAGCATGGTTTCCACAAACCTTCAGGAATATAAAGACGGAAAAGAAGGACTTGTAGATAAGGTTGCTGCGGCAGCAGAGATCGCATCCGCCAATGAAACTCTCTACAGAGGCATTACCTGTGAAGAAGGAGAAACCTTCGAAGAAGCCTATCAGGCATTTGTAGAGTCTTTCGAAAGATGGGACAGTCAGTATGACATCGAAGCGGATACCGGTTCATGGTTCCATTACCAGACAACATTCATCACCGCCAGAAGACATATGGCTAACATGATGGAGATCACAGAGATCTGGGCAGAACAGGAACATGAAGCACTCATGGCAAGAAATGCTGCAGCGATAGTTTCTTACTCCGCCGTATATGCGGTTGTTATCGTATTACTGATCCTCCTGGTTGTTCTTATATTAAGACAGATCACTTCCGGCATTAAGGAAGTGACCAAATCAATCGACGAGCTTTCAAACGGAAATCTCAGACACAGCTTCCCCGATGAAAAGGATATGGGCAAGGATGAGATAGGCCAGATTCACAGAGCAGCGAAGAATCTTTCTGTTAAGCTTGATGAGATCATAGGACGCACCAAGGAAATGTCCGATCACATAAACATTGCGGGAACCGATCTTGCGGAATCATCCAATCAGGCAACACAGGCTTCCGAGCAGGTTCTCCAGGCAGTCGATGAAGTATCCCAGGGTGCAATAAACCAGGCTGAAAGCGTAGAAACCGCATCTAACAATACCAAGGATATCGAGGCCAACATCGGACGCATTACTTCCATTGTCTCCGCTCTTGCAGATAAGACCGAGACCATGAAGGATAAGTGTAACGAGACCATGGAGACCATGCGCGGACTCCTTGCACAGAATAAAGAAGTCGTAAACAATATGCAGGCGATCCATTCACAGATTTCCGCAACCAATGATGCGGTCAAGAATATCGCCGATGCATCCAAGATCATTACGGACATTTCTTCACAGACCAATCTTCTCTCACTCAACGCTTCCATTGAAGCCGCAAGAGCAGGTGAAGCAGGAAGAGGATTCGCAGTCGTTGCGGAGGAGATCGGTAATCTGGCAGACCAGTCCGGTAATGCAGCGGTTCAGATCTCAAAGATTGTTAAAGAGCTTGTTGATGAATCCGCCAAGTCCGTTGCAACCATCGAAGAGATGAGTGTAGGATTCGAAAAACAGAACACTCAGATTGATGCCACCGGCAAAGATGTTCAGGAAGTTGTTGATGAAGTGATCGATATCACAAATCAGACCGAAGAGATCACTTCACAGATAAAGAGTCTCATCGATTCCAAGGAATCACTTGTGGGAATCATTAATGAACTATCCGCAGTATCCGAAGAGAACGCAGCATCAACCGAAGAGACCAACGCGGCAATGCAGGAACTCAATGCAACATTCAGTCTTATCAGCGAATCCGCGGAGCAGCTCCAGCAGCTTGCCGAGGAACTCAAGGACAATATCAGTTTCTTCAACGACTAAGATTACGGCAAAAAAGAACTCACCCCATGCGGGTGGGTTCTTTTTTTATATGACAAAGGAACGATTCTTCATGCCTGCGAGGGGTGGAAGGCAATCGAACCGTTCCTAAGTCAAACTGTTGTCACTTGCGATTATTTCTTGCTCTTGTTTCTTTTATTCAGAACAACGCTCTGAAGGAGGATAAAGAAACAAAGCATTCCGCCTGTGGTGATACTCTGCCACCAGGGATCGTTAAGTCCGCTGGATACAACGATCTTCTTGATGGTGGTAAGAGTCAGGGTTCCGAAAAGTGTTCCGAGCACGTTACCTACACCGCCTGTAAGAAGCGTTCCGCCTATGATGGAGGATGCAATCGCATTCATTTCCATTCCTGCTGCATTCGTAGCATTTCCCGCACCGGTATGCATCATAAATACATAACCTGAAATTCCGCTGAGGAGTCCGCTTATCACATAACTTGCAAAGCGGGTTCTTTTTACGTTGATACCGAGCATGAGTGCGCTCGTCTGGTTTCCGCCGATAGCATAGAAGTTACGGCCGAGGCGTACATACTTAAGAAGGATAAATATAACTACCACGCATACAAGAGCGACCACTACGCCCAGTTCCATACGGGCGGGAACGAAATTGCCGTTCTTGGCGGTATATCCGAGTGCATCTATCTCTATCTTAATATCGCGAAGTCTTGCAAATCCTTCATGTTCAACCTTCTGGGGATTAACAGAGAGGATCGTGGTCATACCTCTTGCAAAGAACATTCCCGCAAGTGTTACTATGAAGGGCTGGATCTCAAGATAACTTATCAGAAATCCGTGTACAAGTCCGAAAGCAAGTCCGATGCCAAGAGCAAGGAGTATCGAACCGGCGATGCTTCCTCCGCCGTTCAGATACAGTACACAACTCATTACTACGAGTGATGTCACCGCACCGACACTGATGTCAATTCCTGCGCCGATCATTACGATGGTAAGTCCGCATGAAACGATTATGAGTGAAGCATTATCGTTGAGCATATCAAAGATCTGCTGTGCATGCAGGAAGCCTCCCTGCAGGAGTGCCATTGCCAGAAGATACATTGCCACGAAAATGACAATGGTGATACTCATCAGAAGTTGTGCGTCCGTAAGCGGCTCACGTTTAAAACCTGTTTTGCTTTTCATGTTACTGAGCTCCTTTCAAAGACGTCTTCGGCTTGCTTACAAGAATCTTCGAAACAAACCTGCCGAATTTCTCTTTAACGACCGGAGATCCTATAACAACAAGAAGGATTATTACTATCGCCTTGTATGCCTTAACATCCGTGGATGAAACCTTCATGGCATAGAGTGTAATGGTGAGCATCTGGATTACGTAAGCACCCATAATACTTCCGCCGATTTTAAACTTACCGCCTCCGAGATTGTTTCCTCCGATTGCAACTGCAAGGATCGTATCCATCTCGATATCAAGAAGAAGTGTTTCATGGTTGATAAGTCCGAGACGGCTTACACCGATACTTCCGGATACCGCTACGCAGACACCGAGGATGATGAACGAAAGCAGCTTGATGAATGTTGAATTGATACCGTTTAATCTTGCAGCGCTTCCATTGATACCTACGGACTGAGTAAGAAGTTCAAGTGATGTGAACTTGAATAACAGTTTAAAAACAATCGCCATTGCGATAACGATAAGAACCGGTGTCGGAACGGGAATACCCGGGATGAAACTTCCGATAGCGGAAATAATGGGACTGCTGAGAGTGGGCGTTGCACCGCCGTTGATCCAGTATGCGATCGATCTTCCGCATGTATAAAGTATCAGCGTCGCTATCATCGGCTGAATCTTAAAAACGGCAACGAGTGTTCCGTTGAACGTTCCGAAGATCATGGCGACCAGACATGCACAGATGAAAGCCAGAAGAACTTTGCCGCCGTTTATGTCGGGAGAAGTCTTTAGTACCTTTACAAATACGCTTCCTGCGATCGCTGCAGCAGCACCTACGCTTATGTCCTGTCCGCCGCAGGCTGCGGTTACGAGTGTCATTCCCATTGCGAGTATCGCAAGCTCGCTCGCGCCGTTTATGATACTGATAAGGTTTCCGGCCAGAACTATATTGCCGTCATTGTTATGAGAGATTCCTACACTGAAAAAGGAGGGATCTCTTATGAGATTGAAGATTACCAGCAGGGCTATTGCGATAAGTGGTATGGTAAGCTGCCCGAGGCCTTTGCCGAATATCTTTTTATTTACTTTTGACATTTAAGCCTCACCTCCCGCAATTGTCTTCATGACCTGAGTCTGGTTAAGATCCGCACCCTTAAGTTCGCCTACGATATGTCTGTCACGCATTACGATAAGTCTGCTGCATGTTCTGAGCATTTCTTCTACTTCGGATGAAATGAAAGTTACGCTCACGCCGTCTTCGGCAAGTTTCAAAACCAGTTTCTGGATCTCAAGCTTGGTACCTACATCGATTCCTCTTGTGGGTTCATCAAGGATCAGGTAATCGGGATGAGTAAGAAGCCATCTTGCAAGGATAACCTTTTGCTGGTTACCGCCGCTTAAGGATCCGACAGGAGTTTCACGGCTCGCGGTCTTTATGTTCAGAACCTTGATGTATTCATCAGCAAAAGCTTCCGATTCGCTTCTGCTGATGGGTTTGAACATACCGTTCATGACCTGAAGCGCGAGAATGATATTCTCTCTTACGCTGAGCTCGGCAATGATACCGTCGCGTTTTCTGTCCTCTGCCAGATATCCGATACCGTTCTTCATAGCCTCGATCGGTTTGGTTATCTTAACGGGCTTGCCCTTGATCTTAACTTCACCGCCGTTTACTTTATCCGCACCAAAGATCGCTCTTACGCTCTCACTTCGTCCGGAACCGAGGAGTCCGGTAAAACCGTTAACCTCACCTTTTCTTATCGAGAAGTCAAACGGCATCGCGTCGCTGCTTGAAAGTCCCCTTGCTTCGTAGAAGACTTCCTTTTCCTTAACTTCCTTCACATCGGACTCACCAAGATCATTAAGCTCGTCGAGTTCTTTACCGATCATCTTGGAGACAAGCTCTACCTGGGGAAGTTCCTCGGTAAGATATTCACCGACAAGTTCTCCGTTTCTGAGTACCGTTATTCGGTCGCTTACTTCGTATACCTGCTCAAGGAAATGAGTTACAAATATTATTCCTACACCCTGTGACTTCAGATCCCTCATCAGTTTGAAAAGCATGTTGACTTCCTTGTCATCAAGTGAGGATGTTGGCTCATCGAGTATAAGAACCTTACACTTCATGTCAACGGCACGGGCTATGGCGACCATCTGCTGAACCGCGAGAGAACAGTCACCAAGCTGCTGCGTGCTTCTTGCGGGAATATTCAATCTTCCGAGGATCTCATCCGCTCTTTTTTCATACTCTTTATGTTTAATCCATGCCCTGTCTTCTCTTCCGATGAACATATTCTCGGCAACCGTCAGATTGGGGCATAAGGTTATTTCCTGATATACTGTGCTGATTCCGTTATTCTGTGCATCCTGAGGAGAATGGATGGAAATGCTCTGTCCTTCGACAGTGATCTCTCCGCCGTCCATTCTGTAAACACCTGTAAGAACTTTAATAAGAGTCGATTTTCCCGCTCCGTTTTCTCCCATCAGAGCATGGATCTCGCCTTTTCTGAGTGTAAAATCCACCCCGTTAAGTGCCAGCACTCCGGGGAATGTTTTATTGATATGACGCATTTGCAGTAATACTTCGTCCTGCATATCTGTTCCTCCTAAAAAACGGCGCAGCCATTACTGTTTATACAGCACAGCTGCGCCATTTATCAGATCATGAGATTATTCGCCCAAACCGTAAGTGTCGATATCTGCCTGGGTAAGAGTGGTTGCATCAAATCCCTTTTCTTCATTGATGATAACCTTGGTGGTAACAGTGGTCTTTCCCTGAATGATGTCGCTGATGATCTGTGCCTGGAAAGGTGAGCACTGTCCGTCATAGTTCCAGTTTCCTGCAAGGAGCTCTCTGAGTGCCCATCTGTTGCAGTCGAATCCCATAACGATAACTTTGCCGTTTACGCCATGGGTAATTCCTGCTTCGTCAAGTGCTGCTACAGCGCCCTTAGCCATTCCGTCGTTCTCTGCATAGATTACGTTGAAGTCTGCGCCGCTGTTGATAACGGATTCAACGATCTTCTTAGCTTCTGCTTCGTCCCAGGTAGCGGTCTGCTGAACTACGCAGTTCATAGCGCCTGATGCGAACTGAGCGTCAAGAGCACCGGTACGTCCGATCTGAGCGTCGGAACCCATAGCACCCTGGATATGGATTACGTTGTAGGTGTCAAGCTTCTGATCAAGGAGCCACTGAACTGCGGTATCGCCTTCAGCTGCCATGTCGGAAACAACTGCTGCCTCATAAAGGCTCTCATCTACATCGATCATACGGTCGAAAAGGAAAACTTTGATTCCGGCTTCCTTAGCCTTCTTAAGAACTTCGTCCCAGCCTGTGGTCTCGGCTGCGGAAATAAGAAGATAGTCAACGCCTTCGGTAATGAATCCCTGAGCTGCCTGAAGCTGCTCATCATTCTTGATGCTGTAGAAGGTCTTGAGCTCATAGCCGTTAGCCTCTGAGAAAACTGCCTCCATGTCCTTAACGTTAGCTTCACGATAGCCTGACTCTGAAGGGGGATTATTGATTACGCCGACTTTGATGAGTCCGTCGCCGCTTCCGGAATTTCCGGATCCTCCTGAGCTTCCGCAAGCAGTAAGTACGAGCGATAACGCAAGTACTCCTGACATTAACAATGCCTTAAACCTTTTCATAATGCATTTCCTCCATTTCTCCCCGCACCATCGCGGGTTGTATTAACCATAATCCACACAGCGCAAGGAGTAAATTGAGGTTTATTTTGTCTTGGTACAAAATAATCCTGCTTTTGGCAGGATTATTGGAAAACGGGTGATTTTGATTTTACGAAGGTTGATTTTTATTTTATTCGGATTGATTTTGATACTGGGCTCTGTATTCGGAAGGGGTGATTCCCACATTCTTTTTGAAAATATAACTGAAATAGTGAGAGTCGTTATATCCCGACTCCCTTGCTATCTGGGAACTCTTGATACCGGTAGTTCTGAGCATTTCCTTAGCCTTATTGAGTCTGAGGTAGATCAGATACTCGGTAAATGTCTGTCCGGTCTGCTGAGAGAATACGGTTGAGAATCTGCTGTTACTCATGCCCACGGCTTTCGCAACATCCTGAAGCATGAGATTCGGATCCGTAAAATGTCCCGACATATAAACCTTGGCTTCACCGATAACTCCGGGGGTACTTGCATCGTCCGAGATCTCACCCATCTCTCTTGTTCCGAGTATCATGGATTTTTCATCGGCTCTTTCAACAAGAATATGTCTTATGTGACGCGCGGTCTTAAAGCTTCTGAGTATCTCTTCGGGAGCACCGACGATCTCTCCGATTCCGACACGTATCTCTTTGCATCCGCATCTTTCAAGTTCCCTTACAAGAGAAGTTGCAAAAGCGTACGCACGCTCTTCCGCATCTTCCGCGGTATCTCCGAGAACAAGAAGCGCGGAACCTGTTCTTGTCGATGATGCATGCATTATGCCTCCGCTGCTCTCGGCAAGTTCGTACGCAATATCCTGTCCGTTACCTGCAGGTTTAAATGCAGCATCAACAACCGCATAATATGGAGCGATAACATTGCATCCCATGGACTGGAGATGATTTAACACGCCCTTCGAATCCTCTGCTGCGGCATCTTCCGAATAAAGAGAAGCGATAAGCTTTTCCTTAACAAGCTGCTCATCATTTCCGATGCGTGCTCTTAAGCTTGCGACATGCTCGAGAGTTTTTCTTTCATCCAGGATCTGCCTGCTTACTTTATCGAGTGCTTCCCTTAAATTCTCCGAATTGATTGGTTTTACGAGATATTCGCGGACGCCGAGCTGAATACACTGACGTGCATATTCAAACTCATCATATCCGCTGAGAACTATTATCGCGATCCAGGGCATCTGTGCTCTTAAGATCCTGCAAAGTTCGATACCGTCCATGAACGGCATTCTGATATCGGTTATGACAATATCGGGATTGGTATCACGGATCATGGGAAGTGCCATCTCTCCGTCGGGAGCTTCTCCCACAAGAGTGTAGCCGCTTTCTTCCCAGGGGAATGATTCTCTTATACCTTCTCTGACAACGACTTCATCATCAGCCAGAAACACTTTCATCTTCGAATATCTCCTCCCTGACTTTGCACGGTACCTTAAATGATACTTCCGTGCCTTCGGTACTGCTTTCTATTTTCAGACCTGCTTCCAGATTATAGTACAGACGTATCCTTAAGTTGACGTTGACCAGTCCGAATCCGCCGCTTCCTTCACTTACCGTGGGCAGTCCGTTCTTCATCCTGTCACTTAGATTCTTCAGCTGATCTTCCGTCATTCCCAGACCGGTATCTCTTACGCTGAAGATAAGGTTCCCGTCTTCAAGCCTTCCGGTAACTGTGATCTTACCGCCGCCTCTTTTTATCTTGATCCCGTGATAGATGGCATTTTCGACAAGAGGCTGGAGAAGGAGTTTCAGAATATAGTACTCTCCGATCTCATCGGGTATATCTATCTCGTAACGTAAGATGTCACGGTATCTTGTCTGCTGGATCTTCAGATAGCCTTCGATGTGTTTCTTTTCCTGGCTTATCGGTATCCAATCCGCACCGGATGACAGACTTATCCTGAAGAAATCACTGAGCGAACTTGTAAGTCCGATTACTTCATCCTTATCTCCGGCTTCCGCTTTCCATACGATCGCATCAAGGGTGTTATACAGAAAGTGAGGATTGATCTGTGCCTGAAGAGTTCTGAGTTCTGCTTTTCTCAGATTCTTCGCATCCTGATGACTCTTTCTCATCATGGATGTAAGTTTCTCGGCCATGATGTTAACCTGAGCAGTAAGATTTCTGAGTTCGGTAACTTCGGTATCCACTATCCTCTCATCAAGAGATCCTTCAGCGATCCTTGCGGCTGCTTCCTCAAGTCTTTCGATGGGCTGCTTTATGGACATTTCGGTTGCCATAACGGATCTGTTTCTGACAAACATAGCCATGATGACTATGAGAACTTCGAAAATTGCCGTAATGATAACACCGATCATCAGGCTCACACTCATCTTTGCGGATGAATTGATCTCCTGCGCGATATAATCATTGAGCATGCTGTCTACAAGAACCGCACAGCTTCTTACTTCTTTTAATACCTCTTCATTTTCGACAACGGGAACCTCGGCATCAATATTGTCCCGGATCATATCGACATAGTTTTGAAGAGTCTGCATCGTACGGCTTGCGACTATAAGTGAGAGTCTGTTTTCTTCACCGGTCTGCTCGGTAATAAGATCTATCGTCTCGTTAACATTTTTTATTTTTCCGTAGATATTACTTTCGGGAAAAGACTCTCTTCCGCTTACAATATTCCACGCACTTCCGGGAATATCCTCCGTCACTACTGTCTTTAAACTGGTAATTGTCTCCATTCTGACGATGGCGCTGTGATACTTGGCGGCATATACCAGCATCAGAACAAGGCTTATTATGATGGGGATCACCAGCATGATAACCAGTTTATGGCTGAGGTCACTTATCTGGCCGAGAATGCTTTTTTCCTTCTTGATCTTCTCCATACTTATCTCTTTAATATCCTCTGGGTTCGATATCCGAAAGATCCTGTTCGTCACTGAATATACGCTCGTCCGGGTGGATCACCGCATCGACCTCTTCACCGTTTTTAAGTTTGAGCGCCGTTTCCATGAGCTCGTTTCCGAGATTGGGAGTGCACTCAACCACGCAGTTGATCCTGCCTTCTTTTAAAACGTCGATGGCTTCCTGACCCGCATCGATGGATATGATGATCATATCGCTTCCCGGTGCAAAGCCCGCACTTTCAATCTCAGGCAATGCTCCCAGAGTCATTTCGTCATTATGGCTGTAAACGACATCGATGTCATCTCCGTATGTATCAAGCAGATATCTCATACACTCGGCGCCGCGGCTTTTTAGGAAATCTCCGTCTATGCTTTCGAGAATGCACATGCGCTCATCACCGGCTATGGTATCCGCAAAGCCCGCCTGACGCTGTCTCATGGGAGTCGAGTTTTCGGTACCTGTTATTTCGACGATGTTGACATGTTCAAGTCCCAAAGAGTCCGCTTTTCTGATAAGATACTCCGCAGCCATGACTCCTTCGTTATAAAAATCCGCTCCGATAAGGCAGGTGGTAAGTCCTTCCTTTTCCGTTTCGATATCTCTGTCAACAAGAATAACGGGAATGCCCGCTTCCTTGGCTTCCATAAGCACATTATCCCATCCGTCTTCAACGATGGGAGAAAATGCTATTACATCCACTTTATATGCAATGAAGCGTCTTATAGCTGCGATCTGGTTTTCCTGACTCTGATTTGCGTTTTCCAGCATGAGGCTGACACCGTAGATTTCCGCGGAATTTTCAATATCTCTGGTGTTTCCGATCCTCCATGCGCTTTCCGCACCGATCTGGCTGAATCCCAGAAGAAGCGCAGGTTCGGTTGTATCATCTGCGCCGGATGCGCATCCTGCCGTCAGCAGAATGGCCATAATGATTCCCAATAATCTTATACGTTTTGCTTTAAACATGTTTTTCCCCGCCATGTAAAATACAAAATTATTTTTTTACCCCAGTACAGATAATTATACTTGCTTCAAAGATTTTTTCATATCATTTAATACAAAAAAGGAACGGTACATTAGCCGTTCCTTTTTTCTTATCCGTATTTATATGTTTTAAAAATCCTCACTCGGTTCGACCGTAACAGTCTCGATATCGTTCCAGGTCATGGTCTTGCTCTCATCGATGTTATTTTCCGTGAGCCTTTCCATCTCGGCTTCATCAACGACTATTGCGCCCAGATCTTCAAGAGTCTGTACATAAGCTTCTTCCTGTTCTTTAACGGACTTGTTGCCACTCCACGAAGATACGCAGATATAAACCTTGCCGTCCTTGGTCACTCTGGTCATCTCAAGTTCGGATGAAGGGTCAAGTTCGGGGATAAGTAAATAATCGTATTCGGGATCAAGTTCGTAGAAAACGTCGTTACACCAGCTTGCATACAGATATGCGGATTCATAAACGACGTCAGCGCTTGAATCGGGATTAATAACTATATAATCCTGGTAATGAGCACCTGCTCCGCCGGATCCGCCGTAAAGAATATCTCCGCTGTAATACAGGTCAAGATATGATCTGTAACCGAACCCTGCGAAATATTTAAGTTCAAGCTTTCCGTTATTGTATGCGATGAAACCGATCCAGTTATTGCCTGCAGCACCTTCTTCGCTCTCAACATACATTACAAGTACGTCATCACCTTCCTGACCTGAATCGGGAGTAAAAAGGGCATACTTGATATCAAAATCTCCGCCGATGTAATATCCGAGTTCTGAGGTAACTGCATCACGGAGTTCTTCATAAGAATAAGTTCCGGGATCGGGTGAAGTGTATTCATCATCCTCATCATTGATAAGGGTTACGTCCATCTCTCCGGCAAGGAACATTTCATAAGCATCGGATCTGGGCATTGCCTCTGCAGGTTCTTCTTCCGAGGCAGGTTCTGCTTCAGGCTCTGCTTCCGCATCATCCTGCTCATCCGCATCTTCGGTATCGGTCTCGTCTTCCTCTTCGTCTTCCTCATCATCCTCGTCTTCAACAGTGGTACGGGAATCTTCGGGAGCAGTGTTGTTTGCACATCCGGCAAGCACGGATGCCGAAAGGGCAAAACACATCAACAACATAAGGATCTTCTTTTTCATTTTAAATAATCTCCTTAATCTTCCAAAGTATAAGTATATATATCCCTCTTTGCATTTTCGGGGGTAATACCTGCTCTGTCAAAAAGCTGTCTGAGCGTTACAAATTCATATCCCTGCTTCTTAAGCTCGGGGATAATAATATCAAGGGCATCGACGGTATTGTCATTACCTTCCATATCATGAAGGAGAACCAGCGCGCCGTCTTTTGCACCTTCAATGGCTTTACGTGCTCGTTCCTGAGCACTTACTTCGGGAACCCAGTCATCGCATGCAATTCCGCAGATAAATATATACGGAATGGTTTCAAACATAAGATCGTTAATATTGATATAAGGAGGCCTGAAAAAGACAGGCTCTTTTCCGGTAACGGAAACGATCCTTCTTGTGGTCTCCTCAATCTCTGCTCTTATTGTTTCGGCATCAAGCTCCCTCATATCGGAATGAGTAAGAGAATGATTTTCGATATCGCACCCGTATTCAAACTCGGCTCTTACGATCTCTTCCCTCTCGGGAGTGATCTCGTTTCCGATGAGGAAAAAGCTGGCTTTAACGTCGTACTTTTTTAATTTCTCAAGAACCTTGAGACTTGTGGTATCGGAAGGGCCGTCATCGAATGTAAGTGCGATATATTTCCTGTCACTCATATAGTGCCTCTGTTTTAAGACTGTTATTACTTTTCCATCATCATATTGATGATTCCGATCATGGTTGCTTCGGGTAAGGGTTCTTCGCAGGTTATGGAATAAGCATATGTGCCGTCGTTCCATCTTGCCATCATCATCTCGGATTCGGAATTACCAAGCAGCTCGGCTTCACATCCCGCTGCGATAACTGCAGACGATGTATTATATTCGTTGTAATCTCCGCTGATATCTTCACCGAATTCGGATACAAGTCCCTTGCGGATACGATAGACTTCCTCATCGCCGTCCATAAAGATGACTTCTATCATTTTGTCATTCATCGCTCTGTAGATCCTGGTCAATCCGAAATCGTAATCATCGGGAATGGTCAGATCAATACCCGCGATCACACAGGCCTCTTCAAGAGTCTCGCAATCTGTAAACGGATTGGGCATTCCGTCAATAACCATAGATTCTCCTTCATCGGAATATGTTCCGGCAGTATCGGGTTTGCCTGTAGCTTCATTATCGGAATCAGCGATATAAGCGGCATCCATACTGAGGTCGGCACAGTCCGCTTCCTCACATGATTCGTCGTTTGCAGCCTCCATGGGCGCATAAGCTATGGGAGAATTAGCCTCGGGAGCCGCAGCACAGTCTGCCGACGCGGCATTTCCGGTGCTTGAACTTGTATTCCTGGAAAACAGAAATGCTTTTACAAATACCGCGCAAAGAAGCAACGCGGCGGCCGCGGGCAGATAATACATCATGAACTTCTTAACCCCGGAGGCTTTCTTCTTGGCGTTTGTCGAAGCCTTTGCGGCATCGAAACTTTTTATCACCGACATACCCGAAGCGTCTTCTTCGAGTATCTCGCTGACATATTTTTCATCAATTTCACCGATTGCCCTAAAGAGCGTATTCTTATCAGTCTTCATACCGTGACACCCTCTTCCTCAAGGCATACTTTAAGTCTTTCCCTGCTGCGGGCAAGACTCATCTTCACCTTGCTTTCCCCTATTCCGTAAAATTCAGCTATTTCTTTGACATCGCTTCCGAAAAAGTATCTTCTGACAAAGATCTTCCTGCTTTCCGGCTTTTCTTTTTCAAGGAAAGAATTCAGGATCTCCCGAAGTTCCATTCCCTCACCGGGTACAGGCATCCTATTGTCTGCGATACACTCTTCGAGCTCGTCCAGAATGGCGGGAATCATTCCCGCGCCCCTTTTATCCGCATGCATTGAATCAAGCTTATCAAGAGAAACGTTTCTGATGATCTTGGTCAAAAAAGCGGAAAAGATATTGGGCCTCGTGGGAGGTATGCTGTTCCATGTCTTCATATAAGTATCGCTTAACGCTTCTTCCGCATCCTCGATACTGCGAAGTATACGAAGAGAGACGCCTTTGAGCATCTTTCCGTACTTGGCCGCAGTTTCTTTGATTGCTTCTTCCGATCTTGCAAAATAAAGATCGATTATTGCAGAATCTTCCACGTTTTTTACCTCCTCATATATGAAGACGGATTAGGGGGAATAAAGGTCACAGATCAGTTTTTATATACTGCGGTGATTGCATCAACGCACTCACGGCAGACAACATTTCCGGTAGCTCTGTCGAAAAGTCCGAATTTCTCGGCCTGGGGAGAGCCGGAATTGTTGAATTCATTGTTGTCCCATACGATAAGAGGGATGGTGTAAAGAGCCGAGCACTCGCCCATGAACTGATAATATGTGACTCTGGCATCGGTATTGCACTTATCGGTAGCACCATACTCTCCGATAATAACGGGAATTCCGTTTGCTACAAATCTGTCATAGAGAGATGAGAAGATCTGTTTGTTTTCTCTTTCTTCACCTGCTCCGAAAAACGTGGTTCCCGTTGCATCTCCCGCAAAAGCATAAGGAGTGTAACTATGAACCGTAACTATAAGCCTGTCCTTGGCGGAATCCCAGGGAAGCTGGAAATCGTCGGATGTTGTGGATGAAGGCATGTCGCAATATCCGCATACCATAAGGAATCTGTCCGCATTGTTTCCGCCGGTGGCTCTTACGGTATCAACAAAGGTCTGGTTGGCCTGTGCCAGGGCATTGTAGGAATCACGTACGGTGGAATCTACGGTAGAAAACCACCACTCATAGCTTGTATCTCTGAGTCTGGGCTCGTTGATGCACTCGAATATCAGCTTGTTGCTGCGGTCCTTAAAATGCTCCGCAAGCTGGGTCCATACGGTCTCGGTATACTTCAAAGTGTTGTCGAGATGAGCGGAATCGGGATAGAAATAATCCGTTTTTACATCGTGATGAACATTGATAATGACGTACATGTCTTTGCTAAGGCAGTAGTCAACAATCTCACTTACTCTGTTAAGCCAGGGCTCGCTTATCTGATAGTTGGCATCCACATGATCATGCCACGAAACGGGAATACGGATAACATTGAATCCCTCGTTGCAAAGAGAATCGATGAATGCATATGTGGTACGAGCTCCGCACCAAGCCGATTCGAACGCCATCTCATCGGTAAGCCAGTCACAGTCATTGGCATCAAATGCATTTCCCAGGTTAAAACCGGGGCCCATTCCGGTAACGAATTCAAAAGCCTCATTGTCGGGAATAGGCTTTACGGTATATCCGTGAAGGGTTGTGGTTCCCGCATCGGTAATAAATGTAAGAGGTTCATCCGGCTCATCGGGTACGGGCTCGGGTGAAGGCTCGGGAGAGCTTTCCGGAGAAGGCTCCGCATCCTGAGGATCAGCGTTATTCTGATCATCAGCAGTCTCGTCACCTGTCTGCTGCTCCTCGATAACTTCTGTGGGTGAAGGTTCGGGCTGAGGGTCATTTCCGCCGCCCGCACAACCTGCAAGGGTCAATACAAGACCTGTCATAATTACAAATTTAAATAATTTCATATAACCACCTCGCGTAAATGTAAAACACTGCCTATTTTACCATTAAAATGCCGAAAATGTCCGTTCTTAAGGGAAAAATAAGAAGTTGTACGAAAGCTTTAGAATTGTCTGACAATTAAGAAAAAACAAGAAAGTTTATGCAAAATGAGTATTTTTTACCAAAACATATTTTCGGTGGTTTCCATAAAAATATGGGGTAAATAACGTTATTTTATGGTGGATAACGTGTATAACTCCGTGCATAAACCCCTTTTAAGGGCTTTTTTAGCCGTTTTTCGGTGGAAAACTAAATTTCAAAAAAATGTTACGTCCAATGTTGACAATCACTTCATTGGTAACTTTTTACAAATCGGTCATCTGGACATAAACTTTTCAGCATCCTCAATAGTGTCATATCCGTAAAGGCGCGCCGTGATCTGCATGGTTTCATATGCAAGGTTCTTGCCTTCGCCCGATAATCCCACGATAAAACGGGCATAAAGCTCCAGCATTTTATCGGAATAGGTGCCCAGCTCCCCGCGCAGATATGTCTCATAAGAAGTATCGTATGCACTGTCATCCGCGGTCCTTATCCTGCGTGCTCTTTCGCCCATTGCGGGATATTTGGACGCAAATTCTTCCATCCATCCGACCTGGATAGCCACAATCTGCTCTATTATGGTTTTCTTTTCCTCCGAAAGGACGGGGAAATTATCCTTGATCTCGGCATATTTTTCGGGCGCGGTATGCTCCATCATGCGTCCGTATTTCTCGGTAATAAGATTGTGTCCGAGTCTCATCTCACGCTCAAAATCGTAAATATACTGAAGAAGCATGGTCTTGTTCCAGGTCATATACTGGCTTCTTCTCATGATGCTGAAGGTTCTCCAGTCATCCTGGCAATAAGCCCTTCCGCCCTCATTTACCACCTTGTCGAAGGCATCAAATTCATCCTTTGCTATCTTCATGGAAAGTTCATCGACGGAATCCGCGGACCAAAGGGATTTCTGCAACAGCTCTTCGGTCTGATTGTCGAGATAAGGATCGATGTCGCTGATATAATCCCTGCGATAGAGTTCCATGGCAAGAAACGCACCCACATCCTCGGCCTTTTCGGTGTCATCTATCATCGATACAAGCAGGCTGTCCAAAGTATCCCCGCCTTCAAGATCCTTAAGCCCGTATCTGAGCCACTTGTCGTGGGGATAGAATTTACCGTTTGCAAGATACAAAAGCTTCATTGCTTCCCGGGCTGCATCATATATGAACATACGCGAAGTGAGATCATCCCCGCGGGCGGAGACTCTCTTTGCATTGTACTGTCCCTCTCTTGAAAAGCGAGCGCAGCTTTCCGCAAGGTGTTTAAAAAGAATACTCTCGGGATATCCCTTGCCCAGTTTATTTCTGAATCCGGTCACAATTCCTTCGTCGTCTCTCCAGACCTGTCCGTTAACCGCAGCGGCAAGAAGAGGAGACGTGGTTTCGCTCCAGTTGATTTCTTCATATTCGGACGCTCCGGTAAGACGTATGAAGAATGCGGGAATCACCTGAACTCCCCTTCTGCTCATACCGCGGACGTATGGCGCTCTCTTGATCCCGTCCATCTCATCGGGCAGTTCTTCATAAGCTTTTCTGAGCTCGTCACCGATCTTCTCATCGGTTTCTTTGGTGATCCACAGGCACACGGAAGGTCCCCAGTCGTGATCTCTGGATAAAGCATCATCATATCCGAAGGCATCGGATCCCTCACCCGCAAGTCCGCACGCTATCTTGGATGCGTACTCCGGAAACTTCTCATCGATCATAGGTCTGACATATCTGTCATAATATTTCCTGCAGATGTCTATACCTTTTTCCGAAGAATTCCGGTTTTCGGGCTTTGCCTTTACGCCTGCTGCCTCTCCGCTTCCTTGGGCGAAAGGTGCACTTTGCGCAGCCTTCATTGCGGCAAGACACGCATTGTAGTTTTCGTTTAATCTGTTGTAATATCCGTTCTTTCCAAGGACGGACTCCATTATCTCCATGCCCTGCTTAAAGCATGCGGCAGCGGGCTCGAACTTGCCCTTTATGTAATAGTAAGATCCCATGGCGGAAAAAGCCGCACACAGATGCTGGTCCTTCACACCCAGGCTTTCAAACAGAGCAACTGATCCTTCAGCCGCTTTAAGAGCCTCTTCGTGCTCTCCGGTCTGTATCATGGTAGCCGCGATATTTGCAAGGGATACCGCTTCTTCGTATTCTTTTCCGTTTGCACGGTCGATATCAAGCGCCTTGAGAAGCAGGGCCTTGGCCTTGGAAAACTCTCCTTCTTCCTGACAGAGAAGTGCTTCGTTGTTGTAGAGCGAAGCATAGAGCATGTCGTCCGCCTTAAGGTTTACGGCATAGATCTTCTCCACATCACGGTAAACACTGCGGGACCTTTCAAGATCCCCCGCAGCCCTGTACATGGATGCGGCATTGAGAAGAGTCGTTGCATAGGGAATGG
The DNA here is from genome assembly GCA_000702085.1 of Lachnospiraceae bacterium P6A3. Lineage (GTDB taxonomy): Bacteria > Bacillota > Clostridia > Lachnospirales > Lachnospiraceae > AC2028. The sequence continues at coordinate 897,129 of JNKP01000001.1, forward strand.
ACTCCGTAGGGAATATACGGCCTGCGATAAAAACAGCCCGTTCCGTTATCTCATAAGCCTTCTCCCACTCGCTTGTTTCACGGTAGTGTCCGATGAGCTCGTTTAATATCTGAAGTAGCAGGTGATCGTCACCCTCCTCGGCAGCAGCTCCGGCCGTACTTAAGAGAACGTCCTCGGCTTCAAGGGATCTTCCCTGCTCATAAAGCCTGTCTATTGTTTCCCTGATGGTTTCGATATCCATTCCGTATCCTTTCAAAAAAAGACCGCACCCGAAATAGGCGCGGTCCCTTTAAGTATCTTTTTATTTCTCTTTTCCGTAGAAGAGATCCCTGAACCAGCTCAGCGCACTGGTATAAGCCTCGTAGATATCGGAATCCTTGCCGTTTACAAGGATCAGCTGTCTGGATACTTCGGACCAGTTCGCATCTCCGTAAGCGTTCATGAATTCCAGAACGGGAGCATATTTTCCGGTTCCTTCAACAAGGGCGTTTGCGATGTCCTTGGAAACCTTGACCATCTCCAGAGCCTCTTTCATGGGCTTATCGAGCATGGCATCGATTACGGAGAACAGCCCCATCAGGAATAGCTCGGAAGAACTTGCGGAAAGTCCGAATGTGGGAGCAATGAGCTCCGCAAATCTTGCCCTGATAAGGGATACTCTGGTAATCTCACCGGGCTTGTCGGAGCAAAGCTCTTTGGTGACCGCGGTATTGATCCAGCGCTTAAGCTCTTTCTGACCCAGCATTGCAGCTGCATGTCCGACTGTGGAGATTCCGGAATTGACCGTCATACGGTTAACCATCGCAAGTAGTGAGATAACCAGTGCGGTATCATGCTCGATGACCGCCGCAGCCTTGTCCAGGTCAAAGTCGGGATCGTTTACGATATTAAGAAGCTCGACGTAAGTAGCCTTCATCGGGCTTATATCTTCTTTTGCATTAACTACGGGGATTCTGAAGAACTTACCTTCATAGAGGTTATATCCTCCGTCCTGGGTAAGCGCATCATAATCTTCCTGAGTATTAACGTTAACCGCAACGAGTGATACGTTGGGATAAACTTTCTGGAAATAGATCTTAGCCTTTGTGATATCGATCTTCTTATGGTCGAGTAGAACGAAGTCAACGAGACTTAAGATGCTCTTGTACTCCTCAAACTGCTTAACCTGAAGCTTTCTGATCGCAAGCTTATATCCGGAAGCCTTAAGCTCCTTCAGCCTGTTCACATACATATCGGTGGGAGTTACATTATGATCGAAGAGAAGGACCAGCTTCTCGTGTGAATCGGTAAACTGCTCATCGATGTTTGAGAATATTGATACATTGTTGACTTCTACAAAGACATTTTTATCATCGGCTACTGTCTCGAGACCCATGCTCTCGACAATATCGATTCCAAGAACGGAACCCGATCCGTCAAGCGAACCGGTACCCAGGATACTGGGATTCATGTAAGAATTGTATTTCTGTGCAAAAATGGAATACGCTTTTACCTGTGTCTTGGAATCAAAAAGCGGTATTAATGCTCCCAACATAGGCTTCTACTCCTTTATAAACACCGTGATTTATGGTGCCACACATATACATAAATTTTACAATAAATACCCCCAAAAAACAACAAAATCCCGTCAAGTCCACCCGCCGTCGAGGGTAATTACCTGACCTGTCATATACAAGGGCGCCTTAAGGACCAAAGAAACGAGTTTTGCCACCTCTTCCGGGGTTCCGATACGGTCCGCGGGGATTTCTTTTTTGAGTTCATCCATATCCTCGGCGGAAAATCCCGAATTCATGTCGGTATCGATCACGCCGCAGGCAATGGCATTTACCGCTATCTGGGAAGGTGCAAGTTCCTTGGAAAGAGCCCTGGTGAAAGCATTCATGCCGCCCTTGGAGGCCGAATAGGCAACCTCTAAGGATGCTCCCACATTTCCCCATACTGAGGATATGTTAAGGATCCTTCCGGACTGTTTTTTCAGCATAAGGGGTATCGCGCACCTGCAGGTATAGAAGGCCGAGGACAGGTTGGTGCCCATTACATCGTCCCATTCTTCATCCGTCATATCCTGCAAAAGCCCTATATGGGAAATACCCGCATTATTAACCAAAACGTCAAGGTCGTGTATTCCCTCAAAAAGCTCCCTTACATCGGCAGATGAGGACATATCCACTCTTTCGGTGCATACGCTGATACCGTATTTATCGGCCAAAGTGCCGGCATATGTTTCAAGGTCTCCGATTGAGTGTTTGCATGTAAGTATCAGATCGTAGCCGTCGGCCGCGAGCGCTTCCGCAATGGCTCTTCCTATTCCTCTTGAAGCTCCGGTTATAAGAGCATTGGGTCTTTCGGAATCTACCAGAAATTTAGCTGACATATATCTCCCTCCCTTAATACTTATTTCAAAGATCGGATGCATCTATATCCAGGACTATTCTGGGTGTGAAGTCCGGATAGCTTTCCGCGATATCTTCCACGATATGTTTGTATAATCCTTCTCTGTCAGGTGACGCAAAATCTATAATGATGTCCGCCATTATCAGCTTATTTTCAAAATCGACTCTGAAGCCGTGCATCTGAAGAACCATATCATGTGAAAAGATAATATCGGAGACTTTTCCTCTCATCTCGGATACCTCGGGATGAATATCGTCTCTCGCATAAACTCCCACCGCCTCTATGACAACTCCGTACTTGGCATATACGGTATGAGTGATCCTGCGGGAAAGAGTATCTATCTCATCCGCATTTTTGGATGCATCGATCTCTACATGAACGGATCCCATATATTTATCGGGTCCGTAATTGTGGAGTATCAGGTCATAGACTCCGTATACTCCGTCAAATTCACAGATTGATTCTTTGATCTGTCTGGTAAGCTCAGCATCCGGTCTGTGACCTATGATGTCATCCATTGTATGCTTAAGCATTCCGAAACCGGCTTTGATAATGATAACGCCGATCAGAACACCTACGTAGCCTTCTATTGAGAGTCCTTTGAAAATATAGATGAATGCAGCCAGAACCGTGGCTGCCGAGACAAAGACGTCACTGAGGGCATCTTTTCCCGAATCGATAAGAGAATCGGAGTTGACTTTTTCTCCGACTTTTTTGAAATAGAATCCCAGAAACACCTTGACCAGGATCGCACCGATCAGGATTCCCACCTGAATATATTCATAAGAGATATCCCCGGGATTTAAGATCTTTTTGCCGGATTCAACAAAGGCTGTGACGCCGGCATATAAAACAAGGACAGAGATCACGGCTGCACTTATGTATTCAGCTCTGCCGTGTCCCAAAGGATGCTCTTTGTCGGGCTTTTTGCCCGCGTACTTGGCGCCGATTATGGTAATGACGCTGCTGAGAACATCAGTCAGATTGTTGACCGCATCAGTGATTATCGCAACGGATCCGCTGGTAAATCCGATGACCGCCTTAAAGAAAGCCAGCACCAGATTGGCTGCTATACCGATAAAACTTGTACGTACGATCGTTTTCTCTCTGTCCATATTCATTTACTCCGGATTAGGATTTTTATGCCTTATCCGCCATAACTCTGACACTGCCGATCGCTTTCTTAACGGGAGGAAGCATGATGACAATAACAGTCAGTATAGCTTCGGGGATAAGGTATGCGAAATTATAGCAAATGGGATAAACCGCTCTGAGGGAAGCAGGGAAATTTTCGGGCATATACTCCATCCAATAAATGTATCCGCCTATAGTATGGAAAATTCCTCTTGCAAGCACCGCTACAATATATCCCGTAACAAGACCGTTCTTTTTTCCCTTGAAGAAACCGCTCAGGCCAAGAGCCGTGAAAGCGAGAAAATAGTCACAGCAAACCTGGAAGGGAGTGAGCATGTAAGTTCCTCCGTCCTGCATAAATTCAAGAACACTGAAAATAAATGCTGCGGAAAAACCCACGCCGGGTCCGTACAAATAACCTACAAAAGTGATGAAAAACATGGATAAAAGTGTAATCGATCCGCCCCAGGGCATCTGATAGATCTTGATAAAAGAAAGAACAAAAGCAAGTGCGATCGATACACCCGCAAAAGTTATGGTAGAAACGGAGAATTTCGAAGAGGTCTTCTCGGAACCTTTTCTACTCTTCATAAATCCGATGAGCGCAAGCACGATGACTGCGATCACCGCAAGGGCAACATAGCCCGCTGTTGTCAGGACATAATATCCGTCGGTAAAACTCCAAAACATCTTAGCCTCCTTACGCCGGTATTACCCGGATCAAGTTCGAATCCTATAGGGATCCATGGGTTCCGGTCCTTTGACCGATCTCAGCTGTAGTTAAGCACCCCATTATTATATTGTTACCGGGATTTCGACCATCCGTTTGCAGCCCGAATTCCCGATTCAATACATATTACCACATTTTGGAATTTATGGTTAGTTTTTTATAAGCTCAAGCTCTTCGAGAGTAAGCTTTCTGTACTCTCCTTCGCCTAAGTCCGGATCCAGTGAAAGCTCCCCCATTTTAAGTCTTTTAAGGTAAGTTACTTTATTACCTACGGCTTCCAGCATTCTTTTTACCTGATGGAATCTTCCTTCGTATATGATCAGGTGAAGCCCGTCTTCTTCCATATGGGCTTTTGCGGGAATCGTGGGCTTGTCGTCACCTATATCAACACCCTCTTCGAGCTTTTTCAGATCATCATCCGTAAGTGAGTGTTCGGGAACAACAAGATATTCCTTACCCACATGCTTCGAAGGTGATATCAGATCATGAAGAAGTGCTCCATCGTCGGTAAGAAGAAGCAGTCCCACCGTATCTTTATCAAGCCGTCCTATGGGAGAGAGATTCTTTACGCCTTCATCCGAAAGGAGTTCAACCACGGTCACGGAAGCACCTTCTCTTGTCGAGGAAACAACTCCCGCAGGTTTATTCAGCATGTAATAGTGAAAACGTTCGTAAGTTATGACACTTCCGTCACATATTACCTCATCCTTTTCAGGGTCTATGTGCATGCCCGGATCACTTACTTGTTTATCATTAACAAGAATGCGTCCGGCTTTTATGATAGCCTTAATTTCCTTACGCGTTCCTATTGAATTGTCTGCAAGAAATTTATCTATTCTCATTAATATATGAATTCCGCTATATCGCCCGCCATAAGTCCGTGTTCGCCTCTCACCTTTGCCGCATTATCACCTGCAAGGGCATGTATCCTTACTCCGTATGAGGCAGCATTAAATGCATCAAGTCCCTGTGCAAGAAGTCCTACGATAATACCTGCAAGCACATCTCCGCTTCCTGCTGTTCCCATTCCGGAATTTCCGCAATCGTCGTTACATACGATATCTTTGCCCGGTGATATGGTATATGTGACCGCGCCCTTGGAGGCAACGGTACATCCGAGATAATCCGATACAGCAACCGCAAGAGGAATCCTGTCATCGTCCGCAGGCGCATCGGTCAGATTGTTTGTAAGCTTGTTAAGTCCGGAAGACTCGTAAGGAAGAATATTCATAAGTCTGTGAAGTTCACCGCCGTGAGGTGTAAGGATAATCTCTCTTCCTTCTTCAGTCTGTCTTTTAATATCCTCTATAAGATACCTTCCGGCATCCGAGGAAATAATGGTCAGTGCATCCGCATCAAGTACAAGCGGCTTAAGACCGCTTCCGTTAATAAGTGCATCCAGCTGGGCTATGGATTCGCCACCGGTCCCTATTCCCGGGCCTGCCAGATACACGTTGCTCCATTTATCGAGTATGTGCATTCTTCCCGCAAATGAACCCGTATCATAAAGAGCTTCGGGAAGAGCTGTCTGAATGATAATACGGTTACATTCGGGAGATGATATCTTAACCATTCCGGCGCCCGTTCTGTATGCTGCGCGTCCCGCAAGAAGCGCACATCCCGCACTTCCGTAGCTTCCGGAATAGATGAATACTTTCCCGAAGGTACCTTTGTGTCCCGCAGGATCTCTTTCGGGAAGCATCTCGGAAATATTCTTTTTAATATGAATTATTTTTCTCTGATTCATTTCTTTTCACCGTGAAAAATCTTCTTCATCAGATATAATACCATATACTCCGCAAGTATTACCGATACGGTAAGGATACCGTAACCGATCAGATAACCTTTGCCCCCCGTTATGTTGTAGATCCACTCAAGTGGCGTACTGACTTCGGGTCTGTTTACAAAGAAATAATTGTAACCTGTCTTTTTATCGAAGGCATATATGGGCGGCACCACCACGCATAAGAACAGGAGCACATAATGGATATGCTTAATACCGGGCTCAGACTCTCCTTTTATAAGCAGTAGCAGAGGATAAAGCACCAGAAGTCCGTGCCACATGAAGCTGTGAAGATTTATGAAATTAAGCACGGGATACAGATATGTCCAGTCAGGGAAAATAAGTGCCGCAAGTGCGCCGGGCATGATCAGGATAACAGCCACTTCTCCGAAGATTTCTTTTGCTTTTTTCCAAGGAAGAAATTCTCTGAACAGAAATACAAATATACCTATGCTGCATACATGAAGGGGAAGGTATCCCAATCCGAATCTGTGAACATGTACAAGAAACAGATCTTTAAAGATCTCAAGCCCTGCCATAAAGAGAGGTATGGCTTTAAGGATTCTTCTCTGCTTCTTTTCATCAGCCCTTCCGAATAAAAAAGCAAAAAGTACCACCATAACCAAAGTTACGGCAGTACTTGCAATGTGCTCTTTTCCGAACAGGGGATATCCGTTTCCGTAAGGGATATCGTCCTGCTGTTTCCAGAAGTATTCCATATGGTTATATACATCACGCGATAGTGGTCGGCACGTCAGTTCACACCGATTCTATTATCTCCACAATCTTCGCCAGGCCCTTCTCATCTTCTTCCGAGAATCTGTTCTTTATGGGGCTGTCGATGTCGAGAACGCCGATAACTTCACCGCCTTTGTGAATGGGAAGAACTATCTCGGATTCCGATGCACTGTCACAGGCGATATGTCCGGGGAATAAGTGAACATCCTCTACCCGGATGATCTCATTCTTCCCTACCGCCGTTCCGCATACGCCTTTTCCCACGGGAATTCTTGTGCAGGCCACCTTCCCCTGAAAAGGTCCGAGTCGGAGTTCACCGTCTCTCATGAGATAAAAGCCCGCCCAGTTCAAGTTTTCAAGGCTGTCATATATAAGTGCGGAGAGATTTGCATAGAGGGTTATATCCCATTTATTGTCCTTAGCCATCTCCTCGGCCTGACATATAAGAAGTTTGTAATCAGTCATAACACTTTCTCCATCATCCAAAATTCTCTTGTTCCGACCACCTCATAATACATCTTAATGCAGGATACTTCCTTATATCCGTCACCGATATACATTTTATAGGCAGGAATATTGGTATCTATAACATCCAGATGAATTGCCACGTCTCCGCCGTCTTTACAGATGTCATCAATATCTTTCAGGAACGCTTTTCCGACACCGCTTCCCTGTTTATCCGAAGAAACCGCAAGTGCATGGATTGTGGCTATTTTTTCCTTTGGTCCTTTTACTTTCCAATCTACACCATCATACTCGGGATTGACCTTATGATTTACAACAGCTGCAGCGATAATCTGCTCTCCATCACGCAAAACATACATTTCATCGTTTTTAATAGCTGTATCTATAAAAGCCCCATCAGGATATGTATTAATGTTCCATCCTAGTTTTACTGAAGTAGTATTTACTTTTTCTATTGCCGATTCATATAAACGGAGAATTGCCTTTTTATCATTCGTTTTTGCAACTTCTGTCATATATATCCTTTCCTTTTTCAGATGCTAATGATTATACCATTTTTATGCCCAAAAAGCCTTGACTTTCGAGGTACATGAAAATAGAATTAGGGCGGAAATCAAACTGATTTCAAATCTATCGGAAGGGTGGTGATCATATGACAGGTGACAGTCGAAGTACTGATTCTGTTCCCCGAAGTACACATTATATGATCACGGCATTTTCTCGCCTCACCACCCGGAACTCCCTTTAAAAGAGCATTCCCTGATATGGGGCGGGCTTTGCCGTCTCGAAGGGTGATGCAAAATGGAAGAAAAGAAAGTATTTGACGAGCTTCTTACTCTCCTTGAAGGAAAAGAGTACGCGAAGCTCCGTGAGATTTTGTCCGAACACAACGATGCGGATATCGCCGCATGGATCGAAGAGCTGGACGAAGAACACATGCCTAAACTATTCCGTATACTGACCAAAGATCAGGCAGCGGATGTTTTCTCATACCTGGATGTTGATCTCCAACAGAAGATCATAAGTGTCATGTCCGATAAGGAAGCTGCGGGGATCATTGATAACCTGATGGCCGATGACGCTGCCGACCTGATGGAAGAAATGCCCGCTAACATCGTAACCAGGATTCTGGCTAAGGCAAGTCCCGACACAAGGCGTGAGATAAACCAGCTTCTGCGCTATCCCGAGGACAGCGCCGGAAGCATCATGACCGTGGAGTATGTTGACCTGAAGGAAAGCTCTACGGTAAAAGAAGCCATCGAGCGTATTAGAAGAGTCGGTGTTGATTCCGAGACCATCAATGTATGTTACGTTCTCGACAGCGGAAGGCACCTGATCGGAACCGTTGCACTCAGATATCTCCTCCTGTCAAAAGATGATGAGATCATCGGGGACATAATGCATGAGAATGTCATCGCGCTTAATACACTGATGGACCAGGAGGAAGTTGCAAGGCAGTTCAAGAAATACGACTTCACCACCATGCCTGTTACGGATAATGAGAACAGACTGGTTGGAATTATCACGGTCGACGATATCGTGGATATTCTGGAAGAAGAGGCTACCGAGGACATGGAAAAGATGGCAGCTATTCTCCCTTCCGACAAGACATATATGAGGACCAGCGTTCTCGAGACATATAAAAAGAGAATCCCCTGGCTCCTGCTCCTCATGGTAAGTGCAACATTTACCGGAGCCATTATCAAATCATTTGAAGACGCATTAAGTGTATGTGCGGTTCTGGTTGCTTACATACCGATGCTGATGGATACGGGAGGAAATGCCGGAGGTCAGGCATCCGTTACCGTCATCCGTGGACTTTCACTCGGTGAGATAGAATACTCGGATGTACCGGGAGTTATCTGGAAAGAAATAAGAGTTGCGGTCTTCTGCGGACTTACATTGGCAGCTGCAAACTTCGTAAAGCTGCTTGTATTTGACAGACTTGCAATCCCCGTAGCGCTGACTATCTGCCTTACTCTTATAGCCGCCGTACTCATGGCAATGCTGATAGGATGTATGCTTCCCGTGGGAGCAAAGCGACTTGGATTTGACCCCGCGGTCATGGCAAGTCCCTTCATCACAACCATCGTCGATGCTCTTTCACTTCTTGCATATTTCAGAATAGCAACGATGATACTTAAACTATAAAAAAAGGCTCCGGCTAATTGCCGGAGCATTTTCATTTTTCCCGAACCTGTTTCATTAAAGATGGAGAACTCTTTCTTTGATCTCCTGAGTTCTGCCCTGATTCCAGAACTGTGTTCCGATGTATCCGCATGTTCTGCGCGCTACATTCATCTTGTTCTGATCGCGGTTTCCGCAGTTGGGGCATTCCCAGATAAGCTTTCCGTCTTTATCGCTAACGATCTTGATCTCACCGTTGTATCCGCAAACCTGGCAGTAATCGCTCTTGGTGTTGAGCTCTGCGTACATGATGTTGTCATAGATGTACTGCATTACGGAAATGACGGCATCAATGTTGTCCTGAAGATTGGGAACCTCAACATAGCTGATAGCTCCTCCGGGCGAAAGTGCCTGGAACTGTGATTCGAACTTAAGCTTCTCGAATGCATCAATCTTCTCGGTGACATGTACGTGATAGGAATTGGTGATATAACTCTTATCGGTAACACCGGGAATGATTCCGAAACGCTTCTGGAGACATTTCGAGAACTTGTAAGTAGTGGACTCGAGAGGAGTTCCGTAAAGTGAGAATGCGATGTTGGATTCGCCTCTCCACTTCTTACAAGCATCATTAAGCTTCTGCATTACTTCAAGTGCGAAAGGAGTTGCGGTGGGATCGGTATGTGACTTGCCTGTCATATATCTGGTACACTCGCAAAGTCCGGCGTATCCCAATGATATGGTTGAGTATCCGTCATAAAGGAGCTTGTCGATCTTCTCACCCTTCTGAAGTCTTGCAAGAGCACCGTACTGCCAGAGGATGGGAGCTACATCTGAAAGGGTTCCCTTAAGTCTGTTGTGTCTTGCCATGAGAGCTCTGTGACAAAGCTCGAGTCTCTCATCGAAGATGCTCCAGAACTTATCCATATCTCCGCCTGATGAACAAGCGATATCAACAAGGTTAAGAGTTACGACACCCTGGTTGAATCTTCCGTAGAACTTGGGAGTTCCGTCAACATTCTGTACACCGGGCTCGTAGGTAAGGAAGCTTCTGCATCCCATACAGGTATATACATTGCCGCCCTTGAGTTCCTTCATAACCTTTGCGGAGATATAATCGGGAACCATACGCTTTGCGGTACACTTGGCAGCAAGCTCCGTAAGATAGAAATATCTGCTGTCCTTGGTTACATTGTCTTCATCAAGAACATAAATAAGCTTGGGGAATGCGGGAGTGATGTAAACACCCTTCTCATTCTTGACACCCTTTATACGCTGCTTGAGCATTTCCTCGATGACGATTGCAAGGTCATCCCTTGTCTGTCCTTCGGGAACTTCGTCAAGATACATGAATACGGTAATGAAAGGAGCCTGACCATTTGTGGTCATGAGGGTGATGACCTGATACTGAATGGTCTGGACACCGGCCTTGATCTCATCAAGGACTCTCATCTCCGCAACCTTGTTGATCTCTTCCTCGGTTACGTTGATTCCGGCATCTTCCATTTCCTGTTTTACGGTTGCTCTGAATTTCTCACGGCTGATCTGTACGAAAGGAGCCAGGTGAGAAAGAGAAATGCTCTGTCCGCCGTACTGTGAAGATGCAATCTGTGCGATAGCCTGAGTTGCAACGTTACATGCGGTTGAGAATGAATGAGGCTTCTCAATCATGGTCTCGCTGATAACGGTTCCGTTCTGAAGCATATCCTGGAGATTGACAAGGCAGCAGTTATGCATATGCTGTGCAAAATAGTCCGCATCATGGAAATGAATAAGACCTGCTTCATGTGCTTCAACGATATCCTGATCAAGAAGGAATCTCTTGGTGATATCCTTACTTACCTCACCGGCCATATAGTCACGCTGAACGCTGTTTACGGTAGGGTTCTTATTGGAATTCTCCTGCTTAACCTCTTCGTTGTTGCACTCGATGAGGGACAGGATCTGCTCGTCGGTGGAATTGGACTTACGGACAAGCTGTCTCTTGTATCTATATGTAATGTAAGAGCGGGCTACGGCAAAAGCCCTCTGATTCATGATCTCATTCTCTACCATATCCTGGATTTCTTCGACGGAAAGAGATCTGGGAATCCTGGAACACTGGGTAAGCATATTGTCCGCAATGACCTCCATCTGCTTGTCGGTCATTCTCTCGGACTCGATTACGCTTTCATTAGCCTTCTTGACTGCCGCAACGATCTTCTCTATGTCAAAAGGCACCTCTGTTCCGCTTCTCTTGATGATTTTCATGTGAACTCCCCTGATTTTGAACGATTTTTATATTTTCAGGCCCAATATTTACGGAATATATGGTATTAATTCCTATGGCCGTGCACTACATATTGTATTCCCGTATTTTATATTTCGTCAAGATATTGTAGGAAATAATAATTTAAGAATGATTAACATAATTTTTGTGAAAATTGTTCAATAGAACCCGCAAGCCCTTGAAAACACTGGATTTTTGTCCAAGAATGCAATAAAAGACACGGTTTGCACCGTGTCTTTTATGATTATGTAAACCCCAATATATTGTGGTTCCCGTATTAAAATAACACATTGAACCCTTATAACGCCCGTTAATACTGGGTTTTTGCTTTTCAGGTAAGATGCCAGATATCTTCGTTATACTGCCTGATGGTTCTGTCCGAAGAGAAGAATCCTGCCTTGGCAATGTTGACGAGACACATTCTTACCCATCTGTCCCTGTCTTCGTATGCCGCAAATGCTTCATCCTTAACCTTGATATAGTCCTCAAGATCGATCAGGGTCATGAACCAGTCCTTGTTAAGGAGTTCCTTGGAAAGTCTCTCGAGACGGACCTTATCGCCGATCTTAAGAAGCTGGGGACCGGTTATGAAGTCTACGGCTGCCTTTATGGTCTTGCTCTTCTTGTAATAATCCTTTGATACATAATCAGCCTTCTCGTAGTGAGCGATGACCTGATCGGATTTAAGGCCGAATTCGAAGATGTTTTCTTTTCCGACAAGTTCGGCAATCTCCACATTCGCTCCATCGGCAGTTCCGAGAGTTACCGCACCGTTGAGCATGAACTTCATGTTACCGGTTCCTGATGCCTCTTTGGAAGCAAGGGATATCTGCTCGGAGATATCACAGGCGGGGATCATCTTCTCGGCATAGCTTACATTGTAATTCTCAACCATGAGAACCTTGATGTAGGGGCTGACATCGGGATCGTTGTTTATAAGCTCCTGCAGGCAGAGGATAAGGTGAATGATATCCTGAGCGATGACATAAGCAGGAGCGGCCTTGGCACCGAATATAAATGTGATGGGTCTTACGGGCTTCTTGCCGGCCTTGATCTCCAGATACTTATGGATGATGTAAAGAGCATTCATCTGCTGACGCTTGTACTCGTGAAGTCTCTTGGACTGAATGTCGAAGATGGAGTTAACATCAAGCTCAATTCCTTCTTTTGCCTTAACGTACTCTGCAAGCTGCTCTTTCTTAAGCTTCTTGATCTTATCGAGGGACTCGAGAACTTTATCGTTATCTTTAAACTCCAGGAGTTTCTCAAGATCATCCGCATTTTTGGTATAACCGTCGCCGATGGTCTCCGAAAGGAACTGAGCCAGCTCCTTATTACAGGAGATAAGCCATCTTCTGAAGGTAATACCGTTTGTCTTGTTGTTGAACTTCTCCGGGTAGATCTTATAGAAGTGATTGAGCTCCGTTGACTTAAGGATCTCGGTATGGATAGCTGCAACACCGTTGATGGAATGTCCGTAGTGAATGTCGATGTGAGCCATGTGTACCTTATCATCCTTATCGATGATGGCAACCTTGGGATCCTTGTACTTTGCTTTAACTCTCTTATCAAGTTCCTTGATATAAGGAATGAGATGAGGAACAACCTTCTTCAGATACTCAAGAGGCCACTTCTCGAGAGCCTCGGCAAGTATGGTATGGTTGGTGTATGCGCAGGATGCCGATACTTCCTTGATTGCTTCGTCCATGGAGAAATGTTCTTCCTCAACCAGCAGTCTGATAAGCTCGGGAATTACAAGCGTGGGGTGAGTATCGTTGATCTGAACTGCGGCATGCTTTGAAAGCTCGTGAAGATCAAACTTCTTATCGGCCATATCCTTAAGGATAAGTCTTGCCGCATTTGCGCACATAAAGTATTCCTGATAGATTCTCAGGAGGTTTCCGTCCTTGTCGGAATCATCGGGATACAGGAAAAGAGTAAGGTTCTTCTTGATTGCTTTCTTATCGAAATCGATTCCCTTCTCAACGATGGATTCGTCAACCGTTTCAACATCGAAAAGATGAAGCTTGTTTACTCCGTTTTCATATCCTATGACATCAATGTCATACATTTTGGAGACCACTTCGAAATCGGCATACTTAACCTTGAATGAAGTCTTGGTCTTTCTGAGCCAGCTCTGTTCTTCGATCCAGTCATTCTTTTCAGCGGTCTGCGCATTCTTTTTAAATACCTGTTTGAAAAGACCGAAGTGATAATTGAGTCCGATTCCGTCTCCGGGAAGTCCGAGACTTGCGATGGAATCAAGGAAACATGCCGCAAGTCTTCCGAGTCCGCCGTTACCCAGTGAAGGCTCGGGTTCGATCTCTTCGATAGCGGAAAGGTCTTTTCCGTTCTTCTCAAGTATCTCGGAAAGCTTTCCGTAGATACCGAGGTTTATGAGATTGTTTGAGAGAAGCTTTCCGATGAGGAATTCCATCGAGATGTAATAAACCTTCTTCTCTCCGGATATAGGCATCGATACATCCATCAATGTCTTTACCAGTGAAAGTATCGAATAGTAAAGCTCCTTGTCATTACAGTCCGCTATAGACTTTCCGTACTCTTTCTGAGTTATCTGTCCAAGCTGTTCTTCGAGATTCATAATAATGACATCCCTGCCCAGATTACGATTGCTCTCCATTTCCTGTTACAGTCTCCTTCCCCAATCTTTATCAAAAGTTACACTAATACATCTTCGTATCTGACCTGCATGAGCGAATAAGGCATCCTGATGGATCTTCCTTTTTCGCCGCTCATAAGTCTGCAGCATTCTCTCAGCGCTTCTTCGCCGATCTCTTTGAAATCCTGTCTTACGGTGACCATGTTCTTTCCCGCATAGCCCATGAGTGTAATGCCGTCAAATCCGCATACGGGATGGAACACGTTCATATCGGTAAGAGCCTTCATCGCACCGATTGCCATAAGATCCGAACCGCAGGCGATGATGTCCTTGTCTCTTCCGTATTTCATCGTAAGCTCGCGCGCATTCTTTTCACTGAACGCGCCGTTCTTGACGGTAAGATCAAATCCCAGTTCCTCGGAAAGTTCTCTGGCTCCGCGGATTCTCTCTTCCGTAACATAACTGTTTGTTCTTCCGGAAATATAAAGTACGGAATCGCTGGGACCGGTGTTTTCGGTTATGGTCTTACGCAGTATATCCTTCTGAGCCTGTGCATGATCGACACCGATATTTGAAATGTTGTCGCTCTGCAAAGGCATGTCGACAACTACGGCTTTGAATTTCTCGTTTTCGATAACCGCAGTGAGCTCCTTCATATCACGGTCAAGACCGCATACGATGATACTTCTGATATTCTGGGCTTCCAGTCTGTGCTCAATCTCGGCAGCCTTCATTCCCGCAAACATTGAAAAGAATAAAGGCACCACATCAAGTCTTGCTTCATTGCCCGCTTTAACGGCACCCATAATGTACTGCATCATGATCTCCGATGATGCAAGGGTCTGTCCGTCGGGATCGGTAAGAACAGCAACTCTGCCCGACTGTTTTGACGAAAGTGAAGCAGCAACCGAATTTGGGATAAAGTGAAGTTCTTCGATAGCTTCATTTACCCTTATTATCGTATCCTCAGACACACTGGGATAATTGTTGATGACCTTGGATACAGTCGAGACGGCTACTCCCGCTCTCTTGGCAACATCTCTGATGGTAACCACCCTGAATCCCTCCTTTTCTGATATCGAAAAAGACTTCCGAAAACGTTTTCTTTATCGTACCACCCTTAAAATAATTTGTAAAGGTTTCGCATGTATAAAAAAAGAGGATTGCGTTATGCAATCCTCATAATTTCGATATTACTCAGGGTTTATTATTTCTCATCCGCAGAGAAATATACTCTGAAAGCATCTCCCTCGGTATTATCCTCATAATACTCGATGAATGCAATGCTGAAATCTTCCTCTCCTGCAGGTGCCTCGAAGATAAGAAGTCCGTCTACGGTCTCGTTAACCTTCATGTCGAACTCATTAGGGAACTGATCGTCAAGAAGGGGCTCGGATACTTCTACGGGATATGAATACTCATCCTCTACTTCTTCGGTCCAGAGAAGAACGAAGTCGTCCTGCCACATGGGAACGCTCTCGGTGAAAGTGTTCTTAAGGGTAAGATCTACAACCACAAGAATATTTCCGTTTGAAGGGGTGTATCCTCCGATGGAATCCTCGGTGTAGTATGCGCCGTTTACGGTGAAGTCGAACCATGCGGTTTTCATGGTCGATCCTTCTCTTCCCTCATAGAGGTAAGTTCCGTCATCATACTTATATGCTTCGATGTTGTCATCCTCTTCAACCCAGTTGCTTCCTGCACCGGCAATACCGGTCTTTCCGCAAGCTGCGAGGGACATCATCATAATGCCTGCAAGAACTGCTGCGATAAATTTTTTCATAATAATCTCCGTTTCAAGAAATATGCCGGAGATTAAATCTCCGGCATATATGTTAATTAATTAAATCCTGAAAAGTCCCGTCTTCAAATTACTCGATGACAGTTGCAACTCTTCCTGATCCAACGGTACGTCCACCTTCTCTGATAGCGAAGGTAAGTCCCTGCTCCATAGCGATGGGGTGGATGAGCTCGATGGTCATCTCAACGTTGTCGCCGGGCATGCACATCTCGGTTCCTTCGGGAAGGGAGATAACGCCGGTAACGTCAGTTGTTCTGAAATAGAACTGAGGTCTGTAGTTATTGAAGAAAGGAGTGTGACGTCCACCCTCGTCCTTGGTAAGAACGTAAACCTGTGCGGTAAACTTCTTGTGGCAAGTAACGGTTCCGGGCTTAGCAACAACCTGTCCACGCTCGATGTCTTTTCTGTCTACACCACGAAGAAGTGCTCCGATGTTGTCGCCGGCCTGAGCCTCGTCAAGCATCTTACGGAACATCTCGATACCGGTGATAACTGACTTACCCTTCTCTTCCTTGATTCCAAGGATCTCAACTTCGTCGTTGAGGTGAAGAGTTCCTCTCTCTACACGGCCGGTAGCAACAGTACCACGTCCGGTGATGGTGAATACGTCCTCGACAGGCATAAGGAAAGGCTTGTCGGTGTCACGCTGAGGATCGGGAATGTAAGAGTCAACGGTAGCCATAAGCTCCATGATCTTGTCTCCCCACTCGCCCATGGGATCTTCAAGAGCCTTAAGAGCGGAACCCTTGATGATAGGGCAATCCTTGAATCCGTACTCTTCAAGCTGCTCGGTAACTTCCATCTCAACGAGCTCGATAAGCTCGGGATCGTCAACCATGTCGCACTTGTTAAGGAATACTACGATGTAAGGAACGCCAACCTGTCTGGAAAGGAGGATGTGCTCCTTGGTCTGAGCCATAACACCGTCGGTAGCAGCTACTACGAGGATAGCGCCGTCCATCTGTGCAGCACCGGTGATCATGTTCTTTACATAGTCAGCGTGGCCGGGGCAGTCAACGTGTGCATAGTGTCTGTTCTCGGTCTGATACTCAACGTGAGCGGTAGAGATGGTGATTCCTCTCTCTCTCTCTTCGGGAGCCTTATCGATGTTGCTGAAATCGGTAGCAGTATTTCCTGAAACTCTCTCTGCAAGAACCTTGGTGATTGCAGCGGTAAGAGTGGTCTTACCATGGTCAACGTGGCCGATGGTACCAATGTTACAATGGGGTTTTGTTCTTTCAAACTTTTCTTTAGCCATTTCAACTTTCCTCCTGAAATGAAGTGTTTATACTGCGCCGTACGCTCGCGCCTACGGCGCCTGATTTTCGTTACACGGCTACCGACTATTATATTAAAAGCGTAGCCGTAATTCAAGCATTTTTGGGGCTTTATTTATCCTTGCCTGCAAGAACCTTCTCCTGAACATTCTTGGGAACGGGCTCGTACTTTTCGAAGAACATTGAGTAGTTACCACGGCCCTGGGTTCTGGAACGAAGGTCTGTTGAATATCCGAACATCTCTGCAAGAGGAACGAAAGCTTTAACCATCTTGCCTCCGCCGATGTCTTCCATACCTTCAACACGTCCACGTCTTGAGTTAAGATCGCCGATAACGTCTCCCATGTATTCCTCGGGCATTGTTACCTCAACCTTCATGATGGGCTCAAGAAGAACGGGAGCAGCCTTGCTCATAGCTTCCTTGAATGCCATTGATCCGGCAATATGGAATGCCATTTCGGAAGAGTCTACTTCGTGGTAGGATCCGTCGTAAACGTTGGCGTGAACGCCGAGTACGGGGAATCCGCCGAGAGTACCTGCCTGCATTGCTTCCTTGATACCGTCTCCGACTGCAGGTACGTACTCCTTAGGAATAGCACCGCCGACGATGGTGGACTCAAAGAGAAGCTGAGGGGGCTCGTTGAGAAGGATGTTAGCCTTAGGATCAAATTCGAAATGGTCGCAGTTAGCTTCCATGGGCTCGAACTTAACCTTACAGTGTCCGTACTGACCACGTCCACCGGACTGCTTAGCATACTTCATATCAACGTCGCAAGGCTTGGTGATAGCTTCCTTGTATGCAACCTGAGGTGCACCAACGTTAGCCTCAACCTTGTACTCACGAAGAAGTCTGTCTACGATGATCTCGAGGTGAAGCTCACCCATACCTGCGATGATGGTCTGGCCGGTCTCGGTGTTGGTATGAGCTCTGAAAGTAGGATCTTCCTCAGCAAGCTTTGCAAGAGCGTCTGCCATCTTGTCCTGACCTGCTTTGGTCTTGGGCTCGATAGCAAGCTCGATAACGGGCTCGGGGAACTCCATGGACTCAAGGATGATAGGATGCTGCTCGTCGCAGATGGTATCACCGGTTGAGGTGGACTTGAAGCCTACTGCTGCAGCGATATCGCCGGAGAAAACTTCATCGAGCTCGGATCTCTTGTTAGCATGCATCTGAAGGATACGTCCGACTCTCTCTTTCTTACCCTTAGATGAGTTATAAACATATGAACCGGATTTAAGAGTTCCGGAATAAACTCTGAAGAACGCAAGTCTTCCTACGAAAGGATCGGAAATGATCTTGAATGCAAGAGCTGAGAAAGGCTCATCATCGGATGACTTTCTGGAAAGCTCATTTCCTTCCTCATCGGTACCGGTTGCATCAGCAATGTCGGTAGGAGCGGGCATGAAGTCGATGACTGCGTCAAGGAGCTTCTGAATACCCTTATTCTGGTGAGCGGATCCGCAGCAAACGGGAACACCGGTGTTCTCGATGGTAGCCTTACGAAGTGCAGCCTTCATCTCAGCGATGGTAGGCTCTTCGCCGTCAAGGTACTTCATCATGAGATCATCATCAAACTCACAGATCTGCTCTACGAGCTTGGTGTGCCACTCATCAGCCTCAGCCTGCATATCCTCGGGGATATCGGTGATGGATATGTCCTCACCCTTGCTGTCGTTATAGATATAAGCCTTCATCTCGAAGAGGTCGATGATTCCCTTGAAGTAATCTTCCTTACCGATGGGGAGCTCGATAACAACGGGGTTCTTGCCCAGCTTGGTACGGATCTCCTTAACGGTATTCATGAAGTTTGCTCCGAGGATGTCCATCTTGTTGACAAAAGCCATTCTCGGTACGTGATAGGTGTCAGCCTGTCTCCAAACGTTCTCGGACTGGGGCTCAACACCACCCTTAGCGTCAAATACACCTACTGCTCCGTCGAGGACTCTGAGTGATCTCTCAACCTCTACGGTGAAGTCAACGTGACCCGGGGTATCAATGATGTTGATACGATGCTCAAGTGCACCGGGCTGGGTCTTGCAGTTCTCCTGGTGAGTCCAGTGACAGGTGGTAGCTGCGGAGGTAATGGTAATACCTCTCTCCTGCTCCTGCTCCATGTAGTCCATGGTAGCGGTTCCTTCATAAGTCTCACCGATCTTGTAGTTAACGCCGGTATAATAAAGAATTCTCTCGGTAAGAGTGGTCTTACCTGCATCGATATGCGCCATGATACCGATGTTTCTTGTTCTCTCGAGGGGATATTGTCTCTCTGCCATTTATATTCCCTCCTTAAAAACGATAATGCGCAAACGCCTTGTTTGCCTCGGCCATCTTGTGCATATCTTCCTTACGCTTTACAGCACCTCCGGTGTTGTTTGAAGCATCGAGGATCTCGTTAGCGAGTCTCTCGATCATGGTCTTCTCACCACGCTTGCGAGCAAACATGGTAAGCCATCTAAGGCCGAGGGTCTGTCTTCTCTCGGGCTTAACTTCAAGAGGAACCTGGTAGGTTGCTCCGCCGACTCTTCTTGCCTTACACTCCAAAGTAGGCATGATGTTGTTCATAGCTGCCTGAAATACTTCAAGTGCGGGCTTGCCGGACTTTTCTTCAACTTCTGCAAATGCTCCGTAAACGATCTTCTGGGCTACGCCCTTCTTACCGTCGATCATGACATTGTTTACAAGCTTTGTAACAATCTTGTCATTATACAAAGGATCTGCAAGAACGTCTCTTTTTGCAATATGTCCTTTTCTTGGCACGTTACTTCCCTCCTTAACAAATATAAGTTAATTCATCGGTACTCACATGTGTTTCCCCAAGTGTTCGTGCGGACGGTAGGTCCTATCTTTATGTAAAGATGAACTACTAACTTTCCAACACTATTTCTCAGTTACGTTTTTGTATTTACCGAAAACCTAAGAACTGTTTTCTCAGTTCCCGACCTCATAAGAAATTATTTCTTATCGGCCTTAGGTCTCTTGGCACCGTACTTGGAACGGGCCTGTCTGCGGTTTGCTACGCCTGCGGTATCAAGGGTTCCACGGATGATGTGATATCTGGTACCGGGAAGATCCTTAACACGTCCGCCACGGATCAGCACTACGGAGTGCTCCTGGAGATTATGTCCTTCACCGGGAATGTAGCTGGTAACTTCAATTCCGTTGGAGAGACGTACTCTCGCGATCTTACGAAGTGCGGAGTTAGGCTTCTTGGGGGTCGCAGTCTTAACAGCAGTACATACGCCACGCTTCTGGGGTGAGGAGTTCTCTACTGCCTTCTTGTGAAGAGAGTTGAAGCTTCTCTGAAGAGCGGGAGCGGTAGACTTCTTAACGCTGGTCTGACGGCCCTTTCTTACTAACTGGTTAAATGTGGGCATTTCGTTCACCTTTCCTTTCTTAATATTTACGTTTATCAAAGGTTACTGCGCCGTAAGGGCATAGTAAGTCCTTTGTACGCACGCTAAAATAGTATATGTGCTTGTAAAGCCTTTGTCAAACATTATTTTGCCGAATTGATAACATGTACTATATATGGTATAATCTGCCCTGTTGAACAAGATATTTAGATCCTGAAAGGAGATCATTTATGGGCATTCTCGGCAACCTGATCCTGTCACTTGTTATCGGAGCTTTATGCGGATTCCTGGCAGGAGTCATCATGAAGAGTAACAATAACCTTCTTATCAATATTATCCTGGGTATCGTAGGAGGCGTCGTAGGAGGTTTTATTTTCAGCATTCTCGGTTTTGCCGCAACGGGCATTATCGGCAACATCATCAGCGGTGTCGTCGGAGCATGCATCCTCATCGCCGTATTCAGACTCCTGAAAAAATAAAACGACTGAAGGCAAAAAATTACCGCTTCCCTCAAAGCAGAGAGAAGCGGTTTTATTATGCGCATTTTTCCGGTTTATTTTTCTATCTCTTTAAGATATCTCCTGAGTGCATCTCTCCAGTCGGGGAGAGGGGTAAATCCGTTCTTTACAAGCTTTGACTTATCAAGTCTCGAATTAAAAGGTCTTGCAGCCTTGCTGAGGCCGTATTCTGCGGTGGTAACTCTCTTTATGACCGTCTTTTTGCCCGCTTCCTGCATAATGGCTTCGGCAAAATCGGCCCATGAGATATATCCGCCTTCATTTGTCGCGTGATATGTTCCGTACTTGTCGGTAAGGATCATGTCCACAAGAAGTCTGGACAGATCATATGTATAAGTAGGTGTTCCAATCTGATCGCATACGACGGAAAGCTCGTCATGGGTCTCGGAAAGTCTGAGCATGGTTGCAATGAAGTTCTTGCCGTTAAGTCCGAACACCCAGGCAATACGTACGATAAAATACTTCTCCAGCTTTTCTCTTACCGCAAGTTCTCCGCCGAGTTTTGATCTTCCGTATACGGAAAGCGGAGCATAGTCCGTGCAGTCGGGATCCCAGGGAGTTTCGCCCTGTCCGTCAAAAACATAATCGGTACTCAGATACAGCATCTTTGCACCTGTCTTTGCACATGCATCGGCAATATTGGCGGTTCCTTTTACATTGACCGCTTCGACAATATCTTTCTTGTCTTCATCCTCTGCGGCATCCACAGCGGTCCATGCGGCGCAGTGTAAAACCGCATCCGGAGCATAGTCTTCTATAGCCTTCATTACCGCATCGGCATCCGTGATATCCACGGATACATAAGGTGCCGATGTTGCGGCACTTCCGTCCTGTACACCGTTATAGGAAGGTGCAAGGTCTGAACCCATGCACTCTATATTTCTCTTGGAAAGTTCGTTTATAAGATCATGGCCAAGCTGTCCGCAGGCACCCGTCACAAAAACTTTCATTGCATTCTCCAAAAATAATATATTAAAGACTTTACTATTATATAAAAAAATATCCGTAAATGCACGTTCCCGGCAAAGGTATTTTCGCCTCTGCCGGGAACCGTTATCTGTCATTTACTTTTCGGATCATTCTGCGTCGCTGTTATCAACCGCTTCAGCCTGAGCGCTTTCGAATACTTCGTCTGCGTTCTGTGCTTCATTGATCGAGTTCTTGTTGTTAAGGTCGGTTGAAAGAGAAATGGTTCTGTATCTCTTAAGACCTGTTCCCGCAGGAATGAGCTTACCGATGATGACGTTCTCCTTAAGTCCGATAAGGGGATCGGTCTTTCCTTTGATTGCTGCATCGGTGAGAACCTTGGTGGTCTCCTGGAATGATGCTGCAGACATGAAGGAATCGGTTGCAAGGGCTGCCTTGGTAATACCGAGGATGATGGGAGTTGCTTCGATCTGCTTCTTGCCCTCTGCGGCAAGCTGCTCGTTGATGTCATCGAGGTCAAGCTTGTCGATCTGGGTTCCTGCAAGGAGCTGGGTATCTCCGGGATCATCGATGCGAACCTTGCGGAGCATCTGACGAACGAGAACTTCGATATGCTTATCTGCGATATCAACACCCTGCAGACGGTAAACTCTCTGTACCTCTTTGAGGAGGTAATCCTGAACGGATCTGATACCCTTGATCTTGAGAAGATCGTGGGGATCGATACTACCTTCGGTAAGATAATCACCGGCCTCAACATGCTGGCCTTCTTCTACCTTAAGGCTTGAACCGAACTTGGCAAGATAATCTCTCTTCTCGCCGGTCTCGGAATTTTCAACATAGATCTTTCTGGATCTCTTGATGTCTTCGATCTTGGTGATGACACCGTCGATCTCGGAAATGATAGCAAGTCCCTTGGGCTTTCTTGCTTCGAAGAGCTCTTCGACTCTGGGAAGACCCTGGGTAATATCGCTACCTGCGACACCACCGGTATGGAATGTTCTCATGGTAAGCTGTGTACCGGGCTCACCGATGGACTGTGCAGCGATGATACCGACTGCTTCACCGATCTGAACCTTCTCGCCTGTTGCCATGTTAGCGCCGTAGCACTTAGCACAGATACCGTTCTTGCAACGGCAGGTGAGGATGGTACGGATTCTTACCTTATCGAGGGGCTTTCCGTCTCCGCCTACTCCGCTCTCCATGATACGCTCTGCTCTTGCGGGAGTGATCATGTGATTTGCCTTAACAATGATGTTGCCATCCTTGTCCTTGATATCAACGCAGGTAGTACGTCCGACAAGTCTGTCCTTAAGCTTCTCGATGGTTTCTTTTCCATCCATGAATGCCTTAACACTCATTCCGGGGATTTCATCTCTGCCTGCAGAGCAATCCTCTTCCTGAATGACAAGCTGCTGTGATACGTCAACCATTCGTCTGGTGAGGTAACCGGAGTCTGCGGTACGAAGTGCGGTATCGGAGAGACCTTTACGTGCACCGTGTGCCGACATGAAGTACTCGAGTACGTCGAGACCTTCACGGAAGTTGGACTTAATGGGAAGCTCGATGGTGTGTCCCGAGGTATCTGCCATGAGTCCGCGCATTCCGGCAAGCTGCTTGATCTGCTGATTGGAACCACGGGCTCCGGAGTCAGCCATCATGTAAATATTGTTGTACTTATCAAGTCCCTTGAGAAGTGCGTTGGTAAGATCTTTATCGGTCTTGTTCCAAACTTCGATAACGGATCTGTATCTCTCGGGCTCGGTAATAAGTCCGCGGTGATAGTTAAGTGCGAGCTTATCAACGGTCTCCTGTGCCTTAGCAAGAAGCTCGGGCTTTTCAGGGGGAACGGTCATATCCGAAATGGATACGGTCATTGCCGCTCTGGTAGAGAACTTATATCCGATGGACTTAACATCGTCAAGAACCTCAGCGGTCTTGAAGATTCCGTGTGTATTGATGACCTTTTCGAGGATCTGCTTAAGCTGCTTCTTTCCTACGAGGAAATCAATCTCAGGCTTAAGGAATTCTTCGGGGTTGGTTCTGTCTACATAACCGAGATCCTGAGGAAGGATTTCATTGAAGAAGAGTCTTCCGAGAGTGGTCTCAACCATTCCGCTGACTTCTTCACCCTTGGAATTCTTCTTGGTTATTCTGACCTTAATCTTGCTGTGAAGAGTGATGATTCCGTTCTCATAAGCAAGGATTGCTTCGTTCATATCCTTGTAGATATTTCCTTCACCCTTCTCACCGGGTCTCTCCTGAGTCAGATAGTAAATACCCAGAACCATATCCTGTGAAGGAACGGCAACGGGACCGCCGTCCGAAGGCTTAAGAAGGTTGTTGGGAGAGAGCAGTAAGAATCTGCACTCTGCCTGAGCCTCTGCGGAGAGAGGAAGGTGTACTGCCATCTGGTCTCCGTCGAAGTCTGCGTTGAACGCGGTACATACGAGGGGATGAAGCTTAATAGCCTTACCTTCTACGAGAATGGGCTCGAATGCCTGAATACCGAGTCTGTGAAGCGTAGGAGCACGGTTGAGCATAACGGGATGCTCTCTGATGACGTCCTCGAGAACGTCCCATACCTTGTCGTCCCAACGCTCGACAAGCTTCTTAGCATTCTTGATATTCTGGCTTATTCCACGGCCTACAAGCTCCTTCATAACGAAAGGCTTGAAGAGCTCAAGTGCCATCTCCTTGGGAAGACCGCACTGATAGATCTTGAGTTCGGGTCCTACGACGATAACGGAACGTCCGGAATAGTCAACACGCTTTCCGAGAAGGTTCTGACGGAAACGTCCTGCCTTACCTTTGAGCATATCGGAAAGAGACTTGAGAGATCTGTTTCCGGGGCCGGTAACGGGGCGTCCTCTTCTTCCGTTGTCGATAAGGGCATCAACTGCCTCCTGGAGCATTCTCTTCTCGTTTCTGACAATGATATCAGGTGCGCCGAGCTCGATAAGTCTCTTGAGACGGTTGTTTCTGTTGATGATACGGCGATACAGATCGTTGAGATCTGAGGTTGCAAATCTTCCGCCGTCGAGCTGTACCATTGCACGAAGCTCAGGGGGAATAACAGGAAGTGCATCCATGATCATCCACTCGGGCTTGTTGCCTGACTCGCAGAAAGCTTCGACAACTTCGAGTCTCTTGATGATATGAGCACGCTTCTGTCCGCTGGACTCTGCAAGCTCTGCTCTTAATGTGGTTCTCTCCTCTTCGAGGTCAACCTCGGAAAGAAGTTCCTTAACTGCCTCTGCACCCATTCCTACGCGGAAGGTCTGACCGAACTCCGCTCTTGCGTCCTGGTACTCTTTTTCGGAAAGCAGCTGCTTCTTGGAAAGAGTGGACTCTCCGGGATCGAGGACAATGTATGATGCAAAATATATAACTTTCTCAAGCTGTCTGGGTGACATATCAAGGATAAGTCCCATACGGCTGGGGATACCCTTGAAATACCAGATGTGAGATACGGGAGCCGCAAGTTCGATATGACCCATGCGCTCACGTCTGACGCTTGACTTAGTAACTTCGACTCCGCACTTATCGCAGACGATTCCCTTGAAACGGATCTTCTTATACTTGCCGCAGTGGCACTCCCAGTCCTTGCTGGGTCCGAAGATTCTTTCGCAGAAGAGACCGTCTCTCTCGGGCTTGAGGGTTCTGTAGTTGATGGTCTCAGGCTTGGTAACCTCACCGTGTGACCACTCCCTGATCTTCTCGGGAGAAGCAAGTCCGATCTTGATGGAATCAAATGTTACAGGCTGATATGACTCATTTATTGATTCAGGCATCTGATGATACTCCTTTTTTAAGCATTGACAGATTTACGGTAACAGCCGTTTATACGGATCAGATATCATCGTCCGAGAAATCATCCTCGTCGAAAGATTCATCTAAGTCATCAACGGTTTCGAGCTCTTCGTTCTCGTTGAATTCCTGTGTCTGATATCCGTTAGCGGCAAACTTATCGCCTTCCCTGTCGGAAGTCGAAGTTCTGTCGCCTTCCATTACCGAGCGATAATCGGTCTCGCCGTAGTCAACGTTCTCTTTGAGTTCAACCTCGCTTCCGTTCTCATCAAGTACCTTCATATCGAGTCCGAGTGACTGGAGCTCCTTGAGAAGGACTTTGAATGATTCGGGAATACCTGCAGCAGGTACGTTCTGGCCCTTGATGATTGCTTCGTAGGTCTTAACACGTCCGAGAATATCGTCGGACTTGACTGTGAGGATCTCCTGGAGGGTGTAAGATGCACCGTATGCCTCCAGAGCCCAAACTTCCATTTCTCCGAAACGCTGTCCGCCGAACTGTGCCTTACCGCCGAGAGGCTGCTGAGTAACAAGGCTGTACGGGCCGGTGGAACGAGCATGGATCTTATCATCAACCAGATGGTGAAGTTTCAGGTAATGCATGTGTCCGATGGTTACGGGGCCGTCGAAATACTCACCGGTACGTCCGTCGCGGAGACGAACCTTACCGTCGGCATTGATGGGAACGCCTTCCCAAAGCTTACGGTGATCTCTGTGCTCGGAGAGATAGTCATATACCCCCTTGTCGAGATCTGCTTTGTGGAGTGAGGAGAAATCTCCCTTTCCGTTCTCTGCCCAGGTCTCATATTTCTTGCCGTACTTATCGGGATCTTCGCACTTCTTCTCCCAATCCTTAACTTCCTTCTCATCGAAGGGAAGATTTACATAGTCATTGGCGAGCTTAAGAGTTGCGGTGATATCGGACTCGGTAGCTCCGTCGAAAATAGGAGTTGCAACATTGAATCCGAGTGCCTTCGCTGCAAGGGACAGATGAATCTCAAGGACCTGTCCGATGTTCATACGGGAAGGAACGCCCAGAGGATTGAGTACGATATCGAGAGGTCTTCCGTTGGGAAGGAAAGGCATATCTTCAACGGGAAGTACGCGGGAAACGACACCCTTGTTTCCGTGACGACCTGCCATCTTATCACCGACGGAGATCTTTCTCTTCTGTGCGATATAAACTCTTACCGACATATTTACTCCGGGTGAAAGCTCATCGCTGTTCTCCTTGGTAAATACCTTGGTATCGATAACTGTTCCGTATTCTCCGTGAGGAACCTTAAGGGAAGTATCTCTTACTTCTCTTGCCTTCTCGCCGAAGATTGCGCGAAGCAATCTTTCCTCTGCGGTAAGCTCGGTTTCTCCCTTGGGAGTAACACGTCCTACAAGAATGTCACCTGCTCTAACCTGTGCGCCGATACGGATGATTCCGCGCTCATCAAGATCCTTGAGAGCTTCCTCACCTACACCGTGAACGTCACGGGTGATCTCTTCGGGTCCGAGCTTGGTGTCACGTGCTTCTGCCTCATACTCCTCAATGTGAATAGAGGTATATACATCTTCACGAACGAGACGCTCTGAGATAAGAACAGCGTCCTCGTAGTTGTAGCCTTCCCAGGTCATGAATCCGATAAGAGGATTCTTACCGAGTCCGAGCTCTCCGTGATAAGTGGAAGGACCGTCGGCGATAACTTCGCCCTTGAAGATCTTCTCACCCTTATCAACGATGGGTCTCTGGTTGTAGCAGTTGCCCTGGTTGGAACGTGCAAACTTGCTTACTTTATAGTCAACGTCGGTTCCGTCATCGTTCTTAACCTTAATGATGGAGGAATCAACATATGTAACGGTTCCGTTCTCTTTTGCAACAACGCAGACACCTGAGTCAACCGCGGTCTTAACTTCCATACCGGTTCCTACTGCGGGAGCATCGGTAGTCATGAGAGGAACTGCCTGTCTCTGCATGTTCGATCCCATCAGAGCACGGTTAGCGTCGTCGTTCTGAAGGAAAGGAATAAGTGCGGTAGCTACGGAGAAGACCATCTTGGGAGATACGTCCATGTAGTCGAAACGAGCCTTGGGATATTCCTGGGTCTCATCTCTGTGACGTCCGGAAACGTACTTCTTAACGAAATGACCTTCCTCGTCGAGCTGCTCGTTAGCCTGGGCAACATAGTAGTTGTCCTCTTCGTCTGCAGTCATGTAAACAACGGTATCGGTAACCTTGGGATTCTCGGGATCGGTCTTGTCGACCTTTCTGTAGGGAGCCTCAACGAATCCGTACTCATTGATACGTGCATAGCTTGCAAGTGAGTTGATAAGTCCGATGTTGGGACCTTCGGGGGTCTCAATGGGACACATTCTTCCGTAGTGAGAATAATGTACGTCACGGACTTCGAATCCTGCACGATCTCTTGAAAGACCGCCGGGTCCGAGTGCGGAAAGACGTCTCTTGTGAGTAAGCTCACCGAGAGGGTTATTCTGGTCCATGAACTGAGACAGCTGTGAAGATCCGAAGAACTCCTTAACTGCTGCGGTTACGGGCTTGATATTGATAAGGCTCTGAGGTGTAACATCCTCAGCGTCATGTGTGCTCATTCTCTCTCTTACCACACGCTCAAGTCTGGAGAGACCGATGCGGTACTGGTTCTGGAGAAGTTCGCCTACGGCTCTGATACGACGGTTTCCGAGATGGTCGATATCATCATCGTGTCCGATGCCGTACTCAAGGTGCATGTTGTAGTTGATGGATGCGAAGATATCATCCTTGGTAATGTGCTTGGGAACAAGTCTCTGAACATTACCTCTGATGGCACGTGAAAGCTCTTCGGGATCGTCTCCGTAAGTGTCGAGGATCTCTCTGAGAACAGGATAGTAAACTCTCTCCTTGATTCCGAAATCCTTGGGATCGCAATCAACGAAGTGAGCCATGTCAACCATCATGTTGGAAAGAACTCTCTCGTTCTTCTCTTCGGTCTGGATAACAACATACTCAACCGCGGAATCCTGAATGACATCAGCAAGGTCTGCGGTTACGGTGGTTCCTGCGGTAGCAATAACCTCACCGGTCAAAGGATCGATAACATCCTCTGCAAGGATGTGTCCTCTGATACGGTTCTTGAGAGCCATCTTCTTATTGAACTTATAACGTCCTACTCTTGCGAGGTCGTATCTCTTGGGCTCGAAGAAAAGTCTTCTCAGATCGTTCTCGGCGTTCTCTTTATTAATGATGTCGCCGGGGCTGATCTTCTTATATAATTCGTGAAGTCCGCCTTCATAACTTCCCTCGGGGTTCTCGGGAGTGATGGATGCGTCCTTCTTAAAGGTCTCTTCAAGTTTGATCTCTTCGCCGAATTTCTCGATGATCTCGGTGTTGGTTCCGAGTCCGAGAGCACGCAAAAGAATGGTCACAGGAACCTTACGGGTCCTGTCGACACGTACATAGAAAACATCATTGGCATCGGTCTCATACTCAAGCCATGCACCACGGTTGGGGATAACCTGGCATGAGAAGAGTTCCTTACCTACTTTATCATTTGAAATCCCGTAATACATTCCGGGAGAACGTACAAGCTGAGAAACGATGACACGCTCCGCACCGTTTATAACAAACGTGCCGGTATCAGTCATAATGGGAAGATCTCCCATGAATATCTCATACTCCTGAATGTTCTTGTCTTCATTGCTGTGAAGACGTACGGTCACGAACAAAGGAGCCGAATAAGTCGTATCCCTCTCCTTGCACTCTTCTATTGTATACTTTGCTTCTTTGGTCTTGAGTTCATGCTTTACAAACTCAAGGCTGAGTGCACCCGAGAAGTCCTCGATGGGAGATATATCATCGAAAGCTTCCTTGAGGCCTTCCTCAAGAAACCATTTATAGGAGTTCGTCTGAACTTCTATAAGATTGGGCATTTCAAGCACCTCGCCGCGTCTGGCATAGCTCATACGCATGGCTTTGGCACTCTGCTCCGGGCGGATCCTGTTCTTACTCATTGACACTTTCACCCCGTTCTTTCTGTTGACTTTTTCCGGTTTATGCGCAGCCCGTTTTTTGCCGTGCAAAAAAAGAGCTCGTCGCAGAAACGTGCATCATCCATAGTATCATTATGAATTCAAGCGGTCAAGTGAATTTTTAAAAAGAATTGAAAAAAATTGATTACTCTGCCCTGATCGCAGCAAGAGGTGAGAGCTTCATGGCCCTTAAGGAAGGGAGGAAGCCCGCAAGCATAGCGATAAGAGCGGCAAATGTGATGGCAAGAAGCGCAAGCCAGGGGGGAATGACCGAAAGCTTAGCCCCATCGTCGAACATCATTTCGCCAAGTCCCAGAACTTTGTTCATGACATAGGATATGGCATAGGAAAGGACCATTCCGATTCCGCCTCCTATGAATCCTATGTAACCCGCTTCTATCAGAAAGAGGAGCTGAATGTCCCTGATACGGCATCCGATAACCTTCATGATACCGATCTCCTTGGTCCTCTCATAGATTGACATCATCATTGTATTCGTAATTCCGATGGCAGCGACAAACAGAGAGATACCGCCGATACCTCCCAGCACTGCCTGGATAATATTCATGATCTTCATGTCAGACTCGATCCACTCCGCATTGGAATATGCATTGTATCCCATATCGGATATGATCTGCTGGACCATTGTTACATTGTCCATCTCGTCCACATTTACCACAACCGATGAATAAAACAGATCCTTATAAGGCTTTCCGTTTTTCCTGGTAGGCTGTCCGGGAATGACTCTTCCCTTAAACTCTCTCTGAAGAACTTCCCTTAAAGCATCTATGTCACAGTAAATGCTGTATGAATCCATAGTCCACTCACCGGGCTCTCCCGCAAAGATACCGGCAGTTTCTATGATATATTTCTTGGGTGCTGCCACGGGAGCGGAATCTCCGGAAGGATTTTTGGAAGCATAGTATTTTTCGGTATCAAAAATAACGAAAACCTGATCGTTCATCAGATCTATGTTCGGAAGCTCTCCGGTATCCCAATATTCATACTGGTTAGTCTTGGAGTTCATGAAATCCGCAGGGATCATATTGCCGTATATGAGCTGAAGCTCGCCGCCCTCCACGGGAATACTCCCCTGTCCGAGGGATTCGGCCTTCTCTTCGAGAACGGATCTGCTCACCCCTTGAAGGGTGAAGTTGCCTTCATATATACCGCATTTGATGATGACCTGGGCCTGAAGGCAGGGATCGACGCTCGTAACATGTTCCATTGATTCAAAATCCGCGATCCTCGAATCCGTCAGCAGAGTTTCCTCCGGGTCCTTATCCTTGGCACTGTCATCGTATCTGCCCGGGCTGCTTACCTCGACACTCTTAAGGCCGCCGTAAGATTCATACTCGGAAAGGAGGGCAGTCTTCATTCCGATACCCAGCGAGATCATGACAACTATGGAAGTTGTTCCTATAACAACTCCCATAATGGTCAGAATGGTACGCACTTTTCTTTTGAACAGACTCTCCAGGCTCATCCGGAGAAGATCGATTACTTTCATTTATATATCTGCCTTCTTAGGATCATTCAAAATCATCTTCGTCGAATGATTCAAGCATTTTCTTGTTTCTGCGCTTTCTTGCAATCACCCGCCATACAACGATTCCGATAATTGCAAGGATCACGATGGTGATAATTACGGGCTTCCAGAAAAATCCTCCGCCCTGCTCTTCTTCGTAACCGTCGTCTACGTAGAATCCGTCATCGTATCCAAAGTCATCTTCGGGATAATAGGGTTCCATAACGAAAAGGTTGATCTCTTTTTCTATATACGAAACATTTCCGGCTTCATCTTCATAGGAGACTCTGGCAATGATGATTCCGTCATCCATGGTGGGAGCAATACCCGTAACCATGGCATCAACATTACCGGTAGCACCGGGCTCAAGCTTTCCGAGGAAAGTAGAACCGCCTTCAACGGAGTCGCCGATGAAATCTACCTGTACATTGTAAAGAGTAGTCTTTCCCTTGTTATAAACAGGGAACATAATATTGGTCTGATTTCCCACCTCGATGGTATCGGGAAGGATCTCGTACTCACCGGTATCGATTCTCGCTTCCTGCTTAACGGGGATGGAGATGTTGGAAGACATGGTATAGGGATTCTTGTCGTTGTCTTCGTAAGCCGCATTAAGAGTGATGACATAAGGCTTCTGCATCAGATCGCTTCTTGCGGTCATCTCAATGGAGATGTTTGCGGTCGCTCCGGGTGTGATCGAAGGAACAAATATGGTAGCCGAACCCGATGTGGGCAGGAATGCCTCATAAGTCGTCTCGTTGTTATTTCCTTCTTTCGCAGCGGTAAGATCGAACTGAATATTCGAAACACTTGTAGTCATGGAAGTGTTCTGAACGGAGATGGTAAGGTTAAAGGTATCTCCGGCAAATACAACTTCGGGATCCGTCCTGAATCCGGTAACAATAATTCTGGGAGTCGATACCTTGTCATCCTTGCCGGCACTGTCGTTAAGATTTCCCGCACCGGGTGCACCGTTGATATGAATGTATGTTGTAATGGTGGTCTTCTCAGCCGATCCTCCGCGGTAATAGATAACATCAAAAGTCAGAGGATAGGTTCCGGTCTTGGCATCCTTGGAAACAAGGAATACCCATGTTGCATTCTGTGCAAGAGTATGTGCTGTGTGAATATCACTTGATGCCTGGATCTTGGGAATAACAAGAGCATTGGATGCGGTGGTTATCTCGAAGGGCCATTTGTTGATATCGGTGCTCTCCTGAGGAGTGATAACAACGTCGGTGACATCGCTCTTTCCGAGATTGATAAGCGAAAGTGTAAGATATGTATATTCTCCGTAATTAGCGGAAGTAACTATGGAGTTGTTGTTGATAAAAAGGAAGTCCTGGGTGTTCGCATAGGATGTAGGCTTCTGTGCCGCAATACTGTCCATTCTGCTTGCAATATCGTTTACGTAAGAAATGAGTCTTGCAACGGTCAGTGAATTATTTGCGATATAAACATTTGCCTCATACCAGGTATCTTCAAGCTTCTGTGAAATTTCGGGAGCAAGGCCCTGAACGCTTGAGTTCTTGATCTTGTCTTTATAAGAGATCAGGTAGCTGTATGCATCCTGTCTGTCCGCATCGGTAATTACTTCGTTTCCGCTTGCGTGAACGGTTGTAAGATATGAGGTTCCGAAGCCTGATCCTCCCGAGACATAATTTGCGGGAGTCGAATCATTTCCGGACACATCATTTGCTGCCTTAACAGGCATAGCCCCGATAAGTACGGCAATAAAAAGTGCCGCGATCATTGTAATAAGTCGAATACTGTTTGATTTGATGTTATGCATTTTCATATGGATTAATCTCCTCACCGGGTACTGCCAATGTTCCGCCCGGATAATAACCGGCTTCAGCCTCTCCCTCATTTACTTTCGCGCCGCCGGGATGTTCATCTATTCCGGTTATCTTGCCGTCGCGAATATGTATTACTTTATCTCCGAAAGATGCCAGGTAATTGTCATGGGTTACCATTACCATTGTCTGGCCCTTTTCATGAACTATCTTCTGCATGAGCTTAAGCACTTCAAGCGTCGTATTGGAATCAAGATTTCCCGTAGGCTCATCCGCGAATACTATCTCGGGATTTACGACCAGTGCTCTTGCTATACCGACTCTTTGCTGCTGACCTCCGGACATCTGTCCCGGTCTGTGATTCATAAACTTCCCGAGGCCTACCAGTTTAAGCATCCGCCTCGCTCTCTTTTCCCTCACAGCTTTCGGAACTCCCTGGAAGGTAAGCGGAAGCGCCACATTCTCCACAGCGGTCAGATTCGGCATCAGATTATATGACTGGAAAATAAAACCGACATGCTCCTGCCTGAATACTACAAGCTTGGCTTCATTCTTTTTCTCAATGTGCTCACCGGCAATGATTATCTCTCCTCTTGTGGGAGGTTCAAGACCGGCCATCATATTCAAAAGAGTGGATTTACCCGAACCGGATGTACCGACAATGCAACAGAATTCGCCTTTTGAGATTGTGAAGTCTACACCGTTTAAAGCTTTGACTTTATTCTCTCCTATGCGGTAGATCTTATATAGATTTTTAACCTGAATAACAGGTTTTTCCATAGAACTGTTTCTCCGAACTGTATTAAATCAAACCATACACCTTGTTCATAATATCACACAGGCTAAAAAAGGCAACGATGTTAAAGAAATCATAAAGAGTTTAAATCTATCTTAATATTTTGTCTTTACGTGCCTCTACACTATAGACGCATAAGCACCAAGCAAGGTCACGTTTATAAATATAAAAAAACAGGGACGCGAATGTGATTGCGTCCCCGTAATGATTAAAGATATCGGAATTATTTAAGGGTAACCTTAGCTCCAACTTCCTCGAGCTTCTTCTTGATATCCTCAGCCTCTGCCTTAGCAGCTGCCTCTTTGATAACCTTGGGAGCAGCTTCAACTGCGTCCTTAGCTTCCTTAAGTCCAAGTCCGGTGATCTCACGAACAACCTTGATAACCTTAACCTTCTCAGCGCCTGCCTCAGTAAGCTCAACGTCGAACTCGGTCTTCTCCTCTGCAGGGCCTGCTGCGGGGCCTGCTGCTACTACAACGCCTGCTGCTGCAGATACACCGAACTCATCCTCAACAGCCTTTACAAGATCATTGAGCTCAAGAACGCTGAGCTCCTTAATTGCATCAAGAATTTCCTGTGCAGATAATTTAGCCATTTTATTCCTCCATTCGCCGCTTAAGCGGCATTAATTTAGTTTGCGAAAGCAAAGCTTTCGCCATGCCTCCATAAAAGATTTAGATATTTACAAAATTAAGATTGCCGAAACAATTATGC
Organism: Lachnospiraceae bacterium P6A3; assembly: GCA_000702085.1. Classification (GTDB taxonomy): domain Bacteria; phylum Bacillota; class Clostridia; order Lachnospirales; family Lachnospiraceae; genus AC2028. The sequence continues at coordinate 931,924 of JNKP01000001.1, forward strand.
TTCAGCGGGAGCCTCAGCGGGTGCTGCTTCTTCAGCAGGTGCTTCAGCGGGAGCTGCTTCTCCACCTTTTTCTGCAATCTGCTTTACGCAGCGAGCAAAATTGGTGATGGGGCTCTGGATGCTTCCAAGGAATTTGGAAAGGAGCTCTTCTCTTGAAGGGATCTGGGAAATGCTCTGCATTCCGGTTGCATCATAGAATGTTCCCTCGACAACGCCTGCCTTGATCTCAAGTGCGGGTGCGGTCTTAGCGAACTTTGCAAGTACTCTTGCGGGAGCGGTTGCGTCCTCTTTAGAGATAGCAACTGCGGTAGGTCCTTCGAGAACTTTGTCGAGCTGTGCGAAATCGGTTCCCTCGAATGCTCTTGTAAGGAAAGTATTCTTGTAAACCTTGTAGACAACTCCTGCTTCACGAAGGCTCTTACGAAGCTCGGTATCCTGGGCAACGGTAAGTCCGCGATAATCTACCGCAACAACTGACTGTGCGCCATCGATAAACTCGCTGATCTCAGCGACTATCGGCTTCTTCTCTTCGATCTTTGCCATTTTCTTACCTCCTGTTAGATTTTTAATACGAGGCCGAAAAAAATCTCCCGCATCTGAAGACACGGGAGATGAAGATGATCATGTATTCATCACCTCGGCTGGACTTACAACGTTTTACGTCTGCCTGCTGTCTTCGGCTTATTTAGACCTTGCACAGAATATCACATTACTGCGATATACGTCAAGGACAAATACATATTGATAAAATTATGAGTACTTAGCGGTGGTTACGTGGATGCCGGGGCCCATGGTAGTAGCAAGAGTAACGCTCTTGAGATACTGTCCCTTGATGGTGCTGGGCTTAGCCTTAAGGATTGCATCGATAACCGCATTGTAGTTAGCCTGAAGCTGATCCTCGGTGAAAGAAACCTTTCCTACGGGAACGTGTACGATGTTTGCTTTGTCGAGTCTGTACTCAATCTTACCTGCTTTGATGTCTGCAATAGCTTTTGCAACATCCATGGTAACGGTTCCTGCCTTAGGGTTAGGCATGAGACCCTTAGGTCCGAGAACCTTACCGAGACGTCCTACAACACCCATCATGTCGGGAGTTGCAACAACAACGTCGAATTCAAACCATCCCTCGTTCTGAATCTTGGGGATGAGCTCTTCTCCACCTACGAAATCAGCTCCTGCATTCTGAGCCTCGGTCAGCTTATCGCCCTTTGCGAATACCAGTACTCTTACGTCCTTACCGGTACCACTGGGGAGAACTACTGCACCACGGATCTGCTGGTCAGCGTGTCTTCCGTCGCAACCTGTGCGAATGTGAAGTTCTACAGTTTCATCAAACTTAGCGGAAGCGGTCTTCTTAACAAGTGCTACTGCATCAGCGGGATCGTAGAAAGTTCCGCGCTCGACGAGCTTAGCAGCTTCCGAATATTTCTTGCCATGCTTCATTATTTTTTCCTCCTACGAAAGTTTACTCGCTGATTGTAATACCCATGCTGCGTGCGGTTCCCTCGATCATGCTCATAGCTGCCTCGATGGATGCTGCGTTAAGGTCGGGCATCTTGTACTCTGCGATCTCTTTGACCTGAGCCTTGGTGATGCTTCCTACCTTGTTCTTGTTGGGTACACCTGAAGCCTTCTGAACCTTAGCTGCCTTCTTGATAAGAACAGCTGCAGGGGGAGTCTTGGTGATGAAGCTGAAAGATCTGTCTGCATAAACTGTGATGACAACGGGGATAATGGTATCTCCCTTGTCAGCGGTTCTTGCGTTGAACTGCTTGGTGAACTCTACAATGTTAACACCATGCTGTCCAAGTGCAGGACCTACCGGGGGCGCGGGTGTAGCCTTGCCGGCCGGAATCTGTAACTTGATATAGCCTTCTACTTTTTTTGCCATAACGGCACCTCCTGTTATTATTCCGTATTATCTACGGATCCGTGGTGATCGTGCCGGAGCACACTCCCACTGTTTAAATTACATATATTAACGGGATAATCCCGAAAATACCTTATTAACCCATTCTTCTGACGTTGTCGAGAGGAACTTCAAGAGGAGTTTCTCTTCCGAACATCTCTACATTGATGGTAACGGTCTGCTTACCGTCATCGATCTTAAGAGCCTTGCCCTCGGTATCTTTCCAGGTACCGTCAACAACCGCGATAAGATCACCGACCTTAATGCCGTAATCTCTCTTGGGTGCCTTCTCCTCAACGGATCCGGGTGCGGGCTTTCCTATCTTAAGGTTTACAAGCTCCTGCTCGGTAAGGGGAACAGGGCTGCTTCCGGGTCCTACGAATCCGGTAACGCCTCTGGTATTTCTTACGACATACCATGTCTTGTCATTGAGTTCCATGTGAACAATGACATAACCGGGGCACATCTTGCGATCTACGACCTTCTTCTTGCCGTCCTTAACTTCCATAACACTCTCGGTAGGAACTTCAACACCGAGAATCTTTTCAGCTAATTCTTTATTGTTGGCAATGGTCTTCTCAAGATCCAGCTTTACTTTATTCTCATAGCCGGAATAAGTGTGGACCACGTACCATTTTGCTTCTGCTTCTGCCACGAGTGGTCCTCCTTATAAAGATGTAAGCCAGTTGACACCGTTCTTAGCGCAATAGTCGATAAGAGCGATGATAAGGCCTGCAACAACCGAAATAACGATAACAGCAACAGACTGTCTGAAAGCGCCTTTTCCGTTCGGCCATACGATCTTTCCGAACTCTGCCTTCACACCGTCAAAGAAGCTGATCTTGTTTTCTTTATTAGAATCTGCCATCAGCCGATCTCCTTCTATAGGATCTGATTACTTTGTTTCCTTATGAAGTGTATGCTTCTTGCAAAATCTGCAATACTTCTTGATCTCCATGCGGTCAGGCATGGTCTTCTTATCCTTGGTGGTGTTGTAGTTGCGCTGTTTGCACTCGGTGCAAGCAAGTGTAATCTTTGTACGCATAATCTTTCCTTCCTGCCCGTTAAAACTAGAGCGAAAAAAATAGGCCTATAATCAGCCGCTAAAGTAATGTATCACACCCCAACTCATATCGTCAAGCACTTTTTTCCGACCCGCTCCCACCTTGGGCTTCAGCCCAAGACCACGCATGCTCCAAGCCTTTCATTCACAGTTCCTGAAGTCACGGACGTCTTTCGCTTTTAATATTCAACACGCACGCGCCTCCCGGCTCCGCATTTTCACGTAACGGTACTAAATTCGAACTTCGCACAGCTCGTTCTCATTAAGTACCGACGCGAAAATAAGGGTGCGCTTTTGAATATTAAAAGTGAAAACCGTCCTGTTTGCAGCAATGAAAGAAAGTACAGATATTTCCGTGCCCTTGTTGCATACGAGGAGGTAAAGGAAACGGAACGTCAAATTGGAATAATCAAGGGCCGGCCTTTGCTTTATATGTTTATAAGCACACCCTTGTTTTGCCGTCAGCACTTAGCGAATGCAAGCGTCAGCGTGGCATGAGCTTAGTACTGCTACGGCAAAACGCGGAGCCGAGAGGCGCGTGTGCGGTAAACATATAAAGTGAAGACCGGCCCGTAAGCATTTCTATTACAGTTCGTTTTCTTTTCCGACGAGGCCCTCTACGCTGTAGCGCTTACGAAGGAGGGGCTTTTCGATCTTGCCGGTAGGGTTGCGGGGCACTTCATCGAAGATGATCTTGCGGGGACGCTTGTAACGGGGCAGTCCGTTGCAGAATTCTTCGATCTCCGCCTCGGTACAGGTCATGCCGTCTTTTATGGAAATAATGGCGCCGGCAATTTCCCCGAGTCTGGGATCCGGAAGTCCGATAACCGCAACATCCTTGATCTTGTCATGCTTTCTGAGATAGTCCTCGATCTGGACGGGATAGAGATTCTCACCGCCGGATACGATAACGTCTTTCTTACGGTCTACGAGATAGATGAATCCGTCCTCGTCGCGCATTGCAACGTCACCGGTGTAAAGCCATCCGTTCTTGAGAACTTCTGCGGTAGCTTCGGGATTTCTGTAGTAGCAGGTCATGACACCGTCGCCCTTTACGCAAAGTTCGCCTGCTTCACCCTGCTTTACTTCATTGTCGTTCTCGTCTACGATCTTGCACTCCCATCCGTAACCGGGAACACCGATTGCACCGACCTTGTGTATGTTCTCCATTCCCAGATGTACGCAGCCGGGTCCGATGGATTCGCTCAGACCGTAGTTGGTATCGTACTTGTGGTTAGGGAAATATGCCATCCATCTGCGGATAAGTGAAGGAGGCACGGGCTGAGCGCCGATGTGCATGAGTCTCCACTGTGACAGTTCATAATCTTCGATCTTGAGGTCTCCGCTGTCGAGGGAATCAAGGATATCCTGAGCCCAGGGCACAAGGAGCCATACAATGGTACATTTCTCTCTCGATACGGCATCAAATATATAGGAAGGTTTTGTTCCTTTTAAAAGCACGGCACGTGAACAGCTTACAAGGCTTCCCATCCAGTGCATCTTGGCTCCTGTGTGATAGAGAGGAGGAATGCAAAGGAAACAGTCATCGCGGGATGTCTGATGATGATTCTGCTCAACCTTGGCTGCGGTCATAAGGCTTAAATGCTTATGAAGGATTGCCTTGGGAAATCCTGTGGTTCCCGATGAAAAATAAATAGCCGCATCATCGTCGTCTTTTAATTCGATTCCGGGATTTGCGCTTGAGCAATCCGCAACGAGCTCGCGGTAGCTTTCAGCGAATGTGGGGCAGGTCTCCCCCACGAAGATAAGTACTTTATTGGTAAGCTTATCGAGAGACGATTCGATTCTTCCGATAAACTCGGGTCCGAAAAGGAGAACATCAACTTCGGCAAGATCCGCACAATATACGATCTCGTCAGCGGAATAACGGAAGTTGAAGGGAACCGCAAGAGCGCCGCTCTTAAGGATACCCATGTAAATGGGAAGCCACTCGAGACAGTTCATCATAAGGATGGCAACCTTATCGCCTCTTCCCACACCTCTGCTGAGAAGCATGTTGGCAACGCGGTTTGCTTTCTCGTCAAACACGCTCCAGGTGATCTCTCTTCTGTAAGGCTGTGCATCGGTCTGCTCGATGAGTGAATACTCTTTCCAGCTGACCCTTCTGGTCTCTTTCTGCTCGGGGTTAAGCTCGATAAGAGCAACCTCGTCCCCGTGTTCCCGTGCATTCTTTTCCAGATAGCTTGTAATAGGCATGATTTGTACTCCCTGTTTTGTTTTACGCTACGTAATGTAATTCAGCGGATTAACCGGCGATCCGCCCATAATAATTTCAAAGTGCAGGTGAGGTCCCGTGGACCTTCCCGAGTTACCGCTTCGTCCGATAACCTGACCCTGTGTTACGGTCTGTCCCACGGATACACCTATGCTGGACAGATGCGCATATCTGGTCTGGGTTCCGCCGGGATGAGTGATCAGGATCATATATCCGTAGCTTCCCGACCATCCGGCCTGTGTTACGGTACCGCCGCAGGATGCCATGACGGATGTTCCGGTAGGTGTTGCCCAGTCGATACCTCTGTGATAGGTGGTTGCGCCCGCGGTTGGTGCGTTTCTGTATCCGAAGTAAGAGCTTATTCTTCCGCCGTAAATAGGCTTGATATAAGTGGGAGGAATCTTGGTTCCGCGTTCCATGATCTTGGGAACGGCTTCGATATCAACTTCCTCTATAAGAACTTCTCTTTCCGCTTCGGTATCATTAATGAAATGCTGATCGACGATAGCTCTGTGATGTCCCGCGGAGGGCTGCTGGATGACATTTGTCTCCGTGGTGTACCAGTCGTCCCTGGGGATAATGATGATCTCAGCATCATAATCTTCATCAACATAGTTTCTCTCGACATGCTCAATGGAAAGCTCGGGCTCGGTCTGAGTGATTATGAGAGTATCGTTCAAATGAAGAGTGGCATTTGCGGTCGGGAGTTTGTCAGGATTGTTTTCCATTATCTCGTCGACAGATACGTCATACTGAAGGGAAATTCCGCTGAGGGTATCTCCGGACTGAATTACATGCTCAAAAGGTTTGTCGTTTTCGGCGGTAACCTGTTCGATTGCTTCTTCAAGCGGTGTAAGCTGTGATGCGGGAACATAGCCTTCCGCTATCACTATATTTTCCACAAAAGAGATGGATATAAGTCCGGTCTCGTAATCCTGGAAATTGATCTCCTCGTTTGTTTCGATTTCAAAATCGCACTGTGCATCGAGATATGTCTGAAGTCCGCCTTCGGGAAGAAGATCTCCCTTATATGATTCGCGGTATTTTTCGGTATCAACGACTTCTGCCGTAAGCACTCCGAAATTTCTCTCGGTATCTCTTACAAGTCTTACCCTGAATCTTCCGCCGGGATTGTATCTGTCGATTGCTTCATTAAGAAGAGTTTCGACTTCCGTCTCTCCCGCAAGCGTTACCATGTAATCACCCATCTTGACGGTGTAGGAAGGTGACAGCGTTTCTTTAAGGGACGCGATCATAAGTTCCTCTGCCGCAGCAAGCGCCTGGCTTCTGGGAGTAACATCACCCGTAAGTACATTCTCGGATTCTATGCGATAATCAAAATCCATGAAAGCCGTGCCCGCATATCCGGAAGCCACATTTCTGCGTGCTTCAAGAAGGAGGTTTAAAGCCTCCTCTTCATCGGAAAAATCTCCGACCTTCACATCATTAATATACATGTGGAAATAATCATCGGATCCTTCGGAAAAAGGAGAATATCCGCGTACGAAAATAAAACATGCAAATATGGTGATGGCTGTAGAGAGTATAAAGATTAATTCTCTTTTTTTGGAATTAAATAAATTCTTCACGTCAAATATTCATCAAAGCAAGAAAGCCGCAAGGAAAGGAGCCGCTACGGCAAGAACCGAAACGATAACTGCAAATACGGCTATTTTCTTGACACTCTTTACTTCGTCTTCAAGTCTGGAAGTTTCTGTTTTGATGCTGACCAGGACTTTGGCATTCTCCTCACGAATATTTTCAACCTGTTTGCTGTTGTCGTTTCTGAGGCTGCCGAGGAGCTTTGCGCTCTCCTCCCTGATGGCGGTAAGGTTTCTCGCACCTTCGTGCTTGATGCTCTCAAGCTGGGCTGCATTCTCCTGCTTGATGCTTTCGAGCTGCTTTGCGTTCTCATCCTGAACGGATGCCTGAACGTTACGATATACGCGTACGCACTCTTTATGAATATCGGTATTTCCGAGAGTCTGTGACAGAGAATTCTGGCTCTGGATCATCTGCTCCTGGCCTCTTCTGAGATTGCTCTGCATTGTCTGGAGATACTGATCGTTGCTGGTCCTGATGTTCTCCGTCTGGATCTTCATTGCGGATACTTCATCACGAAGAACTTCGATAAGCTCGATTACCTGTGAATCGTCGGATCCCTTTGAAAGAGCTCCCTCCATTCTGTTAAGAAGCTCCTCGTTGGAAGACTTGACTGCTCCCATCTGAAGATCTACGCCCTGCTGCATATCGCCGAATTTTGCGCCGATGCCGGATTCAAGGTTGCCCATTCCGGACGCAATCTGTGACTCGATATCTCCGAATCTGTTTCCGATTCCGTTTTCGATATCGCCCAGCCTGTTGCCGAGGCCGTTCTCGAGATTTCCGAGCTTAGATGCGAGTTCTGATTCAAGTGAATCGATCTTGGAGGCAAGTTCGTCGTTTCTGCTCTCCGCGATTTCCATGCGGACTCTCTCGAGCTGTTCATTATAATATACCTTGATCTCTTCGATCTTGGCTTCGATCTGAAGAGCAAGATTATCAAATCTGCTTGCAAGTTCGTCTCCGCCGTTACCGCTTCCTTCGATATCGCTGCGGAGTCTCTCAAGGTGCTCCTCATTGGATACCTTGATTGCTTCGATCTGCTCTCTGAGTTCGTTGTTGCGGCTCTCGAGCATCTCGCTCTGTCTGCTCATAAGTTCATTCTGACTCTGGGCAAGATCCTGCTGACGGGTGATGAAATCATTCTGGCTGGCAAGGAGATCGCCCTGCATCTTCTGCAGATACTCCTCGTTCACCCTGTTCATGTTCTCCATCTGAGCCTTGAGATCCTCAAGTGCTCCTTCGTCTATTCCCACACCGCTGCTGAGGTCGGGAAGAGCGGCTATGGTCTGCTGAAGTCCTCCGAGTTCGTCGGCAACGTTTTTCATACGATCAAGGCAGTCCTGATACTCGCGTACCTGTGCCCTCATCACTCCCATGGCCTCGGATTCGGCCTCGCCGTTTGCCCTTATGATCTGCTGTGCATTCAGCTTCTGTGATAATTGATCCATGAATGTATCCATAAATTGCCTCCGAAAAAACTACTGTCACGCATCCCTATGATTATACTTCATAAGGCCCTTTTTTGAAAGTTAAAGACCGTACAAAGATGATCATTTTTTGTGTGTTTTGTCTATATTAACGTCCGAAAAAGCTCCGTATATGTAAACATTTACCGATTCTTTACAGCACGTTCATATTTTATTCATAAAGCATTACTATAATGACCTTGTAAGCAGACGAAAGAAAGAAATCGATCATTTTTTCATAATAGCCCGGGAGCCGAAAGGTTTCCGGGCACTCCTCATTTTATGGGGAGTTTTTTTATGCTCATAACAGGTCTTCCGGAAGTCCGGATATGCCGCTGAGCTTGATGATCTCATCATTCAGGCTGAGCATCTTCTCGTCAAGATCCGATACGAGATGAGCGCACTCCACAAGTTCATCCTTGATATGCTGGGGCGCATCTCCCTCGAACTTATAGTGAATCTTATGCTCGAGACTTGCCCAGAAGTCCATGGCAACGGTACGGATCTGTATCTCGACCTTGGTGTCGACGACCCTGTTGGAGAGATATACGGGAACCGTAACTATCATATGATAGCTCTTGTAACCGCTTGCCTTGGGGAAGGTAATATAGTCCTTAACCGTCAGGATCTTAATATCCTGCTGGTGCTCGATCATGTCTGCGATTCTGTATATGTCGGATGAGAAGGAACAGATGATCCTGACTCCGGCAATATCATTAACATTATTGACCATGTTCTCGATGGTCGAATCCAGTCCATGGCGCTTGAGCTTTTTAACGATGCTCTCGGGCGTCTTCATCCTGCACTTGATATGCTCAATGGGGTTATACTGATGTATATGCTGGAACTCCTCATTGAGGATCTCAATCTTGGTTTGGACCTGTCTCATGGCGGCATTATAAACAAGCATGACTTCCTGCCATGTCTCTATGCCGTCTCCCTGTGCTATTTCATTGATATCATTATCCATTGCTTAATTCCGGTCTTTCAAATATAATCACCAGTGTATAGTTTCTTCTTGTGCGCATACAAAGTTATTTTAACACACTAAAGCGTGTATGTGTAGCAAATTACCATTTCGGTCATTTTACAGGAAAAAAGATGTTCAGACTCTGGGTCAGAGAATTCAAAGAAACACATATGGTCCGGGATATCGTTATAGAGGACGATTCCGAAGATACCCGTACTCATAAGATCATGAATGCGCTGGAAAAAGCCTGCACCGCATTCGATCTTGCAGTCCCCATCTGGCTGGATAACAATATCAGCGATTTTAAACGTACAGCCAAGACCAGGTTCAGAAAAGGTTCCTTCATAGAAGACGTTCCCTTCGATTATCTCGAGATACAGGTCATAGAAGAAGATCCCACATATTAAAAGAAAGCCGGATGATGATCATCCGGCTGTTTTAGTGAAAATATATATTGCAAGCGCCGCCTCCGCCATAAGCATGAAAGGAACTCCGATATAAAACTTCGGCTTCCTGATCTTATGTCTGAAAACAAACATGGCAGCCAGTGCTCCGGGCGCACCGAGAACCGCGGCACCCATCAGATTCTTTTCGGGTATTCTCCACTCGTTTCTTACGGCTTTGGCTTTATCGATGCCGTACATCGCAAATACCGCAAGATTAACTATGAGATACGCTATAAGTAATACCTTGCCGACCGGGTTCATTCGTCATACCCGTTAGGATTGTTCTTCTGCCATCTCCAGGAATCCTCGCACATCTCGCGTATTCCGTACTGTGCGGTCCAGCCCAGTTCCTTATTTGCAAGTGATGCATCCGCATAGCACTCGGCAATGTCTCCGGGTCTTCTTTCCTTGATGGAATAAGGGATCTTTACTCCGTTTGCTTCCTCAAAGTTCTTAACTATGTCAAGAACGCTGTATCCCTGTCCGGTTCCGAGATTGTAAATCTTAAGTCCGCACTTTTCTTCGATCTTGTCGACTGCCTTAACATGTCCGATGGCGAGATCGACAACATGGATATAGTCTCTTACTCCGGTTCCGTCGTGAGTATCGTAATCATTGCCGAACACTCCCAGCTCTTTAAGCTTGCCTACGGCAACCTGGGTGATATAAGGCATCAGGTTGTTGGGGATGCCGTTGGGATTCTCTCCCATGGTTCCCGACTTGTGAGCTCCGATAGGATTGAAATATCTGAGTAGGATCACGTTCCACTCTTTATCCGCATTCTGGATGTCGGAAAGGATCTGCTCCAGCATTGACTTGGTCCATCCGTAAGGATTGGTGCACTGTCCCTTGGGACACTCTTCCGTAATGGGAACGAATGCGGGATTTCCGTAAACGGTTGCACTGGATGAGAAGATGATGTTCTTGCATCCGTGCTTTCTCATAACATCTACAAGAGTAAGAGTTCCGGTGATGTTATTGTCGTAATACTCCCAGGGCTTGGCAACCGATTCTCCCACTGCCTTAAGTCCCGCAAAGTGAATGACACATCCGATGTCTTCTTTGGAAAAGATATCTTCAAGTGCCTGTCTGTCTCTGATATCGGCCTTGTAAAAAACGGGCTTCTTTCCGGTGATGGCCTCTATCCTTCCGAGAACCTTCTCGCTTGCGTTGGAAAGATTATCAAGGATGACAACTTCCCTTCCGCAATTCTGAAGTTCCACAACAGTGTGACTTCCGATGAATCCGGCACCGCCGGTAACAAGTATCTTGCTCATAAAACCTCCTTTAGATAAATAATCTTTACTCTGATCCTAAATCATTCCCCAAGGGCAGAGTCAACAGATTATTTTCTACTTAAAGAACAACCCCGTTCTTCTCAAGAAGCGCCTGCGCACTCTCAACGGAGTCAACACCGGTCTTATTCTTGATGGGAGCAAATTCCTTCTCTCTTTCAACTTCGAAAGGAAGACAGCTGTCACACTGATGGATCATGTCGAGAACGAGGTTCTCATACTTATATCCGTTGGGTGATTCGGGCTTGAAAAGATTGCCGTTTTCATCAAGGCAGGGGATCTTCTTTTCAACGATGTGAAGAGGAAGTGCTCCGTTTAAGATTCTCTCAAGCTGCTCGGTGGTAAACAGATAGTTAAGGATAACGCCGAAGTTATAAGCGGGATCTCCCTTATCGTTCTTGGCATTCATAAGATCCTCGGTAAGATCGTAGTACTCGACGATCGAAGGTCTTCCGTCCTCAAGGCAGATAACGCCCACCTTCTCATCGGGGGCAGCTTTTCTTACAACCTTTGCGCCTACGGTGCACTTCTTTGCGATGGTGGCACCTACGAATACGGGATCCGCAATTCTCTGAAGTACGTTATCTACCGCAAATACATTGAACCACTCGATGCCGTTTGCATGTACATGATCGAGAAGTCCGGCATTTACAAGGCTTACGAACCAGCCGCCGTTACCGTTGGGAGATGTAGCCATGCGTCCCTTTTCTTCAAGATAGATCTTACCGTCGTAATCGGTAGCCGCTGCCATTGCCTGCATAAAGAAATGAACGTGATCTTCGGGATATCCGAAGTAATTCTTCTCCTTGAAGAATTTGGTGGTGGCGTCGTTATTTTTCTCGGAAGTCATTACATATATGTGTACGAATGCACCGGCCTTATCGGTAACTTCCTTGAGATTATTGATGAGGCACTCGAAAATAAAGAGCTCTCTGGTCTTGCCTACATTGTACATTCCCTTGGGATTGTCGCTGCCGAGTCTTGTTCCCATTCCGCCGGCAAGAAGGAGTGCCGCAACCTTGCCCTGCTTAATGGCATCAAGGCCTATGGCTTCATATTCCTTCTCATGCTCTTTGATCTCGGGAAGTTCCATGCAGTCAAGAGGAGAAATAACTCCTCTCTTCTCAAGGTCTTCCTTATTCTTGCAGGATGCAAGAATGCTCATATCGGTTCCGTCAATCTGAGCGATAAGCGCTTCCTTACCCGCATCGTCCAGTTCGTCATAATACTTAAGAACCTGCATCTGTCCGAATTTTTCAAGTTTAGCTTTTGCTTCTTCTATATTCATTATGATTCTCCTCTTAATAATTCATATCTATAAAAATATAACACAAAAAGAAAGCAATATATCTTAAAAAAATGAAAACACCCGGGTATCGCTACCCGGGTGTTTTCATATAGGGTTTTCTTCCAAGATATTAAGCCGCTTTGTAAGCAGCGATACCTGCTTCGGTAGTAAGATTGTAAGACTGTGAGCCGTCATAATCCTGAGTTACGTATACGCCTACCTCATTGGTATCGGCATTGTATACTGCGGTGAATGTTCCGCCCGCTGCAAATACATGACCCGATACGGTAGGAGTCTCATTGATCGTTCCGGGAAGATGTGCGGCATCGATCTCTACTTGAACGCTTCCGGTTCCTACGGTGCTTCCTTCCGCAATGTCGGCAAGAAATGCCTCTCTTATCTGGTCGGCAGTCTGAATATCTCTTGAACGTCTTGACTGCTCAACATATCTGATAAAAATCGGTGCGAGTATTCCGACGAGCACTGCCATTATCGCTATGACGATTATCAGCTCAACCAGTGAAAATCCTTTATCGTTCTTCATAAACCCTCTCCTCATAGAAAAAATAAAACAGGTTCCAACCCCTTCATTAATAATATAATTCGTGAATTGTAAAAGAACAATAGTTATTTTAAAAAATATTAATCAAATCTTAAGAATTGGTTTTGTGCAATTCTTAAGAAATTATTAATATTTTTGTCTTCGGAAGGATTATTTTTACTTTTTATATCTCCAAAGAAGAGAAAAATCTGTCCGAAGCCTCCGTTCCGGAACTCTTTACCAGCAAACTTTTAAGTTCCTGTTTGTCATCTCCGAGCTGTCTTATCATAAGATCTCTGTTGGAATCATCTATGCATCCCAGTTTTGACAGAAGATTGAAGTGTTTCTTATCCGGATAAAGATCCTTGACCGCAATCCAGCTTTCGCTTCCGGCCTCGGCTCCCATCCTGTGTTTATATATGTAGTCGGTGTATATTACCGATGCTTTTTCGGACAGTTCTTCGGGATGCAGGAGTCTTAGCATGGAAAGAGAAGCCTTCAGCACTCTTCTGGAGCTTTCGTAAGCACCCTTATCCGAGCTTCCGTAATCCTCTTCACCGCAAAGTATCTGATTGAGGAATCCTTCGTCATCCGGAGCATCCAGAACGGATATCACCCAGGCATCCCACTTCGCAATATAATCGTCGCCGGTATTTTCGATATCCGTCAGATGTGAAGGTGCACCGTTTCTTACAGCACCCGCGATGAGCACCTGTTTGTCATAGCTGCAGCCGGGAAGCGATATCTGCTCAAGCGATCTGCATCCGGTAAATATCCCGTCTCCCGTTTTGCATACCGGCATCTCAACCTCTTTCAGGTTAATGCAGTGTGCAAAGCAAAAATCCCCCACAGATTCCACGGAACCCGGAAGTATTATTTTTTTGACAGTCCTCTTACCCAGGAAGGCTTTCTTTAAAACCGCGGTTACGGGAAGTCCGAAAGCTTCTGCAGGAACGGATAGCACCGAGAAATTTCCCATTACCCTGCCGAGAGTAAGTCCGTCCCCCTTTTCATCAAACACGAGACTTCCTTCGGGTAAAACCAATTCTTTTTCCAAATCATTCACCTATGAAAAATAAAACATTACAGATCAAGCTTTAAGATCTCCTGCTTCAGATCGTTACCTCTTTCCGACAATTCCATATCCTTGGAAAGAGTCTCGTAATCGCTGCTTCCGAAGGTTCCTATAAATCTGGAAGACCAGGGATCCGAGGTAAGTCTTGCCGCAAGGATGACAGGTTCGTTTCCTCCGTCGTAAGCTTCGCGGACAAATGCGATCATATTAGAAAGCTTGGATCCGGTATTGTCCGAATCGTTTTTTAGTGCATGGACCTTCTTCTCGTATATACCGGACGAAACCTTAAATACGCCGTCACCGTCCGCACAGGATGCGGCATTTGCCGCACGGATCATATCATCATAAACAGCGATGCAGCCCTTAAGTTTCTTTCTGTCCTGATCACTGAGCGCGCCCGCAGCCTTAAGATTGTGAAGTCTTTTTCCGTCAGCATCCGATGCACTCTTAAGTATTCCCACAGCATCTTCAAATCCCGCACCTTCCGCAGCCTTAGCCTTGAGAGCTCTCAAAACGGGAGTGATCCGGGAAATCATGTCCGCCTTTTCCATGACATTTCTCATATCGGCATTTACCGAATCAAGCAGCATTCCCAAAACGGACAGCTTCTCATCGAAGCCGGCCTCCGATGCTCTTGCGAAGATATTCGGAGGAGGATTTCCCGCAAGAATATCCGCGATGCGGTAATCCTTCTTATACTTCTTATACATATCAAGATATGCCGCAAAGTCCTTGGCAACCCTGTCGCACCTCAGGTACTGACTTATGAGGGATTCATCCGTGGCAATATCTTCCTCATCACATAAAAGCAGCATGTCCGAAAGATCTTCCCAGCCTCTTGCGGTAACATAGCTTCTTCCTTCGGGAGACATCTCCATTACATAGAAATCGTCTTTCTTGACTTCAAGGTATCCCATTACGGCACCGTGGATATTTCTTCCGGATGCATATTCACGCCACACCTTAAGGTCGGGTTCAACGGATATGACTTTCAATCTGTCCAGGGTTGCAACATCGAATTCCCTGACGGATCTGTTGTATTCGGGAGGGTTTCCCGCGGTAACGATTATCCAGCCTTCGGGAACCGCATGACGTCCGAAGGTTTTATACTGAAGGAACTGAAGCATGGAGGGACCGAGAGTCTCGGACACACAGTTTATCTCATCGAGAAAAAGAATCCCTTCGCTGATGCCGCTCTCTTCTATTGCATCGTAAACAGATGCAATGATCTCACTCATGGTGTATTCGGTTACGGAGTATTCTTTTCCGCCGAATTCTTTTTTCGTGATATAGGGAAGCCCCAGTGCGGACTGTCTTGTATGATGCGTCATGGAATAGGACACAAGAGCTATTCCGAGCTCCGATGCGATCTGTTCCATTATGGCAGTCTTTCCGATACCGGGGGCACCCACCATGAATATGGGACGCTGTCTCGATACGGGAATATGGTATTCTCCGTCATCATCTTTCTTGAGATATAAAGAGACAGTGTCTTTGATGACCTGTTTTGCACGGGATATATTCATCCGAGTTCATCCTCCTCTATTATCACTTTGGTGCTCCACGCAGGGGGAGCGGGTCTTACCGTATCATTGTTCAAAAAAGCAAATATGACATCTTCGTCAGGTTTCTTCTCCGGATAGATTCCGTATCCGTCAGTGAAATATATGATTCCTTTCAGATCGTCGAACTCATGCTTTTCCTTCAGTTCTTCCACATAATTAAATACCGGTCTGAAATCCGTGGCACCGCCTCCGACAATCTTCATCTCTTTCAGATAAGAATCCAGTGCTTCGGAATCGGTTATCTTATCATCCGTTTTCACTTCGCTGTCGCATTGGATTATGTGGACATTTATCTTCCGGAAAAAGTTCTCGGAATTCTTAAGAAGATCAAAGGTCTGCCTGATAAACTTCCTTACGATCTCTCCGCTTGTGGATGCCGACGTATCAATGGCGATGACAAAATCCCTTATTCTTTTTTCATCTCTGTATTCCAGAGGTTCTATGAAGGGCATTCCGTCATATTCTTCAAGTCCGTACACATAGTAGATATAATCGAATTCCTCGTCGCTGAGTCTGTTCGTTTCTCCCGATACCACAAAATGCTCCAGAACTTTGGAATAATCGAACTTGACCTCTGCGCCCTCCGCAAGATTTCTTTCCAGAGCTTCTCCGGTGGTTTTGCTTTCCGAAAAATTCTTTATCTCCGCAAGGACCTGCCTGGATATCTTCTTCCATTCTTCTTCGGATATTATCATCTCGGTCTCGGAAGATGACGAGTGCCAGAGCTCATGCGAATCTTTCTTAAATGCCCTTTCATATTCCAGCACTCTTGAGGTCGTCATGGGATTTTTCCTGAAGTATTTATATATCTTCTCTGCGGAAAGAGGCCCGATATCTTCTCTCAAAACCTTAAGCATTCCCGCTGTCGAAAGATCCGCATCAAGAGTTATGCAAGGCTCCGAAAGCTCTGCGATAACATTTTCAACTGCGATGTCGCATGCTAGATCCCACAAAACCATATCGGTCTTCTTGCCCGAGAAAGGGTGTGCGAATATGTGATGAAGGAGCACGTGGAAAAGCATCCTTGCCGGGTATTTAAAATCGTGCGAGGACGCCTTCAGGATAAATACCGGATCGTAGTACATGATGCCCATATCGGATCTGACATCGCCTATCCCCGGTCTTGCTTCCCATTTAAGTTCCATAAGGCTTCTTGAAAGAAACCTGAAGGACATAAGTATCTCATCCCTCGCAAGTCCCAGAACGCGCTGCGCGAGAGCATTTATCTTTTCCGTGTTTTCTTGTGCGGATAATCTTTCTTCCATATATGCAAAAAGGGAGTGCCACACCGGCACTCCCTAAATTATATCATGTAAACACATCAAAAATCCTGCCTTCGGCCTCATATCCGAAGGGTTCTCCCTTGGGGCCGTAGTGCGTAGTTTCACCGTAGTGGTCGCTGGCAATCTTGTTGAACGCCTGCTCCATCTGCCTGGCTTTATCCGAGCCTTTCCGGGGGCCCGAACTGACCGCTGCGGAATCCGCATATACCACGGGGCGGGCCGCTCCCACCGCATACTTCCCTGCATTTCTCCTGACGCTTTCGGAATAAACGGCAGACGTATCCGAAGTATTATCAACGGAATAATTCAGAGGCCTTATATAAGATTGGAATCCGGAAGAGCCGGATATCGGATCTATTCTCATGATTTTTTACCCATGAACTTTTCTTCAAATTCTTCAACAGGTATAGGCTTGGAGAAGTAGTAACCCTGGAAATTGCGGCAACCGCAGCCTTCAAGGAACGTCTTCTGTTCTTCGGTCTCCACGCCTTCCGTGATGACCGTAAGTCCCATCTCAAGTCCCATATTTATTACGTTCGACAGTATAATGGTCGACTTAAGATATGTATCCGCATCGGTAATATTTCTCAGGAACAGCATATCTACCTTTATAACATCAACAGGCAGATTCTTAAGAGTGTTAAGTGAAGAATATCCGCTTCCGAAGTCATCCATCTCAACTATGAAACCGTCTCTTCTCAACGCTTTGATGGTATCCACAACGGACCCTTCATTGTTAAGCATTGCCGTTTCCGTTATCTCGAGCCTGAGCTGTTCGGGCTTGATGCCGTATTTTCCCACGTATCCCGTTATATCTCCGTACACATCCGTAAAATAGAAATCCTTGGGCGAAATATTTACGGAAAGATACATGTCTTCTTTTCCTTCGCTGTTCCACCTGCCCAATATCTTACAGCAGGTTTCCCACATATATCTGTCCACTTCGACGATAAGTCCGGTCTTTTCCAGCAGGCCGAGGAATTTTCCCGGAGGAAGAAGACCTTCCTGTTTATGATTCCATCTTATGAGAGCTTCTCCGCCCTTTACTTCATCTTCCGAAACCTGAGCCTGGATGTAAGGGATGATGTCACCGTCTTTTATGGCATCATGTATGCTTCCTGTTATCATCTGCTCCCATACTATGGAGTCGCGGACCGATTCGTCATAATATGCCATTACGCGCTGCATATCATTCCTGATACCGTCGATTGCAAAAAAGGCCCTGTCATAAATAGTCTGTGACGTGATCTCCCCGCTTCCGCTTCCGCATATTCCTATATGCATTGTTACGGGATATTTATAATCGCCCCTGTCCATGTACAGGGATTTGCAAAGGGCGATAAAACGCGAAGGATTAAAGTCTTCCTTTTTGATAAATACACCGAATCTGTCTGCGGTGATTCTTCCCACAATATCTTCGGGACCCGTAATCTCGTTCAGCTTGACCGCAATCTGTTTAAGAAGATCATCTGCTCTGTCGGTTCCGAACACGTCATTTATGACCTTAAATCCGCTTATATTCGAAACTACGGCAATGTATTCCGTATCACCTCTTGTTGAAAGCTTCTCATCGGTGAGTCTGTACAAAGCGGATATATTATACAGGCCGGTAAGAGAATCATGGCTTGCCAGGAATCTTTCTTTTTCCAGCTCCACCTCTTCATCGGTCCTGTCATTTACCTTGACATAGAAACCGCAATACTCATGTCTGTTGTCATATACATCCGAAACCTCAACCTCGTATATAACATCATAGCCGGTCTTTTCATCCGCAAGTCTCCTTACGAACCTGTAGGAACCGGAAGGTATCTCGGCATTCCCAACAAGCTCTTTAAAAATTCCGGCGGCCGCCTTATTGTCTTCAACACTAATATCGAACATTTCCGCAAAGCTCTGATTCAGGAAGACAACTTTACGGGTATTGTCAAACAGAACGATTCCGTTATCCGAAGATCTGATGGATGCGGATAACAGGTTATTTATAAGCGTCGCAGGCTTGTAATAGAAGGTGAAAAATACTATCAGCAGTCCCGTGATGGCATAACCGACTAAAGAGGCATCCACCGGAGAATTGGAGATAAGTACGCTGACGGTCCATATGGCAGCGACCAGCAGCGAAACCGTGATAAGGAAATATCTTATCCAGTAAATCGCAGCATTTCTGCTGGCTTTCCACAGGAGGATCGAAACGCCCGTCAAAACGGCCAGGATTACCAGTACAAAGTGGACGTAATAGTACGGACCACCCTGGACTCCGTAATAAATCCTGTCCGCATACCAGCCGGTTCCCGCGGTTAACGCATCCACCTCGCCGGAGACTTTGGGCTCGGGCACTATCGTAATAATGGTATATACATGATGATATTTGAAATTACACAGTATTGATGCCGCATCCAGGGTAGTCAATATGCGGAATATCCACACATACCATCTGTATCTGTAAGGGATCTCGCAATAAAACAAAACAAACCTGAGGAGGAAGAAAAGCATGATATCCATGCCGATGTAAAACACGGCATATCCCACTTCCGCAACCATCTCATATCTCGTCATGGTTACCGCTCCGTCCGCAATAAAGGGGACGAAACTGCTGACGAGGAGACAGAGGATAAAGCCTCTGTAGGGATTATCCTTGTGCCACACGGTATATATACTTATCAGGTACAGTATCATAAAGATACTGAGCAAGATCATGAAAGTATACGAGATCATCTTAAAGCTCTTTACTTAATCCAAAACAAATTTCTTAATAACTTCTTCCAATCTGTCCACACAATCATGGCACTGAGTGACCATGATCTCGGTATCGCTCATACCCTGAACAATATCGGTGGTCTTACCCGCTATGTCGGATACATCGTTTGCCGATTCGCCTATGGCGGTGTTTATGGATCCAATTGCACCGACGATATCTGCGATTATCTCTGTCAGTTCATCGGTACTGTTCTTAATGCTGGACATACTGTCTTTAAATATATCCGCATCATCCTGATACTGGTCTCCCACCTTTTGGAATTCCTCATAGTCCTTAAGGACTGTATTTTCTATGAAATCTCCCATTTCGGTAAGACAATCCTGCATCTGGCTGATAGCCGAATTAACCTCATCAACGATACCGTTTATATTGGCAACTGCCGAGGATGTCTGACCTGCCAGATTACCGATCTCGGTTGCGACAACCGCAAAGCCTTTGCCCGCCTCACCGGCTCTTGCAGCCTCAATCGATGCATTAAGAGCAAGGAGTGAAGTCTGTGAGGAGATTGCCATAATGGTATTTGTAAGTTCGTTAATCTTCTCGGCGGCTTTTGAATTCTCGATGGCATCGTCCGCCATGACTTTAACGTCGTTATATTTATCCCTGGTGGTACGTGATGCGATTTCCGTAGTTTTCTTGAGATTGGTGGCTCTTTCCATAATCTCATCGGATACGGTGGTTCCGTCATTGGCCTGCATCTCGATCTGATGAGCGGAATTCTGAATTCCCGCAATATCATTGTTGATGCTCTCGGAAGAAGCGGAGCATTCCTGCATGGAAGCAGCCAGCTGTTCCGTGGTAGCGGAATTGTCGGTACACATGGTGTTGACCACATTTGCGGTCTCATTGAGAACGCTCATATTATTTTCAATCTCACCAGAATTGGTCTCGATCTTACCGACTATATCCCTGAGACTGCTTCTCATATCGCGTACGGAATTGGCGATAAGTCCGAACTCATCTTTTCTCTTACATACGGCACCCGATTTGGGATTATGTCTGAGATCAAAACGAGCGGTATCATCGAGTATCTCAACAAGAGTATTAACGGGCCTCAGCATCGATGAGATGATCACGTAGAAAGCAATGATAGTTACTATGAGAAGGATCGTTGCGGTTATCGTAAGCAGGATCCTGAGCGCTCTCATAGGCGCCATTACGAGATCGTAATCTCCCGTTACGACCACAATGTTTCCGCCGTTTGTGAAAGCATATCCTGCGAATTTATCCGATCCTTTGTATTCGTAAACAACGGATCCGTCACCTATGGAAGAAGCGCTCACACCGGATGCCAGTTTCGTTGTGATGCTTTTTACGGCAGCATTTTCAACGGCAGCACCTATCTTCTCGGGATTTGAATGATATACCATCATTCCGTCCGCGCTGACAAAATACGCATATGAGCCCTCAACTCCGGTAAGTTCGATGTCACCGAGGACACCTCCGAAATACTCATTAAGGACTTCCCTGTTATTCTCGGGATCGGATTCCAGGAGCTCTATCATGGCAGTTTCTTTGGCAATGCCTGCCTGAGGATCTCCCGATCCCTCCTGACAGAGTGCATCGATACCGTCTGCTGCGGCCTGTGCCACATTCATGGTGTACTTTTTGTACGCCTCAACAAGAGTATCTTCAGCGTTTTCGATTGCCATCGCCGACAGAATAAGTCCGGATACGGCAAAGGTAAGTGCCACTGCGGCAACGGTCCTGGTAATGCTCGAGTGAATAAACTTTACTTTGGTTTTGCTATTGTCCACCTTAAGCACCTCTCTCGTATAGGATAAAAAAGGGTAAGAAATTTCCGATTTTTCTTACCCTTATTTATAACGCTATGTATACAGTATAAAGTTATAAAACTGATTTCTCAAGTGACTATTTCATCATTTTTCCGATGCTTTATCGAAATCTTCGAGTATTTTTCCTTCGGGAGCGGGAGTCAGGAGACTTACCACCACTATAAATACCAGTGAAACGATAAATCCGGGGAAAAGCTCGTAAATTCCGAATACTCCGCCGAGGGGCTTAACAAGGAACTTCCAGATGAAGATCATGGCTCCTCCGCTGATCATTCCGGCAAGAGCACCGTACTTATTGGTCCTTTTCCAGAAAAGAGCAAGGATCATAAGAGGTCCGAATGCCGCTCCGAAGCCTGCCCAGGCAAAGGATACGATCTGGAAAACAGAACTGTCGGGGTCGGAAGCGATGAAAAGAGCGATGATTGACATTACGACAACCGCGATCCTGGCGATAAGCATATTTTTCTTGTTATCCATGCCTTTTGCGAAAAATTTACCATAAATGTCATCAGAGGCACTGGATGCTGCGGCAAGAAGCTGCGAATCAGCGGTGGACATGGTAGCTGCCAGGATTCCTGCAAGGATCAGTCCGGCAACGCATGCGGTAAATACTCCGTGGGATGAAAGAAGCTCGGAAATCTTGATAATTGCGGTCTCGGGATCGTCAAGAGGGGCGATGGCACCGTTAGCCACCATGCCGCGTGCGATAAATCCTATGATTATTGCGGTAAACATTGCGATAACCACCCAGACGCTGGCAATCCTTCTGGAAAGCGAAAGCTTCTCTTCCTTCTCGATAGCCATGAATCTGAGGAGAATGTGAGGCATTCCGAAATATCCGAGTCCCCATGCCATTGTTGAGATCTTGGTCAGGAGATTATAAGGAACAATCTTCTCCGAAGAAAGCATCTTGTTGAAGTCAAGATAGCCGTACAGACTCTTGGCATTGTCAAATACAGCGCCCCAGCCGCCTGCCTGAGTTGCTCCGTAGAAAAGAATGGTGGCAAGAGCGATGGTCATAATTATGCTCTGAATAAGGTCTGTTGTGGATGCAGCAAGAAATCCGCCAAGCGTAGTATAAGCGATGATTACAAGCGCGAAGATGATCATTGCAACCATGTAATCTACGCCGAACAGTGAATTAAACAGCTTTCCGCATGCAGAGAATCCGCTGGCGGTATAAGGCACGAAGAAAATAATGATAACGATTGCGGAGATAAGGGACAGAATATTCTTGTCATCACCGAATCTGTTTGAAAAGAAAGCAGGAATGGTAGCAGAGTTATTGATCTGGCTGTATCTTCTCAGTTTCTGTGCAACAATGAGCCAGTTAAAATATGTTCCAATCGCAAGTCCGAGGGAAGTCCAGAAAGGATCCGCAAGGCCCGAAGCATAAGCAAGTCCGGGGATTCCCAGAAGAAGCCAGGAGCTCATGTCGGATGCTTCCGCGCTCATTGCCGTAACAAGGGGACTCAGTTTTCTGCCGCCGAGATAATAATCCTCGGTAGTCTTATTGGTCTTGGAAAACCTGATTCCAACGAACAAAACAAAAAGAAGATAAAGAACGATTACAGCCAAAATACAGATTTGTGACAACGTCATAAAAACCCACCCTCCGATCAAAGATTTGCATCCAAAATTTCTTTAAGTGTCTCTCCCGATTTGCGCAGTGCCGCAAGTTCCTCATCGGACAGCTTGGCGGGAACGGGAGCCTCCACACCGCCTTTTCCTACTATTGCGGGAAGCGAAAGAGCCATTCCGTCAAGTCCGTACTCACCGTGGAGCATACGTGATATGGGAAGGATCGACTTTTCGTCCCTTATAACAGCCTCACATATTCTGCGCACACTCATTGCTATGCCGTAATAAGTGGCCTGTTTTTTCTGAATGATCTCGTAAGCCGCATTCTTAACATTGTCCGCGATCTCTTTCATGGCCTTCTCATGCTCGTAGTGACCCTTGAGCTCGCAGAATTCGTTAACGGGAATGCCGGAAATATTGGCACTTGACCATACCGCTATCTCGCTGTCGCCGTGTTCGCCGAGAATAAATGCATGAACGTTTCTTGCATCAACATCAAGATGCTCACCCAGCAGATACTTAAATCTTGCGGTATCGAGAACGGTACCGGATCCGAATACCCTGTTCTCGGGAAGTCCGGAAAGCTTCTGTGCGGCAGCGGTCAGGATATCAACGGGATTTGCAACAATGAGAAGAATTCCCTCAACCTTTACCCTGTTAAGCTCTCCCATTATGGATCTGAAAATGGAAATATTCTTCTTAACAAGATCGAGTCTCGTCTCTCCTGGCTTCTGGTTTGCACCTGCGGAGATAACTATGATGGCGGCATCCGCAATGTCTTCATATTTGCCGGCATAGATCTGCATGGGCTTTGCATATGAAAGACCGTGTGCGATGTCCAATGCCTCGCCTTCGGCTTTGTCGGTATTTGCATCGATAAGAACCATCTCGGAAAAGAGACCGCTCTGCATCAGTGCAAAAGCCGAAGCACTTCCTACGAAACCGCAACCTATAAGAGCTACTTTTCTGGTATCAACTGCCATTTGATTTCCTCCGTTTTTTCTCATAGATTTTGTAGAATCTTGTAGTAAAAGGATATGCATATTTGGAATAAGAAACCATATCCTTAAGCTTCATACAATAAATATTTCCCCACGAAGCGGCTTTTATCCATATCTCATCGCCTTCTTCGATAATACCTGTGACCGTCATGTAATGTGATTTGACCGTCTGCTTGCATGGCTTTAGATCTTCGGTATACATGGCGATGGTCTTATCCTTGAAAAGAAAAGGAATTCGCGGGCCTGCCGTAAAGATAACGGGATAATCGTTTTCAAGAAGTTTTTTGATATCGGCGGCTTTTCTGCGCAGCTGGTTTCTCGCCGTATGACCCCATCCCACTCTTAAACCGACCGAATGCCTGATAAGATACAGGTCACATAAAAGAGGATAATAATAAGGAGCTATCCCAAGCCCCGGGACGATATACATACCGCCCCGTTTCATCTTACGGATCTGCTCCTTATAATCATCGCGCTCTTTGGGCGCTTTTATATAACCTTTGTACTGTGCAAGATCGTGCAAAGCAATTACTCCGCATCCACTCTTGCGGAGATTCTTGTCGAAGGTGTTTTCATCGGAAAACCACATCTGGGATCCTGCATTATACTTATTTTTCAAGGAATATGTTTTGCTCTGCAACGACTTACTCCCGAAATTATCTTACTCTTTCGTCTCCCCAGAAGAAAAGTGCAACGGTTCCGGGGCCGGTATGGCTTCCGATGGTGGCGCCGATATCATAGATCTGAACTTTTCCATCCATCTTGGTAAATTTCTCTTCGATAAGATCCGCAACGGCTCTTGCATCCTCATAGCAGTCGGAATTGCTGATGAATACCTTGCCGCTGTAATCAAGTCCGTCCTGAGCATGTGCTTCCATCATCTCAACGATACGCTTGATTACTTTCTTCTTGCCTCTGATCTTCTCACGTGGGATCAGCTTTCCCTCATCATTTACATTAAGAAGGGGGCATATTCCGAGTACGGTACCGATGGCACCGGCGGTCTTGCTGACTCTTCCTCCTCTGATATAAAAGGTAAGATCTGTCGAGAAGAACCAGTGATGAGCTTTATTCTTGTTGGCTTCGAGCCAGTCCCTGACTTCATCGATGCTCTTTCCTTCGTCGCGTAGATCCGCTGCCTTATCCACAACAAGTCCGTGTCCGGTTGATGCAGCAAGTGAGTCGACGACATAAAGCTTTCTGTCGGGATACTTGGGAGCCAGCTCCTCCATTGCAAGCCTTGCCGAATTATACGATCCGGAAAGGCCGCTTGAAAATGCGATGTGAAGGACATCCTTGCCTTCTTTTAACAAGGGTTCGAAAAACTCGATGTACTCGCCCATGGTAACCTGGCTTGTCTTGGTCTCCTCACCTTCTATCATTCTCTTGAACAGCTCCTTGGGAGGAACGGTTTTACCCATATCATCGGGATAATCTTTTCCTCCGAGCTCAAAGTGAAAATAGATAACTCCGATATTTCTTTTTTCAAAATATTCATGCGAAAGATCGCTTGTGGAACAACAGGTTAATTGAAAAGCACTCACCTTTATTAATCCTCCGTTATGAGATATACAGCACTAAAATTTTAACACACTTTATTATGCTAAACAAGGAAAGCAGCCTCTCCCGTCATCAGATTTCGGGAACAACTTCCGTCCAGTATTCTCCGCCGTAAATATCGGTGAATCTGTACATCGCAAGGTAATCCCCTCCGACGTATGTATAGCTGAGTCTGATATTATCGGGATTCTTGACTATAAGCTGTTCTCCGAGATAATAGCTGTCAACATACTCACCGGCATAGGTGTAGTAATCACAGACAAAATCAATGGCATCGCCCATCTGAAGTTCGATCAGGCCTCTTGCTTCGGTCTCGTTATCGGTTCCTTCATAATCGATGCGTGCACCCGCAATGTATCCGTCGGGATGCTTATCGTCAAAGATTATCTCAAGCTTGACAAGCTCACCGTTTAAGAATGCGGGAACGTAAGCCGTGGTGATCCATTCCTCTCCCACCTGATAACAATCGGTCACATAAAGTGCAACGGGCTGATTCTCGATTGAAAACCACGATCCGTCCACATCCGCGATCAGGTTGCCTAGTACATCTATATCAAAGATGTTATCAAGTCCCAGATCGATGTATCCCGAACCGTCGTCATAATACATTGCAAGATTAAGTGAATTAACAAGCTCCCACTGATCGGACGCAATGGGGATATACACCTTGCTTCCGTCATCCTGCCAGGAAAGAACGGAAGCGTCGAAATAATTCTCCGCAATATAATCCGCAGTCTCCTGATCGGTCATGGCTCTTCCGCTTGACAGATCCGATGAAGAAAAAGCGGAGATAAGCTGGAGAATATCGTTCATTCCAAGGGAACCGTATGTTGATGATGCGGATCCGCCGGACAAAAGCGAAAGAGGATTGGGATTTGCATTGCCCTGATTTCCGACTGCCTGTCCGGAAGCTTCGAGGGAAGCAAATTCTCTTATGCAGTCCGAATACTCATCTCCCAGTCCGAGTCTGTCAAAGGTATTGATTGCCTGGGTTACTTTGGCGGACTTGCTGTTGTACGGGAAGTAGATCGATATTCCGTAAGCATTGGTCATCGCGGATGAAGTACGGTTGTATTTAACCGCGGAAAGAACCGCCCTTGCCAGAGCGTTACCTTCTTCGCTTCCGATGCCCTGTGCAAAATCAACCAGGTCGATCTGATCTATTCTCGATGAGGTGGCAAATTCTCTCGATCCCGTTCTTGCGTCCGCAACAACCATGTACTCGCCGCCTGCGATAAGTTCCTGGGTATCGGTACAGAAAGCTTTGAACTCATCGGGAATGGTTTCCTGAAGCTCCGCAAGGTCTACGATGGAAAGTGTGGTCTTCTGACCTCTGCACTGCTTATCGCAGGTGTCTACGAAATCATCGATGATCTGCTTTCCTATCTCGATTGTTTCCATGGAAGGATTCTTGGAAAGAGCGTTCAGCCAGTCCGTATAATACCATCCGATGCCGGGCTCGGTTTCCTCGGAGCCAATCAGATAATCAGCATACTGACATGCCATAAGATCGGTATCCACCGTTGCCATAAGACATGCGTCAAAACCGATAAAGTCGTATTTGATTCCCGCATCCGAAAGAGCGGAATCTATCTCCGCAAGATCCATGGAGCCCGCAGAAGGATTCTTTTCATCATATCCGTAACCGGAAACTGATCCGCCGCCGTGATCCCAGAAGATAAGCATATTTCTGTTGGCGGGATAATTGGTATGGGCGTAATCGATAAACTCGGTAAGAGTCTTGGGATCGGTCATTGCTCCGGTACCCATATTGTCTTCAAGGCATTCGATCTTACCGCCGCCCACTACTCTGTAGATCTGGTTTACGGAAGAAGAAACAATGCTGTTTTTCCAGTTCTTGCAGCCGCCGGTATAGACAATTACGTTTACATTGTCCGACAGAGTTGCCTTAGCCATCTCCATCAGATCGTTTGATGCCATGCCGCCCTTTGATTCAAGGTCGGTTCCGCACATATAAACCATAATGGTAACGACGTCTTTTCCGTCACCCAGAATGGTGGTGTATCTGTCTCTTGCTTCGGGTGCTACGGAGGTATTCAAAACTCCCGTATTCTTATCGGGGCCCCAGTCACTTGCGGTGGAGTTAAGTCCCGCAGCATAAGGTGAGCTCCAGTTTGAAAGAATACTTGAAGCGGGATCGATACTCGGTAAGGTAGTATTCTGGAGAACCTGGGATCCCGTCTGATATCCGGAATTTCCGCTGTTCGAAGAAGCCATCTTGATAATGGCAATAACTATCGCCGCAATGACGGTAGTGATAAGTCTGATTTTGCCTAAACCCATTCCGGGACCGCGGGAATAATTGTTTCCGGAATAATTGTGGCCCGACGAACTGTGACTCGGCCTGGGTTCCACTCCGCTGCTCGAATGATGAGATCCTCCGCCGCCGAAGCTTCCGCTTCCCACGGGGCCTGTTCCGAGACCGGATCCTCTTCTGTGAACTCCGCTTCCGGAACCTGTTACATTTCTCGATCTACCATGTGGTGTAGGCATATTGGTTAGTCTCCTTCTTTTACGTAAGATCAGATGTCTTCGATATCTTCAAAGACCGTCTCGTTAATCACCTTATTCATAACATCCTCGGCGGCATCATCCACCACCTGTTCGAATCCCGTAAGTGCGGCAAAAGGTGCGAACTGTGCAGCCCTTGCCTCACGGCTCATCCTGGGATGCTTATCCGGATCCGGTTCGTGCACGGGAAGACCGATTATATCGCTGTAATCGTTTTTCATGCTTTATGTCCTCCGACCTGACCGTTCCTTTCGGCCGTCATTGCACCCTCTTCGAGATTCATGCCCTTTAGTATAGCATTTTTCCCGTATTTTTGCTGAATACTCAGTACCGCCTCCTGAAGCCTGCGGTCTTTCTCCTCATCCTCTTCATTCTCTTCTCTGATCCTTGCCTCTTCATCATAATCCGTAAACAGATCCAGCTGTACATATTCAACTGCTTTGGCATTTTCCTTTTTGCCTTCTTCTTCGGGAAGGGTATGGTTTGCCACAATATTGACGCGCCTTATGAGAAGATTCATGTCGATGATCTCTTCATAGAGCTGTGCGGCGGTTGAGACCAGAGTTCTGGTAGACGAGGTATAGTGTCCCAGGTTCATGCTTCCGCCCGCAGGTGCGGGTACAAGCCTTCCGTAATAATCCCTGACGATCTCGCCCCTGTAATCCTTCATGCGCTCCTTATCGGCAAAATTATCGATGTCATATCCCACATAGATTACAAGCTGGTCCGTCACCAGTCCTTTTTTTACCAGATCCAGTGAAAGGAGTTCGGTCATCTCCTTGACAATAAGAAGTCCCTTTTCCGCGGTATAGGGGCATTTCAGGACCTGTCCCGTTGAGATTGACGTACTCTTGGGAACATATCCCTTAACATCCGCGATCTCACAGGGTTCATATCCCCAGGCATGATCTATAAGAAGCTCCGCATTTATTCCGAAGAGCTTATACAGAAGATCTTCACTGTAATGATTGCCTTTGGCTCCCACGGAGCATCTTGCAACATCACCGAGAGTGTACATGCCGTTTTTCTCAAGCTTACGTGCGGTTCCCGAACCGATCCTCCAGAAGTCCGTAAGAGGCCTGTGGTCCCAGAGTATCTCGCGGAATTTTTTCTCATCCAGTTCCGCAACTCTCACACCGTCCTTATCCGCAGGCATATGCTTTGCAACTATATCCATTGCGATCTTGCACAGGAACATATTGGTACCGATCCCTGCGGTTGCTGTTATACCCGTTTCGGCCAGAACTTCTCTTACCATCTTCATGGCCAGTTCGTGCGCCGTCATTTTATATGTCTTCAGATAATGAGTCACATCCATGAATACTTCATCTATGGAATAAACATGCATATCCTCGGGTGCAACATACCTTAAGTAGATGCTGACAATCCTCGCACTGTATTCCATGTAATAGCGCATTCTGGGTGGAGCGATTTCATACCCGAGTTCCAGAGTCTTATCGCTTTTTACATCGGGATCGTATGAGCTCTTTCCGGAAAAATCCGCACCGCCCAGGGCTCTTTTTCTGGCGGAATTTATCTCCCTGACTCTTTGCACCACTTCAAAAAGCCTTGCTCTTCCTGATATACCGTAGGATTTGAGAGAAGGCGAAACCGCGAGGCATATTGTTTTTTCGGTACGTGTGGGATCGGCTACCACAAGATTTGTCTTGAGAGGATCGAAGCCTCTTTCGACACATTCGACGGAGGCATAGAAAGATTTTAAGTCTATGGCAATAAAGGTCCTTCTGTCGGGGCCCTCGTCCGAGTATATTCGCTTTTCGCCATGCTCCATAGCCATGGGATTATTCTAACACAAAAGGTCCGGGGACTATCCCCGAACCTTTTCTTAAGATTATCCCATTTTCCAATCCGGTGCCTGCTGCCTCATGTTTACAAATCTGCTGTAAATCTTATTTGTTGTCATAAGTTTTCATGCGTTCCGGATTCAATCTTGCCTTCGCTTATCACTGCGATCTTATCAGCATTCTTAATTATCTTAAGATTTGATTTCAAAGGGGTTTTCTTTTCCCTCATCCATCTCGAGAATCCCTTCGACGCAATGCTCCACCATCTCTCTTACGGCAACGTCCGTATAGAAGGCCATATGCGATGTGAGAAGTACATTGGGATAGGATTTAAGAATAGCCATATCATGGTTATCCAGAATGTCGCCTTTTCTGTCGAGGTAATACAGACCTGCTTCATGTTCTATGGTATCGAGTCCGGCAAATCCGATCTTGCCCGATTCGATACCGTCTATCATAGCCTGGGTATCGATGAGCATTCCTCTTGCGCAGTTTATGATCATGACACCGTCTTTCATCATCTCAATCTGTTCCTTACCTATCATGTGATAGTTTGCATCAAGTCCGGGAACATGAAGCGAAATGATGTCGCAGTTTTTATATATAGTCTCAAGATCCGTATACTCCGCATACTTTGCAGCGGATTCATTTTGTCTTATGTCATAGCAGAGCATCTTGCATCCGAAGCCAGAAAGATGTTCTATCACTTTGGTTCCGATCCTTCCGGTTCCGATTATGCCTACGGTGCAGTCCTGGATATGTCTTCCAAGTTTTCCTTTTAACGAATAGTCCTGGATATTTCCTCTTTCGATTATGGGCATGATCTTGCGAAGCCCCATAAGCATCATCATGATGGAATAATCCGCAACTCCGGTAGGATCGTATGAAATGGATGCGGTACGGATACCGATCTTATGCGCATATGCATTGTCGATGTGATCGTAACCTATGGTACGGGTGGAGATATACCTGATACCCAGACTCTTAAACTTATCGAGAAGTGTGGGATCCATGGTGTTGGTCAGAATACTGAGGGCGTCATAGCCTTCGCACAGATGAGCATTCTCAAGAGAAGGATACTCGGATGTAAATCCGTACTCTATTCCTTTTTTCTTACAGATGTCTTCAAAAAATCCCTGCTCGTCATAGGGTCTTAATGAATATGCAAATATCTTCACGTCCGTAGATCTCCTTTATGCTTTCCGCTTCATGCAGCGGTTATAATGGCAATGTCATATGCGGGAAGAGTTATCTTTCCGCCGCCAAGTTTTATCTTATCCTTGGAAGTATTGAGTACTCCGCCCAGAACGGAATATGATGAATAGTTTTCCGGAATCTCTATTGCAACATCTTCGCTCGAGAAATTGATTGCGATAAGTACAGGTTCGAATCCTTCCGCTTCTTTCAGATACAGTACATAATTCTCCGATGATGCGATCACTTCGGTTATCTGCCCTCTTGATATGGAGGGATAAATTCTCCTGAGTCTTATGGCCTGCCTGTAGTAATTATATATGGACAGTTCATCCTTAACCTGCTCTTCGAAGGATCCGTATTTCATTGCAAAAGAGTCCATGCCCGAAGGCCCTGCGCACATGCCGGCTGCCGATGCATCCGTGTTCCACTGCATGGGTGCGCGCTTATTTTCATCCTTCCCGGAGCCCTTCATTCCCAGCTCTTCGCCGTAATAGACGAATGCACTTCCGCTCATAAGAAGATTCAAAGCGCCTGCAAGCTTTACTTTGCTGTCGACATTTTCTCCGGCGTAATAACCTGCGCTTCTTCCCATGTCATGATTGGTATAGAAAGGAGCGTTGATATAATCGGGATTGTAGCTGAGGTAGAGTTCGTTCTCCGCAATCTGTGAGTTTACGAATTTCTCGGGTGAAACCGTTCCTCTTACCGCGCCCGCTATAAGGCCGTCGGAATCCGCATATGCAAAATCAAACATGCTGTCGACGCCGCTCTCATAGTACCTGCTGTAATCATTCTGTGAAGACCAGCCTTCACACACAATATATGCATCGGGTTTTATGCTCTTAACATCTTCCGCAAATCTTCCCAGAGCAGCGCAGCTTCCCGCCGTATCATTAGTATAATAGCTTGTTACGGCATCCATTCTAAATCCGTCACAGCCTTCGGAGAGCCAGAATGCGGCTATATCTTTGAACTCAGCCCGCACTTCTTCATTGTCCAGGTTAAAGTCAGGCATCCCGCTCCAGAATCTTGCCTCATAGAACCAGTCGGTTCCGGGAACTCTTGAATATCCGCCGGATTCGGTGGTCGTAAAATTATAATAATTCAGATACTTGCATTCGGAATAATCGGGCTCTTCGCCGGGAGCCAGAGCCTGAAGATAATCGCAGGCTTCGACAAACCAGGGGTGCTCGGACGAGGAGTGATTCATGACCATATCGTTATAGACATGAATATTCCTCGCATGGCACTCTGCTATAAGGGCTTCATAGTCCGCAAGCGTTCCGTACTCCGGATCTATATCCTTATAATCCGTCACATCGTATTTATGATATGTAGGAGAAGGACATATGGGACTCAGCCATATGGCATCAAAACCCATGTCCTCGATATAGTCCAGCCTTGAAATTATTCCCTGAAGATCGCCTACACCGTCTCCGTTGCTGTCGCAAAAAGAATACACGAAGATTTCGTAAACGGTTCTGTAATTATCTTCCGATGAATAAAGGTCATGGGCGTCATTTACCTTGCTCATCTGAAGTGAGCAGGCGCTTAAAATGACGGACATGACCGCAGCTGTTATTACATGTAAAATTTTGCCTGATTTGATATTCTTACGCATGTGGTTATTCTACCACAAATCATGAAACCCTACTAAGTTTCTCCAAATCCAAATGCCATACTCCTCCTCACTTAACTTCCTTGTGGAGGGTATGTCTTCTGAGTCTCGGGCAGTACTTTTTTATTTCAAGTCTTTCAGGGTGCGTCTTCTTATTCTTAGTAACGGTGTAATTTCTGTCACCGCACTCAGTGCACGCAAGGGTGACCCTAACTCTCTGATCTGTAGCCATATATACCTCACAAAATCATCCGTCAGTTAAGAGCCTTCTTAAGAACCTCAAGGTTATCTGTCATAACAGAAAGATAGGTAACTCCGTTCTTAACATCTGCAGATGTGGTTGCCTGCATTGAATCAAGTGCATAGATTTCCTGATCCTTGTCTGCAGTATTGTCACGAATGGTCTGTGCAATCTTCTGATCGCTGTTTTCGATAGTTATTATGGAATTAAGACCGAGTTCATCAACCTTGGTTGAAAGGAAAACAACAGTTTCAAAGCTTGCTTCGGTCTCTGCGGAGCAACCTACGAATGCAGCATAATAATTTAAGTTGTAATCATCGGTAAGATATCTGAAAGGGAATCTGTCTCCGAATAATACGGTATCGAATGCAGCACCCGAAACAGCTGCCTTGTACTCTTCATCAAGTGCGGAAAGCTGAGCTTTGTATGCATCATTGTTTGCCTGATATGCGGATGCATTGTCGGGATCTGCCTTAGCAAGTCCGTCTGCAATTGCATCACAAAGAACGGAAGCATTTCTGAGAGAAAGCCATACATGCTCGTCGTATTCAACTTCCTCTTCCTCGCCTTCTTCTCCTTCTTCCTCCTCTTCTTCAGCCTGCATACCCTCGACTACCTCTTCCTCCTTGACACTGTCGCCGAGAACTTCAAGAAGATTGATAACTACCATATCGGGATTAACAGACTCTTTAAGAGCATCATCTACCCATCCGTCGGACTCTCCGCCAACATATATAAAGATGTCACAATCGGATATCTTAAGAATATCGGAAGCAACCGGCTGATAGCTGTGAAGATCCACACCGTTATCAAGAAGCATGGTGACATCAGCATCCGCAGCTTTATCACCGAGGATCTGCATAACCCAGTCATACTCGGGGAAAATAGTGGTGACGATGGAAAGCTTATCGGAACCGTTTGAAGCAGCAGCGCCCGAGCCCTGTCCTGCGCAAGCCGTAAGCAAACATGCTGCGCAAAGCATAGCGGTTATTTTAGCGATCATTTTTTTCATAATTACAAAAAACCTCCATAAATCAATTTGAAAACCATTCCCAATTTTAACCGTGAGGTCCTTTTCTGTCAATAGAAATGAAAATCATTTTCAAATTTTCACATAAAGTCTGTCAGGGCAAAAGAAATCCCCTCCAAGTCTTACACCGGAGGGGATTCCAGCTTATTCTTTTTCCATAAAATAGATCCTTGATGCGAAATCGGGGAAATGTCTGACCTCGGAATTAAATCCCGTACCGCCGAAAGCAGCTTTCAAATGAACTCCGGAGTACATAAGTGCCGAGCCGGATGCTTTCAGATCTTCATTCTCCGTATCCATCTTAACGAACTTTGCCACAATGTCGATCAAAAGGCCGTCCTGTTTCAGATGTATGGGAGATGCGGTATTTACCAGATCTCCGAATTCCCTGACATCGATCTTAAGCGAGCGGTTGTAGAAATGATACATCTCATCTTCTTTCAGTCCCTTTGCAAAGTAGGTATGGAACTGGGAATTGGGAACAACCAGCTTTTGCATCAGGAAGCCCACAGCCTTTTCCTTATCATCGCTTACAACAGTCCACTCCGTAAGATTTCCTTCCGCATTGGGATCTGCCGATACACCGTTTACGGGAAGCGAACCGGCATTCCTTCCGCGGTGGAATTCTCCGAACTGTAAAACGGGTCTCCACTTTTTATAAAGCTCTATCTGGGCCTTGATCGCAGCAAGGTCTTCTTTTTTCATATCGCAGAGATTGCACTCGTAACCGAACACACCGAATGCAGCCACATTGAATCTGGTCTCAAGAGATGTCTCACGAAGAGTCTGATGATTGGGACTTGCGGATACATGTGCGGAAAGTACCGACATGGGATATCCGTAGCTGTAACCTGTCTGAATCGCTGCTCTGCAAACGGGATCCGTATCATCGCTTGCCCAGATCTGAGGGAAGTAACTTAGTATGCCCAGGTCGAATCTGTTTCCGCCGGATGCGCAACCTTCAAAGAGGATATGAGGGAACTTTTCCGTCAGTATCTTCATTACCGAATACAGGCCGCAAATATATCTGTGGAATACTTCACCCTGTTTTTCTGCGGGAAGATGCTGCGAATAAATATCCGTAAATGTCCTGTTCATATCCCACTTTACATAAGAGATATCCGCAGAGGAAAAAACTTCGCTGAGTTTATCAACGATATAATCACACACTTCGGGATTGGTCAGATCCAGAATCCTCTGCCATCTTCCTTCCGAATGATCTCTTCCGGGAATCTGGATTGCCCAGTCGGGATGTGCTTCGTAAAGCTTGGATTTTTCGGAAACCATCTCCGGCTCCACCCATATGCCGAATCCCATTCCGAGAGCCGTGATCTTATCCGCAAGAGATTTAAGTCCTCCGGGAAGTTTCTTAGGATTAACGTCCCAGTCACCGAGGCTGGAGTGGTCGTCATTTCTTTCTCCGAACCATCCGTCGTCCATAACGAGAAGTTCTATTCCTACTTCCTTACCTGCTTTGGCAAGCTTAACCAGCTTCTTTTCATCAATGTCAAAATATGCAGCTTCCCAGCTGTTTAAGAGAACGGGACGCTCTTTCTTTTTCCATTCGCCTCTTACTACATGTTCACGTACGAAGCGGTGCATATGAGAGCTGAGACCGTTGAAGCCTTCCGCGGAATATGACATTACTGCTTCGGGAGCTTCGAACTTTTCTCCGGGAGAAAGCCTGAACTCAAAACCGTCGGGATTTATGCCTGATAAAAATCTTGTTTTTCCGAAAGGTGATACCTCTGCAGCTTCATAGTGATTACCGCTGTAGATCAGATTAAAACCGTACACATCTCCGAAATCCTCGGAAGTACCTGCAGGATGTATCATCACGAAAGGATTCGCCCTGTGGGATGATTCTCCGCTTCTTGATGAGTTTACAAATTTACCTCTGACAAGAGGAATGGAAGTTTTCTGCATCTCCCTTGCCCATGCGCCGCCAAATGTTGTAAACACATAACCCGAACGGTCAAGATCGATCTGCGTACTCATCAGTCTCTTAAGAACAATCTCTGAACCGGAAGTATTTTCAAGAACAGGCATCCTGCATATACAGTCGCAATCCTCGTATACGTAATAGTGAAGATGCAGCTTAACACCCTTTACCTTCTCGGAAAGAGTAATGCACAGATGCTCACACTTTCCGCTCTCATCATAGGAAACGGGAAGAGTGTCCGATGCAGGTTCTTTATCGTCTATAACAAAGCTTTCATATTGAAAATCACATGTGGATGACCCGTCGGAAAAAGTGATATCCGCAAAAGGATCCCTTAAATCTCCCTTTCCGTATGAACTCATCTCGAGTCTCACATCTTCAAGTGAATACCCACAGTGATCATTGTCATATATACATGTGTTACCCGGAGCAAAGGCATGCTTTTCAATAAGAGCATCAAGCGCTCCTTCACCCTCTTTTACGGTAATCTTTCGTCCGTAGTAAAGATGCTCAAGCTGCCCTGTGGGAAGCAATGCAAAAGCATATGTGGTTTTAGGAGTATCAAGAACCCATGCATGATCATATATATGACGTATCATAAGCTTCTCCTTACGGGATATTATTTGTTCTTCATTCCCATTGCTATCTCGACAACTTTGTAAGCGCCATCATAAATTCCGGATTTCTTATTGGCGATGATCTGTCTGCTCATATCATCAAGAAGCGATGTTCCGAGGAATCTGTCGATCATCTGAAGGGTATGAGGAATGTCCCTGCACTCGAGAGTTCCGTCCCCTATCTCCGCAGAATGAATCGCACCCCACATCTCATGCTTTCCCACTCTTCTGATAAAGAGTTTGGGTACGGGATAAAATGCAAGCTCCGAAGGTTTTGTTACAAGAACGTCACTTCCTCTCATCAGGAGGTTGGTGCAATAAACCGCTTCAAAAATATTTTTGTGCCAGAATCCGTGGATACCTGCGATATCTTTATCGGGGTCGAGTGTCTTTTCTGCAAACTTCTCGGTATCCTCCCAGTTATCCATATGCTCTGTGCAAAGAGCCTCCATGCCGGGAATTTCCTTTTTGAGTTCATCCCATACATTTCTGTAATCGCCAACATTTACAAACAGAGCCGCATTGCCGGATCTGATCTGAGGAAGCAGGTAATCAATTATCGCAGCGAAGATTTCCTTCTGAGCTCCTGCTCCTCCGATGGTAAGAAGGAATCTCATGGGCTTTCCGTTCGCTCTTCTCTTCATCCTGGCTTCGCAGTCTGCTTCGATATTACTTACAAGCTCGTGATCGATATAATGACCGGTGTATTCCAGCGATCCTTCGGGCATGGGCTCGCATACTTTGTCCTTGTTCATTCCGTTCAATATGCTGTAACCCATATATGCGTTATGGCACTGTACGGTATGAACCGCGCCCTCGGCAAAATGAAGTGCCATGGGCCAGTTATCGGGAATCGCATTGACAACATATTTCATTCCCGCATGAAGAGCTGCCTGAGCGGGCCATACATGAGTTCCGACTACAGGAATATCCTTGGGAACATTTCTGTAAACCGGTGCCATGAGTTCCGCATTCTTCTGATCGGATGCGTTGTATGATATAGCCCTGAACCCTTCATAGTTAACAGGCTCCCAAACGAGCTTGTTGAATATGGGATTCTTGGACATTCTGGATCCCAGCGAATACAGATCGTTCTGGGCTCCTATAACCTTGGTACAGGTCGTCTCACCGTAGGAATTCAGATCCATCCAGTAAGGAACATATCCCATGGACTTTGCGGCAGAGGCTATAGCCATTGAGATACGGTAGTGTCCGAAGCCCATACGGATATTTCCGACGATGATACCTTTTTGAAGGTCCCAGCCTAAAGCCTCGGCATTCCTTGCGGGATCGTAGTGGGCATTCTTGGAAAGGTCTCCCACCAATACATTGTTTACCCCGAGACTGTCTCCGATATACTTATTCTTCTCTATCCTTACGGGATAGTCTTTTTCGGAATCGTCTCCGAATTTCTTGATAAATTTCTTTTTTGACTTAAGTGCTTTCTTATAATCACGGGAACTGATCCTGTTCCCGAAAATCATTTTTGATCTGTCAGCCATACTTTCCTCCTTGTCTTATCCGGATTAATACTGTGCGGACCAGGGATCGGTTGTTTTCTTGGCTTCAAGTTCTTTGGTTATCTCGGAAATCTTGGCATCGTTAAGAATGTACTTCTTATAAAATACGATAAGTGCAACGATGAGTCCCGCAACGGGAATTATTGCCATTGTCATTCTGAGTCCGAGCTTGGAAGATGCGGATACGGCCAGTGAATAATCGATTGCTTCACCCGTGTCTTCCACATCCTTCTGGAGATTATTGATCTGAAGGCAGATTGATGCTGCGAATGCTGCAACACCGCTGGCAAGCTTAACCACGAATGTCTGCATTGAGAAAATGACACTCTCGTCACGTCTGTTGTTCTTGAGTTCACCGTAATCTACGGTGTTAGCCAGAAAGACGGTGGTGATAACCTGAAGAACTCCGTTTGCCGCAAAGATGAAGAATCCGGGTATGAAGAGAACATATACGGAAGTCATATTCGTAAATGCGATAACAAAGAGAGTCGCATATCCGGTGATGGCACTGATGATACATACGTAGAAGATCTTTACATTGCTAAGGAATCTTCTCAACAGAGGATAGAATACCATCATGGATATGATCTGGGTTCCGCCGCCGAACATGTTGAATAATGTATAGCTGTCACCCCAGGTCGTTCCGCCGAAATCGTACTTGAAGAAATAAATTACGAGGTTCGAAGTAAGGTAGATTGATGAGTTGATGAGAACTATGGCGATAACAACGGTCATTGCCTGATCGTTTGATATAAGTGCCTTAAACATATCGCCTACTGATGCGGTCTTCATATCAACAAGGCTCTGCTCTTT
This sequence comes from Lachnospiraceae bacterium P6A3, assembly GCA_000702085.1. GTDB lineage: Bacteria > Bacillota > Clostridia > Lachnospirales > Lachnospiraceae > AC2028. Next base: position 970,674 of record JNKP01000001.1, read on the forward strand.
AACTGCAAGGCAGGTGATGGCTATGAAGACAACAAAGAGTATCGCGATGATAAGCGCAAAATATTTAAAACCTAAGATTTCCTTTACGGTGTCGCTTGCTCCGGTGCCTGCAAAGCTGTTACCGAGAGTCTGAACAAACTTTACGGTGAAGATGGTAACAAGCGCACTTCCTACTCCGGCGCAGCTTCTTGCGAGAGTGGTAAGACCTTCTCTTTCTTTTCCGCCCTTAGTAAAAGCGGGGATCATTGACCAGTAAGGAATATCCATCATGGTATATGTAACGCCCCAGAGGATATATGTGATCGCAGCATATGCCACAAGTCCCTTTGCATCAAGAGAAGGAGGGCACGCAAACATTGCAAATAAAACCACCGCGTTGGTGAGTGTTCCGATCATAAGCCAGGGGCGGAATCTCCCCCACCTGGTATGAGTCTTTGCCACAACGACTCCCATGATGGGATCGTTGAATGCATCAAATACTCTCGCAATGAGAAGAATGAGTCCCATTGCAACCGAGTTCACTCCCAAAAGGTCCTGAAAATAATACAGAACATAGCTTGCGGAAAGCATGTACACCATGTCTTTTCCGACTGCCCCAATACCGTATGCGGCTTTTTCGCCGATTGTTAAACCCCTATTATTCATAATGCCTCCTTTGATCAAATCTGAGGTGCTCTGTCCACCTTAATATTAAATGTGATCTTGATCTCCCCGGCCTGCATATTAACTATATGAAGTACTGCTTCCCCTGCTTCTCCGACGGTTTTAATATAAGTTCCTCCCATGCCGCCTTTGAGTGAAACGGCTGAAGGGCCGATTATCTTCACGGGACCGTCAGCCCTCAGAAGAACAGGTTCATTGAAATAAGGAATGTGATTTCCGTTCTGGTCCTCGGCTCTGATCCTTACGGCTGCGACATCGTAAGTTTCTCCCTCGACCAGTTCGGTCTTATAACACTCGGCGGTAATTCTGATCTGTCTTGCAACCTCTTTGGTAATGCTCTTTACGACTTCACCGTCTTTTAATGCATCAAATCTGTAGGTTACCGCATCACCGCCCCAGTTACCGACATATTTTCCGTAGAGCTGGTTGGCCTGCTCCATGGTCATCCTGTAAACGGTAAGGCATTTTGCCGCGATGGCCTTAGCCTTGGTACCGAGATCGTCCATTCCGTAAAGTGCGTACTGGTTAAGAAGGAATTTAACATCCTCTGCCTGTGCGGGTGTGAAATCCTCACCCTTTCTGATGGCATCACCCACATAATCGTCAACGAGTATGGGACCGTGTGAGAGATGCTTATAAGGCGAATCGGAAGGGAAGTATTCCTTGATAAGGATGTCATTCTTATACATCTTTACGCTGTCGGCATTTGTATAGATCCAAGCCTCTCCGATCCTGCTCTCGGGATGTTCTCCGATATCCATGGAGGACGAAAGTTCAAGAACGGGTTCGTGTGATCCCAGCGCCGCGTATACATATGCGGCAAGCTTCGGGTTCCTGAACATATCGGTTACACCGTGATAGCAGATACGGTCACCGCTTCCGAAATCTTTATGTGTGTTGTAGTCGAACATACACCATCCGAAGGATCCTGCGATGTCTCCTTCCGATGCCACACCGTCAAGAACCTTGGCATGTCTGAGAGAATGCTCTTTTCTGTGCTCCTCATCATCGAAAGCTTTGGTGGGATATATATGTCCGCCGTACTCGGTAACGATATAAGGCTTGGTTACATCGGAAGTAACCGATTTCTTGGGATTACATCCGTCGGTCTTTCCGCCGGTATGCGAGAAATCATTGAATGTATATACATCCTCCAAAAGCTCGCTCTTCTTAAAGCACCTTACACCGCCGGTCTGTCTCGAAGGATCCAGGCTTCTTGCGCAGGAGTTTGTTTCAACATAGAAATCGTGATCGTCTGCGGATTCGTTGATCCTTACGCCCCAGAGAATAATGGAAGGATGATTCCTGTACTGAAGGATCATATCCTTGGTGTTCTCCACTGCCTGCTTCTTCCAGTCATCTCCGCCGATATGCTGCCATCCCGGAATCTCGGTGAAAACAAGAAGTCCGATCTTGTCACACTCCGAAATGAATGCATGGGACTGAGGATAGTGAGAGGTTCTTACGGCATTGACTCCGAGTTCATCCTTGAGGATCCTTGCATCCTCTGCCTGAACGGAATCGGGCATCGCATATCCCACATAAGGATAGCTTTGATGGCGGTTAAGTCCTCTTATCAGATATTTTTCTCCGTTCAGATAGAAACCGTCAGTCTTCCATTCGGCGCTTCTGATACCGGTGGTAACAACCTGTTCATCAAGAACCTTACCTTCTTTATTGATAAGCTTTACCTTTACATCGTATAAAACAGGCGCTTCGGGATACCACTTTTCCACTTCACCGGGATCGCAGTCAAAAGAGATTGCCGAGCTTTCTGCCGGAAGTTCCCATGAAGCGATTTCTTTTTCGGACTCATCGCTGCCATGCTTTTTGATAAATTCTTTAACTACGATGCCTTCTTCGGTTTCACCTTCGGCATAAGCGGTTGTGATAAGTTTGACACCAGTGTCATTTATCTCTGAGTATATGAAAAGTCTCTCCATATGGGCAGCATCATATACATCCAGATATACGTTTCTGTAAAGACCACCGTATGTCATGTAATCGATGACATGTCCGAAGGGAGGCTGATCAAGGTCTTCCCTGCTGTCCAGCTTTACGGATATAAGGTTTTCGCATCCGTACTTTAGGAGGGAAGAAACATCTATGGTAAATGCGGTATATCCGCAGTAATGTCTTCCGGCTCTGTCACCGTTTACGTAAACATCCGCATAATGAGCGGCTCCGTCAAAGGTAAGCTTTATGCATTTTCCTTCCCATTCCGCAGGCACATCGATATGCTTCCTGTAAAGGGTAAGCAGCTGGTATTCGGATTCGTCAAAATAATTAAATGCGGTTTCTTTTACCGTGTGGGGAATCCTTACGGTCTCAAATGCGGAATCGTCATATTCGGGAAAAAGCATTCTGTCTTCATAGTTAGAAGTGAATTTCCAATTCTCACTTAAGAAAAATCTTTCCTTCATATCTGCCTCCGTTATTTAACGCTGATACCGTCAACGATAATATCCACGACTTCGTTCAGTGCCTCTATGTAGCTGATATCGTTCCTTACAAGAATGTCTCTTGAGAAGAACTGTTCAAGGGAAGCTTCAAACATCATCTTTACCAGTGCGATGTTAACGGGTCTTACGACTCCTTCGGCTATTCCTTTCTCTATAAGAGAAATGGTCAGATCCCATCCGGTCTCCAGTCTTTCCTCGACCTTTACGTAAATATCGGGATATTTCTCACGGAGGATATAGAGCTGGTTAAGATCCACATTCTTGTAACTGTCGGGAAGAACGCCCAGGATCTTTCTGATCTTCTCAACGGTTGATAATGAAGAATCACTAACAACCGCCTTCTCGCTCTCCTTGATGGAATCAAATACATAATCAACCATCGCCATGAACAGGGTTTTCTTTTCACGATAGACAGTGTAGATGGTCTTCTTGCTCATTCCGAGATGCTTTGCCAGATCATCCATCGTGAACTTGATCCCTTTTTCACCGTAAACTTCAATGCAACCTTCCAATATGGTCTTTCTGAGTTTTGCGAAATCCTGCATATTAACCTGCCTTTCGAATTATGAAAGAGAACCGAAACAGTTACTTAATGAAACGCCGATAACGGGTCAGAATGTATCGATTGATCCGCTGCCGGATATTACATCGAAAAAAGAGAAATCTGTGGAAACGATTTTTAGTTTTCACGTTTCCATTATAAAATAAGGGCTTTATGAGTACAAGAAAACCATTTGCTAAAAATAGTTTCCATCTTTTGTGCAAATCCGCCAACAAAAAAACTCTGTACCGATCTCCTGGATCGGTACAGAGTCCGTAATCGGAATATTCAGTTCAGGCTTCGGGGCTTACAGCCACAAAGCATATATACCCATTCCCGAAACATTAGCGTACGCGCTGTCCCAGTCGAATATGCCGAGGCCTACGATGGTTCCCTGTACGGTGATGTTACTGGAGGTGCAATATCCTCCGGGAGCTGCTCCCGAATAAGAGGTAGCGATACCTGCGTTGGTGTTCTGGGTCTGCCAGAAGAATACTCTGTCTCCGCTGGTTCCGGAAGTTCCGGCCTTCTTGAATCTTACGTTGGAGAAGTTAGCGATGACGGTATCTCCGTCGATTCTTGCCGCGCCTTCAACGCATGCACTGAGCTGGCCCTGAAGAAGGTTGGTATTTGCAACCTGTCCTACAAGAGTTCCGTTAACATACAGATCAACCATTCCGGTCTGAGTATCAAGAACGATCATGATGTTGGTGGGAACGCCGAGCTCTGCAAATCCGTGTCTGGTGTAAACCTGTCCGCCGGGAAGGTTGTTTACTACGTTCTCACAGAGGTAAACGGTCTTTCCGTTGTAAGGCTTAGCTCCGAAAAGGTCATACTGAATACCGAATGAAACTGCGCTTCCGATTCCGTTCATAAGGGAGATCTTTGCGTGATATCCGGTACCTGATCCGTTGAGCATCATATCTGCGGAAACTGCAGCATATCTGGATCCGAGAGATGAAATGGTAACTCCGGTGGTGGGAGTTGCGGTATTTCCGGCTACGGGAGCGGTCACTGCCGCTGCGCCTGCTGCATTCTCTGCTGCCGCATTGGGGAATCTTCCCTCTGCCTTGCCGTACAGATCGTAGTGCATCTTAAGAACGGTAGGATCGTTTCCGAGAATTCCCGCTACATCGGGATATCTGGTAGCATAGTAAGCTGCGTCGAAGTCTCCGGTAGCTGCGGTGTTTCCGGTAGCAAGTGAAGGTGCTGCGGATGAAGGAGCAACCGCAAGTCTTCCCTCTGCCTTACCGCAAAGCTGATAGTGCATATAGAGCAGATCCGCACTGGTTCCGAATACTGCCGCTACATCGGGATAAGCTGCCGCATAGTATTCAGCGTCGAACATGGTTCCGTCAGCCATTTTGACGGGTGCTGCCTGTACTTCGAAAGCTGATACAAATATGGCAAACAGTGCCGAAGCCATGGCAATTACAAGATTTCTTATAATTTTCATAGAGCCCCCTTTCAACACATAAATGTTTTAATTTGATAACAGACATTATAACAAATTCACGGTTTTGTTTCAATTTGAGCTTTTGACAAATAACGGGAATTCTGACAAATACGGTAAATACGGAAACCGCCGTCAGCCTTCAAGTTTCATGACCTGCATATCGTTAAGGAGCATCTCGGTGAGCGCCATCAGGTTCTGTTCTTCTTTTTCCACCAGAGTCTCGGGTGTGTACAGATACCTGAATGCGGGAACCTTGCCGTTTGCGGAGAAGCTGAGGTGCCTCTTGTGCTTGGCCAGTATCTCGGGGATCTTGTTCGGATCCACTTTGGCATCCGCCTTAAAAGAAAACGTGATCTCGCCTTTTCCGCCCTTGATCTCGGTCATATATATATTGTGACCGAGCCTTCTCATATATGCGACTCTCAGGAGATTTTCTGCGGAAAGTGGAAGCTTTCCGAATCTGTCCAGGAGCTCATCCTTCATATCACCCAGATCCGCCTGCGTTTCGACGGATGCTATTCTCTTATACATATCCAGCTTCTGCTCTTCGTTGAATATATATTCCTGGGGAATGTACGCATCGATGTCAAGATTGATGACGGTGGAGAAGTCATCATAAACCTCTTCGCCCTTAAGCCTTCCCACCGCTTCTCCCAGCATCTTGCAATACAGATCGTATCCCACGGCTTCCATATGACCGTGCTGGGTCTTTCCCAGCAGGTTTCCTGCGCCTCTTATCTCCAGATCCCTGAGCGCGATTCTGTATCCGCTTCCCAGGTCCGTAAATTCCCTTACGGCTCCCAGTCTCTTTTCGGCTATCTCGGAAAGAATCTTGTTTTTCCTGTACATCAGGAATGCAAAAGCAACTCTCGATGATCTTCCCACGCGGCCTCTGAGCTGATAGAGCTGTGAGAGTCCGAAGTTATCTGCATCATATATGATCAAAGTATTTACGTTAGGTATATCCATACCGGTTTCGATGATGGTGGTACTTACCAGAACGTCGATGTCGCCGTTTACGAAATCGTACATGACGTCTTCCAGTTCCTTTTCCTTCATCTGACCGTGAGCAAATTCTATCCTGGCATTCGGAAGCATTTCACGAAGCGCATCCGTGTGCTCGGGGATGGTCCTTACATTATTGTAGAGATAGTAGACCTGGCCTCCTCTTGCAAGCTCCCTGCTGATTGCCTCTCTTACCATCTCCTCATTGTATTCGCATACAAATGTCTGAATAGGCTGTCTGTCCGTAGGAGGCTCTTCAAGAAGACTCATATCCCTTATTCCCGCAAGGCTCATTTCAAGAGTTCTGGGAATGGGAGTCGCGGATAGAGTAAGGACGTCAACATTCTCGCGGAGCTTTTTGATCTTCTCCTTATGTGCGACTCCGAATCTCTGCTCCTCGTCGATTATAAGTAATCCCAGATCCTTGAATGCAACATCGTTCGAAAGCAGTCTGTGTGTTCCGATAACGATATCCACCAGACCCTTTCTCAGATCGTCCAATGTCTTTTTGATCTCTTTGGTAGATCTGAATCTGGAAAGGAGTCCGATTCCTACGGGGAAATCCTTCATTCTCTGGGTAAAAGTAGAGAAATGCTGCTGGGCTAAGATAGTAGTGGGAACCAGGCACGCAACCTGCTTTCCTTCCTGAACCGCCTTGAACGCCGCACGTATCGCAATCTCTGTTTTTCCGAAACCGACATCGCCGCAGATAAGTCTGTCCATTACCTTGCCGCTTTCCATGTCGGCTTTGGTATCCCTTATGGCATCCAGCTGGTCTTCGGTTTCTTCAAAAGGAAATGTCTCTTCAAACTCTCTCTGCCATACGGTATCGGGTCCGTAGATGAATCCGGGTGTAGCCTGTCTCTTTGCGTACAGCTCCACAAGATCTCTTGCGATGCCTTCCGCGGATTCTCTTGCCCTGGTCTTGGTCTTCTCCCACTCCTTGGTTCCGAGTCTGTTGATCTTGGGCTTTTTATCAATATCCGCAGAAGCATATTTCTGGACCATATCAAGTTCGGTGGCAAGCACGTACAGCACTCCGCCGCCGGAGTATTCCAGCTTAATGTAATCCTTTACCGAATCACCTGAAGAGATCTTCTCGATTCCCTTATATACTCCCAGTCCGTATGTTTCGTGAACAACGTAATCTCCGGGATGCAGATCTTCCAATGCGGCGATCCTGCTGCCGGTATAGGTGGACGATCTTTTCTTCTTTTTCTTTTTGATGCGTCCGCCGAAAATATCATTCTCCGCAATTACCGCAAATCCAAGCATCGGATATTCGAAGCCTCTCTCCACATATCCGTGCATTATGGTTATGCTGCCTTCGGCAAGAAAGTCCCCGGGCTCTTCGGTATAGGTACAGGGAATCCCGTCCTTCTCCAGTTCCTGACGCATGCGGTCTGCTCTGGTTCTGGACTGCGAGAAGATAACTACTCTGTAGCCTCTTTTCCTGAATGAAAGAAGATCTTTTTCAAGAAGCTCCGCGTTGCCGTTATATGACTGAACGTTTCTTCCGCCGATGTCATATTTATATCTCGGAGAAAACCCCTCTTTGGAAGAATCGAACACGGACAGTCCGATAAGTCCCGCAGCTTCCATCTCTTCCATTATCAGTCCGGTTCCGAAAATAAGATCCGCCTGTCCGGGAAGTGCATAGCCTTTCTCAAGCCTGGAAGATACGCTCTCCCTGAATTCCGTTTCAACGGCCTTGCCCTGACCGATACATCTTACGGGCTCATCCGCAAAAAATCTCACTCCGTCACCGAAAAGTGTTCTTATCCATGCGGGAAAAGAAAGCGTCTCCTCGGGATAAAAGTACAAAAGATAACTTTCGAGATTAAGCTTTCTTCCTATCTCGGTAAGATCTTCCTTAAGCCTGTTTGCATCGGCTAAAACTCTTGCGCCTTCTTCGGTGCGGAATTCCTTCTTAAGCTTTGCACTTCTGTCCTGCGCATCCTTCATGATGCGCTCCAAGCCGGCATTTAATCTCTCATCATCCATGAGCATCTCGGATGCGGGATAAATGCTTATACTCTCAAGCTGTTCTATGGATCTCTGGGAATAAGGATCGAAGGTTCTGATGGATTCGATATCATCTCCCCACACCTCGATTCGGTAAGGGTTATCTTCCGTTAGATCGTATATATCGATAATGTCTCCGCGGATAGCAAACTGTCCGGGGCTCTGAGCCTGGGCGCATCTCTCATATCCGAGGAAAGTAAGTTTCTTTGCAAGCTTTGAAGAATCAACACTTCCGCCTGCTTCCAGTTTTACGACAGCTATGTCATTATTTACAGGGATCTGTCTTGTCATAAGTGCGGCAAAAGTGGTGACCACGGTCACTTCCTCTTTTTCAAGTAATCCTCTGTAAGTTCTGATACGGTCTCTTACAAGATCGTTACTGTTTATATCCGACTGGAAAAAAATAAGGTCCTTCGCGGGAAAATAAAATGTGTTCTCATCATAGAGTCTGAATTCGTCCGCGACTGCCCTTGCTCTCAGATCATCATATGTAAGGATGATACGGCACTTAACCCCCTCTGAGATACCCGCTGTCATGTGGAGCTTTTGTGAATCTCCGCAGCCTGCGATAGAAACGGTACCCTTCGGAAGCCTTACGCTTTTTCCTTCGATGATCGTTCTTATATTGTCAATATCCGCCAGTCCCTTTACGGGTTCCAGCAATGCATTGTTATGCTTCATCTTTTTTCGTATTAAACCTGGTCATAGCAAGCTCGGGACCGTCGGTTACCAGACACTTTATTGCATCTGCGGCTTTTCCGATCGCTTCGTCCATTTTCTTTGCATCTTCGGATGAGAATCTTCCGAGTACATGTCCTACCATATCCTCACCGGGGCCGCCGACTCCGACTCTTACCCTTGTGAACTCTTCGCTTCCCATATGCTGAATGATATTCTTAAGGCCGTTATGCCCTCCGGCGCTTCCCTTTACACGGATCCTTATATGCCCCGTGGGGAGAGCCACATCATCGGATATCACGATAAGATCGCTTACACCTTCAAGCTTGTAATAATCATTCAGTGCGCGCACCGCTTCTCCGGAAAGATTCATGTAGGTCTGAGGCTTAACGAGAATAACCTTCTCAGTTCCTATCATTGCCCTCGCGGTGTGTGCTCTGTGCTCCGCTTTCCACGCGCCTGCTCCTATATCAAGATCCTTCGCAAGCCTGGTGATGACATCAAAGCCTACGTTATGTCTTGTGTGTTCATAATCCTTGCCCGGGTTACCGAGTCCGACTATCATCTTCATATCATAAATCTCCGTTATTCGGGAATTGTGTCCGTTTATTTATACATGGGTTTTTTATTATAAAGTATTTTTCCGCATAAAAAAAGCCTTTGGCAACGGCGTAAGCGCCCTGCCAAAGACTTTTTCTTCCCCCTCATCCAGCTTCGTATTTCAGTCCCTGAATGTTACATAACAAACCGTTCTCTTTGTTCCACCACGACTTTGATCCGTCCCCCCTCGCCTCTGTGGACTTCTCCGCCGTTTACGGTACTGTGACTTTCAACGATGCAGTTTTCTATGACGGCATTGTCACCAATATAAACATCGTTGAGGATAATGGAATTTCGGATCACGGTATTGTTTCCGATGTAGCTCGATTTGAAGAGTATCGAGTTCTCTACGCTTCCGTTTACTATACAACCGCTCGATACAAGGGAGTTCTTAAGGCTCGCGCCCGGATTGTATTTTGCGGGAGGAAGGTCATCAACCTTGGAATAAATATTCGGATACTGATTGAAATAATAATCTCTGATCTCTGGATTGAGGAAATCCATATTGGTCTCAAAATAATCCTCTACCGATGCGATGTTCTTCCAGTAAGAAGTGATCTTGTATCCGAAGATCCTCTTTACGTCTTTGTATCTTATGATGACGTCTCTTACGAAATCATATCTGTCTTCTTCCGCACACTTCTCGATAACATCGATGAGAAGTCTTCTGCGGATAATGTAGATACCGCAGGAGATGGTCCTGGTCTTGGGCTGGAGAGGCTTCTCCTCAAATCCCACCACCCTCATCTCTTCGTTCATCATAACGGTACCGTATCTGGACATATCATAGCCCTCAGGCAGATCCTTGCAGACTACGGTAATATCCGCCTTCTTGTCCACATGATACTCAAGGAGAGTATTGAAATCCATTTTGTAGACGCAGTCGCCGGGGGCGATTATAACGTAAGGCTCGTGACTTTCCTTGAGAAATCCAAGATTCTGATAAATGGCATCCGCGGTTCCTCTGTACCAGCTGCTGTTGTCGCATGTCATTGCAGGAGTGAGTACATAAAGTCCGCCCTGTTTACGTCCGAAGTCCCACCACTTGGATGAGTTCAAATGTCTGTTAAGACTTCCGGCATTGTACTGAGTAAAGACCGCAACCTTCTGAACATGCGAATTGGACATGTTACTGAGGGTAAAGTCTATGCTGCGATAGCTGCCCGCTATAGGCATGGCACAGACCGCCCTCTTCTGGGACAGCTCAGCCATTCTGTGATTGTTTCCGCCGGCAAGTATTATTCCGATCGCTCTCATATCCTACTCCTTACTCTTCAGCAGTGATAAGGGTCTTACCGCATCCGAGATAATCATCCTGATAATCATCCTTTGTGGTCACTCCATATACAACGGAGTTCTTGCCTATTCTCACTCCGTCGGGAATAACACTTCTTTCTCCGATCGTTACAAGTCCGTCGGTATAGATCTGAGGTGCGGTGTCATTGGGTGCCTCATCTCCGAATCCCATCACCACATTGTTTCCGACCTTAACGCGTTCGGCAACAATGCCCTTGGTGATATCGCATCCTTCGCCGATCACGGTTTCGTTCATGATTATCGAATCCCTGATCACCGTATTCTTGCCGATCCTTACGCCGCATCCGATAACGGAGTTGTATACCTTACCGCATATCTCACTTCCGACACCTATGATGCATTTTGATACTTCGGAATCGGGTCCGAAATACTGAGGCGGCTGAATATCGCTCTTGGTATAGATCTTCCAATACTCTTCATAGAGATTGAACTCGGGAACAATATCAATAAGCTCCATATTGGCCTGCCAGTAAGAATGAAGAGTTCCTACATCCTTCCAGTACGAATTGAATTCGTATGCATACAGTCCCGCACCTTTGTCTCTGCAATAAGGGATGATGTGCTTACCGAAATCAAGACCGGGGAGATCCTTGAGTGCAAGCATTCCCTCTCGTAATGTTTCCCAATTGAAAATATAGATACCCATTGAAGCAAGATTGGAACGGGGATTCTTGGGCTTTTCTTCAAAGTCTATGATCCTCTTGTCTTCGTCGGTTATCATGATTCCGAATCTGCTTGCTTCTTCAAGGGGAACGGGCATTACGGCAATCGTAAGATCCGCACCCTTTGCCTTGTGGAAATCAAGCATGACCTCATAATCCATCTTATAAATATGGTCACCGGATAATATCAGAACATAATCGGGATTGTAATTCTCGATATATTCCATATTCTGGTAGATCGCATTTGCGGTACCCGAATACCACTCACTTCCCTGAACACTTTCGTAGGGAGGAAGTACGCTTACACCACCGATGTTTCTGTCGAGATCCCAGGGAATACCGATACCTATATGGGAGTTAAGCCTGAGGGGCTGATACTGGGTAAGTACGCCTACCGTATCAACACCGGAGTTGATGCAGTTTGACAGAGGGAAATCGATTATTCTGTATTTTCCTCCGAAAGATACGGCGGGTTTAGCGACTTTGGAGGTGAGAACCCCGAGTCTTGAACCCTGTCCGCCTGCCAGAAGCATGGCTATCATTTCTTTTTTTACCATCTAAAGAGCCTCCCGCTTCAGTACTTGATGAAACTTTTTCAAAAAAATCCGACGTTTACGAGAATACGTTTTCTTGTAGTGCTCATCGGACGTTTCGTCTATTTATATAATGTACTATAGCACTATAATCTGAAAAATTGAATAGTTTTCGCTAAAATTATCAAACAATTTATAAAATTTCACATAATTTACTATATTTTGTGGCCATATAGCTTAATATACACAATTCGAAACGCCTTTTATAACGAGCGTTTCCTGCCGTAAAAATGCTCTCAGGATTCTCCGAAACCCGCATATTTACAGGCTTTGACGCAAAGTCATAACGCCACAGCGCTCAATTGTCAACCTCATGTATTTTATGGTTGACAATTGTATTTTCTAATGTTAACATCATCATCGTTTGAGTTAACAATTCGGAGGTACTACAGAAATGGAAAAAAGTAAACTTACACAGACGGTATTCATCGGCTTATTCGCAGCTCTCATCGCTGTCTGTTCACAAATACAGATTCCCGGCGCCGTTCCTTTTACATTGCAGACCTTTGCCATCTTTCTTGCCGCAGGACTTCTCGGAGGCAAAAGAGGCACCATATCGGTTCTCATATATATTCTTCTTGGCGCAATCGGTCTTCCCGTGTTTGCGGGATTCAAAGGAGGCATAGGTGCACTCTTCGGGACAACGGGCGGATACATAATCGGATTTGTTTTTTCGATGCTTGTCATGTGGCTCTTTGAACATTTTTTCATCAAGGAAAAAACAAAAAAAATATTCCTTCTCGGAATATCCATGGTAACAGGTCTCATTATATGCTATACCTTCGGCACGGCATGGTTTATCATTGTTTACACCAATACAAAAGAACCGATCGGTATCATCACGGCTCTTTCCTGGTGCGTATTTCCTTTCATCATTCCCGATATCATCAAGATCGTGCTGGCTCTTACTCTGACATCAAGACTGAAAAGATATATTCCTTTTTAAAATATCAGGGGCGGATAATCCGCCCCTTTTTTAAAACATTATCTTAACTGTGGTTCCTTCGCCCTCTTTGGATTCTATGGCAATCTCATGCTCGAGTCTTAAGCAAAGCTTCCTGCACAGATATAATCCGATGCCCGTGGATGCTCTTCCGCTTCTTCCGTTGGTTCCGGTAAAGCCCTTTTCAAAAGCTCTCGGAATTTCCGAAGACTTCATACCCACTCCGTTATCTTCAAGATTCAAAACCTGTCTTCCTGCTTCTTCCGTCAAATAAAAAGATAACTTCAGATTACGATCCGGCGATGCATATTTAATGCTGTTATCTACTATCTGGCTTACGATAAAGGAAAGCCACTTTCCGTCACTGAGAATCTTCTTATCGCCCTGCAGCGTGCCGATATCGATGGATGCATGCATGGGGATGAGAGTTTTTCGTCTCTTGGAAATAATTCCTTTTATTATTTCCTCAAGATCAACTTCTTTGATGAAAAAGTCTTTCTCCACATAAGAGCTTCTCGCATAGAAAAGCGCCTGATCCACATAGCCTTCCAGTCTGTCCAGTTCATCCGCAATCCCGCTTTCGGATACACTGTCTTCTCCGTGATTTTCAATGATCATCCTTGATGCGGATATGGGAATCTTTATCTCATGAACCCATGTCTCGATATAATCCCTGTATTCCTCCGAGCCCCTGCGATACTTCGCAACATTTTCGCTCATGGACACTTCGGCTTTCTTAAGCAGAGACCAAAGGCTCTCGCTTTCCTGCGTGCCCTGATCTTCCAAAACTTCCGACAGCAGATATTTCTTATCCAGTGCTTCGATTCCCGACTGTGCATCATCGAATAGATTTTTCAATTTCCTGTAATCGACGTACATACATACAAAAAAGGAAAAAGCACATATCGCGGCAACATAGATCATAAGTGCCGTCGATCCTTTTATGGTCATAAGTAATATGTCCGTCGTCACTATGATAAACAGACATGCGATCACATGGATAAAGTGTTCTTTTATATATCGGAGAAAATTCAATTCAGCAGATACCCCATTCCTCTCTTGGTAGTAATGGCACCCATGATGCCAATCTGTTCAAGCTTGCCTTTAAGGCGTGTCATGTTAACGGTAAGAGTATTGTCATCCACGAATGCTTCGTTGTCCCAAAGTTCTTCCATGATCCTGTCTCTTGATACGATCTTGCCCTGCTGAGAAACAAGCAATTTGAGAATATGGAATTCATTCTTGGTAAGTTCCGTATCTTCTCCGCTTTCAGATCTTATTTTCCCCTTTGACATATCAATGGTAAAAGTCAAACCGTCCGCAGTCTTAACTGTCTTCGTATCCGATACGGAAGATGCTGCGGCATAAACTCTTCTTATGACGTTTTCGATCCTTGCAAGAAGTATCCTTGTGTTAAAAGGCTTGGGAACAAAATCATCCGCACCGTTTTGAATGCTCATAAGTTCCGTAAGTTCGCTGTTATCGCTGGTGATCATAATGACGGGAACTCCGGTACGTTCCCTGAAAGCCTTACAGATCCTTATCCCGTCAAATCCGGGAAGAGATATATCAAGCAGCAAAAGTGACAGATCCGCTTCCAATAGCAGATCTGTCATCTTATCTTCACTTATTCCGGCATAACTTTCGGGAGTGATAAACTCCGCTTCGTATCCGTTTTTTTCAAGAAATATTTTTAATTCGGAACCGATCTTAAGATCATCTTCCAAAATTCCGATTCGGTACATAAGTGCATCTCCATCTTTTTATATACCGACTATTTTTCTACATCCCTCGTATGTTGTCAAGAAATAGCCGCCATATATAAGTACCATTATGAAAAGAGAAAGCATGATGCCCTGCCCCATATTGATCATACCGATAGAGTTCATGAAGCCCTTTACAAATCTCACTCCGAATACGGTATCGAGGATCGCAAGTGCAAGAGGAAACATGAAGAAAGAAAACACCCTGGTAAACAAAGCTTTTTTCCGTTCGAATCCGCTCGCTCCGATATTTTTAAGGATCTTAAAATTCGATGCGGAGTCAATGGAATCGGAGAGCATCTTAAGTCCTATGATCGCAGCACTTGATATTACAAATACAATACCCAGATACAAAACCACAAATACGATTATTACGGTCATGCCTATGCTGCTTGCTCTGATCTCCTTTTTGGCAGTGTAGTAAACATCATCGTAAAGCTCGCTCAATATAGCTTCCGTTTTTTCACCCGCTTCCTCGCTCACATAATCTG
This sequence comes from Lachnospiraceae bacterium P6A3, assembly GCA_000702085.1. Taxonomy (GTDB): domain Bacteria; phylum Bacillota; class Clostridia; order Lachnospirales; family Lachnospiraceae; genus AC2028. The sequence goes on from JNKP01000001.1 coordinate 985,873, forward strand.
CGGCTATGAAATTGCTGACCTGTTTAAGTGTCCGTTCGGGTGAATCGATTACTCTGTCGGGAAGAACAACTATGCCGAGATTGGCTTCCAGTCCCGACATAAGCACGCATTCGGATATTACATGATCGTATGCGGGATTAAGACTCGCGCCTGATACGGTAAGTACATTTCCGTCCTCAAGTGCACTGTTTGCAAAAGACCCCATCAGATCGAAATCCAGGATGAATGCATACTGATCATCCGTCATTTCAAGTCTGTTCCGGTCGTACATATCCTCTATAAGGTTGTAATCCGAAAGACGCATGACTCCGACCATGGAATCCCATTCAGCCATCCTGAATGTTTCGGATGCCTCTTCGATATGGTCACCCAGAAGCGTCCTTAAGGTAACTTCCTCTCCCTTATAAATGGGAATCGTAATGTAATCCGATGACCACTCTTCCATGGGAATACCATGCTCTTCGAAAAAGCTTTCCGGATCGAGTGAAAACAGATCCATGGTAATATCCACTGGAGTGTGATTACCGAGTCTTGCATTAAAATAATTCCTGATGGAAAAACCGGTTGAGAAGAATAAAAGCGCAAGGAATAAAAGCAGTGATATGACCGCCATGGATATGGATGAACTGTTTACACCTGCAGTGAACTGTCTTACCACGAATGAATTGAGTCCCTTCGTATAAAACTTTCTGCAGGAGGAACCTGCCTTTTGTAAGAATCCTCCCGCCGAGCGGAAGAATATAAAAGTACATACAAATCCGATGACAACGCATACCATAAAAGATTTCATGGTAAGGTTTTCCGCATAAAAACCCACACGGATCCAGGCATATACAAGTCCGATAACGGAAACAATAAACAGAGAAAGAGATGCGGATGTATTTCTGATAACTTCCTTCTCATTCTTTTTCGAAGCGGTAAGAAGATCTATAAGCTTATTTTTCCGGACGGATCTTTTATTGAGCAAAAAGACCACTACATAGATTCCCGCAAAACAAAGAAGCGTTTTAACAAGAGCCTGTCCTGATATATCGAAGGCAAATCCGGAAAGATCCATTACAAACATCTTTGCCACAATAACGGACAGACACTGTGATGCCACGATGCCGAGGAGTATTCCAATCACCAGAGAGAAAACTCCGACAATACATGTTTCGTATAAGAGAATTCTCGCCACCTTGGAAGAGCTCATACCGAGAAGCATGTATATACCGAATTCTTTTTTACGTCTTTTGATCAGGAAATTATTCGCATAGATAATAAGCAGTCCGAATATGATGGCAACGGCTACGGAAACCATTCCGATGACGGTGACGAAATTATCAACCGCCACATTGGAAGAACACATGGCTTCTTTCATGATACCCTGGGTGCCCACAGCGTTAAACATATAGAAAATGGTGACGCCCAGTATCAGGGTAAAGAAATATATGGAATAGTCGCTGCGGCTTTTTTTGATATTCTTAAGAGCTATATCAAACGATCTCATCAAGTTCACCTCCGAGAACCGTGGTAACATCGACTATCCTTCTGAAAAAATCCTTTCTGGTTTCATTTTCGTCTTTTACGATCTCGGTAAAGATCTTACCGTCCTTGATAAAAAGAATACGTCCCGCATAGCTTGCGGAAAATGTATCATGAGTAACCATAAGGATTGTGGAATGTCTCTCTTTGTTTAATTTACCGAGACTTTCCATGAGGGCCTTCGATGATTTGGAATCAAGCGCACCGGTAGGTTCATCCGCAAGAACAAGCTCGGGATCCGTTACGACGGCTCTTGCTGCGGCCACGCGCTGTTTTTGTCCTCCGCTCATCTCGTAAGGAAATTTATCCAGGATATCCCCTATTCCCAAAAGCTTTGCGATATCCTCTATCTTCGAATCGATCTTACCGAGTTCCTCTCCTCTTACGGAAAGAGCAAGGGAAATATTTTCACGCGCGGTCATGGTATCCAGAAGATTAAAATCCTGGAAAATAAAACCGAGACACTCCGCGCGGAATCTGTCCAGTTCCTTACCCTTAAGTGTTGCGACATTTTTATCTCTTATAAGAACCCTTCCGGCAGAAAGCGTATCGATGGTGGATATGCAATTAAGGAGCGTTGTTTTACCGCTTCCGCTCGCACCCATGATTCCTACAAATTCGCCTTCGCTTACGGTAAAGCTTAAGTCGTTTAATGCGGGTGAGATGTTTCCTTTGTTTCCGTAATACTTCTCTGCGTTTTGTACTTCCAGGATAACTGACATTTATTCCTCCGAATACCGGCCTGCCGTCGTTAACCGGCAGGCCTGCAATTTATTACTTATTAATGGGAAGAGCTTGTTGCTGCGGATGTTGCAACAACGACAAGCATAACTTCCATTGCTATGATGGTCTGAAGTGTCTCGACAATGATGGGATCTTTAATTCCTTTTCCTGCAGTACCTTCGCAATCTGCTACGATAAGGGCTGCAAACATAAGTCTGTCGGATTTGCCCATAATGGACATTCCCATGCCCTTCCTGCTTGCAAGATATCTTTCTGCCTCACAGATTTCTTTTACGAGAGTGTCGGGATCTTTCTTACTTCCGATGAGAGCACCGAGAGAAGCAAGTCCGTACTCTCTGCTGTATCTTCTGTGATTTGCCTTGAAAGCATTGTAGATATCGATAACCTTGCCGGCCTTACGAGCGGGATCACCTTCCTGAAGAGTAAGAACCTCTGCAAGACCCTGTACGGAATCGGAATTTCCCTTGAAGAAAGTCTTTAAAGTCCTGTAGTTCTCTTCCAGCTCAGCAGCGATCTCCTCCACACTTCTGTCCGTCATCGCAAGGCTGACGACAAGGGGCATATCTGCTCTTCCGGTAAGTACGGGATGATCCTTCTTCATAGCCTTCATGATACGGTTGAACTTTGCTACTATCGCATCAGCATCGCTCTGACGACCCGCATCTACGATATTGGCTGCGGCAACGACCATGAAAGAATCGGCCATCATACGGCCTTTCTTAATCTTACCATATACCGAAACCAGATCTTTAATGTACTTTTCGGGATCTGCGGAAAGAGCCATCTTACTTACGGTGAAGAGTCTTTCGCTGCTTCTGAAGGGAGAGAACACTCCTGTATTCTTCTTGAGAACCTTAAGGCTGTTCTTCATCGCATCGATATCGGCTTCCTTGTTTTCCATGGTAAATACCATGCCGGAAAGTACGCTCATAAGATGATAATCCCATACAAATTTCTTATGGATCAGATTCTTATTGGAAGCAAACAGGTCTATTTTTCTCATTACATTTTCAGTCATTTTAAGTTCTCCTTTTTAATAATAATCATCAGTTGATGGGAAATGCGGGCATTAACCAAATCATTCTGTATGCGATCCTGCGGATGAGGCTGTCACCGCCGTCTTCAATATCCACTCCGTCGGAAGCGCTTCTTAAGATCTTTTTGAAAAGATCAGTTTTGCCAAGCTGCTTAGGAACAAATCTGAAGTTGTAGAAGACATAAGCGTGTGCGAAAATCTCGCATGAAAGCTGGCTTTCGGTCATACCTTCGATCCTTCCGGATTCAAGAAGCTTTTCCGCTATGACCTTACAGCCTTTCTTAGCGTACAGCCTCTCGTTCATCGGTATTCTTAATGTCTTTTTCTTAATGCTCATCATTTTGATCTCCTTTTGTGTTCCTGTGATCATAGAATATCAATATGTGAGCTTTATATACATCGAATTACCTTACAGTTTTATTCCTAACCTTACAGTTTTGTAAGATAAAAAAAGCGCACGGGAAAAACCCCGTACGCCATAATTTTATTGATGATTTACTCTGCCATCTCAAGCTCGCCTGCGTTGTACTTGCGGACAATGCTCTGGATCCTCTCGTTGGGATTGAGAAGGTCGGAAATTGATGAATCGTGATTGAGAGTATCAATGATGTATGCGATATACTTGCTCAGATCACAGCTGATGTACCACTCTTTCTCGAGAAGCTCGGGAGTCTGGTAGATCAGGTTGGTGGTAAGAACTCTTGAAATGAGTCCCTTCTCGTAAGCTTCGTCAAATCTTGCAAGACCGCCGGTGAAAAGACCGAATGTTGCAAATACGAAGATATTTCCTGCATTTCTCTTCTTGAGCTCTGCGGCAACCTCAAGAACGGAATCTCCGGATGAGATCATGTCATCGATGATGATCATATCCTTGCCGGCAACATCACTTCCGAGGAACTCATGGGAGATAATGGGATTTCTGCCGTTTACGATCCTTCTGTAATCGCGTCTCTTATAGAACATACCCATATCAAGTCCGAGTACGTTGGCGATATAAATGGCTCTTCTCATTCCGCCTTCATCGGGGGAAATGACCATCATATGGTCCGCATCTATCTTGAGACCCTTAACATGCTTTAAAAGTCCCTTGATGAACTGATAAGGAGTCTGAACGGTCTCAAATCCGCTGAGGGGAATGGCGTTCTGGACTCTGGGCTCGTGTGCATCGAAGGTGATGATGTTATCAACACCCATTCTTACAAGCTCCTGAAGAGCGATCGCACAGTCGAGTGATTCTCTGGAAGTACGTCTGTCCTGGCGGCTCTCATAAAGGAAAGGCATGATAACGGTGATTCTTCTTGCCTTACCGCCCACAGCTGCGATGATCCTCTTAAGATCCTGATAATGATCATCCGGGGACATGTGATTCTCATGTCCGCAAAGTGAATAAGTCTCGGAATAATTAAGTACATCAACAAGGATGTAAAGATCGGCTCCTCTTACGGATTCAAGGATTTCTCCCTTTCCTTCACCGGATCCGAATCTGGGTACTCTTGCTTTAAGAAGATACGAATCTCTCTGATATCCCGAAAATGCAAGTGAGCCTTTGTGTTCGCTCTCTCTTTCGAAACGCCACTTGACCAGATATGAGTCTACTTTCTGGGCAAGATTCCTGCATCCGTCCAGGGAAATGATCCCCAGGCTTCCTACGGGAATGCTTTCAAGATTTCTTTTCTCTTCACGCTTGGGCATAATATATTCTCCTGTTATAGTACGTTCCGGAGATCCGGTCCGTATAATCTTAAGACATCATATGACCCCGTTATCCTGGAGAATATCCTGTCAGAATAACGGTCTCTGAGGAGTGCCAGTTCCAGATTCGTCGATATTATAACGGATCTGCGGGAATTGTACCTCTCATTAATGATCGTAAAAAGCTCCGTTCCCACAAAAGAATTCGTCATCTCCGTACCCAGGTCGTCGATGATGAGCAGGTCGCAGTCATAGATCCTCTCCCTTACGGCAGAGATCTCGGGAAGATTTTCCCTGGAAAACTGAGCCTGGGCAAGAGTGTCAAAAAGCGTCTTGGCGCTCATATAAACAACACTGTGGTATGAATCAAGAAGTTCCGATGCAATACAACAGCTAAGGAACGATTTGCCGGTACCTACTGTACCACAAAACAGTATATTTCGGTAGTCCGTATCAAAAGAATCGATATAACCTTTGCAATAATCCACGGCTTTTACGAAGTGATCTTTTGTCTCTTCGTCAAAAATATCCGTGCGCATTACGGAAAAGTTATTGTCTTTGAGGAGTTCGGACATTCCGGACTGCTCCAAGAGTATCTCGGATTCCCTTTTTCTGAAACATCTGCACTTTTCCGCGGGCCCGTCAGATTTTACGATAAATCCCGTATCTTTGCAATAAGGACATGTATAAATTCTGTCCTCGTATGAAGGATCCACGCCTGCTGCCTTAACCAACGTTTCCTTCTCCGCCTTTGCAGCGGCAATCTTATCATCAACCGCCTTCTCATCGTTTCCTTTGAGGGCGGCAAAAGCTTTTTGCGTAAGAAGATCCATGATCTTCAAGTCGGCCTCTTTGATCTCAGGGTGCTCGGAATAAACCTTTTCAAGCCTTTCGTCCCTGATTCTTTCATTTTCCATCCTTATGCTGCTGTATTCTTCCTGCAGCCTTTCAAAGGCCCCGTTCTGAAGTGCCATAGGCATGCTCCGTTTCAGTTCTTGATGAGTTTTTTCTCAAGTTCCTTAAAATCTATGTCGTTTCTCTGCGAAAATCTGTTGAATCTGTTGGAAGAATTCTCTCCAGCAGAGCCTGATGATGCTGTTTTCTTTTCCGAAGGAGAAGCGTGAAGCTTATCGAGATTCTCCACATCTCCCAGGCTGCCTACGCCTTTATCCTTCCAGTTTTTAAGAATCTTGTCGGCATACTGGAAACGGTTCTTCTCGGTGGCCATTACGGTCCTGTCGCAGGCCTCGAGGATGATATCGTCGGAAAAACCGTACTCTCCGGTCCATTTTGTTATGTAAGAGACCTCTTTATCGGTAGGGGTGTTGCCCGTCTTACCCAGCTGTCTCATGATCTCATATACTTTTCTGTCGTACCTTCCGGGTGCGTTTTCCGCTTCCTCCGGAGTGGTTATCCCGCTCTCTTTCCAGGATATCGCAACCTTCTCTATATATCTGAAATCGGACTTATCTTTGGAAGCACAGTATTGGAGGAGGTGATCGAAAAGTTCGTCCGAAAAACCGAGTTCATCGCAGATATAAATGATGGTGCTGATATCCGAGGGTGAAAGAGGCTTCTTCCTATATTCTTCGGCAAGATAGAAGATATCTATTCCGTTGTCCGAAGCGGTATGGGAGGATTTGAATTCCCTTACCATGGAAGGTGTATAGGAAGGCTTGACGGGTATCGCTGCAGCCTTGTTTTCGGCCTCTGCATTACTTTCCGCAGCCTTTCGTTCGCTTTCGCTGAATACGGTCTGTTTTCCCGGAGTCGATACAATCGTCTGGGGAATTATCAGCGACTGAGGGAAATGAGTGGATTCCACGGAAGGCTCCACGCTTTCACATTTGCACAGATTCTTCAGATGCACGCCGCAAAGAGCGCCGGAAGCATCATAATCAAGATCCAGTATCCCCTTACCCTGCCAGTATTTAAATGCTCTGAGAACATCCTTCTCGGTGTAATTGAACCTGTCAGCTATGTCGGTGACCGATGTCTCGAGATTTGCACTCATCATACGCACGGTATAAAGATATACTTTAAGCTGTGCATCGTTGGCATCAGTCATGTAATCGTCGATGAACCTGTTTGAAAGGATCGTCGCATTTATATAGCTGTCCTGATAAATAGTTAACTGTGACAAAAAAGTGACCCCCGTTCGCCGCCTGATCCAAATCAGCGGTAATATCACTTATATCACAAAGAGGTCACCGGCAAAATGGACAAAATGACGATTTATCAGAAGCCATGCGGTTTTCGCGGTTAGTCACCAAATGTGTGGATTAAGTGGATTAAGTGGATAACGGGTGTAAGGTGCGCATGAATACTGGATTTAAATATCCACATAATAATTAAATAATCCACGGTATTTTCAATCGCTTCCGATCGAAATACCGTGGATATGGTGGATAGATTATCCGTTCAGTAAAGAATCGCCTATTTTATATACATCTCCGGCCCCCATAGTTATCAACATGTCTCCCTCTTGGCAATTTTTTCGGAGGAAGTCCTCAATTTCTTCAAAAGAGGGGAAATAATAACTTGCGGTGCCCCTTTTTCCGACAGCTTCGGATAAAAGTTCGGAACTCATCCCCAATGTATCCGTCTCTCTTGCGGCATATATATCCGCAAGCACCACGTTGTCCGCCATACTCAGAACATCCGCAAAATCATCAAAGAATGCCTTTGTACGTGTATAGGTATGAGGCTGGAAAACAACCCAGAGCTTCTTATGCTTAACAGAAAGTGCCGCTTTCATCGTGGCTCTTATCTCGGTGGGATGATGTGCGTAATCATCCACAAGCATTACTCCGTTTAATATTGTTCCCTTTTTCTGGAATCTTCTGTCGGTTCCTTCAAATGTATTAAGCGCCTTGGAAACCGCGGTTTCTTCCGCACCAACTGCATCCGCAAAAGCACACGCCGCAAGGGCATTCAGTACATTATGCTCACCGGGAACTCCCAGATGGATATGCATCCTGTCTTTTCCGCGGACTTTGAGATCGAACTCGGGACATCCCATATCATCATAGAAAACATTATCCGCGGTATAATCGGGTTCTTTTCCGTCCCCTGTGGCGAGTCCGAATGTAACCACATTACAATCGAGCCCGTCCGTGATATATCCGGTGTTTTCGATACCTGCGTTAATTATCAGTGTTCCGTCCTCGGGAACGAGTGATGCAAATTTTCTGAAAGAAGACCTTATATCGTCCAGATCTTTGAAGAAATCCAGATGATCTTCTTCTATATTAAGAATAAGTGCGATATCCGGGAAAAAGTCCAGAAAGCTGTTGGTATATTCGCATGCCTCGGTAACGAAATAATCCCTGCCTCCGACCCTGATATTACCGCCTATTGAAGGGAGCATTCCGCCTACGGTGATGGTGGGATCCGTTTCCTGTGCAAGAAGGATCTCGCTTATCATGGAAGTTGTGGTGGTCTTTCCGTGAGTTCCGCTTATGGCGATGGAAGTTTTGTAATTCTTCATCAGCTGTCCCACAAGCTGTGCACGGGTAAGTGAGGGGATTCCCAGCCTCTTAATCTCGATATATTCGGGATTGTCGGGATGGATCGCAGCCGTAAATACCGCAACCGCTATATCATCCGTAATATTTTCGGTCTTCTGACCGTAGAAAACCTTAATTCCTTCTTTTTCCAGAAGATCGGTAACTTCCGAAGGGGCTCTGTCCGAACCCGATACATCGAAGCCCGCACGCTTAAGTATAGTGGCCAGTCCGCTCATACTTATGCCGCCGATTCCCACAAAATAAACCTTTACAGGCTTGGAAAAATCGATATTATACATTTCATGCCTCCTAATTGCTTAAAAAGCAGTAGACATAATTCGGATAATGAGATATTATCTCCCTTGTGTCCTAATCAGACATTATAGCATTTCTCACAAAAGTCTGCATCTTTGGGCACATAAGTAACTCGGTCAGTTCGAAACCTTCCTGACCTAAAACAAAACTAGAGGAAAGAAAAATGAAAAACAAAAACGTTCTGTTCATCACCTACGCTGCGGCAATCGCAGCGCTCTACACCGTGCTCACATGCTGGGCAGGTGCTCTCAACCTCGCGAGCGGGGTTATCCAGGTAAGATTCTCCGAAGCACTTACCATACTTGCGGCATTTACTCCCGCCGCCATTCCCGGACTCTATATCGGATGTCTTCTCAGTAATATTTTAACGGGATGCTATATGCAGGATATTATTTTCGGATCTCTTGCAACTCTTATCGGTGCAGTAGGAACCTATCTTCTTACTCATACGAGAAAAGACGGAAAATGGAAGTTTATTCCCGGCAAAAGAAGCATGTTCCTTGCTCCCCTGCCTCCCGTTCTTTCAAACACCATCATCGTTCCTTTTATCCTGGCATATGTATACGGGTATGAAGGAGGAGTTCCCTTCTTCATGGCTACAGTGGGAATCGGTGAGATCCTCAGCTGCTATGTACTGGGACTTCCCCTATACAGCGCTCTTTTGGTCAGAAAAGATCAGATTTTCAAGGCTTAATAAACCTTTAAACAAGTCTTAAACGCACTCCTATGCGATCCCATGCTATATTCAAAGCGCAGGATCACATAGGAGATTTTTTATGAAAAAAAGACTTATTGCAGCAGTTCTTATAACTGCATTTTCAATAACCGCATGCGGAAAATCAACTGGAGAAGCGCTTGAAGAAATAATCACCGCCACCGAAGAGATCATGGAATCGGATACGGTTTCGGAAGATGAAGATGTGGAAATCTCCCTGGAAGAAAACGAGCCCGCTCATGCACCCGCCGTCATGGATGATACCAAAGAGGACGAAGCTCTGTACGAATTCAATCCTCATGTATTCTCCGCAAGGGATGCAGAGCTTTGGGGCGAAGAAACGAAAGTTGCATTCTTCAATTTCGTTGATGCCATAAGAAACGGTGAAGACACCTTCGAATGTCCAAACGAAACGGTTTATTACAACGTTGTCGGAGGAAGGCTCATTAACTACTATTTCCCCGTAGCATCTACTCTCATCAAGGACGGCTATTATGAGAGCACCAAATATGACAACGGTGTCGGTCTCATCCCCTACGATCCCGATAAGGAAAGCTTCCTTAAAGAGGAAAAAGAATTCGAAGAGATCATTACGGATATCCTGAACGATACGGTAAAACCGGATTACTCGGAATTTGAAAAGGCCCTGGCCCTCTACCTCTACATGACCCAAAACTATACATACGATTACGATATGTATGCCGAGATGTACACCACAAGAGGCGATGAGATATTAACCTACAGGGCACTTAAGGAAAATCAGGGAATCTGTCAGGAGCTTTCGGGAGTCTACAATTACCTTCTGCTGCAGTGCGGTGTGGAATCCGATGTAATGACTGGAGACAATCCCTCACTGGGAGAGGGACATCAGTGGAACTACGTTAATATCGGCGGTACCGATTATCACATCGATCCCACCTTCGGTCTCTCACTTCCCTATGTATGCAACGGACATACACAGCTTGATTTCTTCCTGATGACCGATGAAGTAAGAGAAAACCGTGACGGCTTCCCCGCAGAAAGCTTCGGATTATGCGGAAGAGGCGATGAAAGCAGAGAGTATTTCGTTTTTTCCGCAACTGACGATTCATACGCAGACTTAAGATGGGGATACTTCCTGGAAATGGATACGGATAACAACATCGTGACATTTTGCGATTACTCGGATTACGAAACTAAAGAATTCAAATACAGCGCATAAGATTCAAAAAGAGACCGGCTTAATCCGGTCTCTTTTTTATTATCTCTTACATGAATAAGAAAGTGATTTTTCGGGACACTTGCCGATACATTTTCCGCATCTGATGCAGTCCGCATGATTGCATTCTTTTACGGGATTTAATCTCATGGGGCAGACTTTCTCGCACGCTCCGCAACCGGTGCAGGTTGTTTTATCGTACTTTATCCTGATCAGCGCTATCTTATTGAACAGTCCGTATATCGCTCCCAAAGGGCATACAAACCTGCAAAAAGGTCTGAAAACAAAAGCCGAACATATAAGTATTCCCGCAAGGATGATGACCTTTATCACAAATGTAAGTCCCGCCTGATTTCTCAGGGTCTCATTGAATCCTGTGAGGAACAGGCCGCCTATAGTTCCCTGAGGGCAGATGTATTTGCAAAACGCGGGATATCCCATTCCTTTTTCGGCGAAAATAACTATGGGAAGTGCGATGACAAAAACAATCAGGAATACGTATTTAAGCCATCCGAGTGCCTTAAGTCTCTTTGTGCATTTGGGAAGAGGTATCTTGTACAAAAGCTCCTGAATAAGTCCGAAAGGACACAGCCATCCGCAAACGAATCTTCCGAAAAGCGCGGCAAAAAACAGAATTGAACCGAGAACATAGGTGTTTACACCCTTTTTCAGATTCCCGAGATTTTGCTGAAGGGATCCCAAAGGGCAGGAGCCTGCTGCCGCAGGGCAGGAATAACAGTTAAGCCCCGGAACGCATACACCCTTGGAAGACCCCGTATGAAGCTTTCCCTTAAAGAGGTTTGTCAAAAAGGGATTGTATATAAGGGTTGTGATAAATTGTGTTATCTTCCGTCGTTTATCCAAGTCCGATACACTCCAGACACAAAGCATTACCTTTTCTTTCGGTCTCTTTTACCTTGCCGGTATAAGCGCCGAGGGTAATAAGAATTATCGAAAGGATCAGCAGAATTATTGCGGGAAGATTAATCGTTTTCTTTTTATCCATATAGCCTACCGGATCCTGCACTCTTACTTTGCGGAATTGATCGCATCGTTTACGGTATCGTCCATCCAGTCATATGAAGCCTGACCGAGGCAGTTACCGTATACGACTCCGTTTGCGTCTATGACAATACTGAGGGGAACCGCATTTATCTCCAGGCCTTCTATCTTCCATGAATCCACGTAATAGATGGGGATCGTGACGTCATAATCCTCTGCATACTGAGTTCCGAGTTCCGGTCCTTCCTGCAGATCTATCATGATAAATACTGCATCATCCGAATACTTATCATTTACATCTTCCATATCGGGAAGTTCATAGAAACAATATGTGCACCACGTGGTGAAGAAATTGATGTACACAGCCTGTCCGCGGAATTCGGAAATGCTGTGATATTTGCCGTCCTCGTCATAGAAAGTAAAATCGGGAATAAGATTTCCTTCTTCATATCCGGTTTCGCGGGATACATCAGGCTTTTCGGGCGTATCCGCAGCCGGCTCTTCATCCTGAGGCTCATCATCTTCCGGCTTGTCACCGTAGATGTCATTGTACCAGGGAATGGCCATGAAATATTCATCGCGGATTTCCTGAGCTCTGTCCTCGTTTATCTCCTCAAGTTTATCCGCAAGTTCAAATGCAGCCGATTCTTTGCCGTTATCCACTGCATATTCGATCGTATTCTCCACCACATCAAAGATATAATCTTCGAGTTCTTCCAGATCATCCGAAGACAGATTACCCTCGGCGCTTTCATACAGCCCAACCAGTTTATTTATCTTCATACGTATGGAATACACTCTTGCAAGAGCCATATATGCTTCGGGTCTTTCGGGCATCATCTCTCTTGCTGCTTCAAACTGCTCTATGGCAAGCTCCAGATCCCCGGAAGGAATTGTCGCGGGATCCGTTACATCGAGATAACTGTTTCCGAGATTCATCATGGATGCATATCTTGTCTCGGGACCGTTTTTGGATATCATCACTGCAATTCCAAGGATGGCCCCTATCGCAATAACAAGAGCAATGACTGCTATCAAAACGGTTTTACTTTTATTGGTGGTATTGTTTTCGGGATTCATATAATTCCTTTCCTGCTTACAATGTCTTATCGGCCCAGATCTCCGAGCCTGCATACGCATAGGTTATGAACTGGTTTCCGTTATTTTCAAACAGCTCTGCCATTTTGGTGATATCCCTTTTATACAGTTCTCCGCTTGCGGGATCTAAGATGACAAGCTCTTTTTCGTTATGTCCCGTGATAAGGACCGCACCTCCGCCCTGGAGCATGGCCATGATCGGAATGTCTCTGTCCATATAATAGTAAAGCTGATCCAGAGTACATCCGGTAAGGTCAAGAACAGTTACATTATCCATGTTTTCCTGAAGGATATCGCTTACCGCACTTCCGCTTCCGAGAAGAAGCTCCGAATTTCTGATAACTCCTTCATGGTCCATCATGATATCCATACATACGCTGAGGGAACTTTCGCCTTCACCAACCTCGGTCGCCACAATATCAAGTATCTGATTTACCGTCTTTCTCGAAGAATATTTCCAGATAACATTTCCGTTTTCTTCGATCGCGGTTCCGCCGCATTCATATGCCGCTTCCACCGCCGCACTCTCGGACAGATAGATCCTGCATCCGCCTCTTGCGTCGAATACGTAGAATCTCTTCAGATCTTCGGACAGATCGGGATTAAGTACGGTTACTTCCTCCGTCAATATCTCACCGGGCGTGGTTACTTTCAGGCTGTTTACCTTAATGGGATTTCTCGTCTGAATCTGGACATATCTTTCGTATTTGTCTATTACCGCAACCGACAGATAATTTCTTCCCGTAGAATCCTCACTCATTGCGGTGATGCTGTCTTCCGATGCGGGAGCATATGCTCCGGGGGTTCCTGAGAGTCTCGACAGCATGATCATATTGCCTTTAACATCCGCTTCCGTTACATAGAATCCTTCTTTTTCATAATATGTAAGAAGTTTTCCCGTTCCGTCGCAGATGCAGATCCTGTACATGGGGAACAGCAGATTTCCGCTGGTCTCGGTCTGAAGATCTTCCTGTCTTGCAACTCCGTAGATCATATCCTCACCGATAAATCCCAGGAATCTGATGTACTCATTTGTTCCCGCGGATACGGTGACGGAAGTTTCGTTATTAAGATCGGTAACCGCAAGATCTCTTGAAAGCTCGTTCGTATCTTCACCGATGGTAACGATATATCTCTGATCCTCACTGGTCTGCAGAACGTCTCCCGACCAGTACATACCGGTGGTGACCATCTTCTTTGCATTAAGATCGATCCTGAATACGGAATTCTCCATCGTAAAATACAGATGCGAATCATCATTCATATACAGGAGTCTTCCGGCTTCCTCAAGCAGTATATCCGAGGATTTCTCATAGGGTATGTAAAGGATTTCCTGTATGGAATTGATGGCATCTTCGTAGGAATAAACGCATATTCCCACATCACCTTCATGATCTCCGCGGTTCATGTATCCGTAAACCGCAAATACCATATTGCCGTCGTCTTCGACCCTTAAAATTCTGATATCATGTCTTGAATTGATATTTCTTACATCAAAGACACCGTAATCATAGAAGCTGTAAACGGATGCAAGTTTTCCCGATCCTTCGTTGTACAGGAACAGTCTTCCTCCGGATACAAAAGCCACGCATCCGCCTTCCTCGCTTTCCATCATCTCGGGATGTTCATCGGCGATTCCGAGGATTATCTTATCGTTGACACACATATCCGTGGGATTGGCGATTTCTTCCATGGTCCTTTCATAGGACATGATGTATACGCCTTTATCCGTGTATCTGACCGTTATGGCTTCATGTGCTTTATATGCGGTAAGTGACATTCCGTAACCGCTTCTGAGCATGTAATCGATGCACACGGTGGCATTGGGACCGCAATCCTCGCGAAGATATATCAGAGGATCTCCGTAGGGGGTAACTTCCAGATCTCCGTATGTTATCTGTGAGAATGATGAATGGATATCAACGTATGCAAAGGTTGAATTATCACTGAGGGAAGAATTCGTCTCGAGATGCTTCTTGATATTCTCTGCCTCATGCTTATCAAACAGGCAATCGTGAAAATACTTCGCATATGCCACCTTATTGTAGGCAAGCTCCGCATCTCCCGAGATCACGCGGGTATAGTAATAAATTTCCCTTCCGTCTTCCATGGAAAGCTTTATCGACATCGAATACTCGGCACCGGGTTTATACAGGTCCTTGAGCGATATCTTCGAAGTCATGTTACCTATGTTGTTGAGCAGAAGCTCTGCCTCGCCTTCTTCGATGAGTCTGTTATCCTCAATATTTCTCATCTCATAGGATGCGGAAGCCACCTTTTCTCCGAGAGTGGTAATAACAAGAGAAACCCTTCTGTTATCGTCCATATAAGTAAGGGTATCTCTGTCGTAAGAAATGTCCCTGGGATTCGAATAACCGAAGAGCGGATTATATGTAATATCGCCCATGGACATATAAATTACCGGTTGCGACGCCGGATCCATATCCACGGTCATATTATTTTGTTTACGGCTGAATATGTGCCCGAATATCAATACCGATGATATAAAGACAAGCACATAAACAGCTGCTTTCAACAGAATTTTCTTCATAACAGATCTATTATAAAATAAAAAGATCCTGCGGTCTATCAAAGGCCGCAGGATGCTTGTTATACATTTTATTTAAGAGCATTGATTCTGGTGATAGCTCTCTGAAGTGCCATCTCTTCGCGGGACATATCAATATCGTCCGTTTTGCTCTCGAGTCTCTTTTTGGCTCTTTCCATGGCAGCCCTTGCTCTTTCTTCATCGATCTCGTCGGGCCACTCAACAGCCTCAGCGAGGATGTTGAAAGAATCGGGAAGGATCTCGGCAAATCCGGAATGAAGAGCTGCTGTCTTAATCTCATCACCTTCATGGATGGTAAGGATTCCGGGCTTACAGATAACGGTAAGCGGAATATGTCCGGGATAGCAGCCTATCTCGCCTTCTGTCGTATTCATTTCTACCATGTCCGCCTCGCCCTCATAGAAGACTCTTTCGGGGGTGACGATCCTGAGTTTGAATTTTTCCATGAGACTGATGATCTCCTAATTACTTAGCATTGTATGCGGCTACTACGTCATCAATGGATCCCTTGCTGAGGAAGTAACTTTCGGGAATCTCGTCATGTTTTCCTTCGAGAATCTCCCTGAAGCCTCTGATGGTCTCTTCGATGGGTACGTATTTTCCTTCGAGTCCGGTAAACTGTCCTGCTACGAAGAAAGGCTGTGACAGGAAACGCTGTACCTTACGTGCTCTGGAAACGACGATCTTGTCCTCTTCGGAAAGCTCGTCCATACCGAGGATCGCGATGATGTCCTGAAGTTCCTTATATCTCTGAAGGATCTCCTGAACACCTCTTGCGGTCTTATAGTGCTCGTCTCCTACGATTCTGGGATCGAGGATACGTGATGTTGACTCAAGGGGATCTACCGCAGGATAGATACCGAGCTCAACGATGCTTCTTGAAAGAACGGTGGTAGCATCCAGGTGAGCGAATGTGGTTGCGGGAGCGGGGTCGGTAAGGTCATCCGCAGGAACGTATACAGCCTGAACGGAAGTAATGGAACCGTTCTTGGTTGATGTAATTCTCTCCTGAAGTGCACCCATCTCGGTCTGGAGTGTAGGCTGATAACCTACGGCCGAAGGTACACGTCCGAGAAGTGCGGAAACCTCGGAACCTGCCTGGGTAAAACGGAAGATGTTGTCGATGAAGAGGAGCACGTCCTTTCCACCCTTGTCTCTGAAATACTCAGCCATGGTAAGTCCGGTAAGACCTACTCTCATTCTTGCCCCGGGAGGCTCGTTCATCTGACCGAAGACCATGGTGGTCTTATCGATAACTCCCGATTCTGTCATTTCATGATAAAGATCGTTTCCTTCACGGGTTCTCTCACCTACACCGGTGAATACGGAATATCCGCCGTGCTCTGTTGCGATGTTTCTGATCAGCTCCTGAATAAGGACTGTCTTTCCTACACCTGCACCTCCGAAAAGTCCGATCTTACCACCCTTCTGATAAGGGCAAAGAAGATCTACGACCTTTATACCGGTCTCGAGAAGCTCGGACTCGGTGGACTGCTCTTCGAATGAAGGAGCAGGTCTGTGGATAGGCTCATAATCTACGCCTTCGGGTGCGGGCTTGTTATCGATGGGTTCACCGAGAACGTTAAATATTCTTCCGAGGGTATTCTCACCTACGGGAACGGATATGGGAGCTCCGGTAGCGATCGCATCCATGCCTCTGACAAGACCGTCGGTGGATCCCATTGCTATACATCTGACCGTGTCGTCTCCGAGGTGCTGTGCAACCTCTACAACGAGCTTGGATCCGTCGTTAAGAGGAACCCTGATAGCCTCGTTTATCTCAGGAAGCGAACCTTCATCAAATCTGACATCAAGGACAGCTCCGATGATCTGTGTGATCTTTCCTTTATTCTCTGCCATTTTGTTTCCTTTCCTTATCCGTTCAAAGCCTGGGAACCTGCGATGATCTCGGTAAGTTCCTGAGTGATGGAACCCTGACGGGCTCTGTTATATTTAAGCGTCAGGTCATCGATCATATCCTCGGCATTGCTCGTCGCATTGTCCATGGCCTGCATTCTGGCACCGTTTTCACTGGCAAGTGCCTCGATCAGTGCACCGTGGATCTGGCCTGCGATATATTTGGGGATGATCATATCCAGTGCTTCTTCGTCACCCGGCTCGAAGTTCATCATTGCGTCTATCTTGTCGGGTTCTCCGTCCTGATCCTCATCAATGCTCTCAACAGGGAGAAGCTTGGTGATGGTGGGAACATGAGTCACTGTATTTTTGAAAAAAGTATATGCAAGATATATCTCGCCTATCTCGCCTTCCGAATACGAATCAAGAAGGATTTTCGTAAGTCCCATTGCATCCGCATAAGTCGGAGCTTCAATGATATCCGGAAGATTTCTCACCACATTGTAATCGTGTCTGTGGAATGCTTCGTAACCTTTATTTCCGATGGTGTAAAGATCAAGATCTTCTTTGTTAAAATCGGAATTTCCGGTTATAAGCTTAACCACATTGGAGTTGTAGCCGCCCGCAAGTCCTCTGTTGGAGGTAATGACGACGATCGCTTTTCTCTTGGAATCATTTCCCTTGAGATATCTGTGATCCGACTCGCCGACTCTTGCAAGGATGCTGCACACGGTCCTGTACATGGTGTCGAAATAGCTATGTGATTTTTCTGCATTGCTCCTGGCACGCTGAAGCTTAACCGTGGACACAAGCTTCATCGCCTTAGTGATCTGCTGTGTGCCCTGTATACTGGTTCTGCGCCTCTTTATGTCACGCATTGAAGCCATTGCACTTACCTCATGTTATTCTTCGGGTTTAAGGAATGTCTCCTTGAACTGGTCGATAGCCTTCTTCAGACTCTCTTCGTTCTCGTCGCTGAGCACCTTATCCTGTCTGATACCTGAAAGGATCTCGGGATATTTCTTGGAAAGGAATTCGATGAATTCTTTTTCGAACCTGGTGATCTCGCTTACGGGAACATCAAGCAGGTACTTCCTTGTTACGACGTAGATCATGATAACCTGATTCTCAACGGGCATGGGTGAGTACTGAGGCTGTTTAAGAACCTCTCTGATTCTTTCGCCCTGTGCCAGCTTTTCTTTGGTATCATCATCAAGTTCGGAACCGAACTGTGCGAATGAAGCAAGCTCTCTGTACTGAGCAAGCTCGGTTCTGATGGGAGCCGAGATCTTCTTCATTGCCTTGATCTGTGCGGCACCGCCGACTCGGGATACGGAAAGACCTGCGTTAATAGCGGGTCTGAAACCGGAATTGAACATTTCGGTCTCAAGATAGATCTGTCCGTCGGTAATGGAGATGACGTTGGTGGGAATGTATGCCGAAACGTCGCCTGCCTGAGTCTCAATGATGGGAAGAGCGGTAAGTGATCCTCCGCCGTACTCTTCGCTCATTCTTGCAGCTCTCTCGAGAAGTCTTGAGTGGAGATAGAAAACGTCTCCGGGATAAGCTTCTCTCCCGGGAGGTCTGTGAAGGAGCAGAGAGAGTGTTCTGTATGCAGCGGCGTGTTTACTCAAATCATCATAAATGACAAGAACGTCACCGCCGTTCTCCATCCACTCTTCTCCGATAGCACATCCCGAATAAGGAGCGATGTACTGGAGGGGAGCAAGATCCGATGCGGTTGATACAACAACCGTCGTATATGACATTGCTCCGTATTCTTCAAGAGTCTTAACGATATTTGCTACGGTTGATGCCTTCTGGCCGATCGCAACATAGATACAGTTAACACCCTGACCCTTCTGGTTGATGATCGTATCGATTGCAATAGCGGTCTTACCGGTCTGACGGTCTCCGATAATAAGCTCACGCTGTCCGCGTCCGATGGGGATCATGGAGTCGATAGCCTTGATACCTGTCTGAAGAGGGGTATCAACGCTCTTACGTGTGATAACGCCGCTTGCGACTCTCTCAATACGACGATACTTTGTAGTCTGGATAGGTCCCTTGCCGTCTATGGGCTGTCCGAGTGAGTTAACTACTCTTCCGAGAAGTGCATCACCTACGGGTACCTCAACAACTCGTCCGGTTGTCTTGACGGTATCACCTTCGCTTATATTCTTGGTAGATCCAAGCAGAACGGCACCAACGTTATCTTCCTCAAGGTTGAGGACCATGCCGTAGACTTCTCCGGGGAACTCGAGCAGCTCGCCCTGCATAGCCTTCTCAAGACCGTGCACTCTGGCGATACCGTCGGCAACCTGGATAACCGTGCCAACGTCAGCAACCTCTAAGGTAGAAGCGTAACGTTTAATCTGCTCCTTTATAACGGAACTGATTTCTTCAGGTTTCAAATTCATGCCTTCGTTTTTCCTCTCTTCCGGTCGGGTTATCCCAACTGGATATCTAAAAGCCTGGAAGTAAGATCATCGAGTCTGGTCTTGACCGATGCATCCGCTACGCGATCTCCTATGCGGATGACTATTCCACCTATTATCGACGGGTCCACTTTGTAATGGGTCTCAAGCGACTGATAGGAAGTAGTCTCGCGTATCTTAGCCTCGACAGCCAGTCTCGTATTTATGTCAAGATCCATGGGCGAGGTTATATACACAACCCCGATCCCGCGGTCTGCTTTGATACGGTCGGTAAAATATTCAAATATGGAATCCAGTTCTTTAAAGCGCTCTTTATCGACAACAGTCAGCAAAAAGCCCGTAAGTTCGTCCATTACTCTTCCGCGGAAAGTCTCTTCGACTATCTTTTTCTTCTCCTCTTTGGAGACGGAAGGATGAAGCATGAGCTTGGTGAAATCCGGGTTATCATTCAGTATCTTCCTGATAACCGTTATTTCCTGCATCATATCTTCGGACAAATTCGAGCTGACGGCAGTCTCATATAACGCTTCTCCGTAAACACCGGATATTAATTTTGCCATGTGCTCTCACCTATTTCCTTCAGTGCTTCGTCAACAAGCTGGTCCTGCACCTTAGTATCGATGGATGCCGAAACGACCTTGCCTGCGATCATAGATGCAAGCACGACCATTTCCTTCTTAACATCATCAGCCACTTTCTGTTTCTCGAGCTCGGCCTCTCTGGATGCATGTTCTACAATCCTGTCAGCCTCCTCATGAGCACGCTTAACGATCTGCTTTTCATTTTCGATTCCGCGCTTATGAGCATCCGACAGGATGGCTTCGGCCTCTGTATCGGCTTCCTTCATCTTGGCCTCATACTGCTCCTTAAGTTCCTCAGCCTTCTTCTCGTTCTCGGCTGCGGAATTGATGGAATCTTCAATGTGCTTTTTTCTGGCTTCCAGATACTTCTTGGCAGGATTCCAGAGAAAATAGCTCATGAACAGAAAGAGAACAAATATGGCGATGATCATCAGGCAAGAATCGGCAATGAGCTGGAAGTCCAGACCAAAAAGTCTTGGCTGCATTGTTTCAGTCATTAACAGCATTAACTTGCCTCCTTTCTTCTAAAAATGATGATTATCACTATACTTGTTTATGAAACGAAAGGCTTAACGAACATAAGAAGCATTGCAACAAGGAGACCGTAAAGACCGGTGGTCTCTGCAACTGCCTGTCCGAGAAGCATGGTAGACATGATGTCGCCCTTAGCTCCGGGATTACGTCCTACAGCAGAAGCACCGTGGCCTGCTGCGATACCCTGGCCGACACCGGGTCCGATACCTGCGATAACGGCAAGTCCGGCACCTATTGCGGAACATCCGAATACAAAGTTCTGATTGAATTCCATATTATTTTCCTCCGTTAAAACCTTTTGTATATGTTCAGGACATCAGTCCCAAATACCTGATTAATTGTCGCCTCTTGCACTTGAGATGTATGTCATCGTCAGCATGCAGAAAACGTATGTCTGGATCGCACCGGAAAAGAGATCGAAGTAAACATGAAGTGCTGCGGGCCATCCTGTAGCTATCCATCCCAGCAATCCGTAGATAAGAGCCATCATAACCGTTCCAGAAAGGACGTTTGCGAAGAGACGCAGGGAAAGCGAAATGGGAACCGCTATATCCGAAATGATATTGATGGGAAGCCAGATGGGAAGCCAGGGAGGAAGGGGTGAACACTTATCCTTCCAGAGCTGTGAGGGCTTGGAGAATCTGACCTCGCTGTAATGAATGATCGTGAAAGTAATGAGGGCCAGAGGAAGCGTTACGCCGTAATCGGCCGTAGGCGGTCTCAGTCCCAGAAGTCCGGAAATATTGGACAGTAATATGAAACAGAAAAGAGTTGCAATGTAATTGAAAAATACCGGAGCGCCTTTTCCCATTCCGCCGTTAACGGTGTTCATGAGGAATTCCACAAGGAGTTCGACTCCGTTCATAAATCCGCTCTTAGGAGCGAAGTTTTCTTCAGCAAGTGCTTTCTTGAATCCGCGACCCGCAATCACCGAAAAGCACATCAGTATAAGCATCACGATCAAAATACTTACATGAGTATTTGTGATGTATACAGTGTGTCCGAAGAACGAGTAATCAAACAGTCCGTGGACCATGAAATCGATATTATCTGCTGACAGCAGTAATCCGTATCCCAAATCCTTCACCCTCCGTGTTCTTTATCTTTCGGCTTTTCATCATCCGGAACAAGCTCCGGATGCAATGCGTCGTATTCTTCCTGGCTTAATGATACCGGGTCCGTTTCGCCAAAAAAGGCGTTGTAGATCTTATGTGTAAGCGGCTGCATGTATGCTGCGATCTTGAGACACATATAAGCCGCGAAAAATGCAATGGGATTAAGTCTGTCGGACATACAGAAGATCGCGATCAGTATTCCGAGGATCACATACCTCTTCAAATATCCGAAGTAAATCTTCTTTCGTGCATCTCCCTCGGGAAGATCAAGTGCCTTATCGAGGGTCCTGTACATATCGAGCGCCGAGACAATTGCGGTCAGTATTCCGAAGATCCAGGAAAACACCGGGGGGAATACCTTGAACTTCCCGCATAGAACTATTATAAGTACTACTGCAATTCCTGTAAGACCTAAAAACACTATCCCGCTTACAAGCTCCAAAAGCGTTCTATTTCTTTTTTTCAGAACCGCCTTCAGACTCATTTCTATCGGGATCCTTTTTGTCATCCGTTATGCTCATGGCAAAACGGTATATATTCCTGAAACCTGCCAAAGCACCGATAAAAAAGAACAATATGGCTATCCATTTTGTTCCCAACTTCCTGTCCAGGAAGAATCCCAGTGCGCCCATACCGCATATGGGTACAAGAAGAAACAGCGTAAACTGAAACATCATGGACAGCGCCCGGATCACTTTGCGGTCATTATCCCTTCTCACAACAGTGCAATTATACCGCTAATTTGCCGAAAAGTCTATCAATTCAATATCAATTTATGCTATAGTCAATGCAACTTGGAGCTGTTTCCGTAAGTGTCATAAATAATTTCCGATAATTGCAGAAAAAGGAGGACCCATGGGCATCGAAAAACTATTCCGTAAAAGGATTATCCCCTCAGAGTGCAGGCTTCTCGAAGATGACGAAATCGTCTATTCCGACGAATCAATCCTCGTAACCAAATGGAAAACTCTTAATCCCAAGACGGATTTTTCCCACGGATCCAGCGTTTACGATTACGAAAAAGGCATCAAAGTAAGCAAATTCTACAGAGACGATGATTCTCTCCTCTACTGGTACATCGATATCGTCGAATTCTCATCCGGTGCGGATAAAACGGAGCTGATCGTCACGGACCTTCTTGCGGACGTCATCATATCCCCCTCGGGCAAAATGAAAGTCGTGGATCTGGACGAGCTGGCGGAAGCCCTGGAAAAGGGCCTCATCACCCAGGAACAGACCATCAACTGCATGAAGCAGTTAAACGATCTTCTCACCCTGATATACAGAGATAAATTCGATACGTTAACGGAGCCTCTGGACTCCAGAGGATTATAAAAAAATGACCCTACATAGTATGTAGGGTCATTTTTTATTTACGGTTATCTTTTCAGAACTTTCTTCCCTGCTGGCAGGTGAAGTATACAACCTGATACTCATTTGCAAGGGTCTTGATGAATTCGGAAGCGCCCTTAAGCTTGGCATCGTCCAGATTGACGAATGGATCGTCGAGGACAAGGAAGGGCTTTTCTCCGGTATACATCGCATCAGCCATCGCAACTCTTCTGCAGAGTCCGACGAGATCCTTGTAGCCTTCGGAAAGGGTATCGGGAACTCTGGGCTGTCCCTGCTCGAGGTAAGTTACGTTCAGATTGGCATCGATGGTATATTTCTTCTCATCGCTTCCGGTGAGCATAGCATAATACTTATCAAATGCAGCCTGAATGTCCTTGATGTATCTGGTATTGAAATTATCTCTTGCGGTTGCAAGATACTCTCTGGTCTTGCTGACTGTCTCATATCTGACCTTGAGAGCCTTGAGTGCTTCGTCGCGTCCTTCGAACTCTTCACGCGCATTATCCATAGCGGTAAAGATCTCTTCTGCCTCGGCAAGCTCTTTCTTGCAGGCATCCATGAGCTTCTCGTCATCTTTGACTGCCTGCTCGCTCTTTGAGAGAGCGTCTTCAAGGTCGTCGATGGTGATAACGGATTCCTCGGGACTTTCAAGTTTATCGTACTTGGAAACATCGTGATCTGCTTCAAATACGGATACTCTCTTTGCAGCCTCCTTGGCATCGTTTTCCCTGAGAGCGATCTGCTCGACTCTCGTAGCAATCTCGCTTACGGGAATGGATATCTCTGCGGCATCGGATTCGGGGATTGAAGATCTGGTTCCCATTACCGAGCACTTCTTTACATATTCTTTGACCGCTGCGAGTCTTCCCTCGTAGTCGATCTCTTTGATCATCTCTTCGTAGCGCTTCTTCTTTTCTCCGAGAGCCTCATATTCCCTTACCTGGTTTCTAAGGTTCATAAGGTCTCCGGTAGCGGATTTTCCTACGAGCCTGATTCCTACGGTTCCGAGAAGATCCTGGGCATCCATCTCGGTACCCTCTACAAGCTCTTCGTCCTCGGCAATCTTGGTCATCAGTTCGTTATACTTACGGGCAACGCCCTCACCGCTTGTTCTGGTCTCGTCATTATGCTTCTTGTTCAGGATAGCACCGTATACGATAAGTGCCACGCCCAGAACGGCAGCAACGGCTATGGGATAGATCTTGGTGATGATCGCTGCCGCAACCGCAGCGAGGATGATTACGATTCCTCCTATAAGCATTGCGATAAACGGCTTATACTTCTCTCTCTGTGCTTCGAGAGCCTGGTTCTTGATAAGCTCTGCTTCGTCTCTTCTGTCGGGAAGTTCATCCTTAAGTTCCTGGATCATGTTCCACTGATGGATCAGTTTGTCGATCTCTTTGGAATCGGGGATCTTCTTGCTGAATCTCTTGGTCTCTTCCTCAAGCCTCTCGGCTTCAGCGGGGGTAAGATTGTGATTTCTGAGCTCCTTCTCATCCTCTCTGAGCTTGGTGGTATCCTCAACCCACTTCTTGGCAGTGGCTTCGTCGGGGATTTCTCCTTCGAATACGCTCTTAGCAGCTCTTAAGTCATCTTCGGCCTTAAGCTTTGCTTCCTTGAGATTCTCGTAATTAGCCTTCTGTTCCTTCAGATCGAGATACTTTCTGAGTGCATCAAGGCGGGCTCTGAGCTCACCGGACCTCTTGGTATCGGCCTTAGCCTTCTCCGAAGCCTGCTCGTTCTTGTAAATAAGCTCGTCGCAAAGGCCTTTCTGCGAGTCGATATTTCTGAACAGATCCTTTAACTTGGAGAGCTCATTCTCCTCTTTGTTGATAAGGCCGGTAGCTCTGCCGGGGTTAAGTCTGTCACACTCTTTCTTAAGTGCTTCGTCGGCTGCGGCAAAATTTCTCATGTCGTCATCTTTTTCGGAGACGCCGCCGATACGTGCACTGATGTCGCTGGTTACGCTGGTCGCACAATCCTGTTGTGACACGAATGCCGTTTTTTCAAAAGAATCGGAATCGATACCGAAAAGTGCGATACCTATAACGGGCTCGAAATCATGCGAAGCCATTCCGGTCTCGGTATTCATGACCTTTGCCACATCCTCGGATTCCTTGGTTCCGAAGGTTCTGTAGATACAGTACTTTACGCCGTCTTTTTCAAAAGTAAGATTTCCGCCGTAACTTCCGCCCTGCCAGGGTCTGTAGAACTTTCTCTCATTCTCGATTTCAGATCTGGACTTTTCTCCGGAGAAGCCGTAGAACATTATCCTGATGAATGCGGCAAGCGTAGATTTACCGCTTCCGTTATCATTGATGATAGAGTTGAGTCCGTCGGTAAAATCCCTGTCCACATTACTAAGCAAACCGAAATTCTCTATATGACAAGAAACGAGCTTCATAAGCTGATCTCCTCCCCCTTAAGCACCTGTACGGCGCATCTGACTATACGTCCTTTCTCCTCCTCGCTCAGGCCCTCTTCGGACTGAAGCAGCCTGACAAGCTCTCCTTTAAGGGAAGCTTCATGGAGATATTCATCATAATCGATAGCAATCTTGCTCTCATCTTTGACTTCGGCATAGAAAAATCTGTCGACCGCATTTCTCTTGATGTGCTCGAAATCTTTTTCGATATTTACGTCGGCTTCACCGGTAAGGATGATTCTTACAAGGTCATCCGAAGTCGCATCGGAAGCCTTGACGGCATCGGAAATGCACTTATCGATCTCGGGAGTTGTCATGCACTCCGAGATATCAGCCTTGATCTCGTATATATTTCTCTTTGCAAAGGGAACAAATTTGGAATCAAATGAAAGATCATCCTCGTTGATATCGATCAGGACGAATCCGTGCTCACCGCACTCATCGAATCCGCGTCCCTCGATGCATCCGGGATAACAATATTTTCCTCTGGAAGGAAGCTCGCCTTCGGCAAAAGTATGATAGTGTCCCAGTGCGAGATAATCGATATTTCTGTTTTTAAGTCTTCCCAGATCGATGCTGTCGGCCTTATCCTTGCCCTGGTATTTGTCGGCGCATCCGTGCATGATCACGATATTCATCGACTCATATTCAAGGTTGAGTTCGGTATAAGCTTTATCGAATCCGTCTTCTCCGGGAATAATTCCGGTGATGGTAATCTTCTTGCCGCCGGGAATGGTGAGAGAATAATTCTGAATTCCTTCTTTGTCGAAGATCTTCAGGTTTGCGGGAATACTGCCCGATTCGAAATAACCGGTCTCATCATGATTACCCTTCAGATAGTAAAAGAGAACGCCGGGATGCTTTTCAAACGCATCGCGAACCCTGTTGACCGCACCGACTCTCGCACGGCTTGTATCAAACAGATCGCCTGCTATAATAACGGCTCTGACTCCGTTTTCATCCGCATAATCCGCGATATTACAGAACGTATCAAGGATTTCGTCCCTTCTTACCGCAGCTTTTGACTTGTCCAGCTTGGATTCCATTTTGGAATCAAGATGGGCGTCTGCCAAGTGAATAATCTTCATACCCCTCTTCCTTTCCTATATATCCGAGCCTTTTGCCTCCCGCAAAAAGCTGTCGTATCAGTAAAAGATGTGACCGCCTATCTGAATGCCGGTAAGGCCTTCGATCGGCGTTCTGAAATACACACAAGTTCCGACGTTCGTAACACCCCTCATAGCTTCATCCGCAGCCTGATAGCAGCTGGATGTGGCCTTGTTCTGAGCAAGGGCTATTGCCAGTCTTCCGCTTCCCGCAGGCGAGAACTGGCTCCTCTGATATATTACCCCCGTAATGGTATCGGGATATCTGGCGCTTAGAAGTCTGTTGATAACAACAGCTCCCACGGCAACCTGTCCTTCGTAAGGTTCCCCTCCCGCTTCGCAATAGATCAGATTTGCGAGAAGGTATCTGTCGTTTTCTTCAAAAGTAACCTGGGAGATATCTCTCCACACACCGTTTGCCGCAGCTCTGGACATGGCCATTTCCTCGGCAAGCTTTGCTTTCAGGTAAGCAAGGTCCGCTTCTTTGGCTTTGATTGCAGCCTCATAAGCAAGTGCCGCAGCTTCGCCGTCTTCGATCTGTCCCGAGTATACATTTATGGTATCCCTTGTCTGGGAAATGATATCGGTAACCTTATCCTGCTCGGCTTCGGTCTGTGCGAAAAGCTCTTCAAGTTCGGCTTCTTCCATTTCAAGGCGATCTTTCTGATCCGCTATGAACGCTCTGTTTTCTTTGAACTCAAGAAGTTTTCTCTGATCGTATTCCTCGATCTTTTCGAAAAACTCCGCAGCGTTAAGCATCTCCGAAATAGACTTGGCACTGAGAAGTGCGGAGATGAAATCCTGATCTCCTCTTTCGTACATGTCACGGACTCTTATGACCATGCATTCGTACTGCCACTCTTCGGTGGCGATTGCCTCATCGAGCGCTATTCTGGTAGCTTCGATTTCAGCCTGTTTCTCCGCCATCCTGGCTTCAAGATCGGTGAGGTTATCGCTTATGGTTTCAAGCTCCCCGCTAAGCTCCCCGACTCTCGTCATCAGTTCGCCGTGCTGGGTCCTGAGCTCGTTAAGTGCCTGCTCATTGGCCTGCTGCTGTGCTTCGAGCAGTTCCTTCTCGGCCTGAGCCTGATCTATCTGCTGCTGAGTCGTCGCATATACTTCGCCCTTGGGTATGAAGATGAGCGTGGAAACAAGTGCCACCGTTACCACACCGCTGACAATCGCATGAAAGATTCTGTTTTGACCGTTTACTCTGATCATAAAGAAATATTTATGTTCCTGCCTGTTTCTTTATACTGCGTATATTTTACGCCTGCTGCATCAAACATTCTCTTGGCCGCAAGATTTGTATCGGTGCCGTTGTATTTATCGCTGTGATAAACAACTTCCTTGATGCCGGCCTGAATGATGGCTTTGGCGCACTCATTGCAGGGGAAGAGAGATACATAAAGGATCGTATCTTCAAGAGAGCCTCCCCTGTAATTCAGGATCGCATTCAGTTCACTGTGCGTTACATATGCGTATTTATTTGTTCCGGGATTTCCTTCCCTGCTCCAGGGGAATTCGTCATCGCTGCATCCCTTGGGGAGTCCGTTATATCCCATGGAAAGAATCTTATGATCACGGCTTACTATACAGCAGCCCACCTGGGTGTTGGGGTCTTTGCTCCTGAAACCGGAGAGATGTGCGACTCCCATGAAATACTCATCCCAGCTGATATAATCTTCTCTTTTCTTATCATCCATTATTTGGTACCGAAAATTCTGTCGCCGGCATCGCCGAGACCGGGAACGATGTAATTGTGATCATTGAGCTTCTCATCAACCGCACCGATGAAGATATCAACATCGGGATGAGCTTCCTTGAGAACTTCGATTCCCTTGGGAGCAGCGATGATGCAGAGGAAGTGAATATTCTTG
The DNA here is from genome assembly GCA_000702085.1 of Lachnospiraceae bacterium P6A3. Classification (GTDB taxonomy): domain Bacteria; phylum Bacillota; class Clostridia; order Lachnospirales; family Lachnospiraceae; genus AC2028. The sequence continues at coordinate 1,014,564 of JNKP01000001.1, forward strand.
CATCCTCTGAGTTTGAGCATTGAAATAGCTTCTACGGCAGAGCCGCCGGTAGCAAGCATGGGATCTACCACGAAGATCTCACGCTCCGCACAGTCTGCGGGTATCTTGCAATAATACTCAACGGGCTTGGAAGTATCGGGATCTCTGTAAAGTCCGATATGTCCGACCTTTGCGGTGGGGATCATTGACAGCATGCCGTCAACCATTCCGAGTCCTGCTCTTAAAATAGGGATAACCGCAAGCTTCTTACCTGAAAGCTGCTTAACGGTAGTCTTGCAAATGGGAGTTTCGATCTCGACATCCTCAAGCTTAAGATCACGTGTTGCTTCATAGCAGATCAGCATTGCAATCTCGCTGATAGTCTCGCGGAATTCCTTGGTTCCGGTTTCCTTTCTTCTGATAAATCCGATCTTGTGTCCTATCAAAGGATGATCCATTACCACTATTTTTCCCATACTGCTTCTCCTTGTTTGTAAAACTGATTTCTATACATTCTCTATTTGTCTGATTCTTCTCTCGTGGCGCTGTGCTCCGGAGAACGCGGTATCCACGAAGGCATCGGTTATTGCCTCAGCCAGGTTGGGTCCGACGATTCCGGCTCCGAGTGCCAGCATGTTGGCATCATTATGAAGCCTTGTCATCTTGGCGCTTAAAGGATCCGAGCAAAGTGCGCATCTGATTCCTTTTTCCTTGTTTGCGCAGATGCTTACGCCGATTCCGGTGGTGCAGACTACGATACCCTTCTCGCATGTTCCGTCGGCAACGAGTCTTGCCGCAGCATGAGCATACTTGGGATAGTCGCAGGAATCGTTTGAATAGGTTCCAACATCCTCGACTTCATGTCCCTTATCCTCAAGGTATGCCTTAAGGTGCTCCTTGAGATCGTATCCGCCGTGATCACAACCGATTGCAATTTTCATTTATGCTTCCTCCCACTCGGAACCCGCGGACTTAAGAAGTCTGTTCCAGAACGCTTCCCCGAATCCGTGTTCCGTAAAATTTTCAACAAAGATGATGTCTGCATTTTCATCATCCATATCGCGCAGAGCCGAATAGAAAAAGTGAGCTGCCGCTTCGGCATCGTCCAGACTCCCGGCGCATCTTATGACATCCGCGTCATATTTGCCCGCATTTTCTTTGCTGCAAAATACACCGGTCTTTTTGTTTTCCGCCTTTGCTTCGGAAAGCTTCGCGCGGATATGCTCAAGCACCTTCTCGGGGTCTCCCTTTACCGGGTGAACCTGACCCTTAGGTGCATAGTGCCTGTATCTCATTCCGGGCGCCTTGGGCCTGTCCTTGCAGGAAGGATCAAGAAGTGCCGGATCCGTTTCTATGTTTCTTCCCAGAGCTTCACCGAGTTTTTCGTTTGTGATATATCCCGGGCGAAGCACCTGCATAGAGCCGTCGGTAAGATCGATTATCGTGGACTCAAGTCCGATTGCATTGTCGCCGCCGTCTATCACGGCATCGATACGTCCGTCCATATCTTCCAGAACGTAGCACGCTTTTGTCGGCGATGGTCTGCCCGAAATATTCGCACTCGGGGCTGCTATAAATCCGCCCGATGCTTTTATGAATTCGAGTGCCACTTTGTCCGAAGGCATTCTGACCGCCACCGTATCCAGGCCGCCGGTTGTTTTGAGCGGGACGCTTCCCGATGACTTAAGTATCATGGTAAGCGGACCGGGCCAGAACTTTTCGGCAAGTATATATGCTTCTTCCGGAATGTCCCTTGCTATCTTTTCAAGGGCCGGTATTTCACAGATATGAACTATGAGCGGATTGTCGGAAGGTCTGCCTTTGGCGGCATATATCCTGCCCGATGATTCTTCGTTAAGCGCATCTCCTCCGAGTCCGTAAACCGTCTCCGTGGGAAAAGCAACCAGACCGCCCCTTTTTATTATCTCACCGCATTCCGCAATCATCTTAAGATCGTCTTCATCCGGCGATGACGGGTTTTTAATTGTGTATACTTTGGTTTCCAATTTTCTATCCGGATCACTGTCCGTAGGTGTACAGGCGGAGCAGGTTCCATGCATCGGCAGTTCCGTATCCGATTCTCCAGACACCGACTCCTCCCAGATCCATGGTGTTCATCACGTTGAGTTTTGCTGTGATGGACATGGTATCTTCAAGCCATACCTGGTAAAGGGTCGTACCCTCACGCCATTCGATATAATTCTGGCCGGTGGCATCGTCCCATACGGGAGTCTGTCCGATCTGAGTCACATAGTCGGCCTGATTTACAAGAGTCAGGTACTTACCCGAAGTAGCGCCGTCCTGCGTGGTCCAAACAACCGTGTAGAAGGGAAGTGCATTGATGACCTTCTGTGAAGGAACCTTCTCCAAAGTTGCATTAAGTCCGTTCTGTACATATCCGAGGCTGGCTACGCTTCCCGCAACTCCTCCGCCGGGATAATGCTCGTCATATCCCATGATAAGGACATAGTCCACAAACTGTCCCTGAAGGTCCAGCCTGTAGTGACTGTTGTAATCGAAGGGAACGTAATTGTCTGTTGAAAGGCATATTCCGTTCAGCCTGCAAAGAACCGATACTTCCCTGAGGAACTGGATAAAATAATCGCTGCTGTCCTGAGGGAGTCCCTCAAAGTCGAAATTAAGTCCGTCCGCTCCCACCGCTATAACGGCATTTACAAGATCCTCTCCAAGCTTTCTTCTGCGGATCGTATCCGAAAGAAGAAGTGTCTCGTCTATATCGAATTCATTCTCGTTGGCATAGTTGAAGTTATCTACCACAACCCATACCTTAATACCGTTGTTATGAGCTCTGGTTACATAATCGGCGGATGCAAAGCTTCTGAAACCGCCGTTCTCATCCGTAAGTGATATCCAGCTGGGAGCGATGACATTCATTCCGAATGCTTCATTAATGGCTTCTCCGAGGGTGTCGTTTCCGCCAAGTCCGTAGATCGCATGGAATCCCAAATCGACCTTGGTATCAAGTCTTACCGTGGTATATTCGGGAAGTTCGGGAGCCATGGGAGTAATGTCCGTATAGCTGTCGGCGGAAGTCATTCTTTTATTCTCGATATATCCGATGAATCCGTCCGATGTCTTGACCTTGCTCCAGTCCTCCATCGCCTCGATCAGTTCCACGGTTTCGCCTTCTTCGACCGCACGAAGAATCGGACTCTTGATTCCGCCCTTTTCGCGGATCCAAGTGTCTTTGGTAATTCTTCTCATCTCATGGGTCTGCCCCCACTGGGTGTAAAGCTGGATATGTCTGTCATATATATCCACCGTAAAAGTCGCAAACATCCTGAGATAGTCGGCGGCTATGTATAATTTGTCGTTTTCCCTGAAAGTAAGAGGATAACCGAGATCCGTGGAAACTCCGGAAACGGAATAAGAGGTCGCTCCGTCCGAAACTTCATATGTCTCCCTTGCGGTCGTATACATCAGAGTTCCGCCGTTATAGGCAGGATCGTAAAAGAAACCGCTGGTAAGATAAGCCTCTACGGTAGACAGATCAAAATAGCATCTTCCTTCCCTGACGAGTGCCTGCTCCGGGATCTGGGTATTCTGAAGGATAATTGCGGACATTTCTCCGGACACGCCGTAATGTTCGCTGAGATCGGCCATTTCCTTGCCGTACGAATATTTCTTATATAAAGGTACACCTACTGAAACAGCAGCAACAACGATTATAAGTATCAGTGGAATAAGTACCACCAAAAAGCGTCTTTTTCTTCTTTTCATAAATATAATAATTCCGATCGGTAAAAATAGTATGTCCTAATAACATACAAAGTCATTTTACCATAATACAGCGGCTTGCGTCATTAAAATTTGCCCCCGAAAGAGACTGCGGGACCCCGCAAAAAGACAGGGTCCCGTTCTCTCATTTAGCATATACCGTTTCCCACCGCAAACTTAATCAATTAAGTATGTTCGGGTTTTCGGAACCGCCAAAAGGCAAAAAAAATCCCGTGATATTTTTTCCTTCGGTTCCGGCATCTTACGCCTATGGCCCGGATCTGTAGGATCCTTTATTACGCATTATTCTTTCCCTACGGAAAGTCGACGCGCCATCAGTTCGGGCGCATATTTTATTTTGTTATTGTTCGGAGTTGTTAAACCGGATAATTTGGTTGGTTTTATCAGTCGGAATTGAATGATTCCATAAAAGATAAGCCCGGCATGCAATGTGAAGTTGCCTGCGGTTCTTTTTTGCCCGCAGATAAGAGGCTGCGGGCCGAAAAATGTATATTGCCGGTCATTTGCCGGCCATTCCAAAGTTTCATCTCCTTTCCGCCATACATTGGGCGGAAGATGCATAAATAATTATCATAAAATCAAAAAATCCCCTCAATGGGTAAAATTACCGATTTTTCAATGACACATACGTCATAACCCTTTACAAAAAGGTCAAAAAGTACGATATATATTGAAATTCACCGATTTAGTGATTATTTTTTTATTAAGATTATTACCTTAACCGAAATAGTGTATAAATATACCGAAATTCTGTTGACGGGTATATGAATTAAGGCTATTATAGGAAAAATCTTAAAAAGGGGAGGAAAACCTATGGAAATTGAAGTAGTAGGCAATCTTCGCATCAAATGCACCCTTACAAAAGAATACCTTGAGTCCCGCTGGATCAGTCTGAAAGACCTGGCATACGGAAACTACGCAGCCACCGAGCTGTTCAGAGATATAATCGAAGAGACTAAAGCCCGCTTCGGGATTGATTTTCAGGCCAAAGAAAACCATCCCGTCATGATCGAGGCGATTCCCATGGGAGAAGATTCCCTTGTGGTCTATATCAGCAAAGCGGAGGACGTGGACGAGCTGGATACCAGATTTTCCAGATTCCTGCCCAAGCCCATGTCCGGCGGAATCACCCCCTATGAGGACGACGATGACGATTTCTTCGATGCGGACGACGAAGACGAGGATGCACTGGCAGGCTTTGCACCTTTCTCCAAGCCCGATAAGCCGGTGGTCAGAAAGACCGCTCCTTCTTTCGGAAAGTCGTTTTTCGATCTCCTTGAGCAGGAAAAAGAAAACATCCGTAACCGCGGCTGCATCCTGACCGTAAGTTTCGACAGGCTCAGCGATCTTATTGAGCTTGCTTCCTCAAGTCTCAAATACGAGGGAGAAACTTCCGTATACAAGAACAGAGCAGACGGCAAATATCTGCTGGTGATTTCTGCTTCGGCCGAAGATTTCGCAAAAGTCATGAATTTTGCGGAGCAGGCCACCGAGTTCGGAGCCACCAGATTTATCCCCAAAGCGGACGCAGGTTTCCTTGATAACGGCTATGATGTGATAATCGCCACAAAAGCCCTTCAGAAACTGTCAGTATAAGCATTTTAACCAAATACGGCAGGTCGGATTCGGATATCCGGCCTGCTGTTTTTATGTGCCCTTTTATGCTATAATGTCAGAGATCTTTTTCTACGGTCAGAAAGGTAAAGGCAATGATGAAAACCCGCTTGAAAGTTAAGGGGCACTTAAGATCGTATATGCGTTTCAACATATACCTCGGTTTCCTGCTCCTTGCCTTAAACGCAGCAGTATTTCTTGTAAGTATTCAGGCCGGAGTGCTTCTGAGTGCTTTTACTGTCTTCTATTTTGCGGTCACTCTGACTCTCTATTACAACAACAAGCCCATGATCATGAATGAGCTTGTAAGCTTCGCGACCGAATACGGTCAGATCCAGAGAAAACTTCTCAGAGAGCTCGACATACCTTACGCCCTCCTCGACGAGGACGGCAAAGTAATGTGGACCAACTACGCCTTCGAGCAGGTTACCGAGATCGAAGGCAAGTACAACAAGTCCATTACCTCTCTTTTCCCCGTGATTACGGGCGACAAGCTTCCCAGAGACGAGGATTCCACAGAAGCCGAGTTTGACATCGAGCATTCCGGCAAGGACTACACCATCAAGCTCAAGAGGATCCCCCTCAAGGAAATGGCGGAAAACAGTGCCATCATCGAAGCCGAAGGATACAACGGCTACCTGATAGCGATGTTCATGTTCGACAAGACCGCACTCAACATTGCCCTCCAGGAACTGGACGATCAGTCCCTCTGTGTCGGAATGATCTATCTGGACAACTTCGATGAAGCCATGGAAAGCGTTGAGGAAGTCAAGCAGAGTCTCCTTGCAGCTCTCATAGACCGTAAGGTCAATAAATACATCTCAAGCGTCGACGGCATCTGCCGCAAGATGGAGAAGGATAAGTACCTCATCATTCTGAGAAAGAAAGCCATCTCCGAGATGCAGGACAAGCATTTCGAACTCCTCAGTGATATCAAGACCGTCAAGATCGGTGAAAACAGCATGTCCGTAACCACCAGTATCGGACTGGGAACCGACGGCCTCACATATGCCCAGAATTATGAATACGCACGTAACGCCATAGACCTTGCCCTCGGACGAGGCGGCGACCAGGCGGTCATTAAGACCAAGGATCAGGTAACCTACTACGGCGGAAAATCCCAGACGGTTGAAAAGAATACGAGAGTCAAGGCAAGAGTCAAGGCTCAGGCACTCAGAGAGATCATCACCGCCAAAGAAAACGTCCTCATCATGGGACACAGAAATCCCGATGCCGATGCTTTCGGTGCTGCGGTAGGTATCTACTGTATCTCCAAAGTCCTGGGAAAAAATGCTTATATCGTAATGGATAATCCCAACTCCGATATACAGCCCGTTGTCGATACATTCGTAAACGGAAGTGAAGAATTCGAAGAAGTGCTGATCACTTCCCAGCAGGCCATAGATTTTGCATCAACAGGTTCCGTACTGGTAGTCGTAGACGTCAATAAGCCTTCGATCACCGAGTGCCCCGACCTGATCAAGTATTGCAAGACCATCGTTGTGCTCGACCACCACAGAGCAGGAAACGAAGTCATCGAAAACGCTACACTTTCGTACATCGAGCCTTACGCATCCAGCGCATGTGAGATGATCTCCGAGATTCTCCAGTATGCTGCGGATAACGTTAAGATCAGACCCGAAGAAGCGGACTGCATGTACTCCGGAATCATGGTTGACTCAAACAATTTCCAGAGCAAAGCAGGTGTAAGAACATTCGAAGCGGCGGCATTCCTCAGAAGATGCGGTGCCGACGTAACCAGAGTCCGTAAGCTGTTCAGAGCGGACGCATCCGAATACAAAGCAAAAGCAGATGCCGTATCACAGGCAGAGATTTACCGCGGATCATATGCGATAAGCATTTGTACCGCAGACGATTGTCCCAGCCCCACCGTCATCGGCGCACAGGCTGCCAACGAGCTTCTTAACATCAGAGGCATTAAGGCAAGCTTCGTACTTACGGAGTTCGGCAGCAAGATCCATATAAGTGCAAGGTCCATAGACGAAGTCAACGTACAGCTCATTATGGAGCGTATGGGCGGAGGCGGACATCTCTCAGTAGCGGCATGTCAGCTTGAAGGCACACAGATAGAAGAAGCTATCGGTGAGCTTAAAAATACAATAGATTCTATGATGGAAAGCGGTGAGATCTGATGAAGATTATTTTACTCAAAGACGAAAAGAAATTAGGCAAGAAAGGCGATATCATCGAAGCAAGCGACGGATACGCAAGAAATTATATTCTCCCCAAGGGAGTAGGCGTAGAGGCAACTCCCGCCAACATGAACACTCTTAAACTCCAGAAAGCAAACGCTCAGAAGGTTGCCGAAGAAAAACTCGAAGATGCCAAGGCTCTCGCAGAGAAGCTTGCATCCATCACGGTTAAGACCACCATCAAGACCGGTGCGGGCGGACGAGCATTCGGCTCCGTCTCTTCCAAGGAAATCGCAGAGGAATGCAAGGCTCAGCACGGCATCGAACTCGATAAGAAAAAGATCGTTCTCGATGATGCCATCAAGGCACCCGGAACATACAACGTCCAGGTTAAGATCCATCCCGAAGTAACCGGCACATTAAGCGTCAAAGTCGAAGAGGCTTAACATGGACGGATACAGCGAAAATGTCATCAAAAAAATAATGCCCCATGACGACGACGCGGAAAGAGCCGTTCTTACCAGTATGCTCATGTCCTCCAAGGCAATATCCGAGGCACAGGAGATCATCAAAAACGGCGACGAATTCTTTAACCGCGTATACGGTATCATCTACGACACCATAGTCGAAATGGAAAATAACGGTCTTAAGGTCGATCCCGTCACCCTCAAGGATAAGCTGGGAGAAAAGGAACTTCCTTCCGAAGTTGCAAGCCTCTCCTATCTCATGGAGATTGTGAGGGATTCAACTTCAAGCACCAGTGCCAACGTTATCTACTATGCGCAGATCGTTCACAAAAAGGCGGAATCACGAAGTCTTATCAAGGCAGCGGAGTCAATTGCGGAGGAAGGATACCGTGATGATACGGATGTTTCCGAACTCTTTAACGTAGCCGAAAAGAAGATCTACGATGCGACGCAGTCCAGAATAGTAAGAGACATCAGACCCATCGAAGAAGTCTTCTTCGATGCTCTCACCAATGTTTCCAACGCATACAGACTGCAGGGTAACATCACAGGACTTGCTACCGGCTTCACCGACCTGGATTATTTCACATCGGGATTCCAGAGATCCGACTTTATCCTCATCGCGGCAAGACCTTCAATGGGAAAGACCGCTTTTGCTCTTAACATCGCAGAACACATGGCTCTTAAGAACGGCAACGGTGTCGGCATATTCTCACTGGAAATGAGCTCGACCCAGCTTGCAAACAGACTTATGGCCATGAACTCCAGAGTAAGCGTTTCGCTCCTCAGAAGCGGTAAGATCTCCGGTGACGATTATCAGAAGATCACGGACAGCGGTACTCTTTTCGGAAGAAGCGGACTCTTCATCGACGACACACCCGGAATCAGCGTAGCGGAGCTCAGATCAAAATGCCGCAGGCTTAAGAGTGCAGGCAAGCTGGACATCATCTTCATCGACTACTTACAGCTGATGACAGGCTCTGGACGTGCGGAGAGCAGACAGCAGGAAGTCTCCCAGATATCGAGAGAATTAAAGGGACTTGCCAGAGAACTGGATATCCCCGTCGTAGCACTCTCCCAGCTCTCACGTACCGTTGAAAGCAGAAAGCCTCCCAAGCCCATGCTTTCCGACCTTCGTGAATCCGGTGCGATCGAGCAGGATGCCGACGTCGTTATGTTCATCTACCGTGAGGACTACTACAACAAAGACACCAAGCGTAAGAACGTTTCGGATATCATCATCGCCAAGCAAAGAAACGGCCCGGTCGATGAATTCCCTCTCGTATGGCTGCCCGAATATACCAAGTTCGCCAATATGAGCAAGGATGAAAAAGAAAAACTCAAATCGAATTCAAGCGAAGAATAAAAAAAGCGCAGGTCCGAAGACCTGCGCTTTCTCTTTGCTATTAAATTAAGCCTGCTCGATACAAGCAACGGGGCACTGACCTGCGCAAGCGCCGCAGTCGATGCACTTTTCCTTGTCGATCTCGAACTTGCCATCGCCCATGCTGATAGCTCCAACAGGGCACTGAGCTTCACATCCGCCACAGCAGATGCATCCTTCGCCAATCTGATATGCCATAATACATTTCCTCCTTACAAAACTTCTAACCCTACAACCGATATTTTAAACTAATAGTCTGACAATTACAAGAAAATCGAGAGTTAGTCAGAACTAATTCTTTTTAGTTATTTGTGACTAAAATCCTCGCCCGCTTCTGTAAGTTCTGCTCTTCTCTTCTTGATGCCGTCGATGATAACCTGCTTCTTGGTCAAAAGGATCTTGGGATCCATAGGCTTAACATCCTTGAGAGGATAATCGATGCCAAGTTTCTCGTACTTAACCTTACCCATGTCATGATAAGGAAGTGCGTCCAGTGCTCTGAGATTGTGGAACTGTCCGAGGAAATATCCCAGATCATAGAGATACTTATCATCATCGGTCCATCCGGGAACGACTACGTGGCGGATCCACATATCCACGCCCTTCTCCTGAAGATAAAAAGCAAACTTAAGGATATTGGTATTCGGCTGGGATGTAAGTTTCTTGTGATGCTCGTTATCGATATGCTTGATATCAAGCATAACCAGATCCGTTACCTTCATGAGTCTGTCATGCTTGGCCATCATCTCAGGATTATCGGGATTAAACATGATTCCCGATGTATCAAGGCAGGTGTGGATTCCCTCTTTCTTACAGAGCTCAAAAAGTTCCGTTACGAAATCAATCTGAACGAGGGGCTCTCCGCCGGTAACGGTGATACCGCCGCCGTTCATGTAGAAGCTCTCATTTCTGTGATACTGCTCCAATATATACTTAGGCTCCATTTCCGTTGCGCCTACCTGATCCCAGGTATCCGGGTTATGGCAGTAGAGGCATCTCATGGGACAGCCTTTTGTAAATACAACGAATCTTGTGCCGGGACCGTCGACGGTTCCGAAGCTTTCAAGAGAATGGATTTTTCCTATCATATTCTCACCTCCGTTACCCCAATATCTTACCACATTTAAGACTTCTTCGGACATAAAAAAAGGACTGCCGCATTTGCGACAGCCCTTTGTCAGACTTATTAGATGGACTCGTGGAATGTACGAGAGATAACGTCTGCCTGCTGCTCGGGAGTAAGCTTAATGAAGTTTACTGCGTATCCGGATACACGGATGGTGAGCTGAGGATAATTCTCGGGATGCTGCTGAGCATCGAGAAGAGTTTCTCTGTTGAGAACGTTTACATTAAGATGGTGGCCACCCTTGGTAGCATAACCATCGAGAAGATTCACAAGGTTGGAAACCTGTGCGGTAGCTGCTTCTGCCATGATTTTTTCCTCCTGGTAATATATTGGTAAACTCAGAAATCGCTGATACGATTTCTTCGTGATATGATTAAAAATCAAACCTGGGATTTCAGATCATATCTACTGATAATCGTCGATACCCTGATGGAGCGTAGGAACGCTGCAAGCCAACGGGGTTCTGGAACAATCCGTGCAACCCATGGTCGTAACATCCTTAACATCTGACTGATCTTCCGACGTGTCTACATTGACATGTCCGGTGCCGCTTGCGAATCCATCATCGAGCATCTTTACAAGATCATCTATCATGTCTTTCTGATCCATAGTGGTATCCTTTCCGTTTATTTATTTATATCCGGCCCTTCCGGCCAAGGTACCGGGAACCCGGTACGTGGCCTTCGGAGCTTCGAGGCATTTAATTACTTGCTGAGGTCAAGATCGATGTCGCCTGCAAATACCTTGTCATCCTTGCCGAGTGCACCGGGGATGATGGTGAAGGTATTGGAGATTCCGTCCTGAGCATCGTTGAAAGGAAGCTTGGATACGGAAGAAAGGGAAGCGACAGCACCGTGGGTGTCACGACCATGCATAGGGTTAGCTCCGGGAGCGAAAGGCATGCCCTTCTTACGTCCGTCGGGAGTGTTTCCGGTTGCCTTACCATAGGTAACGTTTGAAGTGATGGTAAGGATTGAGGTGGTAGGAACACCATCTCTGTAGGTGTGATGACGACGAACTGCGGTCATGAACTTGTGAACGATCATCTGAGCGATATCGTCTACACGGTCATCGTCGTTACCATACTTAGGGAACTCACCGGTGGTCTTGAAGTCGGTGATGATACCGTCCTCATCGCGGATAACTTCAACCTTAGCATACTTGATAGCTGAAAGTGAGTCAGCAACGATTGAAAGACCTGCAATACCGGTTGCGAAATATCTCTTAACGTTCTTGTCATGAAGAGCCATCTCTGCTCTCTCATAGCAATACTTGTCGTGCATGTAGTGGATGATGTTGAGGGTGTTAACGTAAACCTCAGCCTGCCACTCCATCATGTCGATGAACTTGTCCATAACATCATCATAGTCAAGGACGTCACCGGTAACAGGGCGATACTTAGGACCAACCTGCTTCTTGGTAACTTCATCGATACCACCGTTAAGAGCATAAAGGAGACACTTAGCAAGGTTAGCACGTGCTCCGAAGAACTGCATCTCTTTACCGATAACCATTGAGGATACGCAGCATGCGATACCGTAGTCATCGCCGTGAACAACTCTCATGAGATCGTCGTTCTCGTACTGGATTGAAGAAGTGGTGATGGAGATCTTAGCGCAGTACTTCTTCCAGTTCTGAGGAAGTCTGGTTGACCAGAGAACGGTAAGGTTGGGCTCGGGAGCTGCACCAAGGTTCTCAAGGGTGTGGAGATAACGGAAAGAGGTCTTGGTAACCATGTGTCTTCCGTCAACGCCTACGCCGCCGAGAGACTCGGTAACCCAAACGGGATCGCCTGCGAAGATCTGGTTGTACTCGGGAGTTCTTGCGAACTTAACGCAACGAAGCTTCATGATGAAGTGATCTACGAATTCCTGGATCTGCTCCTCGGTGAAGGTTCCGTTTGCGAGGTCACGCTCTGCATAAATATCAATGAAAGTGGAGGTACGGCCAAGGCTCATTGCTGCACCGTTCTGCTCCTTAACGGATGAAAGATATCCGAAGTAGGTCCACTGGATAGCTTCCTGAACGTTTGCTGCGGGCTTGGAAATGTCGCATCCGTAAGATGCAGCCATCTCTTTCATCATCTTGAGAGCCTTGATCTGCTCGCTGAGCTCTTCACGAAGACGGATAACGTCATCGGTCATAACGTAATCGGTGGAGAGCTTCTGCTCTTCCTTGTCCTCGATAAGTCTGTCGATACCATAGAGAGCAACTCTACGATAGTCACCGATGATACGTCCTCTTCCGTAAGCATCGGGAAGACCGGTAACGATGTGTGAAGAACGGCAATTTCTCATCTCGGGGGTGTAAGCATCGAAACATCCCTCGTTGTGAGTCTTACGGTTTACTGCGAAGAAAGCGGAAACCTCGGGATCAACTTCGTATCCGTTGTCCTGGCAAGCTTTCTCTGCCATTCTGAGTCCGCCCCAAGGCTGAAGTGAACGCTTGAAAGGCTTGTCGGTCTGGAATCCGACGATCTTCTCCTTGCTCTTGTCGAGATATCCGGGGCCGTGAGAAACGATGGTTGATACAACCTTGGTGTCCATATCAAGAACGCCGCCTGCTTCTCTCTCCTTCTTCTGAAGATCGAGAACCTGTGCCCAAAGATCCTTGGTAGCCTGTGTAGGTCCTGCAAGGAAGCTCTCATCTCCGTCATAGGGATGATAGTTTCTCTGGATGAAGTCACGGACATTTACTTCTCTGTCCCACTTACCTGTTTTGAAATCCTGCCATTCAGGTCTTTCCATTTAGTAGTTCCTCCTATTAAAATATAGAATTAAATTGTTACGAAGTTCTGTGTTCACGGAGTTTTTTCGCCATTGTATACCGACTCCTAAACCGCTTCGTGAGTGATTCAATTATAGTTAAGATTGTATACAGAAGTCAAGGTGAAGCCGTGTACTTTTTTACGTACAAAGCCCATGAAACCTGACTTTTTCGTGTATACAATGTTTCACGGAACATAAATTTTTCATTAAAATCAAAAACATATTGTTCAAATTGGTTTTAATGAGATATACTGTCTTTTCGTAACAGGTTATTTTCGAAATAAACAATCACTGTATGGAGCAGATTATGGATACCGAAGTAAAAGAAAACCTTGATATGGAATTTGAAGACGAAGAAGTTTCCATGGACGGACAGCCCGTAAGGGAAGTATGCGGGATCAGATCCAACATGACCCTTGGTGACATTATGGCCAAGAAACCCGAAGTCATCCCCATTCTCATGGAAGCGGGAATGCACTGCGTAAGCTGTCCCGCAGCGCTTATGGAAACCCTTGAAGAAGCCGCCATCGTGCACGGAATCCTCATTGACGAACTCATGGATTATATCAAAGAGTCTCTCGAAAGAGACGCCAAGCCTGAGGAAGAATAAACACTACGAATAACAAAAAGCCCGTCCGGATATTCCGGACGGGCTTTTATCATGCCTGAAGCATGCCTGCAATTACAATCTGAACTTATCAATGATTTCGGTAAGGCTCGATACAACTTCCTTGGTCTCGTTAACCTTATCGATGCTGTCCGCGGTTTCAGCAGACATCTCGGAAGTCTTCTCCGCAATATCAACAACACCGTGAGATGCTTCGGTAACGGTGGTATCGATTCCCTCGATGGAGGATACGATCATGTCCATATCCTGAGCAAGCTCCTGGATGCTGGTTCTGATCTCGTTCATGCTGTTTCCGAATGTATCGGCATCAACCTTATACTGCTCACTGACTTTACCGAATTCCTCGTAATCCGCAAGGACGTTGGTCTCGAGGAAATTGGTGGTCTGAGTAAGGCACTCGGACATCTGACCGACAGCGCTGTTAACTTCGTCAACGATGCTTCCGATGTTCTTAACAGCTTCGGAAGTCTGGGTAGCCAGATTTGAAATCTCGGTTGCAACAACCGCAAATCCTCTTCCTGCCTCTCCCGCTCTTGCTGCCTCGATGGAAGCGTTGAGAGCAAGGAGCCCGGTCTGTGAGGAAATAGCCATGATGGTTCCGGTGAGTTCGTTAATCTTGTTAACTGCCTGTGAAGCAACGATTGCTTCTTCGGACTTAACCTTAACGGACTCGTAGATCTCGATGGTCTTCTTGCTGGCCTTCTCGGTAGTTGCGGCAAGTTCTCCCGCACGGCTGAGAACTTCATCGGAAAGCTTGGTTCCTTCGCCTGCAAGATCGTCTATGCCGCGAGCGCTTTCGCGAACATTTGCTACATTCTGGGCAATGGTAGTGGTAGAAGCTGCGGTCTCCTGCATTCCTGCAGCAAGCTCTTCGGTAGTAGCGGAGTTATCTTCGCAGATATTTCCGACCTTATCGATGGTAGCCTGAAGTACGTCAACATTCGAATTGATATTGTTTCCTGCCTCGGAGATGGATCCGACCATTTCTCTGAGGTTGTTTCTCGTCTTGCCGAGAGCCTTGGCAATAAGTCCGACTTCGTCCTTTCTTCTCTCAAGAGCAGCTGAATCCTTGTCTTCGGTGAAGTCGTAATTTGCCGTCTTGTTGATAACGGGCACGAGCTGTTCAAGAGCCTTAAGAAGGAACATTGAGAATACGGCAACAAGAGCGATTGCCAGGATGACGCCGACGATGCCGAGGATGATAAGGCTTCTCTTCATGGCATCAACGCCTGCCATCATCTTATCTCTGTCAGCGGTAACGATTACGATGTTACCGTCTCTGGTAAATGCATATCCTGCAACTTTAAACGATCCTTTGTACTCATAAGTACATGATCCGTTTTCTACGGTCTTACCCTGCTGAAGATCGCTGACGATGCCTTTAACGGCTGCGTTCTCAACAGGCTGTCCGATCTTCTCGGGATTGGTATGGTAAAGCATGGTTCCGTCGGGAGATACCATGTATGCATAAGATCCCTCAACACCGGACATCTCGATCTTACCGATCAGAGTATCATAGTCGATCCTGATGAGCTTATCGTAATCCGCTGTTACAAGAACTATATTACCGGTATCTGTGAACGAATAACCGGCAAGCTTTAGTGCATCTTTATACTCATAAATGACATAACCGTCACTTACTGTTTTGCCTGCCTGAATATCGGCAACGATTCCTTTTACCGCTGCGTTCTCAACAGGCTGTCCGATCTTATCGGGATTGGTGTGCCAAAGCATGGTTCCGTCGGGAGATACCATGTAAGCATAAGATCCCTCAACTCCGTCGATCTCGATGTTTCCGAGAAGAGTGTCGTAATCGATCTTCATGAACTCATCGTAGTCTGCAGTAACGATGAGGATATTTCCTGCGTTGGTAAATGCATAGCCCGCAAGCTTAAGGGCTTCTTTGTATTCGTATAAAACAGAACCGTTCTCAACAGTCTTGCCTGCCTGAAGGTCTGCAACGATTCCCTTAACTGCCGCATTTTCTACGGGATTGCCTATCTTCTCCGGATTGGGATGCCAAAGCATGGTTCCGTCGGGAGATACCATGTAAGCATAAGAACCTGCCACATCCTTGATGGCAACATTCTTAAGTACAGTGTCGAGCTGAGCGGTCGTAAGTCCTGCTCCTCCCGCAAGATCAACTGCTTTCGCAGCTTCCTCCGCAAGGTTCTGTGCGTAAGACTTGTAAACCGTCTCACCGAACTCTCTTGAGAAATTGATGGAAATAGCAGCTTCCTGTGCAAGGTTCATTGCGTATCCGCCATAAGCCTGCTCTCCGAACTCGGTTGCAAAATCAACACCTATTGCCGCTTCTTCCGCCAGATTCTGAGCGTAGTTGAGGTATGTATCCTCCAACTCCTTCGATGATCTGTTTGAAGCCACGATCACCTGTACGACTACGGCAACCAACACGATAACGCTTGATGCCAATGCAATCTTGGTGCTCATCTTGTTGAAAAACGTAAGCTTACCCTCGCTCGTTAGCGACTTGGAACTGTTTGCCGCCATAAATTTCACCTCCGCTTAATTAATCAATATATCAATCGGTTCCATCCGATCAATTAACAAAAAAGAGATGCAAAACCAAGAACTTAAGAATCTAACAAGCCAAAACGCCGAACAGATAAAGCAAAAAAGCTAAAAAAGAACAAAAAATCGGCCATTTGAAACGAGCCGAATTGTCAGACAATTACTTGAAATTATTATATTCCGTATACCCAATTCTTGCAAATTAAAACTTCATAAATTACCGCAGATTGCAAAGAAAAAGACCGGATAAAATATCCGGTCTTTCAATACCTTTATTTTGATCAAAAAAGGGATCAATCCTGGGTATAAGGAAGAATTGCCATCTGACGAGCACGCTTGATGGCGGTGGTAAGCTCTCTCTGGTGCTTAGCACAGTTGCCGGTGATACGGCGGGGAAGGATCTTTCCTCCCTCAGAGATATACTTACGAAGCTTGTTAGCATCCTTGTAATCGATTACGTTGTCCTTACCGCAGAAAACGCACACCTTTCTACGTCTTGCGTGCATTCCGCCCCTTCTTCTGGCCGGTCCTTCCGGTCTCTCAGATTTGGTATATGCCATGATTGCCTCCTGCAAACTAAAAACGTGTTAGCTGAATGGGAGCTCTTCTACAAGTCCGTCGGGAATGTTCAGGAAATCATTTCCGCCTGCTGCGGAACCCTGGGACTGTGATCCTGAGTTATAAGAACCTTCGGAAGAAGCATTCTTGCTCTCAGCAAATTCAACATCTTCAACCATGATGCGAACGTCGTAAACCTTCTGGCCATCCTTATTCGTATAGTTGTTATTCTGAAGTCTTCCGGTCACAACAACTTTTGTGCCCTTCTTAAGATATCTCTCTACGAACTCGGCCTGTTTGCCGAAGGATGTACAATTGAAGAAATCCGCATCAGGCTCGCCTTCACGCTTAAACCTGCGGTCCACCGCGATACTGTACCTGGCAAAAGTCGTGCCTGAAGTTGAACTGCTTACCTCGGGGTCTCTGGTGAGTCTGCCCATTAAAATAACTTTATTCATAAGTTTATCTCCTTATGCTTCGTCCTGTCTTACGCATAAGTATCTGATGACGCCGTCCATAATTCTCATGCGGCTCTCGATCTCTGAATTCTGATCGCCTTCTGCTTCAAAATGAATGAAGTAGTAGTAGCCTTCGGTCATCTTCTGGATTTCGTAAGCGAGCTTTTTCTTGCCCCACTCTTCTACATCCGCGATTTTTCCGCCGAATCTCTCAACAAGTGCCTTGCACTTATCAACTACAGCGGTGCGTGCGTCGTCTTCGATCATTGCGCTGACAACGACAGCTAATTCATACTTTTTCATGCTGTTACCTCCTTTTGGTCTCTGGCTCGCACCCATAGTGCGAACAAGGAAAATATATCACGGAGTTTCAATATATCATCCCCCGTTCCTTAAATCAAGCGTTTTTTCTTCCCAAAAAACATTTATTAAGAAGAATCGCCCTTTTTATACCCTTTTTTCACTCAAAACACAACCGTAAAAGCATACATAAAACGATATATTATTCCCGTGATTTGATATTAATTTATCGTGTTGCAATAAATTTGTGTTGACATCCGATAATTTAGGGTTTATATTGTCCGAGGAAAGGCAATAAGCCTTCAAGGGAGGTTATTATGAGTCAGAAAAATTTGGCCGGATGGATCAAGGGTATTCTGCTGGGGTTTGCAGCCTTCGGAATAATATTCTGCGTATGCGCCGTATACTTCGGAATCATCCCCCTCTTCGGCAGAGACATCATCTATGACGAAGCCTGCATGTTTACGCCCTGGATGGTTTTCCTGCTGATCACCGCAGTTCCCTGCTACATCTTTCTGGTCATGGGATGGAAAATAGCGGTCAATATCGAGAATGACAGATCATTTTCCACGGAGAATGCATCCTATCTTAAAAAGATGGCATACCTCGCTCTCGGCGATACCATATTTTTCTTCCTCGGAAATATCGTTCTTTTATTCCTTGGCATGAGTCACCCGGGAATGCTTCTCGGCTCACTTGTCATCGATTTCCTCGGTGTCTCGGTTTCGGTAGGATGTGCGGCACTGTCCCATCTCGTACAGAAGGCTTCCGAGATCCAGGCCGAGAACGAACTTACAATCTAAGAGGGCACGCTATGGAAGAAGACAAGATCATATTCAACATAGACGTAATGCTCGCCCGGAGAAAAATGAGCGTGAGCGAGCTTGCGGACAAGGTAGGAATCACACTCGCCAACATGTCGATCCTTAAAACAGGCAAAGCAAAAGCCATCAAAGTAGACACACTTTGCAAGCTTTGTAAGGCACTGGACTGCCAGCCCGGGGATCTTCTGGAATATCAAAAAGGAAATTAAGGCTTAGGAGAAATATTATGGAACTTTTCAGATTTAAACGATCATTCAAAAAAGCCCTTATATGGGCGGCACTTGCAATACTGTTCATATACAGAAACAGAGCATCGATAACTTATCCTTTGTTTATGGCTTCAACCCTTGCCATCCTCGCATGGGATGCAAAGAGCATGGGTAAAAGCCTTATCAGAAACATCGAAGGCAAGATCGATATCAAGTTATTCTATTGCATCAGCCTCATGCTGCTGTCCATAGATAAGTGTCTTACATCCTCCGTCGATCTTCAGTGGGGAAACGGACTGGGAATACTTCTTCTCTTTACATGCCTGCTCTTAAAGCTTTACTCCAATCAGGAAGATAAAGAGATCACCACCATGCTCATTAAGTTTGCAGATTTCTTTATAGTTCCTCTCGCAAACATTGCCAAGCCCTTTACCGATGCCGCTGCTGCTAAACAGGCAAAGGCCATGGCTGTATCCGCAGGAGAAGCGCCTGCTGAGGAAAGCAAAGGAAAGAAGACCTTCAAGAGTGTAATGATCGGTCTCCTGATCGCAATCCCTCTTCTCTGGATCATCATCGCACTTCTTGCATCCGCGGATATGGTCTTCGGAGACATAGTCCATGATATTATTTCCTGCATCGAACTTCCCGAACTCGACGAAGACTGGCTTGGAGTTCCCTTCAAATTCTTCCTTTCCTTCCTTGCTTTTTATGCCTGGACCGCATGCCTTCCCGCAGAGAATTTCTATCAGAAAAAAGAAGGAAAGAAACTTGATGCCGTTGTAGCAATTACCTTCAACAGCCTTATCGCACTCGTATATCTCCTTTTCAGCGGAATCCAGTTTGTATATCTCGTAGGAAAGATGGAACTTCCCGGAGGCTATACTTATGCGGAATATGCACACGAAGGATTCTATCAGCTTCTCGCAGTCACTATTTTAAATCTGGCACTCGTGTCATTTTGCAAGAAGCACTTTGCAGATAACAAAGTCCTCAAGGCAATACTTGTTATCATCAGTCTCTGCACATATGTAATGATCGCATCATCCGCTCTCAGAATGTACCTCTATGTGAAGGTATACGGTCTGTCCCACTTAAGAGTATATGTTCTCTGGCTCCTGGTGGTACTGGCTGTTTGGACCACTATCCTCATCGCGGGAATCTTCAAAGAAGGCATTCATTATTTCAGGATCATAACCGTATTTGTAACCGTATGGTATCTGGTATTTGCTTTCTCATTCCCCGACAAGTGGATTGCGGCATATGACCTGAGCCTTGCAAACCCTCCCGACGATCTCATATACGAAGTATATCCGGATGCCGCACAGATTCTTTATGAAGACGGCAGATACTGGGAAAAGTATTGCAAATTCATGAAGACCGAAGTGGAAGAATATAATGAGAAAAACATTCTTAAGCATATCCGCGAATATAACTTCGGCGAAGACGCTGCAATGAAACTCATCGACAAAACATTCTAAATAATTCAAACCAAAAGGACGGCTCCCTTCCGGGAACCGTCCTTTTTTTATGTCCGCTTATTAATCGACTATTCCGAATCCGAAGAAAGTAAATCTCTTACTCTTATCGGTTATTCTGATCTCCACATCCCTCTCTTTAACCGGGCCTCCTCTGTGTGCTATGAGCACGTTGCAGTGCTGCCATCCGATTATGTGAGGATCTATGGTCAAAACTTTTTCCCCATCGATATAAACTTCTGCAATTCCCACACCGGGATCTGCGGAATCCATATAGCCTACCAGTATTACGGAAGATTTGATACGTGCCCTAAACACTGCATCTGTATCTCCCTTTCCATCATAGAACCAGTCGCCCTTAAACTCGGGAGTGCCTTTCATATCCAGATCGCGTTCAACCATCTGAAGCTCATTGCTTTCACCCGTAAAAGCTCCGATGTCGTAACTTAATACGGCAGGACATGAATCTATGTTATATCTGTTTACGAGATATACGTTTTCAAATTCTCCGCCCTTGGGAGGTGTGATTCCGGTTATGTCCGCATCACCCGGATCTTTGGCCTCATCCGCTGCCTTAAACAGATTGATAAGTCCGTCCGCCATAATGCGGTGTCCCACATTCGTAGGATGGTACATGTCATAGAAGAATCTGTTCTTACTTACGACGCCGCCCTCATCGGAGCTTAAATAGAACTGATCGTAAACCGCATCTTTGATGCTGACCATCGGAAGTTTGTATGCCTCACCCACACACTTTAATCTGTCCTGAAGATTATATCCGTCTACGAATACGGAATACAGAAGGATTACCGCAGGCTTCTGAGGAGAGTTGTAAATCTTCCTTACCAGTGAATCGAAGAACTCTCCCTTAGTCTCATCACCTTCATCGTTAACCGCAAATTCCACGACGACCACATCGGGAGCTTTCTTTCCGTCATCCAGAACATCATGAGCATAACGGAGTATTCCTACCTCGGAAGGAGTTCCGCCCACACCGGCCTTTGTATATCCGATGTTGTCTTCATATCCTTTGCCCGCTAAATCACAGAATCCTTTGAATGCATTATATGCATAGCAGTTAACATTGATGGGTATGGCTCCCGCACCCTGAGTAATGGAGCCTCCGATAAATGCGACTTCGGTTCTCTCTCCCTTACGTGCTTTCTCAAGAGCCTTCTTGATGCGGTGTACATTACCGAGCTGCATCAGAGACTTTCCGATCATCTTCTTGTAATCTGCGCTTCCGGTATCAACTTCCTTATCATCCTTCTGAACAGGTGCTGTATATCCGTCATTCAGATAAAAGCATACGGATGCCTTCGCCATGATACCGCCTTCGGGAAATTCAAAACGAATCTGCCCGGGAACATTGTCATCATCCGACCACTCATACTTCGACAGATCCATTACCATTTCCATTCCGTCGGAATCGATGTCCATGGAAAGAGTCGTTCCGGAATTATAAGGATCCTTCACGCCATACATCTGAAAACAGAACTTAACATTAACAGGCTCTCCCGATTTCTGAACGGAGACGCCGATGCTGTGTATCTGCTTACGAAAGCCCGCCACGGTATCAAGTTCCTTAAGCATATCTTCGTCTTCGACGCTTCCCACAAGCTTTGCGCTTGCCTTAAGTCTTCCGTCGCTTTCAAAGATATACTGGATTCCCTTGCCGTCGGGCATGGGAGATGCACAGATATCCTTATCTCTCATTACGTAATAAAACGGTCTTTTGGCAGTGGGGTCTTTGGGTGCCACAGGTCCGCGTGATTCAGACATTAATACTTCCTCCAAAACTTTTATTCAGATCAAATATTGATCTGTGAAAAAACTTTTCCGATGGGTGCGGGTATTACAAGATCCGCTCCCGAATCTCTGGCGGTGGGTGCCATGTTGATAACAACAAGCTTATCGCCCTTGAAATAATCTATAAGTCCCGCTGCGGGATATACCGCAAGAGAGGTTCCGCCGATGATCAGCACCTGTGCATTGGATATATAATGAACCGCCGACTGAAGAGTCTCCATATTAAGACCTTCTTCATAGAGAACGACGTCCGGTTTGATATCTCCGCCGCACTTCGAACACTTCGGAACGGGATCGGTAGAATCCGCGATGTAATCTATATCATAAAACTCACCGCATTTAATGCAATAATTTCTTAAAGTCGATCCGTGAAGTTCCAGAACAGTCTTCGAGCCCGCAGCCTGATGCAGTCCGTCTATGTTCTGTGTGATGACCGCTCTGACCTTACCTGCCTTTTCAAGCTCGGCCAGTTTTAAATGAGCTGCATTCGGTTTTACACCTTTTATGATCAGCTTGTCCCTGTAGAATTTATAGAATTCCGCCGTGTGTCTTACATAGAAGGTATGTGACAGAATGGTTTCGGGAGGATAATCATATTTCTGATTATACAGACCGTCCACGCTTCTGAAATCCGGAATGCCGCTTTCCGTTGAAACACCGGCTCCGCCAAAAAAGACAATGTTGTCATATTTTGCAACTATTTCATTTAATTCCGCTATCTCTTTGGTACAGTCTCTCTCAGCCATGCTTACCTCCTTATCCGCTATTCCTAATAAAACGGGCCTTCCCGGGGGGAAGACCCGTAAGAACTTATTTACTTATCAAAGGATCTTCTTGTACGCAGGTACAAATACGGGGAATGTCTTGTCTCCCCTTATGGACTTGCCGGAAGCCACATTGACTTCCTTATCCATGATACAGTATTCGATATCACAATTACCGGCGATCACCGTATCCTGCATCACGATGCTGTTCTTGATACGTGTTCCCTTGCCGACATGAACTCCTCTGAAGAGTACACAGTTATCGACTTCACCTTCGATAACGCATCCGTCCGCAATCAGTGAATTGGATACCTTGGATCCGGAGCAGTATCTGGCAGGGTTATCGTCTCTTACGGTGGTATATACATGGAAGCCGTCAAAGAGAGCATTGAGATTCTCGGGATTGAGAAGCTTCATATTCTCATCGAAGTAACTTACCATATCGGTAATTCTTGCCGAATAACCCTTGAACTCATAACCGCAGATCTTATCTGTTCCGAGCATGGGAGCAAGAACGTCTCTCTCGTAGAATACATGTCCCTGAGCATATGCTCTTTCGATCTGAGCGATAAGCTTTTCTCTCTCAATCAGATACAGATTCATGGAAAGATTCTGAGGTCCGTACTCTTTGGAATTCGTATTGATCTGAGTGATCTTATCTCCGTCCATATCGAATGTGTAATACAGGTCTGTGGTCTGGGTTGTCTGCAGATTCATGAATCCGTAAGGGATGGGCTCGTTCTTATACGCGATGGTCACATCCGCACCGCTCTCCTGATGTGCACGGATCATATCCGCAAAATCAAAATTGTAAGCGATGTTTGAATCTGTCATGAAGACATACTGCTCTTTGCAGGCCTTGAGGAATTCAACTATGCTTGCAACCGCCTCTACACGGCCGTTGTAAACCTTTATTCCTTTTTCCGCATAAGGAGGAACGATATTAAGACCGCCGTTCTTCCTCACAAGGTCCCAGGGTCTTCCGCTTCCCAGATGTCTCATAAGAGATCTGTAATTCTTCTTAACGATTATCGATACATTATCGATACCGCATTCAACCAGTGATGAAAGAGTAAAGTCGATCAGCCTGTATCTTCCAGCAAAAGGAATCGATGCCATCAGACGTTCGTTTACAAGTGAGGGAACCTCATTGTCATAGCTGTTGGCAAAAATAATTGCCATTGCATCATGTTTATTCTTCAGCATTTTCCGCCCTCCTCAACATCTTCCTTGACCATGGCGGTTCCGCCTACACACGCGTTCTTCCCGATCTTAACGCCGGGGCCTACCGTTGCAACATTTTTCTCATTGCCGGGTTCGGGATGTTCGCCTACAACGGCACCTGCACCGATAACGGCATCTTCACCGACTATGCAGTGATAGACCCTTGCACCCGCACCTATCTTAACATTGCCCATTACTACGGCATCTTCAACAACAGCGCCTTCTTCAACTTCAACGCCCGCAAACAGGATTGAGTGCTTGACGTTACCGAAGATACGGCAGCCGTTTGTGATCATGGCATTATCTACAACTGCACCTTCCGCAATATACTGGGCGGCCTTACCCGAAGATCTTGAATAGATCTTCCAGTCATCATCGAAAAGATTGATTCCGCTGCTCTCGGGATTAAGAACCTCCATATTTGCTTCCCAGAGAGATGAGATGGTTCCTACATCCTTCCAATATCCGTTGAAGCGATATGCAAACATCTTCTTTCCGTCGCGTAAAAGTGCGGGCAGAATGTCATTTCCGAAATCGTTGGATGATTCCGGATTTGCTTCATCAGCTTCAAGATACTTCTCAAGAACATCGAAATTGAAAATATAGATACCCATTGAAGCCAGATTACTCTTGGGCTCCTTGGGTTTTTCCTGGAATTCGCTTATGCGTCCGTCGGAATCCGTAACCATGAGACCGAAGCGGCTTGCTTCATCCCAGGGCACTTCCATAACGGCTACGGAAAAGTCTGCTCCCTTTGCTTTGTGGAACTCAAGGAAGTCATTATAATCCTGCTTACAGATCTGGTCACCGGAGAGGATTATTACATACTCGGGATCATATCTGCGGAGGAAAGAAAGATTCTGATATATAGCATTTGCGGTTCCCTTGTACCAGTCGGAACCCTGTGCCTTCTGATATGGAGGAAGGACGTGAACGCCGCCGTGAAGCCTGTCCAAATCCCAGGGCTGTCCGTGTCCGATATATTCATTAAGAACGAGGGGCTGGTACTGTGTGAGGATACCGACGGTATCAATGCCGGAATTAACACAGTTTGAAAGCGGGAAATCAATGATTCGATACTTTCCGCCGAAAGGAACAGCCGGTTTAGCCAGCTTATCAGTCAGCGCATAAAGTCTTGATCCCTGCCCGCCGGCGAGGATCATAGCTACCATTTCCTTAGCCATTACGTATCTCCTTTAAAAGATTTTGTCTTTAAAAGACGTAATTATTTTATCACAAATCGGTAATCTTTCACAATAAAAGACGAGTTTCCACGGAATTTTTGGCAATTTTGTATTATTCTCACAGTAATATCATACAATTCGACCGTGACATAATTTTCGAATTACAACTCAACTTTTTATAGGAGTTTCTATATTCTCATGATAAAATGGCATTTGGGGGTAATTGATACCACGAATCAACAGAACATAACGGAGGATTTAAAATGCTTGTTATCATCATTCTCATACTCGGTCTCTTTATGGCCATCGCACCTCAGCTTTCTGTTAAGAAAGAATTCCGCGACGATCCCGCTCAGATCAAGAGGATTAGGATCAGCGGCATTGTATTATCGGTTCTTGCAGTAGTTGTTATCGTAGTCCAGCTTGTACTGGCATAATAAATTACGAATACGCAAAAAGGCGGCTTCGATATCGAAGCCGCCTTTATTATTCTCACACAGGAATTTCCTTATGGCAGTATATACATCCGTATTTATTGCGTTCCTGCTCTCTTCCGCAGAATGGGCATTTGATCCTATTTCTCACAAACAGCTCTGCATCGTTCATGATCATGGCACCGGCCACTATAAAAGGCTTTTTACACTGAGGGCAGATGGCAGCTTCTTTAGAAGGATCCAAGGGAATTACTTTATAGCAATTCGGGCATACTGCTGAAACAACCTCTTTTTTTTCACCTTTTATTTTAAGCACATAATCCCTGATGTTCTCAGCCATATTAAGTACTGCATCGGGTTCGGTAAGGAGCTGTGCCTGCTTCTGCCTAAACACCGGTGGAAGATCCTCTATATCATTGCATGCAAAGAACATAAGCTTACGATCATTTGACTCTCTTAGCTTATAAAATCTTGCCCATTCGTTTCTGACCCATACAGCACTGAAATAATCAGCCTTTGTACCTATAACCGCCATGACAGTGGCACTCTTTAATGCCGCAAATATATAAGGCTCGTAATTTACACCCAGCTTATCCTGAAGAGTAACTCTGGAAAAGAAAACCTTTAAACCGTAGCTTACAAGTTTTTCGTAAAGCTTAAGGGCAATGTCGCTGTCAGCGGTACGCTCTCCGGTTTCCTCATCCGTTTCCTTATAACAAATGAAAACGTCATAAGGCTTCTCTCCGGCGGCAATGTTCAGATAGTCATCCTGGATCTTTGCAATCTCCATTGCGGCATTTTTCAGTTCTTCCTTCTGAGCATCGTCTGCCATGCTCACAGCTTCGGTAAATGATTCGGAATTTAAGATACTTTCATCCTTAATTCTGTGAAGCGTAGGCATGTACTTGCCGGATGTAGGATCCTGAACATATTCTATTCCGTACTCGCAGAGAGTCTGAGCCCACAATACATCAACATATGATCCGTTCTCCGCAAGAATCTCATCATACACTCTGAAGGCTCTGTCAAACTCACACTGCTGCCTGAGCTTATTTGCTCTGTTAAGCAGATCAATATATTTGCCGGTACTTCCGCTGACAATGTTGGTAGTACCGCAATAATCACATGTACATACGGAATTACCTAATTTAAGAGGTGCTCCGCAACACTGACAACTTAATGCTTCTACGTTCATTTAATACTCCTGTATATTTACAACAATTCTTTCAGCGCAGTATATTCTCTCAGATACATGCCGCGCCTCATCTCATCGGTAGCCGCATAGTCCGCATGCTTTGAAAAGATTTCAATGATCTCTTCAACAGACTTCCACCTTGGTTCCATTCCGACTTCGATCTCCCTCTCCGTCAGATTTTGCTCCGTCTCCCCCGTGATATCTCCGAAGAAATATCTGTTGACCCATTTCCAGTCTTCATAATACTCATCAATCTCAAGAAGACATTCGGAAGGCTTTATCACAAAGCCTGTCTCTTCCGCGGTTTCCCTGATGACGCATTCCTTCTCATCTTCATCCGCTTCCAGGCCTCCGCCGGGGAGCATCCACTGGTCCGTCCCTGTCTCATATGATAAAAGCATTTTCCCGTCTTTTATCACAACGGATCTGCAGGCGGTTCTTGTCTTATTCCATTTTCCGAAATAATTGTCACCGACGATATTTATGGTTTTCATAGCGAGTCCCCAAACAAACTTTATTTACTATACCATATTTTCGGGTTTTTCATAGACTAAAAACTCCCGGAAGTAACCCCGGGAGTCTTGAAATACACGTTATAACCGATTATTCTTCGTCATTTTCAGGTAATTCGGAAGATTCTTCCGGTTCGGGCAGAGTTTCAACAAATCCGATAAGCACCTGCAGTCCATCGGGATTATCCACATAATATACATCTTCCCCGTGTATAAGATACCGCCCGACTATAGTGTATTCATTCGTATATCCGTTTTTATCCGTAAACGACAGTACCGTATAATTTTCTGCCATAGCCAGTTCCGGGCGGGCTTCTTCCACTTCCGTAAGCCTAAGTTCATGGATTGCATCAACAAATGCTCTTACCTCTCCGGCATCGTCAGAATGATACTCAATTTCATTACCGAAGTCTGAAGAATAAATATCCACAGAAGTCAAACTGGGTTCAAGGCAGTACAGAAAATACTCACTGTCGAGAGTTGAATTTCCTATCACAAAGATATATTTTCCTGAGGGATCATAATAGATCGGCACCAAACAAGAAGCCTCCTCAGTGACCCACATGCCTCCTTCGGAAGCATTGAAGGGGTAGGTGCACGATCTGGTTATATCTATCTCCCATTCCCTGACATCAGGATAAGCATAGTAAGGAATCCTTACAATACAGACTTCACCGTATCCGTCATCTGTATACCTTATCTCTCCAAATTCAGAAAAACGGTTGCAGAATTCATGGAATTCTTCGTCGGAAGATTCAACCTTCAGATCACAGTCACAGATGTATCCATCAGCCCAAAGCCGTTCTCCATTGGTATCGTATCTGCTGTGTAATCTGCCTCCGATGAAATCATAATCCGTTCCGAGCAGGATGATCCCACGGTTTGCAATATATTCCGGCACCTCAGCCTGTGCAGTATACTCAATAGGATTACCGGTGACAGTCCCGTCTGTAATATCATCAGTCTCATTATCATAAAGATCCTGACTGTCGACATTTTCATGTTTTTGGGAAAGTTTCATGAATAAAGGAATAACTATGAAAAAGATAATGATAATAAGAAAAAGTATTATCAATATCTTTGTGAAAACAGAAATTTTCTTCATATTTTGATCCTCATAAAAATTTCTCCGTTACATCTGTAATGACGAAGAAATAAAGCCTCCGGTCACTTAAACATTAACATGAAAACAAAAAAAGATACACCCGGTAACGAGTGTATCCTGAGAGGTGCCAGACGGATTTGAACCGCCGATCAGGGAGTTGCAGTCCCATGCCTTACCACTTGGCTATGGCACCATATTTATTTGGTAGCTCCCCGAGTAGGACTCGAACCTACGACACTTCGGTTAACAGCCGAATGCTCTACCGACTGAGCTATCGAGGAATATTTAAACCAGCCACAAAAACTAGTTTATTATAAAACAAAATCCCTGTAAACAGGGAATTTTTGCTTCTTCAAAACCGAATCCGAACTAATCAAATCATCCATCTTGGCAACAACAGGATAAGCCTTCGACCTATTAGTAAATGTCAGCTGAGAGCATTACTGCTCTTACACACCATTCCTATCTACCTCATACTCTCTAAGGGGTCTTATTACCTTATGGTAGGGATATCTCATCTTGAGGGGGGCTTCACGCTTAGATGCCTTCAGCGTTTATCCCTGCCGGACTTGGCTACGCTGCCATGGGGTTGCTCCCCAACAGCTGCACCAGTGGTCCGTCCATCCCGGTCCTCTCGTACTAAGGACAGCTCCTCTCAAATATCCTCC
>KL370861.1:0-64585 GCA_000702085.1 Lachnospiraceae bacterium P6A3
GCGCACGCTTAGTTTTCAGGCAGGACATAATGTCCTGCTTTTTTTGTGCCTCGGAGATGCGGAAAACATTATGATATAATCGTTTTATATTTCAGCATAATTGACGAGGTGTATCAAAAATGATAATTCGAAAGTATGAGGAAAAAGACCTCCAGCAGATGATAGACATCTGGAATGAGGTTGTTGAAGCTGGAATAGCTTTTCCGCAGGAAGACTTTCTTGATCCTGTATCAGGGAAGGAATTCTTTGAATCACAGAGCTATACCGGTGTAGCAGATGATGATGGCCGGATAGTAGGCTTATATATATTGCATCCGAATAATGTTGGTAGATGTGGGCATATATGTAATGCGAGCTATGCGGTAAATTCTAAGTGTAGAGGGCGGCATATCGGAGAAAAACTTGTAAGTGATTGTTTGCGCAAAGCGAAAGATATCGGGTTTAGAGTATTACAATTCAATGCTGTAGTAGAGAGCAACATCCATGCAAGACATTTATATGAGAGACTTGGCTTTGTACAACTTGGAACTATCCCTGGCGGATTTAGGATGAAGGATGGGCATTATGAGAATATTTGCCCATACTATCGCACACTTTAATTTTCAGTTTTATAGACGATGACAAATCGGGATTTGTGGAGGTGATTTTATTGAGAGCGCCATTTCAGATATTAGCAATTCCATATAGATTAAGGCTGACGTGGGATTCCAATAAAACAGCATTGTATGAATTGTCGCTTGCTTGAAGCATGTCAAATCGGGGGATTGGAGGGGAAACCATGTTAGAAATATTAAAAGCGAGGTTTCAGGATAATATGAATCTTCATATGGAACTGAGTTGGCTTGATGTGGAGAAACGTTTGCTTGAGCATCCGGGCTCCATGGACGTTTTGAGAAGGATGGAGGAGAGCGGCGGAGAACCGGATACCATCGGCTATGACGAAAAGACGGGAAAGCTAATTTTCTGCGACTGCGCAAAGGAGTCCCCTTCTGGGCGCAGAAGCCTGTGCTATGACGAAAAGGCATTACAGGGGCGTGCTAAAAACCCGCCGTCAGGCAGCGCCGAATGGAAAGCAAAAGAAATCGGCGTTTTAATCATGACGGAGGAACTCTATCGCCGACTGCAAAGTCTCGGGGAATTTGATTTGAAAACGTCAAGTTGGATCACTACGCCGGATGATATTCGCGACAAGGGCGGTGCATTATTCTGCGAACGACGTTACGGAACGGTTTTCACATTCCATAACGGGGCGGATTCGTACTATTCCGCGCGCGGGTTCAGAGGTTATACTCTTATATAAATTCTGATTTGTTGTGATAATAACTGGAACACAATACCGGAATATATTTGCCAGGATATACCGGAAAATAGTATGCAAAATATGCGATTAAAAAAATATGAAAATTAGAATTGATTCGTCCAAATGCAGCTCTGTAATTCAAGGATGGTCCCGTTTCAGTAATGGAATGGAGGATTATTGGTATTATTCTGATCAGTTTTTTGAAACCGGAAAATCTTATGGCTTGATCAGTGAGTATATGCAAGGATGTATGTATCTTTCATATTTGCTTGGAGGAAAAATCAAACCTGAAGATAATTTGGTAATCTATATAGATGACCAGAAGTCAGATGTTGATAAACTTAATGATTTTGGTTGGAATATCGAACCTTATTATGAAAAATACAAAAATCTGGTTGTCAAAAAGGCTATCGAAAATGGGTTGAAAAAAGGACTCGTTTCGGAATCGTTTGAACAGATTGCTAAAGCATTTGTTCTTACAGAACCTCGATATGATAGGAAACTCAGTCAATTGAGCGGTGAAAGATGGAGGGCCTCCGCAGCAATCGGATATGTATTGGGAAAGAAGGTTTTCTATGGACCATACCGTTCAAGCGAGTACTACTCAAAAATGAATGCGTTACCAGAAATCATTAATTTCCTAAAAGAGAAGGATTGCATGGTGGTTCTTCCTGTCGGTTCTGACATATATATAAAAAGATACGTTGATCAGTGTATATATTTAGAGCCAAAGAATTATCAGTTTCAAGATGCTCTTATATGAGTTAAAAATATTGTTGATCGTAAGATATCCCGGAAGAATTTTCCAAAGAGCTTTAGTTCTGTTCCGCGAGCAGACCCGAAGGCCTGTAAATAAAGAACGAGGCACAATGTTATGTAAGCCATCGTGTCTCAACCGTGTCTTTTGAATCAGAGGCTCTCCCAAACTATTGAATTTACTGGGTTTCTTAAAATTTTATCGATTCGAATCTTCTCGCGCACGCTTAGTTTTCAGGCAGGACATAATGTCCTGCTTTTTTTGTGCCTCGGAGATGCGGAAAACATTATGATATAATCGTTTTATATTTCAGGATATACGACTATAGGGGACAATGATGATGCAATGTCTAATAAGAAAAGCAACAAACAATGATATAGGAGCACTTCGAGAGCTTTATTTAGCTTTAGAAGAGGACGGAGTCAGATATCAGCCTGAGCATTTTGTGATAGGAGAAAAAACTACAGAGTTTTTTCAAACTATCTTTGAAAGTGATAATCAAGAAATTCTTGTGGCGGATATTGAAGGAAAAGCAATAGGATTTGTACATGTTATGATTCTTCAGCAGAAGAAGGTTTCATGTCTGAAACCACAAAGCGTTGTGTATCTTCAGGATTTGTGTGTTAGAGAAGATATGAGAAATAACGGAATCGGAGCAGTTCTTATACGTGCGGCAAAGGACTATGGAAAAGAACATAAAGTGGATTTCATACGCACACAGGTCTTTCCCGGGAATGTTGATGGGATGCGTTTCTATGAGCGTAACGGATTCTGTGAAATGATGAAAACAATAGAATGCCAATCTTTAGATTGAATTACAGCATAACTGACTACTGACCGAACGGGATACTACAAATGGAGATAAAAACAAAACGATTGACACTAAGACCTATCCGCATAGGCGATGAAAATGAAATACATGAGTATGCCGGTGATAGAGAAATAACAATGATGTTCTGGCTTCCAAATGACACTTTTACATCCGGGGAATACACCTGTATGATCACGCGTGATGAGTGGGAGAATTTGAAATAGATTCCTTGAAGATAATTGGGAACTTGAAATATGAGTGATAAGACTTATTTTGAAAATGCATATTTTATCATAGGCACAGCATATGCCGGTAAATCCACAATGGTAAAAGAGTTGGCCAAAAGACATAGCGGTATCGCCTGCGAAGAGAATTACCATGATAATTATCCGGAAACACTGGATGCAGGCGAATTTCCCTGCTTAACCTACACCAGAGATCTTGAGGATTGGCATGATTTTATCAGAAGATCGCCACAGGAGTATAAAGCCTGGATAGACGGGGTGAAAAAAGAATGTGAAATATTGGAACTGCGTATGCTTCCGATAATCTGCAATCAGGGGAAACCTGTATTTGTTGATACAAATATCAGCATTGCGACTTTGAAGAAAATAGCACCCGTGGAGCATACACTTGTAATGCTTGCAGATCCAATGATTTCTGTGCGGAGATTTTTTGAACGGCCGGATCCTGAAAAACAATTTCTCTATAAGCTGATTTTGGATGAACCTGACCCGGAATATGCTATGCAGAATTACCGTAAAGGGCTTGAATTGATCAATTCAAAAGAGACATACGAGGAGTTCAAGAATTCCGGCTTTACTACAATCCTACGTGACGAAAACAGAACAATAGAAGAGACGGTTGCTTTGGCAGAAAAAGCATTTCGGTTGTAAGAATATATTTCAGTATAAAAGGATAAGAAGAAATGAAAATAAGAGCATTTGATCTCGACGATGATTTTGATGTGATCAAGACGTGGATCACAGATGAGAGAACACATATGATGTGGTGCGCAAATCTGATTCCGTATCCTCTCGAAAAAGAAAAATTCAGGAGTTTTTACGATCCCGACAATAATGTAATCTATTTTAGGCAGTTACAATAGGAATAACAATCATGGATGAAAAGACTTTGCAAGATATATTGGCATTGAATTACGGAATAGAATCCCCGTCTTTGGAATTCTTAAGAGAAGGCGGCACCACTACATATATTGTCAATGGAAGGTCTAAGTATCTGCTTAAGGTTATTGGATCTGCTTTTTCGGATACAGCAAGACAGTCTGCATCCATTATGAGATACCTGGAAAAAAATGGATTCCCGGTGCCTAAAACGATACTTACAAATAGCGTGGAAGCCTTCTTTGAAACTGAAATTGACGGGGAGAAGAAACTGATTGTTCTCATGGAATTCATCGCCGGGGACGAGCCGGAACATGAAAAATGTGCATCCGAAGTAGGCAGGCTTGTCGGCAGATTTCATCAATTGATGGAGGAGTATCCCTCGGAGCTTGTCTACCGCGACAAAGAATTCTTTATAGGTCGATATATTGAGTTCCTTCGTAAAAAGAAATATCCACGTATCAAAGAGTATGAGGAACTGGGAGAGCGTTTGTGGGATAAGGTTAAAAATCTTCCGCAGGGGAATTGCCACGGAGATCTTCACAAGGGGAACCTGTTGCAGAATGAGGATGGGAAGATTTATCTTGTGGATTTTGATACTGCTTGCAAGGCTCCGGTTATGTTCGATGTCATGGTTATGTGTGACATGACGGATTATTTTAATCTGAAGCAGGAAGATATTGAGCTTACTAAGGTAGTGTATCGGGAATTTCTTTCGCGATATGTAGGTTATCATAAGTTGAGCCGTGAGGAAATTCTTTCTTTTCCGTATTGGGTTGCAATCAGGCATTTTCAACTGCAGGCTACAATTCTTGAGATATATGGAGTGGACTGCATAGATGCAGGTTTTATAGATGGTCAGCTTTACTGGCTTAACAAGTGGCAGGAAGCAATCCCGGGATTTACAGAGGAGTTGGAGGAAAAAAATTGGCAGAGAAACGGAATATGATTGATATAAATGAGAAATATATGAAAAGGTGCTACGAATTAGCGATAAGCGCAGGTAAAAAAGGGTTTGACACTTTTGGTGCGGTATTGGTTTGTGACGGCAAAATTCTGGAAGAAGCTGAGAATAATGCTGATTATAAAAAGAAGATTTTTGGTCATGCAGAATTTAATCTTGTTCATAAATGTGCAAATAAGTATACAGACGACATTTTAGAAAAGTCTGTAGTCTACACAAGCTGTGCCCCATGTGAGAGGTGCCTGGCAGCAATAGCCTCACTTGGAGTTCATCAGGTTGTATGTGGGGTTTCATACAAAGAATTCTGCAAATTACTTCCGTTTGATTATCAGGCTGTGGACAGAGAAGGTTTGCTTAAGCAACTTGGAATAGATATGACACTTACTGAATCTGTGCTTGAAGATGAAGGTATGCACGTCTTTGAATGGTGGGGCGGGGAATATCGTCCTTTAGACGAGCTTATTGCAGAAATGGATGAGGTAAAACAGAATAGTAAATAGGCAAATTTCAGGTTGTCGAGATGATGCGATAGTAAGTTATTTCGGAATACAATGTGGAACGGTATATATTACCGGGACCCTGAAAAAAGTAGAAATGGAGCATGACATTTGATGAGCATAAAGCAGACCATACTTCCTCGAATTGCTCTATACAAAGTTCTTGGGGAATATACTACCGACGAAGAGAGAGTAAAGATCCTTCGCCATTACATGATTGATATTGTTGCTTCAAAAAAGCATGCTTCTACAGCCGGGATGGAGATCATTCCGGGGTTCTTTTATATTTACAGAGCCGTATTTCTTAAGATAATGAGAACGACTGAATTGCAACAAAGCACCCAAGCAAAGGGCAAAGGCTGCTACGATATAACTATTACGAAATGTCTGTGGCACGATGCCTGTGTCAATTTTGAATGTCCGGAACTGTGCGCACTATTCTGTGATGTTGATGACGTTACGTACGGAGGGTTAAGGAAGATAGGATTCTCCAGATCAAAAACATTGGGGTACGGTGGCGATTGCTGTGACTTCCATTTTTATTCAAATAGGTTTTGAGGAGATTAAGGATATGTTTTGGGATAAGATTTCACCTTTATATGACATATTTGAAAATATTTATAACGGCAAGGTATATACCGGTACCGGGAAAAAGGTTGCAGAGCTTATAGACACTACAGATGAAGTGCTGGAGTGCGCATGCGGAACCGGAGCAATCAGCATTTATATCGCGAAGAAGTGTAAGAAGTTGATAGCAACAGACTTTGCACCTGGAATGCTTCGGAGAGCAGCAAAGAAATGCCGGAATTACCCGAATGCTGTTTTCAAGAAAGCTGATATTACAAATATCAAATGCAAAGATGACCGCTTTGATAAAGTGGTTGCAGGTAACGTGATCCATTTGTTGCCTGACCCGGAGAAGGCACTTCATGAATTGGAAAGGGTAGTTAAGCCGGGAGGTGAGATCATCATTCCGACTTATATCAATATGTCAAAGGGAACGGGAACAGCAGCGGTTAAGTTCATTACTTTGCTTGGAGCAGATTTCAAGAGACAGTTTAACCTGGATTCTTACAAGAAATTTTTTGAAGAGAAGGGATATACCGGAGTAGAGTATCATGTGGTCGACGGGCGCATGCCATGCGCTATTGCTGTAATAACCAAAGCTTAGCGTTTTATACCGGAATATAAATGAAAAAGTAATCAGAGGGATGCATAATGAAAAAGACATTTATTGAGATGAAACTCTTTCAGGTAAAGCCCGATAAACTCGAGCAATTCGAAGCTAAGATCGAGGAAATGACCGCAAATCAGTTTAAATGTGAAGGCTGCATATCACTCAAGTATTTCAAGAGATTCTATACCATAGATGGAGTCGAGCTTGGCGAGTCTCCGAGGGAGTTAACCAAGGTTGTAAAGTGCGTTAAGTATTATTCATACTGGGAGTTTGATACGAAAGAAAACTATGGCAAGGCCATAAAAATCTTTTTCGATAATTACAATAAAGATTTGCAAAAATTGCTGATTTCTCCATTTGATATTAACTTGGGGTATTCGGTTTAAGGTAATACTTATGACGATAGAATACAGACAAAAAGCTTTAGAAGCGTTAGCTCATTACAATATAACAGCGACAGAAATAGAATTGCTGAGACACAATGAGAATCTGACCTATCGCGTGGGAAACGAGTATTTGCTGCAAATACATGAGCCGACAGAGGGGTTTTCAGCAGAGTTTTTTTACGACGGTGTTGATCGTGTCGAGATATATAAGTCAGAACTTGATTTTCAAGCCTACTTAAAGAAACAGAGCATGCAGATACGCGAAGCAGTTGAAAACCGTTATGGTGAACTCATTACAAAGTTACAGAATGGTACATATGTTACGGTTTCGAAATGGTTGGATGGCGAATCGTTAGACAAGCTTGAGTTGAATGATGCGATCTGCTATCAGATAGGTGATATGCTTGCGCGTTTGCATCAGAAGGCAAAGGGATTCCGGGTATCACCGGTAAAAACCTATGGAAAGCAACATTGCGAATGCACGAAAAGGAGATTTCAGGCACTGGAAAATCTGGGATTAAGCAACGAGTATTCTTTAATCATGCAAAAGTGCTGTGATCATGCCGGAGCTGTATTGGAAAACGTGCAGGATGAATTTCAGATGATCCATGGGGATCTGTCTGCATCGAATATCTTGCAAACACCGGATGGGCTTGTGCCTATTGATTTTTCTTTTTTCGGTATGGGACATCCGATGTATGATCTTGCTGTTCTGTTTGGAAATATCGGCGGATCATTGGCGCGTAGGCAACAAATGGCAGAAGGATATCGGAATACAGGCGGTACGATCCGTTACGATGTGTTAGATGCCTGTTTTGTACTTACCTTGTTAGATTGTCTCGGAATTCATTATGAACAGTGGAGTAAGCAAGAGTGGTTTGCACCGAGAATGCAACGGTGGAATAAGGAAAACCTGATCCCATATGTGCAGGGAGAGCGAATATATGCGGATGATTTTTATCTGTTACATGTGCAAGGATAACTTTCAGTATATATGGTTAAGCAAATCGCAATTTGTTGAGCTGAGTCCATCTTCTTGACCTGGCGGTCAAGAAGCATCCCTCGCTCTAAAGAGCTCGGTCAATTCTGATTTTTGGAGCTGAACAGTGGAGCGCTATATCGGAACATAATGTTGGCATCATCATTAACTTGCGGGAGAGTTACAGTTTATGGGAAAGCAGATAAATTATTACATGGAATACGATAGCTTTTTTCTTTTGGCTCAAAAGGCTATTGAGTTGGGGTGTGAAATAATACCCTTTAGTGATGATGATTTGAAGCGAGGCTATTCATCTGATGTGATTTCGAAAGAAAACAGGAGGTATTGTTTTCATGTTCCTGAAGCTGGTGAAATAGAAACTGAGCAACTGGGTGGCAAAGAGCATGTGGTTAACGGATATAATGCAAGCGGAATCACAATTATCGAAGCCGATTTTTCATTCATAGACAGTAAGCAGAGATTTATAACGAGGTCCCGAATTTACTGTATTTCAGACTATTATGATGCGGATGGCAATCTGATTAAAAGGCCGGATTGCGTAACGAAGGTATATGAATCATTGGCAAGATACGTAAAAAAATTAGCTCCGTATACGGAAGTAGAGTACCGTCCTGCCAATACACGTTACGACAAGGTAAAGCAGAAAGTCTACATTACGCCACAATGCTTGGCATTAGTTAATGAACAAGACTATGGTCTGCACTGAATAACTATCAAGAACGGAGAATTAAAAACAATCTATAACTTTTCGTTTGCCGGAAAGAACAACGGAGCGTTATACCGGAAGATAAGTTAGCTAAGAATATTTTGGTATTCCTAAATGATGAGGGAAAGAAATGACACGAGATGAACTGATTTTGCTGGTTGACAAAATAATGAAATGTCAAGGCACTGAAAAAGAAATTGATGAAATGATAAAATTATTAAAAAAGAATGTAATAGATCCGGAAGTCACTAATTATATTTTTTATGAAGAAAACACACCGGAAGAAGTTGTTGATAAGGCCTTAGCTTATAAGCCAATTATTTTGTAATATTTTGGTTTTGCGCACTAACGTAGAGTTATATATCGGTATATATTTAGAGCCAAAGAATTGTCAGTTTCAAGACGCTCTTTCCGTTCTTTCCGGAGAACTCATAAAAAAGACATAAAAAAACAGACCCGAAGGTCTGTAAATAAAGAACGAGACATAATGTTATGTAAACCATCGTGTCTCACCCGTGTCTTTTGAATCAGAGGCTCTCCCAAACTATTGATTTTACCGGGTTTCTTATAATTTTATCGATTCGAATCTTCTCGCGCACGCTTAAAAAAAGCAGAATCGGCATGAAGCCGATTCTGTTTTTTTATGAGCCTGCGGCTCATATTCGAACGAGTTCGATCTACACTCCGTTTCGGTCGGCGCAGGACTGACATCCACTGGATGTAAGCAATAAGCGAAGCGTTTGCCAGCGCCTCTCTCACGCACACTCTAAAAAAGAAAAGGATAGGCATGAATGCTTATCCTTTTTCTTTTTATGAGCCTGCGGCTCTGAAATAGGACTATAGAGAGAAGACAGTAACATAAAAATTCTGTAAAATAGATAAATGATAGAAGACAATCTATTAAAGCCGCTTTGCGGATAAGGAAATTCTAAAAATAGGAGTAAGTTATGACATCTGATATTTCTGTAATAGGTGGAGCTGACGGCCCTACGTCGGTATTTCTGGCAGGAGAATTGGGGCCCGGTCCGTTAAATATACTTGGACTTATATTTGTAGTCCTGCTTTTGATCCCGAATATTGTTTATGCGGTAAAGAACCGGGATGAGAAAAACCGGTGTACAAACAAGGTTATGAATGTGATCGAACAGACAGGCAGATACGGATGCATGTTCCTGATGATATTTAATATAGGAATATTGGAATTCGGATTTGGCTCCGCGGGGATGTTTTTGACATACCTTTTCGGTAATACTTTGCTTATGCTCGGATACTGGATAATATGGGTTTTTTATTTCAAAACGCGGACTTATCCCGTACAAATGGCTCTGGCTATAATACCTGCGGTATTGTTTTTGCTGAGCGGCATTACCATGAGGCATTATTTGCTGGTCGTATTTGCGGTTTTGTTCGGAATCGGCCATATATATGTAACGAACAAAAACCGTGTATGAGCGGTAAAACGAGCTGTTTTCATTGAAGAACGGTCGTTATAAGGATATAATGTAGATGCGTATGTGATCAGTGCTTTACCTTGTCAGAACAGCAAAGAGATTTGCTCAGATCCGGGAGGAAAAGATAGCATGAAAAAGATGATCGGTATCATTTTAGCCATAAGCATTATAGCGTCCCTGACGGCCTGCGGCGGCAAACAGGCCGGAGATGAATCGGAAGGCTTCACCCCGGCTTTTGATACAAACACAAGCTGCAGCATCACAATAGCCGGAACTTATGATAATTTTGAAGCTCTTGAGGCTGAATTTGACAGATTTAACGAGATATATCCCAATGTTCAGTTAAACTATGTGAAGCTTGATGATTATAACAACATTTTGGGGACTGTCCTTGAAGGCAGTGACGCTCCCAATGTTTTCTTTTCCTATACATGGATGTATGAAAACGCTAAATATGATCAGGTTATAGCTCATATGGAAGATCTTTCCGATTCCTCCCTGAACATAAATCTGGGCTGCATTCGTCCCAGCCTCCTTAATCACGATGACGCCGGCCACGTTATGATGGTTCCCGTTTTCTCCAGAAGCTACGGAATGCTGGTTAATAATGATCTGTTTGAAAAGGAAGGCCTCAGTGTGCCTGCTACCTGGACCGAACTGATTAATGTATGTGAAGAGTTCAGTAAAAAAGGTTACTCCAGTCCCATGATGGGATACAGTCAGAATTCGTCCAGCTGTTTCATGTATACTGTCGCATATCCGCTGTTTGCGGCTACGCTTTCGGATAATCCGGAAGCACTTGCACTTGCCAATGAATTGGACCCTGCTGCGGGTGAATATATGCGTCCCGCACTCGAAAAAGTGCAGCAGCTGATTCAAAGCGGATGTATAGATCTTAATGAATGCGATACGATCGAGGACAATTATACTCAGGTAATCCTTCGCTTCTTTGAAGGTGATGTGCCGATGATGATCTGCGCAGGGGATACCGTATCAGGTACCAAAAAGAGGGAAAGCCAGTCAGAGGCATTTTCAGCATCCCCCTTTGACTACACATTTGTACCGATTCCGCTTACGGATGAAGGCGGATATTTTATAGACAGTCCTTCCGTTGAGTTCTCGGTTAACAAGGACTGTGATAATCTTGATATGACCAATGAGTTTATGAGATTTCTGATCTCAAATACCGAGCTGGATGAAATGGCTTCGGTGAAACGACTGGTAACTCCCACTGCCGATCTGTCATTTGATTC
Source organism: Lachnospiraceae bacterium P6A3 (assembly GCA_000702085.1). Classification (GTDB taxonomy): domain Bacteria; phylum Bacillota; class Clostridia; order Lachnospirales; family Lachnospiraceae; genus AC2028. Next base: position 11,427 of record KL370861.1, read on the forward strand.
GGTCTATGCTCCTTTCGGTCAGGTGCCTTCTGAACGTATACTTTCTCCTGAGGTGCTCGGCATTACGGATTCTCTTACAACCCAGATAAGAATCGCAGCGTTTCAAGTCGGAAAAGGCGATATCACCATAGATGATGCTGTCGCTATGTATGGAACCTTTGAATAAAACGGAGGAGGACTTGTGAAAAAAGCGCCGGTCATTATTCCCAATCTTCTTATAATCGGTTTTATTCTGCTCTTTATCGTTCTGTATGCAAATTTCAGGGTAAAAGACAGTAACCAAAAATCCATAGAAGAATATGAGAAGATGACTGTTACCGTTAATCAGATCATCACCAACTATCTTGAGGATGAGCAGCATCTGTGCGATCTGTGGTCTAACTATGTCAACAGATCTGCTGAGAGCGGAACACCCATGACCGCAGAAGAGGTCATCTCTTATATCAGAAAGGTCAAGATATCTCCCGAGATATCAGGTCATCTTATTTTCATGGACGATCCCAAACTATCCGGAATATCAACAACTGAAAACCCGGTCAGCCCGGGCGATTTTTCGGTTTCCTATAAGAATGTTTCAATCTTCGACAATCTCGACAGTGTAAGTAACATTGACGGCGTGGTCAATCTTACAAGGGCTTACACAAATCCCATGAACGGCATACAATCCATTGCATTTATGAATTATGTTCAGGTGCTCGACCCGGACACAGGGGAGTTAAAGACCGGCCTTTTAATGAGGGTGGTTCCTTTAAGCCGCCTTGAGCAGAAACTGGTATTCTTAAGCGGAGAATACGAGAACGTTGAAATAAGTCTTATAGACAAGGATGGCAATTATATCATCCATGGAAAGTCATTTAAAAACAGCAATTTCTTTGAATATTATAAATCATACAATCAGGTAACTCGGGAAGAGCTGGAACGCGTTAAGAATGAGATCATCGGCGGAGTGGGCTCGATGACAATCAAAAACTCGAAGGGTGAGGACTGCATGTTATCCTATTTGCCCCTGGAGTCTTTGAAAGTCTGGTATCTGATTGCATACATTCCCAAGGACGAACTTGTGGAAGACCGGGTAGTTGACTGGCTTTTGCTGGGAACGGTTTCGGTCGGACTGATCATTTTGCTGGTATATAATTTTGTAATAATGATGATCTATAACCGCAAACTGGCAGAAGCGGCGCAGGAGGCCAATCAGGCCAATAATGCGAAGTCATATTTCCTGTCGACCATGTCACATGATATCCGAACTCCCATGAATGCCATTTTGGGACTTAATGAAATGGTGCTGAGAGACAGCAACGACGAGACTGTTATCGGTTATTCCGAAAGTATCCGTACGGCCGGAAATACTCTGCTTGGGCTTATAAATGATATTCTGGACTTTTCCAAGATTGAAGCCGGCAGAATGGATATCATCAATGTAGACTACAGCTTTGTATCTCTGCTGAACGATCTGGTAAATATGGTGCAGAAGAAAGCGGAAGATAAAGGCCTTGCCATCAACATCGATATCGACAGTGAGATTCCTTCGATCCTTCACGGAGATGAGATAAGGATAAAGCAGATCATAACAAATATCCTTTCGAATGCAGTAAAATATACCAAGGAAGGCTCTGTTACATTCACCGCCGGATTTGAAAAGATACCGGACAACTCCGATACCATTATTCTGAAGATAAGTGTTGCCGATACGGGAATCGGTATCAAACCCGAGGACATGGACAGGCTGTTCAAGGCCTTCGAACGTATCGAAGAAAAAAGAAACCGTAACATCGAAGGAACCGGTCTTGGAATGACCATTGCCCAGAGTTTTCTTGCCATGATGGGAAGCTGCCTTCAGGTTAAGAGCACCTACGGAGAAGGCTCTGTGTTTTCTTTTGACCTGGAACAGAAAGTGGTTAAGTGGGAGCCTGTCGGAGACTACGAGGAAGCATTCAGACTTTCGCTTAAAGAAAGACATAATTATCGGGAGAAGTTTACGGCGCCTCATGCGAAGGTACTTGTTGTCGATGATACGCCCGTCAATCTTACGGTGTTTACAAGTCTGCTATCCCGTACAAAGATTCAGATCGATACCGCAGATAATGGAGATGAAGCGGTACGGATGTACAAAACCAAGCATTATGATGTCATTTTCCTGGATCATATGATGCCCGACAAAGACGGTATCGAAACTCTTGCGGAAATGAGAAGTCTTAAAGATACACCGAACGATGAGACGAAGGTCATCTGTCTTACCGCAAATGCCATATCCGGAATGCGTGAGATGTATATAAATGCGGGCTTTGATGATTATCTTACCAAGCCTATAGATCCCGACAGACTGGAAGCTATGCTTTTACATTATCTGCCGAAAGGTAAGATAGCGCCTGCATCGGATGATGATTCGGATGATGATTTTGTTCTTCCCGATTTCATCTTCCGGTTGGAAGAAATCGATGTTAACTCGGGACTGACCCATTGCGGAAACAGAGAGTCGTATATGGCAACGCTTAAGATGTATCTTGATACCGCCTCTAAGAATGCCGATGACATCGAAAAGTTCTGGTCGGCCAAGGATTTAAGGAATACCACCATAAAAGTTCACGCACTAAAGAGTACGTCCAGAGTTATCGGTGCATTGGAACTGGGAGAGTTTGCTGCAAAGCTTGAGAAGGCCGGAGACCTGGGCGATACGGAGACTCTTGAAAGGGAACTTCCAAAGCTCGTCTCGAGTTACAGGAAGCTGGCTGAGAAGCTGGAACCGTTAAACGAACAGGGTGATTCAAAGGGTGATGACGAAAGACCTCTGATCACCGCAGAGGAATTAAGTGAAGCCTACAGGACTTTATCAGAGTTCTGCGAAAGCTATGATTATGACAGCGTGGTTCATATTGCACAATCTCTGGAACGATACAGGATTCCCGAAGATGAGGCAACACGGGTTGACGCGATCATAAAAGCCGTGGATAATTTCGATTATGAATTAATTCCGGGGATAATATCCGGGGAAGTTGGACAGATATGACGAAATCAAAAATACTTATTATAAGTCAGGGATCCGGCTTTATGGCGGATGCGCTCGACAATAATCTCAAAGGAATGGGATTTGAAACGGAATTTGCGGAGCCCGTGGTTAAGAAGATTGAAGCCGGAAGGGCAGACTGCGATATAGTTCTGTTGCTTGCCGGAGATTATGTGTATGACTCCGTGGATGCTCTTGTTTACATCAAGGACATAACCGCGGATGATGACATTCCCTTGTGCGTAATCGGATATAATAAGGAACTTGTCGAAATAGGAAAGTATATTCCGGAAGAGTGTATTAGCAGAACATTCAAACGTCCCTTTGATGCAAAGTATGTTGCCGATGAGTTAAAGGCGGTTGCCGAAGTGGCGTCGGAAAACAGATTGGGGAAGCGCATTCTTTTGGTTGATGACGATCCGACTTTCCTTAAGATGCTCCAGGGATGGCTTTCGGATAGATACCGTATCACGGCGGTCAAATCCGGAATGCAGGCCATTACCTATATTGCAAATCACAAGCCGGATCTTATATTGCTCGATTATGATATGCCCATAACTCCGGGACCGCAGGTAATGGAGATGATCAGAAGTGAGATCAGTGCATCCGAAATACCGATCATTTTCCTCACCGGCAAATCGGACCGTGAAAGTATTATGAACGTTATGAAGCTTAAGCCTCAGGGATATTTGTTAAAAGCAATGAGCAGAGATGAAATCGTGGCTGCCGTTGATAATTTCTTTATTGGACATAAGTGGGATTACCTTAACTGATACTGAAAGAAAAGCGGGATGACAAATATGGAAGAGAGAGTCGTTGTTGTCGATGATGATGCCATCATACTGAAAAATGCAAACGTGATCCTTTCGGAAGCCGGATTTAAAGTCACATGCTTAAAAAGCGGAAGGCTTTTGATGGATTACATCGCAAGAAACCCTGTCGACATTCTTTTGCTTGATATCAGAATGCCCGAAATGGACGGGTTTGAAACCATCCGTGCATTAAGAGACTGGGAGAGTGAGAAAAATCGGGAAGCTGTCCCCGTAATTTTCCTTACGGCCAACGAAGATTCGGATTCCGAGGCAAAGGGTCTTTCTCTGGGAGCACTGGATTTTATCAGAAAGCCTTTTTCATCCGAGGCACTAAAGATCAGGGTACGTAACCTTATTGATCTTATATGCCTTCAAAGAGATCTCCACAGGGAAGTGGCCAAAAAGACCGCACAGCTTGAAAGCCTTTCCCTGCATGTTGTACACACCCTTGCCAAGACTATAGACGCCAAAGACGCTTATACGAACGGTCATTCCGAAAGAGTGGCTGACTATTCCAGGGAAATTGCCAAGAGATACGGATATGACGAACCCGGTCAGGAAGAAATCTACATGATGGGACTTTTACATGATGTAGGTAAGATAGGCGTTCCCGATACGGTTATCAATAAACCCGGAAGACTTACAGATGAAGAATTCGAGATGATCAAGCGTCATCCCGTGATCGGTGCGGAGATACTTGCAACGGTAAGCGAGATGCCGAAACTTGTGACGGGTGCAAGGTGGCATCATGAAAGGTATAACGGGACCGGATATCCCGACGGTTTAAAGGGAGAGGACATTCCGGAAGAAGCCAGGATCATAGCTGTTGCGGATGCGTATGATGCTATGACCAGTCACAGAAGCTATCGTGAGATAATGGCTCAGGACAAGGTGAAAAGCGAGATAGAAAAGGGAATCGGTTTTCAGTTTGATGAGAAGTTTGCCCGTATCATGCTGGAGATGATCGAGGAAGATACAGAGTATACCATGCATGAGTAAACGGATACCGAAAAGGGGAATTTATAATTTCCCGTCATAGTATCTGAGCATAAGAAGTACTACACCGTCATAATCGTATTCCTGAAGGATCTCTGCCTGAGTACTCCAGCCGACATCGGAAATCTCAGCGGCTTCGTCGGAATAATCTTCCAGGTAATGTTCGTCCTGCTGATAGAGTTCATCGGCTTCTTTTTGAGCACTTATCACGTCAAAATAGACCTGAGGCAATAAGGGATGCTCTTCCGCATCCTTTATGTACATATCGACATTGCCCGAGGCAAGACATGATTCATAGTAGGCTTCATCCAGATATCTGAGCACATAGTAATAACCCGAGTAACGAAGTACGGGATCATCGCTGTTTACAAGGGCCAGATAGCTTAGGAAATTGGCTTCATGCTCCTTGTAATACCCCATATGGTGTGAGCTTTCGTGGGAATAAAGCGAAGGAAAATATAACCGGTTGATATATTTGTTATAGGTTGTTTCCAAAGTGTAGGGATAGGTGTATCCCCCAATCCACATCCAGTCAAGTACATCAGAACACATGGCGGATTTTATGGCAGGATAGTAACCTCTTAATCTTGGAAACTCATCGGAGATTCCGTTCATGGCGGCAGAGACTTTTTGCTCTGTCGCTTTTTTGCTGTCGTAGATTATGTTTCCATTTTCGTCTCTGGGAACTCTTACACATTCTTCATTGATGTGATCGATGACATATATATAAAGAGTCCGCATATCCTCGAGCGTATATTCACGTTCGGCGGGAAGCGTGCCACCGAGTACGGAACTGCGGTACGGAGTAAACCATTGATATGTATAGATCAGGAGTGTTGTAAGGACGATGATCGCAAGGCTTTTGAAATATATGGAAACAAAGGCTTTATAGCGGTTATTTTTTCTGAAGAAGATAAGGAGTATAAGTATGGGGATTGGGAGAATGATCAACGTAGCCCCGATATACATCAGGACTTCTCCGAGAGGAAACGGAATATTCTCGGTTATATGCGTGATCGGATCGCGCAGGCTTATGTAGATATGGTCCGTATAAAAGTCGGCCCATGCCCTGATCAGGGAAAGTAACAGTCCGCAGATAATTAAAGCAGTCATGATCAGAACTGTGGTAATGAATTTCCTGTTTTGTTTTATTTTTTCCACGGATTTCATATCTGTATTATACAATGATTTCTCCCGAATACCTAAGTTTATGAATGCGGTTGTGCAAAAATATACAGGTGTTTGTGAGGCGGGATTATGCGAAAATTGCAACAAGTGCTGCCTGATTTGCAACAACTGTATGCATATATGGAAGGCAGAACATTATTCCTCTATGATCGGTATATGAAGATCATGGAGGAATATTTATGTGGAGAAAATTTACAGGGTTTGTAATCGCAGTATTGATGGGGCTTGGCTGCAGCATGGTAACATGCGCAGGTGAGCTTGATATGGATATTGAAATATATGTTGAAGATTTCTGCGAAAAGACGGGTTGTGAATCGGTAAGTGTTGCTGTGGTGGGCGGAGAAGATGTTACCTTCTACGGTGATCCCGATAAGCTTTATCAGATAGGATCCATGACAAAGGCGTTTACCGGCCTGGCTGTCCGGAAGCTTATAAATGAAGGGCTACTTTCGGAAGAGGATGTGGTTTCCGGCTTTTTGCCCGGGTTCACGGCTTATTTTGCATCGGAACCTGTGAACATCACCGTTCTTCAGCTTCTGAATCAGACAAGCGGATATACAAACAGTGAATCCGAATATCCGAGTGCCGAAGCCGGAATGACCTTATATGATTGGGCAATGAGCATTTCGGGAAAGGAACTGAATTCATATCCCGGGTCGGAATATGCATATTCCAATGTAAATTACGATCTTCTGGGACTCATCATCGAGCAGGTGACCGGGATTTCTTATGAAGAATATATGGAAGAAGAGATTCTGATACCTCTGGGCCTTACGAATACATATGTCGGAAAGCCTGAAAACGAAGAATGCATTGCAGCAGGCTCAAGACCCGGCTATAGAAATGCATTTGAATATGAGATACCGGTTGTGGAAGGAAGGATCCCTGCAGGTTATTTTTATTCAAATGCACGTGACTGTGCAAGATGGGTCATGATTTGGAACGGCACGGCCGATATTCCGGGCGAGTATCGGGAGATAATAAACGCGGTTAAAGACCGGCTTTCCGAAGAGGGAGATTATTATTCGGGATGGGAGCTTTTTGATGACGGAGTAATGGGTCACTCCGGCGGAACCCCAAATTATTCTTCAAGGATAGTGTTTAATGAACTGACGGAAACCGGTGTATGTGTTCTGACCAATATGAATGTTGCAGCTTCCACCGACGGACTTTGCAACGGGATCTACTACAGTATTACGGGCAAAAACTTTGAAGATATTCCCACGGATGTATGGACTGTTTTTGATATTATCTTTACAATTGTTTCAGTGGCGGGACTCATAATGATTCTTGCCATTGTGCTCATGAAAAAACGCCTCCCGGTCATTATATCGTTGATCACCGTAATGATCCTGATAGCGTCACTTTGCATAGTGATGCCGATGATATTCGGAGCCGGGCTCGGAGAGATTCTGTTTGTCTGGGCACCTTACAGTCTGGCAGGATCCATGGCCATACTTGCGATCTGTGTAATGACTTCAATCGTAAAACTGTGGAAAATAAGATCAAATGAGAATTGAGAAAAGACATGTAGAGGGCAGACCTTTAACGGTTATAGTCGAATATCCCGAGTGGAACAATTCGGTTGCGTCCCTCATAGGAAGAATCGAAAAGATGGATCTTTCTTTTGTCGGAAAAAGTGAGGACAGATCCGTCAGTATCGGTATTTCGGACATTTATTATATCGAGAATGTGGAGAGGAAGCTGTTTCTGTATACCAAAGATGAGGTGTTCAGGCTTGACGGAACAATGCCCGATATAGAAAGCAAAATACCGGATACCGGACTTGTACGTATCTCCAGGACATGCATCATGAATACGGATAAGCTCAGGGAAATAAAACAGATCCGGAACAGTCATCTTGAGGCGGTTCTTGATAATGATGAAAAGCTGATAGTGTCGAGGAAATATCTTCCGGATATAAAGAAGGTATTCAAAAAAGAGGAAGTATGAGAAGAATATTCAGAGATACCTGCATATTGTTTGCACTTGCGGTTTTAAGTGTTTTTGTAATGTCGATCATCTGGGTCGGTATAACCGATGAGATAAAACTGGTCCTGCAGCTGTTTGTCCTGTCGTTTGTGATCGCTTTTGGCAATTACTTTCTGGATGAATATGTAACACTTCCCATGATCGGAAGTTACGTAGTCAAATATATCACCGCAACGGCGGCCGTAATGCTGTTTGGCTTCATAGCAGGCTGGTTTTACAGATCCAATTTCTGGATGGCGTTTATATATGTGGGAATAGTCCTGGTGATCGCATACTTCATAGATGCGTTCAGGATAAAGAGGGATATCGATTACATTAATTCGGGGATAAAGAATAAACAAAAATAGAGAATGTGATACAAAAAGCTTCGGTGAACTCCGAAGCTTTTTGTACCTGATATATGGTAAAATAATAAAGTGTTTTCGAAAGGAAATGACAATGATTATCCTGATCACCGGAGCATCTCATACGGGCAAGACTTTGCTGGCACAGAAGATGCTGGAAAAATACAAATATCCTTACCTGTCCGTAGATCATCTGAAGATGGGGCTTATCCGCAGCGGAAATACGGATCTTACTCCCATGGACGATGATAAGCTTACGGGGTATCTTTGGCCAATCGTTCGCGAGATGGTAAAGACTGCGATTGAAAACAAGCAGAACCTGATCGTTGAGGGATGTTATATTCCGTTTGACTGGCGTAAAGATTTTACGGATGAGTATTTGTCCGATATCAGATTCATCTGTCTTGCCATGACAGATGAGTATATAGATGAACACTTTGACGACATAGTCCGCTGCGAGTCAGAGATTGAAAAGAGGATCACCGAGCCGGACTATATGCCTGATAAAGTAAAGGCAGATAACAGGGCATTTATAAAAGGCTTTTCCGGAACCGGAGAGGATGTGACTTTGATAAATTCCGATTACATTAAAACCATAGAATCATTGCTTTGAGGTCCTGTCAGAATGAAGAGAAAATCAGTAGAACCTAAATTTTCTATGTGTGTACAGCCGTCTTTTATCATAGGAACTTACAATGAGGACGGCTCATATAATTTTGCCCCGATCACATGGGTCAGTGCAACTTGCGAAGGCGGGGACAGTTACATGCTTGTTATCAGCATGTTCGGATCCAAGAGGACAAAACAGAACGTTATCAGAAACGGGAAGTTCAGCGCAAATCTTGTTAACAAGTCAATGCTTCCTCTTATGGATTATCTTGGAACCAAGCATTCAAGTGACGCCAATACCGCTGAGGCTCATTACGGTGTGGGTAGCGGAGAAGTTATGGACGTACCCACTTTGGATGACAGTCCCTGGGTTTATGAATGTGAAGTTGCAAAGTCTGTGGAAACAGGTGAGTCCACTACATTCTTCTGTCCCATCCGTAATGTTCAGATGGATGAGAATGTTTTCTGCGAAAATACTTTTGATGTGGATCTTACTAAATTTGATCCCGTCATTTATTCCGGAAGATATCACAGCCTCGGTAAATTCCTCGGCGGGATCGGTGATTTCAGAAATACCGGAAAATAAGGAGCGGTCATGGCAGGTTCTATAGCAAATTACAGAAACATGGTTGAGCAGCCCTGGGGCAAGATGTTTTACGAGCAGATCTTTGCACAGCTGCCTCTGCCTGAAGATAATAGATTAAAGATTCTTGATTTCGGAGCGGGCTTTTGCATTACCTCGGAGCACTATGCAAAGTTCCATGATGTAATAGCAGTTGAACCTAACGAAGAAATGTACAGTGTAAGATTTGAAGGTGACTATACTCTTATCACTAAGGGAATAGAGTTCCTTTCAGAGATTGCTGATAACACTTATGACGTCGTCATCTGCCACAACGTTTTGGAATATGTTGATGACAAGGACGTGATTCTTAAAGAGCTTGGAAGAGTGCTAAAGTCCGGCGGAAAGTTATCCGTTATCAAGCACAACATTTATGGAAGAGCACTGGCAAGTGCGGTTTTCGGTGATGATCCCAAAGCGTCTCTCGATCTTTTAAACGGAGAATCTGAGGACAGCATGTTCGGAAACAGGGATGTATATCCTAACGAGTATCTGACCGGTTTCTTTTCCGGAGAGATGGAACTTGAGAATGTTTATGGAATTAGAGCATTCTTCGGACTTTCCAAAAACAACGAGATAAAGTACACAGAAGACTGGTATACCGCCATGCTTGAACTTGAAAACAAGGCAAGCTTCATGGATGAGTACAAGAAGATCGCATTTTTCAATCACCTGATATTCAGCAAGAATTAGGTAAACCGTATATGAATATTTATGTTGATTTTGATGACTGTCTTTGTGAGACCGCGAGGCATTTCTCGGGTTTGGCAAGGGAGATGTTCGGGACCGATGTTCCGTATGAGAATATAAATTTCTTCAATCTTCAAAAGTCGTTTTCACTTACGGATAAACAGTACGAGGATATGATGACGGAGGCACATAAGCCTGAGATCCTCTTATCGTATGATGAGACTCCCGGAGCGGCGGATGCCCTTAATGCATGGGTTAACGATGGGCATGATGTATCAGTTATCACCGGCAGGCCTTACAGTGCTTTTGAAGCTTCGAGGGAGTGGCTCGACAGGCACGGGCTTGGAGCTGTAAAGCTCTACTGCCTTGATAAGTACGGACGAGACAATTTTATCAAGGGCAGCAAGTTCAGCCTTGAACTGGAAGATTATTACAAGATGCATTTTGATCTCGCTGTTGAGGATTCGCCTCACGCGTTTAAATTCTTTGACCATCTGCCCGGTCTTAAGATAATGGTCTATGACCGCCCGTGGAATCATGATATTGAACTGCCCGGAGCAAATTACAAAAGATGTTTTGACTGGGAGACCATTCGTAAGAGCGTTTGAACTGATGAAAGGAATGCATAATGATTAAAGCAGTGATCTTTGATATGTTCGAAACCCTTGTATCTTTGTTCGAAGGAAGAACATATTTTGGCGAACACATAGCTGCGGATGTCGGAACGGATCCTGCTGCTTTCAGAAAAGAATGGCATTCCATAGAAAAGGACAGAAGCATCGGAACATACACCATTGAAGAAGGACTTGAGGTTGTTCTTAAAAGGCTGGGCATTTATTCCGCAGAGAAAGTTGAACTTGCCGCATCGAAAAGGCGTGACAGCCTGGACGACACTTTTTCCGGAATCCCCGATGCGACCTTTGAGATGCTGGATGAGTTAAAAAAGAGAAATGTTAAGATCGGACTGATCACGAATACTTTTTCCGACGAGCGCGATTACATACGGGCAAGCAAACTGTTTCCGTATTTTGATGTTGCACTTATCTCTTATGAGCAGGGAATATGCAAACCGGACCTTGAGATATTTTCCCGTATGACTGAGCAGCTTGGAGTCGAGGCGGGAGAATGCCTGTATGTGGGAGACGGCGGGTCAAGAGAGCTTTACAGCGCAAGAGATGCCGGAATGCATCCGGTGCAGTGTACATGGTTTCACGATATGGCTTATGAGCCTCACGTACCCTGTCCCATACTGGATGAATTTGACCGTGCGGATAAACAGACTGATGTTTTAAAGTATCTGTAAGATGAAAAAGCGGCTATAACGATTACTTTACAAATAATTAACGCAGTTTATAAAAAAATAAGGATGGGTGTATTCCTATCTTTATTTTTTTATGTAATGATATGCGATATAATAGTTCAAGGAAAATGTTTTCCGATAATGAATATGGCAAAAGGTCTGGTCTATACAAATGAAAAATGCGTAGGCTGTAACAAGTGCATTGCTGTATGCAGTGCATTGGGGGCCTGCATTTCTACCGATTCCGATATAAACGGTAATTCGAGAATAAACGTCGATCCTTCCAGATGTGTCGGATGCGGTGCTTGTTTTAGTGTCTGCGAACACGGTGCGAGAGAGTACTGCGATGACACGGATGCATTTTTTAATGACCTGGCTTCCGGCAAGGAAATCTCTCTTTTGGTCGCACCCTCATTTCGCGCCAACTATCCCGATGAATACGAAAAAGTACTCGGCGGTCTTAAGGCCCTGGGTGTCAAACATATTATCAATGTAGCCTTCGGTGCGGATATCACCACCTGGGGCTATATCAAGTACATTCGGGAAAACGGCTTTACGGGCGGTATTTCACAGCCCTGTCCTGCGGTTGTCACATATATCGAAAAGTATCTTCCGGAACTTCTTCCTAAGCTTTTCCCCGTACAGAGTCCTCTTATGTGTGCGGCCATTTATGCGAGAAAAGAACTGGGGATTACTGATTCATTTGCATTTATAAGTCCCTGCATAGCCAAAAAACTGGAAATAGACGATCCCGAAAACTCGGGTCTGGTAGATTACAACGTAACCTTCAACCATCTGATGAAGGTGGTTCGTGAGCGCTCGCTTTACGGAGAGCCTGCCACAGACGAGATAGAATACGGACTCGGCTCCATTTATCCTATGCCCGGCGGCCTTAAGGATCATGTGAAATGGTTCATGGGAGACAGTGCTTTTATCCGCCAGATCGAAGGCGAAAAGCAGATGTATGAATATCTCAGAAAACAGTCCGCACACCTGGCCGGTAAGGATAATCCTTTCCTGTTTATCGATGCGCTTAATTGCAAGGACGGCTGTTTGTGCGGAACCGGTACGGAACCCGAACTTGCCTTTACCGATAAGGCATTGTTCAATCTTCTGAAGATCCGTGAAAATCTGAAAAAAGAAAACGATGACTCGTCTCTTTCACGCTCGCTCACTCCGGAGCAGCGTCTGGAAAAGCTGAATAAACAGTTTGAAAATCTGCATCTGTCCGATTATATACGTCACTATACGGATCTTTCTTCCAAGTGCGCGATCAAGATTCCGAGTGAAGAAGAACTTGATAATATCTTCCTTACCATGGATAAAGATACTCCGGAATCCCGCAGGATTAATTGCGGATCCTGCGGATACAATACCTGTAAGGAAATGGCTACGGCCATATTTAACGGATTCAATCACCGGGACAATTGTGTTCACTACCTGAAGAATGCCATTGAATCCGAGCACAAGAGCCTTATCTATAATGCCCAGCATGACGAACTTCTCGGACTTTACAACAGAAGCTATGCCATGGATCTTCTTATCATTAATTCGGATTACTGGAAGAATGCTTCCTTTGTGATGGCCGATATTGACGGTTTCAAGGGAATCAATTCCACTTACGGACATGAACTTGCGGATCAGATCCTTATGAATGCCGCAGTAGGTCTTTTGAAACTGGCCAAAGAAAAAGGCTGGCTTCTTGCAAGATACGGCGGTGACGAATATCTGATATGCCTGCCCGAACCCATGACGGAAGATCATCCTTTCATGGAAATGATACGCGGTGTGTTTGAACAGCCCTTCAGACTTGGAAGCATAGAACTTCAGCTTTCCGCATGCCTTGGTATTTCCAATTCGGACGGTCAGCTCAGTGCCGAGGAACATATAAACCATGCCGAAGAGGCAATGCGTGAAGCCAAGAAACTCGGCCATGGTCATAGTGTTTTTTACAGTGAGATACTTCAGGAAAAGGCGAGAGAAGAAAAGATTATTCGTGAGAAGATCGTCGATGCCTTTGAAAATGACGGCTTCTATATAGTATATCAGCCCAAGGTTGATGCACAGTCGGTTAAGCTCTGCGGATACGAGGCTCTTATCAGAATGAAAGAACCGGGATTCGGTCCCGCGCAGTTTATCCCTATCGCCGAAAAACACGGATGGATTTGGCGTATCGGGCGTATGACCACGGAACTTGTGGTGCGTCAGCTGGCCGAGTGGAGAGATGCGGGATATGAGCTTCATCCTGTCTCGGTTAATTTCTCCAGCAATCAGCTGAGCGATACGGGTTATGTCGATTATCTCGAAGAACTTCTGAAGCAGTATGACATTCCTCCAAAGTATGTGGAAGTGGAGATAACGGAAGGAATCTTCCTCGACAGGTCTTCCCAGGTTGAGGCTTTGTTCAAGAGATTTAAGGAGCTGGGAATAAGGCTTCTCATGGATGATTTCGGAACGGGATATTCGTCCCTCGGTTATCTGACATATATTCCCGTCGATACCATCAAGCTTGATAAGTCACTGGTGGACAATTATCTGATCGACGGTAAGGATGCATTTATCAATGACGTTATCAGACTGGTTCATCATCTTGATAAAGAAATGACCATTGAAGGCGTTGAGGAGAAGTGGCAGTACACCAGACTCAGGGAGTTCGGAGCAGATACGATCCAGGGATATTATTTCAGTAAGCCGCTGCCTGCGGATGAAGCGATAAATTTCCGCCCGGGCGTAGATTGAGTGTAATGGGGTTAACAGGAGGGAGTTATGAACGAAAACATCGAAAAAAGAAACCGGCTGCTTGCACAGAAGGTTATCAAGGGTTTGGAATCCCGCAATATGAAAGGGTATTATGCGGATAACAGGGATGATGCCTTAAGACTTGCACTGGAACTGATACCCGAGAAGTCGTCCGTTACCATGGGAGGCGCCATGAGCGCACATGAGATCGGACTGGTGGATGCTCTTAAAGAGGGCGATTATGATTTTATAGACAGGGATAAGGCGGAGGATAAGAGAGCTGCAATGCTTGCGGCTTATGATGCCGATTTCTTTTTGACATCAGCGAATGCCATGACGGAAGACGGTGTTATGGTCAATATTGACGGAAATTCCAACAGAGTATCTGCAATAGCCCAGGGTCCCAAGCATGTTATTGTGATCGCCGGAATGAACAAGATCTGCCCCGATATAGATTCCGCCATGAAGAGAGCAAGGAACGTTGCCGCTCCCATAAACGCACAGCGCTTCGGGCTTAACACCCCCTGCGCCAAAACCGGTTCATGCATGAACTGCAAATCTCCCGATACCATCTGCTGTCAGTTCCTTATCACCAGATATTCAAGACATGAAGGCAGGATCCATGTTATTCTTGTAAATGATTCTTTGGGATTCTGAGGAGAGTTATTTACAATGGCTGATGTAAAAGAATACGTACATACGGTCCAGTATTACGAGACCGACAGGATGGGAATAACCCATCATTCCAATTATGTAAGATGGATGGAAGAAGCAAGGGTGGATTTCCTGTCCCAAATAGGATGGGATTATGCCAGACTTGAAGAATCAGGCATCATTTCTCCGGTTCTGAATCTGAGCTGTGATTTTAAGAAAACGACCACATTTTCGGATAAGATAATCATTAAAGCGTGGATTAAGGAATTTAACGGAGTCAAGCTTAAGTTCGGATATGAGATGAAAAACGAGGAAGGGACGGTGGTTTTTACCGCGACTTCCATGCATGCTTTTCTTAACAAAGAGGGAAGGCCGGTGAGGATGAAACAGGACTTTCCGGAGCTGTTTGAAACCATAGAAAATTTAATAGAAAAAGAGTAAGTTTTCAGAGCCTGCCACGGATGCGTTAACCGGTTTACATAACGCACTGTGACAGGCTTATTTAATGGCTTAAAAAGCTTTATTTTATTGACTTAAAACCCCCGACAAATTATTATTAATTCATGCGAGTCTTTTCGTAAACCCATACATTTTTAAGGAGGTTTTTCGTTATGGCATTGGTAACAACGAAAGAGATGTTCAAGAAAGCTTATGACGGCGGATATGCAGTCGGTGCTTTCAACGTCAACAACATGGAGATCGTACAGGGTATCACCGAGGCTGCAGGAGAGCTTGAGAGCCCTGTTATCCTTCAGGTTTCCAAGGGAGCTAGAGCTTATGCTAACCACACCTATCTTGTAAAGATGGTTGAGGCAGCTGTTGAGGAGAATCCTCAGATTCCCATCGCTCTTCACCTTGATCACGGCGATACTTTTGAGCTTTGCAAGTCCTGTATCGACGGCGGTTTCACTTCCGTTATGATCGACGCTTCTTCCAAGTCTTTCGAAGACAACATCGCTCTTACCAAGCAGGTAGTTGAGTATGCTCACGATCACGGCGTAGTAGTTGAGGCTGAGCTCGGAACTCTTGCAGGTATCGAGGATGAAGTTCAGGTTGAGGCAGGTAAGGAAGCTTACACCAGACCTGAAGAAGTAGAAGAGTTCGTAGACAGAACCGGATGCGACTCCCTTGCTATTGCAATCGGAACCAGCCACGGCGCTTACAAATTCACCGCTGCTCAGTGCACCAGAAACGCTGACGGCATCCTTGTTCCCCCTCCCCTTCGTTTCGACGTGCTCGAGGAGTGCATCAAGAGACTTCCCGGATTCCCTATCGTTCTTCACGGATCATCTTCAGTTCCTCAGGAATTCGTTAAGATGGTTAACCAGTACGGCGGAAACATGCCCGATGCTATCGGTATCCCCGAAGATCAGCTTCGTGAGGCTGCTAAGCTTGCTGTATGTAAGATCAATATCGACTCCGATATCCGTCTTGCAATGACCGCTAACATCCGTAAGTACTTCGTAGAGCATCCCGATCACTTCGATCCTCGTCAGTATCTCAAGCCCGCTCGTCAGGCTGTTAAGGATATGGTTGCTCACAAGATCGTTAACGTTCTCGGATCCGATCACAAGATCTGATGATCTGAACAACTTTTGCGGAATTAAGGCCTCGTTCATTCGGGGCCTTTTTTTCGCCTTTTTTGATATAATTATTGAAGTGTTTTTTGACAGACAGGAGGGACCGTATGGCAAAACAGAACATCTATGATAACGAAGTCTTCTTTGAGGGCTACAGAAAGCTCCGGGAAAAGGAAAGTAATGCCAACGATCTCTTCGAGATTCCCGCATTGTTTTCTTTGCTTCCCGATCTGAAGGACAAGGCGATACTTGACCTCGGATGCGGATTTGGTGAGCACTGCAAAGGTTTTATCGAAAAAGGCGCTTCGAAAGTAGTGGGCATTGATATTTCGGAGAAGATGCTGGAAGTGGCAAAAGCGGAAAACAGCGATCCTAAGATCACCTATCTGAACATGCCCATGGAAGATCTGGAAACAATCGATGAAAAGTTTGATGTGGTTGTAAGTTCCCTTGCAATCCATTATGTTGAAGACTTCACCGGGCTTATAAAGAATATTTATAACCTCCTTAACCCCGGCGGAGTATTCGTCTACTCCCAGGAGAATCCCATAAACACCACTCACTCGACGGGCGAGAGGTGGACAAGAGATGAGAACGGAGAAAAGCTCTATGTGAACCTGAGCAATTACGGAATCGAAGGCGAGCGTGAATCCGTATGGTTTGTCGATAATGTAAAGAAGTATCACAGAATGTTTTCAACCATAGTAAATACCATAGTGGATGGCGGACTTACCATTGAGAAGATGATAGAGCCACTGCCCACTGAAGAACTTCTGGAGAAATATCCGGATCAAAGAGATCTGTTCCACAAACCTGATTTTCTGCTCATAAGAGCATCGAGGAAAGTATGAATTCAATTTTGATCAAAGATACCACACGTGAAGAAAGAGAACAGATAGTCGCGGAGTCCATCGGTAACATAAACGGAAGCTGTGACGGATGCATGGCGGGCCTTGCGGAGATGTATCAGGATTATATTGACGGTAAGAAAGAAATCCGTGATATAAACATGGAATTCAAAGCCCGTTATGAATCGGGTATAGAAGCTCCCGAAAGAAACGGCTGCGGGTATATGTAATGAAAATCTGCTACCACCTTCCCGGATTATTTGAATTCTATGAATTCTACAAAGTATTCCTGAAGCTTTTTAACGAGCACAGGGAATACTTCTATGAGTGGTGCGAAATCGGATCAATCTACGGAGCACCTGCGGATTGTATCTGGGGAGGCGGAAGAGTGGGATTCGGCGATGCGGATCCCGTCAAAGTCGCTGAGCTGATGAGTGAGTACGATATTTCATCCCGTCTTACTTTCAGTAATTCACTGTTAACGGAAAAACATTTAAGTGATAAGAAGTGTAACAGTCTTTGTTCTCTTTTTGAAAAAAACGGCAAGATCCAAAACGGTGTGATAGTTTATTCGGATCTGTTGCTGGAGCACATTCGTAAGAAATATCCGGACTTTTATTTTGTCTCTTCAACCACCAAGGTGATCACAAGTTTTGACCGGTTTGAGGATGAGCTTAACAGGCCCGAATATAAATATGTTGTTCCTGATTTCAGGCTGAATAAAAAACTGGACAGGCTAAACAGTCTGACAGAAGAACAGAAAGCCAAGGTGGAATTTTTGTGTAATGAGTGCTGCAGCATCGGCTGCAGTGACAGGAAAAACTGCTACGAGAACGTAAGCCGTAAGAGTCTCGGAGAAGACTGCGAAGATCATATTTGTACATCACCTTTGGCAGGCAGAGGATACAGATTTTCCGATGCCATGGAGAATCCTTCGTTTATCGGTACGGATGATATCAGAAAAATCTATGCTCCCGCAGGCTTCAGACATTTTAAGATCGAAGGCAGGAGCCTGGGAAGTGCGGTTGTTTTTGAAATGCTGATTTATTACATGACAAAACCCGAATACAGGCTTAAAGTAAGAGAAGAAGTTTATTTGGACAGCAGTCTGGATCTGTTTTGATCAAAGGTTTCTTATGCGCATCGGTGAAAAACTCTCAAAATTCCTATATTCCGCAGGCGGAGCGGTGGTATTTGTTTTTTCCGCAATAATTGCTGCATGGCTATTTTTTCTCAGTTCCTGCGTTACCGCCATTATGGCCTATGCAGACGAGCATGTTTTCTTTATCAAGGATGTGGGACCCGGAATGGTTATCGGAATCCTGATCCTTCTTTTTCTTTTTTCTCTTGTTTATTCAAAACATAAGAAATTTTGGAACAATGAAACAAAGGTCTTGAGTCTTTTGAAGGCGGTATCGATTGTTTTGACGATCCTGTTTGTGATACTCGGATTTGTGATCGTAAAGACAACTCATCTGGCTCCCATATATGACCAGTTTTGGGTCTTCTCGGCTGCGAAGGCTTTTCTAAGCGGAGATTATCAGGCCTGGCAGACCGGAAAGTATATGGATATGTTCCCGTTTCAAAACGGAATGGTTCTTCTGATGATGCCCTTTGCTTGTCTGGGTGATGACGGATTTTTTGTTTTCCAGTATCTGAATGTTTTCGTATTGATATTCATCAATGTCGGTGTTGCATGGATTGCCCGTGAATACTTCGGACGAAAATGGGGCTATGCCACATATATCGGAGTGACCCTGACACTTCAGATGTGGGGCCAGATAACTTATGTATATGGATTCCTGTTGCAGATTGCATTCGGTATCTGGGGGATTTATCACCTGATCCGCTATGACAAAGAACACAAAGTCCGGAATGCGGTCATGGGTGTGATATTCCTTGCCCTTTGCCCGGCATTTAAATATAACGGAGTACTTTTTGTTATCACCGCTTCCCTTATGATGTTTGTACGGTTCCTTCGTTGCAGGGAAGGAAGACTCAGGTATCTTATTATTATCGCAACACTTGTATTTTGTACTGTAGGATCACTCTGCGGAATAAGATTGTATTTTAACAGAGTTGCCGGAGGAAGCCCTGAATCCGGAATAGTTATGACCGGCTATGCGGCGGTCGGAATATCCGAAAGTTCAATTGCTCCCGGATGGTTTAATGATATTAATACTTCTGTGTATGAAGAATATGCAGGAGACGCCGCAAGGATCGAGGAACGGTATAAAGAGATCATTAATGAGAGACTGACCGTATTTAAAACCGATCCCTTATATTGCCTCAGGTTTTACGCCAGAAAAAATGCATCCATGTGGGCGGAACCCGCAATGCAGTGTTTTACAAATACCAGCATACGAAATGTATACGGAACACTTTCTTACACATGGAAGGATATTTTGTATAACGGCGGAATTATCAATACCGCTTTGTATATTATTCTGGATATCGGACAGTCCTGTCTGTATTTCGGATTAATACTGAAACTGTTTTGGATCTTCAGGAAGAGAAAAATACGTGAAAGTCTTGCGGAGGCTGACCTTCTTGTGTTATTCATCGGAGGGTTCATATATCACTTCATATTTGAAGCGCAGTGTTATTATGTGCTTCCGTATTTTCTGGCAATGGTTCCCTATGCAATAAAAGGATATGGGGAAACAATATCAGAGATAGCGACTGCGGGAGTTAAAAAGAGCAAAGGTATCCGCTTTACTCTTGCGGTAATGATACTTGGATTTGTTATTTATCTGATACCTTCCAAATTGCTGGATAACACAATGAGGCTCGGAACTGCAACGGGAGACTATCTGTGGTATCTGCAGAATGAACTGGATTGGAAAGACCCCGAATACGGTAAGGAAAAGTAAGGATTTTACTGCGTTATCCGTGAATATATGAAAACCGTATAAGTCAAAAAATGGGGCAATTATTCCAATTTTTCGGAAGAATTGCTCCTTTTTTTGTTTTATCATCCTAATATCGCAAAGTATTGCTTTGGGTAAGGAGAAGATAGGCCTTCCCAAAACCGAGGAAAGAGTATGGACGAATTTTACGAGGTAGGAAGACTGGGCATGTGGTGGCTCGGTCAGATGGGACTTATCATAAAATCGGGAAACACAAAAATCTGCATAGATTATTTTGCAACTCCCATGGCATCGAGACAGACACCGCCGCCCATCCCCGCTGAAGAACTTAAGGATGTTGATATATTTATAGGAACACACGATCATCTCGATCATATAGATCATGATGCATGGAAAATATGGGCCCGGACCAACCCGAAAGCCAAGTTCGTTTTTCCGAAGAGACACATGAAAGCTGTTCTTGCAGACGGCGTTAAAGCCGAGAACGCGATAGGCATCGATGACGATGAAGTATGTCAGATCGGCGATATTAAGATTCATGCCATTGCTGCCGCACATGAAATCCTTGACCGTGATCCCGGGACCTGGGAATATTCCTGCCTTCAATATGTGATCGAGGCGGGCGGATTCAGGATCCATCATGCGGGAGATACCGTCAGATACGAAGGAATGCTTCTCAAACTCAGACGTTTCGGTAAGCTTGATGTTCAGCTTCTTCCCATAAACGGACGCGATGCAAAACGCCTCGGCAATAATCTGATAGGAAACATGACCTATCAGGAGGCCGCAGATCTTGCGGGTGACTGTGATACGGAGCTTGTCATCCCCGGACACTGGGATATGTTCGCGGACAACAGTGCAGACCCCGAAGATTTTGCAGACTACGTAAACATTAAGTATAAAGGCAGAATACAGTGCCTTATCCCTAAGGTGATGCAGAAGATAGAGCTTATAAAAAATGAAAAGAGAAATTAATGTAAAAAGAATAGGAATGACATTATTCGGCGTCATCATATGCGCCGTAAGTGTGGGAATATTTAAGATTGCGGCACTCGGTGTCGATCCGTTCCAGTCTTTTATGGCGGGACTCGATGCGCTTATTCCCATAGGATTCGGAACTCTTTATGTAATAACCAATGCGGTGCTCCTGGTATTTGCACTTGTTTTTGACAGACATTACATCGGAATAGCTACATTCATCAATCTGTTTTTACTGGGATATATCACCCAGTTTACTTATGAATTTCTTCAGACGGTGATCGTAAATCCTACAATTGTCACAAGAGTGATCTGCCTTATAGTGGGAATTGTTATCATCTGTTTCGGTTCCGCATTTTATATGACCGCGGACCTTGGTGTTTCGACATATGATGCAATAGCACTTATAATCGTAAATACATGGAAAAAAGGTAAATTCCAGTATGTCAGGATAATCACCGATGTTGTATGTGTAATTCTCGGCTGCGTTCTTTTCCTGATGTCAGGAGGGGGGCCGGCGCAGATCCCTACCATTGCCGGAGTGGGAACCATTATTACGGCATTTTTTATGGGACCGCTGATCGAGTTTTTCAATGTTCATGTAGCAAGACCGATACTGGGCAGTAAAAAAGAAAAAACCTGAAGAGGATTCTTATGAATGATTCTTTACCTGTAATCAGAATAAACCAGACGGGGTATGCCGAATCGCTTCCGGTACAGGTTGCGGTTCTTTCTGCTGAGCCTGTTATTGTGGCAGATTCGGACGGGACTACCATAAAAACAGTCACTACAGATGAACTTCCTTATGATGAAGCCTCCGGTGATAACGTTAAGGTGGCCGATCTCGGAAAGCTTCCCGCGGGGGAATATACCGTTTGGTGCGGCACTGAGTGCAGACAGATATCCGTAGAAAAAGACCCGTGGCAGGAGGTTACGAATGCACTTATAAAGGGTCTTTATTTTCAGAGATGCGGATGCGAGCTGGAAGAAAAGCATGCGGGAATCTACAAGCATCCCGCCTGCCATTTCAGACCTGCTCTTGAATGGGATAATAAAGAGAATGAAAAGACCATAATCGGCGGATGGCATGATGCCGGAGATTACGGAAAATACGTGGGCCCCGGTGCGGTAACGGTCGCGCATATGCTTTACGCATATCTTTTGTGCGGGAAAGGCTGCAGCGACAAACTTAACATTCCCGAATCAGGAAACGGCGTTCCCGATATTTTAAACGAAGCCCGTTATGAGCTTGAGTGGATTCTTAAGATGCAGAGACAGGATGGTGCTTTTTACCATAAGCTCACCAAGGATCATTTTGCTCCTTTCATAATGCCTCAGGATGATGAAGACCGCGAATATATGATGCCCGTTTCTCATACGGCAACGGGCGCTGCGTGTGCATGCCTTGCACTTGCTTCGAGAGTCTACAAAGATTTTGATAAGGATTTTTCGGACACCATGCTGGATAGTGCGCTTAAGGCATACGGCTGGCTTGAAGACAATCCCGACTTTGTGCCTTTTGTAAATCCCGAAGGTGTCAGAACCGGAATGTATGGGGATAAGAGCGTAACGGATGAGCTGTTCTGGGCGGCATGCGAGCTTTATGCGGCAACCGGAGAATCTGTATATAAAGACAATGCGGAAAAGCTTTATTCCGAAGATATGAAACTGTATTCATACGGATGGGCCGATGTCAGCGGCCTGGGAGCAATATGCTGTCTTTTTGAAATAGGTGAAAAAGGCGGAAGCATTCTTTATACAGGATTGAAAGAAAGATTTATTGGGAACTGTAAAAAGATAGCGGAAATATCCGGCGAATCCGGATACGGAACCGCACTTCCCGCAGACGCATATATATGGGGAAGCATTCTTCCCATAATGGGAAATGCCATGAGCCTTATCATGTATGAACTCCTTACGGGTGATGATTCTTACAGGGCTGCGGCTCTTCTTCAGTGGAACTACGCATTGGGACTTAATGCGCTTGATATAAGTTTTGTTACGGGATTCGGGGAAAGAAGAGTAATGAATATCCACCACAGACCCTCCGGGTCGGATGGCATAACAGAGCCTGTTCCGGGACTTATATCCGGAGGCCCCAATAACCGGATGAATTTTCCTCAGAATAAGGAACGGCTTGCATCGGTTGCACCGGCTAAGGCTTTTCTGGATGAACTCCCTTCCGCGGACACCAATGAAATAGCCATTTACTGGAATTCTCCCGCCATATTTACAGGTGCTTTTTTCAGCTCTCTTTGCAAGGGCTGATACCGGATAAACTAATCCTCCTGCCCGCTGACAGATTTCTTAAATGAATTTTGTCCGCGGGCGGCTTTTTTTCTTTACAGCGGACCAAATTTGTTGCATCATTTACGCTATAAGAAACGTTATGAATATCCGGGGGAGTTTTTTGATGAGTTTGTTCGGACTTATCAATAAAGACGTATCATATGAGAACGAAAGCCGCGAAGGGATTGTAACTCTTCGCATTTTGTATATAATTCTTGCCCTTGTTCTTTTGTTCGACATCTTCTTTGCGGGCATTCAATCAATTGTTAATTCCAAATATGTGATTATCGGCGCTTTTGCGCTTATTGTTGTCCTGTTTTTGCTGACGTACCGAATGAAAACAAGACCTGCCACCATCACATATATTGTCTTTATGTCCCTTCTGATCCCCGGATTGATTCCCTGCTTCGGATGGAACGGAGGCATGCAGGATTTCTTTTTGATCATTCTGATGCTGATCTTTTTGGCCAATCTCGGGAGTAACAGCTTTAAATTCGCACTGGCGGGCATAGTTTTTGCTGCAAGATCCGTTGTCATAGTCGTGTACGGTACAATGCCGTCAGCGGTATACATCGACGATCTGTCCAACAAGCATATTCACGTTGCAAATAATGCTGCGGTTTTCTTATCCGTTATCGCTATTTCCTACATATTCAGTCATCGTGAGAATGAGGCCGAAAGCAAGCTGATGAAGTATAACGACAAGCTTGTAAAAGAGGCCAACACGGATCAGCTTACGGGACTTCACAACAGAAGAAGAGCGCTGGAGCTTTTGGATGAGATCAAGAACTCGTCATATCTGGGAGCTGTCACGATAGTCATGGGCGACATCGATTTCTTCAAGAAGGTAAATGACACCTACGGACATGATGTCGGTGACGAAGTGTTGAAATCCATTGCAAATACCATGAGGGAAGTCTGCGGTGCGAGGTCATTCCTGACCAGATGGGGCGGAGAGGAATTTCTTATGATCTTCATCGGAAAGAACGGAGACGAAGCACTGACTGACGTGGAAGCCCTGCGAAGACGGATAATGGATAATGCCATTGTTGTTGACGGAAATTCAATAAGCATCACCATGACATTCGGCCTTGCGGAATATGATTTCAGCGGAGATGTAGCCGGCACCATCAAGGAAGCCGATGATAAACTCTACATGGGTAAGGAAGCCGGAAGGAACAGAGTGGTTTATTGATATCAGGAAACGGAACAAAAAACGGGCAATTCCCGGAGCCGTGATTTCCTTGAAAAAAAGTGAAAACGGACTCCGAAAATGATATACTGATTGAGTTAAGAATAATTCGAGGAGGGTCTCAAATGGACAGTGTTAATCTCGGTTGGATACCATATTATCAGGAAATGGCAAGATCACTTGCCAGATACAGAAACGACAGAAGGGAACTGGTCGACAGACTGAAGAAGGCTTACGCTAAGGCCAATGTCACCATGCCTATTCTGGAGCTTTATAATGAGCTTTTCGATCTCGATCCTTTTACGGTATTCGGTCTTTTTAACCGTCTCCATATGCCGGATGAGACCAGAATGAAGATAATGGGCCAGCTCGCCATGAGTATAGGTTTTACTCAGGATGCCGAGGTTCCTTCGGACTTCACCGCCATCCCCGTGCTTAATGAGCTGGATACCACATTCTACAGATTCAATGACCAGAGAGATATGAACGATATTGACCGTCTCTGGACTCTTTATGAGTGTGCGATGAATTATTCCGCATCACTTACTCCGCTGAACCGTCAGCAGCTCGGAGATTCCTTCGATACATGTCTGAAAGTAAAAGGTAACGGTAATATCAAGATCACCAAGGGTCTCTACTGGATCGCTCCCGGTGTATTCATGCCCCTTGATTATTCGATCATCTGGTATCTTCTTAAATCAGGCGTAGTTCCCGATGAGTATGTATCACAGTTCCCCGAGATTGTTGATGACATTCCTTCCGGAAGCTATTTCAAGATCCTCGATCTCGTATATACCATGATCAATGAGGGAAGAGTTCCCTTCCATAACATTCCCGAGCTTGTTTATCAGGCGTGGGAGGCTTCCAAGAACCAGTCCAGAGAGAGCAGAGTCGGAGATAAGTACTCCAAGGGTACCGGTCTTCCCGATGATGACGTAAAGACTGTTAAGTATTGGATGTTCGCACCCGGACAGTTCTCCGAAAGATGGGATATGTTCTATAAGAAGGGAATCATGGCCATCAGATGGGGCGCTCTCGGAGACCTCAGGGCCTACGATTCACAGGAAGAGGTCAGACAGGCCATGATGGCTAAGATCGACCCCAACAAGCCCTTCAAGCATTCCTCATATTCCGCATGGCAGTTTGTTAACGGAATCAAGCCCGGAGATGTCATCTTCGTAAGAAAGGGTGACAACCAGATCCTCGGCCGAGGTGTTGTTACTTCGGACTATATTTATGATGATTCACCAGATGATGATTACAAGCACTTCAGACTTGTAGACTGGGGCCAGAACGGAGCATGGGATATTCCTCTTCAGTCTGCTATCAAGGTGCTGGCAGATATCACTCCCTATACCGACTATGTCCTTAAACTCAATTCACTCTTCGGTTTCGAAAAAGACGGAAACGAAGACGGAAGTGCTCTTAACTGTCCCAAGTACGGTAAAGAGGAGTTCTTAAACGATGTTTATATGCAGCCCGAACAGTACGACAGACTGGTAAGGCTTGTTAAGAACAAGATGAACATTATCATCCAGGGTGCTCCCGGTGTAGGTAAAACCTTCACTGCAAAGCGTCTTGCATACTCTATTATCGGTGAGAAGGATCCCGAAAGAGTTGAGATGATCCAGTTCCATCAGAGCTACAACTATGAGGACTTCATCGAAGGATTCAGACCGTCCGAAAAAGGAACGGGATTTGATATCAAGCGCGGAGCCTTCTACAAGTTCTGCCGTATGGCTCAGGAAGATCCCGATAACAAGTATTTCTTCATCATCGACGAGATCAACCGTGGTAATGTATCACGTATCTTCGGTGAGCTCTTCATGCTTATCGAGCCCGATAAGAGAGGCAATGAACTTCAGCTTCTGTACTCCGGAGAGAAATTCAACGTACCGAGAAATATCTACCTCATCGGACTTATGAATACCGCCGACAGAAGTATAGCGATGATCGACTACGCTCTCAGAAGAAGATTCGTATTCTTCGATATGAAGCCCGGATTCGAATCCGACGGATTCATCAATTACATGAGATCCTTCGGAAGCCCTGCTTTCGAGAGTCTTATCAACTGTATAAAGCAGCTTAACCAGGCAATCACCGAAGATCCCGCACTCGGCGGAGGCTTCTGTGTAGGTCATTCATATTTCTCGAATCTTAAGTCCGCAGATGATGAGACTCTTAAGAACATCGTGGAATATGAGATGGTACCCCTTCTTCAGGAATACTGGTTCGATTCACCCGAAACCGTTGCATTGTGGGCTGACAAGCTGAGGAATTCGATAGTATGACCCTTGATGAATGCGCAAAAACACTGGCCGACGGATTGACTCTTCAGGTCAAAAGGGGACTGGTCAAGGACTATGTCACTAGCGTTGATACGGAGACTGCCATAAAGGGCAGGATGGACGTGTCTGCTTCACTGCGCGACAGATCCATATATAAAAGGCAGATGGTGTGCATTTTCGAAGAGTATACCGAAAACTGCCTTCTCAACCGGATAGTCAAGGCAGGCTCCAAACTTCTTATCTCCAATCCCGAAGTGTCCGAGGAAAATAAGAAGCGTCTCATGGACCTTATGTTCTATTTCGGAACAGTCAGCGATATCAGTCTCCGAAGAATGGACTGGAGGATCAATTACGGTAAGCATATTGACTATAAGCCCATGATAGAAGCGAGCAAATATGCGGCAAAAGTTATACTTAAGAAGAAAGATTGACCAATTTTTGCTACCAAGAAGAAAAATTGCTCAATTTGAGTCGATATTTGCTTACAACAATTATTGATATTGAACAAAACCGACAAAGAAGGTATTATCTTGCCCGTGGAGTACTTAGTTTTATGATTAGATCCTGGGTAAAGAAAATAAGCAAATTTAAAAGAGTGCGCGTTTTTGGCGTACTCTTTTTTGGGTTGTTCCCTGTTTTGGGATCAAGCCTCTATGGATGTACACGTAATGTGGAGGAATCGGATCCTGTTCTTCTGGTGACGGAGGAGACTGAAGAGGATGTGGCGGGCAATCTTCCGGTTGAATACGCGGACGTTGTTTCTACATTGTCATTCAGCGTAAGATACCGTACCGCTGCAACGCAGGATCTTTCTTTTGATGTGGAAAGAGCCAAGATTGATTCCGTTCTCGTAACCCCCGGCGAAACCGTCAGGGCGGGACAACTTCTTATCACTCTTGAGACAGACACCGACATTGAAGCTGAGCGCGAAGATCTTCTTTATCAGATAGAAAGACTCGAACTTCTTAAGCTTGAGACCCAGCATCAGATCGAATATGAGAAGACCCTGGCAAGATTTGAGCACGCCATGGATACTCCTCTTACCGATGAGAAGAACAGAAAGCTTGAAGAAAAGCTTCAGGCCATCGATGATAAGTATTATTTCACTCTTCAGGATTATGATGACAAGATAACCATCTGCAATCTCAAACTCTATAATCTCGAAAACAACAATAACGATCACAATATCTATGCCGGTATGGACGGCATAGTCGAATATGTAAGAGAAGGTCTTGAAGGATCCCAGACCGTTATCGGAAGAACCGTTATCACGATCAAAGATCCCAACGATATGTATTTCTATGCTTCGGACCGTTCCGCAATCGAATATCTGTCGGGACTTGAATCGGTGGTAATAAGTGTCAACGGTTCCTCCGCAGCCGAGTACGAAGCAAAACCCGAACTTACCGAAGAGGGAGACGGACTGAGATTTATCCTTATCGGTGATTCCGCATCGGCAATAATTAATGAGAACACAAACGGAAACATAGTTATCGAAACCGGAAGAAAAGACAATGTGCTCAGTGTTCCCAAGGCTGCCGTCCACAGAGCGGGGGATAAAATATACGTATATGTGGTTGATGAAGACGGTTACAGAAGATACAGAGAAGTTCAGATCGGACTTGAAGGCGATTCAAGGATTGAGATTTTATCCGGACTTAGTGCCGGTGAGATAGTGGCGGTAAATTATTGATGCATTTCGGAAACAGACAATTTAAGAAGATGAGAAGAGTACTGGCTCTGGCACTTTCGGGAGTCATGCTTTTGTCGGGATGCGGTAACAATTCCGGCCCGCAGGATGAGATCGTTCTCATAGATCCTGTCTCGTCCGCCAATGTAACCGAGACCGTATCAAGACGTACCATCTATGATTATGAGGTATTGGACGGCGGAGTATTCCCCGTTATCACAGAGTATGCAACCTTCATCGGAATGAAGGCGGCGGATATAGGTTATTTTCCGGGACAGCATGTTTACAGCGGAAACGTTCTCTTTTCCGGTGATATGAAAGATTATTATGATCAGGAGAAGTCTGTCAGACAGACTCTTGACGATCTTATCGTTACGTATGCGGAAACCAGAAGAGTCAACGAGATCAAGCTCAGGGAACTTGGATACTGGATTGATGCAAGAGACGATAATCTGGAAAACAATCCTTATATGCAGGTTATCGTACAGAAGGCACTTTTTGAAAAAGAACTCCTGGAATATAAGATGAACGACGAGGATATGATCTATAACCTCGACGTGGCTCATTATAATCAGCTTCTTTACAGACTGCAGCAGAATCAGGAGAAGAGACTTGTTAAGTCTTACATGAACGGAACCATGGTTGCCGTTGCGACTCCTTCTCCCGGAACGCTTATCTCCGAAGGAACCAATGTTGCTGCGGTTACCGACGGACACAGCCTGAACATTCTCGCGGATTATCGTTCCGCCAGAGAGATTGAGGGAGCCAAGGAATATTATGCGATCATTGACGGTAAGAGATATGAGCTTACCTACATGCCTTATTCCGCTACCGAACTCAGTGCTCTCAAAGCATCCGGAAGCGATATCTATTCAGTATTTCGTTTCAGCGATCCCGAAGGCAATGTGAAAGTGGGACAAAAGGCCAGCATTGTCGTGATCAAGGAAAAGCAGGAGAATCTCCTCTCGGTTTCCAATGCTGCAATCCACAGAGATGACGGAGGGTATTACTTAAGTCTTTCGTCCGGCGATAAAGCATATATCACCAAAGGTATTACCGACGGTGTCTTTACCGAGATCGTATCAGGTGCAAATGAAGGAGATGTGGTTCTCCTCGACAGTTATAACGAAGCACCGGAAAATGTCGCCACCCTCACACGAGGTGATTTCTATATCAAGTATGAGGGCACGGGATATTTGTACTATCCGGACATATCGAATATTTCCAACAATATCAAATACGGAACGGTCACTCTTACTCTGAAGAATGTTACCGAAGGACAGAGAGTAAAGAAGGGCGATGTCATTGCATATGTATCGGTTGCGGAGAATTCCGTAATCCTTGAAGAGCTTACTTTGAAGCTTACAAGGCTTTACGAAAAGAGAGACAAAGCTCAGGAGGCCGTCGACGATCCGCTTACCGAGTTTCTTGATAAGGATGTACAGGAGAAGCTGAAGAATGCGGTATCAGCGCTCGACAGACAGATCCAGTCCACATCCGATCAGATACTGGAGATTCAGGAAGCCTACTCCGTTACCGCATTTTATGCACCCTGCGATGGGGTTGTGGGATATATCACCGAGCTTTCCGACGGAGCGGTACTTAAAGCAAACGAGCTGATCGCTACCGTTGCGGCCGATTCCGCTGAGTATCTGTATGCGAAGAATGATTCGAAGATACTTCTCTACGGAATGGAACTTACCGGAGAATATACCGATCCCAATACCGGGGAAACGATACAGTTCCCCGCTACCGTATCCAGTGTATCCTTCGGCGCCGTAAGCTCCGATCTGACTTCGGACAGAGTATTTATAATGCCTGAGGGCGTAACTCTTCCCGGCGGAGCTCATGATCCCAATGCTGAAATATCTGCCGAAATACCGTCGGGCGTGACTGTAGTTGCTTCAAATCCTTATGAAGAGTGGGTACTTCAGCAGGCTGCCGCAAATGCTCCCGCCAAGCAGTCATATACACTTACAGGTTATCTGGAATATGAGACCGATGTGGTTCTTGTTCCGGCAAAGGCTGTTACTTTCTCGGGAGATCAGGCATATGTCACGGTCTTTGACGGAGAAAAATATGTTAAGATCGGGTTTATCGCAGGCGGTGCCAATCCCACCAAGAGCGTAATGATCGATAATGTCGCATACATCTGGGCTGCAGAAGGCCTGGAAGAAGGAATGGTTATAGTTTACTGATGCTGCTTTTGGAACTGCAAAAGATCAGGAATAAGAAGTGGATGTTCGCATGTCTCCTCCTGGGAGCCGTGCTCTTGTTTGCGTCCACTGTCAGCTTTCCTATGTATAGAACCGCTGTGCTGGATCGTATGCTTGACGATCAGTTTGAGGAATATATGACCGAAACCGGTAACTGGCCGATGCAGATGAAGTTTTTCTTCCAGTTCGGCAAAAGCGGTAATGCGAATGTTCTTGATTCATATATTCAGGGAATTCGTTCCGTTTATTCTCAGATCGGAGTGCCCGAGAAGAGAACTATCTACTATTATTCGACCATTAATAATGCGGCAACGCCGGATCTGTCCAGGGGAGAAGACTATGAGTTTTCTCTTAAGGCATCCGCCATGTCCGAAATAGAAGATCATATTACGATTATTGACGGTACTCTTTGGGAGGATACAGACTCCTCCGATGGCACTTTGGATGTTATCGTAAGCGAGCAGACATTCCTCTCATCATCCATGGTTATCGGAGACGTGTTTACGATACAGGCCATTTCGGCAAAGGGATCTTCTCCCATCCGACTGAGACTGGTTGGAGTCTTTGATATAACCGATCCTTCCGAAGTTTACTGGCAGGACGGTTCGAAGTTTTTTACCGGAGCACTCTTTGTACAGTTTGATTCATTTCTCGAATACTTCGTATATAATCCTCAGCGTTCCAAGTTCCCTGTCAATGCCGAGGTCTACACACAGTTTGATTATGAGACCGTAAATGCTGCGCAGGCAGGTGATATCAACGAAGCCACCAATGCGTTCTTGAACGGAACATACGGCGGCCTTGCCAAAGACTGCGACTTTATGGAAGTGCTTGAGACTCACGAGAGCATGAGAAGAAGGATTTCCGTATCGCTTCTTCTCCTTGAGATCCCTCTTTTACTGCTTCTTGCGGCATTCATTCTGATGATCTCGGGCCAGCTCTACTCCATGGAGGAAAACGAGATTTCCATGTACAAGAGCCGCGGAGCTTCTTCCATGCAGATTTTCCTGCTGTATCTGCTTCAGAGTGTTCTTATATCCGTGGTTGCCGCAGTGATAGGTGTCCCCATAGGAATGGGGGTTACCAAAGTGCTCGGAAGTGCAAGTTCATTCCTTGAATTCGGTATAAGACGTGAACTTACTATTTCTTTTACCTCCGAGGCATTTATCTATACTCTCGTTTCGGGTTTTGTCTGCGTACTTATCATGACGCTTCCTTCAATCCCCGCATCAAGGCTTTCCATCGTCGGTGCAAAAAGGGGCGGAGCCAAGAAAAAGAAACCTTTGTGGGAGAGATTCTATCTTGATGTTCTTTTCCTGCTGGTTTCATTGTACGGATTCTATAATTTCTCACATCATACGGATGATCTGCTTGAGAGCGCACTTAAGGGAGAGGCTCTTGATCCCCTTCTTTATTTCTCGTCCTCACTGTTTATCCTGGGTGCGGGAATGCTGCTTATTCGTATGAGACCGCTTCTGGTTAAATTCATCTTTTTCCTTGGGAAGAAGCATTTCAAGCCTGCATCCTATGCGGCAATGCTCGAGAGTATAAGAAGTGCAAGATCACAGCAGTATATATCGCTTTTTGTTATCCTGACCGTCGCACTGGGAATGTTTGATGCGGTTTCCGCAAGAACCATTCTCGAGAACTCTCTTAAGAATACTTCCTATATAGACGGAACGGATATCAGGTTCAGAGAAGTATGGTATGACAACAGCGCAACAAGGCGCTTCGATCCCACCATAGAATTCACCTACGTTGAACCTTCCTATACCGATTATGCGGAATTTGCCAAGTACAGCGAAGGATACACGAGAGTATATCTGGAAGACGGATATGTCAAAGCAGGTGCCGGCGCAAGAGAGTCCGTATCCATAATGGGTATTCATACCAAGGAGTTCGGAACCATCACCGATGTGGACAGTTCTCTTTTGGATACTCCTTACAGGCAGCTTTTGAACGATCTGGCCCTTTCACCCACAGGAGTACTTCTTTCCTCGGACTTCAGGGATATCAAGGGCGTTGCGGTAGGAGATAAGATTTCTTTTTACGACAGTAATAATTCATCCGCGGATGCCGTGGTCGTAGGCTTCTTCGATTACTGGCCCGGATATAAGCCTGTTACCAGAGAACTCAGCGCGGCGGGTGAGATAACACAGAAAGATAATTATCTGATAGTTGCCAATTATTCATTCATAAGAAAGAAATTCGGACTTCAGCCCTATTATGTATGGATGGGTGTAGGCGAAAACGGAGACAACTCATTCTTCTATGACTGGCTTGATGCAACCGGAACTCCTTTGACCTATCTATCGGACAGAAGCCAGGACCTTGAGAAGACGGTTGAAGATCCTCTTTTACAGGGAATGAACGGAATACTTACCATGAGCTTTATCGTAATGCTCATACTGTGTGCCGCAGGTTACCTGATATACTGGGTTCTTTCCATAAAATCCAGAGAGATGATGCTGGGTGTACTCAGGGCTATGGGTCTTCACTCAGGCGAAATGATAACAATGCTTTCGATAGAGCAGGCAATATGCGGACTGTACTCTGTTGCAGCCGGTGCTGTTGTCGGCGTTATAGCTTATACACTTTACGTGCCGATGCTTCAGACTGCTTATTCATCTTCCGCACAGATCCTGCCTCTTGTAATGATCAGAGACAGCTCGGATATGATAAAGCTTTTTGCATCCATCGGACTGATGCTTGTGGTCAGCATTTTCGTACTGACAATGATCATCAGAAAACAGAACATGATAAGAGCTTTGAAACTGGGGGAGGAGTGATATGGGATCTGTTATTGAGATCAAAAACATCACAAGGGATTTCCAGACTCCCGGCGGAAAAGTATCGGTTCTCAAAGGAATCAATGCAACCATTGCTGCGGATACCATGTGTATCCTTAGAGGAAAATCGGGCTCCGGTAAGACAACTCTTCTTAATATTATCGGCGCTCTCGATGATCCCACATCGGGTCAGATACTTATAGACGGCAGCTCGTTCCACGGCATGAGCAGCAGAGCCAGGGAGAATATGAGAAGGAGCAGGATGGGATTTGTATTCCAGTCCGTAAGCTTGATCCCTTCGATGAATGCCATTCAGAATGTTGAATTCGCAATGCGGATGGCGGGTATCAAGGACAATATGGAAAAGAGGGCTGCGGAGGTTCTCTCCATTGTGGGACTTTCAAACAGAATGACCCATATGCCTCAGGAGATGTCCGGAGGAGAACAGCAGAGGGTGGCGATAGCAAGAGCCATTGCCCATCATCCGAAGATAATCCTGGCCGATGAGCCTACTGCGGAACTTGATTCCGGAATGGCGGTTGAGGTCACAAAGCTCTTCAAGCGGATATCCGAGGAAGAGAAGGTGACCATCATAATGACCACGCACGATGTGGGACTTATGGGAGCCGGCGACCAGCTCATCGAACTTAAAAACGGACGCATAGAAGGGAGTGAAGCAGATGGCTGACGAAGAATTAAAAACTCCCGAATATATGATAGATGCGGAAGGCCTGGTCAAGATCTACAAGACCAAAGAGACTGAGGTCCTGGCACTTTCCGGACTGGACCTGAAGGTTGAAAAAGGTGAATTCACCGCCCTGATAGGCAACTCCGGTTCCGGTAAATCCACCTTCCTCAATATGATCGGCGGTCTGGATATACCCAGTGCGGGCAAGCTTTTCGTGGGAGGTAAAAACCTCTTCAGGATGACGGAAAGCGAAAGAGTTAAATACAAGCGTGAAACTGTGGGATTCGTCTGGCAGAACAACGCCAGAAACCTCTTCCCGTATCTGACTGCGATAGATAATATCTGTATTCCCATGAGATTCAGCGGCGTGAAGAGAAAGAAGCAGAAAGCGGAAGAACTTCTCGAAACCGTCGGAATGCAGGATCACCGTTTCAGCAGGCTGGGAACTCTTTCCGGAGGCGAACAGCAGAGAATAGCCATAGCCATTGCTCTTGCAAATTCACCGGGACTGCTGCTTGCGGACGAACCTACGGGATCCGTTGACGAGAGGACGGGAGATCAGATCTTTGAGATCTTCACCAAACTCAACGAGGCGGGCCAGACAATCCTGGTTGTCACCCACGATCTGGCACTTTCACGAAAGGTCCGTAGAGTTGTGGCCATAAGGGACGGAAGGATCAGTTCCGAGAGGATACTCAAAGAAAGCTACGCGGACAGACTCAAGGAGTCCGGAGTGGACTGGAGGAACGAGGAAACCCAGGAAGAGTACGTTGTCGTCGACAAGACCGGAAGACTGCAGCTACCCGCCGATGTTATCGAGAAAATGGGCGGTACAACGGGCAGATTGATGGTTTCGTACGAGGATGGTCAAATAAAGCTAAAAAAACCATAGTCTTACACGTTAAACTGTGTTAAAATCATACATATTGTACAAAAAGTCTTACGGCTTATTGACGATTCATTGATTTTTTGCATAAAATTAATACCGAAAAAGCAAGATTTAATTAGATTATTTAACATATCATCCAATATAATTAACACTATGAAAAACGGAACTAAAAAACTTATAGGCACAGTTGTTTTCTGCGGAGCTTTCGCAGGCATTTGCGTTCTTCTCAACCTTAGAGATAAGGAGAACTTCAGCGAGAAGTACGCGGGATACGATCTTTCCACCGACATAGTCGGTCTAGAGAGGACCGGGACCTATACCGGCTACCTTCTTGAACATGAGGGCGCTTCCTACCCCGATAAGACGGTAGACATTGACATCTTCAACTACACCGTCGAAAACGGAGAAGCGGAAGTGGTTACGGATTACCACGATGTGGCCAAGGCGTTATACACCGAGACCGAATCTGTGGTATCTTTTGATGTTAACGTACCCGAGAGCGGATACTATTACGTCAAAATGGATTATCTGATCCCCGAATCAAGAGGCGTTCAGGCAGAGAGAAGCGTTTACATTAACGGCGAGCTTCCTTTCTCCGATGCCAGCACCCTTACTTTCTCCCGTATCTGGACCGATGGCGGTGAAGTAAGAACCGATAATCAGGGCAATGAGATCAGACCTGCCCAGGTTGAGATAATCGACTGGCAGTCTTCATATTTAAGAGATGATATGGGTTATATCCAGCATCCCTATACTTTCTATTTTGAAAAAGGTTCTCAGACCATCGGCTTCGGCGCAGAAAGCGAACCCATGGTCATCAAGGCTCTTTCTCTTGAGCCGGTCAAAGATTCCGTTACTTATTCAGATTACATAGCAGCAGGCCCTGCCGACACCGGTGCGGGATCCGATTACATCCAGATCATTCAGGGTGAGGATTCGACCTGCCGCAGTGAGTCTTCGCTTTACGCCAAGTATGACAGAGCTTCACCCACTACCAGACCTTACAGCGTTACCACCACTGTTCTTAACTATACCGGCGGTGAGTCCTGGAGATCCGCAGGACAGTGGATCGAGTGGGAGTTTGAGGTTCCCGAAGACGGCTATTACAACATTATGATAAAGGGCCGCCAGAATTATCAGAGAGGTCAGATCTCCGCAAGAGCCGTATACATCGACGGAGAGATTCCTTTCGCTGAAGCTGAGGCTGTTGACTTCCCTTACAGCAATGACTGGGAATCCGTCAGCGTAACCGATGATGACGGAAATGTCTGCAAGTTCTACCTTACCAAAGGTACTCATACCATCAGGGTTGAATCCGTTCTCGGAAGCGTAGGTCCCATCATCGAGGAACTTGAGGATTCTACCTACAGACTTAACCAGATTTACAGAAGAATTCTTGTATTCACCGGAGCGAATCCCGATCAGTACAGAGATTACCGTATCCAGGATAACTATCCCGAGATTATGGATGCGATGGAGCTCGAATACAGAAGACTCTACAGAATCGTTGACGAATATGTAGAACTCACCGGTCAGAAAGCAACCAATATAGCTTCCGCACAGACCGTTGCCCAGCAGCTTGAGCGTTTCTGCGAAAAGCCCGGCAAGATTACTCATGAGTTTGTTACCTTTAAGGACAATATCACTGCACTCGGTACCGCAATGCTCAACCTCAGCGAGACCAAGATGGATATTGACTATATTGTCATCACGGGAACCGGAACCAATCCTCCCGTTGACAAGACCCACTTCTGGAACAAAGCAATCCATGAAGTAAAGAGCTTCATTTCTTCCTTCATAGTAGATTACAACTCGGTAGGTAATGTATATGAAGGAGCAAGCCGCGAAGACACCATTAAGGTATGGGTTACCACCGGACGTGACCAGGGTACCATCCTTAAGACCATGATCGATGATACGTTTACACCTGAGACCGGTATTAAGGTCAACGTGGAAATTGTCGATCCCAATGCACTTTTGAACGCGGTACTTGCGGGACGAGGTCCTGATGTCGTTCTTTCCGTCGGAGCCGACCAGCCCGTTAACTACGCACTCAGACATGCATCCGAAGATATTACCCAGTTTGAGGGATGGGAAGAAGTACTTAGCCACTATTCCGAAAGCTCATACGAGCAGTACAGACTGGATGACCATATTTATGCGGTTCCCGAGCAGCAGCAGTTCTGTGTAATGTTCTATCGTAAGGACGTACTTGAAGAGCTCGGACTTGAGCCCCCCAACACCTGGAAGGAACTTATTGAGATGCTTCCCACCATTCAGGGTAACAATCTCTCGGTAGGTATTCCCACGGCAGCGGGTTCCAGCACTACCGCAACCGCTTCCACCGCAGTTGCATCCAACACTCCCGACCTTTCACTGTACTTTACGCTCCTGTTCCAGTATGGCGGAGATATGTACAACGATGTCGGAAATAAGACCACTGTAGATACCGAGGCCGGTGTTAAGGCTTTCGATGATTACACCAGATACTTTAACGACTACGGTCTTCCTACCATTTACGATTTCGTAAGCCGTTTCCGTTCCGGCGAAATGCCCATCGGAATCTGCAACTACTCTCAGTACAACACACTGATGGTATCCGCTCCCGAGATTAAGGGACTTTGGGATTTCACTCTTATCCCGGGTACCGAGAGAGTAGATGAGAACGGCAACACTTACATCGACAGATCGGACTTCATAACAGGTAATGCGACTATGATGATCGCAACCGATGATGAGATCGTTAAGCAGAACTCCTGGGAGTTCATGAAGTGGTGGGCCGAACCTGAAACTCAGGTAAGATTCGGACGTGAGATCGAGGCACTCCTCGGATCATCCGCAAGATACGCCACCGCAAACCGTGACGCATTCTCACAGCTCTCATGGAGCTATAACGATATCCAGGTTCTCAACGAACAGTGGGATTCAACTGTAGGTATCAGAGAGGTTCCCGGCGGATATTACACCGGACGTCATATCGCAAATGCCTGCAGAAAGGTTATTAACGAGAAGACGGATGCCCGTGAGACGATCATCGATTACTCGATACTTATCGATAATGAGATTGACAGAAAGAGAAGAGAATTCGGCTTACCTGTATACGGAGAAATGTAACAGATGTCACAATTTTTAAAAGACTACGTCAAAGTAAAAAAGCATAATTTCAGAGTGGGGGTCAAGAGAGCAAGACTTTCCAGGAATTGCTATCTCTTCCTCGCTCCCTATGCGATCATCTTCACGATGTTCTACATACTGCCCGTCGTGGTTTCGATCGTATTCGGATTCACATATTACAACATTCTGGAAGCTCCCAGATTTGTAGGCTTACAGAATTACATTTCCCTTTTCCTTGAGGACGATATATTCCTGATGGCAATCAAGAATACGTTCATGATAGCAATCATAACGGGACCTCTCGGATATCTCGGAAGTTTCCTCTTTGCATGGCTGATAAACGAGCTTCCGAGATGGGTACGAAGCGTTGCGGTAGTTGTATTCTACGCACCTTCCATTGCAGGTAACTGTTATGTAATCTTCTCGGTATTCTTCAGAGGCGATGCTTACGGATATGTAAATGCATTCCTTATGAACACCGGTATTATCGACACTCCGATTCTTTGGTTCATCGATCCCAGATATATGCTTCCCGTATGTATGCTGGTTATTCTCTGGATGAGCCTCGGAGCAGGATTCCTTTCATTCGTTGCAGGTCTTCAGGGTATTGATAAATCCCAGTACGAAGCAGGATATATGGACGGCGTCAAGAACAGATGGCAGGAGCTTTGGTTCATCACTCTTCCCAATATGAAGCCCATGCTCATGTTCGGTGCGGTCATGTCGATAACCCAGGCCTTCAGTGTCTGTGAGGTCACGATGACGCTCTGCGGATATCCTTCCACGGACTATGCAGCAAGAACCATAGTAACCCACCTTTTCGACTATGGTTTCAGCAGATTCGAGATGGGTTATGCATGTTCAATAGCAACTATCCTTTTCCTCATCATGATACTCTGCAACAAGGCAATACAGTCAATGCTCAGCAGGGTAGGTACCTGATATGTCCGATATGAATAAAAACAACACAACAGAAAATCAGAACATCATTGCGGAAGAGCAGGAGCTCGTTAATGCCGAAGTATTTAATGCCGAGGATGAAGCTCTTTCAAAACTCGAATCGGTCGGGAATGTGGAAGAGGAAGCAGCTAAGACTCTGAACGCTCCCGTCACAGAGAAAACTTCCGTAAAAAAGACTAAGAAGTCTAAGAAGAAGGAAGAAGAGGAAGAGGTTTATCACAAGCCTCTCATCAAGCGCCGTAAACCCAACAGAAGTATTGCGGGAGATATTTTCCTGTATCTGTTCCTGCTCCTGGTTGCGATCATTATGTTCTTCCCGATCATTTATGCAGTAGAGTCGGCACTCAAGCCTCTCGATGAGCTGTTCAAATTCCCTCCCAGGATA
This sequence comes from Lachnospiraceae bacterium P6A3, assembly GCA_000702085.1. Taxonomy (GTDB): domain Bacteria; phylum Bacillota; class Clostridia; order Lachnospirales; family Lachnospiraceae; genus AC2028. The sequence goes on from KL370861.1 coordinate 51,153, forward strand.
TTTGCTCAGAATCCGACGCTTGATAACTTCTCGGATCTGTTTGTAACACTCGGTAAGTCATGGGTATCTTTCTCCAGATATCTGTTCAATACCGTATTTATTACAGGCTTGGGAACCGCAGGACATCTTGTTGTAGCATCTATGGCAGCATTCGTTCTTGCAAAGTATGATTTCCCCGGCGGAAAGACATTCTTCAAGCTCGTTACCGTAGCTATGATGTTCACGGGATATGTTACCGGTATTCCCAACTACATCATTATGAGTAAGCTCCATATGATCGATACATATTGGGCGATAATCATTCCCGCTTTTGCATTCCCTATGGGTCTCTTCCTTATGAAGCAGTTCATGGAAGGTCTTCCCACTTCACTTATCGAAGCAGCGAAGATCGACGGAGCAACCGAGTGGACTGTATTCAGTAAGATAGTAATGCCGAACGTCAAGCCCGCATGGCTGACACTTATCATTTTCTCGGTTCAGTCACTTTGGAATAACAAAGCTTCGACTGTCATCTATTCCGAAGAAATGAAAACCCTTCCCTTCGCAATGCAGCAGATTCAGGCAGGCGGTATTGCAAGAACAGGTGAAGCGGCAGCCGTACTTGTCGTTCTGATGATAGTACCTATAGCAATATTCATATTCTCGGAGAGCCAGATCCTCGAAACAATGGCATCATCCGGACTTAAGGATTAAGAATGATGAAAAAGCCCTTAAACTTACAAATCAAAAGAATAGGTGCAATCCTCGCTGCAACATTTATCGGGGTATTGAGCATTCCGATGCATTCGGACGCCATGGAGCACAGAAGTTATACCTACATTTATGATTACTGGGGCGATGTTCAGGATACCCCCGATATATATGAGGTATACAGAGTATTTACATCCTCCGAACTCGGACTTGATGTAAGACTCAATAATCCCAGCGGTATATATGCTACCGATGACAAGGTATATATCTGCGATACCGGTAACAACCGTATCGTGGTGCTTGCCAAGGATGAAACAGCAGGTCTTGTATATGAGTCGGAGATCAAATCAATCAAGTTTGCTCCCGGCCCCGCAGAACTCAGCGGCCCTACCGATATCGCAATATCCGAAGAGGGAAATCTCTTCATCGCGGATAAAGGAAACAATCGTATAGTCAAGGTGGATCAGAACCTGAATTACATTATGGAGTTTGTTCTTCCCAATGACAGCGCGCTTTCAGCGGATACGATATTCCTCCCCAATAAAGTAGTAGTCGATACTGCGGAAAGAGTTTATTGCATTTCCGACGGTATCAACAAGGGACTTCTCAAGTATGAAGCCGACGGAACTTTCGCAGGATTCATCGGAGCTACCAAAGCTGCATACGACATGCTTGATTATATTTGGAAGAAGTTCGCTACTCAGGAGCAGATTGACCGTATGCCCGTAGATGTTCCCACCGAGTACAGTAATATCTACATGGACTATGAGGGATTCATTTATGCCAGCGTTCCCGCTACTGATGCACAGGCAATCGATGATCTTAAAGTAGATGCGGTCAGAAGACTTAATCTTCTCGGAAATAACATTCTTGTTAATAACGGAAACTGGGTGAATGTCGGTGATATTTACTGGGGATCCGCAGGCGGATATTCGGGACCTTCAAGCTTCTCGGATGTTACCGCGTTTACCAATGACATTTATGTATGCCTCGACAGAAACCGTGGCAGAGTTTTCGGATATGACGATCAGGGACGTATGGTCTTCGCATTCGGCGGAAACGGTAATATGGACGGATATTTCAGACGTCCCATCGGCATAGATCATATGGGATATGATCTCCTTGTTCTCGATCAGGCAGACTGTTCAATAACTTATTTCGTACTCAGTGATTTCGGTAAGGATATATTCAATGCAATCGACCAGTTCGATCGCGGCGAGTATGAAGCTTCCGGAGAATCATGGCAGAGAGTACTTGATGTAGACGGTAACTACGATCTCGCATATATCGGAATAGGACGTTCCCTCCTCAGACAGAAGCAGTACAAGGAGGCAATGAGATATTTCGAACTTAAATATGACGATGAAAACTATTCCAAGGCATTCAAGGAATATCGTAAGGAATGGGTTCAGAGCCATCTGTTCATAACGGTGGGCATCCTGCTTCTCATCTTCCTCGTTCCTCTCGGAATAGAGAAATACAGAAATATGAAGATCGAGATTGCTACATCCGATGTTTTCAGATTCCCGGATCCCGAGGATAACATGACCGGAGCCGAGATAAGAGAATATCATAAGAAGCAGCGTCAGGAATTCAGAGAAAGAGAAAAAGCCAAGAAGGAAGCACGTAAGCTGGCAAAACTCAGCAGCAACAGATAACACTTAGGCTTTAAGAGAACAGACTATGGCAAAGACAGAAGCAAAAGAAAACAGCATAGTTTCAGGAATCTTCGGATGGTTCAGGAAAACATTCAATGCGAAATATTGGGATTCACTTAAATTCTCCCTTTATTGCCTGACACATCCCCTCGACGGATTCTGGGATCTTACTCATGAGAAGAGAGGAACTTATGCGGCAGCGAATACAATACTGTTTGCTACGGTATTGGTAAGACTTCTCAATCTGAAATATACAAGTTTCGTAATTCAGACTGTGTATTGGGAAGATCTGAATATCTGGTTATATATCGCCAGTATTCTTTTCCCGCTTTCACTGTTCGTTGTAGGAAACTGGGCGACCACTACACTATTCGACGGTAAAGGAAAACTTGGTCAGGTTTATATCGGTACCTGTTATGCACTTGCTCCTTACCCGCTGATGCAGGTACCCCTGATGATCCTTTCTAACGGTCTTACCACCAGTGAAGCGCAGTTTTATACCGTGCTTTCGGTAATTTCGTTGGTATGGTGCGGAGCTCTTTTGGTCGCAGCAATGGGCCAGATTCATGAGTTCTCCGGAGCCAAGAATATCCTCTTCCTGGTCTTCTCGTTGTTTGCAATGCTCGTCATGGTATTCATACTCATGCTTTTCTTCAGTATGATCACCCAGGGTATCGGATATTTCTATTCACTGTACAGAGAGTTCATGTTCAGGATGTAGTTCCATAAATATAGTCATACCGGAGATGTTATGAGAAAAAGAAGTGCAGAACAAAAGAGAGAAACAAGGAATGCGATCATCAAGAACCTCAAGGCTCTGATCGCACCCGGAATATTGGCCCTCATCATAGGCGGACTGATCTTTTTTGTAATTAACTATCAGAATAAAGAGGAAGAAGAACAGATCATTCCTGTTCACGCTTATGCCGGAGACGGAAGAGAGATAGTGCTTGAAAACAGCGATCTTAAGTTTACTTTTGATCCTACGACAACCTATTTCACTCTTCTGGTCAAATCATCCGGTAAGGTATGGTCGGCCGTTCCCGATGATGTGGACGATGATACCATAGCAATGAGTTCCGAGAAGGGACGTATCAGATGTACTCTGAACGTTGTCTATGCAAATGAAATCGGTTCCGAGGTATCGTATAACAACTACGACTACAGTATCAAGAATCAGACATATGATGTAGAGACCGACGGAGAATCCATTACCGTTCACTATTCAATCGGTAAGGTTCAGAAGGAATTTGTAATTCCTCCCGTATGTACCGTAGAACGCATGGAAGGGTATTTCGAAGGCCTCAGCCAGGGCGATCTTAATATCATCAAGCAGTACTACAAAAAATATGACATTAACAACCTTGGTAAGAAGGATGACAAGGAAGCTCTCCTTGAAGCGTATCCCGCACTTGCGAACGAACCTCTGTATGTTCTCCGTGATTCCGCAACGGATTCCATTAAGGCAAAGCTCCAGACCATATTTGAAGAATCAGTCGGATATACTTACGAAGAGTTTCTTGAAGATAAAGAACTTGTTTCTGCAGAAGAGCAGGGCAGCAATTCGGTTTATAACATCGACGTCACTTACAGACTTGACGGCGGAGACCTTATTGTAGAAGTTCCTTACTCTACCATGGAGTTTCCCAAAGAGCGTCCCATCCTCGCAGTCGATGTACTTCCTTTCTTCGGTGCGGGCGGTATGGATGACGAAGGATTCCTTCTTGTTCCCGAAGGAAGCGGCGCACTTATCAACTTTAACAACGGTAAGACCGCACAGAGCGTTTATTATGCTAACGTTTACGGCTGGGACATGGCACATGCAAGAGATGCTCTTGTACACAGTACCAGTACCGTATTCTCAACATTCGGTATTTCAACCGGAAACGATTCGTTCATCTGTAATGTTGAAGGTGGATCGGCATATGCCGCAATCGAGGCTGATATTTCCGGACGTTTTAACAGCTATAACAGTGTAAATGCCGAGTACGGCGTAATCGAAAGAGAAGAGTTTGATGTAGGTTCCATATCAAACAGCCGTATCTTCGCATTTCAGGAAGCGCTTCCCGATGAAGTAATGTCACAGAGATACACATTCATCAATTCCGGAAGCTACATCGATATGGCTAAGGCATATCAGGCATATCTCCTTAAGAATGCCGAAGGCTATCTGGTCAAGAACGATGACACCGCAGCACCTTGTGTTGTTGAGGTTGTAGGTGCGGTTGACAAGGTAAAGCAGATTCTCGGTATGCCCGTATCAAGACCTTTGGAACTTACTACTTATAAAGAAGCTGAAAACCTCGTAACTCAGCTTGATTCCGAAGGCATCGAAAATATGATCGTCAAGATGACCGGATGGTGCAACGGAGGCGTTGAGCAGCAATACATCAAGGATGTCGATACGATCTGGTCACTGGGATCCGGAAGAGATCTTAAGAATCTCTGTGATTCCGTAAATGCTCAGGGCAATCAGATCTACCTGGACGGAATTACCGAGTACGCATATAATTCAAATATTTTTGACGGATTCTTTGCTTACAGAGATTCCTCAAGATTCATAAGCAGAGAGCTCTGCAAGCTGTATCCTTTCAGCCAGATCACTTACGGCGACAGAGATGATCTTGATGCACATTACCTTCTTCACGAACAGCTCATTCTTGATATGATGAGAAATCTTGTGAAGGCTAATGAGAAGTATGGTGCAACCGGTGCTTCGTTCCAGGATGTAGGAACAGATCTTGCCAGTGATTTCTATCGCAGGAATCCTTACTCCAGACAGCAGGCACTTATCGATCAGAGCGCGGTTCTCAGAGAGATCAAGGATAACGGCGGATTTATAATGATTAATTCCGGCAACATCTATGCGGCGGTTTACAGTGATGTGATCACCCATATGGATCTCAAGGGAAGTGAATATACCATAATTGATGAGTTTATTCCTTTCTATGAGCTGGCTCTTCACGGATATGTCAATTACACCGGAATGCCCGTAAATATTTGCGGCAGCGAGCTTGATGAGATTCTTGCTTCGGCAGAATATGGCGCAGGTCTTTGCTACAGCGTGATGGATGAAGATCCCGAAACACTTCAGAAGACTCTTTATCCTCAGTATTACGGAAGCTCTTATGCTTCGGTTCATGACAGACTGGTTGAGACCTATACCAGATACAATAACGAACTCGGACATACCTTCAATCAGGAAATGACCGGTCATGACAATCTGTCAGAATATGTTTCCGTTACCGAATATGAAGACGGAACAAGAGTATATGTGAACTACGGATATACCGATTATTCCGGTGACGGAATAACAGTTCCGGCTAGAGATTATGTGGTTGTGAAATAAGGGCGATACGGAGACCCGGATATGAAGAAGAAATTAAACGGAAAAGTTAGCGGACTTGAAAAAAGAAGGGCAGTAACAGGTTACCTGTTCATTTCCCCCTTTATACTTGGCTTCTTACTCTTTATGGTAAAGCCTATGTTCCAGTCACTCTATATGAGTTTCTGTGATGTACAGGTAGGTGCCGGATCATTTGAGATGATCAGAAACGGTATTTACAATTACAATTACGCGTTCAGAGTAGACCCCGAGTATTCAAGGCTGCTTATAGAGGGCTTTACCAAGATGATCGTGTACTCGCTTGCGATAATGGTATTTGCTTTCTTCGTTTCTCTGATACTTAATCAGGAATTCCACGGAAGAGCATTGGTAAGAGCGATATTCTTCCTTCCCGTTATCCTGTCGAGCGGTGTTATCCTCGGACTTGAAACAGATAACTCCGTCATCGCACAGATGCATGCGACTGTTGAGGATTCAATGACCAACGTCAGCGTTACCGCGGTTCTTGAGAGCATCCTCAGAACAGCGGGTGTAGGTACCAGAGCTTATGAGACAGTCTTTGAACTTATCGATAATATTTATGACATAGCTCTTGCATCCGGAATTCAGATTATCGTATTCCTTTCCGGACTTCAGACAATTCCCAAGAGCATGTACGAGGCAGCGTCTATCGAGGGTTGTACCGCATGGGAAAGCCTTTGGAAGGTAACTTTCCCCATGGTAAGCTCTATATTCTTAGTAAACTGGGTTTACACGATAGTAGATTTCTGTATGAGATCCGACAACGAAGTCATGACCAAGATTACCGATACGATGGTCGATCAGTTAAACTACGGTCTGTCTTCCGCAATGGCGTGGTGTTATTTCCTTCTTACGATAATATTCCTTGCCATTAGCTCGTTCTTGATTTCCAGGAGGGTTTATTATTATGAGTAATACTGCGGTGATGAGTGCTCCTGCAGCAACGGGCAAGGTAAAATCCAAGGACAAGCCTAAAATGTCCGCTTTGAAAAAGAAAAAGATAGCTATGAATACATTCATAAGCATCGTCCGTTTCATTCTGCTGTTCGGTCTTTGCTTTATGATAATTCAGCCTATCCTCAATAAGATTTCCGTAAGTTTCATGACTGAGGGTGATCTTTACGATCCCGTCGTCATAAACATTCCGGCTCATTTCACAACCGAGAATTACCAGCTTGCGGTCAAACTTATGAGTTACAAGACTGCTTTCAAGAATTCGTTTTTGACTTCACTTACCATCGGACTTCTTCAGGTAGCGGTTTGTACTCTTGTAGGATACGGATTTGCGAGATATGAATTTCCTCTCAAGAAGCTCTGGTTCGGATGCGTTCTTCTTATGATCATCATCCCTCCCCAGATCATGTCCACATCCCTTTACCTTCACTTTAAGTTTTTCGATATATTCGGATTGTTTAAGCTTTTAACAGGTGAAGCCAAAAACATGAGAGGTTCGATACTTCCTTACTATCTGATGAGTGCAGGCTGTATGGGACTTAAGAACGGTCTTTATATCTACCTTATAAGACAGTTCTTCAGAAATATTCCCAAAGAACTTGAGGAGGCAGCTTACGTTGATGGTGCAGGTACACTTAAGACGTTCATCATCATCATGCTTCCCGATGCAAAGCCCATCCTTACTTCCTGCTTCCTGTTCTCTTTTGTATGGCAGTGGACCGATGGTTTCTACTCAAGAATGTTCCTTGGAAATCTCAAACTGGTAAGTACTTCACTTTCGTCCATAGCGGATGACCTTTCAACGTACATTGCCAGCCAGACCGGTGTACAGTCTACGGTTTCAGTAGCATATTCGAACTGTATTCTTTCGACCGGTACATTGATGATCATTTTACCTCTTATCATCCTTTATCTCTTTGCTCAGAAGGGCTTTGTAGAGAGCCTTTCATCAACGGGTATAAAGATGTAAAAATTGGACATTCCGCGGGCAGATGTGGTATAATTGTTCGTGGGTTTTAAGCCCGATATATATCCGCAATAATGCGGGACATATATATTTTTTATCAGACCTTTAGGGTCAAAAGGAGGATTATGAAGAGAAAGTTTTTGAACCAGATTATTGCTGTTGGTGCAACTGCAGCAATGGTCGCAGGAATGGCCGGATGCCAGGGCAACAACGGCGGCGGCAGCAGCGAACCCGCTCCTACCGACACTCCTGCAACCGATACTCCTGCTACTGACGCTCCCGTTGATGAGCCTGTAAGCGAGTATCCCGTATACACCGATGCTGATGGCAACCCCATCGATCTCGGTGGTGTAGAAGTTGAGATCGTTAACTGGTGGGCTGCTGATACCCCTGCTGATCCCGTAAATGATTACGAGGAAGCTATGTGGGACTATCGTGAGTGGTGCGAAGAGACCTACAACTTCACCGTTAAAGAGACCAAGAATTTCTCCGGCAACGAGCTTACCTGGACCGACTGCATCCAGCAGTTCTCTGATTACGTAACTTCCGGCGGAGACGACGGATATTATGTATTCACCGGCCGTATGTGTGCAGCAGCTACCACCGCTGTTCAGTCCGGACTTATGTATGACCTCGCAACCATCGATTGCCTTGATTTCAAGAATGAATCAGTATTCACCAGAAACCAGGTAGACGAGTTCTTCCAGAAGGGAGACAGCATCTACACCATGTATGCTACCGGAAACGGATTCCCTGAGCCTCGTGAAGGAATCTTCTTCAACAAGAAGGTACTTGAGGATGCAGGAATCGATCCTGAGAGCATCTATGATATGCAGGCAAACGGAACCTGGACTTGGGACGCTTGGAAAGAGCTCTGCGAGAAGGTTATGAGAGATACCGATAACGACGGTACTCCCGATGTATACGGATTCACCTGTAACTATGACGACGCTGTTGAAGAGTTCGTTCTTTCAAACGGCGGATCATTAGTTAAGAATGAAGCAAGCGGACTTAGAGTAGCATTTGATGATGCTGACACTGCAGAAGCTCTCAACTTCTTCCAGGAGATGGTATCTACCTATGATGCTCACCTTTACTATCCCGCTGACGCAGCTTGGGACTTCTACAAGACCGATTGGCTTACCGGAAACACCGCTTTCTACATTGGCCAGGTTTGGGAGAAGGACAACGTAAGAGGAATCGGCGATGACGGCAGATCAATGGAAGACGAAGTTGGTTTCGTTTCCTTCCCTGTTGGACCTTCCGCAGGAAGCAACTTCACCTCTTATGCTTCGGACAACCTTTACTACATCCCCGGATGTTATGATGCTGATAAGGCATTTGCTTGTGCATTCGCATACCTTTGCTTCTATCAGGATACTCCCGGATACGAAGACTTCATTAACAGCCTTGACGGAATCAAAGCTAGCTACTATTCAAACTTCGATGACACCAGAGCAGTTGATGAGACTATCGTAAGAATCATCAAGACCGGTGGCTATGAGCCCGCTGAATCTGTTGCTAACGTTGATATCGGACCTCAGTTCAGACATCATGTTGGTGTTAACGTTGCTGAAGGTACTGTAAATGATATGTCTGCAGCAATCGAAGAGGCAGCTACTCAGTGGAATACTTTCGTAGAGGAAGCTAACGCTAAATAATCGGTTTTAACCAATGTTTCTTTTGCAGGGCGACGCTATATGCGCCGCCCTGTTTTATAGAAAGGCAAATTATGGGTGAAGCATATTTTCATCTTCCCGGACTCAGAAAAAATTTCCCACTCAATATGATGGTCGTTAACCTCATGGATGCTCATCCGGAGTATTTTCGTGAGGGCGTTAAGATCAAAAGTTTTTACGGAGAATTTCCCGTTTCACTTTGGAACGGCGGAAGGAACGGAGCAGACGATCAATGCTCCGCGGAATACGTTACTAATATAGTAAAGACCCTTAATTCTCACGATATTTCCGTGAGACTTACTTTTACGAATATGACATTAACAGAGTATGATCTGGAGGATCCGTACTGTAATTTCTGTCTGGATGAAATAGCACATGATGACAGAAACGCGGTTATTATCTTTTCTCCCATACTCGAGGAATATATACGAAATAAATATCCAAATATTAAGATAGTATCTTCCACATGTAAGAGACTAACGGAGATTGATAAGGTTAACGAAGAACTATCCAAGCCGTATGATCTTGTTGTTTTGGATTATGACTTCAATAATAATTTTGAAGCGCTGGAGAAGATTCACAATCATGACAGATGTGAGATCTTGGTGAATGCCATATGTACTCCCGGATGTCCCAGACGTTCGGATCATTATAAAAACATCGCCGAAAACCAGCGTATCCTGTTCAAGAACAGGAGTATGCCCGAAGGGAAAAAGATCCCATACAAGAAGTGGGAGTGCAAGTACTACAAAGACAGCAATTTTTACTGCATAAAAGACTATCCTACGGTAGTTTTACCCGAGGATGTTGTGGGAAAATACAGTGAAGAACTTGGATTCCACAATTTCAAAATAGAAGGACGAACCGAGAAATATTTCTCGCTTATCGAAACATACAGCAATTATCTGGTCAAACCCGAATATCAGGGTATATTCAGACTTAAGCTGTACGACGGATTGGTAAATAACAGACTTGTAAGCGTTGTAAGACCTAAGCCTCAGCAGTTTATCATGCCTTCTAAGGAGTAAAAAGTGGAAACAAACGGTAACAAGATTTATTGGCATATTCCCGGTTTCTGTGGTTTCAGAATTCTCAATCAGGTTCTGATGAATATGATGAAATCACATCCCGATTATTTTAACGACGGATATGTGATCGGATCTTCATACGGAACATTTCCGGGAGCTATCTGGAACGGCGGAAGAGCGGTGGTAGGTTCTGTTTCCAAGAAGCAGATCGAATCCATATTAAACATTTATAACTCCAGAGAGGTTCCGGTCAGATTTACATGGACCAATTCTCTTATCGGAGAAAAGGAATGTTACGACACATACTGCAACCTGATCATGAGACTTGCGGACAACGGACTGAATCAGGTGCTTGTTAATTCTCCGGCTTTGGAGAAACATCTTGCCGAAAATTATCCTTCGTTTAAGAGGATATCGTCCACAACCAAGAGAATTACCGATCCGGAGAAACTTGCCGAAGAACTTGGTAAGGATTACTTCCTTGTTGTGCTTGATTACGATCTGAATCACAACGAAGAGGTTTTGAACAGGATAGTCGAATCGGGGAATGCCGGCAGATGCGAGATTCTTGTTAACGAAGTTTGTTTTCCCAACTGTCCCAAGCGGGCGGAGCATTATGCACAGCAGTCTAAGATGCAGCTCGAATTTGATACTTCGGTTTCATATCCCTGTCTTGTATCGAATGCACCGAGAAATTTTGAAGAGTGCATGAAGAGACCTGCTTTTATCAAAGACACGGAAATTAATTCTTATATTGAGAGGGGTTTCAGACACTTTAAGATTGCAGGCAGAGGTATGCCCGAATCTTATACGATCGATTCTTATGTATATTTTCTTGTAAAACCCGAATACAGGAATCTGGTAAGAAACAAGATCGAAACTTCAATCAGAGATTTAAAGAATCAGGCGGCTGCGGGGGCTGCAAAGAGGAGATTATGAGAAACAAAATGTTAGCAAAAAGGATTTGTGCCGTAGTGCTGGGGATTAGCATGGCGGCAGCCACGGTTTTGTCCGGATTTGCGAATACCGCAAGTGTAGTCAGAGCCGAGGGAGTCATGGATTATGAATCCATGGGATACCTTAAAAACGTATATGCGGATCGTTTTAAGGTAGGTGTTGCGGTTCAGGCCATCAGTCACTGGGGTGACCAGACTGCCGAGATCGGTAATGCGCAAAAGGAAGATTTTATCGTATCTCAGTTTAATTCAATGACTTTCGGTAACGAGTTCAAGCCTGCATATAACTTTGATGCGGAATCCGATACTCTTTTTACCGTAAACAGAGCAGCAGAGGAACTTCTTGATTGGGCTAAAGAAAACGGAATCCCCGTAAGAGGACATACTCTTGTATGGCATTCTCAGGTTGATCCTTCGATCTTTGCCAAAGACTTTAAGGCTACTTCAAACGGAAGTGTTACAAGAGATGCCAACGCAACTCTCGATGAAGATTGTCTTGTAGACAGGGCAACACTTCTCAGCAGACTTGAGAAGTACATAAACGGTGTTATCGAGTACACTTATGCAAACGGATATGCAGATGTTATCTATGCATGGGATGTTGTAAACGAAGCAGCGGATGAGAGACAGCCCGACGGAATGAGAAGGAGCTACTGGTATCAGATCATCGGTCCCGATTTCCTTTACTATGCATTCCTTTATACAAGAGAAGCAGAGACCAAATATGCTGCACAGTATGCGGATCTCTACGGTCTTGATCCCGAGGGAGACCTTTCCTCAATCACTCCCGAGCTTTTCTATAATGATTATAATGAATGGTTCCCTTCAAAGTGTGATGCCATTATCGCTTTCCTTACCGAAACCCAGTTCAATGCAGGCCACACAATGGTTAAGAGCGATGTCATCAATCCCGACGGAGACGGAACCATTTACGGAGACGGACTTATCGACGGTATCGGTCTTCAGGGACACCTTACCGTATCAGATTCACTTTATCAGTACAAAGATGCGATTGAAAAGTACTCTGCAGCTATCAACAACCTGCATGTAACCGAGCTCGATGTAGGAAAAGCTGTTGCAGGTGAGGCCGGAGAGTTCAAGCAGGCGAAGTTCTTCTATGATTATTTCAAGATGCTTTGCGACTGCCAGGATGCGGGAGCCAATATTACTTCCGTAACCCTTTGGGGACTTACCGATACTTCTTCCTGGAGAAAGGAATCAGAGCCTCTTCTCTTTTATTCGGATCTGACCGGAAAGCCTGCATATGAAGCAGTTATTATGGCAGGTAAGGGAGAGGAATTCACTCTCGTGGATACTGCCGGAATGGGCAGAGCGGAAGACATTCTCATTGATTTCGAGCCTACCATAATCGACGGATCATCCTCCAATAAGACTCCCGAGGAGTACGGCTTTGTAAGCCGCGGATCAGGTCATCAGGCAATAATAATGCTCAAGATCAAGACCAACCATACCGAAGGAGCAAATCCCGGTTTCTCACTTCAGGTCAGAAGAGATGAACAGGATGCAACTCTTAAGTATGATATAAGCAGATTTATCGGACATACCATCAAGATTTCTTACTATTATCAGTCAACCGATGCTCAGCTCTTTATGGGTGTTGACGGATACGAAGATGGCGGTGTAAGGGAGTATGAGATTGCCGGAGAAGACTGGCAGCTTATCGAAGCTACTCTTAAACTTCCCGAAGATCTTGAAACCGCAGCGCTGTTCTTCGAGACAGACGGTAATGCAGAGTTCTTTATCGATGATTTCAGCATAGCACTTGCAGATGATGAGGATGTTGCCGACGGATTCGGTGGCGGAAGCGCAGATGATGCTCAGGCAGAAGAAGCCGGTGAAGGACAGGGAGAAGCTGCAGATGGTGAAAGCAGCGGAAATCCCGTAGCAGGAACCGTAGCTATAGTGCTTCTCTCGGTATCCGCACTTGCTCTTTCACGTAAGAACAAGGCTGATGCGGATGCAAAGGCTAACGAGTCCAAGAAGGATTCCAAGAAATAAGTCATACAAACAACATACCCCGGTCTATTGTTAAGCCAAGCTTTCCAAAAGACCGGGGTATTTTTGTGCCTATTCCATGATTTAGGCCTCATTTAGCAACTGAGGAGGCTAATAA
>KL370861.1:64910-916590 GCA_000702085.1 Lachnospiraceae bacterium P6A3
CTCCTCAGAAACTGATTCTTTTTAGCCTTTGGTGAGAAATGTGCGCAGGATAGCGTGGACCCGGCTATAAATAAGCGAGTTTGGAATGAATTTATAGCCCATACCGTGGAAATAGGGCTGGAATATCACAAAATGGGCTATAAAATAGGGGATTTAAGATGAAATTATAGCCCCCGAGGCGAAAGTGCACGGTGAATTCCAAGCCTAGGGCTATGCTTCCCGGGATTAGAGCATTGGCAGGGCGTAGGCCAGGAGCATCATGAGAGAGAAGCCGGCGGCGAAGGAAATAACGACTCTGTCGCTGACTCCGCCTTCAGTCATTTCGGGAATCATGGATTCGATTATGGTGTAGATCATTGCTCCTGCAGAAAGTGACATGATGTAAGGAAGGATTGCAGGGCAGATTCCTGCGATTATTACCGTGAGGATTCCGATGATAGGTTCAACACCGCCGCTCATCATGCCGTAAAAGAATGAAGCACCTTTGCCTCGGCCTTCTTCCTTGACGGGAACGGATAGGAACGCAGCCTCGGGGAAGTTCTGTATCAGCATTCCCACGGTTACCGCGATCATGGAATAGCGGGAGATAATACCTTCTCCGTTAACGAAGCCCGCATAGACAGCTCCGACTGCAATTCCTTCGGGGATATGATGAATTATCATGGCAAGCATCATTTTGATGGATTTGTCCGCATCCGACTTAAGGCCTTCTGTCTCGCCGGAAAAACCATGAGTATGCGGTACAAGGTTGTCCAATCCGAACTGGAACAGGATTCCTACCCAGAAACCGATAAAGACGGCGATAAATGATTTCTTTACGCCTAAAGTGGGCAGGGAAAAAGAAGGAGTCATAAGACACCAGATGGAAGCCGAGAGCATAATGCCGGCAGAAAGAGCTATGAGACACTTCTTCATCATGTCCGGAGTTTTGATGCGGAGGAAAACCAAAAGCGAACCCAAAACAGTTCCCGCAAAAGGAAGGAGGAGCCAAAATACAGTGTCGGGATTGCTTCCGCCTATGATCTCATATTTATCCATAAGTGCCTTGAGACCAATGAAAATAAGAATGCTTCCTCCCGATGCAACAGCTCCTGATTTATATGCCGCCCCAAAATAACCGCCTATGAAGACACCGATTGCGGATATCAGGTAAGTAATGACTCCGATACAGCTTACTGCAAAGAGAGTGTTTATTATGGAGGATGCGGGGAAAACATTGACGGGAACCGCTACGAAAGTAACACCGACGGCCATTGCATCTATGCTGGTAGCAATGGCGGCACCGAACATTACTTTTATGCCAAGATCCGGTGTGGCGTCCTCATCCTCATCATCCGAACCGAAGGCTTCCCTTAGCATGTTTATTCCGAGTACGGTAAGGATCAGGAATGCAATCCAGGCCGCAAACCTGTCTATAAATGAAGCAAAACCCGAACCGAGGAGATATCCCAAAAGAGGCATTATCGCCTGAAACAGTCCGAACCATATTCCGCATATTGAGGCTTCTTTTATGGTAACTTTCTTGAGTGACAGACCTTTACACACGGAAACCGCAAAGGCATCCATGGCAAGTCCGACAGACAGTAATAATACTTCGGCTAATCCCATTTTTCCTCCTGTTATATCCATTAAAAAAGTCCTGCACCGGCAGGACTTATGATAATCCTAGTATGATCCGCTTTCCAGCAGTTCTTTTATGGTATATTTACTGAAAAATTCCTTGAGAGTCTTATCCAGCTCGGTCCACATGGGCATGGTTCTGCATTCGGACTTCTGGGGACAATCGAAATTTTCGTTTGTTACGCAGGATACGGTTACGAAATTGTCCTCTGTAGCATGAATGACATCCCACGCGGTGCATTCTTCGGGGCTCTTGCTGAGCTTATATCCGCCGCCTTTTCCGCGCACGCCCTTTACAATGCCTGCCTGAACCAGATCTTTGATGATGGCTTCAAGGTATTTTTTGGAGATTCCCTGTCTCTCTGCCACTTCCCCCAGAGGGATAAATTCGTCCTGATCATGGGCAGCGATATCTATTATGACGCGAAGTGCGTATCTTCCTTTGGTAGATATGAGCATTTGGGTCTCCTTGGTATATGGAAAATCTTTTTTTATAATACAACGAGTTTAGTAGGTTTTCAAGAATGAGGACTATTTGAGAGCTGTTTTCGTAAAAGATGGTATAATGTATACATGAACTTTATTGAAGCTAAAAAATATACCGAAAACACCGGATCTGCGGGAATAATCCCCGGAACCGAGGTCATAAAAGAGCTCCTTGGAAGACTCGGAAACCCCGAAAAGGATTTGAAGGTTATCCATGTAGCCGGTACCAACGGAAAAGGTTCCATATGCTCGTATCTGGAGTATGCACTATCCGAGTGCGGACTTAAAGTAGGAAGATATGCCTCACCCTCTGTATTTGATTTCCTGGAGAGGATCAGGATAAATCTCAGGAATATTAAGGAAGAAGAATATGCCGAGGCTGTTACCAAGGTAAGGAATGCAGCGAAAGAGATGGAAACGGCTCCCACCGGTTTTGAAGCTGAGACCGCCGCCGCACTTTGGTTCTTCGAAGATAAAAGAGCAGATGTTATTATAGTCGAATGCGGCATGGGTGGAAAGGATGATGCGACCAACGTATTTGACTCCCCGCTCGCCACAGTATTTGCATCCGTCAGTATGGATCATATGAGGTTTCTGGGAGACACTCCGGAGGAGATTGCAGTCAACAAAGCAGGTATAATGAAAAAGAATACACCTGCTATTATATCCAAGATGCCGCATGTAACCTGTAACGGCACGGATTATGATCCTGCCCGGATACTCGAAGATCAGGCTGTTCAAAAGGGCGCTATATGTATCCGCACGGAGGAGAATATTATACCTGACGGATTCATAAATCCCCTTCACGGTTCGTATCAGAATGACAACCTTAATACTGCTCTGTGGACTCTCAAAACGTTGGAGAAAGAGCTGGTAAAGCTCTTCCCGGGTGAGCATATAACAACTGATATTTTATTGAGTGGGGTCGCTAAAACACGGCATCCCGGCAGATATGAGAGAATTTCAGAATCGCCTGTTATCATTCGCGACGGAGCACATAATCCGGGTGCTGCAAGAGCGCTCAGAGATGCCCTGTATTCAGATAAATCACTCCCCAAAGACATGAAAATACATTTAATAATGGGTGTTTTTAAAGATAAAGATTTCCGGGAGATACTTAGGATAATGCTTCCGGGGTCTGTAAGTCTGACCGCATTCGATCTTCCCGACGCGATCAGGGGACTTCCCAAGGAGGAACTTGCCGGGGCGGCTGAGGAGATTAAGGAAGAAATATCAAACTCCGGATCCGGAACTGAAACGGGAATCATAATCCGCAGCGCCGGGAGCCTTAAAGAGGCTCTCAAGGAAGCGGATAGCTCCCACACGGAAGATGTTTATGTGGTTTTCGGATCCCTTTCCCTTATGCAGCTGTTTAACGATTTTTGACCGTTTTTTGACACCGTTTACACATATTTGGCTTAATTGTTCCTTAACGCATCTTTTTGTAGTTTGCGTAAATGTTTCATGATAGAATTCTTATTAATACTTTAGACTTTTGGCATAAAACGGGGGTTTTATGGTTCTATTCCTTACAAGTTCATTTCTGGAATACAGACCCGATGATGATACCGGACCGGTACATCTCATAGATGATTACGGCTTCGTAGAGAATCTTGGGAAGTACTGGCGTGAGAATTCGTCCGTTTTGATAATTACTTCCGATCCTGAAGCGGTAAAGATCAATACAATAGTTGAAAAACGAGTATATATAGCCTTTAATCTGGCCGGATTGACGTTTTCGTCCGTTAAAACCCTGGATTACAGCAATATGGACAATGCATTTGACCTTGTCAGAAACTCGGATGTGGTCATTTTGGGCGGCGGAAACGGCAATCTTCAGAATGTCTTCTTTAAGAAGATAATGTTGAAAAATCTCTTGACCGGATTCCCCGGGATTATCATATCCATGGGCTGCGGTAGCACCAACTGTGCGGAAAACGCATATCTGGTTCCCGAATACGAAGGGCAGGTCTCCAATCTGGATTACGAGAAGTTTACCGACGGCCTGGGGCTTACTGATATATCGATAATTCCTCATTTCTCGGTCCTTAAATTATTGGAAATCTCAGGGAAGAACCTGATAGATGAGGTGGTTTTCCCTGACAGCGTAGGAAGATGCTTTTATCTGATAGATGACGGTAGTTATTTCTTGATTGACGGAGATGTCACATCTTTCCATGGGGTCGGAAAAGCGCTTGAAAACGGCACTATTCGCACAATTGATACGGCTGTCAGTGAAAATGACTGGAATGCCGTTATGACACAAGGGTTTGTTTCCGTTTTTGAGATTAATCTCGAGAATTTTGAGATTATACCTAAGTTTTCGAGCGATTTTCTTAATAAATATGACGTCAGTGTTAGAAATGCAAAATTCTTCGATAAATTCATCTCTGACTTCAATAATAAGATAGTTGTTGAAAGTGAAAGAGAATCGGTACTGGATCAGTTCAGGCCTGAGATAATCAGGGAGGAGATAGAATCCCTCGGCAATTTCTGCCGCACTGTCCATTCCGAAAGAGACGGCTTCAGAAGAGCGCTTGATGTCAGAATCAAGCATATGAAGGATGATACGACCAAAGATATCTGTATTATCCGTGATATTACCGATATGATCGACCGTGACTGGATGACGGACATACTTTCCAGGACCGGATTTATGAGAGATGCGGACAGGTTAATAAAAAGAGCGGATCTTTCCGACGGTTATTCCCTTATATATACCAATATCCGCGGTTTTAAGACCATAAACGATCTTTTCGGTGAGGACAGCGGCGACAGCGTCATATTCATGGTAAGAGACAGGATAAAGGAACTCCTTGAGCCTCTTGTCATGGGAAGACTGGACAGCGATCATTACGTTGCCATAGTCAGAAACGATCTTATCAAGAATAACCGTATGCGAAAGCTCAACCAGATGACTTTCCGCACCGAATATAAGCAGTTTGATTTCAATGTTACATGCGGTATATATCACATTACCGATGCCGGTATCTCAGTGGGACTTATGATCGACAGGGCCAAGCTTGCCGAAGCCAATATTTCCGAATCGGATGCCATTTTGTACGGAGAATATACGGATAAGATGCGCAAGAATTATGTCAACCATATGATCCTTGTATCCGATCTTGGCGACGCACTCAGACATAATGAGCTTCTTTCCTACTATCAGCCTATTGTCGATACCTATACCCGCAAGATCGTATCCGCTGAGTCGCTTATCAGATGGAAGCATCATGATATGGGAATGGTTTCCCCAAACCTCTTTATTCCGGCGCTTGAGCAATCCGGTAAGGTTTCCAGGGTCGATCTGTACATGGCGGAGACAGTATTCGGACTTCTTCTCAAGAATGCAAGGGAAGGACTGCCAATTGTACCTATCTCCATAAACCTCTCCAGGATTGATTTCTACGATCCGGCACTTCTTGAGAGAATCAAGGAGATACTTGAAGAGGAGGATTTCCCCGAAGGAGCGGCTAAGATCGAGATAACGGAATCCGCATATGCAAACATGGAAAAGAATGCCCTCGATTTCTTAAGAACCATGAAGGAAAAGAAGGTAAGGATACTTCTCGATGATTATGGCAGCGGAATGAGCTCACTCTCTACCCTTGAGAGCTATGAATTTGATACAATAAAGCTGGACATCGGATTTATCCGTAAAATAGACCAGAGCCCCAAGGCGGAAACCATCATCAGATCCACCATCAGCATGGCACATGCTTTCGGTGCGGATGTAATAGCCGAGGGCGTAGAAACAGAGAAACAACTTGCATTCCTTTCAGATGCGGGATGCGATATGATCCAGGGGTATTATTTTTACAGACCTATGTCGGAAGAGGATTTCGTCCGTATAATGGACAATCCCAGCAAGACAGACATGCGCCTGACCTGGAGAAAGGACTGACCATTAACAGGATAATTGAGATCATGGCTCCCTGCCATTTCGGCATGGAGTCTGTACTGAAAAAAGAAATAATCGACCTCGGATATGAGGTAACATGCGTATCCGACGGCAGAGTGACCTTTGAGGGTGATGCCGAGGCTATCGCCAGGGTCAATATAGGATCAAGGACTGCTGAAAGGTTGCTTATCAAGGCAGCCTCTTTTAAGGCATGTACTTTTGACGAGCTGTTCGAAGGCGTTAAGGCCGTCAAATGGGAAGAATATATCCCAAAGGACGGAAAATTCTGGGTTGCCAAGGCATCCAGCGTAAAATCACAGCTTTTCAGCCCATCGGATATCCAGTCCATTGTAAAAAAAGCTATGGTTGAGGAACTGAAAGAGGTTTATCATACCGATTGGTTTTCCGAGGACGGGGATTCTTTTCCATTCAGGGTGTTTATCATGAAGGATGAAGTGACCATCGGGCTCGATACCACCGGTGATTCGCTTCATAAGAGAGGATACAGAAAGCTCACCGCAAAGGCTCCCATAGCGGAGAATCTTGCTGCAGGGCTTATAAGCCTTACTCCCTGGAGAGCCGACAGGATTTTGGTCGATCCCTTTTGCGGAAGCGGAACCATACCCATTGAAGCCGCAATGATCGCAGCAAATATGGCACCCGGCATGAACAGATTCTTTAATGCCTGCTCATGGGAGCACCTTGTCCCCAAAAAGGTGTGGAATGATGCCTATGAAGAAGCAAGAGACATGGTCAAGATCGTGACGGATACCGATATTCAGGGATATGATCTCGATGAAGAGATGGTGAGCATTGCCAGAAAAAATGCCAAGGATGCCGGCGTCGATAAGATGATCCATTTCCAGCAAAGAGACGTTGCTGCGCTTTCCCATCCCAAAAAGTACGGATTTATCATAACAAACCCTCCTTACGGTGAAAGACTCATGGATAAGGATGCGGTTTCTGCCATATACAGGACTTTGGGCGAAAGGTACAAGGCTCTGGACAGCTGGAGCATGTACATAATCAGCTCATATGAGAAGGTTCAGAACGATGTCGGCAAAAAGGCCGATAAGAACCGTAAGATCTACAACGGAATGATGAAGACATATTATTACGAATTCAGGGGGCCTAAACCTCCTTCAAGGAAGAAATAAATGCCTGCTTCAATAAAGCGTATTCCTCTTGTAAAATATGCGGATCCCCAACTGAATGACATGACTCCTCAGATTCCCGGAAGAGCGTACACACTTGTTCTCTGGGGATTGCTTTTTGCGCTCTGCATGGGCGTTTGTGTTTATTATTCCATGACCAAGCCCATTGTGATCACGAGCGCAAATGTAAGCGATGAAGGACTGTTTGACTTAAGTGAAGCCATACCGCTGGCACTTTCCGATAATTCGCCCGAAGGATTTGTTATATTTACGGTTCCCGCTGGTGTTCAGGCATCCGATATAGTAACGGAGAACCTCTATAATGAGAGGAAATTCCTGATTCACATCAACACCGATTCCGATTCATATTTCGGTTCCGTGACAGGATCCGGAGTTACCGTGGATGCCGGAAGGATAAACGGTGATTCGAACCTTGTAAAAGGTGTTTCGGTAGTTTATGACAAAACGGGCGCACTGCTTATTTTTGACATGGAACGAGTCAGTGAATATTCTCTGACCATGGACGAAAATGTAGTAACCATGGAAGCGGTGGATCCCCGCAGCCTGTATAATTATGTCGTTGTTCTGGATCCGGGTGAAAAGAGTGAGGCAGCAGGCGTATGTGCGGATGTTGCCGACCGATGTGCCCAGCTTCTCTATCAGGAAGGAGTCAGAGTATATCTGACGGATACTTCCCTTGAATCGGAGGAGGCGGTTACTCCCGCGGAGCTGATGGAAGAGACCGGTGCGGATATCTATATAGGCCTTGATGTGGCACATGACGGTCCTGCTTATCACGGGATCAGGACCTATTACGATCCTTTGTATTATATTCCCGGATTCGGCAGTATAGAGCTCAGTCAGAGCTGTCTGAACAATACCGCAATCGCAGTATCAAACAGGGCTCTCGGCATAAGTGAGGCACCGCAGGGAAATGTATTATATGATATAAATGCTCCGGCAACGCTTTTGATCGTCGGAAACAGTGATAATCCCGATGAATATGCGCTTCTTACGGAGGATTCATACAGAGAAAAGCTGGCAAACGGTATATACGAAGCCGTCAAAGAAGCAGCCGGCCTGATGGGAGATGTATAATGAAAAGACTTGTTTTTGCAACCGGTAACATGGGAAAGATGCGTGAAATCCGCGAGATCATGGAAGGATCGGGCTACGAAATTCTTTCCATGAAGGAAGCAGGGGTAGATCCGGAAATCGTGGAGGACGGTACTACTTTTGAGGAAAATGCGATAATCAAAGCAAGAGCAGTACATGCGCTTCTTCCCGATTCCATAGTACTTGCCGACGATTCCGGACTGGTGGTTGATGCGCTGAACGGTGAACCCGGCATTTATTCCGCAAGATATCTTGGAGAGGATACACCTTATTCCGTCAAGAATAATGAGATCATCAGACGTCTTGAGGGAGTTCCCGATGAAAAGAGAACGGCCAGATTCGTCTGCGCCATTGCCGCTGTTTTGCCCGACGGAACCGAAAAAGTAGTAAGAGAAACCGTTGAGGGACGCATCGGATACGAGGAAAAAGGTGAATTCGGCTTCGGCTACGACCCTATTTTCTATTGTCCCGAGATCGGATGCTGCACCGGAGAGATTCCTGAGATTGAGAAAAACAAGATCTCTCACAGAGGCAAAGCATTAAGAAAAATGAAAGCGGAGTTATTTGATTGAAAAAAGCACTTGTAGTGAGCGACACTCACGGAAATAATGAAAATTTACATAAGATACTGAGAATGCATCCTGATGCAGAATGCCTGATTCATTGCGGAGATGTTGAGGACGGAGAAGATGATATCAGGTGCAGGGTCAGAAAAAAGTTCTATATGGTTTCTGGAAACTGTGATTATTTCAACGGACTTCCCAGAGAACTTGAAGAGACGGTTTTCGGACATAAGATTTTTATAACCCACGGACATCTCTACAACGTCAATTTATCTACGGAAGAGCTCAGACGTGAAGCGGAGAGCAGGGGATGTGACATCGCATTTTTCGGCCATACCCACAGACCCGTGGTAAGCTATTCCGAAGACTGCATAGTAGCAAATCCCGGATCCTTGTCCTATCCCAGACAGGAGGGCAGAAAACCCAGTTACCTCATATGGGAGCAGGATGATAAGGGTCAGGATCATTTCACCATTGCCTATCTGGATGACGGCATGATGTGACGAAGGGCCTTTTAAAGCCGTCCTTACAGATGTAGGGGCGGTTTTGTTTTATCCGGAAAAGAGCGGGGAGGAGGGCATGTATGAAGAAAAGTGAAAAGAAAACCAACATAAAAAAAGAGCTTCTTTATCTGCTTGCCGCCGTTGTGGGTTCTTTTGCGGTATTTGTGCTTATTTTTTGCATTATTGCCCATGATGATATTGAGGGGCAGGGAACCTTCGATGAGGTTAAGGATACGGTGAATGATGTTACAAATACCGTAACCGGTAATGTGACCGATGATGAGCCTCCATATTCGGATGCATTGGTAAGCAGTACATATTTGGTGGGATATGATTATTTTACGGGAGATTTCCTGGAGATGGCTCCTACTGTTATAGCCAAGGTCAGATATGACGGAAAGATTGAAACGGAATTCAGACACACGCTTTCAAACGGTGAAGAATTTACGGATGTAGTTCTCTTTGATCTGAGTGATGAGCAGTACAAAAACATCGAAGAAGCCATCAATCTCAGAAAACTGTATAATCTGAATCCCCAGGAGGCAGATCCCGAGACCACCATGGACGGTGGCACAAGCTGGCTGATAATCTATAAAAACGACGGAACCGTTTATAAGGCTTGCGGAGGTTTCTGCCCTCATAACTCTGATTTCAACGCCATGAGACGCGCCGTTTATGAGAATCTTCCGGAGGAGTTTTTCGAGTACTGCTCCCGGTATAAAGAGACCTGGATACGTGAGAATAATTTCGAGCCTTATGCCGGTCACAGTGAGCAATACTACACCACATACGGCGTATTCCTGAATTATGACGGTGACCTTAAGGAGCTTTCCGATTACAACTACATAGTAATAGATGCCCAGTATCACAGCGAAGATGAGATCAGGGATTTTCAGTACCTGCGCTATTTAAACCGCGTATACAGCTATATAAATATAGGTTCTCTTGAAGATTTCAGGGATTATTACGACAGATTCTCGGACATAACTCTCGGAGCATACGAAAACTGGGACGGCGAAGAATGGGTGGATGTATCCGATGAAAGATGGCAGGACTTCATTCTGAATGAACTTGCTCCCGAGCTTCTTGCAAAAGGAATAAACGGATTTTTCGTAGATAACTGCGATGTCTATTACAACTACCCCAGTGAAGAGATACTTAACGGTCTGGCTACGATAATGAAGGGCTTAAAGCAGATGGGCGTTGAAGTCATAATTAACGGCGGAGATGCTTTCCTCGATGCTTACACCGAAAAAATAGGCCCCTGGACCGATGTAATCTCCGGCATTAATCAGGAGTGTGTATTTACCGGTATCGATTGGGATGAGGAGACATTTGTTACCGCAGCGGATGAAGATAAAAAGTATTTCACCGAATATATCGAAAAATACGCATCCCAGGGAGCGTACATATATCTCATCGAATATGCGTATGACGACCGTAAATACTGGGGAACCATATACGATATAAAAGAATACTGTATAGATAACAATTTCCTGTATTACATATCGGATTCCATAGATCTTGACTGAAAATAAGCCGGAGGGCAATCCCTCCGGCTTTATGTCCGCACTCCCGTGCATGGTCCCTTCCTGCGGCTTGTCTTGAACCGCTTTTGATAGTATAATTTGTATGTTTTTCGGGGTGTGGCTCAGCTTGGCTAGAGTACCTGGTTTGGGACCAGGGGGTCGCAGGTTCGAATCCTGTCACCCCGACACTTAGAGCCCCTTCGCGAGGAAGCATTCTTCCGAGTGATTAGGGGCTCTTATTGTCGGGGTGACCCTCACCCCGATGGCCGGTTCTTTTAATCGGGGTGACCCTCACCCACGCCCTCACGATTCGTCGATCTTGGTGTTTAGGGGCTTTTATAATCGGGGTGACCATCACCCCGATTACAGATAAAATGGAGCAAAAAATGATTGAAAACACGGTGGAACGTCTTCATCGAATAAGACAAAATGAAGCAAATTCCCATATTGATGTATATACTCACGAGAAATTGTATGATTCGGATACTTGGCTAAAGAAACCTATAAAGACAGTACAGGACCTAATGTCTTCTTTTTCAGGATACAAAGAATTACGAGTTCTGGACCTTGGAAGCGGAGTGGGAAGAAACAGCATTTATATTGCGGAGTCTTTTCAAGGAGAGATATGCAGTATTGATTGTGTCGATATACTGGACGTTGCTATAGAAATACTTGAAAAGAATGCAGCGGAGCATAATGTAGGAAACCGCATTAAAGGAATTGTAAAAGCTATCGAAGACTTCCATATCACCGAAGATTCGTATGACCTTATTCTTGCCGTCTCGGCTCTGGAACATATTGATTCTGAGCGGCACTTCACAGACAAATTATCAGAGATATCGCAAGGAATCAGAGACGGCGGAATTGTCTGTCTTGTAATCAATTCCGAAGTTACAGAAATTGATTCGGCAACAGAAAAAGTTTTTGGAGCCAAATTATGAGGTCAATCTAAAATCGGAACAGATCTTAAAATATCTTGATGAGTTTTTTGGAGGGTGGACCATTATCAAGAAAAATACCACCGATCAGAAGTACAATATTCCACGCGACGGCATTACCAGCCGTTTAACAACAAAGGTCATTTCTTTTGTAGCCAGAAAATGAAATAACCAAGAGATTGCAGGTATAATGGATATACTGTATAATGTATATACATTCGAGGAGGTGATTTCATGGAACAGGTAGCAATAAGGTCATGGGGTAACAGCCAGGGAATACGCATCCCCAAGGACATTTTGGATAAATTGCAGTTAAAGGTTTCTGATGTATTGGATATAGAAATAGAAAACGACAGTATAGTACTTAGAAAGCAGTTTGTTCATAAATCTTTTGAAGAAAGGCTGGCAGAGTTTAACGGCGAAATATCCGTTTGCGATTTTGATTGGGGAGAGCCGGCAGGGAGAGAGATTTTATGAACGGGTTTTACCAGGGCGATATTATAAAGATATCAGGCTTTAAAAAACAGCTTTTTGTTATAGTCAGTAAGAATGCCTTTATAAAGGCCACCGGTATATTTCATGTGTGCCCAATACTCCCCGGAGTTCAGGCGGGTCCTATACATATTCAGATATGTGGGAAGAAGGGCGAATCGGGAACAGTGATCTGTGAACAGATAAAAGCCATTGACCCTAAAGCAAGGGGATGCAACAGGGTGGATCTTCTTGCATATGAGGATATTATGAATGTATCCGATGTGATCCAAGGTATTTTTGAGTACGATTGATAGCATTTTTATACATAAAGATCGTGTCTTTGGCGTGTCTTTTTTCGTAGAGTCTCTTACAAAGCATTGATTTTACTGGGTTTCTGAGAACCAACATTGGTTCGAATCCTGTCACCCCGATTATTAGAGGCTCTCCGCGAAGAAGGCTTTCCTTCGAGCGGCTAGAGCCTCTTTTAATCGGGGTGACCATCACCCCGACACTATTTTATAGGCTTAGAATGCTGATGAATACTGCATTCTGAGTTATTTTATTGCTTAAAAAGGCCGTGTCTTTCCGGGTTTTGTGGGTGTTCAAGCGATTATTTCCTTAAATGAATGCTTATTGCCATAAAATGCGTCAAGCCGCAAAAAAAGGTAATATAAAATTGACTTTATCTGGTGATCAAGCTATCATATTACCAGAAAATGCGTCAAATTGCATAAAGAGGTAATGAAATGCTGATAAAAAGAGATGCCTATATAAATAAGCTGATTGAACGACAGAATAACGGCATGATAAAGGTTATCACCGGAATCAGGCGCTGCGGTAAATCATTTTTATTATTCAAACTGTATAAGGAGTATCTTCTTAATAGTGGTGTTGATGTCAATCATATAATTGAGATTGCACTTGATGGCATCGATGTTGATGAATTGCGTGATCCTAAGGCGTGTTATAGCTACATTAGCAAAAGGATTATAGACAGTAAGAGATATTACGTTCTTCTGGACGAAGTTCAATTCATGGACAGGTTTGAGGAAGTACTAAATAGCCTCCTGAGAATAGAGAATGTTGATGTGTATGTAACAGGTAGTAATTCCAAATTTTTGTCAAAGGACATTATTACCGAATTCAGAGGCCGAGGTGATGAAATACATGTATATCCTCTAACCTTTGCTGAGTTTTACGCTGCTTTTGGTGGTGAATATGATGATGCCTGGGATGAGTATTTGAATTATGGAGGGCTGCCGGCTCTTATTGATATGAAAAATGCCAAGCAGAAGATGGACTATCTCAAGGGCATTTTTGATAACGTTTATATGAAGGATGTTATCGATCGTAATAAGATAAAAAATAAGGATGAGATAAATACACTTGTAGATATACTTGCATCTGCGATTGGATCTCCGACCAATCCTACAAAGATTTCGAATACTTTTGCTACGGAAAGACATAGTAGCTATACACATAAAACAATATCAGCTCATATAGATTTTTTGGAAGAAGCATATCTTATATCAAAAGCAAACAGGTATGATATTAAGGGCAGAAAATACATAGCTGCTAATTTAAAATACTATTTTACCGATGTTGGACTTAGAAATGCCAGATTGAATTTCAGGCAGCAAGAGCAAACGCATCTTATGGAAAATATTGTTTACAATGAACTCTTGGCAAGAGGATATTCCGTAGATGTTGGTATGGTGGAAGTAAATCAAAAAAATAGTGAAGGTAAAAGTGTGAGAAAACAGCTGGAAGTGGATTTTGTGACCAACATGGGAAATCAACGTTACTATATCCAGGTCGCATACGATCTTTCTACCGAAGAAAAAAGACAGCAGGAATACAATTCGTTTAGAAAAATTCCTGATTCTTTCAAGAAAATTGTAATTATAAATGGATCATCCAAGCCATGGAGAAATGATGAGGGATATGTAATTATGGGAATGAAGTATTTTCTTCTAAATAGTGATAGCTTGGATTTTTAATAGAAGAGACGGAACACAGGTGAAGGTTACCAGATCCCTGAATCTAGAATCATATGGAAGCTTCAGAGCGACGCTGTCAGAGGAATGTTCGACATTGTAAGCTCTGTGTTGTTTCGAAAAAGATAACAAGAGAAGGCTGGAAAGTCGGTTTTATGTTGAGAGAAGAACTTCATGATGATGAAGACAGCGGATGGCAGTTCTTTGCGGGTGATGAATCACATTGACAGCCCTGTTGGTACCAGACTTATCCGCAAATCATCCGAGGAGTTTGAAGAGGATAAAAACCAGCCGGCATTTATGGAGAAGTGGAAGTGAAACTATCTTCAGGTTTTATAAAATATCAAACATGAAAGAGAGCGTGAGTTATGTCTTTATTCAGTAAATTGTTTCATAAAGATGAGAAAAAGGAAAAAACGAATGATCCAAATGTTATTGAGCTGCCATTTGGTTCTTTTACATTTTCAGGTGATGATCCGCTCGAGATTGGCTATGAAGCTGAAATAGATTGGTATGAGAAAACCTCAGATTTACATTATCAGCCGGTCAGTGTTTTTATCGAAGTAGATACACCCGGAACAAAAGATGCATCTATAGGGCTTGAACGTTTTACCAGACGCTATGAAGATCGGGAAAGGACAGACTACAAAGTAAAGCTTGCGGTAACCGAACATTATCTTGGAGACAAGGACTCAATAGCTATGGATGACGATGAAACCATGTCCAGGGAAGAGTTTCTTAAAGAATTGAAAATATCCTTTATCGCTTATTACAGAAGTGGAAAACGTGTTTATTCACTGGATTTTCCCTGGGTTCGTGGTGATAAAGATGGTGTTGTTGTACTGTTTGATGAGAATGACAAAGCCACTGTCTTAGAAGATTCAGATTATGATAGGAACTTTATGTCTCTTATCTACCCGGAGCAAAGTGATGAAGAAGCTTGATGTGAATGGTAAGCTGAATATATTGCCGGCGATGATTCTGGTCTTTACCTGTTTGCTATCCGGATGTGTCACAACAGATAATACGGCCGAAGATACAGCTGAAGACTCCGTAGAAAACTGGATTGATTCCG
This sequence comes from Lachnospiraceae bacterium P6A3, assembly GCA_000702085.1. Classification (GTDB taxonomy): domain Bacteria; phylum Bacillota; class Clostridia; order Lachnospirales; family Lachnospiraceae; genus AC2028. The sequence continues at coordinate 80,267 of KL370861.1, forward strand.
TTACGGACGAGCAAGGTGTTTATATCGGACAGGATAAAGAAGTGATCGGATACTATAAGCGTATCGGTATAGTTAAAATCGGTGGAACATATGAAGATATGCTGGAATTGCGGGATATTGAAAAGCAGGGATACCTTATAGCTAACGATGACTGTACAGCATATTTTGAGCTAAATGGTGAAAAAACAGAGTACGTTTTTGATGGAAGCAATTTTTATTTGATCGATGACACTGAAAAGGCCAACGGGTTCCAATACACTTGTATAAATGGAAGACTTATAATCAATGACGGAGAAACGATTACTCAGTATATGAGGCTCACCGACGAAGAACTTGCAGCATATCTTGAGAGCGATAATTGATTTTGAAGAGGTAGTATTTTGTTTTACGGAAAATCAAGAGGCCAAAGTAAGAAATTTAAGAGATTACTGAAAAATATAGATAAGATAAAAGCCTATGGTTTTATGGAGAAGTGAATGAATGATTGATGGTCGGCATGGCTATGCTTTGCCGGCCATTTTTAATACTCTTGACGGCTAATTGTAATTAGCCTACAATAAGGCTAATCCAAATTAGCCAAATTAGATGTAAGAGGAAACAAAATGGATACCAAGCAAAGAATACTGGATGAAGCACTGACGCTGTTTTCCGAAAAGGGATATGCAAATGTTTACGTTGCGGATATTGCAGAGAGAGTCGGGATAAAAGCTCCCTCTTTGTACAAGCACTATAAAAACAAGCAGGCTATCTTCGATGCGATTATTGAAGAGATGAACAGGCGCTTTTTGGAGGAGGCAGGTGCTTTACAGATAAACGGTGCGGATGCCGGGGCAGATGCTGAAATCTATAAGCACATATCCGAAGAACAGCTGATCACTCTCGGGAAAAACCTGTTTCTGTATTTCCTGCATGATGATTACACCGGGCGGTTTCGCAAGATGCTTACCATCGAACAGTTTCATGATAAAAAACTGGCCGCTGCTTATATGAAGCAGTACGTGGATGATCCCATTTCATATCAGGGGATGCTTTTCGGGTTGATGGCTTCCTCGGGAGTCTTGCAGACAGAGAATGTAGAGATCATGACACTGCATTTTTATGCTCCGATTTATATGCTGCTGACGGTATGTGATCGTGAGCCGGGGCGGGAGAAGCAGGCACTTAAAACGCTTGAAGCGCACATCAGGCAGTTTAATACTTTATATTCAAGAGAAGAAAAAAGGGTAGAGGAAAATAAGAAGAAATCCCGGAGGAAGGTATAATGAAGATCACGGTCATTAACGGTACGGAAAAGAAAGGTGTTACATATAAGCTCAAGGAAATCTTCCTTGAACAGTTCAGAGACAGAGCGGAGATAACGGAATTCTGCCTTCCGAAGGACGGTCCCGGTTTTTGCACAGGATGCACGGCTTGCTTTTTGGAAAAACAGAATTTATGTAAGGATGCGGAAAAGGTGCAGAAGATTGAGAAGGCACTCCTTGAAGCGGATCTTTTGGTGTTTACCTCGCCTGCTTATGTTTTCCATACAACAGGAGCAATGAAGGCTATGCTTGACCATTTCGGATACAGGTGGATGCCGCATCGCCCTGCAAAGGAAATGTTCGGAAAACGAGCGGTGATCATCACTCAGTGCCTTGGAGCGGGTGGCAAATCCGCAGCAAAGGATATTAAGGACAGCCTTTCTTGGTGGGGAATAAGCTATATAAGAACGTGCAGTTTTAAACTTATGAGTGAAATTCATTGGGATAAGATTCCTGAGAAAAAGCGGGATGAAATAACCGAGAAATTGAATTCCCTGGCTCGTAAAATGCTCTCAATCGATTATTCCAAGCCTGCGCATGCAAGCTTTGCGACAAAGATGAAATTCTATGTGGTAAGGATGCTGCAGACGGGGCTCGGCAAAGATAATCCGGAGTATACGGATTTTAAATATTGGAAGTCAAACGGCTGGATAGACGGAGTCAGACCTTGGCGTTTGGGGTAAAAAATATATAATCAGGTTATGAATAAAAAAATCATCCTTACAATTTCAATATTGCTTTTCTTTACGATTGTCTCGGTAGTCTGTATCACGGCAGTTTCAGGCAGTTTTTCAAGAGGTAACGTATCTGAAGCATCGGAACTTGAAGTTACGGATATCCCCGAAGAACCTGTGCAGGAAGAAGAAATCCCCGCACCCGAACCTCCTCGTTTCATCATGCTCTGCGACAGAGTTTATAAGACCGGAACGGATCTTTCTCTCATGGATCTTGTATATGCCGAGGATGCTGAAGGAAATGATATAACAGACCGTATTGAGATAGTAAGCGACGGCGGATACAATCCCGATTCCCGGGGAGTTTATCAGATCACATACAGCGTATCTGACGAAGAAGGAGTTACGGCAGAAGAAACCATAAACGTCTCCATAGGTGATTATGACAAGAATGAATACGGTTTTGCCGTAGACAGTGAAATTATAGGTTTTCTTATAGAGCACGGATATTTCGGTTATGATACCTTATCCGAGGATGAAGCGGGAGATATTGACGCTCTTACCGCTCTGACTTCTCCCACTTCCTTTGGTGCAGCATACGGCGACGGAGCATGTACATGTTTTCTCTACAAGGTAACTGAAAACTATCTTTTCTTTTTCACCAACAAGCATTGTCCCGTGGACAGTGCCGATACTCTGTGCATTTATGATTACAACGATAATATGACCGAGATTCCGGATACCGACATCACCTTTTTGAAATATCATCCCGAATATGATGCGGTCGCCAACGGGTATCTTCAGTACGACCAGCAGATGTTTGTTGTTCCCATATCATATTTCAATGTGGATGAACTCCTTACCTTCAGAGAAGTCCATGTTGATACAAGTGCCTATGAGCAGCTGAAAGCAGGCGATTATTTTCTGATGAATACCCAGTCCTGGAGAAGATGTCAGCAGGATATTGTCCTTGATAATACGGTTATGTTTGTTGATTGCTACGAGCAGACGGCTTATCATTATGATGAGGATCCTGAAAAGCTGGTGCCTGCTGTTTCCCACATGGTGGTGGGTGACCTGAAGAATGCCGTGGGAAGCTGCAGCGGTTCACCCTGCTTTGATAAGTACGGTAATTTCCTCGGATTCATCTGGGGAACAACATATGCCATCGCACCCGAAATTACTTATCTGGATCAGTTCGTTCCGCTTCCGTACTTTTTGGAATTTGCCGACTCGGTAGATTATTATGAAACCAATTAACATCTACGCACTCACAAGATTAAACGATCCCGAGCTGATATCGAAGGTTGAAAGACAGATGTCGGGACGCGGAAGAAATATCAAGATCCGCGAATGGGAAACGGAAGGGCTCAGACTTTTTTCCGAAAGGCTGCAGCCTGTGTGCAATGATGCCTGCTCGCTGACATTCTATTATTCGTATACGATGCAGAAGCTGGGAAAAGAATTCGATCTCCTTCGCATCGCAGACGACCAGATAGTCAATATCGAATTAAAGAGCGACAATGTATCAAATGAAGCTATACGAAGCCAGCTCATCCGAAACAGATATTATCTCTCTACTCTCGGAAAACCTGTTTATTACTACACATACATAAGCGGTCAGGACAGACTTGTGAGGCTGTCTAACAGCGGAAGACTTGTAGATTCTACCTTTGAAGAACTGGGCATGCTTCTGGATAATCAGGACGGCATCTACACGGGAGATATCGAGGAACTCTTCAAAGAAGACAAGTATCTCATTTCACCCATCACCGATCCGGGAAGATTTCTTCGTCAGGAATATTTCCTTACTTTTCAGCAGCGTGATATCAAAAAACAGATCATAAAGAATATCTCAGACGGACATTTCCTTCAGGGCTTTACCGGACTTCCGGGCACAGGCAAGACCATCCTTCTGTACGACATGGCAATGAGTATGTCGCGAAAGAATCCAGTATGTCTGTTCCATTTCGGTTCCCACAGAAGTGAGCTGCAGCAGCTTGATGAGCGTCTTAAGAGAATAGATTTCTATTATTGTGACAAAAACACCGTACCTGAAGTGACGAAGGATTATGCGGCCATATTCATCGATGAAGGTCACGGCATGGGAGAGAAGGCGTTTGATGCAATCCGGGAATACGCCGGGAAATGGAACGTGCCGATCATCATATCCTATGACGATGCACTCTGCGTGTCCGAAAAAGAAAGACCCGGAATGGGTGCCGCGGTCTTCGAAAAGCGCGATGATTTCAAGGGATTCAAGCTGACCAATAAGATCAGAATGAACAACGAATTGTCGACTTTCTTAAGGACATTCCTATCTGCTTCGAAGATTTACAAGAGGGATTATCCGAATGTATCGGTCTCTTACGGAACCGACGTTACGGAAGCTATGAATCTCATCAGATTCTACGAAAAAGAAGGATACATGTTCATCTGGGACAAGAGACTGGGAATCGATATCGGCTCTATGGAGAGCTTTCCCGGCGAAGCAATGACACGTATCGAATCGGAATCCGTTACCGGAAAAGAATTCGACAATGTGGTGATGCTGTTGGATGATTCTTTTTACTATGATGATGAAAGATTCCTCAGAAATACGGAATCGGACTCTTCGTCCGAAGCTTTCCGTATCATGAACCTTTTCCACGGACTGAGCCGCGCCAAGAAAAAGATCGCACTTGTCATCATGGGAAATAATAAGCTCATGGAGCAGGTGTACAATATTTTGCAGAAATAAGAATATAACCTGAGATTTTGGATTTACGTAGGAGGATATTGTATGTACAGACCTGAAACAGCACCCAGAGGCTGGAACAGCTGGGATTGTTACGGAGCCGCTGTAACGGAGAAGGAAGTAAGACAGAATGCGGAATTTATGGCGGCGAATCTGAAACAGTACGGCTGGGAATATGTGGTTGTAGATATACAGTGGTATGAACCGGGAGCCACAACCCATGAGTACAGACCCTTTGCGGATCTGTGTATGGATGAGTACGGAAGACTTGTTCCCGCACCTAACAGATTCCCTTCTTCAGCCGGTGGCAAGGGCTTTGCACCTCTTGCCGAATATGTTCATTCACTGGGTCTTAAATTCGGTATCCACATAATGAGAGGAATCCCCCGTCAGGCAGTACACAAAAATCTTCCTGTATATGGCACGGACAAGACCGCAAGAGATGCCGCAAGATTCAACAGCATCTGTATGTGGAATCCGGATATGTATGGAACAACACCAGATGAAACAGGAAGAGCATATTACGATTCCATATTCAAGCTCTACGCAGAGTGGGGCGTGGATTTTATAAAGTGTGATGATATATGCAGGGAGCTTCCCCATGAGGAAGCGGAGATGAAGATGCTCTCGGAAGCGCTTAATGCCTGCGGAAGAGAAATGGTGCTTTCACTGTCTCCCGGACCTGCACTTCTTGAAAAGGCTGAGCTTTATAAGCAGATTTCAAATATGTGGCGTATCACGGATGATTTCTGGGATGACTGGAAGCTTCTGTATGCAATGTTTGAACGCGCAGAAAAATGGAGCATACATGCCGGAGCGGGACACTTCCCCGATGCGGATATGCTGCCCATCGGTCCCATCAAGCAGGATTACGATGTAAATTACAGGACAGCATTTACGGAGGACGAACAGATAACCATGATGACTCTTTGGAGTATCATGCGCTCACCCCTTATTATCGGCGGAGAGATGACGGGCTTCGATGATTTCACCATGAAGCTTATCACCAATGAGGCGGTTCTGAAGATGCATGCTAATTCGAGAAATGCCCGCCAGATTTTCAGAAGAGAAATAGACGGGAAAGAGTTCATCCTCTGGACTGCGGACGACTGCGAAGGCGGAAAGTACCTGGCTGCTTTCAATGCATCGGATGAAGACGGATGTTTGAAGTTCGGACTTGATGAACTTGAATCAATAGAGGCAGGAAGCAAAGGGGCAGAACTGTGGACAGGAGACAGCATCACCATTGAAGCTGAGTTTATGGCAAATATCCCTGCTCACGGCGCTAAGGTTTATAAGATCTGATTAGTTAGTCAAACAGGGGGACGGTTCCACGGAACCGTCCCCCTATTTTGTTTTTCTAATTTGACAGCCGAGATGTATTATTGTACTATTTAAATAGTACAATATAGATATTCATCATTAATCGACTACGGAGGTGGTTTGATGTCCTGGAGTATGGATCCCAATAAGCCGATTTTTATACAACTCGTGGAACGGCTGGAATCGGATATCGTATCCGGAAAATTTGCTCCCGGGGATAAGCTTCCCACGGTAAGGGAATTGGCTGTGGAGGCTGCGGTTAATCCGAATACAATGCAAAAAGCATATGGTGAGCTTGAAAGGCTCGGACTCGTTTATTCGCAGCGAACAAACGGTAGATATGTGACGGAGGACGCGGGACTCATCGAGAAGACAAGAAAGGATCTGGCTGAGAAAACCGCCGAAGAATTCCTTTCCGGCATGAAGGAACTCGGTATCGGCAGGGAAGAAGCCATCAGATTCCTGCAAGGAGGATCTTATGAGTAAATTACTTGAATGCAAAGGGTTAAGCCATGCTTACGGTAAAAAGCGTGCCCTTGATGATATTTCTTTTTCCGTAGAGTCAGGAAAAATAGTCGGACTGTTCGGTCCCAACGGAAGCGGCAAGACAACGCTCATCAAGATGATCGCGGGGATGATCCATGATGAGAACGGTGCGGTGAGCATTTGCGGAAATCCCGTCGGTGAAAAGAGTAAGTCGGTCGTTTCGTATTCACCCGACAGGATGGCGTTTGCGGCCGGCAGAAAAGTTTCGGATCTTCTGGATATGTATGAGCTTATGTATGAGGATTTCGACAGAAAGAGCGCAGAGGATAAACTTCGCGACTTCGGAATTGAGATTTCGGACTATGTTGGAAAGCTTTCAAAAGGAAATGCTGAGAAGCTTCAGGTGATCCTTACAATGTCCAGAAAAGCAAAGCTCTTTCTTTTGGATGAGCCTTTTAACGGCCTGGATCCGGTTGCCAGGGAGAACGTGATCAGGATCATGATCGGCTGTGTCCCGGAGGATTCGTCTCTGATCATATCAACCCATCAGATAGGCGATATCGAGCAGATGCTTGATGAAGCGATATTCATAAAAGACGGCGGAATTGTATTTCACAGATCTGTTGATGAGATCCGCAGCGAGACGGGAAAGTCTCTTTCCGAGACGTATATGGAGGAATACAGATGAATAAAAGATCATATAAGCTTGAATCACAAGAGATAAAAAAGGTCATGGTACTCATGACTGTGTTGATCGCTGCGTATTCCGTGCTTTCCGTCGTCTGTGCGTTTGCGGAAAGCCGGTCGACTTCCGGACTGGCTCTTACCCTGAGAGTGATACTTATACTTGTATCCGCACTGGGCATCATCTGTACCGGAATATTCATGGTCAGAAGGTTTTACGGCATTCTTTTCACGGATGAAGGTCTTATTAAATTCTCATTTCCGGTAAATAACAGCGGGCATCTGAAGAACAATTTCAGACTTGCGGTAATGTGGCTGGGACTGCAGATGCTAATATTCATCGCGTGTCTCGGTATTTCGGAATATGTCGGAAAAGAAAGCGTCCCCCTCGGACCTGTCGGATCATATACCGGGCTTGTGAATTCATATAAGATCAACTGGATGGGAGAGTATATGTCCGCTCCGGGAGCAAAGGCCATGGCAGCATTTGTTATCATGGCTGCAGCTTTAGCGGTGATCACGGTAAATGTTTACATATCCTTTATCTTCACGCTGACCGTGTCAAACCGTATATGCGGAAAATACAATATCCTTCAAAAGAACGGCGTGATACTTATAACCGGTTTAGCAATGTTCAATATTCATCTTCTTGTCTCATGGTTATTAACAAGAATTGAGATCATGTTCAATATGGGCTTTCTGTTTACAGATAAAGGATTTACTGTATTCGGGCCCGATGGAGCTTTTGTACGTGATATCGAAGGACCTCTTGTATATATCCTGATCTATGGTGCGACTGCCGTGATCATGTACCGCATCTGCAAGAACATTCTTGATAAAAAACTGGATATCTGATCGTGAAAAAAGAGTCGCGGGTCACCCTGTTTCACCTTGTTCGTTTATGGTATAATACACTCCAAGGCAAAGAAGTCTTAATCCAAGGCTTCTTTGTCTTTTTTTGCGTTAAGGAGGAATCACATATGGTAACGGTTATGGACGTCAACAACCTGAAATTGGACGGCATGGAACTGATAGCGGGAGAGAGAGGCTTAAATCGCATAGTTTCGTGGACATACTATGTCCAGACCAGGCCTTATATAGAGCATATGAACCGGGGAAACTTTGCGCTGATCGTTGTGGATTATGTCAGGTTTAATTTCAAGGAAGTAAAAAAGAGCATGGACGAGCTCAATGAACTTGGAATTTCCGGACTTGCCATATCCGTTGTCGAGGACAAGGAACCCATACCCAAATCGATCATCAAAAGGGCCAACGACCTGTCTCTGCCGCTTTTCTACGTTCGCTGGGAAGGTGCAACTTTTGTAGACATAGACCAGAGCATAGGAAACCTGATCCTTGAAACCGGGATCATGAATAAACGAACCGGTGACTATCTGTATAACCTTCTGTTCGGATATGACGTAAACGGAAGATATGTCGAGAAAATCTCCGGTCAGTTCGGACTTGATTTCAGTAAGCCCTGCAGAGTCGGAATAATAGCCGTAGACAGGACATACGGTATCAATCTGGAACAGGATGAACACCTCTATGAATACTATTCAAACTGTCTGAATCAGGAAATCGTGAAGATGAAGGGACATCCCATGTTCATGAAATTCCTGAATAAATTCGTGCTCCTCTTCGAGGCAAAAGAAAACAAAGAGATTGAGCACGAACTTGAAAAGATGCTTAAGAAGCTAGATGATTCTCCCATGTTCAAGGGCCACATCTGCAGTACCTGCATACTGGGAACGCCTTATAAAGATCCCGCAAAATACGGTCAGAGCTATCAGGAGGCAAAGAGCCTTATACCCAAGAAGGATCTGCTTCCCAACCCTTCCGGTAAAAAGGTCCTCAGTTCAAGTTCCATGGGCATATACAAGTACATGTTCCGCGGAAACGACCAGAAGGAAATACTCAATTACTGCAATAACAAACTGAGCAAGCTGGAAGAGTACGATCATGCAAACGGAACATTTCTCCAGGAGACGCTTCTTGCCTATTACATGAACGGCTTTAACAGTGCCAAGACTGCGGATGCACTGTTCATACACAGGAACTCTCTGATCTACAGACTGAAGAAGATAGAAGAACTTCTGGAGATAGAGATCACGGACTACATGGAGTATCTGGACCTTCTTAACTGCATTCTGGTGAAAAGACTGATGTTTTTATAGCACTGTGCAAAATGCTCATACAGATTGTGCACATCGTACGTTGTGTATATATCTATCTTTGCGTAGAATCCATTTCAAGCAAAGGCGCTGACGAAACAAAAATTTCGCGGCGCCTTTTCTGATACAAAGCCATGTTTCATAGAAAACGTGACAAGGAGGAAAACATTATGAAAAAAATGATCAGATTCGGAAAAAGCGTTTTGACGGCAGCTCTTGCAGCAACCCTTGGACTTGCAACACTTGCAGGTTGCGGAGATTCAGCCCCTTCATCAAGCGGTTCTGCTCCTGCTTCATCAGAGCCTGCAGCTTCCGCAGCAGAGAGCGAAGCACCTGCTGAAGACAGACCGGTACTCAGAGTCGGTATGGAGTGTGCTTATCCTCCCTTTAACTGGACACAGGATGCCGCTACAACTCCTGACGGAAGCGCAGCCGTTCCCATCGCAGGTACTTCGTTATACGCATACGGATATGACGTAGCGGTTGCACAGATGATAGCAGATCAGCTCGGTATGGATCTGGAAGTATATAAGGTTGAATGGTCATCAATAGGAATCTCACTGGATGCGGGAGATTATGACTGCATCATCGCAGGTATGGGACGTACTGCAGAAAGAGAGATGTCATATTCATTCACCACTCCTTACTACTACAGAGATAACTGCATCGTAGTCAAGAAGGATGGCCCTTACTCAGGTGTTAACGGACTTTCTGATCTCTTCGGAACCGGATGTAAGGTAAGCACACAGCTCGGAACCGGATGGATTCCTCTTCTCGATCAGATTGAAGGCGCTGAGACCGGTATGAACTACGAAACCACTTCCGAGTGCTTCATGGCAGTTTCAAACGGTGTTGCGGATGTTTGTATTGTAGACCTTCCCACTGCGCAGTCGGCACTTCTTACCAACAAGGATCTGATGATCATCACCTTTGATGAAGATGACAGCTTCACAGGCGACGAAGAGATGGTAAACGTTTGTATCGCTACCAGAAAAGATGACACCGAGCTTCGTGACAAGATTCAGGAAGCAATGGATGCTCTCGGATGGAACGACAAGGCAGCAATGGATGAGCTTATGGAAAGAGTGATCGGACAGCAGCCCGCTGCTAACTAAGAATAATAGGTCCGCCGGGACAACGTTCCCGGCGGACCGGTAAAAAGGATGGACATGCTATGGGATACTTATTTTCGGGAATAGAAGACCCTCAGACATCCATAGAGTGGATGATATATCTGACAAATAAATATCTGAAAATGTTTCTGGACGGCACCAAGCTGACTCTTTATATAGCGATTCTGGGAACAATCCTTGGATTCATACTCGGATATGTAATAGGCATCATTCAGGATATGAAATCGGGAGATGGAGACAATCCGGTTAAGAAGTTTTTCGTAAAAATACTGAAGATAATAGTCGGAGCATATGTTGAAGTTTTCCGTGATACCCCGATGATAGTCCAGGCAATGATCATCTATTACGGTATCAGACAGCTGGGAATCGACATGCAGCCTGTTTTCGCCGGAATTCTCGTAACACTTCTCAATACCGGTGCTTACATGGCAGAGACCGTAAGAGCCGGCATCGGATCCATTGATATCGGCCAGAGAGAAGGCGCATGGGCAATGGGAATGTCTCCCATGAAAACAATGCTCTACATTGTACTTCCCCAGGCTTTCAAAAACATCATTCCCGAAATGGCCAATACATTCCTCACTAACCTGAAAATGACATCGGTCCTGAATGTTATAGCCGTACAGGAACTCTTCATGGCAGCTAAGACTGTCGGTGGTAACTACTACAAGTATTTCGAAAGTTATCTCGTAATAGCCGTGATCTATTTTGTTTTGTGTTTCTTCTTTAACAAGATCTTCAACTTGCTGGAGAAAAAACTCAAAGGAAAAACCGATTATGCACTGGCTGTTGAGTACATGGACAATCAGTAAGGAGGCGCATTATGGGAGATACGGTTATCAGCATAAAAAATCTGAGTAAATCATTCGGAAATCATGAGGTCCTCAGAAAAATAGATATGGATGTTAAAGCCGGTGAGATCATATGCATCGTAGGCTCATCGGGATCCGGCAAGTCAACATTTTTAAGATGTATCAACAAGCTTGAAAGACAGTCGTCCGGCAAGATCTTATATCACGACAAAGAGATAAGGGACGTGCAGCGCGAGATCAACGAATATCGTGCAAAGGTAGGAATGGTATTCCAGTCTTTTAACCTCTTCAATAACATGACAGTTCTTCAAAACTGCATGATATGCACCAGGAAGGTTCTGCATATCTCCAAGGAAGAAGCTTTTGACAGAGCGATAACTCATCTTAAGGAAGTCGGAATGGCACCTTATATCCATGCAAAACCCTCTCAGCTGTCCGGCGGACAGAAACAGCGAGTTGCCATAGCAAGATCCCTTTGCATGAATCCTGAGGTTTTGTTATTCGATGAACCCACATCGGCACTGGATCCGGAGATGGTAGGCGAAGTTTTAAACGTTATGAAGGAGCTCGCTACGACCGGCCTTACGATGATCATCGTCACACACGAGATGGCCTTCGCAAGAGACGTATCCACGAGAACTATCTTTATGGACAGGGGCTATGTTGCCGAGGATGCTCCTCCTTCGGAACTCTTTACAAATCCTAAGAACCCGAGAACAAGAGAGTTCTTAAGCAGATATCTGGCAGGTTAGCAAACTGGAGGCGGTTTAGATGAAAAGATTTGTTGTTACTTTTGCAAGAGGATTCGGATCCGGCGGAAAAGAGATTGCATCGCTCCTTGCTCACGACCTCGGGATTCATTGTTACGAAAACAGAATCCTGACTCTGGCGAGCCAGCTCAGCGGACTGGACGAAAATGTCTTCAATGCGGTCAATGAAAAGATCAGAACAAACGGAGGTTTTTCCGGATTCTTAAGGGGACTTCCCAGATCAAAGAACTATATAGCCAAGAATGAGAAATTCGTTTCGGACGATAAGCTCTTTGAATACCAATGTGAGATCATCAGGAATCTTGCGGATCAGGAATCCTGTGTGATTGTCGGTAAATGTGCGGACTATGTATTAAGGGACAGGGACAATGTGGTGAGCGTTTACATCGAGGCCCCCAGAGCCTTCTGCCTTCAGAGAACCATAGAGCATATGGGAGTTACCGAGGATGTGGCAAATGCGACCATCACTCAGACGGATAAATACAGAGCCGATTACTACGCATACTACACACACGGCAATTACTGGACCAATCCGGTCAACTACGACATGACATTAAACAGTGAGAGAGTGGGGATTGAAACCTGCGTAAAACTCATTGAACAGTACCTTATCATAAGAGGTTTCATTACCGAAGATGATATCGGTGTAAGACAGGAAACAAAATAAAAAACCAGGCCCATCCGGGACCCGAATATAACTTTACGGAGGATATGAAAATGAAATTGGCAGATACAGGACTTACCGCACAGGACATTAAGGATAAGGCAAAAAAGTACATGATCGAGACCTACGAGAGATTTGATTTTCTCGCCGAAACTGCCAAGGATCAGTACCTTTATGATGAAAAAGGAGAGGCTTACCTGGATTTCTATGCAGGTATTGCGGTTAACTCCGCAGGAAGCTGCAACGAGAAGGTTGTGGAAGCGGCCGTGGAACAGACAAAGACCCTGATGCATACCTTCAACTATCCCTACACCATTCCCCAGGCACTTCTTGCGGAAAAGGTTTGTACAACCATCGGAATGGATAAAATCTTCTATCAGAACTCCGGCACTGAGGCCAATGAAGCAATGATAAAGATGGCGAGAAAGTACGGAATCGAAAAGTATGGTCCCAACAGATATCACATCGTTACAGCCAAGATGGGTTTCCACGGAAGAACCTTCGGTTCCATGTCTGCAACGGGTCAGCCCGGAAACGGATGCCAGGTTGGATTCGGTCCCATGGCCTACGGCTTTTCCTATGCTCCTTACAATGATCTTCAGGCCTTTAAAGATGCATGTACCGAAAATACCATTGCGATAATGATAGAGCCCGTTCAGGGCGAAGGCGGAGTTCATCCCGCCACGCAGGAATTCATGAAAGGCTTAAGAGAATTCTGCGATGAAAAGGGAATGCTCCTTCTTCTGGATGAAGTTCAGACCGGATGGTGCAGAACAGGTAAAGTAATGAGCTTCATGAACTACGGCATCAAGCCTGATATCGTATCAATGGCCAAAGCACTCGGAGGCGGAATGCCCATCGGTGCAATCTGTGCTACCGAAGAGGTTGCCAAAGCATTTTCCGCAGGATCTCACGGAACCACATTCGGCGGTCATCCCGTAAGCTGCGCCGCAGCACTTGCCCAGGTCGGCGAACTTCTTGACAGAGACCTTGCAGGCAATGCGGCCGGGATGGGTGCATATTTCATGGATAAATTAAAGACTCTTCCCCACGTCAAAGAGGTAAGAGGTCAGGGACTTCTCGTCGGTGTCGAGTTCGACGATTCCATAAGCGGCGTAGACGTTAAGCATGAGTGTCTCCACAGACATCTGCTGATCACTGCCATAGGTGATCACATCATTCGTATGGTTCCTCCACTTATTATCACGGAAGAAGACTGTGATAAAGCATACGACATTATCAAGGCTTCTGTGGAGGCACTTGCTTAGGAGGAACATGCGATGAGTCTGTTTTCTTTTTCGATCCCGCAAAATATAACATTCGGCAGGGGATCTTTGGATAAGATCCCCGAAGCCGTAAGCAGGATGAAGGCATCGAAAGCATTTATAGTATCGGGTCCTCATCTGAGTAAGGCGGGGCTGGTTGAAAAGGTGGCTTCGAAGCTGAAAGAAGCGGGAATTCCGAGTGAGAGCTTTACCGAAACCGAAGGTAATCCCTCAACGGATACCGTAGAAAAAGCAGCCGAAGGCTTTAAAGCAAGCGGCGCCGATATGATTGTTGCCTTTGGAGGGGGATCCCCTCTTGATGTTGCCAAAGCCGTTGCGGTAGTCGGAACCTGCGGCGGCAATATCACCGATTACGAGGGGGTAGGCATGGTTCCCGGTCCGGTTGTTCCGATGATTGCTATTCCGACAACAGCCGGAACGGGATCGGAGGTAACCTCATTCTCGGTAATCACCGATCATTCAAGAAACTATAAGCTGACGGTAGGAAGCAAGTATCTGCTGCCGGCAGAGGTAATACTCGATCCGGATCTTATCTCCACGGTACCGGAAAAGACGGCGGCCTATTGCGGTGTGGATGCCATGGTACACGCTCTGGAAAGTTATATATCTCTGGCATCATCACCTTTTTCCGATATGTGCGCACTTCAGGCACTTGAACTTATAGGAAATAATATCAGAGCATATGTTGCGGACCGCACCGATCAGCATGCCGCGGAGGGAATGCTTCTGGGCTCTTTATGTGCGGGAATTGCGTTTTCACACGCAAGGCTCGGAGACGTACATGCCATGAGTCATCCCGTCAGTGCATTTTTCGATGTGCCCCATGGTCTTGCAAATGCGGTTATCCTGCCCACTGTTGTGGAGTTTAATGCAGCGGAGGATAACGGAAAATATTACGAGATATACAAGCGTGTGGCGCAGATTGCGGTCTCTAAGGATACCTTTACACCGAGCATGCTTGTCAATGAGCTGAAAGCACTTAATAAATCGCTGGGAATACCGAATTCACTGAGTAAGGTGGGGGTTGATGAGCGCATGTTTGAAGCAATGGCGGTTGATGCCATGAAGAGCGGAAACATTGCGGTAAACCCCAGGAAGACCACCGAAAAAGAAATAATCAATCTGTACAGGCTGGCGTATTGAAGGCTGTAAAACAGGAATCCCCCGTTTGGCATAAACGGGGGATTTTTTAGTGTGTTATAATCACTTATATAAAAATTCGGTAATAATTCTTAAATCACTTATGAAAAAGGTTCATATTCCGGGATACGTAATATTTGCCGTACTATTAGTCGCAGTCTGCATCTTCGGGTTTTTATTTAATGCATCCGAGGGAACAGATCTGCGTCTTGTGGCGGTGCTTGCGGTAGCGGTGCTGTTTATCGTTCTGTTTTGCAAAAGCTCGGTCAGGACGGTTGAATCCAAGCCTGTCCCCGAAGGCCGTAAACCCGGAAAATCCAAATTTGTCGCAGCCAAGGAAAAGGATGAACTTCATCAGAAAAGACTTCTCGATATGTATCTGTATCAGAGGGAAGAGTACGAAAGAAATGCCAAGAACGGTGTCGTATTCGGAATCGCAGGAATCATTATCGTATTCATGATGTGGGGATTCGGGAAACTGGCACTGCCGGTATTTGCCATACTGTCCGTCTTCTGCGTTTATTATGCGGGAAGATGTGTCTGGAGCTGGTTTATCAATTCGGATAAACCCGAAGCAAGAAATATAGCGGGAAGGCTCAATATGACCACGCTTCAGGATCAGATTGAGCATACGGAGAAGATTATCTTTGAGAACGAGGAAAAAAGAAGACAAAATGCCGCTCCCGGAGATGTGATAGCTTTTACAGAAAAGAACGAATATCTGGAAAAAAAGGATGATTGAATCATTGGAGGGTAGCCATGAGCTGTTCAAAAATGTTTTCCTGCATCAGAAAAGTTTTGCCGGTCCTCGGCATCGTCTTTTTATTCGTGCTTTTATGTCCTTTAAATGCAAAAGCAGCCCAGATTGCCGGTTTTGATCCTGTTTATTACCTGATACATAATCCCGATGTTGCCGCCGTATACGGGTGGGATGCACAGGGCGCTCTTTCACATTATCTTACCTACGGAATGGCCGAGGGAAGGCGCGGCTGTGCGGCAGAAGATGAGATTAAAGATGATGCCCTGTCCGGCTTTACCGTGATACTGGATGCCGGTCACGGCGGAAGGGATCCGGGATGCGTCAGAAACGGCGTCTATGAAAAGAATGTAAATCTTTCGATTGTTCTGAAACTCAAAACGATACTGGAAAGCTGCGGGGCTACCGTGCTTCTTACCAGATCCGATGATTCTTTTGTAAGTCTCGAATACCGCTACACATTCGAAAACTTAAATCCCGAAGCTGTATTTGTAAGCGTGCACTGCAATGCACTTTCGGGAAATACAAATATCAGCGGAATGAGCGCATATTGTCATGCTGCGAATAATTCAGACAGTGCACTCTTTGCTTCCTGCGTATATGAAAACGCCCTGTACGCAACAGGTGCGACAGGGCGCGGATTAAAAACTATGTCCGATCTAAAAGTTGTTTATTACAGCTATATCCCTTCAGTACTTATTGAAACGGGATATCTGTCATCGTCAGAGGAATTTCCTCTTTTGACTTCCCCTGAATATCAGGATCTTATCGCTGCGGGGATAGCCCGCGGAATCATCAATTATCAATCCATTTCTTCCAGCATTCCGACAATGTAGATGAACTGTGCCTTAAGATCGTCTGTCATGACTGCGGGATCCTGAGATAATCTCTCGATAATGTCATCGTAATCGGAGTCGCCCGCAAATTCGGAATCTCTGTAGATCATGCCGACCTGTGCAACGCCTGCAGCCCATGAAGTATCATAATCCATCTCTTCGGTGAACATAGAAGTGGTTACGGGATAGGTTCTGAGTTCGCTTCTGTCGCCGTCGGGCTCTTTGTATCTGATGTTGAGTACGCAGTATTCGTCCGTACCTGAGATGCTTGTTTCCTCATCGCTTCCGTATCTTGACTCTACTTCGGGTACGTCGTAGTCGGAACCGACGGGTACTATCTCGTAAAGGATGGTGACGGTCTGGCCGGAACCTACTTCGCCGCCGTCTTTGGTATCATCAGAGAAATCCTCTGCGGACATCTGACGATTTTCGTATCCGATAATTCTGTAAGCTGCTACGGTCTCGGGATTGAACTCAACCTGGAACTTTGTGTCCTTGGCTACGGTGTAAAGGGTTGACCAGATTTCATTACTGAGGGCTTTTTCTGCTTCTGCGGTGCAGTCGATGTAGAAGTAGTTGCCGTTTCCGTGATCTGCAAGAGCTTCCATCTTGTCATCTTTATAGTTACCTTCTCCGAATCCGAGGCAGGAGAGGAATACGCCGGTTTCTTTCTTTTCTTCGATGAGTTCGATAAGACCTGCTTCAGATGAAGTTCCTACATTGAAATCACCGTCGGTACAAAGGATTACTCTGTTGTTTCCGCCCTTAATGAAGTACTTTTCCGCAATTTCATATGCCGATATGATACCGCCTGCGCCGTTGGTGCTTCCGCCTGCTTCGAGGGAATTGATCGCCTCTTTTATCTCTTTGTGCTGATCTCCGGTAAGGCCTTCCGCCACTACGGTTGATGAGCCCGCATAGGTTACGATGGAGACTCTGTCATTTTCGGTAAGGTTCTTCTGAAGAGTTTTGAGGGCTTCCTGTGCAAGGGGAAGACCGTTGTTCCAGAACATGGATCCTGAGGTATCGACTAAGAATACGATGTTGCTTCCGCCGGAGATATCAACTTCCTCTGCTCTTACGCCTACACGGTAGAGTAGAGTGTCTTCGTTCCAGGGGCAGGGGACTATGGTCTGACTTACGGAAAATTTCTCACCGTCCTCCGCTTCGGGATAGGTGTAGTCGAAGTAATTGATCATTTCCTCAATTCTGAGTGCATCGGGATCGAGTCCGCCGTATCCGTAGTACTCATCTTCATGTTTATAGAAATCGTATGCCTGATAAACGGTACGTCTGAAGTTTGAATAGGTTGCTGTATCAACGTCTGCTCCGAAGGTGGAGAATCTGTTGGCTGATGTGTTTACAAAGCCTGACTCCGAAATACTGTTGTATCCTTCGGTATTCCAGGGAAGATCTGAATCTATGGGAGTTACGGGTACTCCAATTGTAGTGCTTGTTGCGGCATATGATGCATCTTCATCACAACAAGCCTCAGTCATTACCATGCCTCCGTTGGTAGCATAGTTAATGCCACCGCCGCTGAATAATCCGTAGCTGTCATCCAGACCGTCGTATCTTCTTCCTACGTGTCTGATTCTGTCTGCGATTTCTTCTTCGGTATAGGTGGTGGCAGTAGGATCGGGGTCTGCATCAGGACCATCCGCTACCTGACCGCATGCGGTGAGCATCATTAAACCTGCGATAAAAAGACTGATGTAGGACTTTGCGTATTTTCCGAATATATTTCTTCTCATAATAAAAATCCTCCGTCGTATAGAACAGTTTTTTTGCCTTCCTGTCCTATATGACGGAGGGTTATACCGTAAGGTCACAAAATTTTATAATAAATTCTATATGCCGGAAGAGGCTCCGGCTGTTATCTTATCTCTTCCGAGCCTTTAAGGGCTTTCTTGCGTGCATGCATCTTTTGGTCCGCCCTGTTGAATACATCATCATAGCTGTTATCCGAACCGGGTTTATAAATATCAATTCCGCTGGCTATGACTATTCCGTTTTCTTCTTTATTTTTGGAAATCAGGTCTTCAAAGGTCTGCTCCAGATTACCCGCATGCTCCAGTTCTTCTCCTTCTATGATCGCAACAAATTCGTCTCCGCCGATTCTGAACACGGGACTGTGCTTGAACTGCTCGCAGATTATATGGCTGGCATCTTTGAGATACTTGTCGCCCGCATTGAGTCCGAAGGTGTCGTTTACCTTCTTAAGATCGTTTACGTCAAATACCGCGATACCGAAGGGGGTCATGATTCCTTCCTTGATGAGAGGATTCATGGAAGCTTTCATTTCCATGTATGCTGTTTTGTTACGGACATTGGTAAGAGGATCCTTGTAGGCTTTTTCTTTGACGCTTCCCAGCTCTGTGTCCATGTCACTTCTCTGGTCCATTATTACAAATGAGTGGATCATACATGTGGCCAGGAGACATCCCACTGCATAGAAGGGCATGAGAGGGTACCGATTCTGAAGGATTATAAATACCGTCATCATGATTCCCGAATAACCTATCGCACGATTGTGGAGCTTTTCTTTGTGACCGATTTCTTTTCCCAGGGAAAAATAAAGAGGGTATATGGTGATGAGCCCGAAGAGCAGAGTCTGGAGTCCGAGAATTGAATATCTTGCGATGCCCGGAACGTATTCGCCGTCTTGTTCGAATTTGAACATTACGGGATAGAAGAAATTTACGACCAGGATCGCAATCTGCAGTATAAATATTCCGCCGCCCGCAAACTTTAAGATCTTGTTGAATACATTAACCCTGTTCAGGTAAGTGATGATGAATCTCATCCAGAGAAGGACCGTTAATGACATGGAGAAAAAGAATGCCATTGTGACGACATATGTAAGAGGGAGGATTCCGGATTCATAGGAAAAACCCCATGAAAGATCGAAAACGTAATAGAGGATTACGCTCAGAAGAAACGCCCTGTACCTCGACCTGGACGGAGTGGCGGTGGAGCGTCTGCTTTTTTTCATTGCCTCGAAATTGATGATCAGATGAATAACAAGAGCAAGAATTCCTATACTGGAATAGTACATATTCTAATCCCCCCCCCGGGAACATTGAACGGAAATTCAATATCCTGCCTCATTTATAACGAACATTATATAGATATTATACCGCAAATACGCGGTTTTGGCGAAAAAAATACGGTTTAGGGGCCCTCCGGAAATATGTTGACAACTCGATATATGAATGATATCATAATGATATCAAATTAAAGGAGGACTCAACAATGAGTAACACTAATAACAATGTTCAGGAAAAATTCATTACGGGTCATAAGACCGGAGGACTTGTTCTTTTCCTCGTAATTGCACTTTATATAGCTGCGATCCCCGTGGCGATTGCCTGCGGAGAGAGCGGACTTTGGCCCGTATCGGTTCTTGCGGTCATCTGGCTTTGCCTCGGATGGATCCTGCTTCTCGGTCTTAAAGTATTAAAGCCCAATGAGGCACTTGTACTTACACTTTTCGGTAAGTATGTGGGAACTCTCAAAGGTGACGGATTCTTCTTCGTAAATCCTTTCTGCACCGCATTCAACCCCGCAGCGGGCACCAAGCTGGGACAGAGCGGCGACGTTAAGGCAACCGCTTCACCCATTACCGTCAGTGCAAACGGAACCGCAGTTTCCACTGCTGAAATGTACAACAAGAAGATCTCCCTTAAGGTCATGACTCTTTCCAACAGCAAACAGAAGGTTAACGATGTACTCGGTAATCCCGTAGAGGTAGCCGTTGCAGTTATGTGGAGAGTAAAGGACACCGCAAAGGCCGTGTTCGAAGTTGATAACTTCAAAGAATATCTCTCCCTTCAGTGCGACACCGCAGTACGTAATGTCGTAAAGGTATATCCTTACGATGTAACCGATAATGTAGATACCACCGGCGACGGTGAGGCAGATGACGGAAGCCTCAGAGGATCCACCGAACTTGTTGCAAGCCGTATCAAGGACGAGATCCAGAGCAAGGTGGAAAGTGCCGGACTTGAGATTGTGGATGCACGTATCACTTATCTTGCATATGCTCCCGAAATTGCGGCAGCAATGCTTCAGAGACAGCAGGCTTCTGCTGTAGTCGATGCAAGAAAACTCATTGTCGATGGCGCTGTCGGAATGGTTGAACTTGCACTCGAGCGTCTTAATGAGAAGAACACCGTTGTGCTTGATGAAGAAAGAAAGGCAGCCATGGTTTCCAACCTGCTCGTTGTTCTCTGCGGTAACCATGACGCACAGCCCGTGGTTAACTCGGGCAGCCTGTATTAATGGCAGAGAAAAAGCAAGTCCCTTTAAGGCTGTCGGAAAAGCTATACAACGATCTGGCCGCATGGGCCGAGGATGATTTCAGATCGGTCAACGGTCAGATCGAGTACCTGTTATCGGAATGTGTAAAGCAGCGGAAAAAAGACGGAAAATACGTCGGTCAGCAGATCGATGCACCGCTTGATATCAATCTTGAAGATATGAAGTAAACATCCGGAGCCGGCAGCAACAGAGTTCATGACTGATCCATACAAGCACAACTGAAAATTTATACCGGCGCTGCAGGGGAACGGAGCTTTCCGTTCCCCTGTTTTTTGTTGTCGGAAAAGGGCTGTTATTGTACAATAACGTATTAGAGGAATAAAGTGTTCTACAATAGTCATTTTTCTTTTACAGAATAAATTATCTTATGAGCAGGGGTTTAGTAATAAGACTATGATGACTGTAGATAGTGTAATCGATGTATTGATGCTCCTCACAGCCATTATCGGCATGCTGGGAAGCTTATACAGTTATATCGAGAAGCCCAATAAAGGCTGGCTGTTTCTTACGGGATACTATTTTGCAAGTTTCCTGAGCGGCTATTATTGGATCACTTCGACTCTCGTCACCCACGTCGAACCGAAAGCTTCCGAATTTACCGCTCACTTCGGCTGGAACGTGGCGTATGTTGTCCTGCTCGTTGCGGTTTATGAGATGAAGAATCCCGCGACCAAGGGATTCATGCCTGTTATTTCCTTTATTCCCATTCCTTTAAATCTCATTCAGTTTTTCATCTACATTCAGTACGGCGGATGGTTTAACAATGTGTGGCAGGTTTCTTTTACCACGGTTGTTATGATCTACTGTCTGCAGTCCCTTCTCTATTACCATAACAACAAAAAAGGCGGAACTCCCTTCCCGTATTTCAACGGATTGGTGCTTACATTCTGTTTTGCGGAATATGTAACATGGACCGCCTCATGCTTTGACTGGCCGAGCAATGCCAAAAATCCGTATTACTATTTCTCGGTCATTTCTTATGTTGCTCAGATCTTCATGCCCTGGGGCATGAAAAAAGAGTACGAAGCCCGCGGCTTCAGAAAGAGCGACAATTCATCCTCCGAGATCAAGTTCCAGGCACTTCTTCAGGTGATCGTATCCTTTGTCGTGTTCGGCGGATGTATCGGAGGCTATTATCTTGCACTCAGGATGAAAGAGGCACTTCCCTCGGGAATCGACAATTCCGATGCATATTCTCTTATTACCACCATGCTGTTTCTGGTATCTGTATTCCTCGGGGTACTGATACTGATAGTCATATTCTTCATCACCATCAGATACAGGGCCGAGAGCCGCGGTAGGTCGGATTCCATGGAGATCAAAGAGAGCGTCAGATTGAAGAGAAGTAAAGCCAATCTCTTCCTGACGCTTCTGGTCACTTTCTCCCTTATGACCTTTGCGGTTATATACAATTCCAAGCTTTTCTTCAAAACCTATGCTTCCGGCGTATACAGTTCCGGAGAGGATAAAACCAAGAATATATCAACGGAGCTGGATAATTATCTGACCCTTGCAATGTCCACTCTGAACGTTGCGGCAGAGACCGTTGACTATATGCTGGCAACCGGAAGAACGGGTGATGAGATATGTGATTACATCTACGATCAGACTCAGAGACAGTTTGAAAATTTCGATGAGAACTTCACGGGGCTTTATGCGGTTGTGGATGCACAGTACATGGACGGCGACGGCTGGGTTCCTCCCGCGGATTACAGGCCTATGACCAGAGACTGGTATAAAGAGGCCGTTGCGGGTAACGGAAACATAGTTATCGTATCTCCTTATGTTGATGCGCAGACGGGATCCGTTGTTATCACGGTATGTAAAAAACTGAAAGAAAAATCTTATGACGGCAACGGTAATGTATATGACAACGTTGTTGCTCTTGATGTGATCGCAAATCATATTCAGGAGCTGACGGAGACTGCGGACATCGGTGGTCACGGTTATGCTATGATCGTCAATTCCGAAGGCTTTATCGTCGCCCACCAGAATCTGGCCTTCCGCGGACATATGGCCGATGACATATACGGCGAGGAATTTTTGGAATCGATCAAGGAAGAGGATGAAACGACTCTCGATCTGTTTGTGGGAGATGAGGAGTATACCTTCTTTACGAGCCGCGTAATGGATCAGTGGTACGTTGTCATGGCGGTCAAAAATTCAGATCTCCTTGATGAAGCATATTCACAGGTCACCGTAAACGTAATGGTTTCGCTGACCATATTCGTACTTATATCGATTTTCTATTACCTGGGTTACAGAAACGAACAGGCCTACGGCAAGAAGGTCGAAGAGATGAGCTTCAACAGACAGAAGCAGGAATATGAGGCTCAGGTGCTCCGTCTGGAAAAGAAATCCGCCGATGCGGCAAACAAAGCAAAGAGCAGCTTCCTGGCCGATATGTCGCATGAGATCAGGACTCCCATTAATGCGATACTCGGTATGAACGAGATGATCATACGAGAGGCGGAAAGCCCGAACATACGGGAATACGCCGGCAATATCAAAAACTCCGGAAGAAACCTTCTGCAGCTTATCAATTCGATACTTGATTTCTCCAAGATCGAAGACGGTAAGATGGAGATCGTGCCCGTAAGATACAGCCTGAGATCTCTTATCACCTATCTGGTTAATTCCATCCAGGAAAGAGCCGATTCAAAGAACCTTCAGTTCATAGTGAAAGTGGATCCGAACCTGCCCTGTGAGATGAATGGAGACGACGCACGTATCAATCAGGTCATACTTAACCTTCTGACCAATGCGGTTAAGTACACTCCCGAAGGCAGCGTCACTCTTACGATTCAGGAAAAAGAAAGAACGGAAGACAAGGTGCTTCTCCATGTATCCGTTGCCGATACCGGAATAGGCATCAAAGACAGCGATATGGGAAAGCTTTTCGAATCCTTCGAGCGTCTTGATGTTGTCCGCAACCGTACCATCGAAGGAACGGGACTCGGAATGTCCATCACTACCAGACTTCTCGACCTTATGGACAGCGGTCTTAATGTTCAGAGTAAGTACGGTGAAGGCTCGGTGTTTTCTTTTGACCTGTGGCAGAAGATAGAAAATGCCCAGCCCATGGGTGAATACAGAATGGGAAGAGTCGATGATGATTCCCATGTATATACCGAATCGTTCCATGCTCCCGATGCACACATCCTTCTGGTTGACGATACTCACATGAATATTCTTGTAGTCATTAACCTGCTGAAAAAGACGGATGTTAAGATAGATACCGCAGAAAGCGGAGAGGCTGCCATCGGACTTGCAGCGAGAAATAAGTACGATGTAATCCTTCTTGATCAGCGTATGCCCGGAATGGACGGAACCGAGACCCTTAAGGGTATCAGGGAGCTTACGAATAAACTCAATTTGGAAACTCCCGTCATCTGTCTTACCGCGGATGCTATCAGAGGTGCCAAGGAAAGATATCTTGCGCAGGGCTTCAATGATTATCTGACAAAGCCTGTTGAGGGCAGGACTCTTGAGCAGATGCTTATGAATTATCTGCCTCCCGAAAAGGTAACAAAGGGGAAGGGACAGGCACCCGCACCCGAAGCTCCCCAGGTGAGAATTGAGAGCGTCACAGAGAGTGCTCCCGTACCTGCCGGAGATATTATCGAGGAACTGGTAAAAGCGGGATTTGATACCGAAAAAGCAATGGTATTTACTCATAACGACATAGATTTCTATCGCACTATCCTTACCGTATTTGCTTCGGAATATGATGAGAGATATGTGAAACTGAGCGAATACTACAGAGATAAAAAGTGGAAAGATTATTCGATCCTGATCCATGCCATCAAGAGTAATGCCACAACCATCGGTGCCATGAAGCTGGCCGAGGTGGCCGCACTTATGGAGCAGGCTACGAAGAACGAGGAAGAAGATAAGATCAATAACGAGCACGAAAATGCTCTTGCCCAGTATTCGGACGCGGCACTGATAGTCAAGAGAGTGCTGGGAATTACCGGAGGTGTGGGACTTGGCGATTCGGACATTATGGAATTTGCTCCGAACAATGAACCCGAGATATTTGAATTCGAACCGGAAGGACCCAAATAATCATTCTTTATCGCGGTATTTTTTCGGTGTCACTCCGTATTCTTTTTTGAAACATCTGATCATGTGACTTGTGTCCGAAAAGCCGGTTTCCTGGCTTATGGTGTTAAGGTCGTCCGAGGTATCCTTCAGGAGCCGGGCGACCTTTCTTACTCTTATGAGTTCAATATATTTCCTACACGGTCTTCCGAACATCGTGATGAATTTCTTGGAAAAACCCGAATAACTTAAATTACATATCTTTGCCAGTTCCTCGACTCTGAGTTCTTCGGAGATGTTTTCGTCTATGTAGGCGGGGAGGGCTTCGACGGAAAGACCGCCTGTCACCTTTGTTTCAAGGCTTTCGAGAGAAAGACCTTCTTTTTGCCATATCCTGATTATATCCGTAAGTATGATGTGAACCGCGGCACTGATTGTCGATATGTATCCGGAATCCTGCGTCTGCATTTCTTCCATGGCGAGGTTCATCATATAGCGGATATTTGTTTTGCGGACCATCGATACGGGGAAGTGAGCACGGACTTTTTTTTCCGTAACCGCCATTTTAAACAGAGCGAGCTCGGTCCATTTCATACCCTTTCCCGTCTGCTGTTCGTACTGATTGCCCGGTTTGAATTTTATTCCGTAGTACTGCGCATTTTCGCTGACAATCTTAAGGGAGTGCATAACCGAAGGGAGAAGTACAATGACTTCGCCCGCTTTTGCGGTGATCGTAGAATTGCCTATCTGCATCTCCATTTCACCTTTTATCATCAGCAGGATTTCCATGAAATAGTGCCAGTGCAAGCCTATTTCATAGCCTTCCGTGTAATTCCCGGTAAAGCACTCATATCTGTGGTCCAGCACGTCCGAATATTCGAATTTGTCAGTCATGGTGCGGTTTTCTCCGATTTTTTTGAAGTGTTGTTTTATTTTATAAAAAGTAATGATTTGTTCTATTTTTGAACAGCCTCATTATATCATATGCGTTTTTTATCATGCTAATTTATTGGCATAATATTCCTGCGTTGGCAAAAGGAGGAAACAAATATGGTTAATGTAAAAGGAAGATGGGCACTGGTTACGGGCGGTGCAAGAGGAATAGGAAAACTGGTTTGTCTGGCTCTGGCAGAGCGCGGATGCAACCTTATAGTACAGAGCAGAAAAAAAGAACATGCGGATTCTGTGAAAGCAGAAGCGGAAAAATTAGGAGTAGAATGCATAGCCGTCGAGGCTGAGCTTTCGGATCTTGGCAGTGTAGAGAAGATGCTTAAGGAGATAGATGCACTCGGTCATGATGTCGACATCGTCATGAACAATGCGGGAATGCAGATAGCATACAGGACCGAGTATCTTACAACTCCCGCTGACGACTACACCACCAGCTTTCTTATCAACACCGTGGCACCGATGATGATCGTATATCATTTCCTTCCTCTTATGCAGAAGAAGGGATTCGGACGAATCGTTAATACAACAAGCGGTATAGCACTTGAGCCCGAGCAGGCCGGATATTCCGCTTCCAAAGCGGCACTCAACAAAGTCACCATAGATATCGGATCCAAGCTTCAGGGAAGCGATGTTTTGATAAATCTTACGGATCCCGGCTGGTGCAGAACGGATCTCGGAGGCCCCAACGCTCCCAATGCTCCCGAATCTGCTCTTCCCGGAGTTATCGTCGGAGCCTTTGTTGATGACGGAAAAAACGGAAGAATATTCGGAGCGGGTCTTTTCTATGACATGACACTTGAAGAAGCTGTTACTAAGGCTGAGAAAATGTGCAGCCCTTACTGATGAATAAAAGGAGATAAGTATGGATTATAAATATCTTAATGCCATTAACGGCCCCGAAGATGTAAAAAAGATTCCCGAAGATAAACTCCCCGAACTTGCCGCTGAGATAAGAGAAGCGCTCTTTAACAGACTTACCAAAATTGGCGGACATTTCGGCCCCAATTTCGGAATAGTGGAGATGGCCATTGCTCTTCATTATGTTTTCGAATCACCGAAAGACCAGCTTGTTTTTGACGTTGCCCATCAGTCTTATCCTCATAAGATGCTTACGGGACGCGCCAAAGCTTATACGGATGATGAGCATTTCGGAGACGTGGGCGGATTTACCAATCCCGCAGAATCCGAGCATGACATGTTTTACATCGGTCATACTTCGACTTCGGTCAGCCTTGCTACGGGACTTGCACAGGGCAGGGATGTTACCGGCAAATCCGGAAATGTAATCGCAATAATCGGAGACGGTTCACTGAGCGGCGGAGAAGCTCTGGAAGGACTGGATTATGCGGGAGAGATGAATACCAATCTTATCATTGTGGTCAATGATAATGAGCAGTCTATTGCCGAAAACCACGGCGGTCTTTATAAAAATCTGGCATCCCTTCGCGAAAGCGGCGGAAAATGCGAGACCAATCTTTTCAGGTCAATGGGACTTGATTACAGATATGTGGAAGAAGGAAATGATGTAAGCGCACTTGTTAAAGCCTTCAGAGAGGTTAAGGACATAGATCATCCCGTTGTGGTCCATGTTCATACTCAAAAGGGCAAGGGCTATGAAAGAGCCGAGAAAAACAGGGAAAACTGGCACTGGTTCCCTCCTTTTGACAGGGAGACTGGAGAGCCTTTGAATAAGTGGGGCGGTGAGTCCTACAATTCCATCTTCGCAGATCACATACTCGAAAGACTCGAAAGCGATAAGAGCATCGTTGTGGTTACCGCAGCTGTTCCCGGTGCGGTTGGACTGGGCAGGGAAGTCCGTACGAAGATGGGCAAAAACTATGTGGATGTAGGTATCGCTGAGGAGCAGGCAACCGCAATGTGTTCCGGTATTGCCAAAAACGGAGGAAAGCCCATATTTGCGACCAATGCTACATTCGCACAGAGGATCTACGATCAGATGACTCAGGATGTCAGCTTAAACGGAAGCGCAGTAACCCTTCACTTAAGCTCTGCATCGATCTTCGGAATGGGCGATGCGACTCATATCGGAATCTCAGCGATCGGTATGTTTTCGAATATCCCGGGCCTTGTATATATGTGCCCTACCGGCAAGGAAGAGTATCTTGCAATGCTGGATCATTCCATAGATCAAAATGATCATCCCGTTGTCCTGGCCGTTCCCTGTGACGGTGTAAATCATACGGCATATCCCGTATGCACGGATTTTGACGGCGTCAAATATCAGGTCTGTGAAAAGGGAGAGGATGTTGCGATTCTCGCACTGGGAGATTTCTTTAACCTGGGAAGGAAAGCGGCAGAGTATATCGGGGAGAAGACCGGCAGGAAAGTGACTCTTATCAATCCCAGATTTGCAACGGGTCTTGATGAGAAGACTCTTGAAGGGCTTCTTGCGGATCACAGGACCATTGTCACTCTTGAGGACGGAATCCTTGACGGCGGCTTCGGACAGAAGGTCGCATCTTTCTACGGTGACAAAGACGTGAGAGTCTTCAATTACGGCTTCGAGAGAAAATTCTATGACGGGGTCAACGTAAAAGAGGTCATGGAAGAAAGACGCCTCACTCCCGAACTTATCTACGAAGACATCATGTGATGTAAAGCCAAGGGACGGTTCTGTTGTTCCGCGGGTGACACGAATGCATAAGCTGTCGAGACTTCGATTTCTGCGAAAAAATGCGGCCGCCCGGCCCGAACGCAGTGAGTGGCCTCGCGTCATGAGCTAAAACGTACTTAGTGAAGCATTTTACGCCTGAAATCGAAAAGCGAGACAGTTATGCGTCGTGGCAGGACCCAGGAACGACAGAATCGTCCTGTTCGCTTTAAATGTGACGATGTAAAAAAGTTACGTATTGATGTAATAAATTTCACGATGAATCTTCCGGGAAAAATGATAGAATTATTTTCAAAGGAAGTGATGACCATGACCGAGAAATTACGTAAGCTGATAAACGAATATTTCATCGGAAACGATGAGGTTGTAGAGAACATTCTGATATGCCTTCTTGCGGGTGGACATGTCCTTATCGAGGATGTTCCCGGTGTCGGTAAGACGACCCTTGTTAAGACCCTGGCAGCAGCCGTGGATCTTGACTTCGGACGCATTCAGTTCACTCCCGATACACTTCCTTCCGACGTTACCGGTTCCGTTGTTCTCAATATGAAAACCGGAGAGTTCGAATACAGGGAAGGTGCCATCATGCACCGCATTATCCTGGCAGATGAGATCAACAGAACTTCACCCAAGACCCAGTCCGCACTTTTGGAAGCAATGGCAGAGGGCAAGGTTACCGTCGATGACAAGGTTATAAAACTTCCCGATCCCTTCATGATAATTGCGACCCAGAACCCGTCTTCTTTTGTCGGAACTTATCCCCTTCCCGAAGCACAGCTGGACCGCTTCATGATGAAGCTTTCCATAGGATACCCTACTCCCGAAAATGAGATCATCCTTACAAGAAATTTCCTCGAGGGAAAGACTGCCGACAAGATCGAAAGTGTGATCGGAGAGGGTGACGTTATCAAGATCAAAGAAGAGGTTCGCGGTGTTAAGATTGCCGACAGCGTTCTTAAATATGCCGGCGACATCGTAGCTCTTACGAGAAAAGAAAACAGATTTCAGATGGGTGTCAGCCCCCGTGCCATGATCATGCTGGTACAGGCTGCGCAGGCCAAGGCTTATATTTCGGGCAGGGATTTTGTGACTCCCGATGATATAAAAGCGGTTGCGGTAAATACTCTTCACCACAGAGTAAGCCTTACTTATGAGGCGAAGATTGCGGGCGAAAGTATCGATACCGTCATTTATTCAAATGTATTAAAGGCCAAGGTGCCTATGGTGTAAGATGCGAAGGAACAGGATCGCAGCACTTGTGCTGTTTGTATTATCTCTGATCTCAATTTCTTTCAAAGGGGGGCCGGTTTCTTACGGCTTTTTCTTTTTTTCGCTCTTTGTTCCCCTTATCTCATTCATATACACGCTGGTTGTCTATACGCGTTTTAAGATCTATCAGGAGATAGATACAAGAACCATCGTAGCGGGTAATTCGACTCCCTTTTATTTCACACTTCAGAACGAAGATTATTTTGCCCATTCCGGCGTAAAGACCGGATTCTTCAGCGACTTTTCGTATATCAACGGACTCGACCGGGACACCGAATATGAATTGATGCCGCATACGGGCATTAAGAAAGAAACCCTCCTTGTCTGCAAATACAGAGGCGAATACGAGGTTGGGATCAAAAACGTTACCGTAACCGATTATCTCAGACTTTTTTCCGTGACTTTTAAAAACAAAGAGACTCTCAAGGTTCAGGTATCACCGAGGCTGGAAATCCTTGGCGTTTCCGAACGCCCGGATATGATAATCGCTTCTTCCGACAATCCTCCCAGGGACAAAAAGGTTCCCGATATTTTGGTGAGAGAATATATTCCCGGCGACGATGTAAGGCTGATCAATTGGAAAACCACCGCAAGGGTCGGAAAGCCCATGGTCAAGACTCTTACCGGAGAAGATACACCTTCCGTAAGGATCGTGATGGACTCCTGCAAATACAGCGAGAAGCCGGAAGAATACCTTCCTTCGGAAAACAAGATTCTCGAAACCGTCCTTGCACTGGTTTATTACTATGCGGAAAACGGGATCGGTGTCAGCGTCTGTATGTATGGTGACAGATATTTATCCCGCAGGATTGAGGGCACGGAGTCTTTTGAGGAATTCTATGCCTACATGTCGGGTTTTTGTTTCAGAACGGATAACAAAGTATCACAGTTGATAAAGGGATGCAGGGAAGACAGTCTTCCTTCCAACTCGGAATCTGTGATCTTTGTAATGCATAAATGGACCGACGAAGCGGGAGAGTACAGTGCTCTTCTTTCGGGAAACATGGTCAGGCAGACTCTGCTTCTTATAACCGATGATCCTGAAGGTTCCGGAGTTAACGCTGTGCCTTCAAATATCGGATACAGAGTTGTCGGATATGAGGACAGATTAAACGAGGTGCTCGGATGACTGCGCTTTTGTATGAAATCATATATGTGTGCGTAGTCTCTGCGGGACTGCTGTCATTTTTTGCTCCATTATTCGGGCTTGAGAGCCTGCCGCTTCCCGCACTTCTTATCACTATGGCCGTGGCATGCATCATTCCCGTTCTAAGAAGATCCGGATGGACGGTGAGACTTATTGTATCGGGAATACTGATCGCACTGGGCGTAGCCGCGGCATTCCTTCTCAGAAGTGAAGCGGTAAGGGAATTTCTGTCAGGTTACAGTGACTACATTTATCTTCCTCTTGTAGCACTGGGCGGGCTGATCATCGGTGAAGCGCTGGTTTATATAAAGCCTTTGAAGGTGGTGGTTTCGCTTGCTCTCATCGCATATATGATATGGGCCTGCGTGACCGACAGGGCGGTTGATAAAATAATGCTCCTCAGCGTATCCGCAATGCTGATCATCACCATTATTGAAGTGATGCAGGCAGGCTGGAAAAAAGCGGGAGATACCGATAACAAAAAGCACCTTGTTTATGTATTCTGTTTTGTTGTAACTACGCTTACATTTATAGTCATGATCCCGGCACCGGAAGATCCTTACGACTGGAAATTTGTCAAAAACATCGCCCATGCCGCATATGAGCTTATTCTCGACATTGAAAGAAAACTGACTTCCTCGGATGTGTATGACCCCACAAGCTCCTCGATAGGCTTTTCGGGAAGAGGAGAGATCGTCGGAAATGTCGCACATCAAAATGATGAAGTTCTCGAACTTTGCGATCTGACAACAAATGTTAAAGCGGTAAGACTGTCGGGAAAATCATTTGATACTTTTGACGGAAGAGTATGGTATTCAAACGATCCTTCGGAGCAGGATGACGCCATTTTGGATACACTCGCCTTCCTGGCATCCGTTTCGGAATACACCGATGTTCCGGATGATTTTGCCAAAAGGCTGACCTTCAGGATCGAATATTCCGCTCTCAGATCGGAGTTTGTTTTTGTGCCTCTTAAATCACTGGTAGGTCCGGACGGAACCGACGGAAAGGAAATCAGCTTCGTAAGCGGTGACATGGTGTGGGGAGGCAGTGAGCTTCCCGAACAATACTATCTGACTTATTACAGGATCAACATCGGTAATCCTGCGTTCAGGGAGTTTCTGAAAAATGCATCCGTTCCCGAAAAAGAATCCTATGATCTTCAGATCGCAGATACATCCATGACCGGTGAGCCGGGGGTGAGCTATGACGATTATCTGGCTTATACGGATCATATCCGGGAATACTATACACAGGCTCCCGTTCTGTCGGATGAACTCAGATCCTATATGGATAAAGTGTATGAGGGATGCGAGGATGATATCGATAAAGCGGACAGACTCTGCGAGCTTCTTAAAAGCTTTGAATATACCAATACCCCGGGAGCACTTCCCGAGTATGTAACGGATCCTTCTTCGATGCTGGATTATTTCATGCTGGAATCAAGACGCGGATACTGTACTCATTTTGCGACGGCATTTGTTCTTCTGGCCAGAGCGGAGGGGATTCCCGCAAGATTTGTCCAGGGCTATTACGTTCCTACCGGCGGAGCCAGAAATGTAACCGTATATACATACATGGCCCACGCCTGGCCGGAGATCTACGTTGAAGGTGCGGGATGGATCACCTATGAACCTACACCGGGATACGGATACGGCTCTTATTGGCTGACCAAGGAGCAGACCTCGGATATGTACGGAAATATAGGGGAGGGCTATGAAGGATATCATGGCGATGAGGACGAAGATATTACTGAGGAAATCATTACAGAGGAAATACCGGAGGAAGAAAAAGCTCATATTCCCTGGTATGTGATCGTTATTCCGGTATCTTCGGGAATCGCATTTGTCATCCTGTTCATACTTGCAGGTAATCTCATAGTTTCATTTGCATATTCGCGTAAGGCCGCATCGGAGAAATACAGGATACTCTGCAGACAGATTTTCGGACTGCTCGATCTGCTGGAGATGGGAACGAAGCCCGGCGAAACTCTCAAAGAATACGGTGAGAGGATAAGGGAAGATGCAGGTGATGAAATCGATGCCTTTATCGGTAATCTGACGTTGTTTTTGTATGCGGAGGGTGCTGATGTCGACAATTACGAAAAGCAGGCATATTTGTACAGAAAAACGCTGCTTGTAAGATTGCGTAAGGAACGTTTTATCAAATATCTGACATATTATCTCGGATTTCAGAAGGTCAAAAACGGAAAGACTGTTGATAATGCTTGAATAGGTGATAAAATATAAAGGTAGTGCTGTTTCACTAAAAAATCGAATTCAAGGAAGGTAAATCCCTATGAGCAGAAGACTTATCACAAGAAGCGATTTTGACGGTTTGGTATGCGCAATGCTTTTGAAGGAAATGGATATGATCGATGAGATCAAATTCGTTCATCCCAAGGATGTTCAGGACGGAAAGGTTGATATTACAGGTGATGACATTACCACCAACCTTCCCTTCGACCCCAGAGTAAAGCTTGCATTTGACCACCACGAGAGCGAGCTTCTCAGAGTTAAATCCGAAGAGCTTAAACAGAAGTTTATCATCGAAGGAGAAGCTAAATCTGCTGCAAGGGTTGTATATAATTACTATGGCGGCGCCAATACTTTCACCAGAGTATCCGAAGAAATCATGACCGCCGTTGATAAGGGCGACAGTGCGGATTTTACCGCAGACGAGATCCTTAATCCCAAGGGATGGGTTCTCCTTAACTTCCTGATGGACGCACGTACCGGCCTCGGAAGATTCCACGATTTCAGAGTATCCAATTACGATCTTATGATGGAGCTTATCACCTACTGTGTTGACCATCCCATCGATAAGATCCTTGAACTTCCCGATGTAAAAGAAAGAGTAGACCTTTACTTCGAGCAGCAGGAGCTTTTCAAGGCTCAGCTCGACAGGATCGCTAAGATCGACGGTAAGGTCGTTGTCATCGATCTTCGTAACGAAGAGACCATTTACGCCGGCAACCGTTTCATGATCTACGCTATGCATCCCGAAGTGGAAGTTTCGGTTCACGTAGCATGGGGCTTCAAGAAGCAGAACACCGCAGTTATGATCGGAAGAAGCATCATCAACAAGGCTTCAAATGTAAATATCGGAAATCTCTGCCTCGAGTACGGCGGAGGCGGACATGCTGCAGCGGGAACCTGCCAGCTCGCAAATGACGAAGTTGACGCAAAGCTTCCTGATATCATCAAGGCACTTCAGGGCTGATAAAAGCTAATATCGAAATCACAATATGTCCCGGAGCTTACGGCTGCGGGACATTTCTGTATATTAACCGGTACCGTAATTATGCGTGGAGAAAAGAGTATGAGGAAAATAATACTTTGTGTATGCACGTTTGTTTTGCTTCTGGGCCTTGCGGGATGCGGAAGGATCAAAACCGCATCGGAGCTTCTCAAGGAGGCGAAGAGACTTCACGGTGACTGCGAACTTGTCTCCAAGGAAGAAACCGAAGAGCATACGGTCATTATCGTCCGCGATGAGCTTCAGGGGTTTGAATACCGTATGGTCAGCGGAATGAATGATATTAATATCGACGGATCCTATTTCGGAAGCGTTCAGAATACATATGACGGTTTTGATGAAGCTCTCGGAGAATTTGTTAAGGACAGCATAAGGGCCGAGGTTGATGAGTATATCTCTTCAACCGGCGCGGTGGTGGAAGATACCCGGTATTCTTTTTTCACAGTCCGATCCAATGATGAGAAGGAAGCGATAGAAGCTGCTCTTAAATGTGCGGAAATCATTCAGGAATACAATCTGGATCACAGAATGGACGGATGGACTATCACGGCTTACGCCAATGAAAAAGAAGACTATCTGTACGATGTCAGATACGGAAGCGTTGAACTTCCCAACATCTCCTGGAGAACGGTAGAGCAGGAGACAATAGAATACTATATGGAAATGGCCGAGATGCAGCTTAAGACGGAGGTTTCTTTTGACAGGAAAGTCGAAGGTACTTTCTCCGATACCGGCGCCGATATAGAGCATGTCATAAATTCATATTACGACGATAAAGAGATCACGGATTCGTCTTCGCCCGTTGTTTTTTACTATTTCACCACAAAAGACGGGGATACGTATTACATATGCGATTTCCTTTACGAAACTGAAAATTACGATTACGAATGGTTTATCAGGAAGACATGAAAACAACAAATCCTATTACCAAGGCTGATTATCCCGATCCGGATGTGATAAATGCAGGCGGCGTATTTTACATGATAAGTACGACGATGCATTTTCATCCCGGAGGAGAGATCCTGCGTTCATATGACCTGATCAATTGGGAGCATTGCAGTTATGTGTTTGACAGGCTGGACAGCACGGATGCCCAGCGTCTTAAAGGCGATGAACACATTTACGGCAAAGGAATGTGGGCAGCGTCTCTCAGATTCCATGAGGGAATGTTTTATGTGGTATTTGTCTGTAACGATACCCATAAAACCTATCTGTACAAGGCATCCGACATTGCGGGGCCGTGGGTTAAGAGTACCATCGAGGGCTTCTACCATGACTGTTCGCTTCTGTTTGATGATGACAGAGTATTTCTCGTATACGGAAACACCGATATATACCTGACCGAGCTTAACAAGGATCTGACGGGTCCCAAAGAAGGAGGTCTTCAGAGGCTGCTTGTAAGCGATAAGGGCAATCCGAATCTCGGGTATGAAGGCTCGCATATTTACAAGATCTTCGGAAGATACTATCTCTTTTTGATCCATTCAAGACGCGATGCATGGAGACGGACCGAAAGCTGCTTTTCCGCGGATTCTCTCGAGGGGGAATTTACCGGCGGTGATGTGCTGGACGATGACCTGGGATTCAGAAATTCCGGAATAGCACAGGGCGGAATTGTTGAAGGACCCGACGGAGTCTGGCATTCCGTAATGTTTCAGGACAGCGGCGCGGTGGGAAGGCTTCCCATTCTCGTACCCGTATCCTGGAAAAAGAATACGGAAGGAAAGCCTTATCCCGTATTCGGTGAAGATGGTAAAGCACCTCACAGTCTTACAACGCAGTCTTTTAAACCCGGATATAACTGCGCTCCATTAACGGGAAGTGATGATTTTGATTATGATCCCGCGGAAAAATTTGCATCCGATAAGGAACATTACGGATGCTTTGGATTTAAGAGCTTCTGGCAGTTTAATCACGAGCCGGACCTCAGCCTTGTCGGAATCGATAAGGATAATAAAAGAATTTGGATCAAAACCGGTAAGACCGCGGATAATATTTTCCACGCGGCAAACACCCTTACCCAGAGGATGACATTCCCCTCATGCGGCGCAGAGGTTACCATAGACGGTTCTATGATGAATGACGGAGATTATGCGGGACTTTCTGCGTTCCAGGGTGATTATATGACAGTCGGAATCTGTAAAGAATGCGGAAAACTTTATTCCGAAGTTGTGACATATACGAATGATTCCGGTGATTTTTGGAAGCTTGGAGAAGGCCCCGGAAAAACCGTTTACAGGGAAGAATTAAAGGAAAATAAGATCAGAGTATGCCTGAAGGCCGTGTTTAATGATGAGAGCGGTGACAGGGATATTGCATGTGCCGGAATATATGAAGGAGATGCTTTGAAACTTAT
This sequence comes from Lachnospiraceae bacterium P6A3, assembly GCA_000702085.1. Taxonomy (GTDB): domain Bacteria; phylum Bacillota; class Clostridia; order Lachnospirales; family Lachnospiraceae; genus AC2028. Next base: position 117,024 of record KL370861.1, read on the forward strand.
TCCCGGTGAACATCACCTTCGGTTCAGGCTGGATCATTTCACCGGATGCAGATTCGGATTATGTTATTTTTCTAAAAAAACACCGGGAGGTATGGCGTTTTTTTCCGAATATGCTAAAATGCCATAAGTGCAAATAATTATCTTAATATTTGTTCGTTGGTTAAAGAGACCGGATTCGGCATATGCCCTATCCGGTCTTTTTTTTATACAATTGCGTAGAAAAGTATCGGATAACGATAATTATAAAAATAGCACAAAAAATGAGAGGTTTATGTAGCACATTGTCCAAAAAAGAAGGTTTCAATACTCTGCCCTGATATAGTAAAAAAGCGCATAAATCAAGAGTTTTGGCGGGTTTTTGAAAGTTTAGGAATGTTTAATAATGTTTTACAAATTTTGGGTTGAAAAAGCTTTAATCATCTGCTAAAAATGTAGGAAAGCATTTACAATGTACTATTTATTGTGTTTTGGGGAAATTTTAGGGAAACATAGTACTAAAAAATGTATGAAAGGAAAAATATAGTATTATGAGCACAGCTTCAGTGAGAGAAAAAATAATAAATGCGGCGCTCGATCTTTTTTCACAGAAAGGATATGATGCCACCTCTGTAGATGAGATTGCTGAATCCATCGGCATGAAGGGACCCAATATTTATAAGTATTTCAAAGGCAAAGAGGAAGTACTCAAGGAACTCAGTGCCAAGATGGAAGAGGGATACAAGCAGAGAATGAAGATGAATCCCGAAGCGGGTTCAAATATCTCAAGCCGCGACGAACTCAAAGAGTTCAGCATGAATCAGATCAGATTTACCATTGAGGATGACAAGATCAAGAAGCTCAGAAAGATGGGAACCATCGAGCAGTTCAGAAATCCTCATTTCAGCAGACAGACTTCCGAGCATCAGTTCGACAATATGCAGAGACAGTTCTCCGCTATTTTCAAGAACCTGATGGACAAGGGCGTTATCGAGCATGATGATCCCGAGATGATGGCAATCGAGTATTACGCTCCCGTATCGCTTCTCATCCAGCTTGCGGACAGAGAGCCTGACAGAAAGGAAGAGGTTCTCGGAACCGTTGAGAAGTATATTGATTTCTTCCTGAGCAGATATTTTAAGACCGTAAAAACGGCATAACTGGACAGATAACGAATCGCCGGCAGCTTGCCGGCGATTTTTTATTGGAACAGGGGATTATTCCTCTGTTCTTTTTTGTATTGACAGGTGTATATATAATGTATATATTGAATATATACAATGATTGATCAATAGGGCGGAAAGGTTAGCGCTGACCGGACCGCCCGGCGCGCAAAGGAAATCCGTATGGACATTATCATCAGTAACACTTCGGGAGTGCCCATTTATGAGCAGATCGAGGAACAGATCAAGAGCCTGATCATGACAGGTGAACTTGCGGCAGGGGACGCCCTTCCGTCAATGAGAATCCTGGCTAAGGACCTGAAGATCAGTGTAATCACAACCAAGAGAGCATTTGAAGATCTCGAGCGTGACGGCTACATTGAATCCGTTGTGGGTAAGGGAAGCTTTGTAAAAGGTATTAATCCCGAGCTCATGAAGGAGAATATGAAGTTCGCCATTGAAGAGTATCTTGAGAAGGCAGCGGATAAAGCAATCCTTGGCAGGATATCCCTTGATGAGCTTAAAGAGATGCTGGAGATCATTTACGAGGAAAAAAATAAGAAGTAGATGACAGTGGGGACGCTACAGTTTTGTCATCGAATTCTGATGACAAAACCGTAGCGTCCCCGGTGTCATCAAGAGGTAAATAACCATGGATGAGATCAGAAATGTTATTGAACTTAAAAATGTCACCAAGGACTACGGTGATTTCAAACTTGATAATGTAAGCTTTGCGGTTCCCGAAGGGACCGTGTGCGGATTCATCGGTCAGAACGGTGCGGGCAAAACAACCACCATAAATCTGATACTTGATGTGATAAAGAGAGATTCCGGAGAGATCACTCTTTTCGGTGAGAGCGTTAATAAGGATACTGCGTATCTGAGAGAAGATATAGGAGTCGTGTTTGATGAAATGGGCTTTCATGAATTTATGACCGCCCGTGACATTAACATCATGATGAAGAATATCTATAAGAACTGGGATGAAGAGACGTTCTTCGAAAATCTGAAGAAGTTTTCGCTTCCCTCTAAGAAAAAGTGCGGTGCATTCTCAAGAGGTATGAGAATGAAACTGCAGATTGCCGTTGCGCTTTCCCATAACGCAAAGCTCCTTATCATGGATGAGCCCACCAGCGGACTTGACCCCATCGTAAGAAACGAGATGATAAATATCTTCCGCGAATTCGTAGTGGAAGAGGATCATACTATCCTTCTGTCTTCTCATATCACAAGCGACCTTGAGAAGATTGCGGATGAGGTGGTGTTTATAGACGGAGGAATAATAGTTTTGTCCGGAAACAAGGATGAGATCCTTGAAAAGCACGCTGTCTTAAAGTGCAGAAAGGATGAGCTTTCCAAGGTCAGCGAGTCACTTATCGTCAACTCTGAAGTAAGTGATTATGGTGCTGAGATACTCGTTAATGACAAGCATGCAGCGGAGAAACTCTATCCCGGTATGGTCATAGAAAGAGCGGAACTCGAACAGATCATGATCGGCTATGTAAACGGAAAGAGGTAAAGCTATGAAGGGCTTGATAATCAAGGACATCATGTGCCTTAAAAAACAGCTCACCACTTTCGCGTACATCATAGTGGGAGTTGTGGTCATATCCATATTGTATGTTTTAAGCAGCCGTTTCGGAAACCTTGCGAAAGTAGGATCGGCGCTGCTTGATGAGAATAATAACATGTCTCAGGTTGATGTAAAGAATCTGGGGTCGATGGTATTGGTCTTGTTCATGCTGATCCCCATAGTAAGTGTGGGAGATATGCTGAACGTATTCATTGCTGACGGAAAGGCCGGATTTTTCAAGGTATCTGCATCGCTTCCCGTATCCTTGAAAAAAAGAATACTTTCCAGATTCCTGACTATCTATGCACTCTTCGGAATCGGAGCTTCAGTGGATATCCTGCTTGCACTGATACTGAGCTTACTTACGGATATCATGAGCTTCGGAAGTTTCTTTGGCATCATTATTTCAAGCGCATCCTTACTAAGCATATACAGTGCTCTGGTGATCCTGTACTGTGTCGGCTTAGGTTACGGTAAAGAACAGTATGCTCAGGTTTTCTCGCTACTTACGATTGTTTTATCTTTTGTGATCATAAAGTTTCAGGCCGTTAAATCTGTATTCATACGCATTTTTATCGAAGAGCAGGGCTTTGATTCCGGCACATTCTGGAAGCCATTGGAGTATTTCCGTGAAAAGGGATATGTATTCCTGATCATTGCGCTCTTAGTAAGTGCGTTCAGTTATTGTCTCTCTTTATACATTGCCGAAAGAAAGAGAGGTGTCATCTGATGGGCGGATTATTATATAAGGATTTTCTCTCGATCAATGGAAAAAAGCTGGTTACCGTTCTTTCAGTTTTTACCGTACTTCTTGTGATCATCAGGCTGATCGTGGCCTTCTCGGACACATCGGCTTTTTGGCTGGTGGAAAATTCCGAAGGCGAGGTCATGAGTTTTCTTGACTATCTTGTTTCGATGCCGGCTCAGATGCTGCCGATCATGTTTATCAGTTTTATAGCCATGTGGATTTCCAATGTGATCAAAAATGATGAGAAAAGTCAGATACACGCATATCTGTCGGCTACGCCTCTTTCGAAGCGCACATATATCGCGGAAAAGTACGTCTTTATAGGCATATGCATTTATTCGGCATTATCAATCTGTGTGATATGGTGCATTATCTCAATGGCATTTTTGGCAGATGGTGCGGTTCTTGATATCCTTATGCTTATTTCATCATTTTTGATAGAGCTTTTCTCCCTGGCACTTATCGGTGCAAGTATTGAATTCCCTGTATTTATTGCCTTCGGCAAAGAAAAGGGACAGATGATCAAGACAGGTATTCTTGAGGTTCTGGCATGGTTTGCTGCAGGATATCTTTTCTTCGGTAATCTGGATGTTTTTGAAATAATAGATTTTAATCGCATCATTGAATGGGCCAAAATTCACTCTTTTGCACTGATGTTCATGGCGGTCATTTCTCCGCTCATTACTCTCTGTATCTATTACATCTCATATCGCATTTCCGTATGCATATATGAGAGAAAGGAGAGAGATTATGAGTGATAAAAAAAGACTTCTGATATATCTGGGGCTTACCTTTACAATTTCTTATGCCTGGTTTTTCATAGCAAATCCCGACGGGTCAACCTGGGAAGGCATGGGAAATATGAGACAGTCTTTCGTGGCTCTGGGAATGGTGATCCCTGTTATATGCCATGTTCTTACAAGAGTGATCACGAAGGAAGGATTTAAGTTCAGCGGTGAAGATAATTCGTATTTCGGTATCTCCTTTGCAGACAAAAAGTGGATTTTCTTCATAGTTGCATGTCTTGTTCCTTGGCTTGTCTACGAAACTGCAAATGTCATATCGCTCGCTCTTGCTCCGTCCACATTTGATTCCGAATATTACCTGACATTGGATATCGAAAAGAGGATGCTTATCCTGATGCCGGTATATGCCATCGTAACAGGAATGGTAGGTTCTTTTGCCGCATTCGGAGAAGAGGGCGGATGGCGCGGATATATGATGCCCAAACTTTTGAAGATCATGAAGAGACCTGCAGCTCTTATCACCGGCGGTATTATATGGGGACTATGGCATGCTCCTCTTACCTGCATCGGGCACAACTTCGGAACGGATTATCCGGGATTTCCTTATGTGGGTATCGTGAAGATGTGCATTTTCTGTACCCTCATGGGCATCATGCTTACTTATGTAACCGAAATGAGCGGCTCTGTGTGGCCTGCTGCGTTTATGCATGCAATATCCAACAGCAGCCCGTCCATACTTCAGGGATTCATCAACTCCGATCTTGCTTCTGATACATTTCTTGGCAGGAATGCAGGTTTTATAGGAATGGCTCTTGCACTTCTCGCTGTAGATATATTTGTTATGGTAAAATGGAACCACTATGAAAAAAACAGAGCTGCATAAAGAACTAAAAAAACTTAAGGATCTTAAATACCGCGACATGCAGGTTAAGATCATCCCGACGGTAGAGCCATCGTCTATTATAGGAGTCAGGACTCCCGATCTTAAGGCTATGGCCAAGGAAATCTTGAAATCAGGCGATTACAAGGATTTCTTAAATGATCTTCCTCACAAGTATTTCGAAGAAAACCAGCTTCATGCATTCATACTTTCAGGCATGAAGGACGTCGGCCTGTGCTTTGAAGAATTGGAGAAATTCCTTCCTTACGTCGATAACTGGGCAACCTGCGACCAGATGTCACCGAAAGTATTTAAGAAGCATAAGGATGAACTTTTCAAACGCGTTAAAGAGTGGATAGCATCGGACGAGCCATACACCATAAGATTCGGTGTGGGCATGCTCATGGAGCATTTCCTTGATGATGATTACGATACCAGGTATCCCACTATGGTAGCTAAGCTCAGATCCGACGAATACTATGTCAATATGATGATTGCCTGGTATTTTGCAACAGCTCTCGCAAAACAGTACGACACCATAATCCCTTACATTGAGAAGAAAAAGCTGGATAAGTGGACACATAATAAGGCAATTCAGAAATCGGTGGAAAGCTACCGCATTACCGATGAGCAGAAGACTTACCTAAAGACTTTAAAAATCAAGTGACAGTGGGGACGCTACCGTTTTGTCATCGGATTCTGATGACAAAACGGTAGCGTCCCCAACTGTCACGAAAGGATGTAAACATGCGCTACACTTATATTTTATTTGACCTTGACGGAACTCTTACGGATTCAGGTCCCGGAATAATGAACGGCTTCGAATATACCATAAAGAAGATGGGCGGAACCGTAGGAGACAGAGCACAGCTCAGGAAATTTGTGGGTCCTCCGCTGGAAGAATCCTTCGGAAAAATTCTCGGATATTCACCGGAAGATACCGAAAAGGCTATCACAATATACCGCGAATATTATTTTCAAATGGGTGGAGTGCTGGAAAACGAAGTTTATCCCGGCGTCGTAAAGCTCCTTGATGATCTGAAGGAAATGAGAGTCAGCATGTCCCTTGCTACGTCTAAGTTCGTAAAGGGAACTATGATAGTGCTGGATCATTTTGGCCTTACCAAGTACTTTGATGTCGTCGGATGCGGTAATGACGGCAATCTTAAGACCAAGAAGGATATTATCAGATATGTCATTAATGACTTAAAAATCACAGATCTGAGCACGGTTCTTATGGTGGGAGACAGGCACTATGATATAGATGCCGCAAAAGAAGTAGGAATAGACTCGGTCGGTGTCCTGTACGGATACGGAAGCGAAGAAGAATTTAAAAAGGCCGCGGCGACATATATAGTTGCTGCGCCCGGAGATATTATAAATTTGCTTTAATAGTGACAGTGGGGACGCTACAGTTTTGTCATCAGAGTTCGATGACAAAACTGTAGCGTCCCCAACTGTCACTTATATTTTCTTTCTGTACGCCTGATACATTATATCGGCTCGTCCCGCACCTATGAAGTATCCGATACGGGATTTCAGGTCGGGATCAAGATCCAGAAGTTTAACCAGTTCGGGATTGTAACGTGTTCCCGAATATTTCTTCAATTCTTCGAAGATCTCGTCAGGCGTCTTGGCTTTTTTGTAATTTCTGCCGTACTGATCCGTTGCTGCATCGAGACAGTCACATATGGTTATGATATCGATTGCGGCGCGGTACGGAGTATCGTGATCGTAATCATCCGGGTAGCCCCCCGAACCGTCATAGTAGCAGTGATGACCTGCGGCTACGTCACGGTAGATGATAAGATCCGGATCGTTTTCCATAAATTTGGCACCGTATTCCGGGTGCTTTTTTATTGAATCGAATTCTTCGTCCCCAAGCTTTCTGCACTGAAGATTGATGATATCCGCTATCCTTGTTTTGCCCACATCATGGAAAAGGCCGCAGTTGCGCAGGTATTCGGGAATATCTTCTTTGACGGGAAGCTCGCAAAAAAATTCCGGCATGTATATAAGTGCGCTTTCCGCAAAAACTGCGGCAAGTTCCGATACTATTACGGAATGCAGATAAGTGGGAAGCTGACGCTTTACTATAAGATCCAGTATGTAATCTTCCTTTTCTTTTCTGCTGCCCAAATATCCCAGGGTTTTATAACACCACTTTGCAAGAACATCATTGATAAACTGCGACGGGAAATCTTTGTACTTGGTAAAAAGATTTTTCTTCGAAGATTTGAGCAGATAGGATATTGTTCTGTCTGCTTTATCCCTGTCTTCTATATGCTCTGCAAGCCGAAGCATGTATAGAGGTCCGTTGTTTAAGAAATGCTGTTCCTCGACGCTTTGCTTGCCGGCCGACTCAAACTTGATAAGGCATGCCTTGTAATATTCCAGATATTTGTCTAAAGCACCTGAGAATGTTTCTTCACCGCTTTCTATTCGCGTGCGCAGATACAGTGCATATACTCTGTCATTGTAATCTGTAATGGATTTCGCCGTTGCTACATTTTCCGCATACAGTTTGCCGGAGTAATCGTAGAGATATTTTTTTACCTCATCATTTGCATCTTCAATATGCTCTTCAACGCACATCCAGTCCTTATTCATGATATCGATAATTTCAAGGATGCTTTCGTTGTCTTTATCAAGAGCCTGAACTACATCACTGTTCCAGAATTCGTTGGCCTTTTTGTGACGCAGGTATGATCTGTTGATATCAAAGTCGGGATTTTCCGTATCGATGACAACATAGTTGTACCATGCGACCCAGACGCCGCGTCTTGCTTCGGGTGAAAATTCACTGTAGTGATCGCACAGTGCGAAGATCTTCTCGAGATACTCGTCGCTCATTCTCATCTGACCCGAGCCGCGATTTCTGATCTCGCAGATTTCATAGAAGAGTGCTTTATAGATGAAGACCAGCTTTTCGTAATCGCATGTATCTTCGTATATTTCACGGAGTTTATTGAGAAGAGGGAAGATAACGACATAATCGTCATAGTCACCGTTGTACATCTCCACAACACGGTTATAGAGGTACAGACTTTCTTCTTCGGACAGATCTTTAGACAAAAGATTGCCTATCTCACCGAGGATCTGCTCGTCTCTTGCAGCTATTTGCGTAAGCTCACGGGCGCGCGCATCCAGCTGGCCGATCCACTCCTTCTTCGGGAGCTTTTTGAAAAGAGCTTTGTTCAGCTCTTCCTGACGATCCATGCTGCTGCAATATTCGGTTATGAGTTTTCCGATATCAGATCCGACCATAAAAGTTTCCTCTACAGTCAATATAATATCATAAAAAGGATTGACAATTAAATCTTAATTCGTTATGTTACATAGTGTCTGAAGTGAGACAGATTGAAACTATTAACCGAGATTACAGAAAGGAGGCAGCTAAAAATGATTAAGCTAAGAAGACATCAGTATAACGCGATGCTTATGAATAATACTTACAGCCTCCGGAAAGGGTCTATGCAGGTATAATGTGGTCATATGACCATATGCTAACTGTATAGCGGTTATTTACCATAATGCCGGAAAGCTGAGCTTTCCGGCTATTTTTATACCTTTTCGGATGTTCATAGATAGGATGTGATTTACAAAATGAGGGAAAAATTCAGTTTATTTAAACATATAAAGCGTCATTTATGGCAGTACATAATAGCGCTTACGTCGTTGATCCTTTCGGTTACGGTATCCATGATCGTACCCGAGGTTCAAAGACACATAGTTGATGATGTCATAGTGGGAGGTCAGATCGAACTGCTCTTTAAGCTTCTTGTGATCTATGCCTGCCTGGGTGCATCCCGTGCGCTCTTTCAGTACATCAAAGAGTACTCGTTTGACTCAGTGTCTTCCAAGGTGGTCGTCGGAGTAAGACGTGATCTGTTCAGACATATTCAGAGTCTTGATACGAGTTATTTTGATAAAAACAATACCGGCGAGATCATGGCAAGACTCAAGGAAGATATAGACAAGGTTTGGGAGGCTCTCTCTTTTATCTCTATGCTTCTCATTGAAGTTGCTTTCCATACGGTCTTTATCCTGGTTTGCATGATCAGGCTTAATGCTTACATGGCGATCATTCCTTTTATCGCCATCGTAGTCTGCGGATTCCTTGCGGTAAAGATGGATAAGAAGCTGGATAAAGTATTCGGTGAGATTTCCGAGGAGAATGCAGTTCTCAACACCACATGTGAGGAGAACATTGCGGGTGTCCGTACCGTCAAAGCTTTTGCGAGAGAAGGCCACGAGATCACCAAGTTCAGGAAGCACAATGATAAGTACAAGGAATTGAACGTTGACCTGTCCAAGGTTTTCGTAAAGTATTATCCTTTCTTTTCATTCGTGTCCGGAATAGTTCCTCTTATCGTGATTGCCATCGGAGGCGTGTTCTATGTAAAGGGAATGTTCGGTATCACCCTTGGCGTGATCACCGCATACATCACCTATTCGAACAACATCGTCTGGCCTATGGAAATGCTGGGATGGCTTACCAACAGCTTCTCCGAAGCTGTGGCATCCGTTAAGAAGCTCAATAAGATCTATGACGAAGTATCAACCATTAACGATCCCGAGAACCCCGTTGTCCTCGAGAAAGTAAAGGGAACAGTTACCTTTGACAATGTCGGATTTCATAAAGAAGACATGCACGATATTCTGAAAGGAATATCGTTTGAAATCCCCGCAGGAAAGACCCTGGGAATAATGGGTGCAAGCGGCGCGGGTAAAACATCGATCGTTTCACTTCTCACAAGACTTTATGATGTAACCGACGGTGAGATCAGGCTTGACGGAGTTCCCATTAAGAACCTGACTCTTAAACAGCTCAGAGGAAGCATCTCTCTTGTAATGCAGGATGTTTTCCTTTTCTCGGATACAATTGCCGAGAATATCAAGATGGGACGCCGTCACAACATAAGTGACAGAGTAATACGACGTTCCAGCAAAAATGCGGGAGCAAGCGAATTTATCGATAAGATGGATAAGGGATATGACACTGTTATCGGAGAGAGAGGAGTAGGACTTTCCGGCGGACAGAAGCAGCGTATTTCCATCGCGAGAGCATTTGCCAAGGAACTTCCCATTCTGGTAATGGATGATTCCACTTCCGCACTTGATATGGAGACGGAACGTGATATTCAGAAGAGATTAAAGGATCTTACGGAAATGACCAAAATAATCATCGCGCATCGTATCAGCTCCGTTAAGGATGCGGATGAGATCATAGTGCTTGACGAGGGCAGGATTGCGGAACGCGGAACCCACGACGAGCTGCTTGCAATGAAGGGACTCTACTACGAGACCTACGTGTCTCAGTACGGTGAGCCCGTATTAAAGGAGGTGATCTGATGGCCGCCAATTCAATAAGAGAAGATGAGGATATATCGACAGTAAAAAAGTCGGTGACCATAGGAAGACTCCTCAGTTATCTTCTCAGATACAAAAAGACAATAGTAATCGTAATGTTCATCATGGCATACTGTGTAGCGGTAAGTCTTATCAACCCGCTCATCATAGAATCAGCCATCGATGATTACATTACACCGGGAAATATCAAAGGCGTATTTGTGCTTGTGGGAATCGCACTTGCAATGAACGCGTTAAGAGTAGTGCTTGTTAAGATCAGAATGTATGTGATGAGTAAAATGACCAACTCCATCATACAGACGATCCGTGAAGAAGTATTTACCCATCTTCAGACACTGGGGTTTAAATTCTTTGATTCACGCCCCACGGGTAAGATTCTTTCGCGTGTAATGGGTGATGTAAACTCACTCAAGCAGGTGCTTCAGAACTTTGTCATCACACTGCTCCCCGACTTTATTACGGTTATAGCGGTAATGGTGATCATGCTGATAAAGAATCCCCGTCTTGCACTTGCCGGAATGGTCGGACTTCCGATTCTTATCGTCGGCCTTCTTGTTATTGAGAACATGTGCCGTGTAAGATGGCAGATCCACAGAAAGAAGTCATCCAACCTGAATGCATTCCTTCACGAGGATATCTCGGGAATCAGGATCATTAAGACTTTCGCTGCGGAGGATGAAGCCCTCGAGACGTTCGATGAACTGACCAAGGAACATCGTGACAGTTTCATGGATGCTATCAGAGTAAATGATGCGTTCAATTCCGTTATCGAATTAAGCACTGCGGTAAGTATCATATGCATGCTTTATGTTGCTGTAACGGTTCTTCATATGGATGCTACCAACGTGGGACTTCTTGTGGCTTTCTCAAGTTACCTGTCACTTTTCTGGCAGCCCATTGCAAACCTCGGAAATTTCTACAACCAGATCATTACCAATCTGGCTGCGGCAGAGCGTGTTTTCGAAATTATCGATCTTGATCCCGAGATCAAGGACGGTGAGAAGGTTGGTATTATGCCCGAGATCACGGGACGCGTACGCTTCAAGGATGTAGGATTTGCATATGAGGACGGAGTTCCGGTACTTGAGAACGTAAGCTTTGATATTACACCCGGAGAAACAATAGCACTGGTCGGACCTACGGGCGCCGGTAAGACAACCATCGTAAATCTGATCTCAAGATTTTATGATGTACAGACCGGATCCGTTATTGTAGATGACACCGATGTAAAAGATGTTTCAATCGACAGCCTCAGAAGTCAGCTTGGAATAATGACACAGGACAATTTCCTGTTTACCGGAACTATCAGAGAGAATATCAGATACGGTAAGCTTGATGCCACTGACGAAGAGATTGAGGAAGCGTGCAAGAAAGTAAATGCTCACGACTTTATCATGAATCTCGAAAAGGGATATGATACGGAACTGACCGAAAGAGGCGGAGGACTCTCCGCAGGTCAGAAGCAGCTTCTTGCCTTTGCACGTACTATTTTGTCGGATCCCAAGATCCTTATCCTGGATGAGGCTACTTCATCCATCGATACCAAATCAGAGATTCTTGTACAGAAAGGCATTGCGACAATCCTAAAGGGAAGAACATCATTTGTCATCGCTCACAGGCTTTCGACCATCAGAAATGCCGACAGGATTTTCGTTATTCAAAACGGCGGTATTGCAGAGAGCGGAAATCATGAAGAGCTTATGGCCGCAAAAGGATTGTATTATAATCTGAATATGGCCCAGGCTTAATCGGTACTTGTTTACTACAGAAAGGAAAACAGTATTGAACGAACTGATAAAAGATAATGAACTTATTCCGGTTATTCTCGTAGGACTCAGGACCGACGAACGTGAAGACGAATTCGAGCATGCGATGAACGAACTTGTCTCTCTCTGCGAAGCCTGCGATCTGGAAGTGCTGGCATCAATGACACAGAAACTTGAGCATCCAGATAATGCCACATGGATAGGCTCCGGTAAAGCACAGGAGCTTGCGGAGGAAGTGAGAGTAAATGATGCTGAGCATGTGGTATGTCTCGGAAATCTTTCTCCCGCACAGATGAAGAATCTTCAGAAGATCATAAAGGTTCCGGTATGGGACAGAACAAATCTCATACTGGAGATCTTCTCCAGAAGGGCAAGAACCCGCGAAGCAAGACTTCAGGTAGAATCCGCATATCTTCAGTATATGCTTCCCAGACTCACCGGAATGTGGCAGCATCTCGGACGTCAGGGCGGCGGCGGAGGCAGCAGAGCCAATAAAGGCGTCGGTGAAAAACAAATCGAGCTGGACAGACGTCAGATCTCGCACAGAATAACCGAATTGAAAAAAGAACTTGCGGAAGTCGAACACACAAGAGATGTTCAGAGAAACGGAAGAAAAAGGGACGGATATCCCCATGTGGCACTGGTTGGATATACCAATGCCGGTAAATCAACTCTCATGAACTGCCTCATCGAAATGACGGGTAAGTCATCGGAGAAAGCGGAAGAGAAGAAGGTTTTCGAAAAAGACATGCTCTTTGCTACGCTTGATACTTCGGTGAGAAAGATCTCTGTTCCAGGCAAGAAGACCTTCCTTCTGTCCGATACAGTAGGTTTTATCGAGGATATTCCCCATGATCTCATCAAGGCATTCAGATCGACCCTTTCGGAACTGAAATATGCGGATGTCCTGCTTATTGTAATGGATTCATCCGACCCTAATCATAAGGAGCATTTGAAGGTTACCGAAGATACTCTGAATGACCTTGATGCAAAGGGAATTCCCAGGATCTATGTGTATAACAAAGCGGATCTCCGTGATCCCGATATGACCGTGAAGAACGCGGAAGGCAGTGAATCGGTTTATATCTCCGCCAAAAGCGGATACGGTATTGATGACCTGTTGAATGCACTGGAGAAGATCTTTACCGAAGGAGATAAGGATGTGGATGTCGTGATTCCTTATACCTCGGGTGACCTCCTTAACAGACTCCACAAAGAAGCAAAGGTTATCTCGGAAGATTACGTCGAAGAAGGAGTGCATATCACTGCAAAAGTTCCCGCAGTGCTCGTTGCATCCATGGGCCTGTAAAGAGTATTATGTACTCATGAATAACGAACCATCCAATAAAACGCATTATATAATAATGCTTCTTGCAGAGATCGCCGCTCTGGCACTCAGAGTGTGTATGATCGATTTCAAAAGCGGAGAGTATGCAGCCTGTCTGGTATCTGCCGTATTTGATATCATTCTGGCTCTCGGAGTATATGCTTTTGTAAAAGCTTTGTCCGGAACCAAACGCGCCGTAACCGGCTACTGCATAACCCTCTTTCTTCCCAATGTACTTATGAATACGGCATTCGACGGAACAAACATCACCCTGTTTGTTCCGCTTGCCGTATGGTTTCTGTATTTTCTTTACCTTCAAAGGTACAAAATATCCTTCATTATTCTCGGAGCAGGTACGGCAGCTGAGCTGTATATTACCTGTCTTCTTACCGGAAAGACCCTGTCTGAGGTTATAGGTTCACGAAGATATATATCCCGTAATAATCCTTCTCTTTGGAATCTTTTTGACCTGTCTTTTGAGGCCGATGCGGTATGGTGCACAGTTTTTACCTGTGCCGTTTTGGCAGCTCTCATTTTTCTTTTCCGTAGAGAAAAAGCTGATGTTAAAGGAAAGCATTTTATATGGTGTGCTTTTCTGATCGTATATACCTGTACGATATTTTTGCCCTGCATGAATGAAAGATCTTCGTATCTGTATGCGATACTTGCGCTTATCCTGGCATTTACGGATTTTTCCGCTGTGATCGCTACCTTTGCATTTCAGCTTATTTCCCTTAAGACTTATTCTGCCGCCTTTTTTCATACATCCATGAATCTGCAATTCTTAAGCATTGTTACCATGCTGGTCTATGCGTTCATGTTCTATGCCTTCTGCAGGGAATTGTGCGGAAGGCCTTTGAAGACAGATATCTTTGAGATTTCCGAAAAAGGTGTATCTACTGACCGCCTTTCCGTAAAAGAAAACATAAAGCCGGGCAGGAAGGACTTTATCGCAATTATCATTCTTACCGGTATTTTCCTGCTGATGGCTTCCATGCATCTCGGAAGATGCGAAGCGCCTTCCACATATGAAGAATTCGGGCGGAAGACCGAGCAGGGAAAAGAAATCTATGTGACCCTTAAGTCCCTTCAGGATGTGGGAGCGGTTTGTATCTATTCATTTATGTCCGGAAGTGAAAGCTTCGAACTATACTATGCCGAAGACGGAGAGTGGGTAAAGATTGACGAGGAACTTGCTCTTAAGGGTGTGTTTACCTGGAGAAAGGTTGATGTGGATGTAAGGACACATCAGTTTTGTATTATTTTCCGGGATCCGAGTGTACAGATAGCGGAGGTTGTGTGCCTGGATAAATACGGAAAAAGGATCGAACCGGCAGAAGATTGCGAACCCCGTGCCATCTTTGATGAACAGGAAATGCTGCCTTCCACACCCACTTCATATGACTCCATGATCTTTGATGAGATTTACCATGGAAGGACCGCATATGAATTCATAAACGGAATGAAGATCTACGAAAACACTCATCCGCCCCTTGGTAAGACACTTATTTCCATTGGCATCAGGCTGTTTGGAATGAATCCTTTCGGATACAGGATCATCGTATTGCTGTTCGGCGTAATGTGCATCCCGGTAATGTATCTTCTTGCTTTAAAGGTTACCGGTGACAGCAGGTATGCGGTTCTTGCGGGTGTGCTTCAAATCACGGAATTCATGCACTTTGTCTTATCCAGGATTTCAACGATCGATATTATCGTTGCCTTCTTTGTTCTGTGTATGTTCTACGGATGTGTTTCATTTATCCGTGAAGAGAGATTTAAGTATATTGTTTTTGCGGGTACCGCATTTGCGTTAGGTGTATCGACCAAGTGGACTGCGCTTTATGCGGCTGCGGGGATCGCACTTATTCTTTTCGTATGGATGATTGGAAAGATACGCAGTAAGTGTAAGGCTTCGGTTATTTTTTCTTTTTTCCTGATATGCATCGGATGCTTTATCGTACTTCCCGCGATCGTTTACGTACTTTCATATATTCCGTTTGTAAAAGTGTATCCGGAGGACAATCTGATCGGGCATGCCATATCCAACAGTATCAGCATGTATGATTACCATAAGAATGTAACAGCTCCGCATCCCTATGCTTCTCCATGGTACAGCTGGCTTGTGGACCAAATCCCTCTTATGGATTCAAGAGCCGTATGCGGTGACCGTATGGCGGCCGTTGCTACATTCGTAAATCCTCTGGTTTGTTTCGGAGGCCTTGTATCACTTCTGCATCACGTATATATGACGGTAAAGAAGAAAGATGTCACATCCGAGCTTTTGGTAGTCTTCTATGTGAGCATGCTGCTTCCCTGGGTTTTCATTACCAGAACGGTTTTCATATACCAATACTTCATATGTACGAAAGTCCTGATACTTATGATCTGTAACAGCATCAGGTGCATAGGATTTAAAAAAGAAAATTCTGTTATAAAGTTTACCGCGGGTGTATCGGTTGCACTTTTTGTAATATACTTCCCTGTGCTTGCCGGACTTATGGTAAATATGAAATATATCAAAGAGATATTGAGTGTACTTCCGGATTGGCGGTTTTGATATGAAAAGATTTTTGATATGCAGTTTAACAATAATGCTTCTTGCAATAACGGGGTGTTCTAAGCAGGATGCGCAGGAATCTCCGGAGTATCCGGAATTTTCCGATTATTATCTGGTCGGAATTTCCATTGGCGGACCTTCGTATGGTGATGATGTGAGGGAAGCCGAAGGTGTAGCAATCGTATGCACCGACCGCAGTGTGCAGGTATATCTTCCGGAAACAGACGGCACCCGGATTTTGAGGGAATATGTATTAGAGGATACATATGAACTTACACCGGAGCAGTACACCGGTATCGAAGAGCTTATAGACAGAGAAAAACTCAGCAGGATTGAAGTGGCAGAAGGGGAAGTCACCGACGGAAGATTCTACAGCCTCGGGTTTTATGATGATAACAGAAATCCGGTGGGTTATTACGGCGGTTATGAGCCTCTCCAAAGCGAGGAAGAGTTCTGGTCAATATATTATGAAGTTCGTGACCTTGCTTCCATAGGAAAAGCTGAGGCAATCCGTGATAAGTGGATCTATGAAGCTTTGTTAAGCGAGTGTGGAGATGATTTTCCTGTTGCTCCCGGTGATTATTCATGTCAGGAGTATGTGATAATCGGAGAAAGCGACCTATGGATGCTTTCGGATGAAGATGCCATGGATGATGACTGGTACCTCGATTATGCTGTTACGGATCTTGACGGAGACGGATTTCTCGAAATATGTAAATGTATGACATATAACAACGGTCCCGTCACACGTCTGAAATTATATGAAGTAACCGAAAACGGCAGGATGACCGAGATAGACACCGGGCTTTTGGATGATTATCCGGATCTGACCGTCGATCACTACAGTGAACCTGTAGAGGTAAGTATGGATGAAGCTGGAAACTTCATGTATCAGGTATGCAATATCGTAAGTTATGACATTGAAGGAGCCGAGCGTCATTACGGCTTAATGTATCTAAAAGACGATGTGTTACATTTTGATGAGATTCCTGAAGAAGACCTGAAGATCACCGGTGAAAGTGTGAGCCTTGGATGGTTTTCCGAAGTGACTCCCGCAAATGTATATGTTTCATATAATGCCTTTGTGAATTGAGTAAGATGATGATTCAAAAATCGTTGTTTAAAAGAGTACTGTCGACAATCTGTGTTGCATCAATGCTCATGCTTTCGGGCTGTGAGGATTATCCCGGTTATATCAGTGATGCTGTTATATCTCCGGACGGATCTTATCAGGCAGAGGTTGTTCAGATATCATACGGCGCAACCGGCGGAGAAAGCTGCATATATCTGGAAAGAGCCGATAACGGAGATTTTCCCGTAAGCGGTGATCAGACCACGGAAAACAGCCTCAGGATCGATGAAACCCAAAGCGGCTGGAGCACGGAGTATTCTATAGAATGGATCTCAGAAGATACTTTTACCGTAATAAGCGGAACAAGATACTTCAACTATTACAGAGTAACGCTAAATGACAGCGGTTATGGCCTGACTAGAGGGCTTGAGCTTGATGAAGATAAATGTGTTTTTTCTGAAAGAATTATAACGGGGAATACAATAGAAATACCTGTAAGAATTTATGTACAAAACCATATAGGTGATACTGTTTATTTCACCGCCAAGGCTTATGTCACTACCGGAGGATATCCTTTGAGCTATATAAATGCGACAACCGACCGGGACAGTAAAAGCGGTGAACTGCTGAAGCTGGGGCCATATGAAGAAGGGTATTTTGACATAGTGCTTACCGGTGAAAAAGATTCCGACGTAAACTTTAAAGAGGATGTAGATGACGTATATGTACATATCACTCGGATAGGTGAAGAATAAAAAAAATTGACCTTTGACACCATTCATGGTCAAATACTTGTATCGGGTAATTAACCCACTATAAAAGCGAGGGAATTAATATGAGTGATTATGCTAAGCTTTGGCTGGGCTATAAAAGCAAGAAGGTAAATAAGGACAGTAAATGCCTTAAGAATATCCGCATTAACGGGGCGGATGAAGCAAATGCTGTGACAAAGAATGCCGTAAAGGAATTAAAAGAAGGTCTTAAGGCCATGCTTGATATAGAGCCTGAAGTAACCTTCGGGGAATCTGCGGCAGCTGTCGCAGTCACCTGCGGAAAAGACATTCAGGACAATGAAGAGTATAAGATTGCTGCGGACGGTGACGCGCTTGTGATTGATGCCAAGAGTCCTGCTGCTGCTTTATATGCTGCATTTGATATTCTCAGAACCGTTTCGACTGAGAAGAAGGTTGAGGACGTTTATGCATCCGGCAAGAGCGTCCGTCCTTCCAATCCGTTGAGAATGCTCAATCATTGGGATAACATGGATGGCAGCATCGAGAGAGGATATTCGGGTCAGTCTTTCTTTTACGTAAATAATGAGATCGTCATCGATGAGCGTACTAAGGACTACGCAAGACTTATTGCATCGGTGGGAATAAATGCGGTAGTCATCAACAATGTAAATGTTAAAAATGCGGCTTCCTATATGATTACCGACAGATATTTTGACAAACTTGCAGAACTCGGAGAGATATTTGCAGGTTACGGTATCGGATTGTACTTAAGCCTTAACTATGCGTCCACCATCGAAATCGGCGGACTTGACAGCGCGGATCCTCTTGATGAGAAGGTTATCGCATGGTGGAAGGATAAGGTTGCGGAGTGCTTTGCCAAGATTCCTACCCTTAAGGGATTTCTGGTAAAGGCGGACTCCGAGGGACGCCCCGGACCTTTTACTTACGGAAGAACCCAGGCAGACGGGGCAAACATGCTTGCGGATATCGTCAAAGATTACGGCGGAATCATCATCTGGAGATGCTTCGTATATAACTGCAAGCAGGACTGGAGAGATTATAAGACCGACAGGGCAAGAGCCGGTTACGATAACTTTATGCCCATGGACGGAGATTATCACGACAATGTTATCCTCCAGATCAAAAACGGTCCCATGGATTTCCAGATCAGAGAGCCTATTTCTCCCCTTCTCGGAGGTCTCAGGAAAACAAACCAGATGCTGGAAGTTCAGATTGCGCAGGAGTACACCGGCCATCAGATCGATGTATGCTATCTGATGCCCATGTTCAAGGAAATCCTCGGATTTAAAACATACTGCACCGAGAAGGATGACACTGTTGCGGATATCGTAAGCGGTAAGACGTTCGGAAACAGATATGCGGGAGTTGCTGCGGTTACCAATACCGGTAATGATTTCAATTGGACCGGCAACTACCTTGCAGGTGCAAACCTATTCGGTTTCGGAAGACTTGCATATGATACGGATCTTTCTTCCGAGGAGATTGCGGAAGAGTTCATTAAGATGACTATCTCAGATGACAAGGAAGTTGTTGATACCATTATGTCAATTCTTCTTCCTTCGCGTGCCATCTATGAGAAATACACAAGCCCTCTGGGAATAGGATGGATGGTTACTCCCGGTGTTCACTACGGATGCAGCGTAGACGGATATGAGTATGACAGATGGGGAACCTATCACAGAGCAGACCACTTCGGAATCGGAGTGGACAGAACTGATAAAGGCACAGGCTATGCACTCCTTTACAACGAGCCCAATGCTTCGATGTATAATTCATCTGATGAGTGCCCTGACGAGCTTGTTCTCTTTTTCCATCATCTGCCTTATACCCACAAGCTTCACAGCGGTAAGACAGTTATCCAGCACATCTATGACACTCACTTCGAGGGATATGACGAGGCCAAGGGACTTGCCGCAAAGTGGGAAACTCTCAAGGGTAAAGTAGATGACGATATCTATGAGAATGTAAGAGAGCGTTTCGAAAGACAGCTGGCTAATGCCCGTGAATGGTGCGACCGGGTTAATTCCTATTTCTACCGAAAGAGTGCAATCGCTGACGAGAAGGGCAGACAGATCTGGTAAGGAATCATAAATGAAAGAAATAACCTGTGACGAGTTAAAGGCCTTACCTGAAGACTCGTATGCATTAATCGATATAAGAGATGAAGGACTCCGGGAATACGGCATGATTCCCGGAGCTTTAAGCGTACCCACGGAAGATGTGTATAACAGTAAGACTATATCGGATATTCCCGTGGATAAAAAGGTAATCTTCTATTGCGAGATAGGAAGGGTGTCTCTTGCCATAGACGATACAGCTGAGCTTTTGAATGGCAGAGAGTGCTACAGCCTTTCCGGCGGTTATGTGGGATATGTAAGATCCGGTATTGCAAGTGATGAAGATAAGGAAGAAAAAAGAAAGAAAGCCGAAGACAGTATCCGGAAGAAATTTCATAAACAGCTTTTTTCTCCCTTTGCAAGAGCCTGCAAGACTTACAGGCTGATAGAAGAGGGCGATAAGATCGCGGTATGCATCTCCGGCGGAAAAGATTCCATGCTCATGGCCAAGCTTTTCCAGGAGATCAAAAACCACAGACAGGTGGAATTTGACCTGACATTCCTGGTAATGGATCCGGGATATAAACCGGAAAACAGACAGCTTATCGAAAGCAACGCGGAAGCTCTCGGAATCCCCATTACAATATTTGAAAGTACGATCTTTGATACGGTTGATACTATCGAGAAAAATCCCTGTTATCTCTGTGCGAGAATGAGAAGAGGATATCTGTACAGTAAGGCTAAGGAACTGGGATGTAATAAGATAGCTCTCGGTCATCATTATGATGATGTTATAGAGACCATACTTATGGGTATGCTCCATGGCGCGCAGATCCAGACCATGATGCCCAAGCTTCACAGCACCAATTTCGAGGGGATGGAACTCATAAGGCCGCTCTATTTTGTAAGGGAAAGTGACATATGCGCATGGCGAGATTACAATGATCTTCATTTTCTGCAGTGTGCGTGCCATTTCACAGATACCTGCACCACATGTCACACCGACGGAACGACGTCATCAAAGAGGCTTGAGACCAAGAAGCTTATCGCAGAACTTAAGAAGACCAATCCTTTTGTTGAATCCAATATTTTCAGAAGCATGGAGAATGTAAATCTCGATACGGTTATTGAGTACAAACAAAAGGGAGTCAGACATAATTTCCTGGATGAGTATTGAGATGTTTTTTCTGTAATTGATAATAAAATGCAAATAAGTTAAAATATTACCGGGATATGTTAAAAAATTAACTATCCCGGTATTTTTATTGTATTTGGAGGTAAATATGGAATTACAAAATGTAGTAGTAGCCGGCGGTGGGGTGCTGGGAACACAAATCGGACTTATGTGTGCCTATACGGGACATAAGGTGACGTTCTGGCTGAGAAGCGAAAGTTCTATCGGAAGAACCACACCTAAGATTGAGAGATATTCTGAATTAATGCTTCGGGATCTTGAAGCTGCCAAAGCGCTTATCACCAATCCTGTCGGAAAGATGCTGTACCCCAGAGGAATGATCAAATCATGGGACGGTATTACCGAAGAGAAGATTGATGAACTTCTTAAGACCGGAGGGGATAATCTCAAAAACAATATCAGCATTGAACTTGATATGGCCAAGGCTGTTGCAGATGCTGACATCGTTATCGAATCAATGTCGGAAGATCCCGATGCCAAGATAGCGGTTTACGAACAGATGAAGGATCTTCTTCCGGAGAAGACAATTCTCGTAACCAACTCTTCAACAATGCTTCCCAGCCGATTTGCTCAGCATACCGGAAGACCTGAGAAGTATCTCTCACTTCACTTTGCAAATACTATTTGGAAAAACAACACTGCAGAGGTGATGGGACATCCCGGAACCGATCAGGCTATATATGATAAGGTTGTTGCTTTTGCTTCGGACATCAATATGGTTCCTTTACAGCTTCATAAGGAACAGCCCGGATATATCCTTAACTCTATGCTGGTGCCTTTTTTAAGCGCCGCACAGGAATTATGGGCTAAGGAAGTGGCAGATCCCGAAACCATCGATCTGACTTGGAAGCTGGCGACAAGTGCACCTGCAGGACCTTTCCAGATCCTTGATATCGTGGGACTTGAGACCGCTTATAACATCCATATTATGAAGCCTGAATCAAAGATTGAGGGATCTCTTGAAAATAAGATCTGTACTCTTCTGAAAGAGAAGATCGACAAGGGTGAGACCGGTGTTAATGCAGGTAAAGGTTTCTACGATTATAAGAAATAATATTTTACATGATATAAGAAAAGTGCCCGCATTTTGCGGGCACTTTTTTGTATGTTTTGTTTGTTATCTGAAGAATGCCATTTCCTCATCAAGAACCTTGGCGATTTCGTTAAGCTCGTTGGCTTTCTCGGAAAGGGCCTCCATTGTAGCGGAAAGATCCTGCATAGATGATTTTGTTTCGATTGAGCTTGCGGCGTTTTCTTCGGAGATGGCAGAGAGATTGGAGATGGTCTCTGCGATAACATTACTTGCCTTTTCGGTTTTATCAACATTGGCCACGATTTCTTTGGTGATGGCTATGGACTTGTTGATATCCGAGATAAGCATGTCAACCTGATCGATGGTGTCATGGATGGTAGCTCTCTGATTGCCGATCTTCTCCTGAACACTTCCGGCTTCTTCCATCGTCTTATTGGAATCGGAAGCAAGTCCCTTCATGGCTTCCTGAATATTCTTGGCAGCATCTGCCGACTGGTCCGCAAGAATTCGTATTTCGTCCGCAACAACCGCAAAGCCTCTTCCCGCTTCACCTGCTCTTGCTGCTTCGATACTTGCATTCAGCGATAACAGATTGGTCTGTGATGCGATGGAATCGATTATGGTGACGGCCTCACTGATGGTGGTAACCGCAGTGTTGGTATTGCCGATAAGCTCAACAATACTTTCTATAGCTGCGTTACTTTCTCTTGTGGAGACTCTGAGCTGAGCAAGCTTATCCTGGCTGGCCTTTGAGTTCTGTTGCATCATATCTGCTGTGGTGCGCATTTCGTCAGTGCTTTGGATGATCTGACTGATTGACTCGTTGATGTTGTTAACACTTTCGACTGCTTCCTGAAGAGACTCAGCCTGACTTGATGCACCGTCTGCTACATGCGATACGGATGCGGTTACGTTGTCCGCGGTTTCCGAAACGCTCTTTGAAGTGCTGTAAAGGTAACCTGCGGATTCATCCACCTGATTGGAAGATGTTCTTGCATTACCTATTACGCTTCTGATCTTGGCAGCCATGTCGAAGAGCGCGGTGGACATTTCGCCCAGTTCATCGGCACGGTCTTTAACCCTGTCGCTCAGTCTGATATCAAGGTCACCGGTAGCCATCTGACGGACCGCCTTAACATTTTCGTCCAGAGCTTTAACGATTCTCAGAACATACAGTATGGTTACTATGGTGAAAGCGATGATCAATAATCCCGCAAATGTGATCATTATCTTGACACGGTCACTGATGTATTCACTGATCTTGACCTTTTTTAATCCTACGAAAGCCATACCGTAGACTTCGCCGCTATCATCGGTAAGAGGCTCATAGGCAACGTAATATTTTTCACCGTTAATAACGACGTTTTGAGCCTGATAGCTTTGTCCGTGTTTGAGAACGGCGTCAATAACGGCATCTCCGGCCTTCGTTCCGATGACACCGTCGATACTGGATCTTACACGGGTATCACCTATAAAATACGTATAGTCATACCCGGTTTTATCATGCATATCAATCTCAAGATTATCCGTGGACCCGTCATCGGTATCTGCCGTATATTGCAGTACCATGGAATATGTCTGGCACGTAGCTTTAACACCCTGCTCAACTTCATCTTCCATGCCTCTTCTGAGGTTGACAACTGCAATCAGCGTGATAATTGATCCGATGAGAACAAGAGACAAGAGAACCATACCTGTGAGGATGATCTTGATGGACATTTTTCTGCTTTTGTTGTCCATTTTGTCGACACCAGCCATAAGAGCCCCCCTTTCAAATGAACAGGATAAAATATTAAAGTACAAATTTATCCTAACATAGTATTTGTATGGATAGAAAGCGTTATTTCTTATTACTCGACAAATCAGGTATTGCAGCAATACCTGTAGTATGTATAATTAACTTATGGTTAAGTGTTTGTGTAATACTTAACACTGCAATCCGGATTAATCGAAATTATCTATTTTGAAGGGAAACGGATATGAATAATAAGAAAAACAAAGACGGTCTGACCGAAAAGCAATTTCTAAAGCAGTACAATCCCGGTAATTACAAGAGGCCATCCGTTACAACGGACATTCTGATTATCGGTGCGGGTGAGAAGCATTCAGGGCTTAAACTCCTTCTCATCAAAAGAGGGAATCATCCGTATATTGACTGCTGGGCGCTTCCGGGAGGATTTATAGAGGAAAATGAAACCGCATATCAGGCCGCGGCAAGGGAACTCGAAGAAGAAACAGGACTTAAAGGCATCTATCTGGATCAGATATATACATTTACCAAGCCCGGAAGAGATCCCAGGACATGGGTTATGAGTATAGCTTATTTGGCACTTGTTCCTGAGCTTCAGGAAGTAAAAGGTCTTGATGATGCCGGGGATGCGGCATGGTTTGATCTTGAGTTTGGTGATTCGGAGATTGTCCTTACAAACAGTGAAAAGGATGTCAGGATTGTTTACGGTCTGAAGAAAGAAAACTTCCGAAACGGTGCTGTCCGGTATGACAATTACATACCGGCACTTAAGAGCGAAGAAAGGCTTGCATTTGATCATGTGGAGATTCTGATCGAAGCTATGAAGAAACTAAGGGAACAGGTCTTTTATAACAACCAGGCTTTCTGCCTCGTTGATGAAACTTTTACTCTGCCTGAATTACAAGCGGTATATGAAGCAGTTTTAAATCGCCCGCTTTATAAGAAGAGCTTCCGTGACATGATAAGTGACAGAATCGAAGAGACCGGAAAAGAGAAAAGGTCTGATGTAAAAGGCGGAAGACTAAGTAAGGAGTACAGACTTAAATGAAGATTGAACATGTGGCAATGTTTGTAAATGATCTTGAAGCAGCCAGAGATTTTTTTGTCAAATACTTAGGCGGAAGATCGAATGACGGATATCACAATCCCAAAACGGATTTCAGATCGTTTTTCATATCATTTGATGATGGGGCCAGACTTGAGATAATGAATAAGCCCGGCGTGAGTGATGTGGAAAAATCTAAGGAATGTACGGGGTTTGTTCATGTTGCTTTTTCTGTCGGAAGCAAAGAAAAAGTAGATGAACTGACAGAAAGATTTAAAGAAGACGGATATGAAGTAATAAGCGGTCCACGTTATACCGGAGACGGATATTATGAAAGCTGTATAGTTGGGATTGAAGGAAATCGGATTGAGATAACTGTTTGAGAAACGCAGGGGGATAGAAATGAGAAAAAGTGATAAGAAATTCAGAGTTTCAAAAAACAAGCTGATGACTTCCGTACTGGCTTTTTTCGGAGGTTTTATCGCAACAGGATTAATAGAAAACTCAGTAACCGATTTCGATGAGAATCTTGTTCCATGCATGATAATTGCTGTAAGCGTGGGAGTGCTGGGGGCCGCATTATGCATTGCATTCGTCAAGGAATTCTATATGCAGATCCTGGATGATGGCTTTGAACTCGTAAAGGGTAAGAAAGTAACAAAGTATGATTTTACTGCTTTCGCAGGTTCCAACGTTACCAGACATTACATGAACGGTATTTACACGGGAACTTCCCGTGAGATTAAAATTCAGGAAGCATCCGGCAAAACTTTGAAGATCAATGCCAACAATCTGTCAAAGGGATCATTTGCCGAACTGGTAACTTATCTCGGACAGGCAAGATTTACGGAATCTCATGATATAGAGGCCTCTGCGGAGTACTTCAAAAACGGAATAGAGTTCCGCATACCGAATGATGAGATGATAAAGGCCAATAAAAGTAAGTATATATGTTGGCTTGTTTTCACAATTTCTTTGTTTGTTGTCTTTATCGGTATGCTGGTCTATTTTTTAATCGCACATCTGGATTCTGCGGGATCAGCAGGCTATTTTACCATAATGATCCTTGCAGGGCTTGGCGGATTGATGACCGTTTTCATGGAGGTTATTCCCGCGGGAATCTTATATCATAAGATGAAAAATCTTCCCGATCGTATATTACTTGATGAATACACACTTACGATAGGTAATCAGGCACTTAGTAACGGAAATGTTCTCAACATCATGGTGGTCCCTGCCAATTATGACATCCTGACAAGAGATGTGATCATCGTCACCAAGGATAATACAAAATATAAATTTAATTTTGGCAAGAGAGATTTGAAAAAGACCAAAGCTACATATGCGGGTTATGATAAGTTGTGCAGTGCTTTGGAACTTTGGTGCATCATTAACCATATTAACTTTATGCAGATACTCGGATAAGTAATCCGTTTAGGTGAGCAATATGGCGTCGAGCGTTATTCATTATGCAATCACATCTGAATTGATAAAGCAAAGACATTTTAATGATCCTGACAGACTGAAACTGGGATCTGTACTTCCTGATGCAGGTTACAACGGAAACAGCCATATGAAAATATCTGTATCCGGAGGGCATAAGAAAACTTATGATTTTGAGTCTTTTCGAAGAGAATATGGGGAATTACTTAACCGGGATGATCTATATTTGGGATATTATCTTCACCTGATTCAGGATGTTGTCCACAGACATTTTGTTTACGATAAGTATCATTGGGATCCTACAATCCCCGGGAATGTTGAGAAACTTCACAAGGACTATGCGATAGGAAATTATTATGTGGTCCGGAAATATGGATTAAAAAATGATCTTCGCGTTCCTGAGGGATTTGAAAACGAATCCATAAACCGGATATGTAACTTTGATATTGATAAATTGGTTCGCGATATGGAATCCTATTTCATTCCTGTTCCGGATGAAACTGTCTTTTTCTTTACCAAAGAAATGACGGATGAGTATATAGCCGAAGCTGTTGATGCATGTTTATGTGAGATGGATAATCTTGAAAAGCATAAAAATGGTATGGATGGATATTCAGCAGCGTGGGAAAGCACCAGGAAGTCAATCCTTGAGGGAACTATGAATACCAGAGATTTAGGACTATACAGAATCTGCGGTACAGACAAATATACAATTCCCGAGAGAATATACCGAAGTGACAGATGTGAGACGTTAAACTCGCATGATAAAGAACTTTTACTTAACAGAGATATAACAACGGTAGTGGATCTCAGGTGTGACTCGGAGACAGCAAAAGCTCCCGCCGCATTTAACGGCGATAAGGATTTCGCTTTTTATAATTTTCCTATCGCAGAGGGCGAGGAACCACCGAAAAAATTAAAAGATGTACCTGATTCATATATGAAAATCGCAGCTTCTGCTTCGATGAAGGATGTTTTTTTGGCAATTGCAGGCGCACCGAGCGGAGTTCTGATTAATTGTGCCGCCGGTAAAGACAGAACAGGAGTTGTAAGTGCCGTGCTTTTGGCACTGGCCGGTGTCTCGGATGAAGATATAATCTATGATTATGCTATAAGTCGTGAATTTACTAAAAACAGATTAGAGATTTTCCTGAAAGATCATCCTGAAATTGACAGAGAAGTGGTTATGTCCAATGAAAAATCTATGATTGGTTTTCTTCGATTATTCAGGGACAAATATAAATCGGCAGAGGAGTATTTGCGAAATTTGGGTCTTGAGGATGATGCTGTAAAGAAAATAAGAGACAAATTGGTAAGTGCCCGGTGACCGGAGATGTAGTCTAATATATGGATTAGTTTTTTCCGGATTGGAAACTGCTGCTGATTATTATGGATATTTATTCTGAAGCAAAAAAAATAGAAGAATCAAACAAAGGACATGAACACATCGAGGGGCAGGTAGGGTTCTATTTTGTTTCAAGTAAGGTGGAAATGACTTTGGATGATACTAAGAAACTTAAAGAGGTTCTTGTGGATCATAAAGTCATCGGGAGAGAAGATGATATCTTCCTGATAAAAGAGGATGATCCGGTTTCCGATATAAAAGCAGTTTGCAAAGATTATTATATTAATGCCGGCGTGACAGAAGCTTTTGTTAATCTGATCAAAGAATCCGACGGTTACTATAAAGTGGATGCAAACGGCTCTTATGCGAGAGACGGATATTTATGGTCTTCCTGCAGGGTCATATGCAAAGGCTCCGAATATGTTTTACTGGAATTTTTTATATGCGACTAAAGGTGAATTATATGGAAAAATATATTGAAGGAAATAAGGAAGCCTGGGAAGAGGCTTTTGATAACAGAGATGCTTCCTGGGGGGCTGATATTACAGAACGTATAAAGAAAGAGGAATATCCTTTCTTTGAAAAGGAAATGATTGAGGTTCTGCGAACTGTCGACACAGAAGGAAAGGTAATCGGTCAGTTCTGCTGTAACAACGGACGGGAACTGCTTTCTCTTGTAAATAGCGGAAAGGCCTCTAAGGGAGTTGGATTTGATATTGCTGAAAATCAGGTTGCTTTTGCTAACGAAAAAGCAAAAGAACTGAACCTTCCTTGCACATTTGAGGCTGTAAATATATATGATATTGATGATTGTTTTAAAGAATATTTTGACGTTGTGATCATCACTATCGGAGCATTATGCTGGTTTGAAGATTTGAAGCGTTTTTTTGAAATCGTGTCAAAATGCATGAAGCCCGGAGCTGTCATCATACTTAATGAACAACATCCCTGCACTAATATGCTGGCCACGGAGGGCGATGCCGAGTTTGATCCGGAACATAGAACAGAATGCCATTTTTCCTATTTTGAACATGAATGGACCGGGAATGGCGGCATGTATTACATAACGAAGAAGAGCTATCATTCGAAGACATTTACCGATTTTACACATTCGATGTCGGAGATAATATCCGGAATGTGCAGCAACGGAATTGTTATCACGGGTCTTAAAGAATTTGATTATGATACAAGCGGTGGCTTTACCTCAATAGATCACAGCGGATTTCCACTGTCGATGATCATACAGGGCAGGAAGGAATGAGATGGAAAAGCTTTATATTACACACTACTATTATCCCGGAACAGATCCCTGGAAAAACATAATGAATCTTCCGGAGGATGAAGCTTATCGCATGGCTAAGACTCTTTCAGATGCACATCCGGATATTACCAGTTTCGGACGATTTGCTGACTTTGAGAATTATTATCCTGCCAGGAAGAAAGCTGATGCATTCGTTCGTGAGAGATTTATACAATTAGGCGGAAAGCCTAAGCTGAGTCATCCTTATTCGTTCACACTTATGGAATGTGAATATTTGAGAGAGTGGTTTGACAGTAGCGACAAGATTGTTTTCGATTTAGAAGACATTCCCGAGGATCGGGTCAGTTTTACACTTGGAGACAGCTGTGCTCTGATAGTACATGGAAGTGAGCCGGTGGTTCTGACGAAGAAGGATCTTCTTGAGCGGATTGTAGAATGTGGTGGTTCGACCGAGGTATTTTTCAAGGAATCTCTCGGGAAGTATGCTTATGTTGAAGTGCAATTATGGGACAGAATTTATTGAAGATTAGGAGGTATAAATATGAAATTCGACGATAAGCTTGGCCGTTATGTGAATGAATACAAGGATTTGATATTTACTTGGGAAAATCCGGATGAAGACAGATCTGATGATGAAAAGAGACTAGCCGAAAATTATTATTCTCATATCGATGACATAGCGAACTTTATGCTTCCTGATCTGATTGAAATATATGGTGATGTAACCATCGATGATGTGAAAGAAAAACTGGGCAAACCTTTGATTGATTACGACAATGGAACAGTCACTTATTTTGAGCAGTCATTTGACGGTGATCATATATTTGAATTTGAATTTCTGGACGATGAGTTTGAAGAATTAGAGTACTTTTCAATAGACGGATGAATCATGTGAATTGCAGGGTTAAGGCGGTTTGAGATGACGATATATTATGATGACGGAACGATCAGGATCAGGAGCATGATCCACGAAGATGCCAAAGTTCTTTACGATACATATTTATCGTATGGCTGGCATCCTTCTTTGGAAACATATGAAACCTATTATAAGGAACAGGAAGAGAGGACAAGGATAGTTTGCATAGCGGAGTATGAAGGCAGAGTATCCGGACAATGTACTCTTGTTATGAATCCTGCGGAAGGACCGTGGGGGAATCTGGGTTATCCTGAGATACAGGATCTGACAGTTTTCTTTGATGTACATAATAAAGGCATCGGAAACAGACTCCTGGATGCTGCCGAGCAAGAAGCATCTAAAATCTCCGATAAAGTGTATCTGGCCGTGGGTGTTCATTCGGGATATGGACCTGCACAGAGAATGTATGTGAAAAGAGGATACAATTTTGATGGCAGCGGAGTCTGGTATCAGGGCAAGCAGTTAGAACAATATGCTCCCTGTGTCAATGACGATGATCTTTTACTTTATATGGCAAAGGAATTGAAATGAAACTGATAGTTGTGGATATACAAAAGGGAATAACGGATGAAAGGCTGTATGATTTTGAGACATTCATTAAGAATGTAACAAATATCATTGATGCCGCCAGAGAGAATGGCGTTGAGGTGATTTATGTACGGCATGATGACGGCCCCGGAAGCGGATTCTCTTTTGGCGATAAGGATTTTGATATTGCAGATCAGGTAACACCGGAAGAAAATGAGAAAATATATACCAAGATGATAAACAGCTGCTTTGGAAATGCTGATTTTGCTGATTATCTAAGTGAATCCGGAGAAAAGGATTTGATGGTAGTCGGATTACAGACTAATTTTTGTATAGATGCAACCGTAAAGTCTGCTTTTGAAAGAGGCTACCATGTGATAATACCCAAAGGAACAAATTCCACTTTCGACAATGATTACATGGATGGCGAAACTACCTATAAGTACTACAACGAAATGATGTGGCCCGAAAGATTTGCAAGCTGCATATCTGTTGATGAAGCAATTGAGATGATTAAGAATTAATGGAACGGCTTCATTATTTTCAATGGAGAAAAAACGATGAAGAGAGTATTGTCCTGGATTGTAATTATCCTATCATTTATGTGCGTCATCGTATTGTCATCATGCGGGACTTACAGAGTAGAAAATGAAGACCAAAGTGTAAAAACATATACCTGTCCAAATGACAATATGTTCGGCCTTGAAAAGGTTGTTGTGTTTGAAAACAGTGTGGTAGCCGTTTTCGATAAAGATATCTGTGACAGGTCGGAATATGGCAGTATGTCATATGACGAAGAAAGGGTTAAATATCCTGCCGCAGCAAATTATACGAATGTCTCTGTCTCCAGGATCACGAAAAGCACCATCGAAATAAAAAACGGTAAATATATTGTATCGATGATGTTTGAATATGATGAAGCCGATAAATTCAATCCTGACGAAGAAGTCGAAATTACGGGCTTTAACGTTCTTGGTATGACCGTCACATTCAACGATGGCGATATAGAACTGCTTTATACAATAGAAGGCGGTGAGAGTTTTGATGATTACCGGCAGGTTTATTCTCAGAGTTCGGGAGAATGGGGAAACATTGAGCACGAATTGATTTCCTGGCCATTAGTAGGAACTGATGATCCTGATTAATCTTTTTTCAGCTCCGATATGATAAGATTTATCAACTTATATAGTCATATATCAACGATGACGGCATTTCGATCAACAAATATCCATTAAAACATATAATCATAGATTCTATTACATTCTTCTGTTTTTGATTAATTTCGGCAAGAATCTTTTAGAAATCGACATACTGAATTAAGCAAAGAATCTGCAGCGTTTTCTGTGGACTTCATAAATGATCCTTTGCATCAGACCAGATGGATGTCATTTTTGTCCAAAAAGAAGGCACTTCTTCAGGTATCACTGGAAGAAGTACTGGATAGTATAAAAACATTTGTATTTCCGCTTCTGGAAGGTGAAGTGAAAACAAAATGGAATCCCGAAAAGGGCGAATGGGATGAAAAACCGTTTTGAATTAATTAAGGAGTGTAAATGAAAAGATTAGGGGTAAATCGTTAAAAGGTTGGGGCATATCGTTAAAAGGTTGTCGGATGATAATTACATCCGACTTTAGGAGAAAAATGATAAGACAAGTTGAAAGGCAAGATAAAGAAGCATGGTATGCTCTCGACAGGCACCTGCCGGAATCCGTGTTTAATGAAAAGGTAAGGTGCGGGCAGGGGTATGTTTGTATTGAGAATGAAAAGATCATAGGGGTGCTCAGGTATAATCTTTTCTGGGACAATACGCCGTTTTGCACGATGCTGTTTATAGATTCTGATTATCGTAAGCAGGGATACGGAAAGTTACTTATGGAACAATGGGAGCAGGATATGAAATCCCAAGGATACGGAATGTTGATGACATCCACTCAAGTTGATGAGGATGCACAACATTTCTATAGGAAACTGGGATATAAAGACTGCGGTGGGTTTGTTGTTGATGTTCCGGGATATGAGCAACCGATGGAAATGATCATGATAAAGGCGGTGTAATATGGCATCAAGTAAAGAATATTTGGCATTCATTTTGGAACAACTTTCGGAACTTGATGATATTTCTTATCGGGCGATGATGGGAGAATACATTATCTATTATCGCGGCAAGGTGGTCGGCGGTATCTATGATGACCGCTTTCTGGTAAAGCCGACAAAATCCGCTGTATCAATGATGCCGGATGCGGACATGGAACTTCCGTATGAAGGCGCAAAGGAAATGATCCTCGTGGATGATATTGAAAACAAGGAGTTCCTGCGGGATTTACTGGAAGCAATGTACTGCGAACTACCGGCACCAAAGAAGAAATAAAATTATTCCGGGTTAGCGACAAAGGTAAATTTTTAATTTAATGGGGGGACTATGTTAAAAGATTATGAAATAGATAAGCCGATTCTTGAAACAGACAGGTTGATCATTCGTGTGCTTAACGAAAACGATACGGATGATTTAAAAGAGTGGTTGGGAAGAGATGAAATATATACATATTGGGGAAGAAAGGCAAGCAAGGGAGAGAAAAATCCTGAACTTCTGTTTATCGATCCCCGCCCTTGGGTAAAAAGAAAACCTTCTCCTGATTTTGATTGGGGAATTGTATTGAAAGAAACCAATAAAGTTGTAGGTATGATCGCGGTATTTGATATCCAAAATTCCAGAATGGGCGATATAGCATACAGGGTTAATCCTGAGTACTGGAATATGGGAATTACGACTGAGGCTTTGAAGGAAGTGCTGCGGTTTGTATTTGAGAACACGGAAATAGACCGATTGAATGGGCGTGCGGATGTAAGAAATATTGCTTCAAACAGAGTTATGGAAAAATGTGGTTTTGTAAAAGAAGGAACCGTTCGCCAAGGGAAAATGGTTTCGGTTTATTGCGACTATAATATCTACGGATTGCTTAGAGAAGATTATATGAGCATACCCGGAATAATATGAGGAGTAGGTACTGCTATGGCATTGGAATTATTACAGGCATCTACAGCAGATGCTTTGACAATAACAGGAATTTCAAGAAGGGCCTTTCACAGTGATGTGGAGGTCGGCGCCAATGAGAAAATGGGACCGCCGGGATATATGTCAGTTCCGTATTATACGAAGATGGCCAGATCAAATCATCTGTTCAAGTTGGTAGATAACGGGCTGATCATCGGCGGAGCGGTTCTCTTTTTGGAAAATGAAAAACTGAATATCGGCAGGATATTTATCGGACCCGAGAATTATCGAAAAGGCTATGGAGTATTCTTGATGCAGGAAATTGAAGCCTTATATCCGTCGGCAAAGGAATTTACACTTGATACGCCGATCTGGAACGTCAGAACAAACACATTTTATACGAAACTTGGCTATACGGAAGTAAGACGTGACAATGATTTCATTTACTATTCCAAACATAACTTACAGTTAAATACACAAGAGAATAGATATGATAAGGATATGAAAAATGCTTACACATGTAGGAACTAAAAAAATTGAAACCAAGCGGCTATTGTTGAGGGAGTATACGTTTGATGATTTCAATGCGCTTTACGAAATAATGTCTGATCCGGAAACTATGCAGCATTATCCTGCACCATTTGATGAGGACAGAACTAAAAGATGGATTACATGGAATCTGGATAATTATGAAAAGTACGGGTTCGGATTATGGGCTGTTGTTCTTAAGGAAACAAATGAATTTATCGGTGATTGTGGAATTACTATACAAAACATTGACGGAGAAATGCTTCCAGAGATTGGATATCATATTCATAAAAAATACTGGAGACGTGGATTTGCAAAGGAGGCTGCGCGGGCAGTGAGAGATTGGGCATTCCAGAACACACAGTATGATACGATTTACTCCTATATGAAGTACACAAATGTAGGTTCCTATTCCACGGCAATAGCTAATGGCATGAGAAAAGTAAAAGAATATGATGATCCCAAAAATACCATTTCTTATGCTTACGCTATTACACGTTCTGAATGGAAAGATATAAAAAAGTAAATTTCAGGATAATGAAATGACAAAAAAGATGAATATTGTATACAGATTAGGAACAAAACAGGATATAGATGCCATTTGTTTGTTGATTCAGCATGCTATAAATGAGATGGAAAGTCACGGCATATATCAGTGGGACGATATCTATCCTGTGCGAAAAGATTTTGAAGAAGATGTTGAAAAACAATCTTTGTATCTGGCCTATTTGAATGAGAATTTGGTTGCCGTATATGTGATCAGCGATGAGAGCTATGAGCAATACAAAAATGGGCAGTGGAGATATGATGAGAAAACTGCTTATATATTGCACCGGTTTTGTGTTTCTCCGTTTTTCCAGAACCAAGGTATAGGAAAGTCGGTCTTACAGCATGTTGAAGAGCAAATCAAAGAGATGGGATACCAATCCGTTAGGCTGGACACTTTTACGGAGAACCCCTTTGCACAAAAATTGTATTTGCATAACGGATATGAATCCAGAGGATATGCAAACTGGCGCAAGGGTAAGTTTGATCTGATGGAGAAGAAGATATGAGCAATCCATGGAAATGATCATGATTAAGGTGGTATGAGAATGATTTTTCTTACAGAAGCAGATGAACAGTATGCTGATGAACTTCAGAATTTTAAAGATGAAGTGCTTGAAGCAGATAAAGACAATGATGATCAGTTTGCAGGTTGCATGGGGCTAAGAGATTGCGCTACTTCCAAGGAATGGATAGACATTTGTAAATTGCGAAAGTCTTCCGAGACTTGTGAACAGGCCGGTACAACGGTGCCATCAACAACATATTTTGCAATAAGGGAATATGACCGGAGACTGGTAGGAGTAATAGATTTACGTCATCATATAAATCATCCAATCCTTAGTACTTGGGGCGGTCATTGCGGGTATTCAGTCAGGCCGTCTGAAAGAGGAAAAGGATACGCTACAGAAATGCTACGTCTAAACGTGATAAATGCTGAAAAAATGGGAATTGATAAAATGCTTGTAGTATGTGATGCAGATAATTTTGCCAGTGAAAAAACAATTCTTGCAAATGGAGGTCAGTTGGAAAACATCATAGAAGTAGACGGTTGCAAAATGAAGCGATATTGGATAAAGACAGGGAAAGCGAAAAGTTGAAAATCTGCGGCGATTTGTATACAATACTATGTTAAGCTGTTTTTTTAAAAAGATCATAGGAAGGGTTGATACTTATGGATAAGAAGGCATCTGTGGACAGCATTGATAAGGGTATTGGCCGGTTCGCCGCCGAAGACAGCGCGGCGGTAGACGATCTGACGCCGTTGTTTGAAATTTCCGATTACCCGGAGGAGATGCGGGAACTTCTGGCCGAGTGCAACAGAAGGATTGATGAGGCAAACAGCAAATACCGCATCGCCAAATACAGAGAGGATATGTTTGCCAAGGGTATGAAAGCCGGCATGTATTTCTGCACGTTTGACCGCAACGAGAACATGCTTGGTTTTGAGTTCAACGACGAGACGAGACAGATGCTCGGCTATGACGGCCTGGAGGATCTGCCGAATGAATTTGACAGCTGGGTTAAGACGCTTGTTCCGGAAGAACGGGACGCCATAGTCAAGCTTTTCTGGGATTCGGTCCGGATCCACAGGGATCTGCCGGATATCACGCACGCCACCTATCGGATGCAGAAAAAGGATGGCAGCATCATCTGGGTGACCGGAGCGGGAAGATTCATCAGACGTCCGGATGACGGCTCTTTGGAGATTTATATGGGCTGCTATCGCGATATCACGGCGCAGCAGGAGCTGGAGGAGTATTTAAAGATCATCGAGGCGGTCGGGAAGGTTTTCAATTTCTCGCTGTTTATCGATGTCAGCGATATGAGTTACCGCATGATCAGCACCAACAAATATGTGGAAATGGTTGATAAGGATCCGGACGCGCTGCAGTTTTTGAGAAACAATGTTACGGCTTCCGTGGCCGAGAGCTTCCGCGCCGGTTTATACGAATGGCTGGATAAGGACAGGATCCTTGCGGCTGTTGAAGAGCACGGATCGACAAGTATGGAATTTTACAGTGAAGGCGCGCATCGCTGGTTTGAAGGTATCTTCATGGTAGGCGACAGGAATGAAGACGGAAGCCTCGCGCACCTAGTATACGGCTGCCAGGATACCACGAAGGCCAAGCTGCAGAACCTGGATCAGCTGAAAAAGATCTCCGAATTCGAAAAGGAGATCTATATCGATTCGCTTTCCGGGATCCGGAACCGAAGATTCCTGAATGAAAAGCTCATTTATGAACCGTGCAAAGCGGTGGTCATGGCGGACATCGACCTGTTCAAGGAAGTCAACGACACAGCCGGTCACCAGGGCGGCGATGAAGCGATCCAAAAGGTCGCGAAGATACTGGAACAGTCAGTCCGGGATGACGACGTGGTCATCCGTTACGGCGGCGATGAGTTCATGATGGTTTTCCTTGATATTACGCGTGCAGGCCTGGAAAGCAAGTTCTCAAAACTGAAGACGGAGCTGGCAAAGATCAGGATCGCTAGCAGCCCGGATGTACGGATCAGCATGAGTTTCGGAGCGGCGTTCGGAACAGGGCTAGTCAACGATCTGATCGTGACGGCGGATAAGGCGCTGTATGAATCGAAAAAGACGCGGGGGACTTATACGCTGATCGAGGTATAGAGTGAAGATCACAAAGCATCCGTCATTCCACTTTTACGGGCTTCCTGGATGAGAGCAAACCACTTATCCTTGGTACGATAAGGTTTTTAATCTGACATAATAGCTCCTTTCTGTGTGACACCAAAACGTAGTGCATTGTGTCAATAAGTAACACCGAAATGTGGTATCTTAGTCAGATCCATTATGAACTGATATATCTGCGGAATCTATCCGCCGGATTTTTTAGCGCTTACGATTGTGGAGCTATTACTCAGGAAGAGTATGAGATGAAGAAACAAGATTTATTGTAGTAAAACTGAGAACGTGATCAAGGGGGGGCATTTTGAACCCCCTTTTTGCGTCTTAGGGGTTCATATGCTGGGCACCGCGGTTAGAAAAAGGCTGAAAGCCGCATGAATGCTAGTTTTCACAACATTGAGTGTTTGGGTTCGCACCCGATTTGCACCCGTTTCCAAATAACCGGAATTTGAAGGTAACAGTTAATCTTTTTTCAGCTCCGATATGGTTTTTTCTTTTTAATCAGTTTAGGTTCTAGTTGCATATTCGCATATTCAAGCATGGGTTTAGGAAGTTAACGAATGAAGGAGATCGTGTTAAAAAATGAAGTGCCCGATAATTGATGCGCATACGAGAATTATTTGTGATGAAAATGATTTTGCAGGTGTCAGGGAGGTTGCTGAATGGGTCAGAAATGACCTTCGCCTTGTTTTCGGCGACAGAGTATCCGACTCAGGTGAAGGGACAACCATTCTTGTGGGAAGCCTTGAAAAGAGTGACCTTCTTAGAGTAAAGCGTGAAGAAGGAATCCTGTCTGCAGATGGATTGAGAAATGAGGATGGAAGCATAAAGCGGGAGGTCTACAGAGTGGACCTGGTTAAAGAAGGTGATGCGGATAGGATCGTAATACAGGGGGCAGACAAACGTGGCACTATGTATGGGCTGCTTGCTGTATCGGAAAGCTGTGGAGTATCTCCGCTTGTTAACTGGTCCGGAGCTAAGCCGGCAGCTCGGGATAAGATATATCTTTCGGAATCGTTTTTTGGCATTTCGAAGGAACCATCCGTTAAGTACAGGGGGATATTTATCAACGATGAATGGCCGGCTTTTGGCAATTGGGCAAAGAGGCGTTTTGGTGGAATCAATGCCGAATGCTATGCGGAAGTTTTTGAATTGATGGTTCGTCTGAGGGCAAATTATCTATGGCCTGCTATGTGGAATTCGAATTTTTCATTGGATGGCCCCGGACTTGAGAGTGCTGAACTGGCTGATAAACTGGGAATAGTTATGAGTACGTCCCATCACGAACCATGTATGCGTACCGGTGAAGAATACAGAATGGTCAGGGGACCGAAATCTGTTTATGGAGACGCGTGGGATTTCAGGGAAAACAGAGAAGGTATCATACGCTTCTGGGAGGATGGACTGAAGCGTAATGCGCCGTTTGAAAATGTCATCACAATGGGTATGCGTGGCGAGAGGGATACCGCAATCATGGCTCAGGCATCGCTTGAAGACAATATTGCACTTTTGAGGGACATCATTAAGACACAGAACGATTTGATTCGCAAATGTGTTAATTCGGATCTTTCGAAAGTGGCAAGACAGTTTGTTCTTTTTACGGAGGTTGAAAAATTTTATTACGGTGATGAAAATACTCCTGGTTTAATCGATGATCCGGAGATGGATGGAATAACGGTTATGTTCAGTGACACCAATTTCGGTTATACCAGGACTCTTCCTGCTAAAGAGCGCAGAGAACGTAATGGCGGATATGGTTTGTATTATCATGTCGATATGCATGGCGGACCTTATGCATATGAGTGGATAGGGTCAACCTATCTTCCGCGCATCTGGGATCAGCTCGGCACTGCTTATGATTATGGAATTCAGGACATCCTTGTTGTCAATGTCGGAGATCTGGTATCTCAGGAATTGGAACTTTCCTACATAATGAAAATGGCATTTGATATGGAGAATTACGGTTCCGCCCGGCTCAACAACGCTTTTTGTTTCGTACAGGACTGGGTGGAGAGAATCTTCGGAGACTATTATTCCAAAGAAGACAGGGTTTCCATATGCGAAATCATATCTGAATACACTCTGATTAATGAACGTCGCAAGCATGAGATTATGAACGACAGAGTCTATCATCCTGCACATTATGATGAATCCAAGGATTTGTATGAAAAATGTGTGAAGATACAGAAAATTTGTGATGAGCTTTTGGAACGCTCTCCGAAAGAAATCCGTACGGCGTTCTATGAACTTATTTATTATCCGGCTTACGGTACGGCGAATCTGCACAAGACCTGGATTGCATCTGCTTGGAACAAGTATTATGCGAATCAGAACAGAAATACTGCCAACGACCTGTGTGTGGAGATTGAGGCGGGCCTTGAGGCAGATCGAAAGCTGATTGATGATTTCCATGCACTTGCAGACGGGAAATACTATGGACACGCCCTCTCGGAGCATTTCGGTTTCCGAAACTGGAATGATTCCGGCTGTCAGTTCCCAATGAGAACTTATGTTTATCCTTCAAGGAAAAGCAGGATGCTGGTTACTAAATCAGATGATTCCTGGTTCTATGACGGCAGGGAATATACGAAGCGAGAGGACACCCTTTACGATTTTCTAAGGCCGGATATAGATGATATTACTTTGGAGATTTCCTGCGGAAGTGAAAACGCCATATCTTATACCGTAACGACAGATAAGGATTGGATTGGTGTTGCTTCGGAGGGAACTGATGGATGCATACGAAACTTCTCCAATCTGATCGAGGGAAAAACATACAGAACAGACCGAATTCGGGTAAGGGTGGATAGAAAACTTATTCCGAGCGATGTCGTTTCAAGCGGTACCATCATTATCAGCGACGGTGATGAGTGTTTCGTGACGCTTACAGTAAGGGCATGCGGAAAAGAATACTATGAAGGCGTCTGCCGTGCGAAAAGCGGAAAGGAAATTTCAAAGGGAAGCATACTGGTTCATGCAGGGCATGCCGTGGCGGAAGGCCGTGATTTTGCGAAAATGACGGCAACCGACAGTGCTTGTTACAGAGTTATGGAACCGTATGGCAGACATGGCAGCGGTTTGAAGCTTTATCCCAATACGATAGATCTTACAAACGAAGACAGCGGTTCGCTTCCATATGCAGAGTATTTGTTTTTTGCAGAGGATGCGGGTGAATATGATGCGGAATTCATTTTTGCGCCGTCTTTTCCGGTATATGACGAGAGTTTTCAGTTTTTTGAGATCAGTGTTAATGGGGAGGAACCGGCTCGAATCAATACAATCTATGATTCTTCAAGGCCGGTTTTCCTGAGCGCCCAGTGGACAGAAGACAACAGGCGGAATGCCAAAATCGTATCTGCCCGTATTCACTTCAAGGCCGGAGTGAACAGATTGTCATATTGCCAACTGAGTCCCAATCTGATTCTGGAGAGAATTGTTCTGTGGGATACAAAATGGCCCCCAAAAGAATCATATCTGGGCCCAAAGAACAGTTATGTTTTTGAATGAATTTGACATGAACACCATGGCGACCATGACTGCGGACATGGAGGGGGTGCATGGGATCCGATCACTGCCCTGTGGAGCTTGTCATCAAGTGTAGATATCATCTCTCTATCTTCGTCATGGTGTACTTTCCGATTTCATATCCGTACCCGTCACCGTCATCTTCGTACAGTTCATATGAAGCCTTGCCTTCGCCGAATTTCTTCCATTCTGTCTCATCTGCCTGCTCTTCAGTAGAAAGGGCAGGCTTTCTTACAGGGATGAGGCTTCCTTCCTTCACAAACAGAGGGATCTTATCAAGTTCGGCACTGACCTCACATTCGGTGCCGCCTTCATATTTTTCACCTGTATAGAAATCAAACCAGTTGCAGCCTGCGGGGAAGCAAACCTTCCTGACGCCCACAGATGCAGCCTCCTGCTGCGATACACCGTAGTACATGGGGGATGTCACAGGGCACACCATCATATTTTCGCCGAACATAAACTGGTCGGTGATGTCCCAGGTGCGTCTGTCTCCGGTGAAATCAAAAGCAAGCCATCTTATAAGGGATCTGTCCTCAAGCCACACCTTGCCGGCTTCTGAGTATATGTAAGGCATCAGGCTGTAACGGAGTCTGTTGGCCTTAAGCATGGCATCATAGAATTCACCGGTGAAGTTCCACATCTCCCTGTCGAAGTCGGTTCCGTGAGCACGGAACATGGGAAGGAATGCGGCATACTGATACCACCTGGTATAAAGCTCCTGATATGCGGGATCCTCCACGGTATTGTCATACTTTCCGTTCCAGTACCAGTACTCTCCCTGCTTTACGAAAAATGCACCTGTATCCATGGTCCAGTAAGGAAGCCCCGAAGCACTGAAATGAAGTCCTATTGCGATCTGGTCGCGGTAGGTCTCCCAGCTTGCATCGGTATCTCCCGACCACATGATGGTACCGAACCTCTGCTGTCCGGTGTATGCGCTCCTTGTAAGATTTACGACACGCTTGTCACATCCTGACTCTTCCATGGCTATACGCTGGTTCTCATATATACCCTTTGCATGGAAAAGAGGATATGAATTGCAGTATTCATAAGGCATGCGGAGTCCCGCTTCCTCACAGAAATCCTTGTACAGGTCA
Source organism: Lachnospiraceae bacterium P6A3 (assembly GCA_000702085.1). GTDB lineage: Bacteria > Bacillota > Clostridia > Lachnospirales > Lachnospiraceae > AC2028. The sequence goes on from KL370861.1 coordinate 158,878, forward strand.
CTCTCCTCGGGTCTTACCCGGTGATTCCATTCAGGAGTAAAGGGCTCGGAGCTGTCGCACCACCAGGCATCGGTTCCGTATGAAAAGTGGGTTCTCTTCAGCTGGTCAAAATACAGCTTCCTTGCCTCTTCCTTAAAAGCATCATAAACAGAGCATCCGGGAAGGAAAAGATCTCTATCGGCGAACTCCTTATGATTCGGAGTATTACCTGCCATGGTGGGCCAGAGCGAGATCATGAAGTGTACGTGATCTTCATGAAGCTTATCTATCATCTCTTTAGGAGCCGGGAATCTTGCGGGATCGTATGATTTCTGACCCCACTCGCCGTCCGGCCAGCTTATCCAGTCGAGCACGATGCAGTCCATTCCGATACCAAGCTCTCTGGACTTTTTCACGGTATCAAGTATCTGCTCCTGCGTCTCGTAGCGCTCCTTGGACTGGACATATCCGAATGCCCATCTGGGAAGGAGTGCAGCCTTTCCGGTAAGGGATCTGTATCCCTTTACAACCTCGTTCATGCTGCCTGCAATGAAGTAAATATCGGATTCCTGAGCACTTTCCGTGTAAAGATATGTGCCGTTTTCATTATCGTTGAAAATAAGGGGACTGTAGCAGTCTGTGAGGATTCCGTAGCCTGCGGTTGATACAAAGAAGGGAACAGCTATCTTTCTGTTGCCCTGATGGATATATAGTCTCTTTCCGCGAAGTGATGCACAACCCTTTTCCTGCTGACCGAATCCGTAAACAGCCTCATCCCCGAGATTAAAATGATATCTGATGTGGAAGCTTTTTCCTGTGGAAACCTTAAGTGCATCCTCAAGTACTTCCTTCTTACCGTCAGCGGTATCGATCATCCTCGTCTTCTGGGGAACACCTGCAAGATGGAAGGTCTCAAACTCTTCGAACTCTCTCGGTTCATCCGCTCCTTCAGCAAAAAGAAGCTTCCCGGTATTATCGTAATATCTGACAGAGCCGTCACATCTGTTAACGGATACAGTAAGTCCCGGAAGCTTTACCTCAATCGCAAGGTCGGGACCATTGTCAAATGTCCAGTCTCCGAATACATCCTCACAGGTGACACCGGGCTTCTTTACTTCGGAGAAAGCATCCTGTACCGTATAGGTAACCCTGACGATACTGCCGGACTTCGGTTCTATGCGCATGGTTCCGTGCTTGGAATACAGAAAAAGTGCGTTTCCATTTCTCTCTACTCTGTCGATCTTCCTGCTCTTTGGTGCTATGGCTGTTAACATATGTACTCCCTCGTTTAATACGTGATCTGCCTTACATGACGATCAGTAAATGTGCTGATACATTTTCTCTTATATTGTTTTGGAATGTATGCGGCACCATTCCGCAGTTTCTATGAAAATATTATATTATTACGCTTTTTTGCACTTGAAGTATTATGTTTATTTATTGCACTATTTTGCTTTTTTTCATATAATCAGCCTTGATGAAAAAAATATCCCCCGTGGAAAACATCATACACAAGACGGGATCAAGCCCTTTTTCCATTCACAAGACATTGGTGGGCCCCGAAACCGAAAATGCATTATATTTTCACTGTCATGTGGAGGCAGAATTCTTCTACCTGGAAAGAGGCAGGCTTGATATGTATATCGAATCGGAATGCTTCAGGCTTTCCGGGGGAGACGGCATCTTCATTCCTCCCGGAATGCTCCATTATGCCATCCAGCCTAAGGGCTGCAGGCAGGTGGTGGAATACTCCGCAATCGTTTTTTCAACAGAGCCGCTGGAGCGCATTTTTCCTGCTAACAGCCCGTATTTCGAAGCACTTTATTCAAGGCGGAAGGATAGCGTGTACCACTTCTCCGGAAGCCTTCGACAAAACAGGACATTACTGAAGCTGATAAGGGATATACTGGATATGAATACAGACTCTCCCGATTCATGTGAGCTTTCCATACAGGGCCGTCTGTTTGTTTGCTGGCAGGAGCTGTACAATCTGCACCTTTCAAAGCTCAGCGAAACGCCGGAAGATAATTCCCTTTCCAAGAACCTTATCAGAAGCATGGATTACATGCAGGAGCATTACCAGGAAGCACTGACGTTGCCGCTTCTTGCGGGCATATCCGGCTACAGCGAAAGTTACTACTGCCACAATTTTAGCACCTTCACCGGCAGCACTCCATTCGAATATCTGAACCGCATACGTATCGTCAAGGCATGCGAGCTTCTGAATTCGAGCGACAAAAAAATAACTGATATCGCCTCCCTTGTGGGATATAACAATATCAGCTATTTTAACCGTACATTCGTAAAGATAATGGGATTCACACCGTCATCGTACCGAAAGAACTGATGGTAATCATCTATTCAGATACTTCACGAAAATTGTTTCTGCGATGAAGGTAGTAATTTCATGCATCAGACATACAGCAGAATCATTGACGGAAATATAATATGTGAAAACTATGCCCTGAAGGTCATAGAAAGACAGGCAAATGTCAGTGCAGCCAATTTTTTGATGCCGACAGAGCTGACAATAAAAGAATATAAGGATAGATATTATAGCGCCGGTTTTGAGAGACTGAATTACGGATTTATGTGGGATCTGATAAGAGAAATGGCAAAAGATTTTTCTGTTTCAAAGCAGGCTATGTCATACCGGCTTCGAAATCTTGGACTAATAGATGAAAACGAGGAAAATTTATTAAAATGAATTAGTTATTTATAAATTGTTTTTACCACGATTTTTACCATTTTTTAGTGGAAAAATATGCGAAAACTTGAAAAGATTTGAGAAGATAAGCCTCCAAAAGGCACTTTCGAATATGCCATGAAACATGCATCACACCTGAGTTTTGCTTAAAAATACGGAGTTTTAGAGAAATGATAAAAATACTGTTCGTCTGCTGGGGCATAGACATTAGACGACAGCTGAAAACCTTGTAAATACTGGGGGTTGCGAGGCGGTACAGTGTATATTTGCACCCGGTTTGCACCTTTTGAAAAGACGATTTTTGATCGAAACTATTAATCTTTTTTCAGCTCCGATATGATAAGTTTTATCAACATTTATAGTCATATATCAACGATGACGGTATTTTGATCAACGGATTTCCATTAAAACAAACAATCATAGATTCTATTGCATTTTTATGTTTTTAATCAATTTCGGCAAGTTTCATAACTGCCGAAATTAGTTGAAAGCCATTTTTTATTGATGTATAGTATTTACAGGTGGAAAAAGTGAATACTATAGGTGAAACAAAAAAATTCATAACAATATCTGAACTGAAGGAAATGGGGTATTCCTATTACAAGATTGGTCAACTCGAGGACTGCGGATTCCTTTCCAGGGTAAATAGGAGTACGTTTGAGAACCTTTCATACAGTGGGGATGAAAATGATTTCTTTAGTGCTGAGGCATATGTACCGGATGGTGTTATATGCCTGCTTAGTGCTGCGCGATATTATGAACTGACTAATTATCTTCCGGATGCTGTTGATGTTGCAATCGAACGAAAGAAAAAAGTTGTAACCCTTCCTGATTGGCCTTCTATAAAAATTTATTATTTTGATCCGGTACGAATGGATATTGGAATTAGAGAGATTCATGATGGAGATAACCGTTTTCATATTTTCGATATAGAGAAGACGGTTGTGGATATTATCTATTATAGGAATAAGGTTGGAATAGAAGAGACCTCTGAGATACTCAAAAACTATCTTAAGAGAAATAATCGAAATATTGACAAACTCTATTCATATGCAAAACAGCTTAGAAGTGAAAAGATTGTCAGAACATATCTGGAGGTGCTTATTTGATGAATGTAGCTTCAGTAAAAGCCAGACTGAAGAACTTTGCATCTGAATCCGGGAGAACTTTTCAGGATGCACTTACATATTATGGTTTGGAGAGAACTATTTACAGAATCTTCGTATCGAATTATGCAGATAATTTCGTCTTGAAAGGTGGTATTTCAGGTATCACTGGAAGAAGTAATGGATAGTATAAAAACATTTGTATTTCCGCTTCTGGAAGGTGAAGTGAAAACAAAATGGAATCCCGAAAAGGGTGAATGGGATGAAAAACCGTTTTGAATTAATTAAGGAGTGTAAGGAGAATCGACAAAGTGCGGCTCTCAGATGCCAAGGAGTGGCTGATCAGATTACAGCAGGTTGATAAGAAGAGTTTCTCAACAATCCATACCATCAGAGGTATGGTGAGGCCGGCTTTTCAGTTAGCTGTGGACGATGATCTTTTAAGGAAGTGGTTATTTCATCTGCAGTATGGTCAGTTGTTGTGATTGTATCCTACAGTATTGCAGGGAATAGAGCGTACCAGCTATCTGATGTTTATAGTATTGCCGATGACTCTAATCACATACTTCAGGAGAATTAGTAGCACATATTAACAGAAAAGAATATAGACGACTATGGAATGATTATACTGATGGAAAAATGACTGTGACGGAATTGACAACCATTTTGATTAGAAACTAGATATTTTAATGGATGTAAATACTATGAACGAAGAACAGTACTTATCGAGAATAAGTCAACTTGAAAATGAAATTGAATATTTGCACGGACTTCTCGATAATGCTGGGATTTCATACAAACGGGAGGCAAAGGAGTTAGATGATTTGTCACCAGACAGGAATCTTGCTTTTGAAGAGGATCAAGGAGCTCGTATTCTTCCGGTTACTATTACTAAGCAGCATATCCAGTATTACTATCATCTGTTCAAGGGTAGAAATGATGTGTATAGTAAACGTTCCGGAAAAGCTAACAAGAAAACAGGAAAGCATGGATACTATACGCAATGTTGGAATTTCTGGAAAGATGGAATATGTCCGAAGAAGAATAATCCTCAGTTCAATTGCGGAGAGTGCCAGAATCAGCGATATAAAGAATTGACCGGGCAGGTACTGTATGAGCACTTAATCGGTGCGAAGGAAGATGCCTCGGATGTAATCGGATTATATCCGATGTTTCCTGACGAAACGGTCAACTTTCTTGTATTTGATTTTGATTGTCATGACGACAAAATTGGTGGAGATGACGGTGCAAACCTTGATCAGGAATGGATGGCAGAGGTTAATGCTTTCAGGAAGATCTGTGAAAACAATGATGTTCCGGTTTTGGTTGAACGTTCACGGTCCGGAAAAGGAGCTCATATTTGGATGTTCTTCGAAAAGCCGATACTTGCCGTTACAGCTAGAAAATTCGGGACGGCTCTTTTAACTAAAGGCGCTGAGTCTGTTAATATGAGAAACTTCATGTATTATGACAGAATGCTTCCGGCTCAGGATCATATACCGATTAATACAAAAACAGGCAAGCCGGGACTGGGTAATCTTGTAGCACTGCCATTACAAGGACAGGCTTTGAAGTATGGAAATAGCGCTTTTATTGATGAAAACTGGAATGCATATCCCCATCAATGGGATTGTTTAAAAGAGGTGAAAAAACTTTCTTCTGAAACCGTAGAAGAAAGAATAAAAGAATGGTCAGCAGAAGGAATCCTTGGTGTTCTTAGCAATGAGTTTGAAGCGAATTCTGAGTCTTCGAACGATACTAAGCCTTGGGACAAAGCTAAACATCCTTTGCATAAAGAAGACGTTTCCTCTGCTGTTGAGATTGTAATTGCTGACAAGGTTTACATAAATACAAAGAACATGAAACCACGGATGCAAAATGCATTGCGGCGCATGGCAGCTTTTAGCAATTCGGATTTTTATAAGAAGGCTGCAATGGGATTATCAACAAAAGGTATACCGCGAATAGCTTTCTGCGGTTACGATGACTCGGGTTATATTTGTATTCCTCGCGCTTTGCTTGATTCTGTGGTTGATAGATTCAATGAGGTGGATATTCCTTTTTCGCTGACTGATAATAGGTGCACCGGAACACCTTTGGATGTTTCTTTCAATGGAATACTATATGAAGAGCAGATGAGGGGAGCATCGACTATTCTGGAACACGATAATGGTATTCTCGCTGCAACTACTTCTTTTGGCAAGACGGTTGTAGGCGCATATATGATAGCGCAAAGAAAAACTAATACCCTTATTCTGGTACATAATACAGAAATTCAAAAGAACTGGATAGAGGATTTAACTAGGTTCTTGGATATAAATGCTGAGCTGCCGGAATATAAGACCAAAACAGGAAGGGTAAAGAAGAGAAAAAGCATAATTGGAAAGCTATATGCCGGACATAATTCTATGACGGGGATTATTGATGTGGCTATATTCTCATCTCTGGGTAAGGGAGATGATATCAATCCGATTATTGAACAGTATGGAATGGTGATTATGGACGAATGTCACCATGGGGCGGCACAAACTGTCGAGGATGTTATAGGATCGGCAAAAGCAAAGTACGTTTATGGATTGACCGCAACGCCTAAGAGGGAAGATGGACTCGAAAAGAAAGTATTTATGCAGTTCGGTCCGATTAGATTCCGTTATACAGCTAAAGAAAGAGCTGAAAAACAGGGCATTGATCATTTTGTCTATCCGAGATTTACAAGGCTTGTTAGTGCATCTGATCTTAAAGTTACCGAAGCAAACAGAGCGGTTATTGAATGTGATTCTAGAAACGAACAGATTATTGCAGACGTTGAAAAATGTGTTCAAAATGGTAGGACTCCACTTGTTTTGACTAAGTATAAAGAGCATGCGGATCTTCTGTATCAGAGACTGCAAGGGAAAGCGGACCATATTTATCTTCTTCAGGGTGGAGGCAGTAGAAAAGCCAAGGATGAAATGAGATTGCAAATGCGGTCGGTTCCGGATGAGGAGTCAGTCATCCTGGTAGCGATAGATAAGTATATTGGTGAAGGATTCAATTACCCAAGGCTTGATACAATGATGCTTACAATGCCTGCGGCAGCTGAAGGGAATATCGAGCAGTTTGCCGGACGCCTCCATCGAGACTATGAAACTAAGACAGAGGTTATCATTTACGACTATGTAGATTCTCATATTCGTGTACTTGAAAAAATGTATCATAAACGCCTTCGAACATATAAGAAGATAGGATACAAAATATGCAATAATGTCATTGCCGAAAAGCAAAATGCAAATGCAATCTTTGGCATGGATACTTATGAAAAAGTATACGAAAGAGATCTGCTGGAGGCAAACAAAGAAATCATTATTTCCAGTCCGGGATTAAATCAGACTAAGGTAAATGCATTTGTAGGGCTTATAAAGAAAAGGCAAGAAGATGGGGTGAAGATTACTGTTGTTACACTTGATCCCGAAGGATATCCGGAAGAAAAGATTGAAGATACAAAGGCTCTTGTACAGGTATTAGAAAACTGTAGCGTAAAGGTTAGACTCCAGGATCATATGCATGAACATTTTGCCATCATTGACGATGAAATAGTATGGTACGGAAGCATGAATTTACTTTCGAGGGCAAAGCTTGATGATAATCTGATGCGTGTTAAGAGCAAAGATGCAGCTCAGGAATTATTGGAAAAGACCTTCGGATAATAAAAGTATGTGACTATTGACTAATTGCTTGGAGGTTTTTGGTACTTCTGATGATGAAATAGAACAAACGGTTTCAACATTTGAAGGCTTGAACCGTGGAAGTTATGATACAAATGGCCGAATAACATGTACTTTGTATCATACAGGTACTAATCAAAGAATGGAAATAGTTTGTGTATCGTATTGATTTTATTCTACGAAATTCATTCTAAGGGGTTCATTTTTGAGTAGTTTTTTCTACGGATTCGTACTACGTTTTGACTACTATTGACGACTGTAATATGCCAGATTATGCCGGGTTTTGCGCTTTTCGCATATTTTCTGTAAAATAGATGCGTTATTACACGATTGGCAAAAAGGCGCATAATACGGCATATTTTGCCATTTTGAAGAGGTTTTTTAAATGATCAAAATATTGTTCGTCTGCTGGGGCAAGAGATTTCAGCAAAGCGAAAAACCTTGAAAATACGGCATTTTGAAGATTTATCAAACGGATTAACCCCCGTTTACACCTTTTAAGGTGAACTACCCGATGAGATGAGAGCACTCTGCATTATGCAGGGTGCTTTTTGGCAGTAATTTGGAAGAAACGGTATAAAATGCAGAAATAGATCTTGAAGAAACGGAATGATGCTCTTGAAATATTGAAGAAATGGTACTATAATCCATTTAAAAGTTTGAAGAAATGGAACTGTGTTGTTTTGAGGAGATAGTATGTTTAAGAGAAAAGCTTTAGAAAAGCTAAAATATTGGAAAGAAAAAAAGGCACCAAAGTATTCTGTGCTTCTGGAAGGAGCCAGACGTGTTGGAAAATCGACAATTGCCGAAGAATTTGCAAAGCAAGAGTATAGGTCATATATAAAAGTGGATTTTGCTAACATAACGCAGGATGTTCTTGATGTGTTCGATGACATAGCAAATCTGGATATTTTTTTTCTTAGACTGCAAACTGCAACTGGGATAACGTTGTATAAAAGAGAATCCGTTATTATATTTGACGAGATCCAGCTTATGCCTAAAGTGCGCCAGGCTATAAAGTATCTGGTTGAGGACGGAAGATATGACTATATTGAGACCGGTTCTCTGATCAGTATAAAAAAGAATGTCAAGGATATAGTGCTTCCATCTGAGGAGATGAAAATACAGATATATCCGATGGACTATGAAGAATTTATGTGGGCCATCGGAAATGATACCTATGGTGTATTGCGGGATTTATATAAGCTTGGGAAGCCGGTTGGAAATTCCTTGAACAGAAAGCTCATGCGGGACTTTAGAATCTATATGGCGGTAGGTGGAATGCCTCAGGCTGTAGAAGCTTATGTGGAAGGCAGGAATTTTACAGAAATCGATGAAGTAAAGAGAGAAATCATAGATTTGTACAAAGACGATTTCTTCAAGATCGATGATACTGGACTGATTGGAAGAATGTATGATTCTGTTCCGACGCAGTTGGCAACGGATAAAAGAAGCTATGTTATTTCGGCAGCTACAGGCAAAAAAAAGATTGATAAAGATTTAGAGCGTTTACATGATTTGCTAGATTCAAAGACGGTATTATCATGTCATAATGTCCTTAATCCGAGCGTTGCTTTGCCTCAAACGAGAGATGATGATACGTTCAAACTCTATTTGGCTGATACAGGGTTATTTACTACCATGATTTTCAGATCATCAGGAAAGACGGATGAAAATATTTATACGAAATTGTTGAGCGATTCACTTCCTGCAGATTTGGGATATTTATACGAAAATGCAGTTGCTCAGATAATTGCCGGATCGGATATAGACCTTTATTATCACACATGGGAGAAAGAAAACAGTTCCCACTACTATGAGGTTGACTTTTTGCTTGCTTCGAAAACAAAGATAGTTTCGATTGAAGTTAAGTCATCCGGAATCGGTAAGCATGAATCAATTACAGAATTTCAGAAAAAGTATTCTAAGCATGTTTCGAAGGAAATATTGTTATCACAAAAAGATATAGGCAATAGTGAAATGTTGAAATTATATCCAATATACATGTTGCCATTTTTAATTGAAGACCTATGAAAGGATGAGAAAGAGTTATGAGGTTGGCGGCTTATCAATTTGCCGTATGTGGTGATATTGATCATAATCTTGAAATAATAAAAAAAGCTATAGTGAGCGCATCAGAGAATAAGGTGGATTTGATCATATTTCCTGAATGTGCTTTGACAGGGTATCCGCCTCGTGATATTGCCGGTTCAGACAGAATCAATGTCAATGTGGTTTCGGAAGCTATACAGGAGTTACAGAAACTGGCAGACGAACTGGATATTCACATTATAGTAGGAACAATCAACTACGTTGATTCAAAATACTATAACAGAGCATACTTGGTTTCACCTAACAAAGGCAAACGCTGGTACGACAAACGGGCACTCTATGGGTGGGATGAGGATAATTTTGCACCCGGCGATGAAAATGGAATATATGAAATAGACGGGATAAAGATTGGCGTAAGAATTTGCTTTGAAGTACGGTTCCCTGAGTATTTTAGAGAACTGTATCGGGAAAATACCGATTTGGATATTGTACTGTTTTATGATGTGGCTGATAAAGAGGATGAGACTCGATACCAGATGATTCGAGGACATCTGATTACAAGAGCTGTAGAAAATATCACACCCGTATTGTCTGTAAATGCGATTCATCCCTATCAGACAGCGCCTACCTGCTTTATCAATGCATCAGGGGGAGTATGTAAAGAACTGGATAAAAATAATGAGGGCATGCTCATATACGATTTTGAAAAACAGGAATTAAACTTTGGCGAAATTGGGCGTAAGCGCTATTCGGATCAATTGTCAGGATCTTCGACCTGAAGTTTATGGAGTTGAGAAAATGGAAATTGTTACGGATTATTCAGAGGTCGTGATAGAGACAAGTAATCTGATCATGAAAAAGGCTGTATTTGGTGACTGGGAGCAGCTGTACCGAAATATAACAAGCCGACCGGAGTCTGCCAAATATATGCTATGGAAGATCGATGATTCTGAGGAAGAATCAAAGGACAGGATGCTTCGGACTCTTGATTTTCAAAGTAAAGAAAAGTATGCGCTTACCGTATATCTGAAAACGGAAAGCGGATTAGAGGCCATTGGATGGGCATCCATGCGTGAGGTCAATCCTGGTGTATATGAGGATATGGGAATCGCCATTGGACCGGACTTTGTCGGAAAAGGATATGGAAAACAGATTCTAAATGCATTGTGCGATGAGGCAAGAAATCAAGGAGCAAAAGAATTTCACTGTAGTTATCGTGAAAAGAATCTGGCTTCAAAAAGATTGCAGGATGCATGTGGTTTTAAGTTTGACTATAAATCTAAAGAGAAAATAGATCCAAGAACGGACGAAAAATACGTGGTGGTGAACACCAAAAAAGATTTAAATGATGAAAGAGGAATGATATAGGCGGATGAATGAAATTATTGTTAAAAACCGAAGCGGTTGGACTCTTCATGAATATATAGATATCCCTGAAGAAAAGATATCAGGGTATCCGAACGTTACCGGTGCATATGCCATGGTAGGATTTAATGCCAAAGCGAGGAATGGCGGGAATAAGCCATTTGTGGGCAGAATGGTATCTGATTTACACCTTATTTACACCTTTTGATTTGGGAAGGAACACACCTCTGAAAGAGAGAGAGACAAAGATATGATCAAAATACTGTTCGTCTGCTGGGGCAGCGCAGTTAGAAAAATGCTGAAACCCGCATGAATACTGGGTTTCACGGCATCGAGATTTTCGGTTTGCACCCGATTTGCACCTTTTGAAAAAAGGGCGATTTTTGAACGAAACTATTAATCTTTTTTCAGCTCCGATATGATTATTCTAACATATTTTATTCAGTTATACGAACTTATAAGCTAAAGCGTTTATTCAATGATAATAATCTGATCAATCCATAGCTGCATCAACTTCTCACCGAATTCTTTGTCCGTTATATCGTCCATACACTCAGATTCACCGAGCCATACAGTTTCGTTAGGATCCCACGCTGCGGGCGCTGTTCTTAGGGTGTATTGACCGAATCCGATTTTTGAGCTCCAGGAAATTACAACCCCTTTACAATCGTCCATAACAAAAGGTTCAATACTGTCTATTCTAAGATCAATTTCATTTACATTGTATTTACGCATATTATTTCTCCTTTCGTACGATTTGCTATCTGAACGGATGATATGACAATGGATGTGCATGTTCATGTACATCTGTTTTGTTATTCTGTAATCAAAATGGAGGGCTGATTATGCTGATTACAGCTGCACTAATGGTGTGCACCAAAAAGTACCCTGATATTTCTGAAGAAGAAGTAAAAAAAAGTATATGGACTAGTTTGTGGATTACGTTAAGTGAAGAACCTGATATACAGTTTATTGCGGGGATCAACTGTATCTCACAAATATGGGCAGCGGAGGAGTTGATACGGGTTGCTAAGAAAGAAGACGGATGCCAAGTGTCTATTATTTGTTCTTATCCGGGGATGGAAAACAAGTGGGACACTATAATGAAAAAACGGATAAAGAAAATTCTAAAAGCTGCTGACGAAGTCGTTTATTTGGCCAAGAATCCAAATAAGCAGTCTTTTGAATTGTGTAATGAATGGCTTTTAAAGCATTCTGATATGCTGATACCAATTTATATAGGAAACAAAGAGCAATATGATAAAATAATACAGATGGCAATAAGTACGGATCGTGGTTATACAGGGTAAAAGGACTATGGCTAATGATTATAGAGAAACAAGTAAATATATTGCACTTATCCTTCGCCATAAACCTGAAACTATAGGAATTAAGCTAGATGAACATGGTTGGGCGGATGTGTCTGAATTGATTTCAGGAATAAGCAAAACCCACCTGATTGACATGGAAATTCTTGAAAAGATTGTTTCCGAGGATGAAAAGCAGAGATATTCATTTAACGAGGATAAAACACTGATCCGAGCTAATCAGGGACATTCCATTCCAGTTGATGTTGAACTTGAAGAAGCAGAACCACCTGAGATTCTGTATCATGGAACAGGTGAAAAATACGTTTCATCAATTGATGATCAGGGGCTGATTCCAAAATCTAGGTTATACGTTCACTTGTCCAAAGATATTGAAACGGCTGTAAAGGTTGGACAAAGACATGGAAAACCTGTAGTTTACGAGGTGAGAAGCGGAGACATGAATAGAGCCGGATATAAGTTTTATATATCTGTAAATGGGGTATGGCTGACCAAATCGGTTCCGGCGGAGTATCTTATCTGATTATTCTCAGATGAAAGAAAAGCTTGCGATGGAAGTTGTTTCTGCGGAAGTTAATTGGAAACTTCGTTGAAACTGACAGAATGGGCAGTGGGGCAGCTTACGTTAATAGTCGGAGCGACATATATACGAGTGATGTTACGATGTTATGTCAAGGGAAGGATTACACAAATGTCTCTTTCGATGAATAATAAGGAATCAAAAGTAATGATAACTGAAGAAATGCAAAAGAAGATTCAAGCTCAGAAAGTTATAAATGAACAGGTCAAGGCTGCACGTGAGGCTTGTAAGCCAACAACATGTATTATGTGCGGGAAACCCTTAAATGGGGGAATATGTAATTCCCATTCAGTTCCGCAAATGGTTCTTAAAACGCTAACAGAAAAGGGAATGATTTATAATAAGAATAGAATAGCAGATGTTAATTATTTTAAAGGGGAAGTTGGATTAAACCAAGCTGGAACATTTAGAATCATTTGTAGAGAGTGTGACAGTAATGCATTTAAGGAATATGAAGATCCGGAAAAGATTCTACAAAAGCCCGATACAATTATGCTTGCTGAGATTGCTATAAAAGATGTGATTTTAATGTTAAGTACTAGAGACTATGAGTATGAGACATATGTAAAGATGTTAGATGAACACAAGATATTAAACCTGCCTCAATTGATGAAGGTAAACAGGCTGGATTTTAGAGACTATTGTTCGGATTTTAATGATTTCATGACTATAGCAACAGGTGTATCTAATTATGGTTTTAATGTCTTGTATTGGAATGTTCTTCAATATGTAGTTCCGATTGCTGTTCAGGGAATGTTTACGATATATAAGGACATGTATGGTGAAATAATAAATGATCCCCATGATATAGATGAAAACAAAAAAATCGAGTCAGTGCATTTGGCTATTTTTCCCTATGATGGGAAGACTGCAATAACGCTCTTTAGTTTAAAAAAAGATAAAAGTTATAGAATAATAATGCATCAAATGAACTCATCATCAGAAGAAGAAAAATTGAGATTCATAAATTATTTAGTATTTGCCTTGGCAGATAATTACTACATGTCAAAATCGATTAGTGATGAGTTTCTAAATAATGAATATGTGATTAAGCTTAGCAGAGAGTATTTGGAGCACCCAAACTACGGTATGCCTATTATTGAGAAAAAGGATATTAAGTATTTTTCAAATGCACCGGTAAGTCCACAGGATCTTCCGGTAATATTTGATGAAAAATATGCGCTTACATAGTTCTGCCTCCATTTTGAAAAAGTAGGTTTTTGGTAGGAAAGTGGTAGGTTTTGAGTATTCTTTTTCAAAATAGGGGTGATATATTTACAATGGACAAAGCGAACGGGAAAACAAAAAAACACTCGATCCGCCGAGTTCATTTTCTTTTGCAAAAGAATATCGGCATTGATGAGCGTCAGATCTTGACTTCGAAAGAGGTTGTGAGCCTGGCACTTTTTTCATGCCATCAACCCAAGGCCGAGGATGACGATCCGGAGATGACACAAAAAGCGAAAGGATAAAAACACACTATGGATTATGAATCATTCAAAGAGAAGTTTGTAGAGGACTTAAAGGACAGGCTTGAATGAATAATTAGATCTGAGGAAAAATATACTTGCTGATGGATGTGCATATTTGTGCACATCCATTTTTTTATTATTACATCAACAAATATGAAGACGCGATAGGAATGGCTTAATACGGAGGTATATATGGCATTAATAAATGATAATGACATGGAAGTGATTATGAAAGCTAATCAGGAAGAAGTAATACGAAAAATGCTCAATGACCGACTTTATAGTCTTATCAAACTTCCGGTAAAAAAGCCTGACAAAATCATTGGTAAGAGTTCATCAAGCATATTTGTCTCGTATATGAATGATTACCTGGAGAGATCACTTGCAATAAGAGAAGTTGGATCGAAAGCGTTGTATGAAGATTGTGAATATTACTTGTTTATGTACCATACTAGGGGGATTGATGAAGAAAAAAAGGGTATATTTCAACATATTCTGGACAGGCACATGACTCAAATTGGCGAAGTGACGTATCCATCAATAGATGAATTGATAGACTTCCTTAAGGGTAAAGAGTTTGCTCTTATAACCAATTATATGCATTACGGGAACATGGAAGCATTGAAAACCGACGATTTTATTGAGGATATATTGCTCTTGTGGGAAAACCGTGAGGATGAATTTATCCGTCGGGAAGAAAAATGCGAAATCAGAATATATCTAACCGGGATGGATGATGGACAGGTGAATGATTTAAACCTTATGAGACCTATGGATGTTCGTAAACTGAAGTTGGAACAGCAAATATTACGTCTTCTTAAGGATAAAAGTCAAAAGTTCAATCCTGAAGAGTATTACTCCGTAGAATACGCGACTTGGTCTGAAATTGTTCAGTCTTCTAACTTCACGACCAGATTTCATAGTAATACAGCCTGGGAGGCTGATCCGATTAATTATGTTTATGTGAGAATATCTGCTTTTGTTCTGCCGGGCAAGGTATCTTTAGAGGACATTGATAATACACCACAAAAGAGTGTCACAACAGATTGTGATGGAAAGAATTATTTTATTGATTCAATTCATTTTAATTCAGATATCTTTTCTGATATTGCGGAATTCGAAAAATATATGGATTCATATTTTTGCTATTTTGGAATGGATTAATGGAGGAAAACTATATGTATAAAGGTATATTTTGGTGTTATTTAACCTGTTTTGATGACGATATGTTTGGGGTTACGGTTCTACCGGTAAAGGTAAAATGCGATCTTTCAGGAAGTGCTTTGGAGGATGCGGAGTTTAGCTCAAAATCCGGAGATAACTTCAATCATGAAATTGAATGGGAAAAAAGAAAGGATTCAGAAAGGATTTGTAGGAGACATCCGTATAATTATTATCCACGTGGACGAGTGGAGATTAAAAATGGCAAAATCAAGATCTTTGCTAATCCGGTGATAATGGAAGAGCCTGATGCTATGGAAAGCATTATCAATGCCTTTGAACTTGAGGAAGTTAAGGACAATGTTTCCTGGATAGCGGATGGATCAAAGCATTATTGTTTTGCCGTGGATGCAATGAGTGGAGCTTTCTTGGATGATGAGGATGATTAAGATAATGCATCCTGTAGAACAAAAGCCTTAAAACATAAGGAAACAGAGTTTTGGTGGGCCCTGGATTGAGGCGTCATAGGAGAGACCGGATCATGGATTATATTGATTTTATTAATTCTAAGGATATCAGATCTTATTTACGATCAATAGAATATAAGCCTAGCTTGCTTGAGTCTGCTTTTTTTATCTATTCTTCACGAATCAAGTCACTTGATGAAAAACATGAGGGATGGAAAAAACTTGTTAAAGAAACAGATGATCTGATCCTGGATGAAAAGGCCGGCAGCAGGTGGGCTAAGACTGACAGGCACATTCCGGAAACTTATGGTATGAGCGCACATAAATTGATTATCAGGCACATGGAGGATGAAGAGCTCATTCTGGAGTATTTCTGTTCAAGTAGTGCTGATTGTGTCTTTGTGCCTGAGTTTACGTTTTATAGAAGCAGATATGTCGGAGATACACGTCCCGTATATTATAACAGTGAATCCGGTCTGTATTTCAAGTGTTACGAAGATGCCAGAGATTACTGCCTGAAGGAAGTGGAAGAAGACGGGGAGATTGTGGACTATTCGATTAAAAAGTATCTCTTTTCTTCATCATCCGATGAGCATTCTAATTATGTTGAAGCTCATTTTAATCTATCCGGAGAGGTGATGAGTATAGATATTTCTGCATGTAATTATGATCGTTTTCCGGATAAAATGCGGGATTATCTCACCTCAAGAGAGAAGTTTGCTGCCGATTGTGACTTTTTCGATAGAATGTGGTTCGATATTCCAACTCCTTTCCGAAAGGGGGATGTAGTAGTTTCAAGTACCGGTATATGGGGAAGCGGTAATCCCTTCGTCTTACTTAGCACTGATCCACAGTGGCGAAAATCGATGGCTGAATCAGGCAAATCGTATCGGGAGGGCAGTGATCTGAGTGACATGATCGCAACCGGATGGAGTATTGGATTTGGAGATAAGCCCACAGAGATATTTGATGATGAGATGACCAATTACCTCGATATAGAATACTACAGGGAAGATTTCAAGGGCTTGGAGCGTCTTCTGCCACTTTTGGCATCACAAATAAAAGGTAATATCGACCTTTGGGAGTGGGATATTCTTAAGAATGAGATAATTAAGACCTCCTTACCAAACTATAAACTTGATTATATGAAGTCTTTTCCTGAAGTATCTATGATCTTAGATGGTTCTCCGGTGAATTCCAATTAGTCATTTTTCTGATAGGATGTGCGCAAATATGCACATCCTATAGTTTATCTTTACATCAACAGATAGGAAAACACTAAGAAAGGAAAAGGTGACTATATGCAGATGAACATGGGTATGTTTGCTATCACAGCAAGAAAAATTGAAAAAGAAGAATTTGATCATATTATGGCAGAGCATGCTAAATGGCTTTTGGATAAAGAAACCGGGAAAAGAGCAGATCTTAGTGATAAAAGCTTCAGCAAATGGGATCTTTCAGGACTTGATTTGTCGTATGCAGTTTTAGACGGAGCGGACTTATCGTTTGCCAATCTGAGAGGAACTAATCTTACTCATGCTTCATTAAGACATGCTTTTATGCATGGTGTTAATCTTTCCGAAGCAAATATTGAGGATGCAGATTTAGCTTTGGTAGATGCATGCGAAGCAGTTCTGGATGGTGTTAAGGGAAAAGGAGCTATTTTCTCATTCTCAACCATGTGGAATTGTGATGTTAAAGGGGCTTATTTGGATGATGCTGCATTTATGGAGGCCAAATTATGTGATTGTGATTTTACCGGATCTAATCTTGAGAATGCTGTTTTTGCAGGTGCTGATCTTGATGATGCTATTTTTGTCGGCACAAATCTGAAAAATGCAGATTTTATGTATGCCATAAGATCTTTTTGGTGTGATTTTACTAATGCCGAAATGACCGGAGTGAGACTTGAAGATGTTGATATTGATCCCAAGAATCTTAAGGGAGCAAAGGGATACAGTATTCCTTTATATTGCCCCGAGGAAGGTTCATTCATTGCATGGAAGAAGTGCAGAGATGGAAAAGTCCTCAAGCTGATGATACCTGAGGATGCAAAGAGAAAAGGAGAGTCCATATGCTCCTGCAGAGCTTCAAAGGTTGTGGTTCTGGATATATTTGACAAGGACGGAAAATCTGTTGATCAGGCATTTAGTTTATATGATCCTTCTTTTGAATATGTTAAGGGAGCAACAGTATTCCCTAAGGTGATGGATTATCACAATCTGGGTGATGTTGAGGGTATATATTTTGTGCTGTCTCGCTCGGAAACTGATCGTTATCACGAAAAAGATGAATAGAGAGGTCTTATGAAGTATATCTTTCTGGATGTAGACGGTGTTTTGAACAATGAAAATACAAAAGAGAGTAATCCGAGCGGGTATGTCGGCGTTTCTATGAAACTCATTCGCAATCTGGCTAAGATTGTAAAAGCCACTGATGCAAAGATTATCTTAACGAGTGATTGGAAGCACGGCTGGAGTGAGATCCGTTTCTGCTGTGATGATGATGTCAATTATCTCCTGGATAAACTAAAAAAGTGTGGCTTGAGAATCCATAATCGTACTTATGACGAGAAACTTGAGGATTACTTTTTTACGGACAGAGGCGTGGGAATACGGCATTTTTTGGAATCTCGCAATGATGTGGATGGATACGTGATAATTGACGATCACGTATTTGCTGATTTCGATGTGGAACAAAAGACTCATTTTATACATACTGATTCGAAAAATGGGCTTACGGAAGATGATGTAAAAAAAGCAATTGAAATTCTATCGGAATAGGGAAGGAAAAAAATCATGAAAAAGATCGATATAGAACATGCAGTTTCATTTACCGGGCACAGGCCAGAACGACTTGATATGTCTGAAGAGAAGGTTTTCAGCTGGTTGGATGAACAGATTCGAAAAGCTGTAGATGATGGCTATACAGATTTTATTACTGGAATGCAAAGAGGAGTAGATATTTGGGCTGCAGAGTTAGTGATGAAACTTAAGGAAGAAAGAAAAGATGTAAGTATCCGCTTATTTGCTGCTGTTGCGTTCAGAGGAATGGAGAATCAGTGGGAGAAAGACTGGCAGAAAAGATATCATGCCATTTTAAAAGCCTCGGATGATATTACTTATGTCAGCGACAGGCCGGGGCGAGCGGCGTTCTTTAAACGCAATGAGTGGATGGTAGATAGATCCTCCAAAATTCTTGGTGTATACACCGGTGCTCCTGGTGGAACGAAGGAAACCATTATTTATGCGAGAAATCATGGAAAAGATGTAATTCTTATAGAGGACAAATTATGAAAACAGCAAATATGGGTATAACAGCTAGGATGTACATTCTCTTGAAAAGATGTGGAATGTCTGAGCAGATGGTAGACCATCTTATGGTTTTCGGAGATGTGTCAGAATGGACATTTAATCATATTATTTGCGGTGCACCAATCAGTTTGTATGAAAAGGTTCGTACAATCGAAGAATATATGGCACTTCATCAGATTGAGAAAGGAATTCTTGAGAATACTTATCATGAAATGCTATCTGCACAGGGTGAATTGGAATTGTTATCTGAATGGGAAGATTCAGATGGAATGCTTTATTTGTTTGCTGAATGGTATGACTTGGACGTATATATTGAAAAGAGCAGCCCCGTAGGGATGTTTACTACTGCGAAAGACGCCTTCGAATATATCAAAAATGAGGACAGAATGGAACAGGAAGATCTTTCTGAAGACGATGACCGTACAAATGGCGATTGGTATCGTTTGGAATTGTGGGAAAAGGATCCGGAAGGGCGAATGGAGCATACGTATGATTATTATATTTATAATGGGCAAATTTGCTGGTTTAATGAGATGAAAGGTGTGCCTCAGAATCATGGGAATATATACTACTGGCCTGAAAGCCTTGCATATTCCCGCGGTGTTACAGATCTAAATCTTTCCACACCATTTAGCAGTGGAGATATTGTCGCGATTGACTGCAGGCCGTTTGGACCATGGTTTCCTGCGATAATACTTGAGGATTATGACCAATTTGACTGTTGCCTCCCTACAATACTGTTTAATGTTCCTTATACGCAAGTTTGGAGATGCAGTAGCCTTGTTCATAAACATCTGTTTTATGATTCAGAATGTCATTCCTATGAACCATTATTGTCTCCGTTGTATCGTTTGAGAAAGTTGGATGAATCAGAATTGGAGAAAATTGATACTCGGCTTCTTAAACTGAAGGAGTTAATTGACAAAGATTCGAATCACGGAATGAAGATATGGACCAAGCTTGATTGGGACGATATGACATATGAAAAATTGATTGAGCTGATTGAAAAGGCAGTTGTTTGATTTGCAAAAGGGATGTGCAAGATAATGCACATCCCCTTTTTTATGATTAGTACAACAGAAGATGATTGTGGCTATGGAGGTTGCTTATGATATTTAGAAAATATGACATTTTAATTGATTCAGACGAGACTTTTCGTAAGGCAGGCGATATCGAAAGCGAGGAGTCGGATTTATTGTCTGCTCCCAGAAGAATAAGAAGATCAAGATTATCTGTTCCCGAAAAGCTTAACTCTGATTTTGGGAAGGATTTTTCTAAAAATGGATTGTTCTTCCCGATAATAACCAATCATTATTTAGAACCGGAGCTGGGAGATGTATTTACCGTTCATTTAGCATATGCACCGGAACTTATAGATGTGCATAATTGCGAGCGGGAAATACTTCGTGCTATTAATGGGATAAGAATAATAAGTTCTGAGGAAATGATTATCCGATCTTTTCTTTCAGATATACGTGAGTCACCGTATTTGAATGGTGGGGACCTTTCTTTTGCTGAAAGTGAACTGGGGATTGATTCTTTGTTTAGAAGACGCGGTGGAAGCTGCCTAGCGAAAGAGGATATGGTGCAGGAATCCCATGTTGGATTAACGGCAATAAAAAAACGTGCCTCAGAGATAATGGGATCTTCTTCTTTGTTTGACGAAATAAGTCGGATTTATTCTAAGGATAATGAAAGAAAGTATTATGGACACCCTGTACATTACCTGATAACCGCCTGTGGGTTTTCTATGGCGCAGGATATTATCGATATTCTTCTAGTTTCGCTTAAGTCAAACAAAAGGCTTTTGGGGAATAGGGTTATTTGCCTTAGCGATATCGAAAGATTTGCTTTTGATGAGGCGGATTTTCAAAGCTACTTTGAGGTGTCTTCAGGGTCGATTCTTGTTATTGATGTAACGGATAAGAATTCGAATAATAATCACGCTGTAGGCAATAATGGATTATATGAATTTTATGGAAAGATGTTAAGAAAGTATGGAAAGAATACTTTGTTTATTTTTATCGATACCTCGGCAAATGCTGAGTCATCTGTGGGTATGATGGGAAATATTTTATCTGCTGCAGATATTGTAAGAATTACGGAAGGGGAGGGGAATTATGAAACCTCGCTCAAGTATCTTAAGAAACTGATTAACAAATCTGGATTTTCGAGCCTCGATAAGTGTGATTATAAAAGTTTACTGCCCCGTAGATCTTTTTATAAGGTGAGCGAGATATATGACATATACAATAATTGGTATTCTAATGGTTTAAGAAGCCATGTATATCGCGCATATCGAAATTTTGAGACATATAAGATTGAGAAAAAGGAATGCAAAACCAAGGCTTACGAGCAACTCAAAGAGATGATCGGTCTTTCCGAAATCAAGGCAGTCGTGGATGAAATTATCGACACTGCTAAAATTCGAGGAATAAGAAAAAGCATGGGGTTTGATGATTCCAATCAATCCTTGCATATGCTTTTTGCAGGGAATCCGGGTACAGCTAAAACGACAGTTGCAAGGCTGTTATCGGAGATTTTAAGGGATGAAGGTGTTCTTGAAAATGGTCATCTCGTTGAATGCGGGAGAGCAAATCTAATTGGTAAATATGTTGGATGGACTGCGAAGATAGTCGAAGAGAAGTTCAGAAGTGCCAGAGGCGGGATTCTGTTTATAGATGAAGCCTATTCATTGGTGGATGACAGCCATACTTATGGTGATGAGGCAATCAATACTATAGTTCAGCTGATGGAGAACTACAGGGAGAATGTAATAGTTATATTTGCCGGATATCCCGATAAAATGAAAGCATTTCTTGAGCAGAATGAAGGGTTGAACAGCAGAATATCCTTCCATCTGAATTTTCCAGATTATTCAGCTGACGAATTGACAGAAATAATGAAATTGATGTCGAAAACCAGGGGATATACGTTGTCTGATGAGGCAATTGGTAAATGTCATGATATTTGTTCTGAAGCCTGTTCTCAAAAGGACTATGGTAACGGAAGATTTGTTAGAAATATGCTTGAACAGGCTTCTATGAGGCAGGCAAGGCGCATTTTGAGAGATCATGATGGTAAGAACATAGATAAGAAGATTGCTGCAGAGCTGATTGCAGATGATCTTGAAATGCCACATATTGCCCAAAGTAGAAGTACTCGGGTTATAGGCTTTTAGTCGGAAATGATATAATAACGGTATATATGACATTTGAGGATAAATGTAATGAAAATCTGGGTTGATGATCTGAGAGAAGTTCCAAAAGGATATATAGGAACAAAATCGGTTAATGAGACCATATCTCTTATAGAGAAGATGGAAATAGAAGGTGAACAGATAGAACTTATAGATCTGGATCATGATCTTGGAGATTATGTATCTCAGGGTGGTGATGCCATAAAGATTCTTGATTACCTTGCAGAAAGGGGGACTTTTTACCCTATTTTAATTCATACTGCTAATCCTGTTGGAAGAGCAAATATGGAAAGAATGATCCAAAGGTATTGGCCATGACTATCAAGTGAGGAGAATGTGCATGAAGGATGAAATTCGTTTTTTGATTCAGTGTTATTTCGGATCTGAAGTAGACCCTATATTGATGGCAATTGATCGCGCATACAGGGATATGGCAACACATACTCTTTATGGTGATGCTGAAAAAGAATTATATCCGGGGAGAAAAACAGTTACGGAATATCTTTATGGACAGATAAATGTATTAACTAAAGATCATGCAGATTTTAATGTATGGCATGAAGAAACTTCAAGGGGTATAAAAGCTAAGTATCAAACACTTTCTTATGGGCAGATTCAGAAATGGATTAACATGACCATAAAATATTTATATACACTTAGAAAGCTAGGCGTAGATTTGGTAGATGAATACTTTGGTGCAACTGAAAATGTCAAAAAGTTCCACGCTCCTTTAGACTCCTATGTTTTGAATGCCATTGATGAACCTGAACCAACATGGAGTAATATAGAGACTTATGAAACTTACAAGGAACGTGTAGGAAAAATCAGTTTTTTGGAAGAGTATAAAAACTGGCCTAAATATGCCGGGGAATCCATGCTGAAGAAAGATGGAGAACCTAATCTTGCAGATAAGGGTACGTATAAGAGATTTGTTCATGATGATGGCGGATATGATTTAGTTAATAAATAGAAAGTAGACTAAGAAGATGATTAGTTTATCCAAATCCAAATACTGTAATTTCTGGCAATGCCCCAAAATGGCCTGGCTTAATAAGTATAAACCGGAGGAAAAGACTGAAGATTCCGGTTTGGAAGCTGTGCTTACAAGAGGAAATGAAGTTGGCGATCTCGCCATGAGCCTGTTTGGTGATTATGCAGAGGTTACAGTATTCTCAGAGGATAAACTTGATCTATCTGCAATGATTAAAAGAACAAAAGAAGAGATTGAAAAGGGTACGGAAGTAATCTGTGAAGCCTCTTTTTCATATAATGGCCTTTATTGCGCTGTTGATATCCTGAAAAAAGAAGATGATGGATATGCAATATATGAGGTAAAGAGCTCAAGTGAAGGCGAAGAAGAGCCTGAACCTAAGGCGGTATATGTTGCCGATATCTCATATCAGAAGTATGTTCTTGAACATTGCGGAATAAAGGTAACAGATACTAATCTGGTAACTCTTAATAAAGACTATATTCGAGAAGATGAACTTGACATTCAAAAGCTGTTTCTGATTATCAATGTGGATGATCGCGTCAGGGATGAGATTGCTAATGTAGAAACTAATCTGGCAAAGGCAGAAATAATCCTTAATGATGAAACTGAGCCGGATTACAATCTGGCTGAAAGATGTCATGATCCTTATGATTGTCAATTCTGGAATTATTGCACCAAAAAGTTGCCTGAGAAGAACGTATTTAGCCTCTACCGTATGCCTTTTAAAAAGAAAATCGAATTCTACAGAAAAGGCATCATAGACTATAAGGATCTGCTAATATGTGAAGATATCACAAACAATACACAGATCCGTCAGATGGAGTTTTCCTTATATGATAAAGGAACATATGTTGAACCGGATAATATAAGGGATTTCCTGAAGAGTCTGTCATATCCTTTATATTTCCTGGATTTTGAAACAATGCAGCCAGCAGTACCGCAGTTTAAAGGAACTAAGCCTTATCAGCAGATTCCTTTCCAGTATTCCCTTCATTATATTGAAAAAGAAGGAGATAAACTGAAGCATAAGGAGTTCTTGGCTGTGTCTGGAGAGGATCCTCGAAGGGCAATTGCTGAAGCACTTTGCAGGGATATACCGATGAATGTGTGTACAACTGCATACAACAGATCCTTTGAATGTACCCGTCTCAAGGAGTTGGCTGAAACATATCCGGATCTGTCAGAACATTTGCTTAATATACGTGATCATATAGTTGACCTGCTCATACCATTCCAGAGCGGATATTATTACAATAAAGCTATGGGTGGATCGTTCTCAATAAAAAGCGTTCTTCCTGCTATCTTCCCCGATGATCCGGAACTGGATTATCACAACTTGGAAGGGGTTCATAACGGATCTGAGGCTATGAATATCTTCCCTCAGATTCAGTTCATGGAACCTGAGGAGCAGGAGAGGGCAAGACGTAATCTTTTGAAATATTGCGAACTTGATACCTATGCCATGGTTAAGGTGTGGCAAGAATTGATTAGAGTCATCAAGTAATAGAATTACATGCTAGTAGGGATGTGCAGAGTGATGCACATCCTTTTTGTTATGTTCTATGTATACGAGGCACAAAAGTGCTAAAATAAGGGAGGAAATGCGTACCATGAACCGTTCTTTTTCGAAAGGGGCATATATGGCGTCTAATCAGAACAAAAACCTCAGTTTATTCTATATTCTTAAAATTCTTCAGATGTATTCCGATGAAAACCACAGATTATCTCAAAAGGAGATCGTAGATCTTCTCAGACGAGATTTTGATATGGAAGTTGATCGACGAACTGTAAAGAGTAGGTTAATGGATCTAGTGGATCTTGGGTATGAAATTGAATCCCAGGAGACTAATCGAATGACTATGAACCCTAAGACTGGTGACAGGGAGGATAGTAATATCACGTCCAATTACTACCTGATTAGGGACTTTTCAAATCCGGAACTGAGACTGCTTATAGATTCTTTGCTATTCTCTAAGCATTTACCCTACAGCCAGTGCAAGGAACTTGTAGAAAAGCTGGAAACTCTGTCGAATAAATACTTCAAGTCTCATATGGCATATATTTCCACTATGCCGGAGGATAAGACAAACAATAAGCAGGTATTTTACAACGTAGATGCACTTGATGAAGCTATCCAGGCAAAAAAGAAGGTCTCATTCAAGTATCTTGAATACGGTACTGATAAAAAACAGCACGTGAAGTGTACAGAAGATGGAACGGAAAGAGTTTACGTGGTTAGTCCTTATCAGATGGCGGCAAAAGAAGGCAAATACTATCTGATCTGTAATTATGACCCTTATGGAGATGTTTCAAACTACAGAATTGATCGAATTAAAGATATAAAGATACTTGACGAGAAGATTAAACCTTTTAAGAATCTTGAGTGGGCGAATAAGAATGATCTAAATTTGGCGGAATACATGAAAAGACATGTATATATGTATTCAAGTCCAGATTCACTTGTTAAGTTTAGAATTACTAAACCAATGATAAGCGATATCATTGATATGTTTGGAAAAGACGTCAGATTCTCTGATGAAACTGAAAAGACCGTGTGTGTTTCTGTAAATGTAAATGAACAGTCCATGATACAGTTTGCCAAGAATTATGCTCCGGATGTGGTTATACTAGAACCGGAATCCTTAAGAAAAAAGGTAAAAGACGAGCTGAAAAATGGATTTAAGGCATATGAATGACTAAGTGAGGATTTCAAATGACCGAAATAGAGTTTTACAACTATACAAAAGAAAAATTGAACTCTTTGGCTGAAGAGAGAGGGGTAAAGAATCTCAATCGATATTACGAACTGACAGATTTTGCTAAAGGAAGTTTTCTTAATGCTTATGAAGGAATAAATCAGGTATTTGCTCAATTGGCATTCCATGCACAGAATGCAACAATGCTTTCGAATATTGTGAAATTTGAAAGTAATATTAGTTTTTTGGATAGTGTATTATGCGGTTTTGATCCTGCTGAGTTTCTGAATAAATATAGCAAATCTTCAGAAGTGGTTGAAACATTACGATATTCAGATGCTAATCCAGATGGTCTCAGGTGGAATACTCAAAAATCTAATACACGACCGGATCAGTTGATTATCAGATATGCTGAGGCTTTAATATATGGAGCAATATATTTAAGGTCTTTTAAAACAAAAAAAGACGTTCTTGATGATCTGCTTAGTCATTATCCAAATAAAGACTATGAGAAACTGATTAGATATTTTAGAACTAACAATCCAAAAGGATTTAGTGTTGCATTAACATGTGATTTCCTTAAAGAATTAGACGAGGCCTTTTCTGATTTGCCTAAGCCTGATGTTCACATAAAACATACTTTGTGTGCGTTTTATAATCGTGATAAGAATTATTATTCTTCAG
Organism: Lachnospiraceae bacterium P6A3; assembly: GCA_000702085.1. GTDB lineage: Bacteria > Bacillota > Clostridia > Lachnospirales > Lachnospiraceae > AC2028. Next base: position 185,686 of record KL370861.1, read on the forward strand.
AAAAACGGGAATTGGAATGCATACAGGATATGCAGAATATAACTAAGGTGGTTAATGAATCGCTGCCAAATGAACACTTAACTGTATACAAATTAGATAAAATGATATGGTTGATATGTTCGAGTAAGTTCTACCTTGATCATATCGAGGATCCTAAGAGTGATTATTTAAGTGGTATTAGAGCAAACAATTAGATGAAAAATATGTTTATATTAAAGGATGTGTACATTTGTACACATCCTATCTTTATCCTTATTCTTTTTCCTCGAAGCTGTAATCATCTACTTTAGAGACTCTGTTTTCGAGAATGGCTATTTTCTCTTCATATTCTTCAATTACTTCTTTCATTGGACGTTTCTTTTTTTCACGTTCGAGGATTTGTCCCTTTTTCTCATAACCTTCCGACAAAGGAATTTTGCCGCTTAGCATATCATATCTGTTGACATAAAGATCCCAATAGTAACCATTGAGGATGTTAATAGCTTCTATAGGCTGAATATGACATCTTTCCTGAAGTTCGATTCTAAGCTTTCTTCTTTCTCCAAGATCTTTTCCATCGTTTAATGGTAGCATATCAGCCCTTCTCTTATACTCGCGACATATTTCAATCGTCAGCCATTCAAAATCTTCATTATTATTTGTTTCCATTTTTTCCTCCGATTCTATTGAAAAATTCATTTTTTTAGTGAATCAATTTCTTTAAAGATGATAGGAAATTGAATATGCATTTTTATGTACATCTATAGAAAGGGAAGTATGCGCAAAAAAATGCACATCGATTTGAATAATATGTAGTCAGTAAACAAACACTGATTATGTAAAGGAGACTTATTATGAGCGAATTTGATAAGATTCTTGGTTATGAGAATACAAAATTGGAACTTGAGCGTTTGAGTGATATTCTCAAAAATCCATCAAAGTACAAGAAACTTGGAGTGAGCATTCCCAGCGGAATTATGCTGGCAGGAGATCCCGGTTTGGGCAAGACTCTTATGGCAAAATGCCTCATTGCTGAAGCTGGCTGTAAAGCTTTTACCCTAAGGAAAGATAGGCCTAACGGTTCGTTTGTTGATGAAATAAGAAAAACATTTGACGAAGCTAAGACTGTGACACCTTCTATTGTGTTTCTTGATGATATGGATAAGTTCGCAAATGAAGATGATTATCATAGAAATGCAGAGGAATATGTGACAATTCAGTCCTGTATAGATGATTGCAAGGGCTTAGGAATATTTGTTATTGCCACAGTTAATGAAAAGCACCAGCTTCCCGATTCGCTGTGCAGGAGAGGAAGGTTTGACAGAATCATAGACATTGATGTCCCTGAAGATGAGGATTCGAGTAAGATCATTGAATTCTATCTTTCTAATAAAAAAATAGAAAAGAAAGTCGATCTTGAAGAAATATCAAGAATTATGGCTGGCAATTCATGTGCTGATATTGAGAGTATGATAAATGAAGCTGGAATATATGCAGGGTTTGAAAATAGAAAGGCGATTGGGCGTAATGACTTAATTGATGCAGTTTTGAAGCATGTTTATGATTCGGGAGAGTGCCAGGTTAATGAAGGAGATGAGGCTGACATAGGCGTGCTTATCCACGAAGCAGGCCATGCGGTTGTATCTGAAGTGCTTGATCCCGGAAGTGTTACTATGATTTCTGCTGCTAAAATTGCCGGTAACATTGGAGGGTTTGTGAAGACAAAGCATATTCCTGCTAGAAAAAGAACTGTGAAAACCAGTGAAATCGGTATTATGAGAGCGCTCGGCGGGAAGGCGGCGACGGAAGTAGTATTGGATGTTGCTGACTTTGGCTGCAATTCGGATATACGTAAAGCATATGATAACGTTTATGAAATAATTGATGATGTCTGCGCTTATGGATTTGAATCTTTTGAGAGAATGGATGGCTCTAATTTCTTGAGTGAAAATAAAGATAGGAGAGCAGTCTCTGAACTCGATAATTACTATCGCAAGGTGAAAAATATTTTAATCAGCAATAGACCTTTTCTCGATGCTATTGTAGATGCTTTGAAGGAAAAGCGCGTTTTGACGTATAAGGATATTGAGAAAGTTAAAACTATGGTTTCTATTGTTGCATAGTGATTAAATAAATTATGTAATACAAGTGTTTCTAACGGATGTGCAAGTCTCTGCACATCCGTTTATTTATTGTATAAAAGAAATAATTACAATAAGGAGGCTGACAATGAGTATTAAAAAAGAATGTAAAACAAAGGACTATGAAAATAATAGAAATCATTCAAAGATAAGATATCGGAAAGGCGACATGGTTATTTATGATGGTAGATATTCTGTTCATCTCCGATATTCCCCATGGAAATATGACGCTCCATATGTTGTTGGGAAGTATGATCGTTTACCACATTTGAAATTGAATGAACTAGCAGAAACAAACAAAACCATTGTAATTCATAAGAATAATCATGAAGAAGCAGATGCTGTGTGCAGGATGTTATATGCAAATTGTAATATTTCCGACTTTATACCGCCGGAAACATATGCATCAGTGGCTCGAATTTATGCTTGGGCATATTACTATATGGGATTGCTTTAATGATTATATACTTGTTCTCCCTGATTATTGTTGAATAACCATTGGGTTTGCAGTTCCAGCACCCTGCTATATGCAGGGTGTTTGTATGTACAAAAAAATGTACTTGAGATATGATTATAATTAGACAAGTCAACTAAACAATGTCTTGTGAGAGGATGCATAAATGTACGCTACCGGAAATAAGAAAATGTTGAATATGCTCATCCTGGATATTCTTCGTGAATATACCGATGAAAATCATTCTCTGACTCAGCAGGAGATTATTAGACTGCTGAAACAAAATTATGGCATGGAATGCGATAGAAGATCTGTGAAGAACAACATTCAATCCCTTAAGGATATGGATTATGATATTTCAATGGATCATGGATATAAACTTCTTTCTAGAGAGTTTGATGATGCCGAACTGCGTATTTTAATTGACAGTGTCTTGTTTTCTAAGTCTATATCCACTAAACAGGCAAAAGGACTTATTGAGAAGATCAGATCTCTTTCCAGCAGGTTCTTTAATGCCAAGGTCACTCACGTCAGTAACCTTCCGGAACTGAATCGTACGGTCAACAAACAGGCAATGTATTCCTTGGACAAGATCAATGATGCCATATCTGACAAGAGGCAGATAAGCTTTATCTACAATACCGTTGGAACTGATTTTAAACTTCATCCCAAAAGAGAACGGGAATATATCGTTAATCCTTATCAAATAGTGGCCAATAATGGAAGGTTTTATCTTATCTGTAATTACGACAAATATGATAACGTGAGCCATTATCGTATTGATCGTATGACAGATGTAAGAGTCCTTGATAAGAAGGTTAAGCCAATGAAAGAAGTTCCGGAACTGGCTCATGGTTTAAAGCTTCCCAAACATATGGCTGAGCATGTCTATATGTTTAGTGGGGAGAGCGTGGATGTAACTATACAGGTTGAAAAGTTCCTTATGGATGACCTAGTGGACTGGTTTGGATCGGATTTTCATATTGTTGAGGAGAATGATGATATGCTTAAAATCAGAGTCAGAATGAATCCTCAGGCTATGAGATTCTGGGCTCTGCAGTATGGACCATATGCAGAGGTACTTAAACCGGAAAGTCTTAGGGAACAGATAAAAGAAGATGTTATAAAAATGTCAAAAAAATATAAATGATAAAGGAGGAGAATACTATGCGCAAACAATACGAAGAATATGATTCTGAACTTAAGAAAAATGGATTCATAAAGCGGCACTATGAATGCCTTCCTTTTATTGGTGAAAAGTATAAAAAAAGTAGATTATTGCTAATTGGCGAGAGTCATTATGTTCCAGAAAAAGAGATTCATTGCGTTAATAGAAATGATTTCTATGATGTTTCATTTGATGATTTATCAGATGGAGATTATAAGACCTGGATTAATACAAGGAATGTCTTTGAGTATCGTGTATATGACAGAGGAGATTTTAAGAACTTTTTCTCAGGACCTGCTACTGAAATTGCCAGAGTTATTAATAAAACTGATGACTTGACGAAGGATCAAAGAATAGATGCTATGCATCAGTATGCCTTTATGAATTATTTTAAAAGACCCTCATACGATGAAGGTAAAACTATAAAAGGCTTAACAGAAAAGGATTATAAATATGCATATGACATTTCTTGTTATATTATTGATGTTTTGAAACCATCTCTCATTATTTTTCTTTCAAAGAAGGCATATGATGCCTTCTATAGCAGTGATAATGAGCATGATTTTGGTTCAAAATACAATATAAAATGTGTTAGTCATCCTAGTAGTTGTTGGTGGAATAGAATGAGAACCAGTGATAACAGATGTGCTAGGCAGGATTTCCACGATTATGTAGAAACTCTTTTAGGATGATATGTTAGACAAGATCGCAAGGAGTACAACCAGATGAACTCAAGTAAGAAACCAAATGTATGGACCGTGGTTGTTCTTATCTCGCTAGCAATTTTATTGCTGATGGGGCTTATTAGTAATGCATTGGAGATAGGTGAAAGATTAGGGAATGTCCATATCTCTTTGGAAATTCTGTTTTATGTATTGATTGCTGTTGTTTTGTTCGGCGGGGTAATCTATCCGATTGTTGGAGTGTTCTTTGCACCTATCTTTTCGTTAAAAGATCTTCACAATGCTGAGGGAAAGGCACGCCAGAAATGGTGCAAGAAACTGGTAAATAATCTTCTTGAAAACGTAGAATTGACTCCTGAAGAGCAGGAAGAAGTGAAAGGATTTCTGAAGTTTGAAGATCAAACCGATGATAAACTTATAGAATTTTTTGATAGAAAAATAACTCCGAGATTGAATGCAGAGATATACGATACTGCTAAAAAGGTATTTATTGTTACAGCAGTATCTCAGAATTCTGTATATGATATGCTCGGAATGGCTTCAGCAAACTTTAGCTTGATAAAAAGGATTGTAGAAATTTGTGGATTTAGACCCAATAACTTACAGGTATTCAGATTATACATAAGGGTATTGTCTATAACCCTTGTGGCTGGAAATTTGGAAGATATGAATATTGAGGAATTGATTCCAGAAGTGACGGAGGGTGCTCTAGGGAAAACTTTAGGCATTGTAGCCGCTTCGGCTACTCAGGGTATAGTAAATGCGTTAACCACGCTCAGAATGGCAGCAATATGTAAGAATTATCTTTTGAATGCTGATGTATCTCAAACACGAAAAGAACTTAGGAGAAAATCATTTGCTGAGGCTTTTGAAATAATGAAATCTATTGCTAAACAGGGTATGGAAGAAAAAGTAAAGAATCCGGTTAAGAGCTTTTTTGGAAGGAAGAAAGAAAAAACTCAGGATTTTGACGTGGAATGATAGCTTAATTCTTTATGATTACCTAGATTATTGGGGAGATATAAATGGGCATAATTAAAAAACTTATTAGGGATTATAAAGAGTATGTTAATTCTCTTCCTGAAAAACCTGAGTTGGTTTTAGAACCGGGATATACTTCAATACGTGACTATATCACTGATGAGAAGAAAAGTTTGTTTTATTCAAATTTCAAAATGATTGTCAAAGGGTCACCTTATGTTGAAAACAATAAATCATTACAAGGTTTGCCGTTGACTAAACAGTGGATTAGCTTTGTCAGATATGATGATAAGAAAAGTATTGGGTTTTACGGTTATTACATTGTATATATGTATGGAAAACCAATTGGAATAGTGAAGGAAAATCAAATTTTTAAAAATATTGATATATGTAAAGTGCATAGTGTATACGCATATTACAAAAAGGATCGCGTGTTTTTAAAAGTTTTTCTTAGCGGTTCGGGTTGATGTAAGGTTCAGTTAAATGACGATGTTGATGGACTTAGGGGAGCATTTGCTCCCCTTTTTCATGCCTTGACACACACGCACTGCGTATATATAATCAAATCATACATATATACACACTGACTACACAGTGAAAGGAGCCACCATGAAAACAACCATCGTAAATATAGAAGGTATCGAATTGGAAGTTGAAACTGCTAAAGCTGATGATAAGGAAGCACAGCGCAGGATCATGGCCTATGAATTCAAGTGCATCCGAGAGATGTCTGGGATGAATCGCGTTGAATTTGCCAATTGGCTTGGGATTCCTTACAGGACCATGCAGGAGTGGGAACTGAAGAGACGGGTAATGCCGGAATATGTCCTCAGACTCATTGCCTACAAGGTCAGGATGGAGAAGGCTGCAGGCCGTATCTGATTTGAATAAACGTCGTCATCACGAAAGCAGACCTACGAAACTATCAAATCCTCTAAAGTGCACGTTCTTGCACTTTATATACAGGTGATAATCATGCTTAGATTCTTTGGAAGATTAATAATTAAAATATTATCCGGTTTATTATCGCTGGCCCTTGGAATAGTTCAGCTGATCTTTTCCATAGCTTTAGAACTGGCTACTAAGGTACTTTCCTACGTGCTGTTTCCCATAGCTTTTTTTATTGTATTTTGCTTGATTCAAAAGAATATTCCGGCTGCAGAGGTGCTGGGCATTATGCTTGGAGCAGCTTATCTGGTTATTTTCATCATAGCCGGGATTATGATGCATATCGGTTATATAAGGGAAGGTTTACTGGATATTTACTTTGGAAAGCTCTTCCGAAGGTGATGTTTACCGCTGAGTTACCGCTGGATTACCGCTCAGTTACCGCTCAATTACCGCTGGATTACCGCTCAATTACCGCTCGCGTACCTTTTCAAACGGTTTTTCCTGTGATAATCTCTATAATGGACAAAGCAAAACGCCAAGGGAAACCCGCAAAGCTTTGTCCTTTTCTTTTGCAAGAGAATATGGCAACGAACGTCTGACTAAAGTCAGGCGTTTTTTTGTGCCATAAACAACCCAGAGCCGGGATGACGATTCCGTCTCTTAACTAATTATTGCACCGTAGGCCTGCGGTGCTGCACAGGAGAAAAATATGGATTATACCGAATTTAAAGATCAGATCACAGAAGACCTGAGGGAGTTCTTTTCCGAGCGCGGCAGTGAGATGGATGTCAGCATTAATACCGTAAATAAGCTCAATGACAGTTATGAGGCTCTTACGGTCAAGCCCATGGACGGGAACATCGGAGTTAATATTCCGATTTCCAAGTTCTACGATCAGCTTGAGGGCGGTAAGGAGTATGACGATGTCGTTGGCAAGCTGATCGATGTCATCGACAAGGGACTTGAGAATAAGCCGGACATCGATACCGCCTCCCTCACCGATTACTCACAGATGAAGGAAAAGCTGGCGATGGAAGTCGTATCTTCCAAGACTAATGCCGAGATGCTCGATAAGATTCCTCATGAGAACATCGAGGATATGGCCGTTGTTTACCGCTTTGTTCTTCAGAGCGATGAGGAAGGCAGGGCTTCGATCCTTGTTACCAATCAGATGCTTGATGCCATGGGGGTTACCCATGATCAGCTTCGTCAGGATGCACTTGAGAATGCACCCAAGCTTAAGCCTCTCGTAATCAGTGGCATGAGCGAGGTTATGATGGAGCTTGTCGGCATCGAGCAGGCTGAGATGATGGGAATTGTCCCTGTGGATCCCAAGGACGAGCAGATGTATGTCGCTACCGTTCCCGATAAGGTTCACGGTGCCGGAGTTCTTGCTTACAAGGATTTCCTCGAACAGGCTGCTGAGCGTGCAGGCGGTGATTTCTTCATCATTCCTTCGTCTATACACGAACTGCTCATTGTTCCTGACAACGGGCAGATGGATCTTTCCAGTCTTGAATCTATGGTAAAGGAAGTCAATGCTACTCAGGTTGCTCCCGAGGATAAGCTTACCGATTCTGTTTATCATTACGATTCCAGGGAAAAGATCTTCGAGCTGGGCGAGAAATTCGTTGAGCGCCAGGCTCTGCAGAATGCCCGTGAAGAGCATGATCCGGATAAGGAGATGAGAGATTCTCTTGATGAGAAAAGCTCCGTTCTGGGGGATCTGGAGGCCAAGAAGGAAGAGACTGCCCGTGCTCCCAAGAAGGAGAGCGTGGACCGCGGAACCAAATCTAAGGGCGGTGAGGCTATCTGAGATCTGAAGTCTTAATGATCATATTGTAACTATCATAAGCGCCGGTCGGAGAATATCCGACTTGGCGCTTTTTCTTTGGAGGAATAAATGGACCAGAAAAAGCTCATAAAGCTGACTACCAATAAATATGAATCCGCAATCGGGAAGACGCCGCCTCTTGCACATCCCTGCAACTGTCCGGACAAGACATGCCCTTATGGGAGAGGCCATTCATTTTGTTTTCCCTGCTATGCGGAGATCATGAAGAGCATACGACACCCTAAGGCTGTGGAGAGCCCGGATAATGCAGTTTGACTACTTCTACAACGAAGAATCGCAAAGCTATGCCTTCTACAGAACGCCAAAGCTTCTGTTCACGGATGAACGCTTCAGGACACTTTCCAGGGATGCGAGATTCCTGTACGGGATCCTGCTGGACCGTGTTGAACTTTCAGCCAGGAATAACTGGAAGGATGATGCCGGAAGAGTCTACATCTATATGACCATAACGGGCATTGAGGAGTCTTTTGGCGTATGCCATCAGAAAGCTTGCAAGCTTATGGATGAGCTGGAGGATTTCGGACTTATTGAACGTAAGAAACAGGGCCTCGGAAAGCCTGCGATGATCTATGTGAAGAAGTTCATACCGGTATGTGAATCATACTTACAGAAGTATGAAAATCATACTCCAAGAAGTATGAAAAACATACCTGCAGAAGTATGTGATTCATACCCTAATAAGACTTATATAAACAATACTGAGAATAACAATACCGATCTTATCTTATCTGATGAGATGAGAAAAGAAAGAGCATATCTGGAAAAGCAGCTGTCTTACAGTTCTCTTATTCTGGACAATCCGGGAGATATAGATTCGCTTGAAGCGATATTTGATCTGATCCTGGACGTTCTCTGTACGACTAAAGAGAAGATCCTGATTGAGGGAGACTATAAGCCTGCGGTTGTTGTTAAATCCCAGTTCAAGAAACTAACATCCGAGCATATCGAGTATGTGCTGGATTGCCTGAACCAGTGTGCTTCGAGAGTTCGAAACACCAAGCAATATATGTTGGCTGCTCTGTATAATGCCCCGTTTACGATGCAAGGGTATATCAGAAATCTGGTCAACTATAACGAATCTATCGGAAAACATCATAAGGAGAATTCATGAAGAAAATAGAACTCAAAATAGAACTTGATCCTGTCACTGACGGAGCGACTATCACATCGGATAATCCGGTCAGTAAGGAGGATGGGGCGCTTGTTATTTCAACTACCGGTGAGTCCAGGATTGTTGATCAGGATGAGGCTAATGAGATCCTCGAAAGACTGACCGGTAAGTCTACCTGCGAATATCTCGGCAGTACGGATTATCTGATGATCTATAACAGGGACAAGATCATTAATGCTGATGACGGAAGATATTTTATGGGATCTGCGATCATTTTCAACGGAACCATCAGAGGTATCGAGATGCTCACAGAAGATGATTATTCATCTGCAGCCACGGAATTCGAATCAAGGCTTGTAACCCTGGCAGCTGACGGAGAACGCTTTAAAGCATTTCCTATCCCCTGATGAACCTGCAGGAAAGGAGGTGGTGACATGCAGGAAGAAGTAGAGAACCGGACAGTGCAGTTTGCAATCAGAACGGCAAAGCTCAGTATTGAAATGATGCTTAAGGGAATGAAAACCTGGCACAATCTATATCAGCGCATGAAGCAGCAGAAACAGTACAAAAAGCTTTATCAGAAAAAAGACGACCATGTTCACGGCAAGCAGTCCGTTAAGGAACTGATCGGCCAGGGGGATGGAGTCAAAAGCGTACCGGTTACCGATGAGGGCATCAGAGAGTTCAAGAAGATCGCCGGAAAGTATGGTGTGGATTTCGCAATCGTAAAGGACAAACAGGCGGAGAATCCTCAGTACACGGTATTCTTTAAAGCTAAGGATGAGGATGCGATACTGTCTATCCTAAGGGACTATGCGGCTAAGAGGATGAAAGGCAAGGATAAGCCTGATATAGAACGCCCCAGCATTCTTGAACAGCTCAAAGCCCTGAAAGAGATGATCTCCAAGGTGCCGCATAAGATCAGGGACAGATGGAAGGAGCCTGAAAGATGAAGAAAAACATCAAGAAGCTCATCATCCTGAACATCCCGTATTTTGTGATCGGAGCGGTTTCGACGAACTTCGGTGAGGCTTTTAGAATAGCCGGAGGATCGAATGTATCCGAGAGGATCCGAAGCGTTATAGTGGACGGTTTCTTTAAGCAGGCTTTCAGTAATCCATTGCCGAGTCTCCACCCTGTAGATATCGTTACCGGAATATCCATAGGCGCTCTGATAAGACTTGTGGTTTATATCAAGTCCAAGAATGCCAAGACCTTTCGGCATAACATAGAATACGGATCTGCTAGGTGGGGGAAGCCTGAGGATATAGAACCTTTCATTGATCCCGACTTTCGGAATAATGTGATCCTGTCACAGACGGAGAGAATAACGCTGAATTCCAGACCGGCAAATCCCAAGTATGCCCGTAATAAGAATGTCCTTGTTGTCGGAGGCTCCGGATCCGGAAAGACCAGATTTTTTATTAAACCCAACCTGCTTCAGATGAGTACATCAGTTGTACTTACTGATCCAAAAGGAACTCTCATAGAAGAGACCGGTAACGCATTTTTGAAGAACGGATATAGGATAAAGGTTTTCAATACCATCAATTTCAAGAAGTCTATGCATTATAACCCTTTTGAGTATATCCACAGCGAGAAGGATATCCTGAAGCTGGTTACGACTCTTATCGCCAATACCAAGGGAGAGGGTAAAGCAAATGATGAATTCTGGGAGAAAGCAGAACGTCTCCTGTATACGGCTCTGATAGGCTACATACATTACGAGGCACCTCCCCAGGAGCAGAACTTCAATACGCTTCTTGCAATGCTCAATTCCATGGAAGTCCGGGAAGAAGATGAGGAATTCAAAAATGCCGTGGACAGGCTCTTTGAAAAGCTGGAAAAAAGAGACCCGAATCATTTCGCGGTAAGGCAATATGCCAAATTTAAGATTGCGGCGGGCAAGACCCTGAAGAGCATATTAGTGAGCTGTGGAGCGAGGTTATCGCCCTTTGATATCAGTGAGCTAAGAGAGATCACATCTTATGATGAGCTGGAGCTGGATACACTTGGAGATAAGAGGACGATTCTGTATCTGATAATGTCAGATACAGATCCTACATTCAATTTCCTTATCAGCATGATCTACACTCAGCTCTTCAACCTGCTCTGTGAAAAGGCAGATGATGTGTATCATGGAAGACTGCCGGTGCATGTGAGGTGCCTTATAGATGAGGCGGCCAACATCGGGCAGCTTCCGAATCTTGAAAAGCTCATGGCGACAATACGAAGCCGCGAGATATCTGCGGCCCTTGTGCTGCAGGCTAAGTCCCAGCTTAAGGCCTTATACAAGGATAATGCTGAAACGATAATCGGAAACTGTGATTCGCAGATCTTCCTCGGAGGTTCGGAACAGACTACCCTCAAGGATCTCAATACCGCTCTCGGAAAAGAGACCATAGATATGTACAACACCGGAGAGACCAGAGGCAGCAGTCAGTCCTATAATCTCAATTATCAGAAGCTTGGCCGTGACCTTATGAGTATTGATGAACTGCAGGTGATGGATGGAAATAAATGTATCGTACAGGTAAGAGGCGTCAGACCTTTCCTGTCAGATAAATATGATCTCACAAAGCATCCATCCTATAACCTGACATCGGACTACGACGAAAGGAACTACTTCGATGTGGAGAAGTTCCTTGATCACAAGTTAATACTGAAACCTGATGACAAATACGAAGTCATCGACATGACTACTGAAGAGACAGCCTCGTAAGAGACTGTTTTTTTGTGCGCACATACCGCATATCAGTCGACGGGTATGCGGAACGAACATCAACTTTTTCAACAATCATTTTATGGAGGAATTTTATTATGGCATTTTTTAACAGCGCAGTTGCAGTACTTCAGACTCTTGTTATCGCACTCGGAGCCGGTCTCGGCATCTGGGGAGCCATCAACCTCATGGAGGGCTATGGCAATGATAACCCCGGAGCCAAGTCCCAGGGAATGAAGCAGTTTGTTGCAGGCGGCGGAGTTGCCCTTATCGGCATCACCCTTGTGCCCCTTCTTTCCGGACTCTTCGGATGATACTTGCATATGCCCTGCCGCCACTTGGCGGCAGGGTGGTTTTATAAGAAGGAGGTAAACATTGGACAGCGTTCTTGAATCGATGGATGCCTGGTTTAAAGAGGCATTGATTTCGGGAATACTCAGGCTTCTGAATAATATATTCGGTTCGGTGAACTTTCAGGTCGGAAGGATAGCGACAGAGGTTGGAACCTCACCTTCGGATTTTATGCCGGGTGTTTTTAACCTGATAACGAATCTTACGCAGAATGTGATAACACCGATCGCCGGTATAATACTTACCTTTATTGCCTGTTATGAGCTTATAGATCTGGTCATCGGTCATAACAATCTGGCGAACTTTGAGACTTTTATCTTCTGGAAATGGATCTTTAAGACTTTCGTAGCCGTTTTGCTCATCACCAATACCATGAATATCACAATGGCAATATTTGATGTGGCACAAAGTGTGGTTGCGGATGCCGGAGGGATTATCTCGGATGAAACCTCAATAGATCTCGGTTCGATATCAGACATGGAAGATACACTTATGGATATGGATCTGGGTGAGCTCATAGCGGTCTTTTCTATGGCAATTATAGTTAATTTATTGATCTATATCATATCAGCACTCATATATGTGATCGTGTACGGAAGGATGATCGAGATATACCTGATGGTCAGTCTGGCTCCCATACCGTTTTCAACTTTCGGAAACAGGGAACAGGGCAGGATTGGCCAGAACTACTTAAGATCACTTATGGCATTAGGACTACAGGGATTTCTTATTATGGTCTGCGTAGGTATATATGCCGTGCTTATACAGAATGTATCGCTTTCATCAGATCTGATCGGATCGCTTTGGGCGGTTCTGAGCCATACCATTCTGTTATGCTTCACACTCTTTAAGACAGGCAGTGTGGCTAAGTCAATCTTACATGCACACTAGAAAGGAATCATATGGCAGCATCTTATATATCTGTTCCGAGAGACCTTACCAAAGTTAAGAGTAAGGTCTTTTTTAATCTTACAAAAAGACAGCTTATCTGCTTTTCGCTGGCAGCTCTTTTGGGGCTTCCGGTGTTTTTCTTTGTGAAGCAGATAGCAAGTGCCAGTACGAGCACTATGGCGATGATGGTGGTCATGATGCCGCTCTTTTTCATAGCTATGTATGAGAAGAACGGCCAGACTCCCGAGGTGATACTTGATCATTTCATCAAGGCCACGTTCGTCAGGCCGAAAGAACGTCCCTACAAGACGGACAACTTCTATTCAAAGCTTCACAGGTATGCTCAGGCAAATGACGAGATCATGGAGCTTGTTATGTACAACCTGGCCATGGAACCTGAAAGGAATAAAAACAATAAGGAGGAAATAGATTTTGATAAGTATTTTCGGGAAAAAGAAGGAATACGCGGTTCCCGCAAATCTCACTCTCGCAGAGAAAAAAGAAGTAAAGAGGATAATTCAGAGAGCAAAGAAGTATGACGACATACCTAGGACCGCGCAGCAGAGTATTCCGTTTGAAAGGATGTTCAGGGACGGGATCTGCAGGGTGGAGGGTGATTATTACTCCAAGACCATAGAATTCAATGATATCAATTATCAGCTTGCCAGACAGGATGATAAGACAGAGATCTTTGAAGAGTGGTGTTCTTTTTTGAACTTCTTTGATTCGTCTGTAAGTTTCGAATTGTCATTCATGAACATGGCAACCGATGCGGAGGATTTCCGTGAGAGCATCGCCATTCCTCATAAAGATGACGGTTTCGATGATATCAGGGATGAATACAGCAACATGCTCTTTTCACGTATGGAAGCCGGAAATAACGGTCTGACCAAGACAAAGTATTTGACATTCGGCATCCATGCCGAGTCGGTAAGAGCGGCCCGTCCCAGGCTGATCCATCTTGAAACAGATATCCTCAACAATTTCAGAAAGCTTGGAGTAAGAGCAGAGGTCCTGGACGGAAAACAGCGTCTTGCTCTGATGCACAGACAGTTCCATATGAATAATGATGACCGGTTCAGCTTTGACTGGAAGTATCTTGTGGAGACCGGGCTCGATGTGAAGGATTTCATTGCTCCCAGCAGCTTTAAGTTTATCAATGGCAAGAAATTCATGGTTGGGGATACCTACTGTGCCATGAGCTTTCTTTCCATCGATGCAGCGGATATAAGTGACAGGCTTCTTGCCGATTTCCTGGAAATGGAATCCACACAGGTGGTTACGATCCATATCAGATCGGTTGATCAGAATGAGGCGATTAAGACAGTCAAGCATACCATAACTGAACTTGACCGGAGCAAGATCGAAGAGCAGAAGAAAGCGGTCAAGGCGGGATACGACATGGACATAATCCCGTCAGACCTTGCGACCTATGGTAAAGATGCCAAGTCTCTTCTTAAGGAACTTCAGAGTCAGAACGAGAGAATGTTCCTTATGACATTCCTTGTTATGAGCACCGGCAAAACAGAGAGTGAGCTTGACAACAATCTGTTCCATGCAAGCTCTATTGCCCAGAAGCATAACTGCAATCTAGTCCGGCTTGATTTCCAGCAGGAAGAAGGCCTTATGAGCTCGTTGCCCCTTGCCAATAACCTTATCGATATCAGACGCGGGATGACTACGAGTTCGACTGCAATACTTGTTCCTTTCACCACACAGGAACTGTTTCAGACGGGAAATGAGAGCCTTTACTATGGACTTAATGCCTTATCCAACAACCTGATCATGGTGGACAGAAAGCAGCTTAAGAACCCCAACGGTCTGATCCTTGGAACTCCCGGAAGCGGTAAGAGCTTTGCTGCTAAGAGGGAGATAGCGAATGCTTTCCTTGTTACGGATGATGACGTGATCATATCGGATCCCGAATCCGAATACAGTGCTCTGGTGGACTGTTTCGGTGGTCAGGTCATCAAGATCAGTCCCACATCAACGCAGTATATCAACCCCATGGATATCAACATGAACTATTCGGATGATGATAATCCCGTGGCTCTTAAGGCTGACTTTATCCTTTCACTCTGCGAACTTATCGTTGGCGGAAAAGAAGGACTTCAGCCTGTCGAAAAAACTGTGATAGACAGATGTATCCATCAGATATACAGAAAGTATTTCCAGGATCCTGTTCCGGAGAAAATGCCGCTGCTTGAAGATCTGTACAATGAACTCTTAAAACAGGCAGAACCCGAAGCAAGACATGTGGCTACAGCGCTTGAGATCTATGTTACCGGTTCCCTTAATGTATTCAACCACAGGACAAATGTTGATATTACAAACAGGCTTGTCTGTTATGACATTAAGGATCTGGGAAAGCAGCTCAAGAAGATCGGCATGCTGGTAGTTCAGGATCAGGTCTGGGGAAGAGTTACGGAAAACAGATCCCTCGGAAAGAGTACCAGGTACTACATGGATGAAATGCATCTGCTCCTGAGAGAAGAACAGACTGCAGCATATACCGTAGAAATCTGGAAGAGATTCAGAAAGTGGGGTGGTATTCCGACAGGTATAACCCAGAACGTGAAGGATCTCCTTTCATCAAAAGAAGTCGAGAATATCTTCGAAAACTCCGACTTCATATACATGCTTAATCAGGCTGTCGGAGACAGACAGATCCTTGCCGGCCAGCTCAATATAAGTCCTCACCAGCTTTCCTATGTAACGCATTCGGGAGCAGGTGAAGGGCTTATTTTTTACGGAAATGTGATCCTGCCCTTTGTAGACAGGTTTCCGACCGATATCGGCCTTTACAAGATCATGACTACAAAGCTGTCTGAGGTAACGGAGGCAAATGATGAATGAGGAAAACAGACTTCACGGGTATAGTGAGAAGCTCCATGAGATTCATAATACCAAGCTTAAAACAAAGGACGAGAAGGAGGAGAGGGAAAGCTCCTCCAATTCCCAGTCAAGGGAGTATCAGAAGAAACAGACAAAGCGTGATATTCAGAGTCGTGCCAAATCCGGAGATTCTTACATTGAAACTGGGGCACCAAAAGGGATATTCGGTAAATTAAGCAATGCAGCAAAAGAGAATGTATCAAGTGCCGCAGAAGATGCTGTAAAGTTCGTGGCCGATCATCCGCTGGCGATAATGGCAATATTATTGAATCTCATAGTGGCATCCCTTATTACCTGTTTGTTTAATTCGTGTTCCTTGGCTGCCGGCGGGGTGAACCCGGCAATTGGTGCAACAACCTTTACGGCAGATGACAGTACGATCCTTGCAGTGGATGAAAACTACAGCGATCTGGAGGAAGGCATTAATGATTCCATTGAAAATATCGAATCGGATTATCCCGGATACGACGAATATGTTTATGATCTGGCAGACATCGAACATGATCCGGTCCGGCTTGCCGCACTTTTGACCGTACTCTATGACGATTATTCGGAGCACGAAGTGTCGGATGAACTTCAATCGATCCTCAATCTGCAGTATTCACTGACTCTTAATCCGGTAACAGAGATAAGGACCAGAACTGTTACAAGATGGCACTGGGTCACTTATACAACAGCATCCGGAAGAAGACGGAGGAGATATGAATCCTACGAAGATGAAGAGGAATATGAGTACAAGATACTGAATGTGACTCTGACAAACAGCGGTATCGATGCGGCTGTACAAAACAGCAGTCTCACAGATGACCAGCTGGAGATCTACGAGATACTTCTGATAACCCAGGGTAATAAAGAATATCTATTTGAATAGCTGAAATGCGGAAAGGAGAAATATGGACGCAAGATATGAAAGACTTGAAAGGATGCGTGAGGATATACGCAAGGACAGGGACAAGATCTCCCGTATCCAGGATCAGATCAAAGTAAAGGAGGCAAAGCTCAAGCAGGCAGAATCCGGAGTGATACTTGCGGATGTCGGTTCCTACAACATGACTCCCGAGGAGCTTGCGGGATTCCTTAAGCTCATTAAGAGCGGGCAGCTCGGGCTTAAGAACATTGTTGATGCTGTCGGAACCCCTGTCCCGGAACCTAATTTTACCGAAGATGATTTTGAAAAGAATGAGGAGGAAGATAACAGTGAAGATTAAAAATCTCAGATTATCCCTTAAAGCCGTGGCGGTTGCTGCGGCTTTTATTATTCCCACTATTCCCATGACGGTGTTTGCAAAGCCTGCAGATGAGGAACCTGAAGAAGTTGTTGTTGAGATCTCCGAAGAGGAATTCGATGCCCTGGATGAGGAACAGGAAGAGGAGCTTTCCAATGAGGATGTTACGGATGAGGAGGTGACAGAAGAGCCTGAAGAGGAAGTTCTTCAGTATGGCCCACTTACTCCAGATGGAAATATGGAGCTTGTTGATGATTACGGTGATCCGACAGGCGCCGGCAAACAGTTCATTACCGTAGAGACCAAATCCGGGAATTACTTCTACATCATCATTGACCGTGATGATAACGGAACCGAGAATGTCCACTTTCTGAATATGGTTGATGAAGCAGACATTCTTGCTCTGATGGATGAAGAGGAAGCGGAAAGCTATATGGCAGAGATAGAAGAAAGGGAAGCGGCCAAAGCAGACTCTGATCCCGGACAGGAGGTGTCGGAGACTTCCGGTGACGATGAGACTTCGCCTTCAATCGAACTTCCTGAGATCAAGGATAAGGAGGCAAAGAAGAGGACATTATCCAGGGTGATGCTGATGGTATTTGTCGCAACAGTCCTCGGAATATTTGCATTCTTCAAGATTAAGCAGTCTAAGGGAAAGAACAAACCCAAGAACGGTCCGGATCCTGATGCGGATTATTACGAAGGCGATGACTTTTCTATAGACGATGAAAACTGATCAGAAATAAGGAGGAAAACTAATGGCTGATTTTGAAAACAAGGAATTTGATCCCAAGGCAGCGGCTGAAGCAAGAAAGGCTGAGATGACCGGCATGAACGAGCAGATTGATCAGAGACTTAAGGAGATCTTCTCAGGAGAAAGGTTTAGGGAGTATCTGGAGCTTAGCTCAAGACTTCCCAGGTATTCCGTTAATAACCAGCTTCTCATAATGTCACAGAAGCCTGATGCGGTCATGTGTCAGTCTTTTGAGAAGTGGAAGGATGCCGGAAGGTTTGTTAAGAAGGGAGAAAAGGGAATCAGGATTATGGCTCCCTATAAGTACAAGGACATCACCGCATTTAAGCCTTCAAGCATCTTCGATATATCTCAGACTGACGGTGAAACCAAGCCCTTTATCGGAGGCCCTGAGCTTTCAGATGACCAGGTTAAGGTTATGAATGATCTCGTGTGTGAACTGACCGGCAAGGAACTCAAGGATTTCGAGAAGGCATCTGCGGTGTTTATTGTGAGTGCCTATTTCAGACAGGATACTCAGGATGTGCCCATTGACTCCGTAAAGGAGTGGGCAGAAGGTAAAGACAATGTGGATCTCAGATCCTGCCTTGATGTGATACGCCGTGCAGCTACAGATATCATTTCTCAGGTTGAAGAGAAGATGGAAAACAGGGACGTCGATAAGGAGATTCAGGATTTTGTATCCGAATACGGAGATGAACTCCCTTTTGACGTAAACCCCGGTAAGACTTCCTTGATCGCAGATCTTGCAAAAAACAAGGAATGTGCTGATGCGGAAAAGAGTGAAAATAAAGGAATCACTTTTACTGACCGGGGTGCAATATGACAAAGGAGCATAAGTGCAGATATTAACTGACAGGGTTGATGTGAGGCTCAAGCCGGGAGATAAAAAGAAGATTCTTAGACGGATGGACGAGGCAGGCATAGTCAGTATGTCTGCCTTTATCCGTAAGATGGCTTTGGAGGGATATATCATCAAGCTCGATCTGAGTGAAATGAATGAATTCGTTCGGCTTCTCCGTATCAATTCCAATAACCTGAATCAGTATGCAAAGAAAGCAAATGAGACCGGAAACATCTATCTGGCTGATATAAAGGAACTCCAGAAGCAGCAGGATGAACTCTGGAATGCCATGAAGGAGTTCCTGAAACCATTATCAAATCTGACGTAAAGGAGAACAAAATGGCTGCAACCAAACTGATCGCGATGCATAAGAGACAGGGTAAAAGTACATTTCAGAGCATCAAGGACAGACTTGATTATGCGAAGAACCCGGATAAGACGGATCACGGTCAGTTGGTCAGCAGCTATGAATGTGATCCGAGGCTGGTTGAGGAACAGTTCGCCATATCAAAGAGGGATTATATTCAAAATACCGGAAGAAAGTATGGCGGGGATGTGATTGCCTATCAGATCAGGCAATCTTTCGTGCCGGGGGAGATTACTCCCGAAGAGGCTAACCGAATCGGATATGAAACCGCGATGAGATGGACTAAGGGAAATTACGCTTTTATCGTAGCAACCCATATCGACAGGGCGCATATTCATAACCATATCATCTATAATGCCGTGAACCTGAATTGTACCGGCAAGTATCGTAACTTCCTTCGCTCCGGGCTTGCCCTTCAGAAAGTCAGTGATCTGGTATGTATCGAAAACGGATTATCCGTAATCACACCAAAGCCAAGGTATCAGCGAAATGCTCAGCCCGAAAAGAATGTCGTTTCTGATAAGAAGCTGGATCTGCTTCTGAACATTCAGGAAATTATTTCCAAGGGTAAAGGAAGAGGGTATGAAATATGGGCTAAAAGACATAATATCAAGCAGATTGCTCAGACCCTGCTCATCTTGGAAGAACGTGGAATCCGGGATATGGAGACTTTGGAAAAGAAAGCATCGGAAGCCTCTGACAGGTTTGATGAAAATGCCGTAAAACTCAAAAACCTGCAGGCCAAACTTAATGACCTTAAGGAATTGAAGATGCATATCATAAATTATTCCCGGACAAAAGAGACCTATGTCCAGTATCGCAAGAAGGGCTACAGTAAGAAGTTCTTCGAGGAGCACAGGGAGGATATATTACTCCATAAGGCGGCCAAAGAGGCGTTCGAAAAACTGTCCAGTCCCGTCCCGAAGATCCGGGAAATAAATGCTCAGATCAAAGAAATCTCAGCTGAGAAATCCAACGTATATACAGAATATCGTAGAACCAGAGATGAGATGAAAGAGCTCCAGACAGCAAAATATAATGTCGAGCAGCTGCTCAGAGAAGAGGATAGGGGCACTGACCGAAGGCATAGAAAAGACAGGAATCCGATTCTATAAGTAAAGGGAGATCTTACCGTTTTGAAAGCGGTGAGGTCTCCCGATTTTTTGCGTTTTGAGGATTTTTCCAAAGGGCCATTTTTCTGAAAAGCGTCGGCTCCGGCGATGCGCAGATCCGAACGAAGTGAGGTTTTGGGGGCTTGGGGTATTCTCCCCAACAAGCGGTTTTGCATCTGTGTACACACAGATGCCCTGCTTGCCAAGGACGGAAAAGGCAAATACACGTCCATTTTTTTGGACATGAAACGTGGATGATGGATGGTAGAATGAAGGATGAAATGATGGGTATATAAAATATAGGACAACTACATAATTATGATGATAAACTATAAGTAGTTGTAGTTTTGCGTAGAATATACTGTAAAGAAAATGATATAATCACAATTGGGATGTATATCCGTTTATATTTTTTTTGAAAGGAATGAGTATGACAATATCTTATAACGGATTGTGGAAACTATTAATTGATAAAAATCTGCAACGTAAAGATCTTGAACAGGAACTAAAGCTTAGTCCGAGTACCATTGCAAAAATGGGACGCGGAGAAGCTGTCTCTATGTCTGTGTTGATTAAGATATGCAACTACTTAGATTGTGATTTTGGAGATGTGGTTAATTTAATAAAAGAACGGGAGAAAGATAATGGCTGAGAAGACAGTAATTGATGCAATGTGGGACGATTCCCCGATTGATGTTTCAACAGAGGTGAATTTTATATGGTCTATCGCAAACAAATTACGCGGTACATACCAAAGCGACAAGTATAAAGATGTAATCATACCAATGGTGATTATCCGTAGATTTGAGTGTGCATTGGCACCAACAAAACAGAAGGTGGTTGATCAGTTTAAGGCTAATCCTAAATATCCTGCTAAGGCTATGTATAAAATTTCTGGCTACCAGTTTTACAATACTAGCGAATTTGATCTCGCGGAATTGGTTAATGATTCTGATCATTTGGCTGCTAATTTCAAAGCATATTTAGAGAGTTTTTCAACTAATGTTCAGGATATTATCGTTTCTTCAGAAAAGGGATTAGACTTCTACAAACAGATTGACAAGATGGACAAGAACAATCGACTGTTTAGTGTTGTTAAGGCCTTCTCAGAATTAGATCTAAATCCTAGAACTATTGATAATGTAAAGATGGGATATATTTTCGAGGACCTTATCAGAAGATTTTCTGAAAATGCAGAAGCTGGTGATCATTACACTGGGCGAGATATCATTAAGCTCATGGTTAACATTCTTCTTGCGGAAGGCTGTGATGATATTTTTGATGATGGAAAAGTAATAACTGTTTTGGATCAGGCTTGTGGAACTGGTGGTATGTTGTCGACAAGCTATAATTTTATTAAGAGATATAATCCAACTGCAGACGTTCGATTATTTGGTCAGGAAATTAACCCTGAATCCTATGCAATTTGTTTAGCAGAGATGATGATTAAAGGCCAGAATGCAGAGAACATCTGCTATCAGGATACAATGAGAAAAGACCGTTTCAAAGGGACTAAGATGCGCTTCGTAATAGAAAATCCACCTTTTGGTACACCTTGGGGAGGAAAGGACGCTGCTGAGGGTGTTGAAAAAGATGTAATTGATGAATATAAAAAAGGATTTGATGGACGTTGGGGCGCTGGGCTTCCGGGTTCCGGCGATATGCAGATGCTTTTTCTTCAATCTGCCATTGATAAGATGGATGATAATTTGGGACGTGCGGCAATTATTGAACATGGGGGGCCATTGTATACAGGCAGTACTGCTTCTGGTGAAAGTCAGATTAGAAAATGGATGCTCGAAAATGATTTGATTGAAGCAATAATCGCTTTGCCTACTGACTTGTTTTATAACACCCCTTTGACAACTTATATTTGGGTTCTTTCAAAAAATAAACGACCTGAACGAAAAAGAAAAGTTCAGCTTATTGATGCATCATCTTTTTATCACAAGTTAAGAAAGGGATTGGGTGATAAGAAAAACGAGATTTCCCCAGAAGATAGAAGTGCAATCACGAAAGTGTATTCTGAATTTGAAGAATGCGAATTTTGTAAAATATTTGATATAGAGGAATTTTTGTATAAAGAATATGTGGTAATGCAACCATTGCAGAGGAGCTATTCTATTACCGATGAGAGTATTGAAAACATGGTTCAAACAGGAACACTTAGTTCATTATATGATGCCTCAAAAGTTGCTGAGCTAGAGACGGCAGAAGAACTCACTGGTAAAGAACTAAAGAAACTGCAAGCTTATCAGAAAAATAAGCCTTTGTATGATGCAATTGTTAAAACATTGGGAGATGCTACATCTTCAAAGATTTACCTTTCCCCAGAAGATTTTATGCCTGTTTTGTCTGCAATACTGGAAGACGTAACTACCGACAAAAACCTTCTTGAAAAGATAGCAGATGGATTATCTGTAATGAATAAAAATGCTGTAATTCAGCGTGATAAAAAAGGCAATATTATTTATGATAAGGCATCAAAGGATATAGAGTATGTCAAATACCGTGAAAGTATTGATGACTATATGCAGAGAGAGGTTCTTCCATACATCCCTGATGCAAAAGCATTTTTTGAAGAAAAACTAGATGTAAAAAAGCCGGTTATAAAAACAGGAGCAGAAATAGCTTTTACAAGGTATTTTTACAAGTATCAAAATCCAACACCAAGTGATGAGCTTGAAAAACAATTTGTTGAATTAGAAAAAACAATTAGCGAGCGTATTACTCATCTTTTTAAGGGGGAGTGAGAAATGCAAGAAAAGATAGATAGCGGAATTGATTGGGTTGGTTATATACCTAAAAACTGGAGAGTTTTAAGGAATAAACATAACTTCTTGCTCGAGAAGGTAGTGGTTGGGACTGAGTGGGAAGATACTCAATTATTGTCATTAACTAAGAATGGAATAAAGGCAATAAACGATGGGGAGCAAACAGGAAAAGTGCCTACGTCTTTTGCAACCTATCAAAAAGTAAAAAAAAATGATCTTGTAATGTGTCTCTTCGATTTGGATTGTTCGGCAGTTTTCTCGGGATTGAGTTCAATTGATGGCATGATTTCGCCTGCCTATAAATGCTTTAAGTGTAAATCTCATATCTATCCTCAGTATGTAGACTATTATTTTCAGACAGTTTTTGAAGGAAGAAAATATATGAGATATTCAAAGAATGTCAGGTATTCTATTTCCGCAGATGAGTTTTTGAGTCTACCTATAATAGTACCATCAATGGAAGAACAAGTTATAATAGCATCATTTTTAAAGCAGCGTTGTGAAGAAATTGATGAGTTAACTTCGAATATTGAAAAGCAATTGGCTTTGCTCGACGAATACAGAAAATCGGTGATAACTGAATGCGTCACGCGTGGAATTGATGATTCTAAAGAAATGAAAGATAGTGGAGTTGCGTGGTGCCCGGTGATTCCCACGGATTGGACTGTTACAAATCCTAAGGCAATGTTTAAACTTCGTAATCAGAAAGCAAGCGAGGGCGAACGTCAATTAACTGCAAGCCAAGAATATGGAATAATATATCAAGATGATTATATGGAGATAACAGGAAGTAAGGTTGTTACTGTTGAAAAGGATTTTAGCATATTAAAGCATGTAGAACCTAACGACTTTGTAATTAGCATGAGAAGTTTTCAAGGTGGGTTAGAATTTAGCGAACTAAGCGGAAGCATTAGTTCTGCATACGTCATGCTAATTCCTGATGAGCAGCGGGTTTATCCACCGTTTTTTCGGTGGTTCTTTAAATCAAGTAAGTACATTAATGCTATTCAGAGCACGACAAACCTTGTTCGTGATGGACAGGCAATGAGATATGCTAACTTTATAAAAGTACCACTTTTTATTATACCAATGGATGAACAGAAAAGAATTGCTGAATACCTTGATGTAACTGTAAAAGAAATAGATGATATAAGAGCTAAAAAACAGGAGCAGTTAGATGATTTACTCCAATATAAAAAATCTATGATTTTTGAATATGTAACTGGTAAGAAGGAGGTGCCGGTCAATGGATGAAAAAAAGCCGATTGATATAATCAAAATAAACGAATCTCAAATTTCAGAAAGGACTGCAAAGAGAGTTTCGGCTTATTGCGATAGGCTTATTCATCATGCATCTATTGTTTCTGAAAAGGAGTATCAGAAGTTCCTTCTTGAAAGGCTTAATAAAGATAACGGATATATTATCCGTAAAGCTAATGATTTTGATCGCTATTTTGCTGTTGATCGAGAAATGCTTTTTAAATTTTTAAGTTATACTCAAGCTGATACGATGGAGTACCTTAGAAAAATATACAAAGCAGATCTGGAAGAGACGATTGTAAACCTTATAAATACAGAAACTACAAAAGCGAGAGGCAGTCTTATTGAAGCTTTAAAGCATGGCATAGAGATTTCCAACCAAAAACTTGAGCTAATGTATACTAAGCCAGCAACTACATACAATCCAGAGCTTACAAAAAAATATGGACAGAATATTTTTTCTGTTATGGAAGAAGTATGGGCTAGTGATAAGGAGAGGGTAGATGTTGTAATATTCTTAAATGGACTAGCGATTATGTCTTTTGAATTGAAATGCAATGCAGCTGGCCAGTCTTACCAGGATGCAATTTATCAGTTTAGAACAGATAGAAATCCAAATACAAGACTTTTTTTATTCAAGGCAGGTACACTTGTTAATTTTGCTATGGATTTAGAAAAAGTTTATATGACTACGAAACTTGATGGCGAAGCCACGTTCTTCCTCCCTTTCAACATGGGGAATGGGGAGGGGATTGCGGCAGGTGCAGGCAATCCAATCTTTGAAGATAAGTATAGTGTGTCATATATGTGGGAAGATATTCTTAAGAAAGACACTGTACTTGATTTGATTAGCAAGTTTATCTTCGTAGAAACAAAAGAAAAAGTAGATGAACTGACTGGAAAAACGAAAAGGTCTGAAAATATTATTTTTCCTCGATATCACCAGTTGGATGTTATAAGAAAAACGTTAGCTGATGTTAAAGAGAATGGAACAGCACAGAACTATTTGATTCAGCATAGTGCTGGTTCTGGCAAAACAAATTCCATAGCTTGGCTTGCACACAGACTTACTTCTTTGCATGATGAAAATAATAAGATTATTTTTAACAACGTTGTCATAGTGACAGATAGAGTAGTAGTAGATCGCCAGCTTCAAAAGGCAATCATGGGAATGGAACATAAAGCAGGTCTTATTAGGGTGATGGATGATAAGTGTAATTCTGCAGATTTGGCTATTGCATTAAATGGTAATACAAAAATAATTGCAACGACAATTCAGAAGTTCCCATATATTGTTGACAGTGTTGCTGGACTTAAAGAAAAGCGCTTTGCTGTAATTATAGATGAGGCGCATTCTTCTACGGCTGGTAAAGATATGGCTGCTATTACGATGACTCTGGGCTCCGGAGAAGAGGTTGAAGCGGATGCGGAAGATCTAATCTCAAGTGAGATTAAGCGAAATGGAAAACAGGAAAATGTTTCTATGTTTGCATTTACCGCTACACCCAAGCCCACTACTATTCAGCTTTTTGGTAGATTGAATAAAAATGGACAGCGTGAAGCATTCCATGTTTATTCAATGAAGCAAGCTATAGAAGAAGGTTTTATTCTTGATGTATTGCAAAACTATACTGAGTATTCCACTTTTTATCAACTCAATAAGGAGATAGAAGAAGATCCAAGGTGTAAGACAAATGAGGCCAAACGACAGATTGCTCGTTTTATTGAACTTCATGACACTAATATTGCACAACGAGTAGAGGTGATTGTCGAGCATTTTAGAACATCTGTAATGCAAGAGCTTGGTGGACAGGCCAAAGCAATGGTAATTACCGCTTCTCGTCAAGGCGCTGTGAAGTATAGGCAGGCGTTTGAGAATTATATTACAAAGAAAGGATATGAGGATATCCATGCTCTTGTAGCTTTTTCAGGAAAAGTTAAATTGCCAGATGATGCTACTGAATATACAGAGACTTCTATGAATGGATTCTCTGAAGATAGATTGACGAGAGAGTTTGATACGGATGCATACCAAGTTTTATTGGTTGCAAATAAATATCAAACAGGATTTGATCAGCCTAAACTTTGTGGAATGTACGTGTTAAAAAAACTCAAAGGCGTTAATGCTGTACAGACTCTATCAAGGCTTAATCGTATATGCGCACCGTATGATAAAAAGACATTTGTATTGGACTTTGTTAATACATATGAGGAAATAAAAGCTGCGTTTGCACCATATTATACGACCACTTTATTGTCTAATTCCGTAACACCAAGTGCAGTATATGATCTTGAAGCCAAAATTGATGCTTATTCAATCCTTGATCCAGCGGATATTGATGCGACAAATGAGATTTTATATTCGCCAAAAGCCTCTGGAAAAGATAAGCAGCGATTGACGTTCTTTCTCCAGAAAAGTAAGAAGTTGCTAGAAAACTATAATTATGAAGAACAGAGAAATTGTGTGGCTGCAATGCGTAGTTTTGTAAGATTTTATGAGTTTTTATTACAAGCATCATGTTTTGAAGATACTGAACTTCATAAAAAATACAATTATGTATCATACTTGCTAGCATATATAAACATTAAGCATCCGGGAAGTGGATTTAATTTGGATGGAAAGATTAAAGCTACAAATTTTGTTCAGAAAAAAGGCGAAGAGCATAAAATATCGAAACTCGTAGCTGATCCTGTACTGAAGTTACCGATAGCGGATCATTTTGGATTGACGGAAGACAAAGAGAAACGACTTTCCGAAATAATAGATGAGATTAATAGTAGAACTGGAAAAAACTATGACAATGATGTTGTGGTCAAGGCTATGCTCCAGATTCGAGATATTTTGATGAAATCTGAAAAGCTCAAGACAAGCGCGAAGAATAACACTCAAAAAGACTTCGAGTTTTCTTACTTCGATGATATTGATGACGCGCTAATTGAGGGCTTGTCACAAAACCAGGATTTCTTTTCGTTGATGCTTTCAAATGAAGAAATGAAAAGAGAAGTGCTAGGTATTTTTTCAGATGAAATATATAAGAGCTTAAGAAATGCATAAATTAGGAGGTGCTAGCGCAATGTTTGAAAAATATCGCTTAAAATCAGTGCTGGTTGAATATAAAAAGAGTTTTGAAACACGCTGGAAAGAAGAAAAATACAAGTGGGAAGCAGTTCAATGCTTTCAGGTTAATTGGGAAATAAATGCTGGTAATTTCAGTGAGATGTTAACAAAGGCACTTTCTCAGACAGGAAATCTTTTGGTGTCTACTAACTATTTTCCTGCAAAAATGATTATTAAATTTGCGGAAATAGTTCCAGAAGAAGTTCGAGCTATGTTTATTAACTTATATGATGAAAGTAAAGATGTCTATCAGCGAATTGACGATTTTAAGCAAAAATCAAACAGCCTTCTAGAACGATACGGAAATGGAGCGGCTCAGCACTATCAGTATGAGAATACGATTACTACATACTTATGGCTCAGATATCCGGATAAGTATTATATTTTCAAACTGACGGAAATAAAGGCTGTTTCAAATGAATTAGAGAGTGACTATCAGTTTAAAAAAGGTGCTTACGCCGACAATATTCGTAATTTTTTATCATTCTATAATGAAATATGTGAGGAGCTTAAGCGGGATGATGAACTCAAGAATATGTTGACATCACAACTTACTGGTACGTGCTATCCTGACCAGGAGCTTAAGACTCTCACTATAGACGTTGGGTTCTATATTAGCAGATATATCAGCAGTGATAATCAGTCCGCTTCTACAGATGAATGGTGGCCTCAAGATTATACACCTGCCCTTTCAGTTGATGATTGGGAAGCTTTATTAAATGATAATGACATCTTTATCGATAGTAGTTTGGAAATAATGAAGCGAATGCTTGATTATGGAGGAAAAGCTACATGTACTCAGCTTTCCATAAAATACGGTGAGAGCAAGAATTTTTACAATGTTGGATCTTCAGCATTAGCAAAGAGAATTGTACAAAAGACGGGTTGCCCGGTTATACCACGAGATGAGGAGAATAGCAGATATTGGCCTGTCCTTTATGTAGGAAAGCCTGCAAGGAAAGATGAAGATGGAGCATATGTTTGGAAACTTCGAGATGAGCTACTTGAAGCGCTTCAGAGAGTTGATTTATCAAAAGTTAAGCTTTATGCAAATCTAACACCTCGATTTTGGAAAATTAGCCATGGAAACGATTGTATTAGTGATGCGGAAGCAATCGCTTTTGATAAGAGAAGAGTAATCGTGGTTCATAAAGACACTGCAGCGATGGCTAAATCAAGTGTTAGTCAGGGAGATGATTTTACCGCAAACATGAAGAAGGGGGATTACTTCTACATGTGCAGAGGTAACAGCGTAAGACTGCTCGGCAGAATTGATACGGATGAAGTTGAAGAAAATCCTGAAAAGCTAGATGGATGGTGTGAACGGAGCTACACTGTGATTGCAGAATCACGAGATAAGAACGCATATTCGGGAGAAAAAAAGTGGTGGACACCCAACTTCAATTCTACATGCATTCCCGTTCCAGAAGCTGATTATACATTGTTTGAGAAAAATATATTAAAACCATATTTTGGAGTGACTAAAGAAGATTTGCTTAAAGGTGATACTTCTGGCATCAACTATTGGTTTTTAAATGCTAATCCTAAAATTTGGAGTATGTCCAGTATGCCTGTAGGAGAGGTGCAGGATTATACTCTTTACAATGACAATGGAAATAAGCGACGCATTTTTCAAAACTTCCTTGATGCCAAAGCGGGTGATATGGTAATTGGTTATGAATCCACTCCTGTAAAGCAGATTGTCGCCATTCTAAGAATCAGTGCTGAACAAGATGGCGAAAAAATATATTTTGAGAAACTGGAGGGACTGACTTCTCCTATAGATTTCTCGACGTTGAAAGAGTGCTCTGAACTCGAAAAGATGGAGTACTTTGGCATGCAGCAAGGTAGCCTTTTTAAGCTTACCAAAGGAGAATATGAATTTATTCTCGATATGATACGCGAAGAAAATCCGGCTCCTGCTACAAAAGGTAATACTCCATATACAAAAGAGGATTTTCTTAATCAGGTTTATATGACTGAAGCCAAGTATGATAGATTGGCTGCGGTATTAAAAAAGAAGAAGAATGTAATCCTTCAAGGCGCTCCTGGTGTTGGTAAGACCTTCGCAGCCAAAAGACTGGCTTACTCAATTATGGGAGAAGTAGATGAGGATCGCATTGAATTTATTCAATTCCATCAGAATTATTCATATGAAGATTTTATGATGGGATATAAGCCTGTTGATGATGGATTTAAGCTTAAATTTGGAATCTTTTACAGATTTTGCAAAAAAGCAGAAAATCATCCAGATAAAGATTTCTTCTTCATAATTGATGAAATCAATCGCGGAAATATGAGCAAGATTTTTGGTGAATTGCTTATGCTTATTGAGTCTGATTACCGTGATAAAAAGGCTACTTTAGCTTATAACGGATTAGAGTTTACGGTACCAAAAAGATTGCATATCATTGGTATGATGAATACAGCGGATCGAAGCCTTGCGATGATCGATTATGCTCTTCGTAGAAGATTCAGTTTTTTTGATATGGAACCGGGATTTGATTCGGAAGGTTTTTTAAACTATCAGAAAGGATTTAACAGCGTAACATTTGATACATTAGTTGAGAAGATAAAAGAACTGAATGGAGATATCTTAAAAGATCCATCTTTAGGAAAAGGATTCTGCATCGGACATAGTTATTTCTGTAATATAGATCAGTGCACTGACGATGTGCTGAAAGATATTGTTGATTTTGATATCATTCCTATGCTCAGCGAATATTGGTTCGACGATAATGCAAAGCTTCAGAAGTGGGAAAATATTCTACATGGGGTGTTTCAATGACAAGAGATAGAAGGATACTGATAAAAAACATATATCATATGCTTTCTTATGCTTTCAATTCTCTTAATCATGAAGGCTTTCAGAATGTTGCTAAAGAGGAATTTGATAATATTCAAAATATGTTTGCCGCTATCCTGTGTAGAGGTGTAAATCTCCAACTTAAACACGGCCTTTATAAAGAATATGTCGAAAAAACAGAGGATTTATCTGTCATACATGGAAAGATAAATCTTCAAGAAACTATCAAAAATAAGATTGAAAAACGAAAACTTGTAACATGTGATTTTGATGAATTATCCGAGAATAATCTTTTCAATCAGATTATTAAATCCTCAATGATATTGCTGTTAGGTAGTAGTGAAGTTGAAGAACAGTACAAAAAGGAAATGAAGAAATCGTTGCTGTTCTTTTCGACCATTGATGAAGTTGTCGATATAAAAAACATACAATGGTCGTCTATAAGATTTCAACGCAACAATCAGAGTTATAGATTGCTTCTTGGAATTTGTCAACTAATGATCGAAGGAATGATTATCACCACGGAGAAAGGTGTTTATAAGATTGCGACATTTGTTGATGATCAAAGGATGTGGCATTTATTCCAAAATTTCATCCTGGAATATTACAAGAAACACTATCCAGAATTGAGACCGCATTCACCTCAGATACCTTGGGATGTACCGGAGTCAACTGATATGACTTTGTTGCCAGCAATGCAAACAGACATTGTGCTGCATAATAAACCTAAGACATTGATTATCGATGCCAAGTATTACTCGAAAAGTTCTTTTCAAAAGCAGTTTGATAAACAGACGATAATGTCTGGTAATCTTTATCAAATTTATACATACGTAAAGAACTGTGATAGTAATAATACAGGTGATGTTTCGGGGCTATTGTTATACGCAAAGACTGATGAGGAGCTTGAACCTAGGGGCGATTATATGATGGGGAGGAATCATATTGGAGTTGATTATCTTGATTTAAGTGTTGAATTTGAAGATATAAGAGACAAACTTGACTCTATTGTAGAGCGGGAGTTGGGATATATCATCAGAATTAAAAAAATGCAAAATCAATAGTAGCTATTAGACATAAAGAGGAACGCCGAAATATGAATAATAGTTTTTCTGTTATGACTGATAAAATGCAAATGTTATATATGGATATAGTAGCTTCGTTGGGACAGCTGCCGGAAGAACAGAAGGGTTTTATTTTTGGCTATGAGGGAGAGGAAGACTACGATTGGATTCATGCGGTGGCTTGTTATATAGCACTGGAATTCGTAAAGTATTCGTTTGATTATTCGGATCCGCAATTTCCGCTACGACATTTCCTACAAGATGTTGATGATGATAGTGAACGTATGCTGCAGCAAAGAATCATGCAGTACGTTTTAAAGTACAAAAAACAAGAAATAGAAATGAAAGGCGGAGATATTTCTCCAAATGATAAATTTGCAAATTTGAATATGGATGAGATAGACAGTAAACTTAAAGGCTATCGCATCACAGAGATGAATTATTTTGAACAACAAAACATCCATGATCTTGAGATAATAAAATCCATTGTGGAAAGACGAATTGTTAGCTCAAAAAAGGTTTCTAATGCTCGTTTTGTTGAAATCATGGAACAGTATGATGAATTTGTGGAATCTTTGATAGAACGATCCAAAAAGAGTGATAAAGATATGGTATTTGCATCTTTAGCATTCTTTACACTTGAATGGCATTATCCAATCGAATTTTTTTATTTCCTGGCAAACATTATGGAAGAAGAGAGAATAGATGCCATTGATCAGGATGCTCTTGTTCTTTTGTGTGGATATGTAAACATTGAATCGAGATTTGGTGGATGGTTTTCCACAGAAAGTCGAATGATAAAGGGGCGGATTTTAGTATCGCCATTATTGTTCGGAAGAGAGGCCGATAGGTTTTCTCGTGAGACTATGAAGGATCTATTGAAGGAAATTCTGGTATTAATTACAAAATATACTGAGGTAGTGGAGGTTGAAGACGGGCGGCTTTATAAGGATTGGTTTAGGGAGGAGTCTTCTTTGACTGATTGGGCGTCTTTCTTTAGGTTTTATGATGTTTTCGCTATATGGCAGAGAAAGGAATGGACGCCTAAGCGAATACAAAAGATGAGATATTTGTTTGAGTCAACTTTGAGTAAATAGGTAAATCCCAAAAATCGTTCTTAGAAGAGTGAGTTTTCACATGATACCTTATTCATGTAAGGAAAACTCAGAGAAAGGAGGACGATTGAAAATGGATGCGACTGATCGTTGCTGGGAAACCGGTACATATACCGATGAATGTATTTGCGAAATGTGTGAACACAAAAACGAATGTAGTGGATACGAAGATCATGATGATGAGGATTAATTGTAAAAAGAAAGAGGGTGCTGCTTATGGAAGTGCGAGATTTAGGCGGCTGGAGATTTTTTATCGGTGACGATAGTGGATTTGTAAAAGAAAAAGTAGGAAAGTGGATGTATTTCTTTAGGGATTATGAAGGAAGGAAATTCACGGAAGAGCGGTGTCGCGAGGTCGTCGAACAAGAAATTGTTTGGGAATCTAAGTGTTCTGATAGTAATGAGGGAGTAGCTTGTTTTTATTTGAATATTGATGACATTGAACGACATAAGCAAATCCTACAATATTTTGTTGACCATGATATGATTCGTCGAACCAAAGCTGGAAAGCTATATAATATTTCTTTCAAACTAGACAATCAAACTAGAGCGGGTGCTTATGGAAATGATTTTAACGCAGAACTGAAATTGGAAGATTTTATGGATTTAACAACTGGGAAATGGTATGTGTAGATGCCATAACAGGTCTCCTTTCACATATGGAGCATAGGCTGTACTTCGGCTTATGCTCCATTTGTTTGGGGATTATTGTCTTATCATTAATAGGTAATAGCAAATGATTATCAAGAAATTGTTCATTGAATTTTTCAAAACATGTTTGTTGATTTTTACCAATTGAAAAAGTCACTTAAGCGTAATATATTATATCCATAAAGCAAACATACGTTCGATATAATTCAAGCGTTGGGAGGCATACCGCAGACGGCACTAAGCCTCAGTGTAAACGGAAAACGTCTGTATATCTTTGAGGGAGGAAATGAACATATGGAGAAGGATGTTTATACGCGTAGGGGAGGGTGATATATCCGGCACCTGCGCAATTTATTACAGAGGATTTTAGTGAGCTGCTCGGACCTCGGAGATTTATAGTCGGCTTGCTTCCACAATTAAATAATCATTGTTCCATAGTAACTTGTAAAGGTGACTTTCCCTTTCCTTTTCAAGCCGGTATCTCTTATGAAACGGGGGTGAATAGTCACGATGGATAAGATTGATTTTTACTGCAGGAAATGCAGAAAATCATTTAAGATGTCCTATGAGATTAGCGGTAATGATGATGCAGCCGCTATGAACGGCATCATGATCAGGTGTCACACCAATAAATGTACCAGAGTAGTGACCCTCAAGAATTTCACTGAGGGGCAGATAATAGCAAGAACAGATTCTTGCGGTAAGTGCTACTTATAATCAAAGAATACACGCGTGTAAATCATGCATAACAAACAATTAAACAGGGCTTCATGATATGGGGGCACAGACCCACCGCGGACGCATGAAAAGATGATCAGTTAAAGGCTGAGTCTTTTTATGCGTCTTTTCGTTTTGCTTCCTTTTTCCGGTCATCATCCTGAGAGAGGAGACAAAATACGTTGAAAAAAGACAAAACAGATTTTCTTACGCTGTACAGACAGGCTGATGCAGACGGCAGGTTTGATCTGATGATGGCTAATTTCACCAAATTTCCGGGAATTATCAAAAATGCAGAGGTCAAGACTATGTACAGGATCCGGTCTGAAAGGGAATATCTTCGGAGCAGATCCAGGGATGAACTTGGTGTTCGGGTACAGGGATCCGGCATGGCTGACAGCACTTCGGAAGAAGCGATGGACATAGCTGCCATTAAAGAGTCCTTTATTACCGGAAAGCTGCCTAAAGCAATGCTTAAGGGCGTAGAAGGGGCAGATGATTACCTGGAGGATATCAGGACGATAAGCCTGATGCACATGGACTATGAGCTGTTACAGGGGATTGTGGCGACACTTGAAGAAAATGAGGCAAAGCTCTTCAGAATGCATGTGGTTGAGGGTCAGTTTTTCAAGGAAATCGGAGATGAGGATGGCCGGAACATGGAAACTGTCAGAAAACGAATGCAAAAGCTTCGTAACAGGCTTCGGGACGACATGGTGGAACTGCTTGAGATCAACTGTAGAAAGGATAGAAGAAAATGAATGAAAAAGAGCATGAAGAAATAAAGGTACCCATATCGGAGTCTTATACCCTTTCTATAGAAGAGGCTGCTGAATACTTCGGAATCGGGCAGACGAGACTTCGCAGACTTATCAAGCTGAATCCGGGTGCAGACTATTTGATTTCCATAGGAAACCGTACCCGGATAAAACGCATTAAATTCGAGCATTTTATTGATTCTGCTTCAGTTCTCTGACGTGGCAGACAAATGCTTTTCAATGGCAGATTATGGCCCGATATGCTATGATTATCAGTGCATATCGGAGCTGAAATTTTCGAAAAATGGAGGTTTTCGATATGAGCGAAAAAAGAAGAGACAGCCGCGGAAGGATTCTTCGCAGCGGCGAGATTCAGGAAAGCAACGGAAGATACAGATTTAAGTACAAGGATACTCTTGGAAGGGAAAGATGTGTCAGGTCCTGGAGGCTTGATGCATCCGATCCGGTACCGGCCGGAGAAAAGCCGGATGTGCCGCTTAGGGAACTGGAAAAGAGGATCAGCAAGGATCTGGACGATCTTGTTGCACCTGAGGGAGGAGGGTTTAAGGTTGTTGATCTGGTAGAGAGATATGTCTCATTGAGAAGAGGAGGAGTACGTCCCAGCACGCAGGCCGGATACAGGACGGTAATGAAGCTTTTGAATAATGATCCGTTCGGATCCGTTCCGGTGGATAAAGTCAGAAAAATTGATGCCCAGAGATGGCTTATCAAGCTCCAGGCGGAAGGCAAAGGCTATAGTTCCATACACGTGATAAGAGGAGTGCTCAGACCTGCTTTCGAAATGGCTGTAGATAATGATTTTATAAGGAAGAACCCTTTTGAGTTCGATCTTGGAAGTGTTATCTACAACGATAGTGTCAAGAGAGAGGCGCTCTCCCGTGAAGATGAAAGAAAGTTCATGACTTTCGTCAGGGAAGATTCCTATTTCAGAAGGCACTATGATGCGTTCTATATCCTGTTCAATACAGGCCTCAGAATATCTGAGTTTGCCGGACTGACCCTTAAGGATGTAGATATCGAAAACAGGAAGATCAATGTTGACCATCAGCTCCAGAGAGATATTGGCATCGGTTATAACATCAGAGAGACTAAGACT
This sequence comes from Lachnospiraceae bacterium P6A3, assembly GCA_000702085.1. GTDB lineage: Bacteria > Bacillota > Clostridia > Lachnospirales > Lachnospiraceae > AC2028. The sequence goes on from KL370861.1 coordinate 221,491, forward strand.
CGTGCGGGAGCAAGGATTGTCCCCATGACGGAGGAAGTCAGCGAGTGTTTTAAACGCATTATTGCTAAGCGTAAGAAACTCAAAGTTGAACCCATGGTCGACGGCTATTCGGGATTTATATTTATAGACAAAGACGGTCATCCTATGGTTGCCATGCACTTTGAGAACTTTTTCAGGCATGCGGTAGCAAAATACAACTCCATTTATAAGGTTCAGCTTCCGAATATCACGCCACATATTGCACGTCATACTTTCTGCAGTCGTATGGCTGCGGCGAGAATGAATCCCAAAACTTTGCAGTATATTATGGGGCACTCAGATATCGGAGTTACGCTTAATACCTACACTCACATGGGGGTCGAGGATGCCTGTGAAGAGATGTCTCAGATTGATAAAACCGGTACCGCAATCAGGTCAATTTCATAAATTTGCACCTTTTTTGCACCTTTTTGTATTTTTGTATACAATACACCTTTTTTGGGGGTGAAGGGCCGGTTATAAAAATGGACGAAATTACAAGAAGTGGCTTAAATACTGGATTTGACCGAGGTGCAAATTTTTTCGGATTTGCACCTTTTTTGCACCTTTTGCCCATCAAAATACGTCAAATTACATCAACTTTTGGCACAATCAAAAATCAAGAAATCCAGTAAAATCAAGGGTTTGAGGCATGTTTAGAATACTATTCATCTGCTGGGGCAACATCTGCCGTTCCCCGATGGCAGAATTTGTTATGAAAGATCTGGTTGAGAAAAGAGGACTATCCGACATGTTTGAAATAGCCTCGGCAGCGACCAGTACCGAGGAAATCGGAAATCCCGTATATCCTCCCGCAAGAGCAGAACTTGCCCGTCACGGAATATCCTGCGAAGGAAAAAGAGCAAGACAGCTCAGACGGGATGATTATGAAAAGTACGACTACATAATCGGAATGGAGAACCTGAACTTGAGCTACATGAACAGGATTCTCGGAGGAGACCCGGAAGGAAAAGTATCACTTCTTATGGATTTCACCACACATCCGGAAGATATAGACGATCCCTGGTACACGGGAGATTTTGGGGGAGTATACAAACAGATAACGGAAGGGTGCGAAGCTCTTCTGAACAAGTGCATTAACAATTAATAGGGGAAACATCGGAATTCGATACAACGGATTCCGATGTTTTTTTGTGCTAAAAAAGATTTTTAAAAATAAGTATTGCAATAATACTTAAAATGTGTATAATGAATTTAGATTAAGTATTGTCGCAATACTTAAACAAAGATTCACATTCATACGAATTGTAAGATTACTGAAACAGATTGTGCTTTACTAAACTAAAGTCTATTATTGAGTTATGGCGGAAGCGGAGGAACATATTATGGCTAGGAAAATCGTTGTAGTAGTTGATATGCAGAAGGATTTTATCGACGGAGCACTTGGATCTGCGGAAGCAGTAAAGATCGTTGACCGCTGCGCAGAAAAGATTAAGGCAGCTAAAGCTAACGGTGATACCGTTATTTTCACAAGGGATACTCACTTTGATAACTACATGAATACCGAAGAGGGAAAGAACCTTCCCGTTCCTCACTGCATCAAGGGAAGCGACGGATGGCAGATAACCGGGGCACTTGCAGATATTATCGATAATCCTGTTATCCTCGACAAAGAAACCTTCGGAAGTAGGGATCTGGGAAAGCTTGTTGCCGAGAAACTTGCTGAAGGTGATTACGACGGAATCGAGCTCTTCGGACTTTGCACCGATATCTGCGTCATCAGCAATGCACTTCTCATCAAAGCATTCTGTCCCGATATTCCCATATATGTAGATGCATCCTGCAGCGCGGGTGTGTCTCCCGAAAGCCACGACACAGCGCTTAAAGCAATGGAAACCTGTCAGATTCACGTAACCGGAAAGGGTGAGGAACCTTGGAGATAACCAGGATCTACAACATAGCATTGTTCGGAGGAACCTTCGATCCGTTACATATGGGACATTACGAGCTTCTGAAGAATTTCAATGAAGAGATAAAACCGGATAAGATTTATGTCATTCCTGCCGGGCACCCTTATTTTAAGGAAAATGAAGGCAAGAAGGTAAGCTCTGCCGAGGACCGCATCGAGATGACCAAAGCCGGTTTGAAAGGACTTGATATTCCCTGGGAGATCTCGACAGTTGAAACAGACAAAGATACTCCGAGCTATTCCATAGAGACTATCAGGTATTTCCGCAAAAAAGGAATTCCTAAAGAGTCGGGAGCCGGACATTTAAAGATATGGTTCCTTTGCGGAAGTGACCTTTTGTTTGAAATAGACAAATGGTTTAAATTCGAAGAGATTCTTTCATCCGTAACTCTTGCGGTCATTCCCAGAGGTGACGATGATATTAATGAAATTCTCGTGCGAAAAAAGGAACTGGAAGAAAAGTACGATGCCAAAATCTACATTTCCGAGTACCGCGGAAGGAAAATTTCCTCTACAATGATAAGAGAAAATCCGGATAAGTATAAAGATCTTATCCCGGAAGGAACATATGAGTATATCCGTGATCACGGATTATACCAAGCCCACAATTAATGGTTTGCCTTCGCGTGAAGGTTTTTGAAAGGAGTTATATATGGAACAGATCATCAACAGCCTGCTTGAAACAGATCTTTACAAGTTTTCCATGGGACAGGCAATCTATCATCAGTTCCCCAGCTACACCACAACCTGGACATTCAGATGCAGAAACACCGATGTGCGCTTTACTCCGGAAATGGTTGAGGAGATCAAGCGTCAGATCAAGCTTTATTGCGAGCTGAAGTTCAACGAAGAGGAACTCGAGTATCTCGGAAACATTACCTGGTTCCGGAGATCATACGTAGATTTCTTAAGGCTCTGGCATCCCAGATTTGAAGACTTTGAGATCGGCACCAAGTCTCCCTGCGGACTTACCATTGAGACCAAGGGAACCTGGCTTAACACTTCCATGTATGAGATTCCCACCCTTGCTATTGTAAACGGTGTTTATTTCCGTATGGGCTTTGATTATGACAAGCTTCTTGCAAGCTTTAAGGAGCGTCTTGACGACAAAGTCAAAAAGCTTGAAGAAGGAACCTGGAAGATCGGTGCTTTCTCCGAATTCGGTATCAGAAGAAGACTTTCCGCAGAGGCTCAGGAACTGGCTGTTTCGGAACTGGCTAAGGCAAAACTCGACGGTTCTCTTTTCGTAGGAACTTCCAATGTATATCTGGCCAAGAAGTTCGGACTTAAGCCCGTAGGAACCATGGCTCATGAGTGGATCATGTGCGTAGGTCAGGGCAATCACAAGCACAATCCCGCATACTCCAACTGGTATGCTCTTGATGCCTGGGTCAAAGAGTACGGCGTCCTCAACGGAACCGCACTTACCGATGCAATTACCACCGACTGTTTCCTCAAGGATTTCCAGCTTACCTATGCGACTCTCTTCTCAGGCGTAAGACAGGACAGCGGAGATCCCATGAAATGGGGAGATAAGATGATCAGACACTATGAAAATCTTGGCATCGATCCTAAGACCAAGACCCTTCTTTTCTCGGATTCACTTGATTTTGAGAAAGCTAATAATATCAACGCATATTTCAAAGACAGAGCTAAGGTAGCATTCGGTATCGGAACTTATGTTGCAAATGACACTGAGGTTCCCGCACTCAATATTGTAATGAAGACCACAGAGTGTAACGGTCAGGATGTTGCGAAGATCTCCGACAGCGAAGGAAAGGGGATGTGCAAAAATCCCGATTATGTTGATTATCTGCAGCGTACCATTGACTGGAGAATGAAGCATGAATAAGAGGTGAATTATGCTTACAAATGTTGAAAAGACCGTAAATGATGTAACCGAATGGATCAAGGAATATTTTGAAAAAAACGGCAAGGGCTGCAAAGCGGTTCTCGGAATATCCGGAGGTAAGGATTCCTGCATCACCGCAGCTCTTCTTGCAAGAGCTCTCGGAAAGGAAAGAGTAATCGGAGTCCTTATGCCCAACGGAGTTCAGCCCGATATCAGTGATTCTGAAGCCGTTGTTGAATTCCTTGGAATCGAGCACTTGGTTGTAAATATCGGAGAGGCTGTTGAAGCGCTTAAGAAGGCACTTACTGAAGCAGGCTCCAACGTTTCCAAAGATACTATCATAAACATCCCGCCCAGAGTCAGAATGACCACACTTTATGCCGTAGCTCAGGGTCTTGAATGCGGCGGAAGAGTCATCAACACCTGCAATAAGTCCGAGGATTATATCGGATACAGTACCAAGTTCGGTGATGCTGCGGGAGATATGTCCATACTTGCGGGCTTTACGGTTGAAGAGGTTCTTCAGATGGGTGAGTTCTTGGGGCTTCCCGAGCATCTCGTCCACAAGACACCTTCCGACGGATTAAGCGGAATGAGTGATGAGGATAAGATCGGATTTACCTATAAGGTCCTGGACAGATACATCGCAACGGGAGAGTGCGATGATCCTGACATCAAGGCCAAGATCGACAGGATGCATGTCATGAATCTTCATAAGCTTGAACTCATGCCACATTTTGAGCCTTAATACCATAAATATGTATCAAAAAAACGTCCCGATTTTGGGACGTTTTTTTATATGAAGAACCCTGTGTATGTGGTAGTATTATTACAATGTAAACGCTTTCATAAAACTCTGACACATTAATACATAAAGGGGTATGAATTATGAGTTTTAACATTAATAAAGATTCTGTAATAGTTGTGGACACAAACGACTGGCCCGGAGTGGCACGTGTTGCAGGTAAGGTATCGGAAGACTTTGAGCGTGTCTTCGGTTCATGCAAAGCATCTGAGAAGATTTCTTTTTCCGGAGATGTAAATTCTATTGCGGGTAAGATTGCAGCGGGATGCATCGGAAAATCCGCGATTATCGATGCACTTGAGAAGGCAGGGCTTATAGATCTTTCACAGGTTCGCGGTAAGAACGAAGTATATCTGTTCACCGTGGTTGAAATCTCAGGTCAGTCCACGCTTGTTATCGCCGGAAGCGATAAGAGAGGAACCATATACGGACTGTTCCATATCTCCGAGCTTATGGGAGTAAGCCCCTGGGTATGGTTCGCTGATGTGACTCCCGAGGGAAAAGACAGCGTGGAAGTTTCGGATAAAGATATTCTTATCAGCAAGGAGCCTTCGGTTAAGTACAGAGGCTTTTTCATAAACGACGAGTGGCCTTCATACGGAAACTGGACCATGAACAATTTCGGTGGTTTTAATGCCGATATGTACGATCATGTATTCGAACTTCTGCTTCGTATGAAGGGCAATTACATGTGGCCGGCCATGTGGTCTTCATGTTTTTCGGATGACGGCCCCGGAATAGAAAATGCAAGGCTTGCGGATGAGTACGGAGTTGTAATGGGAACCTCACATCATGAGCCCTGTATGAGACAGGGTGAGGAATTCTCGCACGTAAAGGGACCCGATTCTGTTTACGGAAATGACTGGAACTTCAACAGAAACAGAGAAGGGCTTATCAATTTCTGGAGAGACGGCCTTAAGAGAAATGCTCCTTTTGAGGATATCGTAACCGTAGGTATGAGAGGCGAAGCCGATTCCGAAATGCTGGGAAGAGAGTGCACTACTCTTGATAATATCAATTACCTCAAGGATGTTATTACTACTCAGCAGAAGCTTATCGAAGAAGTACACGGCGATAGGGCTTCCGAGATAAAAAAGGTATTTGCGGTTTATAAAGAAGTAGAGAAGTTCTATTACGGAGATGAGGAAAATGAAGGCTTAAGAACCTGGGAAGGCCTTGACGGAACCATCATCCTGCTTTCTGATGACAATCACGGAAATATGAGACTGCTTCCTCCCGCTTGTGACAGAGACCATAACGGCGGATTCGGTATGTATTATCATCTGGATTATCACGGCGGTCCCGTATCCTATGAATGGGTCAATTCCAGCTACATCGCTACCGTTGCGGAGCAGATGGGACAGGCATATGAGTGTGGAGTTAAGGATCTCTGGATCGTAAATGTCGGTGATATCAAACCCGTCGAGTTCCCTCTTAATTTTTTCATGGATCTTGCTTACGACTACGACAAGTGGAGCGTTGATTATCCCGAATATACCAAGGCATGGGCTGAAAAGCAGTTCGGAAAAGCCGGAAAAGACAGTGTTTCCGAAGCTGTAAACATTCTTGAAGACTATACACGTATCAATTCCGCAAGACGTCCCGAGAGCATTTCTCCCTTCACGTACAGTCCGGTTTATTTTGATGAAGGCAGGAAAATGCTTGCCAAGGCAGGAAGGGTTATGGCTCAGGCCGATGCAGCATTTGAGAAGTTTAAGGGAAGTGACCTGGAAGATGCTTTCTTCCAGCTTGTTTATTTCCCTGCCAAGGCTTCCATGAATCTTCTTACCATGCAGCTGTACAGCGGGCTTAATAAGATGCTTGCGGGGGCCGGATGTCCCTCTGCGAATTATTTTGCCGAAGGTATTAAGCAGTGCTATACGCTTGACCGCATCCTTGAAAAAGAATACAACGCCCTGGGCAGCGGCAAGTGGAACGGCATGATGCTTTCCGAGCACATCGGATTCACCAACTGGAACGAAGAAGAACATATGGTTCCCACAAGGGAATATGTGATCCCTTATGAGAATGACAGAGTATGCGTAAGCGTAACCGGAAGCCCCAAGTTTACAATGGGCGGTGACTGGACGAAAAAAGAGCTTCTTGTTTACGATCTTCTTGCACCCGGTGCATCGGGCGAAATAAGAGCAGAGAACTGCTGCGGGAAGGATGCGGAGTGGAAAGCCGAATGTGACTGCGATTGGATAGTTCTTTCCAAAACTTCGGGTACATTAAAGGGCGCTGCCGATGAGAATCATTTAAGTGCGGAGGGCCCCGATGCAAGTGTGGTTTATATCACCGTAACCGCAGATGCCGGTAAGCTTCACAAAGCGTGTGCCGAAAAAGAAACCGCGACCGGATACGTAAATTTTTCATCGGGCAGAAATAAAACAAAGATTAAGGTTGTGGCGAGAGACTTTACCGAGGAAGAATTAAAGGCATCACACTATGTTCCCGTTCTTCCCGAAGAAGTTGCGGTTCCCACGGACGGAATCTCACTGGGTTGTGCGATTGAAGCAGCTGATTTTGAGAAGATTAATAACGGAAAAGAGTGCGACTTCAGAGTATATGCCCCTTACGGAAAGTTTGAGAGCGGACTCAGAGTATATCCTACCGATGGCGGAAACAAGGATCCTAAAGATATGCCCTCTGCAGATTACAGCTTCTATTTACCTGAGAGCGGTGAATGTGAGATAATAATCTCTGAGGCTCCCGGAGGACCTGTTTTCAAAGAGACTTATTCATCACTTGCGATTGCCGTAAACGGCGGAGATATCGTTAAGGTTCCCATGGTATCCGCCGGTTATAAGGCGGGTGAGAACAGCAGTGCAGAGTGGTGCAATGTGGCTCTTGTCCATGAGAAGGTCAAGTCTGTTAAGGTAAATGCCGTAAAGGGTAAGAATACTCTTACCGTGTACGGATATGAACCCGGCGCTGTACTTATGAGAATGGTTATAAGAAGCGCCCGCGGAAAAATGACGGATTCCTTCTTCGGACCCGTTCCGGGATTTGTTTTAAGCTAAGCAGATTCAGAAACGAAAAGAGGATTTCCCATGCAGGCAGATCAGTCACGTCCCATTTATGTCATAGGACATAAGAATCCCGATACTGATGCCATTTGCTCCGCAATAGGATATGCGGATCTTAAGAGGCGTCTGACAGGCGGAGATTACAGAGCGGTCAGATGCGGGCATCTTAATGACGAAACGAAATTTGTTCTGTCCAAATTCGGAGTAAAGGCTCCCGAGTATGTCAAGGATATCAGAACCCAGGTGATGGATATGGATATCAAAAGACTCCCGGGCGCATCTCCTTTGATGTCGCTTAAGAACGCATGGAAGGTTATGCAGGATGCGGAGACGGTTACTCTTTGTATTACCGAGGGCAAGACTTTAAAAGGTCTCATCACTCTCGGAGATATTGTTGAATCCTACATGGATACGGATGACTGCGGAATTCTTGCGTTATCCAAAACTCCTTATTCAAATATAGTAGAAACTCTTGAAGGAACGCTGGTTGCGGGAGAAGAAGAGGGTGTTGTCGAACGCGGCAAGGTTGTTGTGTCCCAGATAGGGGCAGCAGGCGTTTCAAAAGGCGATATCGTAATATTGCCCGACGGAACGGAAGATGCCGCAGAATGCCTCGAAGCCGGTGCGTCCTGTCTTATAACATGTTCGGGAACAAGACCCGATGACGAAGTGAGAAATAAAGCCTCCGACAGGGGAGTCCGCATCATAGTGACCAAGTATGATGCCTTCTCAGTTGCAAGGCTTGTGGATCAGGCAATCCCCGTTGTGCATTTCATGAAGTCCCAGGATCTTGTTACTTTCAGAATGACGGATTATGTGGATGATGTAAGACCTGTCATGGCCTCTGCCCACCACAGATATTTCCCCGTACTTGATGATAAAGGCGAATATGTCGGAATGATCTCCAGAAGAAACCTTCTGGGTGCTAAGAAAAAGCAGGTCATTCTGATGGATCATAATGAAAAGAATCAGGCCGTTACAGGCATTGATTCTGCTTCAATTCTCGAGATAATCGATCATCACAGACTTAGTGCGGTAGAAACCATCTCTCCCGTATTTTTCAGAAACCAGCCTCTCGGTTCAGCATCCACGATCGTATATCTGATGTATAAGGAAGCTCATGTTGAAGTTAAGCCGGAGATAGCGGGACTCCTTTGCGCCGCAATTCTTTCCGATACACTTATCTACAAGAGCCCTACCTGCACCGATGTTGATATTCAGTGCGGTAACGAGCTTGCTCACATTGCGGGTATTCTTCAGGATGAATTCGCTCGTGAGATGTTCAGGGCGGGAAGCGACTTTGAGCATAAGACAGGTGAAGAACTACTGAAGAGAGATTTCAAGAAGTTTACTATAGAGGGTTATTCCGTAGGTATCTCCCAGGTCAATGCCATGATGAAGGAAGAGACCGAGATTGCGGAGAAGAAAGCGAAGGAAGCTATCAACGCATTCCTTGCCAAGGAAAAACTGGATATGGCATTTTTCCTGGTAACTCTTATTCCTTCCGAATCTTCGGGCGTTATCTGGGCCGGAGAGGGTGCCAAGGAAGTCATGAAGTCCGGATTCCAGACTGACATTTCCGAGGGCGAAGAGAGAGTTTTCTTAAGCGGAATAGTATCCAGAAAGCAGCAGTTCCTTCCGGCGGTTGTCGAAGGTATTTCTGTACTGTCCCAGGGATGATGCGGGAGTTTAAAAGGTGCAAAAGATCCTGAAGGCTTCAAACATAATCATATGTGTGTTTGGGCTTGTCATATTTTCATATCTGACATTTCATTCCATGACATCAACATGGTATATGATACCTGCATCAAGCCTGGAGATTCCGGTATCCGTTCCGGATTCCTTTGCGGGTAATCTTTTTGTGCTTGCATTGTTTTTGGCGCTGCTTATTTTTCTTACGTATCTTTTTAAGAAAAAAGATTTTCACAAAAAAACCGTTCTGAATATTGTTCTGTTTTTATCCTTATCTTTCCAGTTTATTCTCGGAATTCTCCATGTGTTCGGTGCAGACAGGGTTCCCGGAGGGGATCAGGCTGCGATCATAAATGCTGCAGAGTCTTTTATGAACGGAGAGTATTCTCTTCTTCTTCCGGAGAATTACATGGGAATATATCCTCAGCAATTGGGACAGGTTGTTTTTATCAGAGCGATCCTGACGGTATTTAAAAGTGCGGATTATCATTTGCTGCAATTTATCCTGGTACTGATAAATACCTGCAGTGTATATGTGATCTTCCGCATTATTAAGGAACTGACGGAAAGTGACGTTCTGACAATGATCGGAACGCTTATTGCAGGTTTTAATCCTCTTACTGTTTTCTATACGACCTGGGTATACGGAGATCTTCCGAGTATCTTTTTTATGCTGTCCGCATCTTTGATGCTTATCAGATATTCACGCAAAAAAAAGATATCCTATCTGATCGCAGGTATAGTTTTTATCACGCTTGGTTTTCTCGTCAGAAAAAATACGCTGATCTTTATGATCGCGTTTTTCATTCTGTCTGTCATCAAAGGTATTTGTTCCAAGGATAAGAAGCTCATTATCGCAGGTGTTTGCGCCGTTTTGATTCCGCTTCTTGTTTTCCGTGGAATCAGCCTGAAATATGAGAAGGTTTCCGGTATTCCTCATTCTGACGGTCTTCCCACTGCAAGTTTTCTCTACATCGGTTTGTCTGAGAATAACGGTCATTGCGGATGGTATTCTACTTTTCCGATGGAATATTATAACAACGGATGCGATACGGATAAGACATCCGAAGTTATCATGGAGAAGGTAAAAAGCCGTTTTGACGGTATGGTTCATGAGCCGGGATATCTGAAAGTGTTCTACAGATATAAGATACTGTCCCAGTGGAACGAGCCGCTTTATCAGGCGGTATACTATAACCTGGGGCACGGCGAAGTTCATATGGAAAAAGTGGTATCCTTAGTGGATCGCATCATGGCTTTCCATTTTGATAAATATGTATTATTCGAAGATAAGATCCAAATGATCATCTTTGCCGGAATGCTGTTTTATTTCCTGTTTTCGATAGGGAAAAAAGGTGACCTTACGTGGCATATATTTGCGGTGACCATAATAGGCGGATTTTTGTTCAGCGTCATCTGGGAAGCAAAAGCAAGATACATTCTGCCTTATTATATTCTGATGTTCACCGCTTCCATGAGAGGGTATCGCATGCTCCTGGATGTGTTTCGGGGCCTTCGCGAAAAAGATTGATAATCCCAAGTTTTTATTTGGGATTATCGTGCAATTGTGGTAATATCATGTGGTGGCTTTTATGCCGCATTATATACGCGGATGTGATGGAATTGGTAGACATGCAAGATTTAGGTTCTTGTGCGCAAGCGTGTGGGTTCGAGTCCCTTCATCCGCATTCAAGAAAAAGAAAGACCCCGGGATAAATCCCGAGGTCTTTCTTTTTCGGGAACGCAGATGCGTTCCCGAACCCATGGTTCGATCTTCGCTCTGCTCCGGTCGGCGCAATTCTGACGTCCACAGGACGTCATGCGCCCCTTCATCCGCATTCAGAAAAATATCCTTGGGTATGTGCTTAAGGATATTTTTATAGTATAGTTTGATAGCGACGACATGAGTTTTCCGTAAAGGGAATAGAAGATGAAAACATATTTTGATGACGGCAGGATTAAAATACGTAGTATGGTGCCGGAGGATGCAAAGGTACTGTATGATACGTATTTGTCTTATGGATGGCATCCAGAGATAGAAACTTACGAGAGCTATTACAGGGAGCAGGAGGAAGGCGTTAGACTTGTATTTATCGCCGAGTATGATGGTGATGTGAAGGGTCAGTGCACGCTGGTTCTGCATCCATCGGAAGGACCTTGGGCTGGGAAGGATATTCCTGAGATCGTGGATCTGACGGTTTTCTTTGATATCCATGGGAAGGGTATCGGAACGAAACTTCTTGATTTTGCTGAAAGTGAAGCATCCAAAATCTCAGATACTGTTTTTTTGGCTGTGGGAGTTCATTCGGGTTACGGTCCGGCGCAGCGGATATACGTAAAGCGCGGATACATTCCGGATGGAAGCGGAGTGTGGTATCAGGGGAAGGTATTGGATCAGTATGCGCCCTGCGTTAACGATGATGACCTGCTGTTGTTTATGTCCAAGAGTTTGAAGAATTAAACGCGGTTCCAATCTGAAACAATGTCCGGGGGAAAAGCATCGAAAACTGCGGAAATCATAGGAATTGATGCTTTTGCTCGAAGGATCCTAGAGAAAAAGCATCGAAACAGCGAGAAAATACGGGAATTGATGCTTCCGGAGGAAGAATCCATGGTAAAAAGCATCAAAACCGCGGGAAATCGTGGAAATTGATGCTTCTGCCCGATTGCGCATAGGAAAAAGGCATCAAAAGTTAAGAATAACGTGACTTTTGATGCCTTTACTGTTATATGAAGCCTATGCTATTTTGATGCCTTTGCTGCTATATGGTGCTCCGCTTTCCCGGAGAATACGGAGACAGCTTAATCTGTTCTTCTGCAGACGAGGATGTCGCCGGATTTTAAGATGATGTTTCTAGTGGGGACTCCCGTGACTCCGTCCCTTATGAGTACCAGGATGTCTGTGTCTTCGTTATCCTCCAGGTATCCGATGCTCTTGTTAACATAGGGCATGTCGGGATTGACGGTGATGGTGATGAGACCGGCTCTTTCTTCGCCCTTTGCCTGGTTTCTTCTGATAGCTGTATATTTCTCAACGAATCCTGCAGAGATGATGCCGGTGGGAATGGCGACCACTGCCATGGCAAGGAAGTCGATAAAGACACCGATTGTTTTACCGATTAATGTGATGGGATAGACGTCTCCGTATCCTACGGTAAATATGGTTGTCGCAGCCCACCACAGTCCGGAGAGTGCATTGGGAAAAGCATCGGGCTGAATTTCATGTTCTACGGAATACATACACAAACTTGATGAGAGCATAAGGATCAGGATTATCAGGACCGAGGATAATATCTGATCTATTCTGTCTTTGAATACGGACAGGATAACGTGAAATGAATCGTAAGTGGAATTGATCTTGAACAGTCTCAGGATTCTTGCAACTCTCAGTAGTCTGAATACTACGAATCCGGACAGATAGTAGAAAGGGAGTATGGTAAGAAGCTCTATGATTCCGTCGAGACTTGTTACAAACTTCCATACAGCCTTAGGTTTTGATTCACCGGGATACAGATAATCAGCAGTAAATATTCTCAGGAAATACTCGATCATAAAAAAGACAATGCTTATAACGTCCAGGAAGTCAAATACTCCCTTCATGAATGCCAGCTGTTCAAAGGATTCGAGTATGAGAGAGAGGATATTCAGTATGACAATCGTGATAAGAAGCGCATCGAATAAGAAGCTGGGCACATCGGACCTGCTTCCTATCTGAATTATCTCGAAGATTCTCTTTCTTGAAGATACAGACTTTGCGGTCTGTTTTTTCTTTTTGGATTGTGAACTCATCTGTTTCCTTTCGGTCCCTTTATGAGGGACCGTATATTTTTTTATTAAAAAAATTTTACCTTTCGAAAGAATTTATGTCAAAAAACTTTAATAAAATAAAGCACTCGGTTTTCCGCGAAAATAGTGAATTTGTCTTCGTTTCGGGAACGGAATGCCGGTTATGAGTTTCCAAGTTCGTCAAAATTCATAAAAAAATTTTCAAAAAAACGTTTTCTTTTTGTTTTTTATGTGATATATTCGTGACTGTAAAGGCGCGAAAACGTTTTTCGGAGTGGTTCCGAAAGGTCACGCCGGATAATGAAACGGAGGAAAAATTATGAAAAGAAAGTTACTTAGTCTTGCTCTCAGCGCGGGACTCGTAGCAAGCTCTCTCACCTCACTCGCAGGATGCGGTAAGGCAACAGGAGAGATCAAGATTTGGGTTGCTGATAATGTAGTTGAGTTTACCAAGACTCAGGTTGCTGCATTCCAGCAGGCAAATCCCCAGTACTCAGGTTACACCATTATCGTCGAGCCCGTCGGTGAGGGCGATGCAGCTACCAACATGCTTACTGACGTTGAAGCAGGTGCTGACATCTACGGATTCCCTCAGGATCAGCTTTCCCGTCTCGTTGCAGCACAGGCTATCACCCCTATCGGTGATGCAGATGCAGCTTGGGTAGCAGAGCAGAACGATGCAGGATCTGTAGGAGCAGCTAAGGTTGGCGATATCACCTATGCTTATCCCATCACTTCCGACAACGGATATTTCCTTTATTATGACAAGTCTGTAATTTCCGATCCTTCCACCCTTGAGGGAATCGTTAAGGATTGTGAGAACGCAGGCAAGAGCTTCTACATGGAGATCAACTCAGGCTGGTATCAGCCCGCTTTCTTCTTCGGAGACAACGGATGTACCCTTACCTATGATACCGATGCTACCGGTGCTTTCACCGCATGCAACTCCAACTATGCATCAGAGGCAGGCGTTGTTGCTCTTAAGAACATCATCGCTCTTCACAAGTCTCCCGCATTCGTAAACGGATCATCCATCAGCAACGCTACCAATGTTGGTGCGATCGTTGACGGAACCTGGGATTCAGGCGCAGCTAAGGATCTCTTCGGAGATAACTATGCAGCAGCTAAGCTTCCTACCGTAGGCGGCGTTCAGCTTTCCGGATTCGGCGGATTTAAGCTTCTTGGTGTTAAGCCTCAGACCGACAAGGACAAGCTCGAGGCTTGCAAGGAAATCGCTAAGTATCTCTCATCCGCAGAAGTTCAGCTCGCTCGTTACGACGAGGTAGGCTGGGGACCTTCAAACCTTACTGCTCAGGCATCTGACAAGGTTACCTCCGACGCAGCTCTTTCAGCTCTCGGACAGCAGCTTGCATTTACCGTACCTCAGGGACAGTATCCCGGAGATTACTGGTCACTTGCTACCGCTCTCGGCGATTCCATCATCGCAGGTGATTATGACAATGCCAGTGATGCAGAGCTTTTACAGGTGCTTCAGGACTTCCAGGATACCTGTTCAAGTTATTGCCAGTAAGTATTGAAATAAGCGGATACGTTTCAGACGACCGGTTTTAGTATTTATCGGGGCAGGGGACCTTCGGCTCCCTGCCTCTTTTAGAAAAGACTAGTGTATTTTTCCCGGAGGGATTCACCTATGGAAAAGCTTGATAAAACAAAAAAAGCCTTTCAGGAATTCGGGCAGATTGTATCCCGGAACGGAAAGGGAATCGGAGAAGCAATAACCCATAGCAGCTGGAAGACCAAGGTTTCCATGGTCATATTCGGTTTTGCACATTTCCTCAGAAAGCAGTTCCTGAGGGGATTTGCTTTTCTTGCGGGTGAAGCTGCTCTCCTTTATGTAATATTCGGTTTCGGCTGGCAGTATCTTACCAAGCTCGGAACACTCGGAACTTCCAGCGGAGGCTATAATCCCGACGGAACCATTTCCTACGGCGATAACAGCTTCTTCATATTGTTATACGGTATACTCACTATTTTTGCGGTTATCGGACTGATCATACTGTGGTGCCTGAATGTCACAGACAGCTACAAGTGCGAGAAGAGACTTGCCGAGGGCAGAACTCTTCCCAAGAATATCGAAGACTGGAGAAATCTCTTCGATAAGAATTTTGCACAGACCATCCTTACAATTCCCGTAATCGGAATTTTCGTTTTCACCGTAATTCCGATAATCTTCATGATCTGTGTTGCATTCACCAACTATGATAAAGAACATACTCCTCCCGCAGCTCTTTTCCACTGGGTAGGATTTGATAACTTCAAGGAACTCCTCAACTTCGGAGGAGGCGGACTCGGATCCACTTTCTTCAGGGTACTGGGCTGGACACTCATCTGGGCATTCTTTGCAACATTCCTCAATTACTTCCTGGGAATGGCAGTAGCGATCCTTATCAACCGTAAAGGTATCAAGCTGAAGAAATTATGGAGAACCATTCTGGTAACCACCATCGCGGTTCCTCAGATCGTAAGCCTTCTGTACATTGGAAAGCTTTTCGCGGCAGACGGTCTTATCAACCTCTTCCTCATGGATCACGGAATAATCGAAAGGGCAATTCCTTTCTGGACGGATGCAAACTATGCGAGAGTATTGATCATAATCATCAATCTCTGGGTCGGTATCCCTTATATGATGCTCATTACCACAGGCCTTTTGATGAACATCCCCGCAGACCTTTATGAATCCGCAAGGATCGACGGAGCAAGCGCTTTCCAGAGCTTCAGGAAGATCACTCTTCCTTATATGATGTTCATTACCGGTCCTTACCTTCTTACCAGCTACATCGGTAACCTGAACAACTTCAACATTATCTTCCTGCTCAACAAAGGACAGCCCAAGAGCATGGGTCTTGCCAAGGCGGCAGGATCTACGGACCTTCTTGTTACATGGCTTTATACCGTTACCGTTACGAACAACGACTATAAGACCGCAGCGGTCATCGGTATCATGGTATTCCTGGTTACGGCAGTCGTTTCCCTTGTCGTATACGGTATGTTGCCTTCGGTTAAAGATGAGGAGGGCTTCCAATAATGAGTAAAAAACAGAAAATAGGAAATTTCTTCACATATATAGCTTTGATACTTATCAGCGTAATCTGGCTGTTCCCGTTTGTGGGACTTGTTCTGCAGTCCTTCAGATCATACAAGACCGAGTTCGGCGGAATGGTCGGATACCTTGTGCCTAAGCAGTTTTCGCTTGATTCATATATCTTCCTGTTTAACGGCGAGTGCCAGTTCCCCAGATGGTATATGAACTCATTTATCATTGCACTCAGCCTTGCGGTGCTTCAGACCATCATAGTTATCTGTGTCGCATATGCTCTTTCCAGATTCAGATTCACCGGAAGAGAGTTCCTTATGAAGACATGGCTGATCCTCGGAATGTTCCCCGGATTCTTAACTATGATCTGTCTGTACTTCCTGCTTAAGATCATGGGACTGACCCAGGCAGGCGCCGTTCCCGGACTCATCCTTATCGGTATGGCATCATCCGGAATGGGTTATTATGTATGTAAAGGTTACTTCGATACCGTTCCCAAATCACTCGATGAAGCGGCACGTATCGACGGAGCTACAAGAGCACAGATCATGTTCCAGATGATCCTTCCTCTTTCCAAGCCCATCGTAATCTATACCGCACTGGTTGCATTCATGGCTCCCTGGTGTGATTACATCTTTGCTTCATATGTTGCCTTCGGACACAGCGCAAGCTACAATGTAGCAGTATCCCTTCAGAACTGGGTATGGACCAATGACTATCAGGGATTCTTCACCAGATTCTGCGCAGGCGGTATTGTAGTAGCAATCCCCGTAACCGTACTGTTCATGTTCCTTCAGAAGTACTACGTCGAAGGAATCACCGGCGGTGCAGTCAAGGGCTGAAACTTATCCGAATTCAAAAGACCGTGCGTTTTATGCGTACGGTCTTTTTTGAAAATAAACTATTTTGGTGGATCATTATGAAAAGAAAACTGGCTGCTTTATTATGTTCCGTTCTTCTGCTTACGGGATGCGGAAATGACAACACGCTTCCCAAGTGTGCGGATCTGATCACAACGACCGACAGGGAAATATCCGTATCGGTTTCAAGAATTGATAATCTGCCCTCTGATTTCCTCATGGGGGCGGATGTTAGTTCGTACCTGTCCATAGATAAGAGCGGGGCTGTTTATTACGATTATGACGGCAATAAGCTCGATATGGACGGTTTCTTTGCGCTTTTGAAAAGCAGCGGAATGGACATCGTCAGGTTCAGGGTCTGGAATGATCCTTATGATGACAAAGGAAGAGGATACGGCGGAGGAAACTGTGACACTCAGGCGGCAGTTACCATGGGACAAAGCGCTACAAAAGCCGGACTTCAGGTAATGATAGATTTTCACTATTCCGACTTTTGGGCTGATCCAAACAAGCAGATGACACCCAAGGCATGGCTTGTCATGTCCGACGATGAGAAGGAAGCCG
Organism: Lachnospiraceae bacterium P6A3; assembly: GCA_000702085.1. Classification (GTDB taxonomy): domain Bacteria; phylum Bacillota; class Clostridia; order Lachnospirales; family Lachnospiraceae; genus AC2028. Next base: position 239,082 of record KL370861.1, read on the forward strand.
CGCTGGAGAGCTTTACCAGAGAATCACTTACAAAGCTTAAGGATGCCGGAGTCAACGTGACCATTGTTTCCGTGGGAAATGAAACCGACAACGGAATGAGCGGTGAAACGGGATGGGCCGAAAGATGTTCTCTTTACAACGCAGGAAGCAGAGCCATAAGAGAAGTATTTTCCGACGCCCTGATCGCGGTTCACTATTCTAATCCTGAACACGATTACGTTACATACGCAAAACATCTTGCGGATTACAATGTGGACTACGATATTTTCGGAACCTCTTATTATCCCTGTTGGCACGGAAGTCTCGAGAATCTTACTTCTGTCATGAAGGAGATTGCTGACATTACCGGAAAGCGTGTAATGGTTCTCGAAACCTCCTGGGCATATACTCTTGAAGACGGTGACGGAAACGGCAATACGGTTTCTCATGAAGAGAATTCTGATAATCCTTATTACAGCTTCAGTGTTCAGGGACAGGCCGATGAAATATCTTCCGTAACTCAGGCTATCGCGGATGTAGGTGATGCCGCTCTCGGGTGTTTATACTGGGAACCTGCATGGATTCCCGTCAACTATTACAATCCCCAGGGACGTGATGCTGATAAGGTGCTTGAAGCCAACAGAAAGGCATGGGAAAAGTACGGCTCCGGTTGGGCATCAAGCTATGCTTCCGTTTACGATCCTGCGGACGCCGGAGTTTATTACGGAGGAAGCGCTGTCGATAATCAGGCATTGTTTGATTTTGCGGGATATGCACTGGATTCGCTCAATACCTTCAGATATATGAGAGAGGGTCATGAAGCTGAGGGACTTACTCTATCCCAGATAATCATGCCTGCGCCCATTTCTCTTGAATACGGAGAGGATATACACGATTACCTGCCCATGACGGTAAGAGGAGAGCTTGATAACAAGCAGAGACTTACTTTTAACGTCGAATGGGATGAAGAAGAACTTGCCGGAATTACGGAAGTCGGAGAGTATACCGCCCATTGCACGATAACCGATGAGATACCCGGCAGCGACGGAACTCCCAGAAAAGTAATGATCAAGGTAAATATACTTCCGGAAAATCTTCTTATTAACGGTGATATGGAAAGAGGAGATGCGACCGGATGGACCATAAGCGATCCGATGGCAGGAATTACGACAGACGATCCGTACAGAGGGGATTATTCGCTTCATTTCTGGAGTGAGGGTCAGGTTTCTTTTACCGCTTCCCAGAGTATTACAGCAGGTGCTGACGGAGAACTGGTCTTTTCAATGAAGGCACAGGGCGGCGATATGGGAGACGGTCACATAGTTAAGATCGTTGTCACGAACGAATCCACGGGCGCATCCGTCGAAGGAAGCGTAACACTTGCGGGATGGCAGAAATGGCAGGAGACAGGTTCAATAGGTGATTCCGGCATACCTTCCCTGGAGGCCGGTGCAGGAGATAAGATCACTCTTGAGATCGTTGTATCGGGCGCAGCAGGCGGCTGGGGAACGATAGATGATGTGTTCTTGGCATATAAGTAAAATACATGATATTATCATGGGGACGGCTTTCCGGCCGTCCCCATTTTTGGGCGGAGGAAAAATAAATGTTTACTTTACTTGTTATCTTTATAGTTCTGGCGATAATCTGGACAATACTTAAACTCCTTGCAAAGGCCATAAAGCTGCCTTTTAAGATACTGGGAGTTTTATTAAGCCAGCCTTTTGCTACGATATTCTGGATAATCGTAATTGTGTATATCGTATATTATGTGATAGGCCACTAAGGAGGAGAACTGATAAATGAGCTATTCATCATCGTTTCAGTTGGAGAGATTTCTTGAGGAATTTTCGAGTGCTGCAGAGGGTTGGACTTATGCATCCAGCTTCTTTAATTTCCTGAGATTTGCAATGGGCGTTCTTACAATAGTCGGAATGTGGGCTATGTTTGAAAAGGCGGGTGAGAACGGATGGGGGTCTCTTATTCCTTATTACAGAACATACCTGCTTTATAAGATTGCGGATATGAAGAAGCTTTTCTGGCTGTATCTGGTCACTGCACTTACCTCTACATTAATGGTCTTTATCCTTATTATTACTTTCTTTTATTCGATCTTTACTATGATCAGTAATTTTGAAACCGGCCTGTACGGTTCGGCAGGCTCGATCTTTGCAATGCTGGTGATCATCGGCGTGGCTTCGGTCATCGGTCTGGTACTCAGGATAATCAATGCGGTAAACCTTACCAAGACATTTAACATCAGCGGAGGATATGCGGTAGGTATATTTTTCCTTCCCGCGATTTTCTACATGATAATCGGTCTTTCCAAGAATATTCATCACAAGAACGGTTTATCCGCTACGCAGGGCTATAACGGACAGGGCGGTCAGGCTCAGGATCCTTACAGACAGAATCCTTATCAGCAGAACCCCTACCAGCAGAACCCCTACCAGCAGAACCCCTACCAGCAGAACCCCTATCAGCAGAACCCCTATCAGCAGAACCCCTATCAGCAAACCAACTATCAGCAGAACAATTACGCACAGAATAATTATCAGCAAAATCCCTATTCCGAGACGACATATGCACAGAATGCATATGATCAGAGTGCGGCTTCTGCATCCGCTCAGAATCCCTATGCAAATCCTCCCAGGGACGAAGCGTGGAAGACTATTTACGACGACAGCGTGAACAATATCGATAATTAATTTTCCTGAGGGAAAAATGTCTTTGAAAAAAGTAAAAAATCATTGTTTTTTTCCTTGACATGACGATTCATTTTGGATAATATAATCGTTGTCTGTTTTGTGTCCGTAGCTCAGCTGGATAGAGCAACGGCCTTCTAAGCCGTGGGTCGGGGGTTCGAATCCCTTCGGGCACGTTATGGTGGGTGTAGCACAGTTGGTTAGCGCGTCAGATTGTGGTTCTGAAGGTCGAGGGTTCGAGTCCCTCTACCCACCCTCGCCAACAGGCGTTTTTTTATGACCGCAGGTAACTAGTTCGGACCGGCCGTAGGGCTATCGCCAAGCGGTAAGGCACAGCACTTTGACTGCTGCACTCGTGGGTTCGAATCCCGCTAGCCCTGTATATGAGACACTAGCTCAGTCGGTAGAGCACTTGACTTTTAATCAAGTTGTCGAGGGTTCGATTCCCTCGTGTCTCACTGGGAAACCCCGAATTTTTCGGGGTTTTTTGTTTATAACGGAGTTTTGCAGTTTTAGCGGTACCCTAAAATGAATATCAATAAGACCAGAGTTATTAAGACCATCATTTACATCCTTGCAATAACAGGGCTTTTAATGGCTTTGTTACCGCTTGCGCCCGCCAATGATTTTTTCTGGCATGCGGTTCTTCCCTGGGATAGGGAGACAATCGCTGTTGTCGCTTCGTCTTTTCTCCTCATGTACGGACTGATTCTCGGTTTTGCAAACCGCGCTTTGTGTAAGCTTCTGGTAAGCAGAGCATCCTTTTTATGCGGTTCGATCACCTGTATTGTTTTTGATCTTATATATCTAATTTATACCCATAAAAAGTATGGCGGATTTTATTTCGTGATAGTTAATCTTCTGGCACTGCTTCTGCCGATACGCGCAAGATACAGAAAATTACGCGGTAAATAAATTGTCCGGGTTACATTTTCATTAAACGCATAAACAATAGGAAGTCGCATTATATGCGGCTTCTTTTTATTTATGGTATTATGTACTGGGTCATTTACAGAATAAATTCAGGGAAGATTCAGTCATGAACAAAGTCAGGGACTTTATAAAAAAGAATTATCACTTCAGCCGCAGAACTGCGGTTTTTTCCGGCATATACGGATTTCTGGTCGGTCTTTCATATGTTCTCGGATATCAGCTTGAAAAATATAACATGACACTTCCGGGAATTTCGGGGAAGTTTAAGATCTTTCTGCTTGCTCTTCTTATCATGATTCCTGCGGGACTGATAGCTTATTCCGCATTCATGTTTATGGAAAAATCAGGCGCATCAAAGGGCAAGACCGGTGACAAGCCGAAAGCCGGATCACGCAAAGTATTTTTGATTTCATTTATCGCTATCTTAATTTGCCGCATTCCCGTATTTCTCGCATATTACCCTGCGGTAATGTCCTATGATTTCGGAAGACAGTATATAGAGGCTTCAAGGGGACATGTTTGGTTTTATGATTATCAGCCTCTTATCCATACGGAAGTTATCAGGATCTTTTATCTGATAGGAACAAAGCTCGGAAGCGTTGAAACCGGAATGGCACTGCTTTGCATTTTCCAGGTTGCGGTTACGTCCGCTATTTTGGCGTACACGATTTCTTTTATGGTAAGAGTCACCGGCAGGACTTTCCTTTTCCCCGTTTTTGCGGTTCTTTATGCACTTCTTCCCATGCATGAACTTATATCGGTGATTATGACCAAGGATGTTTTCTTTTCCGCATTCTTCGTATTGTTTATATGCCTTCTTTACGAAAGGTCGCAGAAGAAATCAATCCCTCTTGATATTGCCATAATCCTTACGGCGGTTTTGAATATAACCTTCAGGAAGAATTCGGTTTATGCCATGGTTTTCCTGATCGTCGGATTTCTTATCTATGAGAAAAAAATACGGGATAAGATCCTGTCCGCGGTTCTTATCATCATCTGTATCGCATCGGGACTCGGAGCACACAATGCTATGCTCTACGGTTTCAAATGTATCAAGGGCAACAATTCCGAAATGTACAGCGTTCCCATGATGCAGGTTATGAGAACATATGTTAATCAGAAAGATAATCTGACACAGGAGCAGTATGAGATGATCTGCAAGCTCCTTCCTCTTGAGATGGACGGCATCGGCTATACGCCTTATTGCTCCGACTGTGTCAAGAACTACAGCGGTTACCGTACTGAAGTGTGGGGCGGAGGCGTCAGCGGATTTTTCGAAGAGTGGAAGAGTCTGGGACTTGCTTATCCCAATGAATACATCGATGCGTTCCTGTTCCTGAATAAAGGCTACTGGTATCTTCCGGATAAAATGTATGCGGAAGTTTTTGGCGTGGGAGCGGAGACAGGTAAAGGACTTCTTCATACCTACAACTGTACCTTCGGTCTTGAGGACGGCGTGACGGAAACCTGTTATGCCCCCGGAGTCAGAAGCTATTACGAGCAGGTCATTAATGAAAATGCATTCTTTACATGGCCTTTATTGAATCAGCTCTTCAGACCGGCCTTTTATTTCTGGCTTTTTATATTTACGGTATTTGCCGCAATATGGAAGAAGAACCGCAAGGGATGGCTTCTTCTTACCTATCCTTTGTTTTATATGGCTACGCTTTTCTTCGGACCGCTTGTCTATTTGAGATATATGTATCCGATCATATTATCGCTTCCGGTTCTTATGTCTGTGATCCTCTTTGAAAGATCCCGCGAAAAATAAAAAAAATTCTTGCTTAAATCAAAACGGTAGACTACAATAGCAAATAGGAAAACGGTTTCCTATTTTGGGAGAATAATTATGGCTAAACAGGAACATATCAGAAGAGCGGGTATACTTCTTCCGGTTTCGTCACTTCCTTCGGAATACGGCATCGGAACATTCGGAAAAGCGGCATATGACTGGATCGATTATCTGAAAGCATCGGGTCAGTCTTATTGGCAGATCCTGCCACTTGGCCCCACCGGATACGGAGATTCTCCTTATCAGAGTTTCTCTACATTTGCGGGTAACCCGTATTTCATAGATCTCAATGTCCTTATCGAAAAAGGCCTCATAAGAAAGTCCGAATGCGATGCACTCGACTGGGGCGGAAGCGTCAGATATGTGGACTACGAGAAGATGTTCACTTCCCGTTTTGCAATCCTCAGAAAGGCTTATACGAGGGCTGTTAAGGCAGGACTTTTACAGGATAAGGACTTTATGTCTTTCTGCAAGAAGAATAAATCCTGGCTGAATGATTATGCTCTCTACATGGCTCTTAAGAATCATTTCGGAGGAAAGAGTTATCTTCTCTGGGACGACGATATAAGACTCCGTGATAAGAAGGCTATGGAGAAGTACACCAAGCTTCTTGCTTCCGATATCGGATTCTATATGTTCCAGCAGTTCGAATTTGATTCACAGTGGAAGAAGCTTAAAAAGTATGCCAATGACAACGGCATTTTGATCATCGGAGATATCCCGATATATGTTGCTCCCGACGGAGCGGACACCTGGTCGGATCCTAAACTGTTCCAGCTTGATGAAAAGGGTTATCCTACTGCGGTTGCGGGATGTCCTCCCGATTGTTTTACAGAAGACGGCCAGCTCTGGGGCAATCCGCTTTATGACTGGGATTATCACAAGAAGACGGAATATAAGTGGTGGATGAGAAGGCTTAAAGCCTGTTTTGATATGTATGATATCGTCCGTATAGACCACTTCAGAGGTTTTTATTCATACTGGTCGGTGCCTTACGGAGATAAGAATGCACGCGGAGGCAAGTGGGTAAAGGGTCCCGGATTTGAATTCTTTGCGGAGATGAAACGTCAGCTCGGCGACAGACCCGTTATCGCAGAGGATCTTGGATTCTTAACCGACGGAGTTATCAGGATGGTTGAGAAGACGGGATTCCCGGGAATGAAGATCGCACAATTCGGTTTTGACCCTTCCGCAAACAGTGAACATGCTCCTCACAATTACGACAGGAATTTCGTTGTATATACCGGAACTCATGACAACGATACCATTCTTCACTGGTCACTTAACTGTGAAAAGAAGACAGCGAAGTATGCGATGAAATATACCGGAGTCAAGAAGAGAAGCGATCTTCCCACAGCTATCATCAGAGAGTGCTTTGCATCTGTTGCGGACACCTGCATAATTCCCATTCAGGATTATCTGGAACTTGATAACGAAGCAAGGACCAACACTCCTTCAACTCTCGGAGATAACTGGAAGTGGAGATGCACCTACTCCGACTGGAGCGAAAAGCTTTCGAAGAGAATGAACAAGCTGGTTAAGCTCTACGGAAGAGACAATATGACAGCACCCAGATAAATACAAAATACCCCCCGCAACTGATTGGCTGCGGGGGTATTATTATGCTTCTTCTTCGGTATCGTCTAAATTGAAATTATCCGTCATTGCCATATCAGAGTTGTGATACTTGGGCTCATATGTTACGTCGCGGCCGAACCATTCGGGAGGAAGGAAGTTCTGAGCGGCTTCTATACTTCCGAATTCGACCTCTGCGATCATGAGAGGTGCAAAGGGCTTATCAAATACGTCCAGCTCTATGAGGAGTGAATACTCATCGGGGGGCTTGGGAGTTCCTTCGATTACCTGGGGATGCTCCAGGGGGATGAGATATCTTTTCTTGGAAATGACATTGCCGTCAGCTTTTGTAAGGAGATGGTAATAGCCTTCCGATGTAAGCGGAAGATTTGCTTCTTCTCTCTGCATGAGTCCGGATCCTTTGTATGTGAGAATGAAGTCATCATCCTCACGTCTGATCCTGACTACGGGATTGGTACACAGATAAGCCTGCTCTATTAAGTGAAACGGATAACTTTCAATATCATCCGGTAATTTGTCTATTAAGAATTTTCTTTCTATTTCCATTTTTATAACTGCCTTATCAGAACGCGGGCGATTGATGAACTATTGCCTTTGCTATCTTTACGGCTTCTTCCCTTCCTGCACATATTCCTGTGATGGCCAGTGCAAAATCAATTGATGCACCCATTCCCTGACCTGTGATGATCCCCGAGTCGATTTCCACGGGAGAGTGGGTTACTACGGCGCCGCCTTCTTCAAGGTGTGATTCAAAAGAAGGATGGCTTGTTGCTTTTCTGCCCCTGAGGTATCCTCTGTGGGCAAAGATGCTGGGTGCCGCGCAGATGGCTGCGATGTATTTTCCGGCACCGTAGAAATTTCCGATGATGTCCAGAAGGTCTCCGCAGGCTTCAAGGTTTTCCGTACCCACCTTTCCTCCGGGGAGAACGAGCATGGTGTATTCATCCTTATTTATATCGGCTATGATCTTGTCAGCCTTTACCTGTATGCCGTGAGATCCGTTTACCTCGAGTCTTCCGTTTATTGAGATCATATCGATATCTATTCCGGCACGTCTTACGATGTCTACTACGGTAAGTCCTTCGATTTCTTCAAAACCGTCTGCAAGGAAAATCGCTACTTTATTCATATCATGCCTCCGAATCCGATCTAACGTTGATTCCGTTAACAACGACTTCTCCGTTTAATTCGATAACGAGACAATCTTTGCCGTCAACGGACTTTTCGTTTACAAGGTCTGTTCTGTCGGGCTTTACTTTGACTACGACATCGGGGGTTCTTACATCGAAGGATCTTGAGTTGAAAACATTGCTCATCATAAGGGGCTTGTCTTCGGGAGAGATCTTTTCGTATTTATCGTTAAAAGAATCCATCTTCTCGTTACTCGATCCGCTTGCTTCGAGAAGGTTCCTGATGTCATGCTTTTCCATGGTCAGAGGAAGGAGCTGTTCTTTGTTATCTGCGATCATTCTGGACATTTCTTCGTGAATGTTCTTTACACTGCTGAATTTACATTCATCTCCCAGTGTTTCCTCGACGATGGCTTCAAAGGTTTCCTTCTGGGATACGGCACTCATGGGTTCTCCCGCACCGAGCATAAGCTCGATGAACTGCTCGTTCAGGTTCTCGGAATCCTTGGAATAATACATTATCGAGTGGATGTCCGCATTTCTGTCGTTAAATGCTGGGAAGAGGTATCCCAGCATGGGAAGCTTTACGATCCAGTCTCTTTTCCGGTCGTGGAATTCATTGGTCTTCGGATCGTAGGAGAGTCCCGCATCCGTCAGATCCACGGGGCATATGACGGTGAAGATGTAATTATATATATCCTCGGATGCATCTTCGTTAACCGAGCCGTCCCTGGTCTTCTGGGGGATGTCGTAAATATCGTGTGCGACAAGGATGAGATAATTTCCAACATATTCGAGAGAGGAGATTATGCGGTTGTAGTAATCATCCAGAAGTTCTTCGTCCTGAAGAGCCGAGTCTCTGAGCTTTAACAGGAAATCCTGCTGTCCACCTTCTTTTTCGGCTTCATTTGTGATGTCCAGCGTAAGTGCGCTTTTTCCGACGGTTCCCGAGAGAGCCTTTTTGAAGATATCGAAATATTTATAGGTCTCTTCCTCAGGAAGGGAAGTGAACGGTTTTACAAATGTAGCTTTCTTATTCTTTTCTCCGTCAACGTAACAGCCGGCTATTCTGGTTACGGAGCAGTTTTTGGGCGTATAGAGTTTTTTGATCTCACTTAATTCCGATTTGATCATGTTAAACCTCCTGTCTGCCATTTTTACGGGCAGTAAAAGATATTTTACCACATATTTGGCTTTTTCGATATCGGGGAGGGGAAGGGGGCGGAATACTGTTTATTAAGGTTGAAAAGGGCGGCTTTAATTGTTAAAATGTAACACGCAAAAAACAAAAGTCACCAAGTGAGGAAGCTAATGGAACAGTATAAGCAGGAATTTATCGATTTTATGATCGAGAGTCAGGTTCTTAAATTCGGAGATTTCACACTCAAGAGCGGAAGAAAGTCTCCCTTTTTCATGAATGCGGGAGCATATGTTACCGGAAGCCAGCTCTCAAGGCTCGGAGAATACTATGCAAAGGCTATTCATGACAATTTCGGAGATGATTTCGATGTTCTCTTCGGACCCGCTTACAAGGGAATCCCTCTCGGAGTCGCAACTGCCATCGCTTATTCCAAGCTTTACGGCAAGGACGTAAGATACTGCTCAAACAGAAAAGAGGTCAAGGATCACGGAGATACCGGAATCCTCCTCGGATCCAAGTTGAATGACGGCGACAAAGTCATCATGATCGAGGATGTTACCACTTCGGGAAAATCCATCGAGGAGACTTATCCCATCATCAAGGCTCAGGCAAATGTGGAGATCAAGGGCCTTATCGTATCACTTAACCGTATGGAAAAAGGACTGCATTCCGATGGAAGCGCCCTCGATGAGATTAAGGCAACCTACGGATTCGACGCTGCAGCCATCGTAACCATGGCCGAAGTAACCGAGTACCTGTACAATACCGAGAGACAGGGCAAGGTCTGGATCGATGATGAGCTTAAGAAAGCAATCGACGAATACTACTCACTTTACGGTGCTAAATAAGAATCAAGTCTTAAGGAGTTACATATGGAAGAAGAAAAGATTTACAAAGTAGTCAGAGCAACAGGTGCATGGGATCTTGCCATCGGCATTGCCACCATCATTCTCGGACTCGGTGCAGGCATTATGCTTGTAGTAAGCGGAGCCAAGCTCCTTTCATCCAGATCCAAGATAATGTTTTAAAAAATGCGCAGATCTTATATGTTTACAAACAGACGTCATCCCTATATCGGGATAATGTCTGCAATATTGGGAATCATCGCGCTGATCTCTCTCTTTTACGGGATCGGAAGCAGCTATCTGCTCGGCGGGGATGTTCCCATGGGATTCGGAGCGGCCTGTCTTCTGGCTACTCTTTATTCCCTGGTGGGATGGTTTATGGGAGTTATGGCAGTCAGGCTTCCCGACTGTTTCAGAATTACCGGAATAACGGGGATAATCCTCAATTCCGCGGCACTGATCATATCCGGATTTTTGCTCTGGATACCCACATAGACGTAAACAAAAGCTTCGGATGATGTCCGGAGCTTTAATCATGTGAAAAAAGTGTTTTAGTACCAAATATTGTTATTATTTCTTTAAGATATTACTAAATATAGATTAACAAACTTGCACGAATACCCTATTTTTAGTAAAATACCTATGGTTTACTTTCTATTAGGAAAAGACTTAGGAGGACAGTGATGAGTACAGCTAAGAAAAAGCCCGCAGCAGTGGTCGGCATAGTCATGGGCAGCGATTCCGATATGCCCGTAATGGCTAAGGCGGCGGAAATCCTTGATAAGCTGGGGATAGGCTATGAGATGACCATTATCTCAGCTCACAGAGAGCCGGACGTCTTTTTTGAATATGCATCATCTGCGGAGAAGAAGGGATTTAAGGTAATAATCGCAGGTGCCGGAATGGCAGCTCATCTTCCCGGAATGTGTGCGGCTATCTTCCCCATGCCCGTTATCGGTATTCCCATGCATACCACTTCACTGGGCGGAAGAGATTCGCTCTATTCCATCGTTCAGATGCCCAGCGGAATTCCCGTAGCGACAGTTGCCATAAACGGCGGAGCAAATGCGGGACTCCTTGCAGCAAAGATCCTTGCCACATCGGACAAGAAGATTCTTGCAAAGCTTAAGAAGTATTCCGCTGATCTTAAGAAGCAGGTTCAGGACAAGGATGCCAAGCTTCAGGAGATCGGATACAAAAAATACCTCGAGAACAAATAAATTATTTTATAAAGGTGGACAAAATGGCACTTGATTACAAGTCAGCAGGCGTTGATATCGAAGCGGGTTACAGATCCGTCGAGCTCATCAAAAAATGTGTAAGCGAGACTAACAGACCCGAAGTTATGGGAGGACTCGGAGGATTCTCCGGAGCATTCTCCGCAGCAGCATTTAAGGGGATGGAAGAGCCCGTACTCCTTTCCGGAACGGACGGAGTCGGAACCAAACTCAAGGCCGCATTTATTCTTGATAAGCATGACACCATCGGTATCGACTGTGTTGCAATGTGCGTTAATGACGTAGCGTGTGCGGGCGGTGAGCCTCTCTTTTTCCTTGATTACATCGCATGCGGCAAGAATATTCCCGAGAAGATCGCAGAGATCGTTAAGGGAGTTGCCGAAGGATGTAAGATGGCAGAGTGCTCACTGGTAGGCGGTGAGACTGCAGAACATCCCGGAATGATGCCTGATGAAGAGTATGATATTGCAGGCTTCTCCGTAGGTGTGGTTGATAAGAAGGACCTCATCACCGGTGAGAGCATCAAGCCCGGCGATGTACTTGTCGGAATCGGATCCAGCGGAATCCATTCAAACGGATTCTCACTTATCAGAAAAGTATTCGAGATGTCAGAGGAGTCTCTTAAGAAGTATTATGACGAGCTCGGTGAGACTCTCGGCGAAGCTCTTCTTACTCCCACCAGAATCTATGTAAAGGCGCTCAAGGCTCTTAAGAACGGCGGAGTTAAGGTTAAGGGATGCAGCCACATCACCGGCGGAGGATTCTTTGAGAATATTCCCAGAATGCTTCCCGAGGGAACCAATGCCAAGATCGATAAGAACAGCTATGACATCCCTCCCATCTTCGGACTTATTCAGAAGACCGGATCCATCGAAGAGAATATGATGTACAGCACTTACAATATGGGACTCGGAATGGTTCTTGCACTTGATCCCGCAGATGCGGACAAGGCTGTCGAGCTCCTTAAGGCTGCCGGAGAGAAGGCTTATATCGTAGGAAGCGTAATCGCCGGAGAAAAGGGTGTGACCTTATGTTAAGAGTTGTCGTCTGTGTAAGCGGAGGGGGAACAAACCTCCAGGCAATAATAGACGGAGTTAAAGAAGGTTCCATCACCGGAGCAGAGCTGGTAGGAGTTATCAGCAACAACCCCGGAGTAAAGAGTCTCGAAAGAGCTGCGAATGCAGGAATCCCCGCATTTGTGGTAAGACCCAAGGATTATGCCGTAAGGGATGATTTCCACAAGGCTTTTATGGATAAACTGGCAGAGCTGCAGCCCGACCTGATAGTACTTGCAGGATTCCTCGTAAGGATTCCCGAAGAGATGTGCAAGGTCTATCCCGGTAAGATTATCAACATTCATCCTTCGCTCATTCCTTCTTTTTGCGGAGTCGGTTACTACGGACTCAAAGTACATGAGAAGGCGCTCGAGAGAGGAGTTAAGATCACCGGAGCTACGGTTCATTTCGTAAACGAGGGTATGGACGAAGGCCCCATCATCGATCAGATACCGGTAAGGGTTCTTGACGGCGACACTCCCGAAGTGCTTCAGAGAAGAGTTATGGAAGAAGCGGAATGGAAGCTGCTTCCCAAGGCTATAGATGATATTGCGAACGGACGCCTGGTCATGGAAAACGGCCGCGCCGTCAGAAAGGCATGATATGAAAATACTTTTAGTCGGTGGTGGCGGAAGAGAGCATGCGATTGCTTGTGCAATCTCAAAGAGCCCCAAATGCACCAAGCTTTATTGCGCACCCGGAAATGCAGGAATTGCAGCTATTGCGGAGTGTGTTCCCATCGGTGTGATGGAATTTGACAAGCTCGTTGCTTTCGCCAAGGAAAAAGAGATCGATTTTGTGGTTATAGGACCGGACGATCCTCTTGTAGGCGGAATTGTTGATGAGTTTGAAAATGCGGGCTTCAGAACATTCGGTCCCCGCAAGAACGCAGCTATCCTTGAAGGCAGCAAGGCTTTCTCCAAGGATCTGATGAAAAAGTACAACATTCCCACCGCTGCTTACGAAACTTTCGACGATGCCGAGAAGGCTCTCGAATATCTCAGAACCAAGGCGGATTTCCCTATTGTTCTTAAGGCTGACGGACTTGCTCTCGGAAAGGGAGTTCTCATCTGTGAAGACCTTGCCCAGGCTGAAGCCGGAGTTAAGGAGATCATGGAGGACAAGAAGTTCGGAAGCGCCGGAAACAGAATGGTCATCGAAGAATTCATGACCGGAAGAGAAGTAAGCGTTCTTTCTTTTGTCGACGGCAAGACAGTCAAGATCATGTCCTCCGCTCAGGACCACAAGAGAGCGGGAGACGGAGATACCGGACTCAATACCGGAGGAATGGGCAATTTCTCACCCAGCCCCTTCTATACCAAAGAAGTTTCGGATTTCTGCGATAAATACATTTTCCAGCCCACGGTTGATGCAATGGCTGCAGAGGGCAGGCCTTTCCACGGAGTTATCTTCTTCGGCCTTATGCTCACTCCCAAGGGACCCAGGGTTCTCGAGTACAATGCAAGATTCGGCGATCCCGAGGCTCAGGTTGTGCTTCCCAGGCTTGAAAATGATATTATAGATGTCTTCGAAGCCTGCATTGACGGAAAGCTCGATCAGATTGATCTTAAGTTCTCCGACAATGCCGCAGTATGCGTAGTCCTTGCAAGTGACGGATATCCCGTTAAGTACGAGAAGGGATTTCCTATTGAGGGACTTGAGAAATTCGAAGGCAGAGACGATGTATTCTGCTTCCATGCCGGAACCAAATTCGACGATGCCGGCAGGATCGTTACGAACGGAGGAAGAGTACTCGGCGTGACCGCGCTCGGAAGTGATCTTAAGACAGCACGTAAGAATGCGTATGATGCTACCGAGTGGGTATCTTTTGAAAATAAGTACATGAGACATGACATCGGCAAAGCTATCGATGAAGCATGAGTTCGGAGGTAAAAAGGTAAAATGGAAACCAATAATCTCAGCAAGAAAATAAGACAGACGGCCCTGACAATATTTATCGTCGCAGCAGTACTTGTCGTATTATTCGGAAAGCAGTTTGCTCTTACCGTATTTGCAAGCACAGGTAAGGTTACCGCAACAACAGCCAATGTAAGGTCTGCGGCATCCACCACATCCGATGCGGTAGCTTCACTTTCAAAGGGTGATACCGTAGAGATCAAGAGCCAGACAACCGGAACCGACGGTCTTATCTGGTATGAGATCACCGTAAATGCAACCACCACAGGTTACATCAGATCCGATCTCGTAGAGATCACCGACGGAACGACTCCCACTACTTCGGGATCTGCCGACACCACCACAACCACTACTACGACCACCACTCCTCCCACTGCAAATGCAGAGGGAATCACTCCGGTAGAACCCGTCAGCGGAACAACTACCGCAGACGTTAATGTAAGAGCCGATGCTTCCACCAACAGTGAGATCGTTGCAAAGGCTGCCAACGGACTTACCCTTACCGTTACCGGAACCAAGCAGGGAACCGACGGAAATACCTGGTATTATCTTTCATTTACCAAGGACGGAGTAAGCACCACAGGTTATATCAGATCCGATTACGTAAGACTTTCCGGAGATCTTAAAGAGCCCTCCGCAGAAAGCCCCGAAGAAGAGCCCGTTCAGACCACTACCGAGACTGTAGAAACTACCATCCAGAAACATTGGGATACCCAGGAGCAGGCAGACGGATGGTTCCTTCTCGATTATGAGCAGGGCAAGCAGTACAACATCGATAATCTTTTCGAGACCAACACTCATAATGCAGAGCTTCTCGAGAAGCAGGAAGGCAAGATCAAGTCACTCAGAACCATTCTCATCATTGTGATCCTTGTACTTGTAGCTACCATCGTAGCGGCAGTATTCTTCTTCATGAAGTGGAAGGATCTTGATGACAGGGCTGCATTTGCAGAGGCTGAGAAGGAAAGAGCAAAGAGAATCGCAGGACACGGAGAAGGCAGAAGACCCGAGCGTTCAAGTGAGCGTTCATCCCGTCCCGCATCACGCGAAGGCACACGCAGAGAAGCTGCCGGTGAGCGCAGAAGACCCGCTGAAGGCGCTGCAAGGCCCGAGAGACAGCCTTCCGACAGACCTGCAAGAGCACAGAGCGGAGAGAGAAGATCCGTTGATGTTCAGAGAGGACAGAGCTCACACACCGTAAGACCCGCTGATGGCGAGAGAAGAAGTGCCGAGGCTGACAGAAGAGCCGAGGAGAGAAGGGCAGCAGAGGACAGAAGAGCCGCAGAGCCCGTTCGTGAAGCAGTAAGAGAGCCCGAACCTGAGGATGAGGCGCCCGTTGAGTACATCGAAAAGAAGCCTCACAGAAGTGCAAGACCTCAGTCAGAGCCTATTGTTAAGGACCATCACAGAAAGCAGCTCGTCGACGATGACGATGATGAATTCGAGTTCGGATTCCTTAACTGGGACGACGATGACAAATAATTTAACCATGTGCGGGACGGTGTTAAACCGTCCCGTTTTTTATATAAAAAAAGGGTTAAAAAGCCTTGTAATTGTTGACCCGGCAGGCTCTTTGTTATATCTTATATATAACAGCACGGAAAGGAGGAAGAGATGTATATTGAGATAGATTTCAACAGCGACGAAGCCATATACAACCAGCTGTGTGATCAGATAATCATGGGAATCGCGGCAGCCAGATTATGCGACGGCGATCCTCTTCCTTCGGTAAGACAGCTGGCCGACGATATCGGCATTAATATGCACACCGTAAACAAGGCATATACCGTACTCAGGCAGCAGGGCTATGTCAAGGTGGACAGAAGACGCGGCGCCGTTATAAGCGTCGATCCCGGTAAGGTCAATGCGCTGGCCGAGCTCAAAGAGAGCTTAAGGGTTGATATCGCACGTGCATCCTGCAGAAATATCTCCCGCGAGGATGTACACAAATTAGTGGATCAGATCTTTGAAGAATACAGATCGGATCAGTCAGGAGAACAAGGTGGAAGGTAATTATTCCGAAAAAGCAAAGATCTCACTTCAGATCGCAACGAAGTGGGCAGGTAAGCTTCACCAGAGTTATATAGGTTCAGAGCACATCCTTCTCGGACTTGTGCTTAATTCGGACAGCATGGCAGGCAAGGTTCTTGCATCTAACGGTGTGGACCCCGACAAGCTTACCAACATGATCAGGGATATGATCAGTTTCAATACTGCGCTTGCCATAGAATCCAAGGAAACATATTCCCCCAGAGCAAGAGGCATATTGGAAGAGGCTGCACGTACCGCAGCAAGATTCGGCCGCGAGCTTGTGGGAACCGAGCATATACTTCTGTCCCTTATCAAAGAGGGTGAGAATGTCGCAGTAAGACTTCTTGCCACAATGGGCATAAATCCCATGAAGGTTTATGCCGATACTCTTGCGGCTATGGGACAGGATCCCAGACTTGCAAGAGAAGATCTTATGCAGAGGGGCGAAGGCGGCGAGGATAAAATGTCCATCCTCGGTCAGTATTCCAGAGATCTGACCAAGCTTGCCGCAGAGGGAAAGCTCGATCCCGTCATCGGCAGAAAAGATGAGATCAAGAGGATCATTCAGATTCTTTCAAGACGTACCAAAAACAATCCCTGTCTTATCGGTGAGCCAGGTGTAGGTAAGACCGCCGTAGTGGAAGGTCTTGCAATGCTCATTGCATCAGGAGATGCTCCCGATACCGTTAAGAACAAAAGACTTCTCACACTGGATCTTCCCGGAATGGTCGCAGGAAGCAAGTACCGCGGCGAATTCGAGGAGCGTGTTAAGCGTGTCATCAGAGAGGTTGAGGAAAGCGGAAACATTATCCTGTTCCTTGACGAGATCCATACTCTTATCGGTGCCGGCGGCGCCGAGGGATCCATCGATGCTTCCAACATCATGAAGCCTTCACTTGCAAGAGGAGAGCTTCAGCTTATCGGTGCCACAACAATCGCCGAGTACCACAAATATGTGGAGAAGGATGCCGCTCTTGAGAGACGTTTCCAGCCCGTTATGGTTGAAGAACCCACCGAGGAAGAGACCGTAAGAATACTTGAGGGTATCAAGCATAAATACGAAGATCACCACAATATCGAGATCACAACAGGTGCCATCGAAGCTGCGGTAAGACTTTCCGCAAGGTATATCAACGACAGAAATCTTCCCGACAAGGCCATTGACCTTATCGATGAAGCTGCGGCAAGTGCGCATCTTAAGAGCCTTGAAGTTCCCGAAAAGCACAAGTCCATCCTTGACGAGATCAACAAGATGGACAGACAGATCGAGCTATCCATCAGAATGGAAGCATTCCTTCAGGCACGTGAGATCAAGTTAAAACAGGACGAGCTTATCAAAAAGTATGATAAAGCTCTTAAAAAGAGTGAGGCCAATAAGAATGTCCGCAAGGGCAGCATCGGCGAGGACGACATTGCAAAGGTTGTTGCAATGTGGACCAAGATTCCCGTTACCAAGCTCAATGAAAAAGAAAGCGACAGACTTCTCAAGCTCGAGTCAATTCTCCATAAGAGAGTCATCGGACAGGAAGAGGCTGTTGAAGGCATCTCCAAAGCCATGAGAAGGGGAAGAGTGGGACTCAAGGATCCCAAGAGACCTGTCGGATCATTCCTGTTCCTCGGACCTACCGGCGTAGGTAAAACAGAGCTTTCAAAGGCACTTGCGGAGGCTATGTTCGGATCTGAAGACTCCCTTATAAGGATCGATATGTCCGAGTATATGGAGAGCTTCTCAACTACCAAGATGATCGGATCTCCTCCGGGATATGTAGGATTCTCCGAAGGCGGACAGCTTACCGATAAGATCAGGAACAATCCTTATTCCGTTGTTCTCTTCGATGAGATCGAGAAAGCGCATCCGGATGTATTCAACATACTGCTTCAGGTTCTCGATGACGGACATCTGACGGATTCCAAGGGCAGAAAGGTTTCTTTTAAGAATACGATCATCATAATGACCTCAAATGCCGGTGCACAGAGGATCGTCGATCCCAAGAATCTCGGATTCGGTGCATCAAGCGGCGGAGAAAAGGCCGATTATGAGAGAATGAAAGCGGGAGTAATGGAAGAGGTCAAGAAATCTTTCAAACCCGAATTCATCAACAGAATAGATGACATTGTCGTCTTCAGTCAGCTCAGCGATCAGAACCTCAAGGATATCGTGGATCTCCTCGGTTCTCAGCTGGCGGCCAGATGCAAGGAACAGATGGATATAGATCTTAAACTTGCACCTTCCGTCAAAAAATATCTTATCGATAAATATGCCGACAAGAAGATGGGCGCAAGACCTTTGAAGCGCGGAATGCAGAATGTTGTTGAGGACAGACTCGCAGAGGAAATCCTCAGGAAAAATATAAGACCGGGTGACAGCGTCACCTGCTCCTGCTCGGGAGAAAACATTGTATTTAAATCCGCTAAGCCAAAGAAAACAAAATAACGGAGGTTAAAAAAATGGCTGAGATTATTTACACGGACGAAAACGGAAAGCTTGCTTTCGGAGATCATCATCTTAAGGAGAAGACGAAAGTAGAGGACTTCCCTTTCGGAGGGGATCTTCTCAAGGTTAAGACCTATGAGGATATCACCAGATTTGAGAAGAACGGTCTTTTTGTATATGAGTCCGTGCCCGGAACCACCGTTACGGAGTTCACAGAGACAGCAGATTCAATGGAGTTTACCGTAAGCGGTAAGGGTTCTGTTTCAATTACCCTCGGACTTGCGGATGATACCCTTTACGAGGTAAAAGAAGACGGTAAAGAGACCGGCGCGGTTAAGACCGGACTCGGCGGAAAGCTTTCTCTTTCACTGGATCTTTCCGATAACCGCAAAGCATTTGTAAGTGTTAAGAAGGCTTGATGAATGGCTAAGGCTAAGCAGACAAGTGTATATTTCTGCCAAAGCTGCGGATATGAATCGGCAAAATGGATGGGGCAGTGCCCGGGATGCCACGAATGGAATACATTCGTGGAAGAGCCTGTAGTTAAGGCTGATCCCGGGAGTGCCTCTTTTCGCATATCATCGGCTGCAAAGGGAAGTACCGGCGGAAAGATGAGAGCCGATATCACTTCGCTTAATGAAGTTTCGTTAAGTGAAGGAAAGAGAGATTCATCCGGAATAGGAGAATTGGACAGGGTTCTCGGCGGCGGAGTCATGAAAGGCTCTCTTACTTTAATAGGCGGTGATCCCGGAATAGGTAAATCCACACTTCTTCTTCAGGTGTGCAGAAATATGTCAGCTGCCGGCATGAAAGTTTTGTATGTATCCGGAGAGGAATCAAAGGCTCAGATCAGAATGAGAGCGGACCGCATCGGAAAATTTTCCGGAGATATGCGTCTTTTGTGTGAAACCGACCTTGATATTGTCTCGGAAGCGGTTCGTGCGGATAAACCTGACATCTGTGTCATAGACTCAATCCAGACCATGTACAGCACAGAGGTTTCCTCGGCGCCCGGTTCGGTATCCCAGGTAAGGGAATCCACCCAGGTTCTGATGCAGCTTGCCAAGGTTCTGGGAATTTCAATCTTTATAGTAGGTCATGTGACCAAAGAGGGCACCGTAGCAGGTCCAAGAGTATTGGAGCACATGGTTGATACCGTGCTGTATTTTGAAGGTGACAGACATGCCTCCTACCGCATTTTAAGGGGCGTAAAGAACCGTTTCGGCTCCACTAACGAGATAGGTGTGTTCGAGATGAGAAACGAAGGCCTTGCGGAGGTCACCAACCCTTCGGAATACCTTCTGGACGGAAGACCCGTGGATGCCTCTGGCTCTGTCGTATCCTGCAGTATGGAAGGCACCAGACCCATTCTTATAGAGATTCAGAGCCTTGTTTGCAGATCCAATCTGGGAGTGCCCAGAAGACAGGCATCGGGTGTCGATTATAACAGAGTAAATCTGCTGATGGCGGTGCTTGAGAAGCGGTGCGGACTTCATCTCGGTGACTGTGACGCATATGTCAACCTTACGGGCGGAATGAAGCTGTCGGAGCCTGCACTGGATCTTGCCATGGTGCTTGCCATTGTGTCTTCTTTTAAGAATGTATGTATCCCTCCCGATGTGGTGGCATTCGGCGAAGTAGGTCTTTCGGGCGAGGTCAGAACCGTGTCGCAGGTTTCCCAGAGAGTTTCGGAAGCGGTAAGGCTCGGATTTAAGACCATAATCGTGCCCGCATCCTCACTTTCAGAGGCTAAAAAGGCGGCCGGCAAAGATACCGAGATCATCGGTGTTTCCAATGTCAGAGAGGCATCCGACAAGGTAATGTAAATTTTGCTTGCCTTGATATATGCCTTGTTGTATAATGCATGAGTCGGTCGTTTTACGGCTAATAGGGGAATAGTACAATGGTAGTGCGGCGGTCTCCAAAACCGTTAATGGGAGTTCGATCCTCTCTTCCCCTGCTTAAAGAAGCGTTTCCTTTTCGGGAAGCGCTTTTTTTGTTATAATTTTTCTTGGTTTGGAGGTGCTTATGGACCGTAAAATACTGCATGATTACATCATCTCCCTGGGTGGGAGCGAAGAGCTCTGGAACAGGATCTCGTCCTGTGAAGGCGTGTATAAGGAGCTCGAATACTGGTGCACAAACGGCAATCTTCTCGGGGAGTTTACGCCGAAAGGTATATCCATTTCCGATTGCATAGCCTGGCAGGTGGATCATTTTAAAGCTTACATGGACCGCGAAGAGAATAACAGATGGCACAGGGAGAGACTCTTTTTGCAGAGCCTCGAATCCTTACTTGACGTTAGTGACGGAAAAGAGGATGTCCTTCGTAAGATCATGGGAGAAAACGGAGAATCCGGAACTGACAGGGAGGACGTTTGAAAGCTTTTACAGGCTTAAAAAATCCGCATTTTTTGATTTTTGACACTTGTATCATATTAAAAATATGTTAAGATAGTAGGTGCCTGCCTTTTCGCTTGGGCAGACCAAAAAGCGGGGATACGAATATGGGGAATACGACTGATTCATCTGAATACCTGCGCGCTCTGATGCAGGATTACAAAATGAAAATAGGTCCTCTTACGGAGTTTCTTCCCTGGCTGGGACAGGCCACGGAAAGTGCCGTCAGTAATTATTCCGGGAACGGAGTTACGGATACGAGTATTTCTTTTCCCGTGTATTCTTCGGAGCTTATGGCTTTTATCAAAGCATGTAAAATATCCGGACTGATGGACCGCAATTATCCTTATGTATATTCCAGAAGAGCCATCAAGACTCATGAGCAGGAGCGCAGGCTTATCGTCAGTGCGACCTGGAAAGAATGGGATGTACTGTGCGGGATCTTAAGCAAATATGTTCTCGGAGGGCAGACCAAATCATCTTTCTGGAGAGAAGGAATCACCGAGCAGATCTTTTATCTGACGGTCAGCAAGATGAGAGAAATATGCGATTTCTGGGACGGAAATACAAGTAACTAATGCGGGGGTCACCTTCGCAGAGGAACGGGAGAGTTCAGATGGGCGACAAATCAATTCAGAAAAAGCAGTACATTATCGATGTAGCGGCCAAGGTTTTCGCAGAGATGGGCTACAAGAACGTAACCATGAAGGACGTTGTTGAGGCCTGCGAAATCTCAAGAGGCGGACTTTATCTTTACTACGAGAGCACCGCACAGCTGTTCATCGATGTTATGAAATCGCAGGCAGAGGCAGGAGGCGATTTTACTTCCCTTATCAGTGATGATGCCACTGCAGCGGACATCCTTCTTCTTTTCCTTCAGGAGGAGAAGAAAGAACTCTTCAAGAAGAAGAACAATCTGAATCGTGCATATTACGAATTTTACTTTGATGAGAAGCCTTCCAAGGCAGACAATGTTCTTAAGAAGAAATTCGATTCAAATATCAAGATGATCGGAAAGCTTATCGAGATCGGCGTTGAGAGCGGAGAATTTACCTGTGAGAATCCTCTTTCCGCAGCCTTCAACATTATGTATCTGATCGAGGGAATGAAGACCACGGCACTTACACTCGGTATATCATCCGATTCCTATGACAGACAGATCCTTTATATCTTAGAGTCACTCGGAGTCGAAGCTTGAACATGATCACTATATGAAACAAGGAGGCTTCAGAAGGGAAAATCTTTTCTGAGGCCTTTTTTAAGAAAGAAGGATACAAAATGAGCGTCAGAAGAGTCTATGTAGAAAAGAAAAAACCTTATGCTGTACAGGCAAAACACTTAAGACATGATGTCAGGAATTTCCTCGGTATCAAGATCGATGATATGAGAGTATTCATCAGATACGATTCCGAGAATATTTCCGATGCTACTTTCGAAACTGCCTGCAAGACGGTTTTTTCGGAGCCTCCCGTTGATGATATTTATCAGGAGAATCTTCCTCTTGATGAGGGAACCAGAGTATTCTCGGTAGAGTTCCTTCCCGGACAGTTCGACCAGAGAGCCGATTCTGCCGTTCAGTGTATAAAGTTCCTCAATGAGAACGAGGATCCCATCATTCAGACAGCCGTTGTTTATGCTGTTGTGGGAAATGTTACCGATGAAGAGTTCGACCGTATCAAGGGATATCTCATCAACCCCGTCGATTCAAGAGAAGCGGGAATGGATAAACCTGACACTCTTGTCGTAAATTATCCCGAACCCGAAGATGTTAAGACCTTTGACGGTTTTGCCGACTGCCCCGAGGCTGAGCTTAAGAAGCTCTATGATTCACTCGGACTTGCAATGACCTTCAAGGATTTCCTTCACATCCAGAATTATTTCAAGAACGATGAGCACAGAGATCCCACCGTTACCGAGATCAGAGTGCTTGATACATATTGGTCCGATCACTGCCGTCACACCACTTTCTCCACCGAGCTTACCGGAGTTAAGTTTGATGAGGGTGCATACAAGGCAGCTTTCGAGAAGTCCTTCGAAGAGTATATGAATACCAGAAAGGATCTCTTCGCAGAACGTCCCGATAAATTCTCATGCCTTATGGATCTCGGAACCATTGCCGCAAAGCGTCTGAGAAAAGAAGGAAAGCTCGAGGATGAAGAGAAGTCCGACGAAATCAACGCATGCTCTATCGTAGTACCTGTTGAAATCGAGAAGGACGGAAAGAAAGAGACCGAAGAGTGGCTCGTATTCTTTAAGAACGAGACTCATAACCATCCTACCGAGATCGAGCCTTTCGGAGGTGCTGCAACATGTCTCGGCGGAGCTATCAGAGATCCCCTTTCAGGAAGAGGATATGTATATCAGGCAATGCGTGTGACCGGTGCTGCCGATCCCACAAAGCCCGTATCCGAGACTCTTCCCGGAAAGCTTCCTCAGAAGAAACTGGTAAGAACCGCAGCAAGCGGATATTCATCCTACGGTAACCAGATCGGTCTTGCCACCGGTTATGTCAAGGAAGTATATCATCCCAACTATGTT
Source organism: Lachnospiraceae bacterium P6A3 (assembly GCA_000702085.1). GTDB lineage: Bacteria > Bacillota > Clostridia > Lachnospirales > Lachnospiraceae > AC2028. The sequence continues at coordinate 262,816 of KL370861.1, forward strand.
GCAAAGCGTATGGAGATCGGTGCCGTTATGGGTGCCGCTCCCAGAAAGAATGTTATCAGAGAAAATTCCGATCCCGGTGATATCATCATCCTTCTCGGAGGAAGAACCGGACGTGACGGAATCGGCGGAGCTACCGGTTCATCCAAGGCACACAATGTTAAATCAATCGATACCTGCGGTGCCGAGGTTCAGAAGGGTAATGCGCCTACAGAAAGAAAGATTCAGAGACTGTTCAGACGTCCCGAAGTTACCAAGCTCATCAAGAAGTGTAACGACTTCGGTGCGGGCGGTGTCAGCGTAGCAATCGGTGAACTTGCAGACGGTCTTGTGGTGAATATGGATAAGGTTCCCAAGAAGTATGCGGGTCTTGACGGAACCGAGCTTGCAATCTCCGAATCCCAGGAGAGAATGGCGGTTGTCGTAGCACCTAAGGATGTACAGGAATTCCTTAAGTATGCGGGAGAGGAGAACCTTGAGGCTGTTGAAGTTGCAGTTGTAACCGAGGAGCCCAGACTTGTTCTTCAGTGGAGAGGCAAGGATGTAGTTAACATCGCAAGAGCCTTCCTTGATACCAACGGAGCTCACCAGGAGACTCAGGTTGAAGTTGAATCTCCTTCCGCAGATTCTTATTTTGATAAGTATGCTCTCGATAATGTAGCCGAGGATGTTAAGAATAAGGATTATTCCAAGGCTCTTATCGATACTCTTTCCGATCTTAACGAGTGCTCTCAGAAGGGCCTTGTTGAGATGTTTGACTCATCCATCGGAGCAGGATCAGTAGTAATGCCTTACGGCGGTAAATATCAGCTTACCGAGACGCAGGCAATGATCGCAAAGCTTCCCGTACTTGAAGGAAAGACCGATACCGTAACCATGATGAGCTACGGCTTTGATCCCTTCCTTTCAAGCTGGTCACCCTATCACGGAGCCATCTATGCGGTTACCGAATCCCTGGCACGTATCGCTGCAAACGGCGGTGATGTAAGCAAGGTAAGACTTACCTTCCAGGAGTATTTCAGACGCATGGATGAGAGACCGACCCGTTGGAGCCAGCCTTTCGCAGCACTTCTCGGATCCTTCGATGCTCAGATCGGATACGGACTTCCTTCCATCGGCGGTAAGGACTCCATGTCCGGAACATTCGGAGACATCGATGTTCCTCCGACACTTGTGTCATTTGCAGTTGATATCTCAAGTCTTAAGACTGTCATCACTCCCGAACTTAAGGCTGCAGGAAACAAGCTTGTTCTCTTTAAGATCAAGAAGGATAAGGACTTCAAGCCCGAGTATGCGCAGGTTCTTAAGCTTTACGGAGCCGTATACAAGCTTATCTCTGATAAGTCTATCGTCAGTGCTTATGCGCTCGATTCAAAGGGACTTGCCGTAGCGGTAGCTAAGATGGGCATGGGCTGCGGACTCGGAGCAAAGATTGACGGAAGCGTAGATGTAAAGGATGTATTCGGAAACGGCCTCGGAAATATCGTAGCCGAGATTCCTGCAGACAAGGTATCCGCAGTAAGCGCTCTTCTCGATGCTGATGAGTTCGAGGTTGTCGGTGAGGTTATCTCTTCCGGATTTGAGTATGCTGATGCTAAGGTTTCTTATGAGGACCTTAAGAAAGCATGGACCGGAACTCTTGAAAGTGTATTCCATTCCGTATCAACGGATGAGAAGGATAAAGTAGAGATTCCTGAGTACAAGGCTACCGAAGTATATGTATGCAAGAATAAGGTAGCTAAGCCCACCGTATTCATCCCCGTATTCCCCGGAACAAACTGCGAGTATGATTCCGCCAAGGCATTCGAAAGAGCCGGTGCAAATGCGGATATCAGGATCTTCAGAAACCTTACCGCAGAGGATATCAGGGAATCTGTGTCCGAATTCAAGAAGGCAATCTCTCAGGCTCAGATGATCATGTTCCCCGGCGGATTCTCCGCAGGTGATGAGCCCGACGGTTCGGCTAAGTTCTTCGCTACTGCATTCAGAAACGCATCCATCAAGGAAGCCGTTGAAGAAATGCTTGATAAGAGAGACGGACTTGTCCTCGGTATCTGTAACGGATTCCAGGCTATCATCAAGCTTGGACTCGTACCTAACGGCAAGATCACCGGCCAGACCGCAGATTCACCTACCCTGACCTTCAATACCATCGGCAGACATATCTCCAAGATGGCTTATATCAAGGTTGTATCCGACAAGAGCCCCTGGCTGCAGGAGGCAGGACTCGGTAATGTATATGCTAACCCCGCTTCCCACGGTGAAGGACGTTTCATTGCACCCGAGGGAGTGCTTGACGAGCTCTTCAAGAACGGTCAGATTGCAACCGTTTACTCGGATCCCGAAGGCAACACTTCAATGGATGAGTATTACAACATAAACGGTTCCTTCAGATGCGTTGAAGGTATTACATCACCCGACGGAAGAGTGCTCGGTAAGATGTGCCACTCGGAACGTATCGGAAACGGCGTAGCGATCAACATCTACGGAGAGCAGGATCTTAAGATCTTCGAATCCGGTGTAAAGTACTTTAAATAAAACGTAAGCGGGCCGATGAAAAATCGGCCCGTAACTTTATTATTCATGAACAAGGTAAACTATGACAATCTGATGGAAGAGATTCTGGGTGAAAGGGGAGACGCACCCTCCGTTCTCCTGCACTCGTGCTGCGCTCCATGCTCAAGTACCTGCATCGAAAGACTTTGCGACAGGTGCGATGTCACGGTTTATTATTACAATCCGAACATCGGAGAAGAAGCCGAGTATCTGAAGCGTAAAGAAGAACAGATAAGGCTCATAAACGAGTACAATGCGGAGAAAAAGGGAAAGTTCGGGATTAAGATACTTGACGCGGACTATGATCCGGATTCTTTTTACAAAATGGCTAAAGGGCTCGAGACATGTCCCGAGCGCGGCGAAAGATGTCATAAGTGTTACAGGCTCAGAATGCTCAGGACCGCGAAAGCTGCTCTTGAAAACGGAGGATTTGATTTTTTTGCCACAACGCTGACCCTCTCGCCTCTTAAAGACTCGGAAGCGATAAACCGCATAGGATTCGAGCTGGAAGAAGAGACCGGGATGAATTATCTGCCGTCTGATTTTAAGAAAAGAAACGGCTTTTTAAGATCCATAGAGCTGTCAAAACAATATGACCTCTACAGGCAGGATTATTGCGGGTGCGTATACTCAAAAGCTTCAAGGCAATGCGAAAAATGCGGAAATTGCGATGAAGTATAGTTTTATGTATAATCTGTATTAATGTATTTGCCCTTCACTACATATTTGAAAGGAACAAACTATGAATTGTCCCAATTGCGGTGCAGGTTTAAAAATTCAGAATGATAAGGCGGTATGCGAATATTGCGGATATGAAGAGCTTCTTCCCGGAGTACGTAATACGGGAAACGATGATTTCTTCAACATGGTCGTATTTAACGAGTCGCCCGCAGGCGAGACCATAACCATATCCGTTCCCGAGTGCAATATCGGGTTTATTATCAGAGCGGGTGAAGCAGTGGCCAAAGACATTCCTCCCGGGTATCACACCGTGGTGGTTACCTGTGACGGACTGACCGAGTACAGATCCGTGCTTATACCCAATGACGGAAGAGCTACGAAGGTATATGTCAGCCGTGCGATAATGGGTATCAGCATAAGAGTGGTCGAACCCGGTTCGGACAGCAGATTTGCGTCCGCAGGCGGAAGCCGTGCCATGAATCAGGAAATGGTTCTTCCCGTAATGGCACTTGTTATGAGTATACTTATTCCGTTTGTGGGCTTGATTCTGGCTATTATCGATTTTGCAAACTGCAAGAGACAGGAGAGAAAACTCAGCGTACTTACCAAAGTGGCGTTTATCCTTGCGGGATTAAGATTTGTATTGGTGTTTTTATTGATCTTTATCTCTGCTTTCGTACGATAAAGACATAAGTATATGATTTGGAGATTTACCTATGAAGAAATTACTTGATCTTTTAACCGAGGAAGTCGGATCTGCTTTTGAAAAAGCAGGTTATAAGAAAGAAGCCGGAAGGGTATCGGTTTCAAACCGTCCCGACCTGTGCGAATATCAGTGTAACGGTGCCATGGCTCTTGCCAAGGAGTGCAAATGTGCTCCCAAGATGATAGCAGATGCTGTTGTGGAAGTCCTTAAGGACAGCACTGTTTTTGACAAAGCAGAAGCTGTTATGCCCGGATTCATCAACATGAATATCAGCGCTGATTTCCTTGCAAAGTATGTTGCGGAGATGGCTGAAGATGCAAAATACGGCGTGGAACTTCCCGAGTCCAAGACCATCATCGTAGACTACGGCGGGCCCAACGTTGCAAAGGCTCTTCATGTAGGACACCTTCGTCCCGCAATCATCGGAGAGAGCATAAAGCGTATCCTTAAATACATGGGACATAACGTTATCGGAGATGTCCATATGGGAGACTGGGGAAAGCCCATGGGCCTTGTAATGACCGAGATTCAGTGCCGTCAGCCCGACCTTCCTTATTTTGACGAAAACTACACCGGAGAATATCCCAAGGAACCTCCTTTTACCGTAAGGGATCTTGAGGAGATCTATCCCACAGCCTCCGCTAAGAGCAAAGAAGACCCCGATTACAATGCAAGGGCTCTTGAAGCTACCCTTAAACTTCAGAGCGGTGTCCGCGGATATCGTGCCCTTTGGAATCACATCATCGATGTATCCGTTAATGACATGAAGCGTATTTATGAAAAGCTCCATGTTGATTTTGATCTTTGGAACGGCGAGAGTACCGTTCAGTACCTCATTCCCGACATGGTTAAGGATATGAAGGAAAGCGGCGTTGCTTATGAGAGCGACGGTGCCATTGTTATCGATGTTAAAAAAGATACCGATACCAAGGAAATCCCTCCCTGCATAGTTCTTAAATCCGACGGAGCAAGCCTTTACAACACTACGGATCTTGCTACCATTAAAGAGCGTGTTGCAAAATATGACCCCGCACAGATGATCTATATCACCGACAAGCGCCAGGATCTGTATTTTGAACAGGTATTCAGGGCTGCGGTCAAAGCAGGTCTTGTTTCCGATAAGGTAACCCTTTCACATATCGGCTTCGGTACCATGAACGGCAAGGACGGCAAGCCTTTCAAGACCCGCGACGGCGGTGTTATGCGCCTTGAGGATCTCATCGGTGATATCCAGAATGAGATGTATAACAAGATAAAAGAAAACAAGGATATCGACGATGCTGAAGCAAGACAGACCGCAGACATCGTAGGTCTTTCCGCACTCCTTTACGGAGACCTCTCAAATCAGGCTGTTAAGGACTATATTTTCGATATGGAGAGGTTTATATCCTTTGAGGGAAATACCGGCCCTTACATCCTTTATACAATCGTACGAATCAAGTCCATCATCGCCAAGTACGAGGCACAGGGAGGCAAGCTTGAAGGCCTTAAGATCGGTGTTCCGGTAAATAATTCCGAGAAAGACCTCATGAAGGCCCTCTCATCCTTCTCACAGGTCATGGAAAGCGCCGAGGCGGAACTTGCACCCCACAGGATCTGTGCGTTCATTTACGATCTTGCAAATGCACTTAACTCCTTCTATCACGAGACCAAGATCCTGTCCGAAGAAGATGAGACCAAAAAGGGAGAGTATATCGCTCTCATTAACTTTACCAAAGAGATGCTGGAGACCTGTATCGATTTGCTTGGATTCTCCGCTCCCGACAGAATGTAATGTGACAATGGGGACGCTACTGTTTCGTCATCGAATTCAGATGACAAAACAGTAGCGTCCCCATCTGTCACACTGCCATGAAATCCGCATGAATACTGCACTTTTCATACATAAAAATTTTTAGAAAAAAAAGTGAAAATTATTGTTGACAAGTAGCGTTCTACAATGTAGAATAGCCTTTGTCGGTCGGCAAAAGCCGATTAACAAAATGGAATCTTAGCTCAGCTGGGAGAGCATCTGCCTTACAAGCAGAGGGTCATAGGTTCGAGCCCTATAGGTTCCATTTTTTTTGAGGCGAGGTAGCTCAGTTGGCTAGAGCACGCGGTTCATACCCGCGGTGTCGAGAGTTCGAATCTCCCCCTCGCTACGCTGATGTGGCTCAGTCGGTAGAGCGTCGCCTTGGTAAGGCGGAGGTCACCAGTTCGATTCTGGTCATCAGCTCTGATCCCGAAACCTTGATGAATACAGGGTTTCGGGATTTTTTTTATTCTTCAATTCTATCATCTGTCAAGCCTTATGATATAATTAAGCATCGCGATTTCAGGGGGATTCATATGAATACATCCATTGCATTATTGAATATGGTATCGATCCTGTATGTCCTGGTAATGATAGCGGGATGCTTTCAGGGGCCGGATGAAGCTAAAACCATAACCGGACATTTCAGATATTGTCTTTGGATCACACTTATCGGACTTATTCTGGAGACAGGTGCTGTTTTATTTGACGGAGAAGCAGGTAAAGCCGGCATTGTGTTATTTTGTAACCTTGTATCCATATTGATTCTGGATTTTCTGACATTTTTCTATTCCATATATATTCGTGATCTGATCGGTGATAAAAAAGAAAAACATAAGAAGTTTATCTCTTTTCTTATGGGACTCAGTATATTTGATTTTTTCCTTGTCATTGCAGTTTATATTTCGGGGAATCTCTTTACCGTTGAGAACGGATCGTTTGTAGCGGGCAGTCTTATGCAGTACAGAGGACTTGTTCCGGGGATTATCCTGATGAGTTTGTTTGTGTTTTTCCTTTTCAATTACAAACTGATAGGTATTAAAAGTTTTTGGCTTACCATTCTTTTTATGATGGTTCCGACCTGCATGACACTTGTTAACGACATATATGCGAAGAGCAGATTTATGTACACGGGAACAGCCGCTTCTATGTTTGTGGTATATGTGGTTCTGCAGTCCAGAGTTATGATTGAAGCAGATGTTAAATCACAGATTTTAAACCGGAAGTCCATAAGCGATTCTCTTACGGGACTGAAAAACAGAAGAGGATATCAGCATATTATTGACAGCCTTAAGGGAGACGAACGAGTAGGTGTTGTTTTCTGCGATGCCAACGGACTTAAGTCGGTTAATGACAATGCCGGACATCAGGCGGGAGATGAGTTAATCAAAAAGATCGCCGGTATTTTGAATGATAATTTTTCCGACGGTGAGATATGCAGGATCAGCGGTGATGAGTTTGTTGTTATTTTAGCGGGACCTGATGAAGAACAATTTTCCGTCAGGATGAATGATTTCGGAGAGTTGCTTCTGAGGGAGGGAAGGATTGCTTCTTACGGATACGAGATAGGAAACGGCAACGATTTTCTTAAACTGGTAGGAGCCGCCGAAAAGAAGATGTATGCTGATAAAGAAAAATATTATAAGGAAACCGGAAAAGACAGAAGAAAATAAAGATAATTTACCGGTGACGAATCCCGAAGCCATAGAGGTTTCGGGATTTTATTATGTGTTAGGAAAGTTTATAAAAAGTTCACTTACGAGGCTTGAAATAAAGTGCTATGCTCACGAAGTTTGTTATAAGTGATTGATTATTTGTGCGTGTAAACGGAAAGGGAAAAAATGAAAAACAGATTTAAGAAAGGCTTAGCACAGGTTGTCGGTATGGTGCTTACTGTCGTAACTGTTGTCGGTGTTATGCCTCAGGCAGCAGGTACTGTATTTGCGGCAGACAATAAGACCGTAACGGGTCTCGGAACGGGAGCGATTGCAAATCCTACCCCCGGTGCCGGAGGATGGAGCTATGTATATTATGGCTCTTACGCCGGAAATAATGTTAAGTACCGCGTACTTGATAATTATGCTACCGAGTTTAATGCTAATCCTACAATGCTTCTTGATTGTGACAGCATAATTGCGTATGATTTCGCCGATAGGGATTATGCATGGATTGAAGAATTGGGTTATTCGGGATATACATGGAGCGGCAGTACGATTTGCAATTGGCTTAACGGAAGTAATTTCTACGAAAATCCGGGAGTGTTTTCCGACATTGAGAGAGGGGCCATTGTCTCAAGCACTAAAACGGATTTTTCTCATGATGCTTCCGGACGCCCCGACTTTTTACCTCAGAATCTGACCGGAGAGCATGTGTTTTTGCTTGACGTTAAGGAGCTTCTAAGAAGTGATTACGGATATCCGGATACCTTCGAGTCTACTTCCCTTCGCGAAAAATATTATAACGGAGAAGAGTGGGAGTGGTGGCTGCGTTCGCAGGTCGAAGCGGGGATTCCGGGAGAAGATGACCTGGTTACAGACGCCCCGATGATTGAGGAAGATGGCTGTATTGTTTATTACCGGGTGGACAATCCATTTGGTGGCTTGAGCCCTGTTTTTAACGTGGATCTTTCATCCGTAATCTTCTCATCCCTGATCTCCGGAACTGCAGGTGCATCAGGTGCGGAATATAAACTCACATTAATGGACTCGGGTATGTCTGTTTCTGTAACTGACGGATGCGATGTAACCCGTGACGGAGCAACCGTTACCGTTCCCTATACCATCAGCGGATCAAATGCGGGAAATGCAACACAGGTTTCCGTTGTAATAAAGGAAGGCGAATGGAATCTCGGAACATCCGTATCAAGCGGTTATACGTATCTTAAGCTTGACGTAGAATCCTTCGGAACATCAGGAACCGGAACATTTACCATACCCGAAGAATATGAGTATAAAGAATTCGGAACCGAATGTTTTATTTACATTCTTGCAGAGGATGTAAATGACGGACTTGCAACCGACTATGCATCCGCTCCCGTATCGATAACCATTCCTTCGGTGTCACGCGGAAACAGATATAATCCTGCTCCTGCACCTTCAAACGGAGGCGCAGACGTATCCGGTAATGATTCAAACGGTTCATCCTCTGCAAACAGCACCAATGCAGGCGGAAACAATTCAAACGGATCATCCTCAGCAAGCAGCACTAACGTAGCAGACAGTAATTCCGCTTCATCATCCGGCAGCAACGGCACTTCATCCGAGTCGGCCGTAAGCGGTGATTCATCTGCTGATGCTTCATCGGAAACCTCAAAGCAGGAAAGCTATGACCCTGATTTTTATGATGATCTCAGAATTATGATCAAACAGGCGATTGAACTCGGAGGAGAGCAGACCGTTCATTACAGTAAGGGAAATAAGCTTCCTTATGACATAATGAAGACTCTTGAGGAGAATCCTCAGATAACCGTAGTTTATAAGTATTCATATAAGGGAACAAATTATAAGGCGACTATCGCTGGTAAAAATGTTAAAACCGAAATCGGAGTTTATTGGTACGGACCTCTGTATCTGAACCAGTATTTCGGAGAATGGATCATGTGATTTTATTGAGGCTGCAATTTGCAGCCTCATTTTTTACATAGATTTATTTATTCCGTATCTCAAATATCACTTTATCGGAGCTTGGTTTTGCGCTTATTTTCAGTCCCATACGTGTCAGCAGATCCCTGGTTATACTAAGACCAAGACCTGAATTTGATCTTCCCGGAGTATCGTCTCCCGTGACAAATGCTTCGAAGAAGAGCCCCGGCTTTTTGATGAATTTATTTATGGGCATCCAGCTGTTTGTCACTGTCATGCCTTCCCTGAAGGTTGTTACCGTTACTGCGGATTCCGGAAGAGCATATTTGACCGCATTTCCTATGAGATTATCCAGAGCCATCTTAAACAGGACGGGATCACCTTTAAGGTTGTATTTTTCGGAATCATTTATAATCCATTGGAGTTTTTTGTCAACAGATACATTTTCATATTTTGTTATGATCTCTCTGCAAACTTCCGATGCATCTATCGGTTCCTCTACAGGCTCGTAACCGGCGGTACCTGTTCTGTAGAATGAAAGTATCTTTTCGGTACTATCATTCATCCTGTCTGTTTCGTCCATTATCTTCTGTTCGTACTTTGATTTCTTTTCCCCGGGGACACCGTAGATGAGATTTTCCGCACAGCTCCTTATAACCATGAGGGAAGATTTGTAATTGTGGGCAAGAGCGTTTGTAACACTTCTTTCGTATTCGGTTTTTTCTCTTTTTCTTTTTGCATTTCTGCACAGTATAAATGCTGCCAGACTGCAGATCAGGATAATGATCAGGCATCCGATTGTAACCGAAGTTTTTAATATGCCGTCAAAATTGATGACTTCCGCCATACATAGGATGTGTTCATCCGTTGTGGCCATAATGACATTGCATATTCTGTTACCGGAATAATAAGTTAACTCATAAGGTATATAATTTTTGCGCAGAAATTGGCTGTATTGTTCTTCTGAAAGCGTAACTGCCAGCTGATAATCCGGATCAAGCGGATCGGCAGGATCGTCATACATTCTGCAATCGTCCGATTCTATGACTTCGTCGTCGGTATATTCAAATTCTTTATCTGCATAGAAGTAAGCGTTCTCCTTACCCTCTTCGTGAAAAGAAATAACCAGCGGATAAGCAATACCGTCTCTATAGACATACTTCTCAACATAAGGGTAATTATCCATGTTGTAGAAACGAACATTATCGATAAAGGCAGGTGAAACTTCACAGTATTCGCTTAAACGGTGATATTCTTCATCGGAATAAGTTGCATTCATAACCGCGGGGAATCTGGTGCGCTCATCGCCGATAATAATTTGATCAGACCTGCTGCCTCCGATCAGTTCCTTGGTCTCTCTGTCTGCAACCCATGTGGATACACCGTATTTGAACAGATTGATGTTATATCCGGTTGCACCGGCCAGACCGATTATCTCGTTTATGCTTGAGGATTTATCGTTGATGGCACTGTAATAAATCAGATTTACATCATCCCTGCTTTCAAAGGTCTGCGGTTGTACAGCGTTTTCGTTATTGATGCTTTCTTCGGTGTATTCCAGATATTTCAGCGCATATTGCCTGCTGATGCTTGTCATTCCAAGCTGGGGGATTGTTGAAACAATAGCCTTTTGTGCCAACAATGAGTATAGGATGCATATTATGGCACATACGATCGCCGTAAGGATTATGATCCTCGGTTCATCTTTTTTATTTGATCTTATCTTTCTTTTCTTTGCCATTTCGTGTCTCCAATCTGTAGCCGTATCCGCGATGGGTTACAATTCCGGCCTCGGATGAATCTATCGCTTTACGGATGTTTTTGATCGGGTTATCAAGATTTCTGGGGAGAGCATCGCTTTCCGGTCCCCATATTCTGGTAAGCAGTTCTTCTTTGGAAATAAGACGCTCAGGATGCTCCATAAGGTACAAAAGCACATCAAATTCTCTGGGAGCGAGTATTATCTCCGAATCCTTCACATAGAGTTTTCTTTCTCTGCGGTCCGCATTCAGATCAAGATATGTAACTGAAACGGGTCTGTTTTCCCCGTATCTTTTCAGGAATACTTTGATCTTGGCGGACAGCTGGGCCATGGAAAAAGGCTTGACGATATAATCGTCTCCACCGCATTCGTAGCCTTTAAGAATGTCTTCTTCGGAATATCTGGCCGTAACGAAGATCACCGGTGTCCGGATACCTCTTCGTCTGAGACTTTTGCATATTTCGAAACCGTCCCTTCCCGGAAGACCGATATCAAGGAGTATCAGGGAATAGAGAGTCTGAGTTGCCATCTCAAGCCCGTCCGTGCCGTTATCCGATATGTGGATACGCCATGTTCCTTCGCTTACATTACCCAGATATTCCTGCAGATTATCCGCAATATCGGGATCGTCTTCTATGAGTAGGATTTCGATCATAAAGGCCTCCTTTTGTGCACATATAGACCATATCACATTAATGTATTCTTAATGTATTCAAAAAGCCTACAAAGTTGCCATAATTGTCAAAATATTCTAAAATATACCTAACTTTGGTTAAAAATTTACCTTGTATCGCTGAAGCTGTTTTTGGGGTTAAAACGGAAAGGATGGGGACATGCGTAGAAAGGTTAATTATCCTATAGTTGTAAGGCTTGAGGACATCTGTCCCACCATGGATCTGGATAAGTTTATCCTGTTCAAGAATTTCTTTGACGAGACAGGAATCAAGCCGCTCCTTTGCGTAGTTCCGGATAACAAAGATCCCAAGCTTGTAAAGGGTACATTCAACAGGGATTTCTGGGGACTTATGAGAAGGCTCAAGGAAGAGGGATGGACTATCGCCATGCACGGAAATCACCATCTTTCTACCGGAAAGAGCATAGGAATATTGTGCGGTGACGTTCCTACCGAATTTGCGGGAAGAACCTATGAATCGCAGCTCAAGCTCCTGAGGGAAGGAAAACATCTTCTTGCCCAGAACGGACTTGATACGGAAGTGTTTGTAGCTCCCCATCATTCATATGACAGGGAGACTTTGAGAGCTTGCTGGAAGCTCGGACTCAGATATGTGTCGGACGGTATGAGCAAGACGCCATACATGCTTGAGGGAGTTAAATGCATCCCCGCTTCGCCTTCATGGAAGCGCCATAGGAGCGGTATTCTTACGATGTGCATTAACTGCAGCAACGAGAATCTTGACGGAAGAGAGACCATTTTCGAATTCCTCAGAGAGAATCTCGGCAATGTTATCACCTTTGAGCAGGCATGCAATCTGAATTCCAAACCTTATTTCCTGGCACGTATGCAGGAGAAGAGAGCAATCAGGAGATATAACAGGATCAGCCGTTTTGAAAGAAGAAGGAACGAGCAGGATTAACTGCTTGTCGGAGGTTTCAGGTAATGGAAAAACCCGCAATTCTCGGCGGAACGCCGGTGAGGGAAGATAAGATTTATTACGGAAGGCAGTGGGTCAGCGAGGAAGATATCGCCGCTGTTTCCGAGGTTTTGAGAGGACCGTACATAACATGCGGCCCCAAGGTAACGGAAGCCGAAAGAATGCTTGAAAGCTACACCGGTGCAAAGCATGCGGTAGTGGTTAACAGCGGAACCAGCGCGCTCCACTGTGCATGTATCGCAGCGGGCGTGGGAGAAGGCGATGAAGTTATCACAACTCCCATAACATTTGCAGCATCCGCCAACTGTGCGCTTTACTGCGGAGCAAAGCCCGTGTTTGCGGATATCGATCCCGAGACTTACAACATCGATCCCGAGAGCATCAGAAAGTGCATCACCGATAAAACCAAGGCTGTCATTGCCGTAGATTACACCGGGCAGGTTGTAAAAGCGGATGAGATAAGAGCCATTTGCGATGAGTTCGGTCTTGTTTTCATCGAAGATGCGGCTCATTCCATAGGATCTAAATATAACGGAAAATACGTCGGAAATATCGCCGACATGACCTGTTTTTCTTTCCATCCCGTCAAGACCGTAACTGCCGGAGAGGGCGGAGCAATCCTTACTAACAATGAGGATTATTACAAAAAGCTGGTTCTCGCACACGCACACGGCATCACTCATGACGAGAGCATGATGGAAGATGCTCCTCACGAAGGAATCTGGTATTACGAAGAGATAAGCCTTGGATACAATTACCGCATGACCGATTTCCAGGCAGCGCTTCTCATCAGTCAGATGAAGAGGATCGATGAGTTTGTGGCGCGCAGAAAAGAGATCGTTAAGAGATACGACGAAGCATTTGCGAATGTGCCCGGTATCATCGTTCAGAAAAATATTCCCGAGTCCGATACTTCCAGACATCTGTATGTCATCAGGCTCGATCTTGATAAGCTCACCTGCACCAGAAGAGAATTCTTTGATGCAATGAGTGCGGAGAACGTTCAGTGTCAGATTCATTACGTTCCCGTTTACTGGTTCCCTTATTACAGGCATCTCGGATATGAAAAGGGTCTTTGCCCCAATGCTGAGGAGGTATATAAGGGCATCATGAGTATCCCTCTTTATCCCAGGATGACCGATAAAGATGTTGAGGATACCATCAAAGCTGTTACCAAGCTTGCTACGTATTACGCAAAATAAAATCAAAGTTATGACATAAAAGCCGGCGGGGGGACTTTTGCGACAAAGGGTAAAAGATTCTTTTCTACGCGGCTTTTGTCATACATAATGAAAAGGAAACCTTTATGAAAAAAGCACTTATAACCGGAATCACCGGACAGGACGGAAGCTATCTTTCCGAGTTTCTCCTTGAAAAAGGATATGAAGTTCACGGAATCATAAGAAGATCTTCCGTAGAATACAGAGAAAGGATCGCACATCTTGAAGGAAAAGAAAATTTCTTCCTTCACTACGGCGACCTTACCGACTCCCTCAGTCTTGTAAGCCTCATCGGCAAAATAAGACCGGACGAGATCTACAATCTTGCGGCCCAGAGCCACGTTCAGGTTTCTTTTGATGTACCCGAGTTTACCGCGGATGTGGATGCGGTCGGAGTTCTCAGAGTGCTGGAAGCAGTAAGAATCGCAGGCCTTGCGGATACCTGCCGTATCTATCAGGCATCAACTTCCGAGCTTTACGGCAAAGTCGAGGAGGTCCCCCAGAGCGAGAAGACTCCTTTCCATCCCTATTCTCCCTATGCTGTTGCAAAACAGTACGGATACTGGATCGTAAAAGAATACCGCGAAGCATATAACATGTTTGCATGCTCCGGAATCCTGTTCAATCATGAATCGGAAAGAAGAGGAGAGACTTTCGTAACTCGTAAGATCACCCTGGCTGCCGCCCGTATTGCTGCGGGACTTCAGGATAAGCTGTATCTGGGAAATCTCTCATCACTTCGTGACTGGGGATATGCCAAAGACTATGTAAAGTGCATGTATCTCATGCTCCAGCACGATACTCCCGAGGATTTTGTCATTGCGACAGGAGTCCAGCATTCCGTAAGAGAGTTCTGCGCACTTGCTTTTCATTATGCCGGAATCGAACTTGAATTTAAGGGAGAAGGCGCTGATGAGAAGGGCTATGACAAAGCAACAGGCAAAGTACTTGTGGAAGTAAGTCCCGACTTTTTCAGACCTACCGATGTTGTTAATCTGCTCGGAGATCCTTCAAAGGCACAGAAGGAACTGGGATGGGATCCCACCGAGACTTCTTTTGAAGAACTGGTAAGACTGATGACCGAATCAGATATGAAGAAGGCTGCGTTAGAGGCTAAGCTTAGACAATGAATATAATTTTGCTTTCGGGCGGTTCAGGAAGAAGACTCTGGCCGCTTTCAAACGAAGTAAGAAGCAAACAATTTATAAAGGTATTCAGATCACCTTCGGGCGAGCCCGAGTCCATGGTTCAGAGAGTGTATCGCCAGATAGTCTCTGTGATCCCGGGTGCTGATGTAACGATCGCATCATCGAAGAGACAGCTGTCGTCCATCAAAAACCAGCTGGGAGAAAATGTCAGCATATCTCCGGAGCCTTCCAGAAAAGATACATTCCCCGCAATCGTTCTGGCTCTTTCCTATCTGACCGATGTAAAAGGAATATCTCCCGATGAACCCGTGATCATCTGTCCCGTGGATCCCTATGTTGAGGATGATTATTTCAAGGCGCTGATCACTCTTGAGAAGATGGTCTCCGAAAAAGAAGGCATATGCCTGCTGGGCATAGATCCCACCTTCCCCACGGCCAAGTACGGTTATATCGTTCCCGAAGATAAAGAGAAGATAAGTACCGTATCATATTTTAAAGAAAAACCTTCGGAGAATGATGCAAGAACGCTTATCGAAAAGGGCGCTCTCTGGAATGCCGGTGTATTCGGAGTAAGAGCGGGATACATACTTAAGATTGCCGAAGATGTGATCGGCTACAAAGGATATGAAGATCTTCTCGGAAGATATGATGATCTTGAAGGAATAAGCTTTGACTTCGCCGTCCTTGAAAAAGAAAAAAATATAAGGGTTCTCAGATTCTCAGGAGAGTGGAAAGACGTGGGAACCTGGAATACCATGGCGGAAACCATGGATTCCGCGTCCTTCGGAAATGTAGTATTCGGAGGAGAGTGCGTTAACACCACCGCGGTAAACGATCTGGATGTGCCCGTCATCTGTATGGGACTTAAGGATGTTATTGTAGCTGCGGGTCCCGACGGAATACTTGTTTCGGACAAGCATCAGTCAAGCTATATCAAGCCTGTTGTCGATGCCGTTTCTGGAGACGTGAGGTATTCGGAAAAAAGCTGGGGCTCTTTTAAGGTAATAGATTCCACAGATAAGTCCCTGACCATAAAAGTAACGCTTCTGCCCGGACATCATATGTATTACCACTCACACGAAAGACGCGATGAGGTATGGACCGTCGTGGAGGGTGAAGGTATTTCGGTTCTGGATGGAGTTAAAAGGGATGTTCATCCCGGAGATGTGATAAATCTTCCCGTGGGATGCAAACACACGATAATAGCAAAGACCAGGCTCGAAATGATAGAGGTTCAGACAGGAAGCGATATCAGCGCTTCGGATAAAACTAAGTATGAGTACGATTTTGAAGAAAAATAAAACACGCTTGCTCTCTGACGACAGGGCGAAGATAAAATTCTATGTTCCTCTGGGACTGGCATTTATCCTTCTTCTTGTTTTGAACATTTTGTGGGGACAGAACTGGATAGATTCCGATATGTCCGCAGAGATGGTTTTCTCGGACCTTCTGGGAGAAACCGGTCATTACATTGCAAGCACCGACTGGTATTATTCCACCGAGTTCAGGATTCTTTATACCCAGCTTATCTTTGTTCCCCTTCTTAAGATCATTCCGAGCTGGGCTGCGGTACGTGTTATTACCAACATTATCACTTATGTGATACTGGTTCTTTCATATTTCTTCATGATGAAGGGATATGAAAAAAAGTACGTAGCTCTTACTTCTGCGATATTGCTCCTTCCGATTTCCGAAGCCATCGCACAGCATGTGCAGCTGGGCAATACGTATATGCCCCACATGATCCTTATGTTCCTTGCCGTCGGTCTTGTCAGAAGGCTTGATGCTGAGGAGGTCGGAAGTCTTAAACCTTTATGGTGGATTCTTCTGATCGTGCTTAGTATTATCTGCGGAGCATCGGGAGTAAGATATTTTCTGATAATCTATGCACCTCTTCTTATTACCGCATTCCTCAGGGCTTATGTTAAATGCGGCATCAAGGAGGGCGCTTTGAAAAAGTGGAGAAGTGAGCTGAGACTTCTCTATATTGCGGTTTTTTCATCGGCAGCTGCTTTCGCAGGATATTTATATAACGCCATAATCATAAGGGCGTCATATAATTTTACGACCTATGAAACTCTTTCTTTTGCAACAATAAATAACGGAATCTGGTATGAGAGAGTGGCATCGGTATTCGGATGTCTCCTGGAGATCTTCGGATATATTCCGGGAGGAAACGTTCTGTCACTTCGCGGCGTTGTGACTTTAGCCGCATTTGTAATGATCTTCCTTATGTTTGTCCTGGTCAGACGTACTTCCGAAGATGTATTCGGAGGATCGGGAGCTCTCGGAAGAGATGATGTGTATACCACAGAAGATACCGAGGATATGTTCTTCATACATTACTTCGTTTCTTCATTTGCAATAATGGCATTTTTCCTTACCTTTACCGATACGACTCTTACACCCAGATATTTTTCTACTTGCATCTACATGGCCCTTCCCGTTCTGGTAATCTGGCTCGGAAGAGAAAGCGAGCAGGCTGTCAGACAGGTATTCATGACCGTTCTTGCAGGATGCCTTATGTTAAGTACCCTTAAGATTTCCTATTCGCTTATGACTACGGATAAAAATGAGGGCAGAAGGGAAGTTGTAGAGTACATTTTGAGTGATCCGGGTAAATTCGGATATCGCGGTTATTCTTTCTTTGAAGATTCTAATGTGCTTATGGAACTGTCCGACGGGGAACTTACCGTTACCGCACTGAACAAGGATTCCTTTGATATTTTCAGATGGTCCACCGCAGTGAGCTTCCCCGGTGATCTTCAGATTCTTACTATGGATTCTATGCCCAGGGATTTCTATGTATTCCCCGAGGGAACCGATGTAAGCGGTGTGGACGGAATTCTGATTTTAGAAGCTACCGTCGGAGGATATGACATTTATCTCGGATATATCAACAACTTTTCTTTTGTTACGAACTAGCAGCCTGCCCGCGTTTTGGCACGGCTTCGGATATGAAAGCTGAAAACAATCTTAAACTTCATCTGCTCACGGCTCTTTCCGTAATCATCGTCCTTGCCTTCGATGTCTTTTTTGCGTTTCAAAAAGAAGGCTATCACATGGATGAGATCTTAAGCTACGAGCTTTCCAATTCGGAATTTACTCCCTGGATAACACCGACTCAGCCCGAAGGAAGACTTGAGAAATACTATCGAGGCGAGATTCATGATGAGAGATTCGGAAGAACCGTTTCCAATCTGCTCACCCAGGTTTACGATGTACTGAAGAGGAGAGGCTCGTCTGTCGCCGCATCATATACCGCAGACGTTTATGATGCCCCTCAGTGGATGACGGAAGAGGATATCACAAGGTACGTTACATTCTACGGAAGTGATTCCGTCATTGCGCTTTCCGCGTATTACAACACAACCACGGACAATCATCCCCCTCTTTATTTCATGCTTCTGAATATTTTTTCGGCTGTTTGGTCATTGTTTGCGTACGGTTCACTTTCCGTATGGCCGGGAATAATCCTCAACATGATCTTTATGGCAGGCTCCCTTCTGATGATCTGCGCATTTTTCAGAGACATCGCAGGAAAGCCTTACCTCGGCCCTTTGGCAGCCCTTATCTACGGTCTTTCCCCCGCAGGCTTAAATACGGTTCTGCTTATCAGGATGTATTCCATGACATCTTTCTTCTGCATTGCGTTTACCTATGTTCTTTTCCTTAAAATGCAAAAAGAAGACGAGCCCCGTTACAAAAATAAGGTCCTCACTCTTGTTACGGTGCTCGGTTTTTTGACCCAGTATTTTGTCTGCATTTATTATTTCTTCCTGACTCTGTGCGTTTTGATATATCTGATACGCACGGGTAAGAAGAATGTTCTGAAAGGCCTTGTTAAGTCACTTGTCATTTCTGCGGTCATCGGCCTGATCCTGTATCCTTTCGTATATCACGACTTTTTCGGTACCACCATCGGATATTCCGTAAGAGAAAGTATGTCGGGACTCGGCGGATATATGGATAAGATCGGACGCTTTGGAATGATAGTAGCTGCGGAATGCGCGGGAAGTGCGGTTTCATTTGCGGTTCTTTGCATTATCATCGCAGCGGCTCTCATCATTTCGTTCAAAACAAAGAAGGTAAAGCAGTGGACCCTTGCTCCTGCGATTTCCGCATTTCTTTATTTCCTTACGGTATCCAAGATCGCACCTTATACTGTCGACAGATATCTGATGCCGGTTTTGGGTATAGTGATCATGACTTTTGTCTCAGCGGTTTATTTTGTCATCAGGATGATCATGGAAAAGTTCATTTCATCCGGCAAGGCAAGAGCAGTGATAGGAAGCTGCGCGGGAATCCTGATATGCGGAGTCTGCATACTGTTTGTTTTTATAAACGAGCCCGGTTATCTGTACAAGGGTTATAACGAACAGCTCAGGCTTTCCGAGAGATACGAAAATTATGATGCGGTGGTCGTATATGAGGGCACAAGCTTCTACCAGAACGTCCCCGAACTGATGAATTACAATAATTGTCTTTTAGTCAATAAGGATGAACTGGCGGTTTTTGACGAGAAACTGGCGGGCCATAGCGAGATCATAGTTATCGAGGGAGCGGGAGTAGACAGGGATGAGGTTATTACGACTCTGGGTGACATGTACGGCTATACTTCGCTGGCTGTTTTGATGGACGACGGAGTGTTCGGCGACAGGGTCTGCCTGCTTTCAAAGTAAGCCCGTTTGGTGTATAATATTAGTTTGTCGGAGTTTTGAAATTTAATGGCAGGAAGAGAATAATGGAAACAATTTATTCATCGCTTAAAGTTAATAATGAGTTCGAACTTTGTAATGTTTATTCCGAGGAGGCGAAGAACCTTCTTGAGCAGGCACTTCTCAAAGCAAGGATCTCTTATTATATGAATTACCCCAGAAAGAGACTGTTTGACCGTCATAAGTTCAACGTTATCTTTTGTGTTAACGAGAATAATCTGGCGGAAGCCGAGGAA
The DNA here is from genome assembly GCA_000702085.1 of Lachnospiraceae bacterium P6A3. Classification (GTDB taxonomy): domain Bacteria; phylum Bacillota; class Clostridia; order Lachnospirales; family Lachnospiraceae; genus AC2028. The sequence goes on from KL370861.1 coordinate 282,826, forward strand.
ATCGTATATGAGCTTTTCGGCGAAGAAGACCCGGTCATCAGGATGCTCTCACAGAAAAATCCCGTGGATTATCTGTAATCTGAAGGACCGGCTTATAGTTTTACGGAGAAAGAAATGGACTACAGCAGAAAGGGCGTCGTACAGAGAAGACGTCAGTTAAATTCATACGGAGACAAGATCGTCAGGAAGATACTGCTTTTCGGACTTAAGCTGGTACTTGCTGCGATCGTTGCGGTATTTGTATGCCTTGCGGCAGGCGGGATCGGATTATTTAAATCCATACTTGCGGGTACTCCCGTAATCCACATCTCGGACATCATTGCAAACGGACAGGCTACCATCGTCTATGATGCAATGGGTAACGAGTTCGACCACTATGTCGGTAAGGACGCAAACAGAATAGAGGTTACCTGGGACGGAATCCCCAGAGAGCTTGCACTTGCTTTTGTTGCAAGTGAGGATGAAAGATTCTATGAGCACAACGGTGTCGATTACCGGGGCATGGCCAGAGCTCTGTACTGGTTTATCCGTTCCGGTGGTGAAGAAACCCAGGGTGCATCCACCATAACCCAGCAGCTTCTTAAGAACACCATCTTCGTCGACTGGACTGAAGAAGGCGACAACATGATCAAGAAGCTTAAGCGTAAGATTCAGGAGCAGTATCTGGCTATAGAGGTTACCAAGTCCACTACCAAGGATGAGGTTCTTCTCAGATATCTCAATGCGATCAACATGGGACAGAATACTCTCGGAGTCGAGTCCGCTGCACAGAGATATTTCGGAAAATCAGCCATTGATCTGAATCTGTCTGAATGTGCGGTTCTTGCTTCGATCACCCAGAACCCTTCATGGTACAACCCCATCAAGCATCCCGAGAATAACGTTAAACGTCGTAAGAACTGTCTCGATAAGATGCTGGAGCTGGGCTTCATCACTCAGGAAGAGTATGACGAAGCCATCGCCGATACTGCGGATGTTTATGACAGAATCCAGTATCACGATACTTACATTGCGGAAGCGGATACTCTCGAAGGAAATTATTTCTCCGATTCGCTTTATGATGATGTTTTAAACGATCTGATCAATGTAGCCGGCTACGACAAATCTCAGGCGGAGCATATGCTCACCAGCGGAGGTCTCAGAATCCAGTCGACCATGGATCCCTATATCCAGCAGATCGTTGACGAAGAATTTGCAAATCCCGAGAACTTTAAGTTCAATGACAAGTATTTACTCAACTACGCGCTTACCATTTATGACGAGGAAGGTACTCCTCACAATTTCTCGAAAGAGAACATGATAAGCTGGTTTAAGGCCACATACGGTTACAGCAAATACAAGCTGCTCTACAGCTCTACCGAGAACGCACAGGCTGCAATTGATGAATACAGGGCAGCATGTTTCGAGGAACTGGGACTTGTGGAGACCGAGGAAAACTGCGACGAGAGCATTTCCTTTACCGTACAGCCTCAGATGTCCATGGTAATCATCAACCAGTCAACCGGAGAAGTTGTGGCGGTTGCCGGAGGACGCGGAGATAAAGTCGGAAGACGTACCCTTAACAGAGCTACATCTTCAACAAGATCCCCCGGATCCGTATTCAAGGTTATTGCATCAATCGGCCCCGGAATCGATACCGGAATGGTAACTCTTGCCACCACTTATGCGGATAATCCGTTCAACTATGATACCGGTACCGCGGTTCAGAATACATCAAGATCCACCAGCGGAAAAAACCTTTCACTCAGATACTGTATCGCATATTCCATGAATATCGTTGCGGTTAAGAATCTGACATATATAGGACCCATAACCGGATTTACCTATCTTCAGGAACTCGGATTCTCAACCCTTACTGCCGGAAGAGAGATCGGCGGAATGGTATATTCCGATATCACCCAGTCACTTGCACTCGGCGGACTTACATACGGTGTTACCAATGAAGAGGTTACCGGAGCATATGCTTGTATTGCCAATGGCGGAGAGTATATCAAGCCCCATCTTTATACGACCGTAACCGATTCGTACGGAAATATCATTCTCGATAACAGATCACCTAAGAGAAAACAGGTATTCAAGGCGACAACCGCATGGCTTCTTATCGATGCCATGAGAGACTGCGTCAATTACGGAACCGGTTCGAGAGTACGTTTCGCCAATATGGACATGGCCGGAAAAACCGGTACCACATCGGACGGATGGGATCACTGGTTTGTAGGAATGACTCCTTACTATACCGCAGGCGTTTGGACCGGATATGATGACAACACCGAGCAGAACTGGGATGAGATGCATACCTCCGAGCAGCTCTGGAAAGCCATCATGAGCAGGATTCATGAGAATCTTGAGTATAAAGAGTTCAACATGCCCGAAGGACTTGTGGCGGTTGAAGTATGTTCCGAATCGGGACTTCTTCCCATAGAAGGTCTCTGTGACGGCTGTGTTATCACCGAATGGTTTGAAGAAGGCACCGAACCTATTTACACCTGTGACCTTCATTATGCGGGACTTATCTGTGCTTACGATAATAAGATCGCATGTCCCAATTGTCCTTTCGCATATGAAGGAGTTACGATCCTTCCCAAGATCGACGGATATCATCCGGATCTGTACATGGGAGATCCTTCGCTTCAGACAGGTAATACGGTTATTATCGACAACGGCGACGGAACGCAGACGATCAACATTCCCGATATGGATCATATGTGTCACCATACCGACGAATGGCTTGCGATTCCCGGAAGCGAAAATGTCCTGGCACAGGAGATGGCTGCCATCGAGGCGGCAAGACAGCAGCATGAGGCAGAGCTTGCGGCACTTCAGGCGGCGGGAGTTGCTTCACAGGACGGCTGAGCATAGAAAAACGGCGGAAGATTTCTTCCGCCGTTTATAAGATATAAAGTATTATTCATCTTCGGGATCAAAGTCGGTCTCGGCTTCGGGATCAAGCCCCATCTTACGTGCTTCGATCTCTCCGAGAATTCTTTCTTTGCCCGATTCGGCATTTTTGATTGCCGTGATATGCTTGATATATTCCGCATCCGGATTATCCTTGTTCTTCTCGTAATAGGCTTTTCCGATTGCGATATAATTCTTGCGTATAACTTCATCACAGGTTGTAACCTGTGTTTTAAGGCTTGCGATGTCTGCGACTTCCTTGGCTTTGTTCTTCACCTGCAGACCGGCCATATATACCGATTCACCGATTTTTTCAAATACATCCATAACAGGGCCCCCTTAAATGTTTTTGCTCCACTACTATAGCATCTGCAGTGGGTTTTGAAAAGGAATAAACTTGGCTTTAAACGGTTCATACAATGTTATAAAGAAAAACGGCGAAAGCGAGATAGTTGTGACCAAGTCCAGGTTCATAGGAAATCTCGTCAGTGTTTCGTCCGCTTCCGAGGCAGAAGAATACATTAATTCCATCCGCAAAAAATATAACGACGCAAGGCATAATTGCTGGGCTTATATCGTTATGGACGGTGAAATGCTCATAAACAAATGCTCCGATGACGGAGAACCTTCGGGAACGGCGGGCAGACCCATACTGAGTATTATCGAAGGTGCAGGCCTTGTTAATGCGGTTTGTACCGTTACCAGATATTTCGGGGGAGTACTTCTCGGAACCGGAGGACTTGTCAGGGCATATTCCGACGCGGCATCACAGGCACTTGAAAATGCGGATATATCCCCAATAAGAAGGGGAATATATATTACTTTTGTCTGTGATTATCCCGACGAAGGCGGCATCAGGAGACTTCTCGAAAGCGAAGAATATACCATCACGGATTCGGAATATACAGATAAAGTTACCATCACCGTCCTGGGACCCGAAGAAAGATCTGAGGGTCTTATGAACAGGATATGCGACATGACGGGCGGAAAGGTTATTCCCAAAGCAGGAGAAACCGTGTATTATTGAGAGAGCGCATTACGCTTTAAGAACTATCATAAAGGGGAAAGCACCATGAAATATTATTTCACTTCCAAAATAGAAAAAGAAAACGATGAGGTTATGATAAACATCCCTTTCAACATCTGGGAGGTTTGCAAGCATCGTGATGAGATAAGTGCGGAACTTATAATCGACAACCAGTTCATTAACTGTAATCTGATCCCTCTGGAAAAGGGAATGTATAAGCTTATGATTCCTGCGGGAACAGAGCTTAACCTTGATATGAACACCAATCATAAATTCCTTCTTCATATCACCAATACTCTTATCAGAATGGATCAGAATTCTCCCTACAGTGTTGAAAATCCCATCAGGAAGATCGACTCCATCAATCTTATAATCCAGCCCGGAGACGGACTTTGCGGACAGGCTTGTATCGCAATGCTTGCCGGAGTGACCATTGCCGATGTTATATCCGTTATGGACTGCCGCGAGTGGCAGGGAACCATGGGAAGACTTATTTCCGCTCTCAATTATTACGGAATAGATCACAGCAATATCATCAATTATCCCGGTGAGGGAGATAACGTTGTTCTTCCCAAATGCGCGATCCTTATGGAGAAGATGGGAAGATTCAGCCACTACCTGATTTACTTTAACGGCAAGTTTTATGATCCCAATCTCGGAATCATGGATGAATACGATATGTCCAAGCTTCTCGGTTATCTCGAGATCATAATATGATATAATTTTTCTGCTTATGTTTTCTGCAGGCTCCGGGATGATAGGCTCGGAGCCTGTTTTACGGTAAGAAGGAGTAAATCTTGATACGTAAAATTTTGAAAATAAAATTTTCGGATAAGGTGCTGGCAGCGCTTTCGCTTCTTGCACTTGTTCTTGCACTTATTCCGCTGTACAGGCTTACCTTATATGCCATCCCCAGATATGACGATTTCGGATACGGTCTTAATCTGTGGAAGGAACAGAGATACGGCTACGGTCTTTTGACCATCTTTAAGGCCGGATATGAAACCGCACTCAGTTCCCACTATTCATGGCAGGGTACATATTCATCCATATTTATGATGGCTCAGATGCCCGGTGCACTGGGCTTTGACAAATATTTCATCGGCCCTGTGATGCTTATCACATCCCTGGTGGTTTCTGTGTTTTTCATGACGATGGTTCTTACAAAGGCGTTCCTTAAAGCGGATGTATATAAGAGGATCATCTTTTCCGTCATTGTCACCCTTACCCTCACGGAATGCATCTACACTGCTCAGCAGGGATTTTTCTGGTACAACAGCGGAGTGCATTATGTTTTTATGCACAGTATGATGTTTGCCATGACCGGATTTATGGTGCTTTTATCAGGAGCGACAAAAATTCCGGCAAAGATTATTTATTTCCTGATCGTAACGGCACTTGCTTTTGTCTGTGCCGGAGCCAATTTCGTAACATGCGTTCAGGGCATTTTGTTACTGTCGGGATACATCCTGATCATGCTGATAAAGGATGCACGTAAATCGGTTCTTTATCTGCCGGCTTTCTTTATATATATGTTTGGCCTTAAACTCAATCTGCTGGCACCCGGAAACGCCCACAGGCAGTCTTCATATCAGGGCGAGAGTGCTGCAGCCGCAATAATGGATTCGCTTAAAGAGGGTATCGTAAATGCATGGAAATTCAGCGGTCCCATCGTGATCGTTCTTATGATAGTTGCGGTTCCCGCTATTGCGGGGATGGTCAGAAAGACCGCCTTCAAGTTCAGGATGCCGGCAGTCTTCACGCTTTTATCCTATTGCTTCTACTGCACCGGATATACCTCCAGTTTCTATTCCATGGGTAATGCGGGACTTTCCAGAACATGGATTGCGGTCTGCTTTACCTTCCAGATCCTGCTTTTTGCAAATGAGATTTACTGGATAGGATATCTTATGCACTGCCGGCTTTTTGCCGGTAAAAAGGTAAAGAGCGGTTTTAAGCTCGACCACTATGTTCTTTATTACATTGCGGCACTGGCTCTGATGCTGTTTTCTTTTCAAAAGACGGTGGACAAGATCGGTGCGGTTTCATCCTTCGGGGCTTATTACTACATTCATACCGGGGAGGCATTTGCCTTCCGACAGGAGTTTGAGGAGCGTGTCAGGATAATAGAAGAGTCGGACCGCGGAGTCGTTGATGTGCCCGAATATGCTTATAAACCCTGGTTTTTGATCAACAGGGACATATCCGACGATCCGTCTCAGGAAGAAAACAGGATGATGGCCGAATATTTCGGCATAGAAGGCTTAAGGAGCGTTCCCAGAGACGTTTATTACGGGGAATAGGATATTTATAAAAAATCTCAAAAATATCGTCTTTATGCTTGCATTTCAAAATAGGAAATACTAATATAGGTAATGTCGATTAGCACTCAAATTAAACGAGTGCTAACAAGAGAAAACTAACAACGCATTTATGTGCGTCAAAAAGGAGGCAATAATATGAAGTTAGTACCTTTAGGTGACAGAGTAGTCCTTAAGGCAGTAGCTGCCGAAGAGACCACCAAGTCCGGAATCATCCTTGCAGGAGCTGCAGGAAAAGAGAAGCCCTCACAGGGTGACGTAGTTGCTGTAGGCCCCGGAATCACCGCTGACGGCAAGGAAGTTAAGATGGAAGTCAAAAAGGGCGACAGAGTAATCTATCAGAAATATGCCGGAACAGAAGTTAAGCTTGAAGATGACGAGGAGTACATTGTTGTAAAGCAGAACGACATCCTCGCAATAGTAAAATAACGGGAGGCGCATTTTAAAATGGCTAAAGAGATCAAATACGGCGCTGAGGCTCGCCAGGCACTTGAGAACGGTGTAAACAGCCTTGCAAATACTGTCCGTGTAACCCTCGGACCTAAGGGAAGAAATGTTGTTCTTGATAAGAGCTACGGCGCTCCCCTCATCACTAACGACGGTGTAACCATCGCAAAAGAGATCGAGCTTGAAGACGGCTTCGAAAACATGGGCGCTCAGCTCGTTAAGGAAGTTGCAACCAAGACCAACGATGTAGCAGGTGACGGTACCACTACCGCAACCGTACTCGCTCAGGCAATGGTTAACGAAGGAATGAAGAACCTCGCTGCAGGTGCTAACCCCATCATCCTCAGAAAAGGTATGAAGAAGGCTACCGAAGTAGCAGTTGAAGCGATCAAGTCAATGAGCCAGAAGGTTAACGGCAAGGAGCACATCGCTCGTGTTGCTGCAATCTCCGCAGGAGATGATGCCGTAGGACAGATGGTTGCAGATGCTATGGAGAAGGTTTCCGGAGACGGTGTCATCACCATCGAGGAGTCCAAGACCATGGCTACCGAGCTTGATACCGTTGACGGTATGCAGTTCGACCGCGGATATATTTCAGCTTACATGGCTACCGATATGGACAAGATGGAAGCTGTTCTCGACAATCCTCTTATCCTCATCACCGATAAGAAGATTTCCAACATTCAGGAGATCCTTCCCCTTCTTGAGCAGATCGTTCAGGGCGGCAGAAAGCTCCTTATCATCGCAGAGGATGTTGAAGGTGAGGCACTTACCACTCTTATCGTTAACAAGCTTCGCGGAACCTTTAATGTAGTAGCTGTTAAGGCTCCCGGATACGGCGACAGAAGAAAGGCAATGCTCGAGGATATCGCAATCCTTACCGGCGGAACCGTTATTTCTTCCGAAGTAGGTCTTGAGCTTAAGGATGCTACCATCGATCAGCTCGGAACCGCTAAGAGCGTAAAGGTTCAGAAAGAGAACACCATCATCGTTGACGGTGAAGGCAATAAGAAGGCAATCGCTTCCCGTATCGCTCAGATCAAGAAGCAGATCGAAGAGACCACTTCAGACTTCGACAGAGAGAAGCTTCAGGAGAGACTTGCAAAGCTCGCAGGCGGCGTAGCTGTTATCAGAGTAGGTGCAGCAACCGAGACCGAGATGAAGGAAGCTAAGCTTCGTATGGAAGATGCTCTTGCAGCTACCAGAGCAGCTGTTGAGGAAGGAATCATCGCAGGCGGCGGATCAGCATACATCCACGCATCCAAGAAGGTTGCAGAGCTTGCTGAGACCCTCGACGGAGATGAGAAGACCGGTGCAAGAGTTGTCCTTAAGGCACTCGAAGCTCCTCTTTATCACATCGCAGCTAACGCAGGCCTTGACGGAAGCGTTATCGTAAATAAGGTTCGTGAGTCCAAGAAGGGTATCGGATTCGATGCTCTCAAGGAAGAGTATGTCGACATGGTTAAGGCAGGAATCCTTGATCCCGCCAAGGTTACCAGAAGTGCTCTTCAGAACGCTACCTCAGTTGCATCAACACTTCTCACCACCGAGAGCGTTGTATCAACCATCAAAGAGCCTCAGCCTCCTATGCCTGCAGGTGGCATGGGCGGCATGGGTATGTAATTCCCGGATCACTAAAAAAGGTGTCGTGCTTGCACGACACCTTTTTTTTATCTGTACAATTTTCTGTAATTTCTGGGCGAATACCCGGTGATCTCCCTGAACACCTTATTGAATGTGGTTGTGGACTGGAAGCCCGCCATAAATGCACAGTCCGTGATGGAAAGTCCTTTGTCCAGCAGAAGGGAAGTGGCACTCTTTACCCGGATGTTGGCCAGATATGCGGGGAATGATATGTGCATATACTGTTTGAACAGCTTCGAAAAGTAAAATGTGCTGATTCCTATATGATCCGCAACCTCTGTCTGAGTAATGGGATTTGAAGAATTCTCGGAGATATAGTTGCATGCCGCGTGGATATACTGCCATCCGATCTTGGTAGTATCTTCGCTTTCCAGGATTGCCCTGTTGTCGGACATGACATGCTCACCGACTTTTAAAAGGATCTCGTAAACGCAGCCTTTGCTTCTGGTCTCCGAAAACAAGTCGTTTGATTTTCTGATCCTGTTTATCTCAAATATCCTGTCCGCAATTAATTCGGCGAGCACGGGCTCTTCCTTAGCGGATATGTAATTGCATTCATTCAGGAATCTGGACACCGAAAGAAGATCCATGTTGTTCTCTATGATGATAGAGGCAAACTGGATAAACATGGCTCCCTTTTTGGGGATTTTAACGGTTTCGTGAATCTGGCCCGGCCATACCAGCAGAATATCCCCTGCGTCGAGTTTATACAGGGTGTCGCCGACTTTGTATTTGCATCCGTCCTTGAGGGCTACGGTGAATTCCGCAGCATTATGCCAATGAGGAGGGTAGATCTCAGGAGTTTCGTCATTGGTTACCGAGATGGAAGACGGATGATCGAAGTGTATTGTTTCCTGAGTATTCTTATTCATACCTATATAATAACAAAAAACGGGCAAAACTCAACAAATAAGTAATTCTATAAAAAGCGGTATCGGAATAGAATGAGGGCATGAAAGGATGATTATATATGAGAAGTCGTGAGACTGATTTTACAACCGGAAAGCCTTCTTCACTGATACTGCAGTTTTACTGGCCCCTATTAATGACCAGTATGCTTCAGCAGTTTTATAATTTCGCCGATACCTGGATCGTAGGACAGGGTCTCGGCGATAATGCGCTTGCTGCGGTAGGAAATATGGGTTCTCTCTTTTTCCTGATCGTAGGTTTTTCATTCGGAATAGCAAACGGATTCGGAGTACTTATCGCCCAAAGCTATGGTGCGGGGGATGAGGAAGCTTTAAAGCACAGGATGGCGGGAGTTATCGAGCTGGGAATCGTGATCTCAGTTCTTTTGTCCGCATTCAGTGTAGCTTTTCTGCCTCATGCACTCAGACTTCTTCAGACTGATGAGATCATCATGGCAGACAGCCTTAAGTACGGATATATTATCTTCGGCGGTCTGTCCACCGGTATCTGCTACAATATCTCTGCGGCTGTACTCAGAGCTCTCGGAGACAGCAAAACTCCTCTTAAGGCAATCGTAATCTCATCCGTTCTTAACGTTACGTTAAACTGCTTCTTTATTTTCGGAATGGGAATGGGAGTTGAAGGCGTTGCCATCGCAACCATCGTCGCCCAGGTGATTTCCGCCGCTTTCTGTATTTACAGACTCAGCAGGATCCCCGTTATTCATCTTAAAAAAGAACACTTCGTCAATGAGAATAAGATTTTCTTTGAACTTCTTGCCAACGGACTTCCCATGGCATTCATGAATTCCATTACTGCTATAGGGTGCATGGTTGTCCAGTATTTCGTAAACGGCTACGGTGTCGTATATACCGCAGCTTATGCGGCATGCAGCAAATATCTCAATCTCTTCATGAATCCTGCCTCGACTGCGGGAAATGCCATGAGCGCTTATACATCCCAAAATTACGGTGCGGGCAAGTTTACCAGGATAAGGGAGGGACTTTACGTTGCCCTTTCCATTTCCACCGTATCGTATATTCTTCTGGGTTCGCTCATGGTATTCTTCCCCGGGGTTCTGGCACGTATTCTTTTGCAGGGAAGTGCACAGATTCGTCTGGCGTGCATGTTCCTTCCCAGATGCGGAATCATGATGATATTTGTAGATGTTCTCTTTGTGGTCAGAAACTGTGTACAGGGAATGGGGAAACCGATGCTTCCCATGGCTTCCGGAATACTCGAAATGTTTTTGAGAATATTTGTGATATCATTTTTTATGAGCAGGCTCGGATTTAAGGCAACGGCTTATGCGGAAATCAGTGCTTGGATCGGCGCACTTACGGTCAACGGCTTTGCTCTTCGTAAATATCTTGCCCCGCTTGTTGCAAACGACGAAAACTCCGAAGAAAACGATAATCTTTTTCTTGCAAAACTGAGAGGTAAACTGCATGGGACACTTCAATAATTTCAAGGTAACCGTATACTGCGTTTCGTCGATCCTTCAGAACATGGATCTCGAAACTCTGGAAAAACAGTACGAATTTATAGAAAAATATGTGGGTCTCGACAAGGTTTATCTCGAGCCTTACAGAGGATCCCATTGGGTTGAGAAAGATAAGATCAGGGAGATTGCGAAGTTTTTCAAAGACAGAAATGTGGAAGTATCCGGCGGTCTTACCACGGTTGTTCCCGATCTTTCCGATGAAGACAAAGATAAGCAGAGACTCTTTGATACATTCTGTTACACGAATCCCAAGATGCGTGAGCATGTTAAGAAGGTATCGGAATACTGTGCAGAGCTTTTCGATGAAGTTATTCTCGATGACTTCTATTTCACAAACTGTACCTGCGAAGAGTGCATAAAAGCAAAGGGTGACAGATCATGGGTTGATTTCAGGAAAGATCTCATGAAGGACGTATCCGAAAATCTGATCGTAGGTCCTGCTAAGAAGATCAATCCCAATATCAGGATGATCATCAAGTACCCCAACTGGCGTGAATCCTATCATGCGACCGGATACAGACCCGATGTGGAGAAGGATATTTTCGATAAGGTTTATACCGGAACCGAGACGAGAGCAAGTGCTTATCAGGATCAGCATCTTCCCACATATTTAAGCTATAGTCTTCCGAGATGGATGGATGATGCTTCCGAAGGACGCAATCAGGGAACCTGGTTTGACACCTATCAGTGCTGGCCCATCGACGATTATCTCGAACAGGGATATTTGTCCGCATTTGGCAAGCCCGAAGAGATCACTCTTTTCCAGTGGACGGATCTGTATGAAAACAAGCTGGTAACTCCTCTCGGACTTCAGTTTTCCAGAATAGATAAAATGCTTGATAAGACAGGAAAGCCCGTGGGGATTCCCGCATATATTCCCTATGCATCACAGGGTGAAAACCATGTGGAAGATTTCCTCGGAATGCAGGGTATCGCTCTTTATCCCACTACGGTATTTCCGGGAGAGGGAAGTGTTCTTGTGACCGAAAGCTCTCTTTATGACAAGGATATTTTCGGCAAGCTTAAGGCATTCATGATGGCCGGAGGAAAGGTATTTGTTACTCCGGGCTTTGTGGCAAAGGCTCCCGAAGATGAGTGGAGGGAGATAAGCAGCGCATATCTTACCGGAAGAAAGCTTTCCGTAACCAGATACTATAAGACTGACGATCCCGCAGGATATCTTGAAGACGTTTCTCCGGTTTCTTTTGCGGATATTCAGCATTCAAACAATCTTTCCTGGTCGCTTCTTAACGGAGGTGCGGGAGAGTATCATTCAACTCTTTTCCTTAAGGACACTTATGGAAAAGGAAAGTTGTTCCTGGTTAATGTGCCCGAAAATCCTTCGGATCTTTCTAAGATTCCCGGATGGGCAATGGATGCGGTCAAGCAGGAATTTAATTATGACGGCATTTATGTCACTGCTCCTGATGTATCTATATTCCATTATGACAACGGAACTTTTATTCTCTATGCACATGTAACGGATCATGCCCATCCCGTTCGTGCCACAATCCACATTCAAAGCGAAAATGCTAAGCTTCTTCAGTACTTCGCACCCTGGACGCCTTCCGGCGAAAAAGAGATCGAACTTACCGCGAAGTCTATGCGCTACGATCTTAAGCGGGTTACCGAAATGACGGGTGAAGTGATTTTAAATCCCGGCGAGTTCTACGAATTCAAAGTTACAAAAGAGTAAAAATTTATAAATTGTTAATTGAATCGCTTTAGAGAATTTCATATAATACTTTTGCACAAGTAAATTCTTCGAAAGTGATATGAGGTAAGTGTATATGAAAAGCGGTAAGGAATTTGATTCTCTTAAATTATGTAATCAGGTTTGTTTTCCTCTTTATGCATGCTCAAAGGAACTGGTAAGGCAGTACGGCCCCTATCTTAAGGAACTGGATCTTACATATACCCAGTACATTGTCATGATGGTTATGTGGGAGAAAGAAACAGCTTCATCGAGGGAACTTGCGGAGTGTCTTCACCTGGATTACGGTACCCTGACCCCTGTTCTGAAAAGACTTGAACTTGCGGGATATATATCAAGGGAACGCTCCTATGAGGATGAAAGACTTCTTACTCTTACTCTTTCCAAAGAAGGAAAGAAACTTAAGGCAAAGGCAGTCCACATACCCGGAGAGATTGCAAAGAAGGTCGGACTTAGCGAAGAAGAATTTAAAACGCTTTATAAACTTACTTACAAAGCACTTGCGAACATGGAATCGGTTGATTGAACGGTAAAGGAGAATATTATGGCAGGAGTATATGATTTTTCGGCAAAAGACAGAAGCGGTAACGAGGTCAGCTTAAACGAGTATGCAGGAAAGGTACTGCTTATCGTAAACACGGCAACGGGCTGCGGCTTTACACCTCACTATGAGCCTCTTGAGGCAATGTACAAAGATCTTAAGGACAAGGGATTTGAGATTCTCGATTTCCCCTGCAATCAGTTTGCAAACCAGGCACCCGGGGATGAGGAAGAAATCCATCAGTTCTGCACCATGAAGTTCGGAACCGATTTTCCTCAGTTTGCCAAGATCGAAGTAAACGGCGAGAATGCACATCCTCTTTTTGCATATCTTGCAACCGACAAGCCTTTTGAAGGATTCGGCAAGGGTATCAAGAATGCCGCTCTTCAGAAATTTACCGAGATGAACAACAAAGCATTCGGAGATAAGGCATACATCAAGTGGAATTTCACCAAGTTCCTTGTAGACAGAGAAGGAAAGGTTGTGGCGAGATTCGAGCCTACGGTAGACATGGCCGAAGTAAGAAAAGCAGTCGAAGATCTTCTCGGATAATTATTTGCAGATATCAGGAAGGGGATACATATGGACAAGATCAAATGGGGAATTTTAGGAACCGCCAATATCGCAAGATGGGCCACAATACCCGGAATAAAGCAGGCGGAGAATGCCGAACTTTATGCGATAGCGGGCAGAAATCCGGATAAGGCGAACAGATATAAGGAAGAGTTCGGATTTGAGAAAGCTTACGGAAGTTATGATGAGCTTATAGCAGATCCGGATGTACAGGCTGTTTATATTCCCCTTCCCAACGATCTGCATCTTAAGTGGGTTACCGAGGCACTTAAGAATAAGAAACATGTTCTTTGTGAAAAGCCTCTTGCTCTTAACGCTGCTGAAGCGGAGGAGATGTACAAAACAGCTGCGGAAAACGGCGTATATCTCATGGAGGCTTATGCATATCTTCACAGTCCTTATGTGGAGAGGCTGAAAAAAGATATAGATAGCGGCATCATCGGCGATGTCGATTACATAGAATCCGCGTTTATCACACAGGGGTACAAAGAAGATTTCCGTCTTCACAAGGAATTCGGAGGCGGTGCAATGTACGACCTCGGCTGCTATTGCACTACCATGATATTAACCCTCGTAAATTCCGACCCCGAAATGCTCAAAGCCGTTGCGGAGTTCTCGGATCTCGGGGTTGATCTGAATACCTCAGCGATCATGAGATTTAAGAACGGAGTAAGAGCTTCTTTCAACATCGGAATGATCCTCGGAGAAAATACAAACTCAAGATATGACAGACTCTATATCCACGGAAGCAAAGGATGTATCAGATCCGAAGTCGAATACAATCAGGAAGGATGCGTAGGATATTTTGTCTGCAACGGCGACGGATGTTTTGAGAGAAAACTGAATGTTCCTCATAACTACAAACTTGAAATAGAGCAGCTCGGAAGATGTATAACGGACGGCGAAAAGCCCCACATCACTCCCGAGTTTTCCATAAAGAATGCCAAACTGATCGACACGGTACTTAAAGAGATAGGCTTTTAAATAGGCAGGGGACTTGCAACAATCCCTGGGGTCCTGCCGCGACGCATAACTGTCTCGCTTTTCGATTTCAGGCGGAAATTCTTCACAAGGCACGTTTCAGCTCATGACGCGAGGCCACTCACTTTGTTCGGGCCGGGCGGCCGAATTTCTTCGCAGAAATCGAAGTCTCGACAGCTTATGCATTCGCGTCACCCCGCGGGATAGTTGTAAGTCCCTTTGCAAAAAAATCAATAGGAGGGTATTTCCATGAAGAAAAAGGCGCTGTTTATTGGGGGGACAGGTACGATCAGCACCGCGATCGTTAAGAGGCTGGTTAATGAGCTGGATTGGGAAGTATGGGTTTTAAACAGGGGAAACAGAAACGATGTCCTTCCCGCAACCGTTCACAGCATTGTATGTGATGTGAACGATGAGAGTGCCGTGCTTGAAAAGATCGGCGATATGACTTTTGACTGTGTGTGCGAATTCATCGGATTCCATGTATCGCAGGTTGAAAGAGACTACAGACTTTTTAAAGATAAAACAAATCAGTATATCTATATCAGTTCCGCATCCGCTTATCATAAGCCTGCGGCAAATTATATCATTACAGAGGGCACGTCCCTTGCAAATCCCTATTGGCAGTATTCGAGAGACAAGATCGAGTGCGAAGAATTCCTCATGAAAAAATACAAAGAGGATGGCTTCCCTGTAACGATAGTCCGTCCCAGTCATACATATGATGAGAGACATGTTCCTTTGGGAGTTCACGGCAAGAAAGGCTTCTGGCAGGTGATTAAGAGAATGCAGGAAGGAAAGCCTGTCATTATCCAGGGCGACGGATCCAGCCTCTGGACACTTACCTGGAACGGAGACTTTGCCATAGGCTATACCGGTCTTATGGGTAACAGACACGCGATCGGTGAAGCGTTTCAGATAACTTCCGATGAAGCGCTTACCTGGGATCAGATTTACAAGACCATTGCTGATGTTCTCGGAGTTAAACTGAATGCCTATCATGTATCGACGGATTTCCTAAGAGCTGCCGGAGACAAGTACGGATTCGATTTTACGGGATCACTCCTGGGAGATAAGTCCGTATCCGTTATCTTCGATAACAGCAAGTTAAAGAGAATAGTTCCCGATATGGCTACCAATGTCAGATTCGATATGGGTGTTAAGATCGCACTTGATTACGTGCTGTCACATCCCGAATGTCAGGTGGAAGATCCCGAATTCGATGAATGGTGCGATCGAGTAATAGCGGCATTGGACAAAGCAAAAGAAATGATTTAGGTGACAGTGGGGACGCTTCATATTTGTCACCGGGTGACAAATATGAAGCGTCCCCACCGTCACCTTAGGAGAGTAAGATTATGAGACTTGGAACATCATCGCCCTTAAGACATAATTCCCCCGAAGAGTGGGCGGAAAAACAGATTGAGCTGGGATGTTCAACTGTAGTTTTCCCCGTTCAGAGTAATGAACCCGAAAGCAGGATAATCGCATACAAAGAAGCTGCGGATAAAGCAGGGATTACCATAGCCGAAGTGGGTATTTGGAGAAATGCCCTGGCTGCGGATCCTGATGAAAGAAAAGTAAATATGGATTACTGCGTGGAGCAGCTTCGTCTTGCGGATTTCCTGGGTGCAAGATGCGCGGTCAATGTTGCGGGTTCTTTCGGACGTATCTGGGACGGCGGCTATAAGGAGAATTTTACACAGGATGCATGGGACAAGACCGTAACCATGGTAAGGGAAGTGATAGACAGGGCGAATCCGAAAAATACTTATTTTACATTGGAGCCCATGCCCTGGATGATTCCCACGGGACCGAAGGATTATCTCAAACTTATCGAAGACGTTGACCGTGACATGTTTGCGGTACATATGGACGTCATCAACATGATCAACTCCGCGGACAGATATTTTCATGCTGATGAATTTATTGATGAGTGTGCGGATCTTTTGGGAGACCGCATAAGGAGCTGTCACATCAAGGATGTTCATTTAAGCAGCGCTTATACATTAAGACTTGAAGAATGCGGCCCCGGAGACGGAGAGTTCCCTCTCAGGCATTATGCGGAGAAGATGAATGAAATAGACAGCGATATGCCGGTCATACTTGAACATCTTGACTCCGATGAAAAATACATTATGTTCATGGGTTATCTCAGGGAGGAATTAAATGGCTTATACAAGAGTATCTGATGCTAATGAGATCACTGCAAAGTACATGGATTCCATTCTTTTCGAACAAAGACTGATCGATTCCGTAGTAGCGGATACCTCCGTTGAAATCTGGGGAGAGACCTTTGACAGTCCTGTTCTGACGCCTGCTTTTTCTCATATCGGACAGCTGGGCGGAAGGGAACTTACCGGGCTTGAGGAATATTCCGTCGCAGCGAAGAATTGCAATATTCTGAATTTCTGCGGCATGATGGAAAATGATATGTTTAAAAAGATTGCGGATACCGGCGCAAAGACCGTAAGGATCGTAAAGCCCTATGCGGATAACGGTAAAGTAAGAGACCAGTTCGCATATGCGGAGAGCGTCGGAGCATTCGGAATCGGAATGGATATAGATCATATATTCGGAGAAAACGGACTTGATGTGGTCGTAGGAGAGGAAATGGCTGTTCAGACCGGTGATATGCTCAGGTCGTACGTTGAATCGACTAAGCTTCCTTTTGTAGTAAAAGGTGTCCTCAGCGTATCCGATGCACTTAAATGCGCCGAGATCGGAGCAAAGGGGATAATCGTAAGCCATCACCACGGAAGACTTCCTTATGCCGTTCCTCCCATGATGATCCTTCCGGAGATAAAGGACGCGCTTGAAGGAAAGGATGTAAAGATATTCGTTGATTGCGGAATCGAAAGCGGAGCGGATGTATATAAGGCGCTGGCACTGGGTGCCGATGGCGCCGCGGTGGGAAGGTCCATGATGCCGTCTCTTGAAAAAGAAGGAGCACCCGGCGTTGAGAAATTCCTCAGGAAAGTACAGAGCGAACTCAGATTTGTTATGAGCTGCACAGGCTTTTCCAAAGTTTGCAATATAGATGATTCTGCGTTATATTAACTGCATGAATATATGTCAATGGGGACAGTTTCCGCAGGAACACTGTCCCCGTTTGCATATAAGCTATATATTAGGAAATTTAAAAAAATTTAATTTAATCATAGTTTCCGCGAAAAGTTGAATAATGCCCGTTATTTCGAGGTTTAAAATGAATTTTTATACAAAGCGTTTCCAACGGTTTCCAAAAACCTACCAATAAGCATTTTTTTGACTTTTCTGAAAATTATTTTGTGATATAGTCTTAATGTTATGGACTCAGAGAGGATAAAAGAACGGACTTCCGATTATGATGTCGAATATATCAGGGATGAGAAGGGCCGTCTTAAGAAAACGGCCAGATATAAAGGCCCTGACTTTTACTATGTCCTGCCTGAGGAGCTCAGAAAGAAGGCCCGCGTTCTTCTGGGGGTATTCATTATTACCGAAATCATATTTACCATGATCCCTCTTTTGATACCGGATCCGCTCATGCATAAATGGTATACATCCGCGCCGCTTATCATTTGCCTTTTGGGTGATGTTCATTTAATAATGGGGTTTGTTGTATTTCTTACCGCAAAGGAACCGTTAAAGAGGGAAGATACAAAGCATGGATTTGAGAGAATAGCCATATGGGCACTGCTCAACACGATCTTTTCGTTTGTATCGTCGATTGCCCAGATCGTATGGCATGTTAAAAACGGTGTTGAGATACGTGATACCGTGATAACCGTAAGTACGGTTCTCTTGTTTGTTTCTTCAATATTAATAAGTAAAGCCAAAGGCTGCGCCGAGGCAAAGGAAAACGGATAACATTCACCGCAGAGGTGTGTTATAGTTCGATCTTATGTCGAAAGAAATGCTTATTAGGAGGATTAGAAAAAATGAAAAGCAAGAAATTAATGGCTCTGCTTCTTTCAGCCGGAATGACGCTTTCCATGATCGCAGGTTGCCAGAACAATGCGGGCGTGGACGTTCCCGATACTGAAACCGAGCAGGAGCAGGGACAGGAAGGCGAAGTAACCGAACCTGTTCAGACCGCTGAGGGGGACACTACCATTGTTTATGCAACATCAACATTCGGTCAGAAGTTCAGCCCTTTCTTCGTTACCACTGCTTACGACCAGGAAGTTGTTGATCTTACTCAGGGAGCACTGCTTCAGGCAGACCGCGGCGGCGCTATCATCAACAACGGTATTGCAGGCGAAACCGTAACTTACAACGGAACCGATTATGAGTACAAGGGAATGGGCGATGTTGAGGTCGTTCAGAACGCTGACGGTTCTGTTGATTACAACCTTACCATGAAAGAGGGCGTTAAGTTCTCCGACGGTGTAGATGCTACCATCGATGATGTTATCTTCACCATTTACGTAATGTGCGATCCCACTTACGACGGACAGTCCACCATTTATGCACTTCCCATCGAGGGAATGGACGCTTACCGCGGCGGCATGGATTCAAGAGGAAACGTAATCTTTGCTGCAGGCGAAGAAGGATATGAAGAGACCGACCTCTACACCGAGGATCAGTACAATGCATTCTGGGATTACTACAACAACAATGCAGGCGCTGACTTTGCTCAGGAGATCGTTGATTACTGTATCGCTAACGGATACAATGATGCTTCCGATTCCGTAGCAGCTTGCGCAGCAAACTGGGGATTCGAACTTGAAGAAGGTGCTACCGCTCAGGATTTCTGGGATACCATCGTAGCTTCTTATGATTCAGCTGAAGAGGCTGAGTCAGTTGAGTCTGCAGGTTCTACCAGACTTCAGCTTACCATCGCTGCACTCGGCGCAGAGTATGAGACCGGTGTTTCTACCGGAGAAGCTGCTGCAAACATCTCAGGTATTGAGAAGACCGGTGATCACAGCATGACCGTTCACATGACTGAGTTCGATGCAACTGCTATCTACAACATGGCATTCCCCATCGCTCCTCTTCATTACTATGGAGATTCTTCTCTTTATGATTACGACAACAACAGCTTCGGTTTCGTAAAGGGAGACCTTTCCGGAGTAAAGGCTAAGAACACCGAGCCTCTCGGATGCGGACCTTACACCTTCGAGGGATATTCAAACGGTGTTGTTACTCTTAAGGCTAACCCTTACTACTATGAAGGCGAGCCTAAGACCACCTATATCCTTATGCAGGAGTCTGTTGATTCCGACTATGTTCCCGGTATCGTAACCGGATCTTTCGACATTGCAGTTCCTTCCATCAACGATGATGTAGTTAAGGCAATCAAGGATGCCAACAACGGAGAACTTGTTGGTGACAGCATTACCACCGTTCTTGTAGACTACCGTGGATACGGATATCTCGGAATTAACGCTGACCTTGTCAACGTAAACGGAGATCCCGGTTCAGAGGCTTCCAAGAATCTTCGTAAGGGATTCATGACTCTCTTCTCTGTATATCGTGATACCGTTATCAATTCTTACTACGGAGATCGTGCATCTGTAATCCAGTATCCTATCTCCAACACTTCATGGGCAGCTCCTCAGCCTGCAGATGAAGGCTATGTTGCAGCTTATTCCGTAGATGTAGACGGAAATGCTATTTATGATGCTTCCATGAACGAAGAGCAGCGTTATGAGGCAGCTAAGGAAGCAGCAATCGGATACTTCAAGGCAGCAGGATTCAATTATGATGAAGCTACCGGTCAGTTCACCGATTTCACTCAGACCTACGAAGTAATGATCCCCGGACAGGGACAGCAGGATCACCCTGCATACGGTGTTGCGGTAGCAGCATCCGAGGTTCTTGAGAGCATGGGAATCAAGCTTCAGGTTAACGACGTAGGAACTTCCGTATGGAACAATGCACTTGAGTCCAACACCGCTATGATGTGGGCAGCTGCATGGCAGGCAACCGTAGATCCCGATATGACTCAGGTTTACTCCAGCGCAAACGCACACGGAAACGGAACCAATTCCAACCACTATGCAGTAGATGATGCAGATCTCGATGAGCTTATCAGAGCAGGACGTTCAAGCGCTGATACCGAAGAGAGAAAGGCTATCTACAAAGAGGCAATGGAGATCATCATGGATTGGGGCTGCGAGCTTCCTCTTTATCAGAGAAAGAACTGCACCACCTTCTCTACCGAGCGTGTTGACATCAACACCATTCCTCAGGATATGACTCCTTACTGGGTATGGTATGCAGAGATTCATACCATGGCTACCAAATAATCATTTTCGGAAGTAATTAATGATCCGGATGGGAGGAGGCTTGCGCCTCCTCTCAGGTCCGGTTTAGAAGGCAGGATTTTTAAAATGGCTAAGTTTATAATCAAACGATTATTGTACAGCGTACTTATTCTTTTCTTCGTCATGTTTCTCATCTACGTGCTGATGTATAACATGCCTATGAGTTTTGTTGAGACGAAGGCAAGAGAACTCGCATCCCGTCCCGGTGCAACCAAGAGTTATACCGAGTGGCTTGCGGATCTTAACGCGCAATACGGAATGGATAAGGGCGTAGTACAGGGATACTTCGTTTGGCTTAGCAGCGCTGTTCGCGGAAACTGGGGCGACAGCTGGCAGTGGACCGTCCCCGTTCTCGACAAGTTCAACGATACCGTTTGGTACAGTTTTGCACTTGGATTAGTTTCATTTATCTTTGAAGTTATTATCGCAATACCGCTTGGAATAACAGCGGCCAAAAAGCAATACAGTTTTACGGATTACTTCACCACCGTTGTCGCCATGGTAAGTATTTCGTTACCTACATTCTTCCTGGCGACACTTCTTAAATACGTCTTTGCGGTCAAACTCGGATGGGTGGATCTCACCGGTATGCAGGGACGTGATTATCAGTTCTTATCTACTTTTGGAAAATTCCTGGATTTAGCGAAGCACTTCGCACTTCCTGCCGTAACACTTACCGTTATCGGTATCGGAAGCCTTATGCGCTATACCCGTACAAATATGCTGGAAGTTCTTAATTCCGATTACATCAGAACCGCTCGTGCGAAGGGCGTTCCCGAGAGAAAAGTCATCGGAAAGCACGCTTTCAGAAATACACTTATTCCTCTTGTAACCATGCTCGGCGGAATGCTTCCCGGACTTTTCTCCGGAGCACTTATTACCGAGACTCTCTTCGGTATCAGAGGAATCGGCTATGCTTCATACTATTCAATGACACAGGCGGATATTCCGTTTATCATGTTCTATCTTGCATTTATCTCTGTGCTCACACTTCTCGGAAATCTGATCTCCGATCTGCTCTATGCTGCGGTTGATCCCAGAGTGCGCCTGAGTTGATAATTATTGAAAAGGAATCTATAGAGACATGGCTTCATATAATCTGAATGAAATATTAAAAGCGAAAGCCGGAAAAGGTGATAAACAGGGCACGGTCGGACTTGATGACGTTGCCCGTGTTAAGGTTCTCTCTCCCGGAAGACAGGTATTCAAGAGATTTATCAGAAACCGCCTTGCCGTATTCGGAAGCGTTCTTCTGATCATAATGTTCGTATTCTCTTTCCTGGGTCCTCTTTTTTATCACTGCGGACAGAAAGAGATATTCTACAAATATGATTCTCAGAATATAAATTATGCACTGGCCAAGGAAATCACCAGTTATACCGGATACACTGTTTCGGCTGATATTTCCGTTCCCAGATCTGCAACCACATCCGTCAACAGTGTGGCAAAGAGCCTTATCGCTGCGGATGAGGATTCCGCGATCATTACCACTGATGACGGTTCATTCCTTCTGAAAAGAGTTAATGACGATGTCTTTGTGCTTGCTTCCGTAAACGCATCCAAGATCGCAACTGTCGGTGAGGGAAGTGCTCTTGTCGGTGTCTACGACATGGTTGCAGGAAGCATCAGTTTCACCGGACAGGAGATAGAAGGACTCCTTGATGCTCTTACCAAAAACTTCAGCAGAACCGGCGGTTCATTCACATATGAAGGTGTCAGATATACATACGAGAAGGATGTTGCCAAATCATACAACATCTATTCCGAACTTGACGGTGTAGTTCTTTTTGACAATTCTCTTCCCGAATCATTTGAGAGCGCCTTTGAAAAAGCTGCGGATAACAAAGCGTATTCTTTTACCGCAGGCGGAAAGACCTATTACGTCGTACAGACCAATGCAGGCTTTGATGCTTATTCCGCATCAGGTGAAAAGGACGCAATGGTATACACCAGATATACCTTTAATGCCATCACTTCCGATGTTAAGATCTCGGATCTGCTTAAGGCAAATACACTTCTTCACATCACAGACGGCAAATCATTTGATGTTGACGGAACATCTTATAAGGTTGGCGAATCCGAGGGATTGATCATCCTTAAAGACGGAGACGGCAAGGAAATAGCTGAACTGTCCACCTTCTCGGTTAAGAGATACAGCGGTGAAGACAGTGTTGAATACGATCTGAAAAAAGAGATCGAAGAGCTTGTCATAGGAATGACCGAGAACGGTCTGAAGACTCAGTCCTTTGAATATGATCTTCCTTATCAGGATGAAAACGGACTTTACGTATATGATGAAGATGGAAATCTTCAGTACTCTCAGGCAGAACTTACCATCACCAAGAGAGATACAGGAGAGTATGTAATCAACTGCGATCAGGTCATCTATGTTATCGATATGTTCTCATCTTCTTCCAAAGAGCATATCCTGGGAACCGACGGAGACGGATTCGATGTTCTTGCCAGAGTTATGTACGGCGGACGTGTATCACTTATGGTAGGTTTCGTAGTTGTATTCCTTGAGATCATCCTCGGCGTTATCATGGGTGGTCTTGCAGGATACTATGGCGGATGGGTAGATAACCTCATCATGAGACTGGTTGATATTTTCTACTGCCTGCCTTCACTTCCCATCATGATCATCCTCGGTGCGACAATGGATTCACTGAGAATGGATACATATGTCAGACTTGTGATCATGATGGCAACTCTGGGATTCCTCGGATGGGCCAGCGTTGCACGTATGGTGCGCGGCCAGATTCTTTCACTTCGCGAGCAGGAATTTATGGTAGCCGCAGAGGCAACCGGAATCAGAGTTCGTAAGAGAATCTTCAGACATCTTATTCCCAACGTAATGCCTCAGCTGATCGTCATTGCAACCATGGGTATGGGTTCCGTCATTCTTACCGAGTCCACCCTTTCGTTCCTGGGTCTTGGTGTTAAGCATCCTCTTGCAACTTGGGGAACCATCATCAACTCCGTTTCATCCGCTACTGCGATGGCTCATTACCAGCATATATGGATCCCCGTAGGTCTTCTTATCTGTCTTACCGTTATTGCATTCAACTTTGTAGGTGACGGATTGAGAGACGCTTACGATCCCAAGTCCAAGAGATAACAGTAAAAAGCTTTTTAAGAGGTTTGTCATGGCTGATAACAAAGAGAAAGTAGAAGAGAATAAGCAGGAGAAAAAGTCTTCTTACATATCTGCTAAAGAGTCCAGAAAGATCACCAAATTCAATCGTAAGGTGACCAAGAAGCTGGAAGCTGACAGAGCGAATGCCAAGAAGGATCCTTCACTTTATACCACCAAGATGAAGGACGAGAACAACGTTGTTGAGTTCGACAACGTTTGTACTTACTTTTTTACCGATGTAGGCGTTGTTAAATCGGTTGACGGAATCAACTTTAATATTCCCAAGTGTTCTACCGTAGGTGTCGTAGGAGAATCCGGATGCGGAAAGAGTGTTACCAGTCTTTCCCTCATGCAGCTTCTTCAGAGACCCAGCGGACAGACCGTTGGCGGAGAAATACGTTTTAATTTAGGGGACGGCACGGCTTACAACATCGTAAATACTCCTACCGCCAAGATGCAGGAGATTCGCGGAAACAGAATTTCCATGATCTTCCAGGAGCCCATGACCAGCCTCAATCCCGTATTCAAGATCGGAATGCAGGTTAACGAAGTTCTTGAACTTCATAATCCCGAGATGACCAAAGAGCAGATCAAAGCCCGTACTCTCGAGATGCTTGAAATGGTAGGTATCGCCAACAAGGAAGGCGTCTATGAGATGTATCCTCACGAGCTTTCCGGCGGTATGAGACAGCGTGTAATGATCGCCATAGCTCTTGCATGCAGCCCTGAGCTTATCATTGCGGACGAGCCCACCACGGCTCTTGATGTTACCATCCAGGCTCAGATCCTTGATCTTCTTGCGGGACTTAAGAATAAGATCAATTCATCCATCATGCTCATCACCCATGACTTGGGAGTTGTTGCAAGCATGGCTGATTACGTGGTTGTCATGTATGCGGGACGCGTTATCGAAAAAGGAACCGCAGATGATATTTTCCATCATCCCGCACATCCTTATACCATCGGACTTATGAAGTCCAAACCCGTTGTCGGTAAGAAAGTAGATTCACTTTACAACATCGACGGAAACGTACCCAACCCCGTTGACATGCCCGACTATTGTTACTTCCGTGACCGCTGCAACATGCAGTGTGAAAGATGTAAAGCAAAAGTAGGAGAAGCAGGAGGAGATTATCCTCCCGAGATCAAGATCTCCGATACACACTTCGTATCCTGCTACAGATTCTTTGAAGAAGGCGAAGTTATCGGATACCCTAAGACCGTGAATGCAGAGGAGCTTTTAAAATGAGCGAAGTAAAAGATCAGATGCCCTTCGAGGGCGCTGAAAAAGACAGTGAAAATCTTCTTGTAGTCAAGAATCTGAAGAAGTACTTCCCCATCAAATCAAGCTTCTTTAAGATGACCGTAGGAAATGTAAAAGCCGTCGACGGTGTTTCTTTTGCCATCAAAAAAGGAACCACCATGGGCCTTGTCGGAGAGTCCGGATGCGGTAAGTCAACTACCGGAAGAACCATCTTAAGACTTCAGGAGAAGACAGACGGAGAGGTTTATTTTGACGGACAGGATATCTTCAAGTTATCCAAGGAAGAGTTAAGAAAACTTCGTCCCAGGATCCAGATTATTTTCCAGGATCCTTATTCTAGCCTTTCTCCCAGACTTCCCGTCGGTGAGATTATCGCTGAGGCTGTAAGAGAGCACGGAATAGTTCCCAAGGAAGAGCTTGACGATTACGTTACCAGAGTAATGGAAGCCTGCGGACTTCAGGAGTGGCACAAGAACCGTTATCCTCACGAGTTCTCCGGAGGACAGCGTCAGAGAATCTGTATCGCAAGAGCACTTGCTCTCAATCCGGATTTCATTCTTTGTGATGAACCTGTATCCGCGCTTGACGTTTCCATTCAGGCACAGATTATCAATCTGCTCAGAGAGCTTCAGAAAGAGTTCGGACTTACTTATCTGTTTATTTCACATGACCTTTCTGTAGTTGAGCATATATCCGATACCGTAGGTGTTATGTATCTCGGAAACATGGTTGAATATGCTGAGACCGAGAAGATTTATTCAAATCCTCTTCACCCTTACACAACCGCACTCTTTTCCGCAATTCCCGTACCCGATCCGGATTACAAGATGAACAGGATCGTCCTTCAGGGCAACATCCCTTCACCCGCAAATCCTCCTTCGGGATGTAAATTCCATACAAGATGCGATAAGTGTATGGAGATTTGTAAGAACAAGGCACCCGAAATGATGGAAGTAGAACCCGGACATTTCTGTGCCTGCCATTTGTATGATAAAAATGTCTCTGCGGAAAACAAGGAGACTAAGGAGAATTAATTAATGCAGAAGTTTAAAGATCTCCCTTATGAGAGAATCGATTCCGATAAGGCGGTAAAAGAATATACCGAACTTACCGAGGCACTTAAGAATGCAAAGAACTTTGAAGAAGCCTGGGCGGTTCATGAGAAAGTAACCAAGCTTTCCAATCACTTTTTTACCGAATTTACCATAGCTCATATCCGTCACGATGTTGACACCACGGATAAGTTCTATGATGCGGAGAATGATTATTACGATGAAGTAACTCCGCTGTTTTCAAACTGTAACAACAAATATATCAAGGTTCTTTATAATTCACCTTTCAGAGCTGAGTTTGAAGAAAAGCTCGGACCCGTTGCATTTAAGAGCATGGAGCTTTCCATCAAATCATTTGATGAGAAGATCATTAAGCTTGCCCAGGAAGAGAATGAGCTTATCAGCCGTTATACCAAGCTCATCGCTACCGCAAAGATTCCTTTCAATGGTGAAGTATATAACCTCAGCCTCATGAGAAAGTTCGCTACCGACTCGGACAGAGAAGTAAGAAAGAAAGCCTGGAAGGCAATCAGCGAATTTTTCCAAAGCAAAACCGGCGAGATCGACGAGATTTACGATAAGATGGTTGCCAACCGTACCAGGCAGGCAAAAGAGCTCGGATACGAGAATTACATTCCTCTTGCCTACATGCGTATGAACAGAAACAGCTACGGACGCGAGCAGGTTGAGAATTTCAGGAAGCAGGTTAAGGAAGCATTCGTTCCCCTTGCTACCATGATCCATGAGAAGAGACGTCAGCGTATCGGTGTTGACAGCCTTAAACACTACGATAACGAAGTGCATTTCACTCAGGGAAATCCCGCACCCATAGGAACTCCCGAAGAGATCCTCGCAGCAGGTCAGGCAATGTACAGAGAGCTCTCTCCCGAGACCGGAGAATTCATGGACTTCATGAGAGAGTATGACCTCTTTGATGTTCTCGGCAGAAAGACCAAGACTCAGGGCGGATACATGACATTCCTTCCCGATTACAAGGCACCTTTCATCTTTGCAAACTTCAACGGAACCAGCGGAGATGTTGATGTTATCACTCACGAGTGCGGACATGCATTCCAGGGATTTGTTACCAGAAACGATCCTATTCCCGAGCATAATGAGATCACCATGGAGACCGCAGAGATCCACTCCATGTCCATGGAATATTTCACCTACGGATGGATGGAGAAGTTCTTCGGTGACAGAAAAGACGATTATCTTACCATGCACCTTGAGGATTCCATCATCTTCGTTCCCTATGGATGTATGGTTGATGAGTTCCAGCACATCGTATACGAGAACCCTTCAATGACTCCCGCCGAGAGAAAGCAGGTCTGGAAAGAACTGGAGAAGACCTACAGACCTCACCTCGATTATGACGGAGATCCTTTCTTCGGAGAAGGCGGATACTGGCAGAGACAGGGTCACATCTTCCAAAATCCTTTCTATTACATTGACTATGTCCTCGCAAGTATCTGTGCTATGCAGTTTAAGGTCAGAATGGATGAGGACTACAGAGGAGCGTTCGAAGATTATCTTAAGCTTTGTAAGCTCTCCGCAACCAAGTTCTATGAGCCCATGCTCAAGGAAGCCGGCTTAAGAAGCCCCTTCGAGGACGGCTGCATAGAAGCACTTGTTGAAGAACTGAAAAAGAAGATCTGAGAATATGGTATTATAAATGCACCGGATAATTCCGGTGCATTTTTTCATGGGAGGCGAAGAGATGACTTACGGACAGATTTTTTCCGAGATCTATACACGGAACAAAAGATACATATTCTTTTGCATAACCCTTTGCATTATCTTTTCGATGCTTTTTTACGGAAATATGATGCCGGTAAATGCCGGAGATATCGACGGTACCGGTATTGTATCGGGGATGGGAGGAACCTTCGGAAGTTCCCTTGCTCCGATCGTATCCACAGGTCTTTTCGGCGGGATAGACACATCCTGGATAATGATAATCATGTGTGCTTCTTCACTGGGTGCGACTTATGGCGGAAAAGCCGGGATTATGGGACTTGATAAACTGTCCGGTTTTTCTTTCGGCGTTTTTGAAAATCCGATCGTATGTATCTTTCTTCTCGTATGGTTCGGAGTACCGCTTATTCTTAAGGCATTCAGCAAGACCAATGCAATCGGATGCGCAATCGAAACATCCCAGAAAAAAGTTAACGGCGTGATGATGGTCATCATAGTAATGTCTCAGCTGATTGCCAATGTATCGCCGCAGTCTTCGGTGGAAGCTGCCGGGACACTTACCCGTGTGATAGGTTCGGGCATCAATGCACTTGTCTGTCTGGTGGTCTTACTGGTTACTCTTGTCATATACTTCCTTGTCAGATATATGTTTGCACTTATCGATATAATCATGGTGCCCGTATGTACACTGGTTCCCTTTGTTTCGTTTTTGTGGGTAGTTGCCAAACTTGCTCTTATCGGGGTGCTTATTCTAATGGCGGTATATGTGCCCGTATTCTACGTCATTATATCCGCTGTTTTGGTCATTGTTTCCGCGTTTTTGTTCAGAACCGCATATATGGCGGTACGGTATTTTGAGAACGTCTATGTTAAGGCGCTGTTTAAGAAAATATTCGGAGGATACGATAAGAACAAACCCATCCTTGCTCCCAAGGTTCCTGCAAAGGTCAGGGATTTTCTGCAGGGAAGACAGGTTCAGATGGTCATCCCCGTATATGTCCTCAGAGAATTCCCTAATCTGAAGGGTATGCATAAATGGGACCGTTTCTGGATGGTTGCGGAAAACGGCTCCGTATATATAATCAAACCTCTCTTAGAAAAAAAAGAATGTCTGCAGGTTCCGCTATACGGAACTCCCGCACAGAAAATGTTCATAAATGCATTCCTGCCATACTATGAGATCTTCAATATATACGGCTCCGAAGAGGCTATAGCGAAGACTTTTAAGAAAGTTCCCAAGATGTTCCATATAGTTTTCAGCAAAGAGTATTTTTACAGATATCAGGAGATAATGAATATTACCGGGTTTGTGGATTATGCGCAGTACAGGGATTATCTGAAGAATTACTATGCTCAGCCCCGTATCACCCCTTGACAATCCCTTTCGTACGGTATACATTATGTTAAGTAGTTGATGTAAGAGTGGCCATGCGGCCACTCTTACTTGTTTGTTGGGAGGGTGCTTATGGGCAGAGCCGAACAGATAGCTAAGAAAGCTGAAGAGCTCCTCGTTCCCGTAACCGATAGCTTCGGCGTTTCGGTATACGATGTCGAATATGTCACGGAGAATAACGAAAAATATCTGCGTGCATATATCGATAAGGAAGGCGGAGTGACCATCGATGACTGCGAAAATGTCAGTCGCGCATTTGAAACCAAGCTGGATGAATCGGGACTTATCGATGAACAGTACATTTTGGAAGTATCAAGTCCGGGGCTTGGAAGAACGCTTTCGAAGGACAGACATCTTGAAAAGTCGATAGGACAGTCCGTTGAGATCTCCTTCTACAAGCAAATGGTGATCCGTGAGGATGAATCAAGCTCCATTAAATCCAAATCCATCGCGGGAATTCTGAAAGCCTTCGATAAAGATACGATCACCATAGAAGATACCGAAACTGAAATCATATCGGTCTGGCAGCGAAATGATATCGCGCAGATCAAGCTGTCTTTGGATTTTTAATAACAGAAAGGGAAAAGGGAAAAACAAAATGAACAGCGAACTTATTGAGAGTCTTAATCTGCTTGCAAAGGAAAAAGGCATAGACAGAGAAGCTATTTTCGATGCTATCGAGAATGCTCTTGTTGCAGGTTGCCGTAATCTGTATGGCAGAAATGAGAACATCAAGAACATACGTGCAGAGGTCAATCGTGACACCGGAGATCACCGTATCTATGCGGAGAAAACCGTTGTTGAGACCGCTGATGATGTTATGGACCCTCTTGAGGATATCTCTCTCGAAGATGCTCAGGCAATCGCGCCCGAGGCACAGATCGGAGACGTTGTACAGGTTGATATCAAGTCCGAGGAACTTACCCGTATTGCCGCAATGAGTGCAAAGAACGTCATTCTCCAGAAAATCCGCGAAGAGGAGAGACACGCGGTATTTGATCAGTTCTCCGGCAGAAGAAAGAATGTTGTTACCGGTACCGTTAACCACTATGTAGGAGGCAATGTGAGCCTTAACCTCGGTAAAGCGGACGGTATCCTTGCAGAGTCTGAGATGATCCCCGGCGAGAGATATAAGAACGGAGACAGACTCAAAGTTTACGTTCTTGATGTCAAGTCCACACCCAAGGGACCCCGTATCAGCGTAAGCCGTACTCATCCCGAACTTGTAAGATGCCTTTTCGAAAACGAAGTTACCGAGATTTCCGATGGTATCGTAGAGATCAGAAGCATCGCGCGCGAGCCCGGCAGCCGTTCCAAGATCGCAGTATGGAGCAACAATCCCGACGTCGATCCCGTAGGCGCATGCGTTGGTATGAACGGAGACAGAGTAGGTGCGGTAGTCAGCGAACTCAATGATGAGAAGATTGACATCGTATGCTGGGATGATAACCCCGGAAACCTTGTTCAGAATGCTCTTTCTCCCGCATCGGTAAATGCGGTATTTGCCGATCCTTATGAGAAGACCGCTAAGGTTGTCGTTCCCGATGACCAGCTTTCACTTGCTATCGGTAAGGAAGGACAGAATGCCCGTCTTGCAGCCCGTCTTACCGGCTACAAGATTGATATCAAATCAGAGTCACAGGCTAAGGATGCTCCCGGATTCCGTTACGAAGATTACGAGTATTCGGATGATGAGGATGAAGCTTTCGATGACGGATTCGAAGCTGCAGAGGAAGTATCCGAAGGGGAAGCAGAGGAATAATGGCATCCGAAGTATCAAGAACGTGCATCGGCTGCGGAGAAGTTCATGACAAAAAGACGATGATCAGAATCGTCAAGGATCCGCAGGGAAATGTAAGGGCAGATGAAACCGGACGTGCAAACGGACGTGGGGCATATATATGCCTGAATGAAACATGCCTTGAGAAAGCGGTCAAAAGACAAAGCTTGAACAAAGCATTCAAGATGCAGGTTTCTCAGGATGCTGTATCGGAAGTATCCGAATATATCAGAAACAGACTGGCGGGAAGCTGATTCGAAGCACGCCCGCAGGAGGAGTTATTACGCAGGACAAAGTATTATCACTTCTAGGAATCGCACAAAAGAGCGGCAACATTGCCGGCGGTGAAACGCAGGTTCTTGAAAGCATCAGGGACGGAACGGCAATGTGCGTGGTGATAGCAGGTGATGCATCCGACGGCTCTAAGAAAATGTATACGGATAAATGTAAGTATTACGAAGTTCCGTATGCTTATTATGCTGACCGGGAATCTCTCGGTAAAGCTGTGGGAAAAGATCTGCGAAGTGCTCTTGCGGTAAAAGATGAAGGATTGTGTCGTGCGATAATGAAGGCGGCACCTGAGCTGTTTGAGGAGGAATGTTAATTAATGGCAAAGATCAGATTGAATCAACTTGCAAAAGAATTTGGAATAAAGAGCAATGATGTGGTTGACGCCGCTAAAGAGATGGGCATGGATGTAACATCACATGCCAGCTCCGTATCCGATGAAGAAGCGGATAAGCTCAGAGCCAGATTCGGAGCAAAAAGCGGTGCAAAGGCTGCCGAAGCACCTAAGCCTGCTCATGCAGAGAGCAAGGAAGAGAAAAAGCCCGCCGAGGTTAAGGAAAGTGCTCCTGCCGAGAAGAAGCAGGAAAACAAGCAGGAGAATAAGCCTGCTCAGGCATCAGGCGATTCAGCTCAGCCCAGAAAGAAAATAATTATCGTTAACAATAAGAACGGTAAGCCTCAGGGTCAGAGCACTCCCAATCAGCCTGCCAAGGCATACACGGGACAGACCGCAAACACCAAGCAGAATCCTGCAGGCTATAATCAGGCCAGACCCGGTCAGGTAAATAACCGTCCCGGTGTCCAGTCGGGAAGACCCGAAGTCAGAAGAATAATCAAGCCTCTGACCGCTCCTTCGGATACCCCTTCCGTTAATATGGTACAGGATCCCAAGACTGTTCAGAATCCCAGGAAGCCTAAGCCCGAGGTTAACGAACAGCCCGCTCAGAAGACTCAGGATCAGAATGCACATGCAAATACCCAGACTCCCGAAGTAAAGGCTGAGAATAAGTCCGCACCTTCCGAGAGCAATCGTCCTGCAAATAACGATCAGAAGCAGAACCAGGGAAATCGTGATGCAAACCGTTCCATCAGCATCAATGACAGACCCGGACAGCGTTCAAAAGGCGGATATCGCGGAGGAAACGGATATGGCGCAGGCAACACGGAAAAAGGCACGGGCAGCGGGAATTTCAGGCAAAATCAGGCAGGGCGCACGAACTCTTTCCAGGGCGCGCAGAACCCTCAAAGGGGTGGTTTTAACGCTGGAGCTCCTGGCAGGGGCTTTGCTGGTGGCGCTGGAAATCAGAGACCAAATGGCAGACCGGGAACCGGATTCGGAAACGGCAAAGCTTCTGGCGGAGGTAAGATCTTTACCTCAGACGGTCCTACATCGAACAAGGGCGGCCGCGACGCAAGACGCAGAAACGAAGAAAGAAACAGCAAGCATAAAGATATAAATTATAACGAGGAAGAAATGTCTCGCAGCAAGAAAGCGGGACGCTTCATCAAGCCCGAGAAGAAGGTGGAAGAGGTAGTAGAAGAGCAGATCAAGGTTATCACTCTTCCCGATACCATTACCATCGGTGATCTTGCTGCCAAGATGAAGATGAAGGCTTCCGATATCATCAAGAAGCTTTTCCTCACCGGTAAGATCGTTACCGTTAACCAGGAGATCTCTTACGAAGATGCAGAGAACATCGCTATGGAGTATGAGATCCTCTGTGAACATGAAGTTAAGATCAATGTCATCGAAGAGCTCCTTAAAGAGGACGAGGAAGATACCAGCAAGATGAAGGAGAGACCTCCCGTAGTCTGCGTAATGGGTCATGTTGACCATGGTAAGACTTCGCTCCTCGATGCCATCAGAAAGACTCATGTAACCCAGCGCGAGGCCGGCGGTATTACCCAGGCCATCGGTGCTTATACCGTTGATGTTAAGGGCAAGTCCATTACCTTCCTTGACACTCCCGGACACGAAGCATTCACTGCAATGCGTATGCGTGGTGCAAACTCCACCGATATCGCTATTCTTGTTGTCGCTGCAGACGACGGTGTAATGCCCCAGACCGTTGAGGCTATTAACCATGCCAAGGCAGCAGGCGTAGAGATCATTGTTGCGGTAAACAAGATCGATAAGCCTTCGGCAAATATCGACAGAGTAAAGCAGGAACTTTCAGAGTACGAACTCATCTCCGAGGATTGGGGCGGATCAACCGTATTTGCTCCCGTATCCGCCAAGACCGGTGACGGACTCGACAACCTGCTTGATATGATCCTTCTTACAGCAGACGTACTTGAGCTCAAGGCCGATCCCGACAGAAAAGCAAGAGGTGTCGTTATCGAGGCACAGCTTGATAAGGGAAGAGGTCCTGTTGCTACCGTTCTTGTACAGAAGGGTACTCTTCACATCGGAGATTTCATTTCTGCCGGTGCCGCACACGGTAAGGTAAGAGCAATGATCAGCGATAAGGGTGAGAATGTTAAGACCGCAGGTCCTTCTACTCCCGTAGAGATCCTGGGCTTAAATTCCGTACCCGAAGCAGGTGAGGTATTTCTTGCACATGCATCCGATAAGGAAGCTAAGTCCTACGCTGATACCTACACCGCAGAGAATAAGAAGCAGAAGCTTGCAGAGACCCAGGGCCGCATGAGCCTTGAAGATCTCTTCTCCAAGATCAAGGAGGAGAACCTCAAGGAACTTGATATCATCATCAAGGCCGATGTACAGGGTTCTGTTGAGGCGCTCAAGGAGTCACTCCTCAAGCTTTCCAATGAAGAAGTTGTTGTTAAGGTCATCCACAGCGGCGTTGGTGCCATCAATGAATCCGACGTCACCCTTGCAGGTGCATCCAACGCGATCATCATCGGATTCAACGTTAAGCCTGACAGCGCAGCCGGAGATAAGGCTGAGCAGGAGAACGTCGATGTCAGATGCTACGATGTCATCTATAAGGCAATCGAGGATGTTGAGCGTGCTATGAAGGGAATGCTCGATCCCGTATTCGAAGAGAAGATTCTCGGACATGCACAGATCAGACAGATCTTCAAAGCATCCGCTATCGGAAACATTGCAGGTTCCTATGTGCTCGACGGTATCATGCAGAGAGGCTGCAAGGTTCGTATTACCAGAGGAGAGGACACCGTTTACGAAGGAGTTCTTTCATCACTTAAGAGATTCAAGGATGACGTCAAGGAAGTTAAAGAAGGTTTCGAATGCGGACTTGTATTTGACGGTTTCGATGCCATCAAGGAAGAAGACATGGTAGAAGCCTACATTATGGTAGAGGTTCCCAGAACGTGAGAAAAAACAGTATAAAAAATATAAGACTTAATTCCGAAGTTCAGAAGGAACTTGCGTCCATCATTCGTGATGTTAAGGATCCCAGGGTCAGTCCCTGGACCAGCATCATCGATGTATACGTAGCTCCCGATCTTAAGACATGTAAAGTATGGATATCCGTTCTCGGTTCCGATGAGGACAGGGACAATACCATCAAAGGTCTTGAGTCTGCTTCGGGTTACATCAGACATGAACTTGCCATGCGTATGAATATGAGAAACACTCCGCTTCTCACATTCATATCCGATTCAACCGTTGAATACGGTGTCGATATGATCCACAAGATCGATGAGATCGTTGCGGATGATGAAGCAAGACATGTGGACGACGGTGAGGAAGAAGAGTAAGTTCCCGCCAAATAGAGGTTTTGTTTAATGCTTGATATTTTAAAAGAATGTGAAGGTGCTAAGAGAATAGGCATCAGCGGTCATATCAGACCTGACGGTGATGCCATTTCTTCATGCCTTGCTCTCAGACAGTATCTGCTTAATGCAATGCCGGAAATAACCGCCGATGTTTATCTCGAAAATCCCATCCCCACCATATTTGACGGTGAGACGGGATATTCCGAGATCAAAAGAGAATTCCCCGATGTGGATCCTTATGATGTATATTTCGTATTGGATTGCAACAGGGACAGACTGGGCGGACCCGGCAAGTATTTTGATGCTGCAGTTAAGAAGATCAATATCGATCATCATGAGAGCAATAAAACGGGTGCCGGTGATTTCAATGAGATCGATCCCGACATCAGTTCCACCTGCGAACTTCTCTATACTCTTTTTGATAAGAAGTACGTTGACGTGGAAGTTGCAAAATGTATTTATACCGGAATGGTAACCGACACCGGTGTTTTCCAGTACTCATGCACTTCTCCCGACACCATGAGGAGAGCTGCGGAGCTTATGGAATACGGTTTTGATTTTCCTGCACTTATCCAGAGATGCTTCTACGAGAAGACTTATCTTCAGTCTCAGATACTCGGAAGATGTCTCATGGAAAGCGTAAGGTTCATGGATGACAGATGCGTAGTCAGCTGGCTCGATAAGAGAACTCAGGATTTCTACGGCGTAGTCAGCAAGGACTTTGAAGGTATCGTATCCCAGCTCAGGAATATCAGAGGTGCAGAGGTTTCGATCTTCATGTATGAGGTCGGCAACCAGGAATACAAGGTATCGCTGAGATCTTCCGAGAAAGTAAATGTTGCCAAGATCGCAGAGAATTTCGGCGGCGGCGGACATGCGAGAGCGGCCGGATGCAACATGAGCGGTAACGTATATGATTGTGTAAACAATCTTTCCAAATATATCGAAAAGCAGCTTGATGCTTCCCCCGAAGGAGAAGAGCAGGATGCCTGATTCGGGAATAAACGGAATACTTAACATATCAAAGGAGGCGGGATACACCTCCTTTGATGTTGTAGCGGTTGTTCGCGGTGTTTACAGACAAAAGAAAAGCGGACATACAGGAACACTGGATCCGATGGCAACGGGCGTTCTTCCCGTGGCACTCGGTAAAGCTACCAAGGTATGCGGCATGATCACCGACTGGGATAAGGAGTATATCGCAGAACTTCTTCTGGGTAAGACCACCGATACTCTCGATGTGACGGGAGAAGTGACGGGAGGAGATCCGGACGCCGTAAATGCTCTTCCCGAAGAGCAGATCACCGAAGCTGTCAGCCGCTATGCCGGCGAGATTGAGCAGATCCCTCCCATGTATTCTGCGTTAAAAAAAGACGGAAGAAGACTTTACGACATCGCAAGAAGCGGTCAGACCATCGAAAGGGAAGCAAGAAAAGTAACGATCCACAGGATTGAAGTACTGGACATATCACTTCCCGTCGTCAGGATCAAAGTCCTTTGTTCGAAGGGAACATATATCAGATCTCTTTGCGACGATATCGGAAGAGACCTTGGCTGCGGCGGATGCATGCAGTCACTTATAAGGAGCAAAGTAGGCCCCTTTACTCTGGATAATGCGATAAGCCTTGACGAGATAAGACATTTAAGAGATGAAGGCCATGAAGATAAACTCATGGATTATCTTATGAGCGTTGATACCGTATTCGAAGATCTTCCTGCGCTTACCGTTAAGGAGGAAGCTCAGAAGAAACTTTCAAACGGAAACAAACTTCTTTTTGAGGATTTTGAGGAAGATGTATCCGCAGCCATTGCATTAACCGGATCCGGTAAAAAAGAGTTCAGGATCTATCACAGCGATAAGACTTTCGCCGCAGTTTACGAATCGGATCCTGTACAGAGATTTCTTTCACCCGTAAAGATGTTTTGAATATGGAAATAATATCCGGAACAAAAGACATATACATAAACGGACCTTCATGCGTGGCAATCGGTAAGTTTGACGGCGTGCACATCGGACACCAGAGCCTTCTGATGGAGATCACTCAGTATGCAAAAAGCCATGCGGATGAAGATTTCAAGTCCGTTGTTTTTACATTCGATCCCGCACCCGAGTCTTTCTTCGGAGGCGAGAGCGGAGTTCTTACAACCCCGGCAGAGAAGCGTATTCTTTTCGAAAGAAAGGGTATCGATATTCTGATAGAATATCCTTTCGACAAAGCTACCGCGGATACCGAGCCCCTGGATTTTTTGAATAATCTTATAGTCGGCAGGATCGGCGCGGTGATGATGGCTGCGGGGTCGGATCTTTCTTTCGGTAAAAAAGGTCTGGGAAATGCAGATCTCCTGAAGTCCTACGGAAAAGAGAACGATATAGAAGTCAGGATCATAGACAAGCTCACCGTAAACCTCGATAAGGAATATGAAGTCAGTTCAACACTTATCAGACAGATGGTTTCGGAAGCGGAGATGGAAAATGCCGAAGAACTGCTCGGGATTCCTTATTTTGTCTTTGGGAAAATAGTTCACGGAAATCACATGGGTCGTGAACTCGGATTCCCCACGATAAATATCGTGCCGGATCCCGAAAAGCTTCTTCCCCCGAGCGGAGTATATACATCCGATGTATTGATCGACGGACATAAATATGCGGGGCTGACCAATATCGGTAAGAAGCCCACGATCTCGGACCATGAAGTCAGGGGCGTTGAGACCTACATCTACGATTTTGACGGTGATGTATACATGCGCGATGCCGAGGTGTATTTAAAGCATTTTTGCAGACCCGAGACCAGATTTGAATCCCTGGATGCTCTTAAGGACCGTCTGGCTTCGGATATTGAGAAGTATCGTCCTTAGTACCTTGCGACTTAGGCGGCATTCGATTATAATCGTAAGCGTTCGATGAGGGTTATAAGAGAAGAGTTTTCGGAAACGAAATGAGGAAGTAATGAGTATATCGGTAATAGTTGCATTGTGTGGGGGATTAGGTCTTTTCCTGTACGGCATGAAAATAATGAGTAAGGCGATCGAGACCGTTGCGGGCGCCAAGCTCAGACATATTTTGGAAATATTCACGACCAATCGTTTTACCGGCATGATCGTCGGACTGATCTTCACAGCGGTGATCCAGTCATCTTCGGCATGTACTGCGATGGTCGTTTCGTTCGTTAATGCGGGCCTCATGAATCTCTATCAGGCAGCCGGAGTTATCCTCGGTGCCAACATCGGTACCACGGTTACCTCGCAGCTCGTTTCATTCAACATAAGCAAATACGCTCCCGTGATCCTGCTTGTGGGTGTTGTCAGCCTTATGTTTTCCAAAAAAGAAAAAACCAAGGATATCGCCGAGATAATCGTTGGTTTCGGTATCCTCTTCATGGGACTTCAGACCATGAGCTCATCCATGAGCTTCCTTAAAGAGGACGCAAGAGTTGCTTCGCTCCTTCTTTCACTTGATAACAGATTCCTTGCAACATTTGTGGGCTTTGCCATAACAACCATTGTCCAGAGTTCTTCCGTTACGGTGTCCATTGTCCTCTTGATGGCTAAGCAGGATCTCCTTGAACTTCCCATGTGTCTGTATATCATCATGGGCTGTAACATCGGTGCATGTTCAACCGCGGTTCTTGCTTCACTGTCCGGTAAAAAGGATGCAAAGCGTGCCGCAATGATCCATCTGTGGTTCAACGTTATCGGTACCGCGATCATGTATGTCATCATGGCTGTCGGACAGGATCAGGTCATCGCATTTATCAAGATGTTCTCCGCTGATAACGGAAGATTCGTTGCAAATGCTCATACCCTTATGAAGATCGCGCAGGTTATCATCGTTCTTCCTTTTGTAAAGCCTCTCGTAAAACTGGCGAGTGCTACCGTAAGAGGAGAGGATGTAAAGGTCGGATACCGCGAGAACTTCCAGCTTAAATACATCGGTTCTAAGGTTATCTTCAATCCTGCTACCGCTATGATAGAAGTTGTCAAAGAGCTTGACCGAATGGCATCTCTTGCAAGCGAGAATCTCAACCGTGCAATGAACGCTCTCGTTACTCTTGATGAGGACGATATCGAAGAAGTTTATAAGGTTGAGGAAAACATCAACTTCCTGAACCATGCCATAACCGGATATCTGGTCCAGATCAACCAGATGCCGCTGCCCATCGAAGACTTGAAATCCATCGGCGCAATGTTCCATGTTGTTAACGATATCGAGCGAATAGGCGACCATGCGGAAAATGCCGCTGACGCCGCAAAGCAGCGCAAAGAAAACGGTGCGGTCCTTTCACACGATGCCCTGAGAGAACTTGGGGAAATGCTTGATATGGTAAATACCATCATCAGATATTCGATGGATATATTTGCAAAGAGCGATGAGACACACTTCCAGGATGTTATCGATCTTGAGGAGAGAATCGATCAGGAGGAAAGAACACTTCAGGAGAACCACATCAACCGTCTTACCAAGGGTGAGTGCACTCCCGAAGCAGGAATGATCTTCTCCGACATTGTATCCGGACTTGAGAGAGTTGCGGATCATGCAACAAATATTGCATTTGCCATCAAAGAAGAAGAGGACAATCTTAACGCAGCGAAACAGGGAGCTATTCCCATTTCAAAACAGTAACACGCGGAGCAGTGGCTCCGGTTTATATGGCCCTTTGGGCAGGGAGGATATTATGAAGAAATTTTTAGGATTAGTTATGTGTGCCGTAATGGTCATGAGCCTTGCAGGATGCGGAAAGACCGCAGGCGGAACCGCACAGGAAGGCATTCTTGTTATGGCTACCAATGCAGAGTTTCCCCCTTATGAGTATCACGAGGGAAGCACGATCGTAGGTATTGATGCAGAGATTGCAGCAGCAATCGCTGAGAAGATGGGATGCGAACTTCAGATCGAGGATATCGCATTCGATTCCATTATCCCCGAAGTAAGCTCAGGTAAGGCTGACATGGGTATGGCAGGAATGACCGTTACCGAAGACAGAATGCAGAACGTTGACTTCTCCGATACTTACGCTATCGCACGTCAGGTTGTTATCGTAAGAGCAGACAGCGGAATCACTTCTCTTGATGATCTTCAGGGACTTGTTATCGGCGTACAGCAGGGAACTACCGGTGACATTTATGCTACCGATGAATTCGGAGACGAGTACATCGAGCGTTATGCAAAAGGAATGGAAGCCGTTCAGGCTCTTACCCAGGGTAAGATTGATGCGGTTATTATCGACAACGAGCCTGCAAGAGTATTCATTACCGAGAATGAGGGACTCATCATTCTTGAGGAGGCTTATGCCGACGAAGAGTATGCCATCGCAGTAAGAAAGGGTAACAAGGAGCTCCTTGACCGTATCAATGAGACTCTTGCTGAGCTTAAGGCAGACGGAACCCTTGATGCAATTGTAGCTAAGTACATTTCTGCGGATTAATTTATGTTTGAAGATTTTAAACAGCAATTTATTTTGAATTTTGTAAGCGAGGACCGTTGGCGTTATCTGGCAAACGGTCTTCTCGTTACTTTAAAGCTGACTTTTTTTGCGGTATTACTCGGACTGATCATCGGTTTTACCATCGCCATTATCAGAAACGTCCATGATAATACCGGCAAATTAAAGTTCCTGAATTTCCTGTGCAATGTTTATCTCACCGTCATCAGGGGAACTCCCGTAGTCGTACAGCTGATGATCATTTATTTCGTCATATTCGGAAGCGTGAGAATAGATAAAGCGCTTACCGCGATACTTGCATTCGGAATCAATTCCGGCGCATATCAGGCGGAGATATTCAGATCGGGTATTCAGTCTATTCCCAGGGGCCAGATGGAAGCCGGAAGATCACTCGGTTTCTCTTATTTCCAGACCATGACCAGGATCATCATGCCCCAGGCGCTGAAGAATGTAATCCCCACACTATTGAACGAATTCATCACTCTTTTGAAGGAAACCTCTGTTGCGGGTTACATCGCACTTGAGGATCTTACGAAAGGCGGAGATATCATAAGGAGCCGTACATATTCGGCATTCATGCCCCTTATTGCGGTGGCACTTATCTATCTCGTGATGGTTCTTATACTTGAGAGACTTGTAAAAATGATAGAACGGAGGCTTAACAAGAATGACAAACGTTAACGGAAGCCCCCTTATCAGTGTAAGGAATCTCGAGAAGCACTTTGGGGATATGAAGGTTTTAAAAGGTATTACCGTGGACATCAACAAAGGTGATGTCGTGTGTGTCATCGGTCCTTCGGGTTCCGGAAAATCCACATTCCTAAGATGCCTTAACAGACTTGATGAGCCCACGGGCGGAGAGATCATATTCGACGGTGTGAATATCTGCGATCCTTCAACGGATATCAATCTTCACAGGCAGAAGATGGGAATGGTTTTCCAGCAGTTCAATCTTTTCCCCCATATGTCCATAATGAAGAACCTGACAATTGCACCCATGACGCTTCAGAAGAAGTCCAAAGAAGAGGCCGAAGGATATGCATATGAGCTTCTCGACAGAGTAGGTCTTAAAAACAGGGCGCTGGATTATCCTCTTCAGTTATCCGGCGGACAGCAGCAGAGAATCGCAATCGTAAGAGCACTTTGCATGAAGCCGGAAGTAATGCTTTTTGACGAGCCCACATCCGCACTCGATCCCGAGATGGTAGGAGAGGTTCTCGAGGTTATGAAAGAACTTGCCGAAGAGCACATGACCATGGTGGTCGTAACCCACGAGATGGGCTTTGCAAGGGAAGTTGCCAGCAGGGTAATGTTCCTTGACGGAGGAGATTTCCTCGAAGAAAATGAGCCCGGGGAGTTCTTCGCAAATCCCCAAAATGACAGACTTAAGGAATTTTTGGGCAAAGTATTGTAAAGACCTTAAAATTGCCAAATAATCCTTGTATTTTGCGGATTTTGGTGATATATTAGATGGGCACGCGGTCTTACCGAGGCACAGTCCAGAGGAAAACTCCACCCGGACTTTGTTTCAGGCGAAGCGCATGCGGGATGTTCATAAGAACGTCTTAAATGTTTAAACGGAGGTTTTAGAAATGATCAGTAAGGAAAAGAAAACAGCAATCATGAACGAGTATGCCCGCACACCCGGGGATACCGGTTCACCCGAGGTTCAGGTAGCGGTTCTCACCGCTCGTATCGCAGAGCTCACCGAGCACCTTAAGGCTAATCCCAAGGACAATCATTCACGTCGCGGAATGCTTAAGATGATCGGACAGAGACGTGGACTTCTCGATTATCTTGCAGACAAGGACATCGAGAGATATCGTTCCCTTATCGAGAGACTCGGACTTCGCAGATAATAATTCAAAACGAGAGGCCGTGCGGTTTCGCACGCCTCTCGAGTTGTATTTAAACCTTGTTTTTAGGGAACAGACGGTTATTCCGAGATTGCTGAAAAGCAAGTGAATAACGATTCGCCGGTTTTTCAGTAGTTTCGGTGCCCTCTGTTCCATAAAATATATCAAATATTTTAAGGAGGCATTATGTACAAGAAGTATGAATTGGACCTTGCCGGAAAAAAGCTTGTCGTAGATATCGACAGAGTCGGCAAACAGGCTAACGGTTGTGCTCTTATGCACTACGGTGATACCACCGTTCTTGCTACCGCAACCGCATCAAGTGCTCCCAGAGACGGAATCGATTTCTTCCCTCTTTCTGTTGAGTACGAAGAGAAGTTCTATGCAGTAGGAAAACTTCCCGGAGGTTTTAACAAGCGTGAAGGTAAGGCAAGCGAGAATGCTATTCTCACCAGCCGTGTTATCGACCGCCCCATGAGACCTCTTTTCCCCAAGGATTACAGAAACGACGTTACTCTTGACTGCATGGTCATGAGCGTTGATCCCGAGTGCAGACCCGAGCTTGTTGCAATGCTCGGCGCATCCATCGCAACCTGCATCTCCGATATTCCTTTCGACGGCCCCTGCTCAATGACTCAGGTAGGTATGAAGGACGGAGAGTTCGTTATCAACCCTTCTCAGGAAATCTGGGACAAGGGAGACCTTAAGCTTACCGTTGCTTCAACCAAGCAGAAGGTTATCATGATCGAGGCAGGCGCTAATGAGATTCCCGAGGAGAAGATGCTCCAGGCTATCTACATGGCACACGATGTAAACCAGACCGTTATCGCATTCATCGATAAGATCGTTGCAGAGTGCGGAAAGGCTAAGCACGAGTACACCTCATGCGCAATCCCCGCAGAGATGTTCGAGAAGATGAAGGAGATCGTTCCTCCCGCTGAGATGGAGACCGCTGTCTTCACCGATGACAAGCAGACCAGAGAGGGCAATATCGCCGAGATTACCGAGCGTCTTAAGGAAGCATTCGCAGAGAACGAAGAGTACCTTGCAGTTCTCGGCGAGGCAGTATATCAGTACGAGAAGAAGACCGTCAGAAAGATGATTCTTAAGGATCACAAGAGACCCGACGGACGTGAGATCACCCAGATCAGACCTCTTGCTGCTGAGGTTGATATCATCCCCAGAGTCCACGGTTCAGCTATGTTCACCAGAGGACAGACTCAGATCTGTGACGTATGTACCCTTGCTCCTCTTTCAGAGGCACAGCGCGTAGAAGGACTTGATCCTTACGTTACCGAGAAGAGATACATCCATCAGTACAATTTCCCCTCATATTCGGTTGGTGAGACCAAGGTTAGCCGCGGTCCCGGACGTCGTGAGATCGGACACGGTGCTCTTGCAGAGCGTGCCCTTCTTCCCGTTCTTCCCACCCCTGAGGAGTTCCCTTATGCCATCAGATGCGTATCTGAGACCTTCGAGTCCAACGGATCCACTTCAATGGCTTCTACCTGCGCATCCTGCATGTCTCTTATGGCTGCCGGTGTTCCCATCAAGAAGATGGTTGCAGGTATCTCTTGCGGACTTGTAACCGGTGAGACTGATGACGATTTCGTTCTCCTCACCGATATCCAGGGCCTTGAGGACTTCTTCGGAGACATGGACTTCAAGGTTACCGGTACTACCGAAGGTATCACCGCGATCCAGATGGATATTAAGATTCACGGTCTTACCAGACCTATCGTTGAAGGCGCTATCGCAAGATGCCG
The DNA here is from genome assembly GCA_000702085.1 of Lachnospiraceae bacterium P6A3. Taxonomy (GTDB): domain Bacteria; phylum Bacillota; class Clostridia; order Lachnospirales; family Lachnospiraceae; genus AC2028. Next base: position 327,021 of record KL370861.1, read on the forward strand.
TGAGGCAAGACTTTTCATCATGGATACCTGCATGAAGCCCGCTATCGCAGCTCCCAGAGCTGAGGTCGGACAGTATGCTCCCAAGATCGTATCCATCAACATCGATCCCGATAAGATCGGAGATGTTGTCGGACAGCGCGGAAAGACCATTAACGAGATCATCGCACGCACCGGTGTTAAGATCGACATCGATGAGAGCGGAAGAGTTGATATTTGTGGAACCGATAAAGAAGGAATGGACAAGGCCATCGAGATGGTTCAGATCATTACCACCGATTTCGCAGAGGGACAGGTTCTCAAAGGAAAGGTTGTCTCCATCAAAGAGTTCGGCGCATTCGTTGAGTTTGCTCCCGGCAAGGAAGGCATGGTTCACATCTCCAAGATTGCTAAGGAGAGAGTTGAGCATGTTGAAGATTACCTGACACTCGGTGATGTTGTTACCGTTAAGTGCCTCGGTAAGGACAAGATGGGACGTATCAGCTTCTCCATGAAGGACGTTGCCCAGAACTAATCTATGGTTCACGGAAGGACCCTGTACTATTCAGGGTCCTTTTTTATTAATCCGGATTTATGCCAATCAAGCCGCAGGCTAAAACTTTTCTCGGATTGCCGGAGTTATTAGCCTTTTGTCCTTAGAAATGAGGGGATTTAGTCCCCAAAGGCTAATAAAGTATCTGATAAGACTTATTTATTAGCCTCGTCTGCACAAACCGGGCATCAAAACGCCCGATAAGGCTAAAATACAGCCTTAAACTTCCGAATTATTAGCCCGGACGTCGTCAAATCGACTCAAAATTCCGAATAGGGCTATAATTTCCGAGGAAAGGCATTGGATTATAGCCCGTATGCCCCAAAAGTCCCGCGGTTTCGCATGGAAGGGCTATAATTTCCAAGGAAAGGCATTGGATTATAGCCCGTATGCTCCAAAAGTCCCGCGATTTCGCATGGAAGGGCTATAATTTCTGAGGAAAGGCATTGGATTATAGCCCGTATGCTCCAAAAGTCCCGCGATTTCGCATGAAAAGGCCATAATTTCTGAGGAAAAGGCAGAAATTATAGCCCCACCTAAGCCTGCACAAGGTTACGTAAGCCCGCCGGAAAACTCCGCACGAGCCTGCATCAAAGCCTGCTATTAACACGGAAGTGATGTTTACATGGAAGGTATAAGAATATGTTTGGCTATACGACAGTGAATAAACCCGAAATGAAGTTCAAGGAGTACGACCTGTATCACTCGTACTACTGTGGCCTTTGCAGTGTTCTTAAGAAGAAGTTCGGCCTTACGGGCGAATTCACACTTTCTTATGACGGTGCGTTTCTGTGTTCACTTCTCTGTGATCTGTACGATGCTCAGGATGAGATCTCAGAGAGAAGATGCGCAGTTCATCCCGGGGTAAAGCATGTCATAAGGACAAATGTCGTAACTGACTATGCTGCGGATATGAATGCTCTTATGGCGATGTTCAAATGTCAGGATGACTGGCATGACGATAAGAAGCTTTCGGGAAAGATCATAGCGGGACTGTTAAACGGCAAGACAAAGTCACTTCGCGATAAATATGCGGATAAAATTGCGGTCATCACCAAAGCAATCGATGACATGAACGAGATTGAAAAAAGCGGAAAGCCCGATCCCGAGGGCATGGCATTTCTTTTCGGCAAATGTATGAGTGAAGTCTATGCATATAAAAACGACGAATGGGAGAAGTATTTAAGAGTATTCGGAGACAGGCTCGGAAGAGTGGTGTATCTCATGGATGCTTATGAAGATGTATATGCCGATGTAAAAAAAGGCAGATACAATCCCTTTTCCGATGTGTATGAAAGATCCGATTTTGAGGGACTTGCAAGAGAGATGATAACAGTTCATCTCGAGGAAGCATGCGTGGCTTTTGAAAAACTCCCTCTCATCGAAAATGTGGATTTCCTCAGAAATATTCTGTATTCCGGAATATGGATCAGATTTAATATTGCAGCCGGCAAAAGATCGGGTGCATCATCCGTAGAGGTTTCGGATAACGAAGACCGGAAAGACGGGCCGGATAAAACCGATAAAGACGGTAAGGAAGAAGGAGGACAGTCATGACGGATCCTTACAGGGTTCTCGGAGTTTCTCCCACAGCTTCCGAGGATGAGATAAAAAAAGCATACAGAAAACTCAGCCGTATGTACCATCCCGATTCCAACATGAACAAGTCGGAATCCGAGAAAAAGATGGCAGAGGAAAAATTCAAAGAGGTTCAGACCGCTTACGAAGATATCATAGACGGGAAGGTTGATCCGAGAGTTTACAGAGGAGGTTCTTCATCCTCTTACGGTCCCGGTTCTTCAAGAAGCAATTATTCGAATACATACCGCAGGCAGTACAGTGCGGGAGGGAGCAATTCTTCATCGTATGATAATACCGATGTACATCTGGAAGCGGCAGCGAACTTTATAGCCAACGGATACTTAAGAGAAGCCAGAAATATTCTCGACAATATAGATCCTTCCACAAGAACGGCAAAATGGTATTACTACAGTGCAATTGTCTATGCAAGAACGGATCAGAAGTCACAGGCCATATATCATGCGAGAGCAGCAACCTCAATGGAGCCTTCCAATTCGGAATATTCGGTATTCTACGATTATCTGACAGGCGGTTCTTTCACCAGAAGTACACAGGATGGTGCAGCTTCCTATACAGGATGGTACAATGACAGAAGAAACACATACGGATACGGTGCTTCGAATGTAACCGGATGCTGCAATACCTGTATTAACCTGATAGTGTGTGCATCCTGTTTCGGCTGCTGACGTATTTTCCCGAAAGGAGAACGATCATGGAAAACGAGATTAAAAAACTCAGAAAATCGCTTATGGCAACTCAGACCATCTGTATTCTGATGCTGGTTGTGCTTTTGGGAATGATGGTCGGAATCCTTCAGATAGTCAGGGTGTTCGGCGAATATAAGTCCGATATAGATAAAGCATGTGAGCTGGTAAGGGAATTGAAGAAAGCCGATATCCCCCAGCTTGCGGAAGATATTCATACAACCTCCGAAGCAATAAATGCGGTGGACTGGGCCGATCTTTCCGAAAGACTTAATGAAATGGACCTTCAGGGAATAAAGGAGACCATTGATTCACTTGATCTTGAGCAGATAAATAATACGCTCGGTCAGCTTGATCTTGAGGAGATAACTCAGACGCTTAACGAACTTGATGTGGAGAAGATCAACGAAACCATGGATGATATCCAGGCGGCACTTGAAAAACTTGATAAGTTCGGATTTTTCTAAAACGATTTTTTGAATAAATAAACGGCTTTACTCCGAAAAGAGTAAAGCCGTTTTTATATGTACGAATATTTTATCTGAGATTGTTCTCATCACACAGGATTGTTTTTCCTTCTGCCAGAGATTTCTGAACATCTATAAGTCGCTGATTTTCGCTTCCGCGGAATTTAAGTGAGAGATTCTTTTCACGGATGTGGAATTCTCCGTCGACTATTACGTCTAAGAGAGGAAGAAGACTCTTAACGATCTCATCCGTCTTCGCCCATTCGAGAATATCCGTTTCGTAAGTATATCCGCTGTAAAGCCAGATGGTTTTCTCCGGAAATTTCTCGCGGAGTTTTTTTGCAAGCGAGAAAACAAAAGGACGGTTTTCGGGTTCCATGGGTTCGCCGCCCAGGAATGTAAATCCGGAGATATAGGAAGGTTCCATTGCACGAAGAATCTCTTCTTCAATCTCTGCGGTATAAACATCGCCGTATTTGAAATCCCAGGTCTCTGCATTAAAGCAGCCTTCGCAGTGGTGACGGCATCCGCTTACAAAAAGCGATACCCTTACTCCGGGACCGTCCGCCACATCAGATTTTTTGATCATTCCGTAATACATCAGATTGTCCTCTTTGTCAGTGTCTTATGTATTACTACTATATGCAATCACATTGTATTTTTCAAGAATCGAAAACTTCGGTAAAATCGCCCCTTTCCGAATTTGTGTTGAAAAGAATACGGAAAACAATAGTAAGCGTTATAAAGAAATTGTGTGATAGTCACAAAAAAATGCGGATTATTGTTTTATATTGTGAATATTATTGAATCAGTTTCCTATACTATAATGATTTGCAAAGCATGTTTTTTTCCGAGGTGTTTCGGAGTTTCCCTTATGAGGAGTTCGTTTATGAAATTGAATTACGGCAAGACAATATACACTTTCCGGTTCGGCGGAGAAGCTATGACTGTTAATAACATCGTTCAAGCATGGCTTACCGCAAACCGTTTTTCGTCGGTAAATAATTTCGATGAAACATATTATTATAACTATGATGCCTGGTACGGAGACAGATGTTTTCAGTATGCGATCGAGGGCGATATCATAACTGTTTATGCATGGACTATCAGTATCAAAAATAAATTCGTAATGCTTGATTCCGGTGCGCTCAACAATATGAGCGGCAATGCATACAAAGACCTTCTCAACACTCTTTTCTCGGAGATCACCGCTAACTGCGCTCCGAACCCTTCGCAGAATATCGTCGCACCTCAAGCCTCTGCTCCCGCACAGAATACTGTAGAACCTCAGTACACAGCCCCCGTGCAGAACAACGAAGCACCTCAGTACACAGCCCCCGTGCAAAACACCGCAGTACCTCAGTATACAGCCCCTGCGCAAAATCCCGCAATGCCTCAGTATACTGCTCCCGCACAGAATCCCTACGCCGGTGTGCCTGATTCTGCTCAGTTCACTGATGTGTTTGAAAAAGATATATTGGATAAAAACTCACAGCTTTGCAACATAGGTTTCATATTATCGATCATCGGATTATTTATATCCATGTTCGGAATGATGTATGGTTTTTTCATCTACTTTATCGAGATATATTTTGCATACAGGGGATTGAAATCCTACGTAAAGGGCAGGGCAATCGCAATCTTCATTCTCACGGGAATTTCGATATTGATCATTATTCTGAAGCTGGTTCTGCGTTAATGGTGAATTAAAGATCTCTTCCATGGTTTATTCAGGAAGGCTATTTAAACCCTTTCTCGAATCAGCATTACCGTATATTCAAAAACTGACCTTGTAACACAGGGAAAGAAAAGCGGAAGGGTCCGGACAGTCAAAAACTGCAGGAAAACGGGGACAGGCCTTTGGGGGCCGGCCCCGTTATTTTTTTGGAAACGCTCCTTTTCAAATTATGATATAATAACTTAGTTTGTGAAGGAGATAGTTATGACTAACAAAGAATATTTTGAAAGTTTATGCCCCGAAATGGCAAAACATTCCGAGGAAGTAGTCAGAAAAATGGGCAGGAACGATCCCTGCTGGTGCGGAAGCGGCAAGAAATACAAAGCATGCCACGCCGCATTCGATGATAAGCTCAAAAAGTATGCTCTGATGGGGAAAATAGTACCCGATCACAGCATTATCAAGACCCCCGAACAGATCGAGAAGATCAAGGAGTCCTGCGTGATCAATGTTGCGATCCTTGACCGCATCGAAAAAGAAATCCACGAGGGCATGCCCACATCGGAGATTGATAAGATCGTTTACGATATGAGCATCGAAGCGGGCGCAATACCCGCACCTTTGAACTACGAGGGATATCCTTATTCCGTATGTACCTCGGTCAATGAGCAGGTATGCCATGGATTCCCCTCGGACAATGTTATTTTAAAGAGCGGTGATATCGTAAATGTTGACTGCTCCACGATACTGAACGGTTTCTTTTCCGATTCTTCGAGAATGTTCTGCATAGGAGAGGTTTCCGAGGAAAAGAAGCGCCTTGTGCAGATTACTAAAGAAGCTTGCTACGAAGGCCTTAAATACGCTAAGCCCTGGGGGTATCTGGGAGACGTGGGCCAGGCTGTACATGATTATTGTTACGACAACGGATACTCTATCGTCAGGGAAATCGGCGGACACGGTGTGGGACTGGAATTCCATGAAGATCCCTGGGTAGGATATCACTCCAGAAAGGGCACCGAAATGCTCCTTGTACCCGGAATGATATTTACGATAGAGCCCATGGTAAATATGGGAAAAGAAGACATTGTGACCGACAAAACAAACGGTTGGGAAGTGTCAACCAAAGACGGTCAGCCTTCGGCTCAGTGGGAGCTGATGGTACTCATAACAGAGGACGGAAACGAAGTTCTCAGCTGGTAAACCTATGAAAAGATCAGGGATCATCCATATCTGTTTCGCAGTGCTTGCGGTAGTGATACTGGTGCTTGTGATAATCAGATTGAAGGGCTGGATCAGGATCGTGGATCTGGGCGATATATCCGGCTCCGAGGGCGAGGTTGCGGATTATGAGTGCCACGACAGCATCATGCCGCTGACCGACGAGGAATACAATCTCATACGTCAGAACGAAGAGGTCATCCTTGTTTTCGGAAACGATCCTTTTTCGGATAACTGCGGTGAAAACGGCAGTTTATCTGCGATGCTGGAAGAAGCATCGGGTGCAAAGGTGATCAATTGTGCCATAACCGGTTCCTGCATGGGTATGCAGGAGCCGGCTTTTGATATATCGAAAAGTCCCATGAATATATTCAGTCCTTATTTTCTTGCCTGCATTGCCTGTTCTGATAATATGGATTATTCAAAAGAGCTTGCTCAGGCAAAAGAAGCTTTGGGGGATACTTTTCCCGAAAACGGAGAACTGGTCCTGAAGATCTTATCGGATCTTGATATTTCGACCGTTGATGTGATCGTTTTGTTTTATGACGGCGCGGATTACTTAAAGAGTATACCCGTGGGATTTGACGAGGAGGAATATGACGATCCCTTCTGCTCATATCTGGGTTCTTTTTCCGCAACCGTGGATGTTCTGAAAAAAGCAGCACCCTCAGCAAGGATCATTGTTTTGTCCGCTCCCTATATGTATTCGGTCTCCGAAACCGGAGAATGGGAAGCGTGTGAGGACAATCCCAATCTTCTGGGCGCGGATCTGTCGGATTATGTCCTGGGACAGTTCAAGCTGTGCACGGAGGCATATGATATCAGCTTCGTTGATAACTATTACGCGAGCATAAATATTCAAAACGGCAGGGATTATCTCACCGACGGCCGTTTTCTGAACGAAGAGGGTAAAAAAGTCATCTGTGACCGCTTCATGTATGCCCTGACCTATTATGACGCCGAAAATGCGGGAAAAGTTGACTGAAGGCCCCTTTTTCTTCCAAATATATGGTTTAAAAAGTTGCTTTAATGTAGTAAAATATGTATTTGCAGTTACTTTGTGCTCAGACGGGCGCGAAGCTTTATACTGATGCGGGAACTGCCCATTTTGAGGAGATTTCATGACATCGGAAGTCAAGCTGACCGAATACATTGACAAAGAAATACTGCAAAAGATTCAGGACTCCTTTTCGGATATGACGGGACTTGCGGCTCTTACCACAAATGCCGACGGAACCGCTGTTACGGAAGGGTCCAATTTCTGCCGTTTTTGCACGGAATTAAACAGAAAATGCCCGCTGGGAAACCAGCTTTGCGAATACTCCGATAAGACAGGCGCCATGATGACCCACTCCATGGGACGCCCGACATTTTATACATGTCATGCGGGACTTGTGGATTTCTCCGCTCCCATCATCATAAACGGTGAGATGATAGGATGTATTGTCGGCGGCCAGGCACTTACTTCGGAGCCTGACGAGTCCAAGGTCAAGGCACATGCGATACAGCTCGGGATAGATCCGGACGAGTATTGGAAAGCGATATGCGAAGTGCCCGTGATATCCGAGGACAAGGTCAGCAAGGCCATGGATTTCCTCTATACCATATCCGGAGTTTTGTCGGATATCGCCTACGGAAAATACAACTCCGACAGGGCTAAGGTGGAGATGGAGCATGCCGTCAAGATGAAGTCCGACTTTCTGGCCAATATGAGCCATGAGATCAGGACACCGATGAACTCGGTTATCGGAATGGCGGAGATGGCACTCAGGGAAGACATTCCCGACAATGCAAGAAGCTATATCAACCAGATCAAATCATCGGGAAGAGCGCTTCTTACCATCATCAACGATATACTTGATTTTTCGAAGATCGAATCGGGCAAGATGGATATAAGCCCGGTGGAATATGAACCCATGAGCCTGTTCAACGATGTGGCGAACATCATCATGACAAGGCTGATGGATAAGGATATAGAACTGATCCTTAACATGAACGTGGATATGCCTCATCTGATCTACGGAGATAATGTGAGGATCCGCCAGATACTTATCAATCTGGCAAACAATGCGGTTAAGTTCACCCGTTCGGGACAGGTGCGTTTCGTAGTTGATTTCACCTGGATCGACAGTGACAATATAATGCTCAGTGTTGCGGTAGAAGATACCGGAATAGGAATCAAGCCCGAGAATGTGGGCAAGATCTTTGAATCATTCTCACAGCTGGATTCCAAAAGAAACAGAGATGTTGAAGGCTCCGGACTCGGACTTGCGATATCCAAGAACCTCTTAAGCCTGATGAACGGAACGATACATGTCGAATCCGAATACGGCAGGGGATCGGTGTTTTCTTTTAAACTGCCTCAGAAGGTGGTTGATAAAACTCCCAGCATGAGCGTAAAAAATCCTTCGGGAGTACTTGCGATAGGATTGTTCCAGAACATTTACCTGTCGGACGGCTTTACATGGGATGCCGCCAAGCTCGGTGTGTCGGTTATGAACCTTGCACTGGATGCGGATCTTCCCGTAGCATGCGAGACATTCCGCAAGAGAAATCCCGACAGGAAGCTCTTTGTTTTTATAGAGCAGGAGCTGTTAACAGAGGAGAAAAAAGAATACTTCCGCAAAAATCCAGATATATGCGCGGTTGTTGTGGCAGGATTCTTTGACAGGGTAGAATCGGATATTTCCAATCTGCTCATTGTGAAAAAGCCGCTTTCGGCAATGAATCTTGCAATGATCCTCAATCATGAGAAGGTTCACTTTGCTTCCTCTGAGGAACGTGCGGATGAAATTACATTTACCGCACCCGATGCGAAAGTCCTGATAGTTGATGATAACTCGGTCAACCTGACCGTATCCGAAGGACTGCTCGAGCCGCTTAAGATGAAGACCGAGGCGGCGCTCAGCGGCAAGGAAGCAATCCGTAAGATAGAAGAGACACATTTCGACCTGATACTGATGGACCACATGATGCCGGAAATGGACGGCGTGGAGACCACCAGAATAATCAGAAGAATGTATCCGGATTATGACAATGTCCCTATCATAGCCCTGACCGCGAATGCGGTAAACGGAGTGAAGGAAATGTTCCTCTCCGAGGGCATGAACGATTTTGTAGCAAAGCCCATAGAGCTTAGGGTATTGGTAAGCAAGATCAGACAGTGGCTTCCTCCGGAACTCATTAAAAAAACAGGATCGTCCGCAAAAGAAGAAACACCGGATGATATATCCGAAGAAGTGTTTTCCGAAAAATCCGGGGGGCTTGCGGATCTTGATACCGACGAAGCAATGAGACTTCTGGGTACGGAGAAGCTGTTCATGGCAGTACTTGCCGAGTTTACACGTACCATTCCCGAAAAAGAAGAGAGGGTCGAAAGACTCTACCGTTCGAGAAAGTGGGCGGATTATGCCATTGAAGTTCACGGTCTGAAAAATGCATCGAGGCAGATCGGAGCCATGGAACTTTCATCCATGTGTGCGGAGCTTGAAAAAGCAGCCAAGAGCTCGAACGAAGAAACGGTCATGCAGATCCATGATGAAATGACCGGAAAGCTCAGAGCATACGAGCCGGTATTCAAAGAATACCTGGCAGAGCACGGCACGTTGTAAGCCGGTGCGTATTCCGAATTTTATGTTTTTCAAAAACGTGAAAATACAACGAATTAATTTATTTTTATGCAGGAGGTTTTTAAATGTATTCGCTTGATGAAGTAAAGAACGTAGACCCCGAGGTAGCACAGGCCATCGTTGACGAGCAGAACAGACAGAATTCTCATCTGGAACTGATCGCATCCGAGAACTGGGTAAGCAAGGCTGTTATGGCAGCAATGGGCAGCCCCCTCACCAACAAGTATGCCGAAGGATATCCCGGAAAGCGTTACTATGGCGGATGTGAGTGCGTTGACGTAGTAGAAGAGCTCGCAAGAAACCGCGCTATGGAACTCTACGGATGCACATATGCAAATGTTCAGCCTCATTCCGGAGCACAGGCTAACCTTGCGGTTCAGTTTGCACTCCTTCAGCCCGGTGACACTATTATGGGCATGAACCTCGATCACGGCGGACATCTTACTCACGGTTCACCGGTCAATATTTCCGGAACCTATTTCAATGTTGTTCCTTACGGTGTTAACGATGAGGGATTCATCGATTATGACAAGCTTGAGGAGATTGCTAAAGAGTGCAAGCCCAAGATGATCATCGCAGGTGCTTCCGCGTATGCGCGTACCATCGACTTCAAGCGCTTCAGAGAGATTGCCGATGAAGTAGGTGCATTCCTCATGGTAGATATGGCACACATCGCCGGACTTGTAGCTGCAGGACTTCATCCCAGCCCCATCCCTTATGCTGATGTTGTAACCACCACTACTCACAAGACTCTTCGCGGACCCAGAGGAGGACTTATCCTTTCAAGTGCAGAGTTCGCAAAAGAGCACAAGCTCAACAAGGCAGTATTCCCCGGAATCCAGGGCGGACCTCTTATGCACGTTATCGCTGCTAAGGCAGTATGCTTTAAAGAGGCACTCGATCCCTCATTCAAGGTATATCAGCAGAATATCTATGACAATGCACAGGCTCTTGCAAAGGGACTTATCTCAAGAGGACTTAAGATCGTATCGGGCGGAACCGATAACCACCTGATGCTCCTTGATCTTACTCCTTTCAATGAGACCGGTAAGGAGATCGAGGCTCTGCTTGATGAGGCACATATCACTGCCAACAAGAACACCATTCCCAATGATCCTCAGAAGGCTAATGTCACAAGCGGTATCAGACTCGGAACTCCCGCTGTTACCTCCAGAGGACTTAACACCGATGATATGGATCAGCTCGCTGAAGCTATCAGCATCATCGTTAAGGAGAAGGAAGCTGGCGTAGAGAAGGCCAAGGCTATCGTTATGGCCCTTACAGAGAAGTATCCTCTGAACAAATAAGTAATTGACTGGAGATAGAAATGATTCAAGTTGCTGTATTCGGATACGGAACCGTAGGAAGCGGAGTTGTGGAAGTTATCGACAGAAACAACGCATACGTTTCCGATAATTCGGGAGACAAGGTTAACGTTAAATACATACTCGATCTTCGCGATTTCCCCGGAGATCCCAATGAGTCAAAACTTGTACATGACGTTGATGTCATTTTAAACGACGACGAAGTGTCGATCATCTGCGAGACCATGGGAGGAGTAGGAGCGGCTTATAAGTTTACAAAGGCTGCTCTCGAAAAGGGAAAGAGTGTATGCTCATCCAATAAAGAGCTTGTTGCAAAACACGGCGCAGAGCTTATTCAGGTTGCCAAGGCTCACGGATGTGCTTATCTGTTTGAGGCAAGCGTAGGCGGAGGTATTCCCGTTCTCAGAACTCTTACCACCGCTCTCACTGCCGAGAGAATCACAAAGATCGCAGGTATTCTCAACGGAACCACCAATTTCATTCTGACCAAGATGGAGCAGGACGGAGCTGATTTTGCGGATACTCTGAAAGTAGCTCAGGATCTGGGATATGCCGAGAAAGATCCCACTGCAGATATCGAAGGACATGACACCGCCAGAAAGATTTCGATCCTTTCCGACATTATGTCTGGACATTTCGTGGATTCCGATGCGGTACAGACCGAAGGTATCACGAAGATCACAAGCTCCGATATTGCCATAGCCGCAAAGGCCGGATACAGCATTAAACTCCTCGGACTTGCATCCAGATATGATGATGACAGCGTAAGCACGATGGTAGCACCTTTCCTTGTTGCAAAGTCTCATCCCATCGCAGGTGTAAGTGATGTATTCAACGCGGTATTTGTAACCGGTAATATGCTCGGTGAGACCATGTATTACGGCAAAGGCGCAGGAAAGCTTGCAACCGCAAGTGCCGTTGTTGCCGACGTTATCGACGCAGCCAGAAAAGGTTCTTCCTGCATGTACAAAGGCTGGGATGAAACTCCCGTTAAGGCTGCTTCCCTTGCGGATGCCGAGTACAGATTTTTCGTAAGATGTTCATCGGCGGATGCGGATTCGGTCAAGTCCGGATTTGCGGGTGCGGGAGAGAATATCACCGTAGGATCCGATACCGGATTTATCACAGGTAAGATGACTCAGTCCGGGTTCTATGCGGCTGCATCAAAAGCAGGTGCTAAGATACTCGGAAGCATCAGAGTTTATGAATAAATATTGAAAGAGGATTATGGAAAGATGGCAAAGGTAGTAAAATTCGGCGGCAGCTCACTTGCTTCTGCCGAGCAGTTCAAAAAGGTCGGCGATATCATCAGAGCGGATGAAGAGAGAAGATATGTTGTTCCCTCTGCTCCCGGTAAGAGATCTCCCAGAGATACCAAGGTTACCGATATGCTCTACAATCTCTACGACAGTGTTTCGGATGAGAGAAGCTTTGCGGAGTGCCTTAAAAACATCCGCGCAAGATATGATGAGATCATCAAAGGACTCGGGCTTAAGCTTGATCTGACAAGTGAGTTCGATCTGATCGCCAAGAACCTTAAAGAAGGCGCAGATAAGGATTATGCCGCATCCAGAGGAGAGTATCTCAACGGACACATTATGGCAGCATATCTCGGATATGAATTCCTTGATCCCGCAGACTATATTATCTTTGACAAAAAGACCGAAAATTACGATCCCGAGAAGACTTACAAGAATCTCGGAAAGAAGCTTGAAAAGGTTGAGAGAGCCGTTATTCCCGGATTCTACGGAGCTTATGCGGACGGAACCGTTAAGACCTTCTCAAGAGGCGGATCCGATATAACCGGTTCAATCGTGGCACGCGCAATCCACGCGGATGTTTACGAGAACTGGACCGACGTATCCGGATTCATGATCACCGATCCCAGGATCATCAAAAATCCTGCCAAGATCGAGACCATTACCTACAGAGAACTCAGAGAGCTCGCATACATGGGCGCGGGAGTTCTTCATGAGGATGCTATCTTCCCCGTTAGACAGGAAGGCATTCCCATTAACATCAGAAACACCAATGATCCTAAGGATGACGGAACCTGGATCGTAGAGACAACTTCCAAGAAATCCAAGTATGTTATTACCGGTATTGCCGGCAAGAAGGGATTCTGTGCCGTCAATGTCGATAAGGATATGATGAACTCCGAGATCGGATTTGGGAGAAGAGTTCTCCAGGCGTTTGAGGAGAACGATATCTCATTCGAGCACCTTCCTTCCGGTATCGATACCATGACCGTATTCGTACATCAGGATGAGTTCAGGGATAAGGAGCAGAGCGTTGTATCCGCTATCCGCAGAATGACCGATCCCGATACCATCGATATCGAATCCGATCTTGCTCTTATCGCTGTCGTAGGACGCGGCATGAAGTCCACAAGAGGAACTGCGGGAAGAATCTTCTCCGCACTTGCTCATGCACATGTCAATGTAAAGATGATCGATCAGGGTTCTTCCGAGATCAACATCATCATCGGCGTTGCAAACTCTGATTTTGAGACGGCTATTAAGGCCATCTATGATATTTTTGTCGAGACAAAAATGTAAGGTTTTCAATTTTCCGAGGGTTTCCTCCGGATAAAAGGAGCTGAGATTTTGAGCAGACATAAGAAGAAAAACAGGAAGAATAATGCTTCGCAGGCAAGCGAAGAGATCAAGACCAAGGTAACGGATGAGGTAACCGAAGAAGAAACTTCTTCCGAAACCGGGGAACAGTCTTCGGATGAAGAAGTGATCGAAGAGAATGCTTCGGAAGAAACTGCCGCAGCTGAGGAGTCTTCCGCAGAAGAATTATCTTCGGAGGAAGAGACTTCCGAAATGCCCGTATCCGAAGAAACGGCCGATCCCGAATCCCGGGATGAGGAAGCCGATGTAGCCGAAGCCATAGCTTCCGCTGAAAATGAGGATTCCGAAGAATGTGCATCAGAAGAATCCGAAGATAAAGAATCAAAGTCCGCAAAGCAGGACGAAAAAGAGAAAAAAGAAAAGAAAGTAAGCCGTGATGCTCTAAGGGAACAGACCGAAAACGAGAGGATCAGACGTGAAGCCAGACACAGAAAGCGCATACGTCAGCAGGTTACGGCTTATGTGATACTGGTTATTATTCTTGCCGTAATAGGATGCGGTATCTTTTTCGGAATAAAGTTCTTTGTTAATTCCGCAAGAGACAGAAGAGCAGCTCAGGAAGCGGCAATGCTTGAGCAGCAACAGCAGCTCGAAGCCGAGGCTGATTCACAGACGGATCCTGTAATAGATGAACCGCCCGCTCCCACCGTGGAAGATCTGGGCGCTACTCCTCAGGAACAGCTTGATGCCCTTATCGCCTCCGATATCGCTTCGATGACTCTTGAAGAAAAGGTTCAGGGACTCATGTTCATTACCCCCGAATCCATTACCGGTGTTGACCGTGTAATGATCGCAGGTGAAGGCACCGCAGCCGCACTTTCGGATTTTTGTCCCGGCGGTATCGTATATTCGGCCAAAAACGTAACATCCGCAGACCAGTTCTCGGAAATGATGGCTACCACATCAACTCTTGTAAGCCGTCCCGTATTCCTCGCAACCGCGGAAACCGGACTTAACGAATCCGGACTTGTGGGAGCAGGTGTCGTTACTTCATCCATGACACCCACCGATGCTGCCGCAACGGGGGATGTAGAGCAGGTTGTTAATGTAGGCATAAATGTAGGTGTCGGACTTCACAGCGTCGGAATTACGGTGGATTTTGCCCCTGTGGCGGACCTTTCCGTAACCGCAGGCGGTATTAATGCAAACGCTTCTTACGGAAACGATGCTGCGGCAATAACGCCCTATGTAACCGCAATGGCTGACGGGCTTCTCCAGTCCGGAGTCACACCCGTATATAAGTATTTCCCGAGCCTTGCCGCTTCGGCGCAGAATCCGGTCTGGGGAAGAGCGGTATGTGACAGAAGCATCGATGATTTCAGAAGCAATGAATTCCAGGTATGGCTTTCTGCGATAAATGCCGGAGCTTCGATGATCCAGATGAGTAATGTCATCTATCCTTCCATCGACAGTGATTCGCTTCCTTCATCACTTTCGGACAAGACCGTTACGGGAGTCCTTCGTGATGAACTTAAATACGACGGTGTTATCATCAGCGGACCTTTGAGCGATGCAGCCATCACCTCGTACTATACGGCCTCTGATGCGGCTGTAATGGCCCTTAAAGCGGGTTGCGACATGATTTATTCATCTCCCGATCCCAGAGCCGCCGTACAGGGCATTTTGGACGCTGTAGCGGAGGGAGTTATCTCGGAGCAGAGAATCGACGATGCACTGACCAGAATCTACAGAGTCAGATATGCGGATGAGCTGGAAAGGCTCAGAGCGGAATATGAATTGAATGCAGCCTCTATGGGAGTTGATCTTACCGGAGTGCAGTATTGATAAAAAAATTACCCCGGAATTTCCGGGGTAAAAAAATTCCCGGATGAAAATCCGGGAATAAAAAAGAGCGATAGACGGGGCTCGAACCCGCGGTCTCCACCTTGGCAAGGTGGCGCTTTACCAACTAAGCTACTATCGCACGTCTGCTTCAGACGACATGTGTTAATATACTAAAAAGCAGACTCTTTGTCAACAAGATTTTGAAAAAACTTTTGACGAATTATTTTCAGGCTTTTACTTCCTCGTTGCTCTCTTTTTTCTCGGGGATTCCGAGGAGAGAAGACAGCTTAGCGGGAGACTTTTTCTCGACAATGCTCCAGATCATAAATGAGATGATCGCGCAGCAGGTTCCGGTGATTATTCCCGCAAGAACATCGGTAGGATAATGAACTCCGACATAAAGTCTTGAAAAAGCGATAAGAAATGCCATAATTATCGAGGGTATTCCGAGCTTCTTGGGACCCTTGACGAGAAACACAACTGCGGCTGCAAAGGATGCTCCCGAATGTCCGGAAGGGAATGACCAGTCGTGCTGCTCTTCGATGAGGAGCTTAAGTCCCTGACCGCCTACGGTTTCGGGAAGGTAGGGTCTGGGCCTTGCAACAAGGTTCTTGATGATTGCGTTGTTGATTACAACCGACATTACGAGAGCTATACCGGCCATAAGACCAATGGGTCTGGTCTTTTTGAAACAGCAGAGAAGTATGGCCAGGAGAATCCAGAAGATTCCTTTATCACCCAGATGAGTGATGAGTTTCATAATGGGAGTGAGAACATCGTTTCTTACATTTTCCTGAAGGAAGAGCAGAAACTGACCGTCCCAGGGCATGTTTAAAAGTGCGTCCATTGTTTTTGTTCCTTTCAATACTGGCTTTAGCCTAATTTTTTACAGTCTCTTAACCGACTGAAATATAATAACACATACAGAGGTTTTTATGTACGATAATGTTCAGGTTATAATTCCTTCGCTTAATCCCGATGAAAAGCTGGCGAAGACCGCAGCGGGAATGATAGAAAAAGGATTCACCGACGTGATTCTTGTGGATGACGGATCCGATGAGGAGCACAGAGGAGAATTCGGCAAGATCAAAGAGACATTTCCGGATAATATCACGGTTCTTGTCCACGAGGTAAATAAGGGTAAGGGAAGGGCTATGAAGACGGCCTTCGAATACGTTATGAAAGAGAGAAAAGACTCTCTCGGAGTAGTGACAGTGGACGGAGACGGACAGCACACCCCCGAAGATGCCGCAAAGTGCATCGATGCTATGATCGCTCAGAATGCATTTATCATAGGCTGCAGGGATTTCTCGCTTCCTCAGGTTCCTTTGAGAAGCAGACTTGGAAACGTCATCACCAGAAATGTGTTCAGATATGTCTGCGGAATAAAAGTATCCGATACCCAGACGGGACTCAGAGCCGTTCCCGCATCGCTTCTTGAGTATATGACTCATGTAGACGGAGACAGATACGAGTATGAGACCAACCAGCTTCTCAAGATAGGTTCCGATCATATTTCATATTCCGAAGTTCCCATCGAAACGGTTTATATCGACGATAATCAGACCTCGCATTTCCATCCTTTCAGGGATTCCGCAAGAATTTACGGGGTTATACTTAAATTTGCCGCAAGCAGCGTTATTTCGTGTATAATAGATATAGTTTCATTCAGGGTGATACTATATTTTGTGCCTCGTATCATCGAAGAAGCCTTAAGAAGCTCGATAGCGGGCGTTCTGGCTCGTATCATATCGGCAGCATGTAATTTCCTCATCAACAAAAAGGTTGTCTTCGGAGCTAAGGGAAATTCCGCAAAAAGCGCCGTCAGGTATTTGATCCTGGCGTTATGCCAATTGGGTGCTTCGCTTGGCCTTGTTGCGTTGTTTACGGAAGTGTTTAATGCCGGTGACTGGCTGAAAACACTTATCAAGATAATAGTTGATACCTGTCTGTTCTTTGTAAGCTTTAAAATACAGAGAAACTGGGTATTTAAAACGGAGAAAGGTAACAGTAGTAAAGATGTCTAGATTAGATGAAAAGCGTTCCGGCTCGGGACTCAGAGCCGCTAAGATCGTATTAAAGGTTATCCTGAGATTTTTCGCAATATTGGGAGTCACGGTTTTACTCGTTCTTATTCTTCTTGTAGGTGCATGCTTCCTTGCAATGCACGGCCCCAGTCCCGCATTCAGGAGCCAGTTTGCCATGTTTGCGTATGAGACAAGTGCACTCAAATGGCTTCCCAGACTTTTCCTCGGAAATGAGCGCTTTGAAACCATTATCGCGGAAAATACAATGCCCGAGGTAGAAGACGGAACTTCTTCGAATACCGACCTTATCCAGATAGTCGATACTCCTGTTGACGGTGAGCAGGTTAAGCCCATCATCATCGAGGAGATAAACGGCGGAACATATCACGGATACATGATGATCATTCAGGATCCCTCCACCGTATTCGTAGGAACCGTCCAGCAGTTTGCCCAGACCGACGGAGATGTTGTAAAGAAATTCTGTGAGCGTTACGAAGCGATTGCGGGTGTTAACGGCGGAGAGTTCGTTGACATGGGTTCATACAGCTATACCGCATGTCCCGTGGGCGGTGTTATTTCTCAGGGTGTTCCCGTATATGAAAACAATGATATCGGCAAGTGGAATCTTGTATGCATGACCAATGACAACAAGCTTATCCTTCTCAAGGGCTATTCGGTGTCACAGGCACTTGCAATGGGCGTAAGAGATGCCGTTCACGTAAAGCATGAGACCGGTCCCTTCCTGATCATTGACGGAGAACCTCTTGAAGTTCCCAGCGTTGATGTATACGGCGGAGGTAAAAACCCCCGTACCGCAATCGGACAGCGTGCCGACGGTGCGATCCTTATGTGCTGCATCGACGGACGTCAGGCATCCAGCCTTGGCGCAACCTTCAAAGAGATGATCGATATCATGCAGGATTACGGTGCAATCAATGCCGCATGTCTTGACGGCGGTACTTCGACTCAGATGGAATACAACGGAATTACCGTTAACAATCCTTATTCACCTACGGGACCCAGAAGATGTCCCACTGCATTCTTGGTAATGAGCACTCCTGAGAATTCCTCTTATGATGCTCTTGCAATCATGAACGGGGAGGCTGAGTAATGAGTAACGGTAAGAAAAAAAGCTTTTTTAAGATAGGACTTTTAATATATTTTCTGCTCGGTCTTGTGGGAATTTTCTTTTTTCTCCGCTGGTTCAAGGGATACCTTACAGCGTATGAATCGGCACTTCCCGCAACAGGTATTGCCGAGGTGAGAGCCGCATTCGAAAGCGGTGCGATCGAAGAAGTCATGAGCGGTGAAAACCTTGTAACGGAATCCGCTTACTATAATATTTTTGATTATGAGGCACATATCAAAGAGATGATCGTCGGAAAAGAGATCACTGTCGAGGAGTCTTCCCAGTCATCCGCCGAAGTTCCCAGATATGTCATCAAGGCGGGCGGTGAGCCTGTTACCGATGTTACTCTCAGAGTAATCGGACAAAACGATTACAATATGGATATCTGGGGATGCGATAAGTTCTATCCCGACCAGTATCTGATGTCAAATGACGAATATACCATAACGGTTCCTTCGGACTTTGTCGTCAACGTATCCGGAAGGGATCTGACAAGTGCGGATATCAAGAAGGATGAGAACGGTAATCCCGTAGTAAACGGTATCGATGTTATATCAAACGTAACCTCATACATGAATTACGTTCCTACATTTACTACTTATTCGGTGAGCGGACTGTGGAATGATCCCGTTGTTACCGCAAAGGCTGCAGACGGCACCCCGGTAACTCTCGATTGTGACGGAACAAACTACAGTGCTCCTCTTCAGACCGATGCCGCCGTTATGGCAGAGATCAATGCACTGATCCCCACCATAGTGGAAGCATACGGAAAGCACTTTATCGGTGTCAACTCGGGTGCGGTATATAACTACCTCCTTCCCGACTCGGAGTACAGAGCTTCGCTTTCCACCGCGATGACGAATTTCTATCCCACCTCACATATCACTACTTACGATTACTACAATGTGAGTGCGGACAACTTCATTACCTATTGCGACAACTGCGTGTCTGCCAACATCACCTTCGATCTTGTTGTCAGATTCAATTCAACCGCTTATCAGACCAAGAACGAAGGCAGCGATGCGGTATGGGTTTTCATTAAGCAGAACGGTACCTGGTATCTTGCGGATGTTCCCAGACAGGAACCCAGAACTCTTGAGGATGCCGGTATAACGGATTAACTCTTTTTAAGGAGGCAGTCTATGAAGCTTATATTTGTCGGAGCAGCACATGAAGTAACGGGAAGCTGTCATTACCTGCAGGCGTGCGGCAAGAACATACTTGTCGACTGCGGTATGGAGCAGGGCATCGATACTTTTGAAAATGTTCCACTCCCGGTTCCCGAAGCACAGGTCGATTATGTATTTCTGACTCATGCACATATTGACCACTCGGGACTTTTACCTCTTCTCTATGCGAGAGGATTCAGGGGACAGATCTTCGCAACCGATGCAACCTGCGATTTATGCTCGATCATGCTTCGTGACTGTGCTCACATCCAGCTGATGGATGCAGAGTACAAAAACAGAAAAGGCCGCCGTACCAAGGATATGCCTATTGTAGAGCCTCTCTACACCATGGAGGATGCTGAGGGTGCCATCAGAAGACTTGTGGCATGTCATTATGACACTGTTGTCGATATTTGCGACGGCATTCAGATAAGATTTACCGATATCGGACATCTCCTCGGTTCGGCAAGTATCGAGGTTTGGATAACCGAAGATAATAATTCCAAGAAGCTGGTATTTTCCGGTGATATCGGAAACAGCGGACAGACCCTTATTAAGGATCCCAAGCCCACCACCGAAGCCGATTACGTTATCATGGAATCTACATACGGTGACAGAGATCATCCTCCCGTAGAGGGCGATTTCGAAACACAGCTTGCGGATATCATTCAGGAAACATTTGACAGAGGCGGGAACGTCGTAATTCCCTCCTTTGCCGTAGGCCGTACCCAGGAGCTTCTGTATTATCTCAGAAGGATCAAGGTAGGAAAGAGAATCAAGGGTCACGACAATTTCGCGGTATATGTTGACTCGCCTCTTGCGGTTGATGCGACGGAGATTTTCACTGCAAACCGTATGGACTGCTTCTCTGAAGCGGCCATGGACCTTGTAAAGCAGGGTATCAACCCGATTTCTTTTGCGGGACTTAAGCTTGCGATTACCAGCGATGAATCCAAGAACATCAATTTCATCGAAGAGCCCAAGGTCATAATTTCCGCATCGGGCATGTGCGAAGCGGGACGTATAAGACATCATCTGAAGCACAATCTTTGGAGACCCGAGTGCACGATCCTGTTTGTAGGTTATCAGGCAAACGGAACTCTCGGAAGAGCGATTGTGGAAGGCGCCGAAACGGTTAAGCTGTTCGGCGAAGAAATCCAGATAAGAGCACAGATCAAGCAGCTTAAAGGTCTTTCCGGACATGCCGGAAAATCCGGACTTATCTGGTGGATCTCACAGTTTACCGAAAAGCCCAAGAAGGTATTTATCGTTCACGGCGAAGATGCGGTTGCAACCCAGTTTGCCGAGACACTTAAGATAGAGTACGGACAGCGCGCCGTAGCTCCCTACAGCGGATCCGAATTCGATCTTGCGGCGGGAAGATTTACCTACGAAGCCGCTCCCGTCAAGAAGGCCAAGAAGGCAGCAGGCAAGACCGTATCCGGTGTTTATGCACGTCTTGTTGCCGCAGGTCAGAGACTTATGGCCATCATCAAAGGTATGGACGGATATCCCAACAAGGATATCGGAAAATTCGCAGACCAGATCACTGCTCTTTGCGAGAAGTATGATGACAGGAAATAAAAGGTGGTTTTACAAGTATGAGTTATGCAGATGAAGTATTCAAAGAAACATGCAGGGACATCCTTGAGAACGGAACCAGCACCGAAGGTCAGAAAGTAAGACCTCACTGGGAAGACGGAACTCCCGCATATACCATTAAGAAATTCGGAGTGGTCAACAGATATGATCTTTCCAAGGAATTTCCCATAATGACACTTCGCCGTACGGGACTCAAATCCGCTACGGATGAGCTTCTTTGGATATGGCAGAGAAAGAGTAACAACATTCACGATCTTCACTCACATATCTGGGACGAGTGGGCGGATCCGGACGGTTCCATCGGTAAGGCTTACGGATATCAGATGGCGGTTAAGCACGAGTATCCCGAAGGAAAAATGGATCAGGTGGACAGAGTTATCTACGATCTTAAGCATAATCCTTTTTCCAGAAGAATCCTGACCAATATCTATGTATTCCAGGATCTTCACGAGATGAATCTGTACCCTTGTGCTTATTCCATGACATTTAATGTAACGCAGAAAGACGGAGACGATAAGCTTACGCTTAATGCAATTCTCAACCAGCGTTCGCAGGACATGCTTGCCGCTAATAACTGGAACATCGTTCAGTATGCCGTTCTGGTACATATGCTTGCACAGGTTTGCGACATGAGAGTGGGAGAACTTGTTCACGTAATTGCCGACTGCCACATTTATGACAGACATATCCCTCTTATCGAGGAGATGCTGAAAAGAGAGCCTTTGCCTGCTCCCAAGTTTATACTGAATCCTGATGTACATGATTTCTACAAGTTCACATCCGATGATGTGTCGCTTGAGAACTATCAGCATCACGAGCAGATAAAGAATATACCCATTGCAATTTGAGAAAGGCTTGAGATGACTATTATTGTTGCTGCGGATAGCAATTGGGCTATCGGAAATAAAGACGATCTTCTTGTAAGAATCAAGGAGGATCATAAGAACTTCAAGGAACTGACAACGGGACATACCGTTATTCTCGGAAGAAAAACTCTTTGTACATTTCCCGGAGGACTTCCTCTTAAAAACAGAACCAACATCATCATGAGCCGTGATCCGGGATACAGCGTAGAGGGAGCAAAGGTTGCTCACAGCATTGATGAACTTCTTGAGATCGTAAAAGAAACGGATGATGAGGTTTTTGTTATCGGCGGAGGCACGATCTACGATCAGCTTCTTCCCTACTGCGATAAAGCAATCGTAACCCGCATTGATCATGCGTATGAAGCAGACACTTACTTCCATGATCTTGATGCCGATGATGAGTGGGAAATCATCGATACTTCAGATGAAATGACATCGTTCGATCTGACTTATCACTTCGTAACATATGAGAGAAAGAAAGCCTGAAGCTAAGCTTCGGGCTTTTTATTTTATCTACCGATGACAGTTCCTGCATTCCTGGGGTCCTGCCGCGGTGCATAATTTTCTCGATTTTCGGGATCAGGCGGCCATGGAACGATGTTTGTTCAAACTCATGCCGCAGACCACCGAAGTCTCGAAAATCATACATCCGCGTCACCCGCGGAATGCAGGAACTATCTCAATTATCTTCAGAATCTTCTTCAGGTTCTTCTTCAGGCATCTTAAAGCCGCCGGGGCTTCCTTCGGTATATCTGAATACTTCACGCATTCTTGCGTAATAGGAGAAGAAGGTATATCCGTAATCGTCATATCTCCATGCGTAGCCGTAAGGATTACCGCTGTAAACACACATGCAGTCCGGGTGGGCCTCGGCATATTCATCAAAATCATCTCTGGATAAAGGATTTCCGATACAGCTGAAACGGTCGAGGTTCATATCCATTATTCCGCTGATATCGCTTGTGCGTGTATAACTGATATTGAGATATTTGATGGAATCCATGTCTGCGATGACCGGCAGATTCTGTATCTTATAGCAGCTTACAAGTTCAAGCCAGGTGAGCTTACTGCAGTTTGTAAGCGGAGTAAGATCGGTAAATTGAGCATCCGATAAAATCAGACATTCAAGATCCGGCATGTTCTCGATAAATGAGATGTCGGTGATACCGCTGTCGTGACCCAGATCCATGTAGATGACCTCATTGCAGTACTTCAAAGGTTCCGTCATGGAATCATTTATTCCGTGGGTCATTCGTATTACCTGGTCGTCGGTAAGAGCAGACTTCCAGCCCACATGGATTCTCCAGACAACCTTGGTATTCGGGAAATCTTCCCTGATCTTGGCCATTATCTCATCGTCTATCCCGCAATCGTCCAAAAGGAAATACTCGCATTTATCAAGGACCGAAAGAGCCTGACGGACGGTTTCTTCCCCTTCATTTCCGATTTCGGTCTTTATGAAGCTTACCTCGGTATCTTCGGTGGTAATGTGCTGCTCGAACATGTCGAATTCATAGATGAAATGGACATCCGGAAAGCTTTCTTTAAGTACGCATACCGCTTGAAGAGACAAAAGAGGATCACTTCCTTCGGGTATGAGATTAACCTCCGCAAGCTCCGGAAGTTCGGCCATTTTAGCGGATATTTCGGCGATATCCTCGGGATGCATATCCGACAGATCCAGGAAGGTTTCATTTTCGTCGTATTCTTTTCCGAGAATCTCCACGGTTACGGGAAGGATCTCCTCGGGTTTAGGCTCGGGGGATTGAGTTTCTTCAGGTTCGGGAGCTGCATTTTCTGCCGTATTTTCCACGGAAACAACGGGATCCGGAGCAGGTGTGGGAGAGCCCGAAACCTGCGAACAGGCGCAAAAGCTCATTATATAGACTGCTGTTATCAGCGAAAGGGTTATTTTCTTAAATGCGTTCATTTTCCTGAATTCCTTATATGCTGTAAATACATACATTATTGTACCAAAAACCCCGTTGTGCTAAAATGTTTTAAAGTTTTTTTTATTTTAATAAGAAAGAAGGCGGATCTGAAATGGAAAAGAAAGACATTGATTGGGGCAACTTAGGATTTGGTTATATCAAGACCGATTATCGCTACGTCTCTAACTTCAAAGACGGCAAGTGGGATGACGGTGAGATTACCACTGACGATAAGGTCGTGCTTAATGAGTGCGCAGGCGTTCTTCAGTATGCACAGACCGTATTTGAGGGACTTAAGGCATATACCACCGAGGACGGCCGTATTGTTACATTCCGTCCCGACCTTAACGCAGAGCGTATCAACCAGTCTGCTGCAAGACTTGAGATGCCTACTCTTCCCGACGGAAAGTTCATCGATGCCGTTGAGAAGACTATTAAGGCAAACGCAGCATACGTCCCTCCCTTCGGAAGCGGAGCTACTCTCTATGTAAGACCTTATATTTTCGGATCAAACCCCGTTATCGGAGTTAAGCCTGCCGATGAATATCAGTTCAGAATCCTTGTAACTCCCGTAGGACCTTATTTCAAGGGAGGCGCTAAGCCCATCGTTATCAAGGTATCCGATTTCGACCGTGCGGCACCGCACGGAACCGGAGACATCAAGGCAGGACTTAACTATGCAATGAGCCTTCATGCTATAGTTACCGCTCACAAGGAAGGTTTCGCTGAGAACATGTATCTTGATTCCGCAACCAGAACCAAGGTCGAGGAGACCGGCGGAGCAAACTTCCTGTTCGTAACCAAGGACGGCAAGGTTGTTACTCCCAAGTCAAACAGCATTCTTCCTTCCATCACCAGAAGAAGCCTTGTATATGTTGCTCAGAAGTATCTCGGACTCGAGGCAGAAGAGAGAGAGATCACTCTCGAAGAAGTTGCGGATATGGCAGAGTGCGGACTTTGCGGAACCGCAGCGGTTATCTCACCTGTCGGCAAGATCAACGATCACGGCAAGGAGATCTGCTTCCCCAGCGGAATGGAAGAGATGGGACCTATTACCAAGAAGCTGTATGACACTCTTACCGGAATTCAGATGGGCCGCATAGAAGCACCCGAAGGATGGGTTCACGAGATAAAGCTTTGATTTCCATACGTAAAACAATTAAGACGATACTGTGTGTGTTCCTTGCCGTCAGCCTTTTGACCGGCTGCGGCAGGGCACAGGTCGTGCTTACCACGGGTTTTAAACAGGACGAAGTATTTATAGTGGGCAGCGAAAGCTGCAGCCTTCAGGAATTGATGATATATATCACCAATATCCAGAAGACATATGAAAATGTCTTCGGCGAAGAGATAAGAAATGTCACTTCGGACGGAGTTACATTTGAAGAGAGTATCAAGAACACGGCACTTGCGCAGCTCGCACAGATAAAGACCATGTATCTGATGGCACTCGACAGGGGGCTTACTCTTGATCCTGCCGGACAGAATGCGGTAAGACAGGCTGCGATGGAATATTATTCTTCGCTTTCCGAGGCGGAGATTGAGGAACTCGGTGTGACCGAGGACCTGATTGAAAACATGTACTATGAGATGGCAATGGCCCAGCTTGCTTATGATGAGATCATTAAGGACATATCTCCGGAGATCTCCGATGATGAAGCGAGATTCGTTAAGGTCAGGATCATCTATATGCGCACCGCATATAAAAACGGTGACTCGCTGATCCCGTATATGGACAGCGATTATGAAAGAGTATATAAGACTCTCCAGGGAATAAGGGACGGAATCTTAGACGGAAGTCTTGATTTTGAGACCGAAGCGATGAGATATAACGAAGCCGGTGAATCGGTGATCTCATTCGGAAAAGGTACCATGGATATTGCGGTAGAGGAAGAAGCTTTTTCCCTTGCCGGAGGAGAGGTCAGTGATATAGTGGGAACCGCGGACGGCCTGTATCTGATGCAGTGCATCCTGCCGCTCGACAGAACCCAGACGGACGAAAACAAAATACTCATCACACGTAAGCTCAGAGATGAAGCCTTCGAATCGGTATATGATGAGTTTTTGGAAAGTCTTATCAGAAATCTTAACAGTGAACTTTGGAAAAACGTAACTCTTAACTACGATCCTGAGATTACAACCTGCAGTTTTTTTGAAATCTACGACAAGTATTTGGATGGCGAGGGGCCGGATGATTAAACGCAAGTTTGTAAGTACAAGAGTTCTTCAGCCGGGTATGAGGATCGATCAGTCGATCCTTGATAAAACCGGTCGCGAACTTATCGCGAAGGGTGCATATCTGGATGATTTCCAGATCGAGTATCTTCAGAAGAAGTCAATAGGCGGTATCTACGTGTCCGAGGGCGAACCGGATCCCGATGAGATCCATTCCCTCGAGGCTCAGCTTCCCGCATATACAAAAGAGCTCATAGAAAAGAGCCGTGTCGAAGATAAAAGCAAGGTTGCACTCAGCAAAGAAGTTATCAAGCGTGTCGGTGAAGGCGTACAGTTCCTTTACGACAATGTCGAATCCGAGAATTTCCTCGAAGCTACCAACAATGTAACGGGCGAGCTTGTTAAAGCGATTGAAGCAAACAATGCCATTGCAGTCGATATCAACCTGATCAAGGTCAGTGACGAATATACTTTCAAACATTCCGTAGACGTTGCCACCATGGGAATGATCATCGGAAGAAATTACGGACTTTCCCAGGAAGAGATAAGGAATATCGGTGTATCGGGACTTCTTCACGATCTCGGTAAATCAAACATCCCCCTTGAGATTTTAAATAAACCCGGAAAACTTGATGATGATGAATTTGCTCTCATGAAGCAGCATTCGCTTTTCGGTTTTAAGATCCTGAAGGAAAAGAATGCGTTCAACGATGAGATCATGAAGGGCGTTCTCCAGCATCATGAGAAGATGAACGGAAGAGGATATCCCTTAGGTGTTACCGGAGAAGCCATCAGCAAATTCGCCAAGATCCTTTCCGTTGCGGATATATACGATGCTCTCGTAACCGAGCGTCCCTATAAAAAGGGATTCCCCAAAAGAGAAGCTCTCGAGATGATCTTCGGAATGTCCACAGAGCTTGATACCAAAGCAATTTCAAGCTTCATGGATTCTGTCATTATCTTCCCTGTAGACTCTTACGTACAGCTTTCAAACGGAGAGATGGGCAAGGTAGTGGCCAATAATCCCGGCTATCCCATGCGCCCCGTAGTCATCGGCTTTAAAACCGGCAAGAAATACAATCTTCTCGAAGACATCAATTGTGCTTCGATGGTCATAGAATAGGAACACCCCGTAATGCCTGCGGGGTGTTTTATATTATCGTATATACCCAGTCAGATCTGCGGCCTTCCTTGCCCTCCACGAACCATCTGTGGTCACGTTCCGAATAAAACACGAATGCGCTTTTTCCGCATATCCTGCACGTGTAACGCAGGCCTATGCCGCCTCCGCCTGTCGATACGGCACGGCATACGCTTACAACCTTGTCCACGGTATATCTGGTTCCGTCCGTCCATGATACCTGCAAGGGTTCTATTTTTCCGTCTTTATCGAATTTTGCGGTGACTTCCACAAATACTTTACTCATAACGCACTCCGAACATATGTTTGTATATGGATTTTATAATCCGCGGAAAGTTTTCGCAACCGAACACTTTATTAATTTTCACAAATGCCCGTCTCATGCGGTATAATGGCATGGAGAAATATAAGCGGAGACTATATTGAATGCTTTTTAATGTTTTAAAGGAAAGTTATCTGAGAATGTATGATGCGCTGCCTTCACTACCTGCATGGCGCATCAATTTTTTGTATATACTGGCAGTTCTTGTTTTCTTTTCGGTCACTATGACGATCGTTCTTGCGGTTAAAAAGAAAACACGCTTCATGACCGGTATCTTCTGCATTTTGCTGACCGCAGTCATAATGCTTATCTGTATCTTTTATCCTTATGTCGATCTGCTTTATGCCCATCCTAGCGGAAATCCGGCGGATGAAGCGGGAGCTTTTCTTAATGCGTTGTCGGAGGGAAGGATCTCCGATGCTTATGATGTATTGTACGGACGTGAGCAGGCGGTATCCGGTGATTTGCAGATCCGGGTATCGGATCTTTTTGACGATCCCACAGCGTCAATGTATCTGGACTATCTTAGGTCAGGTTACGGCTTCGAATATACGGGCGACATGACGGTAAACGATCTTACCGCTTCTGTTCCCGTAAAAATATATTATGCGGACCTTTCCGCGGCATCCGCACGTGTTGATGAGCTGCTTGATGAGGAGCTGGACAATATCGTGCAGAGTCACCCGAGAAGGGAAGTATATAAGGATGATGATTCTTATCAGGAATGGGTGGTTGAAGAGGCATATCAGAATGCATCCGGAACCGTTCTTTCGTCCGATTCTTATAAAGCATCTTCGGATATTCTTATCAATCTCAGATATGAAAACGGAAAATGGAACATAATCCCCACGGAGGAGCTGTTAAATGTTCTCGGCGGCGGAGTATGTGCAAATCCTCTGTCTGCGGAAATTCTGTCGGATAAGATCGCTCTTTATGCCAATAACACCAAATCGAATATACTGGCGGATCTCGTATATATACCCAAACTCTACTCGATACCGGAAGATGCGCTCTGCGGATATATGCCCTGTGATGATAAGTTTCATCAGCTTACTGATCCTTATCTGATAAATGAAGCAATTGCAGGAAGCGAAAGACTTATAGGTGATGCGGAGCTTGTATTCGATCCGAATGTTACCTTTGCACCGGGTCAGAGCATCTACTATTACGCGGATGAATCCATGTTTGCGATTGTATGGAAAGAATTCTGCAATGACTGCTACTGCAATTTTGCTGAAGTATTTATCGCGGATCCCAGCCAGCTCAGAAGAAAGATTGCCGGAGACACATACGGTTACGGTGTCCAGATGTATGCATCGCAGCTTGCCGCCCAGGCAAATGCGGTGGTTGCCATGAACGGTGATTTTTACAAATTCAGATCGATAGGTCTTACCGTTTATGACCGTACCGTATGCAGATGTGAAGGAACATATCTGGATACATGCTTTTTTGATACAAACGGAAATATGATATTTTCTTATGCCGGTGAACTCACCACCAAAGAAGAGGCTCAGCAGTTTGTGGATGATAATGATATTTTGTTTTCCGTATCTTTCGGTCCCGTACTGATCGATAACGGCGTGCCCAAAGAAAACCTTAATTACCGGATCGGTGAGACCATGCAGAGATATTCGCGCTCGGCATTCGGTCAGATAGGAGAGGGACACTATCTTATGATGACCATAGGACATGTGTATCCTTATAAAGAATGCTGCACGCTTAAGGGTGCTCAGGACATCATGCTCTTAAAGGGATGCGTCAACGCGTACACTTTGGACGGAGGACAGACGGCAGAGATCATCTGGAGAGACAGACCTTACAGCTACGTTGACTGGGGAGTTGAAAGAACCGTCAGCGATATTATCTATTTTGCCACTGCGGTACCGGAGGACGAACAATGAATACTCAGACGGTAACCGCGGTATATGCGGGAAACACACAGATAGGATACGGGATCATCATTACCGTCATTGCATTCATCGCATCGATGATGCTGACGTTTTCTTTGAATCCCGTAAAAGAAGAAAACGAAGTCGCACGTTTCAGGTATAGATTCTCTTTGTTTATATATCTGATCCTTTCTCCGGTCTTTGCGGCATTTTTGGGAAGATTTATTCACTGGTATTCCCATTATGAAAGCTATGAATCATTCTCTGCCGCATTTTCTTCAGCAGAGGGGAGTTTTCATGAGGCGGGAATTGTTATAGGAGCTTTTACCGCATCGTTTATCTCATCGAAAATAGCAGGAAGCAAATACGGTAAAAGAGTACTTGCCGCAGCTGCTGCGGGGATCATGCTCTTTATGACGCTGGTGTCACTTACATCCATGTTCAATGAATGCGACAGAGGAAAAGCTGTGATAGAAGATCCCGCATACATGCGTCTTCCTTTTGCTTACCCGGCAGTAACATCATCGGGAGAAAGCGAATACAGGACCGCCGTCTTTTTCTGGAAGTTCATGATACTTGCGCTCATAACGGTCATTGCCGTTATCATCTCTATCAGAAAACAATCCGCCCTCAGGACTTACATCATGTATTTCTGCGCGATGGCGCTTTTGGACAGTGCCAGATACGATGCATCTTTTTTGAGATCCAACGGTTTTGTAAGTCTTATGCAGATCGTATCGGGTGTGTTTTTGCTGATAACGGTAATATTCTGTATCGGAAAGCTTGTAGGAAACCGCAGGTTCAAAGCGGGACATTTCCTTTATACACTGGCATTTTTGCTCGGACTTTCTCTTACCGGCTTTATGGAATACTATGTCCAGAGGCACGGTAATCTCTATATTTCATGCTATGCCGAAATGGCGGCGGCATGTATCGTCATGGCGGTTTCCGTCATTGGATTGCACAAAGCACAGCAGACATCCATAAAAAGAAAATGAAAATCGTTCCCAAATCTTGACATTACATGATCTAAATGGTAAAAATGGTAACGGTTCTCATTTTCGTAACAGGAGGGATATTATGGCTTCAGGCTCTAATTACAAGACCAAACAGCGCGAGATCATGTTGGCTTATCTTGAATCCAGACCGGGAGTTCATATCACCGCTGCGGATGTATATGACCATTTCAGAGCGCAGGGTGTAACCATAGGACAGTCCACGGTTTACCGCCAGCTGGAGAAATTCGTAGACGACGGAATACTCAATAAGTATGTCCTGGAAAGCGGAAGAAGCGCCTGCTTTGAATACGTTGGAATGAGTGTCCACAAAAAGAACGAGACCTGTTTTCACTGCAAATGCGAAAAATGCGGAAAGCTTATTCATTTGAAGTGCGAAGAACTTGAAGAGATCGGTAAGCATCTGTATTCGGAGCATAAGTTTAAGCTCGATCCATTGAGAACCGTATTTTACGGAATGTGTGACGATTGCCTTGAAAGCAAGGCGTGATCATATTACTTATTCGGAGGAAAGGACATGGCACTGATAACGGCAAAAGATCTGTCGGTCGGATACGGCGGTCAGACAGTTGCAGAGCATCTGAATTTCAAAGTAAATTCGGGTGATTATCTGTGCATTGTCGGAGAGAACGGCTCCGGTAAATCAACGCTTGTTAAAACACTTGTAAAGCTGATAAAACCGGTTGCGGGAGAGGTTAAATACGGCGACGGACTTATGCCCGGCGAGATCGGTTATCTCCCTCAGCATACTGTGGTACAGAGAGATTTCCCGGCATCCGTTAAAGAGATAGTTTTATCCGGATGCCAGAGTAGGATGGGGCTCAGACCTTTCTATAACAGCGAGGAGAAAAAACTCGCCGCAGATAATATGGAAAAGATGGCGATCACCGATCTGGCAAATAAATGCTATCGTGAACTGTCGGGCGGACAGCAGCAGAGAGTCCTTCTTGCAAGAGCGCTTTGTGCCACAAAGAAAATGCTGATCTTAGACGAGCCCGTATCCGGACTTGATCCTAAAGTTACCGCAGAAATGTATGAACTTGTGTCTAAGCTCAACAAAGAAGGCATTACCATCGTCATGATCTCTCATGATATCAAGTCTGCGGTTGAGTATGCGGATCATATTCTTCATATAGGAAACACGATCTATTTCGGATCGAAGAGCGAGTATTTAAACAGTAAAGCCGGCAAGATCTTTATGATGATGCAGAGTAAAGATCCGCATGCCGGAAAACCGTTAACGGTTTAGGCGGTGAAAAGATGATAGATACACTTATGATGTACATGGGATATCCGTTTGTGCGTTATGCGATGATGGTTGGAGTGATGATTGCTCTGTGCTCATCGCTTCTTGGAGTTACCCTTGTACTCAAGAGATATTCTTTCATAGGTGACGGACTCAGTCATGTGGCATTCGGTGTCATGTCCATCGCCGCAGTATTAAATCTTACCAACACCATGATAATAGTTCTTCCCGGAACAATCCTTGCAGCCGTGCTTCTTCTCAGAACCGGACAAAACGCCAAGATCAAGGGAGATGCGGCTATAGCGATGATATCGGTCGGTGCACTTGCTTTCGGATATCTTCTTATGAATAAATTCTCCACTTCCACAAATCTGTCCGGAGATGTGTGCAGTACTCTTTTCGGATCAATGTCCATACTCACACTTACCAAAAGCGAAGTCGCACTCTGTGCCGTATTATCAGCCATCGTTGTTATAGTATTTATCCTTTTCTATAACAAGATCTTTGCTGTCACATTTGATGAGACCTTTGCAAGAAGTGCGGGAACAAAGGTTAATGCATATAACCTGCTGATCGCAGTGGTGATCGCGGTGATAATCGTGCTTGCCATGAACCTTGTGGGATCACTTCTTATATCGGCACTTGTTATATTCCCCGCGCTTTCATCTATGAGGATATTCAAGACATTCAAGAGTGTAACGATTTTCTCGGCGGTCTTTTCCGTAATATGCGCATTCTTTGGCATTGTAATCTCAATGCTAGCGGGAACACCTGTGGGTTCAACCATCGTTGCCGCGGATATAGCAGCCTTCGGAATATGCTCGCTTATCGGACATTTTTCGGGAGCAAGATGATATGAAAAAGAAATTGTTGTTAAGTCTCATATGCGCTTCACTGATGCTTACCGCTTGCGGTAATTCGGATACGTCTCACGATGTAGCCGTATCGGATTCTCCATCCTCGGTTGAAGAAGTACTTGCCGCAAGGATGGCCGAAGAGGATGCGGAAAATTATATGAATCAGGGAGACTTAAGCGAGGTTCCCGGACTTTCCGAAAATGCGGAAGACGATTACGAACGTCAGAGCGGAGTAAATGAGGATGCTCCGGAGCCCGAAATGAGCGGCCTTGATGAGTCGGTATTGCAGACAGAAGGAGTTGATATAGACCTTACCGTATTATCAAGCATAATGGTCTATTCACAGGTCTACAGTCTGATCTCGGATCCCGACAGATATCTGGGCAAGACAGTTAAGATGACAGGTATGTATGCCTGCACAGACACTACGGATTTTGATCAATTCTACTGCGCCTGCATAATTCAGGATGCAACTCAGTGCTGCTCACAGGGAATAGAGTTTGTACTTGATGATTCGTATTCTTTTCCCGATGATTATCCGAAGTATGGTGATGATGTGACCGTAATAGGAGAGTTTGATATATATCAGGACGGCGGATATACCTATTGCACCCTGAGAAATGCCAGACTGGTGGATTGAAAAACAAGGAACATAATACTCCGCAGAACACGAAAAGCCGCATGGTTACCGTATTCTGCGGAGTTTTTTGCATTTAATAATTTTTTTAGAAATAAATTAGCACTCACCTGTTGACAGTGCTAACAATGCGTGTTATATTGCATCTAGAACAAAGAAAACAAAGGACATCCGGATAACTCAAAGGTGACCATAACGGCACATCAGGATGCCCTCGGATAGAAGGAGGAATGACTTATGATGATGTTCCCTAGTATCTACAACAACGATTTATTCGATGACCTTTTCGATCTCCCTGAATGGAACGACAGAGACATGAAGAAGTGCGAGAAGAAGCTTTACGGACGCCATGCCGGCAACCTGATGAAGACCGATATCAAGGAGAAGGATAAAGAGTACGAGCTCCACATCGATCTCCCCGGATTCACCAAGGATGAGATCCAGGTATCTCTCGATAACGGCTACCTTACCGTACAGGCTTCCAAGGGCCTTGATAAGGACGAAGAGGAGAAGGACGGCAAGTGGATCCACAGAGAGCGTTATGCAGGCAGCTGCATGAGACAGTTCTATGTAGGTGACGGTCTTGTTCAGAGCGATATCAAGGGCGAATTCAAGGGCGGTATTCTGAAGGTTACAGTGCCCAAGAAGGAAGCACTTCCCGACAGAACCGAGAATAAGTACATCGCCATCGAGGGATGATGTTCCCGATCTTTCCGATTTGAAGAAGAGCCCGCTATATGCGGGCTCTTCTTTTTTTATCCGGTTGTATTAGAATCATCGCAGATATGATAAAATACCCTTGTATGCCTAGTTTAAATCTTAAGAAAAAGATCACAGATCATATATGGGCGAGTCTCCCTGAAGAAGCTCAGTACAATTATGTTCATACAGGAACTGTAGGAGCATATAAACTGTGGAAACTTTGCAAGTATTACACCAATACCCCGGACCTGTACTTAAAGCTTTTGGACAGTGAATATGAAAAGCCTCTGTTTCTGTCACGCAAGCCTTCCGTATCCGTCATGGTAACGGGAGGAGATGCAGGTCTTGAGAAGACTCTCATGTCTATTGAAGGTCAGGCATGCGCCAAAATAGATTCCGTAAATGTATGCGGAATAAACATCAAAGAGACAGATTCCCTTGTAAAAAAATCCGAAAGTGAATACATGGCTTTTGTTAAGAGCGGAGCGGTCCTTCAAAACAGGGCCTTTTATGAGTGCGGAAAGGTTCTTCTGTCAGGCGATAAGCCGGCACTCATTTATTCCGATGAGGATTTTATCGATGATGAAGGTGTAAGATCCAAGCCTTTCTTCAAGCCTGATTATGCTCCTGATCAGCTCATGTCCCACGATTATTACGGCGGATTCGTATTTGTATCCCGTAAGGCGTATATAGATGCGGGAGGTCTTGAAGAGGGCGCCTCCGAAGATCCTTTCTACGATCTGTGGCTCAGAATATCCGAAAAAGAAAAAGTGGCCCACATCGATAAAGTGCTGTTCCACAAAACCGCAGCTCTTGAACCTTCCAAAGCAGATCCCGATGCGGTTAAAAGAGCCCTTGCAAGAAGAAATCTTAAAGGCAGTGTAAGCGTCGCAGAAGACAGATGCATCATAGATCATGAGACTGAAGGACTTGTCAGCATAGTAATTCCTTCCAAAGACAATCCGGATTATCTTAAGGATTGTCTGTCGTCTCTTGATGAAGTTACCCTTTACAAAGATTATGAGATCATTCTCGTAGATAACGGAAGCTCCGATGAGAACAGACGCATCTACGAAGAACTGTGCGGAAAATATAATGCAAAATACATTTATGAGAAAAAGGATTTTAACTTCTCATACATGTGCAATCTGGGTGCGGGGAATGCATCGGGAGACGTACTGGTTTTCCTTAACGACGATATTAAGATAACAGAGCCCAAGTGGCTGGGTAGTATGGCCGGACAGGCACGTGTCCCTTATGCCGGAGCGGTGGGATGCATGCTTCTTTATCCCGAAGGAAATATGATCCAGCACTGCGGAACCAAAGACTGCGTGGATGGTCCCAATCATATATATCAGGGATATCATCCGGGAGATGAGGGATGCCCCGATGCGATCTTTCCCCTGGATGTGAACGGAGTAACCGCAGCGTGCCTCGCGGTTGAAAAGAGTAAGTTTGACTCAGTGGGCGGCTTTGATGAGGAGATGTCCGTTTGCTATAACGATGTTGCTCTTTGTTATGACCTGATCAATGCCGGATACGTTAATTGCGTAAGAGGCGATATACGTCTGATACATAAGGAATCCGTAAGCCGCGGAACGGATGAAGTAAACGAAACCAAATACAGACGTCTTATCAAAGAACATGCCCGTCTGTATTCGGTACACGCTCTTAAGGATTCACCACACCCTTATTACAATATCAATCTTGCCATGAGGTATGCGGGAACGGGGCCCGATTATACCAGATGGATGTATAAGGTTAAGACTAAGGTCAGGAAGATGACTCACGCGGAGATCAAAGCCTGGCAGGAAGCGCCCGTAAGAGAGGATACTCAGATCGCATTCGATGAGATCGATGCTTTCAAATATGTCCACATCTTCGGATGGAGCTATGCATCTGATTATAAATTCAATCACAAGACTGACCGTAAGATGGTCATCTATGATGATAAAAATTTTTACCTGGCTGAGCTGCAGAGCTGGTACAGGCCCGATGCATATAAGATAAAAAGAATACCCAATACGGAATTTTGCGGATTCATAGCACAGTTTGATCATGAACTGATAGAAGAGGGAAGATACAAACTGAGCCTTTGGTCCAAGATAGGAAAGTTTGATACCGGGAAAGAGCTTATAAGATGAGCGAAGAAAAAATCGGAAATGTAATACTTGATCTGACCTACTATAAGGGAAGCGATGCATACTCTGACGGTGAATCCGTTGAGGACAGGCTTCTCGGAATAGTTCGTGACGGAGAAGATATAGGTGAGAGACTTGCCGCGGGAGACGACTGGGCAGAGCTTTATCATTTATCGGATATAAGAAAAAACATTCTCTCCTGGACGGATGCGGATAAGAAAGCATCGGTACTTGAAATCGGTTCAGGATGCGGAGCGGTCACAGGCGTTTTGTGTGAAAAGTTCGGATCCGTAACCGCAGTTGATCTTTCCAAAAAGCGCTCTTCCATAAATGCGTACAGAAACCGGGAATACGATAACCTGCGTATCATGGTAGGTAATTTTGAGGATGTTAAATTTTCCGAGAAGTATGATGTCATAACTCTTATCGGAGTTTTCGAGTATTCCATCTATTACATTTCTTCGGATGATCCCTTTGTCGATATGCTGAAGAAATGCAGATCGCTGCTTAAAGAGGGCGGAAGACTTTATATTGCCATCGAGAATAAGTACGGTATGAAGTATTTTGCGGGAGCAAAAGAAGATCATACCGGAAGAGCATATGACGGTATCGAAGGATATCACGGAGTAGAAAGAGTAAGGACATTTTCCGGATATGCTCTCAATGCAATGCTTAAGGCGGCAGGCTTTACGGGACTTGAATTCAGATATCCCGTTCCGGATTATAAGCTTCCCATGGAAATCTATTCAGACTTAAGACTTCCCGCACCCGGTGATATCACATACAGATCTCCCAATTACGATCGTGAGAGATGTGATTCCTTCGATGAGGTCAAAGTAACGGATCAGGTGTGCGCGGACGGAATGTTCCCCGATTTTGCCAATTCATTTTTGATCACGGCATATAACGGAAACGAACCTGCGGACGGCGGATGCATATATGCCAAATTCAATACTCTTCGTGATAAGCCTTACCGCGTGGATACCAAGATGATGGCAGAGGGAGGTAAGCTATACGCAGTAAAAACTCCCGCATGTAAAGAAGCTGTTCCGCATATCGACGAGATAGTACGTAATAAAGATCTTGCAAAAGATTTCTACAAGACCATTAAGATTGCCGATGTATCAAGGCGCGGCGATGATCTGTATTTCGATTTCATAAACGGAACTTCCCTGTATTCCGAATGCATCGATTATTCAAGTGCGGAGCTTGATGACATAAGAGATGATATAAATATGAAGCTGGATATGCTCATGGATGATATCACGGATTCTTATGAATGTTCATTCAAAGCTACGGATGAATTCAGGAAAGTTTTCGGAGATATAAAACTTCCGGAGGATCTGCCCGGACTGAAAGCCGCAAATGCGGATATGATATTCGGTAACTTCATCAGGACGGAGGATGGACTTGTCTGCATAGACTACGAGTGGTTCTTTGATTTCCCCGTGCCGAAGGATTTTATCAGATACAGAGTAGCGAGATGCATATTTGAAAGCTATGCAAATATCTCGACTAAAATAAAGACCAGACAGGAATTTGCAGTATTCCTCGGAATTGATAAGCTTCTTGTTGATGTATTTGATGAGATGGAAGATAAGTTCCAGGCAATGGTGACAGGCGGCGGACTCGGAAGAGATACACTCACCAAATACGGTAAGAAATTTGAAAGAACGGAAGATGTTCTGGCGGAAAGAAACGCAGATGCCGCAAGGATCGCAGAACTGGAAAACATTGTGGCAATGCAGCAGGCGCATATAGATAAAATGAAGCGCGCCATTAAAAATCCCATCTTCGGTATGAAGTGGGCGCTGAAAAAAGCATTTAAGAAGGAATAAAAAAATCCCTGCAGTTCACACTGCAGGGATTATTATTGTTTTTAACCTATGGATTACATGCAGGTGTATCCGCCGTCTACGGGGATCATCACACCGGTAACATATGAACTTGCGGGAGAAGCAAGGAAGATAGCGGCTGAATCAAGCTCGCCTTCTTTTCCGTATCTCTCAAGAGGGATCATGGTCTTCGCATTAGCCTGGAAGAAATCGGAATTGAGAGTATCGGTGGTAAGATCGGTGTAGAAATATCCGGGGCAGATGGAGTTAACAGTGATTCCCTTTACACCCCACTCTGATGCGAGTGCTCTGGTAAGGTTTACAACTCCGCCCTTTGCTGCGTGATAAGGAGCGCTTCCGCAGATCTTGTTTCCTACGAGGCCGTACATTGATGCAATGTTGATGATACGTCCGTATCCTGCGGGAATCATAGCTTTCTTTGCAACAGCGCGGGCAACTTTGAAGGTTCCGAAGAGGTCGATATCCATCTCACCCTTGAACTGATCATCGGTGATTTCCTCAGCGGGAGCTACGGCACCGGTGCCGGCGTTGTTGATGAGGATGTCTATCCTGCCGAAAGTCTTATATACTTCGTCAACTGCTTCCTCGACTCTTGCGGTGTCGGTGATGTCACACTGAACGCCGATTGCCTTTACGCCGAATTCTTTTTCAATCTCTGCTGCAACAGAGTCAATCATTTCCTTACGGCGTGCGAGAGCAGCGATGTTACATCCCTGATTTGCGAGTGCCTTTGCCATCTGAACCCCAAGTCCGGTAGAACAACCGGTAACGATGGCAACCTGTCCTGTCAGATCAAAATAATTCTTCATCCCTAATACATTCCTTTCAAAAATAATTTTGTTAAAAAATTGTCAATCAACAGCATTATTATCCCCTATAAGAGGATAATAGTCAAGAGGATAGGGCCTTTACTTTTTACCAATCCTCCCAGATACCGGAGAAATCAAACTCGTTATTACCCCAGCTTCCCCAGAAGCTGAAGGAATCGTCGTCATAATCATCATCGTCATCCGAGCTATCGTCATCCGAGCTATCGTCATCTTCCCATTCGCCCCAGATATCGGATTCCTGGTAATCACCCCATTCGCTCCAAAAACCCTGGCCCCATTCATCCCAGTCGATGCCTTCGCGGTCGCTTCCCGCATTACAGAATTTTTCGAGCCATTCTATATATTCGTCATCTATATCACACTGTTCCAAAACCTGAACAAGATCGTTGTACAGGTCATTGTCATTGTAAGGGAGTGTTACGGATATTCCGGTAAGACTTAAATTATCGGAAGTGGCACCTACATATAGCAGTGCTCTGTCAACGGCACGAGCCAATCTGTCGGATTTATCGGAATCAATGATATGAGCAAGTCCCATAAGATCGGTGATGCAATAATCGGAGATATATACTTCGCCATCATCATAGAAGTCGTCCAGCGAGTATTCATCCTCCAGATAATCCAAAACACCTTCAAGGATCAGATCGAATACCTTGTTTTCGCTATTATTGTCACGGTGACGGAATCTTTCTGAAAAGCCTTCGCCTTTACCTGATTCCTCCATTTCCTGACTGAAATTCGTATTGAGAAGAGCCTCTTCGTTGGCGTACGCAAATTCGGTCCATACATCCCAAAGCTTCTCAATCTTGCCTTCATCTACCAGTGCAAGGATGGATTTGTCACCTTTGAACTTGTCGTGCTCGTTTTTGCTTACCATATCATCGATAATGATCTTGCCCAGATCGTAGGTTGATATGGAAGGATTCTCATACAGCGCTTCGAGCCACCCTGTGTAGTACCATCCGAGGCAGCTTTCGAAATCTTCCGAAAGGATCATGTAATCGCAGTAATTTCTGAGAGGATAAGCAACCTCAAGGCATGACATGATGCAGCAGTCCATGCCAATGAAATCGAAATGGGTTCCGCATCCGTTAAGAGCTTTGACCATTTCATCAACACTTAAATTCTCCCAGTCGTCCTGGAACTCATCCCATCCGAAACCGTAAGCGGGTCCGCCACCGTGATCCCAGAATATGAGAATATTTCTGGAAGCGGGATATTCCTGCGCACAGTATCTTACGAATTCTCTGAGGGTTTCGGGTTTGGTGCAGTCCAGCTGTCCGAGATTGTCGCGGACAAGTTCAAGTCCGTCTTCACCCACAACATAGGTCTGTGATCTGTCGGACTCAATACCCAGTTTTTCGGACCAGTATTTGGTACCCATGGTCTGGATTACGATATTAACATCCTCCGAATAACCGGCATTTATCATCTCGCAGATGTCGGTGGTTGCAAATCCCGCCTCGGTTTCGAGGGTGGATCCGTTCATGTAAACCATGATGGTGACCGTTCCGGGCTCCGCATCGTTATCCGCGGTTTCATAGTCGTCATCGTCCCAGTCATATTCTTCTTCGTGATCTTCCGTATCGGGCCAGGTCCATATGTCTCCGGCGGGCATGTCATCAAGTTCTTCTTCATATTCCGCCATCTGTTCGGTTGCATCAAATAAAATTCCGGGTACTCCCAGATAAGTATGGGAACATCCGGTCATAAGAAGACAGCATGCCGTTGCCAATACTGTTGTTTTTCTGAAATTTCGCACTTAAAATTACCTCCGTAAAGTGCCTATATCTTACCACCAAAACACCCTTATGTCATAGGAAACACGCGGAAAATAAGGGAATTTTAATAATTGGAAACCCCGCGGAAACGAAGGGGGTTTGACTAATCGTCAATAATAGGAATATACTTATTTCGGCGGGTACTGAACGGATCCTATGATCTATTCAAAAAGGGGTGATTCCATGGCAAAAAGAATGAACAATACCGAGGAACGAAAAAAACAGATCCTTGATATAGCCGAGGAGCTGTTTCTTAAACACGGTTACTACGGTGTTAATCTGGACGACGTAGCCAAAGAAGCTTCGGTCGTAAGAGGAACCGTACTTCATTATTTTGAATCAAAAGAAAACCTTTTTAAGTGTGTTCTGGACAGAAGAGCCCAGAAGTCCGCAGACCTTCTCATAGCTCTTATGGTCAACAAGGATCAGTCCGTTCAGGAAATCCTTAAGACCTTCGTATATTTCTGCATGAGACAGTTCAAGGAAGACAAAGAAGATACCGACAGATGCTTCGGTGACGAAGCCATGAGATATCAGCTTGACTGTGTGCGTATCGGAACATATTACAAACTTCTGGATTCCTTCGAAGCTCTTCTCGAAAGAGGAAACGAAGAAGGAGTGCTCAGGATCGTCAATACCAGAGCACGGGCTTCATCGGTTCTGTTTGCGGTCTTCGGACTGACGGGAGAGAGTATCTCCACCATCGAAGTAACCGCTGAGCTGTACGACCTTATCGGCAACATGCTCGGCATCGATCTGAAAAATGTGTAGATAACAATTTATTAAGCAAGGATTATATTCCGGATCCTGCGGGTAAGCCCGAAGGTTCCGGAATCTTTTTTCTGTGTCATGAGAAGTATGGACATGTTATCGGAGGGGATGTTTGTCATATAGCATCCAAGCCATCCGTCCCATCCGTATTCGCCCTTTCTTGAAATGGTCACCGCTTTTTCGGGATCGTTCATGATCCTGAGGAAATGAGAATAGGAAAAGCCCTGCATTCCGTCCCAGTTAAAATCCTTTTGCTGATCGGGTGTAAGCCCGCCCGAGGTTAAAAACTTCACCGAATTTTCGCCGAGTATTCTCTTGCCTTTATATTCCCCGCCATTAATCAGCATTGTTACAAATGCAGCATAATCATCGATACAGGAGATCAGTCCCGCACCGCCGGATTCGAAAGCAGGCTTGTGTACGGGCGGATTTTCTATTCCGAGATTTTCTCCGGTGTATTCGATCATTTCCGAACCGGGCACTGTTTCGTAAACCTTGGCAAGTCTGTCTGTTTTATCCGCGGGCACATAAAAGTCCGTATCCTTCATTCCCAGTGGCTCGAAGATTTCCTTTTTAAGAAAATCGCCGAAAGGCATTCCCGAAACTTTTTCTATTACCGCTCCCATGATGTCCGCACCCGTTCCGTACGCCCAGTGTGAACCCGGATTAAACAGAAGAGGACATCTTCCCGTTCTGTCTGCATATTCCAGAGTGGTCATTTTACCGCCGGGAACTTCGGCAAGTCCTTTGATGATGTCGTCGAATATCATTCCGGCTTCATAAGATGCACCGTCGGGACCGGGATAAGAAAGACCGCTTGTCATGTTGAATATGTCATAGAGATTAAGGTCCCTGTCTGCACGGGATGCTTTTCCGTTTTCAAGAACTTTCATGTCCTTAAAAGAAGGAAAGATATATTTTATCTGGTCGGTAAGTTCGATCATTCCCCTTTCGACCAGGATCATGGCCGCAACCGCGGTTATGGGCTTTGTCATGGAATAAAGCCTGAAGAGAGAATCTCTTTTCAACGTTTTCTTATTCGGGATATCCGCATATCCCGTTTCGAGGTAACATTCTTCTTTGCCGTCTTTTAAAACAAGAAGAAGAGAACCCGCGGTTTCTCCCCATGAAACGGATCTTTCCATTGCTTCTTTGAGATTATCGATTCTTTGCTTATCCATTGATGATGCCCTCGCCCACAGTTTTTCTGTTACGTATTGATTTTACATTCATATCGCCTGATAGTAAAATATTAAATCGTACAGACAAGTGTGGAGCATAGCGTTGAAATCACAGTCATTGGAAAAAAATAAAACAGCCTCATCGGAAAAGTTTCCTTTTCTTATCATTCTCCTCTGGGCGGGAGCTTTTTTGGCAAATGTAAAAAGCATATTTGCCGATTATGATGTGGACATGTCTTATGCGGTTGTAACATCATACAGACATCTTTCGGGAGAGAGAATGTTCATGGAGATGTGGGAGCCTCATCAGACCTCTGCTTTTCTGCTGGATCCTTTGATGTGGATCTTCTCCAAAATCACCGGCGGTTACGACGGCATTATCATATTCTTAAATATCTCGGGTGTGATACTCTATGCGCTTCTTGCGGCCTTTCTTGTGCAGACCCTTAAGAAACATACAGATCCTTATGTCGCACACCTTGCGGGAATTGCGGTATTTGCATTCCGTGTAAGACAGATCGTTCTTCCCGAATTTACAAATATGCTTTCGGGCTTTTCCATTCTTCTCATCATTTTCCTGATAAAACATTTCGAAAAGAAAACAGACAGGCTCTGGCTCGTGTTATCCGCGCTTGCGCTTTGCCTTACGGTTCTTTCATATCCTTCCGCAGTGGTAAATTACATTGCGGTATGCCTGTGTATATTTATGTTCTCCGAGTCCAAGATTAAGGATTTTGTGATCCTTACATGCGTTTGCGCAGCGGCAGGTTTGATGTATCTGTTTTATTTTGCGGGACATGCGGGAGGCCTCGGGGCATTTTCGGATAATCTGAAAAATATAGTCTCGGGAGATTCTTCCCATAATTCGGAATATGCTTTTGATATGCTGTTTTACATGAAAGAGGTACTCGCAGGAGCAGCCTGGTTTGCGATTTCCGCCATAGCCGCATTCATAGTATCTTTTGCGGTATGCGCAGTATTCAGGAAAAAGAAAGCGGTGATATTTCCTGCGGTTTTCGGCGGTTTTCTTATCATCACGGATCTGACCTTCTGTATCTTTTTTGATAATGTCATAAGAACCGGAAGTCTGAGATATGTGTACGGCAACTTATCACTCCTCCTCATTGTCACAGCGGTATTCGGATTGAAAAAATGCAATGACTTCGAAAAGAAGATGCAGCTCATTGCCATATTCATTTCCGTTTCGAATATGCTCTCCGTAATACTGCTTACCAATATGGAACTTATTACCGCGGTCCAGTATCTTATACCCGCAGGTGCATTATCACTTATATCCGTAAGCAGACTTATGGCATCCGCAGATAAAGAGAAAGCTTCCGGAGCAGGTTTTTCCTACGCATTTGTATTCCTTGCCGTATTAACGATAGTGATGCACAGAGGGATAATAATGAAAGATTATTCGGGAGTGTGTAAGAGCGTTCTCGGAATA
Source organism: Lachnospiraceae bacterium P6A3 (assembly GCA_000702085.1). Lineage (GTDB taxonomy): Bacteria > Bacillota > Clostridia > Lachnospirales > Lachnospiraceae > AC2028. The sequence goes on from KL370861.1 coordinate 371,292, forward strand.
GAAGGTATAGTTAAAAACGGCCCCGCAAAGGGAGTGGTTTGCAGCTATATGGCTTCCTATATGGCCCGGTGCAATGAAGAAGACTGGAACAGATTCGTAAGCCCGGGAGAAAATGTACTTGTAGTCGCATCGAATCTCTATGATCCGATCGTGTACTGTTTTAATTCTTCATCCGTAAGTCATTATTCCACCATCGATACACCCACATATGATGAAACGCTTTTGAAATACTGGGAACTGTATCCGGACAATTATCCCGATGTGATAGCGGTTGAATGCTGGTACGGGGATATGCATGTGGAAGAAGACTCCTGGATAATGAATTGGGTGGAATCTTCTTCGGATTATATCGGTGACGGAAGCTATTACAGATTTTACAGAGTCCGCTGACCCGGTTATTTTCTCTTTTTATATTCTTTGGGAGTGCAGCCCGTAAGCTGCTTGAACTGTCTGTTGAAATTGGAGATGTTGGTATAGCCGACGCTTAAAGCTGCTTCCGATGCGGACATGTTCTCGTTGGCAAGAAGCCTGCATGCGTTGTCTACCCTGACCTGCATCAGATATCCTATAACTGTATTACCCGTTACTTTCTTGAACAGGTTCATAAAATAGCTCTTGCTTAAGTGGCATTTATCGGCGAGCATATCCACCGTGATATGGTCGCTGTAATATTCTCTGATGTAATCTACCGCCGGCTTGATGGAGTCCGATGATATCTCCGATTTATAACCGGTCTCGACTATACCGCTTTCGATGATGAGCCTGAATATCTCAAGCAGTGATATTTTCACTTTAAGATCGCCGCTTCCCGAAAAAAGTCTCGCAGCTTCAAAGAGATCCAGAGTATTTTCCCTGATCTCGTCGTAATAAGGATTATTTGAATTGATGGGCAGATTTATGAACGAATCGTCTCTTTCGAAAATGCTCAGAAGATCCGTAAAACATCTCTCGGCATGATTGCCGAAGAGAAAAGAGTCGTCAAATACGATAGTATCATAATCGAACTTTTTGCATTCCGTTTTATCCGTGGAATGAAGAGCTCCCGGTTTGATGATCACAATATCACCCGATTCAACGGGTATGATCTGTTCCTCAATTCTGAATACGCCCTTGCCGTCGTGGATGTAAGCAAGTTCGAATTCCCTGTGCCAGTGAAGAGGTACCGAGGGAAACCAGTCGGGGATGATGCCTTTGTAGCAAGTGTAGGGAACGCGTGCGTTTGAGTGGTGTCTTTTTTCTTCTGTGGATCTGTCTTTCATCTTATGAGCCTCTGAAACAAAAACTGTATGACTGAATGTGCCTTTCCCCCTCGCACAATACTATAGTATCACATTTGAGTTATATTTTGTTTGTTTTATTTTACCTTAAAAATTATTGTACAGGTGTAGGGATTACTTACAGTAGGGACGGGAAGTCACTGATGCCGGCGCGAGGGGTTCGATGTCAGGTTGAAGAGGCTTCCCGTTTCGAAGTAAAACGGGGGAAAAGCGTATTATCCTAACTGTTTTTTTAGTGCCCGTTTTGCTATACTGTTCAGGTAATGCCCGCTTTTTTTTAGGGATAAAAAACAAAATCGTAAAAGGGGAAAAATCTATGCAGTACGGACATTTTGACGACGAAGCTTACGAATACGTTGTTGACAGGCCGGATACTCCGACTTCCTGGAGTAACTATCTCGGTACCACCCAGTACGGTGCTATCATCACCAATAATGCGGGAGGATACGGATTCTACCGTTCCGGTGCACAGGGAAGATTTATGCGTCTTCGCTTTAACTCCATTCCCATGGATCAGCCCGGAAGATACTTCTATCTCAGAGACAATGATTCCAAGGATTACTGGTCAGCTTCCTGGCAGCCTGTCGGAAAGCCTCTCGACAAGTTCAAGAACGTATGTCGTCACGGTACGGCTTACACCATAATCAGCTCGGACTATGAGGGCATCCACACCGATGCCACTTACTTCGTTCCTCTCGGACAGACCTTCGAGTATTGGAGACTGGACGTGGAGAATAAGTCCGATAAGCCCAGAAATCTCTCGGCATTTACCTACTGTGAGTTCGCAAGCCAGTGGAACACCACCCAGGACCTTGTAAACCTTCAGTATTCACTTTTCATCATGGAAGCAGACAAGAAGGCCGACAACATCCTCGGCTATTCCATCCATGACAACATCTACAAGCAGCATCCCGAGTACGAGCTCGGCGGACTTGTCCAGCAGGAGTGGTTCGCAGTCTGCGAAGCTCCCATGACCCACTATGACACTTCAAGAGAAAAGTTCCTCGGAACTTACGGATCATACAAGGAGCCCAAGGCTGTCATCGAAGGACAGTGCTCCGATTCATGGTGCTACGGCGATACCGCCTGCGGATCCATTCAGTCAGATATGGTGCTTCAGCCCGGTGAAAAGAAAACCGTTCTCATCCTTCTCGGTATCGGCAATGCAAATGCCGTCGGAGAAAAGACCGTTAAAGAGTACGGCTCCATCGCAAGATTCGATGAAGAATTTGAGAAGCTTAAAACAGACTGGCACTCAAAGCTCACTTCATTCAAGGCTAAGACTCCCGATGAGGATATCAACCACACCGCCAATGTATGGGGACTTTACAACAACCTCATCACATTCTCCTGGTCAAGAGCGGCATCACTTGTTTACAACGGAGAAAGAGACGGTCTCGGATACCGTGATTCCGTTCAGGATACACTCGGCGTAAACGCTGCAATTCCCGGTCTTTCAAAAGAAAGACTTAAACTCATGCTCTCAGGTCAAACCAACTGCGGAGGAGCAATGCCTCTCATTAAGCTGGGACACAATCCCGGACATGAGCAGTGTCCCGAGGAGAAGGATTTCAGATCCGATGACTGTGAATGGTTCTTCAATGCGATTCCCGCTTATGTTGCGGAAACCGGTGACATTGATTTCTTTAACGAAGTGGTTCCTTATGCGGATCACGGTGAGGATACCGTTTACGGACATCTTAAGAAGGCCCTTCTTTTCAACATCGAAAGAAGCGGTGCGGACGGACTTCCTTCCGGACTTGCTGCTGACTGGAACGACTGTCTACAGACCGGATATCACGGTGAGAGCGTAATGGTTACCTTCCAGTTGAGACTCGGTCTTACCACCTATGCGGATATTTCCAAACTCCTCGGAAAAGAAGACGAGGCAGCATGGGCTCTTAAGCAGAGAGATATCCTCGATGAAGCCATCCAGAAGAAAGCATGGGACGGCAAGTGGTGGATCTGGGCTGTCGGCGAAGACGGAACCGTTTACGGAACCGATAAATACGACGAAGGTAAGGTTTATCTCAATACCCAGGTTTGGGCTGTTATGTCCGGTGCCTGCAAGGGCGACCAGGAACAGCTCTGCCTCGATGCGGTTGACGAGCAGCTCTTCTCCGAGTACGGACTTAAGCTCTGTGCACCCGCTATCGTTTACACTCCTCAGACCGTTATGGGCTGCGTAGTATTCCCTACCGGTATCAAGGAGAACGGCGGTATCTTCAACCATACCCAGGGATGGGGCGTTATGGCCGAAACTGTTGCCGGCAACGGAAACAGAGCATATAAGTACTTAAAGGCTGCACTTCCCGCAAGCTATAACACCAGAGCAGAGATCCGTCAGTCCGAGCCTTATGTTCAGGGACAGACCACTTATTCCGATGAGTCACCCAGACCCGGTAACTGCCGTACTTCATGGCTCTCCGGTGCGGTTGCATGGACTTATTATTCACTTACCCAGTACGTACTCGGTATCAGACCTCAGTATGACGGAATGCTCATCGATCCCTGTATCCCCGATTCCTGGGACGGATACGAAGTCGACAGAGTATTCAGAGGAAAGAATCTTCACATCGAGGTTAAGAATCCCGAGCATGTATGCAAAGGTATCTCTTACATCGTTGTAAACGGAGAAAAGCTTGACTCGGCGGTTATTCCCGTATCCAAGCTTAAGGACGGAGACAACAAGATCGAAGCTGTTATGGGCAAAGATGCTCAGAAGGTAGAATTTGAAAGACTTTAATTCTTACTAAATTTATTAAGATCCCGTGGGAGGATGCGCACCCCGCATCCTTCCGTGGGAATTTTTTTAGAGGTTGTTTTACAATGAGAAATCTTATCAGAAGAGCGGGAGCCGGATTGCTGGCTGTACTTACGGCTTTTGCGTTGATGCCGGCAGCAGGCGTAAAGGCTGCCGAACAATATGAAGAAGAACTTTCCGTCTTTATTTCTTTTACCGGATCCGGTGCGGAAGCGGGAGACAGAGGACTGGTGTATGCGGGCCCCGGCAGAGAATCTTCCACGGGCATTACTGCGGTAACCGCAAGTGCGGCGGTCGGTGATACCGTTACTGTTTCTCTTACCTTTCCCGAAGAAGTAACAGGCGTTTATGATATCGCACCTGTAATAGTATCTCAGTATGACAATATCGCCATTGAAAATGTCACCGCCGATGTTGCTCTTAAGGTTAACGGAGAAGACGTTGAGATAAACCTTGAGGAAAGCGAAGATATCCCGATTTCATGGGAATCTTTTAAGGACGATTATAAGACCGCATGGCGCCTTTACGGAGGCATTGAAGAAGGCGGGCTTAAATATGTGGATGCGAATGTATTTAAAGGTGCAACAAGCATTGAATATACCATCACGATAAAATCCGCGGATGAAACCGGACCTGCATGCGAAGGCGAAGCGAGAGTATTTATCGCTTTCGACGGAGATCTGGCTGAAAGCGGGGATCACGGTCTTAAATACTACGGCGAAGGAAATGAGGAAAATGCCGGAGATATCGAAGCGGTGGAAGCGCTTGCTAAGGTAGGAGATACCGTAACCGTTTCTCTCACCCTTCCTTCCGCATTAAGACATGCATATTTTGTTTCACCCGTCATAGTTCCTGAGGAAGGAACCGAGTACAGCAAGGCTGATGTAACCGTAGCACTTAATATTGACGGCTCCGTTATAGCTCTTGATGAAACGCTTACGGCCGGAGCGTGGGATGAAGCGCTCCCAGGCATCGAAAGTGCATGGAGACTTTACGGCGGTGCCGATGATGCGGGGTCGGGTACCGTAGAAGCTGATCTTTTTGCGGGTGTTACCAAGATTGAATACCGGATAACCATCAATTCTCTCTATGAAGTTCCCAAAGAGCCCGAACCCGAACCCGAACCTGAGGTCGTTCCCGAAGAGCCTGCTCCCGAAGAAATCGCACCTGCTCCGGTTGAACCTGTCTCACCTGAAGTGCCTGCTGTTGAAGATGATTCTCAAAAAGGACTTGTCATGGGTATAGTTATCGCAATTATTGCCGTCATAATGATCATTGCGGGAGCACTTCTTTCCAGAAAGAAAGATCCCGATGAAAGCAAGGACAATAAGAAAAATAAAAACGATGATGATCTGGATATCATCGATCTTTCGGACAGCGCGGATGAACTTGAAGAAGCCGAAGATGAAGCGGAAGAGATATCCGAAAGTAAGGCAGCTGCCGCGGTAAGCGGAGCGGAAGAGATTGAAGCAGGCGCAGAAAATCTTTCCGGTGATCTGTACTCGGATCTTCCCGATCTTGATAAAGAGATGAAGAGGATAGATTCGGTCATAGCAAAAGGACCTTACACCGATGACTGGTCATCACTTTCGAAGAACGGAATTCCCAAGTGGTTTGCGGATTCCAAGTTCGGAATATTTATTCACTGGGGTGCGTTTACTTCCGAGGAATACAAGAATGAATGGTATCCCCGCAATATGTATACGGTGGGCAGTGATGAGAATAAGCATCATGTCGAAAAGTACGGACCTTTATCCGAAACAGGATACATCGATTACATAGACCGTTTCAAGGGTGAGAAATTCGATCCGGACAGCTGGATGGATGTTTTCAAAAAATCCGGTGCCAGGTATGTGATCCCCGTGGGAGAGCATCATGACGGATTCCAGATGTATAAGAGTAAAGCATCACACTGGAATGCATTCGAAAAGGGACCCTGCAAGGATACATGTGCGATGCTGCAGGAATCTGCGGATAAGTACGGTGTTAAATTCGGTATTTCATCCCATCGTTTCGAGCACTGGTGGTTCCTCGGAAACGGCAGAAGAAGCGAGACGGATATCAAGGGCGAATACAGACGCGGAGACCTCTACTGGCCTTCGGTCATGGATCCTGAAGATATTCAGGACTTTGATGTAAAGCCTGCACCTTCCGAAGAGTTTATGCAGGACTGGCTTTTCAGAGTCTGTGAGATGGTAGATAAGTTCCTTCCCGAGGTCATTTATTTTGACTGGTGGATAGGACAGAGCGCATTAAAGCCTTATCTCAAAAAGGCTGCCGCATATTACTACGACGTAATGGAATCAAAAGGACTCAAAGGTATCATGGTTGCAAAGAGCGATGCCTTCGGTCCAGGCGCCTGCGTAAGAGATATTGAAAGAGGCGGACTTTCCGGAGCTGCCGCATATACATGGCAGTCGGATACTCCCATTTGCAGACAGTCATGGGGATATGTGAAGGATGCGGATTATAAGGGAGCTTCAGAGGTTGTAAGAGAACTTGTGGATATCGTATCCAAGAACGGAAATCTGCTTCTTAATGTGGGCCCTAAAGCAGACGGAACGCTTTGTGATGAAGAAAAAGAAGTTCTTCTCGGAATCGGAAAGTGGCTGGATGTTAACGGCGAGATGATCTACGGAAGCAGGCCTTACAAGATCTACGGTGAAGGAAGCGTTAACCGTGAAGAGGGCGGATTCAAGGATGCGGAAGTTCTCGATTACACATCCGGAGATTTCAGATTCACAGAAAAAGACGGAAATATCTATGCTGCGGCTATGAAGCCTTCATCCGATGGTCATTACCTCATTAAGAGCATGGCTAAGAAAGGTGAGGACGGAAGCTCATCATACAAGGGTATACTTTCGGATGTTGTTCTGCTTGCCGGTGGCAAGACGGTTAAGTGGAATCATCTCGATAACGGTCTTGAGATTGAGACTGACTATATACCCGGTGATGACATGCCTGTAGTCTTTAAGATCGTGTTGAAATAATAAAACAATAGGAGGGTACAATGTTTTATCAAGACGGAAATGCACTTATTTTTAAGAAGCGCGGGGAAATCGTAAGGATTGAGGGTTGGGGTAAGAATGCACTCCGTATCAGAGCTACAAGAAATAATGAGTTTACGGGTAATCTCTGGGCACTTTGTCCCAAGGATGAGCTGTCTGCGGATAAGACCGGAGCGGAGATTAAGATCGGCGAAGACAGATCTTATATCAAAAACGGTTCGACCTCGGCTTCAGTAAGCTCCGAAGGAATCATCACTTATTACAAGAACGATGAGTTTTTGATGAGAGAGTACTACAGCAACTACGGCGGAACCGAGAACAATGCCGTAAGCTGCTTTAAGAGAGTGGGAAGAGAGTATAAGCCCCACTTAAACGGCGATTTCAAACTCACACTCCGCTTCGAGCCCATTAACGGTGAGAAGATATACGGAATGGGTGTTTATCAGAATCCTTTTATCGAGCTCAAAGGAACCACCCTGGAGCTTGCACAGCGTAACGCACAGACCTCCATTCCTTTTGAAATTTCCAATAAGGGATACGGACTTCTCTGGAACAATCCTGCGGTAGGTAACGTAACCTTCGGTAAAAATATGACGGAGTGGGTAGCGGATGCATCCAAGGAATTCGACCTTTGGATCACCACGGACGATTCACCCAAAGCAATCATCGAAAACTATACCGAAGTAGTGGGACGTGCACCCGAAATGCCCGAAGACCTGCTCGGACTTTGGCAGTGCAAGCTCAGATACAGAACTCAGGACGAGGTTCTTACCATTGCAAGAAAGTACCGTGAACTCGGGATCAAGATCGATGTCATCGTAATCGACTTCTTCCACTGGACTCTTCAGGGCGACTGGAAATTCGACAAAGAATACTGGCCCGATCCCAAGGCGATGGTCGATGAACTTCATTCATACGGTATCAAGGTCATGGTTTCAGTCTGGCCTTCCGTTGATAAGAAGAGCGAGAACTTCGGTGAGATGTGGGACAGAGGCCTTCTCATGAGAACGGAGAAGGGAACGAACGGAACCTACGATTATCAGGGCGACTGCGTTGTCTTCGATGCCACCAATCCCGAAGCAAGACAGTATGTCTGGGAGAAGTGCAAGAAGAATTATTATGATTACGGCATTGATATGTTCTGGCTCGATAATGCAGAGCCCGATCTTGCCGCTTATGATTTTGACAATTACAGATATTACCTCGGACCCGGTGCTGAGGTCAGCTGCATCTATCCCAAGTGCTATGCGCAGGGCTTCTATGAAGGAGAAAAGCAGCTCGATGAGAAGAAGCAGGTTGTAAACCTCCTTCGCTGCGGCTGGGCCGGATCACCCAAGTACGGAACTCTTATGTGGAGCGGAGATGTTTACTCATCCTTCGAAGCACTTCAGAATTCCGTAAGAGGCGGACTCGATATCGGACTTGCGGGAATTCCCTGGTGGACCACCGATATCGGAGGATTCATGGAAAGTGATGTCTTCACCGATTACTTTAAGGAACTTCTTGTAAGATGGTATGAGTGGGCCGTATTTACTCCCATCTTAAGACTCCACGGTGACAGAGGACCTTTCACAATCCCGGCTCTCGATAACAGGGACTGGGGCGGCGGATATCTCCATACCGGCCAGGATAATGAGATCTGGAGCTACGGAGAAGAGGCTCAGAAGATCATGACAGATAACCTTAAGCTCAGGTGGAGCCTTAAGGACTATATCAAGTCACTTTACGATGAAGCATCCGCAAACGGATCACCTCTTATGAGAACAATGTTCTATGAGTTCCCTGAGGATGAAAAGTGCTGGGATCTGGATGATCAGTACATGTTCGGAAGCGATTACCTCGTTGCTCCCGTAATGTATGAGGGAATGAGGGAAAGACAGGTTTATCTCCCTGCAGGAAAGTGGGAAGATATCCGTGACGGCAAAGTTTATGACGGAGCTCAGACCATCACCGCAGCAGCTCCCATCGAATCAATCCCTGTATTTAAGAGAAAATAATACGAAAGACCGCTTCGTTTTTGACTGCGAAGCGGTCTTTTTTTACTTTACAGAAAGCCCTCCCGAATGGTATTTTTAAGTTGAAGGAGCATATGTTGCGGTCTAACCGCTTTTATAGGCATGGATGCCGGAGGTGAAGCTATGAGTATAAATATTCAGGCTAAAACTGATTACAGTTCTCTTTTGTCGGGATTATCATCCAAGAATGATTCTTTCAATTCCATGAGCTGGCTTAAGGACTACGGTCTTGTTAAGAGCGGAGCATACGGTAAGCTCATGAAGGCCTACTATGCGGAAGATAAGACTTCCGAGAGTGCTTCAAAGATTGTTTCCAAAGATGTTAACAAAGCTACCGGCAAGAATACATCATCCGAAAGCTACGGAAAGGTAGCCGAGGCTGCGGGTTCCGTTAAAGCTTCCGTAGAAAAGATACAGAAAGCAACCGAGGAAGATACGGATCTTCTGGTTTCTGCGGTTAAGAGCTTTGTAAAAAGCTACAACTCGATGATAGAAGCCGCTGCGGATAAAGAAGTGGTAAACGATTCCTCCATATCCAGCAGGATCACGGTTTTGAGTTCCCTTTCAAACGGATACACCGAGAAGATGGATTCCATGGGCCTTACGGCCAAAAAAGACGGAAAGCTGGAACTGGATGAAGAGAAGCTTAAGGAAGCGAAAGCATCCGATATCAAGGACCTGTTTGCCGAGAGATCTTCGTACGGATACAGCGTAAGCGTATCTGCCGGAATGGTTCAGAATAATGCTTCTTACGCGGCTACCAGAAATTCGCTTTATACGGATGCGGGAACCGCAGCATACGGAGCAGGCGGCTATTTCTTTGATACCGCAACCTGATGATTAAATAGTGCGGACTTTCACCCAAATAAATGGGTGAAAGTCCTTTTTTATTGCACCGAAAAAGCGGCCGTGGGATAATAAACAGGTATTGTGACGGGTGCGTTGCGGGTACAAATTCAGCATCCGGGGAAGGATAATTATGGACAATAATTTATTAAAAAGCTTTAAGCCTGCCGGTGATCATAATCCGATAATGACTCAGCGTTTCGGTGCGGATCCTTTTGCAATGATCTATAAGGACAGGGTTTACATGTATATGACATGTGACATCCTGACCTATGACGAAGCAGGAAAGCTCACGGAAAATACTTATCAGAAAATAGACACCATCAGTGTCGCATCATCCGCAGATCTTGTTAACTGGACGGATCACGGCGTGGTATATGCGGCAGGTAAAAACGGTATCGCCACATGGGGAGGCAATTCATGGGCTCCCGCTGCATGCTGGAAGACCATAGGTGGCAAGGACAAGTTCTTCCTTTATTTTGCAAACAGCGGTAACGGAATCGCAGTTCTTACCTCGGACAGCCCCACCGGTCCTTTTGTAGATCCCATAGGCGGTCCCCTCGTATCAAGAGATACTCCCAACTGTGCTTCCGTAACCTGGCTCTTTGATCCCGCGGTTATCGTTGATGATGACGGAACCGGCTGGCTCTATATCGGAGGAGGAGTACCTTCGGATGACAAGGCTTCAAATCCCGGAACCGCAAGAGTTGTAAGACTCACCGATGACATGATTCATCTGGCAGAAGACCCCAAGCCCATCGAGAATGTTGCATATCTCTTTGAGGATTCGGGCATCAACAAGATAAACGGAAAATATTATTATTCATATTGCTCCAACTTCAACGTGACTCCCGAAGCAACCGAAAAGCTGGGATTTGAATCGGGCGAGATCCTTACCATGGTATCCGATAAACCGGATGGTCCATTTGCTCCCTACTCGGCTGTTCTTAAGAATCCCGGATTCTTCTTCGGAAGAGGCGGAAACAACCACCACTGCATGTTCGAGTTTAAGGGCAAGTATTACATCGCATATCACAGCCGTATCCTTGAAGAGTATATGGATCTTGATGGAGGTTTCAGAAGCACCAATGTTGACGAGATCAATTTGGATGCTGACGGAGCTCCCGCTAAATCAACAGGAACCAGAAAGGGTGTAGCACAGGCAGGAAACTTTAACCCTTACGAATGCGTTCCCGCAGCAACATTTGCATCCATGGCAGGTCTTAAGACCGTTCCTTATCTCAAGGGCACCGACGATATGAAGCTCTTTGCAGGTGAGATGCTTGTAAATGCAGGAGAAAAGGGCAGCTGGATGCTGGTTGAAGGCGCTGATTTCGGAACTCAGGGTGCATCCTCCGTAAGCATCACTTCAAGGTCCAAAGCCGGAATAGGAATCTGCATCTATGCAGGAGACAGTAAGGCAGCTGAGTTTAAGACCGGTGCATCGGACGGTTTTGCGGAGGAGACTTTTGATCTTTCATCCAAGCTTACCGGAAAGACGGATATCAGATTCGTATTTGACGGATCAGAAGGCGATATCAGATGCTGGAAGTTTAACTAAGTGATTGGGCGCCCGATCTGGCGGGTCGGGCGCATTTTTCTACCCTTAAAGCCTTTGAATTATTGACATTGGGGGCACTTTGTTTTAAAATTTGTTCGTTGTCTGCAGAAGTGGCGGAATTGGTAGACGCGCACGGTTCAGGTCCGTGTGGGAGCAATCTCTTGAGGGTTCAAGTCCCTTCTTCTGCATAATAGAGCAGGGTCTCGTGAGTTTTACTCACGGGACCCTGTTCTATTATGCAGAAGCGAGATTGAACCCTGAGGGTTCAATCTCGGGGCACTGGGGAGTGCCCCTCGGTCCGCGCAATACTGGCGTCCACCGGACGCCATGCGCCCCTTCTTCTGCACGCAGAAGTGCTCCTCCAAATCGGTGATAAAAATATGATAAAATAAAAAAAGAATTGTGACCCTGGGTGGTTTTTTGTCGTCTGTATAGGTAAGAGCCCCAAAAAAGGAGGACAATATTATGAAAATCACTAAAGCGGAAGGATATAAGAAACCCAATTATGCAGTGGCTGTAGCGGCGGCAATGGCCATGGTTACGATTACCGGATGCGGCGGCCCCAATCTTGAGGGTGCGGCTACCCTGGCCAATCCTGAAGAAGAGATTCAGTATGCCGGAGATATCTCGGTCGAGCAGATGAACAATGTGATCGACTACGATGGCGGACTTGAGATGTATACGGAGCCTGAAGATGAAGTACAGCTTGAGGGAGAAGCAATGCCGCCGATTGATGAATCAGATGGTGAAGAAGACGGTAAAGAACTTGATGACTCCAAAGAGACTGAGTCTAAAGAGTTCTGCGAATCTGTAGATGACGAGCTTGTTCTTGCGGGAGATGTTACGGTCTGTGATCCCAATGACGATCTTGTTCTTGAAGGTGGTGCGCCCATATATGAAGAACCCTGAAATAACCCACTGAGACTGTGAATACAAAAATATGAATCTAACATTACATCTTACAGAAAACTGCAATATGGACTGTGCCTACTGTCTTCGTGAGAAATGTCCTAAGGATATGTCCGAAGATGTACTTTATAAGGCATGTGATCTTGCTTTTTCAAAGGGGCTCAGAGCAGGACTTTGCTTTTTCGGAGGAGAACCGCTTCTGAAAAAGGATCTTATCTATAAAGCTCTTGATTACTGCGAAGAAAAGTCGAAGCAGACCGGCATGAGATTTGACTGTAAGATGACTACAAACGGTTCGCTTCTTGATGAGGAATTCCTTAAGCGTGCCGTAAAGGCAAAGATGGGAATAGGTCTTTCCTTTGACGGAACTGCGCAGGACGTTTGCAGGGTATTTGTGGGCGGAAGACCGACATCACCTGTTGTCGAGGAGAAGGCAAAGCTTCTTCTTAAGTACATGCCGGATTCGACAGCACTTGCAACCATTGCTCCTCAGGCAGTTCCCTATTATGCGGAGTCTGTAAGATATCTTCATGAGCTTGGCTTCAAAAAGATTTCCATGGTCATTGCCTACGGCAAAAAAGTCACCTGGAAGGATGAAGATCTTGAACTGTTAAGAGATCAACTGGAAAAGACCTGTGATTATATCAGGGAGTTATTCATAAAGGGTGACAAGATATTCGTGGGCCCCGTTTATTCCAAGATCGGTGAATGCATCAGGGATAAGAATCCCGCAGAGAAGTGTCACCTGGGAGTCCGGCAGACACCTGTAACACCTGCAGGAGAGTTATATCCCTGTACGTCATTTATCGGAGATCCCGATTATCTGCTTGGAAATGTATTTGACGGAATCAATGAAGATAAAGTAATTGAAATTGCAAAAAGATCTGCAACACCGGCAACCTGCGTCGGCTGTGATCTCGTAAAGCGCTGTACCAATTCATGCGGATGTGCCAACAGGATGAACACCGGTAATGAGAATGAGATTTCACCTCTTCAGTGTACATACGAGAGAATGCTTATAGAGATAAGCGATGCTCTGGGAGAGGAACTGTATCAAACAGATCCTGCAAGATTTGCAAAAGAATTCGCATGATAATTTAACAATGACTCAGGGAACTTTTTAATGATAAAATACCAAAAAGTTCCCTATTTTTTTATTTAAACGCAGAGGAATAAATGATGGCTGAAGAGTTTTTGACATTAATGGCTGATCTGGATGAAGAATCCCAGAAAATATTGAGCGGATGGTATGAGAAACTGCGTGAACAGGGCTTTACCGGTGTGCAGACTCAGAACCTTCCGTTTCATATAAGCATGGGCTCATTTTCATTGGATAAGGAATCTGAAGTTGTTGAAGAGATGAAGAAGCTCTCTGACCGCTTCCCGGTCATTCCTGTTCATATCAGCCATATCGGATTGTTTGAGGGTGGAAGAGTTCTGTATGCCGCTCCGGATATGAATCCTGCAGGTCTTCTGGATTTAAGACAGGCTATTCAAACGCAGACCGCTGAGAAATATCCGTGGACACCTCATTGTACTATCATGATCGATGATGCCGAAACCATACAAAAAGCAATGCCGGTCCTGGTAAACAGTTTTCATACGTTCATGGCTAAGGTGACGAAATTGCACCTGTGTGCTTTTTGGCCGACCAGGGAGATTGCATGCGTAAATCTGGGCACATATCCTCCCGCTTCCGAGGCGGAAAGACTTTTGGAGGAGGCGGAAAGCTGTAATCCCGGACCTTGGGGAGATCACAGCAGGACCGCTGCGCATTGTGCCAAGGCAATAGCTGCAAGATCCGGAATGAATTCTGAAAAGGCATATGTTCTGGGATTGCTCCATGATATCGGACGGAAGTTTGGAAAGAGGCATCTGGGACATGTGTCAGATGGCTATTCCTATATGAAATCTCTCGGTTATGATGATGTGGCACGGATTTGCCTTACACATTCTTTTAATGAGAAAGATATATCTAAATACATAGGTAAATTCGATACCACAGAAGAAGAGACAAGTCTGATAAAAGACAGTCTTGACGCAGTTGAGCCTGATGATTATGATCGTCTGATACAGCTATGCGATTCCATTTCCGGTGCGGAAGGGGTTATGGATCAGATTGACCGAATGACTGATGTAAAGAATCGATACGGGGCTTATGATCAGGGTAAATGGGACACCAACATAAAACTTCGTGAATACTTTGAAGCAAAGATGGGCGAGGATCTTTACATAGCGGTAGATAAAGACAATTACAAACCATGATTCATAGTCCCGGGAGTGTTCCTTACATGCAAAACTATGTTAATCCGGATCTGAAGGGATTTTTCTTTTTCCGATCACTCCGAAAGGCCAGAGTTCAATGGTGTTGTTTTCAATCACGAACTTCACCTTCAGGGAAATAAGGAGTTCAAACCAGAGGTTAAAATTTTTCCAAAAACCGTGAGGCTGGATGGGGAGTACCAATCTTTTTCCGTTTATATAAATACCAATAGCGAAATTCCCCGAATCCTTATAATAATTTGGGTCGTTAACGAATGCTTCGCTTATACTGCGGAGAGAATATGTTCTTTTATAGAATAGTAAATATCTGACAGTCAGCTTGCCGTCTTTTACTTCAATGCTTTCCGTTCCGACCGCAATGAGCCATATCAGAAAATATAACAGGCACAGTCCTGCTGTAAGGGCAAATATTTTTCCGCCGGTCGAATAGGTCTCCCAATTAATAAGAATGCTGTATTTGATACATACATAAGCAAATCCTGCATAGAAGGCGGCTGAGGACAGTAAGATCCATCTCATGCGGTTATATGTTTTGAAATTAGCTTTTCTGATGTTCATGCAGAGCCTTTCCGGGGTTTTATTTGAGTAATTATATCATGTATGCCGAAGTCCGGTTTGAAGGATGGAATGGGAGAAGCCGGATAAAAACCGTATTATATGCATAAATTTACGTAATTTGGGCGTTTTCACAAGCAAACCTCATATGATAATATCAATTTAAAAGGAGTTATGGGAGGTTTGCATGGATAGCAGGGCAATGAAAAAAGTCGGAATCACCATGAGCGCATTCATGGGTATAGCAATGAGTTTCTTTTTGTCCCTGACAGGGACTGTCACTTCGGGACATTTTACCGTCCCCTCCTGGCTGATAAGCTTTGTTATCAGCGGTCTGATCTCAATGGTCATCGGAATCATCGTTCCCATGAAGAAGGTCAATGATAAAATTGTGGGAGTTTTTAAGCTTCCTCCCTTTTCTTTTGCCGGAAGGTGCCTTGAGAGTTTTGTTTCGGATCTTATCTATACTCCGATAATGACATTTTGCATGGTGTTTTTCGCTTATAAATCAGCGATTGCTCACGGAGCCCCCGCGGAAAGCATGAATCTCGGAAGGATGTTTTTAAGCTCGTTTTTCATCTGCTTTGTGGTGGGATTTGTACTGATAATCATCCTTATGCCAATCTTCCTTAAAATAGCCATGAAGATGCATGGAATCGATCCTTCGCAAAAACCCATGTAAATTAAAAAAATTTTTTCAAAAAAATAAAAGGGATTACTAAGCCGGCTCGGTATATATATACTGGCCGGTTTTTTTATAGGAGATTGCCATGAAAGTCAGAGAAATGCTCGAAGAGCGTGAGGAGCAGATTTTAAGCCCTTACGCATCACTTTCCAAAAATTCAAAAGGACGTGACACGGACGAGCCTCAGTGTGATATCAGACCCGTCTATCAGAGGGACAGGGACAGAATAGTCCACTGCAAAGCTTTCAGAAGGCTGAAGGATAAGACCCAGGTCTATCTGATCCCCGAGGGTGATCATTACAGGACGAGACTTACCCATACGCTGGAGGTTTCGCAGATAGCACGTACCATCTCCAAGGCACTGAGACTGAACGAGGACCTTACCGAAGCCATTGCCCTCGGCCACGATCTGGGACATACCCCCTTCGGACATGCGGGGGAAAGAGCTCTGGCATCCGTTTGTCCCTACGGATTTAAACATAACGAGCAGAGTGTCAGAACCGTCGAAAAGCTTGAAAAAGACGGAAAAGGCCTTAACCTTACATGGGAAGTCAGAGACGGAATATTGAATCACCAGACTTCACTAATGCCTCATACGCTTGAAGGCAAGGTCGTCAGACTTTCCGATAAGATCGCATATATCCATCACGATATGGATGATGCGGTAAGAGGCGGAGTTCTCACGGAACTTGATGTTCCCGAATCAATCAGAAAGGTTCTCGGATCCACTCCCGGAGACAGACTTGATACCTTTATGCACGATATCATCACAAACAGCACCGATAAGAATGATATCTGCATGACGGAGCAGGTGGCTCAGGCGATGAAGGATATCAGACAGTTCATGTTTGACAGGGTATATACCAATCCCGACATCAAATCCGAAGAGGGTAAGGCCGAGACACTTGTCATAACACTTTACGATTATTATCTCCATCATCCCGACAAGCTTCCCGAGGAAAACAGAAGGATGGTCGCAGAAGGCGAGAAACTTGAAATAGCCGTTTGCGATTTTGTCGGAGCCATGACGGACAGATTCGCAATCCTTACATATAATGACTTATTTGTTCCCAAATCATGGGAGATGATTTAACAGATGAGATTTTCCGACGAATTCATAGAGGAAGTAAAAGCCCGTAATGACATCCTTGATGTTGTCGGCAGCTACATTCCTCTGAAGAAAAAAGGGAATAATTACTGGGGACTGTGTCCTTTTCATAACGAGAAGACTCCGTCTTTCTCCGTTTACCCGCCCAAGCAGATGTTTCACTGCTTCGGATGCGGCGAAGGCGGTAATGCCATCACATTCGTAATGAAGTACGAGAATGCTTCATTTGCGGAGGCGGTCAAGATTCTGGCAGAGCGTGCCGGGATGGAGGTCAAGGGGGCGGAAGAGACCGAGGAAGAAAAGGCAAGGCGTTCCAAAGCCGATATCCTGCGCCAGATTAATTCGGATGCCGCACTGTTTTTTATGAATAACCTTAATACTCCTCACGGAGAAAAGGGACTCAGGTATCTGAAGGACAGAGGACTTTCTGATGATACCATCAGACATTTCGGTCTCGGCTTTGCCGGAAATAACGGCAGGGAAGTGGTTGAGGCTCTCAGGAAGAAGGGCTATTCCGACGAGATGCTGGTAGCGGCGGGGATAGCAACCAACTCCGAAAAGTACGGTATGGGATGTTCTTTTTTCGGAAGAGTGATGTTCCCGATAATAAGCGCCGATAAGAAGGTCATCGGATTCGGCGGAAGAGTTCTGGGGAGCGGCGAGCCGAAATACCTAAACACTTCGGAAACACAGATCTTCGATAAGAGAAGAAATCTCTACGGATATAATTTTGCGAAACGCGCGAGAAAAGATTACTACATTCTCTGCGAAGGCTATATGGATGTAATATCCATGCACCAGGCCGGATTTGATACGGCGGTGGCATCTCTGGGAACAGCATTTACCGAAGAACAGGCAGCCATGATCAAAAGAGACAGGAAGGAAGTCTACCTGGCCTACGACATGGATGAAGCGGGTGAAAAAGCAGCGCTCAAGGCAGTAAGGATGCTCACTGCGGTGGGGATAACGCCTAAGAGGATCAGTTTGAAACCCTGCAAGGATCCGGATGAATTTCTGAACCGGTACGGAACGGATGAATTCACAAAGAGGCTGGAGAGTGCCGAGAACGGATTCCTGTATATCGAAGACAGGGTTCGGGATAAGTACAACTTATCGGATCCCGAAGAGAAGTATAAATGCGAGCGCGAGATAGTCGAGAACCTGTGGATGTTTGCGGGCGATGAGGTGAGGATGAACACCTACGCTCCGGAACTTGCCAAGAGGTACGGCTACACAGCTTCCGAAATATCCGGGCTTTTGGAAGAGACAAGACCACGTGAATACGCGAGAAAAGATGACAGAAATTTCGGTTCCGCTTATTCGCCGCCAAAGAAACCTTCCGGCAGGAAAAAAGAAAACGAATGGACGAGTGCCGAAAGTTCTCTTTTGACCTGGATAACGGATGAGCCGGATATCTACAAGGTAGTAAAGAGATATCTTAAGCCGGATGATTTCTCGCCGGGCCCATGCAGGGAAATCGCAATCCTGTCGTTTGAAATGCTTGATGAAGGTGAGTTCAGTATCGATAAACTCATGGCACGGCTTGAGAACGGTGAAATGATAAACGATGCAACGGGAATACTTCAGAATTCGGCACCGGATATAGATACGGCCGAAAAGCGTATGGGAATGCTGAAGGATCTGATAATAAGCGTCATGGAGCGAAAGTGTGAACTGCTTGCTTCAGGCGATGATCCCGAGAAAGAAATGAAAGTTTTTACCACCAGACTTGAAATTGACAGATTAAGATCCGGAAAGCTCCGGATGAGTGACGAGGAGGAGTCCTGAAATGGCTAAGAAAGAAGATAAGAATACCAAGAAGAATGTAAAGGCAGCTTCCAAGCCTGCCGCAAAGCCCGCTGCAAAGAAAGCGCCTGCAAAGGCAGCAAAGCCTGCTGCCAAAAAGGCATCCGCAAAGCCGGCAAAGGCAGCAAAGCCCGCTAAACCTGCAGTAAAGAAGGCTCCTGCAAAGTCAGCAAAGCCTGCTGCTAAAAAGGCCGCCGCAAAACCGGTAAAGGCAACAAAGCCTGTGGCAAAGAAGGCACCTGCAAAGGCAGTAAAGCCCGCAGCAAAGGCATCTGCAAAGAAGGCACCTGCAAAGGCAGTAAAGCCCGCAGCAAAGGCATCTGCAAAGAAGGCACCCGCAAAGGCAGTAAAGCCCGCGGCAAAGGCACCCGCAAAGAAGGCGCCTGCAAAGGCAGTAAAGCCCGCAGCAAAGGCATCCGCAAAGAAGGCGCCTGCAAAGACGGTAAAGCCCGCAGCAAAGCCCGCTGCAAAGAAGGCGCCTGCAAAGCAGGTAAAGCCTGCAGCAAAGGCATCTGCAAAGAAGGCACCTGCAAAGGCTGTAAAGCCTGCAGCAAAGGCACCCGCAAAGAAGGCACCCGCAAAGCCGGTAAAGCCTGCAGCAAAGACGCCCGCAAAGAAGGCACCCGCAAAGCCCGTAAAGAATACGAAGCCCGTTAAGAACACCAAGCCTGCTGCAAAAACACCTGCCAAGCCCGCAAAGCCCGAGAAGGTGGTTTCGAAGCCGGCAAAGGCAGATAACAAAAATCAGGATAAGAAAAAGAGGGGAGAGGTAAACTCTGCTCCCGAAAAAGCACCAAAGAAAGGAAGGGCGACTGCTGAAGCGGCCGGCTCAGGTAAGAGTGCGGACAATTCAAAGAAACCCATGAAGGACGGTTCCGGTAGTATCAAAGGTATGGATAGAGATGGTAAGAATGCACCTGATTCTCAGGAAAATGAAGGTGCACTGGATGAAAAGATCACTGAGGTAGTAAACAGCCTCATTAAGAAAGCAAAGAAGGGTTCTAAACCCGTTGAACTTGATTACACAATGATCGTTGATGCCGTAATGAAGGTTACCGACGATGATGAAATGGTAGATAAGGTAATCGATATGCTCGGAAAGAACGGAGTTGATGTTCTTCCCATGGAGCCCATCGGTTCCGAAATCGATGATTTTGAACTGGGAGAGCCCAGTGCGGACGATCTTGCAGAGACCGAAGACGAAGGCGTTGAGAAGATCGACATTGATTCCCTTGTGGAAGGTGTAAGCATTGAAGATCCTGTCCGTATGTATCTTAAAGAAATCGGTAAGGTTCCTCTTCTTACCGCAGAGGAAGAGATCGAACTTGCAAAGCGTATGGAGAAGGGCGATGAAGAGGCGAAGAACGCACTTGCCGAAGCTAACCTCAGACTTGTTGTTTCCATCGCAAAGAGATATGTGGGAAGAGGAATGCTTTTCCTTGATCTGATTCAGGAAGGAAATCTCGGCCTTATCAAAGCGGTTGAGAAATTTGACTACCGCAAAGGCTACAAGTTCTCAACCTACGCAACTTGGTGGATCAGACAGGCAATCACCAGAGCGATTGCGGATCAGGCACGTACCATCAGAATTCCCGTTCACATGGTTGAGACCATTAACAAGCTTATCCGTGTAAGCCGTCAGCTCCTTCAGACTCTCGGAAGAGAACCCAGCCCCGAAGAGATCGCACAGGAGATGAACATTCCCGAAGAGAAGGTCCGTGAGATCCTCAAGATTTCACAGGAGCCCGTATCTCTTGAGACTCCCATCGGTGAAGAGGAGGATTCACATCTCGGTGATTTCATCGAGGATGACAATGTTCCCGCTCCCGCAGAGGCAGCTACACAGATGCTTCTCAGAGAACAGCTCGATAAGGTTCTCGATTCACTTACCGACAGAGAAAAGAAGGTATTAAGACTTCGTTTCGGTCTTGATGACGGAAGACAGCGTACTCTCGAAGAGGTAGGAAAAGAATTCAATGTAACCCGTGAGAGAATCAGACAGATCGAGGCTAAGGCACTTCGTAAGCTTCGTCATCCCAGCCGTTCAAAACAGCTCAAGGATTACCTGGAGGATACATGAGGCTTTCGGACAGACTTGAAAGCATTATAGAACTGGTTCCGAGAGGTGAGATATGTGCCGATATCGGATGTGACCACGGTTTTACATCCATAGAACTGATAAGCAGACAGATCTCACCCTCGGTTGTAGCTTCGGATCTTCGCGAGGGACCTCTTGCAAGTGCCCGGGAAAACATAAAAAACGCCGGGCTTGAAGATAAGATAAAGCTTATGATCTCCGACGGCTTCGATGCATATGAGCCCGGTGAAGTAAGCACCGCGGTAATCGCCGGAATGGGCGGAGTCCTTATTAAGGATATGCTGATTAAGGGAATTGAATGCGTCCGTAAAATGGGTGCTTTTGTAGTACAGCCCCAGTCCAACATTCCGGAATTCCGTAATTTTCTCAGATTAAACGGTTACGAAATAGAACGCAATGAGATCGTAATTGATGCCGGAAAGTATTATTTTCCCATGAGGATCAGATATACCGGCAGGGATACATCGGGTGAGGATGTTTCCGTTACACCCGAAGACAGATACGGTGCGGATCTTATCAGAGAAAACAGAGGGCTTTCGGATTATCTTGATTTTCAGATGGAATCATATGAGAAGATCTGTGACAGACTCCGCAAGGAAGACGGAATGCACGATGACAGAACCGTTGAAATGAAGTCACTCATGGATCTTAACCGCAGTATCAGATGCAATTTTTAAAAGATTGAGAGGACATCTTATGTATACGCTTATTATCGAAGGCGAGAAAAAGGAATATCCCGAAGGCGTGATCTGGGAGGATATTGCAAAAGAATATCAGAAGAATTACTCCTCACCCATTGCTGCCGTCAGCCTTGACGGTAAGATCAGAGAACTGTTTAAGAAAGTTTCCAGAAACGGAGAGGTAAAGTTTTTCACTCTTTCCGACAATGTGGGACATCTTACATATATCAGAAGTACCACCATGCTCATGATGAAAGCCATCTTTGACCTCTTCGGTCAGGATGTGGTCAATAAGTGCAGAACAGACTTTACCGTAGGAAGAGGTCTGTTCATGAATACCAACGGCACCATCGAAGCAACTCAGGAAAATGCCGATAAGATCAAAAAGCGCATGAATGAGATCGTTGAGGCAGGTACTCCTTACATGAAGAGGTCTTATCCTCTTGATGATGCCATGGATATTTTCTCCAAGAGAGGAATGACCGATAAGGTTAAGCTCTTTAAATACAGAAGAAGCTCCAGTGTAAACATCTATGAGATGGACGGATACCGTGATTATTACTACGGATATATGCTTCCCAATGCTTCGTACGTAAAGTATTTCGACCTGATCGCATACGATAACGGCTTCATGCTCCTTATCCCCACCAAGCAGGAGCCTACCGTTGTTCCCAAGTTTGAAGAGAGCAGAATGCTCTATGATACATTCCAGAAGTCTCACGAGTGGTGTAAATATGTGGGCATAGAAAATGTCGGAGACCTTAATGAGAGAATCTGCTCCGGTAATATGGATGATCTTATCCTCGTTCAGGAAGCCGAGCAGGAGAGACGTATCGCTGAGATCGCATCTACCATTGCTTCAAGAAAAGATGTCAAGTTTGTAATGATCGCAGGACCTTCTTCTTCCGGAAAGACAAGCTTTTCACACAGACTTTCCATTCAGCTTCGCACCTTCGGACTTAAGCCTCATGCCATCGGTCTTGATGATTATTTTGTAAACAGAGAGGATACTCCCAGGGACGAAAACGGAGATTATAATTTCGAGTGCATCGAAGCAATCGATACAAAGGGATTTAATGACGACATGCTTAAACTCCTTGCAGGAGAGAGAGTTGAGCTTCCCACCTTCAATTTCAAGATCGGACAGAGAGAATATCACGGCAATTATATGCAGCTTGATGACGATGATATTCTGGTCATCGAGGGAATTCACGGACTTAATCCCAAGATGAGTTATGCTCTTCCCGATGAGAGTAAGTTCAAGGTTTACATCTCCGCACTTACTTCCATCAACATCGATGAGCACAACAGGATTCCCACCACAGACGCAAGACTTCTTAGAAGAATGGTAAGAGATGCAAGAACCAGAGGATCGGATGCAAGAAGAACCCTCAATATGTGGGCTTCCGTAAGAAGAGGTGAGACCGAGAACATCTTCCCCTTCCAGGAAGAAGCGGATATGATGTTCAACTCGGCACAGATTTATGAGCTTGCACTTCTCAAGCAATTCGCCGAGCCCCTTCTTTTCAGTATCGGCAAGGATGATCCGGCATATTACGAAGCAAAGAGACTTCTTAAGTTCCTCGATTACTTCCTGTCGGTTCCAAGCGAATTCCTTCCCAACAACTCAATCTGCAGAGAGTTTGTGGGAGGAAGCTGTTTCAATGTATGATTTTTCGGATTGCTTCATCGTCTGACGGTGAAGCAATCCGTCTTTATTTTTACTTATTTTAATTTTATATCTATTTAATAGGTTTATTTGACACGTGTTGTATAATACATGTTGAGCGAAACGGACGATCGCGGGAGCATTGCTCGTGAGGAAAGTCCGGGCTCCACAGGGCAGGATGCCGGATAACGTCCGGCGGAGGTGACTCCCGGGCCAGTGCAACAGAAAACAACCGCCTGCTTTTGCAGGTAAGGGTGAAAAGGCGGTGTAAGAGACCACCGTTCGCATGGTAACATGCGAAGCTGTGTAAACCCCATCCGGAGCAAGACCAAACAGAAAGGTTAAGGGCTGCCCGCCCGTCTTTCAGGTAGGTCGCTTGATGCGTGCGGTAACGTACGTACTAGATAGATGATCGTCTATTACAGAACCCGGCTTATAGTTTCGCTTATTTTATTAACCGTTATCCGCTTAATGCGGATTATTTTTATCATTTGATCGGAGGTAACAAAATGACCAGAATCGACGTTGTCAGCGGTTTCCTTGGCGCAGGCAAAACCACACTTATCAAAAAGCTTCTCAAAGATGCTGTTGATGCTTCCAAGACTGTTCTTATCGAAAATGAATTCGGAGAGATAGGCATTGACGGAGGTTTCCTTGAGGATTCGGGTATAGAAATCAAGGAGATGAGCCAGGGATGTATCTGCTGCTCACTTGTGGGAGACTTCGGAACATCTCTTAAGGAAGTTATCGATACTTATTCTCCCGAAAGGATCCTTATCGAGCCCTCGGGTGTAGGAAAGCTTTCCGATGTACTTAAGGCTATTGAAAGAGTTGCGGGAGAGCTTGATGTCAAGATCAATTCCGCCGTTGCTGTTGTCGATGCATCCAAAGCTAAGATGTACTCCAAGAACTTCGGCGAGTTCTTCGTAAATCAGATCGAGTATGCCGGAACCGTTATCTTAAGCCGTACCGATACCGCATCTGCAGAGAAGATCGCAGAAGCGGTTGCAATAGTAAAGGAGCACAATCCCAAGGCGACCATTATCACCACTCCTCTCGATCAGCTCGATGCCAAGGCTGTTCT
Source organism: Lachnospiraceae bacterium P6A3 (assembly GCA_000702085.1). GTDB lineage: Bacteria > Bacillota > Clostridia > Lachnospirales > Lachnospiraceae > AC2028. Next base: position 395,640 of record KL370861.1, read on the forward strand.
TGATGCAATCGAAGGAAATGACAGCATAGATGCGCTTCTTGCGGAAATGATGGAGAAAGCCAAGGAGGCTCCCGAGCACCACCATCACCATCATCATGACCATGACGATCATGACGAAGAGTGCTGCTGCCATCATCACCATGACGATGATGATGACGATGATCACGAGTGCTGCCATCACCATCATCACGACGATGATGACGATGACGACGATGATCATGAGTGCTGCCACCATCATCACCACGATGATGACGATGATCATGAGTGCTGCCACCATCATCACCACGACGATGACGATGATGACCATGAGCATCATCATCACCATCACCACGGACATGATGCGGATGAGATCTTTACAAGCTGGGGAATCGAATCTCCCGTTAAGTTTACAGCTGAGCGCATAGAGTCGATTCTTAAGGCTCTTGATTCGGGAGAGTACGGCATCATCCTCAGAGCAAAGGGAATGGTTCCCGCAGAAGACGGAACCTGGATCTATTACGATTATGTTCCCGAAGAGACCAATGTCAGAGCCGGTAAGCCTCAGGTAACCGGTAAGATCTGTGTCATCGGATCCGAACTTAAAGAAGACAAGCTTAAAGAGCTTTTCGCATAAGGAGCTGAAATGTTTGCAGGTAAGCCTAAACAGGTATATATAATCAACGGATTTCTTGAAGCCGGTAAGACTGAATTCATAAAGTTTACCCTGGCACAGGATTATTTCCGTATAAAAGGAAACACTCTTCTCATTCTCTGCGAAGAGGGAGAAGAGGAGTATCCTGCGGAGCTGATGAAGAAATCCGGAACCGATATGATTCTCATTGAGGAGGAAGAGCAGCTTAATCCCATGCAGCTTGCTTCCATCGAGAAGACATACAAGCCCGACCGTATCATAATCGAATGGAACGGCATGTGGAATTTCAAGGATTTCAAGATGCCGGATAACTGGAAGCTTGCACAGCAGATAACGGTTATCGATGCATCCACATTCCCTGTTTATTACATGAACATGAAATCACTTCTTGCGGAGCAGATCAGAAATTCCGAAATGATCATCTTCAACAGATGTGATAACGTAAGAAACGATCTTCCCACATACAGAAGAAACATCAAAGCCGTTAATCCTTCTGCGGATATCGTATTCGAGGATGCCAACGGTGAGATCAATGAGATATTCGAAGAGGACCTTCCTTACGATCTTAAGTCCGATGAGCTTACTCTCGATACCAATGCGTACGGTATTTTTTATCTGGATGCGATGGATCATCTTGAGAGATATGTCGGCAAAAGGATCGTATTTCAGGCGCTTTGCATGACACCGCCCGATTTCCCGAAGGGATATTTTATTCCCGGAAGAATGGCAATGACATGCTGCGCTCAGGATATGGCTTTTCTGGGATATGCATGTAAATACGGTGAGGGACAGGAACCTGTTAAAGATAAAGACTGGGTTGTGGTAACCGCAACCGTCAAACAGGAATTCTTCCCCGAATACGGCGGAGAGGGTCCCGTTTTATATGCCGAGAAGATTGAGAAGTCACGTGAACCCAAAGATGCGGTGGTTTCTTTTACGGCTTAAACTTTTCTGCCTGACTTGATGTCAGGCAGTTTTTGCGAGGTGTGATATGAGTCAGTATCTGTTCAGAGAGTGGGTATTCATATTCTGTTTGTACTCGGTTGTAGGGTATATTTGGGAGACTGTTTTTTGTTCACTCAAAGAAGGCAAATTATTGAACAGAGGTTTTATGAAGGGGCCGTTCTTGCCCATCTACGGTTTCGGCGTCTGCATAATGATGATCGCAGCAGGGCCGTTTAACGGCAAGAATGTTCTGTTCGAATGTATATCGGGAATGGTGTGTGCGACGGTTCTGGAATATGTGACCGGAGAACTCATGCAGCATCTCTTCAAAGTCAGATACTGGGACTATTCCAAAGAAAAATTTAATCTGAACGGCCATATATGTCTTGGCGCTTCGCTCGGATGGTTTGTTGCGACATTCATCGTTAACGAGATATTCAGGGGACCGGTTGACAGACTGGTTCATTCCATGAGTGCTTTTCAAATGTACCTTGCGGACAATATCGTGATGGGAATTGCGATTGTGGATTTTGCCATATCGTTCAAGGCTGCCATGGATCTTCGTGTCATTCTCGTTAAAATGGAAAAGGCACGTCATGAGCTTAAGCTTATGCAGAAGAGACTTGATGTTCTGGTAGCCGTGGTATCCGACGAAACCAAGCAGACCTATAAGGAATTTACCGGAAACATCAGTGAGATGTACGATGACTTTACAGATTCCGTAAGCGAACGCTTCGATCATTTTGAAGCAGGCATCGGCAGAAGACTTGATTTCCTCAAGGATAATGCCAAGGCTCTGGGAGACAGGATGATCCCCGATTCCGGCAGGAAGGTAGTGGACGAAGTTTTCTCCATGACCGAGAGATATACCGCAGCTATCAAGGAGCATGCCTCCTTCGATCATCTTAAGAGCAAGATCAAGAAGTTCTACATTATGAGCATTATCAGATCGAACCCTTCCATGACTTCCGACGAGTATAAGGAAGCTCTCGAAGACCTTAAATCATCACATAAGTAAGTGACAGTGGGGACGCTTCATTTTTGTCACCGGGTGACAAAAATGAAGCGTCCCCGCTGTCACTCTTTACCCTTGAAATACCTCATGTGTGATGATAAAATCAGTAACGATAGGTTTTCCCGAAGGAGGCTGAGATGGAAACAGTAAAATGCATTAAAGAACGTCGCAGCGTACGTAAATTCGATACTTCCCGAGAGGTATCCAAAGAGCTCATTGATTCCGTTATTGATGCGGCTCGTTTTGCTCCCAGCTGGAAAAACACTCAGGTTACCCGTTATTATGTACTTACTGGTGAAGCGAAGAATGCTCTTGCCGATTGTACCAATATTTGGGCCAAGAACGGAGACATTATGAGAGGAGCTCCCATGGTGGTTGCTCTCAGCGTTGTCGATAAGAGAAGCGGATATGAAAGAGACGGCTCTCCCTCCACTCCTTTGGGGTCGGGATGGCAGATGTTTGATTCGGGTATTGCCTGCCAGACATTTTGTCTCGCTGCACATGATGCAGGTCTTTCATCCGTTATCATGGGACTTTATGATGACAATGCAGCAGAAGTTATCGGTATTCCGGAAGGACAGATTCTTACGGCACTTATTGCTGTCGGATATGCCGCTGAGGAACCTGTAGCTCCAAACCGTAAAGAACTTTCCGATCTGGTCACCTATAAGAGTTGATCTTTTTAAGGACTGAAATTTATTTCAGTCCTTTTTTATGGAGGTATATTGTATGAGACATTTGATGAGTCCTTTGGACTTCACCACCGAAGAGCTTGATAAGCTTTTCGACCTTGCCGCCGAAATCGAGGCAGATCCCGAGAGGTTTGCCCATGTCTGCGACGGAAAGATTCTTGCGACGGCTTTTTATGAGCCCAGCACAAGAACAAGATTATCATTTGAGGCTGCCATGCTCAGACTCGGCGGCAAAGTAATAGGCTTCTCTGATGCGGGTTCTTCATCTGCCGCAAAGGGTGAAAGCGTATCCGATACAATCAAGGTAATATCACAGTACGCCGATATCTGCGCAATGAGACATCCCAAGGAAGGTGCCGCGTTTGTCGCAGCTTCCAAATCGGAGATTCCGGTTATCAACGCAGGCGACGGCGGACATCAGCATCCCACTCAGACTCTTGCGGATCTTATGACCATCAGAAGCATGCACGGCAAGCTGAGCGGTTTTAAGATCGGACTTTGCGGAGACCTTAAATTCGGACGCACCGTTCATTCGCTGATCAACGCCCTTGTGAGATACGAGGGAATAAGCTTTGTGTTTATATCTCCCCCGGAACTTAAAGTTCCCGATTACATCATCGATATGCTTAAGGAGAAGAATATCCCTTACACCGAAGTTATCAAACTCGAGGAAGTGATTGCAGATCTCGATATGCTCTATATGACAAGAGTACAGAAAGAAAGATTCTTCAACGAAGAAGACTATGTAAGACTCAAGGATTTCTATATTCTGACCAAAGAAAAAATGAGCATGGCGAGCAAGGACATGCTGGTACTTCATCCCCTTCCCAGAGTCAATGAGATCTCCGTGGAGGTGGATGATGATCCCAGAGCATGCTACTTCAAGCAGGTTAAATACGGAATGTATGTGAGAATGGCCCTTATCATGACACTTTTGGGCATTAATACGGAGGTGAACAATGCTTAACGTAGGTAAGATAGAAGAAGGCTTCGTGCTCGATCATATCCAGGCCGGCAAATCCATGAGTATCTACGAACACCTCGGACTCGACAAGATGGATTGCACCGTTGCCATTATTAAAAATGCCCGTTCCAAGATCATGGGTAAAAAAGACATCCTGAAGGTAGAATGTGATATCGATACACTGGATCTGGACGTCCTGGCATTCATCGATCACAACATTACTATTAACGTCATCAAGGCCGGCGAGATAATAGAGAAGAGAAGTCTCAAGCTTCCCAAGGAAGTTAAAAATGTCATCAAATGCAGAAATCCCAGATGCATTACTTCCATCGAACAGGAACTTCCTCATATTTTCTTCCTGGCAGATGAGGAAAAAGAGATCTACAGATGCAAGTACTGTGAAGAGAAGTTCTCACAGAAGGACAAATTCTGACTCGGAAAATAACATAAAAACATAAAATATTATCCCTGTATCCCGTATTCGGGTACAGGGATTTTTTGCGGGCTGTCCGGGTTACCTATTCTTTTGTAAAATCAAGGCTTTTGTGGTATATTCAACATTGAAAGATTTTGTCCGAAAGTGAAAGGAGGAGGGCATGGGCTTTTTGAAAAAGCTTGGGTACGGGCTCCTGGCCGTTTTGGCTGCCGTATGCATATTTGTACTCCTCTGCGCGCTTAATCCCAACCTCACTCAGGGACTAAGCGAGATACTTTACGGCAAGGACGGAAACAGCGGTCTTATAGGTTCCAATACCTCGGAAGAGGTTACGGCCGGTTCCCCCGCGCTGCATACACCCGCAGAAACTGGTATACCCGCGGCGGATTCCGGAATAGATGTATCATCGCTTATTCCTTATACGCCATATAACGGAACGATTACCACCATTCCCGACAACGTTCTGGGCAGAAACGGCTACATGCCGGTATCGGGAACGGGACAGGAACTTTCCGAATCTCAGGCCAAAGAGACCGAGGAGAGCATAGATAACGGTTCCGACGGATCGGGTCTTGAATTTGACCCGGAGATGTATCCCTATTATGCGATGCTGGATACCACCTGTCAGGAACTTTACAAACAGATATACGCTAATGCCTGTGACCTGGTGTCATCTTTTGCACCCTGCAAAATAGTCAATACGGATCAGGTCCAGTACACTTTTGAAGCCGTGTTTGCCGATCATCCCGAACTTTTCTATGTACAGACGGCATATACGGAGAAGTACACATCGGACAGAAAAGTCGTGGAAATCGATATGGCATATTACACCATTGCCAACGATCTCGAAAATGCGAAGGCTTCTTTTGAGAGTGCGGCTACCGCAATCGAAGAAGGCGCCAGACAGTACCCCGATGATTATTCAAAAGAAAAATATGTGCATGATGCACTTCTGCAGACGGTTGTTTATGATTCCGCGGCGCCCATGGATCAGAGCGCATACAGCGCACTTGTAAACGGCAGGAGCGTATGTGCGGGATATGCAAGGGCATTCCAGTACATCATGCAGAACCTTGGAATTCCCACATATTACTGCGCGGGATCGTCGGGTGAGGACCATGCCTGGAACATTGTGAAACTGGGGGACGGATATTATAATGTTGACGTTACCTGGGACGACACGGATCCTTCATCCTATGACTATTTCAACAAGACCGACGGAGATTACGCGGGAACCCATGTAAGAAAGAGCTTATCCGTTTATCTGCCGGCATGTACCGGAACTCAGTACAGAAATCTGGAAAGTTCGTCGCCGGAAGGAGAAGAGGGAGATGAGAATTCACCCACCGAACCTGTCAGCGACACGGGATCCGAACACTACGATCCTTATTTTGATCCTTATATCAATAATGATCCTCAGACGCCTCTTGATTATGAGGCAGAGCATCCGGAACTTAACCCGACAGCCGGTACGGGTAACGGATCTTCCGCAAGCCCGTCGCCTTCTGCGAGTAACGCTGCGGCCCAGCTGGCCGTATACGGGTTAAAAGAAAGCGATGCGGTCACCACGCTTCAGGATTATTACAATGACTGTAAAGTCCAGCTTGTATCTTGCGGTATGGGAGATCATTGTTTTTATAACGTCGTTCCGGAATCACTTTTCAGAACAATTGAGAGTGAATACGGTAAAGGCAATCATTTGAGCGGCTATATGAACAGCGCTCTTAAGACTATAGGTGCTTCGAACTGCAATATAGTCTTACAGGCCGAAAGGCTCGGAGGGGGGTACTACAGAGTCTGGCATAATGTTTATGTTTGGTGATTCTGAAAAACCGGGAGAAATCATATGGATGCGTTTTTGTTGTTTAACATAGGTGTTGATGCCTTTGCGGTCATCGTAATGGTGATCCTGATCCTCACCTGTTATATGAGCTTCGACAACACGCAGGATGTTCGCTACATGAGAAGAGCATTCCTTGTGTTGCTTTTGGTGCTTCTTACGGATCTGTTCCAGTGGGCTCTGGACGGAGGATCCGGTTCGGCGGTCAGGACACTTCTGTACATAGACAATACTTTCTATTACATATTCCAAATAGGAGCGGTCATCGTCTGGAACGATTATGTACACTACAGAGTGCTTAGGAAGGTTAAGACCAAGAACGAGATTATTGTTACATCGATCGTTCCCTTTGCTCTTGTTTTGGTCCTTATGCTAACCAATCCTCTTACCCGTTTTATTTTCGTAATCGGAAACGGTAATCATTATGAGAGAGGACCTTTGAGCAGTCCTCTGGCATTCCTTGTTATGGGATATCTTCTCTATACATCGTTCTGGATCATGTATATGAGGAGAAAAGAAATGCTGGCAAGTATCAGGAGAGAGTATCTTATCCTTGCGGGATTCGTAGTTGCTCCTTTCCTCGGCGCGATAATTCAGCTTAACGCATTCGGCATCAGTCTTATCTGGCCCCTTGCAAGTATCAGTATGCTGATCCTGTACATCAACAGGTCACAGGATGAGATTTCAATCGATGCGCTTACCGGCCTCAATAACAGGGGAAGCCTTGATAAGTACCTTGTTGAGCGCGTATTCCCCGAGTCCGAGGAAAGACTTACACTTATCCTCATGGACCTTGATAAATTCAAGAACATCAACGACGAACTTGGTCATGACATGGGTGACGTCGCACTCAGGGAAGTTGCAGAGATCATAAGGCAGTCGTTTTCAAGCGGCCATAATTTCCTGGCAAGATACGGCGGAGACGAATTCGTTGTTGTAATACCTCAGATAGACGATCCCAGAATGATCGACAGTTATACGAAGAATCTGAGATCGAATGTAGAAGCATTTAACAAAGCGGGAACTTTCCCCATCAAGATCAGCATCAGCTGCGGAATGGCATTTTATCCGAAAGAAGATATACATACTCCCGAAGATCTTCTTAAGTCAGCGGACAATCAGATGTATGAAGAAAAAGAAAGACATCATGCTGAGATGGGTTACAGAAAATAGGTGAGGGCATATGGCATCCATTAAGTTTGACTGGTCCGAGCACTATGAGACCGGCATTCCTGAAATTGATGAGCAGCATAAGCAGCTTTTCTCCATAGGACGTACCATAGAACAGATGAGTATGAAGGGCGGGGAAAATGTTACGGACCAGGAAATCCTCGGTCTCGTAAACAGTCTTAGGGATTACACCGGCTTTCATTTCTACTCTGAAGAAAAACTTATGGAGGAAGTCCGCTACGAGGACATGCAGCTTCATAAGAAGCACCATGCCCAGATGCTTTATTTTGTTTCGAACTATGACATCAGAAAGTTCAGAAAGAACTTTGATGCCACGGTTAATGAAATACTTGATATCATAAGCGATCAGGTCGTCCATCATATCCTGGGCGATGATAAGAAATTTGCGGCCGCATACAAAACCTATCAGAAGATCCACAAGCACATGGATGAAAAGGTCAAAGCGGACCGTATGGAAAATGAGGAAAGCTACGGTTTCCCCATAAAGGAATTCAATTCCTCCATAGCATACCTTATGAGAGACCAGAGTGCATCGGGCCACTGTGTCGTCGTCAATAAGGAGAAGAAGGCCAAGTATCTTGCCATGACCGCACTTGAAAGAGACTCCTTCCATGCGGACATGATCAGGGTTGCCAAGGCGGTTAAGAAAGTATTCAAGCCCGATGCCATCGATTATATGTATTTTGAAGATGTTGATGAGAATCTTCTTTTCCATATAATCCCCAAATATCAAAGTGCCGAAGACTTCGGAAAAGCTCCCGTATTGGATGCGGGTAAGGAACTGACCGAAGATGAATACAAGGATCTTGTAGCAAAGATCGGTTCGGAAATAAAATGATCGGAGATAGATTTTAATGGACGAAATAAAGAATGTGCAGCCGGCTCCTTCCGATGCGGCACCCGCTAAGAAAGTAATGCTTTCCGGAATTCAGCCCAGTGGTGATCTTCACCTGGGCAATTACCTCGGAGCAATCAAGAACTGGGGTGCCAGGACGGAAGAGTTTGACTGTTATTATTTTATGGCAGATCTTCATACCATCACCGTAAGACAGGAGCCTGCTGAACTTAGGAGAAGAACCCTTGAGCAGCTTGCTCTTTATATTGCGTGCGGACTTGATCCCGAGAAGAACACTCTTTTCATCCAGTCCCAGGTTCCCGCGCATGCACAGCTCGGCTGGATTCTCCAGTGCTATACACAGTTCGGTGAGCTTTCAAGAATGACCCAGTTTAAGGATAAGTCCGAGAAGCATAAGGACAATATCAACGCGGGCCTGTTTGCATATCCTTCACTTATGGCTTCTGACATTTTGCTGTACCGTCCCGATTATGTGCCTGTCGGTGAAGACCAGAAGCAGCACGTGGAACTTACCAGAAACATTGCCACCAGATTTAATTCCATCTACGGCGATGTATTCAAGATTCCCGAGCCTTATATCGCCAAGACCGGTGCGCGTATCTACGGACTCACCACTCCCGATTCGAAGATGAGTAAATCCATTCCCGAAGGATGCGTATTCCTTATGGATGATCCCGATACCATTGCACGTAAGTTTAAGCGTGCGGTAACCGATTCCGATACGGAAAAGTGCGTAAGATACGATAAGGCAGGTAAGCCCGGTGTATCCAATCTTATGAATATCTATTCCACCATCACCGGCAAGACATTCGAAGAGATCGAAGCGGAATTTGACGGTAAAGGATACGGAGTATTCAAGCCTGCGGTAGGTGAAGCGGTTATCGAAACTCTTCGCCCCATCAGGGAAGAAGCTTCCAGGATCATTAAGGATAAGGCATATCTTGAATCCGTTTATAAAGACGGTGCCGCAAGAGCATCCAGAGTCGCTAACAAGACTCTTGCCAAGGTTTGTAAGAAGGTAGGTTTTGTTCCTTTGTCATGATCAGATTATTTATATCAAAAGTAAAACAAAAAGGTTTTAAAACCGTAATGAGGATCTGTTTTGTGAGACTTAAGTATTTCATAAGACAGATCTTTTCCGGAAAGAGTTTGAGAGAGTCCTGGTCGAGAACTCTTTTTTACGGTATCAAACCTGTCGAATATGATGAGCTTGTAAGAGAAAGGGAGGCGCAGGTTCCTCATCCTGATGACCTTGAGTACCGGCCTCTTGTTTCCATAATCATTCCCGTTTACAACATCGAAGACAGATTCTTAAGACCCTGCCTCGATTCATGTATGGAGCAGACTTATAAGAATTTCGAAGTCTGTGTTTCCGATGATAATTCCGGCCTGGAAAGTGTCAGAAAGACTCTTGAAGAGTACGAAGCAAAGTACGATAACTTCCATGTTTTTTGGAGAAAAGAAAACGGAAGGATCTCGGAAAATACCAACTCCGCGCTCTCCATTGCAAAGGGAGAGTTCATTGCACTTGTGGATGACGACGATCTTCTCGAGCCTTATTCGCTCCTCGAGATGGTCAGATATATAAATGAGCATCCCGGAACCGACATGGTATATTCCGATGAGGATATGCTCACGGAAGACGGCTTAAAACGTCATGATCCCAAATTTAAGCCCGACTGGTCGCCGGATTCTTTTATGTCCATCATGTACACATGCCATCTTTGTGTGGTCAGAAAATCACTTGTGGACAAAATCGGCGGATTTGATAAGAGATTTGACGGAGCACAGGATTACGACCTTATAATGCGCATTTCCGAGATCACAGACAACATCGGACATGTGCCTCAGATTCTTTATCATTGGAGAGAAATACAGGGTTCCACCGCACTTGATATGGGAGCCAAGGAATACCTGAAAGCCGCCAGCGAGAATCTGAAAAAAGAAGCCCTCGAAAGAAGAGGATTCAAAGGACATATAGTCTGGTGTCCCCTTAAAGAAGTGGTTCAGTGCTTCCCTGTTTACGAGACGGATGACGATGACCTGGTAAGTATAGTCATTCCCTCCAAGGATAATTTCAAAGTCCTGAAGAGATGTATCGACAGTATTCATGAAGTTCCTGCGGGAGTTAAGTTCGAAGTCATCGTAGTGGATAACGGATCGAACGATAAGAATAAAGCCAAATACGAAAAGCTTCTTGAAGGCTACGGTGATTCGTATGTATACGAGCCTCTCAAGTTTAACTTTTCCAGGATGTGCAATATCGGTGCATCTCATGCCAAGGGAAATATTATTCTCTTTTTGAATGACGATATTAAAGTCCACGGAGACGGCTGGCTCGGTATAATGGCAGGTCATGCAAAACTGCCCCATGTGGGAGCGGTGGGATGTAAGCTTTATTATCCCAAGGGATGCGCCATCCAGCATTGCGGAGTAGTTAATACCGCCGCAGGTCCCGGACATGCATTCTACGGCATAGAGGATAAGGATATCGTAATGTACGGCGGAAGAAATCTTCTTCCTTACAATTTTGCCGTTGTTACCGGCGCTGCGTTAATGGTTTGCGCCGATAAGTTTAAAGAAGCAGGAGGCTTTGAAGAGACTCTTACCATCGCTTATAACGATGTTGCACTTTGCTTCTCACTTCTCGAAAAGGGTTACAGAAATGTATTAAGACCCGATGTTGCACTTACTCATTATGAGTCCGTAAGCAGAGGACTTGACGATAAGGACAGCGAGAAGACCAAGAGAAGGATTGCGGAGATGGAGAGACTCTATGAACTTCATCCCGCCATGAAGGGCTTTGATGCCTGCTTCAATCCCAATTTCAAAAATGATTCGGCTGATTTCAGATACGAATGATAAACTGACTATACCGGAGGTGTGAAATGGCTCTTAACGATGCTTGTGCAAAACTTGAAAAAGCGGTCAATGCTTATGTGTTCCGCAAAAGTGATGAGACGGATCTCGAGTTCAGAGAAGAGCTTGTCGGTTTCATAAACAGAAACGAGACCGTTCTTACCTCCGTAAAGATCCTCAAAAAGGGCGCTACATTCGATGATGTGGCAAATGAAAAGAATGCGGACGGATCAAGACCTATTTCCATCTCACTTGTGGGTGCATCCGACGGAGTGTGGATCCCCGTATTTACCGGAAACGAACAAAAAAATCTCGGAGCAGGTCACGAACTTCTTGAGACCGGTATTATCTGGATCCTTGATTATGCTCTTTCCGTAAACGATGTTAAGGGAGTGTCCATTAATCCCTTCGGAGAGCAGATTAACCTTGACCGTAATTCCATCAGAACACTTCTCAGAGCTGCCAATGTTGAAGCCGGTTTTGAAGCCGGAGCCGAAGGCTGACAGGTATGAACGAGGAAAAATACAGAGGAATAGAATATCCCGAAAGGGAAGCAACCGATGAGTTCATAGAAGAGGTCATTGCACATCTTGATAATGAGCTCGAGATCGGTGCGGTCAAAATGACCGTCGAAATGGATGATCATCAGGAAGAACACGCCAAGGTTTCCCACAAATGCTCCAAGGCCTACGGCAGGGAAGCCACAACAATGATCGCCCAGCTGGACATGATCCATGATTTGTATCTGTCCGATATGGAAGATTAAGTGACATTGGGGACGCTTCTATTTTGTCACCGGGTGACAAAATAGAAGCGTCCCCAATGTCACCTTTATAAAACTTTTAGATATCTCCAAATGCAGAAAATATAAGGGTTTCAGGCACTTTGTTAGCACTCTTGCCAAAAGAGTGCTAATTTTTTCTTGACTTTAAAAATAGGCGGTCATAAGATGATAATCGTGGTTTAGCATTACGCGCTATAAGGAGGCGATTTTTATGAACGAAAAAATGGGAAATCTTTCGATAGACAGCGAAAATATATTCCCGATAATCAAGAAGTGGATGTACTCTGACCACGATATTTTCTATCGTGAGCTGGTATCCAACGGATGTGATGCGGTTACCAAGCTTAAGAAGCTGGATATGATGGGAGAGTATGAACTTCCCGAAGGTTTCAAGGGCAGAATCGATGTTGTTCTCGATCCCGCCGAGAAGACTATTTCCATTATCGATAACGGACTCGGAATGACTGCCGAAGAGGTAGAGGAATATATTACCAAGATCGCATTTTCCGGAGCTACCGATTTCATTGAGAAGTATAAGGATAAGAGCAATTCCGATCAGATCATCGGACATTTCGGACTCGGATTCTATTCCGCATTCATGGTCGCGGATGAAGTCCACATCGATACCCTTTCATACAAAGAGGGAGCAAAGCCCGTTCACTGGGAGTGCGACGGAAGCACATCATACAGCATCGCGGACGGAGATAAGGCTGAGGTCGGAACCAAGATCACTCTGTATGTAAATGAGGACTGCCTTGAGTTCTGCAATGAATACAAGGCAAGAGAAGTTCTCAAGAAGTACTGCGGCTTCATGCCCACAGAGATCTTCTTGTCCAAGGCGGGTGACGATTCCACGGAGACCATCGATCTCGAGGATAAGAGAGATGACGATGTCGTCGTAGAAGAGATCCATCCTACCGTAGAGAAGAAGGATGACGGAACGGAAGAGGTTAAGGGCAAAGAGAGATTAAAGATCAAAAAGCGCCCCGAACTCATCAACGATCCCACTCCTCTTTGGACCAAGACTCCTTCGGAGTGCACAAGAGAAGAGTATCTGGAGTTCTACCGCAAGGTATTCCAGGATTACAAAGAGCCTCTTTTCTGGATCCATTTGAATATGGATTATCCTTTCAACATGAAGGGAATCCTGTACTTCCCCAAGATCAATATGGAGTACGATTCGCTTGACGGAACCATCAAGCTTTACAATAATCAGGTATTTATAGCTGACAACATTAAAGAGGTAATTCCCGAATTCCTGATGCTCCTTAAGGGTGTCATCGATTGTCCCGATCTTCCTCTTAACGTTTCCAGAAGCGCACTTCAGAATGACGGCTTCGTAGCCAAGATCGAGGAGTATATCTCCAAGAAGGTTGCCGAGAAGCTTTCCGGAATGTGCAAGACCGAGAAGGAAGATTACGAGAAATACTGGGATGACATTGCTCCCTTCATCAAATTCGGATGCCTCAAGGATGATAAGTTCTGCACCAAGATGAATGATTACATCCTCTTCAAGAACATCGACGGAAAGTACCTGACTCTTCCCGAGTGCCTTGAAACCAAGCCCATCGACGGCGAGGATGAGGAAGCAGATAAGACTGAGGAGAGCGCAGAGGAGAATACCGAAGAAACTTCTGAAGAAGCTAAGGACGACGAGAAGAAGGAGAAGACCATCTACTATGTCACCGATCCTCAGCAGCAGAGCCAGTACATCGCAATGTTCAAGGCTTCCAAGATGGATGCGGTTATTCTTACCCACAACATCGATATGCCTTTCATCCAGCAGCTTGAGAGCAAGAATGAGGGAATCAGATTCAAGCGTATCGATGCCGATGTCACCGATGCTATGAAGACCAAGACTTCCAAGAAGGCAGAGGAAGAGCTTGCGGAGCTTACAACCAAGGTAGAAGGCATCATGAAGAAGGTGCTCAAGAAGGATAAGATCACCATCAAGGTTGAGAAGCTTAAGAATAAGAAGGTCGCTTCAATGCTTACCCTTTCAGAGGAAACCCGCAGAATGCAGGATATGATGAAGATGTATGCTGCAAGGGGAATGGATATGGGCAGCTTCGGAAGCGAGGGAGAAACCCTTATCCTCAATGCCGGACATCCTCTTGTAAAGTATGTTACCGAGCATGAAGACGGAGAAAACACCCGCATGATATGCGAGCAGCTCTATGATCTTGCCAAGATCCAGCAGGCTCCTCTTTCCGCAGATGACATGGCGACATTCATCACCAGAAGCAATGATATTCTCCTTATGCTTGCAGGTGAAAAATAATACGTAAATACTGTAAATGCCCCGAAGAAATCCGCGTTTCTTCGGGGCGTTTTTGGTTTACTAAACAGGCGTTTTTTGGTATACTTTATGTATCTTTGTGAAGGTGGAGAAGGATACATGCGCCGAGTTCTTTCGAGAATATTACAGGGCAATTACACATCTGAAGATCTTTCTCTTGATTTTTCCTGTTCCAGGATAGAATTGGACGTTCTCGCAGGTGAGGAATACGAAGGTTCTTTCCACGTTTATTCGTCATCCAATGTGATCCCCGAGGGAAAGGTAGTATCATCCGATCTGAGGATGGTGCTCATTTCGGATACCCTTACGGGCAAAGACTCCGAGATCACCTACAGACTTAATCCCGCATACTGCAATGAGGGAGACAATGTAAAAGGTGTTTTCTCCATCATTTCAAATATGGGAGAGTACTATATCCCTTTTTCGGTCAATATCGTAAGATCGGTTCCCGATTCTTCCATAGGACCCGTTAAGAACCTGTTCCATTTCACCAACCTGGCAAGGGCTGAGTGGAAGGAAGCACTCTCACTTTTCTATTCAAAGAATTTCCCCTATGTCATAGCTGATTCCGATACGCAGACAAAGCTTGCATATAAGGCTCTTTCCGCGCAGAGGGGCAATGAACTGAATATGGAGGAGTTCCTTATCTACGCGGGCAAAAAGAACCGCGTCAATTACACGTTCAGGCAAGGGGAGGTCAATGTATCAGTTTCTTCCTCCGAACGCGGTATGGGACTTAAGGAAGTATCCGTCGAGATAGGCAAGGACGGATGGGGTTACACTCATCTTGATGTTAAATGCGAAGGCGGTTTTCTTTTCTCGGAAACGTCGGTGCTTAATGCCGATGATTTTTCGGGAAATATCTGCTCGCTCAAATTCTTCGTGGATTCATCCGCGTGTGCATCGGGACTTCATCCCGGCAAGATAATCCTGTCCAATTCATATACCGAGCTTGTTATACCCGTATGGCTCAGTGTGGGCGGTAAGAGTAAAACCGCCGGTGAGGAGCATTCCAAGAAAACACTCTTTGTCAGGGTTACCAAGATCTATGTCAGCAAGATACTCGGCGAGATAGAGAGAAACACTTATATCGCTGAGGTCAGCAGGCTTATAGATCATATACTTACTCTTGATGAGTACGATATAACGGCTAAGCTTATGCAGGCTCATGTCCTTATGCTTCAGGGAAGGGACAGCGAGGCTCAGTGGACTTGCGATTACGCTTCGCAGCTTCTTGAGAAAAACGATAACAACAGAGCGGTGGATTCAAAATCCCTCGTGCTTGATAATGCATATCTCGATTACCTGAGAATACTCACCGGTGATGACAAGACCGTGAGCAAAGCACGCAAACATCTTGAGGAAATGTCCAAACGTTACAGGGATGACTGGCGTGTAAGATGGATCTATTCGAAAGCACGTTTCGCTGAAAACAATGATATCCCCGCATTCTGGAACGCACTCAGAAAACTCAGCGAGGAAGACTGTAACAGCCCCGCTATTTATGCCGAGGGAACACTTCTGTTAAAAGAAGACCCTTCCCTGGCATCCGAACCTGACAGGTTTACTTTGAGAACGATCCTCTTCGGCCTTAAGAGAGGTATCCTCGGCGAGGAGATCAAAGAAAACCTTCTCTACATTTCCGGAAGAAGCCGTACCGCGCTTCCCATGCTTTTAAGAGCACTTGAGGAAATGTATAAAGTAAGTCCCGACAACCGTATCCTGGAGGAAATCTGCTCGCAGCTTATCAGAAGCTTCAGACGTGACGAGCAGGCTGCGGTCTGGTATAAGAGAGCGGCCCAGGAGGATATCAGACTTACCAACCTCTATGAGAATTACATTATGAGTCTCGGCGAAGATTCATTCGAAGACATTCCCATGAATGTCCTCAAATATTTCTCCATGTCCGATACTCTCGATGCAGTACATACAGGAAGCCTTTATCATTATGTGATCAGGCACAAGAGAGACATAGGTCCTCTCTTTGATGTATATCTTCCCAAGATGGAAAGCTTTGCGATGGACCAAATCGGCAAGGGAGTTATCACCAGACACCTGGCCGCGGTTTATTACGATGTTATCAATCCCGCATCCCTTGACAGAAACAATGCAAGGATATTTGCGGACATGCTTTATTCCGTATGGCTCCAGTCATCGGATTCCAAGTATGTTAAGGCATATGTATATCAAAAGGGATTTAAAAATCCGTGGGAATATAAGCTGGGTGAGGGCAACGGATGGATATCCGTATACGGCAACGATTACGTGGTTGCACTTGAAGACTCTTACGGCAACAGATATGTAAAGAGCTCCGACTATACCCTCGAAAAACTCATGCTTCCCGGTAAGTTCATAAAGGCTGTTGCGGACTGTGTTTATGACAACGACAGATTCAACATGAACATTCTTCATACCGCTAAGGGAGAAGTTACGGTTGATGAAAGTAATATCCTCAGGTATCAGAATCTTGCCGCATCTCAGGAACTTGAAAGAAGCGTTGCGGATTCTTATATGCTCAGGCTTCTTGATTACTTTGCTCTTAAGGGCGACAGACTGTCTCTTATAAACGGACTTAAGAATCTTCATCCCGGACTTATGAATGCCGAGGATAAGTGCGAAGTTATGAGACTGATGCTCATGACTGCGGACTATAAGCCTATATATGAATTAATCAAAGCCTGCGGACCCTATTTTGCGGATCCCAGATATATGCAGACATTCCTGGACAGAAGGCTTATCGATACGGAAGGCGAAGATCCCATACTTACCGCATCCGCAATCTATTGCGTAAGCCTGGGCAAAAAGGACGGAATAATCCTTCAGTATCTGTCGGATTATTATTCCGGTCAGTGCAAGGATCTGAGAAATATCTGGAGAATGTCCGGCGGATACGGAGTCAACCGTAAGGGCATAGAAGAGAGAATGATCATACAGATGCTCTACAGCGGGGCATTTGTGGGTGAGAGGAACGAGATCTTCGAGGATTATCTGATAGACGATCCCGATACGGAAGTGGTAAGGGCATTCCTGCTTCAGTCCTGTTACGATTATTTCGTACATGAGAAGCTGATCGCTCCGAGCGTATTTGCGGAACTCGAAAAATACGAGACGGATTTTAAAGCTCTTCCCAAGGAAGCATCCCTTGCTTATCTGAAATATTATTCGGAATCTCCCAGGGAGATCACCGATGAGATAAGAGTCAGGATAATCTCTCTTCTTGAGATGATGATGAAAGACCGTATTCATCTGGGAATGTTCCAGAGCTTTTTGTCCGAAGAAGCATTCCCCGAGGGTGATCTGAGAACGGATCTTCTCGAAGTACTGGATGTAATGCATGACCGTACCATTATCGATTACAGGGCATCCGAGGGAAATACCGCGATCATCCATTACACATTTGCGGGCGATTCGGAAGAAGACTGCAAGTATAAAGAAGAACGCATGAGAGATGTATGCGGAGGAGTATGCTTCAAAGAGTTCGTACTCTTTTTCGGAGAATGTGTTCAGTACTATATAACCGAGGAGACGGCTGCCGGATCGGAGCTTAAGACCAGCGGAGTACTCAGGAAAAATGATGTGCTGGGCGCTTCCGAAGGATCCGTGTTCGGGCTGATATCCGATATGCTTGTCAGCAACACCCTTCAGGATTACGACACATTCGATAAGCTTTACGACGAATATTACAGAAAAGAATTTTTGAACAAAAAACTGTTCAGTCTGGAGTGATATGCTTAAACTTCCCGGGGGCTTTGGAAGCTCCGGAAAACGATATATAGTCGGCTTCGATCTGAGCGATGTTTCCTGCGGTATCAGCTACTGCTCCGACCGCGGAGATATCCGCACGGTCTCTTTGGTTGCGGGAAGCGAGGAGTATGTTATCCCAGTGGCACTTTCCAAGAGACACGGTGCCGGACAGTGGTTCTTCGGAAAAGAAGCCTTTACCTCATCCGATGCGGGTGAGAGTATTCTTGTCACGGGACTGTACAGTAAGGCTCTTACCGGTGAAGACACTCAGATAGACGGTCTTGTTTACGGAGCGGATTCGCTTCTTACCCTGTATCTGAAGAGAGCCTTCGGGCTTTTGCAGAATGTGGGGTCTTCCGACAGAATGGAAGCGGTTATGTTCACACTTCCGGAAGTTACCGACAGAGCCATGGAGCTTATAAAGGAATGCCTGAAGAGTCTTCATATCAAGACCGATAAGGTATTTTTCCTCAGTCATTCTGAGAGCTTTTTCTATTATGTTTCCAATCAGGGTGAAGACAGGATGCATCTTAATCCCATCCTGTTCACCGTAGACGATAAATACATAACTCAGACAAAGCTTCCTCTTAACAGGCGCACGACACCTCAGGTGGTCTATGCGGAAAATTCATATTTCGAACTTCCTGCGGGAAGAGGCGCACTTCCCGATGAACTGGATAACCTGCTTCTTAAAGCCGCTCAGGGCGGAAGGGAATTCGGACAGGAATATTCCTACTATCTTGTGGGTGAGGACTTTGCCGAAGAAGCAATATCCAATTCACTCAAGTTCATGTGCAGCAGGGGTAAGGTTTACGGAGGAACCAATCTCTTTTCCAAAGGTGCCGTATATGCCCTTTTGGAAAAGCTTAAAACTCCCGGAGAACCTTCACCTTATATATTCCTCGGCGAGGATAAGCTTTCCGCAAATATCGGAATGAACATCTTAAGCCAGGGAAGCGATGTTTACTACGCACTGCTGGATGCCGGCACCTGCTGGTACGAAGCGGAAGCGGAACTGGAATTCTACATATCCGGAGGAAATGATATAACTCTTACCTTGTCGTCCATCATCGGCGGCGGTAATTCGGACGTTATCATCACACTTGAAGGATATGAAGGTGAACTGACCAGAATGAAACTGACGGCGACCATGTCGGGTCCCGGACAGCTCAGTATCGTTATAGAAGACAAGGGACTCGGTGCTTTTACCCAGACCAAGGCCCGTAAATGGGAAGAGGAGATAAAACTTCCGTAATGGCATCAAGAATATCTCTCAGCATCGGAATATATTCTCAGGTCCCCTATGTAATGCCGGCAATCGAGATCCCGGTTTATTGCATAGAGGAGCTTTGTGTTGCCTTTAAGGAGAATGCTGTTCTTATCGATGAGCAGATAATGAACAAACCTCTTCTGGAATGGATTTACAGAGATCTGGGACTTAAGGAACTTGCGGATGCGCTTGCGGGTATCGTTGCCGCAAAAGGCACCCTCGGCGATTTCTGCAGATATATTCTCGAATACACCGGACTCTTTGACAGGGCCACCGTATTTGAAATCTGCAAAATGCTTACCATGGGCGTTGGAATGTCCACTCTCGAAAGGCAGAAGAAGCAGGCGGACAATCTGTCGGAAAGCGGCAATTTCGAAGCGGCGATCCATGCGTACAGAAATGTTATTGCAAAGTGCGGAGGACTGGATGCCACAACTTCACAGGCTTCGCTTTCGCTTCTCGGAAATGTATATCACAATCTCGGATGTTCATATGCCGGCATGATGAAATACAGACTGGCGGCAGCATCCTTTAAGAAAGCATGCGAGTGTGAGGATACTCCCGCACATCGTCACAGCTATATCGCATCTCTCAGGCTTTCCATGTCGGGCCCCGATTTTGTTAAGTATGTTGCGACTCATCCGGAACTGGGTCCCGATTCCATCGCAATCGACGGAGAAATCGATTCTCTGAAAAAAGAATACGAATCATGCGGAGAGGGTATGTCGCATCAGATCATGAAGAAGACCAAAGAGTCCATGGATTACAATGACATATCACGCGATAACGAGCATATCCTTGAAGGTCTCAAGGACAAGTACAGAAGTCAGATGCCTGTCGGTTAAGGAAAAATGGGATTTTTATCAAAACTGTTTAAAATTGCATCGGGTAAAAAGCATGCCTTCGCCGAAGAAGAAAACGAGGAAATCGTATACGACAGGGAAGGCATTGATTTTCATGACCAGACTCAGCGTACGAGATATGTGGCTGAGTGTCTCGAACAGATTGCCGAAGGCAGCAGGGAAATGGATCTTCTCAGAAATGAGTACGATCTCGTGACATCTTACCTGAAGGATATGGAAGAGATCGAAGCTCTTCCCGATAAGCAGAGGCACGAGATTGACGCCCTTGCAAGGCAGATTGAAAGCTACGAAAGCGATATCGAAAAATTCAGGACCAGAAAATCCCCTCTTACCGATGAGCAGTTTGCTTCCCTCAGGAGAAGGGAGAAGGAAATCCCCGAGGGACTTTCCAAGATAAAAGAAAACGAACGCATGGCAGTTCTTATCAAGAAGGATTTAAAGAGACTCGACGGTGAGAGAAAGGCTCTTGCATTCAGGGAATCGGAGCTTGACGAGACCATGGAGAATATGCGCGGCATGGCTGTTATTTTCACCGTGGCCGCTGCGGCTCTTATGATAATCCTGGCAATAATGCAGTTTGCCTTCGGAATGACCGTATACATCGGTTATTTCCTTGCAATAGCAACTGTTGCCATAGCACTTACCGTAGTGTGCGTTAAGTATATAGATGCCAATAAGGAGCTTTCCAAAGCTTCCGGAAATATGGGAAAACTTATCCAGCTTCAGAACACGGTTAAGATAAGATACGTCAATAACAGGAATCTTCTTCAGTACCTGTACATAAAGTTTGAATGCAAAAACGGCAAGGAACTGGACGATCTCTGGGGAATGTACACTCAGGAAGCGGAAGAAAGAAGAGCCTTCAATGAAAATTCCGCAGGAGCCGAGATTGCAAAAGATGATCTGATAAGACTTTTGAGTAAATATCATGTCGCCCGTCCCAGAAGATGGCTGGACCAGATCCCGGCCCTTCTCGATAAACGCGAGATGGTGGAGCTGCGTCACGGATACATATTAAGGCGCCAGTCGCTCCGCGAGCAGATCGACTATAACGAGACCAGGGCCCGCTCCGCCAAAGAGGAGATCACATCCCTCGCCAAGGCTTATCCCATGTATGCCGGCGAGATCCTCGAAATGACCGAAAAATTCGATCCGGAAACAGAATAAGATTCAGTCAGCGGCGTGCGGGCGTAATTATATTTTTATGCGACATTTGAGCAAGCCGTGAAATTTCTTGGAATGCCTCATGAAAACAGGTGGGATTTTGCCCGGATGGCAAAATCAGCGAACATGAGACAGGAAGTCGAATGTGAGCGACACCGGAAGATGCATGGGATGGAATGCATTCCTTAGAAATTACCGGCGAAGCGATCATGAGCAGAAAAATATAATTACGCCCGTGCGTCACTGACGGATTGATATTGCAACCGGGGGCATAAAAGTGTATATTATTTGGGTCTTTAAACTGACCTTTAAGAGGAGATAAAAAATGGAAGAACTTAAGCCGGTTAAAGAGGGAAAAGTAAGAGAGATCTATGACAACGGAGATTCTCTGATCATGGTAGCTACCGACAGGATCAGCTGCTTTGATGTAATCCTTCACAACATCGTTACCAAGAAGGGCACCGTCCTTACCCAGATCTCAAAGTTCTGGTTTGATTTTACCAAGGACATTGTTCCCAACCATATGATCACCGTGGACAATAATGAAATGCCCGAGTACTTCAGACAGCCCCGGTTCACCGGTAACTCAATGATGTGCAGAAAGCTTGAGATGCTTCCTCTTGAGTGCATCGTAAGAGGCTATATCACCGGAAGCGGCTGGGCTTCATATCAGAAGAACGGCACCGTTTGCGGTATCACCCTTCCCGAGGGACTTAAGGAGTCGGAGAAGCTCCCTGAGCCCATCTACACCCCTTCAACCAAGGCTGAGATCGGTGACCATGACGAGAATATTTCTTACGAGCAGTCCATTGCCCACCTTGAGAAGTACTATCCCGGAAAAGGTGAGGAGTATGCCGCAAAGCTTAAGGAACTTACCATCACTCTTTATAAGAAGTGTGCAGAGTATGCTCTTTCAAGAGGCATAATCATCGCAGATACCAAATTCGAGTTCGGACTTGATGAGGACGGTAACATCGTTCTCGCGGATGAGATGCTCACTCCCGACAGTTCCAGATTCTGGCCCCTTGAGGGATATGAAGCAGGAAAGGGACAGCCTTCCTTCGATAAGCAGTTCGCCCGTGACTGGCTCAAGGCTAATGACGGAAAGCACGATTGGACCCTTCCTCAGGAAATCGTCGACAAGACAATCGAGAAATATCTGCAGGCTTACAAGCTTCTTACAGGCAAAGAGTTATAAAATAAAACGCGGAGTGTAAAAACTCCGCTGTTTTGCGTAATAGTTTACCCGTTTGATTTAGAAAGGAATTGCCATGGCTACTGATCGTTACACAAGTCCTCTCTCCGAGCGTTATGCAAGCAGGGAGATGCAGTTTATCTTTTCACAGGATAAGAAATTCCGTACTTGGAGAAAGCTCTGGATCGCACTTGCCGAGACCGAGATGGAACTCGGACTTTCCGAGAACGGAAAGCCCGTCATCACTCAGGAGATGATCGATGAGCTTAAGAGCCATGCCGAGGATATCAATTACGATGTGGCCAAAGAGCGTGAGAAGCAGGTTCGTCACGATGTAATGAGCCATGTTTACGCATACGGCCAGCAGTGCCCCAAGGCTGCGGGAATCATTCACCTTGGAGCTACCAGCTGCTATGTAGGCGACAATACCGATATTATCCTTATGAAGGAAGCACTCCTTCTCATTCGTAAGAAGCTTCTCAATGTTATTTCCAACCTTGCAGAGTTTGCGGACGAATATAAGGATCTTCCCACCCTTGCATTTACTCATTTCCAGCCCGCTCAGCCCACAACCGTAGGCAAGAGAGCAACCCTCTGGCTTAATGAGTTCATGATCGACCTTGAGGATCTTGATTATGTACTCGGATCCCTTAAACTTCTCGGTTCAAAGGGTACTACCGGAACCCAGGCTTCTTTCAAGGAGCTTTTCAACGGAGATGATGAGACCATCGACAAGATCGATCCCATGATCGCTAAGAAGATGGGATTTGATGATGTTTATCCCGTATCGGGACAGACCTATTCACGTAAGGTAGATACCAGGGTTATCAATGTGCTTGCGGGAATCGCCGCATCGGCTCACAAGATGAGCAACGATATCAGACTTCTCCAGCATTTAAAGCAGGTTGAAGAGCCTTTCGAGAAGAGCCAGATCGGTTCTTCCGCAATGGCATACAAGAGAAACCCCATGAGAAGCGAGAGAATCGCATCTCTTTCCAGATATGTAATGGTGGATGCTCTTAATCCTGCCATCACTTCAAGCGTTCAGTGGTTTGAGAGAACACTGGATGACTCCGCAAATAAGAGACTTTCCGTTCCCGAAGGCTTCCTTGCCACCGACGGAATCCTCGATCTTTGTATGAACATCACCGCACCCGGCGGAATGAAAGTTTATCCCAAAGTTATCGAGAAGCAGTTCATGGCCGAGATTCCTTTCATGGCTACCGAGAATATCATGATGGATGCGGTTAAGAACGGCGGAAACAGACAGGAACTCCACGAGAAGATCAGAACCCTCTCAATGGAAGCGGGAAAGCATGTTAAAGAAGAGGGAAGAGACAACGATCTCCTTGAGATGATCGCAGCCGATCCCGATTTCGGAATGAATCTCGAGGATCTTAAGAAGACTCTTAAGCCCGAGAACTACGTAGGACGTGCTCCCAGACAGGTTGAAGTATATCTCAGAGATGTTGTAAGACCTGTTCTTAAGGCTAATTCCGAGGCTCTCGGACTCGAGGCGGAGATCAATGTTTGATTTAGTACTTTACTAAATGAAAGTGCTGTCATATAATACATAAGGTTTGTTAACAGACAGGTTTAAGAAAGGCGGAAATGTAAATGGTCACAGCGATCGTAGGCGCTAACTGGGGCGATGAAGGAAAGGGCAAGATGACCGATATGCTTGCTCAGGATTCCGATATTATCATCAGATTTCAGGGCGGAGCTAATGCAGGACACACCATAGTAAATAACTACGGTAAGTTCGCACTCCATACGCTTCCTTCGGGAGTGTTCTATTCACATACTACTTCAATAATAGGTAACGGTGTTGCACTCAACATCCCTCTTCTTGTGGGTGAGATAAACGGTCTTGTGGAGAAGGGCGTACCCAAGCCTCACATCCTCGTATCCGACCGTGCACAGGTTGTAATGCCTTACCACATTCTTTTCGATGAATACGAAGAGGAGAGACTTGCAGGCAAGTCATTCGGATCCACCAAGTCCGGAATTGCTCCTTTCTATTCCGATAAATATGCCAAGATCGGCTTCCAGGTAAGCGAGCTTTTCGATGATGAGCTTCTTGAGGAGAAGGTGCCCAGAGTGCTGGTTCAGAAAAACGTCCTCTTAAGAGAGCTTTATCACAAGCCCGAGATTCAGGCTGAAGACGTTCTTAAAACTCTCAGAGAGTACAGAGATCTCATTGCTCCTTATGTATGCGATGTTTCTCTTTTCCTTGATGAAGCACTTAAGGCAGGCAAGAAGATCCTTCTTGAGGGTCAGCTCGGAACCATGAAAGATCCCGATCACGGAATCTATCCCATGGTTACCTCATCCTCAACGCTTGCTTCCTACGGTGCGATCGGTGCGGGAATTCCTCCTTATGAGATTAAGAGGATCGTTACCGTATGTAAGGCCTACTCATCAGCCGTAGGTGCCGGTGCATTCGTATCTGAGATCTTCGGAGACGAGGCGGAGCAGCTCAGGAAAAACGGCGGAGACGGCGGAGAGTACGGCGCTACCACCGGACGTCCCAGAAGAGTGGGCTGGTTTGACTGTGTAGCTTCCAAGTACGGATGCAGACTTCAGGGAACCACCGATGTTGCATTTACCGTTCTTGATATCCTCAAGTACCTTGATGAGATTCCCGTCTGCGTCGCTTATGAGCTTGACGGCAAGGAGATTAAGGACTTCCCCGTTACTTCCAAGCTTGAGAAGTGTAAGCCCGTTCTTAAGACATTCAAGGGATGGAAGACCGATATCAGGGGAATCAAGAATTACGAGGATCTTCCCAAAGAGTGCCGCGACTATGTAGAGTTCATCGAGCAGGAGATCGGATATCCCATCACCATGATATCCAACGGACCTTCAAGAGATGATATCATCTACCGCAAGTCACCTCTTTCAAAATAATACAAAGGCAATGGGGTCAGGGTGCTGAGGGTGCCTTGACCCTTTTTTTAGGAGTTTATAAATGATCAAAAACATAGTATTCGATATCGGCAATGTCCTTACGGATTTCAGATACAGGGGATTCCTTCAGGATAAGGGCCTTGATGAGGCCATGATAGACCGAATTGAGAAATGCACCGTAGATACACCATACTGGCATGAATTCGACAGATGTGTCATCAGCTATGATGAGGTGGTTGAAAACTTTGTGTCTCTGGATCCCGAGATTGGAGATATCCTGAGGACAGTATTGGCGGATCTCCATGGTATGGTTACTCCCAGAGATTATGCTATCCCCTGGATAGAGAAGATAAAAGCCGCAGGCTATAAGGTATATTACCTCTCCAATTTCTCCGAGAAGGCATATAACGAGTGCAGGGATGCTCTTACCTTTGACGGGCATTGTGACGGAGGTATTTACAGCTTCACCGAGAGACTGGTAAAACCGGATCCTGCGTTCTTTAACCTGCTTCTGGACAGATACGCTCTTAAGGCATCCGAATGCGTTTTCTTTGACGATACGGAGCGGAATGTCAAAGCTGCCATAGAATGCGGTTTTAATTCCTTTGTCTTTGAAACTCCTGATAAGGCAAATGAGGATCTTAAGAGCCTGGGCGTAGAGATCTGAAAATAAAAATTTCCCGGGTTGTCACCCGGGAACTGTTTTGTCAAGGCTGTTTTGCTTTGCTTGTGGTATACTGATTACTTGGAAACGGAAGTCTCATCCGAAGACTCAGGGGTTTCTTCCGGGATTTCCTTATTAAGCAGATCTTCACCTTCTACCTTGGGAACCGAAGCAATGGTTCTTTTATCGGTTATCTGAGTGTAGACCCAGATATATGCGTAGGCAACTATAGGCACGATGACAGTGGCAAACAGGCATATTGCAAAAAGCTTAGCGCCGTTTCCCGGCCAGACGATAGCCACAACCAGCGTCATCACATATATCATCACCAAAAAGATTATAACCAGGATCGCACATATTCTTTTGGGTGTCCATTTGTTATTGTCCATGACTGCTCCTTGTTTTTGGTTTTTGTACGTTTGACCTTAGTATCATACTATTAACACAGACTGACAACAACACTTTTCTGTTATGTGAAAAGGAGCCGTATATGTCCGATACAATTCTTGAATATCTTGAAAAATTCGGAAGCAAGACTTTCAAACGTCTCCCTTTTGGTGAGGTGGATGCTCTTATTCTATCCCAGTTTTCATACCTGAAATTTGACGGCATCGTTCCGGGGCCGGAGGATGCGGATTCTTTTGTTACGCTTGAGGATATTAAAAAGAATCCTTCTTTTGACAGTCTTTTTTCGGACAAGAGATACGAGAAGCCAAACCGTAAGCTTTTTAAACTCATGTCGGAGAGCATAAGATTCGGCAATCTTAAGATGAATCTGTACGTAAACATCATCGGAGAAGAAAGGCAGATACAGTTTTCCGCGGTGACTTTCAGTTTTCCCGAAGGCATTCACTACGTCGCCTACAGGGGTACCGACGAGAATATGGTGGGCTGGAAGGAAGACGCCAATCTGTCGATCATGGATGAGATTCCCGGTGAAAAGGAAGCCGTAAAATATCTTAAAGACGTTTCCAAGGTGATAAAAGGCGATTTCTATGTGGGCGGTCATTCCAAGGGAGGACTCAATGCAATATATGCGTCCGCTGCATCGCCCGTTTCCGTAAAAAAGCGTATAATAGGCATATATAGTTTTGACGGCCCCGCCATCAGGGAAGATGTACGGAGCAAGGTAGATTATGCGGGGGTCAGGGACAGGTATCACAAGTTTGTTCCCAAAAGCTCTCTTATAGGCATGATATTTGAAACGGATGACATATATACCGTCGTCAAAAACAAAGCTGCGGGTATTTTGCAGCATGATCCTTATAACTGGATAGTGCAGGACATAGATCTATGGTATGAAGACTCACTCAGTAAAAGCGCGGAGATTGTAAATTCCGCAATGGCAAACTGGCTTAAAGGTCTTGATAAGGATGCCAGAAGCAGATTTATAGATTGTGTCTTTGAGGTTGCGGACGCATGTCAGGATAATGATCTTGTGTCCATATATTTAAATCCGGTCAAGAGCATCAGGCAGATGCTTGACGGTTATGACAGGATGGATGAGGGGCAGAGAGAGTTTCTCAAGGAAGTCTTGAGCGGTCTTATCAAAAACACGGAAGGCCGCGCCAAGGGAGAGGTTCAGACCGGATGGGGCGAATTTACCGAATCCGTGGACAAATGGATCGTCATGGTGCAGGGTGTCATAGAAGAAAAGCAGGCTTCCAAAAAAGGGGATAAAACAAAGCATTCCAAAAAGAAGTTAAATCCCAAGAAGCTTAACAATAAGAAAAAAACGAAAGGTTAAAGAGTATGGAGCATATAGCTGAAGAGTTAATGGAACAGCTCGAGACAGCGGATGCGTTTTCTTTTACCGTGTCGGGATACACGATAAACATTGCGGAGTCCGTGGTCGTAAGCTGGATCGTTATCGGGATAGTCCTGGTGCTGTGTCTGATACTCACAACGGGACTTAAGGTAGACCACATCTCAAGAAGACAGGCGCTTGCCGAATGGCTCGTCGAAAAAGGTGAAGGCCTGATAGAGAGTATGGTAGGAGAGGAAGGTAAAGAGTATATTCCTTATCTGCTCTCGGTCCTTGTGTTCATCGGATTGTCCAATACCATCGGACTCATCGGAATGAAACCGCCCACCAAAGACCTTAACGTAACCGCCGCACTGGCAATTATGAGTATCGTTCTGGTACAGGTTGCCGCCATCAGAAAGAAACGTATCGGCGGATGGCTGAAGGGCTTTACTCATCCCGTTGCGATAGTTACACCGATAAACATTCTGGAACTCGGAATTAAACCACTGTCGCTGTGCATGCGACTTTTCGGTAATGTGGTCGGTGCATTCGTAATAATGGAGCTGTTAAAAACCGTCGTACCGGTTTTGGTGCCTGCCGTATTTTCACTTTATTTTGACATATTCGACGGATTACTTCAGGCATATGTATTTGTATTTCTGACATCAATGTATATCAAGGAAGCTCTTGAATAAGAGCGAAAAACATAAGCTGACTATTAGGAGGAAACAAAATGGTAGCACTTGGAGCAAGTATCGCGGCACTTGGATGTATAGGAGCAGGCGTAAGCCTCGGACTCGCAACGGGAAAGGCATGTGATGCATGTGCACGTCAGCCCGAAGCGGATTCTAAGATCATGAAGCTTCTCATTCTCGGAGGAGCACTTGCGGAGGCAACCGCAATCTATTCTTTCGTTATCGGAATACTTATCATTCTTTTCATGGGCGGTGCATCATAACTAAAAAAATTTAGAGGTGAAAAATGCTCAGATTTGACATTAATTTCGTATTTACGATAATAAACGTTCTTCTTCTCTTTGCAGTCGTCAAGATCTTCCTGATCGGACGTGTGCATAAGATTCTTGATGCCAGAAAAGCTCAGGTTGACGAGCAGTATTCTCAGGCGGACAAGAAGCTGGAAGAAGCGGAAAAGACAAGACAGCAGTACGAGGATTCCATTAAAGGAATCGAGGAAGAAAAAGAGCGCCGCTTTACCGAGGCAAGAAATCAGGCAAAGAGCGAATATGAGCGCCTGATGGAACAGGCTAAGAAAGAATCCGACAAGATTCTGGCAACAGCACGTAAAGAGGCAGAGGAAGAGAGGCAGATCAGATTAAAACGCGCCAATCAGGAGATTACCGATATGGTTGCCAAGGCTGCCGAGAGAATCGTTACTGCCGATCAGAGCGAAGAAATGGATAAGCAGCTCTATGACAGATTCCTTGAACAGGCAAAATAAGGGGGAGCAGGTCAATGAGTAAAAAAGCCGCATTCAAAGTGGTTTTATATTATGTCACGCCTCCCACCGCAGAGCAGCTTCAGGGTATCTGGAATTTTGTGCTCGGCAAATATGTGACCGAGGAAAGGACTGCGGAAGACATCGATTTTTCCGTAGAAGAAGATCCTTCACTCGGCGGAGGTTTCATTCTCAAGTGTGAAAATGAAGTCTACAACTGGAGTACAAGAGGAAGGCTCGGACAGTTTAATGAAAAACTTCAGGACATCCGCAGAAGAGTGGGTGCCGATGAAGATGTTGTTTCCATACTCAAAACAACCGTAGATGAGTTCAAACTTTCAAAGCGTTTCAGAAGATCCGGATATGTCACATCCGCCGGAGACGGAATTGCGAGAGTCAAGGGACTTGAAAGAGCCGAATACGGCGAGATACTTATTTTTGCCAACGGACTTAAGGGAATGGTACAGGATATCCGCAAGGAAGACTGCGGTGTAATTCTCTTCGGTAAGGATGATGAGATAAGAGTATGGGACGAGGTTGCAAGAACCGGAATGAGAGCCGGCATTCCCGTAGGTGACGGTCTTCTGGGAAGAGTGCTCAATTCTCTCGGAGAGCCCATAGACGGCGGAAAAGACTACGATTCGGAAGGCTTCAGACCTATCGAAAGTCCCGCTCCTTCCATTACGGCAAGACAGCCCGTAGATACACCTCTTGAGACCGGAATCCTTTCCATTGATTCCATGTTTCCCATAGGAAGAGGACAGAGAGAGCTTATTATCGGAGACAGACAGACCGGTAAGACCTCCATAGCGATAGATACCATAATCAATCAGAAGGGCAAGGGCGTAAAGTGTGTTTACGTTGCCATCGGACAGAAGGCATCCACCATTGCCCGTCTTGTAAACCGTCTAAAAGAGGCCGGTGCCATGGATTATACGGTCGTTATTTCCTCGACCGCATCCGATCCCGCTCCTCTTCAGTACATTGCGCCTTATTCCGGAACATCGATTGCAGAATTCTTTATGAACAAGGGTGAAGATGTACTGATCGTATATGACGATCTTTCAAAGCATGCCGTTGCATACAGAGCTCTTTCACTTCTTCTTGAAAGAAGCCCCGGACGTGAGGCGTATCCCGGAGATGTATTCTATCTTCATTCAAGACTTCTTGAAAGAAGTGCGAGACTTTCCGATGAACTGGGCGGTGGTTCCATCACAGCGCTTCCCATCATCGAAACACAGGCGGGAGATGTATCTGCATATATTCCCACAAATGTTATATCCATAACCGACGGACAGATCTATCTGGAGAGCGAACTGTTCTTCCTGGGATTCAGACCCGCGGTAAACGTAGGTCTGTCTGTATCGCGTGTCGGCGGTGCTGCTCAGACTAAGGCCATGAAGAAAGCGGCCGGATCCATCAGAATAGATCTTGCACAGTACAGGGAGATGGAAGTCTTCACACAGTTTTCGTCAGACCTTGATGAAGCTACCAAGAATCAGCTTCGTCACGGAAGAATACTTATGGAACTGTTAAAGCAGCCTCTCGGACATCCCAGGTCCATGGCGGATCAGGTAATACTCCTTACCGTGGTTAATTCGGGTGTTATAGATACGGTTCCCGTGGAGATGGCGAGAGAATTTACGGACAGACTTCTTGCCAAGGTTCATGACGAGCAGCAGACAACGGTACATGATATTGAGACTCTCGGAGTTCTTAATGATGATGAGAAATATTTCCTTGTGGATCTTGCGGGAAAAGAACTTCGTGAATTCATGAGCGTAAAGGAATGATATGGCCGGATTAAGAGAGATATCGGGACGAATAAGAAGCGTCCGCGATACCATGAAAATCACAAATGCCATGTATATGATCTCCTCGACCAAGCTGCGTAAAGCCAAGAAGGACGCGGAGCTCAATAATCCATACTTTGAAGCGATGCAGGAGATGCTTCTGGGTATCATGAATACTTCGGATCATCTGCAGCATAAATACACGGACAGAAGACCGGAGAAAAAAGGTAAGGACCGGACACATGCGGTAATAGTCATAACTGCCGATAAAGGACTTGCGGGAGCATATAACCACAATGTGGTAAAGCTTACGGAAGAGAAGTTTTTCGGCAAGGAAGAAAAGACTGTTCTCTATGTTGTGGGCGAAGCGGGAAGAACTTATTTTGCCAGCAAGAAAGTTCACCTCGAGGGTCAGTTTAAATACACCGCACAGAATCCCACACTTCACAGAGCGAGAGTCATATGCGAGACCATGCTGAAAGAATTCAATGCCGGCAGAGTCGATGACGTATCCATCGTATATACGGGAATGAAGGATCAGCTTACAAGCGAAGCGAGAGTGATGCATCTTCTTCCTCTGGTTCATGAAGAGGTGGAAGGCAGGATTGTGGTTGAAGAATCCTATGATGACGATCTTAAATTCCACCCTTCAGCGGAAGAAGTTATGAACATCATTGTTCCCGATGTTCTCACCGGATATATATACAGCGCACTGGTTGATTCTTTTTGCAGCGAACAAAATGACCGCATGATGGCAATGGATGCCGCGGACAGAAATGCGGGAGAGATGATCAGAACTCTTTCAATTCAGTATAATCGCGAAAGACAGGCAATGATCACTCAGGAGATAACAGAGGTTGCATCCGGGGCAAGAGCACAGAAAAAAGCCAAAGCCCGGAGGGGAAACTGATATATGAAAAACATAACCAATAACGGAACAGGAACGATAGTCCAGGTAATGGGCCCCGTAGTTGACGTTGAGTTTGCACCCGAGGTCAAACCTTTTATCAGGGATGCGCTTACCGTCGAGGTTGAGGGTGAGACCAGAGTTATGGAGGTTGCTCAGCTCCTGGATGATACCACGGTCAGATGCATTATGCTCTCACCTTCGGAAGGTCTTTCCAAGCATATGGAAGTTACCGAAACGGGAGAGCCCATTAAAGTGCCCGTAGGTGAAATGACTCTCGGAAGACTTTTCAACGTACTGGGAAATCCTCTTGATGACAAAGGACCTCTCGATACTGCGGAGAAATGGTCCATTCACAGAGCTGCTCCTTCTTTTGAACATCAGAGCCCTGTCGTAGAGATACTCGAGACGGGAATCAAGGTTATCGATCTTCTCGCTCCTTATTCCAAGGGCGGAAAAGTAGGACTGTTCGGGGGAGCAGGCGTAGGTAAGACTGTCCTCATACAGGAACTTATCACTAATGTTGCCCAGGAGCACGGCGGATATTCCATTTTCACCGGTGTAGGAGAAAGATCCAGGGAAGGAAACGATCTTTGGAGAGAGATGGCCGAGTCCGGTGTTTTGGGACGTACCGCATTGGTATTCGGTCAGATGAATGAACCTCCCGGGGCAAGAATGAGAGTTGCACAGACCGGACTTACCATGGCTGAGTATTTCAGGGATGTTAAGCGTAAGGACGTTCTGCTGTTCATAGATAATATTTTCAGATTTGTACAGGCAGGTTCCGAGGTTTCGGCTCTTCTCGGAAGAATGCCTTCCGCGGTAGGATATCAGCCCACTCTTGCAACGGAGCTGGGTGAACTTCAGGAAAGGATCGCTTCCACAAGAGACGGAAGTATCACATCCGTCCAGGCGGTTTACGTACCTGCGGATGACCTTACGGACCCCGCGCCCGCAACAACCTTCGCTCACCTTGATGCAACGACGGTTCTTTCGAGAAAGATCGTTGAGCAGGGTATTTACCCGGCGGTTGATCCTCTCGAGTCCACATCGAGAATCCTTGAAGCGGATATTGTGGGAGAAGAACATTACCGGACTGCAAGAAGAGTACAGGCTACTCTCCAGAATTACAAAGAACTTCAGGATATTATTGCCATTCTCGGCATGGATGAACTTTCCGAAGACGATAAGCTCACCGTTTACAGAGCTCGTAAGATCCAGAAGTTCCTGTCGCAGCCCTTCCATGTCGCAGAGAATTTTACCGGAGTTAAGGGCGTGTATGTGCCTCTTTCCGAGACCATTAAGGGCTTTAAGGCAATTCTTTCCGGAGAGATGGATAAATATCCCGAGAATGCATTTTTCAATGTCGGTACCATTGAGGACGTAATAAAGAAGGCAGAGACTCTTTGATATGAGTGAAGTTTTTCATCTGAAAATCCTGGCAAGTGACAAAACCTTCTACGACGGACCGGTGATCAGTATGACGATTCCTGCTTTTGACGGATCCTATCAGATCATGGCCCATCATGAGCCTGTGGTTATGGCTCTCAAGGAAGGCGTTATACGCCTGAAATACGAGGAAGATGACGGCAGTGAGGTATGCCTGACCGGTATTA
Source organism: Lachnospiraceae bacterium P6A3 (assembly GCA_000702085.1). Lineage (GTDB taxonomy): Bacteria > Bacillota > Clostridia > Lachnospirales > Lachnospiraceae > AC2028. The sequence goes on from KL370861.1 coordinate 429,480, forward strand.
ACGGTCTGGGACTTGTGAATATCACAAGGGATATGGTCACTGTTTTGGTGGATTCCATAGAGGCGCCCGAAGATATAGACAGGGCAAGGGCAGAGAAGGCTCTTCAGAGAGCCATGGAGCAGCTCCGTCAGGATCAAAGCATTCAGGAGTACGAGATGAGCAGGGCTTCCATGGCCAGGGCGATGCTCAGACTCTCGAATTCCGGTAATCCCAATGACGGGTTCGGCGATAAATAATTTACTGTCGGAAATCCGAAAAATTTGGTAAAATATAGTGTTGTTTGCCCGACTGACGTATGTGACCCGTAAGGAGATATGTTATGGCACTTCGTAAAAACGAATCAATAGAAGATTATCTTGAGTGCATTCTGATGCTCAGCGAGAAAAAACCTGTGGTCAGAAGTGTTGATATTGCAAACGAGATGGGATTCAAGAAGTCATCTGTTTCCGTTGCAATGAAGAATCTCAGGGAAAAAGAGCACATCGTAGTTTCGGATGAAGGATATATCACTCTTACCGACTCGGGAAAAGAAATCGCAACCAGGATCTACGAAAGACATTCACTCCTTACCGAGTGGTTTGTGAACATAGGTATCGATCCCGAGATCGCAGCCGATGATGCATGCAAGGTCGAGCATGATATATCGCAGGAGAGCTTTGAAGCTATCAAGAAATATGTGATGAACTGTCGCAAGAATTGCAAGTCTTGCGAATATTATAAAAGGAGTTAATCAAAGTGAAGATCGCTGCTATTATTTTGTTTGTGATCATGTATGTATGCATGATCGCATTTCCTAAGAGAAGACCCGTATTTGCGCTTTCTACAGCCGCAATTTATATAATCATTTCGTTTCTTCCCATGGCGGATGTTTCGATCCTTAAACTGACGGATCTGCCGAATGTGATCGATTGGAACGTTATAATGATGATCACCGGAACCATGCTGATCGTCGACTATTTCATCGAATCCAAGATGCCTAATGTTATTGCCGAGGCACTTTTAAGGGTTGCACCCAATGTACTTTGGGTTACTGTTTTGATGTCACTTTTTTCCGGCATCATTTCTGCGTTTATAGACAATGTAGCTACCGTACTCATGGTAGCCCCTGTAGCAATCGTAATTTGCAAGAAGCTTAAGATATCACCCGTAGGAATGGTAATCTGTATCGCGGTTTCATCAAACCTTCAGGGTGCGGCTACTCTTGTGGGAGATACAACTTCAATCATGCTTGCAGGCGCGGCTTCCATGAACTTTGCAGACTTTTTCGTAATGCACGGAAAAGCCGGAATGTTCTTTGCAACCGAGCTGGGCGCACTCTTTACCGTTCCCATCATGATGATAATGTTCAGGAAGGAAAAGGAGCCCGTTACTTCAACGGAGAGAACCAAGGTTACGGATTTCTTTCCTACCGTAATGATGATCTCTTATGTTGTGGCACTGATCATCGCTTCGTTCATTCCCAATACCCCCGACTGCATCAACGGATATATCTGTATCACGGGAGCTGTAATCACCGTAGTGGTTGAACTCATGATCCATAAAAATACCGAAGGGCTTAAGCATTCCTTCAAGAATCTTGACGTTGATATGATCCTCCTGCTCATCGGTCTCTTTTCCGTTATCGGAGGAATTACTAATGTGGGAGTCATCGGAGATCTTGCGGGACTTATAGCCTCAGCAGGCGGAAGCAACAAGTTCCTTCTTTATACCATCGTAGTATGGGGCTCCGTTGCGATTTCGGCATTTATAGACAATATCCCTTATGTAGCGACAATGCTTCCCATTCTGGGCGGTGTTGCCTCCACGCTGGGTATCGAACCTTACTTCCTTTATTTCGGACTGCTCGTGGGCGCAACCCTCGGCGGAAATCTCACTCCCATCGGAGCTTCCGCCAATATCGCTGGTGTCGGTATGCTGAGAAAAGAAGGATACGAGGTTTCCTTCGGAGACTTCATGAAGATCGGAGTTCCCTTTACCCTGACTGCGGTTATGACGGGTTACCTCTTCGTATGGTTCATATGGGCTTGACAATAAGGTTAAAATTTTATTCTAAACATCTAGACAGGAGATCTTTGAAAATGAGTTCCGGAAATACTGCTTCAGAAATAAACCGCAGGCGTACGTTTGCCATCATATCCCACCCGGATGCAGGTAAAACGACCCTTACCGAAAAATTCTTATTATACGGCGGAGCCATCAATCTGGCCGGTTCCGTTAAAGGAAAAGCGACTGCAAGACATGCGGTTTCCGACTGGATGGAAATCGAGAAGCAGCGTGGTATTTCCGTTACATCATCAGTTCTTCAGTTCGAATATGACGGTTACTGCATAAACATCCTCGATACTCCCGGTCACCAGGACTTCTCCGAGGATACTTACAGAACACTCATGGCAGCGGATTCCGCAGTCATGGTCATAGACGGATCAAAGGGCGTTGAGGCTCAGACCAGAAAACTCTTCAAGGTCTGCGTCATGCGCCATATCCCTATTTTCACATTTATCAATAAGCTGGATCGTGATGCCATGGATACTTTCGATCTTCTCGACGATATCGAAAAAGAGCTTGGCATTGCTACCTGTCCCGTAAACTGGCCCATCGGCTCCGGTAAGGAATTCCAGGGCGTTTACGACAGAAAGACGCAGACGGTCATTACATATTCCGATACCGAAAAGGGTACCAAGGAAGGCGTATCCGAGGTTGTATCCGTATCCGACGAATCCGCAATGAGAAAACTCATCGGCGACAATGCTGCGGATAAGCTTCTCGGAGAGATGGAGCTTCTTGACGGAGCGGGTGCGGATTTTGATCTTGAAGCCGTAAGAGCGGGAGAGCTTACTCCGGTATGTTTCGGTTCCGCACTTACCAATTTCGGTGTAGAGATATTCTTAAAGCACTTCCTCGATATGACCACTTCACCTCTTCCCAGAGAGGCATCCAATGCTGCGGGAGAGAGAATCACGGTCAATCCTCTTGAGGATGAATTCTCGGCCTTTGTATTTAAAATCCAGGCCAATATGAACAAGGCTCACAGAGACAGAGTCGCCTTCATGAGAATAGTATCCGGCAGATTTGATGCCGACAAAGAAGTAAAGCACCTTGCAACCGGAAAGACCATGAGACTTTCACAGCCCCAGCAGATCATGGCGGATGAAAGGAAGATTCTTTCCGAAGCATACGGCGGAGATATCATTGGCGTATTCGATCCCGGTATCTTTTCTATCGGAGATACGGTCTGTGCTCCTTCCATGAATGTTAAGTTCGACGGTATCCCAACCTTCGCTCCCGAGCATTTCTGCAGGGTACATTTGATGGATACCATGAAGAGAAAGCAGTTCGTAAAGGGTGCTACCCAGATAGCCCAGGAAGGTGCCATCCAGATCTTCACGGAGCTTTCCGGAACAATGGAAGACGTTATAGTCGGTGTTGTAGGCGTGCTTCAGTTCGACGTATTTAAATACCGTATGGAAAACGAGTACAATGTTGAAGTCAGAATGGATTCGCTTCCTTACGAGCATATCCGCTGGATCGTAAATCCCGGAGATTTCGATCTCGACCGTCTGACCGGTACTTCCGACATGAAGAAGGTACGCGATATGAAGGGCAATCCTTTGCTTCTGTTCGTAAACGAGTGGAGTGCCCAGATGACCATAGACAGAAACAAGGGCCTCGAACTTGCCGATTTTTCAAAGAATTAGAAAAAGAGCCCGAAATATGGTAAAATATTATGGTCTATTCAGACCACAGGTTTGTTTTTCGAAAGGAGACCTAAAATGGCTGCTGTTAAAGAAAAGAAGGTCAAAGCACCCAAGAATACCACGGAGAAGTCAGGAATCTCCATCGGAACCAGCGGGAATAACGGTCACGTATTTATCGCCGATGCAGTGGTAGCCGAGATTGCCGCTCTTGCCGCAAGCGAGATCGAAGGCGTTGAAGGCATCGCTGAAAAGGCTAAGAATAAGTCACTTATCAAGGCTGACATTGCGGGAACCAATGTTAAGATATCCATGATCATTTCCACCAGATTCGGATATCCCATCCCTGCAACATGCCAGGCTGTTCAGTCCAGGGTTAAACAGTCCGTCGAGAATATGACCGGACTTACCTGCACCGATGTAAATATCAGAGTAAGCGGAGTAGAGATCTGACGTGGATATTACCGATAAAAAAAACATGACAAGACATATGCTGCGGGACAAGGTCTTCGGACTTGTGTTCCGCATTGAATTTTATCCTGAAAACGAGCTTGAAGAGCAGGTAAAATTCTTCGAAGAGTACGCCGGAGAGGAAGAATACCTTCCCGAGGATCTGGAGTATATCATCGGGAAATTCAAGGCCGTAAAGGATAAACTTACGGATATAGATCAGGCGATAGACAAATGTGCCGTCGGCTGGACCAGAAGCCGTATGGGTAAGTGTGAACTTGCCGCACTGAGACTGGGTATATATGAGATGCTCTACGATGATGATATTCCCGAGGGTGTTGCAATGGACGAAGCCGTTGAAATTGCCAAAACATACGGAGATAACACATCCGGAGCTTTTGTAAATGCCATCCTTACCAAGGTCAGGGAAAATTCTTAATGGCATTCAAAGTATCGGAACTTGTTCAGAATCTGAATAATGCCATCAGACTGAGCAACTCTTTGAGCAAAGTAGAGATAGAAGGCGAGATATCGAATTATCACGGTCCCAACAGGAGCGGCCATATCTATTTTGATCTTAAGGATGATAAAGCAATAATCAAGTGCATGATGTTTGCCAGCAAATGCACTTATGAGTATAAACAGATCATCCGCGAAGGAGCTGAGGTCGTATTATACGGGAGCCTGAATTACCACCAGCAGTTCGGGCTTTCTTTTGTATTTGAGAGAATAGACGACGGCGGTGAAGGCGCAAGGATGAGGGCTCTCGAAGAACTTAGGCGTGAGCTGGAAGAACTCGGAATGTTTGACGAGATGTATAAAAAGCCAATTCCGAGATTTCCTAAGACCATAGGACTTATCACTGCTCTTTCCGGAGCGGCCATAAGCGATGTGGTAACCAATGCACGTAAGAATAATCCTTATGTCAGGATAGTCGTTGCTCCCGCACTTATGGAGGGCGACGGGGCAGTTTCCGAGGTTGTCCGTGCCATAAAACTGATGGATAAGTTTTCACCCGATGTAATACTGCTTACAAGAGGCGGAGGGTCCAAGGACAGTCTTTGGACATTTAACGAAAGAGAAGTGGCACAGGCGGTATTTGATTGTGAGACGCCCATAGTATCCGCCATCGGACATGACAGGGATCATTCACTTACCGACGATATTGCCGACCATCATGAATCGACACCCACGGGCGCGGCACTGTTCCTTACCGGAGAATTCAGGCAGCTTTTAGAATATCTTGATGAAGCACCGGACGCGCTCCTGTCTCTCATGAATTCCCATATCAAAGACAGCAGAGTCAGAGTCAGGGAGGCCGGTGCTCTTGTAAAATACAATTCGCCTCAGAGCAGGCTGGAAAGACGCAAAAAGGAACTTGAAAAATACGGCGTTACATTAAATGGACTTATGGATTCGAAACTGTCCGCGGATAAGGCAAAGCTCGATAAAGCACGTAACCTGCTTCCGGCATATATGGACAGATCGCTTAAGAAAGCGCATTACAGCAGGGATCTTTATGTGGGCAAGCTTGAAGGCTTATCACCTGTATCCAGATTAAAGGGCGGATATTCATATGTATCCGACTCAAAGGGAAAGAACATCAGATCCGTTTCGGGTGTGAAAAAAGGTGATGAGATAAAGATCAGGGTATCCGACGGAGAGATAACATCGACGGTCGAATCTCTGGCACGGATTTCGGAGGAAGAAAATGGCAGCAAAGGCTGATAAAGAAAACGTTAAAGAAAATACTCTTGAAGAAAATTTCGAACTTCTGAGCGAGGTTACCGAAAAACTTCAGTCGGACGATCTTCCTCTTGAGGAAGCTTTCGAGAATTACAAAAAGGGTATGGACCTGATCAAAAAATGTTCGGATCAGATCGACAAGGTTGAGAAGGAAGTCCTCAAACTCAATTCGGATCTGAGCCTTGAGAAAATCTGAGGGGATAAAGTGGACAGAAAAGTATTCGTAACGGAATTAAAACGTCAGACCGAGATTGCGGAATACATTGTGATGAAATATCTTCCCAATCCGGAAGATAGGTTTCAGCAGTCGGTTATAGAGGCAATGAATTATTCGGTGACCGTGGGAGGTAAAAGGCTCAGACCGCTTCTCATGCAGGAAACATACCGAATGTTCAGGGGACAGGATGAGATCATTGAGCCCTTCATGGCGGCGATAGAGATGATTCATACATATTCTCTCGTGCACGACGATCTGCCTGCCATGGATAACGATACCCTCAGAAGGGGTAAAGAAACCACCTGGAAAAAGTACGGCGAAGCAATGGCCATACTTGCGGGCGACGGTCTTCTCAATTATGCATACGAGACTGCGATAAAGAGTTTCGACCTTGTGGAGAAAGAGGGTGCCATGTATGAGGCCGGGCCCGAGACCATTTCCTCCAGATATCAGTCATGTGCGAAAGCTATGTCGATTCTTACAGAAAAGGCCGGAATATTCGGAATGGTCGGTGGGCAGTGCCTTGATGTGGAGGCCGAGAAAAAAGATTTGGATCTGTCCGAAGAGCAGCTTCTTTTTATACATGAACATAAAACCGCGGCACTTATACAGGCCAGCTTCATGATAGGCGGTGCGCTTGCCGGTGCGGGAAAAAGACAGATAGAGAGACTTGAAAAGATCGGATACAACATCGGAGTTGCTTTCCAGATAAGGGACGACTGTCTTGATGTTATAGGCGATACCGAGACACTTGGAAAGAATGTGGGTTCCGACGAAAAAGACGGAAAGAAGACTTATGTTACTCTTCACGGACTCGAACAGTCCGAAGAGGATGAGAAGAGAATGACCGAAGAGGCGCTTGAACTTCTCAAAGGCTTACCGGGAAAACACGAATTTATGGAGGAGCTGCTCCTTTCGCTCCTTGGAAGACGAAATTAAAATGATCCTTGATTCTATTAACAAAACAGGTGACATAAAGAATGTCCCTTATGACAAGATGGGTGAACTGGCATCCGAGATCAGGCAGTTTTTGATCGATAAGGTCAGCAAGACCGGCGGTCATCTCGGCGCCAATCTCGGCGTTGTTGAACTGACCATGGCACTTCACCTTGAACTTGATCTTCCCAAAGACAAGATCATCTGGGATGTAGGTCATCAGTCATATACTCATAAGATACTTACCGGAAGAAAAGCCGGTTTCGATAACCTGCGTAAATACGGAGGGATGAGCGGCTTCCCCAAAGCTGCCGAAAGTGACTGTGACTGCTTTGATACGGGGCACAGCTCAACTTCAATCTCGGCAGGTCTCGGTATGGTATGCGCGCGTGATATGAGAGGAAGCGATGAAACCATCGTTTCGGTTATCGGGGACGGATCTCTTACCGGAGGAATGGCATACGAAGCTCTCAATAATGCCGGAAGACTCGATTCGAATTTTATCATCATTCTTAACGACAACAACATGTCCATATCCGAGAATGTAGGCGGTGTTCCCAAGTATCTTAATTCCATCAGAACATCGACCGGATACCTCGGACTTAAAGAGAGCGTATATAACAAGATCAAAGACAAGCCCTACGGTGACAATGTCGTAGGCAAGATCAGAAGGGCAAAGAACAGCTTTAAATCCCTTATGGTTCCTGCAGGAATGATGTTTGAGGAAATGGGAGTCGTATATCTGGGTCCTGTCGACGGACATAACATCTATGCCCTCAGAACCGCCATAACGGAGGCAAAGCGTTTTAAGAGAGCCGTACTTATACATGTCATAACCAAGAAGGGATATGGCTTCGAACCTGCCATCAAGCATCCCGCAAGATTCCACGGCACGGAGCCTTTTGACGTTACAAACGGTGTGCCTCTTAATCACAGAACCGTTGCGGGCTGGACCGATATTTTCTCTACCGTAATGTGCAAACTCGGTGAAAGAGATGACAAGGTTGTTGCGATAACCGCTGCCATGGCCGAAGGATGCGGTTTAAAACGATTCAGGAATAAATTCCCCGAAAGATTTTATGATGTGGGAATTGCCGAGCAGCATGCCGTTACTTTTGCTGCGGGACTTGCAAGAGGCGGATATAAGCCTATAGTTGCGGTTTATTCATCCTTCCTGCAAAGAGCATACGATCAGGTTCTCCATGATGTCTGCCTCCAGAATCTTCCGGTTGTTTTTGCCATAGACAGAGGCGGACTGGTAGGTGCCGACGGAGAAACTCATCAGGGTGTGTTTGACCTTGCATATCTCACCCAGATACCCAATATGGTCGTAATGTCTCCCAAGAATAAATGGGAGCTTTCGGATATGCTTAAATTCGCGGTTTCTTATAACGGCCCCATTGCGGTCAGATATCCCAGAGGAACCGCTTATGCAGGACTTCAGGAGAAGAGACAGCCCATAGAGCTCGGCAAGAGCGAATGGATATGCGAGGAAGACGGTATCTGCATTATGGCCATCGGAAACATGGTGGAGACTGCGCTTGAGGTAAAAGAGATCCTTGATAAATCTTCGCTTCATGTAAGCATTGTGAACGCAAGATTTGCGAAGCCTCTCGATGAAGAGATGATACTTGCCGCATGTAAGAATCATTCTCTTATTGTTACACTCGAAGATAATGTGGTATACGGCGGATTTGGCAGCGGAGTTCTGAAACTTCTTGCGGACCAAGGCATTCAGAAAGAAGTTATGTGCCTCGGAATCCCCGACAGATTTATTCATCAGGGAAGCATAGACCAGCTCAGAAAAGAGATAGGCCTCGATCCCGAAAGCATTGCGGAAGCAATACAAAAAAAGCTTTCCATGGGACTTTGATATGAAAGAAAGACTTGATGTTTTGCTTGTAAATAAAGGACTGGCTCCTTCCAGGGAAAAAGCCAAAGCACTTATCATGGCCGGTGAAGTATTTGTTGACGGAAACCGCGAGGATAAGGCGGGAGCAAGCTTTAATCCCGAAGGAATAAATATCGAAGTCAGATCCAAACAGCTTAAATATGTAAGCCGCGGCGGATTCAAACTTGAAAAAGCCATGGATGTCTGGGGAATAGATTTAAGCGGTAAGGTGTGCATGGACATAGGTTCATCTACCGGAGGTTTTACCGACTGCATGCTCCAGAACGGTGCTGTAAGGGTTTATTCCGTCGATGTGGGAAGAGGTCAGCTTGACTGGAAACTTCGAAACGACGAGAGAGTCGTGGTTATGGAACAGACCAATTTCAGGTTCCTGACTCCCGCGGACGTTCCCGAAAAGATTGATTTTGCCAGTGTGGATGTTTCTTTTATCTCTCTTGATAAGATCCTGATACCGGCCAGAAATCTCCTCTCGGATCACGGAAGAATAGTTGCACTGATCAAGCCTCAGTTTGAAGCAGGAAAAGGCAAGGTCGGTAAAAACGGAGTCGTCAGGGAATTATCCGTTCATGAAGAAGTCATTGAAAGAGCCGTAAGCTTTGCGGATTATGTCGGATTTAATATTCTCGGAATAGATTTCTCACCCATAAAGGGTCCTGAGGGCAATATCGAATATCTGATGAGCCTTGAGAAGAAGGAAGACATATCCGAAGATATTTTAAAGCTTGAAGAAAAAGAAGCCATTGAGAGCTTTGAAGAAGCGGGAAAGCAGGGGCTTTGGATCGCATCCGATGAAAGCTTTAAAGCTAAGATAAAAGAACTGGCAGGTAAATCTCATACGGAGCTTACATGATGAAAAAAGTTCTTATTTACGCAAATAAACACAAAGATCCCGATGGATCGACAGCTAAGAGAGTATCCGATTATCTCGATAAAAAAGGCGTTTCCTGGAGCATAATAATCTCGGATCTTGTAAGAACCGAGGACAAAGATGCGGACATGGGGCTTAAGCCGGGAGAATATGATTGCATAATCGTACTCGGCGGAGACGGAACCGTTCTCCAGGCAGCGAGAGAAACAAGGGAACTTGAGATTCCCATCGTTGGTGTCAATCTCGGAAGGCTCGGATTCTTAACCGAGATAGAAGTTGATAAGATCGAAGACAGCCTGGAGAGACTGATCAAGGGTGATTATATTACCGAGAAGAGGATAATGCTTCGAGGTGAAGTGGTCAGGAAAAACGGAGAGATCATCACAAGCCGTTCACTCAACGATATCGTAATAAGCAGATACGGCGGAATGAATCTTATTAAGCTTCCCGTATACGTAAACGGACAGTTCCTGAAAGATTATCTCGGAGACGGCATTATCGTCACCACACCCACAGGATCCTCCGGATATAATCTTTCCGCAGGCGGTCCCATTGCAATACCCACATCGGATGTAATGATTATGACTTCCATCTGTTCACATTCTCTTATCCAGGCTAGTATTATCCTGTCCGCTCAGGATAAGATCGAAATAAGAATACCTGAAGAGGATGAGCAATACAGACCTGCGGAGTGCTCCTTTGACGGAAGTATAAGAGTGCTTCTTCAAAAGGGAGATATTGTAAGAATCAGAAAATCGGAGAAATTCACAGACTTTATCAGACTTAATAACCTTAGTTTCCTTGAAACCCTTCATAAGAAACTCGGAGATACCTGATGCTGAAAAAGGAAGAAAGACAAAGAGCAATACTTGACCTTATCGAAAGCCGCGACATATCGACCCAGGAGGAACTGTGCAAGCTTCTTGAAGAAGCCGGTTTTCCCGCAACGCAGGCAACCGTTTCAAGAGACATCCGTGAACTGTCTCTTTCCAAGATGCCCTCAGATCTGACCGGTCAGAAGTACGTAAGGATCCGCATGTCGGAGAGTGACCTGGATGAGAAATATTCCAGAGTTCTCAGGGACGGATATGTTGCCATGGACAAAGCACAGGGACTTCTTGTGCTCAAAACGGTAGCGGGAATGGCTATGGCAGTTGCCGCATCCATCGATGCAATGCATCTTAAGGAAGTGTCGGGATGCATAGCCGGTGATGATACCATAATGATTGCCGTAAGAGATGCCGATTCCGTGGACGGCCTTATGGCAAGGATCAAAGATATAGTCGGATAATTTACATATACCTTATTCCACCGCTTATTCATGATTGAAAAGGCGGATCAGTAAAATGCTTAAAAATCTACATGTACAAAATCTCGCCCTTATCGAAGATGCCGATATCGAATTCTCCGAAGGGCTCAATATCCTGACCGGTGAGACCGGCGCGGGCAAATCACTTCTCATGGGCTCTGTAATGATGGCCATGGGTTCCAAATTTGATACCTCAATGATCAGAAAGGGTGCGGAGCAGGCTCTGGTTGAGCTTGTTTTTGATGCTGTCCCCGAGAAAGCACTTGAGGTTCTTAAAGAACTTGATATCTATCCGGAAGATGACGGAAGTGTCATAATTAAAAGAACCTGTTCCTCATCAAGAAGTTCATGCAAGATCAACGGATCGAATGTTGCGGTAAGAGAGATGAAAAAGCTTGCCCAGGCATTTATCGATGTGCATGGACAGAGGGATTATGAAACTCTTCTCAAAAAATCAGAGCTTTTGGGAATCCTCGATCTTTTTTCCGGTGATAAGATGCCGGAGCTGTTAAAAGAAATCGGTGAAAAGTATCATGTAATGACAGGACTCCGTGAAAAGCTTGAAGAGGAATTGTCGGACACGGGTTCATCTTCGAGAGAGGCTTCACTTGCGGAATTTGAAGTTTCCGAGATAGAAGATGCCACGCTTGTCCCGGGTGAAGATGAAGAACTTGAAGCATCATATCGCAAGCTGAATAATTTCAGGAAGATTGCGGAAGGTCTTGTCAGGGCTCATGCCATGATCGGATCCGACGAGGGGGAGAATGCATTTTCTCTTACTACCATGGCGCTTAAGGAGCTTTCACAGATTTCCGAATATGATGACGAAGTGAAGAACTTTGAAGAAGAACTCAGATCTGCGGAATCCATACTCGGGGATCTCAATATGTCTCTGGGTTCTTATATATCCTCAATGGAATTTGATGAAGAGGAATTTTCACGTGTCTCGGAAAGGCTCGATCTTATCAATAAGCTTAAGAGTAAATACGGTAAGACCATAGAAGATATTCTTGAATATGCCGAGAAGCGCAGGGAAACTCTTGAAAAGTTTGCCGATTATGATGCATATCTTGAAAAGCTGAAAGCGGATGTAAAGAAAGCGGAGGATGACTATTACAAGGCAGCATACAAAGCATCCGATATCAGGAAAAAGAACGCACCTGTTCTCGAGAAGCAGTTAACGGAAAGGCTTAAGGATCTGAATTTTAATTCCGTGGATCTTGAGATAAGACTTGAAGAGGTTAAGCCGGGACCTTCGGGCACCGACTCTGTTGATTTTTATATTTCATTTAATCCCGGAGAAGACAGGAAGCCTTTGGCGGAGGCTTCATCCGGCGGAGAACTTTCCAGAATGATGCTTGCCGTCAAGACGGTTATGGCGGGAAGAGAAGATACGGGTACGCTTATTTTCGATGAGATCGATGCCGGTATCAGCGGTATTACCGCTTGGAAGGTCGCCGAATCTCTTTCGGGAGTATCAAGGCACCATCAGGTAATCTGTATTACACATCTGCCTCAGATAGCCGCAATGGCAGATCATCATTTTGTAATAATCAAATCGTCGGATGCAACATCTACCACAACCGACATTAAGCTTACGGATGAAGAAGGATCCGTTTCCGAGATAGCAAGACTCCTCGGTTCCGATTCTCTGTCCGAAAGCTCACTTTCCAACGCAAGAGATCTGAAGTCACAGGCAAACGAATCAAAAAAGTCCTTAAATAAATAACCGGCTTTCAAATGACGTATATCACATCTATTCCGTCTTATTAAACGTAACGTCCCCATTGTCACCCGATAAGGAGGAGATTATGAAGAAGAAATACCTTGCGATAATTCTTTCTTGTGTGCTTATGGCACCCTGCTTTTTGTCTTCATGCGGCAGACTTGCCGATGAGATCGTGGAAGAGGAAGAAGATGAAGATGAGGATGACGAAGAAGATGAAGAAGAGGAAGAGATTATCTATGTTGATGTGATAGATGAGGATGATCTTGAAGACCAGATAGACGTCATCGTAAAAAACAGAAGCGACTGGATCGTTACTTCGGACATCAGTGCCGCCGTGGATCACTTTGAATACTGTGTGACCGATCTTGATCATAACGGCAGGGCTGAGGTTATATCCATCATCCGTTTTGAGTATGAAGGCCTTACGGAAGTTCATATCTACGAAGTGGATGAAAAGGGCAAGGGACTTAAAGAGGCCAGATGGAAATATAAAGGTCTTGAAGTGTCTTCGGATACCTGTCCTGATTTTTCGGGCGATTCATACGTCAGCACTTTCTATGATAAAAAAGAAAATACCACCCATTTCCTGATGGATAATTCCTTTGACAACGGAAACGGTGAGTACGGGGTTACCTATTGCGACCTTTCCTATTCCGATGGAAAGATGGTCTGCTGGAACTACGGTGCGTTCATATACGGAGATGAAAAGGAATATCTCCTGGATGACGGAACCGAGATAGATAATTCCGAGGATTTCGTCGATTATCTGCTTGACTATCCCAAGAGACGCAATGAAAAAGAAGCAAATTTCGGATTGTACATCGATTATCCGCAAAATGATCTTAACGAATTTGATGATGATACTCTTGATGAAATACTGACAGCTTCTTACCTGGTCTATTCGGGAGAAATGAAGCCCTCTGTCTATGACGAAACATACAATGTTTTTGAACAGCCTCAGGCTTCGGATGAATTACAGTATGAAGATCTGATCGGAAGATGGATCCTTTATTCCAGCGATGATGGATATAATGTGGAATATTATGATGAATCATCTGATTATTTTTCGCTGGTTTTTTACGAAGATTACGGCGCTCTGTTTACCGTATATTTTGACGGAGAGGTGTCCATCGAAAAAAGTCTTTCGGTTGATCTGTCCGGTTATTATCCCATTATGGAAATATACGACCCGGAACATGAATATTTGGATGAAAGCATCGATCATATTCAGATCCTGGTAATGGGTCTCAGTGATGACGGTGAAGATCTGAATGTTTATTACCTGATGTATGATGAAGACGGATATATCGACGATGGATATGATCTGGTTTTCAGGAAAGACAAGTATTACACTCCCTCGGATGAAGAATCCTTCGGAAGATATGTGGGAGATTGGGGACTTTATTCGAGTGAGCTTGAAGGCGATGTTACATATTATACGGAAGACGGATACAGATACGTTACATTGAGTGTTTACGACGATAACACTGTCTCCATGAAAGAGTACGAGAACGGAAGAATGTATCTGGAGATAAATGCAGACGTTGAATTCGATCCGGTGGGACCTCCTTATTTCCGCTATTTTGATGAAGAAACACTGAATAATGTTGTAGCTTCGGAAACATATACTTTTGACGGCTTTGTCGATGATGAAGATACTCTTCAGGTATCAATCGATTTCTATGACAAAGACGATGCATGGCTCGGATATACTGTTTTGACATTTGTGAGATTATAAGCGGTGATGATCATGAGGAAAAAGCATTTTGCTCTTGTGCTTGCGGGTATTCTTTGCTCATCCGTATTCATGTCGGGATGCGGTAAGAATTCAGATGACGAAACTGTAGTCAGAGAAGACGCCGAAGATGAAGAAGAGGAAGATGAGGACGAAACGGATTCCGATGAACCAGCGGATGAAGATAAGCCTCAGGCGCCTGCGATAGTTAAAGAGATAGATGAAGATACTTTGGCATCTCAGACGGAAGTTTTTCTGAAGGAACGTGATGAATGGGTGATACCTGCGGAAGAAGGTCTTCAGAGTGATGCTACTTATTATGCCGTGACTGACATGAATTACAACGGCCGTGCGGAGCTTATCGTTGGTGACTGGTCCGGGGCGGTAAATGCCAGTTCCGTCAGGATATATGAGATTAATGAAGCCGGCGACGGATTCGATCTTTTGGATTGGTCCTTTACGGGATGCGATTCGGATAAAAAATCATGTCCCGAAGTTTCTTTGAGTGGTTTTGTAAGTGCGTATTACGACAAGAAAACAGGTATATCTCATTACCTTTTTCAGGATTTTTTCCTGTATTCTTTTACCGACGGCGGAATAAGATGGTGTGATCTTTCCATAGAAGACGGCACTGTGGTCAGCAACGCTTATGCCATGTCATTGTCTCAGGGATCCGACGGAAATGAGAAGGATACTTATTACGGACCGGACGGGGAAATGTCGGAACAAGATTATACGGTTTTAACGTATTCATATCCGAAGGGCTATACACTTAAAACCGTGAATTTCGGATTTTATTACGGAGAGGATATTTATTCACGTGACGGTAAGACGGTACAATATATGGATGATGATGAACTCCTGGATGTTCTGAAGGATTCGTACCGTGTATTTGCGGGAAGATTGGATTACTCCGATTTTTATGACCGGTACATGGTTGTTAACGATATGGATCCTGAGGATCTTTTGGAGAATTCCGTAGGAAGCTGGGGACTGGCAATGACCGATACAGAAGGGGATATTACCGAATACGGCCCCGGTGATGATCTTTATATGACATTGGATGTATATGAAGATATGTCTGTACATGTGGTTGAAGAAGCGGGTACCGATGCGGAATATGCATTCGATATGAATATATTCGAGCATGGTGACGGATCGCTTATGGGCTCTTATATGCCTGCTGCTTCGGACGGAAGATTCTATGATGAGATAGTACTTTCAATCACGGAAGTTAACGAAAACGGAATGCTGGTCGTTACCATGTCAGCATGGGCCGGAGAGACTTATCTGGGAGCGAGCATCTGGTATTTCGAAAGATTGGATTGATGGGAGAGTCATTTATGAAAAAGAAGTACTTGGCACTTTTACTGTCCTGTATGGTCGTCTGTCCCTGTTTTCTTACTTCATGCGGTAAATCCTCCGACGAGACTGTAGCGGAAGAAGATGATGAGGACGACGAAGAAGACGAAGATGAAGATGATGAAGACGATGATGATAAAGACGACAAAGAGGATTCGGAAGAAAATGTAAAACCCGAAGAATCCGTTATTGTAATGGAAATCCCGGATGATGACCTGTATGCCCAGATAGATGTTTTCCTGGATAACCGAGAGGATATATTTTTCCCGGAATCGGAAGATTACCTTTATACCAGCTGCGCAGTGTGTGATCTGGATTTCAACGGAAGGTGTGAGCTTGTTCTCTCTGGCGGAAGCTGGTACGGTGCAGAGCTTGAAAACCGTATTTATGAGATAAATGAAGCCGGGAACGGTTACTATATCCCGGAGTATGCTTTTCTGGGAATAGAATCGGAGCAGCGCATTGTACCTAAATTGTCAAATTGGAATTCTCTGGATGCATTTTATGATAAAAACGATGGAAGAGTCCATTATCTGATCCCGCAATCCATTTCTGAGTACTCCGATCTGAATGGATTCTGCTATTGTGATGTTTCCCTGAAAGGCGGCGTTATTCAAAATGATATTTATGGTATGTACCAATACCATTATGATGACGGATATCAGGCTGTCTATTTCGGCCCTAATGGTGAAATGACCCAGGATGAATTTAATGAATATATCGATTCATATCCCGGAGATCATGTCGTAAAGAGTATGACTTTCGGTACATATGAAGGAACGGCTTATTACCCTCTCTCCGACGGAGATATAGAGACAATGGATTCGGAGGCACTCAGGGAAATCCTGGCCGATTCATATCGCGTATTTTCCGGAACCATGACATACAGTGAATTCAGAAGGATCCATTCAACGCACAGTAACGATTACGACGACGCGGGAAACCTGCTTCGTGACAGTGTCGGAAGCTGGGGACTGTACGTTACGGATACGGAGGGGGATGTAACTTATTACACTCCGGACAGTGAGTTCTATATGACCGTGGATATTTATGAGGACGGTTCATTTGATCTTTACAGGTTCCTGAATACCGACCATGAAATGACCATAAGCGGTGTTCTGGAAGCGGATGAAAACGACGATCTGTCCTACACGTATACACCTGAATCAGATGATGAAATGGGTGGGGCTGCATTGGAGATAACAGTTTCCGAAGTAAATATGGACGGCCGGCTGGTTATTTCTACGAGTTCTATGTACGGAAATGAATATATGGGAGGAAGTACCTGGTATTTTGACAGGATAGATTGACAAAACCGTTAATACATAGGATGAAATTTGACTCAGGGTTTCGTCGGTGGTATTGTGTCTTTTGGTTTTGTATATAAAAGGAGGATAATATGAAAAAAGCAGCATTTAAAAAAGTTGTATCCCTTTCTCTTATGCTTACACTTCTTTCAGGCATTTGCGGATGTGGTGCAGCAAAGACTTTCCCCATCGAAGTATCCGAGACCAAAGTTGAGGTTGAGGTTGATGAGAAAGTAAAGGTCGAGATTGAGAATTACGACGACCTTAAGGACGTTGAAGTAGAAATCGATGACGAGGACATTGCTAAGGTTAAAGAAAGCAACGGAACCATCACCATCACCGGACTTGAGGACGGTAAGGCTAAGATCACCATTACCGCTTCAAATTCAGACGAAGAAGTAACCATCAAGGTTACCGTAGTTGCTCCCGAAGAGCCTGAACCCGAACCTGAACCCGAGCCCGAACCCGAGCCCGAACCCGAACCCGAACCCGAGCCCGAGCCCGAACCTTCAACCACCGGATCTGTAGATGATTGGTACGGAACCTATTCCGGATACATCATGCTCACCGGAACCGATGCATGGGAAGGCGAGGATTATTACTGGGACGATGTTGTTGCAAATATCGGCCATGTTGACGGCGGAGATTACTTCGAAGGCTTCTCAGACACCATGGATCTCTGGGGAGGAGAGTGGTCAAAGGATTCCAATTATCCCATCTTCACATTCTGGGTTGATCTTGAAGCAGATAAGATGACCGCTGACTGTGTAAACGATGCATGGATCCTTGATGATAATGACATCTCCGATGCAGCAAGCTACATGTGGTGGTATTCGTCAGAGCGTGATTATCTGATGTTCTCTTATGATTATTATGATTCTGATTATAACGGCGGATTTGACGTATTTGTCTGCCTTTCCAAGGACTGATAATTACCTGAAATAAGCTATTAAAAGGCGGATTCCGTGTGGAATCCGCCTTTTTTACTTGAAAAAAGCCTATCCTTGCGGTATATTATTAAGGTTTTGAGAGGAGCAATTATGATCACGAAGAGAGAAGACATAAGAAATGTCGCAATAATCGCACATGTAGACCATGGCAAGACCACCCTGGTCGATGAGCTTTTGAAGCAGAGCGGTGTATTCAGAGAGAATCAGGAAGTGGCGGAGCGAGTAATGGACTCCGGAGATATCGAGCGTGAGCGCGGTATCACCATACTTTCCAAGAACACCGCAGTTACATATAAGAATACCAAGATCAACATCATCGACACCCCGGGACATGCGGATTTCGGCGGTGAGGTTGAGCGTGTTCTTAAAATGGTAAATGGCGTTATCCTCGTTGTTGATGCATTTGAGGGCGCAATGCCACAGACCAAGTTCGTTCTCAGAAAGGCACTTGAGCTTAAACTCCCCGTTATCGTATGTATCAACAAGATCGACCGTCCCGAGGCTCGTCCCAGAGAGGTTGTGGACGAAGTTCTCGAACTTTTCCTTGAGCTTGATGCGGATGATGCACAGCTTGACTGTCCTTTCGTATATGCATCCGCAAAGAGCGGTATTGCAAGCATGGATCCCGATCAGCAGGGAACCAGCATGGCTCCTCTTTTTGATACCATTATTGATTACATTCCCGCTCCCGAGGGAGATCCCGAGGCAGGAACCCAGGTTCTTATTTCCACCATCGATTACAACGAGTACGTAGGACGTATCGGAATCGGTAAGGTAGAGAACGGATCCGTTAAGGTTAATCAGGAAGTTGTTATCTGTAACCATCATGATCCCGATAAGCTTATTAAGACCAAGATAAGCAAGCTTTATGAGTTCGACGGACTTAAGAAAGTCGAAGTAACGGAAGCTAAGATCGGATCCATAGTTGCCATATCCGGTATTTCCGAGATACATATCGGTGACACTCTTTGCAGCCCCGATAATGTAAGCCCCATTCCTTTCCAGAAGATCTCGGAGCCTACCATTGCCATAGATTTCTGTGTTAACGATTCACCTCTTGCAGGTCAGGAGGGTAAGTACGTTACATCCAGACATTTAAGAGACAGACTTTTCAAAGAGCTTAATACAGACGTTTCACTCAGGGTCGAGGAGACCGAAGATACCGACAGATTCAAGGTATCCGGAAGGGGAGAGCTTCATCTTTCCGTTCTTATCGAGACCATGAGAAGAGAAGGATATGAATTCGCGGTATCCAAGGCAGAGGTTCTTTACAAGACCGATGAAAACGGCAAGAAGACCGAGCCCATGGAAATTGCTTATATCGATGTTCCCAATGACAACACCGGTGCCATCATCGAAAAGCTCGGCTCCAGAAAAGGTGAGCTTCGCAACATGAGCTCCATCAGCGGAGGCACCTATACCAGACTAGAGTTCCTCATCCCTTCAAGAGGACTTATCGGATACAGAGGAGAGTTCCTCACCGATACCAAGGGTAACGGCGTCATCAATACCGAATTTGACGGATATGCACCTTACAAGGGAGATATCTCCTACAGAAAGCTTGGATCCCTCATTGCATTCGAAGCAGGCGAAGCTGTCACCTACGGACTTTTCAATGCTCAGGAAAGAGGAAATCTTTTCATCGGCCCCGGCGATAAGGTTTATGCCGGAATGGTTGTCGGCGAAACCGGCAAATCCGAGGATATCGAGGTTAATGTCTGCAAGAAGAAACAGATGACCAACACCAGATCGTCTTCCGCAGACGAAGCACTTCGTCTTACACCTCCCAAGGTTCTTTCCCTTGAGCAGGCACTCGACTTCATCGAAACCGATGAACTCCTTGAGGTAACCCCTCAGACCCTCCGTATCAGAAAGAAGATCCTTGATTCAAGACTTCGTAAGAGAGCAAGCTTCAATAACTAAAACTCAGAGCCGGCAGGATTATCCCTGCCGGCTCTTTCTTTTACCGACCGCCTCTATCGGCTATTGACACATGTATCGTGTAGTGTTAGTATTTTTTTCAAGTTAATAAAAACGGTAGAGGTTGCGCTGATCAAGAGTAGTAAGTCGGATGTGCCGTACACAGATGAGGACTTAAGAAAGGGTGAAGCGCCGAAGGAACGGTTTAAACGGAAGACCGGATCCTGGGCATACGATTAACAGTTGTATGACTGTCATCCTTAACAGGATGGGGAGCTATCAAATTATTTGTTGATAACGGCTGACCGTATTTTATTACGTGTCAGTCTTTTTTTATAAAGACTGGCGGAACACGTAAACAAAATTCGAGAGGAGAACCACAAAATGAGCAAACCTATTTTCACCGGAGCTGCAGTTGCACTCGTAACACCCATGACCGCTGACGGAAGCGTTAATTTCGAAAAGCTCGACGAGCTTATCGAGTTCCAGATTTCCGGAGGAACCGATGCGATAGTAGCATGCGGAACCACGGGTGAAGCATCAACCCTTACACATGAGGAGCACTTGAATGTCATCAGACATACCGTTGAGAAGGTTGCAGGCCGCGTGCCCGTCATCGCAGGAACCGGCTCCAACAGCACAGAGACCGCAATCTACCTCAGCGTTGAAGCAGAGAAGGCTGGAGCCGACGCACTCCTTCTTGTAACTCCTTACTACAACAAAGCTACTCAGAAAGGACTTGTGGAGCATTTCGTAAAGACTGCGGAATCGGTTAAGATTCCAGTAATCCTCTACAACGTTCCTTCAAGAACCGGATGCAATATCCTGCCCGCTACCGTTAAACAGATCAGAGAGCGTGCAAAGAACGTGGTAGCTATCAAAGAAGCAAGCGGAAACATTTCCCAGGTTGCAACTCTTGCATCCATTATGGACGAGGATTTCGCAATCTATTCCGGAAATGACGATCAGATTGTTCCCCTCCTTGCACTGGGCGGACTCGGAGTTATCTCCGTTCTTTCAAACGTAGCACCTCGTCAGACACACGACATCGTAGCTTCATATCTTGAAGGAGATGTTAAGAAGAGCTGCAAGCTTCAGCTTGAGGCACTTGATCTTATCGGAAGCCTGTTCTGTGAAGTTAATCCCATTCCCGTTAAGACCGCACTCAATCTCATGGGAATGAATGCAGGACCTTTAAGACTTCCTCTTACCGAGATGGAAGAAGCAAACGCTTCAAGACTTAAGAAGTCCCTTGCGGATTACGGACTTAAGGTGGCAGAAGGCGCAGTTATCAAATTCAATGACCTTTCCAAAGACTGAGGAGTATATATGACAAGAATAATCATGCACGGCTGCAACGGCCGTATGGGACAGATGATCACCGGCATCGTTAAAGACCGTGATGATGCTGAGATCGTCGCAGGAATAGATGTAGCCGATACCATTACCACAAACACTTATCCCGTGTTTACCGACATTAATGCATGTGATGTGGAGGCAGATGTTGTTATAGATTTTTCCACCGCATCCGCTGTCGATAAGCTTATGGATTATTGCGAGGCAAAGAACCTTCCCCTTGTACTGTGCTCAACCGGACTTTCCGAAGAGCAGCTGTCCAAGGTTAAGACTCTTTCCGGTAAGATCGCCGTTCTTAAGAGTGCAAACATGAGCCTCGGAATCAACCTTCTCCAGAAGCTTCTTAAGGATGCTGCGGCAATCCTTGCTCCTTCGGGATTTGATATCGAGATAGTTGAAAAGCACCACAGAATGAAGCTTGATGCTCCCAGCGGAACCGCTCTTGCTCTTGCCGATTCCGTTAACGAAGCTCTCGGTAATGAATATGAGTATGTCTATGACAGATCAACCAGAAGAGAAAAGAGACCTGACAAGGAGATAGGCATCAGTGCGGTAAGAGGTGGTACAATAGTGGGTGACCACGATGTTATCTTTGCGGGAACCGATGAGGTTATCACTTTCTCTCACAGCGCATATTCCAGAGCAGTATTCGCAAAAGGCGCTGTAAGTGCTGCGGTATTCCTTGCGGGAAAACAGCCCGGATTTTATGATATGAGCAATGTTATCGAGGAGTCGCTTAACAAGTAATGAGATTTCGTCCCTGTATCGACATTCACAACGGAAAAGTAAAACAGATCGTAGGGTCATCACTGAAAGATGAAGGAAGCAGTGCATCCGAAAATTTCGTATCGGAGAAGACTTCTGTTTACTATGCCGGCATGTTTCGTGAAAAAGGTCTCAGGGGCGGACACGCCATTATCCTAAATAAAAAAGGAACTCCCGAGTATGAAGCTTCGTATGACGAATGTATCAAAGCACTTAATGCTTATCCCGGCGGGCTTCAGGTAGGCGGAGGTATCACTCCCGAAAATGCGAAAGAGTTTCTTGATGCGGGAGCTTCACATGTAATAGTTACTTCTTATGTGTTTGCTGACGGTCTTATCAAAAAAGATAATCTTGAAAAGATAAGTAAAGCTGCGACACCGGAAAGACTTGTTTTGGATCTGAGCTGCAAAAAATATGAAGATAAGTATTACATCATGACGGACAGATGGCAGAACAGGACAGGCACCGAACTGACCGCGGATCTTCTTAAAGATCTTTCCCGCTATTGTGACGAGTTTTTGATCCATGCGGTGGATTCCGAGGGGAAAGCAAACGGCCCCGAAGAAGGCGTGCTTGCCATTCTTAAGGACTTTACGCTTCGCCCGGTAACATATGCGGGAGGTATCGCATCTTATGACAATATCGTAAGCATCGGATCAAAGTGCGACGGAAGAGTTGATATTACCGTAGGATCCGCACTGGATATTTACGGCGGAAAACTTGATATGGATGAGATCATTAAGATCTGCGGACGGTATTGAACAATTAATTTTTAAATGAGCTTCGGATAACTTCCGGAGCTCTTTTTTATTGATTTTATGATATTATTGCATGCTTTTTTGCTTTATTTTGCTCATAAAACGCTAAATGTTACATCATTGTTACGAAAAGTTTGCATAAATTTTTTTATAATGCTATAGTTACCCATTATCGGAACTATTTTTCGGAGGTTTGATGGCTTCACGCTTTGTCTATGTGCTTAAAGATTCAAAGCACAGAAAAAAAATCAGACGCCAGATGATCGTGGCATCCGACGATGTAAACGAACGGATCAAGCCGGTCAGGATTCACAAAGGACTTATTTACACGGGCACATTGTTATTGTGTACCGTTCTTGGTGTATCTGCAGGATATTTTGCCAATGAAGCCGGAATAATCAAGCGTTATACCGACGGCATCAATATCAGAAACGAAAGAATTGCTTCTCTTGAAGCTGAGGTAACAAGGCTTAACGGTGTTATAGCTTCCAAAGATTCCGATATTCAGATCCTCTCACAGACCG
Source organism: Lachnospiraceae bacterium P6A3 (assembly GCA_000702085.1). GTDB lineage: Bacteria > Bacillota > Clostridia > Lachnospirales > Lachnospiraceae > AC2028. The sequence goes on from KL370861.1 coordinate 453,016, forward strand.
TAAATACCAAGAGCGATGAACTCGAGGAACTTACCGGCAAACTGGAGAGCATGTACATTCCCACAGGATTCCCTTTAAGCGGCTCTGCCACCATGAGCAGTACTTTTGACGGTGACATTCCCGTTATCATTTTTACCGGCTCTGAAGGCGATTATTGCAAAGCAACCGCCGCAGGCACAGTCATAGAGATCAGAACCAATCCTAAAAGCGATGATGACGGATCCATTGCTGAATATTATGTTGCGGGTGAAGCGGTAGACAGTTCCGAAAAAGAGGTAAGAGACCTCGGTTATTACACTGTTATCACTATCGATCACGGCAACGGATATCTCACCATATATATGAACGACGGTGATCCGATGGTATCCGAAGGCGATACGGTATCTGCCGGCAATACTCTTTACAATCTGAAATCGGGCAATACCTCATTGGGCTACAAGATGATTTATGAAGGCAATTACATAAATCCGGATGAGGTTATGATAATAAGCGGTTGATCTTCGGATCTTCCGTAAAAATGATTTAAAGATTTCCAAGGGAGTACAGTCATGAAAAATCAAAAATTGAATATCAGTACGCTTATCGGTAAAGGCTCCGTCATGAACGGCGATTTTGCCGCACCGGGCAGCGTTCGTATCGACGGAAAGATAACCGGCAATGTTAACGTGGAGGGAACTCTCGTTATCGGAACCAGCGGTGTTATCAGAGGAAATGTTAAATGTGCCGGCATTGTTGTGGGCGGTGACATCGAAGGCAATATAATTGCTCCCGAAAGAGCAGAGCTGTCGTCCACTTCGAGGATAATCGGCGACATCCACACCGGTAATATCATTATCGATGAAAAGGCTCTTTTCCAGGGCAGGATCGTAATGAATGAAGACGGTGATCCCGTAAGGGAAAAAGAAACCTTATCCTACAAGACCAAGGAAAGAAAAGATTCCAAGAAGGCCGCATCCGAGGTGAAGGAAGCTCTGGAAGAAGCCAAAGAAAATGAGCCCGAACCGGTAGAAGAGAAAATAGTCGAGGCTGAAGAGAACTGAATGCAAAATAAAAACTGTGGAAAGGATTTCTTTCCACAGTTTTTTTATATTATCCGTCTCTTTATTTGCCTTCTTTTTCCTTCATTCTGGCAAGGACTACATCGTATCCGTCATTGCCGTAAGTAAGGCTTCTGTTTACTCTGCTTATGGTAGCGGTTGAAGCACCGGTCTTTGCGGAAATTGCAAGATAGGTCTGGCCTTCTTTTAACATCTTGGCAACTTCAAATCTCTGGGACATACTGACCAGCTCGCCGATGGTACACAGATCTTCGAAGAAAGAATAACATTCATCGAGGGTCTGAAGCTCGAGGATTCCTTTAAAAAGCTGATCTACCGATTCCGATTTCAACTTTTCGTTCATTGATCTGTTCTCCTTTATCCGTAAATATTCCGCATTCGGAATGCATTTTCTTTTAATTGCTTTTACAAGTTAAAATTTTAATACTTTAATGAGTGAAAGTAAAGAGGGCATAAGAAAGCAACGAAAGATTACAAAATTCATATAAAAATGTATGTTTTGGTTGGTGGATTCCGTAAACTCCCAGGAATAATATGATGTTAACAATCATTGCAAAAGTGAGGTGTTTATGAGAAAACATTACTTGGACAACATCAGATGGATCACGGTAGTCATAGTCCTGATATATCATGTCTTTTATATGTATAACGCGGCAGGCGTTACCGGAGGAATTGGAAATATTACAGGCTTGGAGGTTCAGTATTGGGATATTTATCAGTACGCGGTTTACCCCTGGTTCATGTTCCTGCTTTTTATCATATCCGGAATCAGCTCAAGGCTTTATCTTGAGAAACACACCGGAAAGCAGTTCATAAAGAGCAGGACAAATAAACTGCTTGTTCCTTCAACTATAGGACTGTTCGTTTTCTGGTTTATCCAGGGATATATAAACATGTCCTTCGGAGATGCGTTCAACACTTTGACCGGTGTTCCGAAGGTGGTTCAGTATTTCATCATGGCTTTGTCCGGCATCGGAGTTCTTTGGTACATTCAGATTCTTTGGGTGTTCTCACTTTGCCTTTTGCTTGTCAGAAAGATTGATAAGGACAGACTTTGGAATCTCGGCAGGAAGACCGGTATCATTGCCATAGTCCTCATGGTCCTGCTTGCATACGGCGGTGCGCAGATACTTAATACACCCATCATATGCGTATACCGTTTCGGATATTATGCGGTGGCATTTTTCCTGGGATATTTTGTTTTTTCCCATGATGAAGTAATTGAGGTATTGAAGAAATATTTCTTTCTGCTTTTAGCCGCTGCTCTGATCCTTGGTTTTGCATTCTGCTATAAATACTTCGGTGAAAACTATGCGGATGCTCCCATAAACAGATATCCTCTTTTTACTTCCTTCGGATGGTTTGCTTCCATGGCATTCCTTGGAGGCGGTGCAAAGTATCTTGATCGTACGAACAGCTTTGCAACCCGGATGACGAAAAGGAATTTCGGATTATATGTATTCCATTATCTGGGAATATCAATAGTCGCACTTTTTATAGGAACCCGCGGAACGGTTCATCCCGCACTTGTTTATCTGCTTTCACTTATATCGGGATTTGTAACTTCGTATGTACTGTATGAGGTAATATCGAGAATTCCTTTCTTCAGATGGGCGGTTCTCGGTATCACACGTAATAAGAAGGAGAAAGAAAGTGTTCAAGGATAATATCACTAACCTCAGAAAACTCCATGATATGACTCAGGAAGATCTTGCGGAGAAGGTGGGGGTTACGAGGCAGGCAATAGCCAAATGGGAGTCCGGCGAAACCGTACCCGATCTTGATAAATGCAGATTGCTTGCAGCATGTTTCGGAGTATCCCTTGACGACCTTGCGAACTTTGAACCGGAAGATAATCTGGGGCTCGAGGTTCCTCCGAAAGGAAAACATCTCTTCGGGCTCGTCACCGTCGGCGATAAGGGTCAGATAGTTATCCCTGCCAAGGCAAGAAAGCTGTTTGACATTAACCCCGGAGATTCTCTTGTGGTGCTGGGTGATGAAGGACAGGGGCTTGCCATTATCAAATCGGAGCACTTTTTAAATCTTGCGAACATGATCAGAAAAGTGACAGGAAAAAAAGGCTGATCCTTCAGGTTTGGTTTTCTTATGTGGGGATGATAAAATACTTAGAAAAAAGGAAATTATCCCCATGAAAATGTCGTCATTTATGCCGCTTGCCCGCTTCGGCGTCCGAACGGTTTTATTTCATAAAAAAGATCCCATACTCGGAACAGTAATAGTGACCGATAAGTGCAACTTAAAATGCAAGCACTGCTCGGTAAACAATATAACTGCCGTCATCCATCCTTATGACCGGATAAAAGGAGAGATGCAGCAGCTTTTTGACATGGGTATCCGTATTCTTTTTTTCTGCGGAGGAGAGACATTTCTGTGGGCGGACAGCGGTAAGACCATAAGGGATCTTGTGGTGGAAGCAAAGGAAATGGGATTCCTTATAGTTAATGTGGTTACAAACGGAACTCACCCCATCGATCTTCCGGAAGCGGACCTTATACTTTTGAGCCTTGACGGAGACAGGGAGCGTCATAACGAAGTCCGCGGTGATACCTACGATACCATCATGGAAAACATAGCCAATGCCACTTCCGACAATATCTGTTTTTACATGGCGGTTAATCAGATCAATAAAAATGCCATAGAGCATGTATGTCGTACTGCAAGAGATACGAAGAATGTAAGAGCGGTTTCTTTTAACTTCCATACGCCTTACCCCGATACGAGGCAGCTGGCGCTCAGCAAAGAAGAAAAGGCCGAGTGCTGTAAGACCATAGAAAAGATGATGGATGAGGGATGCCCCGTATTTAACTTAAAGAGTGCATTTCCTTACATTGTTAACAATAGTTTTCCCACTCCCTGTCATCAGTGCGTTGTTATCGAAAACGGTAAGATCTCGACCTGCGGAAGATGCATCGAGGTCCCCGGGCTTTGCGATGAATGCGGATATTTCTTTGTTGCGGAATACACACTTTTGTTCAGCGGAAATGTGAAGATCATATTTGAAATGCTTCGCACTTATCTGAAATACGTTTGATATGAGTTTTAAAACCACACTTACAAGAATGTGGCTTACAAGGTCATTTAAGCCCTTTCTTTTTACAAATGAATATGACGAGGAATTGAAATTCGAAGATCTTGATAATCTCGGTCTGTATGTACATATCCCCTTTTGCGAGAGGATATGTAATTTCTGTCCCTACTGCAAAGTGAAATTTGAAGAGGAGCTCTGTAACAGGTACATAGATGCTCTTATCAAAGAGATTCATTCGGTAGGGAACCGTTACCCGGGTAAAAAGACAACCACAAGCCTGTATTTCGGAGGCGGTACTCCTGCACTTGCAGTGGGCCGTCTCGGTGAGATCATAAGCGCACTTGAAGAGCACTTTATCATAACCGAAGGAATAGGCGTTGAGCTACATCCTTCAAACGTCACTCCGGACATGCTACGCATACTTAAAGCTGCGGGTGTGACCAAGATCAGTATCGGGATTCAGTCTTTCGGAGAAAGATTCAGCAGGATCCTGGGCAGAAACAATACAGATCCCGAAGTGCTGAAAAAGGCCCTTGATGAGGTTTCCTTTGAAACCGTATCCATGGATTTCATATTCGCACTTCCCGGCCAGACATTTGAGGACATAAAGTCTGATATAGATACCGCTTTTAATTGCGGTGCCAATCATGTGGCAATCTATCCCTTTATCGATTTTACCTTTACATCCAGTAAGGTTAAGGCCATGCCTAAGAGGGAAAAGAGAGCTCTTCTTGATAAGATCACCGCATATTGTACCGGAAAGGGGTATCCCAGAAATTCCATCTGGACGTTTTCGAGTAAGGAAGAGGCAAGGTATTCTTCCATGACAAGGGATAATTTCCTGGGATTCGGATGCTCTGCCACAACGCTTTTAAGAGACAGATTTAAGATAAATACTTTCTCGGTGGAAGAGTATTGCAAACGCGTAGAAAGCGGCAGGCTTCCCACTTCCCTTACCATTAAATTCACTACCAGGCAGAGAATGGTCTATTACCTGTTTTGGACCGCTTATTCCACCAAAGTAGATCCCAAGGCATTTGAGGAATTTTTCGGAGTGCCTCTTAAGAAAAAGTACGGTTTGGAATTTAAACTTGCCGAGCTGGCAGGTTTTCTGACCCGGAAGGACGGTATATATACAATGACCCCCAAAGGGGCGTTCTACTACCATTATTACGAGAATTTCTATACCCTCGCATACATAGACAAAATGTGGGGAATCATGAGAAAAGAAGCCTTTCCGGAAAAGATTATACTTTAAAACGTTTTCTCCCTTTTTTACGTGCCAACCGGAAGATTTTCGTGTATAATTATAACGGTTATTGTAACCAAGGGGGGACATATGAATTACGAGAAAATCATTAATGATTTTGTAAAGGAAGGTGCCGGGGAATTTATTATCACCGACAGGCAGGGCACTGTGCTGTTCAGAAACAGGGTAGAGGGTTTTACCGATGAACAGTGGATGGCCTGGGCTGCGTTCAATATCGATACGCAGACCATAGACCATGAAGAGGATTGGGAAATATCCGACAGAAGCGGAGGCAATTACTACAATGCCAAATCCCTTCCCGTATCCTGCGACGGAGAAGAGGTTATCCTGCACCACGTTTACAATACCAGTCAGTACGCAACTCTTTTGCGTGACGTTTCAGGCTATCTTAAGGATTGGAGAGATCTGAGTGCATTCCAGACTGCGATGCTGGAGAAGCTCTCGGGTAACTATGAATCCTGTCTGCCCGTTGTTCTCAAATATTTCAAAGTATCAAGCGCGGTTATGTATATCGGTCGTGACAGGAAGATGGAGAGACATCTTCTGAGTAAGGGCACGAAGACCATCGAATCCACCCGTATCGACAGGGAGGATGTTTTTGATACGCCCAAAGGCGAATTCAGAAAGCTTCCCGGTATGGGCGACGAAGCATATCTTTGCTATATCTGTGACAGCGCGATACACGGAACGGATTACGCGTTATATCTGTATTCCGAAGAACTTGAGAGCGATGATGATTTCAGCATGCACTACAACGTTATCAAGCTCTTTATTGAAAACGGACTCCTGAGAGAACAGATCACATACGAAAGTGAGCACGATAAACTCACATCCCTTTACAACAAAGGAAAATACATGTCCATGCTTTCCGATTTTATGCCCAAGAAAAATCGTGTGGCAATTTACAACATGGACGTTAATTACCTCAAGAGAACAAATGATACCCTCGGACACGAAGCAGGAGACGCCCTCCTTGTCAAAGCGGGAAAGAGTCTCCTTGCTGTCGAAAGAGACAATGTCAGAGGCTTCAGAATGGGCGGAGACGAATTTATGCTCCTTGGCTGGGACCTTGAGGAAGATGAAGCAATCGCTGTCAAGAAAGAGTGGGAAGAAGCACTTAAGAAGCTTAATGAGAATGACAGCGGTGTAGAATGTATCATTGCATGCGGACTCGCTTACGGTAAGGGAGACTTCGATCTGAAGGAACTCCTTAAGAAAGCGGATGATCTGATGTATGAAAACAAAGTAGCTATTAAATTGTCCCGGGGCGAAGATCCTAATTCCCGGTAACAAAAAGAACGGAGGAGAATAACATGACCATTAACAAGAACCAGGACGGAAGCAAACTTGAAATAGCACTCGAGGGAAGACTCGATACTATGACCGCACCTGCACTCGAGGAGGAAGTAAAGTCTTCCATCGAGGGAATCAAGGAACTTGTATTTGATCTTAAGGATCTTGTATACGTTTCATCCGCAGGACTTCGTGTTCTTCTGTCTGCCCAGAAAACAATGAACAAGCAGGGCAGCATGACCATTAAGAATGCAAATGAAGAAGTTATGGAGATTTTTGAGGTAACCGGATTTATAGACATTCTTAACATCGAAGAATAAGGCTTGGTTTAATCTTATGGGTGGAGATTTAATACGGCTTAACCCTTCCAGGGAAGCCATTGAGATGAATGATCTGGCTTTTCCGGATTCGCCTATCAATACGGTCGGATTCAGGCTGGATCTTCCCGAAACGGATGCATCCGTTCTTAAAGATGCATTCGAGAGGGTAGCTGACAAAACCGTTTTGCTTCATCTTGAACTGATGAAGAAAGACGGTGTGCGTTATCTGCACGATACCGGAAAACCGGTATCGGGTGCAGTGCTCGGCAGTATAACTGCCGACGATGCGGATGAAGAATGGGAAAAAGACACACAGAGTTCTCTGCCGGAGGCCGGATGGAAAGCAAAAGTTTGGTCTGTAAAATCCGGCGGAAGTTCTCTTTTTTTCCTGGTACATCATCTGCTTCTGGACGGCTACACCTGCATGCAGCTGGCCCAGCTTGTGCTTGATGAAGTAAACGGTGTACAGACCGATTTATCCGATATCGATTACACTCGTCTTCCCGAAGATGATGAGAATTCGGACGGTTTTTCACCGGAAGAACAGAAAAATTTTTGGATGCATTATTTTGACGGAGTTCAAAATGAGGCAACCGTAATGCGCGGAGATCCTTCGGGATGTGAAAGACTCCGCCTTACGTATACTGTGCCCTCAGAGCTTCTGGATAAGATAAATGCCTTTGAAGAAGAAAAGGGACTTAAAGACTCCGCAGTGTTTGGCGCCGCTCTTTCCTTGTGGCTTGCAAGGAGCGGGCAGACTCAGGACGGAGTTTTTCTTATGCCCAGACTTAACCGTGAAAATCCCCGCCAGCTTTCCGCAATGGATTGTATGACAATGGTGGTTCCCGTCAGAAACACCATCAGAGAAGAGGACAGCTTTACGGAAGTCTGCAGACAGTCCATGCGTCAGGCAAGAGAGGCGTCCCGTCATAAACATTACGGTATCAAGAACATAACCGGCGATCTTCATGCTTCCGGAATCTTAAGCGGCATGATCTCCGAATATGTACTTAACTGCATACATGCGGGAAGACTCAGAAGCAATGTTCCTTTCAGCATATATGAAAACATGAGCGGCGGTATGAGTAATCATCTTACCATCGCCGTTCAGCGTATCGCGGGCGGCATTAATATGATCTATGACGCGCGTGTCGGAATATATGACGAAGAAAAGACGAAAGATTTCAACGATGCGCTTCTGTATATTATCGAGCAGGGCGTAAGCGGAGAGATAACCGTCGGAAATATCGATATTGTAGCGGATGCCGAGAAGGAAAAGCTGCTGGGTGTCAAAGGAAAAGAGATACCTGTAAGCGATACCGATTCCATTGCCGATCTTTTCAGAAAGTCGGTTGAAAAGTTCACGGATCGCCCGGCACTGTATGCGGGTGATGAATCCTATACATATACGGAACTGGACAAAATATCAAGCCGTATAGCCAATGCACTTCTGGCAAAAGGCGTAAAGCAGGGGGAGCCTGTTCTTTATAAACTGAAAAGAGATCACAGACTGATCCCCGCACTTCTCGGAATCATTAAGTCAGGTGCGGCCTTTATTCCTCTCGATCCCAATTATCCGGAAAAGAGGATAAGCTATATCACCAAGGATTCCGGTGCTTCGAGGATGATAGTGAGCACGGATACCGTCGGAAGCGATGAGGGTATAGAGTATCTGGATATCGATGAACTTATCTCTTATGAAGACGACAAGGATCCCGCTCTTTCCATACCGCAGGACAGCCTTGCATATTCGATCTATACCTCGGGAACAACGGGTAATCCCAAAGGTGTTCTTCTGACACACAAAGGTATCGAAAATATTACCGCACCCGATAACAATCCTTTCAACCGTGAAGTCGTAAAAAACGGAAAAGGTATTGTTGCCATCGGATCGGTATGTTTTGATATTTCACTTTTTGAATTTTTTGTTCCGCTTTTCAACGGATGCTTCATCGAACTTGCACCGGAAGATGCCATGGCGGATCCCAGGGCACTTGCCGTGCTTATTCTGAAGCATAACGCAAATCTGATTCACTGTACTCCTTCAAGACTTGCAGCGTATCTGAGAGAAGAATCCTTCAGCGATGCACTTAAGAGTGTGGATGCGGTTTTATCTGCGGGAGAGGTTCTTCCGGGAAGTCTTATCAAAGAGCTCAGGGATGTATACGATGTTCACATTTATAACGGATACGGACCGACGGAGACAACGATAGGTGCCACCATCACCGAAGAAGGAGATGAGCTCTCCATAGGAAAGCCCATAGCAAATACCGGAATTCTTATCCTGGATGATAAAGGAAGACTGATACCCTTCGGTGCTCTCGGAGAGATATGCATATACGGAAACGGTGTCGGATTGGGTTATCACAATCTCAGTGAAGAGACCGGGAAGCGTTTCAAGGAATATTTCGGAAAAAGAGTTTACCGCACGGGTGATCTGGGAAGATTCTTTGATGACGGCAGGATTGAGTATCACGGCAGAAACGATTTTCAGGTTAAGCTCAGAGGACTCAGGATCGAGCTGGCAGAGATTGAAAACTGCATGATGTCATATCAGGGTATCAACGCCGCATGTACGCAGGTCAGAAATATGTACGGCAGAGATACGCTTATCGGGTTTTATACCAAGGCTCCCGGAAGCGAGATTGACGACGGTGCATTAAGGGAATATATGAGCGGTCGTCTTGCAAGCTATATGGTTCCCGATATCTTAAAGCAGATAGATGAAATGCCCACCACCCCCGGAGGAAAGCTTGACCTTAAAAAACTTCAGCAGATTCCGGTTGAATATGTATCCGCATACAGGGCTCCCGAGAATGAGTATCAGAGAATTATCTGTGAAGTATTTGCCAAGGTACTGGGAATCGAGAGAGTCAGCATCGGAGACAGCTTCTTCGAGATAGGAGGAGATTCTCTTCATACCGCGGAACTCATTCATAATCTCACGGAGATGATACCGGGACTTAAGCTTGAATTCGGTGATATTTTCAAATATCCCGTTCCCGAAACACTTGCCCAGTTTATATACAGGCAGTTTGCTGAATTATCCGATTCGGAAGAAAGCGTAATAGATAAGCTTGATTATACGGGCATAGATCCCTTGCTTTCCAAAAACGTTCTTCCTTCTAAGGGAACGGATAAAAAGAGAAGACACGGCAATATTCTTCTCACAGGTGCAACGGGTTTCCTGGGACTTCACGTTCTCATGGAGCTTCTGAAAGAACCGGAGAGCTTCGACAATATTTATTGTCTCATAAGACCCACAAAGAGACTTGACCCGCCCAAGCGTCTTAAGAACCTTCTGTTTTATTTTGAAAACACCGAATGCGAAGAGATGCTGGGAACCAGAATATTTGCCGTATCGGGAAATATCGAGAACAAGAAGATATTTGATGAAGAGATCCCGGTAAAGTTCGATACGGTAATCAACTGTGCAGCGGATGTCGCACATTTCGCATATGATGACAAGCTGGATAAAGTCAATACCGAGGGAGTACGGAATCTCCTGAAAATATGCGAGAAGAATGAAGCACGGTTCGTACAGGTCTCAACCATATCGGTATCGGGATTCTACAAGAGCGATTCCAAACCGCTCAGCTTTGACGAAAGGAATCTCTACGTAGGTCAGACCATCAACAATCAGTACATACTGTCCAAGTACATGGCCGAATATGAATGTCTTAAGGCAATGGCTGACGGTAAGGTTGACGTAAAGATCATGCGAGTCGGAAATCTTCAGGGAAGACTTTCCGACGGAGAGTTCCAGGTCAATAAGAATAAAAATGCATTTACAAGAAGGCTTGTGTCTTATGTAAATATCCGGAAGGTTCCCGTAAGCGTTTATGACAGCCTTGTGAATTTCTCACCCGTTGATGAAGTTGCACATATGATCTGTAACCTGTCGAGACTGCCGATGGACTATACGGTTTTCCATGTTTCACCGGATAAAGAGATTCCCATGAAGCTGTTATTTGATTCTCTGAAGAAGCTGGGATATGAGATTGCCGTTGTTCCGGATGAAGAGTTCGAAAGCTATGTCCTGGAACTGAAAAACGATAAGGAAGGCCGCGTGATGCTGGAAGGACTGCTTGCAGACAGCCCGGATACGGATTACAGATTCACGAACGTATCACAGAGCTTCACCGACGGTATTATAAAAGATGCCGGTCTTATCTGGGGGGATATCACAGAGGGCTATCTTTCCAAGTATCTGCAAGTACTCGATGAATTCGGTATATTTGAGGGAGGGAATGTATGAGTTCTTCAGTAATTTTGCTATGGAGTGTTTCAGCCGTAATATCTTTTGTGTTTTCAATGATAATGGCAGATGCCACACTGAAGCCCAAGTATCCTAAAGGCAAGATGGTATTCTGGTGGCTTGTGGGTCTCGTATCGGATTTCGTGCTCGTGTTCGTAAGCTACACCATCAATCCTTTTGTTGATGTAATGAATGCGATCGGACAGTGTATCATCCTGGTTATCTGTCTTATCCTGCTTTACTCCGATTCACTTGAGAATAAAGCGTTTATCGGTATGACAATGTCACTTGCCGCAAGCGTAGCGATATTCCTTTTCTGCGGCACCACCGATCAGATCGTCGGAGCAAGACTCAATCTTTTTGACGAAACCTTCGGACCTTATACCATAAACAATATTCTGTTCTTCTCTGGAATCAAGATTGTCGTTCTTGCGATCATCGCCGTTTTGTACGTGCTGTTCCTCAGGAAGGCGTTTAAAGACATGCTTCGCCTTGCGGAAGGACAGATGAAGAAGTATATTGTTGCACCCGCATTCTCGGTAGTCGGTTTCTATATCATCAACATAGTTTCAAACTCTACCGGAATCTATCCCACAAATGCATATTTCGTTCCTCTTTATCTGACCGTATGTACCATATTTGTGGTTGAGTATATTCAGATATTCTCATCAGTAAGATGGACTGCCGAAGCCAAGAAGGCAGAGCAGGAGAAGGAACGTATCGGTGCGGAGCTTAATGTCGCTACACAGATTCAGGCAGACATGCTTCCCAGAATCTTCCCCGCATTCCCCGAGAGAAACGAGTTCGACCTTTACGCTCTCATGAATCCTGCCAAGGAAGTCGGAGGAGATTTTTATGACTTCTTCCTGATCGATGACGATCATATCGGTCTTGTAATGGCGGATGTCTCCGGAAAAGGAGTTCCCGCCGCACTGTTCATGGTCATTGCAAAGACCCTTATCAAAAACAGAGCTCAGATGGGCGGATCACCTTCGGAAGTTCTGGCATATGCAAACGATCAGCTCGGAGAAGGAAATGAAGCGGAGCTTTTCGTTACCGTATGGTTTGCTATAATAGAGATATCAACCGGAAAAGGCGTTGCGGCGAATGCAGGACATGAGCATCCCGCAATCTGCAGGAAAAACGGAAAGTTCGAGCTGGTTAAATATCGTCATTCACCTGCTGTTGCGACCATTTCCGGAATTGATTTCAAAGAGCATGAGTTTAAGCTTGAGCCCGGTGACAGCCTCTATGTATATACCGACGGCGTTACCGAAGCTACCAGAAGTGATAACGTTCTTTTCGGAATCGACAGAATGCTGGATGCACTTAACAAGAATCCCGGTGCGTCACCCGAAGAGATGCTTAAGACCGTACGCTCTGATATTGATGAATTTGTCGGAAGCGCTCCTCAGTTCGATGATATAACCATGTTGGGATTCAAATACATGGGGGCGGGAAAGGAGTGACAATGAGAGAACTTAACATTGAAGCTTTGATAGAAAATCTGGATCAGGTGCTTGCGTTTGTCGATGAAGAGATCGACAAGCTTGAGTGCTCTGTCAAGATACGCACCCAGATTGATATTGCGGTTGAGGAACTCTTCGTAAATATCGCTCATTATGCGTACAACCCCGAGACGGGACCCGCAACCGTGAGAGTGGAAGTCGAGAAGGATCCTCCGGCTATATCCATTACATTTATCGATCACGGTATACCTTACGATCCCCTTGCTAAGGCGGATCCCGATATTACGCTTTCCGCGGATGAAAGAGAGATCGGAGGCCTCGGAATATTCATGGTCAAGAAGAGCATGGACAGCATAGACTATGAGTATAAAGACGGCCAGAATATTTTGCATATCAGAAAGTTAATATGAAGAACAAAAGATTTAATGTAACAGGACTGGCCGGCAGGCTGATTCTGGGACTGGCGCTTTTCGTCGCACTTGTCACCGTCGGTTCTATCATCGTCGGTGTAAATACATATAAAGCATCCACATACAGACATTATAATGATGTCGCTTATCAGGTTGCGCGTTCCGTCGAACTTCTTCTTGATAAGGATAAACTCAAGGAGTGGAGCAACCTGGCATATGAGTTCAATACCACCGGAGAAGGCGGCACTGAGATAGCTTCCGCAAAAGCTTCGGATGAGTACAAGAACTGTTTTGATGCATTTACGAATCTTCGCCGCGGAATGGATGTAACCGATATATTCATCGGTGTTGTAAACGGCGACGAGATCTATTACATTCTGGATACCGATCCCGCCGAAGAAAGAAGATTCGGACTCGGCGACAAAAGCGGCATTGAAGAATATCTCAGTGAGGGACTCCGTGCCATCTGGGATATGGGATTGCCTTACTACAACGGATATTTCATTCATGAGACATTGTACGGATCCAGCATAACCGCTGTATATCCCGTGGTTTATGAGGGAAAGACCATCGCATTTATTGCTGTTGAATCCCCCATGAGAACACTTCAGTCGGATGTGAGCAGTTACATTTTTACCGTTCTGATAATCGTATGTATCATATCGGTAATCTTATTTGTACTGACCGCATTTATTCTGGTTAATTCACTTATTAAGCCCATCAAGACCATATCTCACGAAGCGGCATATTTTGTCGAGAATGAAAACGAGATATCGGAAAATCTCAAGAAGATCAAAAATCATGATGAGATACAGGTTCTTGCGGAGAGCGTTCTTCGCATGGAGATCGGTATCAATGAATACATCTCCAATCTGACCAAGGTCACTGCGGAGAAGGAACGTATCGGAGCGGAACTTAATGTCGCGACCAAGATCCAGGCCGATATGCTTCCCGGTGAATTTCCGGCATTCCCCGAAAGACAGGATTTTGATCTGTATGCTTCAATGAATCCCGCAAGAGAAGTGGGCGGAGATTTCTATGATTTCTTCCTGATCGACGATGATCATATCGGTCTTGTTATTGCAGATGTATCCGGCAAGGGAGTTCCCGCAGCTCTTTTCATGGTCATTGCAAAGACTCTTATCAAAAACAGGGCACTTATGGGAGGATCACCTTCCGAAGTACTTGCATATGCCAATGAACAGCTGGTAGAGGGAAACGAGGCGGAGCTTTTCGTTACCGTTTGGTTTGCGATAATAGAGCTTTCCACCGGAAAAGGAGTTGTCGCAAATGCAGGACATGAACATCCCGCGCTTCGCAGAAAAGACGGAAAATTCGAACTGATCAAATACCGTCATTCACCTGCGGTTGCAACCATGCCCGGAATGAATTTCAAAGAGCATGAGTTTAAACTTGAACCCGGTGACAGTCTCTATGTATATACGGACGGCGTTACTGAAGCTACCAGAAGCGATAATGAACTGTTCGGAACGGACAGAATGCTGGAATCGCTCAATAAGGATCCGGATGCGGATCCTAAGACGATGCTTGAAAATGTTCGTGCGGATATCGACGGATTTGTCGGCGACGCACCGCAGTTTGATGATATTACGATGCTCGGATTTAAATATATGGGATCAGAAAAATCTCCAATTGCTTAAGAGATATCCGGGGATTACCACGATAATAAAGAATATCCAGCTTGTAATGGTGAAAACTTTGATGAAGTTTTTTCCGCGTCCGGGATATTCTCTTACGTAGATCCTGTAGTTGATGACGGAAGCAAGTGAACCGATTAGGGAACAGAGTCCCGCGGTATCCGCTCCGTAGATGAGTCCAGAAAAGCTTTCCGAAAAGGGATAGAGAACTATCGAAGCGGGAACGTTTGAGATTACCTGACTGAGCAGTATGACCGAAATGTATTCCCTGCCTGCCACGGTTTTTTGCAGGAAAGCTTCGATGGAAGGATTTGCGGTAATCGAAGAAGAGAATACGAAAAAGCAGAAGAAGGTTACGAGAAGAACATAGTCCACGCTTTTCAGCAGTTTTCTGTTTACAATAAGTACCGCAACTATGACGATGCATACCGCCGCGGGCCAGAGATTTGTTCTCGATACTATAACAATAAGGATCATGATAAACAGAGCAAGATAAGTTATACGTCTTGCTCTGTATTCTTTTTTCCAGGGAGTCAGATTCAGTTTGAATTCGATCTTCTTGCCTTTCTCACGTCTGAAATAAACCAATACGAAAATGATAAGAAGAATTCCTGAACTTACGCATAAGGGCGACATGTGAAGGATGAACCTTCCCGCACTTACTCCGGATTTATTAAACAGAAAAAGGTTCTGGGGACTGCCGAAGGGCATCAGAAGAGAGCCTCTTATGGCCGCAATGTTTTCCATGGATATAATTGGGAGTATGCATTCTTCCCTGCCTACGCTTCTGAACAGCAAAATGGTGAGTGGGACAAAGATTATCAGCGATACATCATTGGTAACGAACATGGATGTAAAGAATACCCCGAATATAAGGAAGAGCGAAAGGGATGCCATGGTCGAAAAACCGGAGCTGTATTTTACGAGAGGTCTGAAGAGGTCTTCCTGTTTGAAGCCTTCAAGCACCGTAAGCATCATGAACAGTATGCCCAGTGTGTGCCAGTCGATGGCGGCAAGAAGTTCTTTTCCGGGCGGTGTTATAAAAAGTGAAACGACTGCCGCAAGTATGGATACGGGCAGCATGGGGTCTTTTTTTATTTTAGCGATAAGATTATTAAACATGGTTTACTCCAAAAAAATCGTAGTCAATTGTATCACATAGTTTTCGGAAGCTGTATAGGGAATGAAAACTTGCCATATAGTATTCAAAACTATATAATGTATATTGTTCCATGCATTACAAATTTTTATGGAGTCTGAGGGCTTATGCCCCGTAGTCATACAGATGAGCGAAGAAAAATTTACAGAAACAGTAGAACGTGCCATAGATAATCTCAGGACTATCAATACCATTTCACCGGACGAATTTCCGGCAATGGATCTTTATATGGATCAGCTTACTACCTTTATGGACAGAAAGCTTTCGGGGCTTGTAAGAAAGCCTTCCAAGGACAAGGTTCTTACCAAGACAATGATCAACAATTATGCCAAGAACCATCTGATCCAGCCCCCTGTTAAGAAGAAATATTCCAAGGAGCATATGCTTGAGCTCCTGTTTATATTCTATTTCAAGTCTTTCCTTTCCATCGGTGATATCCAGACCCTTCTTTCACCTCTTGCGGAGGAGCTTGACGGAAAAGGCTATACCGCCGAAAGGCTTTATGCCCAGATGATCCAGGCAGGAAAGGGAGCCAGAGGAAAGCTTAAAAAGGACCTTGATGAGAAGGTTGAGAAGGTGGACCGTGCATTTGACGATGCTCCGGAGGACGAAAGAGAGTATCTCAAGAAATTCAGCTTCATCTGCCAGCTGGGATATGATATTTATCTGAAGAAGACCATTATCGAGCATATGATAGACGATATGGCGGAAGAGCAGTTTTTAAGGGAAACACCCGACGATAAATAACAGGAAAAAAGACATCTCAGAAGCGGGATGTCTTTTTATTTGCTGTATTTTTTTGAAACAAAGAATTGCTTGAGGGTTTTGATGAGATCTTCCTTGTTTATGGTTTTCAGAAGATATCCGGCAGGCCTTAAGCTCATGACCTTCATAATGCTTTCCTTATCATTTTTGCCGGTAAGGAACATTACGGGGATTCCCGATATCTCGGGATCGGATTTCATCATCTCATATACTTTCGGGCCGTTTGTTATAGGCATCTCATAGTCCAGCAAAAGAAGGTCTATGGAATTGTTCGACATATGATTTATGGCCTGAAGTGCCGAGGATGCGATGGTTACGTTAAAATCGTATTTGAGCCATTCTCTTATGATCTTAAGGTAGGTGGCGTCGTCATCCACGACGAGTATGTTCTTTTTCTGGGTGAAATCGTCCGAAGTGTATTTGTTCATATCACTTATAAGCCTTGCCATATCCAGCGGCCTGGCCATTGTGTCGCACAGCGAAGCCTGGGGAACGGTCCTGCATATATACTGGAATTCATCGGGACCGCCGATGAGGTACAAAAGCATGTTTTCTTCTATGCACAGATCTTTCAGGTAAGACAGTGCAGAGGATACAAGGTCTATCGTCTCCACGCCGTCCGTATAAAAAAGTATGAGGGAACAATCATCCTTGAATTTACGGATGGAATTAACGTTTACCGGCTCTTCGAGCACATTAAAGCCCGCTTTGATCAGTCCGCCGGTAATGGCACTCGTCATGAAATTTTTCTCTTTTCGGATGAAAAGTATCGATGACATCAGCGTTACCTCATTTCGATGATTATATATTGTATATGGTTTGTCTGCTCCATGAAAGTGACAGAATTATTAAATGTTTGTAAAGCAGTGCCGATAGTGGAAAAAAGCACCTGCAGAGACCTTGATTTTCTTGCAAGAAAGGCGATTTTTAGGTATAATTTTATCGCTGTGAATTTTATGGCAATCTATCTACAGGAGGGATACTAAAATGGGACTTATCAGTGCCGCAATGTCAGCAGCAGGCGGAACCCTTGCCGATCAGTGGCTTGAGTTTTTCTACTGCGATTCAATGTCAAATGACGTGCTTCTCACCAAAGGACAGATGAGAACAAACGGTTCCAGAAACAGCAATACCAAGGGAAATGATAACATCATTTCAAACGGATCCAAGATCGCGGTTAACGAGGGTCAGTGTATGATCATCGTTGATCAGGGCGCGGTTGTTGATTTCTGTGCAGAGCCCGGAGAATTCATCTATGACACCTCAAGCGAGCCTTCGCTTTTCTATGGAAAACTCGGAGAGAATCTTCTCAACACCTTCAAGACCATAGGTAAGAGAATCGCAATGGGTGGCAACACCGGAAAGGATCAGAGAGTATATTTCATCAATACCAAGGAGATCCTTCAGAACAAGTGGGGCACTCCCCAGACTGTTCCTTTTAAGATCGTTGATCCCGACCTCGGAATGAAGCTTACCGTTAACATCAAGGCTAACGGCGAATACTCCTTCAAGATCGTCGATCCCCTTCTTTTCTATAAGCATGTTTCCGGCAACGTTACCGGTGACTACACCAAGGAAAATCTTGCTTCCATCATGAAGTCAGAGCTTTGCAGCGCACTTCAGCCTGCATTCGCCAAGATTTCCGCACAGCGTATCGAGTACGATCAGCTCGTAGGACATACCACCGAGCTTTGCAACATCCTTAACGAGGAGCTTTCCTCTCAGTGGGGAGACCTCAGAGGTATCAACATCGCTTCCATCTCCATCAATTCCGTTAAGGCCAATGAGGAAGATGAGAAGAGACTTAAGGATGCTCAGGAGAGAGCAGTCTACAGAGATCCCAACATGGGCGCTGCAGCTATGACTCTCGGAACCGTAAACGCTATGGAAGCAGCTGCAAAGAACACTTCCACCGGCCCCATGATGGCATTCGCAGGAATGAACATGGCAGGCATGATGGGCGGACAGCAGGCAGCAGGTATGTATCAGATGGGCCAGGCTCAGCAGATGTACCAGCAGCCCCAGATGCAGCAGCCTCAGATGCAGCCCGCAGGTGCCGTAGCAGGCGGCGTAGTAGCAGGATGGACCTGCTCATGCGGAACCGCAGGCAACACCGGCAAGTTCTGCTCTAACTGCGGATCACCCAAGCCTTCGGATGCAGGCTGGACCTGTTCATGCGGAACCGTAAACCAGGGTAACTTCTGTAACAACTGCGGAGCAAAGAGACCCGCAGGCGTACCTCTTTACAAGTGCGATAAGTGCGGATTCGAGCCCGAGGATCCCGCAAATCCTCCCAAGTTCTGCCCTCAGTGCGGTGACCCCTTCAACGACGCTGACATCAAGCAGTAATAAAGTTTAAGCGATTAAGCCCGTCTCCGTTATGGGGACGGGCTTTTTGAAAGGAAGACTATGGCGTTTATACCCTTAATATCTTCGGTTATATTTCTGGTGCTTTTTCTCGCGGCCGTAATAGCGGGATTGGTTATATATTTTAAAATCAAGGCAAAAACCCGTCAGATATCCAAGGATCTCTTCGGCAATGAAAACCTGATCCAGTCTCTCAAAAAGAATGAGCAGGAGTATCTTCAGACGCCCAGATCCGTATCCGACGGTTCATCCATATATGCGCCCAAGCTTGCCAGGGATTTCCCCGAATTCAATGTCGGCGAAATGACTGCCAGGGCCGAAAACTGTCTTAAGGAATACCTTATGGCAATCGATACGAGAGACGCTTCCAAGCTTCAGGACGGAAACGAAGAACTCAAGGAAGCTCTTTTCCTCAGATTAAACGATCTGAATCTTCGCGATATAAAAGAGCATTACGAAGGTATCAAGATTCATAATACCGTTCTTAATACCTACAACAAATTCCCCGGAAGATGCGTTGTCAGATTCCAGTCTTCGCTTCAGTACACCTTCTGGGCGGAGGATGCTAACGGTAAAGTTATCAGAGGCAGGAAGGATGTTCTGGATCAGACCAGATATTCCATCGACTGCTGCTATATTCAGGATTCAGATAAAGTTGAGAATATCGCTGCTGCGGGTCATGCCCTTAATTGTCCCAATTGCGGCGGTGCTATTACGAATCTCGGTATTAAAACCTGTCCTTATTGCGGATCCGTCGTAACCGAGTTCAACATTAAGGTCTGGAATTTCTGTGCGATTAAGGAGAGCGTTTAATGGGTCTTACCGATGGATTGAATCCTATGCAGAGTGCTGCTGTTACCGCTCCCGACGGTCCTCTCCTTATACTTGCGGGTGCCGGATCCGGTAAGACACGTACTCTTACATACAGGATCGCTTATCTTATTTCCGAGAGGAAAGTAAATCCATATAATATCCTTGCCGTTACCTTTACCAATAAGGCTGCGGGAGAGATGAGAGAAAGGGTGGAGAATCTTATCGGGCCTGATGCAAGGTCCATGCAGGTTTCTACCTTTCATTCGGCATGCATGAGGATCTTAAGATCCAATATATCATTACTCGGATATGACGACAGATTTACCGTTTACGATACAGACGATCAGAAGAGTGTCATGAAGAACGTCTGCAAGCGTCTGGGTATAGACACCAAGAGATATAAAGAAAGAACCATACTCTCCGAGATATCATCCGCGAAGAATGAACTGATGGGTGTTTCGGAATATGAGAGATATGTTTTAAATGATTTCACCAAGACGGTTTATGTCAGGTGTTACAACGAATATCAGGAGACTCTTAAAAAGAACGGGGCCGTCGATTTTGATGACATCATCATGCTGACGGTAAAACTCTTCAGGGAATTTCCCGAAGTCCTGGACAGATACAGGGAAAGATTTAAATACATTCTTGTGGATGAGTATCAGGACACCAATACCGCACAGTTCGAACTTATAAGACTGCTTGCCGATAAATACAGAAACCTTTGCGTTGTCGGTGATGACGATCAGTCCATTTACAGATTCCGCGGGGCAAACATCAGAAACATCCTGGATTTTGAGGAGCATTATCCCGAAGCGACGGTAATAAAGCTCGAACAAAATTATCGTTCCACACAGTACATACTCGATGCTGCAAACTCCGTAATAAGCAATAATACAGGGCGTAAGGACAAGAAGCTCTGGACCGAGGAAAAAGGCGGCAAGAAACCTGTTTTCACGCAGTTTGATACCGCGTTTGAGGAAGCCGAGTATATTGTTTCCGACATAAAGCACCGTAAGAAGATGGGAACTTCGGATTACGGAAGCTTTGCCGTATTGTACAGAACCAACGCACAGTCGCGAATCATCGAAGAAAGACTCATCATGGCGGGAATCCCGTACAATGTGGTGGGCGGAGTAAACTTCTACTCGAGAGCGGAGATAAAGGACATCCTTGCTTATCTGAAAGTGATAGATCTGGGAATTGACGACCTCTCCGTAAGAAGAATAGTAAACGTTCCCAAGAGAGCGATAGGAAATGCAACTCTCGAAAAGGTTCAGGATTATGCGGAAAGCAGGGATCTTTCTCTTTTTACCGCAATGGTACAGGCAGATGATATTCCCGGTCTGGGAAAGACCGCAGCCAAGCTGAATGCCTTCACCGACCTTATAGGAGTGCTCAGAGGCTACAGAGATAACGGAAGCATTGCGGAACTCATAGCCAAGATTCTGGAGCTGACGGATTACGAGGAATATCTCAAAGACCTCGATGAAGAAAAAGCGGACGACCGTATCGGAAACGTCAACGAACTGGTAAGTAAAGCGGTAGCATTTTCGGAAAACAGACCGGAAGCAACACTTTCGGATTTCCTGGAAGAGGTTGCACTTGTGAGTGATCTCGATTCCACGGACCTGTCCGATCAGAGAGTTCTTCTTATGACGCTTCATTCCGCAAAGGGACTCGAGTTCCCCATTGTATACCTGACGGGAATGGAGGACGGACTCTTTCCGGGTTATCTGGCCGTCTCATCGGGAGATCCCGAGGATATTGAAGAGGAGAGACGTCTTGCCTATGTGGGAATGACAAGGGCTGAGAAAGAGCTCATCATGACATGCGCCAAGGCCAGAATGATGAGAGGCGAGACACAGTTTAATCCCGTGAGCAGGTTTGTTACCGAGATCCCTTCGGAGTATGTTGAAGGGTATATTCCCAGGAAAAGAAAGTCGTATGATGATTACGACGAGGGATATTCCCGTAAAACATACAATTATTCTACGATAGAGAAGAACTCCGCAAGACGCCCGGATGAGAAGGTGACTCCGGTAAAAGCGGTTTATTCCAAAGAATCCTTTGCGGCCCTCGGTATTAAAAAGGGCATCGGTTCTGCTTCTGCTCCCGCTGAGGTTGATTACGGTATAGGAGACAGAGTAAGACATTTCAAATTCGGAGCCGGAACGGTTACGAATATTGTCAAAGAGCCCAGGGATTACAAGGTCACCGTGGACTTTGATGCACACGGTACCAAGGTGATGTATGCTTCCTTTGCAAAACTTGTTAAGGAATGATAAAATAAGTTGATTAACCTCAGAATTGCGAAAAAATAAAGCAATCCGTAAATAAAAGACTGTATATGTGGAAAGGCGGTACATATGAGTTGTAAAGGCAATTGCAAAAAAGCGGATCTTAAGAATAAGCTCGGAATTGATATCGATCAGCTCAAGGATTTCGGCGGATCACAGGCTGCCAGAGTTGCCGAACTTGCAGCAGCTGCAGGACTCGGTAATCTGATCGCAAGACCTTCCGACGAAGAGGAAGATGAGAAGAAGTCTCATGCAGGACTTGTTATCCTCGCAATCATCGGAATCATCGCCATCGGTTGCCTTGTAGGATATGTTATTTATCGTCACTTCTGTCCCGATTATCTCGAGGATTTCGACGACGAGTTCGAAGATGACGAATTCGAAGACGATGACTTCTTCGCTGACGAAGCAGACAGCTGATCATGAAAAGAGGCCAGATCGTCGAGGGATTTGCCATAAGCTGTGATTACCCCTGTAAAGCACGTGTACAGTGTGAAGAGGGGATTGTTGCAGTTAAGAATGCACTTCCCGGACAGAAGGTCCTTGTACGTATAGGCAGGAGCAGAGACGGCAAAGCGGACGGCTCGCTCGTTGAAGTTTTATGCCGCAGCACACTTGAAACCGGCAGGATATGCGCACACTTCGGAAATTGCGGAGGCTGCGCATATCTTTCTATGTCCGAAGAAGATGAGGTACGCCTTAAAGGCGAGCAGATGCAAAAACTCTTCTCGGGAAGGGTTTCGGAAAGCGAGCGTAAATACGGCAAGGCTCCCGAGTGGGACGGTATAAAACAGTCCCCCAGGGTTTACGGATACAGAAATAAAATGGAGTTCTCTTTCGGAGACGAGACAAAGGGCGGAGATCTCAATGTCGGTCTTCATAAAAGGGGAGCGTTCCATGACATTATAGATACCTCGGATTGTCTGATAGTGGATGAGGATTACAGGACCATCCTTACTCTTACGAGAGATTATTTCCGGGAAAACAAAACGCCCTTTTATCACAAGACTGCTCACAGCGGTTACTTAAGAAATCTTATGGTAAGAAAAGCCGCACATACCGGGCAGATACTGGTATGTCTTGTGACAGCTTCCTCCGATAAGTGGGGCGAAGACGATAAGGCGTTACTGGACGGATATGTTAAGACACTGACAGGTGCCTCATATACAGGCGAGGTTTCCGGAATAATCCATATAATCTGTGATGCTTTATCGGATGCCATCGTTCCGGATAAAACGGAAGTCATCTACGGCGAAGATCATATAAATGACAGACTTCTCGGATTGGATTTTAAAATAGGACCGTATTCTTTTTTCCAGACGAATTCGTACAGTGCAGAGGTGCTCTACGGAATGGTCAGAGATTACGTTGAAAAATGCGGAGGCGCCGAAGGCAAAACGGTTTACGACCTGTACTGCGGAACAGGAACCATTGCTCAGATCGCTGCACCGTCCGCGAGCAGGGTTTACGGTGTGGAGATAATACCCGAAGCCGTGGAAGCAGCCGCAAAGAATGCCGAGAGAAACGGTATAAATAATTGTAAGTTCATATGCGGCGACGTGCTTAAGGTTTTGGACGATCTTACGGATAAGCCGGATATCATAATACTGGATCCGCCCAGAGACGGAATCCATCCCAAAGCACTTCCCAAGATCATAGATTACGGCGTTGATAACATCATATACATATCCTGTAAGCCCACTTCTCTGGAAAGGGATCTGGAGATGCTTCTGGACAGGGGATATATGATAGAACGATACGGCTGTGTAAATCAGTTCCCATGGACAAAAGAGGTTGAAACGGTGATGCATCTCAGGAAAGCGTGATCATGGAACAGACGGATAAAAAAGCAGTTCACTACAACGCATTTATAAGTTATCGTCACACTGAGATTTAATAGCAAAAAATGATGTATTTACGGGTCTTTGAGATGTTGATATATATCCCGAAAACCCCTATAATATCTGCTGGTTTAAGACAGTTGGTTAAATGGTATAAAGCAGTAAATCCGGGTAACCGGGAGATTCAGAAAGGAAGATTTTCATGAAAAGAACAGACATCCATCGAATCCTCATTATCGGATCGGGCCCGATCATCATCGGTCAGGCATGCGAATTCGACTATTCAGGAACCCAGGCCTGCAAGGCACTGAGAAAGCTCGGATACGAGATAATACTCGTAAACTCCAATCCCGCTACGATAATGACAGATACCGAAACTGCGGATGTCACTTATATCGAGCCTCTTAATGTTAAGAGACTTACCCAGATCATCGAAAAGGAGCGTCCCGATGCCCTTCTTCCCAACCTGGGCGGACAGTCCGGACTTAACCTTTGCTCGGAGCTTGCTCAGGCAGGCGTACTTGATAAGTACAACGTTAAGGTTATCGGTGTTCAGGTAGATGCCATCGAAAGAGGCGAGGACAGAATTGAGTTCAAGAATACCATGGACGAGCTTGGAATCGAGATGGCCCGTTCTCAGGTTGCGTACAGTGTTGATGAGGCTGTAGAGATCGCATCACGTCTCGGCTATCCCGTAGTATTAAGACCTGCTTATACCATGGGCGGTTCAGGCGGCGGACTTGTTTATAACGTAGAAGAGCTTAAGACAGTCTGTGCAAGAGGCCTTCAGGCTTCTATGGTTCACCAGGTACTCGTAGAAGAATCGGTTATCGGATGGGAGGAGCTCGAGCTCGAGGTAGTAAGAGATTCAACCGGTAAGATGATCACCGTATGCTTCATCGAAAATATCGATCCCATGGGCGTTCATACCGGAGATTCCTTCTGCTCCGCACCCATGCTTACCATTTCACAGGAAGTACAGGACAGACTTCAGAAATATGCGTACAGCATAGTAGACAAGGTACAGGTTATCGGCGGATGTAACTGCCAGTTTGCGCACGATCCCAAGACCGACCGTATCATCGTAATCGAGATCAACCCCAGAACTTCAAGATCCTCGGCTCTTGCATCAAAGGCTACCGGATTCCCCATCGCGCTTGTTTCCGCAATGCTTGCATGCGGACTTGATCTTAAGGATATCGAGTGCGGCAAGTACGGTACTCTTGATAAGTATGTTCCCGACGGAGATTACATCGTAATCAAATTTGCAAGATGGGCATTCGAAAAGTTCAAGGGTGTTGACGATCATCTCGGAACTCAGATGAGAGCCGTAGGTGAAGTCATGAGTATCGGTAAGACTTACAAGGAAGCTTTCCAGAAGGCTATCAGATCTCTTGAAAAGAGCAGATACGGACTGGGCTTTGTTAAGAACTTCCACGACATGACTCTTGATGAGCTCAGGAAAGAACTCGTTAATCCTACTTCGGAGAGACAGTTCATCATGTACGAGGCTCTTCGTAAGGGAGCAAGTATCGATGAGCTTCACGAAATGACCAAGATCAAGAAGTATTTCATCGAGCAGATGAAGGAACTTGTTGATGAAGAGGAAGCTATCATCGCATCAACAAACGGCAAGGTTCCCGCAGCTGATGTACTCACCAAGGCCAAGAAAGACGGATTCTCGGATAAGTATCTTGCCCGGATCTGCAAGGTAAGTGAAGAGGAGATCAGAAACGCACGTGAGGCAGCAGGCGTAGTCGAAGGATGGGAAGGCGTTCACGTAAGCGGAACCAAGGACAGCGCATATTATTATTCAAGCTACAACATCGAAGATAAGAGCGTAGCTTCTGATAATTCCAAGAAGGTCATGATCCTCGGCGGCGGTCCCAACCGTATCGGACAGGGTATCGAGTTTGACTATTGCTGCGTACATGCCGCATTTGCACTTAAGAAACTCGGCTATGAGACCGTTATCGTTAACTGCAATCCCGAGACGGTTTCAACCGACTACGATACATCCGACAAGCTTTATTTCGAGCCTCTTACTCTTGAAGATGTTCTCAGCATCTACAGAAAAGAAAAGCCCGTCGGAGTCATTGCACAGTTCGGTGGACAGACTCCTCTTAACCTTGCCGCAGATCTTAAGAAGTATGGCGTTAACATACTCGGAACCACTCCCGAGACCATCGACATGGCAGAGGACAGAGATCTGTTCCGCGATATGATGGACAGACTCGAGATTCCCATGGCAGAATCAGGCATGGCATCCGATGTGGACGGAGCCAAGGAAATCGCTCACCGTATCGGTTATCCCGTTATGGTTCGTCCTTCATATGTCCTCGGCGGAAGAGGAATGGAAGTCGTACATGACGATGAGCAGATGGATGTCTATATGAAAGAGGCTGTAGGCGTAACTCCCGACAGACCCATCCTTATCGATAGATTCCTTCACAATGCTACCGAGTGTGAGGCAGACGCGATCAGCGACGGCGAGAACGTATTTGTTCCCGCAGTTATGGAGCATATCGAACTTGCAGGTATCCACTCCGGAGACTCCGCATGTATCCTTCCTTCCAAGCACCTTACCGAGAAACAGGTTGCTACCATCAAGGAATACACCAGAAAGATCGCTAAGGAGATGCATGTCGTAGGTCTTATGAACATGCAGTATGCAATAGAGGATGACGTTGTATATGTACTCGAGGCAAATCCCAGAGCATCACGTACCGTTCCTCTTGTTTCAAAGGTTTGTGACATCAACATGGTCAAGCTTGCTACCGAGATCATGATGAGCTCCATTACAGGTGAGGCTTCACCCGTACCCGGACTTAAGGACAGAACAATTCCTTACTACGGAGTCAAGGAAGCGGTATTCCCCTTCAATATGTTCCCCGAAGTAGACCCTGTCCTCGGACCCGAAATGAGATCCACCGGAGAAGTTCTCGGACTTTCCGACAATGTAGGAAAGGCATTCTTCAAGGCAGAAGAAGCTACCAAGACAGAGCTTCCTCTTTCCGGAACCGTGCTTATAAGTGTTAATCACGATGATAAGCCTTACCTTCTTCCCATTGCACAGAGCTTTGCGGATGACGGATTCAAGATTCTTGCAACCGGCTCTACTTATGAGAAGATAGTGGAAGCGGGAATCAAGGCTGAGCGTATCAACAAGATCTTTGAAGGAAGACCCAATATCGTTGATGCCATCAAGAACGGCGAGATCGATCTGATCATAGATACTCCTTCCACCAAGAAGGATGATGTAAGCGACTCTTACATCCGTCAGAATGCCATCAAGCATCACGTTCCTTACATCACTACCATCGCCGGAGCAAGAGCTACCGCCGAGGGAATCAAGGCAGAGCTTTCCGGAGAGGGCGTACATGTACGTTCACTTCAGGAATATCACTCAATGATCAAATAATCATAGAGCTTTGAGATGCATCAATAAGTATTAGTATTACGTACCGGTATCTCTGTTTTCGGATACCGGTACTTTTATTGAAGGAGGCTGCACATGGATGAAAAAGAAATAATCTCATCAAATACATCCGAAGAAAGAGATTATGAGCAGGAGATCATAGAACTGCTCCGAAGCGGTCTTCCCGATTCCGAAATATCCGAAAAACTGTCCGACTATCATGACAATGATATTGCGGGTGCCGTCGAAGAACTGGACGAAGAGCAGCGAAATCATATCTTTGATATCATCGGTGAAGAAAGAGCTGCGGAGATCCTGGCTTACGTAGAGGATTCTCATGAGATCCTTGCGGAAATGCCCGCCGAGGAAGCTGCTAAGTTCCTCGAGAACATGGATACCGACGATGCTATCGATATTCTCGAAAACATGGATGAGGAGACCGCAGAGAACCTGGTCGAACTCATGGAAGCCGAGGCCGGAGAAGACATAAGACTCATTCAGTCTTATGACGAAGATGAGATCGGTAGCCGAATGACTACCAATTTCGTTGTGATCAGAAACGATCTTAATATCCGTTCCGCAATGAAGGAACTGGTAAAGCAGGCCGGCGAGAATGACAACATCATGACCATCTATGTAGTGGATGAGAAGGATGCTTTCTACGGCGCCATCGATCTGAAGGATCTGATAGTTGCAAGAGATACTGCGGATCTGTCGGATCTGATAATCACATCCTATCCTTATCTGACAGACCATGAAATTGTTTCGGACTGCATCGAAAGAATCAAGAGCTACGCGGAAGACTCCATCCCCGTACTTAATGAAGAAGGCCATATCCTCGGCGTCATCACATCCCAGGATATCGTAGAGGCCGTAGATGATGAGCTCGGTGAGGACTATGCAAAGCTGGCAGGTCTCTCCGAAGAAGAAGACTTAAACGAGAAAACATCCGTATCCATCAGGAAGCGTATCCCCTGGCTTATCGCACTCCTTTTACTGGGAATGCTGACATCGACTCTTGTAGGTGCGTTCGAAGGGGTTATCGCGGCAATTCCCGTTGTTATTGCGTTCCAGTCGCTTATCCTTTCCATGTCGGGTAATGTGGGAACTCAGTCACTGGCTGTTACCATCAGAGTTATCGCTGACGAAGAACTTACCATGGCGGATAAGGTAAGACTTGTTTTCAAGGAGAGCAAGGTAGGTTTCGG
Source organism: Lachnospiraceae bacterium P6A3 (assembly GCA_000702085.1). Classification (GTDB taxonomy): domain Bacteria; phylum Bacillota; class Clostridia; order Lachnospirales; family Lachnospiraceae; genus AC2028. Next base: position 481,672 of record KL370861.1, read on the forward strand.
AAACGGACTTATCCTCGGATTTATATCTGTTTTGGTTGTCGGATTATATATTCACTTTGCAAAGGGTGAGCCTCTGAACTATTCCGTAACAGTATCCGTTTGCGTTGGATTTGCCATGCTGGTTGCAATGCTTGTGGCATCCATAACCGGAACCATCATCCCTTTGTTTTTCAACAAAATAAAAGTGGACCCTGCCGCAGCATCGGGTCCCTTTATCTCAACGCTTAATGATATTTTGGGAGTAGCACTTTATTACGGTCTTTGCTGGTTCCTTCTCATCAAGGTATTCAGTCTCGGAGGACTGTAAATCACTGAACGAAGGGTTTTATTTTCTCCGAAGTGCGATCCTTTTCAAGTGAGTCGTAGTATCTGTACAGAGTCTGGGTTCCGTTTTCGAGAATGTAATAATGTCTGATATACGGAACAAGAAGTATCAGAAGAAGCACCATAAGTGCGATAAGAGGCATGTAACCCGTGATGCATATTCCCATCAGAGTCATTACGGTCATGAGAGCGAAGGTCATGGTTACGATCAGATGAATAAATCTTTCATGCTGGAAGAATCCTATCTGGATCAGAGCCTGACTTCTCAAAACGGCCAGTTCTTCCGGTGAAAATGCTCCGCCTTCCGCTTTTTCCGAGATATCTTTAAGGTATGCCATGTAATTAAGTAAACGTTTTTCCATTTTCCTTACCTCGCATGGTATCATTATATCACTTTCGTATGTTAATAACCCATCGGATGAAAGGCATCGGAATTGTTAGAGAAACTGTATCCCACAAAAGAAAACGACTCGGCATATACGATCCCGTATGAAAGTCTTTATGCCCTCGGAAAAAGAGGGATCATTTATGATATAGACAATACGCTTGTCATGCATGGGGCGCCTGCCGATGACAGGAGTAAGGAGCTTTTTGAAAAGCTCAGATATATCGGTTTTAAAACGGTTCTCTTATCCAATAACAAAGAAAAAAGAGTAAAACCCTTTGCCGATGAAGTGGGTTCCGAATACGTATATAAAGCCGGTAAGCCTTCAAAGAAGGGCTATGAAGATGCGATGAAGATCATGGGCACTAAGCCCGAAACAACTATCTTTATCGGAGACCAGCTCTTTACCGATATTTGGGGAGCTAACCGGGCAGGGATTGAGACTATCCTCACCAAACCCATAGATAAAAAAGAAGAGATTCAGATCATTTTAAAAAGAAAACTGGAGTGGTTTGTGCTCAGGGCTTATCACAGAAAGAACGGTAATAAAAAATGAGACCTATAGACGGAACAACTTACATATGCGGGCTTATAGGAAATCCGGTGGCTCATACCAAATCTCCCGCCATACATAATTTCCTTGCCGAAAGAACCGGTACCAATCTGGCTTACGGAGCATTCCCCGTAGATACGGGAAGACTTGATAAGGCGATTCCCGGAGCGTTTGCCCTTGGAATAAAGGGACTTAACGTAACCGTTCCCTATAAGGAAGAAGTGATCCCTTTGCTTGCGGATATAGATCCTCTTGCCGAAAAGATCGGTGCGGTAAATACACTTGTAAGAACGGAAAACGGATACAAAGGATTCAACACGGATATGCCCGGCCTTCTCAGAGCACTTGAAAGAGACGGCGTAGATGTTAAGGGCGAAGATGTGATAATTCTGGGAGCCGGCGGTGTAGCAAGAGCGGCTGCCATGATGCTTGAAAACGCAGGTGCTTCGTCAGCCACCATCATCAACAGAAATACGGACAGAGCAGAGGAACTTTCGGGAAGCATTAATGATATCTGCGGACGAAGCTTTGCCCATCCGCTCCCCATCTCGGGATATGAAAGACTTCCCTGGGATGCAAAATACATAGTTATACAGGCAACCAGTGTGGGAATGCATCCCGATACCGACAAAGCGGTTATAGAAGATCCGGAGTTTTACAAGAGAGTCAAGGTGGGATACGATCTGATCTTTAATCCTCCGGAAACAAAATTTATGAAACTTTGCAGACAGGCCGGTGCCGAAAGCTATAACGGATCTAAGATGCTTCTTTATCAGGGAATCATAGCATATGAGTATTGGACGGGACTTTCCGTAAGTGATGCTCTGGCCGATGAATGCTATGCGGAAGTTTTCAAATGAGTAATACGAAACATAAGAAAAACAGTGAATATGGGAAAGGACCGCATCTTGTTCTGATCGGATTTATGGGAAGCGGAAAGACTTCCATAGGCCGCAGCCTTTCGTATAAGCTGAAAAGAGCTTTCTACGATACCGATAAGATGATCGAAGAAAGCGAAGGTATTACCGTTTCCGAAATATTTGCGACAAAGGGCGAGAAGTATTTCAGGGAGCATGAGACTCAGACCCTAAGAGAAATCAGGGAGGACAGGATTCCGAGGATCTACTCATTGGGCGGCGGAACTCCCGTAAGCCTTCAGAATCAGCCTCTCATCAAGACAATAGGTACGGTCGTATATTTAAGACTCAGTCCGGAAGATGTGTGGGAGAGACTTAAAGGCGATACCACAAGGCCCCTGCTTCAGTGCGACGATCCTCTTGCCAAAATAAAGAGCCTTATGAAACTCAGGGCTCCCGCATATGAAAGATGTGCCGATATCATTATCGATAACGGAGGCAAGGACAGGGACGATGTTGTCGCTGAGATTCTGTCGGAACTTGAAAAACGCGGATGGAAGATACCGCCGGAAAGCTATCTGGCCGCATCAAAGAATGATAATACGGAGAATTAATATATGAAGATCCTTGTTATAAACGGTCCCAATCTCAATTTTCTCGGGATCAGGGAAAAGAATATTTACGGAAATCAGGACTACGACTATCTCATTAAGATGATAGAAGAGCATGCGTCGGAAAAGGGCATTGAGGCAGAGTGCTTCCAGTCAAATCATGAGGGAGCCATCATTGATAAGCTTCAGGAGGCATATTTCGACGGAACGGACGGTATTGTGATCAATCCGGGTGCATATACTCATTACAGTTATGCAATCCACGATGCATTAAAAAGCCTTGAAAAGCCCATAAAAGTCGAGGTTCACATATCGGATATCTCTTCAAGGGAAGAATTCCGTAAAATATCCGTAACGGCCCCCGCCTGCGACCTCCAGATCTACGGAAAAGGGCTTGCCGGCTACATAGAAGCAATGGATTATATAGCAGATGCCCAAAAATAGGTTGAAATCCCGATTTTTTTAATGTAATATATTCGAGGATTATTTTTGGTTGGCAAAGTTATTAGGAGGTTTTTTATGATTTCTGCAGGTGACTTCAGAAACGGTATTACTATCGAGCTTGATAATTCAGTTTATCAGATCATCGATTTCCAGCATGTTAAGCCCGGAAAAGGAGCGGCATTCGTCCGCACCAAGCTTAAGGACATCAAGAACGGCGGCGTTGTAGAGCGTACTTTCCGCCCCACCGAGAAATGCCCTCAGGCTCATATAGACAGAAAGGATATGCAGTATCTCTATAAGGATGGCGATCTTTATTCCTTCATGGATACCGAGACCTACGATCAGGTACAGCTTTCCGCTGACCTTGTAGGTGATGCTCTTAAGTTCGTCAAAGAGAACGAGATCTGCAAAGTTTGCTCACACAACGGAAATGCGTTCTCAATCGAGCCCCCTCTTTTTGTAGAGCTTGATATCACCGAGACCGAGCCCGGCTTCAAGGGTGACACCGCTACCGGCGCATCCAAGCCCGCTACCGTTGAGACAGGCGCAATGGTTCAGGTTCCTCTCTTCGTTAACACCGGAGACAAGATCAAGATCGATACCAGAACCGGCGAGTATCTCTCAAGAGTATAATTTCAGTCCTTTCATAGCAATGTGATTAACAGCCATGCGACAAACGTGTGGCTGTTTTCTTTTACCCGTAAACCGTGTTATGAAAGGAAAAATATGACTATTAAAGAATACTCGGGAAATATGAAGCAGGCAGTTGAGATGCTGCTTGGCGAAGGACATGAAGTGGAGGAAGCTCTGATCGACAAAAACAACGGGGTCAGGCTGGATGCTTTGGTGATAAGAACTCCGGATATGAATATTGCTCCTACGATTTACCTGAAATCGTATTACGAGAGCTATGAGGACGGAGAGTCCATTCAGGAATGCGCCGGAAGACTTGTGGAGGATTACCGGAAATCCCTTCCGGAAGACTGCTTCGATGTTTCTTTTTACGAGGATTATTCTCTCGTGAAAGAGGGATTGTCTTATAAACTGATCTCTGCGGAAAGGAACAGTGAATTATTAACTACGGTACCTTATGTTCCTTTCCTCGATCTTGCTATCGTGTTTTATTATGCATTTGAAAAGAGAGGACTTCCGGACGGAACCATCCTTATCAGGAACAAGCATATGGAAATGTGGGGAGTATCCACGCAGCAGCTTATGAAGGATGCCCGGGAAAATGCTCCGAAGTCCGTTCCGGCCGTTTGCAGGGATATGTGCAGCGTGCTTGAAAGGATTTATCCGGGCAAATCGGAAGAGATATTTCCCGAGAACGAACCCATGCTGCCTATGTATGTGGTGTCCAATTCGAGGATGATCAACGGAGCTTCGGCAATTTTATACCCCGATATTCTTCACAACCTGTCAGAAACACTGAAGTCGGATCTGTATATAATCCCCAGTTCGGTCCATGAAGTGATAGTTTTTGCCCGTAATATGGCTGATGACGAAAAGTCATTAAGGGACATGATCCGCTCGGTTAACAAAACTCAGCTGGAACCCCAGGATGTTCTGTCGGATTCCTTATATTTTTATGACAGAAAAGACGAAAAAATATCCATAGCATAGGTAACGAAAGTTATAAAGAATCCGGTGTATATAAGTGTTTTGTCGCAGGCGCTAAACTTTACACTACGGGGTATTTATGGTAAAATCGCATGGTTGTAATAAATATGTAACAATTGTCCGAAAACGTTGTTACGCCATAAAACATGCAGCCGTAGTCTAATGGATAGAACGAAGGCCTCCGACGCCTTTAATGCAGGTTCGATTCCTGTCGGCTGCATATGGAGAATTTGATGAACAAGGATATTTACAGTACGATAGTCCCGTTCGTTAAGAAGAATATAAAGTTTACGGCTCCGGTCTTTTTGTTTGTAGTCGCTGCTATCGTAACCTTTGTGGCTCTTTCGGCCAGAAGCAGAAGAGAGCAGATACCGGATCCGGTTGCCGTAACCTCGGAACCTGCGGATGTTACCAATAATGAAGAAGTCCCTCTTGAGATTCCTCTTGCACTTACGGAGAATACCAACGGAGAGATAACCGACTTTTTTGTTGAGTATTATCTGTGCCTTTCCAATGGTGATGTTGATAAGCTTGATATTCTTAACGATACGATCGAGATGAAAGACAAGCTTGTTAAGGCTGAACAGAGCAGGTATCTGGATTACGCTCTTATAAATCTCTATACCATGCCCGGCTATGATGAAACTTCACTTATTGTATTTGCGGTAACCGATGTCGTTTTCAATGAGTATCCCGACAATCCTTTACCTTCTTATGACGGTTTCTATCTTAAGCACAATGCGGACGGAAGCTATACGATCATTAATTCCGAACTTAACCAGGAAGAGAATGATTATATTGCCGGAGCACTTGCCTGCGAGGATGTGGTGGAACTCGGAAACCGTATAACAACGGATTATAACGATATGATCACGGCTCATCCCGAACTTCTGACTTATATGAAGGAACTGGATTCTGTTGTAAGTATTGAGGCAGGAGAGAAGCTTGCCGCACTTAATGCGGGTGAAGAAATTGAAATGCCCGAAATCGAGCAGCCCGTAGCGGACGGCACCGAAGATGAGATCAAGACCGCTACAGCCAATGCGACCGTTAATGTAAGAGTCAGCGATTCAATGAATGCCGACACCATGGGTCAGCTCCGCGGAGGAGAGACGGTAGAGATCCTTGAGACCAAGGGCAACGGCTGGTCCAGAATAGCTTTTGACGGTAAGGAAGGATATGTTAAATCGGAGTATCTGACTCTTGATATCGACATTGACAGTGTGGTTACCATCGGAACCGTAACGGCTATTGAGACTCTTAATATAAGAGCTACCGCAAGCACAGAGGGAATGATCATGGGATCATTCGCTAAGGGTACCACCGCCAGACTCGTATCCGAAAACGACGGATGGTGCGAAGTAGTTTATAACGGAAAAGTCGTATATCTCAGTTCCGAGTATCTTGAGATAGAACTTGACTGAATCTGATTTCGGATCCGGATAAACCCGGATCCGATTTTTTTGTAAAAAAATTTTGTATACATGTATTTTTGTATTTACTTTATTGCTTTAATGTATTATATTATTTAAGGTTTTTGGTAAAACCTAGTAAGTATATATGATCCAATTTTTTTACAGGAGGAATGTTTTATGTCTTATGTTGATGAGATCTATGACAGAGTAGTAGCACAGAACCCTGCTCAGCCCGAATTCCATCAGGCAGTTAAGGAGGTTCTCGAGTCACTCCGCGTGGTTATCGAGGCTAATGAGGAGGAGTACAGAAAAGATGCTCTTCTTGAGAGACTTACCACTCCCGAGCGCCAGATCCTTTTCAGAGTTCCCTGGGTTGATGATAAGGGACAGGTCCAGGTTAACAATGCGATGAGAGTACAGTTCAACTCCGCAATCGGACCTTACAAGGGAGGCCTTCGCCTTCATCCTTCTGTAAACATTGGTATTATTAAGTTCCTCGGCTTCGAGCAGATCTTCAAGAACTCTCTTACCGGACTTCCCATCGGCGGTGGTAAGGGCGGATCCGACTTCGATCCCAAGGGCAAGTCTGACAGAGAAGTTATGGCATTCTGCCAGAGCTTCATGACCGAGCTTCACAAGTACATCGGAGCTGACACCGACGTTCCCGCAGGTGATATCGGAACCGGCGCTCGTGAGATCGGATTTATGTACGGACAGTACAAGAGACTTACCGGACTCTATGAAGGAGTTCTTACCGGAAAGGGTCTTTCCTACGGCGGATCTCTTGCAAGAACCGAAGCTACCGGATACGGACTTCTTTACATGACCGAAGAGATGCTTAAGTGCAACGGCATCGACATCGCAGGTAAGACCTGCGCAGTTTCCGGATCAGGAAACGTTGCAATCTACGCAATCCAGAAGGCTCAGCAGCTTGGCGCTAAGCCCGTTACCTGCTCAGACTCTACCGGATGGATCTATGATCCCGAAGGAATCGATGTTGCACTTCTCAAGGAAGTTAAGGAAGTTAAGCGTGCAAGACTTACCGAGTACGCTGCAAAGCGTCCTTCAGCTCAGTATCATGACAAGGCTACCGAGGGAACCAATCAGTGGGAGATCAAGGTTGACATCGCTCTTCCTTGCGCAACCCAGAACGAGCTTAACCTCGATGACGCTAAGAAGCTTGTTGCCAACGGCGTAATCGCTGTTTGCGAAGGCGCTAACATGCCTACCACTCTTGATGCTACCAAGTATTTCCAGGAGAACAAGGTTTACTTCGTTCCCGGAAAGGCAGCAAACGCAGGTGGTGTTGCTACTTCCGCACTCGAGATGAGCCAGAACTCCGAAAGACTTTCCTGGACCTTCGAAGAGGTTGATGCTAAGCTCAAGAACATCATGGTTAACATCTTCCACAATCTTGATGATGCTTCCAAGAAGTACGGCCTTGAGGGCGACTATGTTGCAGGCGCAAACATTGCCGGATTCCTCAAAGTTGCAGACGCAATGAAGGCTCAGGGTATTGTATAATCCCTTCTTCACATAACACCTCTAAGTCCCGCAGGCTGATAACCTGCGGGACTTTTTTTATCCTGTTGCGGGTCGGCTATGGGGAGTATGTGAAAAAATATCTTTTGTGGTATAATAAATGAGTTATTCTATGCGCATTTTTCGTTTGTTTAGTAGTGTAAAAACCGGGGGACAAGAATGGAAAAATACGTATTTGATAAAAAAGCAAAAGCACTTCTTGAGAGCAGCTGTGTTCCTTTTGCAATTTTCCAGTTTCTGGATAACAGGGTTGTTACTCATGTAGTGACAGACGGTTTCTGTGACATCATGGGTGTTGACAGAGAAACCGTCTATGACAGTATGGAAAATCATCTTTATGATTCCGATCATCCTGATGATGTAGCCAGGCTCGGAAATGCTGTAATTGAATTTGCAACCGGAAAAAGAGATTTTAATATCCTCTACCGAACTAAGACTCCTGACGGCTACCATATCATCCATGCAAGAGGAAAACATGTAAATGCCCCTACCGGAGAGCAGCTTGCCGTCGTATGGTATTCGGATGAAGGTCTGTATACCGATGACAGAAAGCCATTTTTCGACCAGGCTATGGAGCATATGCTCCTGAATAACGGAAGTATTCAGGAAGTAGGTTATGATAACATGACCGGTCTGCCCAATATGAACTATTTCCTTAAGCTGGCCGAAAAGACCAGGGATGATATCCTCGCAAGCGGAGAAACTCCCATTCTTCTGTATTTTGATTTTAATGACATGAAGAATTACAATCTCCGCTATGGTTTTGAAGAAGGAGATAAACTCATAGTCGGTCTTTCGAGGATTCTTTCCTCACATTATTCCAACATCAACTGTTCTAGACTGTCCGGTGATCATTTTGTTGCAGTTACAAACAATAAAAATCTTGAGCAGGAGTTGTACGAGGTATTCGAAGAATGTAAGAGCTTAAATGGCGGACGATCTCTGTTTGTAAGAGTAGGAATTTATAAAAAAGAAGGGGAGACCATTCCGATAGGTATTGCCTGTGACAGAGCAAAGCTTGCATGTGATCACCGCAGGAATATTGCCGAATCTTCATTTACATATTTTAGTGAAGATCTTCTTAAAGCCTCTCAGCTTCGCCATTATATTATCGAGAACCTCGATAGGGCGATACAGGAAAAATGGATCCAGGTATATTATCAGCCGATCGTACGCTCCGTTAATGAAAGAGTCAGTGACGAAGAAGCACTTGCAAGGTGGATAGATCCGATTAAGGGATTCATGTCCCCTGCTGATTTTATTCCCGTCCTTGAAGATGCAAAGCTTTTGTATAAGCTTGATCTTTATGTACTTGAGCAGATACTTGAAAGAATGAAGCTTTTCGAGGAGAAAGGCTTCTTCATAGTTCCGTGTTCGATCAATATCTCACGTAATGACTTTGACAAGATTGACGTTGTTGAAGAAATCAGAAGACGCGTTGATGATTCCGGAGTCGGCCGTGACAAGATCACGATCGAGATAACGGAAAGTGCTGTCGGAGAAGATATAGATTATCTGAGTAAACAGGTGGACCGGCTTAAAAGCCTCGGTTTTTCTGTATGGATGGATGACTATGGCACGGGCTATTCTTCACCCGATATCTTACAGCAGATAAGATTTGACACTCTCAAACTCGACATGACTTTCATGAGAAGTTTTGATAAGACTTATAAGAGCCGTATCATCATAAGCGAATTGATAAACATGGCTCTTAATCTCAACATGGAAGTTGTAGTTGAAGGTGTGGAAACCGAGGAACAGGTCCGGTTTTTGAAAGAAGCCGGAGCCACCAAGATGCAGGGTTATTACTTCTGCAAACCTGTGACTGTTGATGCAATCCTCGAGAGATATGAGAAAGGAATGCAGATAGGATTCGAGAATCCTATGGAGTCCGACTATTTTGCAGCCGTCGGACGCTTTAATCTGTACAATTTCTCCGCGTTTTCCGGCAGTGATATTCAGAGCGATTATTTTAATACCATCCCGATAGCTATTTTTGAAGTCAGGGATAGTGATGTTACGATCATCAGATGCAACCATTCATATCATAAGGCTGCCCGAAAATTCTTTGGCGTAGATGATATACACGCCAGTGTGCCTTTTGATGCATTTAACCTTGAACAAAAGGTTAATTTCCTTGATTTTCTGCTGGGGTGTGCGGAAGACGGCGGACAGATCATAGAAGAGCTTCCTATCAATAAGGATTATAAGGCAAATATGCTTTTCAGAAGAGTTGCTGTCAATTCCGTTACCGAAGTAAAAGCGGTAGCTCTTATGCTGCTTGATATCAGGGAAAAGAAGAAGGGTATAGAGGCTCTTTCTTTTGGAAGCGTGGCAAAGGCTCTTTCATCGGATTATATACATTTATATTTTGTGGATCTTGATACGGAGGAATATACCGAATATTTGCCCGACCGTGACAGGTACGATATGTCTCTTGAACGCAGAGGCAATCATTTCTTTAAAAACATCAGAAAAGACGCACTTAAAGTTCTGTATAAAGATGATCGGGAAAGGTTTAGTGCCGCATTTAACAGGAAAACTATCCTTAAGAGCATAGAAAATGAAGGCGGTTTCTCCACCATATACAGAATTCTTCAGAACGGTGAACCGCTGTATGTAAATCTGAAGGCTGTACTTACCGAAGATAAGAAGTATCTGATCATCGGTGTCAACGATGTGGATGCTCAGGTCAGGGAGCATCAGGAAATGATGCGTGCCGAGGAAGAGATGACTATCTTCTCCAGGATCAGAGCATTATCAGGTTCATTCATTGCCTTTTATACGGTTGATCTTGATACGGAAGATTATTATCTGTACGATGCCGCACAGGATTTTGCCGCTTTGGTATCAGGAAATTTCGGATCGGATTTTTTTGCCACTGCACTCAGAGATTCCGAACCGGTTATTGATCCGAAAGATTTTGAACATTTCCGTGCCAATTTCAACAAGGCTGCCATATTGGATGCAATCGATAAAACAGGTCTGTATTCGATAAAGTATCATTTGAAAATTGGTGACAAGTACTGTGAGGCCTGCATGAAGGTGGCAAAACTGGTTGAAGACGGCTCGGATAAACTGATCATCGGAGTTGAAAAGATTGGCGAAAGTATTGAATGATAAAAGCATAACCGCATATGTGGACGGAAGTTTTAACGTCGAAACAGGTGTGTATTCTTTTGGTTGCGTGTTCCTTCCCGAAGACGGAACAGTAAGAGTATTGTGCGGAAGCGGTAATGACCCTGAAAATGCCAGGCAGAGAAATGTGACCGGTGAGATGCTCGGCGCCATGAACGCTGTTTTATGCGCAATCAAAAGCGGCTACAAAGCCATAGACATCTACTATGACTATGCAGGGATAGAAAGCTGGGTTACCGGTGCATGGAAGAGCAAGAATGACCTTACCAGGTCATATGCCATGGCCATGAAAGGCTGGATGAGTCATATCGATATAAGATTTCACAAAGTCGAAGCTCATACCGGTGTCAAATATAATGAGATTGCGGATAAGATGGCCAAGAGAGGAGCCTTGAACGTAGGCATACCCGAAACAAGGCGCATCGAGGATATGGAAATATGGACTCAGGAAAAGTAAGACTCAATAAATTCCTTGCGGAATCCGGTGTGTGCTCGAGACGTGAAGCAGACAGACTTATCGAGGCAGGCAAGGTTATAATAAACGATCATGTGGCCCGGATAGGAGAAGCCGTAGAACCCGGCGACAGGGTTGAGTACGAAGGCAGGGTCCTTAAGGGAATGACTAAGACGGTTGTTCTTGCATTCAATAAGCCTAAAGGTGTTACCACATCCGAGAAGGACGATCACGCAGACAGACTGGTTAATGACTATATCGATTATCCCGTGAGAGTTACATATGCGGGAAGGCTCGATAAAGATTCGGAAGGACTCATACTTCTTACCAATGACGGAAATCTCATCGATCATATGATGAGAGGCGCAAATCTTCACGAGAAGGAATACATAGTCACCGTAGATAAAGAGATTACCGAAGAACTGGCGGAGAAACTGAGAAAGGGTATCTATCTGCCCGAACTCAAAGTAAAAACAAGACCCTGCAAGGTTGTGATCAAAGATAAAGTCACTATGTCCGTGACCCTCACCCAGGGACTTAACCGCCAGATCAGACGAATGTGCGAACAGGTGGGACTTAAAGTTAAAAAGCTTAAGAGGGTCAGGGTTATGAATGTGACTCTCGGAGGTCTTAAGCCCGGGGAGTACAGAGAACTTACCGCGGACGAAATAAAAGGATTGTGGAAGAAATAAATGACAGATGAAAATAAGATAAACAGGATAAAGGAGCTTAATGTCATCCTGAAGAAAGCGTCCGAGGATTATTATGCCAAGGATGAATCACCTCTTTCCGACAGAGAATACGATGCTCTTTACGATGAACTGGTAAAACTTGAAGAAGAGACTGGAATGATCCTTGCGGGAAGTCCCACGCAGACAGTGGGATATGAGGCGGTTGATGAACTTCCCAAAGAAAAACATCCTTCTCCCATGCTTTCTCTGGGTAAGACCAAATCAAGAGAAGAACTCGCCTCATGGCTGGGAGATCACGAAGGTATGCTCAGCTGGAAGCTTGACGGACTTACCGTTGTTCTCACATATGAAAACGGTGCACTCACTAAGGCAGTGACCAGAGGAAACGGAGAGATTGGCGAGGTTATCACCCCCAATGCCAAGGTATTTGAGAATGTTCCTTTAAAAATCTCTTTTACCGGACAGCTGGTTATAAGAGGCGAAGCAGTAATATCATACCCGGATTTTGAGAAGATAAACGCATCCATCTCAAACGATGCGGAAAAATATAAGAACCCCAGAAATCTGTGCAGCGGATCCGTAAGACAGCTTGATGCAGGCATAACCGCAAAGAGACATGTAAGGTTCGTAGCGTTTAATCTGGTATCCGCCGACGGAGCCGATGAGAAGATTCTGGCAAGCGCAAACGGAAGACTTTCTTTCCTGGAATCATTGGGATTCGAGGCTGTTCAGAGGATGCCCGTAACTGCCGCAAATGTGGCGGATGCCGTTGCCGATTACGAGAAGAGAATTGCGGATTACGAGATTCCTTCCGACGGACTCGTGCTTACCTATGAGGATGTTAATTACGGCGCCTCCCTGGGAAGAACCGCAAAATCTCCCAGACACTCAATTGCATTCAAGTGGGCTGATGAGACTGCTGAAACTACTCTTAAAGAAATAGAGTGGAGTGCTTCAAGAACAGGGCTTATCAATCCCGTTGCCATATTCGATCCCGTTGAGCTGGAAGGAACCACTGTATCCAGAGCATCGGTCCACAACATAAGCATCGTAAGAGAATTAAAGCTTGGTATCGGTGATCGTGTAACTGTTTATAAGGCCAACATGATCATCCCTCAGATTGCCGAAAATCTCACAAAGAGCGGCAAACTTACCATTCCCGATAGGTGCCCCGTATGCGGTGCTCCCACCGAAATCAGGGCTCTTAACGAGGCGGAGAGTCTGTATTGTACCAATCCTGACTGTGCCGCAAAACAGATCAAGACATTCTCACAGTTTGTAAGCAGGGATGCTCTCAACGTGGATGGCCTTTCCGAGATGACTCTTGAAAAGCTCATTGACATGGGATTTATAAAAGAGTTTGACGATCTCTTTCATCTGGACAGATACAAAGAGAAGATCGTTAACATGGAAGGCTTCGGCGAAAAGTCATATGCAAATCTTATCGATTCCGTAAAGACCGCATCAAAGACTACACTTCCGAGATTTTTGTTCGGCCTGGGCATTCCCGGAATAGGTGTGGCAAATGCCAAGGTTCTTGCTAAGGCCTTCGATCATGACATGGAGAAAATACGTAAAGCATCTGCCGGAGAACTCTCTGAAGTTGAGGGTATAGGAGATGTCATGGCTTCCGACATTACGGCTTATTTTGCCGATGCGGAGAACAACCGTAAGATCGACGCTGTACTTGCGGATCTGGAGATTGAGATTCCCGTCAACACATCCGAGCAGAATATGGCGGGACTTACATTTGTTATCACCGGAAGTCTTAATAACTTCGAGAACAGAAATGCACTTAAAGCAATAATAGAAGATAGAGGAGGTAAGGTTGCGGGTTCCGTTTCTTCCAAGACCACAGCACTTATAAATAATGATGCCACTTCGAATTCTTCGAAAAACAAAACAGCCAAGAGCCTCGGAGTAACTATTCTGACCGAGGAAGATTTTATTAATACTTATCTTAAGGAGTGATCTGAAATGCCTATTAAGGTACAGAGTGATCTGCCCGCAAGGCAGATTCTTGAAACGGAAAACATATTCGTGATGGATGAAAACCGCGCGATGCATCAGGATATAAGACCTTTAAAAGTTCTTATTCTTAATAACATGCCGGTTAAGCAGGATACGGAGCTTCAGCTTTTAAGAGCTCTTTCCAATACACCGCTTCAGGTTGATGTAACTTTTATGATGACAGAAACCCACGTGTCCAAGAATACATCATCATCACATTTGAACAAGTTCTACGTTACTTTTGACGAGATCAAGGATCAGAAGTTTGACGGAATGATCATAACAGGTGCACCCGTTGAAGACATATCATTCGAAGAGGTGGATTACTGGGAAGAAACCGTTAAGATACTTGACTGGGCGGACACACATGTCACCAGTATTTTCCATATATGCTGGGGAGCACAGGCCGGATTTTATCATTACTACGGTATCAATAAGAGGCAGCTTCCCGCCAAGCTTTTCGGGGTATTCAAGCACAGAGTGCTTAACAGAAAAATCCCTCTTGTAAGAGGATTCGATGATGTGTTCCTGGCTCCTCACTCCAGACATACCGATACTCCTTCCGAGCTTCTTAAAGCCTGTCCCGAGCTTACTATCCTTGCGGAGTCGGATGAAGCGGGAGTATATCTGGCAATGGCGGAGAACGGACATAAGATATTCGTAACCGGTCATTCCGAATACGATCGCATGACTCTCAAAAATGAGTATGACAGAGATAAGGGAATCAGAGATGATGTCAATGTTCCCGTTAATTATTTTCCGAACGATGATCCGAATGAGAGACCGCTGCTTACATGGAGATCTCATTCCATCAATCTCTACAGCAATTGGCTGAATTATTATGTATATCAGATGACGCCTTATGATGTCGGAGCAATCGGAAAGTAATCTGTAAAATTCTTACTAGGGAGGTTTTTACATGGAAAAAAAGAGAAGTTCACTAAAAAAGATCCTTTTGTTCAGAGTTCTTGTTGCTGTAGTAGTCATTATCATAATCATCACCGAATACAACATGTATGCTCAGTCCAATCAGATCAAAAGTCTGTCGGTCTCACTGCTTTCCAGAGACTCCGTTGCATATGCGAAGGAGATAGGAAGCTGGTGGGGACTTATCGAGAGCAGGGTTGAGATGAGTTCCGAGATCTGGAGGAGTTCACCTCTCATGAGTTATGAGCAGACAAGAGAACTGCTTGTGGGACTTACAAATACCGATCCCGACTCTCAGGACATATATATGGCCATCGGATCTTCCGGAAAATTCTTTGACGGATCCGGATGGGAGCCTGACGATAGTTTTGTTTTCACCGACAGACCCTGGTATAAGGGTGCAATCAGTGCCGGAGGAGAAGTGTATTCTTCGGATCCTTATGTTGATGCATCAACAGGCAAAACCTGTATCGCTTGCTCGATAATGGTAAGGGACGGAGTAGTCCTCAGCAGCGATATAACCTTTGACAAAATTCAGGAAAAAATGGATTCTTTTGAATCCAGTTCCGATGATGTAAAGATATATTTGATCAATCCGGTTACGGGAGACATCCTTCTCAGCAATGATCCGTCCGTTGTAGGATCTACGTTAAGTGATTCTTCCGACAGCATTGTTAAGGGACTTGCTTCCATATATTCCTCACTTGATACTTCCGCTACATACAGTGAGGATAAGGTTCAGATCATTAAGACTGATGCCGGTAAGATGATGTATGTAGCCACTGAAATTGATGGAACTTCCTGGGTTGTTGCAAGTGCGACACCTTACAGCTTTGTTATGGACCCGACTTTTTCATCTCTTAATGTCGGTCTTGTCATAACTCTTATCTGCCTTGCGGTTCTTGCGGCCTTCCTTTATTTTGTAATCCGTAAATATCTGGATCCCGTTTCCAATGTTTCGGGCAAGATCGGTGACCTTACAAGCGGTGACTTCACAACCGATATCGTTCCCGAAGGAAATAACGAGATCACAACACTTAGCGAGCAACTTAACGATTATATCGACCGTATGAAAGGAATGCTTACTCACCTTACGGATATCACGGGTGATATGGGCGAGAGTGCAAGCCAGTGTGCCGAGATTTCGGGGGGCTTGAGTGAATCCAATGCATCTCAGACCGAATCCATAGAGAAACTTAATGATTATCTGAACGGACTTGACCAGTCAATAGATGATGTGGCAAAAGCAGCTACGGAACTTGCCAATGTATCCAGTTCACTTGCTGCCAATTCCGAGGAAGTCAGATCACTTTGCGAAGAGACAGTTAAGGCTTCCGAGAGCGGACGCAATGAGATGAAGGATATGACCGATGCGGTTACGGTCCTTAACAAAACCATTGAAGAGCTTACCGGCATTATCCGTATGACCGCCGATACGGTTGATGAGATCAAGGGCATAACCCTTACAATCGGAGATATTTCATCACAGACCAACCTTCTGTCACTTAATGCTTCAATCGAGGCTGCCAGAGCCGGAGAAGCCGGAAGAGGATTCGCAGTCGTCGCAAGTGAAGTCGGAGCACTGGCTAACCAGTCATCCTCAGCTGCTGCGCATATAAGCACCCTGGTTGAAACCATTACCGAAAATATCGCCAATATCAATGAAAAGGCCGATGACTGTATCAAGGATATGGAGAAGTGTCTTGCGGGAGTAAGCCGCTCCAACGAATCCTTCGATTCGATCTATTCTGATATCACCAAAGCGACCGATGCCATCGCCGATATAGCTGACGGAATCGGCAAGATCAATGATGTGGCATCCACAAATGCCGCAGCAACCGAAGAGCAGGCAGCTACCGTCACCCAGATTCTTGAGCTTTCCGATACCATCGTTAAAGACAGCGGTAAGCTTTCCGAAGAGACCGACAGCCTGTCGGAAGTATCCGAAAAACTCAGCGGATACTCCGCTACGATCAGTGATGATCTCAAGAATTTCAAGCTTAATTGATAGCGTTAACTATAACAAAAAGCCTCTTTATCACATGATAAAGAGGCTTTTTTAATGGTATTTTAAAGGTATTTTAATGTTATTTAACTATATTTATGGTACGATAAACCATATGAAAAAGGGATTCTGGACATTCAGGTATACACTCATCAATATGACGTATTTCGTCGCATTCTGTACCATTCATGCGATGGCTGCGGTGTATCTTCTTGCTAACGGTTTTACCAATACCGAAGTGGGAGTTCTTCTTGCGGTTGCAAATATCACATCCGCTTTAGCCCAGCCCTTTATCGCCGGAATTATCGATAAACCCGGACCTCTTACCAACAGAAGATTTATCCTCATATCCGTGACGGTCATTATGATCGGATCGGTTCTGCTCAGATTCCTCAGTTCGAACAAAGCTATAGTATTTGTCATTTATGCGCTGATTTACATGATTCAGTTTGCATATCAGCCCGTAATGACCGCGCTTTGTTTTGAGTACAGGAAAGCGGGCTGTAATATTTTCTACGGAATTGCGAGAGGATTGGGGTCCGCAAGCTTTGCGGTTACGTCTGCTTTTATCGGCGGCGCTGTGGAAAAAAGCGGAGTGGATTTATTGCTCGCCGTAAATATCATATCCATGATTCTTTCCGCCATAGTGGTCTTTACATTTAAAAAACCCGAAACTTCCGGAGATGAGACTGTAAGCTCGGATGAACCGCAGGGTAAGGCGCATAACAATATCATTGACTTTGCTAAGACTTATCCGGCATTCTCGGTATTCCTTATCGGAACGGTTTGTTTTTACTTCGCCCATAATATGATCAATGATTTCATGATTCAGATAATCAGAAGTCTGGGCGGTGCGGAGACAGAGCTGGGATATTCCAATTTCCTGCAGGCAATTCTGGAATTGCCCGTCATGGCGGTCATCGGTTTTTTCCTGAAGAAGATATCATCGGATAAGATGCTTGTTTTTTCCGGAACCGCTTTTTTCGTAAAAATACTGATACTTATGTTTGTGACTAATATGGCAGGAATGTATGTGAGCCAGTCATTCCAGCTTTTTGCTTATGCGGTGTTTATTCCCGCTGCGGCATATTATGTAAGTAAGACTATGGATGAGCTTGATCAGGTAAAAGGTCAGGCCTATGTAACCAGCGCAATAACGGTTGGGGGTGTTTTTTCGAATCTGATAAGCGGAGTCATACTCGATAACCTCGGCATCAAGGCGATGCTTGGTACGGGGTGCGTTGTATGTGCCGCAGGTGTAATTATCGGATTTATTGCAATGAACAGATTACCTCATCATGCGTAAATAATCAGAGGTCCGGAACGGAGGTTTAAAATGGCAATCAGGATTATAGGTGACAGCTGCTGTGATTTCACGAAGCTGGAACTCAGAAAGGGTATTCATGTAAGCGTACCGATGTCGGTATCGATAGGCGGTATCGAATATCGTGATGACGGAAGAAGAACTCAGGAAGAATGGATCAAAATGATCAAGGAAGATCCCGGATATCCCAAGTCCGCATGTCCTTCTCCGGATGATTTTTATAATGCGTTTGATGAAAAATGCGATAATTATGTTGTTACTTTATCGTCCAAACTCAGCGGTGTTTATAACGCAGCCATGGTAGCCAAAGAGATGTTTGAGGATGAACACGATGGTGTGAAGATCCACATTTTCGACTCGAAAAGTGCCGCTGCCGGTGAACATCTTATTTCCGATAAAATCATGGAATGCCATGAAGCCGGAAAATCCTTTGAAGAGACCGTCAAAGAGGTCGAGGCTTTCAGAGATGATATGTTTACAATCTTCGTACTTGACGACCTCGAGACCTTTAAGAGAAACGGAAGATTAAGAGGAGTGAAAGCACTGGTTGCCACAGCACTCAATGTCAAGCCTGTTTTATACGGCGATGACGGAGAAATCAAGCAGCTTGATCAGGCAATCGGAATGCCGAATGCCGTTAACAGAATGCTTTATCATATCGAGAAGAAAAAAATCGATCCTTCCAGAAAAGTCAGGATCACCCAGTGTGAAAGCAAGGAATTATGTCTTAAGATAGCCAAGATCCTTACCGAGAGATTCGGTTTTACGGACGTTAAGATATTGAATGCCGGCGGAATATCCACTTCCTACGAAAATCCCGGCGGAGTGGTAATAGCTATGTAAATCACATATTGTCAAAAAGTGCATTGATACCGCTAATGTGTGACAAAAGTGGTATCAATGCTTTTTTTGTCCATAAAAAAGCATGAAAAATGTTATAATATAAGAGGTTTCATACATATTGGGGGAAAAGGTATGAAGAAGACCGAAGATAATGAAACAAAGATGATAATGGAGCAGACACTTGACAGGCTTTATGCCCGTAAGGGCGAAGCATCGACCTGGTGTTATGTGCTTCTGGTCGTTTTGTATCTTTTTGCAACAGGAATTGTCAGCGTGACTGCTGCTTCGGGAAGTGCTGTTACCTTCTTTGGCATTCACATTCCCTTGTATACATTTGCAGGAGTTTTTACCGCTCTTGCCAATATATGCGTTCTTATTCTTACAATGTACTTCGGTACGAAGGGCTTCGTTACATCCCTTACTTTTCTTATGGTTCAGATTCCCATCATTCTGGTTAAGATAATAATCGCTAATGTTGTTACGAGCATTCCCGGAGTATTCAGTAACGTTCTTACGATAATCGCGGTATGTATTATCTATTTCAGTAACAGGAAGATTGTTTCGGTTCAGAAGGAACTTCGTAATCAGGCAGTCAATGATGTTCTCACAGGACTTCCCAACTGGTATGCCTGTACAGAACTGATCAATGCGCTGATATCCAAGAATATTCCCTTTGTCAACGTAACCATCAATCTTAACGGATTCAAATCTATCAATGATACCATGGGATTTGACTGCGGAAATCAGGTTCTTACGGAAGCTGCCGGAAGGTGGAAGGCTATTGCCGATTCCGGGGAAACGGGGACATTGGATTTTATATCCAGACTCAGCGCCGATGAATTCTGCCTTATCATCAGGAAATACAAGTCGGAAGACGATATTATAAGAACCATTGATATGTACGAGTCTGCCATGGAAGATCATTTCTCGGTCTATGGATGTGACTTTCAGATGACTGCAAGTTTCGGATATTCCGTTTATCCCGATGACGGAAAAAATATCAATGAACTTGTTGTTGCCTCCAACACAGCCATGAAAAAGATCAAGAAGGAGAGCAATTCAAATCATATCCTTAAATTTACTTCCGATATGCTTGAGGATAATACGTTCGAACTTGAGGGTAAGATCAGAAAGGCAATTGAGAATGATACCGTATTCTATATGCTTCAGCCTCAGTTTGACATGAATCATAATCTCAGAGGATTTGAGGCATTGGCCCGAATGAAGGATGAGGACGGTAATTTTATCAGCCCGGGAGAGTTCATTCCCATTGCCGAAAAATGCGGACTTATAGATAAACTGGACGGAATTGTTTTCAGGAAAGCGGCTTCTTTTGCCGGTGACCTGATCTGCAACACAGGGGCAAAATTCACACTCAGTCTTAATGTGTCCGTAAGGCATCTGATGATGACAGGATTTACGGATGAGATAAGAAAACTCCTTGACATCAGCAAACTTCCTCCTTCTCAGCTTGAGATAGAAGTTACGGAATCCATCATGATCGAATCGATGGAAAAAGCCAAGCACTTCGTAGAAGAAATCCGTGACATGGGCGTACAGATCGCAATAGATGATTTCGGTACCGGATATTCGTCGCTGGGCTATATAAACTCTATGCCGGCCACGCTTCTTAAGATTGATAAAACATTTATCGACGATATCAATAAAGATGATAAGTCCAAAGCATATGTTCAGACTATTATCTCTCTCGGACATATAATGGGACTCGACGTAATATCGGAAGGTGTAGAGGATGAATCTCAGCTCGCAACTCTCAGAGAAATCGGATGCGATCTTGTCCAGGGTTATGTATGGGGACGTCCTCTTCCTCCGGAAGAAGCTCAGAAGGTCGTAATGGAATCGTTACAGTAATCTGTCTGCACAGACCAAGAATTCTACCGATCAGTGATATATAAGACAAAGGGCTGATGTTTTATCACATCAGCCCTTATTATTTTGCCTGCCTTTATCTGTTTATTTCTTCCATTACAAGCTTTTCCGAATCTTCAGCGGACATCGGATGGCCCCATACGAATCCCTGAATAAAATCGCATCCTATTTCTTTGAGCGTTCTGAGCTGATCCGGATCCTCAACACCTTCGGATATGACATCAAATCCGAGTATATGACCGATTGAAATGATCGAAGCGACATACTGTCTGGATGATTCGCTTGAATCCATCTTGTCTATAAATGATTTGTCGATCTTAAGGAGATTTGCCGGGAATCTGTTCAGGTAGCTGAGTGATGAATATCCGGTTCCGAAATCATCTATGGCAATCTGAATTCCCATGCTCTTGATCTCATCTATGCATCTTAACGCTTTTTCCGCAGAATCGATCATGATGGATTCGGTTATCTCTATCTCAAGCTTGCTTGCGGGAATATCGCTTGTCAGAATCAATTCCCGAATCTCACTTAAGAAATCATTTTTCATCAGATGACGTACAGATGCGTTAATACTGAGGGTAAGATCCGCACCTGTTTTTTTGAGGAGTTCTCCGAAGAACCTTCCTGCCTTTTTGAATACTATACCGTCTACTCTGTCGATGAGTCCGACCTTTTCCGCAACTGGAATAAATTCTCCGGGGCTTATGACATTCCCCTGAGCATCGCGCATACGTGCCAGGGCTTCAAAACCTCGAAGTTTGTGATCCATATCGTACTGAGGCTGGAGATTGAAGAAGATGGTATCATTTTCAATCGCGCTTCTGATCATATTCTCAACCTCGAGAATATGTTCGTCTCTCATAATATCCGGTGTAAATCTCAGGACATGCTGGGAACTGTTAGCTTTTTTGATCTCCTTCATAGCCGCGTTGGCATGGGAGATAAGGGTATCCGCGGATTCTCCGTCAGTGGGAAATTCGGCATAACCGAAGCTTGCCGTAACATGCAGGTCGCATCCGTCTACGGTAAGCCTTTCGTTAAGAACATTTACATAGCGGTCTATGATGTTCAGCAGATCTTCCTGATCTTTGTATCCTTTTATTACAAGAAGGAATTCATCTCCGCTGGTACGGGAGAGAAACAGATCCGCATCAGATTCTTCGAATATGGGAATGGCATTCCAGCGCTTTGCTATCTCGGCAAGAACCTGGTTTCCGGCATCGAACCCCAGAGTATCGTTAATGCTCTTGAAATTGTTAAGATCAATCGATACTGCGGAGAATGATTCGTTGTGGTAGATCAGGCTCTCAACATATTCTCTGCTGGCAAATCTGTTGGGAAGGCCGGTCAGAGACTCCGTATAACTCATGTGATGAAGTCTTTGAACCACATTGTATCTGGCAATATGGGAAGATATGAAAAATGTGGTGAGCTCAAGAACTTCTCTGATACGAAGAGCGTCGGCGGAACTGAAATTTGTAACCCATATAAATCCAAGCAGTTCCTGTCCCTGACGAAGAGGGTAGAGTACTACGGTTTTAACACCTGCTTCAACCAGTGTCAGATACCATGGATTATTAACCCTGCTGTAATACTCCATGTCTTTTTCATCTTTTATGATCGCGCAGTCACCCTCGGTTTCCAGCATCTTTTCCCAGGAAGAGGCGATTTCATAGAAATTATTAAACTGAGTTACCCGCTTGATCTTGGCATTGGGTTCGTAATCCGTGGCGAGTATGGTGTAATCCTCTTTTTCGCGATTTAAAAGGAGAACGGTGCATCCGGCAGATCTGCATATACGGCGAATCTCAAATATTACATTTCCGATAGCATCCTTAAGATTATCCGCTTTGTGGAGTTTTATACAGGCCTTCAGAACATCATTGGATATCTGTGCAGTATCGACACCCTCCTGAACAGCCTCATCGCTGTCACCGAAAGTCAAAAGGTGAGCGCAGTAAGAGATATTATCATCTCCGCCTTCAAGAGGGATGGCATAAATATCAAGCCAGCCTGCTTCACTCAGTCTGGCACCGGTATGGATCCTTGTTTTATCTGCTGCACTTCTGAAGCACACATCTTCGAAGTTGCGGTTATGGGGAATATAGTCCGTATATAAAGAATTGGGGATAAATGTGATCTCTTTGTCGGATTTTAAAAAGGGATTGTTATTTGCAAGAGAGCATACCATTTCGATGAATCTGGAGTTGCCTGTGACAAAGCGCACTTCACCGCATCCGCCCTCAGCATCCTTTGTGACGGACAAAACACATGTCGGAGTATAGAATGAATCTGAAAATTCCTGAAAATCCATGTATGTACCCCCGTCCATACACTCATCTCTTGTATAACAACTATTATAATTATACACTAATAAAAGAAAAATGACACATTTTAAAACGGTGATAATTGACAAGTTAGTCATAGCTAACTATAATCTGTTCAGTTTAGAACCCGTTCGGATTTGTTATAAGGAGAATAGTGATATGAATACGGATGTTTTGGTGGGATTAATGATCCCGTTCGCCGGAACAGCCCTGGGATCCGGCTGTGTGTTTTTCATGAAAAAGGAAATGGGGCCCAAAATGCAGAAGTCTCTTGCAGGGTTTGCCAGCGGCGTAATGGTGGCCGCTTCCATCTGGAGTCTTATAATCCCTGCAATGGAACTTACGGAAAACATGGGACGGCTCAGTTTTCTGCCTTCGGTCGTAGGCTTCTGGCTGGGTATTTTTTTCCTGCTGTTATTGGACTGCGTTATTCCTCATCTTCATGTTCATGCCGAGAAAGCGGAAGGCCCCAAGACCAAACTGCAGAGAACAACTATGATGGTATTTGCAGTGGTTTTGCATAATATCCCCGAAGGAATGGCTGTAGGTGTTGTATATGCGGGGCTGGTTTCCGGCAATACCACCGTAACAGCAGGAGGAGCTCTTGCTCTTGCAATAGGTATCGCCATTCAGAATTTCCCTGAGGGCGCCATCATCTCGATGCCTCTTTGTGCCGAAGGAGAGAGCAAGGGAAAAGCTTTCCGGCACGGGGTTTTGTCCGGAGCCGTTGAACCTGTGGGCGCAGCTCTTACCGTTCTTGCAACCGGTCTGGTACTTCCTGCTATGCCTTATCTGCTCTCTTTTGCCGCAGGCGCCATGATATATGTGGTGGTGGAGGAGCTTATTCCCGAGATGAGCGAGGGAGAGCATTCGAATATCGGAGTTATCATGTTTGCCGTGGGATTTACGCTTATGATGGCTCTTGATGTGGCTCTGGGATAATATAAAGATTTCAAATACTATAGATTTGAAAAGGCGTTTAATATACAATGGATTTCGCACCTTGTAATTAAACGCTTTTTTATTTTGTATGGAAAAATTATTTGCAGTATTTATAATAGTTGCCTTATTGGCACTTATGATAGTTCCTCTTTTGGCGGTCAAAAACATCGATAAGACACATGATGTTATGTACGGAACCGGTAAAGGCAAAAAGAGGTTTTCACGCAGAAGAAAAAACAAGGACACCGTAAAGCCCAAGATTGCGGGTGTCAGAAAGACGTCCGACGGTACAACTCTCGATAACACTATCTACAGGGGAACCGTTGAATTCGTCGACGGAAACAGAAGCCGCAAGGCTGTGGTAATAGACGAAGCAATTGATTCGTTTATAGTGTCGGGGAATCCGAAAGGGAATGAATCGGGCGGATTCGATTATCCTACAACCAACACTTCCTATGCCCCGGATTGCAGATATGTCAAAAAATCCGCAGTCACGGCGTATTATAAAGATTATACCGAGTATCAATATTCCTATAAGGGACAGCCTGTCCAGTTCATTGAACGAAACGGTAAAACATATATCGAGGCTTATGAAGTATCTTCCGATATCCGAAGTGAATTTACGGCTATGGAACTGGGAAGCCATGGTATTAACTATACCAAGTACCGTAAAGACATCGCTCCCGATGATCCGGGTCTTGTGAGAGAAGAGGCAGAGCATTATCACGAAGATCTGACTGTTGATACGTACGGTCTTTATGAGGGTATGGATAAGGCTGAGTATGACGAAGCACTTATCGGGTATTTGGCGAAAAAGATAAATACAACACCCCTTGCCAAGGAAGCGGGAATCAGAAAACTTATTATCGGAGCCTACGGATACCGCTTTCCCTGTGAGAATTTTTACACCGACCCCGAGGTGGTAATGGGCAGAATAATCCCTTTATCCTACGGCAGGCCGGATATAAACAAAAAAACATTTAACAGAGAGCTGATCAGTTCAATCATTTACAGTCACCGCGGCCCTCATATCAGACGCGGGATTCTGTGTGTTTCCGAATACGGTGTAGATGTTTTTTCCAAGGAATACAGCTATTACATGTGTCTGGTGTATCACCTTCTGCTGATGAAATATCACAAAAGCGGGAAAAAGCCTTATATCTCCCTGGATCTGTCCAATGTGTGGCACTGGCTGGAAGATGAGGCAAACCGGGAAAAGGTCCTTGAGAAGCATGTTCCGGTTTATTACAGGGACAAGCTTATATGCGAGGATCTGGCCGAATTTACTGCCGAAGCTTTTAAAGAATTGGTGTATTTCAAGCAGTTTGAAAAAGAAAAAATTGCCAAAAGCGCAAAGGAATAACAAATACGGAAAAAACCGCCTAAAACAGGCGGTTTTTTTGACTCTGATGTTATAAATGAGTGTTTGTTACGGAGATTGTCAAAGAAGTAATGCAATTACATTTCTGTCCAAGCAAAAGCCTGATCTGATCTTGCTTGATTACGAAATGCCCGCATGTTCCGGAAAACAGTTCCTGGAGATGCTCAGAAACGATGTTGAATCCGCCGACATTCCCGTTATATTCCTGACAGGGCGTGATGATGCGGAAAGTGTAAAGAGCGTCCTGGCACTTAAGCCTGCGGGATATCTTCTCAAATCACTTCCCAAAGAGAAGATAGTAGGCGAAGTCGATGCGTTCTTTGCAAAGCAAAAAGCAGAATAGATTTTAAACGTAAGGTGCCCGCCGCGAGCGGGCACTTTTTTTGCTTCCGAAAGTTGACAGGTTAGCATAAACTAACTATACTTGTTCAAGGGTTAGAAAAAACTAACTAATTCGCATAAGGAGATACTTCTATGATGAAACTTGTACTCGTCAGACATGGCGAATCCGAATGGAACAAACTCAATCTTTTCACCGGCTGGACTGATGTTGATCTGAGTGAAAAAGGACATGAAGAAGCAAAGCAGGGCGGAAAGACTCTGAAGGAAGAGGGTTATGATTTTGACGTAGCATATACTTCATACCTGAAGAGAGCTATCCATACTCTCGGACATATTCTTGATGAGATGGATCGTAACTGGATCCCCGTACATAAATGCTGGCAGCTTAATGAGCGCCATTACGGTGCACTTCAGGGACTTAACAAATCTGAGACTGCAGAAAAGTACGGAGAAGAGCAGGTTAAGATCTGGAGAAGATCTTTTGATGTAACACCTCCCGCGCTTGAAGAGTCCGATGAGAGAGCGCCTCAGAATCAGGTGATGTTCAGAGATGTTGATAAGAAGAATCTTCCTCTTACCGAGAGCCTCGAGATCACCATCGAGCGTGTTGTTCCTTTCTTCAATGAAGTTATTAAGCCTGACATGAAGGCGGGAAAGAGAGTCATCATCGCAGCTCACGGTAATTCACTCAGAGCACTTGTAAAGTATTTCGATGATCTTACTCCCGACGAAATTCTGGGTGTAAATATTCCTACCGGTGTGCCTCTTGTATATGAGTTTGATGATAACTTCAAAGTTATTAAGCATTATTATCTCGGAGATCAGGAAGCTCTTAAAGCCAAGATGGAAGCAGTTGCAAACCAGGGCAAAGCTAAGTGATCTTTTTCACGAAAATAATATAAAGAATTTCGAGATCAGCTTCCGGAAGAGGCGGATGCTCTTTTTTATAATACTATATATCAAATTGATATACATCGATACAAATAAGGTATTATTTATATAGCCTTTATAGGGGTTATTATAAAGACGGATCTATTTGGTTGAAAAGGAATTCTTCGAAGGCCAGAGCATTTTTCTTATCTTTGGTATTTCGGATAAATGCCAGATACCTGACAGGTAATTCTTCCTTTGTCTTTATCCGGAAAAGTTTGCCCTGCGCTATTGCTTCCTCCGCATCTTCCGGATGAATGAAGGCTATACCCTGATTTTCAACAGTGTAGATCATGACCTGGTCCATGTTTATTGTTTCGATAGCAGGTTTATATTCCAGACCGTGCTCTGCAAAGAAGTGTTTGTAGAAGTCGTATGTTTCGGATTTGTTTTTTGTTCCGACCAGAGGATGTTCGTTAATTGCTGACAATGAAAGTTTTTTTCCCTTGAGATCCGAGAATGCATTGCCTGCTACAACGATGTCCTTGTGAGATCTGATGCATCTTTTTTTGTAATTATGTTTTGTAATGCTCTCGTCGAAGGGAGTAGTGATAAATGCAATATCCATAAGGTTATCTCCAACTGCCGGAGCCAGTGCGGTAGTGGTATCGTGTTTTATCTCGATTCGGACATCCGGGAATTTATCCCTGAATTGTTTCATTACGGGAACGATAATATCCTTGAATGAACTTTGGGTAAGGTCTGCGGATAAACCTATACTGATGGTTTTGTTTTCTTTTTCCGTAAGGGCTTTGACTCCGATTTCTCCGGCTGTCAGATGCTTAAAAGCAGCTTCGACGTGGGAATAGAGTTCCTCACCTTCGTCGGTGAGAGTTACTCCTGAGGATGAACGGTTGAAGAGTTTGCAGCCCAGCTGGGATTCCAGATTGGCGATGGATCGGGATATATTGGGCTGGCTGTTTGACAGGATTGCCGCCGCCTTGTTGAAACTGCGGTAGGTGGCTACGTAATAGAATAATCTGTAGTAATCATAGGACACTGACATGGGAATCCTCCTTATGTATTCCGGATATACTACTTGAATTATATAACAATTTCATATAACTGTATCTAAGTAAGTTTTGGTAAGTTATTCCCCCTTTAGGGGTTGAAGGAGAGGTGTTACTTATGAAAAATGAAAAGAAATCATTGGGACTTGTCCTGAAGCTGGTGATGATTGCGGTCGCACTGGTTATTCTGACTGCGATGATACTGGTTCTGGTAAGCAGGGCAAAGCTTAAGTCTACTTATGAGTCGCTGATCAAAGAAGAACTTAAAGTCGCATGTGAGGAGCTGGAGAGCAAGCTTGCATATGAGTATGACGGTGACTGGGCTTTGACGGATGACGGCCTTATGAAGGGCGAAGATCTTGTCCAGGATGCTTATGAAAGAGAAATGGATGCCATTAAGGCTAAGACAGGTCTTGAATATACTCTTTTCTACGGAGATACAAGAATAGTCACAACTATCGAAAAGACTGATGGTTCCGGCAGACTTGTAGGGACTAAGGCATCAGATGCGGTCATTAAGACGACGCTTCAAGGTGGACAGGACTATCTGGGAACCAACCTGAATATTCAGGGTCAGATATATTACGGTTATTACATTCCTCTGAAGAATTCGGACGGTAAGATTGTCGGAATGTGCTTTACGGGCCGCCTTGCATCCGATGTCAGCAAAGGAATAAGCAGTGCTGTATTGAATAATGTATTTATCGCGGCACTTATAGTCATAATTGTTATTGTGTTCGGATGCTTGCTCAATAAGACTGTTTCTGCTCAGATGAACAGCGTGGTCGAAAGCATAGAGTCTATTGCAGCAGGAAATCTAAATACTCAGGTTTCGGATAAGGTTCTTGCCAGAAGCGATGAACTCGGAACCATAGCACGCAGTACAAAGCTGCTTATCGAAGAGATCGGTAAGATCATAGGAAAACTCAAGGAAGCTGCAGAGAGTGTTAATACCTACAGCGAAAAGCTTTCCGAATCCAGTACTCAGGCCTCCGCAGCATCCGGTCAGGTTGCCATGGCTATGGATGGAATTGCCAAGGGCGCAGTATCCCAGGCTGACAGCATTCAGACTGCCGTAGGAAATACCGAATCCATCGGAACCAGCGTTGAGACCATCACGGACAGCATTCAGACACTGAATAACGCATCCGATGATATGAAGACATCCTGTAATGAAACCATGGATACTCTCGGCAAGCTCATCAAGCATTCCGAGAAGGTTTCCGCATCGGTTGAGACCATTGCAAAAACCATTGAAAGCACCGACAGATCGGCAAATGCCATCAGTGAATTTACCGATGCCATCAACTCCATAGCTTCACAGACTAACCTCCTGTCACTCAATGCATCAATCGAGGCAGCAAGAGCCGGAGAAGCGGGAAGAGGCTTTGCGGTTGTTGCGGGTGAGATCAGTCAGCTTGCGGATCAGTCCAAAGTCAGTGCCGACAAGATCAATGAGATCGTTACACAGCTCATTAAGGATGCCAATGAATCCGTTGGCGTCATGAAGGTTCTTTCCGAGAATATGGTTGAGCAGAGTGATCAGCTCGGGGCGACCAAATCCGACATGGAGAAGATGTCCGATAACATTGAAAATGTTGTATCCAGCGCAAACGAGATTTCATCCCGTGTGGATACCTTGCGCTCCGCAAAAGAAGTACTGGGAGATATAATCGAAGATCTCTCCGCCATATCCGAAGAGAACGCATCCGCGTCCGAAGAGACCAATGCATCCGTCGAAGAACTGTCCGCTACCTTCCAGCTTATAAGTAATGACGCGGCGGAACTCAATAAGCTCGCCAATGAGATGTATGAGATTATGACATTCTTCCATTAACTGACGGTAAATACATACATAAGCCCCCTCAGAAAACGAGCTTTCGGGTGTTACAAAACGTACACCTAAAAGCTCGTTTTTTTTAAAATCGGAGGTTTATACGGAAAAGGTTTTCGTATGATATTATCAATTTTATAGTAAATTTATGTATATTTTTCACAAAACAAGATATAATACTATTATAAAACGCGTTATAAACAATACGGGCTTTTAACATTTGTTTTTTAGGGGAATTTGCCATGCTTTGTTTGGTTACAGTAATCATTCCTGTATATAACAATATAAAAACCTTAGATAAATGCGTTGATTCTGTACTTTCTCAAACCTATTCCAATCTTGAGATTATTCTGGTAGATGACGGTTCAAACGATTCATCCGAAATTCTCTGTGATAAATACCGGGAGGCTGATTCAAGAATCAGTGTTTTTCACACCGGAAACGAAGGAGTTGCTTCCGCAAGAAACCTCGGAATAAAGGCAGCTAAAGGCGAATATATCGCTTTTATTGATGCGGATGATCATGTTGATCCCCGATATATAGAAAAACTGGTTTTCGAAATTGAAAAAGAAAACTGTGTAATGGCAATGTGCAACACATTTGATGTCAGAGGAAGTATATCCTCGGAGCGTTTATTTCCGAAAACAGGAAAATGCTCCGTAAAAGAATTTGTGGATGATACCTTATACTGCAGAGCGGAAAGCGGAACCTGTTGGGGCAAATTGTTCAGGACCGCCGATATCAAATATTTGTTCCGCGGATATAACTACTGCGAGGATGCATTTTTTGTTGTCGAATATTTGCTCGGATCCGACGGATATGTCTCAGTCATCCCTGAATGTCTTTACTATTACGTAAGACGAGAAAACAGTATAACGGGAGCCAAGAAGACAGAGGATCTTACGGATGCTTTATTTGCCTGTGAAGGTATAAGAGATTTATGCATTGATAAATTTCCCGGTTTCACAAAACCTGCAGATGCATTTTTGGTGAACAATGCTTTTTTTGTGTATTTAAATTCGGGTCATGATTCAAGTGCAGAGGGTGAGCACTTAAGAGAAATGGCTTTGGATGTTATCAGGAAATACCGTTGTAAGGCGTTATTCAATCACAAAACAACCGTTAAAACCAGAATGGCATGCAGGATTTCTTTTATTTCATACGGATTGCTGTCCTACATATATGGCAGGATTTCATGAAAGCACTGTTAAGATAATGGATAAAGTTTTGATCTCCGTGATAACCGTATGTCTGAATGCGGAAAAAGAAATTGAATATACTATCAGATCCGTATCGGATCAAAAATGTGCGGATTATGAATATCTGATCGTTGACGGAGGTTCAGCCGATTCCACTCTTAGCATTGCGGAAGGCTATTCCGACCGCTTTTCCGGAAAAAACATATCTTACCGGATCATTTCCCAAAAAGATAAAGGAATATACGATGCCATGAATAAAGCAGCCGGATATGCAACCGGTGAGTGGATCTTATATTTAAATGCAGGGGATACCCTGTTTGATGAAAATGTTTTGGATGATCTTACTTCGGATATTTCCGATAAGACGGATGTGATTTACGGCGATACGCTGCTGATGGAGGATAATAAATACAAGCTGTTAAAAGCTGAAAGTACAGAGGCTTTTGCTTTTTGTAATCCCATATGTCATCAGGCATCCATGGTCAGAAAAAACATTGTACAAAACTTTTCCTTTGATACGGGCTATAAGATCGCATCGGATTATGATTTTTTTCTGCGTGTTTATCTGACGGGTGAATACGGATTTAAGAAAGCGGACAGAGTTTTTTGCATTTATCCGATGAGCGGGATCAGCAGTACCTGTGTTACGGAAAGAGAGAAAGAGTTTAATCTGTCACGCAAGAAAAACGGGCTTAAGAGAGTTGCCTTTCCGCATATATTGATCTTGAAAAACCGATTGATCTATTCGATCAGAAAAACGGCAGTAGGAATTATGGGAAGCAGGTTCTATTCGGAAAAACGCGGATGGTATTCGGACGGGTTCAGGGCTGCGGGTTTAGGAGAAACGGATGCGTGAGATAAGCGTTATCATACCTGTTTATAACAAAAAAAATACGCTTGAAAAATCCGTAAGGTCTGTTCTGAATCAAACATTTGAGGATTTTGAACTGATCCTGATCGATGACGGATCTACCGACGGGAGCGCACTTGTTTGCAATGAACTGGCTGCCTGTGACGATAGGGTAAGAACCATTCATACGGATAACCGGGGAGTCAGTGCTGCCAGAAATACAGGCATTAATAATGCAACCGGAAAATATATCAGCTTTATCGATGCGGATGATCTGCTCGATAAAACATTTCTTGAGAAGCTTCATGATGCCATTACAGAAAATAATGCCGGTCTTGCGACGTGTGACTATACAGAGATAAGGAAAGGGAGAAAGAAAGTACATTCTTATTTCAATCTGAATACGTCCGATAAGGTCTTCGAGTATATCAGAGAGGATCTGTTATGTATCTTGTGGAATAAATTATTCGTACGGGAAAACATTAAACATTTATTTGATGAAAGCATTTCAACCTGTGAAGACAGCATATTCTGCATCAGATATTATCTGGATAACGATCCGGAAATTGCATTTGTAAATGAAGCTTTATACGAATATATCGCCGTCGGAGACGGCCTTTCCTCCACATTCCGGGATAAGGCCTTCGACGGTATAAACAAGCTGCTGTCCGTTAACGGAAGGTTTTTAGCAAAGGTAGAAGATGATGCATTAAAAGCACTTGCAAGGCATCATATATGCAGGGTGTATTATTACGGAACTTATACTTATGTATTTGAAAATCTGAGTATGAGGCCAATGACCGGTGATGTGCTATCCGTCATCGGCCGGATTACGGATGATGAGAAATATCGGAAAATAATAAGATATGTTCTTATGTATCCCTTGAAAAATGCAAAGGCAGAGAAAAATACAGTAGCAGAATCACTTATCATAATCTTTTCTCTTTTAAGGATGAAAAGATCGGTTTACCTGTTGTCAAAGCTGAAAAATGTTTGGAAAAGACAGTGACGCACTTGTAAGCATAATAATTCCCATATACAACGCAGAAGATTATCTTCAGGAATCTCTGCGTTCTGTTTTGGACCAGTCATATAAGAATCTGGAGATCATCTGTGTAGATGACGGATCTACTGATGGTACCCCTTCTTTGCTGCAGGAGTTCGGAAGATCCGATCCCAGGATCAAAGTTATCACAGTGGATAACGGCGGTGCAGGTGTGGCCAGAAACCTTGGAATGGAAGAGGCAAAGGGAGATTATATCTATTTTTTTGATGCCGATGATGTTTTGAAGAAAAACATGATCCGGACTTTGGTGAATGCATCGGTAAAGCATGATACCGATATTGTGCTGTTCGGATATTATAAGTTTGACGGAAATAATAAGATACATGTCGACTATTCTCCTAAAACTTTAAAGGTTCCGCTGAAAAAAGTAGTTGCACCGAAGGACATGGCGGACAGATTGTTTCAGGCCGATCACGGAATGCCCTGGAATAAATTCTATAAATCGGAATTTCTTCGCAGTACGGGAATCAGGTTTCAGGCGCTGAATAATACTAATGACGAATTCTTCTCGCGTCTTACCACGGTCTTAGCAAAACGCATGCTGTTTCTTAACAAGGTGCTTGTGGGATACAGAGTCGGGAACAAGCGAAGTCTTCATGAAAATGCCAACAGAAATATACTGGATTGTACCCGTGCACTTATGGCTGTTCATGATGAGCTTAAAGCAAGAGGATATTTTGACATGTACCTTGCGACATACAGAAAGCTGTGCAGATATGTCCTTGAGCTTAAGCTTTCTGCCGCGGATGACCCGGATGCATACAATACTCTGAAAAAAGAGATAAGTGAGAATACTCTGAAATACTGCGAACTGGGTGAAATGAATTTTGATGACGAAAAATGGGATACGGTGATCGAAGCAGGCAGGAAGACATTTTCACCGGATCTTCTGAACATTTATGAATACAGAGACCTTATCCGTATCTTTGTTAAAAGAGATATAGCAACCACGTATAAACAAACCATACTGGGACCTTTGTGGTATATAGCTCAACCTATCTTTACCACAATTATGTTCATCATGGTATTCGGACACGTGGCATCACTGGGGACCGATGATATACCGCCTGTATTGTTTTACTCCGCAGGAACCATCCTGTGGACATTTTTCAGCTCTTTGCTCACAAGTCAGGCAAGGGTGTTTTATTCAAATAAGGAAATATTCGGCAAGGTTTATTTCCCCAGACTTACGGTTCCCGTATCCATAATTATAGGAGAAACCATTAAATTTCTGATCCAGTTTTCGGTATTTGCGGTAATATACATAGTTTATCTGTTTAACGGGTATGCGGATTGTCTTTCTTTAAGACTGCTTCTTCTTCCTGTGGTGATCTTATGGATGATACTTATGGCTACTGGACTTGGGCTGATTATTTCTTCGATCACTACAAGATACAGAGATCTTGCGATGGCACTTGCGTTTTTCCTGTCCATGTTCATGTATGCGACTCCGGTTGTATATCCGCTCTCGGAAGTGTCCGGAAGGCTTAAGGAGATTATTTCACTCAATCCCATTACCGCGGTTCTTGAGTGTTTCAGATACGCGGCTTTCGGAACGGGAGAATTATCTGTCCGGATGATATTATGCAGTGAGGTACTCACATTTTTGTTCCTGTTTGGCGGATTGATTCTTTTCAATAAAAACGAAAAAACATTTGTGGATGTCATATAAACGAAGACTGTATGAATGATATCGTTATAAAAGCAGAAAATATCGGAAAATACTACAGACTCGGTCAGATAAATACCGGGATGTTTTATTCTGATGCAAGATCATGGATTTCGCGAAAACTGGGAATAGAAGATAAGACACTTAAAATAGGTGAAAGTATTGAAGATAAAAAGGGTTTCTGGGCACTGGATGATATTAATTTTGAGATCAGGCAGGGTGACAGAGTAGGAATAATCGGAAAGAACGGTGCCGGTAAATCAACACTGTTAAAAGTCATCAGCAGGATCACGACTCCTACAACGGGACGTATAGGAATAAAAGGAAGCGTTGCAAGCCTTTTGGAAGTGGGAACGGGATTTCATCCTGAAATGACCGGAAGGGAAAATATTTATCTGAACGGTTCTATACTCGGAATGAAACGCTCCGAAATAAACGATAAGATCGATGAGATCATTGCTTTCAGCGAAATAGATGAGCATATAGATACGCCGGTCAAGAGATATTCAAGCGGTATGTATGTACGGCTTGCATTTGCGGTGGCTGCAAATCTGGACAGTGATATTCTGATAGCCGATGAAGTACTTGCAGTCGGAGATGCCGAGTTTCAAAAAAGAGCGCTGGGCAAGATGAATGACTTAAGCAGTAAGCAGGGAAGGACCGTACTGTTCGTAAGTCACCGTATGAATGCCGTAAAGTCGCTTTGTAACAGAGGGATTTTACTTGATAAGGGAAAGAGCATTCTCCAGGATGATATCGATAAATGTATAAACAAGTATCAGAGCGGATTATATGATACCAAGACCTTTACGGATCTGTCCCATTACAATAATGACTTTTTTGATCTACTTGAATTCAGGCTTACCGATAGGAACAATGTTGATATAACCGGTCCGATTGAGAACGCCGATAAGGCATATGTCAGGATAGGGCTTGATATGAAGAAGGCTCATCATGCATTTACCGTAGGTTATGCAATCTATAATTCCGACGGAACACTTATGTACTGGTCTTATCTGACGGATGATTATGATGAAGATAATAACGTCAGACTCGGTAAGAATTATCTTACGGGAGAGATTCCGGACCGGTTCCTGAATGAAGGGGAATATTTTATATACTTCTCAGCAAGCCTTCACTATATTCAGTGGATCGTAAATCCCGAGGAGGATTCACCCTGTTTAAAACTTCATATACAGGGAGGCTTAAGTGATTCTCCGTTTTGGCCCGCAAGACGTCCCGGTGTGTGCGCCCCCGTACTCAAATGGGTAAGAGAAGGAGACTGTAAATGAATCTGACCGAGCATATTCATAATGTCAGGTCATTCGGGATTGCGTATGAGTTCCTTTATATCATAAAGCTTTTGACCGGAGCGGACTCGGAATCACGTATTGCAGAATTGCTTGAAGACAAAGAAAGCAGATTCTATTCCGGCTTATCCTATGACGGCATAAAAAAAGAACTTATATATGAATACAGTAAATTCTTCGGATATGAACCGAATGCAGACCATCCCGAAACTTATAACGAGAAGATACTGTGGTCCAAGTTAAATGACAGAGATCCGCTGAGAACCCTGCTTACGGATAAAGCAGCAGTAAGAGAATGGGTGATTGGTAAGCTGGGTACCGATAAATACTGTGTACACAGGTACGGAACCTGGGATTCTTTTGACGATATATGTGTTGATGAATTGCCTGATGCATTTATCCTGAAAACAAATCACGGCTGCGGGTTCAATGTGATCGTAAAAGATAAGCATACACTTAATATCCCGGAGTGTAAGAAGAAGTTTGATAAATGGATGAGTAAGAGTTTCCTGGGGAGGTACATGGAATATCAGTATCTCGGAATAAGTCCGAAGATCATCTGTGAAGAATTGCTGTTTTCGGACAGTGACGATCTTCCGGATTATAAATTCTTCTGTTTTGACGGAAAAGTGTATTGCTCATATTACATGGAGGATTATACGCTTGATCCGAAAAACGGAAGACTCGGTTTTCTTGACCGTGACTGGAATCTGATGCCATATCACAGGAGGGAATACAAACCGCTTAATGAAAAGCCTCCCAAACCGGAAAACTATGAGAAGATGGTGGAAATAGCCGAGACTTTATCCCAAGGCTTTTCTCATGTCAGGGTCGATCTGTATAACATTAACGGAAATATTTATTTCGGAGAGATGACTTTCACACCGACTGCGGGTTACGGATTGTTCGACCCGCCCGAATTCGACAGGATTCTCGGATGCCAATGGACAATAAAAACATTAAAAAACCATCCGGATTGAATCTTCTTCTAAGAACCTTTAAACATGTGATCTTAAGGGATGAGAAGTATATTCGCAAGATGTCTGAGTTTGATGAAAACTCGGACTATATTGAGGTTCGCCATAACGGGAAAAAAGATTACGGAAAAATCGTTTATGTGATCAGAGAAAATACCGGATATGACGGCTTTTGTGCAACGGCCGTTTATATTTTATATTTTCTGCTTTTTGCGGGGGAACACGGCTTTGCACCCATAATAAAGTTGTCACGGGATTATGCTTATTTCGATGAAGAAAAGAGTAAGGAGATTGCCAACCCCTGGGAGTACTATTTTGAAATTCCCGATGATTGCCCCGATGATACCCAAGCTCTTAATGTCTGCTACTGCAATTATCATCAGAGAGACCTTATGAGGATCAGATATAATCTTAATCCCTATAAGATTGAGAATTATTCCGACAGTAAGGTGCTTGAACTGAGCAGCCCGCTCATAGGTAAATACATGCGGTTAAAGCCTGAAATCATCAGTGATTCGTCGTCCGTGCTGGAATGCGTAACAGAGAGAGGCGGGAAAGTACTCGGAGTTCATTTCAGAGGCACGGACTATAAAAGGGGCTTTGACAGACACCCTGTATATGTTGATGAGACGCAGACAATAGATGAGATAAGAAAGGCTATGGATACCGGTAAATTTGATGCCGTGTTTGTTGCAAGTGATGATCCGGATATATATGACAGTATTAAGGAAGCTATGCCGGATGTGCCTGTTTTGATGCACCGGGATGTTTACAGAAGCTCGGGAAATGAATCCGTGGCATTCAGCAAGAGCAGCAGAAAGTATCACAAGTATCTTCTTGGATATGAGATTGCAAGAGATATGTATACTTTAAGCCTGTGCGACGGATTGGTTGCGGGAAAATCATCTGTCGGTTTTATGAGTAATCTTTATAAGCACAGCCGGAACGAAGAATATGAATATATGCACATCATAGATAACGGCAACAATTCGAATGACAATGCGTATTTTAAAGAATCCTGATCGGATTAAAACGGATATTGCGTATGACGTTGTTGAAATGGGAGAGGGCGCAGGAAAGCTTTCTTCCGATTTCGGATATGTATTTGAAGACAGGCTGAAGTTGCTGAGCATCAAGCGTTTCGAAGATATAAAAGAATCACCCTATGCCATATGCATTCCTTTTATCTGCTGTACGTATGATCGCAGGCAGGCATTACAGGAATTGTCGGATAAGGGATTTATCTATAAAAAGGATTTTTATTTAGCGGAAGATTTCTTCTGTCTGCTGGATGATTGGAAATCGCACAAAATTGCATATAAAGCATACCTTGCAGGCTTTGCGGAGAGTTTGAAGGCGATATCATTCGGTTACGCTGCAAAACACGGGATAGTTCTTCCCGAGAATCCTCACAGGGATGTTTTAACAAGAGGGCATAAACCGCAAACAGGCAGCGCAGCGGTTCAGAGACTGTTTCATGTATTATATCTTATTCCTGCATTAATCGAAGCATTTCCGCAGATTTTTGCCTGTGGAAATGATTATAAAAACTATGATCACATATGCTTCCTGAATGCATCGGATGCCGTCAGATTTAAACAGGATCACCCTTCGGCGGCCGGAAAAGCAATTACTGTCGAGGAACTTAAGTCACATACTATGGCGTCATCATATATGAGGGCAGTTTATTTCGACAGAAGACAAAACAGCTGCGGGTGTGATATTCCTTTTAATACCTTATGGGTCGGAAGGGATGGTACAACAAGACTATGTGACTGCCCCGATTATCTTGATATCAGCTGCGGCAACATCGGGGTGACTGATACATCGGATGTCTGGAATTCACCCCTTGCAAAGATTATCAGGTTATCCGTGATAAATAATACATACACTTTTTGCTCGCGTAAGACATGCGGAAAACTTTCGGAAAGCAAAGAACAGCCAAAACTGCTTGAAAGACGACAGATTCCGGCTGAAGATCATCCGAAAGTTTTGAATATCGCAAACGACTATGTATGTAATCTTCACTGTCCGTCATGCAGGAAATGTATTTATACGAATAATGATGAGAGTGAGCAGCTTGCAATCGATTCGTGCATAGATGCAATCACCGGTTCGGGCTGGCTTGAGAAGGCAGATAAATTACTTCTCGGAGGCGGCGGAGAAGTTTTCCTTTCGAAGAATTATAAAAAGATTTTGTACGGAGGAAGCGACAGGAGAAACGATGTCATCATCATGACCAACGGTACTCTTTTTACGGAGAGCGAATGGGATAAACTCGAAGGAAAGTATGAGCATATTGGCTTTATGGTATCCGTCGATGCCGCAACGAAGGAAACCTATGAGAAAGTCAGGTGTGGCGGAAACTTTTATAATCTGATGAAGAATATGGATTTTCTGTCAGGGCTTCGTAAGGAGAATAAGATAGACAGCGTCAAAGTGATTATGATAGTTCAGAAAGCCAATTACTTAGAAATTCCGGATTTTATAAAGTGGGCCAAAGAGAAATGCTTTGACGGAGTAAATCTTTCACATATAAGAAACTGGGGCACATACGATGATGTATACTTCTATGAAGAAGTGTCCATGTTTGATAAGTCGGGAGAGATGAAAACCGAATTGTCTGCTATACTGAAAGAACCGATTTGTAGCGATCCCATAGTGCGTATGAGCTGGGACAACAGAATGGAGTGACAGGATGAAAAAATTTGTTAAAGGTGCGAATCCCTATATGCCTCTTTGGGAACATGTTCCCGACGGCGAGCCCCGTGTATTTGAATATGGTGGCGAGAAGAGAGTTTATGTTTACGGCTCTCATGATATAGAAAGAGAGCAGTACTGCGGCAGAAACTATGTGGTGTGGTCTGCACCCGTTGATAATCTTACGGATTGGAAATGCCACGGCGTAGCGTACGAAACACATTACGATTCTATTTTGTATGCGCCCGATGTGGTAAAGCGCGGTGATACATATTACATGTATGCGGCAGAAAAGAAGGGAAGTCTTGTTGTGGTTGCAAGTTCCGAGACACCTTACGGACCTTTTGAAAACCCGGTGGAGACGAAGCTTGGCTTTGATCCCGGAGTGCTTGTTGATGATGATAATAAAGTATACGCATATT
Source organism: Lachnospiraceae bacterium P6A3 (assembly GCA_000702085.1). Classification (GTDB taxonomy): domain Bacteria; phylum Bacillota; class Clostridia; order Lachnospirales; family Lachnospiraceae; genus AC2028. Next base: position 521,665 of record KL370861.1, read on the forward strand.
GGGGAGGCTGTGCCGCGCCCTGTTATATTGCGGAACTTGAGGAAGACATGGCGACCATAAAGCCCGGTACTTTGGTTGAAAATCCCATGGGTCATTCGACCTGTCCCTGGGATCCCAAAGACGACGGGCATATCTCTCTTATTGATGCATTTTTTGAAGCATCCAGTCCGAGAAAAGTATTGGGCAAATATGTATATATCTATTCAAAGAGATATGAAAAACCCGTACCGGAACTGGGCGTATTTGAGCCCTGCAACGGTTTCCTTTCATACAAGTTCGGTGATACACCTTTCGGACCTTTCCGCGATGGAGGAGATTTCAGCTTTAACGGAGGAGAGATCCTTAAAGATTCCGATGGACTCGGAACCATGACATATCAGTGGGGTAACAACCACGGATCCATCATGGAGATAAACGGAAAATGGTATGTTTTCTATCACCGCCAGACAGGACTTAACGAATATTCCAGACAGGCAATGATGGAACCTGTTGATGTTGCACTCGGAACCGACGGAAAGCTTTATATCGGAGATATTAAGTATTTAAACGGGGAACCCGTATCATCAAAGCCTGTTGAGATGACTTCTCAGGGAGCTCGGGTAAACGGAATAGATGCATATCTGTGGATATCCGCAGGTTATGCCTGTCACATTTACGGAAGCAAAAAGAGAGCATACGTAAAACCCGGATACGATGAAAGAGAAGATATCTCCACACCGGTTATGGATATCACTTCCGGAACCACCGTAGGCTTCAGATACCTGCAGTTCGGAACCGTATCTCCCAAAAATGTTACGGCTATTCTTACGGATGCATGCAGGGTGAAAGTGCTTGTGAGACTGGATTCGTATAAGGGACGAATAATTGCCGAACTGAACTTTGACGGAAGCAGCAATGAACAGACAGCCGACCTTTCGACCGGAGTTATAGGCAGACATGCCGTATATTTTGAGTTTGTATCGGAAGATAAGAATGCCTGCTACGGATTTGACAGATTTACTTTTGACAGGTGATATTATCGGAAAATGTGGAGGATATAAATTAAAATGTTATATTCAATTGCTCCTGCATCACTGCTGGTAATTAACTTAATTCTGAATTGGGATACGCTTAAGAAATATGGCTTTTTTGTGAAGGAACAGGATGAGAATAAGCGCGTTGCCATACGCTATAACCAATTTATCCTGGCTTCCGGTATCTACATTTTTGTGGATATGTCATGGGGGATTATGTATGAGCATCATGATATCCCTGTGCTTTTCCTTTCATATACTCATTAACCGTCTTTTATTTCCTTTTTATGCTCATGACCATGCTTACATGGACACGATATATTGTGGCATATATCGACAAGAGCGGACGACGGAGCACAGTGCTTCTCTACGGAGTATGGATAATGGTCTCCGCAGGAGTTATATGCCTGATGCTCAACCGGTTTTATGGGTTCATGTTTTCATATAACAATGCTCATGAATATGTCGGAGAAACCGGAAGGAACATATCTTTTCAGCTCCAGATTGCTTTCTATACTGTGATCTCGGTTTATATGATGTATGTTGCGCACAAAAGCAACGGCCGTCTTAAAGTCAGATATAAAGCCGTTGCGGTGACAAGTATAGTTTTGTGCGTATTTCTTATTTTTCAGATCCTTTATGCTTTTCTTCCTTCCTATGCCGTGGGACTTATGATCGGAATATGTCTTGTTCATTCATTTGTTCAGTCCGGTGAAAAGAAGCAGAAGGAAATACAGGATGATATCGCTGCCGCAATGGCGGAAGATTACGAAGCCATATTCTACATCGAAATAGAATCGGGTGAGTATATTTCGTATTCCAAAAGTCAGAAATACCAGACTTTGGATGCAAAAGCATTGGGTAAAGATTTCTTCAAGGAAGCACTTGAAAGCATTGACGGATGCGTTTATCCCGAGGACAGGGAGTACGCTGAGACTTTTTATGATAAAAAAACGATGCTGGAAAATCTGAACGGAAAGCATTCTTTTTCATTCAAATACCGGGTAATGATATGCGGAGAACCGAGATACTTCCTGTTTACCGTAACGCGCGAGAAATCCGGTCAGTATTTTATTTTCTATGAAAAAGACATACAGGATGAACTGGATGCGGAAAAAGCTCAGAAAGAAAACCAGAAAAAGACAACCACCTTCAGCCAGATTGCGGAAAGTCTGGCATCACATTATGACGTGATATATTACGTTGATATATCGGATTCTTCATATATCGGTTATGAAGCGAACAATATTTTCGGACAGTTGCAGATCAGCAAATCCGGAGAAGATTTCTTCAGTGATGTCAATGCTAATATTCCAAGTATCGTCCATCCACAGGACCGTGATACAGTGGCTGCGTTTCTGGATAAGGACAATCTGATTTCCCAGCTGGAAATACATAAAGAGTACAGCATTGATTACCGTATCATGGTTGATGGCAAACCAAGATTTACAAGAATTATAGTGAAAAAGCCCAGCGACGGTACACATTTTATCATTGGTGTTGAGGATATTGATGCGGAAGTCCAGAGGGAGAAGCAGCAGCTTAAAGCACTGAAGACGGAAAAGGAGCTGGCAAGGCGTGATGAACTGACCGGTATCAAGAATAAGACCGCATATAAGGAACTGGAGGAATCGGTTCAGGGCAATATCGACAACGGTATGGATTATCTGGATTTTGCTCTGGTTGTATGTGATGCAAACAACCTGAAGAAAATAAATGATACTTTGGGTCATGCCGCAGGTGATGAATATATAAAGGCTTCTGCTCGGCTTTTGTGTGACATTTTTGTTCACAGTCCCGTTTTCAGAGTCGGCGGAGATGAGTTTGTAGTATTCCTTCGCGGAAATGATTTCCTATCGAGAACGGAACTTATGGACAAATTGCGCAGTCAGGTTCTTGAGAATAAGAAAAACGAAAACGGAGTTATCCTGGCAGCAGGAATGTCGGAATTTAATCCTGAGAGCGACAGCTTCGTATCCGATATATTCGAGCGTGCCGACAAAGAAATGTATGCGGATAAACAAAAACTGAAATCCTGAAAAAGCTAATTTGAAAGGACCGTCTGCGGTTAAGATTCATCCGAAGGCGGTCCTTTTGTTTTGATTATCCGATTCTTACGATCGGTAAAGATTTAAGTTCATAATACTGGTTTACATCCCAGTCATCCTCCGGATCTTTTCCGGAGGATTTTCCTTTTGAGGAATCGTTGATACCGTCTGAAGGAGTCATAAACAGACGAATGGTTATCTTGTCATGTTTTACTTTCGGTGCATCGAAAAATGCCGGCATCAGATCCGTAAAGTATGTTCCGGGTGCTTTGTAAAACCATCTGCCGTTTACTTCAAGCATGAGAGAAGCATCAAGAAGATCGTCTTCGAAGTAGCATTCACAGAAAGCAGGAGCAAAGCCTGCTTCATAGGTGAGAGCAATGCCTTCGGAATCTTCACTGCCTCCCCAACGCATATTTACAGGTGCAGTGGGATTTCCCTTTTTGCTTAGTTTTACGGTTTTGTTTTCTCTGAAAGAGGGAGAGAAGTATGAATCCGAGATGATCTCTTTAAATGTTTTCATCAGGGGCTGTTCGATGCCTACATTTTCATTGTTTGGGTCCTGTATCTCAAGGCCCAGTCTTCCTCTGTCTCTGAACTGATAGAGTGTAAAGCCGGAGAGCCATTTATCCTCGTCTTTTTTTATCATGCCGCAGAAGTCTTTAAGCATCCTGCACTGCCTGTAGGGACCGTTCACATCACCGTCCGCATTAAGTTCCGACAAAAGCATGGGCTTATGCTTTCTGCAGATCCTGTCATATCGCCCGGCACTCTTTTTTGCGAGAGCATAAACATTTTTAACGCCGAATGACTTGAAACTTTTTACGCCTTTTTCCGCAATGTCGCCCGGCCAACCCCAGTGAAGGGACAGATATCTGTCCACGGATACTATGTCCGCAGCTTTTATTGCCGGTATGAATTCGTCCTCTTTTAACATCTTCTCATTTTTTAAAGATGTGTATCCGTCGAGACAGAGAATGATCTTGGCCTGAGGCGCTTCTCTATGGAAGATCTCGCAGCAATGTGCAAAGAAGAGTCCCAGTTCTTCATACGAGGCTCTTTTGTTAAAAGAAAACCATGTTCCGGTAGCTTCATGATTAATACGGACAAGGATTCTTCCGAAGGGACGGATGTCTTTTGCGATTGCAACAAGATGGTCCTCCGAAACATTCGGATCTATGGTGATGGTAAGAATTACATCTTCTCCATGTCTTCTGATGTCTTTCATGCATTCGAATACATCCGGGCCGGATGTGGAATGTCTTTTTTTCGTAAGACCTCCGGTATAAGGAAAATAATTATCGTAGGGACTTACGCCGCCGTTTTTATCAGCGACAAAACTTGCACGCTTAGGCCAGTCCTTGTCGCCGGGATAGTAGCAGTACATAAGGTTTATAGCACGCATGGGGCGTCCGAGCTTTGAAAGAATGTAATCCTGTTCTACATATTCTCCGCGTTCGCTTCCGTCGCCGAGATCTACGGCACACTTTGCGGGGATTATCCTTGTTTTTGTTACGGATATGGGTTTAACGGTGTTTTGCGGAATGGGATTTTTCATAATAAATCTCCTTTTCGGATTATGGAGATATTGTAGCATTATTTTGTATTATAATTATTTAAAAATATCTGTTGACTCTCACATTATGTCAGGGATTAGGGTAGTGGTGAGCTCAAGAAAAGAAACATCCATGGAGGTAATTAAATGCTTAAAATAGGAGAATTTTCAAAAATATCCAGAGTAAGCATCAGGATGCTGCGCCACTACGACGACATCGGATTATTAAAGCCCGCGGAGATCGATAATTTTACGGGATACCGATATTATCGCGAAGACCAGCTCTTCGTAATCGGAAGGATAACCGCACTTAAGGATATGGGTTTTGCACTTGCTGATATAATACGTATCCTTGAGATATATGATGACCCGGATCAGCTTGACGTTTTCTTTTCCGAAAGGCAGAAGGAACTGACAGCGGAGGCCAAAGAGACGGAGTATAAACTGATGCTTCTGGATACAGCCCGGAAGGGACTGAGAAAGGAGCACATAATGAATTTTGATGTAAATATAAAGACTATTCCGGAGAGATATGCCGCAACCGTACACATGATCGTTCCCCATTATGAGGATGAGGGAATGGCGTGGGGAGCAATGAGAGAGTGTAAGAATCTTGTTCCCGATGAACCCTGCTATTCGATTGCGGAGTTTCTTGACAGTGAGTATAAGGAAGAGAACGTTGAGATATTAGTTTCCATGTCCGTAAAGGGCAAGTATGAGGATACGGAGCATGTTAAGTTTAAGACTCTTCCTGCTGTTAAGGTGGCAAGCTGCATTATTAAGGGAAGCTATGACCGGATGAACGATGCCTATGCAACTCTTATATCATGGATAAATGAGAACGGATATAAGATGAACGGTCCCATGTTCAATATCTATCATGTAAGCCCCGCGCAGACTCAGAATCCCGATGAGTATGTAACGGAGGCATGCTTCCCGGTTGAGTGATGAAAAGAGTGCCGCAGAGTCTGATGGCCCTGCGGCGTTTTTATGCTATGATGTGTACATGAGACTTGGAATTATTTCTGATATACATAGTAATATATTTGCGTTTAAAGAATGTGTGAAGAGGCTGGAAGAGGAAAGGTGCGATGAGTATCTCTTTCTCGGCGACTTTGTATCCGATACACCTTATACGAGAGAGACTATGGATTATCTGTATGAGTTTATAGATACTCATACATGCCGGTTGCTCAGGGGTAACAGGGAAGAGTACATGCTTTCTCAAAGGAAGGTTTTGCGGGAAGGGCCGGAGGATCAGAAATGGATCTATAACTCCGCAAGCGGTAATCTTCTTTATTCATACGAATTACTGACTATGAAGGATCTGGATTTTTTTGAAAGCCTTCCGATTTCTTTTACATATGAAAAAGAAGGATATCCGGCTATCAAATGTTGTCACGGTTCGCCCGGGAGTTCGAGGGAGTTGATACAGCTCGGAAGTGAAAGAGCACGGTTTTGGCTTGATAATATTTCCGAAGATTATCTGCTCTGTGCACATACACATTTTCCGGGAGAGTATGGGTATAACGGAAAGCTTTATATGAACTCTGGTTGCGTAGGTATTTCAATTAACGATGCCGGGTTTGCACAATGCATGATGTTAGATTCGTGCGTTGATGAAAAAGGTAAAGTATTTTGGAAGCCTACATTTCTGAAAGTTACTTATGATAATCATAAGGTGGTAGAGGATATGATTGCAGCCGGTTTGCTGGATAAGGCTCCCTGGTTTATCAACAGTAATATTCAGATCCTTTTAACGGGTATGGATAATTCTGCAGCGATGGTGCAACTTGCAAATAAGCTTTCCGAAGAAGCGGGAGAGACAAAGGGCTGGCCACTGATCAAAGAGGAGTATTTCGAAGAGGCCGCAAGACGGCTCGGTATTCCGGATTATCGCATAGAAAAAATCGGGTGAATTATGGAAATCAACGACATTATTAAAGTGTATCTGAATCCGTTTTTTAATAATTTTGAAGAGATTCATGCACTGAGGCTAATAAAATGCCGGTGACCGGCGTCTTATTAGCCTTTTTTATACATCTATGCGTCGAAATCCGGCGCGCGGGCTAATAAATCCTCAGAAACCAAATGATTATTAGCCACTGCTTCAAATCAGAGTCTTGAAATCCGCATCCGAGGCTAATAAATCCTCAGAAACCAAATGATTATTAGCCATTGCTTCGAATCAGAGTCTTAAAATCCGCATCCGAGGCTAATATTTCCTCAGAAACCAAATGATTATTAGCCACTGCCTCAAAAGTGAGCATGGTCCTCGAACTATTTGGCTATAAAATCAGCCTGAAACCGGATTATTATAGCCCTTTTCCCTTGACTGCCCATTGATTTCCGGCTTATTGGCTATAATAATCGTCGAAACTACTTCTTTTATAGCCGCGCTCGTCCCAATGCCCATTGATTTCCGACTTATGGGCGATAATAAGCGCCTAAACTCAAGCTTTTATAGCCCTACTTGCAAGACGGCCCTGCAAAATCCCGCTAAAAGGCTATAATCTCCTCAGAAACTTCCAATATTATAGCCGGCCCACATTGCTGCCTCTTAACAGCACCTCAACAAGGCATCTGCGCCCTGCATTCCACTGTATTTGTAAACATCCCGCGATTAGTGTAGAATATGTGTGTTTTGAGTAGATTTATCAGATCATTCATGTAAGGAGATATATATAGAAATGAAACTAGGAATCGTCGGTCTTCCTAATGTAGGAAAGAGTACACTTTTTAATTCAATCACAAAGGCAGGAGCGCAGGCTGCGAACTTCCCCTTTTGTACCATTGATCCCAACGTAGGAGTTGTAGCCGTTCCCGATGAGAGAATCGAGAAGCTTGGTAAGCTCTATAACACCAAGAAGGTTACTCCCGCAACCATAGAGTTCGTTGATATCGCAGGACTTGTAAAGGGCGCTTCAAAGGGCGAAGGACTCGGAAACCAGTTCCTTGCAAATATCCGTGAAGTAGATGCAATCGTTCACGTTGTAAGATGCTTTGACGATGACAACGTTATCCATGTAGACGGAAGCGTTGATTCCATAAGAGATATCGAGACAATTAATCTCGAACTCATCTTCGCAGATCTTGAAGTTCTCGAAAAGCGTATTGCCAAGACTGCAAAGACTGCGAGAATGGACAAGACAGCTGCCAAGGAACTTGACCTGCTTGAGAGATTCAAGGCTCATCTTGAGGCAAATAACGCGGCAAGAACTCTTGTTACCGAGGATGAGGATGAGATCAAGTATCGTAAGGAGTTCAACCTTCTCACCGACAAGCCTGTTATCTACGCGGCAAATGTAGAAGACGGCGACCTTGCCGATGACGGCGCTAACAACGAGAACGTAAAGAAGGTTCGTGCGTTTGCAGCTGAGGAAGGTTCCGAAGTATTTGTAATCTCCGCCAGAACCGAGGAAGAGATTTCCGAACTCGATGAGGAGGAAAAGAAAGAATTCCTCGACGCTCTCGGACTTAAAGAGTCGGGACTTGAGAAGCTTGTAAGAGCAAGCTATGACCTCCTCGGACTGATGAGCTTCCTTACCGCAGGAGAGGATGAGTGCCGCGCATGGACCATCAAGAAGGGTACCAAGGCACCTCAGGCTGCAGGAAAGATCCACACCGATTTCGAGCGCGGATTCATCAAGGCGGAAGTTATCAATTATCAGGATCTTCTCGATAACGGCTCAATCGCTGCCGCAAAAGAAAAAGGTATCGTCCGTATCGAAGGCAAAGAGTATGTTGTACAGGACGGAGACGTTATCCTGTTCAGGTTTAATGTATGATGAATACTAACGAAATTTCTTTTCCCAATATGGGAATAGATCTTCATAACGTACCGGAAGGATTTCCCATATTCGGCTTTGAGATCAAGCTGTACGCAGTATGTGTTGTTCTCGGAATGTTTGTCGGAGGCATGCTTGCGGCTTACCTTGCAAAACGCGGAGGCTGGGATAAGGAAAAGATCTGGGATTTCTTTTTCTACGGAGTAATATTCGGAGTTATCGGAGCGAGGATCTATTATGTGATCTTTGCCTGGGATTACTACAAAGACAATCCGGTTCAGGTCTTTAACTTAAGACAGGGCGGACTTGCGATATACGGCGGTGTTATAGCCGCATTCGCAACGGTATTTATATATTGTAAGATCACCAAATTAAATGCATTCAGACTTCTGGATTATGCAACGCCGGGACTTGCTCTCGGGCAGGCATTCGGAAGATGGGGAAACTTCTTTAACAGAGAGGTGTTCGGAGAGTATACCGATAATATCTTTGCAATGAGACTTCCCGTTTCCAGGGTCAGGCCCCAGGATATTTCCGAAAGCATCAGGGCTCATATGGCTGAGGGGCAGAACTACATACAGGTTCATCCCACTTTTCTATATGAATGTTTGTGGAATCTGGCTATCGTAGCTCTTATGGTAAAGTTTGAGCCGAAGAAGAAATTCGTCGGAGAAGTAGCCCTCTGGTATCTGGGGGGATACGGACTCGGAAGATTCTGGATCGAAGGAATCCGCACGGATACGCTGTTTATCCCCGGAACAACCCTTGCCGTATCTCAGGTTTTGGCCATAATAATGTTCGTGGGAAGTCTTGCGGCGGATATCGTCATCAGGATCCTGATATCAAAGGGAAAATTAAAAAATATTATTTTTTGCCCCACTTCTTCCCACTAAAAACTAAATCTTGTTTCTTTGTCTAAACTGACTCCCAAAATGTAGATTTTGGGGGTCTTTTTTTGTCATTTTTTACCCAAACAATTTATTAACAAATTTAATAAATTGCTTGCAATTACTTAATAAATTCGGTATTATTACCTTGTCGGTGGGAATAAGTGGGAAAAATATCCCAAAGAGTGGGAAAAACAGTAAACCACAAATCCACGGACACAATCCCACAAAACCCAGTAAAATCAGGCATTTCGACAAGGTAACAATCAATGACCGGTCTCATCGGCGAATACAATCGAACAATTGACGCCAAGGGCCGCATGTCAGTTCCCTCGAAATTCAGCACGGTTTTAGGCGATTCATTCGTAATTTCAAAAGGTTTTGACGGATGCCTCGTTATTTACTCGGACGAGGAATGGACGGTTTTTTCCGAAAAACTCAATTCTCTTCCTTCATTTGATCCTCAGGCTCGTCAGATAAAGAGATTCTTCGGATCGGGTGCAACAAGAGTGGACATCGATTCACACGGAAGAGTTCTGGTACCTGCATCACTTATGGAATATGCGGGACTGAAGAAAGACGTAACGATAGTAGGAACCGCAGACGGAAGAGCAGAGGTCTGGGATACGGATAAGTGGAATGCAGAGTCAGGCAATGTAAGCCCCGAAGATGCAGCCAAGAACCTTTTCGAAAGAGGAATAGTTATCTGACAGATGGAATTCAAACACATCTCAGTACTCTTAAATGAAACAGTCGATTGCATGATGGTCCGCTCTGACGGTGTATACCTGGACGGGACACTCGGCGGAGCGGGCCACTCCTCCTTGATCGCTTCAAAACTGGAGACCGGACATCTCTACGGAGTAGATCAGGACAGCGATGCGATAGAGGCGGCAAGCGAAAGGCTTAAGCCTTATGAAAAGAACGTAACGGTAATAAGAGACAATTACCGGAATGCCGTAAGAATCCTCAAAGAAATGGGAGTCGGCGGTGCAGACGGAATACTTCTTGATCTGGGAGTGAGCTCCTGGCAGTTCGATCAGGGAGACAGAGGTTTTTCCTACAACTATGACGCACCTCTTGATATGAGGATGGATACGAGAAAAGACTTATCCGCAGCGGTAATAGTTAACGAATATCCGGAAGAAGAGATCAGAAGGATATTAAGAGATTACGGTGAAGAGAAATTTGCTTCGAATATTGCATCAAACATCTGCAAGGCAAGAAGCAAAAAGAAGATAGAAACAACCTTCGAACTTAACGACATAATCAAGGATTCGATACCTGCAAAATTCAGAGCGGGCGGACATCCTTCAAGACAAACATATCAGGCACTCCGCATTGCCTGCAACGAAGAACTGGATGTACTTGAGAACTCACTCGATGAGATGGCGGATTTCTTAAATCCCGGCGGAAGACTTTGCATCATAACATTCCATTCACTGGAAGACCGCATAGTCAAAAACGCATTCAAGAGATTTGAAAATCCCTGCACATGTCCTCCCGGATTTCCACAGTGCGTATGCGGAAAGGTATCAAAAGGAAAAGTAATTACCAAAAAGCCCATAGCTCCAACGGATGAGGAGATAGAAGCAAATCCCAGATCCAGGAGCGCAAAGCTGAGGGTATTCGAAAAAACAAAATGAGAACTCTTTGAAGAAAGGATTCTTCAGAAAAAAGAGGGGGATTGGGAAAATGGCAATTCGTACTTCATATTCAGATTTCATACAGGGCACGGCAGTCAGAAAAGAGGCTCCCGCAAGACCTTATGTTCGCCCCGTCGAGCATCAGGCACCCAAGAGAAAGGCAGTCAGAAGACGTCTTTCCCTTCCCGTTGCGGCATCTTTTGTACTTGCCGTACTTTCTTTTGCCGTTTGTGCATATATGATGGTATCATATGTAAGGCTTCGCAGTGAGCTCACCGAAATGAGCCGTTCCGTAACCACCAAGAGATCTGAGCTTGCATCAATGATCTCTCAGAACGATGCAGAGTATAACCGCATCATGGCTTCCGTCGATCTCGCTTCCATCGAAGCAGTCGCAAGAGGAGAACTCGGAATGACTTATGCAGACGAAGGACAGATCGTCTTTTACTCGGGTGAAACCGGTGATTATATGAGAAGATACGGTAACTGATACTGATGGCATCTCGGAAAAAGAATACAAAAAAGAATAATCGGGGCACGCTCTCGGCAAGGCAGATCAGGTTTAACAAGCTGACTGTCTTGTTTTCGATTTTATTGGTGATGCTTTTTGCACTCACCATAAGGCTTGTAAAAATAGTCAGGGACAACGGTGAAGAGTACCAGAGGATAGTTTTATCCAACCAAAGATATGACTCTGTTATCATCCCCTTCAGAAGAGGGGATATTGTTGACTCAAAGGGAACTATTTTGGCGACAAGCGAAAAGGTTTATAACCTTATCGTCGATGCCTCCGTCATGACCACATATGAAGATGACAGATACTTAGAGCCCACACTTACCGCAATCGGTGCATGCTTCCCCCAGATAGATATAAACGAACTTCGCACATATGTGTTAAATAACCAGACAAGCCAGTACAGGATACTTGCCAAGAGGCTTTCATATGGCGAGATAAGTGAATTCCTGAACATGCAGGCAAATAACACCTATATCCGCGGAGTTACTTTTGAAGAGGAATATAAGCGTGTATATCCCATGGGCAACCTTTGCTCAACCATCCTCGGCTACACTACCGGTAGTACGAATTCCGGCGGAATGTACGGACTTGAGGAGTATTACGAAGCTATCCTTACCGGAACCGACGGAAGAGAGTACGGTTATCAGAATGAGGATGCAACTCTTGAACGTACCATAAAGCCCGCGGTTGACGGTTATACCATTCACACCACGATTGACGCCACCATCCAGAGAATCGTGGAAGATAAGCTTAACGAATTCAACGAGACATACAAGGATAATTATCGTCCCGGAAACGGTGCGGAGAATCTCGGATGTATCATCATGGATATCCATTCCGGTGAGATTCTCGCAATGGCGGACTTCCCCACATATAATCCCGGCGATTACATGAATACGGATCCTCTTATCGGCTGTAATTATTTTGAAGCCGTTACCAATGCGGGAGGATATACCGAATACAGAAAGACAACTGACATCATCACTCAGGAAATGATCGATCAGATGACACCTGATCAGGTCAATGTCAATCTGTATAACCTCTGGAAGAATCAGTGCATTTCATATACATATGAACCCGGCTCCACCGCAAAGCCATTTACCGTTGCGGCAGCTCTCGATTGTGGAGCTATTACAGGAAATGAAGTATATACCTGTAACGGAGCACTTCAGGTTTCCAACTATTTCATTAAATGTCACACATATGATTCGGGCGGAGACGGTGTGGTTACGGTACAGGATTCCATCGCATGGAGCTGCAACGTAGCTCTCATGAAGATCGCACAGTCTCTCGGAACCGAGAACATGTGCAAGTATCAGAGAATATTCAATCTCGGACTTAAAACCAATATAGATCTTGCGGGAGAAGCAAGAACCGATACTCTTGTTTATAATCCCCAGACCATGGGTGCAGTTGACCTTGCGACCAATTCATTCGGTCAGAACTTTAACGCCACAATGATCCAGATGATTGCGGGATTCAGCTCACTCATTAACGGCGGATATTATTACGAGCCTCACGTGGTTAACAGGATCACCGATTCGACCGGTGCCGTTATCATGAATATCGAACCCAGGATACTTAAGCAGACCGTATCCGAATCGGTATCCGAAAGAATCAGACAGTACTGCCGTGCTACCGTAATGGAAGAGGGCGGATCCAGACGAAGCGGACGTAACGCAAGACCTTACGGATATGCCATCGGCGGAAAGACCGGAACCGCGCAGACAATTCCCCGTGAGACCGGACAGATCGTTATTTCTTTCATGGGCTTTGCTCCTGCGGACGATCCTCAGATAGCAATTTATGTCGTTATAGACAGACCCAACTTTGCAAAGCAGGATAACGTAAAATACGCATGTATTCTTTGCAGGGACATCTTGCAGGAAGTACTTCCCTACATGGGAATCTATATGACGGAACCTCTTACCGAAGAGGAAATCAAATATCTCGAAGAAAAGCAGCTTGAAAACACTTTGAGATACACTCAGGGAAGTGACGAACAGACTTCGGAAACCGGTGAACAGGATCCTTACGAAGAAGTTGAAATGCAGGAAGTAACGGACTCCACCGGAGAGACCGCAAATGTCTATCCCAGATGGATGAGCTTCCCCATTGATCCCGCTACGGGATACCGCGTGGGACCTGACGGAAAATATTACGATGCCGATACCGGCGAACTTGCAACAGTAACACAGGAAATACTTGATGATTCGATTCCCGTAAACGGAAATATCGAATCCGACACCATTCAGCAGAATAACTGATAACAGACATATGGCAGACAGAAAGCAGCCAAAACATAATAATGTTATCAATATAAAGAATGTGGATCTGAGGAATACCACCTCCGAACTCGGCGGTTATATTGAAAGTAACGTAGATATCAATCTGCTTTTTATCGTGCTGTTTTTAGTTGGTTTCGGACTTCTGATGGTTTATTCCGCATCATCTTATGTTGCACTGAGAGACTTCGGAAATTCGTCCTACTTTTTCAAAAAACAGATCATTGCGGACGTGCTCGGACTGGTCTGCATGGTCGGCACCTTGTTTATTCCGCTTAAGAAGATCGAGAGATTTAAATACTTTTTCCTTGCAATCGCACTTGGAGTTATTTTCCTCGTTCTTCCTTTCGGAATCGAATCACACGGTGCGAGAAGATGGATACAGGTTCCTTTTGTGGGACAGCGTCTTCAGCCTGCGGAGATCACAAAACTTTTTATGATCCTTTTCCTTGCGGCAATGATCAACTCCATGGGTAATCAGCTGATTTCCTCATGGAAAGGTTTCCTGTTCTGCATGGGAATCGCATCATTTGCATCACTGCTTCTTTACACACTTACCGATAACCTGAGCTCCGCACTTATCGTTTTTGCAATTGCATTCGTAATGTGTTTTGTTGCGGCAGCGGATTATAAAAAATACATCCTGCTGACCGTGCTTGGATTTGCGGTTGCAGGAGGACTGGTGGCTTATGTTGCATCAACCGAAGGCGCAGCAGATGCTTCCTTCAGACTTACCAGAATATCCGCGTGGCTTCGTCCCGAGAATTCTACCGAAACGTCGGCACATCAGATGCTTCAGGGATTATATGCAATCGGTAACGGTGGAGTCTTCGGAAGAGGACTCGGACAGAGCGTTCAGAAAGTATCTGTCCTTCCCGAGCCCCATAACGATATGATCTTTGCGGTTATATGTGAGGAACTTGGAATCGTAGGTGCCATTGCACTTATGATCATGTTCGCACTTATGATTTACCGTATGTATTACATTGCAAGAAATACCAAAGACAGATTTGAATTCATGATAGTAAGCGGAGTCATGGCACACTTTGCGATTCAGATCGTTCTTAACATCGCGGTCGTTACCGGTTCCATTCCCAATACCGGTGTGTCGCTTCCCTTTATTTCATACGGCGGTTCATCGGCTCTTTTCCTTCTTATCGAGGTAGGACTTGTTCTTAACATCGACAGAAGAACCAGAGCGGAAAGCAGGAGAGGATGAGCGCCCGCAGGGGCAGGGGTATACGCAGGATAATGATTCCTCTGCTGATATTCTTAGGTGTATTTGCCTGCGTAATGGGAATCGAATATTTCATTGAGATCTACAGAGTCGATCCCGCTAAAATATATGTCGACGGAAACAATCATTACACGAACCAGCAGATAATCGACATAGTAATGAGCGGACCTTTGGGTGACAATTCCGTTGTTTTGTCACTCAAATACAAAAATAAAAAGATAACCGACGTGCCTTTTGTCGATGCGATAACCGTCGAAGTTATTTCTTCCGATTCCATCAGGATAAGAGTTTTTGAAAAGGCACTTGCGGGATATGTTAAGTACCTGGACAGATATATATATTTTGATAAAGACGGAACGGTAGTGGAAAGCTCCGACGTGCTCACTGCGGGAATACCGCAGGTTACCGGTATTGTTTTCTCCGGAATCCAGGTGGGAAAACCGTTGTCTTCGGACGATACGGATATATTTGCAAGAACATTGGATCTTACCAAACTGCTTGCCAAGTATGAACTTACAGCAGACAGAATACATTTCCACGAAAACGGCGAAGTTACCATATATTTCGGCAATGCGCGAGTGGATCTGGGAACGGACGAAGAGGGTATTGAAGACAAAGTAATGTTACTGGGAACCTTCCTTGAGAGAGTCGGAAATCTGAGCGGCGTACTCGATATGGAAGAATACAGCGAAGAGGGCATTTATGTTTTCACGCCCGACGAAGCGAACTGATAACACCTGATATTTCATAAATAGTTGAAATAATTGTGTTTATAAATTATTATAATACAGTATGTTGTGTTTTTAAGTAGGAGGACAAAACCTTGTATGAGATAAAAGAGTCCACAAAACCTAACGGAAAAGCAAGAATAATCGTAGTTGGAGTCGGCGGTGCCGGCAACAACGTAGTCGACAGAATGATAGAAGATAATGTCACGGGCGTAGAGTTCGTGGCTATGAATACCGATCTCCAGGATCTGGAGCTTTCTCTTGCACCCGATAAGGTTCCTCTCGGTGAGAAGGAAACTCAGGGACTTGGCGCAGGTGCCGATCCCGAAGTCGGAGAAAGAGCTGCTCAGGAGAGCGTTGATGAGATCAGAGAGCATATCAAAGATGCCAACATGCTCTTCATCGTTTGCGGCATGGGCGGCGGAACCGGAACAGGTGCAGCTCCCGTTATCGCTCACGAAGCAAGAGACATGGGTATCCTTACCGTAGGCGTTATGACCACTCCTTTCTCCATTGAAAGAGCAGTCAGAAGAGAGAACGCAGAGCTTGGTATCTCCAAGATCCGCGACGATCTTGACACCATTCTTGTAATTCCCAACGATAAATTGTTCAATCTTGCCAGCAAATCAACCCCCATCAAGCAGATGTTCAAGCTTGCGGATGAGGTTGTTAAGCAGGCTGTTCGTGGTATCACCGATATTATCAACGAAGACGGAGACCTTAACCTTGACTTTGCCGACATCAAGAAGGCGATGAAGGACAAGGGTACCGCTCTTATCGGAATCGGCGAGGCAGAAGGAGAAGGCAGAGCATCCGCTGCTGTTAAGGCTGCGGTTGAGAGCAAGCTCCTCGACTCCAAGATCAATTCCGCAAGTGCCGTTATCGCAAACGTTGTCGGTAATGTTACTGCCGGTGATATTCAGGAAGTTGATGATTATCTTAAGGAACTCCTCGGAGACAGAGTTGAGTTCTTCCTTGGTATGCGCAGTGACGAGAGCCTCGGAGAAAAGCTTTCCGTTACCATCATTGCAACCGGTATCGACGACAATACTTCAATTCACGGCGGATTCGTTCCCCGCAGTGTTCCCTCTGCGGCAAGCAAGTTCGGAACAAGCCACATTCCTCCCGTTGAAGCTGTTTCTTACAATCCTTCACCCGCAACGCAGCCCGCACCCAAGAGCGGAATCACCGAGAGAACGGTATCTCCCATCAGAACCGTTAATCCTTCTGCACCCGCATCGGCACCTGCAGGAGAAATTCCCGGACTTAAGAGCAGGGTAAAGGACGTCCACATGGAGGTTCCTTCATTCCTCAGAAAAAAGAATGATGAATGATCTCCCGCGAGGTGAGATATGATTGTACGTGAAGATATTCTGCCGATGGGCTTTCTGAAAAAATCCGATTATTCGGGGTCTTACGGCGGATTAAGATACAGACTTAACAAGATTTCCAAAACTTCGGTTTCGGATTCGGGTGAAGAGATCAAACAGGACGCACTGTTATGTGAGATCTGGCCCGGTCCTTTCAACTATCACACAACTGCCGACGAGTTGAAAGAATCCGCAGAGTTTTCTTTTGACGAAGACGGAGTTACAGATGCCATATCTTGGATGAACGATAAACTAGCGGAAGATCCCGTAAAATGGGAGAAAGCAGCTACCGATTGGAAGCGCTATTCCGCGGAATAACCGTTTTATAGGAGAAGGGTATGAAGTGTCCTTATTGCGGAAGTGATGATACCAGAGTTATCGATTCCAGACCTGCTGATGACAATTATTCCATCAGAAGGCGCAGAATCTGCGATAACTGTACGAAGCGTTTTACCACTTATGAAAAAGTGGAGACGATTCCTCTTATCATCATCAAGAAAGACAACAACAGAGAGACCTATGACAGGTCCAAGATCGAGTCCGGTGTTTTGAGAGCATGCCACAAGAGACCCGTAAGCGCTACTCAGATCACCCAGCTTGTTGATGAGGTCGAAAACGAGATCTCTACTCTTGAGGATAAGGAAATTCCTTCCCGCGTTATCGGTGAGATCGTTATGAAAAAGCTTAAGGATCTCGATGCGGTAGCGTATGTAAGATTTGCATCCGTTTACAGAGAATTCAAGGATGTTGACTCCTTCATGGATGAGCTGAAAGGCTTTATCGGTAAGAAATAATTCTTTTATGTATCCTTACGGTTAAAGATTTGCCTGTATGTGCCGATATATATTCCACACGGCAAATGTTTGACACGGAGGTCAGCATATGAGAATAGGCGAAGGTTTCGATTATTCACAAGTATATAATGATCTGTCATCCATAAGACTTCGTGATACTTTGTCCGAAGTTAAGTCAGGTGAGGAAGCGGTCAAAGCTTCTCCTGCAAATGACGCCGGTAAGATTAGCCTTGAAGAGCAGGTTGCCGCAAGACCTACCAAACTGATCGGACTTGAGGATATCTCAATATCCTTCAATAAGAACGATGATTTTGATCTGATCGGTACTACAAGCGATATAACAAACCTTGATATCGAAAAAGCCGTTTCTCTTTCAAAGAGAGATGATATTTTGAACAGCTACCGCAGCTCGGAAACTCAGGTTCCGGTTTATGCGGGCGAAGAAGGAACTGTCATCGCAAAATAAAAAATACTGATAATACTTAAGAGAACAGGATAAAACCTGTTCTCTTTTTCTTTTCTAAACTCCGTGCGTGATTTATAATGGTTTTGGTTTTTATTAAGTTTTTTGGGGAATTCCCCGAAGGAATCAAAGGAGCATGATATGGAGAATAAGAAAGAATTACGAAAAACAATAAGCATTGTTGCTCTAACCGTTGTATTTGTTGTTTTGATATTAGGCGCGGTGGGTACCGACGCCGATTCCGTTCAGGTTACTTTCTGGGCACTTGTTCCTCCTGTCATTGCTATCGTCCTTGCACTTATCACCAAGGAAGTTTACAGTTCTCTTTTCATCGGAATTGTAGCCGGCGGATTGCTTTATTCCGGATACAGCTTTGAAGGAACCGTAAATCACGTATTTTCAGACGGTATCATTGCCGTTCTGGCTGATTCATATAATGTGGGAATCCTGGTATTTCTCGTGCTTCTCGGAATCATGGTTTCTCTTATGAACCGTGCGGGAGGAAGTGCTGCTTTCGGCGAATGGGCATCGGCTCATATCAAGACGAGAGTAGGAGCGCAGCTTGCAACAATCCTTCTCGGAGTACTTATATTTATAGATGATTACTTCAACTGCCTTACCGTCGGTTCCGTTATGAGACCCGTTACCGATAAGCACAAGATCTCAAGAGCAAAGCTTGCGTATCTTATCGACTCCACTGCAGCTCCCATCTGTATCATCGCTCCCGTTTCATCCTGGGCTGCAGCGGTTTCCGGATTTGTACCCGGTGAAGAAAACGGTATAGCACTTTTCGTATCAACCATTCCCTACAACTTCTATGCGCTTCTTACCATCGTTATGATGATAGCTCTTGCGGTATCACAGAGAGACTTCGGTCCCATGGCTGTTCATGAAAAGAATGCGATGGAAAAAGGCGATCTTTTCACCACTCCCGACAGACCTTACGCAGAAGCGGGAGATGATAAGATCAGTTCAAAGGGCAAGGTTATAGATCTCGTAATTCCCGTAATCGCACTTGTTGTCTGCTGCGTTATCGGAATGATCTATACCGGCGGATTTTTCTCCGGAGAAACCTTTATCGACTCATTTGCCAATTCCGACGCATCGGTTGGACTTGTAATAGGATCTTTCTTCGGCCTTCTCATAACCCTGATTCTTTACCTGTTCAGAAGAGTCCTTACTTTCAAGGAATGTATGGAATGCATCCCCGAAGGATTTAAGTCAATGGTTGCTCCCATCCTCATCCTTACTTTTGCATGGTCACTCAAGGCTATGACCGATTCTCTCGGAGCCAAGGAGTTTGTTGCGGGAATCGTTAACGGATCTGCTGCAGGATTTATGAACCTTCTTCCCGCAATCATCTTCCTTATCGCGGTATTTCTCTCATTTGCAACCGGTACTTCATGGGGAACATTCGGAATCCTTATCCCTATCGTAGTAAGTGTATTTGAAGGCGTTGATTATAACCTTATGATCATCTCCATGAGTGCTTGTATGGCAGGTGCTGTATGCGGAGACCATTGCTCACCTATTTCCGATACAACAATCATGAGTTCGGCAGGTGCACAGTCCAATCATTTGAATCACGTTTCAACCCAGATTCCTTATGCGCTTTCCTGCGCATTCGTTTCATGCATTTGCTATTGCATCGCCGGTTATGCGAAGAATCCCGTACTGCCTCTTATCGTCGGAGTTGCAGTGATGGTCGGCATCGCATTTATTCTCAAAAACAATTCGAAGCAGACTGCTTAAATGATCTATTTAGATAACGCCGCAACTACTAAAATCGAAGAACCTGCATTTAATGCCATGCTCCCCTTTTTAAAAGAGGAGTATGGCAATGCTTCTGCTGTCTACGAGCTTGCAAGACGTTCCAAGAAAGCAGTGTTTGAAGCGAGAAAAAATGCGGCTGCTTTGATCGGAGCAATGCCTTCGGAGATCTTTTTTACCTCCGGCGGAACGGAGTCCGATAACTGGGCTTTATGCGGTGCATATGAGACTTTCCGTAAAAAGAATACGGAATCTGCAGGTCATATCATCACCACTGCCATAGAACATCATGCAATACTTCATACTGCGGAGTATCTGGAAAGTTTAGGTGTATCCGTTACATATCTTAAGCCCGACAGCGAGGGATTTGTCAGACCCGAGCAGGTTTTGGAAGCAATACGTCCCGATACTTTTCTGGTATCCGTAATGACCGCAAATAATGAGATCGGTACAATAGAGCCCGTCCGGGAGATAGCGGACGCGGTTCGCGGGCTTAGGAAGGATGTTCTGATACATACGGATGCGGTTCAGGCTTTCGGTCAGATTCACCTGGATGATCTTTCTAAACATGTCGATCTCTTATCCGCAAGTTCTCATAAACTCGGTGGGCCGAAAGGAGTCGGTATTCTTTTCGTAAGAGACGGAGTAAAGTTTTCTCCCTTTATGAGAGGCGGAATGCAGGAGAGCGGAAGAAGGGCCGGAACAGAGAATGTTGCGGGCATAGCAGGCTTCGGAGAGGCTTGCATGCTGTCTTTTGCAGGATTGGATGCAAAAATATCAGCTGAAACAGCACTCAGAGACAGATTTCTTGCAAAATTAAGCAATATAACAGGTGTTATTGTCAACGGAGCATATTCCGAAGGGAATTTTACTAAGAGACTTCCCGGAAACATTTCGGTATGCATAAAAGGAATAGAGGGTGAATCCGCACTCATAATGCTGGACCGTGAAGGTATTTGCGCATCGAGCGGATCTGCCTGTGCAACCGGAGCAATGGAACCTTCACATGTGCTCAAGGCAATCGGAAGAGCGGATGATGAGGCCAAAGGGTCACTCAGGTTTACTCTTTCACATCACAATACGGAAGAAGAAATTGATCAAGCGGCTTTGGTTATAACCGAAATCGTTGATAAGCTCAGAAACGGAAAGAAACATTTGTAATGAGTAAAACAGTAGTTGTGGGTATGAGCGGCGGTGTTGATTCATCCGTCTGCGCATATCTGTTAAAAGAACAGGGATACAATGTTATAGGTGTTACGATGCAGATCTGGCGTCCGGAGAATGTCTGTGATATTGCGGATAACGGCGGATGCTGCGGACTATCAGCTGTTGAAGATGCAAGACGAGTTGCCGACTGCATCGGTATTCCATACTACGTAATGGATTTCAGAAGCGAATTCCAGAAGTGGGTCATCGATCATTTTGCTGCGCAGTATGTGAAGGGACTTACTCCCAATCCCTGTATTGAGTGTAACAGGCATGTTAAGTGGGAAGCACTGTTACAGAAGGCACGGGATATAGGTGCAGATTATCTTGCGACAGGTCATTACGCGAGAATTTCTCAGCTTGAAAACGGAAGGTATTCCATCTCCGCATCCAAGACAGCAGCCAAGGATCAGACTTATGCATTGTATGCTCTGACTCAGGATCAGCTTGCACATACCCTTTTGCCCATAGGCGAATATGAGAAGGCGGATGTGCGAAAAATTGCGGAGGAAGCAGGACTTCCCGTAGCACACAAGAAGGATTCGCAGGAAATCTGTTTTGTTCCCGACGGGGATTATGCATCTTTCATCGAAAAAGAAGACGGTGTAACGGTTCCCGGACCCGGAGATTTCGTAACCCCTTCCGGAGAATTTATTGCAAAGCACAAGGGCATAACTCATTACACCATCGGACAGCGCAGAGGTCTCGGAGTTCCTGCGGGTGAACGTATTTATGTGACTGACATCGATCCCGCATCGGGAAAGGTTACTCTGGGATCCAACGATGATCTTATGACATCGGTGGTTTCGGCGGATGACATCAGATGGATGGGGCTTGAAGGCGTCGCTCCGGGTGAACGCATCCGTGTCAAAGCCAAGATACGTTACAATCATCCCGGCGAAACCGGTTATCTTGAATCTGCAGGCGACGGTCTGGTCAAAGTCGTCTTCGACAAACCTGTCAGAGCCGCAGCACCCGGACAGGCCCTCGTATTCTACGACGAAGCCGGCAACTACATCTACGGCGGCGGCACCATCATAAAGACCTGAATAAGTTACGGGCAACGCGGTCGATGTTTTTTTGACGTGCACGCGCCTCTCGGCTCCGCATTTTCCCGTAGCAGTACTAAATTCGAACTGCGCGATGCTTGTTCTCATTAAGTACTGACGGGAAAATAAGGGTGCACTTACAAAAAAACATCGCTCACGTTGCCCTGTTTATATCAAGATTTATGTATGCAACCAACGTTTACAAAGGCGGTGCAGTTGAAACATCATCGACTGCGACGCCTGTATGAAAGGGTTACATGGAGAGAATTGCGACGTATAAAAGTGCATTGCCTGAGAAGTTTGGGGTGCCGAGACAGAGCGGGCTGGCACCGCATCTTATAGGGCGCATCGTTTTCGAGAAGGAGTTCTCGAATCCGGAGGCATTTGACGGCCTTGAGGAGTATGAGAGACTTTGGGTTATCTGGAAGTTTGATGTGAAGGAAGACGATTCATTCAGAGCCAAAGTTAGACCTCCGAGGCTTGGCGGCAATACTTATATGGGAGTCTTTGCAACCCGTTCTCCTTTCAGACCGAATCATCTGGGTCTTACTTGCGTGAAGATAGAAGAGATACGTAAGAATGATGAAGGCTTGATGGAGATAGCAGTATCCGGCGCAGATATGACGGACGGAACAGAAGTTTATGATGTGAAGCCGTATCTGCCGTACGCCGATGCATATCCGGATGTGAAAGGCGGCTTTGCTCAGAAAGAAGAAAACCTGGGGCATATACTTGAGGTAAATATGCCGGATGAAATACGTTCTCTTTTTGCGGATGAAGAGGTCAGAGGTCTGATAGAGATATTATCACTGGATCCCAGGCCTTCATATCAGAACGATCCGGACAGAATCTATGGTCTGACATATGCGGGTCGCAATATAAAATTCAAGGTTTCGGACGGGATTCTTCAAGTGATTGATGCTTCTTGAATTTGGTATTTGCTCTGTAAGTTTCAAAATCTTATACATAGAAAGTACAATTATACCTGCTTGACGTATACACACGAGGCAGGTATAATTTTTCTATGATAAGAAGTTTATCATTAGTGTGATAAGGAGATTAAATATGGATATGCATATTAAAACTCCCAAAATGGGAGAAATACTTTTAGAAGAATTTATGGAACCCAATGGTATTTCCGCATATATGCTTGCGAAAGAAATACATGTTCCTGTTTCGCGTGTTCAGGATATACTACATGACAGAAGAAAGATTACCGTAGATACTTCCCTTAGGTTGGCAAGATTTTTCGGTGTATCCGATAAATTTTTTTTGGATATTCAAAATGATATAGATTTAAGAGTAATGAAAGAAAGTTTAAATGAAGAAATCAAAAGCATCACTCCGTGTAAAAAGGTAGCAGCGATGTAAAAAATCAGCGACAAATGTCGCTGATTTTTTATTGGTAATGTATTTATAGTTTGTGATATTCGGGAAGGCGGTTTTCATAGATGCAGTAGTACTTGAAGCCGGCTTCTTTTAATACATCGGGAACTTTATCGAAATGATCCGCGATATTCTCGGGCTTGTGGGCATCGGATCCTACGGTTACAATCTCGCCGCCGAGTTCGCGGTAGCGCTTGAGTGCAGCCATGCAGGGATGGAACTCTTTCATTCCTTTGCTCATAGCTTTGGTATTGATCTCGATTCCCTTTTCGTTTTCGATAAGATGTTTGAAAATCTCATCGATGATATCGCCGTATTCCGAATAGTTATATTCGTGATTTCCGCTGGGGAAGTATCTTACAAGGTAATCAAGATGTCCGAGTACATCGAAGTTATGGAACTTTTTGATGTTTTCATAATACTCTTTGAAGTATTCCGTTAAGGCTTCTTTTTCGGAACGGCCTTCGAAGAATGATTTGTAGTAAGGATCCTTTCCGCCGACAACGTGCAGTGATGCGATGATGAAATCATATTCGTGATCTTTGCAGAAGATGAGATTCTTCTTAACACAGCTTTGCTGAAGTCCGACTTCGAGTCCGAATTCGATACGGATTTTTCCCTTGTATTTTTCCCTCATGCTCAGAAGTTCATACAGATATGAATCCGCATTCAGCATGAAAGAGTTTTCATCACAAAATTCGGTTTCACCCTCGGGCGATTTCGGATAATCAAAATCTTGATGCTCGGTAAATGAAATGGTCTCAAGACCTGCATTTATCGCGCTTTCGATCATTGATTCCATTGATGCATCAGAGTCACCAGAGTGGTGAGAGTGCATGTGGCAGTCTGCGAGTATGGCCATTTAAAGTCCTCCGAAAACTAGAATTATAATATTAGTTTTTAAGTAAATATGCTGATATTTTACCATTAATAATTGTACAATTGCATTCCTTTTATATTTTTATATCAAATGATATAATATTTTCGCTGTCCCCTGTCGGGGAAATACAAGGGACGGTTTTCCAAACAATTTTTTCAGGGAGGGTACTTATGGAAGAAAAGGTTTTGAACGCAGAAGAAGTAGTAGTTGATTTCGACAGCAAGAAGAAGATGGCTGCAGCATCTCATGTCGACAGAACTGCTGAGAAAGAAGAACTTAAAGTAGAGCTTGAGTCAGTCTATACAGAGCTCGGACAGAAATTCTACAAAGAATGCTGTGCACAGAACGGCAAAGGACCCAGAGAGGTTCCCAGAGCATCTCTTTTCAACGATCAGATCCAGAGAATAAATACAATCAAGAATAAGATTGATACCATTATTGCGGAAGAACTCGCTGCCAAGGGTCTCAAGGCTTGTCCCGAGTGTGAGAATGAGCTTGTACTTGCCAGCCGCTTCTGTAATATGTGCGGATACAAATTCCCTTCAAAGACAGAAGAGAAGGAAAAGGCTATGCGCCCTGTTTCACGTCCCAGATGCAAGGCTTGCGGCGCTAATCTTGAAGAGGATTCTTCCTTCTGCCCCAGCTGTGGAAAGAGACAGTAAAAAAACGCTTGTTTTTGCTTGAATTATGCAGGTGAAAACTGTAAAATGATTTTCGTTGGCTGATAAAAATTTGACAAAGTTTTTTGTCAGTTTAAAAACTAAATAATTCTAGGAGGAATTAAAAATGGCAGTTAAAGTTGCTATCAATGGTTTTGGCCGTATCGGTCGTCTTGCTTTCAGACAGATGTTTGGTGCTGAGGGATTCGAGATCGTAGCTATCAACGATCTTACTTCTCCCGAGATGCTTGCTCATCTTCTTAAGTATGACTCAACACAGGGAAAGTATGCATTAGCAGATAAGGTTTCTTACGATGAGAACAGCATCACTGTAGACGGAAAGAAGATCACCATCTACGCTGAGGCTAAGGCTGCTGATCTTCCTTGGGGACAGCTCGGAGTAGACGTTGTACTTGAGTGCACCGGTTTCTACACCAGCAAGGACAAGGCTCAGGCTCACATCGATGCAGGTGCTAAGCACGTTATCATTTCCGCTCCTGCAGGAAACGACCTTCCTACCATCGTTTACAATGTAAACCATCAGTCTCTTACCGCTGAGGACAAGATCATCTCTGCAGCATCCTGCACCACCAACTGCCTTGCTCCTATGGCTAAGGCTCTTAACGATCTTGCTACCATCAAGTCCGGTATCATGTGCACCATCCACGCTTACACCGGCGATCAGATGACCCTTGACGGACCTCAGAGAAAGGGCGACAAGAGACGTTCACGTGCAGCTGCTTGCAACATCGTTCCCAACTCTACCGGCGCTGCTAAGGCTATCGGCCTTGTTATCCCTGAGCTTAACGGAAAGCTCATCGGAGCTGCTCAGCGTGTTCCTACCCCTACCGGATCAACCACTATCCTTACCGCAGTAGTTGAAGGAAACGTAACCAAGGAGCAGATCAACGACGCTATGAAGGCTGCTTCAAACGAGAGCTTCGGATACAACGTTGATGAGATCGTTTCCAGCGATATCGTAGGAATGACCTACGGATCACTCTTCGATGCAACTCAGACCATGGTTCTTCCTCTTGATAACGGAACCACTCAGGTTCAGGTTGTTTCATGGTATGACAACGAGAACTCATACACCAGCCAGATGGTTCGTACCATCAAGCACTTCGGAAGCCTTCTTAAGTAATTTTGAAAGCTTAAACCAAATATGAAGTAAGGGCCCGGTCCGGCAAGGGCCGGGTCTTTTTTAACAAAAAAATCAATTAAGGAGAAGTATCATGGCATTAAACAAGAAATCAGTTGACGATTTTAATGCAAAGGGAAGAAGAGTCCTCGTAAGATGCGACTTCAACGTACCTCTCAAGTCCGGTGAGATCACCGATGAGACCCGTATCGTTGCAGCTCTTCCTACCATCAAGAAGCTTATTAATGACGGCGGAAAGGTTATCCTTTGCTCTCACCTCGGAAAAGTCAAGGAAGGACCTAACGAGAAGGAATCTCTTGCACCCGTTGCAAAGGCTCTTTCAGAGAAGCTCGGCAAGGAAGTTAAGTTCATTGCTGACTACACCGTTACCGGCGAAGCTACCACCGCAGCTGTTAACGCTATGAACGAAGGCGATGTTATTCTCCTTCAGAATACCCGTTTCCGTATGGAAGAAGAGACCAAGCCCGAGAAGGCAGGCGAGGCTTTTGCAAAAGAGCTTGCTGATCTTTGCGATGATTATGTATGCGACGCATTCGGATCATCTCACAGAGCTCACGCTTCCGTATCTGTTGTTACCAAGTATGTTCGTGAGAAGGGCGGCAACTGTGCGGTAGGATATCTCATGCAGAAAGAGATTGATTTCCTCGGAAATGCGGTTGAGAATCCTGTTCGTCCTTTCGTTGCTATCCTCGGCGGCGCTAAGGTAGCTGATAAACTCAACGTTATCAATAACCTCATCGAGAAGTGCGATACTCTTATCATCGGCGGCGGAATGGCTTACACCTTCCTTAAAGCTAAGGGATATGAAGTAGGAAAGTCACTCCTTGACGAGTCCAAGATTGATTACTGCAAGGAAATGATCGAGAAGGCTGAGAAGAATGGCAAGAAGCTTCTTCTACCCGTTGATACTGTCCTTATCGATGCATTCCCTGATCCCATCGACAATCCTGACATCAAGACTGAGGTTGTTAAGGCTGATGCTATTCCTGCAGACAAGGAAGGCGCTGATATCGGACCTGAGACCCAGGCTCTTTATGCAGAGGCTGTTAAGACTGCTAAGACCGTTGTTTGGAACGGACCTATGGGCGTATTCGAGAACCCCGTTCTTGCAGCAGGTACCAAGGCTGTAGCTAAAGCTCTTTCCGAGACTGAAGCTACCACCATCATCGGCGGCGGAGATTCCGCAGCAGCTGTTAACCAGCTTGGTTTCGCTGACAAGATGAGCCACATCTCCACTGGCGGCGGAGCTTCCCTTGAATTCCTTGAGGGCAAGGTTCTTCCCGGAGTTGATGCAGCTGATAATAAGTGATTAAGGAGAAATATATATGGCACGTAGAAGAATTATTGCCGGCAACTGGAAGATGAACAAGACTCCTTCAGAGGCAGTTGCACTTTGTGCAGAGCTCAAGGATCTTGTTAAGAATGATGCCGTAGATGTAGTTTATTGCGTACCCGCTATCGATATCGTTCCCGTTGCAGAAGCTGTAAAGGGAACCAACGTACACGTAGGTGCAGAGAACTTCTACATCGAAGACAAGGGTGCTTTCACCGGCGAAATCTCAGCTCCCATGCTCAAAGAAGCTGGTGTTGAATTCGTTATCATCGGACACTCGGAGAGAAGAGATATCTTCGGAGAGAACGATATCCTTATCAATGCTAAGGTTAAGAAGGCATTCGCTTCAGGTCTTACTCCCATCCTTTGCTGCGGAGAGTCACTTGCTCTTCGTAAAGCAGGAACTTATAAAGAGTGGATCAAGAGACAGATCGAGTGGGATCTTACTGATGTAACCGCTGATCAGGTTAAGACTCTCGTCATCGCTTACGAGCCTATCTGGGCTATCGGAACCGGCGAGACCGCAACCGCTGATCAGGCAGAGGAAGTTTGCGCTATGATCCGTGAGACCATCGCTGAGATGTATGATGCAGCTACCGCTGAGGCAGTTCGCATTCAGTACGGCGGATCCATGAACGCAGGAAATGCTGCTGAGCTTCTTTCCAAGCCCAACATCGACGGCGGCCTTATCGGTGGCGCTTCACTTAAGCCTGATTTCGGCCAGATCGTTAACGCATAATTTTACCGTAACACTTAAAAAGAGAGATCTTCGGATCTCTCTTTTTTCTATGCAAAGATATGATAAATGCTTATAATTTCATTATTCGGATCTGTCATGTTTTAAGTAATGTTTAGGAAAAGGCGGCTCTATGTACGATTACAATGCATTTTGGGATGATTGCTGGAAAGAGGATGAAGGCGCTGAACTGTAATTCAATATATGAACTGATCGGTGAATACGAGATCGTATATAAGGCTGACAATGGCGTAAGAGAGCGGGTTGTGATCATAAGAAAATGATGAGATATGATTTGCGAAATTTTATAAAGCTAAATATATCTCTTTTATCGCTTCTGGTTGTGGTTGGATGTTCAAATGCATCTGTACCCTCATCCTCGGCAGATGATGGAGCTGATGCTGAGCCTGTAACTGAGCTGCCTGCAGATACTCCGGTGATTGAAATTGAAAACGACAATGATGTTCCCAATCCTGCAGAGACGGAAAAAGAGCAGGCTGAAGACTGGATAAAGGATCATCATATTTATCCTCAGGCAGAGTATGTTGATATATCGCATGTTGATGTAACCGGCCTGAATATGGATGCGATAATCGAATCACTCCCCAATCTAAACCGTCTTGTGATGATAGATTGCGGTCTTGATAATGACGGATATGCATCACTTCAGGACAGACATCCGGATATAAAGATCGTATTTGAGATAGTACTTGAACATTGGACCATACGTACCGATTCCGTTGCATTCAGTACATACAAAACAACAGCGGAAGAGTTCTACATGAATAATGATGAAGCGTATTATCTGAAGTACTGTAATGAACTGGTGGCACTTGATCTCGGTCATAACTATGTGTCGGATCTTTCTTTTCTCGAATACATGCCGGATCTGAAAGTTCTTATACTGGTTGATAATGTAAAAGAAAAAGACGGCGAAACCTTAAGACATCTGACGGATCTTTCGGAAGTCGCATACTGCACGGAACTCAGATACCTTGAGATATTTGCAAATAACGTTTCCGATTTTTCTTTTATGGATAACCTTACAAAGCTCGAGGACCTGAATATAAGTTACAATTCCGTAAGCAGTATTGAACACATGACAAATCTTCCGAACCTGAAACGCCTGTGGATGGAGCATACATATATATCCTATGACGGATATTGCAGGTTAAGACAAATGTATCCTAACGCCCAGATTGTATGTAACGGCGAAGGCTCGATTGATCAGGGCTGGAGAAGCGGGGCAAGATATTATGCAATGCGCCGTATGTTCAGAGAAAATGTAATAGATGATCTTTACAGAGATTAAAGAATAAAAGTTTTGGAGGTATTTATGGCAGATCTCAGTATCAGATTTTTTTCAAATTGTCTTCACAGGACAGTAGAGTTTAAGATGTTTCTTCCCAACGACAAAAGAAACGACATTCCTTGGGAGGATGAAAAGCATGTAAAGGGTGATATGAAGACAATTCTGCTTCTTCACGGATATACCGGTGACGGAGATATCTGGGTAAACAAAGAGCAGGCAGCTTCTCTTAACATCGCGGTCGTTGCACCCTCCGGCGAAAACGGCTTCTGGCTTGACGCGGAAGCAACCGGAAGACAGTATGCTTCATTTGTCGGAGTTGAGCTGATTGAATATATCAGAAATACTTTCGGTATAGCAATGACACCTGATAAGACGGGAGTAATGGGTCTTTCAATGGGAGGATTCGGGGCACTTCATACAGCTCTTATGTTCCCCGAAACCTTCGGGGTGACCGCAGCATTATCATCCGCACTGATTCACAATGAAGTTGCCAAGATGAAAGAAGGAGAAGGCAATTCCGTCGCAAACTATGCATATTACCGTGATTGCTTCGGTGATCCTTCAAAACTTAAGGAAAGCGTTAATAATCCCGAATATCTTGCTAAAAAATTAAAAGAAGAAGGAAAGAAGATCCCTAAGATCTTTATGGCATGCGGAACGGAGGACTTTCTTCTCGAGCCCAACAGAGCATTCCATAAGTTCCTTACCGATACCGGAATAGATCACGTATATGAAGAATCCGAGGGAATTCACGACATGAAATTCTGGAGTAAATATGCCGAGATATTCATGCCCAAAATGTTCGATTAAGGAAACCGATTTTTCTTGACACGGAAACGCAAAATATATATAATTATCTCAAGTGAAAGGGAGTAGCCAAACGGCGGAAACTTTTCCGACCGGCTTGAGATCGTCACCCGGCACTGAATAGATTCTTAGGAAACGAATCAGAGCCCGTATCAAGTTAGAAGGCAAGACTTTTACTGTAACTAAATGGTTGCGGTAAAAGTCTTTTTTTATAGGTTTACCGCATCCGGTTTATCAGGTCGCCGGATACCGGTGGCCGGGTGCCTTGAAAGGCAGAAAGAGAGGAATTTTATGGATGAATTAATGGTTGCTGTTGTTATCGGAGTGATTGTGGCGATCTTGCTGATCATCATATTCGTTACCGGTTACGTAAAGGCTTCGACCGATGAGGCTTTCATCATCACCGGTCTTCACAAGGAGCCCAGATATCTGATAGGACGTGCCGGAATCAAGATCCCTTTCTTCGAAAAGAAAGACGTCTTGAAGCTCCAGCTGATTCCTATCGATGTTAAGACAAGTTCCGCAGTTCCCACTGCAGACTACATTAACATCATGGTTGATGCTACCGTTAACGTTCAGATCGGTCACACCCCTGAGCTCATCAAAAAGGCTTCCAAGAACTTCCTGAACAAAAAGCCCGAGTATATCGCAGCTGTAGCAAGAGAAGTTCTCGAAGGTAACGTCCGTGAGATCGTTGGTAAGATGCATCTCGAAGAGATGGTTTCCGACCGCCAGAAGTTCGCAGTTCTCGTAAAAGAGAATGCCGATCCCGATCTTGAGGCAATGGGTCTTGTTATCACCTCCTTCAATGTTCAGAATTTCGTTGATGACAATCACGTAATTGAGAACCTCGGTGTTGATAACGTTGTACGTATCCAGAAGGCTGCTGCTATTTCAAGAGCAGAGTCCGAAAGAGATATTAAGATTGCTCAGGCTCAGGCTGACAAGGCTGCAAACGAAGAGCAGGTAAAGGCACAGACCGAGATTGCTACCAAGCAGAACGAACTTGCTATTAAGCAGTCCGAACTGAAGCAGGAAGCTGATACCAAGCAGGCAGTTGCAGACGCAGCTTATGAGATTCAGCAAGAGGAACAGAGAAAGACCATCGAGGTCACCAGAGCAAATGCAGACATCGCACGTCAGGAGAGAGAGACCGAACTCAAGCAGCGTGAAGCTGATGTTAAAGAGCAGGTCCTCAACGCTGAAGTCAGAAAGAAAGCAGATGCAGAGAAGTATCGTCGTCAGCAGGAAGCAGACGCAGCTCTTATCGAGAGACAGCGTGAGGCAGATGCTAAGAAGTACGAGCAGGAGAAAGCAGCTGAGGCTGTTAAGGCTCAGGCTGATGCAGCAGTTTATGCTAAGGAGAAGGAAGCTGCCGGTATTGCGGCCGTAGGACGTGCAGAGGCAGAAGCTATCCAGGCAAAGGGTCTTGCAGAAGCTGAGGCAATGGAGAAGAAGGCAGAGGCATACGCTAAGTATAACAATGCCGCTATTACCGAGATGATCATCAAACAGCTCCCTGCTATCGCAAAAGAAGTTGCAGCTCCCATCGCATCTATCGACAAGGTTACCGTTATCGATTCAGGCAGCGGTGAGTCAGGTGTTGCATCCGTCGGCGGATATGCACCTGCAGTCATGGCTAAGGTTATCCAGTCCGTTAAGGAGACCACAGGTTTTGATCTTACCGAGGTTATGAAGGCTAATACTTATGATGCTAAGGTTACCAAGAACATCAATGTAACCGGCCTTGATGCAGAGATCGTAAAAGAGTCTGCAAAAGCTGTAAATAACTCTTCAGAAGAGTAATGTTTCAGTATCCGGCCCGGGCAGGTAACTGCCCGGGTCTTTTTTATCGTAAAAATTGATAAATAACGCTATATCATATAAAATTAACATGTATGGGGTTATGCCTTATACAGCGTTTTGAGAGGGGATAACGCTTTAATTTCTTAGGGGAAAGATGGAAGATAACCACAAAAAGACCAACTTAAGAAACAGCCCTATTGTTATCATGTTTATTGTGTTTTGCTGTGTTCTGGTGAACTTCGTCGGAAAACACAGCGCTGTTACACATGAACTTCCTCTTTGGCTTGATTCTCTGGGTACTGTTTTTGCAGCTTACGTACTCGGTCCTATAAGCGGGGCTATCGTAGGCTGTTCTACTAATATAATCTACTTTTTCTGGGATCCCAATTCACTTGCATACGCCCTTACAAGTATTTTTATAGGTGTCGGTTTCGGCTTTGCGGCCCGTAAGAGATACTTCGATACTTTCTTCGGTGCAACCACGGTTGCGGGCGGAGTTACATTGGGTTCGGTTGTGATATCCACTATACTCAATCTTTTTTTGTATGACGGATATACCGGAAATGTCTGGGGAGACGGTGTTATAAACTATCTTCTGGAAAAGGGCGTTCCCGGTTTGATAGCTTCCACATTCGGCGAATTGTATCTGGATTTTCTTGATAAAATCTGTACCGTTTTGTTCATGTATTTTATAGTTCGGATGGTTAAGGCATCTAAAAAGGGCAGGGGGGTAAGTCATATAACCCCGATGCTTTTCCTTGTCATATGTGTTGCCGCTTCATCACTTGTTCCTGCGTTTACATCACACGCCGAGTCACATGAAAATACATATATCCAGAGATTTTACAATGCCGATAACGGACTTCCCTGCGGTCATGCCAATGATATCGCACAGACACATGACGGAATCCTCTGGGTCGGCAGTTATTCCGGGCTTTATCGTTATAACGGAAACTCCTTTACGTTCATGGAGAACTTTGACAGTGTTAAGAATGTAAATTGTCTTTATGTGGATGAAGAAGGACGTTTGTGGATCGGAACAAACGACAGCGGTGTTGTGGTTGCAATTGACGGAAGACAGGTCAGTATATTTGATACCAATAAGGGCCTTCCTTCCGATTCGGTCAGAAGCATTGTTCAAAGTGCAAACGGAGATTATTATATCGGCACCTCCGATCAAATGGCGGTCGTATGCCTGAAGGACGGCATTACGGTAAAGGGAGAGATACCTGAAATACGCTATGCTCAGAGTATTACTTCAGACAGAACCGGACTTGTTGCCACCGTTACCGCGGAGGGCAGGCTTTATGTACTCAGGGAAGGTAAAGTTTATTTTGAGATCAAGCCATCAGCATCGGATATTAGGTTTTCATCATGCCAGTTCAGTGCGGAAGGTCTTTTATATGCATCGACCTCCGATGGAAGAATTCTGGTGTATCGTTTAACCGACGGCGGATCTATATTGCAGCATACGATCAAGTGCGCAGGCGTATCCGAGATCAACAAGATATATTTTGATAATTCAAGAGTCTGGATCCTTGCAGATAACGGTATCGGTATCATTGAAGGATATTCATATAAAAGAATTGCGACGGAGGATTTCAATTCATCTATCGTAAATATGACTGTGGACTATCAGGGCAACTTCTGGTTTGCTTCGACAAGGCACGGTCTTCTTCAGCTTTCCGAGTCCTGTTTTTCGAATCTGTATGTAAAATACGGACTTGATTCCGCTGTTGTAAACAGTACGGCACTCATTGACGGAATATTATATGTCGGTGCGGATAACGGATTATCGGCTATCGATCTGTATCCCGGAATTGTTCTTGAAAATGATCTTACACGTATGTATGAAGGCGTCCGTATAAGATGCCTTAAGAAAGACTCTCTGGGCAATCTGTGGATATGCACATACGGCAGAGGTATAGCCTGCATGCTTACAAGCGGACAGGTCGTTGAGTTTGATACCGAAACCATGGGAATTGGAAGAAGAGTAAGAGGATGCATTGAGCTTTCCGATGCAACAATAGCGGTAAGCGCCGATACCGGTTTGTCTTTGATCCGAGGCTACAGGGTTGTAAAGACCATACCCTACGGACCAGAACTGGGTTCATCACAGATTCTTTCAATGTGTCAGACTCCTGACGGGAAGTTGTATCTGGGAACGGACGGTAACGGCATCGTTGTTTATGACAACAGTATGATATCGGGTCATCTGACAAGGGATGACGGTCTCGGATCCGAAGTTATTCTAAAAATGGTATATGACAAAGAATCCGATTCTTTGTTTATTGTCACCAGCAACAGTATCTGCGTGATGAAAGACGGTGTGATAAACCGGGTTACCAGTTTCCCCTATTCCAATAATTACGATATTGTTCTTGATGATGACGGAGAAGCGTTCGTACTCGGAAGTGCGGGAATATATGTTGTTCCTAAAGATGCGCTTTTAAATGACTTGGTAAACGATTGCCTGCTTCTTAATTCAAGACTCGGACTTCAGTGTTCACTTACGGCTAATTCATGGAATGAGCTTTCCGGGTATGAGGATCTGTATCTTTCCACCGACCGCGGAGTGGTTTCTTTTAACCTGGATGATTATAAGAATGAGAGACAGGCATACAGGATCATGGTTTCAAATATTATTTTGGACGGAGTGCCTGTTACGATAGAGCGCGGTAATTCTCTTACCATCGGAAGGAATGTCAATACAATTGAATTTGTTCCCGAGATAATCAATTACTCGCTGGAAGATCCCAAGATTTCATATTACCTTGAAGGCGTGGATTCCGGATATAAAACCGTTCCCCAGAGTGAGATCACAAGCGCAATCTATACCAATCTTCCTGCGGGAGAATATGTATTCCATATTGCGATAATAGATGAAGAAACCGGCAAAGTGCTTGAAGAGAGTACTTACGGATTTATAAAAGAAAACTCCATCTACGACAATAACTGGTTCATGCTCTACATGCTTATTGTCGGCGGCCTTTTCGTAGGATGGGCTACATGGTTCGGAACGAGATATCATGCACAGAAGACCATGGCATTACAGCAGGAAAGACTGTCACTTGCTCTTAAACAGGTTTCCATGGGAAATGAAACCATCATGGCTATCGCGAGAACGGTTGATGCCAAGGATTCCCTTACCAGCCGTCATTCGCAGAGAGTATCGGAATATTCCGTAATGATAGCAAGAAAGTACGGCTTCTCGGACAAAGAACTGGATAATCTCAGAAAAGCCGCTCTTCTGCACGATATCGGTAAGATAGGAATACCTGATGCGATACTCAACAAGCCTTCTGCTCTGACACCGGAAGAGTATGAGAAGATGAAGAGTCATGTTACCCTCGGTGCGGAGATACTAAAAGACTTTACTCTGGTTGAAAATGCCGATAAGGGTGCTAAATATCATCACGAGCGTTACGACGGAACAGGTTATCCCGAAGGCCTTAAGGGTTCAGAGATCCCTCTTTACGGAAGGATTATCGCAATCGCGGATGCATTTGATGCAATGACTGCAAATCGTGTGTACAGAAAGCGTATGCCTTTCCAACGTGTATTAAATGAGCTTCATAACGGAAGAGGAACCCAGTTTGATCCCGAACTTCTTGATATGTTCCTTGAATTGATTAAAAACGGTGAAATAGATACGGCATCCTTATATTCTGATCTTATGGAGGATGGTTCGAGTGCAGACTGAGAAGAAAAACTTAATATGGGTTATTATCGCAGTCGTCCTCTGCATCATCGGTTTCTATTCCTACCACTATCTGCAGGCTTATTTGGAACCCGATGAAAAAGAAGTCAGGATAGGACTGATCCTTGACGGAGATGAGAGTACTCCATACAGCAGGAACTTCATCAAGGCTGTCGAGTCGCTTACTCCCGAATACGGCGACAGAGTTACATCCATTATCAGATGTAATGTTCCTTATGAGGATGTGGAGGAAGTGCTGAGAGAGCTTGTGGGAAGCGGATGCAATATTATTTTCACCAATTCATACGAATATAGTGAACATGTGAAAAACATTGCAGCCGAAAATCCTTCCGTTCAGTTCTGCCAGGCAACGGGTGATAATGCCAACACAGCCCCCGTCTTATCCAATTATCATACATTTATGGGTGAGATATATGAGGGAAGATATATTGCGGGAATGATCGCAGGCCTTAAGTTACAGGAGCTGATAGATCAAGGCTTAATAGAGCCGAGTGAAGCTTATATCGGTTATGTAGCGGCATATCCCTGTTCCGAAGTCATATCCGGGTATACCGCATTTGTACTGGGTGCGAGACAGACATGTCCGACTGCAATGATGAGAGTTAAGTATTCGTATACCTGGACAGGTTATATGAAGGAAAAAGAGATTGCAGGACAGCTGATTGATGAGGGATGCATTATCATTTCGCAGCATTCCGATACCATCGGTCCCGCTGTTATGTGCGAAAACTGTGAATCCGATCATCCTGTTTTTCATGTCGGATATAACCAGGATATGATTGATGTCGCTCCTACGACTTCGCTTATCGGAACCAGGATCAACTGGACTCCGTATATACACGATGCCGTTGCGGCTGTAATGAGCGATCGCAGGATTGAAGATGTTGTAAAGGGACATGTTCACGGTAATGATGTCGGAGCAGGATTCGAAAAAGGATGGGTCGAAATGCTTGAACTTAATCCTGCCATTGCTCCGGAGGGCGGGCAGGAACTGATCGACAGGACCATTGATGATTTTATGATGGGAAGAGTTCATGTTTTTTCCGGGGAATATTACGGTTATGATTCCGAAAACAAATCGGATACCATTAATCTCCGAATCGAGTACCTGGAAAACAGGGATGCATCTGCACCTGCTTTTCACTATATCCTCAGAGACATAATTATAGTTGAGAACTGAAATACTTAAGAAAACACGCTTTTTGTGCTATGATGTATAGAGTGCCTGAACGGAGGTTGTCTATGAAGATTAAAAAGCTTTTAATATCGATAGCTGCTTGTCTTACCGCTGTTTTGTGCTATTCACAGACAGCACTTGCCGCACCTCAGCAGATGGCTGACGGTAATATTTTTGATGCGGAGTTTTATGCCGCCGCATATCCCGATGTTGCAGCTGTATTCGGTACCGATGCCAATATGCTCTATATGCATTACACGCTGTGCGGTGCTGCGGAAGGAAGACTTCCCTATGCACAGACTGCCGGACAGACTTCTGTAAGTATGCAGCCCGTAAGTAATATCGTACAGGTTCAGCTGGATGTTTTTTCAGCGCTTGTGGGACACGGTAATGTTTTTGAAAACGGAAGGATTACCGAACAGGCTCCCGGATATATAAGGGTTGATTGCCCCGAGCATTGGTGGGCCATAAGAGGCACCGGAATCAATATTTACAAAGATGAATCCATTCTTTTTGATGCGGCAGCATATGCTGCTATGAACCCCGATGTTGCAGCTGTTTGCGGAACTTCCGCAGATGCTCTCTGGAATGAGTACAAGAATGAGGGAGTATATCAGGGAAGACCCGTTGCCGGTACTACTTTAAACGCAAATGCGAAGATCATGATCATTCAGGTGGCGTCTCAGATCACCACTCCGACAATGACTGCAGATCAGAAGATCAAGGCTGTTCATGACTGGATGATCAATTATGCCAATTACGATCAGTCCGATATGGATGTCTCACAGACACTTGAAGGATTTATGTATAACAGAACCGCTGTCTGTGCGGGATATGCCAAGACATTCGAGTACTTCATGACTGTACTGGGAATACCCTGTGAGACCATCGAAGGTGGCGACCATGCATGGAACCGCGTAGCTGTTAACGGTCAGTGGCTCTACATCGATGTGACCTGGGACGATCCCATTTATACCGTAAACGGAGTCCGCAGAGATAAGCTCAGATATAATTATTTTCTTATAACCGAAGCACAGATGAATCTCGATCACATGCCTGTCAGCTACCACGACTATTATTAATAACAGACGCATATACGTCTGATAAACCAGGAGGAAGCTATGATCTACAAATGTAAAAATTGTGGCGGAGATATGGAATTTGAACCTTCGATAGGTAAGATGAAATGTCCGTTCTGTGATTCTACCGAATGCGAAGAGGAGAGCACAGGTTCTGTCGTTAAAGACGGAGACGTAGCTACCGAGGAAACTGCCGAAGAGCTGGGATATTCCAAGGCGGGAAACCTTCTTTGCCCCAACTGTAACTGTGAGATAGAACTCGGAAAGTTCACATCGGCATTAAGATGCCCCGCATGTGACTCCAACATCATAGTGGATTCAAGAATGAAGGGTGAGTACAAGCCCGAGTTCATGACTCCTTTCAAGATCAATGAGAAGCAGGCCAAGGATATGGTCAAGCAGAAGTTTGCTTCCATGAGATTTGCTCCCAGAGATCTTGTGAGCGAAGCAAGACTTAATAAGATCCAGGGCTGGTATATGCCTACCTGGTTCTATGATATGGACACCACCCTTGATTTTAACGGAACCGGTATTCAGGAAAAGAAAACAACCAAGGGAGATACCGAGTACACCGATATCGATTCTTACGGCGTAAACCGTGTTATCGACGCCAAGTTTGACAGGCTTCCCGTCGATGCAGCAGAGGCACTTCCCGATGAGATGATGGATCTTCTTGCTCCTTTTGATACCAAGGAGTCCATGCCTTATGACGCAAGATATATGTCCGGTTTCTATTCCGAGCAGTACAACATGAGTTCCAAAGACTTAAGACCCCGTGCCGAGGAGCAGGTCAAGAAGTTCGGTATGGATATGTGTTCGGATGCCGCAAAGAGCGGATCTCACGGTAAGTATGACAGAGTCGAGAACAAGAGACTGGATGTTACTTATAAATCCGTGGAACCTCATTACGGTCTGATGCCTGTATGGAAGTATGATTATTCCTATAAGGGAACACCTTATCCCTTCTTCATCAACGGACAGACCGGAAAACTCGTCGGACAGGCACCTGTCGATGCAAAGAGAGTATGGAGCTTTGCCGGAATCGTAGCTGCGGTTATACTTGTTTTGGGTATTGCTGCCGCTTATTTCCTGGAATTCAGCTTTGCTGTTCCCATTATAGCCGCAATTGTGATCGGACTTATCGTAGGTTTTGTCAATCTTCATCCCGCAGCAGGTACCGTTACCGTAAATGCCGCTACATACGTGGCTTCGGAGAACAAGAAGATAGTGACTTCTACGGATAAATACCTGGGAAGAGAGACCAAAACCAGGAAGCTTAATAA
The DNA here is from genome assembly GCA_000702085.1 of Lachnospiraceae bacterium P6A3. Lineage (GTDB taxonomy): Bacteria > Bacillota > Clostridia > Lachnospirales > Lachnospiraceae > AC2028. Next base: position 561,362 of record KL370861.1, read on the forward strand.
GAATTAACATAATTTAAGTAAAAATCCGTTGACAAAAGCGATAGAAATGAGTATATTAGCAAAGTGTGTGATGTTTTAGCGTGCGTGTCTCGCTTAGATGCAACCGTCATTGCATCCGGCTAAAGTCACCGGCACTTATATATTTTCATTGTTTATAACATTTGGAGGTGTTACTTTGGCTAACATTAAGTCTGCAAAGAAGAGAGTACTTGTTGATCGCAGAAACGAAGAGAGAAACAAGGCTATCCGTTCTTCCGCTAAGACTGCAATCAAGAAGGTTTACACTGCAGTAGAGAACGGCGATAAGAATGCAGCAGCTGAAGAACTCAAGGCTGCTACCAAGACTCTTGAGATGGCTGCTACTAAGGGCGTATACCACAAGAATAACGTCGCAAACAAGACTTCTAAGATGGCTAAGGCTGTTAACAAGATGGCTTAAGCTTTTGCGAGAACATTTCAGCCCCTCGGGAATTCCCGGGGGGCTTTGTTTTTTGCCGTATTTTCTGATAGAATCGATAAATGTGGGTTTTGAATTGATATTAAAGAGGTATTTATGGACAAGAGTCTTATCAGAAATTTTTGCATAGTTGCTCATATCGATCACGGTAAGTCCACACTTGCCGATCGTATCATAGAGAAAACGGGCCTTCTTACCGCAAGAGAAATGCAGGAGCAGGTCCTTGATAACATGGAACTGGAGAGGGAGAGAGGAATCACCATCAAATCCCAGGCTGTCCGTACCGTTTATAAGGCACAGGACGGAAAAGAGTACATCTTTAACTTGATCGATACTCCGGGTCATGTTGACTTTAACTATGAGGTTTCCAGAAGCCTTGCTGCCTGCGACGGAGCGATCCTTGTCGTTGATGCGGCACAGGGCGTTGAGGCACAGACTCTTGCCAATGTATATCTGGCGCTCGACCATAATCTTGATGTTTTTCCCGTTATCAATAAGATCGATCTTCCCAGTGCGGAGCCTCAGAGAGTTAAGGATGAGATTGAGGATGTTATAGGCATTGAAGCCCAGGATGCGCCTCTGATCTCTGCAAAGAACGGAATCGGAATCGATGAAGTGCTTGAAGCAATCGTAAGTAAGATTCCTGCACCCGGCGGAGATGAGAACGCTCCTCTTCAGGCACTTATTTTTGACTCTTTATATGATTCGTATAAGGGTGTTATAGTATTCGTCCGCGTTATGAACGGTACTGTTAAGAAGGGTACCAAGATTAAGATGATGGCCACCGGTGCTTCCGAAGAAGTAGTCGAAGTGGGCATTTTCGGAGCGGGAAGATTTATCCCCTGTGATGAACTTTCAGCCGGAATGGTAGGCTATATTACCGCTTCCATCAAGACTCTTTCCGAGACCGAAGTCGGTGATACAGTAACCGAGGCAGATAACCCCTGTGCAGAACCGCTTCCCGGTTATAAGAAAGTACAGCCCGTGGTTTATTGCGGAGTATATCCCGCAGACAGTGCGAAGTACGAAGATCTTAAGGAGGCTCTCGAAAAGCTTCAGCTTAATGATGCCTCTCTTTTCTATGAACCCGAGACATCCCTGGCTCTGGGATTCGGCTTCAGATGCGGATTCCTCGGACTTCTTCATCTGGATATAATTCAGGAAAGACTTGAAAGAGAATATGATCTTGATCTCGTAACAACCGCTCCTTCCGTTGTATATAAGGTTTATAAGACTGACGGAACCGTGATTGATTTGACCAATCCTTCTAACCTTCCCGATCCCAGTGAGATCGAGTATATGGAGGAGCCCATCGTAAATGCCGAGATCATGGTAACCAAGGATTTTGTGGGATCCATCATGGAACTCTGCCAGCAGAGACGCGGACGTTATGTCAGCATGGAATATATCGAAGCGGGAAGAGCTCTTATCAAGTACGAACTTCCTTTAAATGAGATTATCTATGATTTCTTTGATGCACTTAAATCAAGATCAAGAGGATATGCGTCCTTTGACTATGACCTGAAAGGATATGAGAAGAGTTCGCTTGTTAAGCTGGATATCCTTATCAATAAAGAGCAGGTTGATGCACTCAGTTTCATCGTTCATTCCGATTCGGCTTATGAGAGAGGACGCAGAATGTGCGAGAAGCTTAAGGATGAGATTCCCAGACACCTCTTCGAAATTCCCATTCAGGCCTGCGTTGGCGGAAGGGTCATAGCCCGCGAGACCGTTAAGGCTATGAGAAAAGATGTCCTTGCAAAGTGCTACGGCGGTGATATTACACGTAAGAAGAAACTTCTTGAGAAGCAAAAAGAAGGAAAGAAACGTATGAGACAGGTGGGAAACGTGGAAATCCCGCAGTCCGCGTTCATGAGTGTGCTTAAACTTGATGATGATAACTAAGTCTGAGTTATATATACATATTCCTTTTTGCGTCAGGAAGTGTTTGTATTGTGACTTCTTATCTTTTAGTGCGGATGAGAAGACTAAGGAAAAATATATTGAAGCTCTTTGTACGGAGCTGATGTTTATCGGAAAAGAGAGGTGTAAGACCTCTCTTTCTTCTGTTTTCATAGGAGGAGGAACGCCTTCTGTTCTTCCTGCGGAAATGATGATTCGCGTGATGGATTGCGTCAAGGAGAACTTCACTTTGGATCAGGATGCGGAAGTTACTATAGAGTGCAATCCCGGAACGGTAGATGAAGAAAAACTGAAAGCATATTTTGAGTGCGGTATTAACAGGCTCAGCTTCGGACTTCAGTCTGTACATGATGATGAATTGAAAAAGCTTGGAAGGATTCATTCATTTGATGTTTTTCTGAGCAGTTACAAAGCTGCGGTTAATGCAGGCTTTACCAATATCAATGTAGATCTTATGAGCGATATCCCGGGGCAGAGCGTAGATTCCTGGACTAAAACTCTTAAGACAATATGCGAACTTAAACCTGCTCCGGCACATATTTCCGCATACAGCCTCATAGTTGAAGAAGGTACTCCTTTTGCGGAAATGGAAGAAGACGGTAAACTCGATATTCCCGATGAAGATACGGACAGAGAAATGTATCACATGACATCTGAGATTCTCTCGGGATACGGATATGAGAGATATGAGATATCCAATTATGCAAAGCCGGGTCACGAGTGCAGGCATAATCTGGGATACTGGACCGGTGTAGAGTATTATGGGGCGGGATTGGGAGCTGCATCTTATTACGGAGGCTGTAGATTTACCAACACCTCCGAAATGCCTGTATATATGGATGATCCCATTGATTCGTTTAAGCTTGATGAGAAACTGTCGAATGCCGATAAAATGAGCGAGTTTATGATACTCGGACTAAGGCTTACAAAAGGGGTAAGCGTTGATGAATTCAGGGAAAGATTCGGCAGAAATCCGGCAGATATCTATGGCAGAGAAATAGACAGATTTAGGTCGGAAGGTCTGCTTATCGAAGAAGCAGGATACATTCGTCTTACCGAGCAGGGACTTGATCTTGCGAATCATGTAATGCAGGCATTTATCTGAATGATCAATAGTTTTAAGTGCTTTCCAATGTAGTTTAGGAAAGCACTTTTTTCTAAAGCGGAAAAAAGCCGGATTATATTGACGGACTCGGTAATATAATTGACGTTATAAATTTAGTGACTTATATTTTATTATATTTACAATTCTTATTCATTCAGATACAAGGAGGTAATGCATAATGAGTTTAAAGAAAGCAGTTTCAAAAGTCCTGGCTCTGGCTACCTGTTTTGGTCTTGTGATGGGTAGCTCAATGTCAGTAATGGCTGCCACAATTGATATTCCTGGCGGACAGTCGACATTGGGAATTGATGAGAATGGTCAGGTAGTAGATGGCGGCACTGTTATTAACTTTGATTCCGGTATTAATTCAGGTGGAACAATCGGAGCCGTCAACATAAATGGCCAAACCATTACAATATTGGATATGGTATTTGACGGTACTGTTTCGGTTTGGCAAAGCGGATATACATTATGTTTTGATGGAGAAAATTATCTTAATATGATTGTGCCTGTTGCTCCGTATACTCTTGACGTTACAGCCGGATCTTCACTTACGGTATCATCCTGGTATGTTGACGATACTGTAACAATATCTTCCGGTGTAGTAACAGATCCCAGTGAATTGGAAGACGGAGAGGAAGCTGTTTTTACAAGAAACGGGTCTGCATCCTCATCATCAAGCAGTTCATCCGAAGAAGCTTCTTCGTCAGAATCATCAGCTGCAGCATCTGAGGCGGAAGTACCCATCCCCGCACCCGTTCCCACATTCTGTAACAACACCGTTACTATGGCTGACGGCTCTAAGGTTGAGAGCGCAGTAGCAGGTCAGTTTGTATCTGCAGAGGCCGTTGCACTTGTTCCTGCGGGTGCAGCTAAAGATCTTAAACCGGATACTCCCGTTCTCGCACCTCTTTCTGTTTCATTCAGAGCAGCTGTTTCGGATGTAAATGCAGCTAACAGCCCTGCTTCTACGGCTACACTTAAGGCTTTCGAAACCGCTACCGGACTCAGTACCGCATGTGCACTTAATGTCAATCTGGTGGATTCCGCGACCACCTCACTTGCAACCCACAATGCATGGAGTGCTGTCGATAATACCGCCGGAACCTATGCTTTTCCGGCAATCTCTGGCGGACAGCTCACAACTCTTTATGCAAATGAAGCAGCTCTTATGGTTGTTAACCTTGCTGAAGGCGAAGGAGATAACGCAATGGTAGTCGGCGTTACTTCAGGTGGTACCGCATTTGTACAAAACGACCTTGATACCAATCCCGATACCGCAACCTTCATGGTACTTCCCGGAAGCGGCGTTTACGGAGTACTTTCATAACCGATAAAACTCATCCGATAAAATGATAAAAATACACCCCATGGAATGAATTTTCCATGGGGTATTTTTATGCCGGTTCAAAATGCCGATTTTCCGCGTAAATACTTGAATTCTGAGAAAATAACGCATATAATTAAATAGATTTATTATGTATAAATATACGATTGGTGAGAGGCAGATGAATTCATCCGAAAAAAGTAAAAATTCCGGTTCCGGAAACGGCTGGCTTATCGCGTGTATTGCCTTTCTGTTAATTGCAGTCGCAGGCTGCGTCTGGATAGTCGTTCACTTTAAGAATTCATCGGCTGCCAACACTACGTATGAAACTCTTGCGGAAAGTAACAACACGTCGGAACAAAGCGAGAATAATACATCCGGTGAAGACTCATCCGATCTCGGACAGAGTGATGCTTCCGAACTATCCGGCACTCAGGGCGGCTTATCCCCTGAAGGACTTGCCCAGGCATCCGGCGAAGACGGATCTGAAGAAACGGAAGAGATTACGGATGCAAGAAATTTGGAAGCAGTGGATGAAGCCCCCGATAAAGGAATCGACTGGGATAAGCTTCACGATACCAATCCCGATATCTATGCATGGATAAATGTTCCCGGTACATCCGTTGATTATCCCGTACTTCAGCATGCGAGTGACAACGAATATTACCTGATGCACAATCTCGACGGCTCTTACGGCTATCCCGGAGTTATTTATACCGAGAATTACAACAGTAAGGACTTTACGGATCCCAACACTGTCCTCTACGGACACAACATGGATAACACCACCATGTTCTCGACACTACATAAATTCAGTGATCCCGAGATGGTTGAGAATCCGCATTACATATACATCTATACCGAAGACGGAAGGACTCTGGTGTATGAGATATTTGCCGCATATGAATATCCTTCGATACACCTTCTCATCAACTTCGATGTGAAAAACGAATATATCTACGAACAGTATTTGAGAAATATCCAGAACATTGACATCACCGGAACGGGCGTTGCCAATATCCGCCATGACATTGAACCGACTGTTAATGACAGGATAATAACTCTTTCTACTTGCACTACGGATCATGACGCTTCGGAAAGATTTCTGGTTGTGGGTGTTTTGCTCAATCCGTAACGGAGCAGGCTGATTTGATAGAAGATAAGATAATAACAGAAAAGAAAAAGATAAGCATCACGGCCAAACTGATCACCACTCTGGTAATGATATTGCTTGTGATTGTCGGAATCTTCGTTGTACTCCGCACCGTCGGAAAAAGCAACCTGTATGAGCTCAGTTCGGGTCTGGACGGAATTGTATCGGATTTAGGCGATGTGGTATTGCCGGAAGAAAACGCTCAGTTGCCCGAAGGACATATTCTGTACGACGGAAAAGAATACGCACCCAATTCCGACCTTGTATGCATATTGGTGATGGGAATAGATACCGAGACTGTCACCGAAATAGGCGGACAGAGCTGGGACTTGGATGAGGCTTCGGCAAATAATGGCGGTCAGGCAGATGCACTTTTCCTTCTTTTGCTTAATCCTCATAACGAGAAAATCTCGATTGTGAGTATAAACAGAAATTCCATGGCTGATGTGGATGTGTGGGATGCTTCGGGAACTTACAGAGGGATTCTTACTCAGCAGATAGCTCTCCAGCACGGATACGGGACGGATCAGGTCGCGTGTGCAGAGCATCAGGTTAAAGCTGTATCAAGGCTGATGCATAATATACCGATCCACGCATATGCTGCCATAAGTATGGATGCAATCCCGGAATTAAACGATGCTGTCGGCGGGGTTACTGTAGAAGTCCTGGAGACAATTGTTTATCCGGAATATGATATGGATCTTCATCAGGGTGAGACCGTTACACTCATGGGAGATAAAGCATATTGGTATGTAAGGCTCAGAGATGAGGATTTGTTTGACTCCAATTCCATGAGACTTGAGAGACAGAAACAGTATCTGGTTTCTTTTGCTGATAAAGCCAGAGAAACGGCAGGCGGAGATATTTCCGTTGCGATTGATCTGTTCAATATAATGCAGAAATACATGATAACGGATCTTAATGTAAGCAGCTTTACTTACCTTGCATCCGAAACAATGGATTACGAATTCAGTGCGGATAATATGTATTCCGTTGAAGGCGAGACCATACAGGGGGAGAGGTTCGAAGAGTACTACGTAGACGATGATGCACTTCAGGCTCTTATAATAAAACTCTTTTATGAACCTGTTAAATAATTGTTATCCCGTCGGGATAAACCGGCTTAAGTTAAATAAATGTTTTACATAGTTTTTTATCAGGAGGAAAGAAAATGAAAAAGAAGGTACTGGCTCTTATTTCGGCAGCAGCTCTTACTTTGCTCTGCTCCATGACTGTTCGTGCTGACAGCCCTACCGTAGGGAATGCTCAGCCTCCCGTTGGCACACAGACTGCCATCACAACGGTTAACAACACTGCATCTCCCGAACAGTATGCAGTTATCACCGCAACATCAGAAGGATTTAAAGTAACAGCCGTATCACAGACTACTTGTGATTCTGCAGTTGTAGCTGCTCAGAATCTTGTTCTTAGAGATGTTGCTTCTCTCGGCCTTTTCCTCGGAGATGCCAATCTTGTTTCCGCTGCAACAACTCAGGGATCCATCGTTACCGCTACCGTTCTTTCTACCGTAGATGTTGATCCTACAACCGCTACTAAAGATGCAACAGGAATGTACAATGTTGTTCTCAGCAACGCAATGATCGCTGCAGGAGACACTGTTGCAATTCTTCACTATAATGAATCAACCAAGTCTTGGGAACTTATCAAGCCCGTTGCGGTTGCACAGGGTTCTGTTGCTTTCCAGACTTCGTCTCTTTCTCCCATTACCATAGTTAAGGTTAATACAACCGCAGCAGCACAGGCTCCTAAGACCGGAGTTATGGTTTACGGTGCTATGACCGTAATCCTTGCAGGACTTATGGGCGCGGTAATCTGCTACAAAAAATCTCGCAGAGCATAATTGAGTAGTCTGTAACCGGACGGGCTTCCCCGTCCGGTTAGGACTGTAAACTATGGCAAATATTCTGTTTGTTACAACTATCAGCGGATTTCTTCCGCAATTTGAAATGGGAGACGTAAGATGCGTTTCCGAACTCGGATGCAAAGTATTTTATGCGTCCAATTTTGACAACCCCGTTTATGTATTTGAAAAAGATGACCTTGTAAAACAAGGCATAAACCTGAATCAAATTTCCGTCAGGAAAAGCCCCTTAAGTATCAAAGACAATTTCCATGCCATAAAAACACTAAAGGCTTTTATCGACGATAATGACATTGACATTATTCATTGCCACAACCCCATGGGCGGTGTTACCGCACGCGTGGCAGGACGATTTAGCAAAAAGCATCCGTATGTCATATATACTGCACACGGATTTCATTTTTATAAAGGTGCACCTATCAGGAACTGGATTCTTTATTACACAGCAGAAAAGTTTCTGGCGAGATGGACGGACCACATAATAACGATCAACGCAGAGGACTATAAAAGAGCACTTCGGTTTAAGGTAAGAGATGAAGACGGAGTTACAAGGATCGGCGGAGTAGGATGCGACGGTAACAGATTTAAACCTATGCCGGAAATCCGTACTTTAAAAAGGAAAGAGATAGGAATCCCTGAAGATGCTTTTCACATTGTGACCGCTGCGGAGATTAACGATAACAAGAATCAAAAAATTATCATTGAAGCACTTGCCAGAATAAATGATAAGGATGTGTATTACAGCATTTGCGGCAAGGGACCAAATGAAAAATATTTAAAAGATCTGATCACAAAATACGAACTTGAAGACAGGGTAAGACTGCTCGGATACAGGACCGATATGGAAGAAATCCTTCAGACTGCGGATGTCTTTGCATTTCCGTCAAAGAGAGAAGGATTTGGAATTGCGGCTGTCGAAGCCCTTTTATGTGGAGTTCCTCTTATAGCATCCGATACGAGAGGTGCTCATGAATATGCCAAGGATGGTATCAATTCGATAGTATGTAAGAGCGGCAAAGCGGAAGAGTATGCTTTCGCCATAAGAAAGCTCAAAAGCAATCCGGAGCTTTTAAAGAGATTTTCAGGTAATTGCAGGGATTCGGCATTTGATTTTACTGGCGGTGAAGTCAGGAAGATAATGCGTCCCGTGTACGAAAGAGCCATACAGCACTGCGAAAAAAGGTAATTAATTGATTTCTTCGGGGGGAGGAGAAACGTGAAGAAACCCTTGATCTCAGTCATAATGGGAGTTTACAACCAATGGGATATCGATGCTCTTAAAAGAGCTGTGAATTCCGTCCTGTCTCAGACAATATCCGATCTGGAATTTATTATCTGGGATGACGGTTCCGAAAAGTGGGTCTCGGATGAACTCAGGAAATTATGCGTTCTTGATAAGAGAATTATTTTAGCGGGACGTAATGAGAACAGAGGACTTGCTTTTTCACTTAACGAATGTATCAAACTTGCAAAAGGCAAATACATAGCAAGAATGGATGCGGATGACGAATGTCTTCCCGAACGCTTTGCAAGACAGGTTGAATTTCTTGAAGAGCACAAAGAATATTCATGGTGCGGTACCTGCGCAGAGCTTTTTGATGAGAAAGGCATTTGGGGATACAGGAATATGCCCGAAGTTCCGGACGTGAAAGATTATTACAGGTTTTCCCCATATATTCACCCTTCCGTAATGTTCAGAAGAGATGTGTTTGATAAAGATACCGGGTATCTTGAAGAGGAAGAAACCTATAAGTGTGAGGATTATGAGATATTCATGAGACTTATGCAAAAGGGGCTTAAAGGATATAACATTCAGGAACCGTTATTCAGATATCACGAAACATATGCTTCGTATAGATTGAGAAAACCCTGCTATCGCATCAATGAAGCGAAAGTAAGATTGAACAATTATCGTAAGATGGGAATCTTGTTCCCGTTTGGCTGGATGTACGTACTCAGACCTTTAGTCGGATGTCTGATTCCCGGATACATGATCGGAATTATCAAGAGGACTGAAGGAAGATTTGCAAGAGCAGAGAGGGAGAATATTAATGACCGGTTCGATACCGAAGAAAAGATTATCGAAGTACCGGAGTTACTTGTCGCAGATTCCCTCGTTCGCCCGAAGTATGGACGTTTGTCTTGAAAAAGCGCGTGATGCAGGTTCCGAACTTCTTCCGGAAGATGAAGCATTCATTTACGTATTTGCACCGGTAATTTGCTCCTATGTGATATATGTGCTTCAGGATGCTAAGAGGCGCGGGATTAAGAGACTTGTGTTTCTTGCCAGGGACGGATATCTGCCATACAAAGCAGCTTTAAACCTTGGTCTTTCTATAGCACCTGAGATTGAATTGAGTATCATTTCCGTTTCGAGATTTGCGCTTCGAAGTGCCGAATATGCACTTATTGAAGAAGAATGTCTCGATACATTATGCCTGGGAGCACTTGACCTGACATTTGAAAGAATGCTTAAGAGGGCATCTCTTACGGATGAAGAGATTGCTACTATAGCAGAGAAATGTGGGATGACCGGCAGGATAAATGAGCCGCTTACTCATAAAGAAATCGCCGGCATAAAAGCCAAACTCAGAATTATTCCGGACTTCTTCGAAGCAGTAAAAAGACATGCATCCGATAAACTTGATGTCGTCCGGGAATATCTTGCTCAGGAAGGACTTACTAAGGAACGTTTTGAAGATACATGTATAGTTGACAGCGGATGGATAGGCACTGTTCAGCAAAGCATAAACAGACTTATATCGGGGGGAGAAAAGAATGGGTTCGAAGGTTATTATTTCGGACTGTATTCTATTCCCGATAATGCACCGTCTGATGCATATCGGAGTTATTACATCTCTCCCGGATCGGGATTGTCAAATCTCCTGAGAAAAGTACGATTCAGCATATGCCTTTTTGAAAGCGTTTGTTCATCTCCAGAGTCAATGACTTACGGATATGAACATTTGAATGGGAAAGTTATTCCGTTAACAAGAGAAGCAGGAAATCCCAATGCCGCATTTATAAGAAGGGCAGAAAGCTACATAGATGAGTTTTCTAAGAAGCTTGCTTCCGAAAATGCAGGATTGGTCGATATTAACGCTATGCGCAGGATGTGCAAGAAGCTGTTAAAACTATGCATGAGTGATCCTACAAAGGAAGAGAGCGTTGCATTGGGAAAACTTTCGTTTTCCGATGATGTTGTGGATGACAATATCAGGAAGCTGGCGGCTGACTGGGGAAGAATTGAGCTTAAAGAGAATTCGTTTTTCAGGAAAATGCTCGTCAAAGCAGCTATTAAGAACGGAATGGTTCCTGTAAGCGGCTGGCCGGAAGGAAGTATTGCCGCTTCTTCATCCGGTTTGAAAAAAAGAATTGGTCTGCTGTCGGAAAGATGGTCCAAAGCAGTGACAGAGATCAGAAAGACGGTAATTAAGTGAAGGGCAGATTCAGCGACATACTTCAATATGTCTTCGTAATAAGAGAATTAACATCGAGAGAGATCAAGCGTAAATATGCCAGAAGTTCCCTTGGAATTATCTGGAGCGTACTTAATCCTCTTTTGATGATGGTGGTAATGTCACTGATTTTCTCAACGATGTTTAAAAAATCGATTGAGAATTTTCCGATTTATTATCTGACAGGTCAGACGGTTTGGGGATTGTTCAACGGGGCTACTAACTCGGCAATGACTGCTTTAGTGGATAATAAGACACTTCTTATTAAGGCCAAGCTGCCAAAACATACATTTATCCTTTCAAGAGTATATACGGCACTGGTAAATTTCGGATATACATGCATTGCATATATACTGATGCTTTTGGTTTTCAGGATTAAGTTTACTTTGACTATGCTTCTGTTTCCAGTGGGTATTTTTTTTGCACTTGTTTTCTCAATCGGACTCGGATATTTACTTGCTACTGAATACGTATTCTTCGATGACATTAAATATCTTTATGGGATTTTTCTGACATTGCTTATGTATATGTCGGCTATATTTTATCCTGTGGAGAATCTGCCTGAGGTGGTTCAAAAAGTTGTAAATATGAATCCTGTTTATCTGGTGATCTTGTTTTCCAGAGAATGTGTGATGTACGGACATGTGCCTGAAGCCTGGGTTTGGGCGAGGCTTTCTGCATGGAGTGTAGCAAGTGTAGTTCTTGGAATGATTATATTCAGGGTTCAGGAAAATAAAATAATGCAGACCATATAATGAAGAGTGCAAAGACAAACAACAGAATAGGAAGCATTCTCAGAATTGCCGTAATGATGATATTTACGGCTGTTTGCGTTGTGCTCGTTCCTTCGTTGGATGCATATGCTGCCGAGGCATATGTTACTTTCGGTTCCGAATCCTACACTCCTAAAGCAGGTAAAGAATTTAAAGTAGGTGTTTATGTAAAGTGTATGGATGGCGTCGGAGCCAGTTCCCTTACGATAGGATATGACCCCAACTGTCTCGAATATGTGGGTGGGGGATCGGGTTATGATCTTGAAAACGGTCTGGTTTTCATAGTTGATGATATCGGAAACGGTGCCAATTCAAAGAAGTTCATGCTTGTTTTCAAGGCTAAAACAGAATCTTTCTCTGAGATTCATGCTGTTGCAAATTTCGTATATACATACGATTTTCCTGATGTGATCATGGAAGACGGAACTGTTGTACCTTGTGCAGATCCCGTGGAGTGTACAATTACCGGAAGTGCAATGGCTCCCGTCATGATCCAGGGTACAGCTCCCAAGCCTGAAGAAAAACCTGAGGAGAAACCGGAAGAGACAGTGAACCAACAGGAAGAAACCGAAGATGTTGAAGAACAGACTGAGGAACCTGAAGTGATTGCTGAAGTACCTGTTGAGGAACAGCAGATTGAAGAACAGATTCCCGAAGAACAGGTTCCCGTTGTAATTGATGCACCTGTTATATCTGAGACGGTTGAAGAAAACACTGAAGAACCGTCAGTACCGGATACTATTGTTGAAGCTAATCCTCTGTATTTTTACGACGGTAATAATGATAATGAGCCTGAAAAGCAGGTGGATGAATCAGCTATCCTTATGCTGATACTGGTTGGTTCTGCTATAGCTCTGCTTTTGCTGTTATGGATGTCCAGAGATGAGTTCAAAGCACGTAAGAAAGAAGCTAAGCTCTATGTGGATGCTTTGGAAGATCCAAACTATGAAGATGAAAACACTGATGAATTTATCATAGAGCTTCCCGATGAAAACAAAACTCAGGATGACGGACTGTATTCTGAAGACGATATTATTACCGATATCGGAGAAGATACCACTACATTCAGTGATGATGATCTTCAGATCATTAACATGGATGAGAGGCTTGCTGTTGATGACAGAGAAAGAGTTATCTCGGTTAAAGACGTCACTATGGAATTCCATCTTTCGACTTATAATCCTTCCGGACTAAAAGATTATTTGATCCAGATGGTAAAGCGGAATATCTCTTATCGAAGATTATATGCACTACATCATGTAAGCTTTGATGTCTATAAAGGAGAAGTTGTCGGAATAATCGGAACCAACGGATCCGGAAAGAGTACTCTTCTAAAGATTGTATCCGGTGCACTCAGACCTACTTCCGGAAGTGTTACCGTTGATAGGAAGAAAGTGCAGTTGCTTACTCTCGGAACCGGTTTTGATATGGAGCTTACTGCAAGAGAGAATGTGTATCTCAACGGTTCCATAATCGGTTATTCTAGAGACTTCCTTGATAAGCACTATGACGATATCGTAAAGTTTGCCGAACTCGAAGACTTTATGGAAGAAAAGGTTAAGAACTTTTCTTCAGGTATGGTCTCCAGACTTGGATTTGCCATCGCCACAGCCGGTGATGCAGCAGAAATTCTCATTCTTGATGAAGTTCTTTCCGTAGGTGATGAATTCTTCAAGAAGAAAAGCCTCGCTCGTATTAGGGAAATGATTCATGGTGGAAGTACTGTTCTTATAGTCAGCCATGGAATAGGTACTATTCTCGATAACTGCACAAAATGTGTGTGGATTGAAAAGGGAGAACTTCGAATGGTTGGTAATCCACAAGAAGTTTGTGATGCATATCAGCACATGGAAAATTCAGAAAGTGCTGTTGGAGCTTAAGCACCATAGTAAATTTTTATTGTAACGGATTTATTATGAATCAGGTAAGAATAGCGTTAAATATCTGCACATATAAACGAGAGCAAAACCTTAAAGCTATTCTTGAGGTTTTGAAAAAATCCGAATTCTTTAATTCATCTAATTTTCATTATTTTAACAAGTTACATATTTTTGTCGTAGATAACGCATCTGAACTAACATTAGAAGATTTTCCTAATCTTCATTTATTTTATAATCCAAATACCGGCGGCTCGGGTGGCTTCCAAAGGGGAATAGAAGAAATTAGAAAAATAAATGATTTTACTCATGTCATATTTATGGATGATGATGTGAAATTTGAAATCAGTTCTTTCTATATTCTCTATGATTTTTTAGAAAATGTTGATGCAGGAAATGCAGATAGACCCATAGCAGGAAGGATGTTTGATATAGATAATCCAAACATTCAGTGGACCGCTGCAGAAAGATGGAATTCCGGAGTTATTCAGCATGTTGAATTTCTTAGAGATATATCAAACCCAGATAATCCATATACACCCGGAAAGGTAATATATGATACAGATGCGGATTATGGTGGTTTTTGGTTTTGCTGTTATCCGTACCAGTTTGTATTGAAAAATGATATTATTCCTTTTTTTCTTCATTGTGATGATGTTGAATATGGCCTTAGATGTACTAGGAGACCGTTAATAATCGAGGGGGTCCATGTTTGGCATAAAACTTGGGAAAAGAAAATAAATTCTGCTTTTGTTTATTATGATTATAGAAATACGCTGTTTGTTAATTCTCTATACAACCATTTACTGAAAATAAAAGATCTGGAATCTGAATTTTTTCAGAAAATCAGTGAGTATCATATATGCAAGGAATATCTTAACGAATATATGATAATAATAGCGATGCGTGATTTCTTGCGTGGAAAAAAATGGTTATATCGGGTAGATGCATGTAAATACCATAACAAAATATCTAATGTTAAAACTAATAAGGTAAAAAATGCAATCACTTGGAGATGCGTAATGCTTAGAATGAAATTGAAATATTTTTATTTGAAATAAGCCCACTTTTGCTGCAGTGAATATAACATCGTGATAAAAACGGAGAGAAAATGTATATAGACATAGAAAAAAAGGAAGTCAGTGAGTTAAAGGAATATTTCAACTTTACAGGAAATTTAACTATTGGAAATAAGTTTACTACATGTATTGAAGCTCCATGTTGTTTTAATGGAAATTTGACATTAAATTCGAAAAACGTAGGAGCTTTTTCTTATTTTTCTTCAAATATATTGATCAATAAATCTGAAACAATAGGAAGATTTTGTGTAATTAATCGAAATGTGGAGATAGGTTTGGCTAATAGACCTATTGAATCTTTAAGTGTTAGTCCGATTTTTGATAGAAGTGATTTGCCTTGGGCTGAAAAATTTCACTCATTAAGTAAGGAATGTAGAGCTGAAAATCATAAAAAACAAAGAATTAAGGAAATGAGAAAAAAGGAAACAGTAACAATTGGAAATGATGTGTGGATTGGAGCTGGAGCACATATTTTATTGGGTGCAAATATCGAAGATGGAGCTGTGATAGGTGCAGGAGCAGTTGT
This sequence comes from Lachnospiraceae bacterium P6A3, assembly GCA_000702085.1. Taxonomy (GTDB): domain Bacteria; phylum Bacillota; class Clostridia; order Lachnospirales; family Lachnospiraceae; genus AC2028. The sequence goes on from KL370861.1 coordinate 576,922, forward strand.
TACCAAAGATATTCCGGCATATTCGATTGCAGTTGGTGTTCCTGCGAGAGTGATAAAAACTCGTTTTCCTGAAGAAATTATAAGTGAACTGAAAGAAATTAAGTGGTGGGAATATGGCCCTGACATTTTGGCTGATCTTGATATTACAGATATAGAAAATTGCATTAAGATGATAAAAAAACGAATTGATGAAGGTTTTCCTAAGTACAGTACCACAAAAGTGAACTTTGATAACAATGGATTCGTTATAGAGGATAGATAAATGGTTTTTAGTGATATTGAAGAGGCTAATATAAGAGTTAGACAAGCAGAAAAAGATTGTGAAAGAGCAATAAAAGATAAAGAGATTTTAAGAAATGAAGCGAAAGAAGAACGAGCTCGTACAAGAGCTTTACTTGAAAAAGTAAAAAAAGAAACCGGAAAAGATTATAAAGAATTTTATGATAGTTTTTCAATTAATAAAATAAGTGATGAAAAAAATATATTGGAATATCCTGACAGATTAAAGGATGGTTTGGATTTTTCCGAATTCTGTGGCAAAACTAATTCTATTACCGTTATTGTGTGCGTGCATAATGCATTGAATGATGTGGTAGAATGTTTACTTTCATTAACAAATCATTATACTTTTCCATTCAAGTTGATTTTAGTTGATGATGGAAGTGATGCAGATACAAAGAATTATTTAACTGCTTTTTCTAAGATAATTGGGTGTGAATTGATTCGAAACGATACATCTAAAGGGTATACTGTTTCGGCGAATATTGGATTAAGTAAATCTAAAACAGAGTTTTCTGTATTATTAAATAGTGACACTATTGTGACCGAAGGCTGGTTAGAGAAAATGCTGAACTGTATGCTCTTGGATGAGAAAATTGGGATTGTCTCACCTTTGTCCAATGCAGCAAGCTGGCAAAGTGTTCCTTATAGATACAATACATCCTCTGGCGATTGGATGATTAATAGTTTAGATTCTGATAAAACGTATGATCTTATGTCTTTGACAATTTCAGACCTTTCCATGCATTTATATCCCTCTGTTGAGGTTTTGAATGGTTTTTGCATGATGATAAGAAATTCACTGATTGACGAAATAGGTCTGTTGGATGAGAAAAACTTCCCTAGAGGGTATGGCGAAGAAGTTGACTTTTGCTTGAGGGCAAAAAAAGCCGGCTATATTTTAAAAGTAGTTGATGATGCATATATTTTTCACGAAAAATCAAAAAGCTTCACACATGAGACAAGAAAAATTCTGGGTAAAGAATCAAAAGATGTTTTGATGAAAAAATATGGTGCTGAATCATATGGAAAATTAAATGCATTAATGGAGAAAAATGGTGAACTTAATTCTGTTAGAGATAATATCCGTATAAATAAAGATTCTTATAGCTCTATGCCAATAATGAAAATGAAGATTGCGTTCTTGTTAACCACCAGAGGAGGAAATGGAGGGGCTAATTCTGTGGTTCAAGAAGTGCTTGGAATGAGAAAACTTGGTGTTCAAGCATATATTATTAATAGTTCAAATTACTCCGATTCATTTAATTCTTTTTATCCGGAATTATCTAAATACGTATTATATTTTGATAAAAACGACGAAGAATCGTTATATAGATTGGCTGTAGATTTTGATTACATTATTGCGACAGTTTTTACTACGGTTAAGTTATTACATAAAATATCTTTAGTCTTTCCCGATATTTATCTTGGATATTATATACAGGATTATGAACCTTATTTTTTCGAAAAAACAGATGAGTTATATAAAGAGGCCGAGGAGTCTTATTCTCTGATTCCTAATATGTGTCGTTTTGCAAAGACACGATGGATTTCAGATATGGTCAAGGAAAAACATAAACAAAATGTTTATTTAGTTAAGCCTAGTGTTGATATAAGCATTTATAACCCATATATCATTGAAAAAAAAGAAATATCTGATTCGATTGTCGTTTCTGCGATGATTAGACCTAAAACCCCCAGGAGGAACGCATTAGGGACTCTAAAATTATTAAAAAAAATAAAAGAAAAATATGGAGATTTAGTAGAAATAAATATATTCGGATGCAGTATATCTGACTTGGATCCCTATAAAGAAGTTCTTGATTATGAATACGTAAATCATGGGATTTTGACAAGGATAGAAGTTGCAAATGTGTTATTGCATTCTAATATGTTTGTTGATATGTCTACATATCAAGCGTTTGGGAGAACGACTTTGGAGGCTATGGCGCTTGGCTGCATTTCGGTTATCCCTCAAAAAGGAGGAGCTTGTTTGTATGCAAAGGATAATGTGAATTCAATTGTTGTAGATACTGGCAACATAGAAGAAACATACTTAAGAATAATAGAAATACTGTCTGATAAAAACAAATATTATTCTATGCAAAAAGAAGCTCTTATTACTGCAAGGGGTTATGATGTTTTAGGCGCGTCAATTTCTGAATTGATTGTTCTTAACAATCATCTTGAAAATGAACTGCATAATCCGCAGGTGCTGATTAACCGATTGATGAACCAATTGAAAGAAAGCAAATATGAAAACACGATTTTACGAAATCAAAATGAGGATTTAATTAAGAAACAATCTAAATGTGATGCATATATAGATTACCAAAATGAAATAATAGAGAATTTGCGGAATGAAGAGAGCATTTATAAAAAATGCTATGAGGATATATCCAATGCTACTTTTTGGAAAATATCAAGTCCTGTAAGACATATCCTGGATTATATAAAAAAATAAAACAATTTACATGAGCGAGAGATGATGCAAAAAAAAATACTATTAATATCACCGTGTTCACAAGATAGCCACCAATATAACGGAGATTATTATTTTTCACTGTCTTTAATGCATGCTTTCATAGATAAAGGGTATGATGTTGATTTTAGATTTGTGGAAAGATGGTATGATCAATACGATGGAGATATTGTATTTGTTATAAGAGGCCCTTTTAAGTATGTGTGTAATCCTAGCAAGAAAAACTACATGTGGATAATCTCGCATCCTTTCGACGTGGAATTGGATGAATACAAGCAATATCAATGGATTTTTGTTGCTTCCTCACAATGGGTTGAGTCATTAAGGAAAATTTTTATCAAATATGGTATTTCGTGTGGCTTGTCCTTGGCATATCCGTGCTCGGATAAAAAACTTTTTTTCAGTAAAGCAAATTATAATTGTAATAATCGATTACTATTTGTTGGTATTAATCATACTGAGGGTAGAAAAGTCATATCTCAGTTGTTTCCGTTTAAATTTGATTTGGATATATATGGCGGTGGATGGGATAAAAGTTATGCGTGCCTTTCTTGCAAAGGAGATGGCATTGAGAATGCAGAATTGAAAACGTATTACAATATAACCGGTATTGTTTTAAATGATACCAGAAAAGAAATGCTTGATTGCGGATTTGTTACAAATCGTCCATTTGATGTTTTTATGTCAGGTGGCTTTGTTCTTTCTGAAAAATGTAATGCTTTATATGAAATATTTGATGATTCTGTTGCTTTATATGATGGAACAAAACAGGATCTTGAAGAAAAAATAAACTATTATCTTTACAATAAAAAAATAAGATATGAAATGATTGAATCCGGACAGAAAATCGTTCTAGAAAAACATACTTTTGAAAATAGAGTTGCATTTTTTGCCCAATTTTTTGATGATTAGGTAAAGAGTATGATTTTATCTATTATCCTTCCCGTGTATAATCCGGGTGCAGTTCTTGATGATTGTATAAATAGACTTGTGCAATCAATTGATGAAGAGAATAAACAAGAAATCGAAATTTTGATTATTGATGATGGATCAACAGACGGTTCTGTGGAAAATCTCGATGATTGTATTAGCGATTGTTTCCCTCAATTACGTATTATTCACATCTCACATATGGGCGTCGCAAAAGCAAGAAACTATGGACTGGCGAATGCTCTGGGTGAGTATGTTCAGTTTATTGACGTTGACGATGTCTATGTTGGATCAGCTGTTTTTCATAAGCTATTTCCATTAATGAAAAACCATGAGTATAGTGTTTTCGCCGGTTCGTTCTCAGATGAAAATAATTTCAAATATACAACTTCTTTTTCCGGAGATTTAGATGGGTATACTTTTAAGAATGATGGGATAATTTTATACAGAGATTATCAGTTCGATTATGGCTTCCATCGTTTCATTTTCGAACGTGATTTTTTGATTGACAATAAAATTCTATTTCCTGATTTAATTAGATTTCAAGATCCCCCTTTTTTGGTAAACGCATTATATTGTGCGGAAAAGTTTTATGCTATAAAAGATGTGATTTATTGCTATAGAGTTCACGATGATATTAAGTGGGACGAAAAGAAAATTGCGGATTGCATTAGCGGAATAGCTCTCAATGTCGATTTTTCATTAAAGAAGCTTTTGCCACGTCTATATTGGTATTCCTTAAGCAGGTTAGTAAGGCTACTATATGATCATTTGATTCAACCTGAATGGCAAACTAATAAATTGATAATTCCGTTAGTGAAGCAATTTGGGATTGCAATTAATAATGGTTTTAATGACAGGCTTTTAAATGACGAAGATTTTTGTAAACTTAGTCAGATTATTCATTTATATTCTCTAAATAGAAACTCGGATATTACCATCGTGATTCCTGTATACAACGTTGGTAAATATTTGAGACAGTGTTTGGAAAGCATAGTTTTCCAAACGGATTCTTTGTGTAGAACTATTATTGTTAATGACGGATCTACAGATAATTCTCAGGAAATATGCGAGGAGTTTTTGCTTCATTTCCCGTGTATGTTTGAATTGATAAATACAGATAACCACGGACTTGGAGCTGCAAGGAATATTGGTTTAAAAAAGGTGAACACTAAGTATGTGTCTTTTTTGGACAGCGATGATTGGTTGGATGCATATTTTATAAAAAATGTATCGGAAAATCTAGAGAAATATAATCCGGATTTATTGTTTACCCTGCCAAAGTGCTATGACAATCAGAAACATACAGTTTATGAATGGATGGATCATGAAAACTACATTAGCACGTTTTGCTTGAATGAAAATGATTCTTCTATATTTACTGGCGATAAAGGTAAACTCTATAAACTTGAAGTGAATGCAAACAGAAAGGTATACAGGGTTGAATTTCTTAATGAATTAAATTTTACTTTTCCTGAAGGGACTAAATGGGAGGATTTACGCCCTCATATTCAGTTGTGTCATTTTGCTGGTCGAATAGTTGGCATATCTAATACGGGCATGTATTATAGGACTAATTTGCCTAATCAAATCACTTCTCGCAGAGGTGCGGAAAGACTTGATTTTATAGATGTGGTTGAGGACTTCCTGTCATGTATTAATGATGACTATTCAAATAATGAAATATCAGAAATAATGTCTTTGATTATCAAGTATTCCCTTTGGATGATTGAAATGACAGATGTTGATTACATTTATGAGTTGATTGCAAAATTGCATTTGCTGTATTTAAACATTCCACAACATTATTATAAAGCATATTTATCTTCGGAAAATATCAAGATTGAAGACAAATCAATAGGCAAGGGATTTTTTTGTTTGATTACCGGACATCAGTATATGAAATTGACAGATTATGATAAAAGGAATGGGCTATATAAATATTGGCTTTTAAATAATGGCAAAAGAAAGAATATAGTTGGCGGAGCTCTTCAATGTATTAAAGATAGTGGGTTTAAGTATTTTCTTATTCATGCATATAAAAAAATAATATTTAAGGTATGAATTTATGGAAGAACTGCTTTTATATTTATCTTCATTAAAATCTAAAATTAATGTGGGTATTTTCTTACGTGAATACAATTATGAGTTAATTTCAAAAATATGTAAATATGGGTATTTTAATAAATGTATATTTGTTCTTCCAACAATAAATGATGATTATATTGAAAAGAAACGTATAGATAATTTGAATTATGAAATTATGTCATATGATTCATTTGGAGGTTTTGATGATTGCTGGCAAATGATTTTGTGTGATTGTGAAATATACCACATTTTTCTGGGACTACATTTTCATCCTAATTCTATTGTTGGATATATATCGGCAGAACTTCACCCTTTCGATATTTGGAAAGTTTCCAGAAAATTTGTTGATTATTATAATATTGTTACATATAGAAATGATAATCAAAAATTTTGTTTTATATGGAATAAAGGAAAAAATGAAATAGAACTAAGTGTTATTATTCCGGTTTATAATGTCGAGAAATATATAGATCGTTGTATTAAAACATTGTTGGCTTGGAAGGCCTCATATGTAGAATTTATTTTTGTGAGTGATGGATCCACAGACAATTCAGTAGATATAATAAAAAAGTATATGGTTCTAGACCATAGAATAAAATTGTATGAAAAAGAAAATGGAGGATGTGCTTCTGCTAGGCAATTTGGATTAGATGTTGCAATTGGACGCTATATTGGTTTTGTTGACCCGGATGACTTCATTGATGAACGTATGTTTTATATGCTGTTATCGTCGGCAATGAATGGAGGTTATGATATTTCTTATTGCGGATATAACGAATATTATGATGATGATCAACATATTGCTCATGCCATTGATGCCATTTGGTATCCATATATTGATGGATGTTATTGCACAGAAGATATCATAAAATTAATTGTATATTCTAGAGTAGCTATATGGAGAGCAATTTATAGAAGAGAATATTTGATTGAATCGAATATTCATTTTTACAAAGAATTACCAAGATTTGATGATTTGCCTTTTAAAGTTGAAACACTTGCTTATGCCAAATCAATTGTTTGTGTGCCTGAATACTTATATTATTATCGCTTGAATCGTGAAGGGCAAGATGTATCTGCTAATGACGAGAGGTTATTTATTCACTTTGATATTTTTAATATTTTGAATAGATCTATTGGTAGGATGAAGAATGCAAAGATCATTGATTGCCTTCAAATGTGTAAAGTTCAGACGCACAGGTATGCTTTATCAAAGATAAAAAAAGATTTATATGAGGATTATCGAAGCCTTGCAAAAAAAGATTTACTATTCTTAAGTGATTCAAATCGTTTGTATAAGATAACTAATCAGATGCTGGGAAATGAAGCATTAAGAGAGTTGAAACTTATACTACAATAGGATTTGTGTAAATATATATTGTGGAGTCGAACTATGCCTCTTCTTGCAGGATACATGGTGCCGCATCCTCCGATAGCTGTTTCTGAGATCGGACGCGGCGAAGAACTGAAGATAGCAGATACTTTGGCCTCATTCGATGAGGTTGCTTCTGATATTGCCGCCTTAAAGCCTGACACCATTATTCTGACTTCTCCTCATTCAATTCTTTACCGTGATTATTTTCATATTTCTCCCGGAAGATCCGCAATAGGAGACTTCAGCAGGTTCGGGGCACGAAATGTAACATTCAGCACTCAATATGATGAAGAACTTGCGGAAGTTATCTCAATAGAAGCGGAAAATGCAGGCATACCCGCAGGTACGGAGGGAGAACGTGATCCTTTGCTTGACCACGGAACCACAGTTCCAATGTATTTTATTAACAAGAGATTCTCGGATTACAGACTGGTTCGCATAGGTTTATCCGGTTTCAATCTTCAGACACATTATGATTTCGGAAAAGCAATCAAAAAAGCAATCGATAAAACAGACCAAAGAGTAGTCTTTGTAGCCAGCGGGGATCTCAGCCATTGCCAGAAAGAAGACGGCCCCTACGGTTTCCACAAGGAAGGCCCCGTTTATGATGAGAAGATCATGGAGACTATGGGAGCCGGAGATTTTAAATCGTTGGTGAATTATGATGAAAGACTTCTTGATGCATCGATGGAATGCGGTCACAGATCCTTTACCATAATGGGAGGAGCTTTTGACGGCATAAAATACAGTACTAAAAAGCTTTCGCACGAAGCAACATTTGGAGTGGGTTACGGTTTTTGCATTTATCATACGGAGGTTTGATATGGACAAATACGTAGAGCTTGCTAAGAACACCATCGAGAAATTCATCACTCATGGAGAGACCTATGAACCGTCAGATGATGAACTGACGGATGAGATGAAGGATAGAAGAGCCGGTGCCTTTGTTTCCATTCATGAAAAGGGTCAGCTTCGCGGCTGTATCGGAACTATTGCTCCTACCTGTAAGAACATTGCGTACGAGATAATTTCAAATGCCATTGCCGCGTCTACAAGAGATCCCCGTTTTGAGCCCATCAGAACCGAGGAACTGGACAGCCTTGAGATAAACGTTGATATCCTCAGCCCGGAAGAGCCTATAGCTTCACCTGCTCAGCTTGATGTTAATCGTTACGGTGTCATAGTTGAAAAGGGATTTAAGAGAGGGCTTCTTTTGCCTGATCTTGACGGAGTGGATTCCGTTGAAGAACAGATTGCCATTGCAAAGCGCAAAGCCGGTATAGATCCCAATGAAGGCGGAGTGAAGATGTATCGTTTTGAGGTTGTGCGTCATGTCTGAGACGTCTGTTTGTCCGGTATGTCCGCATCACTGCAGATTGTTTGAAGGCAGTATCGGACTTTGCCGTGCAAGGATTAACCGTGACGGTAAGATTGTTGGTTCCAATTACGGTAAGCTTACTTCCATCGCATTGGATCCCATCGAAAAGAAACCGCTGGCCTTTTTTCATCCTGGGAGCATGATTTTATCCGTGGGAAGCTACGGATGTAATCTGTCATGTCCTTTTTGCCAGAATTACGATATAGCAGCTGCAGGGGAACAGCATTTTACAGATCTTCGCTCAGTTGCTCCGGAAAAGCTTCTGGAAATTGCAAAGGATACGATTTCTGAAGGCAATATCGGAATAGCCTATACATATAATGAAGCGCTTGTTGGTTATGAATTTGTCCGTGATACCGCAAAACTTGTTCATGAAGCGGGAATGCTGAACGTTCTTGTTACCAACGGCAATGCATGTCTTCCGATTCTTGAAGAAATCCTGCCCTATATCGATGCGATGAACATCGATCTTAAGTGTTTTACCGGCGAAGGGTACAGGAAGCTTGGCGGAGATCTTGATACGGTTATGGATTTCATCAAGGCGTCGTATCAACAGAGTCATGTTGAAATTACTTCACTGATAGTGCCCGGTCTGAATGACAGTCTTGATGATATGGAAAAGGAAGCAGCATGGATTGCTTCTCTTGACCCCGATATTCCACTTCATATAACGAGATATTTCCCGAGATATAAATACAGGGAAGCACCCACTGATATTAATCTGATGAAGGAACTGAAAGCGGTTGCCGGAAAATATCTGAACCGGGTTCTTCTTGGAAATGTTTAAATGAGACTTGCCATATATAATGCGCTTGTAAATCGCAAGCCCGGAATTGCATACAGATATCATAAATTCCATGACGGTACTTCAGGTATTAAGAAGTTTGTATCATGGCTTTATTTGCTTTGGCTGAATTTCGCATATTACATTTTGTTATGTCATTTTCTCGGTGTTAAGCCTCAGGCTGAATATTACGAAAGCAAAAATCTTCCCATTAAAAAAAGCGAATCAGAGAATGCCGTAAAGTCCGGCCCCATGCCTGCTTCGAATCTTATAAATAAGGTAAAAGAATACGACATTATATCCTTCGACGTATTCGATACGCTTATCTTCAGGCCCTTTTCGGAACCTGCGGATCTGTTTTATTTTGTCGGAGAGAAATTGGGAATTCAGGATTTTAAGAATCTTCGTATAAATGCCGAGAGCAGGGCTAGGCAGATCGTACATAAAACTTCCGAAGGATACGAGGTTACTCTTGAGCAGATCTGGGAAGAACTGGAAAAAGAAACTGGATTGAATGCGAAAGAAGGCATCAGGATTGAGACGGAGACTGAGGAAAAACTTTGCTTTGCCAATCCATATATGCTTGAGGTCTGGAATGCTCTTAAAGATGCCGGCAAGGAATTGATCATCGTTTCGGATATGTACCTGCCTTCTTCCGTCATAAAGGGGATTCTTGATAAAAACGGTTTTACCGGTGCACAGCGTATTTATATATCCAATGAATATGGCATCAATAAATACGAAGGCCGTCTTTACGGGAAGGTAAAAGATGACCTTTTGAAAGCATCACCTTCAGCAAGAATGATACATGTCGGAGATAATCCGAGAAGCGACGGGAAGATGGCAATAAAGAACGGATTTGATTCGATTCTTTATCCAAATGTAAACCGTATGCAGCTGTCTTATCGTCCTTATGATATGTCAGCCATCATAGGAAGTGCATATCGCGGAGCAGTCAATTCCCATATTTACAAAGGGCTTGAGACATACTCAATGGAGTATGAATACGGATTTATCTACGGCGGATTATTTGTAATTGGATATTGCAACTATATCAGGGATTATTTCCTTAACGAAAAACCTGACAAGCTTCTGTTTCTGTCCAGGGACGGAGATATCCTGAAGAAGGTCTATGATTATCTGTATCCCGGTGATCCCACCGAATATGTTCTGTGGTCAAGAAAAGCTGCGGTCAAGCTGATGGCTTCATATGACAAGCATGATTATTTCAGAAGGTTCATAGATCATAAGATTTCCGGCGGGATTACCGTAGGCGAAGTTCTTGATTCAATGGAGCTTCCGGAACTGAAGACAGAACTTCCGGATAAAATATCGGAACAAGTCATTCTGGATAATAAAAATGCAAAAGACCTCAAAGAATTCCTTAATAAGAATTGGAATGTCGTAAATGAGGCATATAAAGAGCAGGAGATTGCAGCAAAAGCTTATTTTACCGAACTTCTTTCAAACTGTTCGAAAGCTGTATGCATTGATATCGGCTGGGCCGGAAGCGGAGCGCTTTCAATATCTTATCTGTGTGAAAAGGTATGGAATATTCCGTGCAGCATCACCGGGCTGATTGCAGGTACAAATACGCCATATAATTCCGAACCCGACGCATCCGAACCGTTCCTTCAAAGCGGAAAGCTTAAGAGTTATCTTTTCTCACAGAGTCACAACAGGGATCTTCTCAAGAAGCATAATCCTTCGGCGGATTACAATGTGTTCCTGGAACTATTGTTATCGTCCCCCAATCCTTGCTTTGACGGATATTATCCTGATGGTCCCAGGTACGGAAGTGCGGATATAGATATCCGAAAAGCAGAGGAGATTCAGAAGGGAATTACTGATTTTGTTCGTAAATATGCGGACAGATTCAGTGCTTATCCGTACATGTTCCGTATAAGCGGCCGGGATGCTTATGCACCTGTTCTTGCGGCATCCGGAAGAGGTGAGAAATACCTTCGAAAAATCGCATCGGGATTTGACCTGGAAAAAGGCGTTAAGTAAACGCTTAAGTCCGATAAAATCGGCATAGTTTTGCTTGTTATTTAACTACTAATATAGTATTATTAGAAAGTATTAATTTTTTATTAAATTTGGTTTTGCTTGGGGGTAACAGTGAAATTCGTTAAGTGGGAAGACCTTAAAAGCGGAATGAGACTCGCGCGTCCCATTTATTCCAAAAGCGGGGTTCTTCTTTATGAAAGAGATGCGAAACTCACTGCGGCAAGTATCGAATCCGTTAAAAATTTCGGGCTCCTCGGAATATATATCTTAGAGCCCGCAGAACCTCTGCCTCCCATGTCAGAGGAAGATCTTGCTTTTGAAAAGTTCGAGATCAAGACGGTATCGTCACTTCAGGATGAGATCTCGAGAATCCTCAATACCAAAAAACAGCGTAATCTCCCTACAATCGTAAGCCAGATAATCCGTCAGTACGGACATTTGGAAGGAAAGGTTCATTTCTATCAGAACCTCCGCAGTAAGGATGATTTCGTATGCAGACACATGTTTAATACGGCAATACTTTGTGCGATGATGGGAAGCCGTATGAATATTTCTGTTGAAGACAGGCTTGTACTTGTAACCGCAGCTCTTATACATGACATCGGAAAACTCGGTTCCGCAAATCCTGCAGTTTTCGGCGGAGAAACGGACAAGGGCACTCTCGAGGCAATGTATAATGACGCAATACATGGAGCGGACATAATCGAGGAATGCTTCAGTGCCGACGGAAGCAGGCTTAAGAGAATTTCCCAGCAGGCATTAAGAGCCGAGAAAGCAGCAGCTCTCGAGGAGGAACTTGACACCAGAAAGATGTCTGTTGAAGCTAAGATCCTTCAGGTTGCAAGCCGCTATGATGCCATAACCGGAATGAGCCTTACCGGTGAAAGTCTTTCCGAAGTCAAGGCTGTCATGGAGTTCCAGGATAAGGATGACTTGTACGATCAAAACGTCGTAAAAGCTCTGATGGACAGTGTGTATATTCTTTTCCCCGGAGTCAGCGTTGTGCTTAATTCCGGAGAGAAAGCACTTATCATCAACGAAAACGAAGAGAATATCCTGAAGCCCACCGTCATTACTTTCAGACAGAACTCAATAATGGATCTGTCACTTCATGAATATTCGGATATGAGAGTAGTAGATGTAATGAAGACTCTCGATAACCGTTACATTATGGACCAGACAGCCATTGCTCAGGCAGGTATCAGCGTTCCCGAATAAGGAACGAGGTATATACAAACAAATTTTTTTTAGGGGTGAATAGTATGGTAGACATTTATGATGTGATGCAAAAGGCTAAAAATGCCGGCGCCAGTGACGTACATATCACTGTAGGCGTACCTCCCAAGATGAGAGTTAACGGCAGCCTTATTACTGTCGAAGGATATGACAGACTTATGCCTCAGGATACTCTGGACGTAGTCATGTCTATCGCTAACGAAGAGCAGAGACGCAGATTCGAGGAGATCGGTGAATACGATATGTCATTCTCCATCCCCGCTCTCGGACGTTACCGTGTTAACATCTTCAAACAGAGAGGTTCTGCAGGCCTTGCACTCAGACTTGTCGGTACTGAGATCCCTAATCCCGAGAAACTCGGTGTTCCCAAGGCTGTTATCGATCTTCATGAGAGAAAGAGAGGACTTATCCTCGTTACCGGTCCTACCGGTTCCGGTAAGTCAACAACCCTCGCTTCGATCATTGACAGGATCAACGAGAACCGTGATGCTCATATCATCACTCTTGAGGACCCTATCGAGTATCTCCATATGCATAAGAGATCTGTTGTTAACCAGCGTGAGATCGGTATGGACTCCGGTTCATATGCAAACGCACTCCGTGCCGCACTCCGTGAAGATCCCGATGTTATTCTCGTCGGTGAGATGAGAGACCTTGAGACCATTTCAACTGCCATTACCGCAGCAGAGACCGGTCACTTGGTCCTTTCAACACTGCATACCATCGGTGCTGCATCAACCGTAGACCGTGTTATCGACGTATTCCCTCCTCACCAGCAGCAGCAGATCAGAATTCAGCTTGCGGGCGTTCTCGAAGCTATCATTTCTCAGCAGCTCATTCCTACCTATGACGGAAAGGGCCGTGTAGCAGCATTCGAAGTACTCCTTGCAAACCATGCTATCAGAAACCTTATCCGTGAAGGAAAGTCACACCAGATCATGGGCGTAATGCAGACCAACAAGGCTATGGGTATGATCACCATGGACGAAGCAATCTGCAACTTCTTCTACGAAGGAAAGATCGACCGCGATCAGGCTATTCACTTCGCACAGGATCCCGATGCAATGGAAATCAAGATCTGATCACCCCTACCATATATATTCAAGGGCGACGCAATTGCGTCGCCCTTTTTATTACCCCCACTTAAAATATTCCATTGTAGGCCTGAATGATGCCGCTTCCAACAGATGATTTGAATCGATGTATTCTTTTCCGTCTATATCCGCAATGGTCCTGGCCACTCTGAGTATCCTGTGATATGAACGCGCGGAAAGGGACAGCTCTTTATAGAGTTTTTCCATAAGTTCGAATTCCTTTTCACCAAGCTCACAGTATTTTTCCATGTCATCGGCTTTTAAATCCGAATTGAAGCGGTAAGACGTTCCTTTAAACCTTTTGTCCTGCATTTCCCTGGCCTTCATGACCATTTCGGACATTTCTGCCGAAGAGATTCCTCCTTTGCCGTCTCTTATTTCGTATATATCTATATTTTTAAGTTCGGTACACAGATCAATTCTGTCCAGAATCGGTCCGGAGATTTTTGCCAGATAATGTTTGATCTCATTTTCGGTGCATCTGCATTTTCCTCTGTCGGGATAGTATCCGCAGGGGCATGGATTCATTGCACACACAAGTAGGAAATCAGACGGGTAATCCACCGAGTATTTAACTCTGGCTATATGTATTGTTTTATCTTCCAGAGGCTGTCTCAGGCTCTCTATCGTATCTCTTCCGAATTCCGGAAGCTCGTCCAAAAACAGTACCGATCTGTGTGCCAGACTGATTATTCCCGGTTTCGGATCTGCGCCTCCTCCCACAAGTGCATTTCGGGATATGGAATGGTGAGGTGACTGAAAAGTCCTGGATGTCACGAGAGCTTTACCTTTAGGCATCTTACCTGCAACACTGTAAATTGCCGTAAGTTCCAGGCTTTCGGATAGTGAAAGAGGAGGGAGTATCCCCGGTATTCTTTTTGCAATCATGGATTTACCCGCACCGGGAGGCCCCGTCATTATAAAAGAATGAAATCCCGAGGCACTTATCACTGCGGCTTTTTTAGCTCTTTCCTGTCCTTTGACCTGATCGAAATCCGGGATTATATCATTACATTTTTCAATGATTGATAACGGATCCGTATAAACCGAGGGCAGGATATCTTCATCTTTTGTCATCAGGTACATAATGACTTCCGTTATTGTCCGTGCACCTCTGACTTTTATACCCGGTACAATTGAACCTTCTTTGGCGTTATCGATAGGAATAATGCATTCTTTTATGCCGTTTCGGGCTGCCGTTTGTACAATGGGAAGAACTCCTCTTACGGGTTTGATCTCACCGTCCAGTGATAATTCGCCCAGAAACAGCATGTTTCCGGCACATCCCCCGGGAAGATATTCCATTGCCGTAAGCAGGCCTATAGTCATGGGAAGATCGAAAGCGGTTCCGTCTTTTCTGAGATCTCCCGGTGAGAGGTTAACGGTTATTCTGGATGCGGGTATTGTAATATCATTATTCTTGAGCGCCGCCCTGATCCTGTCTCTGGCCTCTTTGACTTCGGGGCCCGGAGATCCCACTATGTTGAACATCGGAAGTCCGTTTGACATATCCGTTTCGACGTTGATTATCTGTGCATTAATTCCCTGAATGGCAGCTGATAATATATTGCTGAACATTTTATCTCCTTATTTTTTGCAAAAGCATCCGGGGCTTACCTGTACTGCATATCCTTCAAGGCACAGTTCCATAAGTATCAGACATATGCCTGTTTCGCCCGGAGATGTTTCTCCATTTTCTCTCAAGTGAATATCGATTTCTTCCGCACTCTGCGGGAAAAGAGTGAGTTCTCTGTAGATCTCAAGAAGCCTTTCCTCAATGTCCGGTTCTTTATCTTTCTTTCCCTCAAATTTCCTGTGTCTTTTATCCGCTTCGGAATTAAATGCAGGCTTCAAAAGTGCTCCATCGGAAATTACGGAAAATCCTGATTCCAGATCCTTCAAATGGTCATCAAGCAGATCGCTCATAAATATTGAAGGAGACAGATATATCTTGGCACCGTGACCGATAAGGCCGTTACACCCCGCTGATAATTCATCATCCAGTCTTCCGGGAACCGCGTATATATCCTTGCCCTGATCGAGAGCCATATCAACGGTGATCAGAGTTCCGCTCCTTATTCTTGCTTCAACTACAACAATTGCATCCGCAAGACCGCTTACTATACGGTTTCTGGGCGGAAAAAATCTGGATACCGCAGGCGTTCCGGGAGGATATGTAGAAAGAATCCCACCGTTTTCTTTGAGCATTTCATAAAGATCGCTGTTTGAGTCGGGATAGCAGATATCTGCGCCGCTTCCAAGTACTGCGCAGGAATATCCGCCGGCCTCAATCGCAGCTTTCTGACTGATGCCGTCAATGCCGAATGCCATTCCGCTGATTACATTCACGTCATTTTCACCCAGCTTTACGCCCAGTTCGTGTGCCGTTTTTACACCATATGGAGAACATTGTCTCGCTCCGATTATGGCAACGGATAGCTTGTTATTTTCGGGAAGACGTCCGTAGTAAAAGAGTGCGTAAGGAGGATCCGGGATGTATTTGAGTCTTTCCGGATAGTCTTCATCCCATATGAAACTAAGCTTCATGCCGCTTGACATGAATTCGTCGTATTTACGGAATATATTGTTTTCTTTTCTGAATTTGATAAGTTCGGAGACTTGCTTAGAACCTGTTTTTCTCATCAGTTCTTCATCGGAAGCAAGAAAAGCTTCTTTGGGAGAACCGAATGCATTTAAGATTTTCGGAACCGGTCCCTGTCCGATCCAGGGCACTGAAACAAGCCAGAACGCATAAGGTCTGTCGTTAATATCCAAACCTGTCCTTTCTGTCTTCTTTCACATGGGAAAAGAGGGCGAATGCCCAAGATAATGCGTGAGTTGATTTTATGTCACACGGCTTTCTTATGTCAAGACCAAAACAGTGGTATAATACCTTTACACGAACGGAGGAAATATGTCATACAGAGATAATACCAAAGAGATAAACATCGGCGGAGTAAAGATCGGTCACGGTAATCCGATAGCGATACAGTCGATGACAAATACCAAGACTGCGGATGTAAAAGCCACCGTGGACCAGATACACGCACTTGAAAAAGCGGGATGCGAGATCATCAGATGTACTGTTCCCGATGAGGCTTCCGCCAAAGCGATTACGGAGATCAAAAAGCAGATCTCCATACCTCTTGTTGCGGACATTCATTTTGATTACAAGATGGCCATTATGGCTATGGAGAACGGAGCGGACAAGATCCGTATAAATCCCGGAAATATAGGATCGAGCGACAAGGTTAAGGCCGTTGTAGACTGCGCCAAAGAGCGTAACATTCCCATCAGAGTAGGCGTTAATTCCGGATCTCTTGAGAAGAATCTCGTTGAAAAATACGGCGGAGTTACAGCTGACGGAATCTGTGAAAGCGCGCTTGATAAAGTAAAACTGATAGAGGATATGGGCTATGACAATCTGGTCATCAGCATTAAATCTTCCGATGTTATGATGTGCGTTAAGGCTCATGAAATCCTTGCGGGAAAAACTCCTTACCCTCTTCATGTTGGAATCACTGAATCGGGTACCGTAAGAAGCGGAAGCATTAAATCTTCCGTCGGACTCGGGCTTATTCTGGGTCAGGGAATAGGAGATACAATCAGAGTTTCTCTTACCGGAGACCCCTGCGAAGAGATAACCGCCGCAAGGCTTATTCTCAAGACTCTCGGCCTCAGAAAAGGCGGAATAGATGTTGTATCCTGCCCCACATGCGGAAGGACAAATATCGATCTTATATCCCTTGCGGGACAGGTTGAAAAGATAGCGGAAAATTACCCTTATGACATTAAACTTGCCGTCATGGGATGTGCAGTAAACGGTCCCGGAGAGGCCAAGGAAGCAGACCTCGGAATAGCGGGAGGAATCGGAGAAGGGCTTCTTATGAAGCACGGTGAAATAATCAGGAAAGTCCCTGAAAATGAGCTTCTGGATGCACTGAAAGACGAATTGGATAACTGGGGAAAATAAAAAAATTGCAGAAAATGATGTCACATTTTTGTGACATCATTTTTTATTATTTGTGATAAGATTTTAATGCACGGGTGACCGGCGATAAATTTTTGTGTACCTGTTCGGGAAGGCGAGAGCGCCACGGCAGGACCTCTTTTGAAAGGAACCGAATATGAGCTTTATATTTAAGGATGCTTTTCCTCAGCTGAAGCTAAAAAGCAAAGCTTCCCTTTTGCTGGAAGATACCACCGTCACCAAGGTTACGGTGCCTAAAAATCATGAATTCTTTAACGTCTATATCGAAAGTGATCATATAATCACCAAAGATATCATCGAAGAACTCGAACGCGAGATCACCAATCAGGTCATAAATAATCCCAGGACCAAGGTCAAAGTTTTTGAATCTTTCAAACTTCCTTCAGCTCCTTCGCTTCAAAAAGTATATGAAGAATACGTTGATTCCGCTCTCGTCGAGATAGAGAAAAACAGTATTCTTTTCTTCAATATGATCAGGACCGCAAAGGTCTCATTTGAGTCCCCGGATAAAATGATTATCTCTCTCGGGGATATTCCCGTTTATCATGCCAAAGAGAAGGAATTTGCGGATCTTCTTAATGAAATATATATCAAAAGATTCGGCACAAACGGTTCGATTGAATTCACATATCATGAAGTAAAAATAGAACAAAAAGACGACGCCGCATTCCTTCAGATGATCAAAAATGCGACGGAGAATGCCTACAGGACCGAAGAGAAATTCCTCGGTGCAGAGGTACCTTCCGATAAAGATAAGGGTGATAAGAAACAGGAGGAGCCTTCCGAAAAGAAGGACAAGCCCGAACGTAATGCTGCGGAAAATCCCAAGCCCCAGTCCGGCGGAGGAGGCTTCAAAGGAGGATACTCGGGACAGGGCAATTTCAGAAACAATTCATACAGAAAAGAAGCTCCCAAGATGAATGATCCGAATGCAATTTACGGATCCGTTTATCCTGATGAAAAGACTGTTCCATTAAGCGAACTCAACGAAGGAATGAGCACTGTTTCCGTAAAGGGCATGGTCTTTTCGAACAAATCCATCGATATCAAAGAAGGACGATCGATCATTTCTTTCAACATTGCGGATTTCACGGATGCAATCAGCTGCAGGATATATGTTCCCACCCCGGAATGCGCTACTTATATGGAGAAACTCGATCCCGGAACTTTTATCAGACTTACGGGATTTGTATCCGTAAGTAACGGTAAATTCGACAGAGGCGACCTTACCATCGGTAATATAAAAGGTATCGTCAAGATTGATGACTTCCGTTCATCCCGTAAGGACAGTTCATCCAAAAAGAGAGTAGAGCTCCGCTGCCACACCAAGATGAGTGACATGGACGGAGTATCCGAGACCAAGGATATCGTTAAGCGTGCTTTCAAATGGGGTCACAGGGCCGTAGGACTTACGGATAACGGTGTGGTCCAGGGCTTTACCGATGCCGGACATGTCTGGGATGATATGTGGGGCGGTAAAAAAGGAGAGAAGGCTAAGCGTATAGAAGCCGGAGATCCCAATCCCGACAGACAGGACTTTTTCAAGATTCTTTACGGCGTTGACGCATACCTTGTAGACGACCTGCATAAGATAGTAACAGGTAATGCGGACCTTCCTCTGATGAACAATGATTATGTTGTTTACGATATAGAGACGACAGGTCTTTCGCCCGTTAAGAATAAGATCATAGAGTTCGGTGCTGTAAAGGTTTCAAACGGAAAGATTGTAGACAGGCTTTCTACTTTTGTTAATCCCGAAGAACCTATTCCTTATGAGATTACAAAGCTCACATCCATCACCGATGATGATGTAAAAGACGCCGATAACATATCCGTTGTGATGCCCAGATTCCTGGATTTTTGCGAGGGATGTGTATGGGTTGCCCACAATGCGGAATTCGACGTTAACTTCGTAAAGCAAAAATGCCGTGAACTTGGTATGCCTCAGGATCCGGTATATATCGATACCCTTCCTCTTTCAAGAGTCCAGCTTCCCGGTCATTCCAAGTTTACTCTCGATGCCGTGGCAAAGGCTCTGGGAGTAGACCTGGGTCATCACCACAGAGCTGTGGACGATGCCGAGTGTACCGCCGGTATTTTCATCAAGATGCTTGAACAGCTTGAAGCCGAGGGCATGCAGACTCTTGCGGATATTAATAAGAAGGGATCCTCCAGTGCATCCGCAATATCCAAACTCAGACCCAGCCGCTGTACTATTTTTGCGAAGAATGAGCTTGGAAGGATACATCTGTATCATCTGATATCCGAATCGCATATCACATACTTCAACAGGTTCCCGAAGATACCCAAGTCTCTGGTTGAAAAATACAGGGAAGGACTTATCGTCGGAAGCGGAACCTACAGGGGAGAACTTATGGATGCTCTCCTTGAAGGTCATACCGATGAACAGATTTCATCCGTTGTCGGCTTCTATGATTATCTGGAAGTACAGCCGCCTGCAGTTATGGAATTCATGGTTGAGGATACTCATTATGAATCGGTTACTTCCACCGATGACATCAAAGACCTGATCAGAAATGTTATTGAGCTGGGCAAGGATTTCAATAAGCCGGTTGTCGCAACAGGTGATGTTTATTTCCTTGATCCCGATGATTCCCTATACAGAGATGTTATCTACGATTCAAAGAGCGAGAACAGAGACAGGATACTTCCTCCGACTCCGCCTTTATATTTCAGAACCACGGAAGAGATGCTGGAAGATTTCTCGTTCCTGGGAAGTCAGAAAGCGGAAGAGATAGTCATTACAAATACGAATATGATCGCGGACATGTGCGAAACTATCTCGCCGGTAAGACCCGATAAATGTCCTCCCGTTATTCCCGATTCCGACAAGCTTCTTACGGATATCTGTTATAACAGGGCACATGAGATCTACGGTCCCGAACTTCCGCCCATCGTTACGGAGAGGCTTGAAAGAGAGCTTAAGTCCATCATCACAAACGGATTTGCCGTCATGTACATCATTGCACAGAAACTTGTATGGAAATCCGTTGAGGACGGATATCTGGTAGGATCCAGAGGCTCCGTAGGAAGTTCGTTTGTCGCGACAATGGCGGGAATCACTGAGGTTAATCCTCTGGTTCCTCATTATTACTGTGCAAAGTGTCACTTCTACGATTTTGATTCGGAAGAGGTTAAGAAATTCCGCGGAAAAGCGGGAGTGGATATGCCCGACAGGGTATGTCCCGTTTGCGGTGAAAATCTATGTAAAGAAGGCTTTGATATCCCTTTCGAAACATTCCTCGGATTCAAGGGAAACAAAGAGCCCGATATTGACCTTAACTTCTCCGGTGAGTATCAGTCAAAGGCACATAAATATACGGAAGTAATTTTCGGAACGGGACAGACATTCAGAGCCGGAACCGTTGGTACCGTTGCGGAAAAAACCGCGTTCGGATTTATCAAGAAATTCTATGAAAAGCGCGGTGTCAGAAGACGTAACGCGGAAGTTGAGTTTCTTCAGAAGGGCTGCGAGGGCGTTAAGCGTTCAACAGGCCAGCATCCCGGCGGAATCGTTGTTCTTCCAAACGGTGAGGATATCAATACCTTCACTCCCGTTCAGCATCCCGCAAATGATATGACGACCGATACTATAACGACTCATTTCGATTATCATTCGATCGATCATAACCTGCTCAAGCTTGATATTCTGGGACACGATGATCCTACCATGATAAGAATGCTTCAGGATCTCATCGGATTTGATCCCATCAAGGATATTCCGCTTGACGGACAGGATGTCATGAGTCTTTTCTGGGGAACGGAAGCACTTGGTATAACTCCGGAAGATATCGGCGGATGCAAACTGGGATGTCTGGGTATCCCCGAGTTCGGTACCGACTTTGCGATAAACCTTGTTCTTCAGGCAAAACCCAAAATGTTCTCTGACCTGGTCAGAATATCCGGTCTTTCACACGGAACCAATGTATGGCAGAACAATGCTGAAGTACTGATATCAAACGGAACCGCGGATATTTCCACCGCAATCTGTACCCGTGACGATATCATGACCTATCTTATAGGTAAGGGCGTTGAATCCGAAGAGTCCTTCAATATTATGGAAGCAGTCCGTAAAGGTAAGGTTGCGGGAAGCCGCAATGCCCAGGGCGAGATAACCTTTAAGGACTGGCCTGAGTGGAAGGCGGATATGGTAAAGTGCGGTGTTCCCGACTGGTACATATGGTCCGCAGAGCGAATCGAGTATATGTTCCCCAGGGCACATGCGGCAGCATACGTTATGATGGCCTGGAGAATCGCATACTGTAAGGTACATTATCCGCTTCAGTACTATGCCGCATATTATTCCATCAGAGCAAAAGCCTTTAACTATGAACTTATGTGCAGAGGTAAGGCAGCTCTTGAGGATGAACTTAATAAACTGAAAAAGAAAAAAGAACTTTCCGAAAAAGATAAGAATGCGGAGAAGCTTTCCAATACTGAAGTCGACCAGATGTCCGATATGAGGATCGTACAGGAGATGCATGCGAGAGGCTATGAATTCATGCCCATCGATCTGGCTCTTGTAAAAGCAAATCAATTCCAGGTGCTTGACGGAAAGATAATGCCCGCACTTACAAGTATCGTAGGACTGGGTGCATCCGTAGCCGAAGCTATAGCTTTTGAAGGTAAGAAAGGACCTTTCCTCAGCTGTCAGGATTTCAGGGACAGGACAAGGGCTTCAGGCACCATAACCGAAAAGCTTAAAGAGCTCGGAATACTCGGCGATATCCCCGAATCGAACCAGATGAGTATTTTCGATATGTTCGGTGCATAAAAAAGTTTTTTAAAATAAAAAAATTATTTCTTGCATTTTATTTATTTGTATTGTAATATAAGCAAGTCGCACGTAAGAAGCGACTTGCAAATGGCTGGTTGGTCAAGCGGTTAAGACGCCGCCCTCTCACGGCGGAAACAGGGGTTCGATTCCCCTACCAGCTGCGAAAGAAGAGTCGAGGTTTTATACCTCGACTTTTTTGTTGCCCCGATGTACCGAATAATTTCCGGACAACTCAATATTTGCTTTTTTAATTTTTTTGTTGTATATATCTTTACGTTTGGTTTTAGTAGAGAAAAAAAGTCCTAAGGAGACATTCATGGCAAAAAATCTTGTAATAGTGGAGTCACCCGCGAAGGTCAAGACCATAAAGAAGTTTCTCGGTTCAGGATATGAAGTAACCGCATCCCAGGGACATGTAAGGGATCTTCCCAAGAGTTCCATGGGAGTGGATATCGATAATGATTTCGAGCCTAAATATATTACTATAAGAGGAAAGGGCGAGATTCTTGCTTCTCTTAGAAAGGAAGTCAAGAAAGCGGATAATATATATCTCGCAACGGACCCTGACCGTGAGGGAGAGGCAATCAGCTGGCATCTTCAGGCAGCGCTTTCCCTTGCCGATAAGAAATGTTACAGAATCACCTTTAATGAGATCACCAAGAATGCGGTCAAAGAATCTCTCAAGCACCCCAGAGAGATCGACATGAATCTTGTTGATGCTCAGCAGGCCAGACGTGTAATCGACCGTATTGTAGGATACAGCATTTCTCCCGTTATGTGGGCAAAGGTTAAGCGCGGACTTTCCGCAGGCCGTGTCCAGTCCGCCGCCCTTCACATGGTTTGCGACAGAGAAGCGGAGATTGATGCATTCATACCCGAAGAGTACTGGACTCTTGATGCCGTACTCGGAATAAAAGGTGAGAAGAAACCTCTTACCGCAAAATATTACGGAACAGGTTCCGAGAAAGCCAAGCTCTCATCCAAGGCAGATGTTGATAAGATCATCAAAGCCGTAGAGAAAGAGAAGTTTGTTGTTAATGATGTAACCAAGGGAACCAGACAGAAGAAAGCACCTCTTCCTTTTACTACATCAACTCTTCAGCAGGAAGCAGGCAAGAGCCTTAACTTCTCGACTTCCAAAACCATGAGCGTTGCTCAGCAGCTTTACGAAGGAATCGAGATCAAAGGAGAGGGAACAGTAGGTATCATCACCTACCTCAGAACCGATTCCACCAGAGTTTCAGATGAAGCAATGGCTCAGGCCGAGAATTATCTTAAGGATAATTTTTCCGCAGAATATGCTGCAGGAAAGAATGCTTCGGAAGGAACCGGCAAAAGAATACAGGATGCTCACGAAGCCATCAGACCCACGCTCCTTACAAGAGAGCCCGAGTCTATAAAGAGCCAGCTTTCCAGAGATCAGTACAGACTTTACAAGCTTATATGGCAGAGATTCCTTGCGAGCTGCATGACTCCCGCCGTTTATGAGACGCTTTCAATCAAGATCGGTGCAGGAGAGCATATCTTTACTGTTTCATCCAGCCGTCTTGTTTTTGACGGATACAGAAAAGTATACGTACAGTCCGATGATGTTGAAGATGAAAAGAGTCTTGATCAGGCAGTAACCGAAAATTCGGATCTTAAGCTTAACGAGCTTGATCCCAAACAGCACTTTACACAGCCTCCCGCACACTATACCGAGAGTTCACTTGTAAGGGCACTTGAAGAACAGGGAATCGGACGTCCCAGCACTTACGCACCTACGATCACAACTCTTATCAAGAGAAGATATATTACCAAGGAACAGAAGAACCTTTATGTCACAGATATCGGACATGCCGTTGACGATCTTATGGGTCAGGCGTTCCCTCAGATCGTTGATGCTAAGTTCACCGCAAATATCGAGAGCCTTCTCGACGGAGTTGAAGAGGGCGATGTAAAGTGGAAGACCATTATCAGGAATTTCTATCCCGATCTTAAGGAATCCGTTGACGTAGCAAATGCGGAGCTTGAGAAAGTTGAGATTCGTGATGAGGAATCCGACGAGATCTGCGAAAAGTGCGGACGCAGGATGGTTATCAAATACGGTCCCAGCGGAAAATTCCTTGCTTGTCCCGGTTATCCCGATTGTAAGAATACCAAGCCTTATTACGAGAAGACCGGTATTGCCTGCCCTTCATGCGGCAGTGAAGTCGTTATCAAGATCACCCGTAAGGGAAGAAAATATTACGGCTGTCTCGGATATCCCGATTGTGAGTTCATGAGCTGGGATAAGCCTGCAGGAAAGATGTGCCCCAAGTGCGGTAAATACATGGTTACCAAAGGAAAGAAGAATGTATGCTCCGACAAAGAATGCGGCTATTCCGAGAACATTCCTCAGACCGAAGAATAAATTTAGTCAAAAATTTAACTAATTTTTTTAAAGATTAAGATATTTTTGCAAAATATCTGAAAATTCGAATTGAAATACCTGATTTTATCTGATATCATTCTTTCGTAGGCGTAATTGTTTATTCCTCGGAGGCCGATATGAGTAGTGTACAGCTTCTTGATAAAACCAGGAAAATAGGAAGACTGCTTCACAACAACAATTCGAGCAAAGTGGTCTTCAATGATATCTGTCAGGTAATGAGAGATATTCTTTCTTCGAGCGTTATTGTCATCAGCCGCAAGGGTAAACTTCTCGGACGCGGAATTCTTCCCGATGAAGATCCCATCACGGAACTGATAGGCGGCGAAGTCGGAGAGTTCATCGACAAGATGCTCAACGAAAGACTGCTTTCCGTTCTTTCGACCAAAGAGAATGTCAATCTTGATACCCTCGGATTTGAGAAGACGGATACCAAGGTCTACAAAGCTATCGTAACTCCCATTGAAATTGCGGGAGAGCGTCTCGGTACTCTTTTTGTATACCGTATGGACAAAGAGTACGACATAGACGATATCATTCTGCTTGAGTACGGCACCACGGTTGTCGGACTTGAGATGCTCAGAAGTGTCAGCGAGGAAAGCGCGGAAGAGAGCAGAAAGATTGCAGTCGTAAAATCAGCTATCAGCACTCTTTCTTTTTCCGAGATGGAGGCTATCGTTCATATCTTCGATGAGCTTGAAGGTGACGAGGGAATACTTGTTGCCAGCAAGATAGCTGACAGAGTCGGCATTACCAGAAGTGTTATCGTAAACGCACTCAGGAAGTTTGAAAGTGCCGGCATAATCGAGTCCAGATCATCCGGTATGAAGGGTACATATATCAAGATCCTTAACGAGTATGTTTTCGATGAGATCGAATCCATGAGGATTTCACAGGGGATCAGATAAAGGTTGAAATCGGAACCTGCCCCGTGGTATAATGCACTCAAGGAAAAGATTAGATAAAAGATTATAGGAGTGATTTATAAAAGGATTTGCTTTCGGGCAGGTCCTTTTTGTTTTACACGGTTTTGGTTATAACGCATGTTATATATCTACACCATATTTAGTGGGTGAACAGTCTTTTCCTAAAAACATATTGTGTTTTTGGACGATTTAAGTATAATTAATATTTGGTGAGGTATCATAAAAAGGAGCATTTATGATTAATACAAATGCATTCGATTATATCAATGTTCTCGACAAGGCGGCAGATGCTGCCTGGCTTCGTGACCAGTGCATTGCCAATAATATTGCCAATGTGGATACTCCCGGTTATAAGAGACAGGATGTTGATTTCGAATCCGTTCTGGAAAAAGAACTCGGATACCGCAGATCGGAATCAATGGACGAGAAGGTTGCCAATCTTAAGCTCAGAAGACTTAATGTGGGAGCTTATACCGATGCGTCTTCTTTTTCGTACAGAACCGACAAGAACAATGTTGATATAGAGAACGAGAATGTTCTTCTTGCCAGAAACCAGCTTAAATATCAGGGCCTTATGAAGGCTCTTACCGCAGAATTTACAAACTTCAAGAAAGTCATGAAGTAATGAAAGGAGTATGCTATGGGAATGTTTACGGCTTTTGATATAAGCGCATCCGGACTTACCGCCCAGCGTTACAGAATGGATATCATATCCCAGAATGTAGCCAACGCCAATACCACGCGTACTCAGGACGGCGATCCTTATGTCAGAAAGGTTGTTTATTTCGAGGAGAAGGGAGTCCGCGGAAGCGACACCTTCAGTCATGTTCTTAACAGCGTAAGTAAGAATTATGCCGGAAAGGGTGTTAAGGTTGCCAGAGTTCTTGAAGACAAAGTCACTCCTCAGAACATGGTCTACGATCCTTCACATCCCGATGCGGATGAAAACGGATATGTAATGTATCCCAATGTAAATATCATTACGGAGATGACCAATCTTATCGATGCGAGCCGTTCTTATGAAGCTAACGCAACCGCATTTGATGCGGCCAAGTCAATGGCTCAGCAGGGACTTCAGATAGGACAGGGAAGCTGATCATAGTTTGAGGTGAACAGATGAATGCATCGCTTGTACATGAACTGACCGGTGCCGGTGATTACAGGAAGATCGGAGGAGCTACCGGTGTCAGGTCTATAGAGGGAGAATCATCGGACGGTACTCTTTTTTCGTCCGTATTTAACAGTGCGGTCGAAGGTATCAAAACCACGAACGCATACTTGTCCGATGCGGAGAATCAGGAAATTCTCTTTGCACTCGGTCAGTCCGATTCAACTCATGATCTTACAATTGCTCTTCAGAAAGCCGAGACCGCGTTGCAGTACACGGTAGCAATAAGGGATAAACTTCTCGAAGCTTACAAAGAGCTTATGCAGATTCAGATTTAAATTATTTTGATCCTGCTTGCAGGGATGAGCGACGAAATTTTTTTCGGAGGCGGGAATAAATGCCTGAGAGAATAAAGGAATTATTGAACAGGATTAAAGAGTGGTGGAACAAATTCACCTCGAGACAGAAAGGCATAATCATAGGCCTTGCTGTCTTTTCCGTTGTTGTATTTGCACTTATCGTCTTTTTCGTATCGAGACCCAAGTACAAGGTGCTGATAACCGCAAGCTCCACCAAAGAAGCATCCGAGATCATCGCGGTTCTCGATGAAGCGGCTATCGCTCATATCGAATCCCAGGATGCACTTACCATCAGCGTAGAGACCAATCAGTATACGGCTGCGGAACTTGCTCTCGGTTCATCAGGATTCGTTCCCGATGATTACAGCCTTGAAGATGCTCTTACAAGTTCTCTTTCCACCACCACCGGTGATACCGCAAAGAGATATCAGCTTTATCTGGAAAACAAACTCAAAGCCGTCATCATGTCCATAGAAGGAGTTGATGACTGCAAGGTTAACCTGAACATTCCCGAAGATACCGGAACTCTTATATCCAACGAAGAGGAAGCGTCCGCATATATTCAGATCGAGCATGACGGAAGCTTTACCGCCAATAAGGCAGCTAATCTTGCAAAGGCTGTTCAGACATTCCTCGGAAACAGCAATACCGCAAATATTACGATTCTTGACTCCGACGGAACACTTCTTTTTGCGGGCGGAGATGATTATTCTTCATCCGGTATCGCAAATTCCATGCAGGAACTCAGAAACCAGGCTGAGGCAATGATCGCCAACCAGGTTAAAAAAGTTCTCCTCGGAACTCCCAATTACAATAACGTAGAAGTTACCAGCCATCTCGATATGGATTACTCCAATTACGAGAAGACTGTTAAAGAGTATTATGCAAATTCCGACCGTACCGAAGGTATGCTTTCACACGAAGAGACTTACGAGTCCTCGTCCGAAAACGGTGTCGGCGGTGTTCCCGGAACCGATTCTAACGGTGAGAGTACCACTTATGTAACCAGTGATTACGGTCAGAGCTCCTCATCATCCGCTGAGACCGAGAGAGATTATCTTCCCAACGAATCATCTGAATATAAGGTTACTCCTGCGGGCGCAATCAATTATAACAACTCTTCGATGTCAATCGCTGCCATCACATATAAAGAGATTCATGAGGAAGATGTGGAGGCACAGGGACTTCTCGACGGAACCACATGGGAAGAGTATAAGCTTGCCAATTCCGCAGACCGTAAGCTTGAGGTTGACGAAGATCTCTATTCCGTAGCGGCGAACGCAACGGGTATTCCCGTATCAAATATCACTATTGTTGCATACGAATCCCCGATATTCTATGACAAAGAAAGTCTTCAGATCAGCTGGACTACGGTTCTTTCCGCATTCCTTATTATCCTGATCCTCGGCCTTCTTGCATTTGTCATCTTAAGGAGCATGGGTTCCAAGAAGGAAGAGCAGGAGACTGCTCCCGAACTTTCCGTCGAGGATCTTCTTCAGTCCAGTCCCGAGCCTCAGCTTGAGGATATTGATGTCGAGAATAAATCCGAGACCAGAAAGATGATTGAAAAGTTTGTTGATGAAAATCCCGAAGCCGCAGCAGCGCTACTGCGTAACTGGCTGACCGACGACTGGGGTTGATCATAGGAGATTACTGAAATGGCTTTCGGCTCATCATCTGAAATAAGCGGACTTCAGAAGGCCGCAATACTGCTTATCACATTGGGGCCCGAGAGAAGTGCGGGCATATTTAAGCATCTCAAGGAAGAGGAGATTGAAGAGCTTACTCTTGAGATTGCCAATACCAGAACCGTCGGCCCCGATGTCAAGGAAGCTGTTCTAGAAGAGTTCTATGGCGTATGTCTTGCTCAGCAGTATATCGCAGAAGGCGGTATCGGATATGCGAGGGAGCTTCTTGAGAAATCGCTCGGCAGTGAAAAGGCAATGGATGTCATCGGCAGACTCACCGCGTCACTGCAGGTTAAGCCTTTTGAGTTTGTGCGTAAGACAGATGCTTCACAGCTCATCAACTTCATTCAGGATGAGCATCCTCAGACCATAGCACTTATTCTGTCGTACCTTGCTCCTCAGCAGGCCGCACAGATCATATCCGGTCTTGCACCTGACAGACAGGCGGATGTAGCGCGAAGAATTGCAGTCATGGATAGAACCAGTCCCGATGTTATCAAAGAAGTCGAATCCATCCTCGAGCAGAAGCTTGCTTCGCTTGTTAACCAGGATTACACCATCATCGGCGGTGTCGATTCCGTTGTTGAGATCCTCAACTCTGTTGACCGCGGAACTGAAAAGCACATCATGGAATCCCTCGAAATCGAAGAGCCCGAACTTGCGGACGAGATCAGAAAGAAGATGTTCGTATTCGAAGACATCCTGCTGCTTGACGACAGATCAATTCAGAGAGTTCTTCGTGATGTAGATAATAATGATCTCGGTATCGCTCTTAAGGCTGCCAACGAACAGGTACAGAATGCCGTATTCAACAACCTGTCCAAGCGTCTTGCTACGATGATCAAGGAAGATATGGAGTTCATGGGTCCTGTCCGTATGAAGGATGTTGAAGAAGCTCAGCAGAAGATTGTTAATATTATCCGTAAACTGGAAGATTCCGGCGAGATCGTAATCTCCAGAGGCGGTGGAGACGAGATAGTTGTCTAATTTATATAAAACATCTTACATGAATATGGGTAGCGACAAGCGCGTTATCGATATGAACGAGCTTGTCAAAAAAAGGATCGATGCACTCGGCTATAAAATGCAAAGACCGGAGAATTCGGGCTTTGTCGATGGAATAAATGCCGACAGTGTAGGAGTCGAAGAGCTTGTTCAGGGAGTTACTTTTGACAGCGATCTTTATCCCGAAGGTGAAGCCGGCGGAGAATTTCAGGAGTTTTCCGAAGGCCTTTCGGGTAATGTCATAAAAAGCGAGCCCCATGTCGATACACAGGCAATGCTTGATGCGGCACATATGGAAGCCGAGAGGATAATAGATACCGCAAAAGCATCCGCCGCCAAGATAGAAGGAGATGCATTGGCCAAAGCCGATTCCGTTACGGAAGAGGCCAGAAACAAGGGCTTTGAATCCGGTTATTCCGAGGGCATGAGTAAAGCTGCTCAGGAAATGCAGGATATGAGGGAAGCTCTCGACAAAGAAAAGGAAGAACTTGAGGAGCTGTATCAGAAGCGACTCAATGATATGGAACCTGAGCTGGTCGAGACCATCACCGATGTATATGAGCATATCCTTAAGACCGATCTGAAGATTCACAAGACCATTGCCGGACATCTTGTGGCAAACGCGCTCAGAAACATTGAAGGTGCAAGAAGCTTTTTTATACATATCAGCAAAGATAATTTTGATTACGTAAATTCCAGAAAGGGACTTCTCGAAGAAGCGGTAAAGGTTCCCGGAAGCATCATCGAGATAATGGAAGACATTTCTCTTCCTCCCGATTCATGTATGATCGAGACTGACGGAGGAATATTTGACTGCAGTCTCGGCACGGAATTGTCCGAGCTTTCAACCAAGCTCAGAATGCTGTCTTACAGCAGGGATGATTCGTAATTTAAAAGGCCGGGACTGCCGGCCTTTGTTTATATGATAAGTCATGGTAAGCGTTAAGGATGTCGACTATTCAAAATATAATAAAGCCGTACAGTTTACCTTTTTCAAAAAGATGGGAAAGGTTATTAATGTTGTCGGGCTTACCATTGAATCCGCGGGCCCCGATGCGAAGCTCGGAGACCTGTGCAGGATAATACCCAAGAACGAAGAGACGGGTGAAACTTCATCCGCGGAGATTCTTGCGGAAGTCGTAGGATTTAAAGACAAAAGAACACTTCTGATGCCCTATGGCGTTACCGACGGTATAGGACTGGGAAGCGTGGTTATCAATACGGGTTATCCTCTTGCCGTTACCGTAAGCAGACAGCTCCTTGGCAAAACTCTTAATGCCCTCGGAGAACCTGCAGACGGAACCGAGATCACGGGAGAAAGGTATTCCGTTGAGAATGCACCTCCCGATCCCATGAGCAGAGCAATCATCGATTCAGTTCTTCCTCTGGGTGTAAAAGCCGTAGACGGAATGATCACTCTCGGTAAGGGACAGAGAATCGGAATCTTTGCCGGATCCGGTGTCGGAAAATCTACCCTTATGGGTATGTTTGCACGTAATACAAAAGCTGATATCAACGTCATTGCTCTTATCGGAGAGCGAGGCAGAGAGGTCAGGGAATTCATAGAAAGAGACCTTGGAGAAGAGGGTATGAAGAGGAGCGTTGTTGTTGTCGCTACCTCCGACAGACCCGCACTCGAAAGAAAGAAAGCGGCGCTTACTGCCACTGCTATAGCGGAATATTTCAGGGATCAGGGTGAAGACGTTCTTTTGATGATGGACTCCCTCACCCGTTTCTCCATGGCACAGCGTGAGATAGGACTTGCCAGCGGAGAACCGCCCGTCACCAGAGGATATCCTCCTTCGGTTTATTCCGAGATGCCCAAGCTTCTGGAAAGGGCAGGTAATTCCGACAAAGGTTCCATCACCGGTCTTTATACCGTCCTGGTAGACGGAGATGATTTTAACGAGCCCATAACGGATACTGCCAGAAGTATTCTCGACGGACATATAATGCTGGACAGAAAGCTGGGACATAAGAACCATTATCCCGCTATAGATGTACTCATGAGCATTTCCAGATGTATGAGTTCCATCTGCGATAAAAAGCATAAGCAGGCTGCCAGCAAGCTTAAGACTGTTCTGGCAACCTATAACGAAGCCGAAGACCTTATTAATATCGGCGCATATAAAAGCGGATCGAACCCCAACATCGACTATGCAATCAGCAAGATCAATGCCGTTAACGATTTCCTTTGTCAGGATACGGATGCGAAATACACGTTTGAAGAGAGCGTTAATCTGCTGGAAGAGCTGTTTAAAGACGATGCATCCAAATAAGCCCTGTATGATTTTTCTTTGCACGGAGGCATAAATGGCCAGATTCCGATACAAAATGCAAAACATCCTGAGTATCAAGGAGAAAATGGAGACTCAGGCCAAGCAGGCTTTCGGTGATGCGAAGAGAAGGCTTGATCAGGAGATCGATGCCCTGGATGCACTTCTTGAACGTAAAAAAGAAATCGAGCGCCATGCGGTTGAAGTGCTTAAGGGTGATCTTGATATGCACGAGATAGAAGATTCCCAGATGGCCCGTATCATAATCGATCAGAAGATTGCCGAGCAGAGATTGAATGTCAGCAGAGCGGAAACAGCTCTGGAAAACGCAAGATCCCAGCTTGAGGAAGCGGTCAAAGAAAGAAAGACCCACGAAAAACTCAAAGAAAAACAGTTTGACGAATTCATACGTGAAGAAAACAGAGCCGAGAGTAAGACCATAGACGAACTGACAACTTACACTTACGGACAGAAGGTGACAGAAAATGGCTAAAGAACTTACACCTGAAGAAAAAGCGGCGCAGGAAGAAAAAAAGCGCCTCCAGGAAGAGAAGAAAAAGCTGAAAAAAGAGCAGGCAGCTCAGAAAAAAGAAGCCAAAAAGCGTGCCAAGGAAATCGCCAAGCAGGAGGAAGAACTTGAGGCTGATGAAGAGGGAGGCGGATTTGTTACATTTATCGCCACTTTATTTATCGTGCTGTTGTGGCTGGTTGTTGCTATTGTAATGATCAAGATAGATGTGGGAGGCTTCGGAAGCTCCGTTCTTACTCCCATACTTAAGGATGTGCCTGTACTTAACAAGATCCTTCCCAAGAGTGCGGTGTCCGAAACTCTCGATCCCGAGATGTACGGAGGCTATACCAATCTTCAGGATGCCGTTAACAGAATCTATGCTCTTGAAACCGAACTCGATGCCATTAAGAATGCTTCGGTTACCAAGGATGAGAGAATAACCGCTCTGGAAGCCGAGGTTACCAGACTTTCCGAGTTTGAGACGATGCAGGTTGATTTCCAGCGTATCAGAAATGAGTTTTATGAGGAAGTTATCTATGCGGAGAACGGTCCGGGAGCCGAGGAGTATGTAAAATACTACGAAACTATGGATCCCACCACTGCGGAATTCCTTTACAAACAGGTTATAGAGGAGCTCCAGGAGTCTGCCGAGATACAGAATTATGTCAGCGCATACTCAAGCATGAAGCCCAAAGAGGCGGCCGCTCTTTTCGAGCAGATGACGGACACGGAGGGAATACAGCTTGCCGCCAGAATACTCGGTGCCATGAATCCCGAGGACAGGGCAGCCATATTCAACGAAATGGATAAAGAAATAGCTGCAAGGATCACCAAAATACTCGATCCCGAAAGCTAAAGAATTTTGTTCATCCTACCGATATATATCCCAGCAGGGTATACTCTGCGATAACCCCTATGGGAGAAAGGAAGGAATTGCATAATGGGCATCACACCTATCACGGATGCCTCGGGTCTGATGGATCAGCTGACCTTAACCGGTGTGAATTCCGTGCAGCCTGTTCCGGGCGGAAGCGATTTTAAATCAATCTGGAACGATCAGGCGGCAAATGCGGGAAAGGCCGACAATCTTACCACTTATGTGGCTAAGGATAACAGCGGAACCGATCTTCGCAAGGATGTAAATTCGGGTAATGACAATATTACCGATAAGTCATCCGAACAGACACCTGTTAAAACGGACAAAGCATCCAAAGACGACGAAGCGTCAAAGACAGATGTGAAGGGCAAGGAAAGCCCTGACGAAGCCGGAGATACCAAAGCAGCGGATAATGCTGAGGCCGGCGGAGTGCTCAAGGATGAGGATATTGTAAGTGCACAGGAAGTTCTGGCTGTTCAGATAGCGGAACTTGTGCAGAAGATCACCGAGATTCTCGGAATCGACCCTGAAGAACTTGAAGGCATTCTTCAGCAGAATGGCATCGACAAGATGCAGCTTTTGGACGGAGAAGTTCTTTCTCAGGTATTGGTTCAGGCACTCGGTGCGGATTCAAGGTTATCACTTCTTACCGATGAAACGAATTACGATCTTTTCAACCGCTCGATGGAAGCTCTTAACGAGATCCTCGGAAAAGAAAGCGGTATCGAAGACCTTAATATCGGAGAACTGAAAGAACTTGTTTCCGAAACTCTTTCCAAGGAAGGAAACGAAATTCCCGAAGGTGTCATTGTTGAAACTGATGATAAGATTTCCGCAGAGACACCCAAGGCATCTGACAGACCCGAAACGGTCAGATACGAGAGAGATTCAAACGGCAATTTCATCCGTACGGATGTATCCGAAAACGGTAAGGAAGTCGGAAGTGAAACTCTTGTCATGAAGGCTGAAAAGCCCGAGAATCAAAACAGGAATTTCGAAGCGAAAAAAGACGGAAATACCGAAGATCATATGATGAGCAATATGTCTTCTTTTGAGGAGATCAAGACAGAAGGCGAAGCACCGGTTCAGGAAACGCCTTTTACTTATTCGACTTCTGCTCAGGAGATTGCAGATCAGATACTCGATCATATGAAGACGGTTACGGACGGAGATTATTCCGATGTCGAGATGCAGCTTCATCCCGCATCACTCGGAACACTTCATATCCATGTTACCAATAACGCAGGAGTTCTGACCGCAAGCTTTGTAACCGAAAACGAAGCGGTAAGAAGCGCAGTTGAAAGCCAGATGACCAGACTGATCGAACAGTTTGAATCTCAGGGCATCAAGATCGAAGCGGTTGAAGTTACTGTTGCATCCCATGCGTTTGAACAGGGCAGCGATACCGGAAGATCCAATGAATCCGGAGACGGAAATCCCAAGCGCACCAGAAGAATTAATCTTGGAGATTATGCGGATGACGACGATATGGAAGACATGGAAGAGGACGAGAAGATTGCGGCTCAGATGATGGCGGCTAACGGAAATACCGTTGATTTCATGGCTTAACCCGGAAGGAGAATGTATGTCATCAATATCAGCTACAGTTAAAAACGGTGAGATAATCACATCGGCATCACAGGATTCCCTTTCAACCAAATCAAGCGAGAGCAATTCCGGCATGGATAAGGACGCGTTCCTCCAGCTGCTTGTTGCTCAGATGAAGTATCAGGATCCTTTGGAGCCCACATCCAACACCGAATATATTTCACAGTACGCACAGTTCTCACAGGTTGAAGCTCTTAACAATATGTCCACCACCATGGAACTTTCAAGATACAGTTCCTATGTCGGCAAAGAAGTTGTTATCGAGAGTACCGACTCGAGCGGAAAATCGACACAGACCAGAGGCTTTGTGGATTATGTTACTTTCGAAGAAGGAAAGGCATATTTCTCAATCGAAGGAAATCTTTATAAAGCTGAGGATATGGTAACCGTAATCAGCAATGAATACAGCAATGCGGAAGATATTGCCGAGCAGTTTGCAAAGACCATCAAAGATCTTCCCGGCGTTGATTCCATCAATGTAAGCAATCACGGAAATACCATCACCAATCTTTATAATCTCTACAATTCCATCGGAGATTATGAGAAGGGCTTCCTTGATGATGACGATGTAAAGGCAATGAACTCTTATGTTGCCAAACTCAATGAACTTCTTGTACAGCTTGCCAATGAAGCAGCCAAGGAACAGGAAGAGAAGGCGGCGGCTCAGGCAGAAAACGAAAAGACCGCAGAAGAGACCGCACCTGCAGGTAACGAGACAACCGAGGACAATACGGCAGCATCCGAGGATGATACCGCACTTGCCGAAAATGCAGCGGCTCAGGGAGCGGTTACACCCGAGGAAGATTAATTTTGTCCGAGACTTAAGAAAAGTGAGGTAAGTGCCGATATAAGTAATTGAAGGAGGAAAGTCATATGGAAATGAACGTGCAGACATTATATGCAGCCGGATTATCCAAGAATCTGACTTCCAGAACTTCGGTCACTTCGTCCGTAAATCCTTCGGGAAAAGCTTTCGGAAATATCCTCGCGGAAAAAGAAAATGAGGCAAGACAGGTAAAGTTTTCAAAGCATGCATCTTTAAGGATGAGCGACCGGGGACTTGAAATGTCTGACGAACAGCTCGGAAGACTTTCGAACGGAACGGATATGGCGGCAGACAAGGGCATAAACGATTCACTGGTTATGATCGACGATCTCGCATTTATCGTAAATGTACCTTCCCGCACGGTGATCACGGCATTGGAAGCCGGAAATGATACAAATGTATTTACCAACATAAACGGAGCGGTTATAGCGTAAGGCCGGACCTGGATGGAGGCCGGGGTACCCGAATGACAGAAGGACCCCTCTTAAATAACCGGAAGCATTCGCTTCATGCGGAATATTCTTTCGCAACTCTCCAATTTTTATAAAAAAATGGAGGAAACTGTCTTATGATGAGATCTCTCTACTCTGGTGTTGCAGGTCTTAAGACCCACCAGACCAAAATGGACGTTATCGGTAACAATATCGCTAACGTTAACACTACTGCGTTCAAATCCAGTTCTGTTACATTTGCGGATCTTATGTCACAGACCACTCAGTCTGCATCAGGTGCCAACGCACAGACCGGAGTCGGAGGCGTAAATGCCCGTCAGATCGGTCTCGGTGTTAAGTCCGGTGCAATCAATGTAAACATTACTTCTCAGGGTTCCGCGCAGTCTACCGGAAACCCCTTCGATATCATGATCACCGGAGATAACTTCTTCGTAGTTTCCGACGGTCTTGCCAATTACTTCACCCGTGACGGTTCTTTCTATGTAGACGGTGTAGGAAACCTCTGCATGACTTCGACCGGTTATAACGTAATGGGTTGGGGCGTTGATCCCGAGACTATGGAGATCAAGCAGGATACTGTTCAGGCTCTCCGTATCATGAGCTCGGATAATCTTACTTATCCCCCCGAAGCTACTTACAGAGGAACCGTATCAGGTATTCTCGATAAGAATGATACCGATGTTAATTCCGAATCCGGAAAGAGCATTAACCTTAATCTTTACGATGCACTCGGATATGAGTACACCGCAAGATTTATCCTTAAGTCCACCGACAGTGACGGAGTATATTCCGCAGAGCTTACTAAGCTCCTTGATGCAAAGGGAAACGAAATCGATATTTCCGGCGCATCCGAATTATTCGGTTCCGGAACATCCGTAGCGGATGAGACTCCCGTTACTTTTAACAGCAACGGTTTCCAGTGGGCCAATACCGGAAGCCCCACTCATCTTGAGCTTCAGGATAAGAACGGAACCACGATCGTTGATTTCAGCGCTCTTGATTTCACCGCAACCAAGGATACCAACGAAACCGCATACAATGCAGTAATGAAGGCATATGATGATATCGCCGCAGCATACGGATACGAGGGATCTACCGAGGATTTCCTCAACCTTTATATCAATGACGGTGCCACTCCTCCCGTTCCTCATACCATTCAGGATCTGATCATTGCGGCAAAGAACGGACTTGCATCCGGAACCGCAAGCATAGCTGACCTTGATGCAGACGGAACCATCGGAATGGCTAAGACAGGATCGACCACCCAGACATCCGATTTTACCGCAAGCGGAAGAAATTTCGAAGGTATGGTTCTTAAGTTTGATACCGATACCGGTCTTTTTGACAGCATTAACGGATCCATAACCGGAGATTCCAAGATTTATCTTTCCAAGCTTATTGCAAATGCTGATGATAATACTTCGAATTTCTCCGATATATCTCTTAACTGGTCCGGAATTTCAATGTTCAACAATAACGGAACTTCAACCCTCACCGCTACTTACGGCGATAAGGACGGAATCGGAACCGGACGTAAGCTCGGCGATATGATCGGCGTTTCAATCCAGAGAGACGGAATGATCTACGCAAGCTATGACAACGGTATGACAAAGCTTCTCGGTCAGATCGCTACCGCAAACTTCCCCAATGCTTCCGGTCTTCAGAAGCACGGAGATAACCTCTATGAGGCAACCATGAACTCCGGATCCTTCGACGGAATCGGTGTTGATGTAACCGCATCCGGCGGATATATGTCAACCGGTGTTTTGGAAATGAGTAACGTAGACCTGTCAAGAGAATTCACCGAGATGATCACCACTCAGAGAGGATTCCAGGCTAACTCACGTATCATTACCGTATCTGACACACTTCTCGAAGAACTTACAAATCTGAAGAGATAATAAGGTGATGTAACATGACTGCGGGCAGGGTTTTATACTCTGCCCGCTTTTTTACCGTTTTTGTCATATGGTTTACATAAGTCTAAAAATTCGCATTATTGTAGCAATTGTTTGAAAATATTTAACCACAATATATTGTGTTTATGATATAATTCAAATGTCCGTTTCCGGACTCTTTGCGGGGGTATTTTTTTATGATCGAAGTTACCAGACTAAATGGAAGCAAACTACTCATAAATCCACATCTGCTCGAGATTGTGGAAGAGACTCCCGACACCGTTTTAACCCTTACTACAGGGCACAAGATAATAGTAAAAGAAAGTAGACAAGAGATTAAAAATCTTGTAAAATCGTATAGAAAAGGTATCATGGCTGACGATTGACGTTAGCCCGATTTTTATTGAGGTAAACTTTTAGTGGATATAGCGTCGCTGATAGGATTCATAATGTGTCTGGGCATGCTCGTATTCGGTATTATCTCCGCTGCGGGTATTGGCGGTTTCCCCAGTTATATTGACGTCCCTTCTGCAATCATCACTTTCGGTGGTGCGCTGGCTGCGGTTATGACCTCATACAGTATGGGCGATTATATCGCGGGCCTTAAGAGTATAGGCCTTATTTTCAAAGCTCCCTCAGTAAATACTTCGGACCTTATCCGTAAGATTATCGATCTGTCAAATGTCGCACGTAAAGAGGGACTTCTGTCTCTCGAAGAATCAGCTGCCGACATGGATGAACCCTTCCTGAAAAAGGGAATTCTTCTCGTTGTCGACGGTACCGATCCCGACCTTGTTCGCGGCATTCTCGAGACCGAAATGGAATGCATTGATTCAAGACATAAAGGAACCGCAGGCTTCTGGGAAACGCTCGGTGCCATGGGACCTGCATGGGGAATGATCGGTACGCTGGTTGGTCTTGTTAACATGCTCAACAACATGTCGGACGCATCGTCCATTGGACCTTCCATGGCGGTTGCTCTTATTACGACCCTGTACGGTTCACTGCTTGCAAACTGGATATGCGCGCCTACCGCTGCAAAGCTCAAGGCCGATAATGCTATTGAGATGATGCAGAAGCAGGTTATGATTGAGGGCCTTCTGTCCATTCAGGCAGGAGAAAACCCCCGCGTTATCGAAGAGAAACTTAAGTCCTTCCTTTCGCCTAAAGACAGAGATTCTGCAGGTGGCGGAGAAGAGGGCGAAGGCGAATAAACGATTATTTTATATTGATCAATATAGGTTTATAAAATGGGCAAGAAGAAAGAAGAAGCCCCACCACCGGGGTCCCCGGCTTGGATGGCGACTTTCTCCGACCTGATGAACCTGCTGCTTTGCTTTTTCGTATTGTTGTTCTCGATGTCGACGATTGACGAGGCAAAACTCAATGAGATCATCGCTTCGATGAGCAGTTCGTTCAGCGTTTTCAGCAGCGGCGCCACATCCATCGGTGAAGGTATCCTCATAAGCAACGGGGTCAGCCAGCTCAATGAATTGGCTGAATATATAAACAGCACAGGCGCGGCCGCGGATTCGGATTCCGATACGGAACAGATCCAGGTTTATGATACACAGTCCGGCGGTAAGGAAGATACCACCGCAACCGAGGATGCTCAGCAGATGTCACTTGCTGAGGCAGCCGAGCAGCTTGAAGCAGCTAACCTCAGATCAAATGAGGAGCTTGCGGAAGTTATCGGCGAAGCGGTTTCGGAAAGCCAGCTCTCGGATCAGATCGATGTATCATTCACTTCGCAGTATGTAATGCTTACCATGAAGGGATCTATCCTTTTCAGTCCCGGTTCGGCAACTCTTAACGAAGATTGCAAACCCGTACTCGACAAGGTGGCCATGATCCTTGAAAGATATGCCAGGGGCGAGATTGAAATAAACGGTCATACAGATAACGTCCCCATGAACAGTGTACAGTTTCCTTCAAACGAGGAACTGTCGGATGCAAGGGCCCTTTCGGTTTTCTACTATCTGGTGGAAACCTCAAGCCTTAACCCTTCTCTCATCAAGCATTCAGGCTACGGAGAGAGGATGCCCATAGCGGACAATTCTACCGAAGCGGGCAGAGCACGAAACAGAAGAGTTGAGATCAGGATTTACAATAACAACTAAAGGATGAGAATGATCCGATGAAGAAAAATCTACTTTCAGTTCTTATACTTGCTCTGATGATCGTTAATGTGGCTATCTCGGTGATCACCATGATCAGCATTACCGGAACCAACAAGAAAACCGCAGCTCTTGTAGATACAATTGCCACGGTTCTTAATCTTGAACTGGTATCCGATGACGAGGATGAGGCAAATGCTATTTCTCTCGCCGATACAGAGATCTATACCATAGCCAATGACATGACTATCCCTCTTAATACCAACGGTGACAGCAAACAGGTCTATATGGTCTGCAAGATCTCACTGTCGATCAATATGAAGGATGAGGATTACAAGACATATAACTCCGAAACCATCGGTACTTACGAGCCTTATATCAAACAGGCGGTTGAAGGCGTTATCTCGTCATATGACATGGAATACCTCAGCAATTCAGCAAACCGCGAAGAAGTCAAAAAGGAAGTTCTTGAAGCTATTCAGAAGTGGCTTGATTCAAAGGTTGTATATGACATATCCATCAGTGATGTGAAGTTCGGATAATTTTAGCCGGAGGTTAGCTTCGTGGGTGAAGTCCTTTCGCAAAACGAAATAGATGCCCTCTTAAACCAACTTTCGTCCGGTGAATTGGATGTGGAATCAATATCCAATGCCGAAGAAAAGCCGGTTAAGGATTATGACTTCAGCCGTCCTACCAAGTTCTCCAAAGAGCATCTTCGTACACTCGAGATTATCTTTGAGCATTACAGCAGACTTGTATCGACCAACCTGCCTGTAATCCTGAGAAAGAATGCACAGGTTACGGTTGCCAGTTCCGAGACGGTTACATTCAGTGAATTTACCAATGCACTTTCCAATCCCAGTGTTCTCGGCATTGTATCCTTTGAACCTCTGGGCGGAAATATCATTATAGATCTTGCCACCAATATAGCATTTGCCATGATAGACAGAATGCTCGGCGGCGAGGGAGAACCTCTCGACAAGACCAGAGAGTTTTCGGATATCGAGCTGTCCATTATGCAGAAGATCATGGTTATGCTCACACAGCTTTTGAGAGATCCCTGGAAGAACGTTCTTGAGGTTTCACCCGTACTTACCAGACTTGAGACGAATCCTTCATTCGCACAGATCATTGCTCCCGGAGAAATGATCGCGGTCATAACCCTTAATATTAAGATCGGTGATGTAGAAGGATTTATGAATATGTGTCTTCCTTTCATTACTCTGGAAGACGTTATGGACAGACTCAATACCAAGTACTGGTTCTCCACCATGCAGGAGAACAGAGATGAGGATGCTCAGGAGAACATTGAAGCAATGCTCAAGAGAGTTGATATCCCTGTCAAGGCGGTTCTTGGTACGAGCAAGATCACGGTAAATGACTTCATGAATCTTCAGATCGGAGATTGCATAAGACTTGACGCCAAAGTCGATTCCGATATGAACATCTATGTTGGCAATATAAAGAAATTCACCGCACTTCCCGGTGCAAGCGATGATTCGTATGCAGTAAGGGTTACATCGGTGATTAGAGAGGAGGAGTAACAGATGGATGGAATGCTGTCGCAGGATGAGATAAACGCTCTCCTTAGCGGTATGGATCTGTCTGGGGATGAAGCTCCGGATATGAGTGGCATTGAGTTGCCGACGGCTGAGGAAAAACCGCCTACGGATCCTTATCTCATCAATACACAGCCTGTTACCGGCGGTGATGAACTTCTTTCCGAAGTTGAGAGAGATGCTATCGGTGAAGTGGCCAATATCAGTATGGGCTCTTCGGCAACGACTCTTTATTCTCTCGTAAACAGGAAAGTAAACATCACTACACCTGTTGTAACGCTTTGCAACTGGCAAAACCTTCTCGAGGAATTTGAAAGACCCTGTGTTTTCATCAGGATCAAATATACCAAGGGACTTGACGGAACGGATATCCTGGTCCTCAAGGAAAATGACGTTAAAGTCATTACCGACCTTATGATGGGCGGCGACGGTACCAATACTGAAGGAGAGCTCGGAGAACTGCACTTGTCGGCTATATCCGAGGCGATGAACCAGATGATGGGTTCATCCGCAACTTCGCTCTCTACCATGCTTGGCACGATGATCGATATTTCACCGCCGGAAAGTTCACTCCTTAATCTTCAAAACTTTGAAGACGGATCGGAGATATCTCCTTTCCTCGGCGGAACATTCTGCAGGATCCAGTTTAGAATGCAGATCGGAGAAGATCTTGTGGATTCCACGATCATGCAGCTGTATCCCATAGAATTCGCCAAGAAGATTGTTGAGACATTCATGGGATCTCAGATGGGCGGTTCAGACGCAGCCCCCGAGCCGGAACCCGCTCCTGCACCCGCACCTGCACCTGCACCGGCACCCGGCCCTGCACCGGGTCCCGCACCTGCAATGGGACAGCCCGCACCGGATATGTCTCAGATGGGATACGGACAGCCGATGCCCGGAATGCCTCAGATGGGATACGGACAGCCGATGCCCGGAATGCCTCAAATGGGATACGGACAGCCGATGCCCGGAATGCCTCAAATGGGTTACGCACCCGTTCAGCCCATGAATATACAGCCTGCTTCCTTCCAGAGCTTCAGCGGAGATCTTTCCGGAGTCCAGGGAGGAGAGAACATCGGCCTTATCATGGACGTTCCTCTCGAGGTTACGGTTGAACTGGGACGTACTACCAAATCTATCTCTGATATACTGAACTTCGCGCCCGGCACCATTATCGAACTTGACAGAATTGCCGGTGAACCTATAGATGTTCTTGTAAACGGCAAGTTTGTTGCAAAGGGCGAAGTTGTTGTAATCGAAGAGAATTTCGGTATCAGAGTAACAGAAATCATTAAACAGTAATTTGGCCCACACATTATCAAATTTCGGAGGTTTAAAAAATGGCAAAGAATATCCTGATATGTGATGACGCTGCATTCATGAGGATGATGATCAAAGATATCCTCAGCAAGAACGGTTACAATGTAGCCGGAGAAGCAGAAAATGGTGCTAAAGCCGTCGAGAAGTACAAGGAAGTTAATCCCGATCTTGTTCTCATGGATATCACCATGCCCGAAATGGATGGCATTCAGGCTCTTAAGGCCATCAAGGCAGCTGATTCCGGCGCCAAGGTCATCATGTGTTCCGCTATGGGACAGCAGGCAATGGTTATTGAATCTATTCAGGCCGGAGCTAAGGATTTCATAGTTAAGCCTTTCCAGGCAGACAGAGTATTGGAAGCTGTCAAGAAGGTTATAGGCTGATGATATGATCCTTTTATCATCTTCCCGGGGATCCGATATTGCTCAGCTTCTGACGATGCTGGTCATATTTGTTGTTGTGCTCGCAGCCAGTATGTGGGTTACAAAATGGATAGGAAATTATCAGAAGAATCAGTATGCGTCCGGCAATATCGAGGTTATTGAGAGCGCCAGGGTCGCACCCAATAAATGGGTGGAGATTGTCCGCGTAGGCGATAAGTTCAAGGTTTTAGCCGTATGCAAAGATACGGTTACTTACCTCGGGGATATTGATGAAAGCGAGCTTAAGAGAGAAGATACTTCGGAAAAGAAGTCTTTTTCCGATGTACTCTCGAAGGCATTTTCCGAGAAAAAAGAATGATTCCGGGGGAAGGCATGTTTATGTTGAAAAAGGCTTTAACTGCCGGAAAAAACATTATAAGAATCATATCAGCAGCATTGACCTTGCTTTTTATGATCTTTATGTTCCATGGTACCGTACTTGCAACTGCTCTTGATCCACAGACAGGCGAGACGGATATATCTACCACGATAGATCCCGCAGGCACATTTGATGAGCCTGAGGATCTTGATACTCTGAATACTTTAAACAGACTTACTATCACATATAATGACGATAACGGTTCTCTCAACTCCTCTCTGAGGATTCTGATAACCCTTACTCTTATCGCCATAACACCGCTCCTTTTGATGGTGATGACTTCCTTTACCAGGGTTCTCATCGTCCTTCATTTCACCAGAGCGGCCCTTAATACTCAAAACGCACCGCCTAATCAGGTTCTTGTTGCGCTGTCGCTCATTCTGACCTTTTTTATAATGCAGCCGACCATAGAGGAGATAAACGTGAACGCAGTCGTT
The DNA here is from genome assembly GCA_000702085.1 of Lachnospiraceae bacterium P6A3. Classification (GTDB taxonomy): domain Bacteria; phylum Bacillota; class Clostridia; order Lachnospirales; family Lachnospiraceae; genus AC2028. Next base: position 621,548 of record KL370861.1, read on the forward strand.
CCATTTGAAGCGGGAACGATAGACCAGGATGAATTCCTGGAAAAAGCCATGTCTCCTCTCAGGGATTTTATGATGCCGCAGACACAGGTTAAGGATGTGCGGCTTTTTTATGATATAGCGGGACTTGAATGGGACGGTACTCTTGAGTCAATCCCCAATTCCATCCTGATTCCTGCATTTGTTATTTCCGAACTCAGAATATCCTTCTGGATCGGATTTATGATATATATCCCGTTTATTGTAATAGACATGGTTGTTGCTTCGACACTTATGAGTATGGGTATGATGATGCTCCCGCCGACAACAATATCGATGCCTTTTAAGATCCTGCTTTTTGTACTTGCTGACGGATGGTCGCTTGTAATCGGACAGCTTGTACGAACGTTCTATTAGCCGTTTTATTTTGAAGATGAGGAGGTTCGCATATGACACCGGAAGCTGCTGTCGAAATGATAAGAGGCGGATTGTTTCTGATACTCAAATGTGCGCTTCCGGTTCTGCTGGTTTCGATGTCCATCGGTCTTATTGTCAGTATTTTTCAGACCATCACCTCGATTCAGGAGCAGACTCTTACCGTGGTCCCGAAGATTGTAGGGATCTTTTTGACGTTGATGCTGCTCGGTAACTGGATAATGAACAACATCGTGACTTTCACGACGGATCTTTGGAGTACGTTTGCTTATTATGTGCATAAGTAGAGGAAGCAGATGATCAATTATGCTTTTTCAATTTATGAACTGGAATATTTCCTCCTGATACTTGTCAGGGTTTCGTGCTTTGTTTATATATGTCCTTTTTTCAGCATGAATAATACTCCCAGACGTGTCAGGGCTGCCCTGAGTATTTTTATATCGGCTCTTTTATATGAATCGCTTCAGCCCATCGAGCCGGTCATCACTAATTCGCTTATAGGGTATGCAATCATAATTTTTAAAGAAGCCGCGGCGGGTCTGCTTATAGGTCTTTCCGCCAATATATGCGCATCGGTATTTACCTTTGCGGGTACCATTGCAGACATGGAGATAGGTCTTTCCATGGTCAGACTTATGGATCCGGCTACGAGAAACCAGATCAGTATTACCGGTACATTGTTTAACTATACGTATACTCTGATGCTTATCGGTACCGGCATGTACAGATATCTTCTCGGTGCGCTTGCGGATACCTATACATTGATACCTGTAAACCATGTGAACTTTAACATGGAGGGATTGCTTTCAACCGTTGTTACGTTTCTTGTTGATTATGTATTCATCGGTTTTAGGATCATACTTCCGATTTTTGCGACTATGATGATGCTTAATGCAATTCTCGGAATAATGGCTAAGGTGTCTCCACAGATGAATATGTTTGCTGTCGGAGTACAGCTTAAGGTTATAACCGGTTTATCGATACTCATTCTCCTTACCGCACTTATGCCGGTTGCTTCGGAGATGGTTTTTGAAGAGATGAAGAAGCTGATGGTTTCGGTGGTTTCGAACCTCATGTAAACCTGCGGAGGGTTTCCGATGCTTGAATACAATCTGCAATTCTTTGCGGACAATGCGGATAAAACAGAAGAGCCTACCGCCAAAAAATTAAGCGATGCCCGTAAGGAAGGCCAGGTTGCCAAGAGCAAAGAGATTTCCAATTGTCTCGGACTTTTTGTTTTCTTTCTGGTTTTGAGATTTATGGCAGGAAGCATTGCCGAGAAGATAATCAATCTTTTTGACAAAATGTACGGCGCCATTCCTCTTGTTACGGTTTACCCTTCGGGAGAGATGCCTGTAAGACAGACTGCAATACTGTTCAGAAACGGTCTGATCACTGTTTTGTTAATTGTTCTTCCGATGATGCTTATCGGATACGTGGTGGCGTTTATAGCGGATCTTGCCCAGGTTAAATGGAAACCTACAACCAAGCCGTTAAAACCTAAGCTTAACAAGATCAATCCCGCAAAGGGATTAAAGAGACTGTTCTCGCTTAACTCGGTTGTGGAACTGATCAAATCCATACTGAAGCTGGCAATAGTTGTACCCATCGTATATGCGTATGTTAAGGACAAAGTCGGCATCATATACCTGCTTTATGATATGCCGCTTTTGCAGGCGATAGCCCTTATAGGAACTACCGTAACCAATCTCGGCATCAGGATTTCGGCGGTTTATATTTTCATAGCAGCTGCGGATTACGGATACCAGAAGTGGAAATTCCATAAGGACATGAAGATGTCCAAGCAGGAAGTTAAAGACGAATATAAGAACGCAGAAGGAGATCCTCAGATCAAGGGAAAGATCCGCCGTAAGATGCTGGAAGTATCCCGAAGACGTATGATGCAGGCCATCCCCGAAGCGGATGTTGTTATTACAAACCCTACCCATTACGCGGTTGCAATCAAGTACGAACCAACCCAGCGTGATGCACCTTATGTGGTTGCAAAAGGCGAAGGATATCTTGCACAGAAGATCAAAGAGGTAGCGGGCGAACACGGAGTCGAGATTGTCGAAAACAAGCCCGTGGCCAGAGCTCTTTACCACAATGTTGAGATTGGAGAATCCGTACCTCCCGAACTGTATCAGGCTGTAGCGGAGATCCTCGCATTCGTATATCACCTGCAGGGTAAGATCTGATTTTAGAGAAAGGAGGATGCAATGTTTAAAGCAGTCGGCAAATTTGACATATTTGTTGCAATGTATCTTGCCGTTGCCATCATCCTCTTTATTATTCCCATCCCTGCCGCAATGCTGGATGTGCTCCTTGCATTTAACATCTCCCTTGCAATGACGATCATGTTCGGAGCCCTGTTTTGTAAGGAAGTACTTGATATGAGCTTCTTCCCGACGCTCCTTCTTTTTACGACATTGTTCAGAATATCGATGAACACTTCATCGACCAGACTAATCCTTCGTGACGGATATGCGGGAAATGTCGTTGCAACCTTCGGAAGCTTCGTCGGAGGCGGGGACCTCATTATCGGATCCATTATTTTCATTATCCTGTTGATCATCCAGTTCATGGTCATCAACAAAGGTTCGGAAAGAGTATCCGAAGTTACCGCAAGATTTACTCTCGATGCTATGCCCGGTAAGCAGATGGCAATCGACGCCGATCTTAACACCGGTGCCATCGATGATGAGGAAGCCAAATTCAGAAGAGAGAAGATTCAGAAAGAATCAGCTTTTTACGGTTCCATGGACGGTGCCGTTAAGTACGTAAAAGGAGACGCTACCGCGGGTCTTCTTATCACCGGAGTTAACCTTATCGGCGGAATAGCGCTTGCCGTATTACGAAGAGGCATGAGCATCGGCGATGCACTTAATTCATATGCAATACTTACCATCGGTGACGGTCTGGTTTCCCAGATTCCTTCACTTATGATATCTCTTTCGACAGGTATTCTTGTTACCAAGGGTGCCAATGATAAGGATCTGGGTGAGACTATTATCACCCAGCTTTTCGGACTTCCCAAGGTTCTTATCATTGTCGGATGCATGATGAGTATTCTCGGTGTTTTCACCGATCTGAATACAATATTGTTTGTCGGACTCGGTATTGTTTTCATCATCAGCGGAAATCTGGTTAACAGAAAACTTCAGACCGCAAGCATTGAGCTGGATGTATCAAAAGAAGAAACGGAAGCCGAGGAGATTAGACAGCCGGAGAATGTAAACTCGCTCCTTACCGTGGATCCCATCGAACTCGAATTCGGTTACGGTATCATTCCTCTTGCGGATGTTAACCAGGGCGGAGACCTTCTTGACCGAGTCGTCATGATACGAAGGCAGATAGCACTGGAACTCGGTACAGTTGTTCCGATAATACGACTCAGAGATAACATACAGCTTAATCCGAACCAGTACATTATCAAGATTAAAGGTATTCAGGTAAGCGAAGGCGAGATACTGTTTGACCATTATATGGCAATGAATCCCGGATATGTTCAGGAAGAGATTACGGGTATTCCTACATTTGAGCCCTCGTTCCATCTTCCCGCAATCTGGATAACGGAAGGTCAGAGAGAAAAGGCGGAAACCCTCGGATATACCGTTGTAGATCCTCCTTCGATCATCGCAACGCATCTGACCGAAATAATAAGACAGAATATTGATGAGCTCCTTACAAGACAGGATGTACAGAATCTCATCAATAATGTAAAAGAAAACAATCCCAACCTTGTGGATGAACTTGTTCCCAAGCTTCTCGGACTGGGTGAAGTTCAGAAAGTATTGCAGAACCTTCTCCGTGAAGGCGTATCCATAAGAGATCTTCTGACCATACTTGAGACACTTGCTGATTTTGCAACCACCACAAGAGATACCGATATTTTGACCGAGTATGTAAGGCAGGCACTCAAGAGAGCCATAAGCGCAAGATACTTTGCTCAAAACGATACGAACTCGGTTGTAACTCTCGATCCCAAGATCGAGCAGGAGATAATGAGCTGTGTAAAACAGACCGAAAACGGATCCTTTATAAATATGGATCCCGCACGTACACATGCAATCCTGGATTCCGTCAAAGCGGAAATGCAGAAGCTTGAAAACCTCGGTAAGACCCCCATCATTATCACCTCACCGATAGTTAGAATTTACTTCAGAAAACTTACGGAGGATTACTACAAAGACCTGATCGTCGTTTCATACAATGAGGTTGATTCCAGTGTCAACCTGACATCGGTCGGAATGGTTACCGCTTAAAATGATCATCAAAAAATTCGTAGGAAAAAATGAAGAAGAAGCAACAAGTCTTGCCAAGAAAGATCTGGGTGAGAATCTTGTTATCATGAATGTACGCAAGGTAAAGGCTAAGCCTCCTTTTGCGTTTCTTAAGAGCAAAAGAGTAGAGGTGACCGCTGCGATCGAAGAAGAAGATCCCGCGATGGTCCGTATCAGGAAGATAGCAAGAGCTCAGGATTCGGCACAGACCAAAAACTCCGCTCAGGCTTCCGCTTCGGTTACATCAAAGGCACCCGGGGACACCGCAGCTGCAACTTCCGCATCTTCGGGTGTTACGACCCCTCTTTCTTCCGCATCCGTATCCCCGGATGAGAAGAGTAAGAGCATAGAGGAAAAACTTGATAATCTTCAGAATATGCTCGAGAAAAAGCTGGGAAACGGGCAGGAGACCAAGGAAGAGATTAAAAAGGCAGCGCCCGCTCCCGAAGCAAAGCCTTCATCCGAACCTGCCGCACCTGCTGCTCAGGAACCCGACAGGGAGACATCAAGATTTTTACGACTTCTCTATAACACTATGATCGATAATGATATCGATGAGAAGTATGTTAACGAACTTGTAAGTAATGCGGATAAAGCCGGAAAGCCCGGAGCAAAGCTTGACCATTATCTGAGCGCCGTCTATCAGAAGATGATCCTCAGGTTCGGTAAAGCCGAAGGAATATCCGAACCTGCCGGAAAAGGCCCTGTGGTTATCTTTTTCATAGGACCCACCGGTGTCGGCAAGACAACCACCATTGCTAAGGTTGCCAGTTCTTTATCCGTAAACGATAAAAAGAAAGTCGCTCTCCTTACCACGGATACATACAGGATTGCGGCTGCGGATCAGCTCAGAACTTATGCAAGTATTCTCGAAGTTCCTTTCAGAGTCATCTACTCAGAAGACGAACTTCTGATCGCATGCGATGATTTCAGGGATTGTGACTATATACTTGTTGATACTGCAGGTCATTCCCATAAGAGTGAAGAGCTTCTTGCAAGGCAGAGGGCTTATATGGCATGCCTTCCCGAAACCTTTACCAAGCAGTGCTTCCTTGTTGTAAGTGCCACGACCAAATATAAGGATCTTAAGAAGATCGTTGACAACTATAAAACCGTTTCCGAATTTCAGCTTATTTTTACAAAACTTGATGAGACATCAACCCTCGGAAGCTTGTATAATATAAGGTGCTATTCCGAATCGCCGATTGCATTCGTGACATGCGGTCAGAATGTTCCGGACGATATAGAAACATTTAACGCTCAACGAATAGTTAAGCAGCTGCTGGGAGGAGAGTAAGGCATGGATCAGGCTGAATCGCTCCGTATCATAAAAGCCAGCAGGCAGGCGAGACCTCTTGCCAGAGTCATTACGGTGACCAGCGGTAAAGGCGGAGTAGGAAAATCAAATACTGCGATCAATCTGGCCATATGGCTTAAAAAGCTGGGCAAAAGAGTGATCATCCTTGATGCGGATTTCGGACTTGCCAACATCGAGATAATGTTCGGGACTGTTCCCAAGCACAATCTGTGCGATCTGATCTATCAGGGTAAGAATATAAAAGACATCATTACCTGGGGACCGGGTGAAGTCGGATTTATATCCGGCGGAAGCGGTATAGCCGGCATGTCGAACCTGAGTAATGATTATCTGAATTACATTATTCAGAATCTGTCGGAACTTGATTCGATCGCTGATATCATCATAGTGGACACCGGCGCGGGAATATCCGATGCGGTTTTGGAATTCCTGGTAGCAAGCGGTGAGATACTTTTGATAACAACGCATGAACCGACGAGCATCACGGATTCGTACTCTTTGTTAAAGGCACTGGCCAGACACCCGAGATATAATCCTCAGGAAACAACGGTCAGAATGATAGCGAACCGTGTCGGTAAAGAAGCGGACGGACTTACGCTCTACAAGAAACTGAATTCGGTGGTACAGAGATTTCTGAAACTGCCGCTTACATATCTTGGTTGTGTACCGTATGATTCACAGTTATCCGATGCAGTTATGCAGCAGATGCCGGTTTCACTTAAGAATCCGGCGGCAAAATCATCCCAGGCATATGAACGGATAGCAAGAAGCCTGCTGGATGATAAAGAAACGGGCACACCCAAAGCCAGAGGAATGGCGGCGTTTTTCTCACATATAGTTACCAGAAGATGATTTAAGGGAGAGATTTATTATGCTTAACAATTTCATTTCACCGGGAGACAGAGTAGAGCTCACTGCTGTCGATCGTAAATTAAACGATTCCGATAAAAATGAAAACACCAAATTCTATGAGACAAAGATCGTAGATATCATCTCGGAAGATTCAATTGAGGTGCAGATGCCCATCGAACAGACCAAGCTGATCCTCCTTCCTGTTGATGCCGAGTTTAATATGATCGTTTATACCGGCGCGGGACTCTATCAGTGCTTTGTCAGAGTCGTCGACAGGTATAAATCCAATAATATATATGTTCTGGTACTTGAGCTTACAAGTAACCTCAGAAAGTATCAGAGAAGAGAATATTACAGATTCAGCTGTGCACTTGAGATGTGCTCCAGAAATCTCGTCGAGGAAGAAGTAAATGCGGTTGCCAATAAGAGCCCTCTTTATCTTCAGCCGAATCTTCCCATTAAGCGAAGCGTAATCGTCGATATTTCCGGAGGCGGACTCAGATTCATGTCCAATCAGAAGTATGAGCCCGGAAGCATGCTCTATATCAGCTACAACCTTCTCATCGGAGGAGAGCGTAAGAAATATGAGCTGATTGGTAAGGTTCTTCTCGTAAAAGAGCTCGAAAACAGAGCCGGAACATATGAGCATAGGGTTCAGTACGTCAATATGGAACGAGGCGCGAGAGAAGAGATTATAAGATTTATTTTTGAAGAAGAAAGAAAAAACCTAAAGAGGTAAAGGTTCTGTTATAATTAGAGTTATAAACACACAATTCAAGGCGGTAAATGCATATGAAGAAAAAAGTATTGGTTGTTGACGACTCTGCACTTATGAGAAGAGTGCTCTGTGATATAATCAATTCGGATGATGGTTTCGAAGTAACCGGAAGGGCTATAAACGGCCTGGAAGCTTTGGAACTCGTCAAGAAAACTACATATGATGTCATTGTCTTGGATGTTAATATGCCCAAGATGAACGGCCTCCAGTTCCTCTCTGAACTGAAAAAGGCAAATCTGCCTCAGAGAGTAATGATGGCCAGCACGGACACCATGGAAGGCGCACAGACCACCATGGATGCTCTCGAACTGGGAGCGCTTGATTTCGTTCACAAACCCGATCAGGCTAATGCGTGCCGCGAAGAAGACTTCACCCGTCCTTTTTTACAGACATTAAAAGGAGTCGCTTCCTCGAGAATGCCTGTTTTCGAGGATAAGACCAAAGAAAGGGCCAAGAAAGAGAAGTCCGAGCAGTTTATCAATCTTTTGTCCAAATCTGCCGGTAAGATAACCGGTTCCAAGATAGTGGCTATAGCAAGTTCGACGGGAGGTCCCAAAGCTCTTGCTTCTGTTATTCCTTTACTTCCCGCGAATCTCGATGCACCTGTTGTACTTGTACAACACATGCCTAAAGGTTTCACCGCAACGCTTGCTCAGAGACTTAATTCGACTTCCAAGATCGCCGTTTGTGAGGCGGCTGAAGGTCAGGTTCTTGAAAAAGGACATGTTTATATCTCTGCCGGCGGGATGCACATGAACGTTAAGGCTCAGGGTGCGGGTAAGTACGTCATTCACTATACCGACGAACCTACCAGAGAGGGTGTTAAGCCCTGTGCCAATTATATGTATGAGTCCCTGATAGATTCCAAGTTCGATCACATCGTGTGCTGCGTTTTAACCGGGATGGGTGCTGACGGAACTGAAGGTATCAAAAATCTCAAGGCAAAACGCAATGCATTCGTGATCTCCCAGGATGAAGCATCATCTACCATTTACGGTATGCCGAGGGCCGTATACAACGCCGGATTATCCGACCAGGTTGTGGCTCTTGACAAAGTGGCGGAAGAGATATCGATGAGAATAGGTCTCAGCTGATCTTTTCATCATCTGATAAAAACAAATGGAGGGATAAATTATGGATGTCAGTCAATATCTTGAGATCTTTCTTGATGAGACTAACGAGCACTTGCAGAGTCTGAACACACAGATCCTAAATCTCGAGCAGAATCCCGAGGATTCGGACACCATTAACGAGATTTTCCGTGCCGCTCACTCCCTTAAGGGTATGGCGGGAACCATGGGTTATAAGAGGATGCAGAATCTTACCCATGACATGGAAAATGTATTTTCCGAAGTAAGAGCCGGAAATATTAAGGTCGGTCCCGAAATGATCGATACTTTGTTCCAGTGCCTCGATGCGCTTCAGGAATATACCGATAACGTCAAAAATTCTTCTGATGAGGGAACCAATGACAATGAACCCCTTATCAAACTTCTCAATGATTATCTCAACGGCAAAGGAGCAGATTCTGCAGCTCCCGCAGCGAAAGAAGCCGCAGCTCCCGCAGCTTCCGAAAGCGCACCTGCCGAATCCAATGAAAAGTGGAATCAGATCAAACTTGATGATTCCCAGATTAAAGTTATAAGCGAAGCGCTTAAGTCCGGAATGAAAGTTTACGGACTTACCGTTTCTGTTAAAGAATCCTGCATCCTTAAGGCTGCCAGGGCTTTTCTTGTACTCAAAGCCATTGAAGAAAAGGGCGGAGAAATCATTATTTCAGATCCTTCTTCACAGGATATCGAAGATGAGAAATTTGATTTTGATTTTACTCTGATAGTTGTTGCCGAGTGTCCTATAGAAGATCTCATCAAGGCATCTTCGGATGTATCCGAAATTGATAAGGTTATCGGAGCACCCATCGATCTGGATAAGATGCATACGGAAGACGAGGAGTCTTCTGAAGAAACAGCTGCACCCGCTCAGGAAGCAGCTCCCGCAGCAGCAGAGCCTGCAGCTCCCGCTGCACCCGCTGCAGCACAGCCCGCAGCAGCGGCTCCCGCAGCTTCCGCAGCAGGAAACAAGCCTGCCGAGAAGAAGCCCGGAAAGCCTGTTGTAAACAGAACCATCAGAGTCGATATTGAAAAGCTCGATTCGCTGATGAATCTTGTTTCCGAGCTTATCATAGCAAAGAACAGCCTTGTTTCCGCTTCCGCAGAATCAGGTGCAGGTTCCAATAATGACTTCAACGAGAAGATCGAATATCTCGAAAGTGTTACCACGAATCTTCATGAATCGGTTATGAAGGTTCGAATGGTTCCCATTGAAAATACCGTTCAGAAGTTCCCTCGTATGATCAGAGATCTTAATAAGAAGCTCGGCAAGAAGATGGAACTGTACATGACCGGTGAAGATACCGAACTTGACCGTACCGTTGTTGATGAGATCGGCGATCCTCTGATGCACTTGCTCAGAAATTCCGCCGACCACGGTATCGAGTCTGCCGAGATCCGTGCACAGCGCGGTAAGCCCGAAGTCGGATCAATCTTCCTCGATGCATATCAGGAAGGTAACAATGTCATCATCGAAGTAAGAGATGACGGTAACGGAATCGATGTCGAAGCGGTCAAGGCAAAAGGAATCGAAAGAGGCGTTATCACTCCCGAGCAGGCTGCCGCAATGGCAGATAAGGATGCCGTTAACCTTCTTTTCCATCCCGGATTCTCAACCGCAAAGGTTATTACCGATGTATCCGGACGAGGCGTCGGACTGGATGTTGTTAAGTCCAAGATTGAAGCTCTCAGCGGTGAAGTAAGTGTTAAGTCCGTACTCGGCGAAGGCTCTACCTGGACCATCAGACTTCCTCTTACTCTTGCGATTATCCAGACTCTCATGGTTGTTGTAGGCGGAGAGAAGTATGCTATTTCTCTCGGATCTATCGAAACCATCGAGACCATACCCGAGAAGGATATCAAGTACGTTGAGAACAAAGAGGTCATCAACCTCCGCGGAACCGTTCTTCCTCTTATCAGACTCAATCAGCTTATCGATGTTGAGTCCGCATCACCCGAGGACGGCAATCTTACCGTTGTTATTGTAAAGAAGGGCGATAAGATGGCAGGTATCGTTGTTGATGAACTCAGAGGACAGCAGGAAATAGTTATTAAGTCTCTCGGAAAATATATTAAACAGGTCAAATTCATCAGTGGTGCTACTATCCTCGGTGACGGCGAAGTTGCTCTCATCCTCGATACCAATGCGCTTCTTTGATAACAGAAAGGCAGGTTAATATGGAATTAAGCAACGATCTTAAGAATCTTCCGGCGAGCGGTGACGAAACCAAGATCATTAAAGAGATTTTCCAGTATATCGTTATCAAGCTCGGTGACGAGAATTTCGGAATAGATATCAATTACATCGACAACATTCTTCGTATGCAGCAGATAACCAGAGTTCCCAAGGTTCCCGCATATCTTAAGGGTGTTATTAACCTCAGAGGTGAGGTTATTCCCGTAATGAGCCTCAGGCTTAAGATGGGACTTGAAGAGGACAATATCGGACGCGATACCAGAATCATCATTCTCAAGATCGAGTCCGAGGGAAGTGTCGGCGTTCTTGTCGATGAAGTCAAGGAAGTAATCAAATTAAGCGAAGACCAGATTGAATCAACTACCGGTGAGAATGTTTCTCCCGAGTCAAGAAGATTTGTCAGCGCTGTCGGACAGAACGGAGACCAGCTGATCTCTATTCTCGATATCAACACGATAAACCTTGATGATAATTAATGGGGTAACCGAATGGGCGAGCTTAGCTTAAATGATGTTACACAAAACTATTACGACGTATTAAAAGAGATAGGAAACATTGGTGCAGGTAATGCTATGACCGCACTTTCCCAGATGCTCGGTTGTAAGATCGACATGGGTGTTCCTCAGGTTGAGCTTTTGAACTTCTCCGAAGTCGGTGCCGCAATCGGCGGAGAAGAGCAGATCATGGTCGGCGTTTTCCTCGGCGTAGAGGGAGATGTTACCGGATCGATGCTGTTCCTTGTTGAGCAGAAAAGCGCAAAATCTCTTATAAACAAAGTTATGATGGGCATGGGAGATCCCGGTGAGGAATTTACCGAAATGGAACTTTCCGCTATGCAGGAAGTCGGTAACATTATTACCGGAGCATATCTCAATTCGCTCTCTACACTTACCAATCTCAAAATATTCCCTTCACCGCCCGCACTTACGGTGGATATGGCAGGAGCTATACTTTCCGTTCCCGCCATTGAATTCGGAATATACGGTGATCAGATCCTCATGATCCAGTCGAAGTTCTTTGATGAAGTTCAGATCGACGGATACTTCATCCTGGTTCCCGATATGGAATCTTATAAGAAAATTCTTACTTCGCTCGGATTGCCCGTATAGTACCCTGATAAATACGTTTGTGTGTTTGATCCAAGGAGATATTGATGAGCGAGATTATTAAGGTCGGAATGGCAGATCTTAAGACCTGCATTCCTCCAAATGGAATAACCACGTTGGGACTCGGCTCCTGCGTCGGCGTAGCTCTCAGGGACAAGAATAATAAAGTCGGTGGACTGGCTCATGTTATGCTTCCCGATTCATCCGTAATATCAAACAATACAAATATCGCGAAATTTGCCGATACCGGTATTGTTGAACTTGTCCGTCAAATGGAAGCGCTCGGCGCCAATAAAAGAAATCTTGTAGCCAAGATAGCCGGCGGTGCAACAATGTTTGCAGTGAGTTCCAGAGCTGCCAGCATGAATGTCGGAGAGAGAAATGTCGAAGCGGTCAAGAAGAAATTAAAGGAGCTCGGAATCCCTATTTTAGCGGAAGATACGGGACTTAATTTCGGCCGTACCGTAATATTTTATCCCGAGACCGGTGATTATGTAATTAAAGCTGTAGGAAAGCCGGAGAAGACCATCTGATGAAGAAAAGAAAACTGCTTCCGCTTGCAATGATGCTTTTTGCGGGACTTGTTACCGTTATTATCACTTTTATCAGAGGCTCAAGCATTATTTATAAACTTGTCAGTCTTTTGATAGTATTTCTGATCTTTTACATTATCGGTTCCGTCATAGTCTATGCTCTCGACCATTTTGATAAGGTCAACGAGAAGACTGAAGAGATGGAAGATGATGTTGTCGAAAAGGATGCGGACGGAGAGATTATAGAACCGTCCGAAGAAGGAGGTCAGGCTCAGCAGTAAGATCTGCTTTATATGAAAGGCCGTATATTTCAAATATATGGATGAAGCTTCCAGAAAAAAATTATTGGACGAATATGCCAAGACAAGAGGAGCCGATGTCAGAGAGAAACTGATCATCGAGTATGCCCCTCTTGTTAAAGTCGTTGCGGGAAGACTTTCGATGTATCTCGGATACAATGTTGATTTCGAAGATCTCTGCAGTTACGGTATATTCGGTCTTATAGATGCAATCGATAAATTTGATAATCTCAAGGATGTAAAATTCGAAACTTATGCTTCCCTGAGGATCAGAGGATCGATACTTGATCAGATTCGTAAGATGGACTGGATTCCCAGGACTATCAGACAGAAGCAGAAGAAAATCGATGCCGTTATGCACGAGATTGAGACCACCAAGGGCAGAATGGCAACGGATGATGAGATAGCTCAGGCGCTTGGAATAACTGATGATGAGTATGCCGAGTGGCAGAGTCAGATGAAGATTACCGGTCTTGTAAGTCTGGATGAGTTTGTTGAATCCGGAGCCGATGTAGCATCATCACCGACATCACAAACAACAACACATTTCCTCAGCCCCGAGGAAAATATAGATAAGAAGGAGCTTACGGAGAAGCTTTCCGAAGCACTTCAGAATCTTACGGACAAAGAACAGCAGATCATAACCTTCTATTATTATGAGGAGATGACCCTCAAGGAAATAGCACAGGTTCTTGATGTTTCGGAGTCAAGAGTATCGCAGCTTCATACAAGAGCTCTTAAAAAGATGAAGGATAAGCTTGGCCCTTACATGGATATATTTACCCAATCAGTATGACCCTTTGGGAGAGTTTTTTGGTATGAGAAACGGATTTTATAAAGTAGTTAAGACACCTGCAGGATACGGATTACAGATTTATGCTCCCGTTGACGGCGGTGAACCTGTCAGGATCCAGGAGCTTATCAATTATCTGGATAATAACGGGATCAAAAATTATGAGCTCGAGAAGGTGAAGGCTGTATGCTCTACCGGGCAGAATGAACTTCTGGAGCTTGGAACGGGTGATTGTCCTCCAATCCGCGAGAACTACCTTTTTTCCGTTTCGGAAGATAATATGAAAGCAGTCGCGAGATTCACACCTCCCTCCGATACCGGCGAGAGGATGACTTTCGATGAATTTGTAAAAGACATGTCTTTCCGAATGATCAAGTTCGGCATTCAGGAAGAACTTCTTAAGAAGATCTTTGCAAGTGCGGGAATTTATTGCACCGATATCACCGTTGCAAAAGGAAAGCCCGCCAGACACGGCAAAGATGCTACCATCGAGTATTATTTCAACACGGATGTTCATGCCAAGCCCAAGATGAATGAAGACGGTTCCGTCGACTATTTCCATCTCGGTATTGTCAACAATATCAAAGCGGGTGACAAGCTCGCTACAATTATTCCCGAAGATCCCGGTGAGCCCGGTATGACTATTCAGGGGGCGCCCATCAAACCCCGTGACGTCAAAAAGCTGCGTCACAATTTCGGAAAAAATATCACACTTTCGGAAGACAGACTTACCATTACCAGTGATGTTGACGGAATGGTTTCTCTTATAGACGGTGCTGTTTTCGTATCCAATGTTTACACTGTCGAAAACGTTGATACATCCACCGGTAATATTGATTTTACCGGTAATGTTCAGGTTAACGGAAATGTTGCCACCAATTTTGAAGTAAAAGCAACCGGTGATGTCATCGTTTACGGTGTTGTTGAAGGCGCGCATATCGTGGCTGGCGGTAATATCGTAATCGCAAGAGGCATCAACGGAATGAGTAAGGGTGTGCTTGAAGCCGGCAACAATGTCATCTCCAAGTTCATCGAGAACAGTAAAGTAAAAGCCGGCGGATATGTTAATACCGAGTCAATACTTCACAGCGATGTTGTTGCGGGAACGGAGATTAACGTAACCGGCAAGCACGGATTCATTACCGGCGGACATGTTCAGGCTGATTCTAAAGTCGAAGCAAAAACTCTCGGTGCCGTAATGGGTTCCCAGACAGTCATCGAGGTCGGTGCAAATCCCGAGCTTAAGGCGGAATTCACCAGAACCCAGAAAGAGATCGGTGAAGTTGTTAAAGCCATTAAAGATGCCCAGCCTATCATCCAGAATTTCATGGAAAAGAAAGCAAAGGGCGTCAGAATGACCGCAGATCAGCTGGCATATGTCAAGCAGACTGCAGAAAACCTTGAGAAAAACAAGCTTCTCCTCACGGAAAAGAATGCCCGTATGCAGGAGCTTAACAAGATATTCGATCCCGATAAGAAATCGGAAGTCATAGTAACCGGAGAAGTATATCCCGGTACTACCATTATCATCGGAGATCTTTCCACTACCGTTAAAGACAGTTACAAGTATTGCAGGTTTATCAGACAGGGCGGAGATGTTAAAATGGCTCCCCTTTAAGGAGGATCTATGTCAGGAATTGAGATAATGCAAATCCCCGCATCAATCGATTATGCATCTCTTAAACAAAATGAAGATATGCACCCTGCTCTTGTATCAAGCCAGGCTCTTGATGAGAATGAGAAAAAAGCCGAGCTTTCCCATTCTCAGGTGGCCGATACGGAAAAAACCGAGATGAGAGCCGATGACGGCGGCGGACATTCGGGTTCGTATTCCGGCGACGGCGGACAGAACCGTAAGAAAAAACAGGAAGACAATTCCGATAAAGTTGTCATTAAAGGCTCGTCGTCTTCTTTTGACATAAAGATTTGAAAGGACATTTGAGATGACTATTCTTGAGATCATCCTGCTTGCCGCAGGTGCACTATTAATAGCGGCAAGCTTTTTTTCCCCGGAAAAAGAGGAAAACTCTTCAATAGAAAATATTGATTCATTGGTTCGCGATGAAGTTAAAGCCAGCATCGAAGCGGAATCCGAAAACATGCGCAGACATGTGGAGGATGTTGTTGATGAGGCTGTTTCTTATGCGGAAGAAAAGACGGAGCGTACTCTCGAGCGTATTACCAATGAGAAGATCATGGCGGTTAACGAATACTCGGAAACCGTTCTTGAAGAGATAAATAAGAATCATAAGGAAGTCATGTTCCTGTATGACATGCTTAACGATAAACAGAAGAATCTCAAGAATACAGTAACGGAAGCAAGCGAAGCGGCTAAGGAAGTTCAGAAGACCACGGAGGAATTAAAATCCGCAAGCCAGTCTGCGGAAGAGGCGCTTGCAAGAACGGAGACCGCTCCCAAGAATATGGAGGTTTCTTTTTCTCCCGAAACCATGGGCCCCGTAAAGCTTACATCCCAGAAGGCGGTTAATTTCTTTTCCGGACTTGAGGCTGAGGAAGCAAAGGCTACTATAAAGAGCGTATCCGAAGAAGAACCCGTCAAAGAGGTAAGAACATTAAACTGGGCTTCACTTGCAGTAAATGATGCCAATGAAGCCGAGAAAAAAGAAGCGGCAAAAGAGGGAAGAGAACCCGAGAATGTAATTGAGGGTCCCCGTGAGAGACTTAACAGAGAAGTGATCGAACTTGCGGATTCCGGACTTGAACCCGTGGAGATAGCAAGAAAGCTTAAGATGGGAGTCGGAGAAGTGGGACTTATTCTCGGACTTCATGGCAGGTGATCCGTATGAGCAGAAAGAATAAGTATTATATGAGAGGAGTCGGCGTAGGCATACTTGTCTGTGCTCTCATCCTTATCATTTCAAGAAAAAATACTGCGGCGGTCATTTCCGACGAAGAGATTATTTCCAGAGCCAGAGCTTTGGGGATGATCGAGAGCGGAGAGCAGTCACTTACCGAGGCAACCGGGGTATCCGATGCATCTGATTATACCGGAGTTTCATCTTCGCCCGAACAGACAGTATCGCCTTCCGTTCAGGAACCTGTTTCGGACGGGGAAGAGGATCCGGCTTCTTCAACCGATACTTCGCCGGAAACTTCCCCCGAGGCTTCACCGGAGCCTTCGAATGAGCCTTCTTCCGAACCTTCACCGGAGCCTTCGAATGAGCCTTCTCCAGAACCTTCGGAAGCACCTTCACCGGAGCCCTCACCGGAAGCCGGCAGTGATCCGCTTCTTACGGATCTTGTGTATGTGACCCTTACCATATACAGCGGAAACAGTTCCGATACGGTGGCAAGAAGAGCCGAGGAACTGGGACTTGTCACCAATGCCAAGGAATTTGATTCTTATCTTGTAACAAACGGATATGCAAACCGTATTCGTGTAGGCTCTTTTGAGATTCCCAAGGGAGCTTCATATGAATTCATAGCAAAGGCCATAACATAAGTTTTTCTTGCATTTGCCGTTTCCATATGCTAAAATTCGAACGTTGTAACTATAAAACACGTTTGTTTTACCGTCAGGGTGTGCCCGAAAGGGTCCCGAAGCGGGTTCGGATCTCCGACGCTTAGATCCGTTAAAAAACATTCGGAAGATTAACAATTATAAGGAGGATCTAAAATGAGCGTTATTTCTATGAAACAGCTTCTTGAAGCCGGTGTGCACTTCGGTCATCAGACCAGACGTTGGAACCCTAAGATGGCTCCCTACATCTTCACCGAGCGCAACGGCATCCACATCATTGACCTTCAGAAGAGCGTTGGAAAGCTTGATGAAGCTTACAAGGCAGTCAGTGAGATCGTAGCCCAGGGCGGCACAATCCTTTTCGTAGGTACCAAAAAGCAGGCACAGGACGCAGTTAAGACTGAGGCTGAGCGTTGCGGTATGTATTTCGTAAATGAGAGATGGCTCGGCGGTATGCTTACCAACTTCCGCACCATCCAGTCCCGTATTAACAGACTTCGCCAGATCGAGAGAATGTCCGAGGACGGAACCTTCGAAGTTCTTCCCAAGAAAGAGGTTATCGGACTTCGTAAGGAGTGGGACAAGCTCGAGAAGAACCTTGGCGGAATCAAGGACATGACCAGAATTCCCGATGCTATCTTCGTAGTAGATCCCAAGAAGGAGAACATCTGCGTACAGGAAGCAAGAGCACTCGGAATTACCCTTATCGGAATCGGCGATACCAACTGTGATCCCGATGAGCTTGATTACATTATTCCCGGAAACGATGACGCTATCCGTGCCGTAAAGCTTATCGTAAGCAAGATGGCTGACGCTGTTATCGAAGCAAGCCAGGGAACCTCTAACGTAGCTAACGAAGAAGCAGCTGAAGAGGCTTAATCGTAACATTTAACTTAGATTTTTTAAGGAGAAATATTATGGCAGAAATCAGTGCTTCCATGGTAAAGGAGCTGCGTGAGAAGAGCGGCGCCGGAATGATGGATTGTAAGAAGGCCCTTAATGAGACTAACGGCGATATGGACGCTGCTCTTGAGTTCCTCAAGAAGAACGGACAGGCAAAG
The DNA here is from genome assembly GCA_000702085.1 of Lachnospiraceae bacterium P6A3. Classification (GTDB taxonomy): domain Bacteria; phylum Bacillota; class Clostridia; order Lachnospirales; family Lachnospiraceae; genus AC2028. The sequence goes on from KL370861.1 coordinate 639,769, forward strand.
GCTGTTAAGAAGGCAAGCCGTATTGCTGCAGAAGGTATCTGCTGCATCGCTACCGAGGGCGACAACAAGGCTGCGGTTGTAGAAGTTAACTCCGAGACCGACTTTGTTGCCAAGAATGAAAAGTTCCAGAACTTCGTTAAGGAAGTTGCAGATCAGGCTCTTCAGTCTGATGCTAAGGATATCGAGTCTTTCATGGCTGAGCCCTGGAAGGCAGATTCCTCCAAGACCGTTAATGATGTTCAGGTTGAGATGATCGCTACCATCGGTGAGAAGCTCAACATCAGACGTTTCGAGAAGGTTTCCACCGACAACGGCTGTGTAGCAACTTATGTACACGGCGGCGGAAGAATCGGCGTTATCGTAGTAGGCGAGACCGCTACCGTTAATGACGATGTTAAGGATGCACTCAAGAACGTAGCTCTTCAGGTTGCTTCCATGAATCCTCAGTATGTAAGCAGAGAGGATATCTCCGCTGATGAGATGAAGAAGATCGAAGAGATCACTCTTGATTCCGCACTTAACGATCCCGCAACCCTTCCCAAGCCCATCCTCCAGAAGCTCCTTGACAAGGCTGTTAACGAGAAGCTTTGGAACGAGGATGATCTTAAGGCTTATGAAGCTGAGAAGAACAACAAGTTCCTCTTCAACTTCCTTTCAGATGCAGCTAAGGCTACTCTTGCCCAGCTTGCTATGGATGATAAGGCTAACATCTCCGCAGACAAGATCTTCAGCGGACTTGTACAGGGACGTATCTCCAAGCAGATCAAAGAGTCCACTCTTCTTGAGCAGGTATATGTAAAGGCTGAAGACGGCAAGCAGAATGTAGGTGCTTACCTCAAGAGCGTACAGGCTGATCTCAAGATTGCCAAGATCGTTCGTTTCGAGACCGGTGAAGGCATGGAGAAGAAGAACGAAGATTTCGCTGCAGAAGTTGCAAAGCAGATGAACGGCTGATCTTCATAAATATTCAAAAAATAATCCCGCAGGTTTGTCCTGCGGGATTTTTATATTTTAACAATTAGCTTCTGTTTGTTCTTTTGGTTCCGTGAAGTATCAGGTTTTCGTCAGAAGGATCGATTTGTATGATCCTGCCCTTTGAATCGTACTGGGTAAGGAGAGTGGATGAAATTGCAGCGTGTCTGCTTCCGTCCCTTGTTATAAGTCTTTCAAATCTTTCCTCATCCCCTGATTTCAGAGCGTCCTTTATTGCTTTATCTTCGTATGGTTTAATATGCTCTTCACCGGTTTCAGAATTGTATATTACACCCTCTTTTTCCAGTTCATCGGTGTATGAATCGAATTCATCTCCGGGAACCGAGTCCTTTAAGTCCATACCGGTTTCGGATCTGTAGAACTGCATGGAATCGTCGGAGTGAAGAGGATCGAACTCCTCAGCTTCTTTCGTTTCATCCGCGGGCTTTTCCATGCCCTCCGTAAGAGGTTTGCTTTCCCAGATGTTACCGAAAATCCTGACAATATTTTCCCAGATCCCGCTTAGGAACTTTCCGATACCTTTGAAAAGATTGGCAGTATCTATCGCCCCCATGGGAGCATTGGGATTCGGTTTTTCCAGAATATCGGTATTTGTCTTTTCTTCCTTATTTTCTTTTGCAGGCTGTTTTTCGGGCTTTTGAGGAGATGAGTGTTCATAATAGACTCCCTCACCTTTGGCCGATTCTTCGGCAAGCGCCTGGTCCATACTGAAAGGCGCGGATCCTCCCTGACCGCTTGTCTTGGAGCCCACGCTGCTTACACCTGTATATGATTCTACCCTTGAAACAGGTTCTATCATTTTATTCCTCAAAAGAAGTGTTTATGATATAATTTTGTAAATACTTCGTTATAAGTATTTTAACTTTTATTATCCCTACGGGCAAGTTTTTGAATATTGCCTGACAGGCGGTGAAGGAATATGGAAAAAAACAGTAAGATATATGTTGCCGGTCATAAAGGCATGGTTGGCAGCGCGATATTGCGCGAGCTTAAAAAGCAGGGTTATGAGAACTTTATTCTGATGCCTCATGCAGACCTTGATCTGTGCGATCAAAGGGCGGTTGAAGATTTTTTTGAAAGCGAGAGACCGGAATATGTATTTCTGGCAGCTGCCAAAGTCGGCGGTATCATAGCCAATTCCGAAGCACTTGCCGATTTTATGTATGACAATATGATGCTGGAAATGAATGTCATTCATTCCGCATTTAAGAACGGGGTTAAAAAGCTGGAATTTTTAGGATCGTCATGTATCTATCCGCGACTTGCCCCGCAGCCTATGAAAGAGGATTGTCTCCTCACTTCCGAACTTGAGAAGACCAATGAGGCCTATGCTCTTGCCAAGATATCGGGACTCAAATATTGCGAATTTTTGAACAGACAGTACGGTACCGATTATATATCCGTCATGCCCACCAATCTCTACGGGCCCGGAGATAATTATCATCCTACGCATTCACATGTTGTTCCCGCGCTTATCAGAAAGTTTCATGAGGCCAAAGAGTCAGGAGCTCCCGAGGTAATATGCTGGGGCGACGGCTCACCTCTCAGAGAATTTTTGTATGTTGACGATCTTGCCGAGCTTTGTGTTTTCCTTATGAATAACTACAGCGGCAATGAGACGGTTAATGCCGGAAGCGGAAAAGAAATAACTATAAAAGAGCTTTCCGAACTTGTTGCAAAAACTGTAGGGTATGAAGGCAGGATCGTATGGGATACTTCCAAACCCAACGGTACACCCAGAAAACTTCTCGATGTTTCCAAAGCCACAAAATTAGGATGGACCTACCATACAGAGCTGGAAGACGGACTTAAGCTCGCATATGATGACTTCTTGAATAATCCCGTAAGGGCTGAACGATAAAGAACATTCAACACATGAAGGGAGAGGCTTTTTATGGAAGACAGAAACAGTATCAAGTATCAGGAGATGGCCTTGGCAAACTTAAGAATGCTTCAGGCATCAACGGTTCTTTGCACTATCATTTCTCTCGCGTACATTGCTGAAGTAATTAAGCAGGCCAGAACTATAGGATATGTTGCACTGGTTGTTATTCTGGCTCTTACGCCCTCCATTATAGGCTGGTTTATCTACAAATCCGATAATGCATCCCAGGTCATCAAGCATCTTATAGGCATCGGATATGCCGTTATGTACTGCTTTGTTCTTTTTACTACGGAAAACATTCTTGTTTTCGTTTATGTAATTCCTATGCTTGTTATCATCACCCTTTACGATGATACGGCTTTTATATCCAAGATAGGAATCGGTGTAGTTGTAGTAAACGTTATTGCTCTTGTAATAGAACTTAAAAAAGGTATCATACAGGATTCTGCCGTTGCCGAGATTCAGGGATTTGTAATTCTTGTAACCGTTATCTATCTGATAATGGTAAGCAGAACCAATCATAAACTTCAGGTAATGCGTACCGAAAATCTCGAAAGCGCAAATGCCAAGACTCAGTCCCTTCTTGATAATATCCTTGCCGTATCCGACAGAGTAACCGACACTGCCGGTCAGCTTTCCGATGAGATGGGGCAGCTTAAGTCTTCGATAGACAGAACCATTGAATCCATGGAAGAAGTCAGACAGGGAACCAATGAGTCTGCGGAAGCGGCTCAGGTTCAGCTGGTTCAGACCACCAAGATTTCCGATCATATCGAGACAGTCAGATCGTCCGCCGACGTAATAACCGAAAACGTAGAAGTTGCTACCGATGCCGTTCAGGTAGGACAGGAAAATATCAAGAGAATGACCGAACTTACCGGAGAAGTTGATGCTGCCGGTAAAGATGTAGCGGGAGCTCTTGAGAAGTTCAAAAAGACTGCGGACGAAATGAATTCCATTACCGTAATCATTACGGATGTGGCTTCCCAGACAAGGCTTCTTGCGCTTAATGCTTCAATTGAAGCCGCAAGAGCGGGAGAAGCAGGAAGAGGATTTGCGGTTGTCGCTACCGAGATCTCGAATCTTGCGGGACAGACCACACAGGCAACCGAAAACATCAATGCTCTTATCGGAGATGTTGTCAATCAGGTCGGCACCATGGTCACCACTATCGAAAAGCTTCTTCAGATCGATGATGAAGAGAGCAAGTGTGCATCCGATACGGCCGAAAGCTTCAATAAGATTTCCGGTACGGTAGATATTATCAAACAGCATACCGCGGATCTTGATGATCTTGTGGGAAGGCTGTCACAGGCTAATGAAGATATCGTTAACAGCATCCAGACAACCTCAGCTGTTACGGAAGAGGTTACCGCTCATGCAACGGAGACCTACGATGTCAGCCTTCAGAATCAGGAAGTCGTTAATTCGCTCGGCGACCTTGTTAACAGTCTGAATGAGGATGCTGAGCTCCTTAAAGCCGGAAGATAAAAAAATGTCAAAGGACGGCTTTCAAAGGCCGTCCTTAGCATTTGCTTAAAGTATTTTTGAAAATAAATTTGACACGGTCCCGCAGATTGTATACAATAATACACGTTGCGGACCGTGTTATTTTTTTGCGTATTTATCCCTATTTGGAGGAGATACAAATGGAAGAAGATGTTAAGGAAGGTGCCTCTGATAAATATTCTTTAAGAGGCAGGGTTTTTTCCCGTTTAAGAGAAGATATCCTTAACGGTAAATATGAGGAAGGCATCGAACTTCGTGAGATAGCCATCGGCGAGGAACTTGGTGTCAGCAGAACTCCCGTAAGAGAAGCTTTCAGACAGCTCGAACTGGAGGGTCTTATTAAGATTATTCCCAATAAGGGAGCATATGTTGTCGGAATAAGCGATAAAGATGTAAGGGATATCTACATCCTCAGATCAAGACTCGAAGGTCTTGCTGCAAGATGGGCTGTAGATCATATCACAAATGAGCAGCTTGAAGAGATGGAAGAGAATGTATATCTTGCAAAATTCCATACTCAGAAAGGCCATAACGAGCAGATTTTTGAACTTGATAACAGATTTCATGAGCTTTTATATGAAGCATCGGGTTCCAAAATCTTAGAGCATCAGCTGAAGGATTATCATCAGTATGTTCTTCGAATACGTAAGAAGACTCTTTCCAGCAAGGCAAGAGGACCTCAGTCAAATCTCGAGCATGAAGCGATTCTTGAAGCCATTAAGAATAAGAATGCGGATGACGCGGAGAGACTGGCTCATGAGCATATGATCAATGCTTATAAGAATATGATCGATAACGGGCTTATTAAACCCGAAGATTAAAACATTAACAGGAGATGTACTAACATGGCAAAGATTCAGATGAAAACACCCCTTGTAGAGATGGACGGGGATGAGATGACCAGAATTCTCTGGCAGATGATCAAGGATGAACTTATACTTCCTTATGTTGATCTTAAGACAGAGTATTATGATCTCGGACTTGCACACAGAAACGATACGAACGATCAGGTTACCGTTGATTCCGCAAATGCGACTCTTAAGTACGGTGTTGCCGTAAAGTGTGCTACCATCACTCCCAATGCGGCCAGAATGACCGAATATAACCTTAAGGAGATGTGGAAGAGCCCCAACGGAACCATCCGTGCCATACTTGACGGAACCGTATTCAGAGCTCCCATTCTTGTAAAGGGTATCAGACCCTATGTTTCCAACTGGACCAAGCCTATCACCCTTGCGCGTCACGCTTACGGTGATGTTTATAAGAATACCGAAATAGCCGTTCCCGGAGCAGGTAAGGCAGAACTTGTCTTTACCGCAGCTGACGGCACCGAGACCAGAAAGACCATTCAGGAATTTGACGGTCCCGGAATCATTCAGGGTATTCACAATACCGATAAGTCAATCACCAGCTTTGCTAAGGCATGTTTTGAATATGCTCTTTCAACCAAGCAGGATCTGTGGTTTTCCACCAAGGATACCATATCCAAGATCTACGATCATCACTTCAAAGATATCTTTGCGGATATGTATGAGAAGGAGTATAAGGAAAAGTTCGAAAAAGCAGGCATCGAGTATTTCTACACTCTTATCGATGATGCGGTAGCCCGTGTTATCAGAAGCGAAGGAGGATTCATCTGGGCTTGCAAGAACTATGACGGAGACGTTATGTCCGACATGGTAGCAACCGCTTACGGCGATCTTTCCATGATGACTTCCGTACTTGTATCTCCCAAGGGTGTTTATGAGTATGAAGCAGCACACGGAACCGTACAGAGACATTACTACAAGCACCTTAAGGGTGAGAAGACTTCCACCAACTCTATCGCAACCATCTTTGCATGGACCGGTGCTCTTAAGAAGAGAGGAGAACTTGACGGAATCGCAGAACTTTCCGATTTTGCCGAGAAGCTTGAGAAGGCTTGCATTAAGACCATTGAAGACGGTAAGATGACCAAGTCCCTTTCACTTATTTCTGATTGCAAGGATCCCGTTATCCTTGATTCCGAAGGATTCATTAAGGCAATCAAAGATACTCTTGAGACTTTGCTTTGATTTGTATTCATCAAACATATAATTAATGCCTGATGCATTTGCATCAGGCATTTTTGTAATAAACAAAATCCATATCATCTTTTATGGCTTCTTCAAACCCGCAATCCGTAGGAATAAGGATTTTCTGTTCCATCCCGCGGTAACCCGGTACTGCATAATACCTTCCTTTGAATTTCTTTTTAAGAGGCCGGTAGGTATCGAAAAAGGTATATCCCATATCCCGTATGAAGTAATTCTTTTCCGCTATCAATTCCCCGATATGCTTCTGGAATTCTTCATTGTGAAGAAGAGCTGCGATCTGTCTGACATTCTTATTTTTCCGGCCTACAGCGGCATAGTATTTTGCTTCACCTTCTTTTCCGAAGAATTCCCAAATACTGCTGCCGTCAAATGAAGCCATGTTAGCTGCGGATGCTGTTCCCTGTATTATCAGGTTATATCCCTGAACAAGAGCATATGCCGGATGTTTTTTTCCGGTTGCCTTTTCCGTTAATACGAATTCCTGGACCATTGAAACATTCAAAAGATCCTCAATCTTATCTTTTTTTCCCGCATAATGTAAATAGATGGCTAAAATCAGCAGATTTGCTCCCCATCCCCCCATAACGGGATAAACCAGATTGCGATCGATCATGACAAGCAAAGGCTCGAAGAAAAAGATCAATAACGCAATGATCATATATATGGTTTCGCCGTTAAATTTCGGCTTATTGTTTACATCGGGTCTAGTATAGGTTCTGAGATATGAGATGCTGTATTTTTCTCTGACTGAAGGGTCTACCATATTTTTATTTCGTATTAATCATCACCGCTTAAGGTTTCCCATTTTTCCATTAGGTCCTCAAGCTCCGTATTCAGTTCGTTTTGCTTTTTGACAAGCTCATTGAGCTTTGAGGGGCTTGTGGCAATGTCGGGCTCTGCCATTTTGCTTTCAAGCTCCGATAGTTCATTCTCGATTTCGGTTATCCGGTCTTCGCATTTCTTGAGATCGTTAGCCTTTTTACGAGCCTCTGCCTGCATTGCCTTTTGTGCTTTCCAGTCTGCGGCGCTGTCGGAGATTTCCGAAGACTGTGCAGTGGATGAGGCAGAAGGGTTCACGGCTTTTTCTCTGTGAACATCGCTTGCTTTTCTTACATCATCTCTCTTTTCCAAATAATAATCGTAATTACCGATGTAATTATCGAAATATCCTTCGTGAAGTTCGATGATCCTGTTGGAAATCTTGTTTACAAAGTATCTGTCGTGAGATACGCAGATGATTGTTCCTTCGAATTCGGAAAGAGCCTGCTCAAGCATTTCCTTGGTAGTGATGTCCAGGTGATTTGTAGGCTCATCCAGTATCAGGAAATTGGCATCGGACAGCATTAGCTTAGCCAGGCTTACACGTCCCTTTTCTCCGCCACTCAGGAATTTGATCTCTTTATATACGTTATCATCCGTGAAAAGGAATGCCGCAAGAACAGTCCTGATTTGGGTTATTGTCATATCCGGATGTTCGTCCGAGATCTCATCATAGATGGTTTTATCGGGATCGAGTACCAGATGCTCCTGGTCATAGTATGCGGTTTCGACATTCGTTCCCCATCTGAAACTTCCCGTATCCGGGTTGACCAGTCCGTTCAATATCTTCAGGAAAGTGGTCTTGCCGGTACCGTTATCTCCTATAATACAGACATGTTCCCCGCGTTTTATCTCCAGGTTCATATCCTTAAAAAGAGTACGTCCGTCATAAGATTTCGAAAGATCCTCGACGGTAAGAACATCGTTTCCGGGTACTTTGGCAGGTTTAAACCTGAGGTTTATCTCGTTGTTAATGACTTCGGGACGGTCAAGTACTTCGATTTTTTCAAGGGCTTTTTCACGGCTTTCGGCACGCTTTATGGATTTTTCTCTGTTGAAGCTCTTCAGTTTTTCAATAACTTCTTCCTGATGCCTGATTTCCTGCTGTTGATTTATATATGCCTTCATCTGAGCTTCAAAGAGCATTTTCTTCTTGGCGGCATAGTCCGAATAATTACCTTTGTAAGAATTAACCTTTGTGTTTTCGAGTTCCACAACGGTATCCGCGATTTTATCGAGGAAATATCTGTCGTGGGAGACTATAAGTACGGCTCCGTCATAAGCGCTTAAATATCCTTCAAGCCATATAACGGAATTCATATCAAGATGGTTTGTGGGCTCGTCCAGGATGATAAGATCGGGCTTTTTGACCAGAATCGCACCCAGAGCCGCACGCGTCTTTTGCCCGCCGGAGAGGGTGGAAGCTTTTCTGTCAAAATCTTCCTCAGTGAAACCCAGACCTTTGAGTACACCGACAATTTCGGATCTGAAGGTGTAACCGCCTTTCAGGTCAAATTCGGTACGGAGCTTTTCGTATCTGTCGCAGACTGCAGAAACATCATCCGTATTTGCCATTTGAGTTTCCAGGTCCCTGAGGTCTTCCTCCATCTTGACCAGCTCGGAGCGGCAGAGAAGCATCTCTTCGAAGATGGTGCCACCGCCCGAAAAGGTTCCCTCCTGGGACAGATATCCGAAGGATGAATCTTTTTCGTAGGTTACAATTCCCGTATCCGGCTCTGTTTCTCCCGTGATTATGCGCAGAAGAGTGGTTTTGCCGGAACCGTTGGATCCAACAAGGGCCGTTTTCTGTCTTCTTTCCACATTAAGAGAAACCCCGCTTAAAATGGGGCCGGTTTCAAATGATTTTGAAATGTTGTTAACACTTAGTAGCATAATTGACAATATTTTAACATAAGTTGTAAAATCTTGTATATATGTGCAATTCTTTTCGGAGCATTTTTTTGAGGGTATTTACGGCCTTTTTTTAGTCTACGGAGGTGCATGTTGGATAAGGATATTTCCCAGGCGGTTATAGGAAGATTACCCAGATACCTGCGTTATCTCGGTGAGCTTAAGGACAAAAATGTTGAGAGGATTTCATCATCCGAACTCAGTGTTCTTATGAAGGTTACCGCATCCCAGATTCGCCAGGATCTCAATAATTTCGGCGGTTTCGGACAGCAGGGATACGGCTATAATGTCGATTATCTCTACAATGAGATCAGCAAGATCCTCGGACTGGAGCACCAGTATAATTTTATCATTATCGGAGCCGGAAACCTCGGAAAAGCCCTCGGAGGATATCTTAATTTCGAGAAAAGAGGTTTTATCCTGAAGGGAATGTTTGACAAGGCTCCCGAACTTATCGGAACTCAGGTCAGGGGCGTCAAAGTCATGCCCATGGAGGAAATTCCTGCTTTTATCAAGAGTAACAGTATTGATATTGCGGTGCTTACCATTCCCAAAGAGGGTGCCGTTCCGGTTTCCAAAGTGCTTGTTGAGAACGGCATAAGGGCAATCTGGAACTTTGCACATGTGGACCTGGATCTTCCCGAATATGTGCAGGTAGAGAATGTTCATTTATCCGATTCTCTGATGAAACTTTCATATAACATCACAAGTTACAATGAAAACAACAGCGGAAAATAATTCCGGGCAGACAAATGGCTAATAAAACGGGACAGGATAAAAAAGATAAATTTGAGATCTCTTTGAAGGGCAAAGATGTTCCCACCCTTACTTTGGACAACAAATGGTATCACCTTCTCGGAAAAGTCGGATATGAAGATATAAAAGCTCCCGAGAAGCGCCTAAACGACCTTTTAAAGCGTCAGGGTAAGGTTAATACCGAAACAAGGGAAATCAAGAAAGTAAAGCGCCGCCTTATGGATGAGATAGTTTCTCTCATGGACGAACAACAGGGCGGCTCTGACGAAGCTGCGTCCAAAATCGAAGAAAACAAACGCCTTCTGAAGGATTGTAACGACAAGCTCGACCAGTATGAGGAAGAGATAATGGATCTTCCCCGCATGATCGATGAAGTCAACAAGGAACTCCTGTGTATAACCATGGAGCATTGCTATGACACCATGCAGGAGAATACCGATGACATCGAAGAGCTTGAAGACTGGATAAGAAATATCAGGATCGAGCTTAAGAAGAATCTTATCCGAAAGCAGGAAAAAGAAGCCAAGAACCACGAGATTTATAAATATATGCACGATATTTTCGGTGCCGACGTTGTGGATCTTTTTGACATGAGATACAACCCCGAGGATAAGCATCCCAGGACAGCCGAAGAGATTGCGGCAGAGAAAAAAAGTGAAGAAAAAAAGGACTGACCTTCTTAGCCAGGAAAGGATAATATGTGGGTTCAGACAAAAGATCAGATTGATGAATGCATAGTGACTTACAAGCGCGGTGTGGCATATGTGGACCTTGATGCGATTATTTCCAACATGGATGCCATGCATTCCCTTCTCAGAAACGATACCAAGATGTATGCCGTTATCAAGACAAACGGCTACGGTCACGGAAGCCTGCCTATAGCGAAAGCACTCGAAAGCGTGCCCTATGTTAAAGGATATGCCGTGGCAACGGCCGAAGAGGCAATGGAGCTGAGAGAAGACGGGATAAAAAAAGACATTCTTGTCCTCAGCTACACTTTCCCCTACAGTTACCCGGATCTTATTAAAAACGATGTCAGGATCACTGTTTTCCGTAAGGATACGATTCAGGAGCTGTCGAGAGCCGCTGCGATGGTAGGCAAGAACGCCATAGTTCATATTGCCGTTGATACCGGTATGGGCAGAATAGGCGTCAATCCCGATAAATCAGGCATTGATTTCGTAAGACAGACCCTTGATGCTCCCAATATCATAGTCGAAGGCATTTTCACCCATATGGCGAGAGCGGATGAGACCGATAAAAAGTCTGCGCTTGAGCAGGTTGCGGTGTTTAAGAAATTCATCGGGGATATTTCCGATAAAGCGGGTGCTGTGATTCCCATATCCCATATATCGAACTCGGCCGCAATTCTTGAACTGCCCGATTCCTACATGGATGCCGTCAGGGCAGGAATCACCATGTACGGCCTTAAGCCCTCCGATGAGGTTCCCGCAGAGGGAGACATAAACTTAAAGCCCGCACTCAGTCTTTTCTCACATATCACGTATGTGAAGAAGGTTAAGCCCGGTCAGAGTATAAGCTACGGAGGAACTTTTACCGCAGACAGGGAAATGATGGTTGCCACCGTTCCTCTGGGCTACGGAGACGGATATCCCAGACAATTGTCCGGTAAGGGTGAAGTGCTGGTAAGAGGCAAGAGATGCCCGATTCTCGGCAGAGTCTGCATGGATCAGTTTATGATTGATGTTTCTGCCCTGGATAATGTCAAGGAGGGCGAAACCGTAACACTTTTGGGATATGACGGAGATGAGCATATTTCTGCCGAGGAACTGGGTGAGAAGTCCGGAAGATTCAATTATGAGCTGGTATGCCTTATCGGCTCCAGAATCCCCAGGGTTTACACGCTTCACGGCAGTCCCGTTCTGGCTCTAAGCTCTACTTAGTAAGGGAATCGATTTCTTTACTAAAAGGGCCCGAAATGATAAAATATATTGATTGCATAAATTTAAGAAATAAAAACGAGAGGTTAAAGTATGTCAGGACATTCAAAGTTCGCCAATATCAAGCATAAGAAGGAGAAAAACGACGCCGCAAAAGGTAAGATATTTACCATTATCGGCCGTGAGATTGCAGTTGCCGTAAAAGAGGGCGGCCCCGATCCCAACAACAACTTCAAGCTTGCTACCGTTATCGCCAAAGCTAAGGCCAACAATATGCCCAATGACACCATCGAGCGTGGTATCAAGAAGGCTGCCGGAGAAGGCGGAAACGTTAACTACGAATATATCACCTATGAAGGATACGGACCCAGCGGTATTGCCATTATCGTAGACACCCTTACCGATAACAAGAACCGTACCGCAGCCAATGTAAGAGCTGCATTCGCAAAGGGAAGCGGAAATATCGGAACTCCCGGATGCGTATCTTTCATGTTTGACAAGAAAGGCCAGATCATCATCGACAAGGAAGAGATCGACATGTCAGCCGACGATCTTATGATGACCGCACTTGATGCCGGAGCAGAGGATTTCAACGAAGAGGATGACAGCTTCGAGATCCTTACCGATCCCGATGCTTTCGATGAGGTTAACAAGAAGCTCCTTGATGCGGGAATCCCCATGCTTAGCGCTGAGGTTACCATGATTCCTCAGAACTATGTAGAGCTTACCAATGAAGATGATATTAAGCTCCTTCAGAGAATCCTCGATCTTCTTGACGAGGATGATGACGTTCAGAACGTTTACCATAACTGGGACGAGTGATTTGAAGCTTGGGGGGTAGAAAAAGAGGTATTTATGGATCGTCTTGCAATAGTTGTTCCCTGCTACAACGAAGAAGAAGTGCTCGGCATGTCGTCGGAAGCTCTGAGAGGTGTTTTGGACGACCTTGTCGCTAAGAAAAAGATTTCCGAGGACAGTTATGTACTTTTCGTAAATGACGGAAGTAAGGACAGAACCTGGGAACTCATAGAAGAAGAGCATGCCAAGTATCCGGGTCAGATCTTCGGAGTAAAGCTTGCCAGAAATGTCGGTCATCAGTATGCACTTACCGCAGGACTTTTTACCGCGGCTTCAATGTGCGACATATCGGTTTCCATCGATGCCGATCTTCAGGATGATGTGGCAGTCATCGAGGAGATGGTGGATAAGTACCACGAAGGATGCGAAATCGTATACGGTGTACGAAAAGAGAGAAAGACCGATACGTTCTTCAAGAGATTCACGGCCCAGTCGTTTTACAAACTCATGGCAAAGATGGGTGTAAAGACCGTATATAACCACGCCGATTTCAGACTCATGAGTGCGAGGGCATTGAATGAATTCGAGAATTATCACGAATACAACCTTTTCCTGAGAGGAATCGTACCCCTTATCGGATTCAAGACCGATTGTGTATATTACGACAGAAAAGAAAGAGCTGCGGGTGTTTCCAAGTATCCCCTTAAGAAGATGCTCGCTCTTGCATTTGACGGAATATCTTCATTCTCGACCCGTCCCATAGATCTTATACTTACCATGGGAATCGGTTGCATCTTCCTGTCGGTGATTGCTCTTATATACGCACTTGTTTCATATTTTTGTACGGAAGATGTTGCCAGAGGCTGGACTTCGCTTATCATCTCAATATGGTTCCTCGGCGGATTACAGCTCCTTGCAATCGGTCTTGTCGGTAAATATGTCGGTAAGACCTATATCGAAGTAAAACACAGACCCAGATACAATATTGAAAAGGTTTTGACAAATGACGCTTCGCAAGACTAAGTTTTCCTATGTCCTGAATGTTATATATGCACTTCTGGCAAGTGCCGTTTCCATTATTGCCATTCTGGATGCGGCTCAGGGATTCGGCTACTCCTATATGCCGGGTCTTATAGCATTCGGTGTTATAATCCTTCTCGGACTTGTATTTAAAAAGCTCCTTTCTTATACCGAGATGTCCGATAAATTTAAGGCCATCTCGGAGAAAGGAAATTTTATCGGAATATTTGTGTTCGTTGTTCTCATTGCCGCTGCGATTGCATTCAGGGTTCTTTCCTACATGTGGAACGGCCTTGGAGGCAATGCGTATTTTGAACTCGCCAAAGTGACGGGAGAGCAGATCGAGCATATTGTTCACCCCTGTGATGACTGGTACCTTTCAGCTCTTCACGGGATTTTTTTCCTGTTTGGGAACAGAATTTTCGTAGCGGCAATCTTCAATATTGCGCTTCAGATGATTGCGGTTATCTTCGGATTCATAGCATTCCGCAAGATGCTGGGAAACATTCCCGCGCTTTTCTTTGCCGGATTCTGGACCATTTCCGGGTTCTCGGTTCACGAAGCACTTACCTTAAGCTCCAGAAATCTTGAGTTTCTGCTTATCTGCATAACTCTTTTTGCAATATCATTCAGTGTTCCCGCAACAAGGGGCAAATTCCTCAGTTATCTTGTTTCCGGTATTCTTACCGCAGTATGTATCTATGGTGACATTGCCGGACTTGCTCTTATTCCGTTTTTGATCGGAATATTGTTTGATTCTCCCGACGGAGAAGAAGACTTTTCTCTCAGACTGCGGAAAATGCTTTTTTCACTTATTTCCGTTGTGTTCGGACTTGTTCTTCTGATTTTCCTTGATTCATATTTAAGCTCTTCGAATCCCGCAAATGTGCTGAACAGTATTGCGAGACTTTATCATTCATCCGGTAATTTCACCCTGGGCTTTTCGTATATGACATCCTACGGAGAAGTGACCGTACTTGCGGTTCTGGGAGCATTAAGTATTCTTGCATGCTTCCTTGCTTATGATGATTCAAGATCGATTCTTACACTTTCCGCTCTTGCGATTATCCTCATCAATAACTTCGGTTTAACTTATCTTGAAAATGACGGAAGAGAAGTATTCTTCATGTTATGCGCTCTTCTTGCAGGTGTTACCTTCAGGGAACTTTTCCCCGATAAGATCACCGGAGATGTTTTCAAGGCAAGTGCAGAAATGTATGACAATGAAGTTGTGGCTCCGGATGCGGGATATGTTCCCAAGAAGCTTGATACCGGTACATTTTCCGCAGAGGATATGGATGCTCTTGAAGCAGGCTCGTTTGAACCCGCTCCCAAGAAACAGGAAAAGCCTGCAGAAGATAAAGCGTCTGAAGAAGATCTTTCTCAGCCCGATGTTAATCTCGGTTTTGATGCCGTGAATATAGGAGCTCCCAAAACTCCCGCAGCGGAGGTTAATGTTGCTCCTCCCGTTGTAAACGCTGCGGATTACATGACTCCTAATGCAAGAAACATCCGTCCTTTAAGTGATTCGTCACAGGTAGGACTTAATAAAGCCGAGGAAGAGCAGACTCCGGAAATCTCCAAACCTTCCGAAGTCGGCGGCGCTCTCGGAGTACAGAAAGAAGAACCTCAGAACGTACATACTCAGAATGTGGGTGCTGCTCTTAAAGAATCCGATGAGAAGAGCGATTCATCCGATAAGCCTGCCGAGGAAAAGAAAAAGACTGCTTATGTGCCTTACAAGAAACCTCAGCTTAGACCTGAGTACAGAAGAAGACCCGGTGCATGGGCTCAGCAGTATGCCGAAAAAACCAAGCTTGCCGAAAAAGAAAAAGCAATAAAGGAAGCAAAGGAACAGGAAGCTAAAGCAGAAGAAGCTAAGAAAGCGGAAGAATCCGCAGCAGCTTCCAAAGAGGTTAAAGAGGAAGTGCATACTCCCGAAGTTGCCGCAAACGGTGCAGTGCTTTTGGATAATCCCATTCCTCATCCCGCCAGAAAAACAGAACATCATCCCATGGAATATGATGTTGATCTTACAGGAGATAAGATGGATTACGACATTAAGATCTCGGATGATGACGATTTTGATATTTAAAGGATTTATCGTTTAAATGGCTTCACGTAACAACGCTAACAATTCAAGATCTCCCCAGAGAAGACCTGCATCTTCGTCCGGAAGAAATTCGGGAGGTGCATCGAGACAGGGACAGCCTCGCAGAAACCCTGCTCCTCAGAGCCGCTCATCGCGTGATGAATATGAAGAGGACGCATCTTCCAGAGTTCTTATTGCAGTGATAGTTGCCGGCATTTCCATATTTCTTACGCTTTGCACTTTCGGCGCCTGCGGATCCTTCGGTGACACCATTGCATCCGTATTGTTCGGAGCTTTCGGATTTACCGGTTATATAGCTTCTCTTTTCATAGCCGGAATGATCTTCTGGTACATGTATAAGAACGAAACGGATGAGATCCTTCCCATCAGAATGACCGGAGCTGCCGTACTCTTTTTGATATTCGGTATTTTCTCCGATATGGCGGGAAAGGTTTCAAAATCTCTTGCGGAATACAATGCTGGAGATCTCTATAAACTCTGTGCCGAGAGTAAAAAAGGCGGCGGAGTGATAGCGGGTAGTATTTCCTATGCGATGAACAAAAACATCGGAACCGCCGGATGTGTCATAATATGCATCCTTGTTCTGATACTCAGTCTTTTTGCGATTAACAGACAGTTTTTCTCTAATCTGTTTAAACAGCTTATATTAAATGCTTCGGACAGAACCGGAGAGTTTATCAGCAATCAAAAAGACAGAAGAGAAGAAAGACGTCTTGCAATAGAAGAAAAAGAAAGCTATGCGTATCTTCCCGATAACTCATCGGAAGGTGAGATTGTTCCTTACGAAGGCGAAGATGAAACTCCCGTAAGAGAAGCGCTTACCGTCACAGAGAAAATGCGCAAAGAGCGCGATTCAAAGAAAAAAGATGCGCTTGCTTCCGTTTCGGACGGACTTGAGAATTGGAAAAACAATTTCAAGAAACGTACCGAAGAGGAAAGGCTTAAGAAGGAAGCAGGGAAGAAGGTCAAAGAGGAGACCGAGGATGCACGTGAGATCCTTGTTGCCCGTAAAGCACCCGAACGCAGGACGATGTTTGATGAACATCATACCGGTGAGATGCACGAGATGAGCTATACCGAGTATGAGCCTGATGATACGGAAGAGTTTGAAGAAGATGATGCAAGGGGAACCTGGTACGATCCGGCAAAACGCCCCGGTTCAATGTCATCACAATCTGCTCCTTCGGAACCTGATTACGAGGAAGACTTTGAGGAAAAAGAGCCTTCTTTTGAAAGAGTGAAGGTTAATTCCGATCATAAGATCAGAGTTACCGGAGTACATGAAGAATATGTTCCGGAAGAAGCGAGCACTGAAATTCCCGATATGCCGGCAGCTCCGAATTTTGAAAAGAGCGTTGTGAGCGCAGATACAAATGCGGAGAGCGTATCAAGTGCTTCATCCGCATCCCCTGCCCGGAAAGCTCCCGCCAAGAGAAATGCAAAATTCGTATACAGGGCACCGAGTCTCGACTATCTCAAAAAGAGCGGATCATCGAAGCGTGATGCTCAGGCTGAGATACGGGATGTGCAAAACAAACTTATTCAGACGCTTGCATCCTTCGGTATAGAAGCGGAGATGGGGGAATACAGTCAGGGACCTACTGTTACCAGATATGAGTTCACCGTCAGCCAGGGAACAAAGCTTTCAAGAGTTGTGGGTCTGTCCGATGAGATCAAGATGGCGCTTGCTGCCACTGATATCAGGATTGAGGCACCTATTCCCGGAAAGAGTGCCATAGGAATAGAAGTCCCCAATTCCTCTGCAACTGCTGTATTTTTGGGAGATCTGTTATCCAGCGTCGAATACAAAAAGTCCCGTGATCCTCTTTCTTTTGCCGTAGGTAAGGATATAGAAGGAAAGACTGTTGTTGCAAATATAGCAAAATTCCCTCACGTACTTATCGCAGGCACTACAGGTTCGGGAAAATCGGTTTGTATCAATACACTTATTCTCAGCATATTGTATAAGTGTTCACCCGAGGATGTTCAGCTCATTATGGTCGACCCGAAGGTCGTTGAGCTGAAAGTTTATAACAAGATACCTCATCTTCCCTTTGATGTTGTGACCAAGCCTAAGGCCGCATCCGAGATGCTTAAATGGTCGGTCAAGGAGATGGAGAGAAGATACAGGGCATTTGCCGACCGCGGCGTCAGAGACATCGAAGGTTATAACCAGTATGTTGAAGATGTCAACGCAGGCAGAAGAGAACCGGAAGATGTGGACAGACACGAAGAGACGGATTCACTTGCTCCCGCACTTCGCAAGATGCCCAGAGTCGTTATCATAATAGACGAGCTTGCGGATCTTATGATGGTTGCGGCTAAAGAGGTTGAGGAATCCATATGTAGGCTGGCACAGCTTGCAAGAGCAGCGGGTATGCATCTGATAGTTGCCACACAGAGACCTTCCGTTGATGTCATTACAGGTCTTATCAAAGCAAATATGCCCAGCCGTATAGCGTTTGCCGTATCAAGCGGTGTTGACTCGAGAACCATTCTTGATTCGGTAGGAGCGGAGAAACTTCTGGGAAAAGGAGATATGCTCTTTTACCCTCAGGGTAAGATGAGACCCGAAAGACTTCAGGGAGCTTTTGTATCCGACGAAGAAGTATCGAAAGTTACCGGTTACCTCAGGGGAATCAGTTCCGATCCTTCATTCCATAATCCCCTTGAGGGTGCGGAAGGTATAAACGATCTGAAGAAAACCATTATTGATATCGAAGCGGGTAACGAATCCGTGGTATCCAATAATTCTTCATCATCCGCTTCGTCCGGTTCTTCATCGGTATTCGGCGATGAACTATTGCCCGAAGCGGGAAGATACATTATAAGAAGCGGAAAGGCTTCCATAGGCTATCTTCAGAGAGTTCTTAAAATAGGTTTTAACCGTGCTGCCCGCATAATGGATATGCTTGCCGATTACAGTGTGGTCGGTCCCGAACAAGGCACTAAGCCCAGGGAAATCCTTATGACGGAAGAAATGTTTGAAGCATTTCTGGCATCACAGGAAAAATCAGAATAAATAAATTTTGAGGCAGGATGAAAAAATGAGATCAGATATCGAAATCGCACAGAGCTGTGAAATGCTCCCTATTACCGAGGTTGCTTCCAGAGCCGGAATCGATCCCGAGTCATTGGAACAGTACGGAAAATATAAGGCAAAGCTTACAGACAAGAGCCTTAAAGAGATTTCCGGCAATAAAAACGGAAAGCTTATTCTTGTAACAGCCATTAATCCCACTCCTGCCGGAGAGGGCAAGACAACCGTTACCGTAGGTCTCGGAGAAGCGTTTGCAAAGCTGAATAAAAAGGCAATCATCGCTTTAAGAGAGCCTTCACTCGGACCCTGCTTTGGTATAAAGGGCGGTGCTGCAGGCGGCGGAATGGCTCAGGTTGTTCCCATGGAGGATCTGAACCTTCACTTTACCGGTGACTTCCATGCGATCACCGCAGCAAACAATCTTCTTGCCGCACTTCTTGACAATCATATTCAGCAGGGCAATGAGAAGAGAATCGATTCCAGAAGTGTAGTCTGGAAGAGATGTATGGATATGAACGACAGAGCTCTTCGTAACATCGTTGTGGGACTGGGATCAAAATCCGACGGTTTCGTAAGAGAAGATCATTTTGTAATTACCGTAGCTTCGGAGATCATGGCTGTCCTTTGTCTTTCGGAAGATCTCAAAGATCTTAAGGCGAGACTTTCAAGGATCATTGTAGCTTATGATCTTGACGGAAATCCCGTTACCGCAGGAGATATTCAGGCTGTCGGTGCAATGACAGCACTTCTTAAGGATGCCATCAGACCCAATCTGATCCAGACACTTGAGCATACTCCCGCGATAGTACATGGCGGACCTTTCGCAAATATCGCTCACGGATGTAACTCCGTTATCGCTACCAGAACTGCTCTCAAACTTGCCGATTACTGCATCACCGAAGCAGGTTTCGGTGCGGATCTCGGAGCAGAGAAATTCTTTGATATCAAGTGCAGACAGGCAGGTCTCAAGCCTGATGCCGTTGTTCTCGTTGCAACCGTAAGAGCACTTAAGTATAACGGAGGAGTTCCCAAAGATCAGCTTTCAAACGAGAATATTGATGCCCTTAAGAGCGGCATAGAAAATCTCGGAAAGCATATCGAAAACATTCAGTCTTACGGTCTCCCCGTAGTTGTTGCACTTAATGCATTCGTATCCGATACTGATGCGGAAATCGCATTTATCAAAGAGTACTGCGAGAGTAAGAACTGCCGTATGTCCGTTGCGCGAGTTTGGGAAAAAGGCGGAGAAGGCGGATGCGAACTGGCTCAGATGGTCATCGAGGAAGCAGAGAGCGGAAAAGCCGATTTCAAACCCATTTATCCCGATGAACTATCCATCACCGAGAAGATTGAAACGGTTGCCAAGAAGATCTACGGAGCGGCAGATGTCTCCATCGCATCATCGGCAGCTAAGCAGATTAAGAAGATCGAAGAAATGGGATTCGGAAATCTTCCCGTATGTATGGCCAAGACTCAGTACAGTTTATCCGATGATCCGAATCTTCTCGGACGTCCTTCCGGATTTACTCTTAACGTAAGAGAAGTATATGTAAGCGCAGGTGCCGGATTTGTAGTAGTGCTTACGGGAAACATTATGACCATGCCCGGTCTTTCCAAATCACCCGCAGCTTACAGGATAGACGTAGATGATGACGGTAAGATTACCGGACTCTTCTAAAATGTATTTGATTTATGAGGTAATGAAATGGCACAGATCATAGACGGAAAAGCAATATCACAGGCAGTCAAGGACGAGATTAAAGCCCGTACCGCCGAACTGTCGGCAAAGGGTATCAGTGCATGCCTTGCCGTAATACTGGTGGGTGAAGATCCTGCGTCACAGGTATATGTTAAGAATAAAAAGAAAGCCTGCGAATATTGCGGAATAAAATCTTTGTCTTATGAGCTTCCTGCAGATACCACCGAGGAAAAGCTTCTTGAACTTATTGAAGAGCTTAACGCAAGGGAAGATGTAAACGGTATTCTTGTTCAGCTTCCCCTTCCCGCAGGTATTGATGAGGACAGAGTTCTGGATGCCATCTCTCCAGATAAGGATGTTGACGGATTCCATCCCGTCAATGTCGGCAAGCTTTCTATCGGAAAGAAAGGTTTTGTGAGCTGTACTCCCGCAGGGGTTATACAGCTTCTCAAGCGTTCGGGTATTGAGATTTCCGGAAAAGAATGTGTTGTTGTGGGCCGCAGTAATATTGTAGGAAAGCCCATGAGCATGCTTTTACTTAAAGAAAACGGAACCGTTACCGTTTGCCATTCACGTACTAAGAATCTTAAGGAAGTAACAAAACGTGCGGATATTCTTGTGGTAGCCATTGGAAAACCCAAGTTCATCGATGCTTCCTATGTGCGCGAGGGAGCTGTTGTTATCGATGTAGGCATTCACAGACAGGAGGACGGAAAACTTTGCGGCGATGTTGATTACGCATCGGTTGAACCCATAGCATCCGCCATTACTCCGGTTCCCGGCGGTGTAGGCCCCATGACCATCGCAATGCTTATGTACAACCTACTTGCATCGGTTGATGCATAACAGGCGGCGGAGACGCCATTGATTATGAAATGTGAAATCTGCGGAGCAGAGATTCCCGAAGGTTCACTCTACTGCGAAAAATGCGGTAAAGATGTTCATTTGGTTCCCGACTTTACGGAATTTGCGGTGAACAAAGCCGAAGAGACCGTTAAGAATCTGGTCAGTGAATTCGATGATGATGAAACTGATTTCGGAAGATCACCCGAGGGTGCAAATGACGAAAGGCCTGTCAGGAAAAAAGAAAACTCCGATGACAAAAAACCTAAATACGGATGGATAAGATTTGCCCTGCTTGCCGCTTCTGTTGTAGCGCTTGCTCTGGTTTCGCTGGGATTTATAAGCAGATATTCCGATACTCAGTACCTGCTTGAATCTGCCAGAAATCATGCGGAATCCGGTGATACAGCCAAGGCAAAAGCCATACTTGAAGCTCTTGAAGTAAAAGACAGTGGCGACGTTGATGTACTTTTGTATCTTGCCGAGCTTTACAAAGAAGATGAGGAGTATATCAAGTATGAAAATCTTCTGCTGCAGATAATCGGACTCAGCTTTGCTACATCCGAACAAAATGCCGCAGCTTACGAAAAGCTTCTTGCGATTTATTATCAGAACGAAGATTACGTATCCATGGCGGATATTTTGTATACCTGCAATAACGTGGAGATCAAAGAGCAATTTATAGAATTTTGTCTCCAGATTCCCGAACTTTCGCTGGACAGCGGATATTACGGAACCGATCAGATCCTGAAGATCACTACACCCGGGAATGCTGAAATATATTACACTCTCGACGGGTCGGATCCCGATGAAAACTCCGATGAATACAAATTGCCGCTTCTTCTGACAAAGGGAGAGTATGATATCAAAGTTTGTGCGGTCAATGCATACGGAGTTTGGAGTCCTGTTACGGAAAGCACTTTTGTGATCGAATCCGAAGCCGAATATGAAACCATAACTCCGAACCGTGATCAGAATATAATTGACGAGAATAACAACGGCATTCCTGATGCGGATGAATTTGAACTTCTTATTCCCGGCGGAATATCGGGATATACCGACGACGGAGATGTAATACTGTCCGACGGAACAAGGATTTCACCTGAAGACCTTGCTGCCTGGATACTTGCAAATACAGCACCAACGGATCCGAATATCGAGCCGTCACTTGAAGAAGAAAATTAAAGATCCGGTTAAATTTTTTTTAGGGAAAGGGAAATGAAATGTACAAGATCTTAAGTAAATGTTATCTCACCGACAACATTATCAAAATGGAGGTTGAGGCCAAGAGAACTGCGGACAGATGTCTGCCCGGCCAGTTTGTAATCGTAAGAGCTTCTGCCGACGGAGAGAGAATTCCTCTTACCATTTGTGATTATGACAGAGAGAAGGGTACCATCGTTCTCGTATTCCAGGTAGTCGGTGCATCAACCGCTGTTATGGCTGAGCTTAAAGAAGGGGATTCTTTCAGCGATATCGTCGGCCCTCTTGGAAAACCTTCCGAGCTTTGCGAAATGGATATCGAGGAACTTAAGAAGCTTAAGATCGTATTTATCGCAGGCGGTGTCGGAACCGCACCTGTTTATCCTCAGGTAAAATGGCTTAAGGAGCAGGGCATTTCCTCCGATGTTATCATCGGTGCGAGAAACAAGGATCTTGTCATTCTCGAAGATGATTTCAAGAACGTTTCCGATAATGTTTATGTAACAACTGATGACGGATCATACGGAAGAAACGGAAATGTATGCGTATGTCTCCAGTCACTTATCGATGAAGGAAAGACTTATGACAAGTGCGTTGCCATCGGTCCCCTCATCATGATGAAATTTGCGGTTAACCTTACCAAGCAGCTTAATATTCCCACCATCGTTTCCATGAACCCCATCATGGTAGACGGAACCGGAATGTGTGGTGCATGCCGTGTACATGTCGGCGAAGAGATTAAGTTCGCCTGCATCGACGGCCCCGAGTTTGACGGATGGCTTGTTGATTTTGATGAGTCTATGAGACGTCAGACCATGTACAAGACCGAAGAGGGCAGAAAGATGCTCGAACTTCAGGAAGGTGCTACTCACCACGGCGGATGCGGACATTGCTGATACCGTCACACATGAACCGATTCAAAACCATCTTTAAAGGAGAAATATAAATGGAAGTCGATGTAATGAAGAAAGTACCTGTCAAAGAACAGGAGCCTCAGGTTAGAGCAAAGAACTTCGAAGAAGTTTGCTACGGATATACTCTTGAAGAAGCTCAGGCAGAAGCTTCAAGATGTTTGAATTGTAAAAATGCACAGTGCATGAAGGGATGCCCCGTTTCTATCGATATCCCCGGATTCATCCAGCAGATCAAAGAAGGAAATATCGAAGAAGCTTACAATATCATTTCAAAGTCATCAGCACTTCCCGCAGTATGCGGAAGAGTATGCCCTCAGGAGACTCAGTGCGAAGGAAAATGTATCAGAGGAATAAAGGGCGAAGCCGTATCCATAGGTAAGCTGGAAAGATTTGTAGCCGATTATGCAATGGAGCATGGTCTTAAGCCTAAGAAGGAGAAGGAATCAAACGGAATAAAGGTTGCCGTAATCGGTTCAGGCCCCAGCGGACTTACCTGCGCAGGAGATCTTGCAAAGCTCGGATATGATGTTACCATTTTCGAAGCACTTCACCAGGCGGGAGGAGTTCTTGTATACGGTATTCCCGAGTTCAGACTCCCTAAAGAGAGAGTTGTTGCCAAGGAGATTGAGAATGTTAAGGCTCTCGGAGTTAAGATTGAGACCAATGTAGTTGTAGGCCGCAGCGTTACCATCGATGAGCTTTTGGAGAAGGAAGGGTTCCGTGCCGTATTTATCGGATCCGGTGCAGGTCTTCCCAGATTCATGAACATCCCCGGTGAGACACTTAACGGAGTATTCTCCGCAAATGAGTACCTTACCAGAAGCAACCTGATGAAATCCTTCCGTGATGATTCAACCACTCCTATCATGAAGAGCAAAAAGGTTGCTGTTGTGGGCGGCGGAAACGTTGCAATGGATGCCGCAAGAACCGCACTCAGACTCGGTGCCGAGGTGCATATCGTTTACAGAAGAGGCGAGGAAGAGCTTCCCGCAAGAGTAGAGGAAGTACATCATGCCAAGGAAGAGGGAATCATCTTTGATCTTCTTACCAATCCCGTAGAGATAATCGGCGATGAAAAGGGATGGGTCAAGGCTATCAAGTGCATCAGGATGGAACTTGGTGAGCCCGATGAGTCAGGCAGAAGAAGTCCTGTTGAGGTAAAGGGTTCCGAATTCGAGATCGATGTCGATACTGTTATCATGTCCCTCGGAACTTCACCCAACCCTCTTATTTCCATGACTACAAAGGGGCTTGAAACCAATAAGAGAAAGTGTATCGTTGCCGAAGAAAACACCGGTAAGACTTCAAGAGAAGGCGTATATGCCGGAGGCGATGCCGTTACCGGAGCAGCTACCGTAATCCTTGCAATGGGTGCCGGTAAAGAAGCAGCAAAGGCAATCGATGAATTCATAAACGGATAATTCAAGAGGAATAATATGTCCGGATCTGAAAAAGAAAACAGCGAAAACTACGGATATGACGAGGAGGCACCTTCAGTGCCTCCCGTTTCCGAAGTTACGGATACTGATGACGGTGATGATTCTACCGGATTCAGAGCTCCTTATGTCAGAAATAATGACAGAGCATCTGATTACAAATCCACAGGATTACTGCTTACCCTATTCGGCGGAGCTGGAATTTTGTTTGTTCTGCTTACCGTGATAGGTCTCATTCCCGAATTTTTAGGAAATCCCTATCTGTCATACGGTGTGCTTTTTGCGGTCTCCGCTCTCTTTTTCGTAATGGGAATCATATCCATAAGAAGTGCGGGCATCTTTGAAAAGAAAGCAAAATCGGATCATACACTTGAAAAGAGAATCCTCGATTTTGTCGAAAACGAACTCAGCTCGAAAGATATTGATTCACGTGCCGATATATCCGATTCCGATGAGCCTGAGGTTTTGTATTTTAAGCGTACCGATTGCCTTAAGAACATCATCGCGAATAAGTTTGTAAATATCGATCCCGATTTTCTCGACAATCTGATCGATGAAGAACTTTATGACCGCGTATTTTCTGACAAAACCGAAGAATAATTAATGAACATAACCATTATTTGTGTCGGTAAGATAAAAGAATCCTTTTACCGTGATGCAGTCGCGGAGTACGGAAAACGTCTGTCTGCATACTGTACTTTTAAGATAATTGAAGTTGATGATGAACCC
This sequence comes from Lachnospiraceae bacterium P6A3, assembly GCA_000702085.1. Taxonomy (GTDB): domain Bacteria; phylum Bacillota; class Clostridia; order Lachnospirales; family Lachnospiraceae; genus AC2028. Next base: position 665,413 of record KL370861.1, read on the forward strand.
GATACAGGCTCATCGGATACGGTTATAGAGACGGCAAAAGCACGTGAGGCCGAGAGGATTCTTAAGAATATCAGACCCGGAATGCATGTGATAACTCTTGAGATAAAGGGTAGGAAGTATTCGTCTGAAAGCTTTTCCGGATTTCTTTCCGATCTTTTTGTTTCGGGCAAGAGTGATATTGCTTTTGTTATAGGCGGATCCAACGGGCTTGCAAAGTCGGTTTCCGAAAGGGCGGATTCGAAACTTTCATTTTCGGATATGACATTTCCTCATCAGCTTATGAGAGTGATTTTATCCGAGCAGATCTACAGGGCGTTCAGGATCATGCGCGGAGAACCTTATCATAAGTGACGACTTAATTGATATGAAGAAAAAAGAACTGGCAGCCGAGGTTATTAAAAGGCTAAAAAAGGAATATCCCGATTCGGTCTGTACTCTTGATACTACAGATGCCTGGCAGTTATTGGTCAGCGTAAGGCTTGCCGCACAGTGCACCGATAAGAGAGTTAACGAAACGGTACCCGCTCTTTTTAAAAAGTATCCTTCACCCGCTAAACTTTCCAAGGCGGATATTTCAGATATTGAGGAAATCATTCGTCCCTGCGGACTGTTTAAGACGAAAGCCCGTGACATCAAAGCATGTATGACGGATCTGGTGGAAAGATTTGACGGTATCGTTCCCGATAATATGAAAGACCTTCTTTCGCTTCCCGGAGTCGGAAGAAAGAGCGCGAATCTTATTCTGGGCGACATATTCGGAAAAGAAAGCTATGTATGCGATACGCATTGCATAAGACTTACCGGTAGGATAGGGCTTTCCGACGGAAGCAAGGATCCTTTCAAAGTAGAGATGCAGCTTCGCAAGATAGTTCCTCCTGAGGAATCGGGCGGTTTATGTCACAGGTTTGTGGATCACGGACGAGCGGTTTGCAAAGCTCAGTCACCTCAGTGTGATGTATGTTGTCTGAAAGATATATGCAGAAAAAAAATGTGATCTGTTTACGAAAGGAGTCATTTTTATGAGAATGGTTGACATCATAATCTCCAAAAGAAACGGTAACGAACTTACGGATGAGGAGATTTCTTTTTTCGTAAACGGATACACAAAAGGTGAGATTCCCGATTATCAGGTATCGGCTCTTATGATGGCTATATATTTTAAGGGCATGAATAAAAGGGAGACACTTACTCTTACCAAACTCATGGCAGATTCGGGAGATCTTCTCGATCTGTCGGCCATATCCGGCATCAAGGTCGATAAGCATTCCACCGGCGGTGTGGGAGATAAAACATCTCTTGCACTTACTCCGATTGTTTCCGCATGCGGAGTACCCATTGCCAAAATGAGCGGAAGAGGCCTCGGTCACACAGGCGGAACCATTGATAAGCTTGAAAGCTTTGACGGATTTAATGTTTCCATTTCCACCGATGAGTTTATAAAAAATGTAAATACCAACGGTATATCAATCATGGGTCAGACCGCAGATCTTGCACCTGCGGATAAGAAGCTTTATGCTCTTCGCGATGTAACGGGTACCGTTGAAAACATGTCACTTATTGCCAGCTCGATCATGAGTAAGAAGCTGGCTGCGGGTGCGGATGCCATAGTTCTTGATGTTAAGACCGGAAGCGGTGCTTTCATGAAGACTATCGAAGATTCCACCGCCCTTGCAACCGCTATGGTAGAAATAGGAAACGGTGCCGGCCGAAAGACCGTTGCCGTCATCAGTGATATGGATCAGCCTTTGGGACTTGCAGTAGGAAATGCCATAGAGGTAAGGGAAGCAATCGATACATTAAACGGCAAGGGGCCCGAGGATTTTACCGAACTGGTTTACATCCTTGCCACATATATGATAATGCTCGGCGGTAAGGCTTCTTCCGAAGAAGAAGCACTTGCCATGATAAAGGAAGTTGTTTCAAACGGAAAAGCTCTTGATAAACTTGCTGCATTTATTGAAAGCCAGGGAGGAAATCCCGAGCAGGTATATCATCCCGAACTTTTGAAAGTATCGGATAAGTCCGTTACCGTTAAAGCAGACAGTGACGGATTTGTGGATCATATCATATGCGATAAGGTGGGAGTATCCTGCATGATGCTGGGAGGCGGAAGAGCATCCAAAGAGGATGTTATAGACCTTTCCGTCGGAATAAAGCTTGTTAAAAAAGTCGGTGACGAAGTCAAAAAGGGTGAAGACCTTGCGGTAGTTTATTATACCCGTGATGAAGGACTGGAAGATGCTCTGGATCTTCTTAAGAGTTCATATATCATTACTGCGTCCAAGCCCGAAAAACAGCCGCTTATTAAAAACATCATTAAATAATCAATAAAGGAATATACGTTTAATGGATGAATTTTCGCTTAAAGCTGAACTGTCAAGCGATGAGATGAGAAACATATTCGGCATGAGGGACGCTTATATCAAAAAGGTAGAGTCATCTCTTAATGTCAGGGTTGTTTCGAGAAACGGATTTTTGTATGTCTACGGAAGTGAGGAAAACGCCTCCAAGGCGATGTCTGTGATAATGGATCTTAAAGATTATTCCGAAAAAGGTAATCTGATAGAAGAGCAAAGCGTAAATTATGCCATCGATATGATGGAAGATTCGCATGAAGGAGCTCTCGGTGAGGCATCTGCGGATATTATCTGCCATACAGCCCAGGGCAAGCCTGTAAAACCCAAGACTCTGGGACAAAAATCATATGTTAAAAGTATATCCGATAAGATGATCACTTTCGGTATAGGTCCTGCCGGAACGGGTAAAACCTATCTTGCCATGGCGATGGCAATCACTGCATTTAAGAATGAAGAAGTCGGCCGTATCATCCTGACCCGTCCCGCAATAGAAGCGGGGGAAAAGCTTGGCTTCTTACCCGGTGATCTTCAGAGTAAAGTCGATCCTTATCTCAGGCCTTTGTATGATGCACTTTTCCAGATTATGGGTCCCGAGAAATTCGCTCTCAACATGGAAAAGGGACTCATAGAGGTTGCACCTCTCGCCTACATGAGAGGACGTACGCTTGATAATGCATTTATTATCCTCGACGAAGCACAAAACACCACACCTGCTCAGATGAAGATGTTCCTTACCAGAATCGGATTCGGATCAAAAGTGGTAGTTACTGGAGATGCAACGCAAAAAGATCTTGCACCCGGAACTGTTTCGGGTCTCGATGTTGCACTTAAGGTTATGGGTTCAATGGATGAGATCGGGTTCTGTATGCTGACCAGTAAAGACGTTGTCAGACATCCTCTTGTTCAGAAGATAGTCAAGAGATACGAGGATTATGAAAACAAACACAGACCCGGCGATAAAAAACACAGATAAAGGGGCAGCCTCTATTGAAAACCTCACAGGTAAAAACAGGAAGTAAGATCCCCGGGATCATCTTCACGATAATATATGCAATGCTTCTTACGGGAGTAGGCTATGTCGGAGGTAAGGATACCGCCGAGCTGATCCAGTACGGCGTATTCAGTCTTATTCTCGGCGGACTTGTTTCTCTTTGTATCAGGAAGTACTTCCCAATATCTGCAACCGATCCCGGTATATCGGAAAAAGGCGAATCCAGGTTCTGGATAATAGTATATATTTTTATGCTGTTGTCCGTTCTCTTTTCATATTTCCCGAATACGATGTGGGTTTTTGTTCCCGTTTTTGTTATCTTATCGCTTTTTTCATCACCTTTAGTAGGTATTACAATCGCATCCGTACTTTTAGCCGGAACAGCGATGATATCGGGCTGCGGCGCACTCGTATTTTTCCTGTATTTTGTAAGCGGTGTATTCTCCGTAATGGTGTATCTTCCTCTTACCGAAGAGATGAAATTTGCAGTGCCGGCGTTGCTGTCGTCAATATGTCTGCTTGTATGTGAGATGTGCGGAATTATCCTGACGATAAATTCCGCGTTTGATATTCAGCTTCTCATTCTTCCCTGTGCAAACTGTTTTATCGGAATGATCGTAATATATTCCGCTTTCAGAGGTTATTCATCCCTCATCATGTTCAAATATTACGATCTTTACCAGACACTGTGCGATACGGAGAATGAAAAACTGCTTGAGCTGAAAAGCGATTCCCCGAAAGAATACATGCTCAGTATTCATACCGCATATTTCTGTGACAGAGTTTCTACTTCACTGGGACTTGATGCCGACATTGTAAAATGTGCCGGATACTATCATGAACTGACTCCGGGAAATATTGAAGATCGCGAAGATTTTTATGATGAGATGGGATTTACCGAGGGTCTTAAATGTATTCTCGATGAATATAAGGATTATATTTCAAATCCCGGTATATCACTTATCAGAAAAGAAGCTGCTGTATTAGTCTGTTCCAGAACCGTTGTCATGACAGTTATGGCTCTTTTCGAAAAGGATAAGAATGCGGACATTGATACGGTCAAGCTTATTGATGCGGTATTTGACAGGTTTATTTCCCGCGGAACTTTCAGCGATTGCGAGATTACTTTTTCCGATATCTCCAAGATGAAGAAAATATTCAAGGAAGAGAAATTATATTACGATTTCCTGAAATAATACTATGAATATATACATTGAAAAAGAAACCGATACGGATTTTGCATTTGACGAAAACGTTCTCATCAAAAATGTTGCAGAGCGTGCATTTTCGTCGGAAGGGGCTCCGGTAGACAACGCCTGCGTTAACGTGCTGATTACTGATGACGAAGGCATAAGAGAGCTTAACAAAGAATACAGAGGCATAGATTCACCTACCGATGTTCTTTCTTTTCCAAATCTTGATTTTGATAAGCCTTCTGTTTTTGATATTCCCGAAGGCAGGAAGGCTGATTATACCGATCCCGAAACAGGAGAGATCATCCTTGGGGATATCATCCTCAATGTGGACAGAATCTTTTCACAGGCGGAAAGCTACGGACACAGTATCAAACGCGAAACCGCCTTTCTGGTTGCTCACAGCTGCCTTCATCTGTGCGGATATGATCATATGACCAAGCTCGAAGAGGAAGAGATGATCTCCAAACAGGAAGCAATTCTTAATTCACTTGGCATTACGAGAGGTGACTGATGAAAAATTACGTTTATAAGAAAAAGACAGGATATATCTGCCTTCTTATTTCCATAATGTCTTTGTTTCTGTACAGGATGTATCTTTCCGAGACGGGAATGGGATATGCGGCACTTACTTACCTTATCTGCATGATCATTTGGATGATCTTCGGACAGGGTTTTTCCGATGTTACGGCCAGAATGGTAAGAGTAAGACTTTCAAAAGGTCAGAAGAGAAGTGCTTTGGACGTTCTTTCGATTTCTTTTGCATGTCACCTGCTTGCGGGACTTATCGGAACCGCTTTGTGCGGAGCTTTGAACTTCTGGCTGATGTCTGATGTGCTTAATCTTCCCAAAGGGAGATTTTTGGGATTATACCTTTGTGTATTTTTCTTTTTCCGTATGATGAACGAATATCTTACGGGATATGCTTCGGTTTCATCCGGAGACAGGGCTATTTGCATAGCAATGGTTTCCAGACAGCTTTTCAGGATAGTGTTCGGTTTCCTGTTTATGAAGATGATGTACGACAAGGGTGTTATCACATCTTCACTTCTTATGGACGATGACATTAAATATATCTATGCCGGATCCGGTCTTTTCATCGGTTTCTGCATAGCCGAAGCATTTGTTTTTGTTTTCATGTTTATCGTGCGCCTCGGTCTCAGAATCAAGAGCAATGATGAAAGAGACGGTTTCGGCGGAAGAGATAATCTCGGAGTGGTTATATTAAATCTGCTCAAGAGAAGACTGGGAGATGCTTCTCTGGGGCTTTCGTTTTGCCTGCTTCTTCTTATCTGGGCCATGCAGTCCGCGGATGTAAACGGCGTCGGATTATCCGTTTATATGCTTCTTTCACCTTTTGCATTTTCTCTTGTCTTTTCTCTTTTTGCGGGAGCGCTTTCCGGTGCAAACTGGATGCAAAGTGTTCGTAAGAGCGAAAAAGGCAATGCAAGGGCATATTTTGATTTCGGAATGCATATAGTATGTATAGTTTCCGTATTCATAACCGCATTTTTTGCCTCTGTTTCAAAACCTGTCTCTAAGATTCTCATCGTGGGATCCGAGATGAATCTTGTAACGGAGTTTATTCTTATTATTGCAGCTTCGATATTGTTATCCATGGCTATGTTCTGCGATTCTCTTTGCGGCGGAAGAGATGACCGAATTCCCAGGATCATAGCTCATGTAGCTTCTGCCGTTGCGGGAATACTTGCCGTAAAGCTGTCAACAGGTAACGGTCATAATATGTATAAGGGTCTTATGATCTCCGTACTTGTATATTCCCTTGTTGAATTAATTGTCTGGTGCGTAATAACCTATGTGCGTATGAGCATGGTATTTGATCCCCTCAGGAATATTCTGATTCCCATTGTAGCAGGAGCTGTATGTGCCATATTCCTTGTCATCATTACCAATGCAGCGGCAGCACATCTCGGTAATCTGTTTACCGTAATCATATGTATTCCCATCGGTCTGATAATATATCATTCCGTCCTTTTGCTTCTCAGAAATTATTCCGATGCAGAGCTTAAACTAATGCCTTTGGGCGGTGTGCTCTACAGTCTCGGTCAGATATTGAAGGTAATCTGATACATGATTCGCATTGATCAGGTAAAAATTAAAGTTACGGATAAACAGCCCGATATACATCGGGCTGTTATTTCAAAACTCAAAATTTCCGAAAAGGATTTAAAGAATTCCGGAATTATCAGAAGATCACTTGATGCCAGAAAAAAGCCGGAGTTATATTACGTATTCAGCATATGGGCAGAATGCGTAAATGAAGATAAGATCCTGAAAAGATTTTCCAAGGATGCAAATGTTTCTCTGTACGTTCACACCGAATATAAACTCCCCGGATGCGGAAGTGAAAAATTATCTTTCAGACCCGTTGTTGTCGGAATGGGACCTGCGGGTCTTTTCTGTGCATATGAACTTGCACGCAGCGGTTTTAAACCTCTTGTGATAGAACGGGGAAGATGCGTTGAAGACAGAGCGCGTGACGTTGAAAGATTCTGGGAGACCGGACGTTTAGATACCGAAAGCAATGTTCAGTTCGGTGAAGGCGGTGCGGGAACTTTCTCGGACGGAAAGCTTTCCACATCAATCAAAGATAAAGAAGGCAGAATTCGTGAAGTTCTTAAGACCTTTACGGAAAACGGAGCACCCGAAGAGATTCTCTATGATCATATGCCTCATCTCGGAACGGATGTCCTTCCCGTCATAGTAAAGAACATCCGTGAGAAGATAATTAACCTGGGCGGAGAAGTAAGATTTGAAACCTGTCTGACAGACATTATCTGTGAAGACGGGAAAATCACCGGTGTTAAGGTAAAGTGTCCGGACGGTGATGAAGAGACAATTAAAACAGGTATTCTTGTTCTTGCTATCGGTCATTCTGCACGTGATACCTATAAGACATTATATGACAGCGGTCTTAAGATGGAGCAGAAGCCCTTTGCCGCCGGATTCAGGGTTCAGCATCCGCAGACCGTTATTAACGAGAATCAGTATGGCGATGATAAATACGCGGAGATTCTTGGAGCATCGCCGTATAAGCTTACCGCCAATTTCGGAGACAGAGGTGTGTTTTCTTTTTGTATGTGTCCCGGCGGATATGTGGTTAATTCTTCATCCGAAAAAGGAGAGACCGTTGTTAACGGAATGAGCTACAGCGGAAGAAATTCCACAAATGCCAATTCCGCAATTGTTGTAAGCATTCCCGTTACCGATTACCCATCCGATCATCCGCTTGCCGGTATTGAATATCAGAGGAATCTGGAACGCAGGGCATATGAAGCCGGAAATGGTAAGATTCCCGCACAGAGATACGGTGATTTTGTAATAGAAGTAACCGGCAGAAAAGATATTTGTGATAATCCTTCTTTTGTAGAACCTGTATTTAAAGGCGAGTACGAGTGGACGGATCTTTCCGGAATATTCGGTGAAGATATAAATAAATTATTTGTTGACGGTATGACAAAGTTTGGAAGAACCATCAGGGATTTTGATGATCCGGGTGTGATAATGGCAGGAGTAGAATCCAGGACAAGCTCACCTGTCAGAATACCCAGAAACGATCAGCTGGAATCTTCCGTAAAAGGCATAATACCTCTCGGTGAAGGTGCGGGATACGCGGGAGGAATAACCTCGGCTGCAATAGACGGAATACGCGGAGCGGAAGTGATCATTCGCAAATATATGGCATGTTAAGCAGTTTTTTTAAGGAGATGTTCTATGGCTCGAAATGCAAAGATTACCGTTCATCCTTCATATGAGATCGGTGAAATATCGGAAAGGCTTTTTTCCGCCTTTCTTGAACCGATAGGTACGATCGTTAACGGTACAATGTTTAATCCCAAGCATCCCACTGCGGATGAGCAGGGGTTCAGAACCGATTTTATAGACGGACTTAAAGCTTCCGGACTTCCTGCGGTAAGAATGCCCGGAGGTAATTTTGTTTCCGCATGGCAGTGGAAGGACTCCATAGGTCCCAAATCCGAGAGAAAGGTTCATCTCGATCCCGCATGGCATCAATACATAACCAATGAAGTGGGACATGACGAATATCTGCAGTGGGCGGAGAAGGTCGGGACGGAGCCCCTTTACACGGTAAATATGGGAACCGGTACAATTCAGGATGCCATGGATCTTGTAGAATATACCAATCACTCCGGTGGTTCATACTGGTCGGATCTTCGCAGGAAGAACGGACATGAGAATCCCTATAACGTTAAGATGTGGTATCTGGGCAATGAGATGGACGGCCCCTGGCAGCTCGGTGCATGGGATAAGAATCCCGAAGGGTACGGTCATAAGGTCCTTGAGACTTCCAAAGCAATCAAATGGATTGATGAGACCATAGAAACCGCCGTATGCGGTTCCTCCGCGCCTTTCATGGAGACGTTTCCCGCATGGGACGAAGCGGTTTTGGATAAATGCTATGATGTTGTGGATTACGTATCCGTACATCATTATCATTCGGCACCTCCCGGAGACATTAAGGCCCTTCTCGGAGGCTCCATCTATTATGAGGACTATATAGATACTTTATCTTCTATGATCGATTACGTTGCTTCCAAGCACAGATCTCCCAAGAAGGTAATGATTTCTTTTGATGAATACGGATGCATGGTAAGACCTCTTGAGGCACTTCATCCCGGATACGGCCGCTATAACATGGCCCGTAATCATTATAAATTCGATCCTAACCGCGGATATGTTCTCCATGATCCTGATAATATGCCCGAGAGAGTATTCCCGGGAGGAGATATGATCCATGCTCTCAGCAGTGCGTCGGTTCAGCTAGCTCTTCTTCGTCATGCGGACAGAGTTAAGATCGGTTGTATGACGGGCGGACTTGCGGCCCTGGCTGCTTCAAACCATTATCATATATGGAAGAGTGCATCTCATTATTCATATACTCAGCTCATTGAACATGCCAAGGGAACTTCCATGGACGTTAAGGTGGAGTGCGAGACCTATGACATGCCCGGGTATGCCATCGAGGATACTTCCCAGTACACCGGAAAAGAAGGCGTAAACTATATCGACGCCGCATGTGCGTGGGATAAAGCGGGTAAGAAGCTTACCATATTTGCAATAAACAGAAACGAATCAGCCGATTATCCTCTCACAATAGATATCAAGGGATTTGAAGGCTACAAAGTATCTCAGGTAACTTCAATGACAGCTGAAAATCTTGAGGTAAAGAACTCATTTGGAAACGAGTTCATAAAGCCCGAAGAAGCAGGAGACCATACCCTTGAAAACGGCGAATTCAAGGCTCGAATAAAGCCTCTTTCCTGGAACGTATACGTCTTCGAAGGTTAATACATTACGCAGGTATCAATCACATGATACCTGCGTTTTTTTGTGATTTCCTTATATTTTGCAAAATGCATAAATTATAGTAGAATATTTGACAGTTTCGGCACTTGGATTTATAGTAAAACAGTATGTTTAAGGCGATTTTAAGGCATTTTGAGGCTGAGTAAATGAGCAATTTTAGAGAGAATTTTAAAAATAAAAAAAGGATCGTTGTCAAGATCGGTTCTTCGTCCATAAATCACCCCGAAAGCGGCGGAATGGATTTTTCCAGGATCGAGCTTCTGGTAAGACAGCTCTGTGATATACATAATTCCGGTAAGGATGTGGTTCTGGTTTCATCCGGAGCCATAGCCGCAGGCAAGTATGCCATAGGCTACGGAATGGACAGATCCATCAACCGTCATGAACTTACCCTTCCTCAGAAGCAGGCATGTGCTGCAATCGGACAGGGCAGGCTCATGAATATCTATGAGAAGTTTTTTACGGAATATAATTCTCTTCCCGCTCAGGTCCTTATGACCAAGGATACAGTATTAAACGATACCAACAGGACAAATGCCACCAATACATTCAAGGCTCTTCTTGATATGGGTGTTATCCCTATTGTTAATGAAAACGACACCATAGCAACTCACGAGATTGAGATAGGTGACAACGATACACTTTCCGCTATGGTTGCTTCCATGGTAGGAGCGGATCTTCTGATACTTCTTTCGGATATTGAAGGCCTTTATACCGATGATCCCAATAAGAATCCCGATGCAAAATTCATTGCAGAGGTTCCCGAGATTACCGATGAGTACCTTGAGATGGGGAAAGGCTCTACCGGAACCGGAATGGGAACCGGCGGAATGAGCACCAAACTTAATGCGGCAAGGATTGCCACAAAGTCCGGAGCGGATATGGTCATATGCTCCAGCAAGGATCTTACCGTTCTTTCCCGTATAATTGCCGGAGAGGAAGTCGGAACCGCTTTTGCATCCGCTAAAGACGAATCCTTTGAACTTCCCGTATTTGTAAGGGATATACTTAAATAATCTATTTCGAAAGGCCTTTTGGGATATGGCTGATAACAGAAAACCTGAAATAACAAAAAAACAGATAAGGGCAGAGGTTCTTGCCAAGCGTGATGCACTCAGTGAAATACAGCGTACTGCGGCAGCCGAGAGCGTTTTTAAACAGGTCATCGCTGATCCTCTTTTTATAAAAGCAAAAAGAATTCTCGGATTCATGCCCTTCGGAAGCGAGATTGATATTAAGGCTATTCTTGAATATGCCCTCGAAAATGAAAAGGAAGTTTTTGTTCCCCGTATAACCACAAACGGATTCCATAAGGAAATGGAATTCAGGAAGGTTAAGGATGTGGATCCCGTTCATTATTCCTTCGGAAAATATAAGATCCTGGAACCTTCCGAAGAATGTGAACCATATGAATATAACGAAGCAGAAGCAATGATGCTTCCTGCACGCGATCTTGTACTTCTCCCCGGTGTTGCTTTCGATAAATACAACAAGAGAGTCGGATACGGCGGAGGGTACTACGACAGATTTCTGGAAGATAAGCTTACGCTTCGTATCCATTCCATAGCGGTATGCCATGCATGCCAGATCGTTGATTATGAAATACCGGAAGACGAAGGCGACGCAAGACCCTATAAGGTGATTTGCTCATAGAAGGAGAACCGGATGACAGATCTTAAAACATTAGGCGAAAATGCCGTAAAGGCTAAGTATAAAGCAGCTCTTATCTCCACCAATAAGAAAAACGAAGTTCTTGTTAAGTGCGCCAAGGCACTTCAGGACAATGCGGAAGAGATTATAGCCGCAAATGAACTTGATCTTAAAAATGCTGTACAAAACGGAATGTCCGAAGCAATGCAGGACAGACTTCGTCTTACGGTTCAGCGTATTGATGCGATTGCGGAAGGCTTGCATCAAGTGGCGGATCTTCCGGATCCCGTTGGTGAGATCATGGAAGAGTTCGACCGTCCCAACGGAATGCATATCACCAAGGTCCGTGTACCCATGGGAGTTATCGGTATCATATACGAGTCACGTCCCAATGTTACTCCTGATGCATTCTCACTTACATTTAAGGCAGGAAGTGCCTGCATACTTAAGGGCGGCAGCGATTGTATCGAATCCAATAAGGCTATTGTTAAAGTCCTCAGAAAAGTTCTTGAAGATGAAGGCCTTGATCCCGATATACTTCAGCTCATCGAATCTACGGACAGAAGCGTTACTACCGAATTCATGAAAATGAAGGAATATATCGATGTTCTCATTCCCAGAGGCGGAGCGGGACTTATCCGTGCTGTGGTTGAGAATTCACTTATTCCCGTCATTGAAACCGGAACAGGTAACTGCCATGTTTACATCGATAAAGATGCTGATCTCGAAATGGCTGTGAACATTCTTTTCAATGCAAAGACTCAGCGTATTTCCGTATGTAATGCATGTGAAAGCCTTGTTGTGCATTCTGCGGTTAAGGACAAGGTTCTTCCTCTTATTTATGAAAAGCTTTCCGAGAAGAATGTTGAACTCAGATGTGATGAACCTTCTTACGAAGTTTTGGGTGATAAGGCAGTACACGCAACGGAAGAGGATTTCGGAAAGGAATATCTTGATTACATTCTTTCCGTTAAGACCGTTGATTCCGTAGAGGAAGCAATCGACCATATCAATAAATACAGTACACATCATTCCGAATGTATCGTTACGGAAAACAAAGATGCGGCTGAAATGTTCCAGGAAAGAGTTGATGCCGCATGTGTATATGTAAATGTTTCAACCAGATTTACCGACGGATTCGAATTCGGATTCGGAGCAGAGATCGGTATCTCTACCCAGAAGCTTCAGGCAAGAGGCCCCATGGGACTTAAGGAAATAACATCATATAAATACAGGATCACCGGAAACGGTCAGGTCAGAGGATAGTTAGGAGAATTAAAAATGCAGAAGATAAGAACAAGATATGCACCTTCACCTACCGGAAAGATGCATGTAGGAAATTTAAGAACGGCTCTTTATGAGTTCCTTGTAGCCAAGCATGAGAACGGAGATTTCATGCTCAGAATAGAGGATACCGACCAGGAGAGGTTTGTTGAAGGTGCCATTGACATCATCAACAGAACTCTTGAGAAGACCGGACTGTATCATGACGAAGGTCCCGATAAGGACGGAGGAGTAGGTCCCTATGTTCAGTCCGAGCGTGTTAAGACCGGCATCTATATGAAGTATGCCAAGGAACTTATCGAAAAGGGTGAGGCATATTATTGTTTCTGTGACAAGGAGAGACTTGATTCTCTTAAGACAGCCGTATCCGAGGACGGTAAGACCATTACAGTTTATGATAAGCATTGCCTCGGTCTTTCCAAGGAAGAGGTTGAGAAGAATCTTGCTGAAGGAAAGCCTTTCGTTATCAGGCAGAATATTCCCAACGAGGGAACCACTACCTTTAAGGATGAGCTTTACGGCGATATTACCGTTGAGAATTCCGAGCTTGATGATATGATCCTTATCAAGTCAGACGGATATCCTACATACAATTTTGCAAATGTTGTTGATGATCACACAATGAACATCACACATGTTGTAAGAGGAAACGAGTACATTTCTTCATCGCCCAAGTATCAGAGACTTTATGATGCATTCGGATGGGAGAGTCCCGTATACATTCACCTTCCTCTTATCACCGATGAGAACCATAAGAAGCTTTCCAAGAGAAGCGGACATTCTTCGTTTGAAGATCTTATCGAGCAGGGCTTCATCTCAGAGGCAATCGTAAACTATATTGCTCTTCTCGGATGGTCACCTGAAGATAACAGAGAGATATTCAGCCTCGATGAGCTTATCAAAGAGTTTGATTATCACAGAATAAGTAAGTCCCCTGCGGTTTTTGATATTCAGAAGCTTAAGTGGATGAACGGAGAGTATCTCAAGGCAATGGATGATGACAAGTTCTTTGAGATGGCTAAGCCTTATCTCGAGAAAGCACTTCCTGCCGGAATCGATGCAAAGAAAGTTGCATCCAAGGTTAAGACCCGTATCGAGATCTTCCCCGATATTGCGGAGCAGGTAGATTTCCTTACCGCCGTTCCCGAGTATTCGAACGAGCTTTACACCAATAAGAAAAATAAGATAGATGAGGCAGGTTCAAAAGCCGTACTTGAGGATGTGCTTCCCATTCTTGAGGCTCAGGATGATTACAGCAATGATGCTCTTTATGCCGCACTTCTTAAGTATGCGGAAGACAAGGGCTACAAGAACGGATATGTAATGTGGCCTCTCAGAATAGCTCTTTCCGGTAAAGTAATGACTCCCGCAGGAGCTACTGAGATACTGGAGCTTCTCGGAAAAGATGAGTCGATTAAACGTATTAAGGCAGCCATTGAGAAACTTTCATGAAGATACCTAAGATATTTGAGATAAAAGATACAGGCGAAAAGCTGGAACCCGGAAAACTTGCGATAGCGGCACTTTTTATTTCAGCAATAGTGATCGTACTGATCGTCTGGGCAAAAAACGGTTATTACGATTCCAGGTTTTCTGAAGGTGTATTTGCGGACGAAAACGCACTTCTGACCCGAAAGATCATAAGCATCGGACTATCGGTACTGCCTTCCGTTTTGATGGCCTCATTTCATGTGATCTTTAAGATAACGGATAAAACGTCCAAGGCACTGGCTTTTCTTTTACTTGTTTCAATCGTATTGTTATGTGCAAATGGTATTTTTGAGGCCATTTCCCTTACGAATGCTTTTGTGACGGAGGATAAGCTTCGTACCGATCTTTGTTTCTTACTTGCGGGAAGCCATCTGCTTTCGGCGGGTTCCGCATCGAACGGGCTTAAGATACTCAAAATACAGCCCCCTGCTTGATTTTCGGCTCGATGTAGGGCATTATATATATGCAGGACACAAGGGAGCTTGCGATGAGCAGGCTCCTTTTTATGTGTAAGGACATGTCCTGACTATTATGAAAGGAGGAAAGAGAATGTCTATATTTTCAAGGAAGACCGAAGCGCAGGTTCCTTTACAGGACCATACCATATACCTTATAGATACTGAGAATGTAAGGACTGTATGGACCCTTCTTCTTGACAGAATGACTCTTAACGATAAGATTTATGTCTTCTATACGATGAATTCGGGAAACGTCTCGTATGAGGACTTAAACGGCGTTATATCATCCGGTAAGAATGTTGAGCTTATACAGTGCCATACAGGTAAAAACGGCCTTGATTTCCAGCTTGTATCATATCTGGGATATTTGATACGAAATAATGAAAATGCGGATTATTGCATTATTTCCGATGACAGCGGATATGATGCGGTTATCAAGTTCTGGGAAGGCAGGGAAGTTAAAGTATCGAGAAAGACTGCTTTTCAGGTTTCGGGAAAACAGGCTAAAGTACCCAAGAAGCCACTTTTCGGAGTAAAACCAAGAGCCAAGGTACCCGCCAAAACCACGGCTCAGGCGAAAACTGCCGAACCTAAGAAGACGGAAGATAAGGGAAAAACACCCGAAACACCGAAGGTATCCGGGAAGTCGGAAGCAATGAAGCCTGCAGAGCAAAAGAAAAGCTCCGAGCCTAAGAAAGCAGCTGAACCTAAAAAGGTATCCGATCCGGGAAAAGTTTCAGAGCCAAAGAAAACGGATGAAGTGAAAAAAACATCCGAAACAGGCAATGTAGCAGGACAGGTTAAAGCTACGGCTAATAAAAAGTCTGCGGAAGCTTCAATCAAGGCTGACTGTGATAAAGCTGTTCCGGCGAAAAAGCCTTCGACTGAAAAAAAGAATTCAGGAGAAAAAAAGCCTGTTTCTTCAAAAAAGTCTTCACCCGAAAAAAGGCCTGACGTGACGCCTGCAAATGTTTCGAGGGATAAGCTTAAAGAGTTTCTTCCCGATGAAACGGAAGAGAGAATATCACAGATCTCCGAGATCATTAAAAAGAGCGGCGGAAAAAAAGGCCTTGCCGACATCCATGATGAGATAGAAAAGCTCTATCGTAATGAACAGGCATCGGATATCTATCGTATTATCAGACATAATATCAAGGATATCTGCTGCTGATATGGGTACAATAAGAAATGCTCTTACCTTCTTGGTAAGAGCATTTTTTTATATATCGTTTCCGATGAGGTCGTTGATCTCTTTTATTTTGATTTTCAGATTCAGCATATCAAGCAGTTCGCAAATGATGAGTATGAACACGGTGAAAGCAATCAGAACAGGGAAAGGAAGGTTGTCGTACCATGAGAAAAAGTATCCGAATACAATGACCAGTAATATTGTATAGATCAGTTTTATGCCCGTTTCCAGCAGAGATAAACTGATTTCTAATTTACTGATCAGTTTTATTCCGGAATATATAAGTATATTTACTCCGAGAGCTTGAAATACCGTGTTTAAACACAGCATTGTTGCATTATAGAAAAATGCAATCATGGAGAGAGCGACAAGGGTTATTCCTGTCATTGCAAATATATTGATTATTGTCTTTTTCACAATCGGTTCCTCCGAATCAGGACGTCTCTTATATCATTCAGGTAATTTCTGTTAACGCATATCCTTTCGTCGTTAATGAGGATTGCTTCCAGCTTTGAATTTGGCAGATTTTTGATTCCCTTAAGTTTTTCGACATTTATTACCGCGGATCTGCTCACTCTTACAAAACCTGCTCCGGACAAACGCTTTTCAAGTTCTACCAAACGGTGCGCGGTTTGATAAACATCGGACTTAGTGTAGATAAATCCTTTTTTGTCTACGCTTTCCATATAATAGATCTCACAGGCGGGAACGGAGTATTCTTCGTTTTCTTTCTTGCATGTGATGTTTGCATCCACAGATTTAACGTAATCAGATACTCTTTTTACGCTGCCGGACAGCTCATTATACTCGATCGTTACCTCCGGCTCTGTCAATTCCCTGTTTTCTTTCATTATCAAACGCATATTTTTTCCGCCATTTGATGTAACAGATCAGTACGATGGCGAAAGAAATGGTCTGGGCAATTGATACTCTTACCGTCATAAGTTCGTCCGCACCTGTATCTGTCACTACATGTAAAAGATTTACTATTGTATTGTTGAAGAAATGATCGCCCATGGAAAAATAGATATTTCCGGACATCTTAGTCAACATAGTAAACTTTAAACCAACAAGTGCACTTGCGACAAGTAAAAATACTGCATTAATTATCATTCCGTTAAAGCTTTGTTCTCCGTCGGTATAATTCCTGACAGGTCCCATAACATGCCAGAATCCGAACAATACAGAGGAAATCACTGCCGAAATCATAAAACTGTGTTTTGATTCAAGGATTCTGATAAACAGGCCTCTGAAATTGCCTTCTTCCATAATTACGTTTATCACGTTTCCGATAATGCATATCACGAAAAAGATCAATTCGGTTCTGTTTCCGATATTTTTGTTTATTGCATAAGCGCTGACATAAAGCTTAAGCCCCCTGAAACTGCCCTGTGAAGCACATATAATGATTTCAGTGACGTATGCGATTATAAATACACCTGCTCCTAATCCGAGGCCTTTAAGTATACAAACCTGATCTTTTCCCGATTTAAATCCTATTTCATTTCTGTTATATCCCAGTTTTTTCGATGCGATTATCATTATGACTATTCCCAGGATTTTATGGATTACCGCCTCGCCTATAAGGGTCTGATCGGTTCTGAGAAGAAAATATTCACCGATATGAAGAAGGTAGCAGATAAAATAAATTATCAATACAACCATAATGGGATTTTTCATGTTCTTTTTATTCATGTTTTTACCTCTTTTCATGTTTTATGAATGGAAAATATCATAGAGAAAATGCGCATTCAACGGCATTTCTACCGAATTGCAAAATACGGATACCGAACTGCAAAATATTTAAATTATTGCATTTTTTATTTAATAAAGTCTTAAAGCGAAATCCGTATTAATGCTGTTATAATGATTGTTGTAAAAAATTAGGAAAGGGTGATCATTACGAAAAACTTAAAGAAATATTTATCACTGATGCTTATCTTTGCCATGCTTTTATCTCTTGCGGCATGTAAGGGTGACGAAGAGATAGTGGTAGATGACGAAGAAACCGAAGATACACACGAAGAAGAGGAAATAATAGATCCCGAAACCGGTGAGGCCGTTGAATATTATCATTCCGATCTTGCCAAAACAGGAGTTTATGACGTTAAGGATATAGATCTGGGATTCGGAGACAGGGATGCATATGTAATCGGCGGCGGACGTAACGATTACGGAGCTTATTACGTTGTTTGTGAATCCGATATTTACTGGAATCATGCTTATTATCTCTGCAGACTGGACGATACCGGACATTTACTCGGACAGTCGATGCTCAGCCTCCCTATTGACTATGACCTGTCAGATGGCGGCGATAAGACCGAATTGATGCTCGCAAATGAAGAAAAGTCCGGCATTTCTTACGACGATGTAAAGGATCTTTTTGACGAAAACAAGATCAAATACGACATTATCGATTCGGTATATTATGAATATTTTAATTATGCCGGAGACGGTATTTATGAAGCGATTATCAGGATTTATACCGGAGGATGGGAAGAATCTTCCAAAGAATATTCTTTTAATGTCCGCTGGAATGAAAGCGGTGAATGTACCGATATTCTGTATCTTCCCGTAGATACCGGTGAAGGATATATCGATCAGTTTGTTTACAGTCCGGACGGAAGAGTAACGGCGGTATACAGCTATTATAAGTGGGACGACGAGATGACTGGCGAAAGAGCCGTAGTCTTTTCCGAAGACAGATTTGATGACAGGAAAAATATAGTAGTTACCGAAAATGACGATCTTTCGGAAGATTATGAAGGCATCGGTGAATTTGTCACGGTAGGCGATGATCTTATGGCTATATATGAGTCTACAGCCAATCCCGGCAAAGTATCCGTTGCAAAGGTGAACACCGATACTTTTGAGCCTGAAGATCCTTTTGTTCTTGATCAGCTCGGATCGGGAAGCTTATATCCCGTGGGAGCGACCCCCGACGGTCAGTTTATTTTCAGTATGATCTCGGGCCTTCAGACCTGCCGCAAAGGTGAGAAGGGAGCGGTACTCCTTGATAATATCAATTCCGATTTCCGTGAGGACGGATGCAGTTATTTTGTCAGCGTTGTCGGATCGGATACTTTTTACATGTCTTATTTATCAACATCCGGAAAACGATACATAGCATATTGCAATAAGGTAGCGCCCGAGGATGTGGAAGACTGCAATGTAATTACATATGCTTCCACCGTGCTTTACGGCAATATGGTTGATATGATCGTTGATTTTAATGAAAAAAATACCGGCACCAGAATCGTATTTAAGAATTATCAGATATATGAAAAGGACGATGATTATGATGCCGATATGACCAAGATGTATGAGGATATGACGAACGGCCGCATGGCAGACATCGTATATCTGGATCCTTATTCCAAACTGGATATCGATACCCTTTCGCGAAAAGGTATTCTTGCTGATATCGGTGCCCTTATTGATGAAGATCCCGATATGTCCCGGGATGATTATCTCGGTAACATTTTTGATGCAATAAGCTATGACGGCAAGCTTTACCGCATAATGCCTTCGTTTTCCGTATTCTCGGCATATGGAAATGCGGATTATGTTTCGGACTGCAGGAACTGGAATGTGGATGACTTCCTTGAATATTCAGAGTCTCTCGATCCCGAGCAGTCCATCATGTTTACCATGTTTGAGACCAGGGATAATTTCCTTGAGGATATGCTTAAATATGACGGATATTGCTGGATAGACAGAGATCACTATTCATGCGATTTCAATGATATTTCTTTCATGAGGCTTGTAGGCTATGCTGCGGATATCCCCAAGGATATAGATTTTGAAAGTATCCATATGTATAATTACTGGGATAATTCGGAGGATATGTATTATACCGGAGAGGTGAGAATAAATCTTTCCTATATTACCTCATACAAAGATGATTACTATAATGCCTATGCCGCATGTAAAAACGAACCTGTCTTTGTAGGATTCCCTTCACCCGATTCACAGGGATCTGTTATCACATATACCGGCTATTATCTTCTCAGCAGCGAATCACCCATGCTTGATAAGTCCTGGGATTTCATTAAGCAGGTTCTGTTAAGTGAATATCAGACTTCGGATGAGATCTTCAATTTCCCTGTACTTAAGAGTGCATTTGATGCTCGGATGGCAGATCTGTCTACACCTGTTGTTTTAGTGGATGAAGATGGCGAAGAGCACGATTGTATGCCCTCATATGAACTTGACGGCGAATGGCTTGAAGTTCCTTTAATATCATCCGAAGGCATAAGTGAAGCAGAGGACTTTATCTGTTCCATAGACAGACTCAGTTTTGAAGACCGCGAACTTATAGAACTGATAAAATCCATAATTAATGACGGCCTGGACAGTTCCCTTGCTCCCGAGCAGATAGCTTCATCGGTTCAGCTGGCCGTTCAGGAAGTTCTGGATGCGCGAAAAGCTTCATAAATGGCGTCTTTTCGCGATTTTCAGGTAAAAACTTGCAATTTTTCCTCACTTGTGATATCTTATCAAAGTCTGTGAAAATAAAGCATTGAAAATGCATGATGAGGTTTGTAAATGAGCGCACTTCGTATAGTTTTTACAATACTTTTTATAATTGACTGCCTGGTTCTTACAGTGGTAGTTCTTATGCAGGAAGGCAAGTCTCAGGGACTGGGAGCTATTGCCGGAGCAGCAGAAACCTACTGGGGTAAGAATAAGGGACGCAGCATGGAGGGCTTTCTTGTAAAGCTTACCAGAGCACTTGCAATACTTTTCATGGTACTTGCAGTTCTGCTGAACCTTAACACTTATTGATATCGCGGATTTCGGGCGTCCGTTAAAGCGGACGCCCTTTTTTTATACTGACTTAAGAATATGAAGAAAAAAGGAAACTACGGAAAACTGAATAAAAAGACCGCTCATTCATCCGCAGGTTCCGCATCACCTGTCAGGAGAAGAAAGCAGACAAAGGTCGTCCTTAAAGGCAAATCGGGAAAAGGCAAACTGTACCGTTATGAAGGAACTTATTGCGCCACCGATAAAGGATACGGCTTCGTAAATGTTGAAGGATTTACCAGAGATGTATTTATATCCGAGAGATTTACGAATTATGCTTTTCACGGGGATAAGGTTTTGATCGAACTCCTTACTCCGGGTCCTCTTTATGATGGTGAAAGTTCCGAATCCGGCCGTCAGCCAAAGAGCCGTGAAGCCAAGATCGTTAAGGTGATAGAGCATTCAATCACCAAGATTGTAGGTACATTTGAAGAGATCAGAAACGGTTACGGATTTGTTATTCCCGATAAGGGAACGCTTGCTTCGGACCTTTATATACCCAAAGGAAATACCTTGGATGCCGTTACCGGTCAGAAGGTACTTGCGGAAATATCCGATTACGGTGAATTCAAGAGGTCTCCCGAGGGCAGGATTGTCAGGATTATCGGTGATTTGGATGATCCTTTGACCGATGACATAAGCGTTATATGTGCACTTGGGCTTAGGACGGATTTCCCCGAGCCTGTCATTCGTAACAGTGATGATGTGTGTGGCGACGGAACCATTATGGGAAGCTCTTCCGCATCACAGCTTGATGACCTTTATAAGATTGAATCAATGTCGGATGTTTTTGCGGATTCTTTCGCCGGAAAGGGCAGTAGAATAGATCTCAGGGACATTGTCACATTTACCATAGACGGCGATGATTCGGGAGATTTCGATGATGCGGTAAGCCTTCAGGTGCTTGAATCATCAGGTAATGAAGAAGCAGCATATATTGTCGGTGTTCATATTGCCGATGTGGCCGAGTATGTCAAAGAGGGATCCCCGCTTGATGCGGAAGCACTTGAGAGGGGATGCAGTGTTTATTTTCCGGGAAAGGTATTGCCAATGCTTCCGGAAAAGCTTTCAAACGGACTTTGCTCGCTTAATCCGGATGAAGACAGATTGAGCCTTTCCGCTATAGTTCTTCTTGATAAAGACGGAAAGACCCTTGATCATTTTATCTGTGAATCCGTTATAAGATCATCCAAGAGAATGACCTACGGAAAAGTTGATAAGGTTCTTGAAGGAGATATTCCCGAAGGGTATGAACCTTTTAGCGATGTGCTTGAGGATATGGCCGGAGTCTCGTCAATACTCCGTAAGAGAAGATTTTCCAAAGGCTCCGTTGATTTCGATATAGAAGAATGTGAGATCAGCGTTGATGAAAACGGTAAAGTAACCGATATAAAAGCCAGGGAAAGAAGTGCATCCAGATCTCTTATCGAAGAGTTTATGCTTCTTGCCAATAAGACTGTTGCAAAACAATTCTGTAAAAAGAAGATTCCCTTTGCCTACAGAGTTCATGAAGATCCCGATATGACCAAGATAAGGGATCTTGTGGAGACATTTAAAAAGCTCGGACTTTCGGTGGACAGGAAGATCATAAAGAAGGTAAACGGATCGGACGAAGACAGCATCAGTTCCGCAGAAATCGGTAAGCTTTTGAGCGAAGCTGAAGGTACTCCTTTTGAAATGCTTATTAAAACCCTGACACTCAGAAGCATGCAGAGAGCGGAGTATAAACCCGAATCCCTCGGACATTATGGACTGGCATTTAAGTATTACTGTCATTTTACATCCCCTATACGCAGATATCCGGATCTTCAGATACACAGGATCATCAAGCAGACTTTAAGAGGTAAGATGAAAGCGGATGCCAAAGAGCATTATGCGAGCATTCTTCCTGAAGTATGCAGGAAGTCCTCCGTATGTGAAAGAAGAGCCCAGGAAGCCGAGTATCAGGTTGATCGTCTCAAGATGATAAGATACATGGAAGATCACATGGGAGAAGAGTTTGAAGGAACTGTTTCCGGTGTTACCAGATACGGTGTTTTCGTAAAACTGGATAATTCCATTGAAGGGATGATAAGCGTTTACGATCTTCCCG
This sequence comes from Lachnospiraceae bacterium P6A3, assembly GCA_000702085.1. Lineage (GTDB taxonomy): Bacteria > Bacillota > Clostridia > Lachnospirales > Lachnospiraceae > AC2028. The sequence continues at coordinate 688,276 of KL370861.1, forward strand.
CCGATGATTATATTTACGAGGAATCACTTTTAAGACTTACGGGAAGACGCTCGAGTAGATATTTCTCGATAGGTAAAAGATTACGTGTTTCCGTAAGCGGCTGCGATCTGAACCAGAGGGTTATTGATTTCGTTCCCGCGGAGTGATAAAAGATTATTATGGCTATTGAAAAAGAGCATACAAAGCTCATTGCAAACAATAAAAAAGCGTTCCACGATTATTTCATTGAAGAACAGTATGAATGCGGAATAGTCCTTGTGGGCACCGAAGTCAAATCCCTCAGAATGGGTAAGTGCTCCATTAAGGAAGCATGGGTTCGTATCGAAAAAGGCGAGCTCTGGATCATGGGCATGAATATATCCCCTTATGATAAGGGTAATATATTCAATGTTGATCCCATGCGTGTCCGAAAACTTCTGGTGCATCGTTCCGAGATAGTCAAGCTGGACAGTAAAGTAGCAAGAGACGGATATACACTGGTTCCTCTTGATGTATATTTTTCAAAAGGACGTGCCAAGGTGCGCATCGGTCTAGCAAAAGGTAAGAAGAATTACGACAAGCGCGAGACCATAGCCAAGAAAGACCGTGCACGTGAGGCCGAAAGAGACTTCAAAGTACGTATTAAGCAATAGAATATTACTCGGAGTAATGCTCCGGATGACAGTGGGGACGTTTCTCTTTTGTCATCTGACTGCGATTATTTGTAAATAACATACATCTGATGACAAAAGGGAAACGTCCCCGCTGTCATCAGAATATGCTATAATATATATAATTGAATATGGGGTAGTTAAGGTTTCGACAGGGAATTTGAAACTGGAGAAGCTGTCCGGTGCGAACCGTTAATCGCAACATAAAATAAACGCTGATAACAATCAGTACGCACTCGCTGCCTAATAAGTAGCGTGTGACGCCCATTTAAGGGCTCGTCGGCCCATTGCACTCACGCTTTGGGGTTCCGGCGTCGCATCGTGAGAAACGGTGTATGGTAAGCTTTGCCCATGCATACGTATTATGAAGTTACTCCGAATCTGAGTTTGTCAGGAGCACTCATTTCCGGGGGAACGTGCCTTAAGAAGGCGAAAGAACTGACTATGACAGTAGAAGGACAGAGGGATGGTTCTTTGGACACGGGTTCGACTCCCGTCTACTCCACTCTATAAGCCTCGTAAACTCTCGGTTTATGAGGCTTTTAATTGGGAGAATCACAATGAAGGTTTTAAAAGAAAACAGATTATTCGGTTCCGGAAAATTCTATATAAATGCTCTTTCAATCGCAGTTCCGATTATGTTACAGGCTCTGATCCAGAGTCTTGTTTCTCTTGTGGACAATTTTATGGTAGCCGGTCTGGGTGATGTTTCCATGGCGGGAGTCAATGTCTCCGGTCAGATATTGTTTGTGTTTTTTGTTTTTATCAATTCAATCTGTATGGCCGGCGGCATTTTTATGACACAGTTTTTCGGTGCCAAAGACTCCGCGGGAATGAAACAGGCTTTCAGATTTAAACTCATTTTCGGATTTCTTGCTTTCATACCGTATTTTCTGGTTTGTATTGTTTTCCCGAAGCAGGTTATTTATCTGATGTTGAACGGTAATCTTCAGAGAGATCTGATTCTTCCCGAAGCGGTAAGTTACATCAGACTCATGTTCTTTATGGGACCGCAGCTGACATTTTCCTTAAGTGCGGCAAGCTCCTTCAGGGATCTCGGAAGAGTAAAGTTCCCGCTTATAGTTACGATAATCGCAACTCTGACCAATACTTTTTTCAACTGGGTCCTTATATACGGTAATCTGGGATTTCCGGCGCTCGGAGTAAGAGGTGCGGCTATTGCTACCATCATTGCCAGATCATTGGAATTTGTTATCTTTGCTACGGCACTTATCGTTAAGAAACCGGAGTTTTCCGTTAAGATCAAAGAATTCTTCAGAATCGACGGTAAGCTTATAAAGGAAATCTTTAAAAAGGGTTCTCTGGTACTTTTCTGCGAGATGGTATGGATCGCATCGGAGACCGTAACCAGCTGGATTTTTAACGGCAGAGGCGGAGCGGAAGTTGTTTCCGGAATGTCTGCCGGATTTGCAATCGCAAATCTGTTTTTCGTAGCCTTCGGAGGAATATACAGTGCAACTCAGGTTGTTATAGGTAAGACACTCGGTGAAGGCAATCTTGAAAAAGCCCGTACCGAGAAGACCTGGCTTTTATCAGGCTCTGCGGTATTCGGCATTTTTATGATGCTGTTCGGCTTTATAACTGTTTTGATCGTTCCTTTTGTTTTCGGAAGTCTAAGCGACGAAGCCATAACCATCTGTACCAGGATGGTCATTTTGATGGCGGTCCTTACGCCTGTATGGGTATATATGAATGCTCAGACTGCCATAGCGAGAGCGGGCGGCGATACCATGATGGGAGCAACGGCAGATGCCCTTATTACCATCTTTGTAATGTTTCCGCTGCTTCTCGGACTTGGGCTTTTTACAGCTGTCGGACCCGTTGAGATATATTTATTGGTAAAACTGCTGGATGTGTTTAAAGTCGTTGTTTTTACATTCTGGCTTAAAAAAGAACGCTGGCTTAAGAATCTGACCGTTAAGGATGAAAAAGGGAGCAGATGATCTGCTCCCTTTTTTGTATCAGTGAAGGAATTCAATTGATTTAAGACTTGCGGCTCCGCCTCCCTTATAAGTCAGATATAAGGGAAGTACTCCGGTAATTTTCTTATCGAAAGTACAAGTGCCTGTCTGCCATTCGTTGGAATTGTTTCCGTGTATCTTACCCAGAACTTCTCCGTCAACGGATGTTCTTATCTCGAAGTCTCCGTTGAAATATGCTCTTGTCTTGATCTGAAGTCCGGTTACATCCTTCATATCAAAGTACTTGAAGCCGATGGTGGTAGTATCAACGATAGCTTTGATATATCCGTCATACTTGTCGTTGTCCTTGCCCTCCTGAACCACTCTGGGAGCATTGTCCTCAACATAGACTTTGTGATCTTTGGTGAAGATGTTACATGCCAGGTATGAAGGGTATTCGCCGAAATCGGAAAGAGGTCCGCCGTTAAGACCGCAGGATGTCATCTCTGCCTGAATGATGTGTCCGTCATCCGTAAAGGAGATCTTTTCGGCACATCCCTGCCTTGAGAACCAGGTTCCGTTGGTGTGGCGGTGATAGAAGATATACCAGTCATCACCTATCTGAACAATACTTCCGTGATTGTTTCCTCCGTATGCCGCAGCCTGTTCTGCAGGCTTATAGGAATCAATGTGCATATCGTTATTGCTTACGATAACGCCGCCGTAAACATAAGGACCCTCGGGATCTTTTGATGTTGCATAGCAGAGCTCGTGCATTACTTCGGATGAATAAATGAAGTAGTAGATATCGCCACGCTTTCTGATGGATGATGCTTCGAAGAATGCATGTCCTTCGAAACCCGATCCATCGGAATACTGGGCTCCGGGAACAACGATTTTGGGAGCCTTCTTAATGGTAAGCATATCTTTGTCAAGAACGGTAAGCATTGATCCGTGTCTTGATTTATCACCGTGTCCGCAGAAACCCGTAAACAGGTATGTGGTATCTCCTTCGGTGAGTACGCCGGGATCGAACTGAGGCTCATCGCCTTCTTTATCTCCGAGTTTAGTTCCGTCTTCATAATGAACATACCCGTAGAATTTGTAAGGACCTGCCGGTGTATCGCTTACTGCTACGGATACAACATTAACTCTGTCCAGAACATAATACAGATAATATTTTCCGTCAGGGCCGACGGTCACATCGGGAGCATAGAGCTCCATGTTTCCTTCTTTATTGAGTTCGTCCGTATCCTTGGGATAGATAATGCCTTCGTATTTCCAGTTGCCAAGGTCGTTAATATTTGCGGACCAGCATACATAATCGCCGAGGCAGAAGGTCTCGCCGCCGTATATATCATGTGAGCCGTATACATAAACTCTGTCTCCGAATACGTAGGGTTCTCCGTCCGGAACATATTCCCATGAAGGAAGATAAGGATTGACTGCCTGCTTTTTGCTGCGCTGTCTGATTCCGCCTTCTTTCTTGGGCTGAGCTCCGCTTCCGGTAAATTCCATTTCATTACGGTCTTCTTCGGTATAAGGCTTCCACTCGGGAAGTTTTTTCTTATCATATCCGAGTCCGTTGGGATTGCCCGTCTTAACGAAATTGACAATGTAGTCGCTCATCTGACGAGCGAGATCGTAATGTCTTCCGGTATAAGGTCTGTGACACTTTTCAAGGGTGTCAAAGAAAAACCAGAGGTCGCAGGAGTGGAAGGTTCCGGGATAGCTGTCGCCTTCGTGTCCGTCTCCCGGGATATCCGGATCGAAACGATAATAATAGAAATTCTGATCGGGAGACTTTTTGGCAGCTCCGCCGAGAGCATATTTGACCGAGAGTTCAACAGCATTAACTCCGTTATTGCTGAATTCATCAGAAGTGTTACCGGCGATCATGGGAACGTCCGGACATTGTCTGTTTATGAATCTTTCAACGGGGTCTCCCAAATAGTGGATACCGTCTGTGATGGGGAAGAGCATTCTGTATTTTTCGCGGAATTTTCTGTATCCGTCAAAAATCTCTTCGGTTGAAAGATTTCTTGCTTCCTCAAGGCTCTTTACACCGAGAATCTCGAAAAACTTTGCGCCGAAGTCTTCAGCCTGTTCGAATGAAATGGGAGTGAAGATATCTTCTGTAGGATTGTCTACCTTAATGATTCCGCTGAGTACAACGGCACCTTTAATGATCTTTTCGTTGTCGGGGCAGGTAAGCTGATTCATTACGCTTGCTCCTCCCGCGGACTGACCCATAATGGTAATCTTCTCGGGGTCGCCTCCGAAGGCAGCGATATTATTGTATACCCAGTGAAGACCTGCCTGCTGATCCAAAAGACCGAAGTTGGCGGGATAATCGGGATTTTCGGCTGTTATCTCTTTATGAGCCATGAAACCGAAAATATTGAGTCTGTATCCGATCGAAACTACGATGATGCCTTTTCTTGCGAGAGCTTCACCGTTGAATTCCATCTCTGCTGTATATCCCCACTGGAAACCGCCTCCGAAATACCATATGAGAACAGGGAGCTTCTCATCGGTCTTTTTGGCAGGAGTCCAGACATTCAGATAAAGGCAGTCTTCGTCCATGGGAATATCGGGATCCACATGCCATTCCCTGCAATAGATATCGGTACCTACCGCAGGCTGATCCTGATAGGAAATGGGACCGAATTCGTGAGCAAGAAGATCTCCTTCCCAGGCAGGGCAAGGCTGAGGAGCTCTCCATCTGTTTGGCCCGGTGGGAGGAGCCGCAAAGGGAATTCCCTTATAAACCGTGATCCTGGGATCGTTACCGGGCAGGCCGGAAACTTTTCCGTTTTTTACTTCTGTACTTCTAAGCATATTAATACCCCCGTATTGGTGTTTTGAAATACATATAAAATTATATCTTTATCTGTATAAAAATTCATCCCAGAGTCTGCTGATTAATCGTCAAATTTACAATTATGATATAATATTCACTATGAAAAAAGGATTTGTATTATCAATTATTTTAACTGTTTTGGTGTGTTTGCCGTATCTTTCGGGGTGTCAAACCGGTAATAACAATCTGACTGTTCCGGAGCCTTCTTCTTCGACTGAAACCGTGTCTGTTCCGGTATCCGAACCTGAAGTGATACCCGGACCGGAATCCCTTCCGGAACCGGAGCCTGTATCTGACGTAACGACGGAGGAAGAGCAGGCTTACGAATCTTCATCCGAAGAAGGCCCCGATGCGGAAAATGAAACACAGCCCGATGTTGAAACAGAGCCTGAGGAAGAAACAGAACCTGAGACGGATGACTCCGTGGAAGATACTTTGTTGCAGGAATCGGAAGAAGAAGTACTTGAAACAGTCCCTCACGAATTAAGCTATTCCGATGATATAGACACGATCATAGCGTCCATGACCCTTCATGAGAAGATCTGTCAGATGATCATCGTAACACCCTCTGTTTTAACGGGACAGGCTAAAGTTACTTCTGCGGATTCCATGTACACGGCATTGCAGGATTATCCTGTCGGGGGGATGATTTTTGATAAGAGCAATATAATAAATTCCGCCCAGCTTTCCGGAATGATCTCAGGTGCTCAGAGCTGTATGACGATACCCATGATCATGACCCTTGATGAAGAGGGCGGAAGAGTTACCAGACTTATGGGGACTGTCGGAACCACTCAGATCGGTCCCATGTATTCATATCATGAACTGGGACCGGAAACCGCTGCTTTTAATGCCATGACAATCGGAAACGATATAAGACGATTTGGTTTTAACATGGATCTTGCTCCGGTAGCGGATGTTTGGTCAAATCCCGCAAATACGGTAATAGGTGACCGTGCATACAGTACCGATTTTGATGAAGCCGCAACTCTTGTATCCGCTGCAGTTTCGGGTTTTCACATGAGCGGAGTGGCATGCTGCATTAAGCATTTTCCCGGACACGGAGATACATCCTCCGACTCTCATTACGGCTCCGTATACGTATATAAAACATTGGATGAGATCAGGGAAAATGAATTCAAACCCTTTATCTCGGGAATCGGAGCGGGAGCGGATGCCGTAATGGTGGGACATCTTATAGTTGCGGATCAGGGTAATGTACCTGCGCTCTTTTCATATCCTCTGTTAACCGGAGTGCTTAGAAATGAGCTTGGATTTAACGGAGTTATAATGTCCGATTCACTTCAGATGAAAGCCATGACCGATTATTACGGTGCGGGTGATATACCTGTAATGGCAGTGGCTGCAGGATGCGATGTGCTTTTGATGCCAACGGATCTGGAGATTACCGTAAGCAGTCTGGAAAATGCGGTTCTGAGCGGTGTCATATCCGAGGAGAGGATCAATCAAAGCGTCCGAAGGATATTGTTATTAAAAAAGAAATATATCTGAGTTGTGAATTTTTTGTGTATTTCCGGTTTTTAAGGATTATTTTGTTAAAATTATAGTGTCTTAGTTTCTTATACGGGGGCTTGTATGGCTGACGAAAGAGTTACCGCACTTGGTTATGAATTTGCTTGTCTTGACGATGCAATTTTGGCCCAGTCCGAGATCAAGAAAATTGATTATCTTAAAGCTCATCTGGACAGAGGTGATGCCGATACGGTAAAGGCTCTGTATGATAAAGCTATTGATGAAAAGTTTTTCAAGACTCCCGTGGGAATAGGATTTCTTACGGAAATGAGAGAATATCTCATAGATACTCTTGACTATTCCGAGGATGAAGTAAGATCGATACCTCTGTATATGTTTTACGATACGACCAAGAAATCCACTCCCAAGAAAGAGGTAAAAAAGCAAGAGCATCCGGGTCTTTTATTTACATCGATCGTACTTAATATCGCACTTATAGTTGCGGTGATAATAATGTTTTGGATCGCAACTCATACCGATCAGCCAAACATATTGAATTATGAAACGGTCATTACCGATAAATATGCGACCTGGGAACAGGAACTGACCGAAAGGGAAACGGCTGTAAGACAGGCCGAGAGAGAGCTTGGCCTTCAAAATACCGAAGAATAAAAGCATGGATAAGATAAAAGTTCTGATGGCAGATGATGAAGAACGCATGCGGAAGCTTGTTAAGGATTTCCTTACAAAAGAAGGATACCTTACGGTGGAGTGTGCAAACGGACTTGAAGCCGTAAACAGAATCAAAGAAGATCCTTCAATCTGCCTTGTGATAATGGATGTGATGATGCCGGTTATGGACGGCTGGGATGCGGTAAAAAAAATCCGCGAATCCTCTGACGTACCGATTATTATGCTTACCGCAAAGACCGAGGAAAAAGATGAACTGAAAAGTTTCTCTCTCGGAGTGGATGAATTTATTTCCAAGCCTTTTTCTCCGAAAGTTCTTGTTGCGAGAGTGCAGGCACTTCTCAGAAGATCGGGCATGGAAAAGGGCGTGGATGATATCGTTTCCGCCGGTTGCATTAAAGTCGATAAATCCGCTCATCAGGTGTTTGTAAATGATTCTCCTGTGGATCTGAGTATTAAAGAATTCGAGCTTCTTACATATTTCCTTGAGAATAAAGGAATAGCTCTTTCTAGGGAGAAAATCCTGAACAATGTCTGGGATTATGATTATTTCGGTGAAGCCAGAACCATAGATACTCATGTTAAGAAGCTTCGTGCTAAACTCGGCTCCGAGGCCGGCGATATGATCAAGACAGTCTGGGGCATGGGTTATAAATTCGAGGAATGATTTTGAGCAAAAAGGTATCAAAAACCGGAAGCGGATTCTCGCTCAGGTTGCAATATACTTTTATTTTTGCCGGTCTGATGGCAGGCATTATTTTCTTGACCATATTCTTAAGCTCCGTTTTTCTTCCGGGTTATTATAAATACTCCAGATTAAAGGATATTAAAAAAGCTTATGAAATGCTTGCATCATCCGAGGATGATGCCTATCTCTATGACAGACTCGATGAGCTGTCTCTGCGTAACAATATCTCTACGATAATTCTTTCCGAAGATTCAACCGTTAAATATTCTTCCATTAAGAGTGAACGCGATCTCGATCTTGTTCTTCTTTCCATCATTTTCAGAAGTCCCGGCGGCTTTCAGGATATCGAAGTGATCGAGGAGACTGATGACTACAGTATCAGAAAAAGTATAACTTCCGAAAGCGAATATCTTGAAATGTTCGGACGTCTTCCCGACGGCAGTGCATTTTTGTTCAGAACTCCTCTTGAGAGTATTTATGAAGCATCCGCTTATGCGGCAAAGTTTTATTTACTGATCGGTATATGCTGCATAGTTCCCGGTTCTGTTCTTATTTATTTTGTTTCAAGAAAAATTTCCAAACCTATTCTTGATCTGAGTGATATTTCCGAGAGAATGGTAGATCTTGATTTCGATGTCAGATATGAGGGGCATGATGCCGCAGAGATATCGCTTCTGGGTAATAATATCAATAAGCTTTCCGAGTCGCTGGAAGAATCCATATCGGGACTTAAGACAGCGAATAATGAACTGAAAAGAGATATTGAGAAAAAAGAAAAAGCTGCAAGAGAGCATAGTGAGTTTATTTCCAATGTGTCCCATGAACTTAAAACTCCCATTTCTCTTATTCAGGGCTATGCGGAGGGGCTTAAGGAAGGCGTTACGGAAGATCCGGAAAGCAGAGATTATTATCTGGATGTAATCATTGATGAAGCATCCAAAATGAATAAGTTGGTAAAACAGCTTCTGAGTCTCGATCAGCTTGAAAGCGGAGAAGATGTTATTGAGATGCAGAGATTCGATCTGTACGAGGTGATTAATACCTGTTTGCAGACTTCTTCGGTTTTAACAACAGATGCCGGTATAACCGTTGAGTTTAATGAAAAACCCGGTGAGTTTGTGTGGGGTGATCCTTTTATGGCGGAGACCGTCTTCGGAAATTATCTTTCGAATGCGATCCATTTCTGCAAAGATGTGGGAAACTCCAAATTAATTAAGATTAGTTTTATCAAGTATGATAAAATACTAAGAGTGTGTGTTTTCAACAGTGGAGAGCCCGTTCCCGAGGACGGGATACCGAAACTCTGGGATAAATTCTACAAAGTAGATAAGGCAAGAACCAGGGCTTACGGCGGAAGCGGGGTTGGCTTATCCATTGTTAAAGCAATACAGACTTCGATCGGACAGGGATATGGCGCGGAGAATGTCCGGGGCGGAGTGGAGTTCTGGTTTGAATTGGAAGGAGTTAACAAATGAAGATTTATTTCGACAGTGAAGTTGAGCAGCTTGATAATGAGCTCAATACCCTGATTTCATCTTCACAAGACCCCAAATTTACCGCGTTCCTTTACCAGCTTAAAGGAGAATTGGCATATGCTCCCGAACATGTTCAGGATCTGCGCGGCAGGGCAATTGCAAATTATGATATGTATGTTTCCAGGATGAGATCCGCAGGGGCTTATATTGAACCTTTGTACTTCAAAGCCATATATAACGGTGCCGAAGTAGAAGTTATATATAAGAAACCCGAGACGTCCAAAGCGGAAGAGTCAAAATCCGAAGTATCCAAACCTGAAGCTCCCAAAACGGAAGAACCTAAGGCAGAAGAATCCAAAGCCGCAGAATCAAAAGCAGAAGAACCTAAAGCAGAGGAGCCTAAAGCATCAGTACCTGAAAAAGAAGCAGCTGAGACTGAAGCTCACAAGGCTGAAGCACCTAATGCTGAAACACCTAAAGCAGAAGCACCCAAGACTGATGCGGTAAAACCGGTTACGACAGCATCACAGTCTGTTTATAATACACAGAATGCCGTAAACTCACAGCCTGTAAATACTCAGGCTCAGAGCAGTTATATCCGTTCATATTATCAGGGAAATCCTGCAGGTTCCGTTCAGACTGCAAATTCATACATTCAGCCTACACAGGACCCCGTTGATTTTCTTAAGAATGTTCAGCCCGTAGTTGATCCTAAAAATGTGCAGCCTGCGCCTTCACCTGCACCTGTTTATCAGGCCCCCACATTTAACCCTCAGAGTATTTCCAAGAAGACCGAGTATGCCATCGGAGCGATTGTCATGTCCGTTCTCGGTGCCGTATTCCTTCTGACCGGACTCGTATATTTTGCGGTAAATTTCCTTGATACTTTTACTCAGGGAATGCTTATGTATGCCGCATGCATTATCGTACTTGCCGTATCCGAATTATTTGTAAGACGTTTTGTTTTCAAGCTGTCGGCTGTTTTTACCGCCATTGGTATAAGCGGTCTGTTTTTGACCACGGTTGTCAATTACAGGGCACTGGATAATATCAGTCTGCCTGTTGCCGGAGTAATACTGGGAATCTGTGCGATTCTTGTTTGTCTGTTCGGTTTTTACAGAAAGAGCAGACTGTACTCAGCCATCGGTTTCTTCGCAGGCTTTGCTTCTTCCGTTGCCATAGGCTCGGATGTTACTCCCGTTGAGTATATGGTCATTACACTCGGAACACTTCTTATTTCATGTCTCTGGATGATCTTCCCTGTGGAGAAGCAGCATAAGATAGTTGATACTTTGATGATCCTTGCGGAGATCACTTATCTGTTTATAGGTCTCGGTTTCAGGGTCAATTCTGACTCTTCGATGACAGTATCTCTCGTAAAACTCACCTTCGGACTAGTATCCTGGTTTGTTTGCCAGTTTGTATATTTCCATTCCGAAAGCACTGATGAAAATCCCGAGCAGATTTCGGATCTGGGAATAGTTAATCTTGTCTTTATGATAATTGCCGCGGTCATTTATTCCATTATGATCGCTGCTTCAAATAACAGTAATCTTGATGAGATCCAAAAGATCATCATCGGTGTTATCGCTTACCTGGGGATGACCATACCTTCCCTTGCATTCGCATTCCTTCTGAACAAAAAGAAAGCACCTGCCTGGAAGGTGTTTTATATACTGTTTACCGTAAGCGGAATGCTTGTTGTTTTCTTTACGGAAAGTCCGTTCGTCGTTCCTTTGGTATTTGCGTTCCACATACTTACCAACAAGGTCATTCTTCGCAACTATCCCGATAACACCAGTATCAGGGTTATCGACGGACTGGTTGAGTTATTTGTTGCCTGCATCCTGACCTTCTCGGCACAGCTTTTTGCTCCCGATGCGGGACAGTCCATGATTTACCTTTATTTCCCTGTTATCGTACTTTGCGCTGCAATGGTAGCGGGTATGTTCATCACTTCCGGAACCATGATCTCTGCAGGCTTTGTGGTTGTCACACAGATAGCGACTATTATTTCCGTTACTTCCGCCGTCTGCACTGTTTTCATTCCTTCAAAGCTTGCACTTGTATGTGCGATGGGAATTGTTCTTCTGTTCACATTCCTTATCAATTCCCTCAGCTCCCTCAGAACCGATGAGAATGGTCTTATCAATTACGCCGCACTCGTGACCGAAATATTGCTTCTTCATATTCTGGCTGCCAAGTATTATGCAGGAGACGGTTTCCTGGGTATTTATGTCTTTGACGGCGAAAAGATGCTGATCTTTGCCATAGCCGCAATATTCGGCCTTACATTCCTTCTTTTGACTCTGAGAAAAGAGTACGGAATATTCTATGCCGAGCAGTATATCCTTATTCCCATATATATGACCTGGGTTACGCTGCTTGCTCCCATCAGCAAGAATTTCCTTCTCAGCATTATACTGATGGCAATTGCGGTAATAAGCGTAATTATCGGCTTCGCACTTAAGAGAAAAGGAATAAGAGTATACGGATTAGTGCTTTCCATACTGGTTTGTGCTAAAATAGCTTTTATAGACTTCGTTACATTGGATGATGTTAAGTCCAAAACGATCATGTATATCCTGGTCGGAGCCTTCGCACTCCTTATCGGAACCATTTATATGGTCCTTGAATCCAGGGAAAATAAGGCTTTGGCTAAAAAGAACGAACAAGGAGCTTCATAAAATGAAGTCAGCTTTAACCCGTAAATTATTATCATTATCACTGGTCTGTACCTTGTTTTTGGGCGGTTGCGGCTCAGAAATAGCCGAAATGACCGACGAACAGCAGGCTCAGATCGGTGAATATGCGGCTTTTGCGATGCTCAGATATGATGCCGAGCACAGGAGCCGCCTGGTAGATTATGCAGAGGTTGAAGCTGCCGACGAGGCAAGAAGACTTGCGGAAGAAGCTGCTGCGGCTGCTGAAGCTGCAAGACAGACCGAAACCGGTGAAGATCAAAAACCCGAGGGAACTTATGATGCAGACGGTAATCCCGTTGAAGTGATCGACCATACCGGAGATGATTACGGATATGTCAGCGATACAATGGAGAATTTTCTCGAGCTTCCCAGCGGAGTTCTTCTGACTTACAGAGGATATACCATCCAGTCTTCATATCCCGAAGAAGCTGATTATTCGGATTATTTTGTTGTAGATGCAACTGCAGGAAATAAATTCCTGGTTCTCTGGTATACGATATATAACGGATCCGGCTCAGAGGCTAATATTGATTTTCTTGCAGACAATATCGCATTTAAATGCAGGGTAAATGACAGTAATACCGCCACGGCGCTTGTTACCATGCTGGATGATGATATGTCCACTCTCCAGACGGTTATGAGAGATAATGATGAGATGGACTGTGTTCTTGTCTTTGAGATAAATACGGATTTGGCAGATAATGTTAATGCCATAACCGTTAAGATGTCCAAAAACGGAGCCGACTGGGAGAGAAGAGTCCTGTAATGCTAAAAGCCTCTGCAAATGCAGAGGCTTTTTTTATTGTTTCTTTCTGGCAATATTCCATTTGATGACAGCAGCACCGATTATTACAACATATCCTATAAGACTGTATATATCAGGGAATTCCGACAAAAATACCATTCCCAGGATAGCCGCAAAAATCACCTGAGTATAATCAAATACCGAAATATCTTTGGCCGGTGCATTCTGATATGCAGCGGTTATATTAAATTGTCCGCCTCCTGCCGCAACCCCGGCACCTATCAGGCATGCCCACTGATACAGGCTCATGGAATGCCAGTCATAGATAAGGAAGGGCCCCGTGACGAGACATGAAAAAAGCGAAAAGTAAAATACAATGGTTTTGCCTGGCTGTCCTGTTTTTCCCATTTTATGAACAAAGGCGTAAGCCGCACCGGCTCCGAATCCGCCGTACAGACCGACCAGAGCGGGAATCACTGCAAGTCCGGTGGAGGGCTTTATAATAAAAAGCGATCCGATGAAGGCCATTATTACGCATGCCCAGTCGGTACGGGTGGGAATCTCTTTCATGATTATGAAGCTTACTATGATTGCAAAGAAAGGGGAGAGTTTATTGAGCATGTTGGCATCCGCGATACCAAGTCTGTCTATGGCCCAGAAATTAGCAATCATGCCGCTTGTTCCGAACAGGCATCTCATCAGTACGGATACACCGTTTCCTTTTCTTATGGAAAAACCGATCCTGTTTTTAAGGATTGAGGCTGTAGCGATGATAAGTGCGAAGAAATTCCTGAAAAATGCCTTTTGCATGGTGGGAAGATCACCCGAGATCCTTACGAAAAAGGTCATGAGTGAAAAGAAGAATGCCGCAAGCAAAAGATGAAGAATGGCTTTATGTAAGTTTGTGCCCATGGGGCGCAGGGGTTGTTCGTTTTCTTTTTGCATAATACGCGATTATACACTCTTTCAGTCACGATTTCCATAATTGTCTTTTGTGGTAAGAAGACCGCGGGTTATTGAAAACAGAAAATTGTGATTGTAAAATAAAGAAAATTTCAAAAGCCGGGGGGTTAATTTTGAAAAATCTTACTCGTTCAAGCAGGTATATGATCTTTATAAGTGTATTTTTGGTTGTCATTAATGCACTTTTGGGATTCCTGCTTACAAAACAATCCGATAATGCTATTCGTGATCTTATTCAGCACCGCATGCTCGATATATCAAATACAGCAGCATCGATGATAGACGGAGATGTGCTTGAGAACGCATCTGCCGACAATCTTGACTCGCCCGAATGCAGGGAGATCTACGAAACCCTTACATATTTCCAGGACAATATTGAACTCGAATACATTTATTGCATTAAGAAACTCGATAACGGAGAGTTTGTTTTTTCGATAGATCCGACAGTGGAAGATCCCGGAGAATTCGGAGCTCCCATTGTTTCTACCGAGGCTTTGATAGAAGCCGGACACGGTGTTCCTTCGGTTGACGATGAACCTTATGTGGATCAATGGGGAAGATTTTACAGCTCATATTCACCCGTTTTTGATTCGGCGGGCAGGGTTGCGGGTATTGTAGCGGTAGATTTCAGTGCGGACTGGTATGACAATCAGATACGTAATCTTGTTGTCATCACTATCCATGTTATTGCAATTGCGTTTTGCATAAGCGTGGCAATCATCATATTTATCGCTACCAAATACAGAAAGAGATTTTTAACGATTTCAAATGATATGAGGAAGCTTTCGGATGAGATCGAAATGCTGGTAAAAGAAGTCTCATTTGATTCTTATTGGTACGAGGAACAGACGGAATTTAAAACCGGTAAAGAGAATACGACCAATGATGAAATAGAGATCATTTCCATCAAGATCAGAAATCTTCAGGACAGACTTGAAGAGCAGATTGATTATGTTAAATCCCTTGCGTATATAGACGGTCTTACCGGACTTGAAAACAGAACCGCATATATGGAGCAGGTTAAATGTATAGAAGATAATATTCGTTCGGGAAAGGCAGCGTTTACCGTTGTTGTCTGTGATATCAACCAGCTTAAACTTATCAATGACGATTACGGCCACGAGGAAGGAGATAAGCTGATCACCCTCGTTTCCAAAACCCTTCAGTCATTGTTTTCCAATGAAAAGATATATCGTATCGGTGGAGATGAATTTGTCATCATCGGTAAGGATCCGGATTACTCCGGCAGGATATCCGATCTGAAAGCCAAGCTGGAAATGTCACGTCATGAAATCGATAATCTTCCGGCATCCATTTCCGCAGGATTTTCCGTATATAATAAGGAGAATGATAATGAGTACAGTGTTGTATTCAACCGGGCGGATAAGCTTATGTACGAGGATAAGAAGATATTCTATCAGACTCATGAAGACCGGAGAAAAATAAGATAAAAAACAGGGTGCAGAAATTTCTGCACCCTTATTTTTTATTCCTGTGTTCCTGTGTTCTGATCCGATACCTTGTATTCGGTTTTTATTCTTTCTTCGAATTCGTTATCAAGTTTTCTGATGTGATACTTATTTACATTAAGTATTACAACGACTATTAACAGTACTACCGAGATTGTGAGAAGAGCTATAAGCACTCCGGAATTTGCGGATGAATCATTATCTGCCGCAGGAGTCTGAGGTGAAGCAGGATTGCCATCCGTGCTCTGGACTGCCTGAGCTTCATCTGCAGGGGCGGGAACAGCTGAAGCGTTACTTGTATCCGTACCTGCGCTGCCATCGGCTGCGGTTCCGTTACCTGCAGGGGTATCAGATCCGCTTGCCGTTCCCGAACCTGAATCGCTTGAACTTGACCCCGGGTTAATAACAGGAGTTGGGGCATTGCCGGAATGTTCGGAAAGAGAAATGCCGTTTGCTCCAAGAGCAACTTTGTGGTCGAGTCCTATGAATTTTCCTGCATCGTTTTTCCAGAGAACCGTTTCGACCAGAGCATATTTGTCTTCATCCCAGGTCTTAAAGTCGTCTTTTACAAGTCCGCCGGTATCACCTGAATTTGCGTTGTAACACCAGAAAGTGTGGTTCAGGTTATCTTTGCCGATAAGATCTCTTAAGTATTCCATCCACTTAAGATTGTCACCTGACATGAATCCTCCCCATTCACCTATGAGAATGGGAGCAATATCTTCTTCGGCGATATAAAGCCAGTAATCATACCATGCATCTTTATAGAGCGAATCGTATGTGAAGCCTCCGCTGAACCAGGGCTGTTCATATACGAGGGGACCGTAATCGTGAGGAGAGTAGACAATCTGTCTGTTTCTTGTTTCATCACCGAAATCTATGGGGTAATCCCTTACTGCCATCAGATTTCCGCCCCACCATGTATTGTAATAATCTCCGTCATTTGTTGACGTGAAGTTGTTGGAAGCTGGATTGGTGGGATATATCTGGATTCCCTCGATTACGATAAGAACATGGGGGTTGATGTCCAGTATGGCATTTCCCGCACGCTCCGCAACTCTTTTCCAGTTATTTGCATCGTTTGAATCATTCCAGATTGCATGAGGTGTTTCGCTTG
Organism: Lachnospiraceae bacterium P6A3; assembly: GCA_000702085.1. Taxonomy (GTDB): domain Bacteria; phylum Bacillota; class Clostridia; order Lachnospirales; family Lachnospiraceae; genus AC2028. The sequence goes on from KL370861.1 coordinate 705,036, forward strand.
CTTTACCGTGAGGTTCGTTCTTTAAGTCAAAGGCTACAATGGTGTCAAAATTCTTATATCTGTCGGCAATCCATTTGAGGGCCTCAATGTACTGGTCCTCGGAAATTCTGTCGGTGTACCATACGGGATGATTGTGTCCGGAAGCATCGGTATTTGCCGAGTGGATATCGATCATAACTTTGATTCCGTTCTGCTCGCAAAGTGTCAGAACGTAATCGAATATCTCGAGTGAATTCAGTGAATTGAGATTTGAATTATAAGCGTGGTTGTAATTTGCCGTGGGATAGTTGCCGTTTTTCCATTCGAGAAGAAGCTCTGCTGACATGGGGATTCTCATGAGATTGAATCCGTGATCGGCAATTGACACAATGGATGTTTCAAGTTCCGCATTCCATAAACCGTCGAATAGATTGGTTCCTGTATTGTATCCGAACCAGTTGAGACCGGTCAGCCATACTTCGTTACCGTTCATATCAACGATTTTGGATCCGTCCGTGGTAAGCCAGTCATCGCCGACGGTTCCGTAGGTTGAAACGGCAGGCGAGGAGAATTCCGGTCTTGCTTCGGAATTGTTGTTCTGATTATTCTGGTTATTATTGTTGTTATTATTGTTATTATTATTTGCGGGTGCGGTATAAGTTCCTGATCCGGTTACGCTCACTACCTGGGCGGAAGAAAGACCTGATCCGTCGACCTGGATTCCCACATTGGAGTTAAATCCCCATGAATTGGGTCCGTCAGCTCTTACCACCGCGGTTACCTGTTTCCCGTTTGCGGTGTATGAATCGAATCCCCATCCTGAAGGAGATTTTACATCCGCATTGAATTCAACGACTACAGTGATCGTCAGATATCCGCTGCATCCTTTAAGGTCAAATGATATCTGTCCTCCGGAGCCCCAGATATTGGTGTCGACATGTTCTGCCGAAGGGGTTTCCTCGGCACGGACAATACCGCTTAATGTGTATTGTGAAAATGATACGATCAGTACAAAAGAAATCAGAAGTACCGATAAGATTTTTGAGAAAGATTTTTTACAGAACCTGTTCATTGTTTTCCCCTCATATGACAAAATTTCAGTTCAGCACCATGTATTTTACTCTTTCTACATGTCATTTTCCAATATTATTGACTTAAACCGTTTTCTTTTTTATGCATATTCTTCTTTATGAGGGGAGCAAGAAACCTGCTTGGCATATTTTTTCCGTTTTCACTTCCTTTTTGATAGAAGAGATACAGTTTTTCCTCTGCTCTTGTCATGGCTACATAAAAGATTCGTCTTTCCTCTGATATTGTTTCTTCATCAGGCATTTTGCCGTGCGGGAAATTTCCTTCGTTTACATCGGGGATTATAACCGTATTGAATTCAAGTCCTTTTGAAGCATGAACAGTCATAAGATCGACGATATCCGGGTCCTGCTTTTTGCGGGATTTATTTAATCCGGATTCATATTTTTCTTTTATCCCTAAAATATCATCAAGGCATTCTGCTTCACTGAAAAGTCTCTCCCCTTCACTAAGGATTTTTTGGTATTCGAGTTTCTTATTATCATCCTTACACAGGCTGTAGATGTATTTTTCGTATCCGATCTTTTTGTACAGATATGTGATCGTGCTCTTAACCGAAATGTTTTTCATAAACAGAAGATCTTTCCTTAGGGCATGCAATTTATTGATCTTTTCATGCTTATGGGGAGAATTTCCCAGAGCTATTTTTTTGATTATCGTTTCAAGATTTCCGCCTGATCCGATGATATATTCATGGTCTATATACCTCGGAGGTTTGTTTATGATCTCATTCAGGGATTTCTCTGACATTTCTCCATAGATATTTTGGAGATACGAGTAAATATCCTTAATGATGAAATGTTCGAACAGTCCGGTCATCTTTTCGCTGATCCTGTATGGGACGTTTCTTGTGGTCAGAAAGGCTGCAAAAGACTGCATTTCTATATTGGTCCTGAAAAGGACGGCCATCTTGTTTTTCTTTTGTGTAATCAGATCCTTTATGTACTCATATTCACATATCCGATCGTTAAAACCGCGTAGGAATAGATTATTTCCCGACTGTTTTTTTATGCTATGGGGATTTTTATCAATCCTGTTTTTATTTTCACCGATGACAAGAGCGGAGGCATCTACGATTGATTTTACGGATCTGTAATTTGTGCTCAGATACATCAGCTCGGCACTGCGTTCTGCCAGATATGTTTTCAGAATGGACGGATCGGATCCGCGGAACCCGTAAATCGATTGATCGTCATCACCTACCGCAAATATCTCTGATCTTGTTCCGGCAAGCAGCTTTACCGTTTCATATTGTGCTTTGTTAATGTCTTGAAATTCATCGATAAGGATATGTGAGAATCTGTTTTTCCATTTACGGATAAAAGATCTGTCATGCAAGAGCAGATGGCGGCAATCGTATACCATATCATCGAAGTCCAGCAATCCCGATTTCCTTCGGATGTTTTCGTAGTATTTAAACATATCCGGAAAAAGGCTGCTTAAGCAGCCGGTTTCCTGAAAATCATCCGCTTCATATGTCCTGAGGCTATCCGTAGTCACGGCTTTATCCAGGGTGTTTTTGTATAGGGATACTGCACGGAGAAACTCAGAAACAATGCCTTTTATATCTTTTGATTTTTCATAGCCCAGATACTTTCGGATAACATTTGAAGCTATTTCCGATTTGTTTCTGTCGTACAGGATTATCGGAGGGGTTGATCTGCATGATTCACGTATCATGTTGTAGAAAACAGAATGAAATGTACCGAAAGCTACAGGTAAGGGGATTTCTGATTTTTCATTAAATCTTTTCCGCATCCCGACTGCAGCATCTTTTGTAAATGTGATCACCAGGATGGAAGACGGCTCTACCGAAAGATCGTTTATCAGATATAGTATGCGGGATGTCATGGTATGAGTTTTCCCCGATCCCGGCCCCGCAGCCAGCAATATGTCTTTTCCGGTGAAAGTCGCTGCTTTATATTGCTCTTTGTTCAAGTCTGATCCATTGTACATAAAAAGCCTCCGAAGAACGCTTTTGTTCATCACACTCAAAGGATAATTACCTTAAATGTCATGAACAAATAAGCCTTCTCCGGGGGCTTTTTTATTATAATATCATTATCTGTATAAAAATAAACCACATCTGTATGGGAGCTTATGAATGTTTTGTCCAAAATGCGGATGTAAAGTAGAAGATGATGATCTTTTCTGCCCGGAATGCGGCACGGGTATATCGAAAATAAAACAAAAGCCTAAGACTATGATTTTGTTTTCTGTAATATCCGGCCTGATAATTATCGGAATCATAGTCGGAATTGTCTTAATCGGACGCTCGAGATTAAATGCAACGACAATGCGTATTTTGAGTTATGAGGGCTCTATAGCTCTTTCCGATGCATCAGGAAGATCTCTGGAGGCTGCGCCCGAGAGGAGACTGAATGACGGAAACATTCTTGATACTTATAAGGATTCCAAAGCAAGAGTTCTTCTGGATGAGGACCGCTGCGTAACACTTACGGAAAAAAGCAGGGCTTCTTTTCATCAGGAAAATAAAACTCTAAGGCTCCTTCTTGAAAAGGGCAGTTTGTTTTTTAATATCGAAAGACCGCTTGAAGATGATGAAAATTTCGATATTCAGACATCAACCATGATTATCGGAATCCGTGGCACTTCCGGTTATGTATGTTCTGATGAAAACGGCTGCAGCGTTCTTTATCTTACAAGCGGAAAAGTTGAAGTATTCGGCCTTAATAAAAACGGTGATAAAAGAAGATCCGTTAAAGCCGTGGCCGGTCAGAAGGTTACGGTTATTACGGACGGTGAAAACGTGGAACTGATAGTTGAGGAAATAGAGGAATTTGATCTTCCCTATTTTGCGATTCTTGAAATCTGTGAAGATGAAGGTCTTTTAAGTACCGTAACGGAAGAAACCGGATGGGATAAGGACATTCTTAAAGATCTTGCAGATGATCCTTACAGCGGAGATTCCGAAACTGTTGCCGACTCCGGATACTCCACGGATCCCGCAAGGCTGGTTGGAATATGGAAGTACAGAGATCGTGATGCGGGACTTGATGAGGATTATTATGAACTCAGAGAAGACGGTACGGGTGTATATTATTATTTCAATGCGGACGGTACACTTGTAAATTATCATACACTGACATGGGATTATCTGGATAAGGAGAACGCTGACTGCGAATATGACGGCAGAGTGCATATAACCGTGGACTCCGATGCATATTACTTTTGGTCTCATGGAATGATCTGTTTTGGAGATTTTGCTACCCGGAACCCGGTCTGGTATGTACGTTTGGAAGATGATTCATTTGTTCCGAGAATCAGTGATGAGATTATCGGCACATACAGTCCTTCCGACGGAGCCCTTCCTTCTTATGTATTTAACGACGATGCAACGGGATATACATTTGACAATAACGGTGTCCTTTCATCCTTTACTTTTGACAGGGATGGTGCCGGCTGGCTTATTCACTTCTATGACGGTTCCGGTCAGAATGTAAATTGCCTCTTTAACGGTGAAAAATTATATATCGGAACCACTGTCAGACCTGATAGTGTATATTACATGCGGATTTCCGAATCGGATAATTCATCTTCGGACGCCGGAGAGAATCAGGTAGCGGAGACGTTATATGATGCTTCGGATATATTAGGAACATGGGTGGATACCAGATATGACTATTCCTATACGATAAATGAAGACGGAAGCGGAACCGGTCCTTACGGAATGACATTTACCTGGACCCTTGATGACGGAGGATTCAGTTTTGAAGGCATAGATATGATTTTCAGTAACGGTATCCTTCAGCTGGGAGAGACCTATTTCAATGATACAAATATGGTGAGCGAAACATATTACATTACTCTTCACAGAAAGTGATTTTCAGCTCCTTTTATCCGGCTTTGTAAGGCCGGTGAAAGGAGCTCTTTTTGAACTGTCAAAATCCTCAAAAATCCTTGTAAATAAAGCGTTTTCGCGATATAATTTATAGGATTATGGAGTACCTTGCGCATGAATAAGAACGGGACAAATTATATATTCCCTCTCATCACACAGGAAACCGCGTCAGGCATCAGATTTTGCCTGGAATCTAAGACAACCGATTGCGGTGTAATACTGTATGACAGAGTATCGGGGAAAGAGATTAAGAAGATTCCGTTTGAATCAGGCGATCGTATCGGTAATCTTTATTGCAAGACCGTTTCCGGATTTGACGCATCCGGGATTTCCTATCTGTATTATTGCGGATCAAAACATATAACGGATCCGCGGGCTACCGCACTTGTTTCGGGAAGAGAATACGCTTCTCCCGTAAAAGAACCTTTAAAGGCCGTCATTAATGATACGGATTATGACTGGGACGGAGACTTGCATCCCCGTTTGAAATATGAGGACAGTTTCTTTTATCTCCTGCATGTGAGAGGCTTTACAAAATCCCCTTCTTCGGGAGTTAAGCATAAGGGCACTTTTGCCGGCATTTCGGAAAAACTGGATTATCTTTCTTCCCTCGGAGTTACCACCATAGAACTCCAGCCCGCATACGAATTTATAGAAATCGAATGCAAACCCGGCATAGAGCCTTCTTACGGTTACGGCACATCAAAGCCTTTTCAGGTAATCCCGGGAAAGCTGAATTATTGGGGATATAAAACCGGATATTATTATGCTCCCAAGGAAAGTTATTCTTCATCGGAAGATGCCTCCCGTGAGTTTAAAGATCTGGTTAAGGCACTTCACAAAAGGGGAATGGAAATCTGCATGCAGTTTTATTTTGCTCCCGATTTCCCCGAATCCGAAGTTCTCGAAGTATTGCGCTTTTGGGTTATTAATTATCATGTGGACGGTTTCCATCTGATGGGAATGAATATACCCATGCGGCTGGTTTCCTCCGATTCGCTTCTTGCGGGAACCAAACTTTTAAACGATCACCTCGATAATGTGGATTTCGAATCCGTTAAAGAATCCGGATACGGAAAATTCATCGGATTGTACACCGATGACTTCAGGTATCCCATGAGAAGACTTCTTAAGAGCGATGAAGGTCAGGTTTCCGATGCTCTTTCGTTCTTAAGGTCCAATCCCGAAGAGTTCGGACGTATAAATTTCTTTTCGGATTATCAGGGCTTTACTCTTATGGACATGGTCAGCTATGACCGCAAGCATAATGAGGAAAACGGTGAGGACGGAAGAGACGGCAGCGATTATAACTTCAGCTGGAACTGCGGCGAAGAAGGGCCTACCCGTAAAAAGAAGATCCGTGATCTGAGAATGAGACAGATCAAGAACGCTTACAGCCTTCTGATGCTGGGCGCGGGAACTCCCCTGATATTTATGGGGGATGAATTCGGTAATTCGCAGTCGGGAAATAACAACCCGTACTGCATTGACTCTCAGGTGACCTGGCTTGACTGGAAGAATCTTAAGAAGAATTCGGAACTTGCGGATTATCTCAAAGAACTTGTAAAGCTTCGCGGAGCTCACAAGATATTCAAGAGCGGCAGAGAGCTGTACATGATAGATACCGAAAACTGCGGATATCCCGAGATGAGTTATCATTCGGATACGGCATACAGAGTATCTTGCGAATATTATTCACGTTCATTCGGAATAATGTATTGCGAGGATAAAGGCGACACTCTTATATATGCAGCCGTAAATATGGGGTGGGAAGATAAGGTTCTGGCACTTCCCAGGCCGCCCAAGGGATACTTCTGGACCGTTAAGATGTCCACTGATCCGGATGCAGCGGAAAAGCCGGTTAGCGGAGAACTTGAAAAATCCATTCCCGGAAGAACCGTTACCATATATACAACGGTTAAGGTGAAGAAATGAGCACTCCCTATTTTTACAGATTTATACAGCACTTTATTACAATCACCAAGCATCGCATTTTGGTTTGCAAAGGCTGTTTTAAAGTCGGATTGTACTATCAGGGACTGACACACGATCTGTCAAAGTATTCTCCCGATGAATTTCTTGTCGGTGTTAAGTATTACCAGGGTACCCGAAGCCCCAATAATGCAGAACGTGAGGACATCGGTTATTCATCCGCGTGGCTTCATCACAAGGGCAGGAACAAGCATCATTACGAATACTGGATAGACTATAACACCAGGGGTGAATTGCCCGGTGAAGATGTACTTATCCCTGTTGAGATGCCGGATAAGTATCTTGCCGAGATGGTTATGGACCGTATCGCTGCCTCCAAGGTTTATAAGGGAAAAGAATACAAGGACTCGGATTCCCTGGATTATTTTCTCAGCGGAATTGAAGCGGTTCCGATGCATCCGGTCACAAAGAAAAAGCTGTACAGATATCTTAAGATACTTGCAAAATACGGCGAAGAAAAGACCTGTAAACTTATCAGGTATGAATTGAAACACGGTCGCTATATACCAAAATCAAAACGATCCGTATCAAATTAAAAGGAAACAAAGAACAAATGGCAGGTTCTTCTTTCGGAAAAATATTCAGAATTACAACATGGGGTGAGTCCCACGGACCGGCGCTCGGATGCATAATAGACGGATGTCCTGCCGGGGTGGAATTATCCGAGTCGGATATACAGCCCTTTCTTGACAGGAGAAAGCCCGGCAATCCCGCTGTTGCCACGGCGAGAAAAGAGTCGGATACCTGTGAGATCCTTTCGGGTGTATTTGAGGGGAAAACAACAGGAACTCCCATCTCGGTCATTATCCGAAATTCCGACCAGCATTCCGGAGATTATGTCAATATAAAAGATGTTTACAGACCCGGACATGCGGATTTTACATTTGATGCAAAGTACGGCTTCAGGGATTACCGGGGAGGCGGCAGGTCTTCGGGAAGGGAAACCGCAGCAAGAGTTATTGCGGGTGCTGTAGCCATGAAGGTCCTTTCGGAGTTGGGGATAAAAGTTGAAGCTTACACCAAGTCCATCGGCCCCGTTGAAGCGGATCTTTCGGAGTATTCAAGAAGCGCCGTTCTTGCAAACGCAACTGCAATGCCCGACATAGATGCTAATGCAAGAGCTCTTGAATATATAGCCGATATGAAAAACAAATCGGATTCCTGCGGAGGAGTGATGGAGTGCGTTATAAGCGGAGTACCCGCGGGCATAGGTGATCCGGTTTTTGATAAGCTTGATGCCGTGCTTGCACAGGCTGTTATGAGCATAGGAGCAGTAAAGGCTGTTGAGATAGGCGACGGATGTAAAGTGGCAAAGGCCGTGGGAAGCAAGAACAATGATCAGTTCAGATCTTCCAAGGACGGCATTACCAAAAAGACAAATCATTCCGGAGGTATTCTGGGAGGTATAAGTGATTCGTCGGATATTATCGTAAGAGCCTCGGTAAAACCCACGCCTTCTATTGCAAGAAGCCAGAAGACTGTTGATACGGACGGGAACAATACGGATATTGAGATACTCGGAAGACATGATCCCGTAATAGTCCCCAGGGCTGTGGTGGTACTTGAGAGCATGTGCGCCGTAACAATACTCGATGCACTGATGAACGGAATGACATCCAGGATAGATAATCTTGTCAGCATATATAATAAACAGTGAGGAACCGGAAATGGCAGAAGAAAAAAAGAAAGCTAAATCTTCAAAGGAAAATCAGGACAAGTATGTCGCTTATATTTCCACTTATACAAGAGGGGATAATCACGGCATCAAGATCTATGATGTAGATATGGAGACCGGAAGGTTCAAGGAGAAGGATGAAGTCGATATATCAAACTCATCATATGTAACCGTATCCCACAACGGAAAATACCTTTATTCGATAACGGATCTCGGTGTCGAATCTTATAAAATAGCTCCCGACGGAACTCTCGATCTTATTAATTTCGCACCCATTAACGGCATGAGAGGATGCTATCTTGCAACCGATTATACCGACAGATATCTTATGGTTGCTGGTTATCATGACGGCAAACTTACCGTTCTTCATATCAAGGATAACGGCGGCGTAGGTAAGATTACCGATGAAGTATTCCATAAAGGTCTCGGTTCAATGGCTGACAGAAACTTCAGACCTCATATCGCAAGCGCAAGAATGACTCATGACAACAGATATATTCTTGTAGCGGATCAGGGAATGGACCATGTTAATGTTTACGAGCTTAATCAGGAAACCGGCAAGATCAAACTCGTTGATATTATCAGATGCGAGCTGGAATCCTCGCCTCGCCAGATCAAGCTTTCAAAGGACGGCAGATTTATTTATATCTGTCTTGAGGCTACTTGCAAGATCGATGTATATGAATATACCTTTGACGGAAAAGCACCTTCATTTGAGAAGATCCAGACCGTTGATGTAATCAAGTTTGAAAGCGGTGCGCCTTCGGCGCTCAGCGCACTTTCTTTTTCAAGTGATTACAAATATATCCTTACTACAGTTGCCGGTGACAACTCGGTAGCTATTTTTGCCGCAGATGAGAAGACCGGACTTCTTACCAAGAAACTTATTCTTCCCGTTTCCGGTGATTATCCAAAGGATGCCGAGATACTTCCCGGCAATAAATTCCTTGTATCACTCAATCATGAATCCAATGAAATGTCTTTCTTTAAGCTTGACATTGAAAACGGAACCATGATCATGAACGGTGATTTTGTTAAGGTTAATACGCCCAACTGTATTCTGATCCACAAGCTCAATCCCGAAACATCCGAAAAATAATCAATCCGAAAGGATAATAGGCAATGCTTAATCTTTCCCGTAAGGAAATGGTCTCTGAAGAGATCAGAAGACGCGGAAAAAAGAATAAGGCAATTAAGTTTTTTTCTCCTGTAATCAAAGGAGTCTTGTTTGCGTGGATTGGAATCTGTGATTTTTGCGCAGGGCATATGATCAAGTTTGTTCTTTTATGTACCTCTGCTCTTTGCTTTATAGCTTTTTGCAGTTTTTCTTTTCCTCTGTTCACCGGCTCCGTAACAAATCTGGGTATCATCGATTTCAACGAATTGGATGAATCCATAACCCTTGCGGATGAATCCGATGACTTCCTTACAGCTGATGAAGCGAGACAGATTTTCTATGATGATTTCAGGGGTGAGGACGGATCATTATATACCGGATATGTAAGTGTCAACTCCGAAGGACAGGAAGTAATTGCAATCAGAACGGATGACATTCTTGAGGATGTTTCAGCCACCGAAGAAATTCTGTCCGATGAAGAAAACATTATGTATTCGGATCTGTATGAAGAATACGATCTGGACAGTCTTGTTTTTGATAAGAATGACTGGAGACTGATCCTTGTTAACAAGGCACATTCCGTTCCCGAAGGATATGAGTTTCCTCTCGGTGAACTTGCAGCCAATGTGCAGTGCGATGAGAGAGTTATCGAAGATCTTGTCATGATGCTTCGTGATGCCAGAAGTGCCGGAATGAATATCTGGATAGTATCTCCTTACAGATCGGGAGAAAAGCAGGAGAATCTTTTCAACTATGATCTCGGTAAGTATATGGATTCCGGCATGAATTATTATGATGCATATCAGCTGGCTGCCGAGGCGGTAACACTTCCCGGCACAAGCGAGCATCAGATCGGTCTTGCTTTTGACATCGTTAATAATGAATATGCTCATCTCGGAGAAGGCTTCGGTGAAACTGCCGAAGGAAGATGGCTTGCCGAGAACTGCTATAAATACGGATTTATTCTCAGATATCCTGCGGATAAAGAGTATATTACAACCATCGAATATGAGCCCTGGCATTTCAGATATGTAGGCAGAGAAGCTGCCGCTTATATGACATTAAAGGGATTAACACTTGAAGAATTCTGGGAGACGGTATTTTGAGTTCATGCTTTAAATTAATCAAAAAGGATGGGGAAGCCAGAAGGGGAGAACTGACAACGGTACATGGTACGGTTCAGACTCCTCTTTTTATGAATGTGGGAACCGTTGCCGCTATAAAGGGCGGTGTTTCATCGGAAGACCTTGAGAATATAGGATGTCAGGTAGAGCTTTCCAATACTTATCATCTTCATGTAAGAACCGGAGATGAACTTATTAAGAGATTCGGAGGCCTCCATAAGTTTATGGACTGGCATAAACCTATACTCACAGATTCCGGAGGTTTTCAGGTTTTTTCTCTTGCTTCCATGAGAAAGATAAAAGAAGAGGGCGTAACCTTCCGGAGTCATATTGACGGTCATAAGATTTTTATGGGACCGGAAGAAAGCATGCGCATTCAGAGTAACCTCGGTTCCACAATCGCCATGGCATTTGATGAATGTCCGCCTGCTAAGGCTGAAAGGGAATATGTTCTTCCTTCCGTTCAGCGGACCGAAAGGTGGCTTGCAAGATGTAAAGCTGAAATGGACAGGCTAAATTCCCTCGAAGATACGATAAATATAGACCAGCTTCTGTTCGGAATTAATCAGGGTGCTGTCTATAACGATATAAGAATAGACAATGCCAAAAGAATATCGGAACTGGATCTTCCCGGATATGCCATCGGAGGACTTGCTGTCGGTGAGACTCATGAAGAAATGTATGATGTGATCGCTCATACCGCACCTTTTCTTCCCTCGGACAAGCCCAGATATCTGATGGGTGTCGGTACGCCTGCAAATATTCTGGAAGCTGTCGAACGCGGTATTGATATGTTCGATTGTGTATATCCTTCACGTAACGGAAGACACGGACATCTCTATACACATTTCGGTAAGATTAATATCAATAATGCAAAATATGCGGAAGATGACAGACCTATAGAAGAAGGGTGCGGGTGCCCCGCATGCAGGAGATACTCAAGAGCTTATATCAGGCATCTCCATAAATCCGGAGAAATGCTTGGGCTCAGACTTTGTGTACTGCATAATCTGTATTTTTACAATCATCTTATGGAGGAGATTCGTCAGTCAATCGACGAAGACAGATTTGCATCTTTTAAAAAAGAATTGCTTGATAATATGAATTCTTCTGTGGAATAGATCGGTAAAAGGAGGTTTTTAATTATGATGAAGAGAAGATTTTTATTACTTGCCGTCACATTTTTGATGGCGGTTATGATCCCTGCCGCCGGAGTATCGGCTGCTCCCAGGACAATGTCCGACGGTACTGTTTTTGATGCGGAGTTCTATGCCGCTTCGTATCCGGACGTTGTGGCAGCATTCGGTAATAATGCGGATATTATGTATGTTCACTATGTTCTGTTCGGCAAGGCAGAGGGAAGACTTGCCGTAGCACCCGGAACTTCTGCGCCTTCAGGCTCTTCGAGTTCTTTTGATGCAGCATATTATGCGGCCAGATATCCCGATGTTGCCAATTGCCTCGGTTATGATCCTGCCATTCTTAAACTTCATTATGATCTGTACGGTAAGAATGAGGGAAGATTTGCTAATGCTGCGGAAGAAGCTGCAGCTGCCGCATCATCCGTCCCTGTACCCGCACCTGCTCCTGCTCCCGTTCAGACTACTGCTTCAACGGATAACTCCTTTGAGATGCAGGTTTTAAACCTCTGCAATGCTCAGCGCGCCGCGTACGGACTAGCACCTCTTTCCTGGGATGCATCTAACCTTGCTCCCGGTGCGGCAGTCAGAGCTCAGGAGATTACCGCAGTATTCAGCCATACAAGACCTGACGGAACCAGCTGCTTTACCGCAGTCAGAAATCCCGGAAGACTGGGAGAAAACATTGCCGCAGGACAGCGCACTCCCGAAGAGGTTGTCGAAGATTGGATGAACAGCCCCGGCCACAGAGCCAACATTCTTAATGTAAACTTCACCAAGCTTGGTGTAGGCCATGTCTATGTTGCAGGTGATATGTACGGTCATTATTGGGTACAGATGTTCTCATCATAAATATTTTATTTGATACTTTGCCCGATATCGTGTATCATCAGAAAATGTGTGAGAACACAACATAATTTCCAATATGATCGGAGGATATAATAATGAAATTTCTGCTTCTTACAGAAGAAGCTGCTGTTGAAGGCGGACTTGGCGGCTTGCTTCCTGTTGTAATCATGTACGGTATCATTATCTTCGCACTCTGGTTCTTCTTCATGAGACCTCAGAGCAAGGAGAGAAAGAAGACCCAGGAGATGCTCTCAACCCTCGAGGTAGGAGATGTAGTTGTTACCACTTCGGGCTTCTACGGAGTTCTCATCGATGTAACCGAAGAAGACGTCATCGTTGAATTCGGCGGTAACCGTAACTGCCGCATCCCCATGGAAAAATCCGCTATCGCCAGAGTCGAAAAACCCGGCCAGTCCACCTCTTCAGACAACGTTTCCAAGAAGAAGGACAAATAAAAATAATTATGCTTCACCGAAACCTCTCGAACTAATCTTCGAGAGGTTTTTTTATACAACTAAGGCGGGTTATGACTATTACATAAGTATTTTACCGATTTTTGGAGTTCGTTTAGCTGTTCTTAGGAATACATCCTGTAAGCACAATTTTGTCCGGATGACAAAATTAGCAGGCACTGAGGCATGGATGCCGAATGCCTGCGGTGCGAGGCCATTGCTGATTATGTATTCCTTAGAACAGCTTTACGAACGGAGAGATGAGGGAAAATACTTATGTAATATGCAAGACCGGCCGTAAATTGCATAAATATACATAATTAGCAATAAATAATTGAAATTGGATACATCTGAACCTTGAAAAATGGGATTTATTCGCATATAGTGGAAATGTCGCACTTTTAATAGAAGGAGATATGCCATGAAGCTTAATATTGTCTGCATTCCCGGTGACGGAATCGGCCCCGAAATAGTTACCCAGGCCAAGAAAGTACTTGAAAAAACAGCTTCCGTTTACGGACATGAAATTATATTCAAAGATATTCTTATGGGCGGAGCATCAATAGATGCATGCGGTGAACCCCTTACCCGGGAAGCAATCGACACCGCCAAAGCTGCGGATGCCGTCCTCATGGGGTCCATCGGCGGCAACACCACCACAAGCCCCTGGTATAAACTCCCTCCCGAGAAGAGACCCGAAGCCGGCCTTCTTATGATCAGAAAAGAGCTGGGACTCTTTGCCAACTTAAGACCCGCATACCTCTTCCCTGAACTCGCCGACGCATGTCCGCTTGCAAGCGAGACTTCGGATAAAGGCTTCGACCTTCTTATTATGAGAGAACTCACCGGAGGACTTTACTTCGGAGAAAGACATACAGAAGTTGTCAACGGTTTAAGAACTGCCGTTGATACCCTTACATATAATGAAGAAGAAATCAGAAGAATTGCCATCAAGGCATTTGAAGCCGCCAGAATCCGCAGAGGTAAGGTGACTTCGGTAGATAAGGCAAATGTTCTTGATTCTTCAAGACTCTGGAGAGCCGTTACAGCAGAAGTTGCTAAGGACTATCCTGATGTAGAACTTGAGAATATGCTCGTTGATAACTGCGCAATGCAGCTTGTCAAGGATCCCGGTCAGTTTGACGTTGTTCTTACCGAGAATATGTTCGGAGATATCCTTTCCGATGAGGCAAGTATGATCACAGGTTCCATCGGAATGCTTTCATCCGCATCACTTAACGAGACCAAGTTCGGACTTTACGAGCCCAGCCACGGATCTGCTCCCGATATTGCCGGAATGGACATCGCAAATCCCATTGCAACAGTACTTTCCGCAGCTATGATGCTTAAGTTCTCTTTTGACCTTAATAAAGAAGGCGAAGCAATCGAAAAAGCCGTAAAGCAGGTTCTTAAGGATGGTTTCAGAACCGGAGATATATATTCCGAAGGCTGCACCAAGGTTGGATGCACTCAGATGGGTGATCTTATCTGCGAGAGAATAAAATAAAACAGTTATACTGATTAAATAGTGTAGGAGAGGTAGAAAATATGAGAAGTGATTCCGTAAAGGTTGGTGACGCTCAAGCGCCCCACAGAAGTCTTTTCAACGCACTCGGATTTACCGAAGAAGAGAGAAATCGTCCTTTGATCGGTATTGTTACATCTTATAACGAGATCGTTCCCGGCCATATGAACCTTGATAAGATTGCCGAAGCTGTTAAGCTCGGTGTAGCTATGGCAGGCGGTACTCCCGTTCTTTTCCCTGCGATTGCAGTCTGCGACGGTATTGCCATGGGACATATCGGAATGAAGTACAGCCTGGTTACCAGAGATCTCATTGCAGATTCAACCGAATGCATGGCTATGGCTCACGGTTTTGACGGCCTGGTATGCATTCCCAACTGCGATAAGAACGTTCCCGGCCTTCTTATGGCTGCAGCTAGAGTAAATATTCCTACCGTATTTGTATCAGGCGGCCCCATGCTTGCGGGACATGTTCACGGATGCAAGAGAAGCCTTTCTTCAATGTTTGAAGCAGTCGGAAGCTATGCTGCAGGAAGCATTACCAAAGAAGAACTTACAGAGTTCGAAGAGAAGGTTTGCCCTACCTGCGGATCCTGCTCGGGTATGTATACCGCAAACTCAATGAACTGCCTTACCGAGGCAATCGGTATGGGACTTAAGGGTAACGGTACTATCCCTGCAGTTTATTCAGAGAGAATCAGACTTGCAAAGCATGCAGGTATGAAGATCATGGAACTTGTTGAGAAGAATATCCGTCCCAGAGATATTATGACCGACAAAGCATTCAAGAATGCTCTTACCGTTGACATGGCACTCGGATGCTCAACCAATACCATGCTCCATATCCCCGCCATCGCAAAAGAAGCCGGTGTCGAGCTTAATATGGAAATGGTTAATGATCTTTCCGCTAAGACCCCCAACCTTTGCCATCTTGCACCCGCAGGTCCTACTTATATGGAAGACCTCAATGAGGCAGGCGGTGTTTACGCCGTAATGAATGAACTCTCCAAGAAGGGACTTATTGAAGAGGATTGCATGACTGTAAATGCAACCACCATCGGAGAGAATATCAAAAATTGTATCAATAAGGATCCTGAGGTCATCAGACCTATCGACAATCCTTATCAGGCTACCGGCGGTATTGCCGTACTTAAAGGCAACCTTGCTCCCGATACCGGCGTTGTTAAGCAGTCGGCTGTTGCACCTGAAATGCTTGTACATGAAGGACCCGCAAGAGTTTTTGACTGCGAAGAAGATGCCATTGCGGCAATCAAGGGCGGTAAGATTGTTGCCGGTGATGTAGTCGTTATCAGATACGAAGGCCCTAAGGGTGGCCCCGGTATGAGAGAAATGCTCAATCCTACATCTGCAATTGCAGGTATGGGACTCGGATCTACCGTCGCTCTTATTACCGACGGACGTTTCTCCGGAGCATCAAGAGGTGCTTCCATCGGACATGTATCACCCGAAGCTGCTGTAGGCGGACCCATCGCGCTTGTACAGGAAGGTGACATTATTTCCATCGATATTCCTAACAGAAAGCTGGATGTTAAGGTTTCCGATGAGGAGATGGCTAAGAGAAGAGAAGCCTGGGTTCCCAGAGAGCCCAAGATCACTACCGGATATCTGGCTCGTTACAGAGAACTCGTTACAAGCGGAAACAGAGGAGCGGTTCTCGAGATTCCCGGAAAGAAATAATATATATTTCTATATAAATATCCAATAGATATACTTTAGGAGAAATACGTACTATGGAAATGAACGGTTCCGAAATAGTTATAGCCTGTCTCAAAGAACAGGGAGTAGATACCGTATTCGGTTATCCCGGAGGTACCATTCTTAATATTTATGATGCCCTTTATAAGCATCAGGATGAGATCAGACACGTGCTTACAAGCCATGAACAGGGCGCGGCTCATGCTGCCGACGGTTATGCAAGAGCTACCGGCAAGGTGGGAGTCTGCATGGCTACTTCAGGACCCGGTGCAACAAATCTTGTTACCGGAATTGCAACTGCATATATGGATTCCGTTCCCCTCGTTGCGATAACCGCTAATGTTAATCTGCCCGCACTCGGAAAAGATTCTTTCCAGGAGATCGATATTGTCGGTGTTACCATGCCCATAACCAAGCATGGATTCATTGTTAAGAATATCAACGATCTTGCGCCTACCATCCGTAAGGCTTTCAAGATAGCAAAGACCGGACGCCCCGGTCCTGTTCTCGTGGACATTACCAAGGATGTTACGGCAGCTGTATGCGATTATGAGCCCGTAAATCCCGCTGAACCGGATAAGATCGTCAAGTTTGAGGATAAGGATCTTACGGCTGTTGCAGAAATGCTTTGCAAAGCAAAGAAGCCTTTCATCTATGTCGGAGGAGGAGCAATTATTTCCGATGCCTCTGCAGAAGTGGCCGAACTTGCTGAACTTCTTGACGCTCCCGTATGCGATACACTTATGGGCAAGGGAGCATTTGACGGACATTCAAGACGCTATACCGGTATGATCGGAATGCACGGCACCAAGGCTTCAAATCTCGGTGTTACCGAATGTGATCTTCTCGTCGCACTCGGCGCAAGATTCTCCGACAGAGTTATCGGTAATCCCAAAAAGTTTGCCGAAGGAGCAAAGATTGTACATATTGATGTGGATGCTGCTGAGATCAGTAAGAACATCTGCGTTGATGCATCTTTGGTAGGAGATCTTAAGACTACGCTTCAAAAACTGAATCCTCTTATCACCAAACAGAATCATGATGAGTGGATGAAGCATATCGAAGAGCTTAAAGAAAAATATCCTCTCGGATATGATACCGGCAAGCTTACCTGCCCCTATATCATTTCCGAAATTGACCGTATCACCGAAGGAAAGGCTGTTATTACAACTGATGTAGGTCAGCATCAGATGTGGGCCGCTCAGCATTATCTTTATTCTAAGCCCAGAACTTTTCTTTCGTCAGGCGGTCTCGGAACAATGGGCTACGGACTTGGAGCATGTATCGGTGCACAGGTAGGACGTCCCGATGACATATGTATTAACATAGCAGGTGACGGCTGTTTCAGAATGAATATGAATGAGCTGGCTACCGCATCAAGATATAACATTCCCATTATTCAGGTTGTCATCAACAACCATGTTCTCGGAATGGTACGTCAGTGGCAGACTCTTTTCTACGGAAAGAGATATTCTCAGACGGTTTTAAACGATGCGGTTGATTTCTGCAAGGTTGCCGAAGGTCTTGGATGTAAGGCAATTAAGATCACCAAGAAGGAAGAAGTTGAGCCTGCATTCAAAGAAGCCATTGCAGCTAAAGCTCCTGTTCTTATCGAATGCATTATCGAAGAAGATGATAAAGTATTCCCCATGGTTCCTGCCGGAAAGCCTTTAAGCGAAGTATTTGACGAAAAGGATATGAAAGAAGATTGATTATGTCCTCCATGGGAGAAAAGCTCTTAAAGAATAAGAAAAAGATCATTTGCCTCAGCATAGTTATCATAATTCTTTTGGCTGTTTATCTGGGAACAGCATTTTATTACAGGAACAGATTCCTGCCTAATACCTGGATCGGAGATGTCTATTGCACGGGCAGAAGCACTCAGGCGGTTGCATTTGATCTTAAAGAAAAGATAGTAATTCCCGATATCAGGATCATCTGGGGAGATGAAGGCTATGAAGACTCTTACATCAAACCCGAAGATATATCTTACAGCTATAACCTGACTTCATCGGTAATAAAAGCGGTTGAATCTCAAAATATTTTTTCCTGGCCCGCATGTCTTTTTACTAAACAGAATCTGCAGCTTGATCCGGTTATTGATTTTGATCAGGAACTTTTGAGAAGACATTTTTCACAGCTTGAAAGAGTCAGGATAGAAACAGCCGAATCCCCTGAGTATTCCATCAGATTTGATCCGGAAACAGGTTATTACGTATACGATAATCATTCCGGAAGACTTGATTCGGAAAAAGCACTTCAGGCTCTTTCGGAAGTGCTCTCCGGAGGAAGGCTGTCTCTTACACTTGATTCTTCATATTATTACGATGCACCCTATTCTGCTGAAGAAAATAATTCCATCGCGGAATGGAATAAGCTTTCTTCATTTCTGAATACCGATCTTGTTTATGACATGGGTGCGGAGAAGATAGCCTTTGATTCCCGGGTGATGAGTTTTCTTATCGTAACCGAAAGAAACCATGAGCCGGTAAAAGATGAAAACGGATCATACATAATTGATGATGAAGCCGTAACCGGATGGATTGACGATCTCTGCGCAGCATATAACACATACGGACTGGACAGGGAATTTGTTACCTCAACGGGTAAGACTGTAATAATCCCTGCTACGTACAGTAATTACGGAACGGAACTGAATCATGATGCCGAACTTCGATTCCTTAGTGATTATCTTCATTCCGAAGAAGCATGGGACGGAGTAAAGGATGAACACATTCCCGTTTATAATGTGGAAGCTACCGTAAGAGGCCTTAATGATATAGGAGATACTTTCGTCGAAGTGGATCTGGCCGATCAGTACATGTACTATTACAAAAACGGTGAGCTTATCATTGAGACCGATATCGTATCGGGTGACATTCCCAAAGGATGGACCACTCCGAGAGGAGTCTTTGCGATATACGGAAAGTACACGGATCAGTATCTCTACGGAAAAGATTACATAGACTTCGTATCATACTGGATGCCATATTTCAGAGGATACGGGCTCCATGATTCCGATTGGAGAGACGAGTGGGGCGGTGACATATATACATACGACGGTTCACACGGTTGTATCAATATGGATAAAGAGCCTGCCCGTATTATTTTCGAAAACATTGAGATAGGAACACCTGTAGTCGTTTACGATTATTGAGTTGACTTACATGTCTCAAAAGTTTATTTTATTTTAAAGTTCTTATTATTATTTCAGGAGGAGAAATAGAAATGTCCAGAGTTTACAATTTTTCGGCAGGACCTGCTGTTTTGCCCGAAGAAGTACTGAAGGAAGCTGCAGAGGAGATGCTTGATTATAAGGGATCAGGCCAGTCTGTAATGGAGATGAGCCACAGATCCAAGGTGTATGACACCATTATCAAGGAAGCTGAAGCTGATCTTCGCGAACTCATGAATATTCCCGACAATTATAAGGTACTGTTCCTTCAGGGCGGTGCATCCCAGTTCTTCGCTGAAGTTCCTATGAACATGATGAAGAATAAGAAGGCCGGATACATCATCACCGGTCAGTGGGCAAAGAAGGCATTCCAGGAAGCTAAGATCTATGGTGAGGCTGTAGAACTTGCATCATCCGCAGACAAGACCTTCAGCTATATTCCCGATTGCTCCGATCTTCCCATCACCGATGATATGGATTATGTCTATATCTGTGAGAACAATACTATTTACGGAACCAAGTATAAGACTCTTCCCAACACCAAGGGCAAGATCCTTGTTTCCGATGTTTCCTCCTGTTTCCTTTCAGAGCCTGTTGATGTAACCAAGTACGGTGTTATCTACGGCGGCGTTCAGAAGAATGTCGGCCCCGCAGGCTGTGTGATCGCAATTATCAGAGAAGATCTTATTACCGATGAGTGCCTTCCCGGAACTCCCACCATGCTTAAGTGGAAGACCCAGGCAGACAACGATTCTCTTTATAACACTCCTCCCTGCTACACCATCTACATTTGCGGCAAGGTATTCAAGTGGCTCAAAAGAAACGGCGGACTTGAAGAGATGAAGAAGAGAAACGAGGAGAAGGCTAAGATCCTTTATGATTTCCTTGATTCTTCCAAGCTTTTCAAGGGAACTGTCGTAAAAGAGGACAGATCTCTTATGAACGTTCCTTTTGTTACCGGCAACGAAGAGCTTGATGCCAAGTTCGTTAAAGAAGCTACCGAGGCAGGCTTTGTTAACCTTAAGGGACACAGAACCGTCGGTGGTATGAGAGCTTCCATCTACAATGCTATGCCTAAGGAAGGCGTTGAGAAGCTTGTTGAGTTCATGAAGAAGTTCGAGGCAGAGAACGCATAAGCGGCCTCTTTGAAAGGAGTTTTCAGATGTTTAAGATCAATTGCCTTAATCCTATTTCTCAGGTAGGCCTTGCTGACCTTACCGAAGATTTTCAGATAACCGACAAGACCGAGGAGGCAGAAGGTATCCTTGTAAGAAGTGCCGCAATGCACGACATGGATCTCCCCGATTCACTTCTTGCGGTAGCAAGAGCAGGAGCCGGTGTTAACAATATCCCTCTTGATAAGTGTGCAGAGAAGGGTATCGTTGTTTTCAATACTCCCGGTGCAAACGCTAACGGTGTTAAAGAACTCGTTCTTGCAGGTATGCTTCTTGCAGCAAGAGATATCGTAGGCGGAATCGAGTGGTGTAAAGATAACGCTTCTGATGCGGATATTGCCAAGACTGCCGAGAAGCAGAAGAAGAATTTTGCAGGTACCGAGATCGCAGGAAAGAAGCTCGGTGTCATAGGACTCGGAGCAATCGGTGTTAAGGTTGCAAATGCAGCTCAGCACCTCGGTATGCAGGTTTACGGATATGATCCTTATCTTTCCGTTAATGCTGCATGGAATCTTTCCAGAAGCGTTATTCATGTAGAGAAGGTAGAGGAAATTTACAAAGAGTGTGATTACATTACCATCCATGTTCCTCTTCTTGATTCAACCAAGGGAACCATCAATCGTGAAGCTATCTCCATGATGAAGGACGGAGTTGTTGTTATCAATTATGCAAGAGACCTTCTTGTTTCGGAGACCGATATGCTTGAGGCTCTCAAGAACGGTAAGGTAGCAAGATACGTAACCGATTTCCCCAACTCCACCACTGCAGGACAGCCCGGTGTAATCCTTACCCCTCATCTCGGAGCAAGTACCGAAGAGTCCGAAGATAACTGTGCTAAGATGGCTGTTGAAGAGATCATGGATTATCTCAATAACGGAAACATCAGAAATTCCGTAAATTATCCCGCACTTGATATGGGTGTATGCGATAAGAAGGGAAGAGTTGAGGTATTCCACAAGAATCAGGCTAATATGATCACTCAGTTTACCGCAGTTATCGGTGCCGAGAAGATCAATATTTCCGATATGATGAATAAATCAAGAGGAGATTATGCCGTTACCATGCTCGATCTTGATGATGTTCCTACTGCTCAGCTTGTTGAGAAGCTTTCCGCTGCTGAAGGCGTAATCCGCGTAAGAGTAGTAAAGGGATGAAATTAAAACCATAAAATTAACGGGTGTACATCTGATGATGTACACCCGCTTTTTAATACTTACAGTTAATTTTTCTCGCCGTCTTCGATATCCTTGAGAGAGTCCTGAAGCTTTTGTTCCATCTCCGCAGCGGCTTCGCTTGCAAGATCCATATATTCTATGAATATGTCACTGAGAGATTTATCCTGTTCTTCACCAATCTGTTTCATGATGGGAGTGAGCTTCTCAAGCTGATATGAAATGGGCGTGTGCTGGGGATCGATATCGGGCATTACCTGCTCCGCATATTCATTGATCCTTTTAAGCATTGCTCTTTGTTCTTCAGTCATAATATCCCCCTGACTAAAATCCCCTTAACTCCGAATTACAATCGCATTATAACACCCGGTAACTTGTTTGTGTTAGCTTATAATGCTAAAATAATCATTAGTTTTTTTAAAATAATATTATAACGATATCTATAAAACGGAGTAAAAAAATGGCAGATGTAAGACCCTTTAATGCATACAGACCTAAGGCAGGAATGGAGTCTGTGATTGCGGCACTTCCCTATGACGTTTATAACAGAGCAGAGAGCGTAGAGGTTGTAAAAAATAACCCGGAGTCTTTTCTGGCCATTGACAGAGCGGAGACCCAGTTTTCGGATGATGTGGACACATACGATCCCAGAGTTTATGAAAAAGCCAGGGATATGATCCGTGAAAGAATAGATGATGGAAGATTTGTTCAGGATGAAGGCAATCCGGGATATTATCTTTATGAACTTACCATGGACGGCCGTGTTCAGAACGGAATTGTTGCCTGTGCCTCCATTGATGATTATATGAACGGCGTGATCAAAAAGCACGAAAACACACGCGCCGATAAAGAAGTTGACCGTATTAACCATGTTGATAAGACCGGATTCCAGACAGGACCCATTTTTCTTGCTTACAGACACAATGATACTCTTGCGTCCTTAATTGAAAATGTTAAAAAGAGTGAAGCGGATTGCGACTTTACTTCCGATGACGGTATCAGACACAGAGTGTTCTCCATCAAAGATGCGGATAAGGTTAAAACAATACGTGACGAGTTCGCGGGAACGGATGCTCTTTATATTGCTGACGGTCATCACAGATGTGCTTCTGCCGTAAAAGTAGGCTTAAAGAGAAGAGAAGAAAACCCGGGATATACCGGAGATGAAGAATTTAACTATTTCCTCAGTGTTATCTTTCCCGGAGATGAACTTAAGATCCTTGATTATAACAGAGTCGTTAAGGATCTTAACGGTCTTTCCGAGGTTCAATTTTTCAACGAAGTAATCGATAAATTTGAGGTTTGCGATGCCAAAAAGCTTTATTCTCCCGAGGATAAAGGTTTGTTTGGCATGTATATAAGCGGCAAGTGGTACAAACTCCGTGCCCACCATGACATTAAGTCCGACGATCCTGTTAAAGGTCTGGATGTATCCGTACTTCAGGATGGGCTTTTGGGACCTGTTCTCGGTATAGGAGATCCCAGAACGGATAAGAGGATTGATTTTGTAGGCGGTATCAGAGGCCTGGGAGAACTTGAAAAGAGATGTAAAGAAGATATGCAGGTTGCGTTTTCCATGCATCCCACATCCATTGAGGAACTTTTCAAGGTAGCGGATGAAGGCCTGCTTATGCCTCCCAAATCCACATGGTTTGAGCCCAAGCTTCGCAGCGGGTTATTCTTACATAAGATCGACTAAATCATACATTAAAGGGGTTGATGATATGAATAAGAGACTTTATAAGCTTATGGATTGGGCTTTTATCGAGGAAGTTATTTATTCGGAGTGCTCACATCCTCAGGATCTTCTCGGACCTCATGCAAAAGGACAGACTACGCTTCTTCAGGCTTATTTCCCCGGAGCACAGTCCGTCGTAGTTAAGTGGAAAGACAGGGGCGAACCCGGCAAGCCTTCCGAGACCGAGATGGAAGTGGCCGACGATGACGGTTTTTTTGCGCAGCTCCTCCCCACAAAAGATCCCGGTCTCTATACATATGTTGTTACATATGAGGAAAGACAGACGGGTGGCAAGACTCTTAAGAAAAAAGTATTGAGATGCGGCGATCCTTACAGACACACATTTCTTTTGAATGATAAAGATGTTGCCGGCTTTATTGAAGGCAAGTGTCTTAATGCATCATCTCTTCTCGGATCGCATTTCATGGAGCATGACGGTGAGGAAGGTACTCTTTTTGCGGTATATGCACCCAATGCAATGAGAATAAGTGTAGTCGGTGATTTTAATTCCTGGGACGGAAGACTCGATCAGATGTGCAGAAGAGAGGATTCGGGAATTTTTGAGTTATTTATTCCCGGAGTTAAGCCCGGCGATAAATATCAGTACGAGATCAAATTCAAAAATTATGATATATGCAGAAAATCAGATCCGTATTCCGAGGAGATGATTATCGAGAACGGACTTGTTTCGGTTGTTCCTGAAAGCAATTCTTCCGTAAAGTGCAACCCGTTGTCCGGTAAAAAACCTGTGGATAAAAACACGGCTCTTTGTATTTATCAGGTCAATCCATATGACTATGTAAATGAAACTTCTTCCGCTTTTGCGAAGATGATTTCCGAAATACCTGCATTTTGCGTCAATTCCGGATTTACACATGTGTGTATGGGAAATGTACTTACTTCTTCACAGTGCATGACCGATAAAAACATTTCTTTCTATGCGGTAGATAAGAGACTCGGTTCATCTGATGAACTAAAATCTCTTGTTAATTTGCTTCATGATGCGGGAATAGGTATTATCTTTGACTGGGTTCCTTCATATTTCGCACATGATGAAGGCGGGCTTGTTTTTTTTGACGGAACCGGACTCTATGAACATATCGATCCCAGACAGGGATATGCTTCGGATATTGATGCATGCCTGTTTAATTATTCTTCAAACACCGTTTCAAATTTCCTTCTCTCATCCGGATTCAGGCTTGCGGATGAATTCGGTGCCGATGGTATAAGAATGTGCGGTATTGCAAGAATGCTTTATCTGGATTACAGCAAGACCGACTGGGTTCCCAACATCTACGGCGGAAACGAGAATCTTGATGCAATAGCATTTATCAAAGAGTTTAATACAAAGATCAGATCCAAATATCCCGGCCTGATCCTTATTGCCGAAGATTCGTCTCTGCACCAGGGAATTACCGATCCCATTGAGGAAAACGGACTGGGATTTGATTATAAGTGGAACGAAGTATTCTTTGATGATTTCAGAGAATTTATCTGTATGGATCCTTTGTACAGAGGAAGAAACCTTCATCTGCTTCCCGATGAACTTACATATGCTTTTGTCGAAGACTTTATTCTTCCCTTTGCAGGCAGGGAAAAGTCTTCTCAGACGGGCAGGATATATGATCTTCTTCCCGGTGACGATCAGATGAAGATGGCCCAGATGAAGCTTGCAGCAGGATATTTATATTCTCATCCCGGCAAAAAAGTAATCGGTGCTGCCGATGAAATAACGGGGAAACTTCTTAAAGACCTTAACGATCTGTATGAAAAAGAACCCGCACTGAGCCGTAATGAGTACGATCCCGAAAATTTCGAGTGGCTCAGTAATATGAATGCGGATCAGGCCTGCGTTTCTTTTGTAAGAAAGACCGATGACCCCGAGGACATGCTTGTGTTTATAGCTAATTTCTCGGGAATAGAGCAGTCCTTCTCCACAGGTGTTCCTTACGAGGGAAAATACAAAGAGATCTTTACCACGGACGACAAAGCTTATGGCGGTTCTTCATCAGTATCCAAGACGGTTAGGAAAGCAACCGATAAGAGAATGGACGGAAGAACCCAGTCCATCTCCGTTAAGATAAGACCTCTCAGTATGATCATAATGAAATTTATCCCTTATACCGAAGCTGAACTCGAGAAGGTTATCGAGCAGAGAATAAGGAATTATACTCCCATCAAAAAGAGTAAGAAGTGATAGTAAATCCGACTTGATTTTTAAGGTTCTAATCTATATAATCAGACAAGTGTGGAATGGAATGAGTTCCACATATGCCGGAATGGCTCAGTTGGTAGAGCGACGCATTCGTAATGCGTAGGTCAGGGGTTCGAGTCCCCTTTCCGGCTTAAGACCCGATATCGTTAAGTGCGATATCGGGTCTTTTTGTATATATGTAAAAATATAACGTTTTCCTAAGGGGTTAGGGCAAATTTTTGTGTTGACAATGAGTGTCAAATTGCCGAAAATATATAGGATTACATAAAAAGGAAAAGGTGGCTTTATGGCACAATTATGGGGCGGAAGATTTACCAAACCCACCGATGAAAAAGTATATGCTTTTAACGCATCCGTAAGCTTTGACAAAAGGATGCTTAAGCAGGATGTCTGCGGAAGTATTGCTCATTCGGCAATGCTTGCAAAACAGGGAATAATATCCGAAGAAGACGGTAAAGTAATCGAAGAAGGGCTTAAAGGCATTTATGCCGATGTCACTTCCGGAAAGCTTGAGATAACCGATAAGTATGAGGATATTCATTCTTTTTGCGAAGCTGTTTTGACCGAAAGAGTAGGTGATGCAGGTAAGAGACTTCACACCGGAAGAAGCCGTAATGACCAGGTTGCCCTTGATATGAGGATGTATGTAAGGGGAGAAGTTTGTACCGCTGATGCTCTTCTGGATAAGCTCCTTGTAACTATCCTCGATATCATGAAGGCTAATACAGAGACCTTTATGCCCGGATTTACACATCTTCAGAAAGCGCAGCCCGTTACACTGGCTCATCATATGGGCGCTTACTTCGAGATGTTTAAGAGAGACAGAAAGAGGCTTCATGACATTTACACCAGGATGAATGAATGCCCCCTCGGTTCCGGAGCACTTGCGGGAACCACATATCCTCTCGACAGAGAATTTACGGCAAAAAAACTCGGTTTTGACAAAGCTACGGATAACTCCATGGATTCCGTATCCGACAGGGATTATCTTATAGAATTCCTTGATGCCCTTTCCATTATCATGATGCATATGTCAAGGTCATGCGAGGAGATCATCACTTGGAACACCAATGAATACAGATTTGTTGAGATAGACGATACATATTCAACCGGTTCCAGTATAATGCCTCAGAAGAAAAATCCCGATATTGCGGAACTCATCAGAGGTAAGACCGGAAGAGTATACGGCAGTCTTATGGGACTTCTCACAACAATGAAGGGACTTCCCCTTGCATATAATAAAGATATGCAGGAAGACAAAGAAGGCGCTTTTGATGCAATGGATACCGCGTGTTCCTGCCTTGATCTTTATGAAGGAATGCTTCGCAGCATGAAGTTCAATAATGAGATCATGGAAAAGAGTGCTGCCGGCGGATTTACCAATGCAACGGATGCTGCCGATTATCTTGTGGGGAAAGGAATGCCTTTCAGAGATGCTCATTCCGTAGTAGGAAGAATGGTTCTTGAATGCATTGATAAGGGAATCACAATCGATGAAATGAGTCTTGATGATCTTAAGAATCTTTCGTCCGTGATAGAAGAAGATTTTTACGAAGCAGTCAGTATCGGAACCTGTGTGCTTAAGAGATCCACTAAAGGGGCTCCCGGTCCCGATGCGATGTCGGAGGAGATAGCATCATGTGAGAAGTTTATCTCCGAGACCTCAGCACTGACTGATCCCCTTGATGATTTTTTGAATTAATATTTTCCGGTTTTTTTGACCGGTGTAGGAGGAGATATTATGAGTGATAAGTTAAAAGTAGGTATTCTTGGCGGAACGGGTATGGTCGGTCAGAGATTTATTTCTCTGCTTGAGAATCATCCCTGGTTTGAGGTTGTTACCATTGCGGCATCACCCCGCAGCGCAGGAAAAACTTATGAAGAAGCTATCGGTGACAGATGGAAGATGCAGACTCCCATGCCCGAAGCTGTTAAAAAGATCGTTGTTAAAGACGTTTCCAACGTTGAAGATGTTATCGCTGATGTTGATTTCGTATTCAGCGCAGTTGATATGACCAAGGAGGAAATCAAGGCTATCGAGGAAAAGTATGCCAAGGCCGAGATCCCTGTTGTTTCCAATAACAGTGCACACAGATGGACTCCCGATGTTCCCATGATCGTTCCCGAGATCAATGCCGCACATGCGGATGTTATCGAGTATCAGAGAAAGAGACTCGGAACCAAGAGAGGATTCATTGCAGTTAAGCCCAATTGCTCAATTCAGTCCTATGCTCCCGTTCTTACCGCATGGAAGGACTTCGAGCCTACCCAGGTTGTTGTATCAACCTATCAGGCAATCTCCGGTGCGGGAAAAACCTTCAAGGATTGGCCCGAAATGGTAGAGAATGTTATCCCCTATATCGGCGGCGAGGAAGAGAAGAGCGAGAAAGAGCCTTTAAGACTTTGGGGTAAGATTGAAAACGGAGTTATTGTTCCCGAGACCGCTCCGCTTATCACTTCTCAGTGCATAAGAGTTCCCGTCCTCAATGGACATACCGCTTCCGTTTTTGTTAACCTTGGAAAGAAAGCTACCAAAGAACAGCTTATCGAGAAGATGGTTAATTTCTCCGGTGAGCCTCAGAAGCTCGGACTTCCCAGCGCTCCCAAGCAGTTTATCCAGTATCTTGAGGAGGATAACAGACCTCAGGTCAAGCTCGATGTCGACTTTGAAAACGGTATGGGCATCAGCATCGGAAGACTTCGTGAGGATACTCTTTTTGACTGGAAGTTCGTAGGTCTTTCTCATAATACCGTAAGAGGTGCTGCGGGAGGTGCGGTTCTTTGTGCTGAGCTTCTCAAGGCTAAGGGATATATCGATAAGAAATAAATAATCATTGCTTTTTAGCCTGTCGAGGACGTAATGGAAGAAAAAAATTACCGTATTGATCTGCTTGAAGCACAAAACGCAAAACTGACCAAGAGTGAACGTATCTACAGAATGATCTGTGAGTCGTCGGATTTCGGATATATATATCAGAATCTGACCTGTGATGAATTACAGACATTCGGAGCGTTCGAAAACCTTTTCGGAATCAAGCTCCAAAAGGCCAGGGATTTTGATCTTCTCTACGATAAGATTTTCGAGGAAGACAGACACATTGTTACCGATACCTTTTTCCCCGAAAAAGAAAACAATAAATTTGCGACATGTGAATGCAGATCGATCAACGATCACGTCTGGTACAGGATTATTACCCGCATTGAGACAGAAGAAGAAACCGGTTCTGTCGATAAGATCATAACTATTATGAATATAACCAAAGAGAAGGCCCAGCATTCGGACCTTCTCTATATGGCTTATTATGACATCACTACGGGAATCTATAACCGTAACTATTTCGTCTCACTTCTGACCGAATTCCTATCAAGAGCAGAACGCGAAAAGTGCAGAGTTTCATTGATGATGATAGACATTGATGATTTCAAGAAGATCAACGATGTCCAGGGTATTATCGTGGGCGATGAGCTTCTTCAGCAGGTCGGCTCATATCTCAAAACCCATATGGTTAAGGATAAGGTCATCTGTTCTCATGTGAACAATGATATTTTCTGTGTTGCGATCTATGATCCTACCGGAAAATACTCTGTCGAAAATTTCTATCAGACCATAAAAAAGAGATTTGCCGATTCTTTTGTAATGAGTACCGGTCAGGAAATAAGCATAACCGCTTCCGTAGGTGTTGCCGAGTTTCCCGATGCCGGCGGTTCGGCACTCGACCTTATAAACTGCGCAGATATAGTTGTTTATAACTGTAAGAAGATGGGTAAAAACATCCTTCAGTATTTTGAAGCTCCCATCCTTGACGATTTCCTTAAAAATGTTGATATCGAAAACAAACTTAAGGAAGCTGCTTTCAATAACAACTTTATCATGTATTTCCAGCCTCAGTATTATGCATCCAGCAGGAAGCTGAGAGGAGTTGAGGCACTTATCAGATGGAGAGACGACTCCGGCAGGATGATACCTCCTTCTGTGTTTATTCCTATAGCTGAGAAGAACGGACTGATAGATTCCATAGGCCAGTTCGTTGTAGAAGAATCAATTAAACAGTATAAAAAGTGGTGTGATTTTTACGGAGTTCACTTTAAGATCTCCATAAATATTTCTTCGCTTCAATATAAAAAAGATGATTTTGTCGACAGTATCATGTCTATCATTGACAAGAATTGTGTCGATCCTTCAGAGGTTGAGCTTGAGATTACCGAGAGCATCCTCATTGACGATTTTGATGCCGTTACCGCCAAGCTTACAAGGATCAGAAATTTTGGTGTAAGTATATCTCTTGACGATTTCGGAACAGGCTATTCGTCTCTTTCGTACCTTAAGAAATTCCCCATCGATACTCTTAAGGTTGATAAGAGCTTTATTGATACCGTTCTCGATGATGCATCCACAAGGATAATCACCGAATCAATCCTCAATATGTCTCATGCAATGGGGTTTGAAACCGTTGCCGAGGGCGTTGAGAATGAGAAGCAGTTTAATTATCTCACCGAAGCGGGTTGCGATGTTATTCAGGGTTTTTATCTCGGAAAACCCATTCCGGCAGAGAAAATTGATGAGCTTCTTTCATACATGAGAAGATAAAGGACTTTCAATTGTCTAAAAATCTATATATAACCGAAAAACCTTCTGTGGCAAGTCAGTTCTCACAGGCTCTTCATGAGAATATGAAGAGGGGTGACGGATTCTTCGAAGGCGATAACAGCGTCATAACATGGTGCGTAGGTCATCTTGTGTCCATGAGTTATCCCGAAGAGTACGATCCGGCTCTTAAGATGTGGAGATATGATACCATCCCCTTTATACCCGATACCTACAAATATCAGGTTATTGCCGATGTAAAAAAACAGTTTGAGATAGTTAAAAAGCTGTTATCCAGAGAAGATATTTCCTGCATCTATATTTGTACCGACTCGGGAAGAGAAGGAGAATATATATACAGGCTTGTTGATATGCAGGCTCAGGTTCCCGAAGGCCGCACCCGTAAAAGGGTCTGGATTGATTCCCAAACAGAGGAGGAGATTGCAAGAGGAATAAGGGAAGCCAAAGACTGGTCTGCTTATGACAATCTTTCCAATGCCGCATATTTGAGAGCTCAGGAAGATTACCTTATGGGTATCAATTTTACCCGTGCCCTTACCCTTAAGTATTCAAAAAAATGTGCGGAGCTTCTGGGGATGGAGCGCCTTACGGTTACCGTGGGACGTGTTATGACCTGTGTTCTCGGAATAGTTGTCAGAAGGGAACAGGAAATCAGAAATTTTGTTAAGACTCCTTTCTATAAAGTCCTGATGAATACATCCATCGGAGATGCATCTGCGCAGCTTCTCTGGAAGGTGTGTGATTCGTCCGCTTATGCGGGATCACCTAAGCTCTATAAA
Organism: Lachnospiraceae bacterium P6A3; assembly: GCA_000702085.1. Lineage (GTDB taxonomy): Bacteria > Bacillota > Clostridia > Lachnospirales > Lachnospiraceae > AC2028. The sequence goes on from KL370861.1 coordinate 736,414, forward strand.
GACAACGGATTTAAGGAAAAAGAAGCTGCGGAAAAGCTTATAGCAGATCTTGAAAGCACCGGAGATAAAAAAGCTGAGATAACCGAGATATCCCGTAAGACGGAAAAGAAAAATCCTCCGCTTTTATTTAACCTGGCGGAGCTTCAGAATGTCTGTTCAAAACTGTTTAAGATAAGCCCCGCCGAGACGTTAAATATTGCCCAGGAATTATACGAGAAGAAACTTACCACATACCCCAGAACGGATGCGAGGGTTTTATCCACTGCGGTTTGCAAAGAGATAAATAAAAACATTAACGGCCTTAAAGGTTATAACATGGTATCCGCAGAGGCAGCTCAGGTTCTTGCCGGAGATTCCTGGAAGACCATCGCAAAGACCAAGTATTGTAACGACAAAGCAATAACCGATCACTATGCGATCATTCCCACCGGCCAGGGCCTTGGAAATCTCTCATCTCTAAACAAATTGTCGGCGGATGTCTATGAGCTTATATGCAGAAGATTCCTGTCAATCTTTTATCCTGCCGCAGTCTATAAGAAAACGCTTATTTCTGCAATGGAAGGTAAAGAGCTTTTTACAGCATCCTATAAAGTTCTTCAGGATGAAGGATATATGAAGGTCTTTAACTGCTCTTTCCAGAATAAAAAGGACGAGCAGGAGCCTCAGGATAACAAGCCCGAAGGCGAGGGTGAAGGCGATGAGGATCAGGCTGCCGATGACTCTTTGGGTAAAGCGCTTGAAACTCTCAAAAAGGGTGATGTAATAGAAGTCACATCTCATGAACTCAAGGAAGGTGAAACAGCGCCTCCAAAGAGATATACTTCCGGAAGCATTATCCTTACAATGGAAAATGCGGGACAGTTTATCGAGGATGAAGAACTCAGAGCTCAGATAAAAGGAAGCGGTATCGGAACAAGTGCTACCAGAGCAGAGATCCTGACAAAACTCCAGAATATTAATTATCTGAATCTGAATAAGAAGACCCAGATCATTACTCCCACCATTCTCGGTGAGATGATTTACTATATTGTAAACGGTTCGATTCCGGCACTTCTTGATGCCAAGCTTACTGCCAGCTGGGAGAAGGGGTTGTCGGGTGTTGCCGACGGATCCATCACAAGTGAAGACTATAAGCAGAAGCTGAATAATTTCGTTACCGTTAAAACTAACGAAGTAAAGAGTAAATATAATGTCTCGGGACTTGATGCGGTATATTCCGCAGTAAGTCCGTATTACAGGAAAGAGACAGCGAAAGGGAAGAAATGAGCGATAAGATTAAAATCTCAGATCTATATGATCTTAATGAAACCATAGCTGCGGATTATCTTAAGGGATTCGAGTATCCCTGGGAGGCTCTTGCGGGAATCAAGGATTTCATCCTTAAACTCGGCGAGACTCTTCCTGCGGATAAGTTCGATAAGATAGGAGATGATATCTGGGTTGCAAAATCCGCAAAAGTTGCTCCCACTGCATGTATTAACGGACCTCTTATTGTTGATGAGGAAGCGGAGATACGTCATTGCGCTTTTGTCAGAGGATCCGCAATCGTAGGTAAGAATTCCGTAGTCGGTAATTCCACCGAGCTTAAGAATGTAATCCTGTTTAATAATGTACAGGTCCCCCATTACAATTATGTGGGTGATTCCATACTGGGTTTTAAGTCTCATATGGGCGCAGGCTCCATCACTTCAAACGTTAAGTCCGATAAGAAGCTTGTGGTTGTAAAAGGCGAAGAAAACTACGAAACCGGACTTAAGAAATTCGGTGCAATGCTCGGTGACAGAGTTGAGGTTGGATGCAATTCTGTCCTCAATCCCGGAAGTGTATTGGGTAGAGACTGCATAGTATATCCCACCAGCTGCTTCAGGGGAGTACTTCCGGAGAACCATATCTATAAAAAATCCGGAGAAAAGATAGCAAGAAAAGATTGATAAAAACCGAATATAATGGTTGAATTATAAGGTAGGTTTTTTGAAATATAATATTCAGGAGAGATAAATTATGGATTACAATAATCAGAACCAGAACCCAAATCAGCAGGGGGCAGGTCAGTACAGCAATCAGTACTCACAGCCCGGTGCAGGCCAGTACAGCTCACAGCAGTTCGGACAGCCTCAGCCTCATCTTTCTTCACAGCAGGGAAATTATTCAGATCCCTATGTATATCAGAACCAGGGTCAGTTTAACAGCCCTTACAATAATGCACCTGTTCAGAAGCCCGGCCCCAATGCATGTCAGATCATTTCACTTATCTGCGGTATTTTGTCTATAGTCTGCTGCTGCTTCGGAATCGTTCCCATTATTCTTGCCGTTGTAGGCCTTGTACTTGCTATCATCGGTAATAAGAGCAATAAGCACGGCGTAGGAACCGGCGGACTCGTCTGCTCCATCATCGGACTTGTTCTTGCACTTATCATTACTGCACTCAGCTATTTCACATTCATTTCTCTTCCTCAGAATATCAATGATCTGAATGAATGGATTGAAGAGTATGAGTCCCACTGATAACGTGGAAAATAAAGATACGGAAAACAAAAAGCCATTCTCTTTAAGGGAATGGCTTTTTAGTCATGATCTTGATAAAAGAATGTTTATCTACGGACTGGCATTCGGTTTGCCGTCCATGGCGGCTATATTCTTATATCCTTCTATTTCTCCGTATATCGGACCGGATAAATGCCGTTTTTTGGCAGCCACGGGCTTTTATTGCCCGGGATGCGGGTGCACAAGGGCAGTAAGGGCACTTTTGCGCGGACATTTTATCAGTTCTTTCCTGTATAACCCCATTGTTTTATACTGCATGATCATGTGGATCCTATATGAAGGCTCGCATTTTCTTGAGATATTACGAGTTCCCCGCATAAAAGGCATGAAATTCAGATACGGATATATTTACGCAGGAATAGTAATACTTTTGGCCAACTGGGTTGTCAAAAATATCCTGATGTATATGATAAATTACTGACCTGCGTCTTCGGTGGATGTCAGAGTACCGGATTGTTCGGAAGATACTGTTGCATCCTCGGATGTTTCACCGTTCAGGAAAGTCATGATGACTTTGATCCTTTTGAATGCATTATTATAATATTCGGTTGCATTGTCGAATTCGGTCTGCATCTGTTCCGAACTTAATGAATCATCCGTGTAAACCTTGGTGTATCCCTCGACAGCTCTGTTCATATAATCGTAAGCTTCATCTGCCAGATGTTCGAGATAATCGTATTCTTCCGGAAAATCGACTGCCGCAAATTCGCTGAATGATGTTTTCAGAGTGTTTAGTTCGTTTATCAATTCCGTATTATACTCATCCGCACCGGTATCGATGGAATTGATCTTTGTATCCGCTTCCGCAATTGACGTACAGAAGGAGTCAACGGTGCTCCTGAATTCAGCAAGGTTGGATGCATTTTCCGATTCCGAAGCGGAAGAGCATGCCGCGAGTATAATTATGGATAATATTATTGTCAGACTATTTATTCGGATCTTCATTTTTTTACTCCCATGACTTGATCTTTTCCATCCTAACAATATAAGATATACGCGTCAATAGCAGAAGGCCGGCCCGTCGCCTTCCCGTATAAAAAAGCTTAAAAAATTGTTATATATTACTTGACATAATCAGTATGTATATATATAATCTCTAATTGTGTGTCGGTAAAAAACACCGATATACCCCGAATTTGTGAAAATATAATGGATAAGGAGGTGTTTCAAATGTCCATTTGCCCTAAGAATAAATCATCCAAAGGTCACAGAGATCAGAGAAGAGCTAATTGGAAGATGTCCGCGCCCACTCTTGTAAAGTGCAGCAAGTGCGGAGCTCTTATGGTTCCTCACAGAGTTTGCAAGAACTGTGGTTCTTACAACAAGAAGCAGATCGTAGAAGCTGACTGATAGTTTTAAGAAGTAGTTATATCAATAGAGCATGATAAAACATGCTCTATTTTTGTTGTCTCCGATTCTCTTACCCGAAATGGCAAAATACAGCCGTTTTCTTATATATATTTTATTGATTTTTGAATCTTTGCCTTGTATATTAAACAGTGTTGCTAATATAAGGAGTTATTATGGCTGATCTGGTTAATATCGCGGTCGATGCTATGGGTGGAGACAATGCACCCGGAGAGATAGTAAAAGGTGCCGTTTTAGCCCTTGATAAGGCTAAAGATCTTAAGGTTACCTTGGTCGGAAGGGAAGACGACGTTCGTAAAGAGCTTTCCAATTATACATATGACCCCAATCGTATTGATGTTGTACATGCGTCCGAAGTCATAGAGATGGCCGAACCGCCCGTAATGGCTGTAAGGAACAAAAAAGATTCATCCCTTGTAAAGTGTATGTATCTGGTCAAGGAAGGAAAGTGTGACGCTCTTGTTACCGCCGGGTCCACCGGAGCTTTCCTTGTCGGAGGACAGATTATTGTGGGAAGGATCAAGGGTGTTGAGAGACCTCCTCTTGCTCCTTTTATTCCTACCGTAAACGGAAGATGTCTTCTTCTTGACTGCGGTGCCAATGTGGATGCCAGACCTACGCAGCTTGTTCAGTTTGCCAAGATTGGTTCCGCATATGCAAAAAAAGTTTGCGGAATTGCCAGTCCGAGAGTCGGTATAGTAAATATCGGTGCAGAGGAAGAAAAGGGAAACGCTCTTGTTAAGGAAACTTTTCCTCTTTTGAAAGCAACTCCTGAAATCAACTTCATAGGCAGCGTCGAAGCAAGGGATATCCCTTACGGAGCAGCGGATGTAGTTGTTTGCGAAGCATTTACCGGTAATGTTATTCTTAAGATGTATGAAGGCGTTGGCTCTGCGCTTCTTAAATCCATGAAAGATGCTTTCATGTCCACCACGAGAAGTAAGATCGGTGCCGCTTTGGCAAAACCCGCACTTAAGAAAACTCTTAAAGCTTATGACGTTAATCAGTATGGAGGAGCACCGCTTCTCGGCTGTAACGGTCTTATAGTCAAGACACACGGATCCAGCAAAGCCGTATCGATCACCAATTCGATACTTCAGTGTAAGACTTTTGCGGATCAGAATATAAATGATGACATTAGGGAAATGTTCAGTATTTCCACAGATATTTAAGGAGGCCTTTAATGGAATTCGAAAAATTAAAAACAATCATTGCTGAGGTGCTTAATGTAGATCCCGAGGAGATCACTCCCCAGTCTACTTTTACCGATGACCTCGGAGCTGATTCTCTTGATGTTTATCAGATCATCATGGGACTTGAGGATGCTTTTGATATTAAGATCCCCGAGGAGAGCGCTGAAAAGATCTCTACCGTTGGTGAGGCTGTTGATATGATCAAGGCAGCACTTTCAGGCAACGATTGATCGTTTATAATTTTTCCCGAAGGGTAATAATCGATTTATGATTAATGTGCATTCCGGCTCTTCATATATAAAGGCCGGGATGCCTTGATTTTTGCTTAAACGAAACCTTCGGGATTTTTTTGGAGTAAAGCTATGAACGGTACCGATATCAGCGAATTACAGAAGCTCATAGGGTACAGCTTCGAAAACGGCGATCTTTTGATAAGAGCTTTGACACATTCTTCTTATTGTAATGAACAGCTTATAAATAAGACGGGTGATTATGAAAGGCTCGAGTTTTTGGGAGATGCCGTTCTCGAAACGGTAAGCAGTGAGTTTTTGTTCAGGACTTACCCCGACAAAAAAGAAGGCGAATTATCCAAGATAAGAGCATCGATGGTTTGTGAGCCTTCTTTGGCGTTTTGCGCAAGAGATCTTAAACTCGGTTCATTCATCAGACTCGGAAAGGGCGAGGAAAGAACCGGCGGAAGAGAAAGAGACAGTATTATTTCGGATGTAATGGAAGCCATTGTCGGTGCCATTTTTCTTGATGGAGGTTTCGATAAGGCCAGAGATTTCATTCACAGATTTATTTTGTCCGACCTAGAGAACAAACAACTCTTTTTTGATTCGAAGAGTAATCTTCAGGAATATGTTGCAAGAAATATCAAGAAGGAGCTTGAATATATCACCGAAGAAGAGCTTGGCGAAGGAAATGAAAAGATCTTCCGTTCCAAGGTATTGATCGGAGGAGACCTTACGGCAGAAGGAAGCGGCAGAAGCAAGAAAGCTTCGCAACAGGAAGCCGCTTATAACGCTTTGCTCAAGATCAGGAGTACAGATGTTTCTTAAAAGTATAGAAATCCAGGGTTTTAAATCATTTGCGGTTAAGACCGTTCTGCTTTTCCATGAAGGTGTAACGGGTATCGTAGGGCCCAATGGTTCCGGAAAAAGTAATATTGCTGACGCCGTCAGATGGGTTCTCGGTGAGCAGAGTGTAAAACAGCTTCGCGGCGGATCCATGCAGGACGTCATCTTTTCGGGTACCCAGACAAGAAAGCCTCTTTCTTATGCTTACGTTGCCATAACACTCGATAATTCCGATCACGCACTTAATATTTCATATGAAGAAGTTACCGTAGCCAGAAGACTTTACAGATCCGGTGAAAGTGAGTATCTCTTAAACGGTTCGCCTTGCAGACTTAAGGATGTAAACGAACTCTTTTTTGATACCGGTATAGGTAAAGAGGGCTATTCCATTATCGGACAGGGTCAGATTGATAAGATCCTTTCCGGTAAGCCCGAGGAAAGACGTGAACTTTTTGATGAGGCCGCAGGTATCGTTAAGTTTAAATATCGTAAATCCGCAGCACTCAAAAAGCTCGATAACGAGCAGAACAACCTTGTCAGAGTAAATGACATTCTTGCAGAACTTGAGCGTCAGATCGGGCCCTTGGAGAGACAGTCGGCAAAGGCTAAAGAATGGCTTAAGTATAAAGAAGAATTAAAGACCATCGATGTCAATTCCTTCCTTCTTGAAAATGAAACTCTCAAGAAGGCTGTTACCGATCTTCAGTCCAGACTTGATGTTGCTTCCGCAGATCTTGATACCGCATCCGGTGAATACAACAAGGTTAAGGAAGATTACAATTCCGTACAGCTGGAGATGGAAGATCTGGAAGAAGCCATCGAAAAGGCAAGGGAACTTGTTTCGGGAGCTGATTCCAACAGACAGAAGCTGGAAAGCTCAATTGAGCTTCTTAAGGAGCAGATAAAGTCCAGTAAGGACAATATCACTCATTTCAGCGAGAGAAAAGAAGCCCTTCTCGGTGAAATAGATAAATACAATCAGGAGAAGGATTCCATTTTGGCGGATTCCGAATCCGAAGAAGAGCAGGCTAAAAAAGTCGAGTCCGAAGCGGCAGCCAGAAAAGAAGCTCTCGACAAAGCCCAGGAAGAGATCCAGGATCTTAATACCAGGATTGAAGAGACCGCAACCGGCATTATGGATGAGCTGAAGAAACGTTCCGAGATTCAGGGACGTATCAGCCATTATACCGCTGTTATCCAGCAGATCGAGCTGAGAAAAGCAGAGCTTCAGAGTAAGCTCTTAAGAGCCCGTTCCGACGAGGAAGCAAGAGAAGATTCCATCAAGCAGTATGAAGAGGCATTTGAGAAAGTAAGTGCCGAGATTGCCGAGATGAATAAAAATGCTTCCGAACTCGAAGCAAAGGTTACCGAACTCAGATCTTCACTTTCTTCCAAGGATGAACAGCTCAGAACCCTTCAGGAAGAATATCATAAAGAAAATTCCAGATATCAGGCTCTTGAGGATATTGCCGAAGCATATGAAGGCTACGGAAATTCCGTCAAGAAGATAATGGAACAGAAGAAATCCGTGCCCGGCATCATAGGTGTCGTTGCGGATATCATTAAGGTTGATAAAAAGTACGAAACCGCTATTGAAATGGCTCTGGGCGGAAACATCCAGAATATCGTTACCAAGGATGAAGATACCGCCAAGAAGATGATCAATTTCCTTAAAGAAGGAAAGCTGGGCAGAGCAACCTTCCTTCCTCTTGACAGTGTTAAGGATCCTCAGGAGCTTAAAGCCAAGGATGCTCTTAATGAAAAGGGTATGCTGGGACTTGCCAGTGATCTTGTGGAGACGGATGACGAATACAGAAACGTTATCAAGAGCCTTCTTGGAAGATTCATCGTTGCGGATACCATGGATAATGCAACGAAGGCTGCAAGAAAGTTTAATTATACCCTTCGTGTTGTTACTCTCGAAGGAGAACTTCTTATGCCAGGCGGATCCATCACCGGCGGTGCTTTCAAGAACAATAACAATTTCCTCGGAAAGAGCAGGGAAATCGGTGATCTGAAGAAGAAGGTTGCCAAGCTCTCGGCGGATATTGAAAAGCTCAAAAACGAGATTGACGAGACCAGGGAAAACAGAAACACATCCCGTGCAAAGCTTGATAAGATGAAACTTGATATCCAGAACAAGGTTATCGAGCAGAATACGGCAAGACTTACTCTTCAGGCGGAAAGAGACAGATTTGACGAAGAGAGTGAGAATGCCGTTAACCTCAAGCAGGAGCAGCAGGACATCGAGAAGGAAATGATAGATGCCGCAAATGCCCGCGATGAGGCTGCAGAGGTTCTTAAGAGCAGTGAATCCAATGAGAAGAGGCTTCGTGAAGAAGAAGCGGATCTCAATGAAATGCTTAAGGATAAGCAGACTGTCGAGTCCGAAGCCGCAGCACGTGTTAACGAATGGGAAGTAGAAGTCCAGAAGATGAAACAGGCCAAGGACTTCAAGCAGGCTAACCTCAGCAGAGTTGAAGAATCTCTTGCGGGTGCAAATAACGAACTTGAAAGCCTGAATAATTCCATCGAATCCAACAATACGGCAATTTCCGAGAAGGAAGTTCAGATCGAAGAGATCAGAAAGACTATCGAAGCATCCTATGAGGAGCAGGAAAAGTCTGCAGATCTTCTAAAGAACTCTCTTTCCAGAAAAGAAGCCCTTACAGAGAAGCAGAAAGGATTCTTTGAGAATACCGAAAAGCTTCAGGAAAAGATGTCTTCACTGGACAAAGAGGTTAACCGTCTTACCGCTCAGCGTGATAAGGCTAATGAGACTATGGAGATCCGCATCAATTACATGTGGCAGGAGTATGAGATTACTTTAAGCCAGGCCGCAGAGATGAGGGACGAATCTCTTAACGATCTTACCGTTCTTAAACGTGACGCCGCAGAAGTAAGAGACAAGATCAAGAAACTCGGCGACGTTAATGTGGGAGCTATCGAGGAATACAAGAACGTATCCGAACGTTATGAGTCCATGAAGACTCAGCATGACGATCTTATTGAGGCTGCCGAGACTCTTAAGAAGATAATTGAAGAGCTTGATGAGAATATGAGAGCTCAGTTCTCCGAGAAATTCAAGCTCATCAATGAAGAATATGACAAGGTATTTAAGGAATTGTTCGGTGGAGGATCCGGTTCGCTTTCACTTCAGGATGATGAGGATATTCTCGAATGCGGAATCAATATTTCGGCACAGCCTCCCGGAAAGAAACTCCAGAACATGATGCAGCTTTCCGGCGGAGAAAAGGCGCTTTCCGCAATCGCACTTCTTTTTGCGATTCAGAATCTCAAGCCTTCACCTTTCTGTCTGTTAGACGAGATCGAAGCTGCACTTGATGATAACAACGTTGGCAGATTTGCGAAGTATCTTCACAAGCTTACCAAGAATACCCAGTTCATTTGTATCACTCACAGAAGAGGAACAATGGAACAGGTTGACAGACTCTATGGTATTACCATGCAGGAGAAGGGTGTATCTTCTCAGGTTGCGGTTAACATGATCGAGTCGGAATTGGATGATTAATGGCTCTTTTCGGTAAAAAAAAGAACGAACAACCGGATAACGATTTTAATGAAGCTTTGGCTAAACTCAGCAGAATTGCCGATGAGGCCGAAAAGGATCCCATAGCCCGTGAACTTCACGAAGAGATACCCGTGGACGGACGCGCTTATCAGGAGGATAAGGAAGCACTTTTCGACAGACTTAAGACGGGAATGACCCGTACCAGGGAAAACTTCTCCGCCGGTCTTGCTTCCATCTTTACCGCTTCGGAAATTGATGATGATTTTTATGACGAGCTGGAAGAGTTCCTTATCGGAGCAGATGTTGGCGCTGTCATTACCGAAGATATCCTTGATGAATTAAGGGATAAAGTAAAAGAAAAGCATCTCAAATCCAGGACTGAGTGCCGCTCTCTTTTGATAGAATCCATAAGATCCAGAATGGAAACAGAAGAAAATGCTTATGACTTTGAACATAAGACTTCCGTTGTTTTTGTTATCGGCGTAAACGGTGTCGGTAAGACCACAACCATCGGAAAACTATCAGCCAAGCTAAATGCGATGGGGAGAAAGGTCCTGGTTGCCGGTGCCGATACGTTCAGAGCGGCTGCGGAAGATCAGCTTAAAGTATGGGCCGAAAGAAGCGGCGTTCAGATAGTTACCGGCAAGGACGGACAGGATCCCGCATCGGTTGTATATGATGCTTGTTCCGCTGCCAGGGCACGTAATACGGATGTTCTTATTATCGATACCGCGGGAAGGCTTCATAACAAGAAGAACCTGATGGATGAGCTTGCCAAGATGAACCGTGTCATTGATAAGGAATTTGAAGCGGCTCACAGAGAAAATCTTCTTGTGCTTGATGCGACAACCGGACAAAATGCTCTTAATCAGGCAAGAGAATTTAATGAAGCCGCCAAGCTTTCCGGAATCATTCTTACCAAGATGGACGGAACGGCAAAGGGCGGAATTGCGATAGCTATTCAGGCGCAGATGGGTATTCCCGTTAAATACATCGGCGTCGGTGAGAAGATAGAAGATTTACAGAAGTTTGATGCAGATTCGTTCGTAAGAGCGATTTTTGATGCGGAGGAGTAATATGGCTAAGGAAATGCTTACCTTGGATGCCTTTGAGGAAGCTTCCGAAATTGTTTCGAAAGTTACAAGAGATACCAAGCTGATCTATTCCGAATATTTTTCTAATCAGACCGGTAATAAGGTTTATCTTAAACCCGAGAACATGCAGGTTACCGGAGCGTATAAGATCAGGGGATCATATTATACCATCAGCACTCTTTCCGATGAGGAAAGATCTAAGGGACTTATTACCGCCTCGGCAGGAAACCATGCGCAGGGTGTTGCTTATGCTGCAAAAGCATACGGTGCCAAAGCCGTCATCGTAATGCCCACCACAACGCCTCTTATCAAGGTCAACAGAACCAAGAGCTATGGCGCAGAAGTAATTCTCTACGGCGATGTCTATGACGAAGCATGCACCAAGGCATTAGAGCTTGCTCAGGAGAAGGGCTATACATTCATTCATCCTTTTGACGATCTTAGAGTTGCCACCGGTCAGGGATCCATAGCAATGGAGATCGTGAGGGAACTTCCTCTTGTGGATTATATACTTGTACCCATCGGAGGAGGCGGACTTGCAACCGGTGTTTCTACTCTGGCAAAGCTTCTTAATCCCAAGATCAAAGTTATAGGTGTTGAGCCTGCAGGAGCTGCATGCCTCAAAGCATCTTTTGAAGCAGGTAAGGTCGTGACTCTTGACGGAGTTAATACTATTGCGGACGGTACTGCGGTTAAGACACCCGGAGCAAATCTATTCCCTTATCTCAAAGATAATCTTGATGATATTATCACTGTCGAAGATTCCGAACTTGTTGTATGTTTCCTCGATATGGTTGAGAATCATAAGATGATCGTCGAAAATTCCGGACTTCTTACTGTGGCTGCTCTCAAGCATATGAAGGCAGAAGGCAAGAAGGTTGTATCGATTCTTTCCGGCGGTAATATGGATGTGATTACCATGAGTTCCGTGGTTCAAAACGGTCTCATTGCAAGAGACAGGATCTTTACCGTGTCTGTTCTTTTGCCCGATAAGCCCGGTATGCTTGCCAAGGTTTCCGGCATTCTTGCAGAGCAGGGCGGCAATGTAATCAAACTTGAGCATAATCAGTTTGTATCAATCAACAGAAATGCCGCCGTTGAACTCAGGATTACTCTCGAAGCCTTCGGAACCGAACACAAGGCTGATATTATCTCGGCTCTTGAAAAAGAAGGATACAGACCTAAAGTGGTTAAGACCAATATCTGATGTCTGAGATATAGAGAGTTCCTTCAGAAGGTTGATCTTATGAATAAGCGTTTAAAGTTTTTGGGATTGGATGTTCTGTATTCCCTTTCCTCTGTGATAATTGCAGGTTTGTGTTCCCTTGTTCAATGTATAGCTCTTAAGAAGCTTGATACGGTCAGCGGTTACGATATACTGTTTTTCGATATGCAGTTCAATCCGCTTGCCTATATCGCGGGAACGGTTTTGTTTCTTCTTTTCTTTTATTATTCATATAAAAGATTTTTGATTAAAAAGTATAAAGAATATCCCGTAAATCATCCTGCGGTTATAATCATGCATTTTATCATCTCCGTTGTTTTTGCGTTTGCAATGTTTATTGTTCTCATATTTGCTTCGCTGTTATTGATCGGATTTGATAAAAACCTGGTTCCCGAACTTCTTGCATTTATCACCATTTTTGTCTGGCCGGGTGCATTTATCGTTTATATGAATGCCACTTTGGCAATATATCTGATAGGAACGCGTAAAATTCAGAATACGAAAAAGAAGAAAAAATAAATATTTTCAAGTGTCAAGTGATTTTGCTTGACACTTGTTTTTGTTTGTAATATTATACTCAAGGTGCGCAAAAAGCGTCTGTAGGTGAATTATGGATAAAATCCTCGAACAATCACTTCTGTATGATTTTTACGGCGAGCTTTTAAGCGAGCACAGGAGAAAGATTTATGAAGCTTCCCTTTTCGAAGATCTGTCCCTGGGAGAGATTGCGGAGAGCGAAGGTATATCCAGACAGGCGGTTCATGATGCTTTAAGGCATTGCGATAAAGCGCTTAATGAATATGAATCCAAACTTCATCTGGTGGAAAGATTCCTGAAGATGAAGGGCGAGATAGAAGAGATTAAAAAGCTTTCCGTTTCGGAAGGCGATAATGAAACCAGACTTAAAGCTATCAGCAGTATAGCTGATACGATCATCGGAGAACTTTAATGGCTTTTGAGGGACTCAGCGAAAAACTGCAAAATGCATTTAAAAATCTCCGCAGTAAAGGAAAGCTCACCGAAGCAGACGTAAAAGAAGCTCTCAAAGAAGTAAAAATGGCACTTCTTGAGGCTGATGTTAACTTCAAGGTTGTTAAGAGTTTTGTTAAGACTGTTGAAGAAAAGTGCATCGGAAGCGATGTTCTGAACGGACTTAATCCTTCACAGACAGTCATTAAGATCGTAAATGATGAACTTACTTCCCTTATGGGAAGCGAGACCACGGAAGTAGCATTTCGTCCCGGCAAAGAGATTACCGTTATTATGATGGCAGGCCTTCAGGGTGCGGGTAAAACCACTGCATCAGCCAAAATGGCGGGTCAGTTTATCAAAAAGGGAAAGAAGCCTTTGCTGGTAGCCTGCGACGTTTACAGACCCGCAGCTATAGAGCAGTTAAAGGTTAACGGACAGAAAGTCGGTGTAGAGGTTTTCGATATGGGAACCGATACTTCTCCCGCGGAGATCGCAACCAAGGCCTACGAAAAGGCACTGAAGGAAAATTTCAATGTTGTCATCCTCGATACCGCAGGACGACTTCATATAGATGAAGATCTCATGAATGAGCTCAAAGAGATCAAAGAGAAGGTAAATGTATTCCAGACCATACTGGTTGTCGATGCAATGACCGGTCAGAGTGCGGTAACCGTATCTCAGACATTTGATGAACAGATAGGTATTGACGGCGTCATCTTATCCAAGCTTGACGGCGATACAAGAGGCGGTGCGGCCCTTTCCATCAAAGCCGTTACCGGAAAGCCCATCCTCTATGTCGGAATGGGTGAAAAGCTTACCGATCTGGAGCAGTTCTATCCCGATCGTATGGCTTCCAGAATACTCGGCATGGGTGATGTACTGACCCTTATCGAGAAGGCTCAGGCTTCGGTTACAACAACCGAAGAAGAAGGCCGCGGTATGATGAACCGCATGCAAAAAGGTAAGTTTGATTTTAACGATTACCTTGAAAGCATGAAGCAGATGAAGAATATGGGAGGTCTTGCTTCAATCCTTTCCATGATGCCCGGACTCGGAATTAATTCCGCCGATCTGGATGCGGCTGTTGATGAAAGCAAGCTTAAGAGGACCGAAGCTATCATCTATTCCATGACTCCCGAAGAGCGGTCCAATCCCAAGATACTTAATCCCAGAAGAAAATTCAGGATTGCCAAAGGTGCGGGACTTGATATAGCCGAAGTTAACAGATTCATCAAGCAGTTCGAACAGAGCCAGAAGATGATGAAGCAGATGTCCGGAATGGGCAAGCGAGGAAAAGGAATGTTCCCCGGAATGGGCGGCGGATTCCCCGGCGGTTTCCCGGGCGGAGGACGCAGGGGCGGTTTTCCTTTCAGATAATTAAGATTGAATCCGGAATATGATCCGTTTTCATAGATAAAAAACACGTTAATCAATATTGGAGGAATTTTAAAATGGCAGTAAAGATCAGACTTAGAAGAATCGGAGAAAAGAAGGCTCCTTTTTATCGCATTATCGTTGCAGATTCAAGAAGCCCCAGAAACGGAAGATTTATCGATGAGATCGGAACCTATGATCCTTCCAAGGATCCCAGTGAGTTCCACATCGACGAAGAGGCAGCTAAGAAGTGGATCGCTAACGGCGCTCAGCCTACCGAGGTTGTCGGCAAGCTTTTCAAGGTAGCAGGCATCATTAAATAATCTTGCATTTTGATCTTAGGAGGCCTTATGAAAGAACTCGTTGAAGTTATTGCAAAGGCTCTCGTAGAACATCCCGAAGAGGTTGTTGTGACCGAAACCAAGGAAGGCAATGATTATATTGTTAAGCTTTGCGTAGCTTCTTCCGATATGGGAAAAGTCATAGGAAAACAGGGAAGGATAGCAAAGTCGATCCGTTCCGTAGTAAAAGCAGCGGCATCAAGGGAAAATGCAAGAGCCGATGTTGAAATAACCGACTAAAAATCGAACGGACCACCCTGAAGGTGGTCCGTATTTTTAAATTATCTAAGCTTATGAAAAATTATCTCAAAGCAGGAACAATCACACAGCCCTTCGGTATCAAGGGAGAGACCAAAGTATACCCTCTGACCGATGATCCAAGACTGTTTAAAAGCCTAAAAAAGGTTTATATGGAAAAGGACGGATCATATGAGGAATTTGAGATTGAAAGTGCCCGTATGGCGCTTCCTCTTGTGATCTTAAAGCTTAAGGGAATAGATACTCCCGAGGATGTGCGTTCCTACAGACAAAAGGATCTGTATATTCTCAGGGAAGATGCATCGCCTTTGTCCGAAGGTGAGTATTATTTTGCGGATATAATCGGAATGGAAGTGAGCGATGATACCGGAATCAGCCGCGGAAAGATCACAGACATCCTTCAGACCGGAGCAAATGATGTTTACGAAATTACCGCAGATGACGGTTCTTCATTTTTGCTTCCTGCCATAAAGGATTGTATTATCAAAGTTGATGTTGAAAATAATAAGATGCTCATTCACATCCTGGAGGGACTTTTGGATTGATCTTTAAAGTACTTACGCTTTTTCCCGAAATGATCTCATCCGTAATGGAAACGGGAATCATAGGAAGAGCATTAAAACAAGAAAAAATCACCTTCCAAACGGTGAATATCAGGGATTTTGCCGACAATAACAGGGCACAGATCGATGATTATCCATACGGAGGCGGCGCGGGGCAGGTTATTCAGGCTCAGCCTGTTTATGATGCGTTTAAATCCGTTGTTCCCGATTCTGAGGACGGGGTTAAGCGAAGAGTCATTTATCTGTCACCTCAGGGTAAAAGATTTGACCAGAGAATGGCCAAGGAATTTTCCGGTGATGATGAGCTCGTCTTTTTATGCGGTCATTATGAAGGCGTCGATGAAAGGGTTCTTGATGAGATTGTAACGGATTATGTATCCGCCGGCGATTATATACTTACCGGAGGCGAACTTCCCGCACTGATGGTTATGGATGCCGTTTCAAGGCTTCTTCCCGGAGTTCTCGGAAACGATTCATCCCCGGATATAGAAACATTTTACCGGGATCTTCTTGAATATCCGCAGTACACAAGACCCGAAGTCTGGCATGAAAAAGAGGTTCCCGCCGTTCTTCTGTCCGGTAATCATAGGGATATCGAAGACTGGCGACTGGAAAGATCCATTGAGAGGACTCAGAGAAACAGGGCAGACCTTTTCAGGATATATACGGAAAAGACTGCACTGGTCAATAAAATGAAAAAGGCCAAGGTACAGAATATTCCCGCATCCGAAGCTCTTTCTTTTAACGATACGGATATAATATTTGCCGGTAATTCCTATTATCTTCTGTATGATAATGATGCAAAGGCATTTTATGCAGGCTGCTTTGAAAAAAAGAACCTTTTGATAGACGGCTATGAATCCCGCGTTGTCAATAATGAGATAAAAAAACATGCTAAAGCGGGAGATAAGTGTATTCAGCTCAATCTTCCCGATATCATAACCGATAAGGATTACAAGGACGGATATCTGCTTGTATTTACCGAGCGAAATCCTTTATCGACTCAGAGAGTCAAAGAATACGGCGAATTCGGTGAATACCTTAAAGAAAACGTAGCCCAAGCCCTTTTGCTCGGTAAAACATATTACATTTTTGTCGAAGCTAAGGACAAACAGCATGTTCAACTTGCCAAGGCTATGGGCTTTTATATGTCTTATATTAAGATTAAGGTATTCAGAAAATAAGAACATTTGAAGAAAAAACTTGCATTTTGCATTGCATTATGTTAAATTACCAATGTTGCGTTAAAAAGGTGGTCCGCTGTTACCCAAGAGGTATTAAGAACATCCTTTCGAAAAGGAGTATATTATGTCAGACATTATTAAGGAAATTGAAAAAGAGCAGCTTAAGAGCGAAGTTCCCGAGTTCAACGTAGGTGATACCGTTAAGGTTCACAACCGTATCGTAGAGGGCGAGAAGTCCAGAATTCAGATTTTCGAGGGAACTGTTATCAAGAGACAGAACGGTTCTAATCGTGAGACTTTTACCGTTCGTAAGATTTCCAACGGTGTAGGTGTTGAGAAGACCTGGCCCCTTCATTCTCCCAATGTTGAGAAGATCGAGATCGTCAGAAAAGGTAAAGTCAGAAGAGCTAAGCTCAACTACCTTAGAGACAGAGTCGGTAGGGCTGCAAAGGTTAAAGAAGTTGTTAAATAATTTAAGCTTTTTTACGATAACCGGTGCCATGGCACCGGTTATTTTTTGTGGTCTAAAATGCCTAAAAATGCTATAATATTTCAAGGTATGCGTATTATTAGAAAAGCCTGCGGAATGGCTTTGGAAAACGGTATTTGAAGTGAAACAGGACGGGTATTATTTTTACAAGAGAAGAAAGAGATTTTCCGATGATTTTATTCATGAGGTCTTTCATTGGATTATTGGTGTTCTTATCAGCCTGATACTTGCACTGGTTTTTGTATATTTTATGGGTGTCAGCTTCATTGTATCAGGTGATTCTATGTCTCCCGGTCTTGTTGACGGTCAGAAAGTTCTGGTTAACGGTCTTGTTTATAAATTTACCCAGCCTAAGCCCGGAGATGTGATAGTATTTCTCCCCAACGGAAACCCCAATCTAAATTATTATGTCAAAAGGGTAGTTGCTGTGCCGGGCGACCGTATATATGTTTCCGACGGTACTTTGTATGTAAATGATGCAGTATCTGATGTTGTTAATGGCAGGATCGTCGATCCCGGCATACTTGCCAATGAGATTACCGTATCTCAGGGGACTTATTTTGTAATGAGTGATGACATATCGGATGCCGATGATTCGAGAAACGCCAATATCGGTCCGGTAGAGATCAAATATATAGAAGGAAAAGTATGGTTTGCTTTTTCGAAGGATTCTTCGAAGATGCATTTGGTAGATTAAATGGCAGGAAATGATTACGGCTGGTATCCCGGCCATATGACAAAATCAATAAGGGCTATACGCGGAGAACTCGGTCTGGTTGATCTGTGTGTTGAGGTTATCGACGCCAGAATTCCTTTATCCAGCAGAAATCCCGATATCGATGAGCTGGCCAAGGACAAATACAGACTTATTATCCTGAATAAGTCAGATCTTGCGGATGAAAAGAAATCAACCGCATGGGCCGAATATTTTAAATCCATAGGTATAGAAACTCTTCAGTTATGCGCCAAAGAACGGAAAGCATCGGATCTTGTCAAAAAGGCTGCGCTTAATGTATGCCGTGAAAAGATCGAAAGAGATAAAAAGCGCGGTATTTTAAACAGGCCTATAAGGGCTATGGTATGCGGCATACCGAATGTGGGTAAATCAACCCTTATTAATACCATAACGGGTAAATCAAAGGCTCAGACGGGCAATAAACCCGGTGTCACCAGAAGCAATCAATGGGTTAAGACTAATGCGGGAATTGACCTTTTGGATACTCCCGGACTTCTGTGGCCCAAATTTGAGGATAAATCCGTAGGTTTTAAACTGGCTGCCATAGGCTCCGTAAACGATCAGGTTATTAACACCATGCAGCTTGCGGGAGAGGTCGTTCTTTTGATGAATGATCTTTACCCCGACAGAGTAAGGGAGAAATATGAGATTGAAGATCTGACCAAACCCGAAGAAGTATTCAAAGCCGCAGCGTTTAAAAACGGTATTTTATTAAAGGGCGGTGAGCCTGATATTCAGAGAGCCGCCGATCTTATTCTTACCGACCTGAGGAGCGGAAAGCTCGGCAGGATCACATTGGAGGAGCCTTCACTGTAATGGACAGGAAAACAAAAAATAAAGTCTTAAAAGAATCATTTAACACCGCTGTTTATTTTCTTGTAGTCTTTTTGCTGGCTGCATTTGTCCTCAAATATGTGGGACAAAGATCCGTCGTGGAAGGTGATTCCATGTACGGGACTCTCTATAACGGAGAAAGCGTCTGGGTTAATAAATTCAAGTACAGATTTTCCGAGCCCCAAAGATTCGATATTGTGGTATTTCCCTATGAATATCAGGAGGATACATATTTCATAAAGAGGATAATAGGACTCCCCGGAGAAACGGTTTATATCGATGAAGAGGGTAATATCTATATCAACGGTGAGATTCTCGAAGAAAATTACGGATATGAAGTTATAAAGCCCGAAAACAGAGGGCTTGCCGCTCAGGAGATCGTTGTCGGAGAGGATGAGTATTTTGTTATGGGTGATAACCGTAATAACTCCATGGATTCCAGATATAACAACGTTGGAAATATACCCAAAGAAAAACTTATCGGTAAGGCTGTGTTCAGACTGTTTCCTCTTAAGTCATTCGGAGGCATTTATTGATGGAAAGCATAGGTGATATCAAAGCAGCAATAGCCGGAACGCCGGATGAAAATCTGCCCGGAATCATTGCCCTGTATGAAAGCGATGAAAGAGGCGGCGTGCAAAAGCTTGTAGAAGGTGCACGCAAGAGATATGACAAACTACTTGCCGAGAAAAAAAGGATATATGAATTAAGATCTTTTGAAAGACAGTTCCCTGATCTGGAATTCATCTGCGGAATAGATGAAGTGGGAAGAGGCCCTTTTGCCGGTCCTGTGGTTGCCGGAGCCGTAATTTTACCCAAGGACTGTGAAATATTATATATAAACGATTCAAAGAAACTGTCCGAAAAAGTAAGAGACAGACTTTATGACGAAATAAGCGAAAAAGCTGTTTCTGCTGCGGTAGGCATAGTTGATGCCGCAAGGATTGATGAGATAAATATTCTTCAGGCTACATATGAAGCCATGAGGCAGGCTATAAGCAAACTTGATCCAAAGCCCCAGCTTTTACTGAACGATGCCGTTACCATTCCCGGTGTGGATATAAAGCAGGTTCCCATCATTAAAGGTGATGCCAAGAGCATTTCCATTGGTGCGGCCAGTATTTATGCCAAAGTTACCAGGGATAGAATGATGAAAGAATACGATGCGGTATATCCCGAATACGGATTTGCCGCAAATGTGGGATACGGTACTGCTGCTCACATCGAAGCACTTAAAAAGTACGGACCTTGTCCGATACACAGAAGAAGTTTTATTCACAGTTATATTTGATCACAAGCGTAAAATGGTATGACGGGAATCAGTGATATATTCTTAAACGGAATAAGACCTGTTACGGATGCTCCTTCTTCCAATGTTTCGGGAGACGGAATATCTTACCTGTCATCGCTTAAAAACGGAGATACGTTTTCTGCCAAGGTTATGGATGTTTCGGGGGCGGATGTAACTCTCAAACTTCCGTCAGGAGGAACGGTTAATGCCAAACTTTCCTCGGATATGAGTATCAGCCGGGGACAGACTATATCCTTCGAGGTTAAAAACGGCGGATCCACAGTATCCATTACCCCGCTTTTAACAAATACCTCCCCTGATATCAGCGTTTTAAAAGCGCTTAACATGGCCCAGATCCCTGTTTCGGACACATCGGTGAACATGACTTCCGAAATGATGAAAGCAGGTCTTTCCATCGACAGATCATCGCTTCTGGGAATGTATGAAAATGTAATGAACAATCCGGAAGCAAATGTTTCGGATATGGTCGATCTTACAAAACTGGGTTTGCCTGTTAATCAGGAAAATATCAGTAATATAGAAAGTTACAAGAATCTGTCTTATCAGATTGATTCCGGACTTCAGTCTCTTGCCGAAAAAACAGATCAGGCTCTTCTTGATATGGTTAAAGGAGGGGATGTATCAAATGCCGCAAGGCTTATGAGTTCCATAATCGATGCTTCCGCCATACACATGGAAGCAGGAACAACGATCGAAGATATTGTCAAAGGTCCCGAAAATCCTCTTCAGTCCGATATTCCGGAGCTGAATATAACTGATGAGATTAAGACTCCGGATTTACCGGAAAAAGACGCTTCTCACCTTGAAACAAGCAATACGGATACTCTCAAGGATTCGGAAACGGGTGAAAAGAGTGTATCTGAAGGCAGTGATTCAGGTGCTGCCGTTTCTGCAGGGGAAACGAAAGCGGATGCTGCTTCCAGAGCCCTGGAACTTCTTAAGAATCTCAGTTCCGATAAGATTACTTCCGAAAATGAAGAAAGTTCCAAACCGTTACAAACCAATAATTCGGGAACGGTTTTAAATCGTGCAGAGGATCAGGCTCAGCCGTCAGTCAGGGATAATGTCACATTAAATGATGATTATGACAAATCCCTTACGCTGTATAAGGATTTGAGCGGGGATAAAGATTTTGTTCCTGCCGATCTGAAGGATCTGTTAACGCATTTTTCGGAATTAACCCGGAAGGCTATTGTAAACGGAGATATCGACTCGTTAAAAAAACTTGTGGAGTCCGATCCGTTAAGAAAGCTTTCCATGGCCGGCTTGAAAGACAGCTGGAGTATTTCTCCGTCAGAGGTTGCAGATAAAGAAAAAGTTGAATCACTTTATAAAAGGCTTTCATCCCAGCTAAATATGCTGAAGGAGGGTTTGGCCTCCGCAGGAGCACAAAACACTCCGGCAATGAATGCGGCAAACAACATGAGCTCCAATATAGATTTTCTTCAGCAGATCAATCAGATGTACGCTTATATTCAGCTTCCCATCAAGCTTTCCGGCGGTGAATCCGCACACGGGGATCTGTATGTTTTCTCAAACAGGAAAAATATGAGCTCCGATGATTCCGTAGTCACTGCTTTTATGCATCTTGATATGGATAATCTGGGTCCTGTCGATGTTTATGTATCTATGGATGTGAATGCGGGCGGAAAGGTTTCCACCGATTTTACCGTAGCTGATGACGATACTTTGGATTTTCTGGACAAAAATATGCACCTTCTTACCGAGAGACTTCAGAAAAGAGGGTATGATCTTCAGGCATCGATGAAGGTTAAGGGAGAGGAAGAAGGTCCCGAAGAAAACGCACTTGACAAGGGCGGAGTCAACCTGCTTCTTGTTCATGCGGGAGGAGCCTTTTCGTATAAGGCCGGAATGAGATCATTTGATGTGAGGGCATAAATGGCGGAAGATAAAAAAACAAAAGTTAAAACAGCCGTCGCTCTTGAGTACGATCCTTCCGACGATGCCCCCAGAGTCATAGCTTCGGGAACAGGTAAGCTGGCCGAGAAGATCATCGAAAAGGCACAGGAGAGCAAGGTTCCCATTCATGAGGACGATAAGCTTGCTCAGACTCTTTCCAAGCTTGAAATCGGTGAAATGATACCTCCCGAGCTTTATGAGGTTGTTGCGGAAATACTGATATTTGTTGATTCGATGGACAAGATCAAGAATAAACTCAAAGGATGAATAACAGACAAACAGGTTCATATCACGAAGGCATCGCAATTGAATATCTTAAGAATAAAGGTTATAAGATAATTGACAGAAATGTTTTAAATAAATGCGGTGAAATAGATATAATATGTTTGTCGGATCAAAATGAACTGGTTTTTGCAGAGGTTAAATACCGAAGCTCAGGGAAAGCCGGAGATCCCCTTGAAGCCGTTGACAGGCGTAAGATCAGGAAGATATGTAAAGCATCCGCAGCGTATTTAATGTATCATAAGGAATATACGGACTACCGGATCAGATATGATGTGATCGGTGTTTATGAAAACAAAGAGATAAAGCACATAGAAAACGCGTTTTATTATGAGGTTTGAGCATGGCTAATATACTCGTATGTGATGATGACAAAGATATAGTTTCCGCAATAGAGATATATCTTCTCGAAGACGGGCATATCATATTCAAGGCCTTTGACGGATACCAGGCTCTGGATATTCTTTCCAAGGAAGACATCCAGCTTGTGATTCTCGATATTATGATGCCCGAAATGAGCGGCATCGAGGTTGCCGAGAAAATCAGGGAAAACAGTGAAGTTCCCATTATTTTCCTGTCCGCCAAGTCCGAAGAATCCGACAAGGTTGACGGACTTAATGCCGGTGGAGACGATTATGTTACCAAGCCTTTTTCTCCTGCGGAGCTTACGGCGAGAGTAAGGTCCAATTTAAGACGTTATACACAGTTCGGCAACAACAACGAACCTGCAAACAATCATATTTATTCTGCCGGAGCTCTTTGCATAAACGATGAAAGCAAGAGCGTTACCGTGGACGGCGAACCTGTTAAGCTTACTCCCATCGAATATAATATTCTTTTGCTTCTGCTTAAGAATAAAGGCACTGTTTTTTCAACGGATAAGATTTTCCAGTCCATCTGGAACGAAACTCCTATCGCTACAGATAATACAGTTGCTGTGCACATCAGACATATCAGAGAAAAAATTGAGATCAATCCCGGACAGCCCAAGTTTCTGAAGGTTGTATGGGGTGTCGGTTATAAGATAGAAGATATCTGATCATGAACAGAGTACTTGTCAGAAAAATCTTATTGCATATAAGCGTACATCTGTGCGCTTTTATGGCATTTATACTGGCTGCCGATATATTGTTCGGCAGTTATGTTTCTGTTGATTATATCGGGGATTCCGAAAAATACATCCTCGATCCTTTTCCCATGTCCGACGATGAACTGGACCGTATCGTAACGGATATTTTTGCCCATCAGGCAAGCGATATAATGAGATATACCGCCGCCTGCAGGATTCTGAGGGTTTCCAACGGCATAGAAGTAAACAGGATGGTCGATATATCCGACTATTATACAGGCGCTTCCAAGATCAAGATCAGATATTCGGTTTCAGATCTTATCAATTTCGGAAGACGCGGAGTTTCTTATACCGAGAGAAATTACAGTATTACCGATTTCGTATACCGTTACGGTGATCCCATGTATGTCCAAAACTTTGATCTGGATGAATACGGAAATCTGTACTTTAAAGGATTTGAAAGTGTCAATAAAAACCGTGGTTCGGATTCTTATTCCCCTGAAGGAGATGATCTGATTCTTGGTGACGGAGACAAGAAAATCCTTGATGCGATGGCCGAACTCGAACCTGCGGATCTTATGCATCTGATCGTAGAATATTGCATCAGACATTATCCCGATGATGTCAGCATGACTGTATGGGACGACGGAATGGTATATGTTACCGTTAAAGAACCCAATCTTGAGGGTGACTCCAGGTCCGATATGGATGATGAGGAATTGATCAGAAACTGGGATTCCTATTTTATCGTCATTGACGAATTGAAAGCCGCTGCGACTCTTTTCTCATCCTGTTATGACATATATCGTGAGGGTCAGACCATTTACGATTCGGACAAGATGAATCTCTTTTATCATATAACCACTACGGATTCCCTGGGTATATCTCATGTTTATACCAACGATCAGGAATCCAAGAGGTATGATGATACCGAGCTTACGGACCTTTATTCCGGTCATAAGCATTTTCTAATCTGTTACTATGACGATCTTGAGTATTCGACTCTTTCGGATATCAACGAATCCGTCATCACCGATGTTATCAAAGCATTTCCTACTGTTTATCCCGACAATACATGTGTCTGGATGTATCTTGATGATAATTTTTCCAAAGCGGAAGACATTTACTACAACGTCAGCTATAAATTCAATGACGTAAAACAGCTTGCAAGGCTTTATGCGTTATTGATCACAATCTTTGCTCTTTTGTGGCTTCTTTCTTTTTCATATCTTGTATTTATTACCGGAGTTGTGGAAAGAGACGGAAAAGAAGTTTATATACTTTTACCTCAGGACCGCGTGTGGATAGAACTGCTGATCCTTCTGACATATGCGTTCTTTGTCATATTCCGGTATTACACTAAGTATCTTGGCGGTCTTCTGGATGAAAACCTTTCGGAATTTTCATCACTGAGCGACAAGCTTCTTAAAGACTCGGGAATATCATCTTATGTGATATTCGGTCTTTTCGGATTGTCTGTAAGTATGGCTCTTTCTTTTATCGTCTTTTCCATTGTTCGAAGGATAAGAGCCGGAGTGCTCGGAGAGTACTCTTTTACCAGGAAAGTAAAACAGCTTTTCGAGTGGTTTGCTTTATCGCTTTCGGGCGGAACCGGTGCTGCCGCTACAGTGCTTTTACCTTATGTTTTGTTCCTGGGATCCAATTTCGGAGGAATGTTTCTGATCCTTCACCTGGTTAATTCCAAGATATATGTTTCTGCGATTCTTGTAGGCGGATTATTACTGTTTTTGGATGTTTCCGTCGGAATTACCATGTTCCTGATCACTGCGGAGAAAAAACAGCTCCTTGACGGCATAGCCAAGATCAGGGGAGGAGAAACCGATTATAAGATCAATGTAAAGAATCTTCGTGCGGAAAACAGGAATCTTGCTGAGAGTATCAATAATATCGGTGAAGGTATCAAGCAGGCGGTCGAAGATTCCATCGTAGAGGAACATCTCCGTACGGAGCTTATTACAAACGTTTCCCACGACCTTAAAACTCCCCTTACTTCAATAATCAACTATTCCGATCTTCTTAAGAGGGATAACCTTACCGAAGATCAGAAAAAGGAATACCTTAAGGTAATTACCGATAAATCAATCAAGCTTAAAAAGCTCCTTGAGGATCTCCTTGAGGCATCGAAGCTTTCTTCCGGTAAGATCGAGATAATCAAGGCCAGAACCAATCTGACCGAGCTGATTAATCAGGCACTCGGAGAGTATGAGGGCAGATTCAAGGAGAAAAATCTTGATGTTGTGACCAATGTATTTCCCAGAGTCCTTGTTTTTGCCGATGCCGCATGTATGTGGAGGGTTCTTGATAACCTTTTCGAAAATATCTGCAAATATGCCATGAGCGGAACAAGAGTTTATTTTGAGCTCATTGCATTTAACGGAGAGGTTGAGATCAAGGTTAAGAATGTCTCCAGGGCAAAACCCGAATTCCAGGGATACGAGCTTACCGAGAGATTCATAAGAGGTGACCAGAGCAGGTCCGGTGAAGGCTCGGGTCTCGGACTTTTCATCGCCAAGAGCCTTATAGAGGCACATAACGGTAAATTTGAAGTTGTAGTTGACGGCGACCAGTTTACAACCATTATAACCATGAAGGAACTTGGCTCCGATACAACCGACTGGGATTACATTTACGGGGACGATTTGTCGTAATCGTAAAGCGGTGATATAATAAAGCGCTTTTTAAAATATTACAGGACAGGAACAGATTTATGCCTAATATTGTAGAACTTGAAAATTCAATGCCCGTAGGTAAGCTTAAGCTTATTGTTCATCCTTCTTTCGGAAGCAAAGGTGATAAGATCAACGATTACCTTGCTCTTTTCAGAAAAGATATTCATAACGATCTTGTTAAGAATGATCCCGCTTTCCAGGGATACCAGATGGATGATTACAGGCTTTCGTTTGAAATTCCCAGATTCGGAAGCGGAGAGGCTAAGTGTAAGCTTAACGAATCCACAAGAGGAATGGATGTTTATATTCTCGTAGACGTATGTAATCACTCGATTACCTACAATATGAACGGCTACGAAAACCATATGTCTCCCGATGATATATATCAGGACCTTAAGAGGATCATCGCATCCATTGACGGAAAAGCTTCCAGGATAAATGTCATCATGCCCTTTATGTATGAGGGCAGACAGCACAGAAGAACCGGAAGAGAATCCATGGACTGCGCTTATATGCTCAAAGAGCTCCATGATATGGGTATGTATAATTTCATTACCTTTGATGCCCACGATCCCAGAGTCTCAAATTCAATCCCTCTTAACGGATTTGATAACTTTATGCCTCCTTATCAGTTTATCAAAGCTCTTCTTTGCAATGAGGACGATCTTATCGTTGATGAGGATCATATGGTTGTTATTTCACCCGATGAAGGAGCTTTGGACAGAGCGATTTATTTTGCCAACGTACTCGGACTCAATACCGGTACTTTCTATAAGAGAAGAGACTATACCAAGATCGTTAACGGTAAGAATCCCATTGTTGCTCATGAATTCCTGGGAGACAACATCGACAGCAAGGATGTTGTAATCATTGATGACATGATCTCTTCCGGCGGAAGTATGGTGGATACCGCAAGACAGCTTAAAGAGATGAATGCAAGACGTGTGTTTATCTGTACAACATTCGGACTCTTTACCGAAGGCCTTAAGATCTTTGATGAGGCCTATGAAAAGGGTTATTTTGACAGGGTTATTACCACCAACCTTACATATCTTCCTCCCGAAATATATGACAAGCCTTATTTCATTGAGGCCGATATGTGTAAATTCATTGCTTCGATCATTGATTTCATGAATCATGATTCATCCATGTCGAACGTAATGGATAACACCCAGAAAATGCATGCGGTTCTGGAAAATTACAACGCACGCAGAAATATTGAACTTTAAGTGTTAGGAGACTCCTTTTGAATAAGGGTCATATCGTAAAAAGCGTAAATAAAGGTTCCATAGCAGACTCGCTGGGCATTTTGCCCGGCGATGTTGTAATTAAGATAGATGATAATGAAATAGAAGATATCTTCGATTATCAGTTCTTTACCCTCACCGATTATCTGGTTCTTACCGTTTTGAGAGACGGCGAAGAGTGGGAATATGAGATTGAAAAGGGCGATAACGAAGATCTCGGACTTGTCTTTGAAAACGGAATGATGGGAGATTACAGAAGATGCAGCAATAACTGTATTTTCTGCTTTATTGACCAGATGCCTCCCGGTATGAGGGATACTCTTTATTTCAAAGACGATGATTCCAGACTATCTTTCCTACAGGGAAATTACATAACTCTCACAAATCTTTCTCAAAAAGATCTCGACAGGATCATCCGATATAATCTTTCACCTGTTAATGTTTCCATACATACAATGAATCCCGAACTCAGATGTAAGATGCTGGGAAACCGCTTTGCGGGGACATCGCTTAAAAAACTTGATGTTCTTGCCGAGGCCGGCATAGAAATGAACGGCCAGGTTGTATGCTGCAAAGGTATTAATGACGGTAAGGAACTGGAGTTTACCATTTCCGAGCTGATGAAGTATATTCCATCTTTTAAATCTTTATCCGTTGTACCGGTAGGGCTGTCAAAATACCGTGAAGGGCTGTATCCGCTGGAGCCTTTCGGACCTGAGGATTCAGCGGAAGTGATCGATATAATCGAGAAATACCAGAAAATCTGCTTTGAAAAATTCGGCATTCACTTTGTTCATGCAAGCGATGAATGGTATCTGGTTGCGGGCAGGGAAATGCCTGAAGCGGACAGATATGACGGATATCTGCAGCTTGATAACGGAGTCGGTATGATGCGCTCCTTTATGGATGAGATCGACGAACAGATAAAAAAGCGTAAGGATGACGGATCCTTTGAGAAATATTCCTGTGACAGGCATTTTACACTTGTTACGGGTAAACTGGCATATCCCGTTATTAAAGCTACTGCAGACAGGGTTATGTCCGAAATGAAAGGTGTCAGGATCGACGTTGCGGAAATCAGAAATGACTTTTTCGGAGAGAGGATTACCGTTTCCGGTCTTCTTACAGGACAGGATATTATAGCCCAGTTAAAGGGCAGAGACTTAGGCTCCGAGGTCAAATTACCGGAGAGTGTAGTAAGGGCCGGAACCGACGTTTTTCTTGATGATTACACGATTCCTCAGGTGTCGGAAACTTTACAAGTTCGCGTAGTTACGATAAAATCTAATGGTTACGACTTTGTTGATCAATTGATCGGAATAGGATAATTATGAGCAGACCTATTGTGGCCGTTGTCGGACGTCCCAATGTCGGAAAATCCACCCTTTTTAATGCCCTTGCAGGTGAGAGGATTTCCATCGTTAAAGACACTCCCGGCATCACAAGAGACAGGATTTATGCGGATGTCTCCTGGCTGAATTACAATTTTGTATTGATAGATACAGGCGGAATCGAACCCGAATCCAAAGACCTTATTCTTTCTTCAATGAGAGAACAGGCCCAGATCGCCATCGATACCGCTGATGTTATTATATTTGTTTGCGATGTTAAGACAGGCCTTCAGGATGCCGATGCAGGCGTTGCCGCTATGCTCAGAAAATCCAGAAAGCCGGTCGTTTTATGCGTTAATAAAGTAGATTCTTTTGATAAACAGCAGGCCGATGTTTTTGAATTCTATAATCTGGGAATCGGTGAACCATTCCCCATTTCCGCTGTCGGAATGCTGGGATTCGGTGAACTGCTGGATAAGGTCGTAAGTTATTTTCCCGAAGAGAGCGAAGCACCAGAGGATGAAGATATTCCCAAGGTAGCCGTTATAGGTAAACCCAACACCGGCAAATCGTCTCTTATCAATAAACTTCTTGGAGAAAACCGTCTTATCGTATCCGATATCGCGGGAACTACAAGAGATGCCGTTGATACAAGGGTAAAGTTCGGAGATAAAGAATATATCTTTATCGATACCGCCGGACTTCGCAGAAAAAACAAGATCAAAGATGAGCTTGAACATTTTATGATAGTCAGAACCGTCGGTGCGGTTGAAAGAGCCGATATTGCCGTTCTGGTTATCGATGCAAAGGAAGGCGTTACGGAGCAGGATGCCAAGATTGCGGGAATCGCCCATGACAGAGGAAAGGCGGTTGTTATTGCAGTCAATAAGTGGGATGCTGTCGAAAAGGACGATAAGACCATTTATAAGTTTACCGAGAATGTCAGAAACATTCTTTCCTTTATGCCTTATGCGGAGATTGTTTTTATATCCGCTCTTACCGGTCAGAGATTAAACAAGCTCTTTGAAACAATAGACATTGTCAGGGAAAGTCAGGACAGAAGAGTCGGAACCGGTGCTCTTAACGAGATTCTTGCCGAGGCGGTGGCTATGCAGCAGCCTCCCAATGATAAAGGAAGATTCCTTAAGCTTTACTATATTACCCAGGTCGCATCAAGACCTCCGACGTTTGTTATTTTCGTTAACGACAAAGAACTCGCCCATTTTTCATATATCAGATATATTGAAAATCAGGTGAGAGAAACCTTCGGGTTTAAAGGTACACCTCTCAAGTTCATAGTCAGAGAGAGGAAAGGTGAGTAATATGGCCAGGTTATGGTGTTTTTTGATAGGGTATGCTTTCGGCCTTATTCAGACCGCATTTATTGTCGGTAAGCATAAAGGTATAGATATCAGAAATTACGGGAGCGGAAACGCAGGTACCACAAATGCGCTCAGGGTTCTCGGCAAAAAATACGGACTGATTGTTTTTGCGGGAGACATGCTTAAGGCGATTGTCACCTCTCTTATCATCAGATTAACTTTCGGTGCAATATATCCCGACATGAAATATCTGCTTATTTTGTGGGGCGGCGCAGGATGTATTCTGGCTCATGATTTTCCTTTCTATATGCACTTTAAAGGCGGAAAAGGAATCGCCGCAACCGGAGGAACCGTTCTTTGCTTTCACGGTTCGTTCTTTTTTACCGGATTGGCATATTTCTTCGTTCCCTTTTTTATCACACATTACGTAAGCCTCGGATCTCTGATACTTTACGCGGGATTTGTGATCCAGCTGGTTGTTTCCGGCCAGCTCCATCCCTTCGGAGTATTTGAGGGTATATCCCAGGCCTATCTTAACGAAATGTATATAATCGCCCTTTGTCTCATGATCCTTGCCTACTGGCAGCACAGATCAAACATTGTAAGACTTATCAAGGGCGAAGAGAGAAAGACATATCTGGGTAAAAAGAGTACGGAGAATCTTTCTGACACTAATAAGTAATATTTTTCTGTGAGGTATTTGATATGGCAAAGATTACTGTTCTTGGCGGTGGTACCTGGGCAATCGGACTTACTATTCAGCTTGCGACTGCAGGTCATGATGTGACCGTATGGTCCGCTCTGGAATCCGAGATTGATATGCTTCGGAGCACCCATGCACATGTTAATCTTCCGGGAGCAACCATTCCCGATTCCGTCAAATATACTCTCGATGACAAAGAAGCCGTTACGGACAGAGATATTCTTGTAATGGCTGTCGCAAGTTCCTTTACCAGAAAAACCGCGAAAAGACTTGCTCCTTACATAAAGGAGGGGCAGATAATAGTTGATGTGGCCAAGGGAATCGAAGAGGGAACTCTTAAAACTCTTTCCGAACAGATTAATGATGAGATACCCTCGGCTAAGGTAGTGGCTTTATCGGGCCCTACGCATGCAGAAGAAGTCAGCAGGTATATGCCGACCACAATTGTTGCGTCATCTCCCGATAAAGAAGTTGCCATGTATATCCAGGATGTATTTATGACGGATACCTTAAGAGTTTATACCAGCTCCGATATCAAAGGCGTTGAGCTTGGCGGATCTCTTAAGAATGTTGTTGCACTTGCCGCAGGCATTGCAGACGGTCTGGGCTACGGAGATAATGCAAAAGCCGCACTTATAACCAGAGGAATTGCGGAGATCTCAAGACTCGGCGTGAAAATGGGATGCAGACCGGAGACTTTCAGCGGCCTTACCGGAATGGGAGATCTTATAGTAACATGTGCCAGCATGCATTCCAGAAACAGAAGATGCGGCATTCTTCTGGGACAGGGTAAGAGCCTTGAAGAAGCTCAAAAAGAAGTCGGAATGGTTGTCGAAGGAATATATTCCGCAAAAGCAGCAATTGAACTCGGTAAAAAATACGATGTTTCACTTCCCATCATCGAGCAGGTTAATCTGATCCTGTTTGAAGGTAAAGACGCAGGTACAGCCGTTAAGGAATTAATGCTTAGGGAAAAGAAGGATGAAGTATCCGATACTCAGTGGTGATATTTCCGTATACATTATCATACTGTCGGCCTTTTTGCTGATTGCGATTAACCTTTTGATCGCCTCTTGCTATATTTTTGTCAAATATAAGAATAAATACACGTCCGGTCTGTATAAAGCACGTGAAGAAGCAAGACTTGCCGTGGAAAATAAAAATCTTGTTCTGTCCAATGTTTCCCGTCTTATAAGGAATCAGATGATTCGTGTTGTCGGAACCAACGAACTTATTTTTCGTGAAAGTTCCGACAATATTACCAGAGAAAGAGCTTTACAGATCAGATCCTCACTGGATGATATCCTTGCCCTTATGCAGGGGGTGCAGGATTATTCCATGCTTGAGCG
The DNA here is from genome assembly GCA_000702085.1 of Lachnospiraceae bacterium P6A3. Classification (GTDB taxonomy): domain Bacteria; phylum Bacillota; class Clostridia; order Lachnospirales; family Lachnospiraceae; genus AC2028. The sequence continues at coordinate 768,426 of KL370861.1, forward strand.
TAATCTTATTGATGTGGTATCTGATGAATTTGATCTTGCTTCCCTGATCATTGATTCTGTTACCATGACTGCGCCTCTTTACAGGTCCAAAGACCTTATTCTCGATCTTTCCGTAGATAAATCACTTCCAAGAAAAATAGTCGGAGATTCTTACAAGCTGAGAAGATGCCTGATATATCTTCTTTCTTTTGCGTGCAAAAAAAATAACAGGGGTAAAGTTAAACTGTCCATCGATCTTAAGAAAAATGAAGGCTCCAGATGCACAATCGAATTTAATCTTCATATCACGGGTCTGGATATAAGTCTTTCCAAGATAGATTACCTGCTTTCCTATGAATCCGCAGTTAATGATATGATTTTTTCACACAGTGATCTTGATCTTCTGGACGTTTATCTTGCATCCGGATATCTTCGTATACTCGGTACGGAACTTGAGATTACAAATGCAGATAAGGATGTGTTTGATGTTTCCTTTACACTTAAAACCAAGAGCGTGGAAGATGAAGTTATCGGAGATATAAGAAATGCATACAGAAACGGCAATCGCCGAAGAAATGATTCCGGTCTGAGATTTAAAGCAGACGGGGTAAGGATTCTTTTTATCGATGAAAAAGAAGCTTCCGTTAATTATGTTGAGAAAATAATCGGGGATACCGGTATTAAACTCGATTCCGCAAGTACCTTATCCGATGCTTCGGCACTTTTATCCCATAATGAATATGACCTTATTATGCTGAATGATGCGCTTAAGACCGATGATGGGATTTTTTACATAGATAAGATACGCAGCGGAGAAATTAGTGCCGCCAATTCCCGCATTCCCTGTATTGCGGTTACATCAGATATAAAGCTTTCTATTTCCGAGTCGGTCAGTCATAAAAAATACGAATCGTTTTTGCTTAATCCGATTGATCCCGAAACATTGGAGGATACTCTTATAAAGCTTCTTCCGGCAGGCAAGATTGAAGTTGTTTCGGATTATGGTCTGTTTCCCGGCATCAGAAGCGTAGACGACATACGAAAATATTCCGAGGGTTATGAGGAATTGTATGAAAATGCCGTCAGGATCTATAAACGTTCAAAGGCGTATAAAGAGTAATTTGGTTTTGGCAGAGGTTTCTTATGCTCTATCAGCTTGATTACAATATATTTTTTGAACTTGCAGCACTTCCCGTAGATCTGATAGTGCTTTTCTTTGTGCTGGGAAATTATAAAAACGAGGAAGAGGCGAATTTCAGATTTAAGATTTTTGCTTCCTTTGTTACTGTCGGATGTGTCCTTGATATAGTTACCGCCATCCTTTGCAGTATGGATGGTATTCCAAATCTGTTAAGGATGTTCTTCTATACATATGTAAACTTCATGTCTGCATGTGCGGGCATGGCGTATTATCTGTATATGTGTGCTTTTTCGAAGTTTTATAAGAGAAAAGGCCTTCTTATCATAAGTTACCTTATAAACATCATATATATACTTCTTCTTATCATTAATATGTTTTCCGGTATCGCATATTCATATGACGATTCCGGTGATGCGGTACACGGCCCCTTATTTGTTCCGGTGGTCTATATGTTTCCTTTGTTCTATGTTGTACTTGGTACCATTCTTGTCTTTCTGCAAAAAAAGAAATTCACCAAAGTACAAAGAACATTTATGCTCATTGGGCTTTCAGTAATATTAGCCATATTCCTCGGGCAGTCGGGCAGAAATGAGAGCACTCTCATGATCTATTACATCGGATCCATAGGTATGCTCATGCTGTTCCTTACACTGGAAACCCCGGATCACCTGAGGCTTCTTCAAACGGTTGATGAGCTTGAAGAAGCGAGAACGGGTGAAAAGAATGCCCTCGATAAGATTAAAGAGGTGGATGATTCCAACAGCAAGCTCCTTGTTCATCTGTCCCATGAGATGAAAACTCCGGTAAATGCAATTTTGGGATACAGCGATGCCATTATGAAGGCTGATGTTCCCGATGAAGTAAGGGAAAATGCAACGAATGTATTTAAGGGGGCCAAAAGACTTAACCAGTTCATGAATGAGCTGACGGATTATGCTTCGGACAGAAACAGACTTTCCGAGACTATGATGCCGTATTATGCCGAATATGATAAAGGCGGAAAAGACAGATTTGATGACTTTGAACAATCCGATCTAAAGGCGCTGGAAAGAAGTGCTCATGAGAGCAGAAGATATAATTTCCGGCGTGATTCCGCACAATATAAGATACTTTGTGTTGATGATAACGAATTGAATCTTGACCTTCTTGTCAGGATAGTTTCATCATTCGGTTTTTCCGTTGATTCAGCCGTAAACGGAGAAGAAGCCATTGCTCTTGTCAGGAAAAATACATACGATTTGATTTTTATGGATCATATGATGCCTGTAACAGACGGAGTTGAGGCTATGCATATCATGAGAGACGAAGGTCTCTGTGATCTTACCCCTATAATTGTCGTCACAGCAAATGCTGTCAGGGGAGAAAAAGAAAAATATCTGAAAGAAGGCTTTGATTCCTATATTCCAAAACCGTTCTCTAACGGTTCTATTTTGCGAGTGATCGGAAAATTCCTTCCTATCGCAAATATGGACACCCTTGTTAAGGTTAATGACAAAGCCGGCATTTCAAGATTTATGCTTGCTTCCACGTTTTCCAGACCTCTTTTGTGCCCGCTGGCCAGATTTTTGATTTCGGGTTCGGATTCTGATAATATTAACAGAATTGCCAGATTATTTTCGACTACTACGGGCAAAGTTGATGTTGTATACGATGGTGATGACTTCGTAAGGTATATTACAGAAAACGAATATGATATCATATTTGTTGAGGACGGCCTTGCCGATTCATCGGGCAGTCTTATCAAAAACTATATTTGGAACTATGTTGATGTTCCTTCGATTTTGATCACGGATGTTTCCTCCGCACACGACCCTGCGGTAATTTATGAAAGTTATACAGATTACATGGATTACGGTGCGGGAGCGGAGATTATAGATGCAATTCTTTTGCTCTATCTGCCCAAGAATAAAGTCGGTGTGATAGGCTCTTCCGAAAAGAACGACGATTCTAAGCCTTTACCCTATGATACCGAGAATATCGTTCCTGTTTCGGATACCGTTATCCTGAAAACAGATGAAAACGAGGATGCTTTAGCCGGGATTCCGGAAGCTGTCCGGGAGATGGATGAAATTGACGCGGATCTCGGATTCAATAATTGCGGATCCGATGAAGGTCTGGTTAGAGCACTTGAGATTTTTGCTTCAAATGCAATGTCAAAAGCGGATGAGATAGAATCATTTTACGATTCCGGTGATATTGATGCTTATACTATCCGTGTACATGCCCTTAAAAGTTCCGCAAGGATTATCGGAGCGGTTTCGCTTTCCGAAAAAGCAGGGCTTCTTGAAGGGGCCGGCAAATCCGGAGATAAATCATATATTGATCTGAATACCGGTGCGCTTTTGGACGATTTCAGAAGTCTTGGAAGCAAGCTGAAAGCAGTCTTTGAAGATAAAGACAAGGGCGATAAGGAACCCATCGGTGCAGCTAAACTGCAGGATGCTTATAATACCATATATGAGCTTGCTCAGATGATGGATTATGACAGCCTTGAACTTATATTTGCTTCACTAAAGGAGTATTCTTTCGAAGAAAAAGACCGTCTTAAACTGGAGCGTATTAAGAGCGCTATGGATGAGCTCAACTGGGACGGTGTATTAAAGGCGGTAAAGGAGTCATTATGACGGATTCCATACTTATTATCAGTAAAGTAGACAGTTTTATGGTCAATGCGATCAAGGTAAAACTTGAATCGGCGGGATTTATGTGTTTTTTTGAATCCACCGATTCTCCGACCATTAACAAGAGTATCGACGAAAAGAAAGTCATTGTTTTATATGTTGACGATTCGATCTTTGAAAAACCGGATCTTCTTATTTATCTGAAAGATAAATGCAACGATGATGATAAGAAGCTTATTCTGATAGGTTCTCCGTCGGACTTTAACGGTATTTCCGACTATATATCGGATAATTATCTCGCCGGAAAGCTTGAGAGACCCTTCGATATAAGCGATCTTATCGCAATCCTGTTCGGAGTTCAGTCTACGAAAGTGGTTGATGAAGATAAAAAGAGCATACTTATAGTAGACGATGACGCAAGCTACCTGAGAACGGTTCGTGACTGGCTGAAAGATATTTATAAAGTATATATGGCCAATTCGGGTATTCAGGCTTTGACCTGGCTTGCCAAAAACCATGCGGATCTTATACTTCTGGACTATATGATGCCCATAACCACAGGAAAAGAAATCCTCGAGATGCTTCGAAGTGAAGACTTTTCCAAGGATATACCGGTTATTTTCCTTACATGCAAATCCGATAAGGAAACGGTTAAATCCGTAATGCCTCTTAAACCCGAAGGATATCTTCTGAAGTCCATTAATATGGCGGTACTCAGAAGTGAACTGGAAAAATTTTTTAACGGAGAAAGTTTGATATGAGTAAATTCGATGGAACAAAAGGATATGTCGCAAGTCCCGAGCTTATGGACGCCGTAAATATATCCATTGCACTTCAGAAACCTCTTTTGGTAAAAGGAGAACCCGGTACCGGAAAGACCATGCTTGCCCAGTCCGTTGCCGATGCGCTCGGCAAGAAGCTTATTATCTGGAATATCAAGTCCACCACTAAGGCACAGGACGGTTTGTATATGTATGATACGATCCAGAGACTTTATGACGGACAGTTCGGAGAAGGCGGAGTCGATGATATTGCCCACTACATCAAACTCGGAAAGCTCGGTGAAGCATTCGAGTCCGATGAGCAGGTGGTTCTTCTTATCGACGAGATAGATAAAGCGGATCTTGAATTTCCCAATGACCTTCTCTGGGAGCTTGATCAGATGGAGTTTTATATTAACGAGACCAAGAGAACCGTTAAGGCAAAAACAAGGCCTATAGTCATTATTACCTCCAATGCCGAGAAAGAACTTCCTGATGCTTTCTTAAGAAGATGTATATTCCACTACATCGAGTTCCCCGGAAAAGAACTTATGACCGAGATAGTTAAGGTTCATTTCCCCGATGTCGAGGATAATCTTCTTAATGAAGCAATGGATGTTTTCTATCAGATCAGAGATATCAGGGACATCCGTAAGAAACCTTCCACCTCGGAACTTATCGACTGGATCAATGCTCTTCAGATCGGGGGCATTCCTTACGGACAGATCAAAGCAAAGCTTCCCTTCATCGGTGTAGTTGTAAAGAAAGATGAAGATATGGAACTGGCAACCCATCAGAACTTTTAATTATGTTTTTGAATTTTTTTGAAAGCTTAAGAAAGCATGGGATCAATGTCACTTTAGGAGAGTGGCTTGATCTTATGAATGCCTTGGACAGCGGACTTATCGGAGGTTCTCTTACAAGGTTCTATTATGGTGCCAAAATGATACTTGTTAAGAGCGAAACGGATTTTGACAAGTATGATGAAGCCTTTGATGAATGTTTTAAAGCTGCTCAAAGTGATCCGGAGGTCGGAGCGGAGATGCTCAGGTGGCTTGATAAGTCGGATATGATGCAGCTTGCCGAGATGGAAGCCAAGGATCACCTTAACAAGATGGAAGGTGAGGGCATTATTATCGACAAAGAGGATGTTGAACAGAAGTTTAAGCAGCGTCTTAAGGATCAGGATTCCGAGCATAACGGAGGATCCTTCTGGATCGGTACCATGGGAAAGACTTCCTTCGGAAATACCGGCGGAAACATCGGCGGTGTAAGAGTGGGCGGAATGACAGGATATCAGTCTGCGTTTGCGGTAATGGGTGCCAGAAAGTACCGTGACTTCAGAGATGACCGGGTTATGACCAACAGACAGTTCCAGCTTGCTTTCAGACGTCTCAGACAGTTTTCATCAAGACTTGATACCAATGAGAGAGAACTTGATATAGATAAGACCGTGGACGAAACCTGCAATCAGGGCGGCGTTCTTAAAATCGAGATGAGAAAACCCAGGAAAAATTCCGTAAAGCTGCTTCTGCTTATGGATTCCGGCGGTACAATGATCCCATATTCATCTCTGCTTAACGAACTGTTTCAGGCGGTCAATAAGAGCAATCACTACAAGGAAGTAAAGTGTTATTATTTCCATAATTGTATTTATTCCCACGTATATAAGACACCGGAGTGCGAAAACGGTGACTGGGTAGAGACCAATTGGCTTTTCCGTAACACGGATAAGGACTATAAGGTTATAATAGTCGGTGATGCTGCCATGGCTCCCGAAGAGTTTTATTCGGATACGGGTAACTACCGCGGTCCCAACGACGGATTAAGCGGAGAAGAATGGCTTAAATCACTCAAAAGACATTACAAGAAGGTTGTATGGCTCAATCCCAAGATGGCACCCGGAGCCGCTCCTTGGAGAGAGATAGAAACCGTTCTTAAGCAGATGTTTCCCATGTATAAGCTTTCCGTCGGAGGTCTGGATAAGGCTATGAGTAAGCTTATGGAGAACAGATAAAATTATATTATCCGGTTAATGTGATTTGCCGCGATTTTTAGTATAATAAGTTATATTTATATAAAAGGAGATTTTTGAAAATGGGTATTTATGAAGAGCTGCAGGCAAGAGGCCTTATTGCTCAGACTACTGATGAAAAAGAGATCAGGGATCTTGTTAATAACGGTAAAGCAACTTTTTATATAGGTTTTGACTGCACTGCCGATTCTCTTACGGCAGGCCATTTCATGGCACTTACTCTTATGAAGAGACTTCAGGAGGCAGGTAACAAGCCCATAGCTCTTATCGGCGGAGGAACCACCATGATAGGCGATCCTTCCGGCAGATCAGATATGAGAAAGATGCTTACAAGAGAAGATATCGATCACAATGCCGAGTGCTTTAAGAAGCAGATGGAGAAATTCATCGATTTCGGCGAAGGCAAAGCCATCATGGTAAACAACGCCGACTGGCTTATGAACCTTAACTACATTGAGCTCCTTCGTGAGGTCGGTGCATGTTTCTCCGTTAATAACATGCTCAGAGCTGAGTGTTACAAGCAGAGAATGGAAAAAGGTCTTTCATTCCTGGAGTTTAACTACATGATAATGCAGTCTTACGACTTCTATTACATGTTCCAAAAATACAATTGTAATCTTGAGTTCGGCGGAGACGACCAGTGGAGCAACATGCTTGGCGGTACCGAGCTGATCCGCAGAAAACTCGGAAAAGATGCGCATGCAATGACTATCACCCTTCTTACCGATTCCAACGGAAACAAGATGGGAAAGACCGCCGGAAATGCCGTATGGCTTGATCCCAATAAGACTTCTCCCTTTGATTTCTACCAGTATTGGAGAAATGTCGGAGATGCCGATGTATTTAAGTGCCTGAGAATGCTCACATTCCTTCCTCTTGAGAAGATCGAAGAGATCGAAAAGTGGGATAATTCAAGGATCAATGATGCCAAGAAGATCCTTGCTCATGAACTTACCGAACTTGTACACGGTAAGGAAGAAGCAGATAAGGCAGAGGCCGGTTCCGCAGCGCTCTTCGGAGGCGGTGATCTTTCAAATGCCGATATTCCTACCGTTAAGATCGAAGATGACGATTACAGGGACGGTAAGATCGATATTCTCGGAATCCTTGTTAAAGCAGGTCTTTGCCCAACCAGAAACGAAGCTCGTCGCGCCGTTGAACAGGGCGGTGTTACCGTAGATGATGAGAAGGTAACGGATATCAAGACTCTTTACAGTGCCGAGGATCTTAAGGACGGAAAGCTGGTAAGACGCGGCAAAAAAGCATATAAAAAGGTGACTTCATGAGTAAAGAATACGAAAAGCTCCAAAAGGCCGTAGATGCTGTACGTAAGATAACCGATTTTGTTCCTGATATCGCACTTGTTCTCGGTTCTGGGCTGGGCGGTTATGCGGATTCCATCAAACCTGTGTGTGAGATTGCCTATTCGGACCTTCCCGGATTTCCGGTATCCACCGTACAGGGACATTCCGGAAAGTTTATCTTCGGATACGACGGAGATAAGAAGATCGTATGTATGAAGGGCAGAGTACACATGTATGAGGGTTATGAACCGTCGGATGTTGTCATGCCCATCAGACTTATGGGACTTCTCGGAGCCAAGATTCTTTTTCTTACCAATGCCGCAGGAGGCATAAATGAGACCTTCCATCCCGGATGTCTCATGCTCATTGAAGATCAGATATCTTTCCTGGTCAGAAATCCTCTTATCGGACCTAATGTAGAAGAACTCGGAACCAGATTTCCGGATATGACCAGGATTTATGATGCCGAGCTTTGCAAGATAATCACAGATAAGGCTTCCGAGCAAAACAGTGAACTCTTTAAGGGAGTTTATGTACAGCTCAGTGGACCTTCTTATGAATCACCTTCCGATGTAAAGGCTCTGAGACTTCTCGGAGGAAGCGCGGTCGGAATGAGCACGGCGATCGAAGCCATAGCAGCAAGACATATTGGTATGAGGGTATGCGGAATATCCTGTATCAGTAATATGGCCGCAGGTATCACCGGTGAAGAACTGAATCACGAAGAAGTTCAGAAGGCCGCAAATTCCGTAGCCGAAAGATTCGTAGCCCTTGTAAGAGGCTCCATAGCAGCTTTTTAAGGTGATGATCATGGATGAAGAATTGATCCAAACTCTGATAATCAATGCTTTTGAGGCCAGAACAAAAAGCTATTGCAAGTATTCCGGCTATGCTGTAGGCGCCGCTCTTTTAACTTCCGATGGCGAGATTTACAGAGGCTGCAATGTCGAAAATTCATCGTACGGTGCAACAATATGTGCCGAGAGATGTGCGGCTCTTAAAGCAGTCAGCGAAGGCAGTAATGAATTTAAGGCCATTGCCATAGTCGGGGGCATGAAGGATGCAAAGGAACTTAAAGATTATGCTTACCCTTGCGGTGTATGCAGACAGTTTCTTTCCGAATTCGGTTCATCCGATATGATTGTTATCGTAGCAAAGAGCATTGACGATAAAAAAGTCTTTACACTTGGGGAACTTCTTCCCGAAAGCTTTTCAGCCGATTCAATAAAGTGAGAAAGAAATGAACATTCGACTCTATAATGCCGCTATCCTGGATCTTGACGGAAATGCTTCGTTAAAAAAAGGCGAAGTGATTATTTCGGACGGCATTATTTCGAATGTTATTTACTATGGTGATAATGAACTTTCACATCAGAATTCGGGGATAGTTTTTGACAGGGTTATCGACTGTGAAGGTAATCTTCTGATGAGGGGCTTCAATAATGCACATACTCATTCCGCAATGACCTTCTTAAGATCCCTTGCCGATGATAAACCTACTCCCGATTGGCTGAAAGAGGATATATTCCCGAATGAAGCCAAACTTGGTGATGAAGATATAGCGGATTTTCAATGCCTTGCCATTATGGAGTATGTATCGGGCGGAATAGTATCCGCCATGGATATGTACCTAAGGCCCTATGTGACCGCGGAGGTTTTTTCTCAGGCCGGTATGAGATGCGCCATAGTTTCCGGTCTCAATGATTTTACCTTTTCTATCCCGGAATTGGAGGAAGCGTATAAAGTCCTTAATTCTTATGATCCGTTGATCACATTTAAGGCCGGTATTCATGCCGAGTATACCTGTTCGAAAGATATGCTTGAGGAGCTTTCCGGTGTTATAAAGTCGCTGGATTGTCCTTTTTACTGTCATTTATCCGAAACCAAATCCGAAGTGGAAGAGTGCGTGGAAAGATATGGAAAGACTCCTCTCATGTACCTTGATTCACTCGGACTGTTTGATAAAGGCGGCGGTATTTACCATGGTGTTCATCTGACCGACGAAGAAATAGATCTTATGGCCGATAAAGGCATTTATACCGTCATAAATTCCGGCTCTAATTGTAAGCTGGCCAGCGGGATCGCACCTCTAAAAAAGCTTTATGATAAAAAAGTTCCTCTTGCCATGGGTACAGACGGACCCGCAAGCAATAATTCCCTTAATATGTTCAAAGAGATGTATCTTACGAGCGTATTATGTAAACTGCGGGAAAATGATGCGGCCTGTCTTGATGCTTCGGTCATTCTGGATATGGCCGTTAAAGGATCAGCAGGATGTATGGGGTATGAGGATTCCGGGCTTGTTAAAGAAGGAAATCCCGCAGATCTCATATTGCTTGATCTTAATAAACCTAATATGCAGCCTGTAAATAATATTGTTAAAAATATTGTTTATTCAGGAAGCTCATCTAATGTTATAATGACTTTGGTCGCGGGGAGAGTACTCTTTTATAAGGGTGAATATGACCTTGGTTTCGATCCGGAGGAGATCATTTACAGATGCCGTACGAGAACAAGGCGTATCATTAATGGGGTTTAAAAATTATCGGTTGTTAAACCGATGATAATAAACCGGTGAAAACCGGAAAATTTCACTCTCATAGAGAGGAAGGAGATCATATGTTAGAAAAAACTTTTAAACTGAAGGAGAATGGCACCGACGTCAAGACCGAGATCATTGCCGGTATCACAACCTTCATGGCGATGGCTTATATCCTGGCCGTCAATCCCAGCATTCTTTCCGCTTCAGGTATGAATGCCCAGGCTATTCTCATCGCTACCGCACTTTCCGCATTCATAGGAACCATGTGCATGGCTTTAATGGCCAATTATCCTTTTGCCCTTGCTCCCGGACTCGGACTTAATGCTTATTTTGCATATACCGTTTGCGGATCAATGGGTTATTCATGGCAGTTTGCTCTCTTTGCTGTATTTATCGAAGGTATTATTTTCGTAATTCTTTCGGTAACTCCCGTAAGAGAAGCAATTTTCAACGCAATTCCTCTTCAGCTTAAGAAGGGCGTTTCGGTCGGTATCGGACTTTTCGTTGCATTCATCGGTCTTCAGAACGGTAAAATTGTTGTAGGCGGTGCAACCCTTGTTACCATCGTTCCTTTTAAGTCTGAGTTCCATACTACCGGTGCTTGGGCACTTCTTACCATTATCGGCGTTCTTATCATTGCGGTTCTTCATGTTAAGAAGATAAAGGGCGCTATTCTTATCGGTATTTTCGCGACCTGGATACTCGGAATCATTTTTGAGAAAGCCGGAATCTATACTCCCGTACCCGATGCCGGATTCTACTCAACCATTCCTTCAAGCTTTACCGATTTCAGCTTTGCTTCCATCGGTGAAACCTTCGGAGCATGCTTCTCATCAGCTGCTTTTGAATCCTTCAATGCTATTGATTTTGTAGTTATCATGCTTGCTTTCCTTTTCGTTGATGTTTTCGATACTCTCGGAACCCTCATCGGATGTGCGGATAAAGCTGACATGCTCGATAAGGATGGAAAACTTCCCAGAATCCGTCCCGCACTTCTTGCTGACGCTATTGCAACCAGCGCAGGTGCAGTTCTCGGAACTTCAACCACCACCACTTTCGTAGAGAGCTCTTCAGGTGTATCCGCAGGCGGACGTACCGGACTTGCATCTGTTGTTACCGGTTTCCTTTTCCTTGTATCACTGATCCTTTCCCCTCTCTTCATTTCGATTCCTTCATTTGCAACCGCTCCCGCGCTTGTGTTTGTCGGATTCCTTATGATGGGATCAATTACCGGAATCGATCTTAAGGATCCTACCGAGGCTATTCCCGCGTTCCTTGCACTTCTTATCATGCCTCTTGTTTACAGCATTTCCGATGGTATCAGCGTCGGTGTTATCTCTTACGTTGTCATTAATCTTTTCACCGGCAATGCTAAGAAGATCAAGCCTCTTATGTACGTACTTGCAATACTCTTTATTCTTAAGTACGCATTTCTTTAATTAACAAAAGCCCTGCGGAAAGTTTTCTTTCCGCAGGGCATTTTTAGTGATATGTACGGAATAATATTTATCGTTGTAATCTTAATACTTCTCATAATAAGCGGTATCAGGATGTCCAAAGAGGAATCCGAAAAGATTACCGTTTTTTTACGTGATTCTTTCGGTAAGCCTTCTATCAAAAAGCTTACGGAAGCCAGAAAGGAATCCCTTAAAAGAAACCTTGATATGTTCCTTTCTTCGAAAAAAGAAGGAGAGTATATCGATGATCTGACCTGGTGCGATACCGGGATGGAAGATGTTTTTCTGCAGATGGATAATTGTCTGAGTTCCGCGGGAGAGGAATATCTTTACAGAAATCTTCATGATCTTTCGGGTTCGGTTGAGAGTATTGAGCATACCGATACAGTAGTAAGTGAATTGTATTCGGATGAATCCTTGAGAATAAATCTTGGAAAGGCTTTGAATGAGCTTGGATTTGTCAAAGACAGATCTCTTCCGGAATATCTTGATAAGATTCTTTCTACGGATCGTATACTCAATCCGTTTTTCCATATTTTTGCGGATATATGTTACATCCTTGCTATTATTGTTACTTTTTTTGTTCCCGTAATAGGTGTATTTTTTATTATTCTTCTTGTTGTATTACAGGTTTCTTCTTATTTTTCTTTCAAAAGGAAGGCTGATGAATGCTTATGCGGCTTTTCCATGATCATGGGCCTTGCTTCCATGGGTAAAGTACTTCCCTCTGTTAAAGACGGTGAAACCGGAAAACTTCTGGACGAACTTTCCGGGGAACTAAGAGGGATCAGACTTAAAACGACATTTTCGGCACTTGTGATCAATTCCGGTTCGAATGCTACAGGCGGAATTTTCTCAATGCTTTTTACATACATTAATCTGTTATTCCATTTTGACCTGATAGCTGCTCAGATACTCCTCGGTAAGATCGCAGCTTCCAAAGACAGTGTTTTGAATGCTTATGAGCGCACCGGATATCTGGATATGTGCCTTTCCGTTGCTTCTTACAGGGCTTTTCTTGAAACAAAGGGCGGTTTTTGCAAGCCTGTATTTACCGAAGACAGGTGCATTTGCATTAAGGACGGTTTTAATCCGCTTATTGATTCTCCTGTTGCAAATGATGTTACGAATTCCGGCGGAGTTCTTATCACAGGATCAAATGCCAGCGGTAAATCCACTTACATGAGGATGATCGCCGTTAATGCCATCCTTGCTCAGACAGTTTCCACATGCCCATCCTCGGAATACAAGGGCTCTGTGTTCGGTATTTATTCATCCATTGCCGTAAATGATTCCATTCTTAAGGGAGAGTCGTATTTTATGGCAGAAATAAGAAGCCTTAAGAGGATAGTGGATGCTTCGGATAATGAAACCAGACCTGTTATCTGCTTTATCGACGAGATCTTCAAGGGAACTAATACTGCCGAGAGGATTGCTGCCGCCGATGCTGTACTTCATTATCTGAGAGATAAGGGAGTTCTGGTATTTGCTGCCACCCATGACCACGAACTTACCTCGCTGGCAGCGGATCTTTACGATAATGTTCATTTCAGCGAAAAAATAGAAGGAGATGACGTTTTATTTACGTATAAGCTTGAAAAAGGCCCCTCCGTAAGCACCAATGCCATAGCACTTTTAAGGAAAAACGGCTTTCCCGAAGAAGTTATTGCAAGAAGTGAAAAATTGTGTGCTTCCCTTGACTGGAAAGCCTTCTAAAAGGTATACTAAATAGAGTGTTTTAGTGGGTTATGCCCCGATTTTTCCGTACAATATGTAGTCGGCCGTCGGAGGTTAATTATGGATAAATTCATTGCATTTTCCAATTCGTTTTTGTCTTATCTGCTCCTTATGATAATAATTGTCGCAGTGGCGGCTCTCGGTTTTGCGGCCGGAAGAATACTGAGGAACAGAAAGGACTCAAAATCGGTCAAGGAAGTATCTTCAGAAGCTGTTACATCCGGATCCGATAATTGATAAGTCTGAAAAAGGATACGGTCTGATCGTATCCTTTTTATTTTTGTAAAAAGTTGCACATGAATATATATAACAATAAGACCAGAATTCTGCTTATCCTGGATATTCTGAAAAATAAAACAGATGAGAATCATGCACTTAAAGCTTCGGATTTGCTTGAAAGTATCCAAAATGAAGGGCTTAAGTGTGACAGAAAGACTTTATATGATGATATAAAGTCGCTTACGGATGCGGGCTTTGATATTATTCATGAATCCGGCGGCGGATATAAGCTTGTTTCAAGAGAATTTGAAGATGCCGAATTGAGACTCCTTGCGGATGCCGTTTATTCATCGAAATTCATTTCTGCGGGAAAAACCAAGATTTTGGCGGGAAAGCTGAAGGAACAGACAAGTACTTACATGGCGTCCACCATGATAAGAAATATTTATTCCTCGGATACCAAAACACCCAACGAGGATGTTCTGTATAATGTGGATACTTTATCAAGGGCCATTCAGGATGAAAAAAAGGTTGAGTTTGAATATTTGGTATGGGGCCCGGATAAAAAGCTGGTTACTAAGGGAAAAAAGAAAAGAGTATTAAGCCCCTGGTCTCTTATATGGCAGGATCAGAATTATTATCTTCTGGCATATGATTCAGAAGCCGGTAAGATGAAACATTTCCGTGTCGATAAGATGAGGCATGTGACATGTACCGATGAGGGACGTGAAGGAGCCGAAGAATATAAGAAAATCGATATTTCCTCATACGTGGAAGAAACCTTTTCCATGTACGGAGGCAAGCAGGAGACTGTAATACTTGATTTTCCCGAAGAACTGATAGGTATCGCTTATGACAGATTCGGTACCGATGTCGCACAGAGAAAAGGCGAAAAAGGAAGAATTGTCATAAGAACCAAATGCTATGTATCAAACCAGTTCTACGGCTGGCTGTCAGGCCTGGGTAAGGATGTTAAACTGGCAGGTCCCGATACGGCAGTTAAAGCATATAAAGACTATTTAAAATCATTGTTGGAAAATATGTAACCCGGAGGAACGTCGTGGCAGAAAGCATCGATTACGGAAAAATCTATAAACCTTCGTCTGAAGTTTATGTGATCAAAAAGGACGGATCCAAGGAAATCTTCAATGTGCAGAAGGTTATTAATGCTGTCGGAAAGAGTGCATACAGAGCTCTTACGGAATTTTCCGATGAAGATAACAGAAAGATCTGTGAGCTTATTATCGAAAAGGTTGATTCCCTTCCCGAAAATGAGATACCGATCCCAAAGATGCACAACATCGTAGAAGAGGTTCTCGAAAAGGTTAAACCGATTGTTGCCAAAAGCTACAGGGATTATCGCAATTACAAGCAGGACTTTGTAAGAATGCTTGACGATGTATATAAGAAATCCCAGTCTATCATGTACATCGGTGACAAGGAGAATTCCAATACGGATTCCGCACTGGTTTCGACCAAGAGAAGTCTTATTTTCAACCAGCTGAATAAAGAGTTATACCAGAAGTTCTTCCTTACCACCGAAGAGATTCAGGCCTGCCGTGACGGATATATCTATATTCATGATATGTCCTCCAGACGTGATACCATGAATTGCTGTCTTTTTGATATCGCATCCGTTTTGAAGGGCGGATTTGAGATGGGCAATATCTGGTATAACGAGCCCAAGAGTCTTGATACCGCATTTGATGTAATGGGAGATATAGTACTCTCCGCGGCATCTCAGCAGTACGGTGGCTTTACCATTCCTTCCGTGGAATATACCCTTGAGCCTTATGCAAAGCTTTCGTATGAAAAGGCCAGAAAAAAATATATGGATCTCGGCGTTCCCGAAGAAAAAGCTTCCGAGGCTGCACTTGCGGGAGTTGAAAGGGAATTTGAGCAGGGCTTCCAGGGATGGGAATATAAATTCAATACTGTTGCTTCCAGCAGAGGCGATTATCCTTTCATAACCGTGACCGCAGGTACCGGAACAAGTGATTTTCAGAAAATGGCAACCAAAGCCCTTTTGAAAGTACACATGGAAGGACAGGGCAAGAAGGGCAGAAAGAAACCCGTTCTTTTCCCCAAGATTGTGTTCCTTTATGATGAAAAGCTTCACGGAGAAGGCGGAGAGCTTGAGGACATATTCGATCTTGCAGTTAAATGCTCTTCCAAGACCATGTATCCCGATTACCTTTCCCTTACAGGTGAAGGTTATGTTCCGTCAATATATAAAAAGTACGGTAAGATTATTTCTCCCATGGGATGCAGAGCTTTCCTTTCTCCCTGGTATGAAAAAGGCGGAATTGAACCCGCAGGCGAAGATGATGAGCCCGTTTATATCGGACGTTTTAATATAGGCGTTGTTTCACTGCATCTTCCTATGATCCTTGCCCGCAGCAGAAAAGAGAACAGGGATTTCTATGAGATCCTTGACTATTATCTTGAACTTATAAGAAATCTTCATTTAAGGACCTATTCTTACCTGGGTGAAATGAAGGCTTCCACCAATCCTCTTGCTTACTGTATGGGAGGATTCAGAGGCGGACACCTGGAACTTTCCGACAAGATAAAACCTCTTCTTGAGTCCGCAACGGCATCCTTTGGAATAACCGCTTTAAATGAACTTCAGCAGCTATATAATCACAAATCGCTGGTTGAAGACGCGGAATTTTCTCTTGAAGTCATGAGACATATCAACGAGAAGATTGCTCAGTTTAAAAAAGAAGACCATAAGCTTTATGCAATTTACGGAACTCCCGCTGAAAACCTTTGCGGTCTTCAGGTCAAGCAGTTCAGGAACAAATTCGGAATAGTTGAAGGTGTATCCGACAGGGAATATGTATCCAATTCATTCCATTGTCATGTTACCGAGGATATATCACCCATAGAAAAACAGGACTATGAAAAGAGATTCTGGGATCTGTTTAACGGCGGAAAAATCCAGTATGTAAAATATCCCGTTGATTATAATCTTGTTGCCATCAAAACTCTTATAAGACGTGCCATGAAGATGGGATTTTATGAAGGTGTAAATCTGTCGCTTTCTTATTGTGATGATTGCGGTCATGAAGAGTTATCAATGGATGTTTGCCCCGTATGCGGCAGCAGAAACCTGACCAAGATCGACCGTATGAACGGTTATCTGTCTTATTCAAGAACTCATGGTGACACCAGGCTTAACGATGCCAAGATGATCGAGATTTCGGAAAGAAGATCCATGTAATGAGATATCATGATATTACAAAAGATGATATGAAAAACGGTGACGGACTACGTATCGTTCTTTGGGTATCCGGTTGTTCACATATGTGCAGTCAGTGCCAGAACCCTCAGACATGGGATCCCGACGGCGGCATATACTTTGACGATAATGCGAGGAAAGAACTTTTTGATCTCCTTGCACGTGATTATATCTCCGGACTCACCTTAAGCGGCGGTGATCCTCTCTATCCCGGCAACCGTGATGAAATTACGAATCTTCTTAAGTCCTTTAAAGATAAGTTTCCCAAGAAGACAGTATGGCTTTATACCGGCTATACCTGGGAAGAAATCAAAATGTTGCCTCTTATGAAATACGTGGATGTCGTCGTCGACGGAAAATACGACAAAAACCTTCGCGATGTAACCCTTCTCTGGAAGGGAAGTTCTAACCAGCGTGTTATCGACGTTCAGGATTCCCTTGCTTCCGGTGAAGTTAAGATTCATTGTCCCGACCATTATTCTGTACTGGATCCAAATTCAGTATATGGCAGTTCTAAATCAGGTGTTCCTTGCATGTACTAATGTAAGGCCATGAACAAGTTCTTGTCAGTATTTTTGCGATTTTGCCGACTCACTTAATGAACAGAGTTTCGCAAGATTGCTTCGAGGACTTGTTTGAGCGTAGCGAGTTCCGCAGAAGCAATCTGTTTTGCGAAACGAATGTGAATTTAGTGAGTACGGCGCATGAGCACAAATACTGACAAGCTTGTACATGGCCGTAGATAGGAGAAATCATGACCAGAGTAGGTAAATTTGAGAAAGTATCATTTGATCAGTTTAAGTCAGGAATGGAAGACTTTGGACTGGATGACGCGATATTAAAAGAAAAGTATGATCATATTCAGCTTCCCGTAAGAGCGACCACAGGAAGTGCGGGCTATGACATCAGGACTACTGTGGATATTCATCTCGAGCCCGGTCAGACCGTGAAGATTCCCACCGGAATCAGAGTTTCCATGCTTGAGGACTGGATGCTTGCCGTATTCCCCAGAAGCGGCCTCGGATTCAAATTCAGACTTCAGCTGAACAATACAGTAGGAATCATCGACAGCGATTACTATTTTTCCGATAACGAGGGACATATTTTCGTTAAACTTACCAATGATTCCAATGAGGGGAAAGTTGTTGACCTCAAAGAAGGCGATGCCTTTGCCCAGGGAATATTCCTTCCTTACGGCATTACCGAAGATGATCAGGTTACCGCGTCCAGAAACGGCGGCTTTGGAAGTACGGGAAAATAAGCAGAAAACACATATGTAGAATTAAATACTATATATAGTGTTTTTTAATAATATTTTAATTGTTTTTCTATATCTGTTTGATGTATTATATCACTCGGTGTAAGCTATAACTTACTTTAGATTTGACCGGAGGTATAATATGTTTAAGATCTACACAGATAACGGATCCGATATTCCTGAGGATTATGCCGCAGAGCATGGTATTGAAACCATCAACCTTGCTACAATAATCGACGGAGTGGTGTATAATCAGGGAGTTGAACTCCCCAAAGAAGAGTTCTATAAAAGACTTGCCGAAGGTGCAAAGCCTTCAACATCACAGGTTAATCCCGATCAGGCTAAGAAATTCTTTGAAGAAAGAATCGACGAGGCTGATGAATTCCTGTTTATAGGTATTTCAACAGGTCTTTCGGGCACCGTTCAGAGCGTTATAGCCGGTGCTAAAGAAGTAATGGAGAAGCATCCCGGAAAGAGAATTGAAGTTGTTGATTCCCTTACGGGTTCACTCGGAGAAATGCTTCTTGTAACAAAGGCCGTTGATATGAGAGATGCAGGCAAGAGCTTTGACGAGACAGTCTCATACGTTCGTGAAAATGCCATACATGCATGCCTTGCTATCACAGTAGATAATCTCATGGATCTTTGGAGAGGCGGAAGAGTAAGCAAGACAAGCGCTGTAATCGGTACAGTCGCTGCAATTAAGCCTTTCATTACCGTCAATAATGAAGGCAAACTCGATGCGGGCGGCAAGATCAGAGGCAGAAAAAAGAGCCTTGATCATATAGTTGATTATATGGAAGAGCATATGGGATCATACCGTGATATGAACGATACCATTATGGTTGCTCACGGAAATTGTCCCGAAGATGCCGAATATCTTAAAAATTTAATTGAGGAGCGTCTGGGCTTTAAGAAGTTTATGGTAAACAGCATTGGCCCTATGATCGGTACACATACCGGACCTACCATTTGTCTGGCCGGATATTTTGGTGAAACACGCTCCTGATGGAGTGCTAATGAAACAGTCAGACATTCTGGCAACAGAAAAACAGCTTTCTTTTATCAATGAGTCGGCAAATGCATTAAAAATTGCCGAAGAAAATATAGGACGTAAACTCACTGCATCCGTAGTCACTTTCGGATGTCAGATGAATGCGCGTGATTCCGAAAAATTAGCCGGTATCCTTGTATCTGCGGGATTTGAACTTCTCGAAGATACCGAGGATGCCGACTTTGTTTTGTATAATACCTGTACCGTCAGAGATAATGCCAATCAGAAACTGTACGGTCATCTGGGCGAGGTTCATTCCAGGAAAAAGAAGAATCCGGATATGCTTATCGGAATATGCGGATGTCTTCCCCAGGAACCTTCAGCTTTTGAGCGTTTAAAGAAGTCCTATTCTTTTGTTGATCTTATATTCGGAACTCATAATCTTTACGCTTTCCCCGAGTATTTAAACAGACTGTTATCGGGCGAAAGACATATTTATGAGATCATGGATCATACCGACAACATCGTCGAAGACCTTCCCGTACTCAGAAAATATCCTTTTAAATCAGGCGTAAATATCATGTTCGGATGCAATAATTTCTGTACTTATTGCATTGTTCCTCATGTCAGAGGAAGGGAAAGAAGCAGAGAAAGTGCCGATATTCTGTCAGAGGTTAAAAAACTTGCGGATTCAGGTGTAAAGGAGATCATGCTTCTGGGACAAAACGTTAATTCTTACGGTAACGGTCTTGAACATGAGATTTCTTTTCCCGAACTTTTGAAGAGAACCTGTGATATTCCCGGAATTGAGAGAGTCAGATTTATGACTTCGCATCCAAAGGATCTATCCGATGAACTCATAAAGACCATTAAAGAAAATGAGAAGATCTGCAGACATCTTCATCTTCCTCTTCAAAGCGGATCCACAAAAGTTCTTAAAGAGATGAACAGAAGATATACCAAGGAGCAGTATGTTGATCTTGCTCTTAAGATAAGAAATGAGATTCCCGATATTGCCATGACAACCGATATTATGGTGGGATTTCCCGGTGAAACTTCTTCTGATATTGATGACACAATAGATGTGATCAATAAAGTAAAATACGATAATGCTTTTACTTTTATCTATTCTAAAAGAATGGGTACACCCGCTGCTGTTAGGGAAGATCAGGTTCCCGAAACTCTTGTAAAAGAAAACTTTGACAGAGTTTTAAAGGTTGTTCAGGAGACTGCAAAAGAGCAGAGCCTCAGATGGCAGGGACAGGTATTGGATGCCCTTGTTGAGGAGGAAAATTCCTCTATGGAAGGATATGTTACTGGTAGACTTTCCAATAATATGATCGTTCATTTTGAAGGCTGTAAAGAGATGATAGGAAATATCATTCCTGTTAGACTGGATGAATGCAGGGGATTTTATTACATGGGAAGCAAGGCTTAAAGGAGCTTTACGATGCCGGATATAAATGATGTTTCACCTATGATGCAAAATTATCTGGAGACTAAGAAAGAGTATCCGGATTCCATACTTTTCTACAGGATCGGTGATTTCTACGAAATGTTCTTTGATGATGCCGTTCAGGTATCCAGAGAACTGGAGCTTGTTCTTACCGGAAAATCCTGCGGAATGGAAGAGAGAGCGCCCATGTGCGGCGTTCCTTTTCATGCTGCGGATACCTATATATCCAGACTTGTTTCCAAGGGATATAAGGTTGCTATCTGTGAACAGGTGGAAGATCCGAAGCTTGCAAAAGGCCTTGTCAAACGTGAAGTAATCAAAGTTGTCACTCCCGGTACCAATATCAATTCCCTTACTCTTGATTCCGGCAAAAACAATTATCTGATGTGTATTTGTTATCAGGATAACGGTATCGGTATCAGTGTGGTTGATGTATCTACCGGAGAATTCCTTGTTTCCGAGCTTTCAAGCGTCAACCAAATAAGTGACTACTTGGGAAGATTTGATCCTTCCGAAATTATCTGCAATAATGCTTTTTCCGTTCAAAGCGATCTTCTTAATTCCATCAAAGAAAAATACAGCATACCTGTTACTGTTCTTGATAATGCCGTATTTGAAGAAAAGACCGCTACAGGTGAAGTTTTAAGACAGTTCAAGGTAAAGAGTCTTATCGGTCTGGGTCTTGATTCCATGATCCCGGGTGTTCTTGCAGCCGGTGCATCACTTATCTATCTTCATGATACCCAGAAAACGGATCTTGGAAATCTCTCAGAGATTCATCCCTATATTGCCGATAAGTACATGATGCTGGATTCTTCGTCCAGGAGAAATCTTGAACTTACAGAAACCATAAGAGACAAACAGAAAAAAGGATCTCTTCTGGGAGTTTTGGACAGGACAAAAACCGCAATGGGCGGAAGACTTCTCAGAACTTTCCTTGAGCAGCCCTTAATTGATGAAACAGAAATCGTAAAAAGGCAGGATGCAATTTCTGCTTTTAATTCAAATACCATCGCTCGTGATGAGCTTAGAGAATATCTCACCCCTGTCTATGACTTGGAAAGACTTCTTGCAAGAGTAAGTTTCGGAACAGCCACTCCTCCGGATCTTTTATCTCTGGCTTCATCACTTCAGATGCTCCCTCATATCAAAACCGTACTTGAGGATGTTCACTCTGAAGAACTTGATGGTATTAAAGAGAGATTTGATGTGCTTGCCGATATCGAATCTCTTATAACAAATTCCATAAAAGAAGAACCCGAAACTACAATCAGGGACGGAAATATAATAAAAGACGGCTTTAATGAAGAAGTAGACAGATTAAGATCTGCCAAAACGGAGGGTAAAGGCTGGCTTGCACAGCTTGAGGAAGCCGAAAAAGAAAGAACAGGTATCAAGGGACTGAAGATTAAATTCCATAAATCCTTCGGATATTTCTTTGAAGTTACCAATTCATATCTGGATAAAGTTCCGGATGATTTCATACGCCGTCAGACACTTACAACTTGTGAAAGATTCACTTCCGTTAAACTCAAAGAACTTGAGGACAGTGTTCTGAATGCAGAAGAGAAAATCAGAAATCTTGAGTATGATCTTTACTGTCAGATCAGAAATACCGTAGGTGCCGAGAGCGAAAGAATCCTTAAAACCGCAAAGTGCATCGCTTTTCTGGATGTATATACGGATCTTGCATATATTGCCGAAGTCAACAGATATGTAAAACCTCATATCAACAGCAAAGGAATA
Source organism: Lachnospiraceae bacterium P6A3 (assembly GCA_000702085.1). Classification (GTDB taxonomy): domain Bacteria; phylum Bacillota; class Clostridia; order Lachnospirales; family Lachnospiraceae; genus AC2028. Next base: position 790,920 of record KL370861.1, read on the forward strand.
ATCAATATCAAAGAGGGAAGACATCCCGTAGTCGAAAAGATGCTGGGTGGAGAACTCTTTGTTTCAAATGACACTTATCTTGATAATTCTTCCAATCTGGTAAGTATCATTACCGGTCCCAATATGGCAGGTAAATCAACTTACATGAGACAGACCGCTCTTATCGTACTTATGTCTCAGATAGGCTCATATGTTCCTGCAACAAGTGCGGATCTATGTGTTGTGGATCGTATTTTTACAAGAGTCGGTGCTTCCGATGACCTTGCATCAGGCCAGTCCACTTTCATGATTGAGATGAATGAGGTCTCCAATATCCTCAGAAATGCTACTTCCAAGAGTCTACTTATCTTGGATGAAATCGGCAGAGGCACTTCTACATTTGACGGACTTGCCATTGCGTGGGCCGTGATCGAGCATATCAGCAACAAACGCATACTGGGTGCAAAGACTCTGTTTGCGACTCATTACCATGAGCTCACAGAGCTTGAAGGCAAGATTGATAATGTACATAACTACTGCATCGCTGTAAAGGAATCCGGGGATGATATTGTTTTCCTTCGTAAGATAATAAAAGGCGGTGCTGACAGAAGCTACGGAATTCAGGTTGCTAAACTTGCGGGAGTTCCGGATATAGTTATAGACAGAGCCAAGGAAATTGCTTCTTCCCTTGCCCTTCAGGATATCTCAACCATAGTCGAATCTATTGCTGCAGGTGAACAGGGCAGCGGTAAGACCAAAAAGGTTACCAAGCCTGATGAGGTCGACAGCGGACAGCTTTCATTTTTTGATCTTGTATCCGATGAAGACCTTCTTAAGGAAATCGAAGATATAGATATTCAGAATCTGACACCTCTTGATGCACTTAATACGCTTCACAGATTGCAGAATAAGATCAAGAACAGGTATAAAGTATGATTAAAGTTTTAAACAAAGAAACAATAGACAGGATATCTGCCGGTGAAGTGGTAGAGCGTCCCTCCAATGTTGTTAAGGAACTTGTTGAGAATGCGATTGACTCGGGAGCTACGGCCATAACGGTTGAGATCAAAGCCGGTGGCCTTGATCTGATACGTGTTACCGATAACGGATGCGGTATAGAACCGGATCAAATGAAGACCGCATTCTTAAGACATGCAACCAGTAAAATAGACAATGCAAGCGATCTCGACTCCATAACGACTCTGGGTTTCAGAGGTGAGGCACTTGCAAGTATATGTGCGGTTTCCGAAACCGAAATGATTTCCGCACTTCCCGGTTCACTTACCGGAAACAGACTCATCATCCGAGGCGGTGATGAGATTTCTTTTGAAGAGATAGGAGCTCCTTCGGGAACCACTGTCATAGTACGAAATCTGTTTTATAACACTCCGGCCAGAAAGAAATTCCTGAAAACCAATTCCACGGAAGGCTCATATGTTGCGGAGCTTATGGAAAAGATAGCTTTATCCCATCCGGAAGTATCTTTCCAGTATTCTATGGACAACCGTTCCAGGTTCCACACTTCGGGTAACGGTGACCTGATGGAGGTTATTTTCAGAGTATTCGGAAGAGAAACGGCAGGAAGTCTTGTTCCCATATCTGCCGAAAATGACAGATTTAAGGTATCAGGATTCTTAGGCAAGCCTGAGATCATAAGATCAAACCGTAATATGGAGATTTATTTCCTGAACGGAAGATATGTGAAGAATAATTTTATATCAACGGCTGTGGAAGAAGGATTTAGGGAATATCTTATGCTTCATAAGTTCCCTGTTGTGTTTTTAAACTTCACCATCGATCCTTCCAAGGTAGATGTTAATGTACATCCTGCAAAGCTGGATGTCAGAATATCCGATCAGCAGATGTTTTTTGCTTTTGTTTCATCATCTATTCATGATGTTATGACAAAAGCAGAAATGATTCCCGAGAACATTCTTACAAGCGATGCAGATAAAAAGGAGCTTTCCAAAGAAAGTGCTGCTGAAGTAGCATCAGGCAAAAATCCCGAACCTTTTGAGATTAAAAGAACGGGATTTTCCGGTGTCGAAAGTGCGGTTAAAGCTTATTCGGAATCAGTATCTTCTCCTTTAAAGGCTTCAGTATCATATAATTTTGCTCCTTCGGATGACGCCGGCATCGTATCTGAGGATTCGTTTTTTGAAGATGATCGTAAAGATATAAAAGCAGATTATAAATCTTCATCGGACCTCGCTACAGCCTCGGTACAAACCGAAAAAAACACCAAATCAGATGCGGATACATTCCTTGAAAATACTTCTTTTAAACAGGCGCAGCTTTTTGAAGACCATCTCCTTGATGCCGAAAAGAGAGCCGCTTATAAGATAATAGGTCAGGTCTTTGATACATACTGGATTGTTCAATACGAACAGCAGATGTTCATAATAGATCAACATGCGGCACACGAAAAGGTTAATTACGAACGGTTCGTAAAAAGAATTCATGAAGGCGTTCATCCCACACAGATGCTTATGCCTCCGATCATTGTTACTCTTACCGGCGCCGAGGAAGCTGTTCTTAACGATAACATTGATAGTTTCAGAAATATCGGCTTCGAGATAGAAAACTTCGGCGGTAATGAATATGCATTAAGGGGCGTTCCTACCGATCTGTTCAGGCATTCGGAGAAAGAGCTTTTCCTTGCGATCCTTGACGAACTTGCCGAGAATCCCGGTCTCGGAAGCTTTAAGACAATAGATGAAAAGATTGCGGGTATGGCTTGTAAAGCTTCCGTAAAGGGCGGCGACCGTATTGGATCTGAACAGGCGGAAAAACTTATAGATGAACTGCTGACCCTGGATAATCCTTACAATTGTCCTCACGGAAGACCCACCATAATATCCATAACAAAAAATGAAATGGAAAAGAAATTCCAGCGAATAGTCAACTGATGATTAACAAACCTCCTCTTATAATCCTATCCGGTCCTACGGCAACAGGTAAAACGGATCTTTCCGTTTTATTTGCCATGCAGCATGATCTTGAGGTTATATCAGCTGATTCCGCCCAGGTCTATAAGGGGATGGATATCGGCAGTGCCAAGATCACGGAAGAAGAGAAAAGAGGCATTCCCCATCATCTTATTGATGTATGTGATATATGCGAAGATTATTCCGCGTTTCGTTTTAAGGAGATGGCCTCGGAGGCTATAGCGGATATATATAAAAGAGGAAAGGTTCCTATTGTTGTCGGAGGAACAGGCTTTTACATTCAGGCATTGTTAAAAGGCGTTAACTTTGACGATGAAGGTCCCGATGAAGAATACCGTGGTTCTTTACAGAAACTTGCCGAGCTTAACGGAGCGGGTTATCTTCATGAAAGGCTTTCTGAAGTCGATCCGGAAAGTGCGGATAAAATTCCGGAAGGTAATGTAAAAAGAGTAATAAGAGCTCTTGAATACCATCATCTTACCGGCAAGAAAATATCCGATCACAATGAAGAGGAGAGTAAAAGAGAACCTGAATTTAACGCCGCATACTTTGTTCTTATGGATGATAGAGAGCTGATGTATGAAAGGATTGATAAAAGAGTCGATAAGATGATAGAGGCCGGCCTTGAAGAGGAAGTCAGAACTCTTCTTGAGAAGGGGGCAGACCCTTCCTTTGTTTCGATGCAGGCCATAGGCTACAAAGAGATGATTCCCTATATCAAGGGTGAATATTCTCTTGAAGAAGCTGTTTACAATATAAAACTAAGAACCAGACATTTTGCAAAAAGACAGGTTTCATGGTATAAAAGAGAGCCTGATGTGATTTATATAAATCGCGGTGATTTTGAAGGCGATAATAATAAAATGTCAGATTTTATGTACAGAGAATGTTTGAAAAGAGGAATTTTCAATGAATGAAGTTTCAAAACAGCTCTACAGAGAGCTTGGGATCAGCGATAAAGTAATAGAAATTTCGAAAGATGTTCTGGAATCTCTGGATGACAGATTCCGCAAGATTGATGATAATGCCGATTATTGTACTTTGAAAGTCTTAAAAGCATTTCAGAAAAACAATGTTAATGAAAGCTGTCTGATGGGAACAACAGGCTACGGATACAACGATCTTGGCAGGGAAACCCTCGAAAAGGTCTATGCGGATTATTTTCACACCGAGGATTGTCTTGTAAGACCTCAGATAACTTGCGGAACTCATGCTCTTGCTTTAGCTCTTATGAGTAACCTGAGACCCGGAGATGAACTTATGAGCGCCGTCGGAAAGCCTTACGATACCCTTGAAGAGGTCATCGGTATCCGTCCTTCCACAGGGTCACTTGCCGAATATGGTATTACTTATGCTCAGGCTGACCTGAATGAGGACGGCACTCCGAATTTTGAAAATATCAGAAATGCCATTAACGATAAAACAAAGCTGGTAACCATTCAAAGATCCAAAGGATATCAGACCAGACCTTCACTTTCGGTGGATACGATTGCTGAAATTATCAAAACCGTCAAAGCCGTGAGAAAAGACATTATCTGTATGGTAGATAACTGTTACGGTGAATTTGTTGAACCTTATGAACCTTCGGATTTCGGGGCTGATATGGTTGTTGGTTCCCTTATCAAAAATCCGGGCGGAGGACTTGCTCAGGTTGGAGGGTATATAGCGGGAACAAAGGAATGTATTGAAAAATGTTCTTACAGATTAACCGCTCCCGGACTCGGAAGAGAAGTCGGACCTTCCCTTGAAGCGCTTCCCAGAATGTATCAGGGCTTCTTTATGGGACCTACAGTTACGGCTTCTGCATTAAAAAGTGCAATTTTTGCCGCAAATCTCTTTGAAAAATTCGGATATGAAAGCTTTCCTTCAGGATCCGAAGAAAGACATGACATTATACAGGCTATCACTTTCGGAAAACCCGAAGGCCTCATAGCCTTTTGCGAAGGAATACAGGCGGCTGCACCCGTGGATTCTTCTTTTGCTCCCGAACCCTGGGATATGCCCGGATATGATTCCAAAGTAATTATGGCTGCCGGTGCTTTTGTGTCCGGTTCTTCCATCGAATTGTCCGCAGACGGCCCCTTAAGAGAGCCTTATACCGCTTATTTTCAAGGCGGTATTACATGGTCTCACGGTAAATTCGGCATTATCAAAGCCTTCCAAACTCTGGTGGATAAAGGCCTGATTTTGTGTTAAAATAACAAAGATTGCGATAAGGAATGTTTTGCAATCATATGTTATTTTTGGAGACTGTTAAATGAAATATAAGGGATGGATTTTATTTTTTCTGGTGATTATCGGTTTCATACTGGGTAATCTCATCGGAACACATTGTAATATCGAGTTTTTGTCATATGGCGGACAGTTCGGGCTTACATCACCGCTGGAAGTAAATCTCGGATTTGTCATCCTTACATTCGGACTTACCTTTAATATAACCATTGCAGGTATTCTCGGTATGATAGCCGCGTTTGTAGGTTATAAGTTTATGAAGATCTGATATGCGTTGCCCCGGAGAAGGGGAAAGGCGCATATGAAGAATAAAACGGATAAAAAACAGGAAAAACCGTACGAAAGATTTGATTTGTTAGGTCCCGAAAGTTTAACCGATGCAGAACTCCTTGCCATAATTCTCAGAACAGGTACAAAAGGCAGTGACGCGGTTGAGCTTTCAAGAAAAGTTTTGGAGCTGGGAAAATATCCGAGAACAGGATTGTTGGGACTTTATGATTCCTGTGTCGAAGACCTTGAGAGAATATCCGGAATAGGAAGAGTAAAAGCCATTAAGCTGAAAGCTCTTGCGGAAGTATCCAGGAGAATGCATGAAGCCAAACTGGCCGAAGGATTAAATGTAATGAATGCATCATCTGTTGCGGGCTACTACATGGAACGGATGAGACATAACAAATTCGAAAAAGTAATCCTTCTGAGTATAGATTCAAAAGGCAGAGTTCTGAGGGAATCGGAAGTATCAAAAGGCAGTGTAAACAGGTCTTTAGTCAGTATCAGGTCCATAATGATGGAAGCACTTGATGCCGAAGCGGTTCATCTGATCCTGATGCATAATCATCCCAGCGGAGATCCCAGTCCTTCCAAAGAGGACAACGAACTTACAAAGAAGCTGTCCGAAAGCTGTAAATTAATGGAAATACCGCTTTTGGATCATATAATTATCGGAGATAATCTGTATTACAGTTATAACGAATCAGGACTTTTACGGTAGAGAAAGGAAATATTATGCCGGCAAATGCTTACGGTATCGACCTTGGTACCAACCACATCAAGATTTTTAACAATAATGACAATACGATCACCATTCAGAAGAATATGATCGCAATTAAGGATGAGAGCGAGTTCTTTGCATACGGTGATTCGGCTTACGAGATGCATGAGAAAGCACCCGCCAATATTCAGATTTCATATCCCTTAAGCTGCGGTGTAATTTCAGATCTTCATAATGTTGAGCTTCTCGTAAAGTACATCATCAGCGATCTTCAGGGCGGAAGCCCCAAGAACGCCGATTTCCTTATTGCCGTTCCTTACGATATCACCGATGTAGAGAAGAGAGCTTTCTACGATCTTCTTAAAGAAGCCGGTATCAAGGCTCACAAGATCTATGTCACTCAGATGGCCATCGCAGACGGCGTGGGTATGGGCATAGATGTTAAGAATTCCGTAGGTGTTCTTGTTGTAAATGTCGGTTTTGAAACTACGGAAATTTCGGTTCTTTCGCTTGGCGGTATCGTTCTATCCAAACTTATCAAAGAGGGCGGTCTTAAATTTGACGATTCCATCAGAGCTGCCGTAAGAAATGAATTCGGTCTTATGATCGGAGGAAAGACTGCCGAAGAGGTTAAGAAGAATCTTAAGGAACTCGAGAAGAACAATAAAGGCGCAACGGTATACGGACGTGATATCGTAACCGGGCTTCCCGTTCAGAGAGAGATTCCCACAAAACTTATTGTTGATTCTCTTGAAGGTGATTTCAAGACCATAATCGATAACATTAAATTTATTCTTGAGAGAACTCCTCCCGAATTGTCTGCGGATATATTCAGAAACGGAATATATCTTACCGGCGGAGCAAGCCAGGTTTCACATCTGGTAGAGAGGATTGCTGACGGAACCGGACTTAAGGTTAACGTTACGGATGAACCGCTTACATCAACGGCATACGGTCTCGGAAGAATTATTCAGGATCCGGAATATTCCGGTCTGGCACAGAGTGCCGAGGGCATGGGTAAATGAGTCCTGTCGTAAAACCCAAGGGGGAGAGATTTACACTGCCAAGTAAATATCTCCTCCTTATTTTAACTTGTATATGCATTCTTTTGATGATACTGACCTATGGGACTAACATATTCGATGTTCCCGTAAATTCTGCGGTCGGTACTGTTATTGTGCCTTTTGAAAAAGGTATATCAAGAGCCGGAGAGTGGCTCAGAAACCGTAAAGAGGAGCTGACCTCGGTAAGAAGTCTTCTGGAAGAAAATCAGAGACTGCGCGAACAGATAGATGAGCTCACTGAAGAAAATATCATCCTTACACAGGAACGCTATGAACTTACCGATATGCAGGCTCTTCTCGGATTATCCGAGGTTTATTATTCATATGAAAAAGTAGGGGCCAGAGTGATCTTCAAAGATGCAGGCAACTGGTATTCCTCTTTTATCATAGACAAGGGAACCGATGACGGTCTTGCTCTTGATATGAATGTTATTGCAGGCGGCGGACTTGTGGGCAGAATTACCAAGATCGGTCCCAACTGGGCGAGAGTAACTTCTATTATATCGGACGGTGTAAATGTAAGCGGTCAGGTTGTTTCTTCGGATCTTACACTTATGGTATCAGGAGATCTTAAGCTGGTTGACAGGGGATTGCTTAGTTTTTCTCTTTTATCTGACCCCGACGGCCTTGTTGTAATAGGCGATAAAGTCGTTACCAGCAATATAAGTGACAAATACCTTCCCGGACTTTTGATCGGTTATATAGATACCGTTCAAAACGATGCAAATAACCTTACCAAGTCGGGAACCATTTCTGTAGCTACGGATTTTGATCACCTTTCCGTTGTTTTGGTGATCACGGATTTAAAAGATTACGATTACGAATGATTCAGCGAATTCTCATCGCAATTTCAATACCTTTCTTTTTCCTGCTTCAAACCGGTGTTTTTACATACCTGAAGCTTGGTAACTGTATCCCTAATCTGATGGTCCTGATAGCATGCATTTACGGATTCTTTTACGGTGAAAAATCCGGATGTATCGTCGGATTCTTCTGCGGTCTTCTGATGGACATTTTCTTCGGAAATATGCTTGGACTTAATGCGATGATCATCATGTTCATCGGATATATAAACGGAGGATTCAGTGATCTGTTTTATTCGGAGGATATCAGACTTCCCATGATCCTCCTTACACTCAGTGATGCTACTTACGGACTTTTGTTTTATATTTTTACATTTCTCATGAGAGGAAAGCTTTCCATCGGTTATTATCTGACCGGTGTTATCCTTCCCGAGATTTTTTATACAATCCTTGTTTCGCTTGTTATATACCCGATACTACTCGGAATCGATACACTTTTCAGAAATCTGAGAATCAAGAAGGAAAGAGAAAAGCAGGATGTTTGACGGACTGCGTGAGAGAATAATAAATATTTTCACAAGCCGTGTCACGATCATTTATCTGATCATGACCCTGCTTTGCGGTGTTCTCTTATACAGATGCTTTGTGTTACAGATCATTAACGGACAGACATATCTTGACAATTTCATCCTCGAACAGGAAAAAGTCAGGGATATTATGCCCACAAGGGGAAATATCTACGACAGAAACGGCAATATTCTCGCTTATAATGAACTTGCCTATTCCGTAAATATAGAGGATACATTCGAAACATCTTCAAGTAAGGACAAACAACTTAATGAGCTTGTTTATACCCTGATTAAGCTTATCGAGAAAAACGGCGATACCATCGATTCCGATTTCAAGATTTCACTTAACGAAGACGGAGAATTCATTTATACGGTTTCGGGAACCTATCTTAACAGATTCCTTGCGGACGTATATGATCATGCCGATCCCAAAGATCTGACGGAAGAAGAGAAGAATTCAACACCCGTACAGGTAATGATTTATCTGAGCAGAAAATCCGGAAAGGGATTTCATTTTGCAATCGGTGATTATATCGATCCCGAAGATACCAAGTCAGAATTTATTGAAGGCAAGGGATATTCCAATAAAGAATGGCTCGAGATGGTCGAGATACGTTATGCCATGAGCCTTACTTCATATCGAAAATATATCGGAACTACGATTTCGACTGATGTCAAACCCGAAACCGTTGCTCTTATCATGGAAAATTCCGATATTCTTCCCGGAGTTTCCATACAGGAAGATACAGTCAGAAGATATGTTAACAGTGTCTATTTCGCACATATTCTCGGATATACCGGAAGAATATCATCCGAAGAAATTGATATTCTTAATCAGAGAATGATAGATGAGGGTGCAACGGAAGGTTCATATACTTCCGAAGACGTAGTCGGAAAAAGCGGAATTGAAAACTACCTTGAAACAACTCTTCAGGGAACCAAAGGCTATGAAAGAGTCATGGTTGATAATACCGGTAAGGTTCTCTCCGTGCTTGAGCATAAGGATGCGGTAAGAGGGCAGGATGTATATCTGTCCATTGATATGGAACTTACAATGGAGCTTTATGATATTACCGAGAGAAAGATCGCATATATCCTCATTCAAAAGCTCCAGAATGCCAAATATGCCGTAAGAACCACGGACTCTGTCAAAACCATCCCTATTGCTGATGTTTATTATGCTGTATTCAGAAATAACGTCCTGGATATATCTCATTTTGCTGCGGATGATGCGCTTCCTACGGAACAGGATGTTTATCAGAGATTTCTTTCTTATAAGGAGACGGTTTATTCGACTCTCGAAACCGGTATGAGAACAACGAGAACTCCTTATGAAAAGCTCTCGGATGAATATAAGGTATATCAGTATTATATTGTTAAGCTCCTGATGAATGACGGAGTAATAATGACATCCGAAGTCGATACCGAGGATCCGGTATATAAAGGATGGGATGAAGGCGGAGATGTAGCTCTGGGTGATTTACTGGATCATGCAATTGCTATGGGATGGGTTGATATTTCCAAGCTTGACCTCGAGTCCAAATATGCAAGTTCATCCGAGATTTTTGATGCTCTGATAATTAAAATTTTCAAGCTCTGTGATTCGGACCAGGAATACCAGACAAGATTTTATAAATATATGATCTTAAACGATAAGATCAGCGGATATCAGGTATGCAAGCTTCTTATCGAGCAGGAAGCAATTTATATTCCCGAATCCGAGATCAATCGTCTTAATTCCGGTGCCATAAGCGCTTATACCTTTATGGTGAACAGGATATCGAATCTGGATATTACTCCGGCTCAGCTTGCCCTTGAACCCTGTAACGGATCCGTCGTAATGACAAATCCAAATAACGGGCAGGTTCTGGCCCTTGTATCCTATCCCGGATATGACAATAATCTGCTGGCAAATTCGGTAGATACCGATTATTGGAACAGGCTTCTTAATGACGACTCATCACCTTTGCTGAATTTTGCTACTCAGTATAAAGCAGCTCCCGGATCTACCTTTAAGATTGTTTCCGCTACCGCGGGATTCGGAGAAGGTGTTATCAATACTTCGACCCTTATAAACTGTAACGGAATTTTTACGGATATCGAACCGCCTTCCAAGTGTACGGCCATACATGGTAATGAAACCGTAAGAACGGCTATCAGGGATTCGTGTAACCTGTATTTCTTCAATGTGGGATACCGTCTTGCTACATTAAACGGATACTATGACGATGCCGCGGGTCTGGAATATCTCTATAAATACGCGGATATGTACGGCCTTACCGTAAGATCCGGTGTGGAAATAACAGAATATGAACCCGATGTATCCGATAAGGACTCTGTACGATCATATATCGGTCAGGGTACTAATGCATATACCACAACGCAGCTTGCCAGATATGTCTCGAGTATCGCAAACGGCGGTACAACATATGATCTTACTTTGCTTGATCATATAGAAGATTCATACGGAAGAACGGTATGGGAACATGAACCCGTAATTTATAACACCGTGGAAATGGAAGACTATCAGTGGAACGCCATTATAAACGGTATGATGGACGGTGTTAACAATAAACCCTATTTTTCGGATATTCCGGTTCCCGTTGCCGGAAAAACAGGTACCGCGCAGCAGTCAAGATCTAAACCGGACCATGCACTTTACATCGCATTTGCGCCGGCTGTAGGTGAAGCGGAAGTTGCTCTTTCCGTAAGAATTCCTTTCGGTTTCTATTCCGATTATGCAGCCCAGCTTGCTCACGAATGCCTGCAGGCTTATTACGACGTTGAGCCGGAAACCGAACAATCCGCATATGCTACCGATGAACGAAGAGACTGATATTTCCTTTGGGAGGAATCAATGAGTCAGGGAGTCACTCTAAAAAGCTATAACGGAGCAATTAAACTCATACTTGATCCGGAGATGAACTTTAACGAGCTTCTCGGTCTTGTAAGGGATAAGTTTTATGCATCGAAGGCTTTTCTGGGAACCTCTTCTATTATTCTTGATATAGAGGGAAGAAAACTTTCGGATATTGAAGAATCCCTTATCGTTGATGCCATAAATGCAAGCTGCGATGTCAATGTAGCCTGTCTTGTGGGCAAAAACGAAAACGACCAGGAGCATATCAAAAAAGTGGGAGAGATATTAAACGATAAGATTAATTCTCTCGATAAATGTATAATCCTTCAATCATCCGTAATGAACAAACAGGTTATTGATGTTGAAGACAGTGTGTTGGTCCTTGGGGATGTAAATCCCGGAAGTCAGATAAAAAGCTGCGGTAATATCATCGTTCTCGGAGGACTGTACGGTTCCGCATTTGCCGGTTCATCGGGAGATGAATCATCCTTTGTATGTGCCATAGAGATGGAGCCGGAGAGCCTGATAATCGGAGATAAGAAATATACCCCTGAAAACAAACCTATCTGGTCCGCAATGCTTAAGCCCGCACCAAAGGTTGCGAGGATCTGTGACGGAGAATTGACCATAGGGCCCCTTAACAGGGTCGTGATGGAGAAGATATATGAGTCTAAAAAACTATCGGATACGTGATTATGACTTCAAAATAATACTTTTCGCCGTTTTATTATCCGTAATCGGTGTATTTGCCATATCCTCGGCAATGGGTGATACCCTTGCCGGTCAGGAGAATGTAAAAAAACAGATCGGAGGAATCATTTTCGGTACTGTAATGATGGTGATAACCTCTCTTATTGACTATCATTTCATTCTGAAATTCAGGATTCTGATCTATATTTTTAACATTGTAATGCTTGTCTGGGTTCTTTTGGGCGGACATTCGTCCCACAATGCTCAAAGATGGCTTAATATCGGCGCTATAACCTTCCAGCCTTCCGAGCTGGCCAAGCTGTTATTGATTTTATTTTTGGCTTCGTTTATTATGAAATACAAGGATAAAATCAGCAGTTTTCATTTGCTTTTGGTATGTTCAGCGCTGTTTTTGGTACCGTTTTTTTTGATATTCAAACAGCCCGATCTGTCGACCAGTATTGTCCTGATTTTTATCTTTTCGGCCATTATGTTTTCCAGTGGTATCAAGAAGAGGATAATACTTATTGTGATGCTGATAGTTATTCCGGTAGGAGTCGCTTTTGTCAGCTATATGCTCAATCCGGATAACGGCGTTTTGGAAGGTTATCAGCTTAAGAGGATATATGGTTTCCTGTATCCCGAAGATTACCCGGACATCGCTTATCAGCAGAACAATTCCGTAACCGCCATCGGCTCCGGAATGCTTGAGGGAAAAGGCTATAAGAATAATCAGATAACATCGGTCAAGAACAGCAATTTTCTTTCGGAGGCCGAAACCGATTTCATTTTTGCCGTTATAGGTGAGGAATTCGGATTCAGGGGAGCTTCGGTCACGATTTTGTTACTGTTTTTGATATCCCTGAGCTGTTTGAGCGTGGGGATACGGGCAAAAGATACTGCAGGGGCCGTCATTTGTGCCGGAATGGGTACTTTTATCGGTGTACAGGGTTTTATGAACATTGCCGTTGCAACGTTTTTGATGCCAAACACCGGTATTCCGCTGCCATTTGTCAGTTATGGTCTTACGTCACTTGTAACGCTTTATTTGGGACTTGGGGTAGTTCTGAATGTTAGGCTTCAGGTGAAGCATTCAGTGAATCCGCTGGATGAATTCACACTAAATTTTAATGGAAAGGGGCCGTATTAGGGGATAATGAATATTGCACTTATCGCTCATGATTCCAAGAAAAAGCTCATGCAGAATTTCTGTGTGGCATATCGCGGAATCCTGACAAAGCACGACTTATACGCCACAGGAACCACAGGAAGACTTATCGAGGAGGTTACCAATCTCTCGATTCATAAATTCCTGGCCGGTCATTTGGGAGGAGAACAGCAGCTTGCGGCTCAGATCGAACAGAATCTGATCGATCTTGTTATATTCTTAAGAGATCCCGTAAATACCACCGTTCACGAGCCTAATGTCGAGAACGTGTTCAGGGACTGTGATCTTCACAACATTCCGCTTGCCACCAATCTTGCAAGTGCGGAACTCCTTATAAAATCCCTCGACAGAGGCGATCTTGAATGGAGAGAGATGTATAAATGATCCGTCTTTTCGGAAAATCAAAATTCAGTTTTTTATCACTTTTCATAATAGCTGCACTTTTCATGACGGGATGCGGATCCGATTTTGCATCCCCTTATTCTGCGTCCGTTTTATCTTCTGAGATGGCCGGAAGAGGCTTTACCGCAGATCTGAAAGCGGATGCATTTGCTTCGGATCTTTGTGTTATAAACGAGAATATTCCTGTTCCCGACCTTGAATTATCAACACAGGTAGAATCTTATCTTCTTATAGACATCAACAATCAGACCGCTCTTGCGGCTTACGATGTTCACAGACAGATTCATCCCGCTTCGACAACCAAGCTCATGACCGCTCTGGTGGCTCTTGAGAATTGTTCTATGGACGAAAAGATTGTTCTCGGTGAAGAAGTTACCGGCTTTGCATATGATGAAACCGTTCTTCCCGGTAAGGTCGGAGATACCATGACCATGGATCAGGCACTTCATTTCATGCTCATGTATTCTGCTAATGACATCGCAAATGCCATAGCTGTTCATGTAGGCGGAAGTATCGGAAATTTCTGTAACATGATGAATGAAAAAGCAGCTGAGATCGGAGCTACAAATACTCATTTTTCCAATCCTCACGGACTTGATGCAGACGATCATCTGACTACCGCTTATGATCTGTATCTTATTCTCAGCGAATGCATTAAATACGAAAAATTCGTCGAGATAGTTTCAAGTTCCGAATATTCCACGGTTTATTACAACTCACAGGGTAACACCGTCGATAAAACAGTAAGAAGCACCGATCTTTTTATCAGGACCGATAAAGATGTAAATGCTCCCGCGGGAATAACCGTCATCGGAGGGAAGACCGGAACTACCGGCAAAGCAGGACATTGTCTTATTGTTTTATGCAAGGATTCGGCAGGTAATCCGTATATTTCCTGCGTCATGGGAACCGCTGATACGGACACGCTCTATACGCATCAGAAAATGCTCATGAATCTTATATTAAACGGTTAAAAAGCGATTGAAAAAATACGCTTTTTAAACTATAATCTTATTAGTGATCTGCTAAATCCGAAAACGATTTTCCGGGAAGAGTCGATACACTAAAATAACAGCATCGGAGGGCAAATTAGTGGTTTCATTGATAGTTGGTCAGAAGGGCAAAGGTAAGACTAAGGAGCTTTTGGACAGGGTTAATGCCGATGTAAAGAACGTCTCAGGTAATATTGTATATCTTGATAAGGACACGGCTCATATGTATGAGCTCAACAACAAGATCAGACTTATCAATGTAAGCGAATTCGATATTTCCAATTCAGATCAGTTCTATGGCTTCGTTGCAGGTATCATCTCCCAGAATCACGATATTCAAGAAATGTTTATCGATTCTTATGCTAAGATCTCTCAGCAGGTCGATAAAGATATAACCGAGAATGTTGAGAAGCTTGCGGCACTTTCGGAGAAGTATAAGGTAGACATGGTTCTTTCGGTTTCCATCGAGAGAAGCAAATTCCCCGCAGGTCTTCAGGCTAACGAGAAGATAGCAATTAATTTCCTTTAATATCAATTTGACTGAAACCCCCGGATATGACTGTATAAGCCGCATCCGGGGTGTCTTTATATGAGTAACAACAATCAGGACAACATCAGAAAGTTCACCAAAGAACATAACTTTGGTTTCGGAACGGTCCTATTCTTAGGGATCTTTATTTACGTTGTAATTGTTTTATTCATATATTTCTCATCAGACCCGATAGTCAGATATGAAGTCGTAGAAGGGTCACTTTCATCACAAAATATATACAGAGCCATGGCCTTCAGGGACGAACATGTTATCCAGAGTCCCTATTCCGGATATGTAAATTTCCTTGCAAGAGAAGGCCAGAAGGTTGCGGTGGGAGATATTGTTTACACCGTAGATGAAACAGGTAAGCTTAACGAATACCTGGAGTCACAGTCACTTCTTGAAAATACTCTGACCGATAAAGAGCTTGACGATTTCAAAAATGAACTCGTCGATTTTTCGCATTCTTACGATCCGGTTTCTTACACGGAAGTTTATTCTTTTAAATATTCGCTTCAGAATTCGGTTCTGAAACTAGCTAACTCGAATTTCCTTGAATCACTCAGACAGGCTCAGGATGAAGGCGGACTTTCCACAGCGGTTAAATACTGTACCAGCGGAGAAGCCGGAGTTGTATCCTATTGGGTTGACGGATATGAGAACTTTGATCCGGCCAATATCTCCATGGATACTTTTGACGAGCGTAAATACGAGAAGACCAATATTTCCGCTAATGAGCTTAGAGCCGAGGGAGATGTTGTATATAAACTTTCGGAGAGCGAAGACTGGTATATTATTTTTCCCATCAAAGAATCAGACGCCGAGGCGTTTGAATCAGAAGGGTACATTCTTACCAGATTTCTCAGAAATCAGTACGAATCCTGGGGAGCTGTTTCGATAATCAGAAATGACAAGGAAGTATTTTGCAGACTTGATTTTAATAATTCCATGTCTTCTTTCGTTAATGAAAGATACCTTGATATTGAGCTGATCCTTAACGAAGAATCCGGACTTAAAGTACCCAATTCTTCAATAATTGAAAAAGAATTCTATCTCATAAACGAGAATTTTGTAATATTTGATGCCGTTAATAATATTTATTATGTGATTCTATCGGGATATGACGATACCGGTCAGCCCATCACCATCAGAAAAGAAATCTCCGTATACAGCCATGATGAAGAGGCACATGTTTATTACGTGGATGAGACGTTCCTGACGGCGGGTGACACGCTTCATATGGAAAACTCCCAGCAGGTTTTTGCAATTAAAGACAAAGGTACGCTGACGGGAGTTTACAACATTAATAAAGGGTATGCGGATTTCAAGGAAATAACGATTTTGGCTCAAAATGACGAATATGCGATCGTAAAGCCCAATTCAACATACGGACTCAGGGTATATGACTATATAGCCCTCAGGGCCGACACAGTATCGGACGATCAGTTTATAAATGAATAACAGGTATTAAAATGAGTTGTAAAGAGAATTACTTGGAAGTACTTGATAAGGTTAAAGATGACCTTAAAATCGCAGGACGAAATCCGGAGGAATGCACTCTTGTTGCCGTAAGCAAGACAAAGCCTTTGGAGCTTCTTAAAGAAGCATATGATGCCGGATGCAGAGACTTCGGTGAGAATTATGTTCAGGAGCTTGTAGACAAGATTCCGCAAATGCCCGATGATATCAGATGGCATATGATCGGACATCTTCAGACCAACAAGGTAAAATATCTTATCGGAAAAACATATCTTATACATAGTGTGGACAGCGTCAAACTGGCTAAGGAAATCGGAAAACAATCCGAAAAAGCAGGAATTACCACAGATATTTTGCTTGAAGTAAATGTAGCGCAGGAGGAGTCCAAATTCGGATTTACCGAAAAAAACATAATGGATTCCGTGCTTGAAATCTCTAAGATTCCCGGTGTATGTGTAAAGGGGCTTATGACAAGTGCCCCGATATGCGATAATCCCGAGGAAAACAGGACATATTTTAGAAAACTGAAGCAATTATCCATTGACATAAAAAAGCAAAATATTGATAATGTTTATATGGGTTTTCTTTCAATGGGTATGAGCGGAGATTATGAAGTTGCACTCAGTGAAGGTTCAACTTTTGTAAGAGTAGGAACCGCCATTTTCGGAGAAAGAGATTATTCTAAGAATATTTAGGAGAGGGTAAGATGGGTAGTACTGTAGATAAGTTTATTAATTTCATGAAACTTGATAATAAAGACGAAGAAGACGACGAAGATTACGGCTTCGGTGAAGACGATACCGAACAGCCCGCTAAATATCAGAATACCGATGATGATTCTCAGGACAAGCCCAAGAAGGCTGCAAAGGGAATGTTTAAAAACCAGGATTCGCGGAGGAAGACTATGAGCGCAGGAATTAATGCCGGTGTCAGCATGAGATTTCCCAAGGAACTCAATGATGCTGCAGAAGTTGTTGATGATCTTAAGTCCATGAACAGTGTTGTCCTTAATCTTCAGGGACTTGATTCTTCACTTGCACAGAGCATTTATGATTTCCTTTGCGGAGCTTGTTATGCACTTGGATGCCGTATGGAAAAAGTATCCGATTATGTGTATGTAATCACTCCCGAGAGCGTAACTCTTTCCGGAGATCTTTTGTCTGCTCAGGGTCCTGAAGGAAACGGAATTTTCTGATTTCAATGAATTGATCATTTCGGACCGTTTAGCTTAATGCTATCGGTCCGTTATTTTTTGAGGTTTATTAATGAAAGATAATGAAACTGTAGATATGTCCAGGCTCACGGTGAAAACCTCTGCCAAGACTTCCTATGACATCGTTTATAAAACATCATTTGAAGCGCTTACTGCTGAAGTGGGAGAACTTTATCCCGATAAGCCTGCCATCTGTGTTATTACGGATTCTAATGTTGATCCTCTTTATTCGGGGGAAGTCATTAAGAAGCTTGAACCCGTATCCAAATCCGTAATCAAATACGTAATCCCTGCAGGGGAAGAAAATAAAAATCTTGATGAGATAAGAAAAGTCTATGCTTATCTTATCGAGAATAAAATGGACAGAAAAACGGTCCTTGTTGCCCTTGGCGGCGGTGTGATCGGAGACATGACAGGCTTTGTAGCCGCAACCTTTTTGAGGGGTGTTGATTTTATTCAGATTCCCACAACACTTCTTGCGCAGGCCGATTCTTCCATCGGCGGAAAAACCGGTGTAGATTTTGACGGATATAAGAACATGGTGGGAGCATTTAAGATGCCTTCACTTGTTTATACAAATCTTTCAACGCTTTCTTCGCTTTCGGGCAAGCAGTTTTGCTCCGGCTTTGCCGAGGTTATGAAATCGGCTCTTTTAAAAGATGAGAAATTCTATACCTGGCTTATCGATAATTCATATGAAATAAGAGACAGGGATGTTGATACTCTTGCAGAGATGGTTTACCGCTGCGATGATATCAAGAGATATATAGTTGAAAAAGACCCTTTTGAGAAAAAAGAAAGAGCACTTCTTAATTTAGGCCACACCCTGGGGCATGCAATAGAAAAGTATTATGATTTCAAATTCCTCCACGGAGAATGTGTTTCGCTCGGATGCGTTGCGGCCGCTTTCATTTCCTGGAAAAAGGAATTCCTTTCCAAGGAGGAGTTTTATGAGATAAGGGATATGTTCGTATTATTCGGACTCCCCATTTCAATGGATCTTGCGGATATTCCCAAGATCATCGAGTTAACCAAAAACGATAAGAAGATGGATTCCGGACATGTGAAATTCATTCTTCTTAAGAAAATAGGCAAAGCTTTTATCAATGAAGAAGTAACGGATGAAGAAATGTCCGCAGCTCTTGATGAACTCAACTTTGCCGAAGGAGATTGAAATTGGAATCGGAAAATAAAGAATTAGTCAGTATGCATGAGAGAAAAAAGATTGCCAAAAGCAAGATGATCTGCTTCTGCCTTCTTTTAATAGCAGCTGCAGTGTTTTTTGATCAGTACAGCAAATATCTGGCGGTTTCTCACCTCAAAGACAGAAATGCGTATGTTCTTATCGATAAAGTCCTGGAACTTTATTATATAGTAAACACAGGCTCCAGCTGGGGTATGCTCGCAGGTCAGAAGGCACTCATTCTTTTTATCTCTGTAATTATAATTACGCTCTGCATTTTTATGATCATTAAAAGTCCGGAGGATGTTAAATTTATTCCTTTTAATGTATCGCTTTCAATGATCATTGCGGGCGGAATCGGTAACGGTATTGACAGAATACGTTATTCTTACGTAATTGATTTTATATATTTTAAGGCCATAAATTTCCCGGTGTTTAATGTTGCCGATATTTTTGTTACATGCGGAGCCGTTCTTTTTATCCTTCTCATTCTTTTAAAATATAAAGAGAAGGATCTGTATTTCATGAAGTTTAACCAGAAGAAATTCAGGGAGATGAACTAGTGAAACATTATCTTTTTAATGTTGAAGAAGAGTATGAAGGGGAGAGAGTCGACAGACTTCTCCCTTCTTTACTTGAGGGCGTTTCCAGATCATATCTTCAAAAAGTGATCAAAGAGGGCGGGCTTATTGCAAACGGAAAAGCGGCAAAACCTTCTTTAAAGGTAAAAGAAGGAGATGTGCTTGAACTGGATCTGCCTGAAGCAGAGACCCCTGATATTCCCGCAGAGAATATTCCTCTGGATATACTTTATGAGGACGCCGATGTCATTATTATAAATAAACCTAAAAATATGGTCGTTCATCCTGCAGCCGGACATTATACGGGAACCGTCGTTAATGCGCTGATGTATCATTGCGGCGATTCTTTAAGCGGAATTAACGGAGTCATGCGCCCAGGAATTGTCCACAGGATTGATAAGGACACCACAGGCTCCATTATTGCCTGCAAAAACGATCTGGCCCATATGAAGCTTTCCGAGCAGTTTAAGGAGCACTCCATTACCCGTGTTTACAAGGGTATAGCATTGGGTGCAATAAGCGACGATGAAGGCGTTGTTGATGCTCCTATAGGCAGGCTTTCAAATGACAGGAAAAAGATGGGTATTGTACCGGGTGGCAAGAGAGCGGTAACTCATTTCAAAGTACTTGAAAGATTTAAAGATTACACATTTCTTGAATTCAGACTTGAAACCGGAAGAACACATCAGATAAGAGTTCACATGTCCCATATAGGTCATCCTCTTTTGGGAGATTCCGTTTATGGGAATCCCTCTTCAAATCTGAATAAAAGGTTTAATACGGACGGCCAGACACTTCATGCCGAAGTCCTTGGTTTTATACATCCTTCCACCGGTGATTATGTTGAAGTAAAAGCGCCTCTTCCCGAGTATTTTTCACACCTTCTCGATGTACTGAAACAGTAGGATTTGTTTTGTTTTTTCTTAGAAAACGGTTTATAATTTAGATAGTACAAATGTACTGATTTTCTGAGAAAAATGTATTGGGAAAGGTGGTGCCTATGAAAACCGTAATTACTATCGGAAGACAATTCGGATCCGGAGGAAGAGAGATCGGAGAAAAGCTTTCACAGGCTTACGGAATCCGTTATTATGACAGGGAACTGCTGACAAGAGCTGCGAAAGAGAGCGGATTTTGTGAAGAGATCCTTCAGAATCATGATGAGCGTCCCACCAATTCATTCCTTTATAATCTTGTAATCGATACCTACAGTTTCGGTTATAATTCGTCTTCATTTGTGGACATGCCCATTTCTCAGAAAGTGTTTCTGGCCCAGTTTGATACCATTAAGAAAGTAGCGGATGAAGGACCCTGTGTTATTGTAGGAAGATGCGCCGATTATGCATTGGACGGACGCGATAATGTCATTAATCTGTTTATCTATGCAGACGAAGACTTTAAGATCAGAAGGGTTATGGACATTTATAACCTCGATGAAAATAAAGCTCATGACATGATCGTTAAGAAAGACAAGCAGAGACAGAGCTATTATAATTACTATACCAACAGAAAGTGGGGAAAAGCAGATACCTATGATCTGTGCATCAATTCTTCGGTTCTCGGCATAGACGGTTCTGTTAAGCTTATAAAACAGTTTGTAGAGGATTTTGAAACAAAATCTTAAGTAATTGTTTTAATGATAGGGGAGAAAACCAATGGAGAATGAGAACGAAGTTTTAGGAACCGTAAAAGAGGACATCCGAACCGTATCGGATAAGACTCAGGCAATTATTTATGTTATAGCAGGTGTGATTGCCATGATTGCCGGCCCTCTTTTAATACCCGGTCTTTTCGGATGGGTACTTGCACTTACAGGACTGATATTTGTTTTTCTCGGCATATGCGGATTTTTATATATTGCAGCAGATGCCAAGAAAGCTTCTAAGAAAAATTAACCGTCCGTATTATCTTATGAAAATTATATATTGACTTTTTAGGCACTTCCTATTAATATTATGGAGTATGCCGCTTGAATAGGCTTTAAGTTTGTGTGCAATAACGCATACGACGCCGAATCAGCGTTGAAAAGGACCATGACGCATACTTCATGATGGTTCATGAAAAGGAGGTGCCTATTTATGTACGCAATTATCGCAACCGGAGGAAAGCAGTATAAAGTTTCCGAGGGAGATGAGATCAGAGTCGAGAAGCTTGATGCTGCTGAAGGTGATAAAGTTACTTTCGACGTCATTGCTGTTAACGACGGTTCTCTTAAGGCAGGTAAAGATGTAGCTTCTGCAAAGGTTACAGGTACTGTTGTAAAGCAGGATCGTGCCAAGAAGGTCATCGTATATCGCTACAAGAGAAAGTCCGGATATCACAAGAAGAACGGACACAGACAGCCCTTTACGGCTGTTAAGATTGATTCCATCGAAGGCTGATCATGACTACTATCGTGATCGAAAAGTCTCATGAAGGAGCATATAAAGGCTTTACTTGTATGGGACACGCAGGTTTCGCCAAGAAAGGCAAACCCGATATTTTATGTTCAGCTGTTTCTGCACTTTCTATCCATACAATAAACGGATTAGAGAAAGTCGCAGGGCAGGATATCTCGGTCAGCACCGATGAATCCACCGGATTTATGAGATGCATTATCAACGGAACACCGCTTGCGGCAACCGATACGCTTATGGATGCATTTGTTAATTCGGTAAAGGATCTTTCGGATGAATACGGAGAGAAATTCCTGCAGGTAAAAATTCAGGAGGTTAACGACAATGCTTAGAATGAATCTTCAGTTCTTTGCTCATAAAAAGGGTGTCGGTTCTACCAAGAACGGCAGAGATTCCGAATCCAAGAGACTTGGCGCAAAGCGTGCAGACGGTCAGTTTGTTACTGCCGGAAACATTCTTTACAGACAGCGCGGAACCAAGATCCACCCAGGTAATAATGTAGGTATCGGCGGAGATGATACTCTTTATGCGCTGGTTGACGGCGTTCTCAGATTCGAGAGAAAGGGTAAAGACAGAACTCAGGCTTCTGTTTATCCCAGAGAAGAGCAGTAATTTTCAGGACTCTGACCTACCGGCCAGAGTCCTTTCTTTTAATAACGGTCATGCATGGCTCTCCGTTATTAAAGGAATGTTGTTTTAAAGTATAGAGGAATAATTATGTATTGCGATAAAGCCCGCGTCATACTGAAGAGCGGAAAAGGAGGAGACGGACACGTTTCCTTCAGAAGAGAAAAATACGTAACCAACGGTGGCCCCGACGGCGGTGACGGCGGCAGAGGAGGAGACGTCATACTCAAAGTTGACGAGGGGTTGAATACTCTCATCGATTTCCGAAACGTTCGTAAATACGCTGCAGGCAACGGCGAGAACGGCGGCAAGAAAAACTGCCGCGGCAAGGACGGAAATGATATCATCCTTAAGGTACCTGTGGGAACCGTTGTAAGGGAAGCCGAATCCGGAAAAGTCATTATCGATATGTCCGGAGATTGCAAAGAATACACCATTCTTAAAGGCGGAAAAGGCGGACTGGGAAACCAGCATTTTGCCACCTCGACAATGCAGGCCCCCAAGTATGCACAGCCCGGTCAGCCCGCACTTGAGCTTGAGACTATATTTGAACTTAAAGTGGTTGCGGATGTGGGACTTGTAGGATTTCCCAATGCAGGTAAATCCTCACTCCTTGCTGCATGCACCAATGCAAAGCCCAAGATTGCCGGCTATCAGTTCACAACCCTTATGCCAAATCTCGGTGTAGTGGATCTCGGAGGTGACGGCTTTGTTATATCCGATATACCCGGTCTTATTGAAGGAGCTTCCGATGGTCTTGGACTCGGACATGAGTTCTTAAGACATGTAGAAAGAACTAAGGTTCTCATTCATGTTGTTGATGCTGCAGGGACCGAAGGCAGGAATCCTCTCGATGATGTAAAGCAGATAAATCTTGAACTAGAAAAGTATGATCCCGAGCTTCTTAAAAAGCCTCAGATTATTGCTGCGAATAAATCCGACCTGTTTTCTTCTTATGAAGAGGCAGAAGGGTATGTAAAGGCTCTTAAAGACGAGTTTGAGCCCAAGGGAATAAATGTATATACTATTTCCGCAGCTACCGGTGACGGTGTCAAAGAGCTCCTCAGGGCAGCATCCGATCTCATCATAACGCTTCCTGATGAGATCAAGACTTTTGAACAGGAGTATGATCCCGAAATCAGCCTTAAGAACAGCGAAGATCCCTATACAGTATACTTTGATGACGAGGAAGATGAATATGTCATCGAAGGACCCAGGATTGAAAAAATGCTCGGTTATACCAATCTTGATTCCGAAAAGGGATTTGCATTCTTCCAGAAATTTCTTAAAGATAACGGAATGCTTGAACAGCTTGAGGAACTCGGTATTAAAGACGGTGATACGGTCAGATTGTACGGACATTCATTTGAATATTATAAATAGGTGAAATATGGAATTAACCAGCAAACAAAGAGCATATTTAAAAGGACTCGCAATGGATATCGATGCGGCATTCAATCTCGGCAAGTCATCCGTTACTCCCGAGACCATAGCTGCACTTGATGAATTCTTTGCAAAGAACGAGCTTCTCAAGATATCCGTTCTTAAGAATTGTGAAGATGATGCAAAATCCCTTGCCGAGATAATCGCGGGAAGAACCAGATCCACTGTAGTTCAGGTTATAGGCCGCAAGATTGTCCTCTATAAGCCCAATAAGGATAATCCTAAAATCGAACTTCCCAAGGCTTCAAAGAAATAATGAACAAGGATATCATCGAATACAGAAAAACACTGGAGAAAGATCTTGATCAGAACAGGTTTGAACATTCTCTCGGAGTCGAGTATACTTCAGCCTGTCTTGCTTTCATACACGGTTGTAATGTAACCGATGCCAGAATAGCAGGACTTTTACATGACTGCGCCAAGTGCATTCCTCACAGTGAACAGATTAAGATAATGGAGAAAGCCGGGCAGCCGCCTCTTAAAGAAGAACTTGATAATCAATCGCTTCTTCATTCAAAATGCGGAGCCATTATCGCTCATGATAAGTATGAGATTGATGATCCGGATATATTAAACGCCATAAGGTTTCATACCGTGGGCAGACCCAATATGAGCCTTCTTGAAAAGATAGTTTATGTTGCGGATTTTATTGAACCCACCAGAAAAGAACTTCAAATAATGGAACGTGTCAGGAAGGCAGCATTTATTGACATTGATCAGGCTCTTTTATGGATAATGGAAAGTGTTCGTGACTATGTTTCCGGTAAAGGATATGCTCCTGCACCTTCATCCATAGCCGCACATGATTTTTACAAGAACCAGATCAAGGTAAACGAAGACCTTAGAAACGGGAGGATTTAGTTTTTGACTGAGAATTTAACCAAAGAGATTCGTACTGTTGTTGATTCGCTTGAAGATAAAAAAGGAACTGATATTTCGGTTCTTGATCTTAGCAAAGTATCCGATATTACCGATTGTTTTGTTATCTGCTCCGGTTCCAACCGTTCACAGATTCAGGCTCTTGCGGATGGAGTTGAAGAAGCTCTCGGCCGTAAAGGCCTTCTTCATAAAGGTATAGAAGGTTATGATACCGCAAACTGGATACTTATTGATTACGGTGAATTTGTTGTTCATATTTTTGATAAGGATTCCAGAGATATGTATGATCTCGAGAGAATCTGGAGCGATGCAGGTAAAGTTGAGATTTGATCATTACAGGAACCGTTAATTCGGTTCCTGATATTTTTGTGCTATGAAAAAAGGGATTATTTTTGATATGGACGGAACCGTGTGGGATTCTTCGGAAAATGTTGCGAAATCCTGGACGGTTAAGGTACATGAAGCGGGGTATACAGACAGGATAATTAACCGTGACGACATAAAAAATGTCATGGGTAAAACCATGGATGTGATTGCCGATACTTTGTTTACATTTACAAAAAAAGGTCCGGAACGTGATAATCTCAGGTATTCATGTCAGGAATATGAGATAGAGTATCTGCGGGAACATGGCGGACTGTTATATGAAGGTATTACGGATACCTGGAAAGCTCTTAAGGATATGGGTTATCATAACTATATCGTAAGCAATTGCCAGGCAGGTTATATTGAATGCTTCCTGGATCATTACAGTATCTCTTACGGTCATGAAGATGAACTTATAGAAGATATAGAATGTTTCGGCAATAACGGCTTTCAAAAGGCTGAAAATATCAAACTTCTGGCTACTCGTAACAAACTGACAGATGCCTGCTATGTCGGAGATATCCAGGGAGACTACGAAGCAACCGTAAAAGCGGGATATAAGTTTATCCATGCAAAATACGGCTTCGGAAGTATTGATACCGAGGTTCCTTATATAGGTTCTTTCCCTGAACTTACGGATATTGTTCCGGTCATTTTATAACCATATAGATTTATAAAGGAGAATCAAATTGTCGGAAGAAAATATAACAGCTATTCCTAATATGCCGAAAAAACGTGTTGATTGGATTGATGTCGCAAAGGGGATAACTATTATTCTTACCATTATTGGTCATACCGTTAGTGATGGAAAAACAGAAAGTATTACCAGAGGACTTATATATTCTTTTCATATGCCTTTGTTTTTCATTTTAAGCCTTGTTACATTCAGGCTTTCAAATGATGCTTCTGATTTAAAAAGAAATATTATAAGGGGATTCAGACATTTGATCATCCCTACGATTGTAATTGTTATCATCAGAACAATTTTACAATGTTCGATGATAAACGGATTGTTTTTAAGTAAAAAGTTTTGGTTGGATAAAATATATACATGGATATTTTGCAGTGGCGTGAATTTTGAGTTTAATCGCTCAACAGTTTATGGTATCGGAGCAGTTTGGTTTTTTGTAGTATTATTCATTGGACGCATTGTTTTTGATTATTGTCATTTATGCTTAGAAAATGACAATAAACTGTTAATTATTTCTGTTATTTTAGGAATGATAGGTGTTTTTTGGGGCCAATACCAATGGATGCCTTTTTCTTTAGATCTAGTATTTGCAATTCAACCGTTTTTTTATTGGGGATATCACCTAAAAAATTATTGTATAGATAATAAGCTTATATTGGGAACAATTATATATGGAGCGATTTGGCTATGTACACTTTATTTATCATATCCCAATTATCAGAATTGGACCTATTTAGAATTGGCAGTTCGTAGGTATAATTTTTTTCCTATTTGCTATATTACTGCAATTACAGGTACAATGTTCATTTCCAAAATCAGCTTTGCGTTATCCAAATTTAGAATTTTAACCAAACCAATTATTTTTATTGGTAAGAATTCTTTATTTTTACTTAGTATACATATCTTCGATGATATATATTCGGGTTTTTGGAATATAGAAAACCATCAGTTTTATAGCGCATTTAGACGTACAATAGCCGATCTTGTTATGTTTTTGGCGTTTATGTATATAAGGTATGTAGTTTTAAAATTTTTTTTAAGTAGAAAAAATAGTCAAAAAAACATCGCCTCCGGGACATGATAGCCGAAGACGATGATTATCTTTTAGGTAGAATTTTTTTATCTGAAAATTCTGATAACTCCGTAAACCTTGCCCAGAATCTGGCAATTATCAACGATTATGGGATCCATGGTATCGTTCTCGGGCTGGAGACGGATATGGTCATTTTCCTTATAATAGGTCTTGACGGTTGCGGAATCATCGATAAGAGCAACAACCATTTCGCCGTTCTCCGCAGTACTTTGCTGGCGGACGATAATCCTGTCGCCGCTGAAGATGCCGGCATTTATCATTGAATCTCCCTTGACGTTGAGCATAAAGGTGTTTCCCTTAGTGAGCTCGGATGCAGGAAGAGGGAAGTACTCAATAATATTGTCATTAGCGAGGAGAGGCTGGCCTGCAGCTACATTTCCGTAAACGGGAATGCTCGTCATCTCGGTCCTGACCATCTGGAAGGAATCATCGCAGATTTCGATAGCTCTGGGCTTGGAGGGATCTCTTTTGATATATCCCTTGCGTTCAAGCGCCTCAAGGTGTGAGAAAACCGAAGAAGTTGATTTCAGGGAAACCTTCTCACCTATCTCTCTGACAGTGGGAGGATAGCCTTTGGCAAGTATATTCTCTTTAAGATACTCAAGTATCTGTTCCTGTTTGGGTGTAAGCTGGCTGAAATCGCGCATGTGCACTCCTTTCAAACATCTGTTTGTATATAATATAGCACATTTGTTCTGAAAAGCAAACATATTTTCGAATCAAAAAAAGACCCGGAAATCAATCCGGGTCTTTAATAATATAGGTTTTAATATCAGCAGAATGTTACAAGAGCCCATGAATCCTCGGGAATAAGGCCGATATAGGTTTTTCCGGGATTAACGGTAAGAACGGTTCCGTCGGTATTGAAGTAAACGGTATGTCCGACAGCGTCTTTAGCCCAGGTAATGGCTACAGCTTTGCCGTTTGTAAGATAATAACCTACGCCTGTTCCGATGACACCGTAGATCATATATCCGTTTCCGTCATACTCCTGGATGGGAGCACACTGGATGATAACGTTTTTGAAGGTAACCTGTGCAAAATCATCAGCATCCTTAACGGGAGCTCCGATTTCATACCAGTCATAAGTAGCGGTTACGGCATTGTACTTAAGAATGGTGTTATTGTGAGGGAAGGGAAGGCTGCAGGTTCCTGCGGGAACGCCTGCGGGAAGGTCATTAATACCGAAGTTGAATCTGTTCTGTGCACAGGTAACATTCTGATAGAAAGGAGTATAGCCTGCTGCTGCGATTCTGCGGGATGCTTCACCGGCAAGACAGTATTCGGTGTACCAGCTGGGTTTTCCGTTGGGAATTCTGCTGAATCCGCCGGAAAGATGAGGTGATCCGTAAAGTGCAAGGAAAGGATTGATATAAACGGGACCGCCGTCATGAATCAGAATAGCATCATATTCGTTGGCAAGAATGATGTTGGTGGGACGTGCGGAACGGATATTTCCGATACGGGGAATAGTGTTGTAATCTTTGTAGATTGCCATGAGTCTGGTAACTCTGTTGTTTCTGGTAGAGTTGATCATCTCATAGACAATGTCAGCTTCGGAGAGTCCGTAATGAGGAGATGCGATCTTGTCGTTATCGATCATAACGGCAATAGGACGCTGAAGCTCGGGAGCAGCGGTAGGAAGTCCGGTAAGCTCATTAACACCTGCGATTGCCTGAGCGGGAATAACGGGTGTAAGAAGAAGCGCTGCTGCGGTCATTGCTGCAAGAACACCTGAAGTGACCTTTTTTAATAGTTTTTTTCCGAATAACATAAAATCCTCCTGAATATATTATTCCGAACATGGTTAATTGGTTAGAACATAAGTTGATTATATAGCAAGAATCGGCAAGATTCCATATAAAAAAATTTTGAAAAAACATATTGACGTTCGAAAATATGTTCGATATAATGCAAGCAGAACAGATGTTCTGAACATACATTCGGAGGCATATATGAGAACACTCACAGGTATGAATAGAAGACAGTTGATGATAGGAGCGGTAGTCCTTGCAGCGGTAATGGTATTATTTATCGGAGCGTTCGCCATCAGATCAAAAGCCGGTTCTCCCGCGGAATATGACGACACCGTATATTATAAGTACATAACCATGTACAGAGTCTGTTCGGGAGATACTCTTACGTCAATAGCAGAGCAGTATATGGATGAAATCCACTATTCATCGGTATCCGAGTATGTTTCCGAAGTACGCCAGATGAATCAGATGTACTTTTCCGATGAGATAAAAGCTGGCGAACTTATCAGTATTTGCTATTATTCAACAGAGTATAAATGATAGGTATGCATAACAAAATGGTGTATATTTATAACTTTTCGGAATGATTATCTCACATTTCGGTATATAATTATAACATTGATAAACGGATCCCCTTAAATAGAGGATCCGTTTTGATTTATTTATCGTCTTTGGGGTTGTTTTGTTCCTTTTCAGGGATTTTTTCACGTAGAGTAACAGCGTTTGCGGCATGTTTTCTGCTGTCTTCGAACTGGGCCGCGTAATGTTTTCTGGTAGTATTAACATCTTTATGTCCGAGAACATCGGCTACCAAATAGATATCACCGGTTTCTCTGTAAAGAGCGGTACCATAAGTACTTCTCAGTTTATGAGGAGTTATTTTCTTAAGAGAGGTAAGTCGGGAAGAGTATTTTTTTACCAGCTTTTCAACGGCCCTTACGCTTATCCTTTTATTCTGCAACGAAAGAAATAAAGCATTCTCGGATCCGCTTTCCGCATTGATCCTTTCTCTTTCTTCAAGATAATCATGAAGAGCGGCTTCGACTTCATCTCCGAAATATACAACGGCTTCATTTCCGCCTTTTCGGGTTACCTTAATCCCGCCGTTATTAAAATCCACATCATTGAGATTGATACCTACACATTCTGAAACACGGATTCCGGTTCCTAATAGAAGAGTAAGGATAGCTATATCTCTGGTCTTGGTTCTTGAATGATATATAAGTTCCTTATCGGTAAGGTTCTCACCTGATTCAACCATGTCCAGAAGTTTAGCAACTTCATCGGTATCAAGCCTGATGATTTCTTTTTCGTGTATTTTGGGAGGCATGACAAGCTCTGCCGTATTTTTTGAAACACGTTCGGTTTCGAAAAAATACTTATACATACTTCTCAGTGCCGACAGCTTTCTGGCTTTACCTCGTTCACCGTTGATCACGGTACGGCCGTCTTTTTCGTAAAGGGAGATATTTTCCAGATATTCCTCAATATCAATCCTTGTAATGCTTTCCAGGATAGAAATGTTAAATTCCTTAATCTCTTTATTCTTCAACGAAGGATTGTTTTCTTTAAGGAATTCAAAAAACATCCTTATGTCATAAGCATAAGCAAGTCTTGTTCTGGCTGAAGTGTTGGATTCCAGGGATCTGAAATACTCCCTCAGCCAGCCGGGAAGGGTATCTAGAACAAGACGCATTTTACGTATATTGTCCCTTACCTGAGCTTCATGATAATTTTCGTCATTAAGTACTGCCATGGTTTGATTTTATCACAATTCTTTAAGCTAAAGTGATGAAATTTGGCTTCTTAAATGTTATAATCGGAGAGGTTCTTAAGGGGTGCGAAAATGAAGAATTATAACGAAAAAGAAGAAGAGAAAGATATAATAACCGTCAATTCGGAAGGAAGGATCCGTACAAAAAACAAGAATCCTAAATTTGACAATCATTATTTCAAGTGGGGATTAACTTTCTTCATTACTTTCTTGTGTTGTATCATTTCGATCTATATTGTTTTCTATCACGACGAATTCAAAGCAACCATCAAACATATCAATAAAATTCTTTCCCCCGTATATGTAGGATTTATAATTGCCTACTTGTTCAGTCCGCTTCTGAATATGCTTGAGACAAAGGTAATGTATCCTTTGTATAAGAAAATCAAGTTTATAAAAGATGAAAACAAGATGCCTCTGGCAAGGGCTACATCTATTATCGTCATTATCATATTAACCATATTCCTGATCTATGCCATCGTTCAGATAGCTATCAAACAGGTTATACCTTCACTTATCAGCATCGTATCCAACATAAACATTTACCTTGATAATATTACCGCTTGGTTTGACAGATTCCTGGAAGACAATCCTTCGCTTAAAGCGTTTGTAATGGATGATCTGAACAGATTCTCGGACGATATATCAACCTGGGTAACAGAAAACTTCAAGACTCTTACCGGTAATGTAATCAAATCACTTTCACAGGGATTCCTGGCATTTGTAAAAAAGCTTTGGAATTTCATGATCGGATTTATCATTTCGATCTATGTTCTCTGGAGCAAAGAGCGTCATGTTGCCAGATGTAAAAAGATAGTCTATGCGGTATTTTCACGAGAAACAGCAAATGCTTTTGTTGAAGCAATGAGATATACCCACAGAACCTTCATCGGTTTCTTTTTCGGAAAGATCATTGATTCCATCATCATCGGTCTGATCTGTTTTATCGGATGTACTCTGATGCAGATTCCTTATGCGATACTTATCAGTATTATCGTCGGTGTAACGAATATAATTCCTTTCTTCGGACCTTATTTCGGAGCGATACCTTCAACAATCCTGATATTTGCATTCGACCCTTTGCATCCCGGTAAAGCACTTGCTTTTGTTTTGTTTATCCTGGCACTTCAGCAGTTTGACGGCAACGTTCTAGGCCCAAGGATTCTTTCCACATCAACCGGACTTACCGGATTCTGGATCATTTTCTCCATAACATTATTCGGCGGACTGTTCGGTGTTATAGGTATGGTCATAGGTGTCCCTGTATTTGCGGTTATATATGCAGGACTTAAGCAGCTTGGCAGAAACAGGCTGAAAAAGAAGGGATTCCCCTACAAGACTTCAGACTATATAGAATTAGGTACGATTAACGAAGACGGTTCCGTAAATCCTATTCCTCCCATCGAAAAGAAACCGGAAAAGAAAGGATTTATTTCTACCGTAATCGATAATTTCAAAACAAATAAGAATAACAGAAAAGACAAGAAGAAATAAAGAGTAATGAAGTTAGTAATACAAAGAGTTTTAAATGCATCGGTATCGATCATTGAAACTTCGGAAAATAAAACAACGAGTGAAAGAATATCCGGATTCATCGGAAAAGGATTCCTGGTTCTGTGCGGTATCGAAGAAAAAGATACTTTCGAAATCGCCGATAAAATGATCAAGAAACTTCTTGGTCTCAGGATATTTGAAGACGAAAACGGTAAGACTAATCTTGACCTAAAATCCGTTAACGGAGAACTTTTGATTGTTTCGCAGTTTACACTCTGTGCAGATTGCAGTCATGGTAACAGACCTTCATTTATTAAAGCTGCAAAGCCGGATAAGGCTATACCTATATATGAATATATAGTAGAAGAGTGCCGCAAAGCCGGTTTTATGACCGAAACAGGAGAGTTCGGCGCCGATATGAGAGTGGACCTGACCAATGACGGTCCCTTTACCATTGTTCTTGATTCCGAAGATATTAAAACAGGTTCCGAGGACTCCGGCAATAAGATCATGGAACATCTGTCCAAAGAAACCGCTGCGGATGTTTTAAAAACCTGTTTCAAACTTCAGGGTGCAGATGATTTCGGTGAAGCGATAAATGAAGTTATTGTAGATATCCGAAGAATATGCGATGCAAAGCATGTATGTCTCCTTCTTGTAGATAAGGCTAATCGTAAATGTTCAATGCTCGCCCATTCTTTTATGGACGATGTCATTGAAGATCCGATCAATTGGCATGAAGAAGATCAATTCAGACTTGTTGAAAGCTGGAATGAAATCGTTTCAGATAAAACTCTGATAATAAACAATGTAGCCGAACTTCAAAGTATCAACGCAAAGAATCCCGCATGGTATAAATCACTTACAAAAGCCCGTGTCTATAATCTTGTGCTTTGTCCCCTCAGTTTTGATGGAGAGCTTATAGGATATATATGGGCAACTAATTTTGAAGTTGATAATACAAACCGTATTAAAGATACACTTGAGCTTACAACCTTTTTCCTTTCTTCGGAAATATCCAGATTCAGATTGTTGAACAGACTGCATATGCTCAGCACTGTGGATCTTCTTACCGGAGCATTTAATCGTAATGCCATGAATTCCAGAATTGATTCCATGGCAAATGATAAAGATCCGACAATTCATCCGCTTGGGGTTATATTCGCAGATCTTAACGGTCTTAAGAGAGTAAATGATACCAAGGGACATGAAGCAGGAGATATTCTGCTAAAGAATGCGGCTCTTTTGCTTCAGGAAGTATTTGTCGGTTACGAAATATACAGAGCAGGCGGAGATGAATTTTTTATTCTACTCAAAGATGCCGGTGAAAAAGAAGTGCTTGATAAAGAAGCTGAACTAAGAAAAGCTATATCTGCTAATGGCAAGATTAGCTTTGCAATAGGTCACAGCCATGTTGCAAGTACCAAAGAAGTATTGAAAGCTTTTCATATGGCAGATGAGTCTATGTATGCCGATAAGAGAAAATTCTACATGGAGCATAAAGAGTTAGACCAAAGACGCGGATAACTCTGTTAATTAATTAACAAGATGAGAGAGTATAAGAATATAGTTCTGATCGGAATGCCGGGAGTCGGTAAAAGTACAGCCGGAGTAATTGCTGCCAAGACTCTCGGCCTTAAATTTGAAGATACCGATCTGATGATACAGTCCAAAGAACACAGATTGCTCAGACAGATAATCGCTGATGACGGTGTCGAAGGATTCCTCAGAATTGAAGAAAATGTCCTTAAAAACATAGATCAGAAGGGATATCTGATAGCTACAGGCGGTAGCGCCGTATATGGCTTCGAAGGCATGGAACACCTGCGTGAGAATTCACTCATAATTTACCTGCATTTAGGCCTTGATGAACTTACTCACAGACTTGGTAATCTGCAAAACCGAGGCGTCGTTTTAAAGCCGGGACAAACCCTTGCGAATATCTACGAGGAACGTTTACCGCTTTACAGACGGTTTGCCGATATTGAAATAGATGAAACCGATTTAGACTTAGAGGCTACAGTTGCACAAATATGCGGTAGGGTGTCTATATATAACTATTCGCAAAATGCGGATTTAACGAATAGTTAGTAGCACAGAATCATATGCTTGAGGATCCGAATCAATATATGCACTATTGATATATTAATAAGAAATACAGAGGTTTAAAAAATGAAATTTGCAAACAGACTTGATAATTTTGGTGCAGAGATTTTTGCGGCTCTGAACGAAAAGAAAATCGCATGTGAAGCCAAAGGTCAAAAGATCTATAACTTCTCTGTAGGTACACCTGATTTTCCCGTACCGGATCATATTAAGAATGCTTTGATCGTAGCTGCTCAGGATCCTGCAAACTGGAAATATTCACTCAGAGACATGCCTGAAATGCTTGAGGCTGTTTGTGCATACTTTAAAAAGCGTTATGACGTAGACGGAATTACTCCGGATATGGTTATGAGCTGTTACGGAACTCAGGAGGGCTGCGGACATCTTGCTCTGGCTCTTCTTAACAAAGGTGACACGATTCTTCTTCCGGATCCTTGTTATCCCGTATTTCAGGCAGGAACATTCCTTGCTGAAGCAACTCCTTACTACTACCCTCTTGTAGCCGAAAATAACTTCCTTCCGGATGTAAATTCCATTCCTGAGGATGTTGCTAAGAAGGCTAAGGTGATGATCGTATCACTTCCCGCAAATCCCGTAGGAAGTGTTGCTCGTGAAGGTATTTATGATGAAATAATCGCTTGGGCGAAAAAGAATGATGTCATCATCGTTCATGACAACGCTTATAGCGACATTATCTACGACGGAAATGTTGGAAATTCATTCCTTAAGTATGATGGCGCTCTTGATGTAGGTGTTGAATTCTTCTCATTATCCAAGTCATATGACGTTACAGGAGCCAGAATAAGCTTCCTTGTAGGCCGTAAAGACATCGTAGCAGCCGTTAAGAAGCTCAGAAGTCAGATTGACTTCGGTATGTTTATTCCCATCCAAAAAGCCGCTATTGCAGCTCTTACGGGTCCTATGGACTCTGTTAAAGAACAGAATAAAGAATATCAGAGAAGACGTGATGCTCTTTGCGGAGGAGCAAGAAAGATCGGCTGGAATATTCCCGATGCTAAGGGTTCAATGTTCGTATGGGCACCTGTTCCCGAAGGACACGGAAATTCAATGGAGTTTTGTATGGAACTTCTTGAGAAAACCGGAGTTCTGTGCACACCAGGTTCATCATTCGGACCTTCAGGTGAAGGCTATGTAAGAATGGCTCTTGTTGCAACCGTTCCCGTTATCGAAGAAGCTCTTAAAGCGGTTGATAACAGCGGAATACTTAAGTAATAAATAACAGAAGAGTAACGAATATAAAAAAGAGACATCCGGCCTTGGATGTCTCTCTTCTGTTTCAGTTTTCTTATTATCTGCTTCCTCTTCTGTCCTGACCGGATTTTACATAGAAATTACGCTTATCTTCGTACATTCTCTGATCTGCAGTTTTTGCAAGTTCTGTGATACTTAGATCAGGAAATTCGTAATGAGGAGCGTAACCTTTTGACATGGACAGAGATATATTCAATTCTCCTTTCCATTTGTTAATGGATCTGTCCAGAGTATTCTTACACTTCTCAAGTGTTTTTTCGTCGCAGCATATAATGGATACAAATTCATCGCCGCCTGTTCTGAATACATTTCCGTATTCCCTGAAACAGTTCATCAGACAGGTTGCCGCACCTTTGATAAGTTCGTCACCGGCTTCATGCCCAAGTGTATCGTTTGCTTTCTTCAGGCCGTTAATGTCGACAGCTACATATACCAAATTGCCGCACATTTTATCTTCTTTTCCGATGTCTTTCAGTTTCTCTTCATAGGCTCTTCTGTTATAACAGCCCGTAAGTTTATCCAAATTGGATATCTTCCATAATTCGTGATTTGTTTCACGGATTTTAAGAAGCATATTCGCAAACAGAGATATAAGCCCCGAAATACATAAGAAAATTATTACAACAACAAGGAAATTTTTATATGAATACCAGCCTTCATCGGGACAGAGGGATAATTCCCAGGTGAGGTTATACATATTGAATTGATATACTATTTCATCTTTAACGGGAGTTTCGCTCTCGGTTATCAGATGTTTTGTATTATGGGAATCGATATAACTGAGTCTGTAATTCATTCCCATATCTGTAAAAGCATCAAATTTCAGTGCTTCAATTAGGCTTTCAGGGTTACAGCTTAATGAAACAATACCCCAGAAATTTGAACCGTTAACATTATTAATATACAGAGGGTTTGCCGCGGTCATACCGATACCATTATTTTTTATATCGTAGTAATTGGTAAGAACTGTATCACCGCTTTCAAAAGCATCTTTTGACTGGACATTGCCGGGCTTTGTAACATCAAGAAGATCAAAACCAATCAAGTCTTCATGACCGCTGTAAGGATATATATCGGTTATGACTCCATCGGGAGCTACTGCGATATACTCAAGCTTTATTCCGGTCTGATTATATACATCATCATAAATGACACCTGCCATTGCACCAAAGAACTCGGTGCCCCCGTTATGATCCTGAATAAGAGCATTCATAACTTCGGCCCGGAGAATGACGTTATTTACCGTAGTTGCAATGTGATCCGCTTTATCTTTGGCAATATACTGATAGATGTTTCTTGAATCAAGGATCTCGCTTCGGACATACAAAGAATATGCTCCCATGAGCAATGCGAATGTGATGAAATATATTAAACTTAAGATTAATATTTTCTTTTTCACAGATATATCTGACCCCTCGCATGGATATAAAGATCTATTTTAGTTGTTCATACAGAGGCGGAAACTGTTTCTTACGTGTGATTTCCACAAGTCCGAGCTTAGTTATGTCAATTATCATTACCTTCTCGGTATCATTAACCGATTTCGTTCGTAATACTTCCATCAGTTCTTCTCTGTCATCCTCGGAAGTAAGATTAATAAAATCGATTATTATGATGCCGGATATATTTCTGAGACGAAGCTGTCTGCAAATTTCAACAGCAGCTTCGGTATTAACTGTTTTATAAGCAAATTCTTTATCGGTTCCTTTAGCAGGTGTATATTTCCCGCTGTTTACATCTATGACCGTCATGGCTTCGGTTTTATCAAATACAAGATAACCGCCGCATTTAAGCCATACATTACGTTCCAGAGCTCCATCAAGAGCGGTTCTTAAACTGTAGAGTTTATCCAAGCCGAAGGATGTATCTTCATATAAGCGGACATTCAAAAATTCAGTTTTTAATACATCGAATACTTCCGGATCATCCGTAACGATCTCATCGTATTCATCCGGTTTAAATACCTTATTTATTCTGTCTTTATAAGAAGTCCCTGATCTGTATAAAAAAGAATATCTGGTAAGATGCTGGGCTTTTTCGGAAAGTTCTTTTCCGTTTTCCAATTTGGATAAATCAATCTTAGCCGTAAAGGATGCTCTTTTTCCTTTTTGTGCCTGAGACGACAGTTTTACGGGAATAAGATCCCCCTGTTTAACGCTTATGCCTTTCGGAAGCCTGTTTATAGGCAGATATCCGTCACATCCCGGGGCATATTCTATAAAGCAGGCACCTATGTCGGGTTTAACATCTTTGACATAAGCAATTACTATATCACCTGTTGAAATATTTTCATCTGTACCTTTCGATTTATTTCCTATGACCGTAATACATGTCATTTTGCCGGAAACAGTCAAAAAGGCTACAATCTTATTGTTAACGGAAGTAATTACAATTTTACCCTTATCGGATGTGCGAAGCTTTTCAAGATCGCGGGCTTTTTCTTTATCGGTTGATTGCAAAACAGATCTGCTCATAAAGCTTAAATTCCAACCTCTTCAAGCGATATCAAATTTCCGTTTTCGTTTTGTGTAAACATATCAAGACGGGTTATCTTAAGTGCATTATCGGGAAGAATGATATTATCAAGTCCGCATAAAAATTCCATTACAAAAGTAGGTTTAATGGAATCGGCACTTGAAGAATTAATAGTCATATATATAATGGGAACATCCGATGATTCGGAAATTTTCAGTTCGTATATAAACTCTTTAAGATCTATATCTCTGGATGTTTTTTTAGTTTCTTTATGATAAATGCAACGGTCCATTACGTTCATTTGACCGATGAGTTCACGCATTTTACCTACTCCGGGACATATATCTTTTTTATCATCATAAAAAGTAATTTCATATGATGAAGCAAATACGGAAGCCATGGCATTTCCGGCATCTTCGGGAAGTAATCTGACTGACTTTATTCTGATTCCGGGAACGCTGGATTCATTCAATGCATTTTTGATGGCTTCACAATCGGGATTTTCATCTTCAACTCCAAGGTCCATATATTCGCCTTCACTTTCAAGTCCTACACCGAGAGGTGCGGCGAAGGTCATGATCTGATGAGGTGAATAACCTGCGGAGTACGAAACATTAACCTTGGCTCTTCTGATGCATTTCTGGAAATATCTCATAACATCCAGATGTCCGATATAACGGACCGCACCATGTTTGGTAAATCTGACACGAATCTTTTTCATTACTTTACTTCCACAACATTTGTTTTATGGTATGGCCTTCCACAAGTTTTGTTTCAATCATCACATCACTGAAATCAGTAATTTTATCAGGGGCTTCAATAAGTGTGATAAGCTTCTCTGCAGCCACCTTGCCCATGCCTTCCATATCCTGTTTTACTGTAGTGATCTGAGGATCATATCTGGAGGGAATATCTATTCCGTCATATGCGGCAACGGAAATATCATCCGGGATAACAAGGCCATAGGCTTTTATTATATTTATTCCTCCGATTGCCGCATAATCATCGGGAAAAATTATACAGGTGGGAGGTTCAGGCAATCTCATAAGAGCTTCCGTTTCATAAGCAGTCTTATTGATATCTCTGAAATACGACTGTCTTATATACTCATCGGGTACCTGAATCCTAAGCTTTTCACATGCTTCCTTAAAATTCTGAAGTCTTATCTGAGTAACACTGTTCATATTACCATGAATATAGGCAATTTTGGTATGTCCCATCCCGGCTATATGATATACAAGATTTTTGATTCCCTGGGCATTATCCGATAAAACAGAAATAACGCCCTCCAAAGGTTCATCAATTGTAACAACGGGAACATCGCTTCCTACAACCTCAAGAACCTCGGGATCTTTTATATCGGTACATATAATTCCCACACCTTCGATCTGTCTTTCCTGAATTCTTTGAAGATATGTTTTTCTGTGAGGTGCATCCTTATGAGTATTAATAAAAGTAATCTCATATCCGCATCTTTCGGCTTCTTTCTTAAAGCCGTTAAGAACCGCAGCAAAAAAGTCATGAGTCAGACCGTTGCTCGCTTCATCCTCAAACAATATTCCCAAAGAATATGATTTATCTGACATGGAATCCTCCTAGATTAATTCTTTCCATTCCGCAATTGTTTTATCACAGGCATCTATATCGATATTGGCAACATCTTCCCTGAGTTTTTCAAACAGCTTTTCCTGCTGCAGGTCATAATTGAACTTATCAAGTCCGGATATTACTTCTTCCATCATATCAATATCAAGATTATCAAGAGCTATGGACATCATATCGAAAAGTTCGGTCAAAACTTTATGAGAAGCTATCGATTTCTTTTTGGTCTTCTTCTCTTCTTTCTTTTCATCAAAAAGAATACCGATCAGAGGTTCATAACCGAGATATTTATGAAGCATGGGCTCGGTATATTTCTGAATGAATTCGATATTTCTGTCATTGCCCGCTTTTTCCAGTTCGGCAGCCATGTCTGCAAGTTCAAGAGCTCCGGCCTGTCTGGAAAGTGACTTGAGTGCATGAACTTCAACCGTATAATTCGGCCAATCCTGATTTTCAAGATGCTGCCTTATAACGGCTGCTTTACCCGGAATTGCTTTGTGGTATTCCTTCAGCAGGTTGTAATACATTTTTTCGCTGCCAAGAAGTCTGATGGCTGCTTCGGCATTAAGGTCGGCTATATTATACAGGTCTTCATAGGTTACATCTTCATTCTTGTCTTCGGAGATTTCGGATATAACTATATCTTTTTTAACCTTTTCGACAGGAAGCCATTTGCGTACGGTATTAACCAGCTTCATCACTTCAATGGGCTTTGCAATAAAGTCGTTCATTCCTTCGTTAAGGAACATGTCCTTACTGCCCTCCATTGCATTTGCCGTTAATGCAATAATGGGAACTTCATCGTATTCTTTATGAAGTCTTCTTATGATCCTGGTGGTCTCAATTCCGTCAATTTCAGGCATCATATGATCCATAAGTATAAGATCGAATTTCTGCTTGCTTATAAGATCAATTGCTTCCTTGCCTCCGGTTGCCCTTGTTATCTGCATTTTCAAAGGCTCGAGAAGTCCTTCCGCAATATTCAGATTGACTTCATTATCATCTACGATAAGAACCTTTGCATCGGGGGCAGAGTAATCAAACTGAGCTGCTCTGTCGTTTCTGGAAACCTTTAATTCCTCATTATTAAGAGCCATCGCAATTGTAAGCGAAGAAAT
This sequence comes from Lachnospiraceae bacterium P6A3, assembly GCA_000702085.1. GTDB lineage: Bacteria > Bacillota > Clostridia > Lachnospirales > Lachnospiraceae > AC2028. The sequence continues at coordinate 831,699 of KL370861.1, forward strand.
AGGTTTTTTGATGATCCTGAAATTCGGCTTCTTAGTGGAATAATCGGAAGTCAGATCGGTTATCTCAACAAAATTAATCTCCGGATTTCTGCTTACTATCCTTTCAAGAGCTGTTACAAACATCTCTTCATCAAAGAAAACAAAGAGTTTTTTGTTCTTCAGCTCCTCTGAATAGTTGGATAAAAGATCATTGAATGAATCGGTATTTTGCAAAGCGGCATGGAATATTCCGAGATTTTTTGCATCTCTGTAAAACTGTCTGGCCAGATATCTGTTGGAAAACAGACCGCTTATCATGAATGAATCGGTATCGCGGACAAATATGGAAGGCGAATGATCTACAACCTTCTGGGGAACAATAATAGTAAATTTGGTACCCTTTTCATAAACGGACTCAACGGAAACACTGCCATGCATGAGTTCCACAAGACGCTTGGTGATTGCAAGGCCCAGTCCGGTTCCTTCCACATTACGGTTTCTTTTGGAATCAACCTGAGAGAAGGATTCAAAAATCTTCTGAAGATCTGCTTTCTTGATACCTATACCGGTATCGGAAACACTGATCCTCATATTGATGGTATCTTCCGATATATCCTCATAATCAAGGCTGACTTTTACACGTCCTTTATTTGTAAACTTGATGGCATTATTGGTCAGATTAATAAGGACCTGCTTTATCCTCTGACTGTCGCCAATAAGCTTACAGGGGAAAGAAGGATTGATATTCAGCAAAAGCTCAAGCTTCTTGGAGCCAATTCTTGTAGTAATGATATTGGAAGTATCGTTAAAGATTGATAAAGGAGTATACTCCTCCTCGACGATATCCATTTTCCCGGAATCAATCTTTGAGAAATCAAGAATATCGTTGATTATATTGAGAAGGGACATACCGCTGGTTTTGATCTGAGTAATATACTCTCTTGCAGCGGGAGGAAGATCTTCCCTGAGAGACATCTCCGCCATTCCCAGAACAGCATTCATGGGAGTTCTGATCTCATGGCTCATATTAGCCAGGAAATCGGACCTCATATCCGCATTCTTTTTAATTGTTTCGGCTGATTGCTGGATTTCCTCTGCCGATATATATGACTTGATCTCAGCTTCGATAGCTTTCAGTCTTCCGTTAGCAATCTTGGAAATTATATCGATATTGGATGTAAGATATTTGGATGCAAGATCGATATGATCTTTAGTGAAAAAATGAACAGCATCAACATCTTCATTTTCCGGTGTCCTTACGGCACCTGTACCCATCACGCATCCCAGTACCTCTTCATCGCATTTAATGGGGACTGCAAAAATGCTGATTCCGGCATGATAATCATATAAAATGAAATTTCCGTTTTTAATTGTGTTATATCCCAAAGTGGATACATATTCCCTGACGGCATCATCATCTACGGTTCCGTTAGACGCAACCGATATATATTGAAAAAAATATGTGCTGTCCGTTACAGGAACACCTTCGGCATCCATCACATAATTAGACAGACCCGAATACAGATAGAAATTGGCACATATGCTTTCCAGCATATCGTAAGATATCAGATCTGTGAGTGTTGTATTTGCCATAAGCTTATCCTACAAATTTTTCGATAGTTCCTATGAGCTTATCCTTATCTATGGGCTTTAATAAATAACCCTGAGGTTTAAGGGAAAGCGCTGCATTGATCTTGGCTTTTTCCGTAACACCGGTTAAAAATACTATGGGTATGTTTGCAAGTTCGGGACGTCTCCTTAAAGCCATCAAAACATCAGGTCCATCTTCACCGGGCATTTCATAATCAAGAAGAATAATATCGGTCTTCTTGGTCTCAAGGAATTTATAAGCTATCTTTCCGCTTATAGCGGTTGCAACATCATAGTTTTCGTGAAGATGCTCTTTTACAACCTTAAGCATTATAGGGTCATCATCAATTACAAGAACATGCTTGCGTCTTTCTTCTTCTTTAACCTTTTCAAGCTGAGCATTAAGCTTGGCTTCATCTATGGCTACTTTTTTCTTTTCTTCCATATATTCGTTGATACGGTTTCTGATGTTTGCAACGGATATAGGTTTTTCAAAAGATTCTTCCGCCATATATACGACCGTGTTTCTGAAGAAATCACAATCATCATGAGAGCCTGCGATAAATACGATAATGCTCTCTCTTGTAAATATTCTCTTTAACTCAATCATAACGTTGAGATCGTCTTTGGTCTCACCGTTAAGGCAGAGTATAAAAACATCGGGATGAAATAAATTGACATGCTTGACGATATCTTCATACCTGAACGAAGTGGTAAGAAGATCGAAATCATCGGATAGATGATGGAAGAAATCATCGATTATGATGTTTTGTTTGCCGCAAATAAGAATCTTATACTTATCCATTTTGATCCCCCGAGTAAAAACAGATATAAAAAGATAACGACATCTATATTTTACCGAAAAAACGGAAAAAAATACAGTTTTTCGGGGGTTAATTACCATTCTTGACAACACCGGGGCAAATGCCTGCACCGAATGATGCGGCACCGCACCCGCTGCACCTTGAACGGCAATTAAAAGTAATCTCTCCGCGGGAAGCTTTTTTATATTCTTTAAGCAGAAATGCTTTGCTTACGCCGATATCGATAAAATCCCAGGGGAAGAGCTCATTCTTTCCTCTTTCCCTGAATGCATAGAAATCAAGTGACAGACCGCATTCATCTATTGCCTCAATCCATCTGTCATGTTTATAGTAATCGGACCAGGCATCATAAATGCCGCCTTTTTCATATACTTTCCTGATTACAGCGGAAACCTTTCTGTCTCCGCGGGCAAGAAGTGCCTCAATTACACTTGTATCCGCATCGTGCCAGTTATAATGGATTCTCTTCTGGTTAAGCTGGTTTGCTATGCCTCTGCGGCATACATAGGCTTTTCTTATAAACTCATCCTGGGTACACTGAGGTGCCCACTGAAAAGCGGTAAAAGGCTTGGGAACAAAAAAGGATGTACTTACAGTGATGGATATGGGACCGTTGGTCCTCTTATCCTTGGGAACCATTTCAAAAAACTCTGCAGCTACTTTATTTGCAAGGTCTCCGATTCCTTCAATATCCTCATCGGTTTCAAAAGGATGACCCAGCATAAAATAGAACTTAAACTTAGTCCATCCTCCCTGAATTGCCTGGCCCGCACCGGATAAAATGTCCTCCTCCGTAAGACCTTTATTTATAACATTCCTGAGTCTCTGCGAACCTGCCTCGGGGGCGAAGGTAACGGAAGATTTCTTGATATCTTCAACTTTGTTCATGACATCAAGAGAAAAAGCATCTATACGGAGTGAAGGAAGAGTTATATTAACTTTTCTTTTGCTGCACTCTTCTATCAGATTATCCAGCAGTTCGGGAAGATGAGTATAATCGGAGGAAGAAAGGGAACTGAGTGAAACTTCTTCGTAACCGGTTGAATCAAGCATGGCGTATACGGTTTCAAGAAGCTTTTCAACGCTCCTCTCACGAACAGGGCGATATAGTTCTCCCGCCTGACAGAATCTGCACCCTCTTATACATCCTCTCATAATCTCCAGAACAACTCTGTCCTGAATACATCTGATATAAGGAACTACAGGCTTTTTTGGGTAATATGTATCATCAAGATTCTTAACCACTTCCTTACGTACTTTTGAGGGAACACCTTCCATTGATGGTTCAAAGGATTTAAGCGTTCCGTCGTCGTTATAAGTAACATTATAGAATCTTGGAACATAAAGTCCGGGAATGGATGCTGCCTTTACCAGAAAATCGTCACGTGAATAACCCTCATCCTTACACTTCTCATACAGATCAAGAAGTTCACGATATCTGGTTTCGCCTTCACCTATATAAAAGATATCGAAAAAATCGGCAATAGGCTCCGGATTATATGTGCAGGGACCACCGCCTATAACAATGGGATCGTCGTTAGTACGGTCTTTTGATTCCAGAGGAATTCCGGACAGATCCAACACCTGTAATATATTTGTGTAACACATCTCATACTGAATCGTAATACCCAGAAAATCAGCATTTTTAACAGGTTCCTGAGATTCCAGCATAAAAAGAGGTATATTCTTTTCACGCATGATCTTATCAAGATCCACCCATGGCGAATAAACTCTTTCGCACCATACATCATCAAAAGAGTTAAACATATCGTAGAGTATCTGGATCCCCAGATGGCTCATTCCTATCTCATATACATCGGGAAAGCACATCGCAAAACGGACCCTGACGGAATCAGGGTCCTTTATGCATGAATTGACTTCGTGCCCGATATAACGTTCAGGTTTTTCCACTGACATTAATATGTCATTCGATAAAAACAGATTATCCTGACTCATATATTATCTTCCGGCTAATTCTTTGGTTACTTCTTCCCAGGAAATATCTTTCTCTGCCATAAGTACCATTAAATGATACAACAGATCACTGATCTCATAAACAGTTTCCTGATTGGAATGATTCTTTGCTGCTATGATGGTCTCCGTAGCTTCCTCTCCGACTTTCTTGAGGATCTTATCAATTCCTTTATCAAGCAGATAATTGGTATATGATCCTTCCTTGGGGTGTACTTTTCTGTCTTTAATTACATCATAAACTTTTTCAAATACAAGCAAAGGATTGGATTCGTCAACTTCATCGCTTCCGGTTATCTCATTAAAGAAACAGGATCTTGCACCTGTATGGCATGCGACACCGACCTGAGAAACCTTGGCAAGGATTGTATCTTTATCGCAGTCTGCGGTAAGCGACTTTACATACTGATAATGACCGCTGGTCTCACCCTTAACCCACTGCTCTTCGCGGCTTCTTGAATAATACGTCATAAGTCCGGTTGAGATGGTATTAAGGAATGCTTCCTCGTTCATATAAGCAAGCATCAGTACTTCGTTATTCTTATAATCCTGCACAATGACGGGAATAAGATCGTTGGGGCCTTTCTTAAGATCTGCCCATTTGATCTTGCTCTCAAGACGTCTTACGATAATGCCGTTTTCGGTACAGATATCCTTGATTGATGAAATCTCGCCCGAGTTAATAGAAATAACATTACCTGTTACGCCTGCAACGGAATCCTTCTTAAGGAACTCTATGATCTTGTTAAATGCAAGATCCTTGGCACTGATGATAATCGGAAGATTTATATCTCCTTCAATGACATCAAGCGCATGTATATTCTTAAGAAGTACACCGGAGCAATACTTTACGGCGTATTCGGCAACGCTTCCCGTATCTTTATCATCTCCGGAATGATAGTTGGTATCAGTACCGATAAGAAGACTCCTGTCGAGAGTTTCAACCTGAGTAGTAAGTGTCTGGGGGAAAGATACCGCAGCATACACTTTATCCCTTCCGAATCTTCCGCTTGCTGCGGATGTAAGAAGGATATTTACTTCTTTATCGTAATCGAGAATAACCTTGGAGCATCCTGCATAAATCAGCTTCTTAACATCTTCAAGACGTTTGATGTTTCCGGTAGCATATACGGGAACTTCGCTGTCTCCGCATATTGCACGGATTACTTTAAGAGCTTCATCATGTGCTTCGTCTCCCATGCCTTCGGAAAGATCATAAATGATGATGCCGTCTGCAAGATCCCTGCAGAATTTCATGGCAAGGGAATAGGCATCAGCCTCAATAATGGAATCATCCTCATCAGATACCACAGCACTTCCGTTCTTCAGATAAATGCAGGGCAGAAATTTTTTTACGTACATTACAGAGCTCCTTTCGTTGAGAGAACTCCTGTGATTCTGGGATCGTTTGTTGTAGCCATATCAAGTGCTTTTGCAAAAGCCTTAAACATAGCCTCGGTTACGTGATGCGCATTTCCGTCGGATAAAACCTTAAAGTGCAGGTTCATGCCTGCGGAATAGCTTATGGCATAGAAAAACTCTTTAATAAGCTCGGTATCAAGGTCGCCTATCATGGGGACTTTGTAATCATACTCAAAACCGAGATAAGGTCTGTCGCAAAGATCTATACTGCAAAGTACCAATACTTCGTCCATGGGAAGAACAAAGTATCCGTATCTGTTGATACCCTTTTTATCTCCGATAGCTTTTTTTATAGCATTTCCGAGAACAATTCCGGTATCTTCAACACTGTGATGACCGTCCACATATAGATCACCGTTTACGGTACATTTAATATCAAACAATCCGTGCTTTGCAAATGCGGAGAGCATGTGATCAAAGAAACCGATTCCGGTGTTTATTGAATTTTTTCCGGTTCCGTCAATATTAAGGCTTATTTTGATATCGGTTTCTCCGGTCTTTCTGGAAACATCTGCTTTTCTTATTTTCTTTGCAGGCATATATAGTCTCCTTTTCAGTCCTCAAAACGGACCTTTATACTGTTGGCGTGAGCCGTAAGTCCTTCATTATTGGCAAAGAGCTGAATCTTCTTGGAATCACGCTCAAGTGCTTCCTTTGAATAGTATATAACGGAACTCTTTTTAATGAAATCATCAACATTAACGGGGCTGAAAAATCTTGCGGTTCCGTTTGTGGGAAGTATGTGATTGGGGCCGGCAAAATAATCTCCGAGAGGTTCGGATGAATATTCACCAAGGAAAATTGCACCGGCATTTCTGATCTTTGTCATTACCTCAAAAGGATTTGCGGTAAGAATTTCCAGGTGCTCGCTTGCAACGGTATTTACGGTATCGATTGCTTCATCCATATTGTTTGCAATAAGGATATATCCGTAATTGTCGAGGGATTTTCTGATAATATCGGCTCTGGAAAGAGTCTTGAGATATTCTTCTATTTCCCCGTTGACTTTATCCGCAAGAGTTTTGTCGGTAGTTACAAGTATAGCGCTTGCAAGCTCATCGTGCTCTGCCTGACTGAGAAGATCTGCGGCAACGTAGTGTGCATTTGCGGTTTCGTCCGCAAGAACCATAACTTCGGAAGGACCTGCTATGGAATCGATACTTACGAATCCATAAACTGCTTTCTTGGCAAGAGCTACAAAGATATTACCGGGTCCTGTGATCTTATAAACCTTGGGGATGGATTCCGTGCCGAAAGCCATGGCTCCGATGGCCTGAGCACCGCCTGCTCTGTAGATTTCATCAGCACCTGCTATATCAGCGGCAACAAGAGTTCCGGGATCGATCACTCCGGTCTTTCCGGGAGGGGTGCACATGATAATCCTGTCCACTCCGGCAACTTTTGCGGGAACAATATTCATAAGAACGGATGAAGGATAAGCTGCTTTGCCGCCGGGCACATATACACCAAGTCTTTCGATGGCGGTAATCTTCATGCCGAGCATGGTACCGTCAGCCTTTGTCTCAAACCAGCTGTTTCGAAGCTGCTTTTCGTGGAACTCTCTGATATTTGCTGCGGCTTCTTTAAGAACTTCAATATACTCTTTATCAAGCTTGGTATAAGCTTCTTCTATCTCTGCTCTGGTTACTTTTATATTCTCCGGAGTTAAAGTGAATCCGTCAAACTTGGAAGTGTAGTCAAAAAGAGCCTTGTCTCCGTTTTCACGGATGTTTGCAAGTATTTCATTTACTGTTGATTCATATTCCGTATACTGCGCCGGTGAACGTTTTAAAAGTGCACTCTGTATCTCGGCTATTGAATCCGGAGTTAAATTTACTATTTTCATATATGCCTCCCGATCTTATAACTGTTCCTTAAGTTTAAGTACAAGTTCCTTGATCCTGTCTCCTTTAAGCTGCATGCTTACAGGGTTTACGATCATTCTTGCGGAAAGCGGACATATCTCTTCAAGAACTTCAAGTCCGTTTTCTTTCAGGGTGGAACCTGTTTCCACGATATCGACGATAACATCGGCAAGTCCTACTATGGGACCCAGTTCAACACTTCCGTTAAGCTTGATGATATCGACTGTCTGGTTCTTTTTATTATTAAAATACTCCTTGGCTATAACGGGGTATTTGCTGGCAACTCGGATTCTCTCATGATGGAGAAGCTTATCTGCGGCAGAATGCGGACCACATACACACATTCTGCATTTTCCGAAACCGAGATCCAATATTTCATATACATTGCGGTTTTCTTCGAGGATCGTATCTCTTCCAACCACTCCGATGTCAGCGGAACCGTATTCGACATAAGTGGGAACATCGGGACCCTTGGAGAGGAAAAACCTTGTCTTGGTCTCTTCACTGGTGAAAATAAGCTTTCTCGAAGAAGGATCCTTCATCTCTTCACACGTAATACCGATCTTCTCGAAAAGCTCCATCGTTTTATTTGATAAACGGCCCTTGCCGAGGGCAAATGTAAGATAATCGTCGTAGCTGTTCATAATATCCTCACTTCTGTGCGCAAACAGCGGCTCTTCCGCCTTTTGTTCTTATATCTGCTGCTTTTTTTACCGCTTCTTCATAGGAATGGTTATCACCTTCCTTATAGAAGATTTCTTCAACGGCAGTTGCATCAGGGAATGAAAAGCCCTGTCTTTCAAGAAGCTTTTCAACTTCATCCGGCAAAATAACAAATCCTACGGCTGCCGCGTTTTTTCCGAAATACGATAACAGAGAGTCGTATCTGCCACCCATTGCAATCGGTGAACCTGCACCCAAAGCAAAGGCTTTAAAAACAATACCGGTATAATACTGATACTTTGAAAGCATACCCAGATCGAATGAAACATATTTTTCATAACCGCGTATCTTCAGAAGTTCAAAGAGTTTGCGCAGTCTTTCGATGGCATTTTTTGAGATTTCGTTTCCGGCGGATGAAGAAAGCTCGGCAAGCATAGAATGGTCTGCAAATGTATCCGTGATGCGGAGAAGTTTATCTCTCATCTCATCGCTTATATCACATCTGCCCAGAAGATCCGATGCGGCAATGGGATTTTTGGATGAGATCAGATCCCTCAGATCGGTTTCTTCTTCGTAAGAAAGCTTAGCTTCCCTGCAAAGACCTTTAAAATAATCAACTTCCCCGATGGAAACCCTGAAGTTTTCAAGTCCCGTCCTGAGAAGACTTTCAATCAGAAGGGATACCATTTCGGCATCGGCCTGAACGCTGCCGTCTCCGATAAGCTCGGCTCCTTCCTGTGTTATCTCGGAATACTTGCCCTGCAATGAGGAAATATTCTGGAATGTGGAGCCGATGTATGAAAATCTCAAAGCTCTGTCTTCATCCATGAAATATTTTGCGGCGCATCTTGCTATAGATGGAGTAAAATCCGGGCGAAGTGCCAGGGTTTCGTTTTCCTTATCGAAGAACTTATAAAGCTCTCTGGAAGGTATGGTTCCCACCTCCTTGGAGAAAACATCAAAATATTCAAAAGAGGGAGTCTGGATATCGGTATATCCGTATGAAGAAATGACATCGGAAATAGTCTTTCTTACAAACTTGATATTGTCATATTCTTTGCCGTAGATGTCCCTGACTCCGTCGGGCGTATGAAGCAGATTATTCTTGAAATTACTCATATATATCTCACTTTATCCTTTGTTCATGATACAATACAAATGTTTCACGGTTTATATGTTTCACACTTTACTATGCTAATGTGCTAACATGCTAATATAGTGAATTATACAGACCGTTTTATAATGTGTCAACAACAAAAAACATAGTAATTATACCGCATTTTACACATTAAAGGTATCGAAAGGATACATATGGAATCAGTATATTTCGGAAAAGAAACCTCAATAAACCTAAGTTCGGAATTTGTTCAGAAACCTCAGGATAATACTCCCAAAAGGCCCAGGGAGTACTATTTCCCCAATGAGAATACGAAAAAACTTGATTTAATTGCGTTTATATCTGCTCTTCTTGCATCAGCTGTATTGGACGGTTTTATATTCGGCTTTGCATACCCGGCTATCATTTTCACTTTAAGAAAATCATATCCGGTTTTTAAGCTTATTACAGTTAACGAATTTCTTCTCGCAGATATCTTTGTTCTGTATGCAATTTTATTTTTAATTATATATTTTCTGATCCATAATACCGGGCGTAAAAAAGTCTATGTAAATGACAACGGAACATTCTATTTTCTTAAAATGAATATCAGGGTAAAGACCGGAAGATCAAACAGTTCCATACATGCCAAATACGCAAGATATATTAAAAAAATAAATAAGCAGATAGAAAAAAGGGGATTAAGGATCTTCAAGGTTCTGACAGATTGTAAAGAATCGGATAATATCCATGATGACGGGATATACTTTGCCGGATTTAACGAAAAGTCGGTAAGCGATGAAGAGTTTAAGATACCCGGCTGGTACATAAAATACGAACCAAATGCCGATTACCATAAGAATAAAATAGGCTTTGCTCTTCTGTTTTGGGTGATAAAGCTGTCATATTACGGAATTATAATGTGTTGGCTTATCAGTATCGGAAAGAGCAGACTTAATACTTTTAATGAATGCTTCGAAACTTACAGAGATGAGAGAATTGCAGCGCTTGAACCTATCGGGTACAAATACTTGGAAAGCAGCGGATATCTCGATCATACTTATGAATATCTGGAGTTTATTGATAAAACGGATAATCTGAATAATATTGTGAGAATATATTTTGATATAACAAAAGATGGTGAAATCATAGATGATTCATATAGCTTTTTCTATGACCTGAATTACGATGAAGATATTGATACCATTAAAACTGCCATAAGGACTTTGTATGACGGAGATATTCCGGAACTTGACGACATAGATGAAATGATTCAAAAATACAAACTTGAGGGAACACGGCAAAGTATTAATATCTCAAACGATCACATATTTATGGGCGGAAGTATAAATGACTCATACTACGCAGATTACAGTTTATATATTAACTTCTCGGAAAAGAATAAACTGGTTTATATCTTTTAATAAAATACTCCCCGTTCATTGAACGGGGAGTATTATTATCGTCATTATTAAAAAGAATCAAGAAGCTGTTTTAAGGAATCTTCTACATCCTCGGTAACCGAAGTCATCATGTTAATGGATGTAGCGGTTTCTTCGGAAGAAGCAACAAGGTTCTCTGCTCTTGAATTAACCTTTTTAACGATATCTGCAAGTCTCTGAGACTCTTCTATCAGCTTCGTAATGGTTTCTTTGATATCCTGATTGTTCTTGTTTGAGTCATTGGCCGTTACATTTGAATTCTCGGCAAGATTCTTGATCTCATCCGCAACAACTGCAAATCCTCTGCCGGCTTCTCCTGCACGTGCTGCTTCAATAGAAGCATTAAGAGCAAGGAGGTTAGTCTGGTTGGATATTGCTATAACGTCAGCATTATTTGATTCGAGCTTATCAAGATATCCTTCGATGGTTGAAAGAACGTTACGAAGGTTTTCGGCAAACTGATCAACCTCAGCCATGTATTCGGAAATCTTACTGGTCTGCTGAGCGTTGTCATCACTGATCTTCTGGATCTGATTGATGGAATTGAGCAGATTGTTAAAGTTATCGTTTATTCCGGAACCGAGACTTTCTTTCTTTTCTACCAGTTCCTCATGTGCCTTCTGAACTTCTTCATTAAGGGCAACTGCTTTATCTTTCTCTTCATAAGCTCTGTCCTTGATATAGTGAACACAGTTACGGCGATGGCTGAATCCGTTGGCAATAGCTATAGCCATATCACGGCAGGTTTCATAACCGCAGCAGTTACAATCAATATGACGCTTTTCTTCAGTGTCTTTACGCATCTTGGCAAAGATCTGATTGATCTCGGACTCAGAAGGAATCCTAAATGCACAATCCTTGCTTCTGTCGGTATATTTTCTGATGAAATCATTAAGATTAAGATTTGCAAACTGTTTATTTAACGCCGCAAGTCTCTTTTCGGGAGTAAGCTTTCTGCCCCACGCAGACTTCTTTGATTCATTCTTGCTGTCCGCTTTGACCTTCTGGATTGTTTCAAAAACCTCCTCATCCATGGTCTTGCGGTTATCTACGCCGGTTCCGTAGAGACAGCCGTTGGTGCAGTTAAGAGCATCAATAAAAAGATACTTTGTCTTTCCGCCTTTAATTCGGTCCTTATTTCTGCGAAGATATTCATACATATGGTGCTCGCCTTCCATCTGACGGACCAATGCATCTTCACCGAGAAGCCAGTATACATTCTCTTTAAGACCGCCGGGCATGGGATAAATGGATCCGAGTCCGTATTCGATCTCGTCGGTATAAGGCTGTGCTCCGCTTACGGGATGAGCCTTAAGATAAGCTACGAGTTTGGAGAAAGTAAGATTATAAGATATATATCCCTGATTGTTCGGATCATCGATCTCATTCTTTTTAGCTATGCAGGGACTTATAAATGCAAACTTATCAGAAATATTAAGATATTTCCTGGCATAAACAGCAGTACACATCATAGGACTGTGAACAGGCATAAGCTTGGGAAGAAGTTCGGGAAGATATCTTTCAATATATCCCACCACGGCGGGACAAGGCTGTGATATACCACCATAGAATTTATTCTCGGTAATGTACTTGATATAAGCCCAGGTTGTGATATCCGCACCGTAAGAAACGCTGATAAAGCGGTTAACGCCCAGCTTTTTAAGCATTCCGAGATATTTTTCGTAATCCCTGGGATAATTTGCAAGAAATGCGGGTGCGATAATAACGGAAATCTTCTGACCTCTGGTAAGATCATTAAAGAATGTTTCTACATCATCCTCGTATTCTCTCGCATCATGCTCACAGGCATCAATGCACGCACCGCACGCAATACACTTTTTAGGATCTACTTCAATTATGTTGCCTCTTTCAATTTCTTTGGCAACATTGGCTCCGGTACAGCTGCAGGCTCTGATACATTTGTTACATCCGATACATTTATCGTTTGTCTTGATCAACCCCATACTATTTTCCTCCAAAATTGAAAATAGAACAACATAACGATATTATACGAAAATTATGCAATTTATACAATTTTAATATTTTGTGAAATGTGACTGAAATGGAAACAATCGGGTCATTCTTCCGGTCTGTCGGCAAGATCCTGATTTACTTTATCCAGATAAGGAACAGGAATTCCGGGATTTTCATGAATTATATAATCGGGATTAAGTTCGTCGTGTCTGAAGGATTTGCGTCCGCCCTTTTCTGCCCTTTCCCAGAAAAACTCAAGCATCTGGAGAGGCAGATAATAAAGCTCTTCTCTTCCGGTAAAATAGATAAGAAAGAATGCGATACCGCCCTGCTTTTCGAATTTCCTCATAAATTCCACCTGATGGGCGTGAATATTGTTAAGAGCAAAAGTATCTGATGCGCACTCTTTTGCATCAAAGCAAATGGGGATTCCCTGTACGGCACCGATATAGTCAACGGTACTCTTCTGGTCAAAATAAGCCAGGGTAATGTGCCTGGTTGCTTTATCAATATTTATGGGAGTTATGGGGGTGGGAATTTTCTGAACAAGAGCCAATCCCGCCTCATCATATTTTTCATTGCTTCTGTTTATAAGGTCTTCAAGAGTGGAACCTCTGAGACCTCTGGATTTCCATGTTGTCATAAGATTATATCCTCAAAGGGTCCAAGTTTTGATTCGTACAATCTTTTCATATCGACCGGAACAGGCGCTTTAGGAGCGATATCCGTTTCAAGTATAGTCTTATATGAATGAAGCATCTGTCTTCTTGCCATGGATGCGGATTTTTCGTTACCGTATTTTCTGTCTCCCAATATCGGAAAACCGAGCTTGCTTAAATGAGCTCTTATCTGATGGGATTTACCCGTATATAGTCTTACTTTAACAAGTGATATCTCATCACCGCATTTTATGGGTTCAAATCCCGTCTTTATCATCATTGCTCCCGGGGTCTGCTCGCTTACGAATTCAAGTTTGTTTTGTTTTTCATCTTTAACAACATACTTGATATCTGTAGCAGGTCCTTTAAAATTTCCCAAAACCAATGCCAGATAATACTTCTCAAGTTCCTTTTCTTTGATCTTGGCAGACAGATATCTGGAGCCTTCCAAAGTCTTTGAACATAAGATCAGACCTGAAGTATTGCGGTCAAGTCTGTTACAGACGGAGGGTCTGAAGTTCTGAAGCGATGATTTTGTGATCAGGCCTTTATCAAGCAGATATCCTACAAGATATTCGTTAACGGATAAATCTTTATTATCCGCAGATTGAGACAAAATACCTGCAGGTTTATTGAAAACAATCATCTTATCGTCTTCATAAACAGCTTCTATACCCTTAAGTACGTGAAATGCTCTTTCAAATGGAGAAATATTAATCTCTACTCCCGATGCAAATTTCTCATATGTTTCATCGGAAAAGAAAACACTGATTACATCTCCCGGTTTGATAATCTCACTGCCGGTAGCTTTGGATGCGTTCAGTGTAATATTCTTCTTGCGAAGCTGTTTATAGAGAAGGCTTTTTGGACATGCGGGAAGAAGCCTTTGAAGATACTTATCAAGACGCTGGGATGCCATATCGTTTGTGACGGTGATTTGTTTCATATTATAAAACGATCTGTTTTAATACTTTCATGCATGCAGCGTCGGTCTTACCTGACGGAGCAAGTGAACCTATGCGGTTCAAGTAGGCTTTTTTGTCCGTAAAGACCTTAATGGTAACATCGGTGATTCTCTCAGCGTTTAAATACAGCTGAACATGATCTTTGAATGCATTTTCGTTAAACTTACTGCTTTCGGTATATCCGATAATGCAATTGCCCGATACACACAGATGTGATACATAATAGTTTACTTTTTCGGAAGTAAAGACCATGTCATATGCGCTTAATACTTCATCTGTTTCAAGCTTTTCTTTAAAGCTTTTAAACCGGCAAAACATTATCACGGAAACAAGACTCTTTGATGCGGGAAGCATACCCAGTACCGCAACTACCGTAAGGAGATTTTTTCTGGTTCCCGTAGTAAGCAGTCCCGCAAAAAACAGTCCGAAAGAAATCGCAAAATAAATTATTGTTCTGGCAATCTCATATTTCCTCTGTGTATCTAGATAAAGGTAAGTTCCCTTATAAGATTCACCGGAAAAAAGTCTTTTAAAAAACATCTGTTAAACTCCGGTCATTTGTATAAACTGCTGGTCATGGCAATAATAATCCTGTGGGGAACTATCTTACACATGATCCTGAAAAGCTTCATCATCGTCGTGGGCACGGAAACTTCCTTTTTGGCAAAAGAATCCTTAAGAGCTTCTTTTACTACAACGGAAGGTGTAGTCATGGCAAATTTCTTAAGTGATAGTGTTCTGGTTCCGTATTTTTCTGCAACATCAAAAAACTCGGTTTTAACGGGACCGGGACAAACGGCCGTAACATAAATCTGCCTGTCTTTTAATTCCGCATTTAAAGCTCTTGAAAAGCTGAGAACATATGACTTCGAAGCTGCATAAACGGCAAACGAAGGCTGGGGGACAAACGAAGCACTTGAAGCAAGATTTATAATTCTGGAGTTCTTGCCCATAAAAGGAAGACAGACATGTGTCAGTTCGGTAAGTGCTCTGATATTAAGATCGCACATTCCGCTCTCTTCCTTTCGATCTCCCTTTTCGAAATCGCCCAGAACACCATAGCCGGCTGCATTGATCAGGAATCTGATCTTATACTTATCGGCATTAAGAAGCTGGGATATTCTGTTAACGGTATTTCTGTTTGACAGATCTCCGCATACTATACGAGCGTGATGCTTCAGCTTTCCGGAGATTTCCTCAAGACGTTCTTTTCTTCTGGCAACGATCCAGATCTCATCAATACCGTTCATGCTCTGATCGATTGCATAAACAAATTCACGTCCTATTCCGGATGATGCTCCGGTAACAATAGCGATATATTTCAAAATCATATCCTCCTTAAACTTAAGCCTCTCTGTACATAGGCTTATCAAGAGAGTTAAATCTGTCTATAAAAGTGATCTGATTTGACTTGGTATATGCATCATATCTGTTGAAGCCTTTAATAACAATATCAGGTCTGTATCCGTCTTCAAAAGATAAGGTCAGTTCAAAAGAACTGTCAAATGTACCGTTATAAGTATTTGCACCGGGCCATGGTTTCGACTCTTCCCAGGTCCAGCCGCCGTCCGTTGACAAAGCATAGAACATCATCATCCCGTCAGCTTCTTCCGCTTCAACGGTAACGGTTACGGTATTCGAAACAGGATCGATGTTTGTTACTGTAACGCTCACTAAGTCCGGGGCTGTTCTGTCTTCATAAGTGGCATCATTGAAATTATTTATATCCGCAGCGATAAGATTATCGGAATATCCGGAATAATCAATTCCAAGAATGGAACTTTTAAGTCCGAAGTATTCAGCAATCGCATCCGCATCGGTTTCACCGTAGCTGACAAACAGATCGTTACTGGCGGTATGAACGGCATCAACGGTTCCATCCGCAAAACAATGCTCAATGATAACCGCAGGAATCTCTCTGTAAATATTGGCTGAGATTATCGTATAATAATCGCCTTCCGTTCTGAGTCCCTTTCTGGTCTTGACTCCTCTGGGGAAAATACCGTACTGCTCCTCAAATTTTTGCATCAGCAGATTACCGAATTGATATCCGTAGGCATTATAAGGAGCAACACGGGATGTATAAACTTCAATACCGAACCTGTCATGAGCATAGCATGCGTTGTAATGAACACTGAATACGAAATCCGCATCCACGGATTCTGCGTATTTAGCTCTGTCGGTCAGACTGAGTGTTGTATCGTTATCCGAGCGGGTCATATAAACCGTTACACCTTCGTACATACTAAGCCTGGATGCAAGTGCAGAGGCGGTGATCAGATTCATAAATCTTTCCTGGATTCTGCCTCCCTGTGTCCCGGTATCGTTACCGCCGTGTCCGGGATCGATAACTATAACAAGATTATCATCATGAGGAAACACTCTCTCTGCTGCCGAAACGTCCGAATAAGGAACCAGAGAAATCATAACAGCGGTAAGGAGAATACATATAAATTTTTTGAATCTGCTCAGAAACAATCCTGCTCTCCGTTATAATTCATAATATTAAGAAAACCGGCTTATTTAAAAGCCGGTTTATCATTACTTTCATTCATTATCGGTATCGGGATAAACCGTACTGACATTGGGCCCCGTACTTTCGGGTTCTTCTTTTCCGTTTCTGGATGCTCTCAGTGAATCATGATCGTTCTTAACTGCCTGAAGTTTGGAATTAAGAGCATTAAGAAGATCGTCGTACTGATCGGATACGGTTCTGGAAGAAGCGGTAAGAAGTCCCTCAACATAGTTCATGACATCTTCCATATATCCCATGGCAGCTTCTCTGCATGCATTTGCTTCATTGGTAGCATTGTCGAGAATATTCTGAGCCTCGGCCATGGTCTGCTGGGTAACTGCATCAGCCTGCTCATAAGCTTTCTTTAGAATCTCATTCTGAGAAAGCATTTCATCGGTCTGAGCTGTTGCCTTTTCAATAAGTCCGTCAGCCATCTTTCTTGCATTATCAAGAATGCTGTCCTGATTGCTGATAATCTTCTGATATCTTGCTATCTCTTCGGGAGCTTTTCTTCTGAGATCGTCTATAAATCCCTGAATGACATCTTTTTCAACATAGATCTCGGTGCTGGAGAGAAGCTTGGGCTTACATTCGGAAATATACTGCTCAAGTTCATCTATTACTCCGAAGATCTGACTTTCCATTTTTCTTTCCATTATCCGGTTCCTCACCTTTTGATAACTTTGAATTTTTCCTTAAGTGCACTTTCAACATAAGGAGGAACGGAATGACTTACATCGCCACCGTACATGGCAATCTCCTTGACGGTTGAAGAGCTTAGATATGAATATTGAAGATCGGTGGTCAGGAAGACGGTATCAACCTTGTTATCCGATATCTTTCTGTTGGTCTGGGCAATCTGCAGTTCATACTCAAAATCAGTAACTGCACGGAGTCCCCTGACCATGGTATGAAGGTTGTTATTAATACAATAATCAACGGTCAGTCCCCTGAAAGAATCGACTCTGACATTAGGCATATCTTTAGTCGCTTCGCACAATATTTTAACACGTTCATCCGTTGAAAACAACGGAGTCTTTTGGGTGTTATCAAGCACTGCGACTATGAGTTCATCGAACATAAGTGAAGCTCTTCTTATGATATCAAGGTGTCCCAAAGTCATGGGATCAAAGCTTCCGGGATATAATGCTCTGTTCATTTACTCTCCCTTTTCGATCTTGCGAAGGAACAAATGCATATTGCCTTTGTATTCTTTCCTTCTGACTATTTCAAATCCGACGCTTTCAGTATAGCTGAAATCGCTTTTTTTGTCAGCCTCAATTATGATAAGGGTATCGCGGTCAACGTACTTCATGAAGGAGAGCTGTTTAAGAACATTCTTCTCATAATCCTTCATATAAGGTGCATCCATATGGATGATATCTATATGTTTTTCATATACTGACTGAAGACCCGCAACGGCATCCTGTTTAAGGATTACGGACTTATCGGTCATCTTGGTAAATGCTACATTCTCCGTAATGCACTTAATGGGCTCTTTACCGTTATCGATAAAGTAAACCTTGGAAGCACCGCGGCTTAATGCCTCAATACCGATCTGGCCGCTTCCTGCAAAGAGGTCGATCCATACTGAACCCGGGACATCGCCCTGTATGATATTGAACAATGTCTCTTTAATAATGTCCTGAGTCGGTCTTGTTATATCTTCTCCTGCCGGAGTTTTCAGAGGCATTGAACGACATTCACCCGCAATTACTCTCATAGGTTAGTCCTTTCCAAGTCACGATGCCTTGAGTCTGTTATGGATTTTTTTCTCATGCACCGTCTTCACTAAGCTCGCCTGCGTCGTTCAAAGGCTGATTGCTTCTGCGGAACTCGCTTCGCTCAAACAAGTCCTCGAAGCAATCATGAACGACTTGTCTTGCTAAGTGAGACGGTAAATGTCGAAAAAAATCCATAACAGCACTCAAGTCATCTGATTTAAAGAATTAAGCTTTAACTTTAGTACCCTTAGCACCACGTCCCAGAAGTTTAATCGAATTCAAAGATATGGTTCTTGTACCGTATTCTATCATGTTTTCGGAAACAATGTCGGTGATGTAGGCGTTTTCCACTTTGTCGGTATCGCTGAGTTTCATGCCCTTTACACCGGCTGCGGTCTTCTTCATCTCGGGGATCTCGGAGATGTTGAAGCGGATGAAATAGCCATCTGCTGACTGAAGGATTACGTTCTCTTCGGTTCTGACTTTACGGATTGCAACGATCTTATCACCATCATTAAGCTTGGTTGCAGTGACCGTACGTCTGGAGCTTACATCGAATTCGGGACCGCCTGTAAGTTTACACATGGATGCAGCGGTAACGAAGAGATACTTTCCGAGAAGAACCGTTGAAAGATCTTCGGCATAGATGATCATATCATCCGAAGAATCAAAGTTTGTGATGTTATCTACCGGAACGCCCTTGTCACGGAATTTGGACATGGGAAGATCAAGCATCTTGATGGTGTGCATCTGACCGTTTTCGGTGAATACCGCGATTCTTCCGTTATTACGAACAGGAAGACAGAACTTGATTTCTTCCGCGATAGCCTCTTTGTTTCTTTCGAAGGTTGCGGTATCTATCATCTTGCAGTAACCGAATCTGTCCATGAGGAAATATACATCCATCTCCTCGAATTCCTTTTCCTTGTAAACAGCTTCTTCTGCATTCTCGATGGCAGTCTTACGCTTGCTTGTGAATTCCTTCTTAAGCGCCTCGAGATCGGTTATGATAACCTGAGTCATTGACTCTTTTCTGTCGAGGATATCTTCATAACGGTAAATGTTGGCAAGAGTATTCTCATGATCCTTGTTGAGAGCATCAATTTCAAGTCCGATCAGACGATACAGTCTCATATCGAGAATAGCCTTGGCCTGACGCTCGGTGAACAGAAGCTGGGATGCCATGATCGAAGATTCTTTGGTTTTGAACTTAATGCCGTCGGTGATACCGCGAACAAGACAGTCTTCTGCCATCTTACGGTCGCGGGATCCTCTGATGATCTCGATGATGAGGTCGATCAGGTTGCAGGCCTTGATAAGACCTTCCTGAATCTCCTTCTTGTCCATCTCCTTGGAAAGGAGATTGTTATATTTTCTGGTGTTGATCTCGTACTGGAAATCGGCGATTGCACCAAGAACGGATGTAAGAGACATGGTCTCCGGTCTTCCGTCTTTGATGGCAAGCATATTTACACCGAAAGTATCCTCAAGGTGAGTCTTCTTGTAGAGAAGGTTAATGAAGTTTTCTGCATCCGCATCTTTCTTGAGCTCAATGACAATACGGATTCCCTCTTTGGAAGACTGGTTGGAAATATCAACAATATCCTGAGTCTTCTTTGACTCGGAAAGGTTAGCAACTTCCTGAAGGAACTTTCCGATACCTGCTCCGACCATAGTATAAGGAATCTCGGATATAACAACATTCTGGTGGCCGTTCTTAAGCTTTTCAACGGATGCAACACCACGGATCCTTACTTTACCCTGGCCGGTCTCGTAGATATTCTTAAGTTCATCTTTATTGATGATGATTCCGCCTGTAGGGAAATCGGGCCCCTTGATATATCTCATGAGTTCTCTCGTAGAGATCTCGGGATTCATAATATATGCTTTGAGAGCATCAATGGTTTCACCGAAATTGTGAGGAGGAATATTTGTCGCCATACCGACGGCAATACCCTCGGATCCGTTAATAAGAAGATTGGGAATACGGCAGGGAAGAACTTCGGGTTCCTTTTCGGTTTCATCGAAATTGGGAACGAAATTTACCGTATCATTACCAAGCTCATCCAGAAAAGCCATCTGGGTAATCTTCTTAAGACGGGCTTCCGTATATCTCATTGCAGCCGCACCGTCACCTTCAATGGTACCGAAGTTGCCGTGACCGTCTACAAGAGGAAGTCCCTTTTTGAAATCCTGGCTCATTACAACCAGCGCTTCATATATGGATGAATCACCGTGAGGGTGATATTTACCCATGGTATCACCGACGATTCTCGCACTCTTTCTGTATGGCTTATCGTAAGTGATTCCCAGTTCTCTCATATCATAAAGAGTACGTCTCTGAACCGGCTTAAGACCGTCTCTTACATCCGGAAGAGCTCTGGATACGATAACGCTCATGGCATAGTCCACATAGGACCTTTGCATCTCTTCCGAGTATTCTGTTTTGATTATCTTTTCTTCCATAACAATACCTGTATGCTTTTGTTTATAGATCAGATATCAAGATTTGCGGCAGTTGCATGCTCGTAAATGAATGTCTTTCTGGGAGGTACGTCCGTACCCATCAGAAGCTCCGTCGTCTCAGATGCCATTCTGGCATCTTCGATCTCTACAAGCTTAAGTCTTCTGGTCTTGGGATCAAGCGTGGTTTCCCAGAGCTGGTCGGGATCCATCTCACCCAGACCTTTATATCTCTGGAGAGTGAAGGGACCTTTATGCTTAGCCCTGTATTTCTCAAGAGCCTTGTCATCATATAAGTATTCTTCCTCTCCCTTTGAAGGCATTGCCTTATAAAGAGGAGGCATAGCGATATAGATATGACCTTCAAATATCAGCTCCGGCATAAATCTGTAGAAAAGAGTAAGGAGAAGCGTTGAGATATGAGCTCCGTCCACATCCGCATCGGCCATGATTATGATCTTGTCATAACGAAGCTTGCTGATATCAAAGTCATTTCCGTATCCTTCCGAAAAACCGCATCCGAAAGCATTGATCATTGTTTTGATCTCGGCATTTTCAAGTATCTTATTGATGGAAGCCTTCTCCACATTGAGGATCTTACCTCTGATCGGAAGGATTGCCTGGAACATACGGTCACGCGCCGTCTTGGCCGAGCCGCCTGCGGAATCTCCCTCTACGATAAAGATCTCGCACTTATCGGCTTCCTTGGATACACAGTTTGCCAGCTTACCGTTTGAATCAAAAGAAAACTTCTGCTTAGTAAGCAGATTTGTTTTGGCCTTCTCTTCGGCTTTTCTGATCTTGGCAGCCTTATCGGCACTCTCTATAACCGCTTTTAGGACATCCAGATGTCTGTCAAAATATCTGACAACCTCATCTCCGGTAACCTTGGCAACCGCTTTGGATGCATCCTGGTTATCGAGCTTGGTCTTGGTCTGACCTTCGAAAGTGGGTGCGGGATGCTTGATGGAAACGACTGCGGTCATACCGTTTCTTACTTCGGTACCGGAATAGTTCGCATCCTTATCCTTAAGATTACCCAGCTGTCTTGCATAGGAATTTATGACGGTTGTGAACTGGGTCTTAAAACCGGTCAGATGAGTTCCGCCCTCGGAGTTATATATGTTGTTGCAGAAACCGAGTACATTTTCATGAAACTCATTTACATATTGGAATGCAATCTCAACCTGGATGCCTTCAGACTCTCCCGAAATGGAAATGATCTCGGTAACGGGATCCTTTAATTTATTGAGATCCTTAAGGAAACCCACAATGCCTTCAGGCTCATGGAAAGTAACAGTATCGGGTTCGTCCCCTCTTACATCCTTATACTCGATGGTAAGGCCGGGATTAAGATATGCGGTCTCGTGAAGTCTGCTCTTAACCTCATCCTCTTTGAATCTGGTTCTGTCAAAGATGGTGTCATCGGGAAGGAAATTAATTGTTGTTCCGTGATCTCTGGTCTTACCCTGTGAAGGCAGAAGTCCGTCTACAAGTTCAACTGTAGGCTCGCCTTTCTGATAACTGTCCTTGTAAATGTTACCGTCTCTTTTGATCGTGATATCAAATCTCGAAGAAAGAGCGTTAACAACCGAAGAACCTACACCATGAAGTCCTCCGCTGGTCTTGTAAGCATTATTATCAAACTTACCGCCGGCATGAAGGGTGGTAAGTACGAGTCTTTCTGCGGAAATCCCCTTCTCATGACGTCCTACGGGAATGCCTCTTCCGTTATCGGATACGGTACATGATCCGTCTTTTTCCAAAGTAACTTTGATGGTATCGCAAAATCCCGCAAGATGTTCATCCACGGAATTATCTACTATTTCGTATATAAGATGATTCAAACCCTTTGTAGACACCGAACCGATGTACATACCGGGACGGACTCTTACGGCTTCAAGACCTTCGAGTACCGTGATACTTCGTTCATCATAATTATCTTTTTTAGGTGCCATAAAAACTCCTTGTGAAATCAGACTTGCAGATAAACACTGTGTTTTACGTGAAACCCCCGAACAATCGTTTGCAACTTCTAAATTCTATCATAGATTTTGAAAAGTGACAACAAAAAATCCACTACATGTAGTGGATTTAATGCCGCTAAAAATATGAATTTTTTTATTCAATAACAATTGTTTTGAGTGAAATATTTTGGCTTTTCTACGAATTTTCGATCAAATCTTTTTTGAAACAGCAACAGCAAGAGCTCCCGGACCGATATGACAGGAAATTGAAAGGGACAAAGGTCTCTTTACAATCTCATAACCGGGAAATGCTTCAAGTACTTCCTTTTCAAACTGCTCCGCTGCTTCAAGAGAATCGGTATATGCAATCTCAAGATGAACATTATGGCATTTATCGGTACATCCGAATCTGGTCTCCATATCGTTCTTGATTGCTTTTATCATAATGTCCTTACCGCCCTGTACGGTACGGGTCTTACTGAAGGAATCAAGCTTTTCTCCCTGAATCTGGAGAATCGGTTTGATCCTGAGAAGGGTACCGATGGCAGCCGCAGCAGGGGTAAGCCTTCCGCCCTTCTTAAGATACTCGAGCGTATCGATCATAATGTAGATACTGCTCTCGAACTTTACTCTCTCAAGTTCATCCTTTACCTGTCTTGCATTCATTCCTCTACCTATCAGTTCAAGAGCATCAATGCAGGACTGTCTGAGAGTCACAGAAATTCTCTGATTGTCGACAACCTGTACTTTATCATCGTAATGCTGAGCAAGAAGGTATGCCGATCCGCATGATCCTGAAAGTCCGCTTGACATAGGGATATGAACTATCTCATCGTACTCTTCAAGAAGTTTGTCCCAGGTCTTCATGACCTCCTCGGGAGAAGGCTGGCTGGTATGAATCTCTTCACCGCCCTTTAATCTCTCATAAAACTCTTCCTGTGTCAGAGTAACTCCGTCAAGATACTCTTTGCCGCCGATAAAAAACGGCATGGGAATAACTGTTATACCGAGTTCTTTTCCTTCCTCAACAGACATGGAGCTGTTGGTATCGGTAACAACTGCTATTTTTGAACTCATCGAAAATCTCCCTCCAAAAAACGTGCGTTATTATATAGTCCTGAAATCCAGGAAATTTCTTCCGTAGAATTCAGCTTCTTCTCTTATCAATGCATTTTCGGGCGAGTGCAGATTTCTGTCTTTTGCGAGAATTTCATCACATAAATCAGATGCCTCGGAAAGCAGATCCGCGTCCGCAAAAACATCAGCGATCTTAAAAGCAAAATCACCGCTCTGTCTGACTCCGAACAATTCACCCGGCCCTCTGGTCTTAAGATCATATGACGCAATTTCAAATCCGTCAGTGGTTTTGGCTAAGATACCAAGTCTCTCGGTGGTTTTTTCATCGGACTTGGATGTCATAAAGATTGCATATCCCTGATCCTTTCCTCTTCCCACTCTTCCTCTCAGCTGGTGAAGCTGTGAAAGGCCGAATCTTTCCGAATTTTCGATCATCATGACCGTTGCATTCGGAACATTTATTCCGACTTCGATAACCGTAGTCGATATCAGAATATCGATATCTCCGGAAGAAAATCTGTCGAGAATGTTTTCTTTTTCCGAAGGTTTCATCTTACCGTGAAGATATGAAATTCTGTATTTTTCACCCAGGACTTCTTTCAGATCATCCGCATAGTCGACTACATTTCTGAGTTCGGAATCCGATTCCTCGTCATCCGAAGCTTCGACCATGGGACATATGATGTATACCTGATGACCTTTTGCAATCTCATCCCGGATAAAATTATTAGCGGAGTTTCTGTAGGATTCTCCTACAACGCAGCTCTTTATGGGGCTTCTGCCTTCAGGCATGTCTTTTATGGCAGATATGCTCAGGTCACCGTATAAAACAATGGCCAGGGTTCTCGGGATAGGTGTAGCACTCATTACAAGGATATGAGGACCGATTCCTTTGCCAGCCAGAGTCTCTCTTTGTCTTACACCGAATCTGTGCTGTTCATCGGTAACAACAAGTCCGAGATTCTTATATATAACCTTGTCCTGAATAAGTGCATGTGTTCCTATAACAAGGTTGGCCTCGCCGCTTTCTATTTCTTCATAGATCTTACGCTTTCCGGCTGCCGTAACCGATCCCGTCAGAAGCACAGGCTTAAACGGCAGATTATACTTTATCGTAAGATCGGAAATCGTCTTATAATGCTGCGTAGCAAGAACTTCGGTGGGAGCCATGAAAGCACCCTGATAACCGTTTGCGACAGTATTAAGGAGTCCGGCAATCGCAACAATAGTCTTACCGCTTCCAACGTCTCCCTGAACAAGCCTGTTCATTACGGTATCGCCGGAAAGATCCTCAAGAATTTCCTTTACCGCTTTGGTCTGCCCTTTGGTCAGCTTATAGGGAAGCTGCTCAATAAAGTGCTTAACTTCGGCGGATTCAACCATGGGGCATGTATTTGGTGCGCCTTTGAGAAGATCTTTATTTTTCCGAAGATACAGGATAAAAAAGAACAATTCATCAAACGAAAGCCTTCTTCTGCCGATCAGACTTTCTTTCTCATCAGCAGGGGAATGGATCATTCTGTAAGCATCCTTTGAGGATACAAGACCAAGCTTATCCCTGAAATCACTCTTCAGGTAATCATCCGTAAAATCTGCTTTTTTCAGTGCCGACTCTTCCGCTTTTATAACGGAGGAATTTTTCAGCCCCTTGGTCAGCGGATACATGCACTGGAATTTTCCGGACAGCTCGGTGTATTCGTCATATGCAAATTTCCTTGGCTGAACCATGGAAAACTCTTTGCCGGACTTTTTTACCCTTCCGCGGAATACGTAATATCCGCCTTTGCTGACCGCTTTTGCCATAAAGGGCATATTAAAATATTTGATAACCATATTTCCGGAATCATCACTGACTTCAATGGGAAGTATAGACATCTTGTTTTTAACGCGTCTTAAGTTGCCGACAAGATCAACCCTTACTCTGACCGCGGCAACCTCATCATTTTGCAATTCGGAGATTTTTTTCAGACCTCCGAACACAAGATATGTCCTCGGAAAATGATTCAACAGTTCATAAATATTGGTAATACCGAGGTTATGAAAATATTCTGCTGTCTTAGGTCCGACGCCTTTAAGCTCGGAAACCGGAGTGTTCCAATTATTCAGCATTTTCGATATTTATACAAATTAAAAGAAGGTTCATAATCGAACCTTCTTTCCTATAATATATATGCCTATATAGTTAAACAAACCACTTAATGAAACAATTACATGTCAAGACAGGGTTTATTCTACGGAAACGATGTAATAATAAACAGGCTGTCCGCCATTCTGAATATCTACATCAAGAGTAGAGAACTTCTCGGCGATCTGATCCTTGAGCGCATTGGCATCATCTTCGGTAACATCCGATCCGAAGTAAAGGCTGATAAGCTCAGATGAATCATCTACCATCTCACTTATCATCTCGATCACAACCTGATTCATATCCGTTCCTACGGAAAGAATCTTCTTATCGCCGATACCCATGTAATCACCTTTTCTGATCTCGTGATCATCAATAGAGGTATCTCTTACCGCATAGGTGATCTCACCGGTCTTAACAAGACCGATTGCTTCGATCATAGCCTGCTCATTCTCGTCCGCACTGCTGCCTGCGCTGAAATTGATGGCAGCGGTGATTCCCTGGGGAATGGTCTTGGTGGGGATTACCAGTACAACCTTGTCGGTTGTAAGATCCCTTGCCTGGTTTGCAGCCATGATAATGTTCTTATTATTGGGAAGAACGAATACGGTCTTTGCATTAACCTTCTCAACGGCATCAAGAATATCTGCTGTTGAAGGGTTCATGGTCTGGCCGCCTTCAATGACATAATCAACTCCGAGACTTCTGAAGATCTCGGCAAGTCCATCGCCTGCACTTACCGCAACAAATCCGAATTCGGAAGGCTCACCCTTGGGTTCGGGAACGGGAGCGTTTTCTGCGGTCTCGGCAGCTGCTGCCTTAACTTTAGCAGCTTCGAGTCTGCAGGTAACCTTAACGTCTGTAAGAATACCGAATTTGATTGCCTTCTGAAGCACAAGACCGGGATCGTCGGTATTGATATCGATAACAACTTCCGATCCGCTTACCTTAAAGCTCTTAAGTTCTCCGATATCGGAAAGATAAGACTTAACATCGCTTTCAAGCTTGCTGTTAACATTCTTGGAAAGCATAACCTTCATTTCGGTATGATAGATATTCTTCTGAGTATCCTCGATCTTGCCGGGTCTTGAATCATCAACCTTGGCAATGGGATCGTCGGAAATGGTAAGGTCGATCTCTTTGCCGGAGAACATATCAACGGCGCCCTGAACAACCTTCATAAGTCCGGCTCCGCCTGAGTCTACAACTCCTGCCTGTTTAAGAACGGGAAGAAGTTCGGGAGTCTGATCAAGTACTTTATATCCGTGCTCCAAAACAGCGGGAAGGATAACTTCAAGATCATCCTCGCCGTTTTCAATGAGCTCGGCAACCTTCTCACCCATACCTCTTGCTACGGTAAGAATGGTTCCCTCGGTAGGTTTCATAACAGCTTTATATGCAGTTTCAACAGCTTTGGTACATGCTGTGCCGAGAAGAGGTACAGTAATAACCTGCTCATCCCTGACAGCCTTGGTAAGACCTCTGAGAAGCTGGGATAAGATAACTCCGGAGTTTCCTCTGGCACCTCTGAGCGAACCTCCGCTCATAGCCTTGCAAAGTGACTTCATATCAGGCTCTTCGCCAAGATCTCTGACTTCCTTGGCTGCAGACATGATTGTCATAGTCATATTGGTTCCGGTATCACCGTCCGGAACAGGGAATACATTCAGCTCATTGATCTCCTCTTTGCTGTTGTTGAGGTAGATTGCTCCTGCAAGGAACATTTTGGAAAAGAGCTTAACGTCTATCTCTTTGATTGCCACGAATAGGTCCTCCTTAGTCGATCACTCTGACGCCTTCAACGAAGATATTGATCTTCTCAACGTCGAGTCCTGTAAATTCTTCAACCTTATATTTAACGCTCTCGATAAGATTGTCAGATACCGTCAAAATGCTTACTCCGTATGCAACAATGACATGGAAATCAAGTATAAGCTTACGCTCGGGCGAAAGTCTTACATTGATACCTCTGGAAAGATTCTCTGTGCGCAGTATCTTGGCGATGCCGTCTCTCATGCTAATTCCGGCCATACCGACTATACCTATGCATTCAATGGCAACACTGCCGGCATATTGAGCGATTACATCGTTGTCTACGACAATGTTTCCCATATGTGTATTCATGGAAGAGCTCTTCATATAAAATCCTCCTTTACTGCAAAACTGCGATTAATTATACCATAATATCTTCAAATAAATGTCAAATATATTGAAAAATATTTCTTGCATTATTAAATAGGCTCTGATAATATACATATGTTGCGTTTCAAGCGATTGATTTATGTAAATTAGATTATAACGCCGGGAGGTGAGAATATGGCAAAGTGTGATGTATGCGGAAAGGGAATCCATTTCGGGAATAATGTGAGTCACTCTCACAGAAGATCAAATGCAATCTGGAAGTCCAACGTTCTTAGCGTAAAGTGCAAGGTTAACGGACAGTCCAAGAGAATGCATGTCTGCTCAAGATGCCTTCGCAGCGGTGCTGTAGAGCGTGCATAATAGTTTAGACGATCTGAGAACAGGCTTCAGGGCCTGTTCTTTTTTTGCGCAAAAAAATCCCTGCCTTTAGGGCAGGGATATGCTCACGCTTTTCTTCTGTGATATTCCTTGTTTATCGCGCGGCTAAGCCTCTCGTCTCCGCACAGATTATCGGGGTGAAAGATCTTAACCAGATCTTTATACCTTTTTCTGAGCATAGAGGGATTAGTGATGTTCGCAAACAGCACGCTTGCGATAGAGTCAAAATCATTCTCTGTAAGATGGGACAGATCCGGCGAAGAAATATCGGACATTCCCAGTCTTCTGCTTGCCTCAAACTCTTCCTTTTCCCTTTCTAACTTACGCCTGTCTTCCTCAAGAGTTCTGAAACCGTCTTTAAGGATCTCCATCTTCTTGTCAAAAAACATGTTTTCCTGACGGAGTCTTTGCCTCTCCTGAGTTGTGCGCCTGTTAAGCTCATTGAGTTCGTCCCTCAGGAGAACCCTGTCCTTCATAAATGATTCCTGAAGGTTTTTGAGCTCGCTCTTTTCATGATCAAGCTTCTGCTTCTCGGCATCAAGGCGCATATTTTCCTGGAAAAGAAACAATTTGAGTTTTTTTAACTCTTCCTCATTTTCAGTTTGAACTATTGTTTCCCAGTCAATCATGCGTATTACCTGAAATTATTATTCGGGGAATGCTGCATCTCTTAATTCATCATCTTCGGGGCCGCCCTTTTTATCCTTGGAAATTCTGTGGATGACCTCGGGTACCATATCAAGAATCTTGGTGATGGAATCCTGGTTCTTAACGGATAAAAGTCTTGTATTACCGTCTTTAATGACTATTATGGCATTGGGAGAAACCTTTCCGCCCATTCCTCCCGCAGAGGAATTCTTATTATAATTTCTGCTTTCGTTGCCGCTTCCCGCAGCAACTCCGAAAGAAACATCCACAAGCGGGATTATTGTAGTATCACCGACCACTACAGGCTGACCGACAACAGTCTTGGATGAAAGAACGGCATCCATCCCGGTCAGGAGCGAATCGATAACTTCTTTTTTATTGGAATCGGCCATAACGGTCCCCCTTAAGATCAGGCAGCTTTGTCACAAGCCCCTTCTTCGTTTTCTTTTCTCTTCGAGTGGTGCTTATAGGATCTGTAGATCTTACGGACATTCTTGTTAAGAACGATCAGCAACAGGTTCCAAATAATGCACCAAAGATTAAAATGTCCTTTGCAGAATACCGTTCCCTCAAAGGTCTTATTCTCAAAATCGGGTATAACGCATGAACTGCGGTCAAAACGGTTCGAAAATATGGTGTATATACAGTAAACCTTACCCGTAAGATCGGGTGAGTCAAAACCGAAAACAATATCGGCATGAGCTCTCCTCGGAAGCACCTTCTTCAGGATATGTTTTAATCTCTTTTTGATTATATAGATCGCATTCTTAGCAGCGTTCGAATTATACAGATTTTTGTAATAACGTATCTCCGAACGGACTCTTCTTATTTTATCACAAATCTCGTCGATTTTGGACTTAATCTTGTCAAAAGCCTTATCTTCGGGCTCATCCTGCTCTTCGGATGCTTCGGATTTATCAAGATCTTCCGAGGATTCATTTTCTTCCGTTTCCGTAGAAATTTCTACAGGTTCGTCATCCGATTCATCAGCTTCTTCGGAAGTATCTGTATAATCAGATGAATCCGTGTCATAAGGCTCCTGCTCATCCTTTTCTTCATCGAGCTCTTCCAGGGCCTCATCAAGCTCGCTTAAATCATATTCGGCATCCGAATCCGGACCTTCATCGTCCTTATCGGGAATCTTAAGCTGAAATACCGTAAAAAAGAGAACCTTAACCTTCACATATAATGCATCGGTATATTCGGCCCTTGCTCTCAGGATATGGAAAAAATAGGAAATCTTCAGAAGTGCCTCAGGCTTTTTATCATGCTCTGCAGTACAGGAAAGGCGATATCTTACGGGCAAAACAAGCGCCAGGACTATAAGCAGCAAAACAAGCCCCAGGACAGCGAGGAGCAGGATGCCTATTACCTTTAATATTGTAAGTATCACAGCGAGCATATATATTCTTTAAGCTTAAGATCTCCGCGCATCTTAAGACAGTCTTCGGTAATCCGGATAACCAGTTCAAAAGCCTCATCTTCATCCCCTGCAATCCCGCAAACTGTAGGGATTTTGTCTTCCCAGATACGTGATTTAAGATTGGAAGGTGAGACGATGTCAAAATTCTCGTCTTCTTTTTCGGATATAAGAATCAGTTTATATGAACCCTTACCCTCTGATATCTTTTTCCGGATACCGGGAAGCTTTTTTTCGGTAATCTTATCCGATAAATAAAGCGATGATGTGAAATTGACCTGAACCGCATCTTTAAACAATTTCATATGAATAAATATACCACAGAAATTGACACGGACCTTAGAAATTATTAAAATTTATTGTGTTCGCAGTAGTTCATCAAACTATGTATGAACACATCACGGACGAACCAGAGGGGAATTATGAAAACAATATCGAGAATGGAATTACAGGAAGGAATGGAACTTGCCGAACCCGTCGAAGCAGCAGGTAAGGTTATTTTTAATGCCGGTACAAAAGTAACCCAGTCCGTAATTTCCAAGCTTTCCCACTATGACGTCATCGCAGTTACAATTATGGAAGATGTGGATTATGCGACGACCCATAACGAAAGAATCCAGTTCAACGAGGACTTCAGGAATTTCAGATCAAAATACAATGACTGTCTCACCAGATACAAGGGTGTTATGCTCTCATATCTGGGAACAAAATTCTCCATTCCCTCTCAGAATCTTATAGATATTTTTGAAGACTGCTATTCCACCGTTACAAGCGAAAAGCAGCTTCTTGATTTCATGTATAATCTGGCGCCCAATGAAGATGAGCTTACTTATACCCAGTCCTTTAACGCTGCTCTTCTATGCGGTGCATTCGCAAACTGGCTCACTCTTCCCGAAGAAAAAAAGAGAATGCTCATTCTCTGCGGCTTTTATTACGATATCGGAAAATGGAAAATCCCTTCGGAAATACTTTGGAAGCCCGGAAAGCTCAGCGACCAGGAATATGCGCTTGTTAAGCAGCATACTCTTCTCGGATTCCAGATTGTTAAACACGATACCGCTCTTCCCGAAGATATCAAAATGTGCATCCTCATGCACCACGAGAAAATGGATGGATCGGGTTATCCCTGTAATGTAAAAGGTGACAAGATAAATGAATACGCAAGATACCTGGCGATAGTCGACACTTACATTGCAATGGCGTCAGCCAGAACTTTCAGACTTGCTTTTACTCCTCTTCAGATCATCGGCGCATTCGAAAAGGATATGCAGAAATACGACACAGCCATTCTCATGCCCCTGATAGAAAGAATCTCCGAAGCACAGATCGGTACAACGGTTCAGTTAAATGACGGAACCGAATGGGAAGTAATGCTGATCAATAAAAACAATTATTCAAGACCCATGCTAAGAAATGCGGGAAATATGATCGTAAATCTGGCAGAAAGACCGGAACTAGAAATAGTAAAGCTTATTTAATCACAAAGGGGACCGTAAAAGACGGTCCCCTATTTCAATCTTAAACGCCGAAATATGCGTCAAATATTCTTCTTGCAAGCGGAACCGCGTACTCAACACCGGTTCCGGCTTTTTCTATTATGATGGTTACGCAAATCTCGGGATCTTCCGCAGGAGCGAAGGCGGTAAACCATGCATGTGATTCGTTTATATCATTTGCAAACTCTGCGGTTCCCGTCTTACCCGCTACGGTATAATTGTCATTAAGAAGTACTCTTGCGGTTCCGTATTCGCAAACCGCAGTCATTAGCTGTGTAAGATATTCGGACTCTTCCGCGGTCATTACCATACCGGCGCTTTCGGGATCAAAGCTTCTGATAACGTTACCGTTTTCATCAACTATCTCATCTATAAGATAGGGCCTCATCATCTCACCGCCGTTTGCGATTGCCTGAGTGATCATATTTAAATGAAGAGGCGTGAGTGTTGTTTTGCCCTGGCCTATGGAAGTCTGCATGATATCGTAATCCGTTGATGCGGCTCCCACATATGCTCTTCCGTAGTTGGCAAGAAGATCTGTCGGAAGACGTCTGTTAAAATACAGATCATCCATTGTATGACTCCACATATCCCTGTCCAGCGAAAGTCCTATATTTACAAAAGAGGAATTACAGGATTTCGCAAAAGAAGACGTAAGATCAAGTTCTCCGTGAACCGTACCGTAGATACAGCTTATGCGGTAATCGTCATGCATTATGTTTCCGGTACAGGTATATGTATAATCATCCCATGTATCGGGATTCTGTCTGTAATATGCCAGTGCGGTGATGATCTTAAAAGTAGATCCGGGAGGGTAAAGACCCTGGGTGGCTCTGTTAAGAAGCTGAGATCCTTTAGGATCAGAAGTAATGGCTTCCCAGTCTTCTTTAATGGATCCGGGATTAAAATTCGGATGTGAAACCATTACAAGAATCCTGCCTGTTTTTACTTCGGTAACGATAACGGCTCCGTTATAAAGCCCCAGATAATCATCGGCAACCTGCTGGAGATCCGCATCCAGAGTACTCATTACATTATATCCGGGATCCTTTACATTCTCGAGGTCGTTATTGACTCTCTCTGACAGAGTTGCACCGGAATGCATCAGATAATAGTTGGCATAATCCTCTATGCCCATACGTCCGTTTACGGAATAACCGACAGCATGCGCAAACACGGAGCCGTAAGGGTAATATCTTCTTTCCACACCGTTTTCATCAATTCTCGATTCAGCAAGGATTTCTCCGCCGGACGCATATATAGTGCCTCTTAAAACATTCTGTGCCTGCAGCTCCTGACGGTTGTTATAGCTGTTGTCATAAAGCTCCATCGTGGATGTGGAAACAAAGATCCCCAGATACAAAAACATGCAAATAAACAGCACGCAGAAAATGACCAGCGTAACGTTTATAAGAACCATAGATTTTACTCTCGGTGATGCGTCAATGTACTTTTGTATCAGATTTTTTATTTTTTTCATCGGATGAAAGTTCATAGTTTCTGGATTTAATAAATATACCCTGAACAATGAAAAACATTATATAAGTGGTCATCACGGAGCTTCCGCCGTAGCTGATGAAAGGAAGCGTAACTCCGGTAAGAGGAATGAATTTGATTCCGCCGCCTACGGTCAGAAACACCTGGAATATATACATGACTCCGATACCGTAAACAACAATCTGATAAAATTTGTCGCTTATCTGAGCGCTCATGATCATCATCCTGTAAAAACAGCACAGGCAGATAATAAGAACACATATTGCAAAAAGCAAACCGAATTCCTCACATAAAGCCGAGAAAACAAGATCCTGATCGACATACGGAATATCCCAGGGTCTTCCCTGCATCAGACCGTTTCCGAACCAGCCGCCGGATGATATTGCAAACAGTGACTGAGTGATCTGATATGCCTGATCATCGATATATGTCCAGGGATTCATAAAAGCCACAACTCTGACCTTAACATGATCGAATATGTTATATGCGACAATGCAGGCAATCGCCCCTCCTCCCAGGCCCGTAAGCAGATACCAGTAATTGTGAGTAGACATTACAAGTATCATAAAATATGCGACAAAGAAGATCAGAGCACTTCCGAGGTCCTTGGAAAGAACGAGAACCAAAACAAAAATGCCGGATATCACCGCAGAAACAAATATCCATTTAACATCGTTGTATTTATATAAAAGCGCAGCAAGGAAAAACAGAAAAAGTATCTTAACGAATTCGGAAGGCTGGAATGTAAAACCATGAATCGTGTAAGAAATCTTGGCTCCGTTGGTTTTACTGCCTGTAATAAGAACAATGGAAAGCGTAATAATTCCCGCTATGGCATAAACCCAGAGAAGCTGCCTGAAATACCTGAATCTGTCAACAAAAAACGGAATCGCAAGGCAGATAGCAAAAGAAACCAGCGTAATAATATATTGCCTGAAGGCTTTGGCAAAAGAAAGTCTTGATACGATACATAGTCCGAGCCCGGACAAAAAGCACATATTGTTCAAAAGAACGCGGTCGGATTTTTCATAGATGATCGACACTATGGTGATCATAAAGAATAAAAAAAGCGTAATAAACGCAAACAGATACAGATACTCTTCTTTTCCCGATACAAAAGTCATATCAAGAAAGCACAAAAACATAAGAACGAGTAAAACTCCGCTCTGAAGAGAACAGCATATCGATACGGCCTTTTTATTTTTGGAGAAATTACATACCAGAGCCAGCCCGGTATATAAGAGCATAATAAAGGCAATAAGATATTTGGATAATTCAATTACGTAAAATTTCAGAGTGAGCTGCACCCTAATATCCTCATCAAAAGAATGGCTACATTACAGGTCTGTTCTGCCATCCGGTAGTATGCGGAATATCCGGCTCCGCATTGCCGAGATTATAATATCTTATAATATCATGGGTCATTGCCTCGTTTTCGTCGGTCAGTTCGATCCTGCAGGTTGCATCTTCTTTGCCCGCAGGGATAAAAAGAGGCACCGAATTATAAATTACATTAAAACAATGAAGGCAATCGCATTTTACGGGAAAGGCGATTCCTTTTCTGTCTATTATAGTCTCAAATCCCGGTTTGTGCGAACAAGATTTAAGAGTCTTTCTGATACAGTTTGCCGTAATCATAAGCGGAGCTCTTCCGTATACGACTTTTTCGCTCACAGTATCGGTCTTTTTGCATAAATCCACACATTCCGCAGATGATAATTCAAGCGGATAAGTATGACCCGCGGAATATACATCCAGGAAATTCGCAGCATTTGAATTATATGTGTATAGGTTATGATCCGTAATGATCGGAGCTTCGGGATATTTTGATCTTAAAAAGGCAAGATCTTCCAAAGTCCTGACAAGGAAACCTTTTATAACCCCTTTTTCAAATAATCCGCATACCTCCGAAATATTGTCTCCCCTTCTCCTGATGTTTGCCATAGCGGCAAAAAAAGGAATGCTGATAGAGGAAAAATCCGAAAGATCGATGGCATTTTCTCCATGCAGCAGCGCCTCTTCTATGTAAATCCTGCATGTTTTGGCAAGTTCTCCGTCATCATATAACTTGTGGATTACGTAAACCTGTGAAGGGGCATTTACCAATATGCTGTACATGCCGGATTTATCATCAATCGACTCAAATGCTGAATCCAAGCCTTTTTCTGCTGTTTTGCAAGAAAAACATCCGTTATTATCAGGTTCCGTCCTGAGATTTGAAACAAGGTCCGAAAGACATGCTCTTCTCAGCTCGTTAATACCCTTTAACGAGTAGAAAACATCGTCTTCTATATCAACTGTTATTAAATCATCATCTGTTGAAAATACCGTGTTTCCCAGCTTTTTCAGAGATTTTATAATATCTTCTCTGCCGATTGCGGTACGCTGTGCCTGCTGAACAACTTCTCCTTCGGCATAACCGTAAGCTGTCCTTCCGTCTGCAGTTTCACAAAATGCATTAAGAGTTGCGGGCTGACCGATTTTGAAAAATGCCGAGAAATTGGTTTTAATGCCGGGAATACAGTCAAGGCTTTTAAATCTGCCACTTTCCAAAGTTGAAACGTCACCCCGGTCAGACATGTAACCGTGGCTTGATACCGTGACCATATCTTTGGAGTTATGTCTGTCAAAATATCCGTGTGAAAGATTTCCGCGAACATATAAACCCGCAAGGGTATCCAGGTCTTTTTTATCTATTCTGTATTCTTTACCCGATTCGATAAGATCCAGATACTTTCTGTATACGGAAATTACACCGTACACATACTCTGCCGGTTTCATCCTTCCTTCTACTTTAAGACTGCAAACACCGGAATTTATTATCTCGGGAAGAATCTCAAGAGTACACATATCCTTAAGGCTTAAAGGATACTTCTCTGCTCCCGATCTGTCGGAAGCAAGTCTGTAAGGCAGCCTGCAGGGCTGGGCACATCTTCCGCGGTTTCCGCTTCGTCCTCCGAGTATTGAAGAAAACAGGCACTGCCCCGAATAGGAATAACACATAGCTCCGTGAATGAAGCATTCTATTTCCATTCCGGTTTTATCATAAATATCCCTGATCTCCTCAAAAGAAATTTCTCTGGCGGGAACAACTCTGGAAAAACCGTTCTCTTTTAACAAAGAGGCTGAATAAGGCCCGGTAACGGACATCTGGGTGCTGGCGTGAATGGGAATTCCGGGTTTATTTTCCCTGAAAAAAGAAGCCACGCCCAGATCCTGGATAATAAGCCCGTCACATACGTCACATACTCCGCTTTCAGCAAATGCATGAAGGTCATCAAGCTCTTTTTCCTTTACAAGTGTATTTACGGTAAGGTAGATTTTCTTACCGTATATATGTGCTATGTCGGCGCATTCGAAAATTTCCTCATCAGAAAAGTTCCCGGCATATGCTCTTGCACCGAATTTCCGGGCAGCCATATAAACGGCATCCGCTCCTGCACTCATGGCAGCATAAAAAGACTCCTTGCTGCCTGCAGGCGCAAGGAGCTCAGTCTTTTTATTGTATTTGATAAATTCAGATGCCATGTCTCAATGTTTATTCAAAGGGAACGGAGCAATATCTTTGTCTTTAACAAGTCTGGGCTCCGAAACTTTGGAAGGTCCGCGGAATCCGACTGTATCATTTTCCTGTGAATCCATTCTGGCTGAACCCGGCTTGGGCTCCTCTTTCTTTTCATCAGGCTTGGCAGGTTCGGGCTTTTCTTCTGCCTTGGGAGCCTCGGGTTTAGGAGCTTCCTTAACAGGCTCGGGTTTTACTTCGGACTTGGGTTCCGGTTTAGGCTCGGGTTTGGTTTCAGGTTTAGGTTCGGTCTTAGGCTCGGGCTTAGGCTCCGGCTTTGCTTCAGCCTTAGGTTCAGGCCTTACTTCAGCCTTGGATTCTGCCTTATCCTCTTTATCTTCTTTATCGGACTTATCGGATTTACCTGCTTTATCCCTGGTTCTTAGTTTAGCATCAAGCTGGATAAGTTTTTTTGAGCTTTCAGCCATCTTATCCTGAAGTGTTCTTACCTGCTCATCCGCTTTATCAAGTCTGCTCTGGGTGGTAACAATATCATGCTTAAGATTGTATATCTCTTTATCTTTATCTTTGATAAGCTGCTCATTTTCGGCAAGCTTTTCATTGATCTTCATATAGTCATCCGCAATATTAAGAGCAACAAGGAGCATCTGGGTTTCCTTGTTCTGGGATCTGAATGATACCGCATTCCTGCACTCATCCATCTTCTTATTGATATAATTTGCAACCTTCTGAGTGTACTCGGCAGTTTCATAACCGGTCAGGGTAAGAACCTTGCCCGCGATTATTACTTGAGTCTCATTCATGTCAGCCATAAGAAACCTCCGAAACTAAATATCACAGAATCAGTATATAAAAATCAAAAACATTAATCAATCATGTGAGCCACATATCAAGATGCTCTCTTGCAAGGTCTGTAATTACCCTTCCCTTTGGAGTACGCATAATAAATCCGTTTTTGAGAAGATAAGGCTCATATACATCTTCGATGGTTCCCGCATCCTCTCCCGTTGCTGCGGCAAGGGTGTCAAGGCCTACGGGGCCACCGTCAAATTTCCTTATAATGGTTTCAAGGATCTTCCTGTCGGTATTATCAAGTCCGACTTTATCTATTGACATCATATCCATCGCTTCGACGGCGATATCTTTGGTGATTATACCGTCATATCTGACAAGAGCATAATCCCTGACTCTTTTGAGCATCCTGTTTGCTATACGGGGGGTTCCGCGGCTTCTTCTTGCAAGTTCAAGTGCAGCGTCTTTTTTGATTTCAACACTGAGCTTACCCGAAGAGAACATCAAAACCTCAGCAAGCTCTTCCGGAGTATAGAATTCCATGTGGAACTGCTCTCCGAATCTGTCCCTCAAGGGCGCCGTAAGCATATCCGCTCTGGTAGTTGCACCGATCAGAGTAAAATGAGGCAAAGGAAGTCTGACACTCCTTGCGGAGGATGAAGAATCCTTGCCGATCATTACATCGATTGCAAAATCTTCCATAGCAGGATAAAGTACTTCTTCAACCTGCCTGTTAAGCCTGTGAATCTCGTCGATAAAAAGCATATCCCTTTCCTGAAGAGAATTAAGGATAGCAGCCATCTCGGAGGGCTTCTCTATCGCAGGCCCCGAGGTAATCCTTATATGAGTTCCCATCTCATTGGATATTATTCCTGCAAGGGTAGTTTTTCCCAGACCGGGAGGTCCGTACAACAGGATATGGTCAAGAGCCTCTCCTCTTGCCTTGGCGGCCTCTATCTGGATGATAAGTCTTTCCTTGATGGCTTCCTGACCGATGTATTCTTTTAACCTTGTAGGTCTCAAAGAATGCTCTACGGGCTTATCTTCATTTGTGATATTAGTTTCAATACTTCTGGGCATAAACGTATTATTTTCCGTATAAAGTCTTTAATGCAAGCGAAAGAAGCGAACCCGAATCAAGAGTCTCATGACCTTCTACGGACATAATAGCCTTGGAACTTTCGAATTCGGAATAACCCAGGGAAACGAGTGCCGCAAGCGCGTCAGACTCTTCTCTTCCCATATCGGCTTTTTGAAAGGCAGTAGAGGTCCCTGCATATTTTCTGGCAAGGGAATCATCGGACAGATCCACTTTTCCTTTAAGTTCGATAATAATCTTTCCTGCGGTCTTGGCGGAAATACCCTTAGCTTTGGATAAAGCTTTGATATCATCACTTATAACCGCGTATCTTACGGAATCGGCATCCATGACGGATAAAAGAGAAAGTGCGCTCTTGGGACCGACACCGGATACGGATATAAGCTTTTTAAACATATCAAGCTCATCTCTGTCCGAAAAACCGTACAACTGGAAAGCATCTTCCGCAACCTGTGTATAGGTATATAGTTTTACATGATCTCCGACCGATCCGATCTCCGATGAACACCTTGAAGTGATGTTTACGTTGATACCGAGACCGCCGATGTCAATAACACACATATCGGTTTCAAGAAGATCAAGAATTCCTTCTACAAATGCAAACACTTATAACTCCAATCGGATTAAGATTTATTTGCCTTCATTGATGAAGTTTACGAGACCGCCTGCAGCAATAAGCTTCTGCATGAATTCGGGAAATGCCTGTCCCTGATAAGAAGTTCCCTTAGTGATATCGGTAATGATTCCGGTGTTGAAATCAATCTCTACCTCATCCCCGGCTTCGATATTTTTGGATGCTTCGGGGCATTCGATAATGGGAAGTCCGATATTAATGGCATTGCGGTAAAAGATTCTGGCGAATGTCTCAGCTATGACGCAGGATACACCTGAAGCCTTAATGGAAATGGGTGCATGCTCTCTTGAAGATCCGCATCCGAAATTCTTGGCGGCAACGATAATGTCTCCTTTGTTAACCTTCTTGGTAAATTCTTTATCGATATCTTCCATGCAGTGAGTGGCAAGCTCAGCGGGATCGGAAGAATTAAGATATCTTGCGGGAATTATAACGTCGGTGTCAACATTGTCACCGTATTTAAATACTCTGCCTTTAGCGTTATCCATTGTATATATCTCCTTTAATTACAGATCTTCGGGGCAAGCGATGCATCCCTTGATCGCACTTGCTGCAGCAACTGCGGGGCTTGCAAGGTATACTTCCGAATCAACATGTCCCATACGGCCTACAAAGTTTCTGTTGGTGGTAGATACGCATCTTTCACCTGCAGCCATTACACCCATATATCCGCCGAGGCAGGGGCCGCATGTAGGAGTGGAAACAACGCATCCGGATTCAATAAAGATCTTAAGAAGACCTTCTTCAAGACACTGCATATAAACAGCCTGAGTTGCAGGAAGTACGATTGCTCTCATTCCCTTGGCAATATGTCTGCCCTTGAGAATCTCGGCTGCGATTCTCATATCGGAGATACGGCCGTTGGTGCAGGAACCGATAACAACCTGATCGATCTTAACATCTCCCTCTTTATGAACCTGATCGATGGTATGTGTATTTTCGGGAAGATGAGGGAAAGAAATGGTAGGGCGAAGATCACCGAGGTTAATCTCATAAACCTCATCATATTCTGCGTCTTCATCCGCTTCGAATACTTTATATTCCCTCTTTGTATGCTCTTTCAGATACTCAATGGTCTTATCGTCTACAGGGAAGATACCGTTCTTTCCGCCGGCTTCGATAGCCATGTTAGCTACGGTAAATCTGTCATCCATCGAAAGGGATGCAACGCCGGGTCCTACAAATTCCATTGATTTGTAAAGAGCGCCGTCCACACCGATCATTCCGATGATATGAAGAATCAGATCCTTGCCGCTGACATCCTTAGAAAATTCACCGGTAAGAACAAACTTGATAGCGGAGGGAACCTTAAACCAGGCTTTTCCGGTAGCCATACCGGCAGCCATATCGGTAGATCCTACACCGGTTGAAAATGCACCGAGTGCACCATATGTACAAGTATGGGAATCGGCTCCGATGATAACGTCGCCGGGAACGGTAAGACCTTTTTCGGGAAGAAGCGCATGCTCAATACCCATCTCACCTACTTCGAAATAATTGGTAATCTCATTTCTGCGTGCAAACTCTCTTACGCATTTGCAGTGTTCAGCAGACTTTATATCCTTGTTGGGCACGAAATGATCGGGAACAAGTGCAATCTTGTCCTTGTTAAATACACCGTCAACCTTCATTTTCTCGATCTCATGTATGGCAACGGGTGAAGTTATATCGTTACCAAGAACCAGATCAAGTTCTGCCATGATAAGATCCCCGGCCTTGACCGATTCCATTCCGGCTGCTCTTGCCAGGATCTTTTGAGTCATTGTCATTCCCATCTGTAAATCCTCTTTCTTAAACCTGTAATTTGCTCACCATAAGCCATTTGATTATATCATCTTTTCGCCCTTTTATCAGCATTTATACAAGATTTTTGCATAAAAATTGACCTTACCCTTACGGATAAGGTCAATAAAAGAAAATGACAAAATCTGTTATCAGAAGATCCTTAATCTTTCATTTTCAGGCACATAATAAGGACTTGATTCGTCAATTTCGTAAGTTTCATAAAATTCATCAAACTGACCCAAAACAAAATCAATCCTTGCTTTTGCCATAAGATGATTATCCGAAGAATACTCTTCGATATCCGATTCCCCGTAGATTCCGTAATTTGTCCTCGCATATGTCCTGAAAAACAGGTCATAGTCAGGATCTTCCGTTTCGGCCAGGATATTTAAGCAGGTCCTGACAGCAAACAGATCCGCATAAGTCTCATCACATATCAGATCACCCGAAATAACGAAGCCTTCATATACAGATCTTCCTTCAAAGAAATCTTTGATGGAATTAATTCTTTCCATGTAAGCATCATAATCATCATCCGTGATTATGGGTTCATAATAACCTGTCTCGTCATATAAGATACCCAGCGAATCACTTGAATGACCGATTTCATGCGCTACGAACGCACCTGAATACCCGAGTTTTTCTTCTAACGAATCTCCTTCGTTATAATACACATCACATAACATACCAGAAG
Organism: Lachnospiraceae bacterium P6A3; assembly: GCA_000702085.1. GTDB lineage: Bacteria > Bacillota > Clostridia > Lachnospirales > Lachnospiraceae > AC2028. The sequence continues at coordinate 874,128 of KL370861.1, forward strand.
ATAAAAGCAGGCAGTTAAACTGACGATAATATAACGCCGTACAGGTATTTACATCCGAACCGAAAGGCGCTCTGTCCGTATCCGAAAAATAAGACTGGATCATTTCAAATCTTAACGCTTCTGCTCTTAATCCGATCAGATCATTAACGGGATTTCCGTCCATCACATATCCGTTTAAGTAATAATTATGCCCATTTTGCCCGATATACTGGGTCAGTCTTGATATTTTTACCTTGGCAAGATCCTTGGCATCATCGCTTAACCAGTCTACCCCTGTGATAACACCTATCGAAGCAGTTTTGATCTGAAGAAGCAGGGAATTGATATCTTTCAGATCCTGATCGGAATAATACTTCTTCATCACCTCTTTGGTGATAACATCCGGTGCATTGACCATAAGATACATAACAGCAATTTCATCACGTGATAAAGTGATTCCGGCCTGCGAAATATTTAAAAGATCATATCCCGAGAAATATACAACCCATAAAGAAGATACAAATAAATAATCTTTTATCTTATCGACATTATCCCGGATAAAGAGATCGTTGTAAAAATCAAAAATCGGGGTGTTGCAGAGAATATACCCGTGAGTTCCGTAACCGTTAAGACTGCCGACGATATCAATAACCGGAACGGTCAGGCCTGCATCCTTAATGCCTTCGGAATTATAGTAGTACAGATCGGTCATAAACTCATCACTGTCTAAGAATGTATCGATCTTATCTTCAATTTCGAAAGCATTGGATAAGAATTCATCAATTCTTGAATCGTCATATCCGAGATCATTAAGATACTGACGAAACGTCATGTCGCCGCTTTGGTTATCTATAGAATCCTTTATCTTATCCAGAAAAAACTTCTCGGATTTTGGCAGGACATATGCAATGTTATCCCATTGATAGTCCGGCCTTACCTCAATATCAATCAGATAATTGACCATCGCATATTCCGGTTTGGAATAAAGTTCATACAGATCGTCAAGTGAACGGACATCATCAATCTGTTTAAGATAAGCTTTTATGGCTTCAGATCTGCTGTCCAGATTCGAATAATCCGTAAGTTCATTATATAAAGTAACCACCTTATATAATCCGTCTTCTTCGCTTAATGAAGACATATCGGCAGAATCAAGTATTTCTTTAACATGATCGATATAATCCAGATATGATCTTGAATTATAGGTAATGCTATCCGTATTACCCGCTAAGTCGGCATACAATTCACCGTTGACATATTCATCAAAATCATAGATCGGCTGACCGTTATCGGTTATCTTACCTGAAGCAGTTTCATCAATTACCGGATCTTCGGTAATTACAGATTCCACAGAGGGCGTATCAGAATTAACAGGTTGAACTGATGAGGGTGAACAGCCGGCAAGACCGGAAAAAAGAAAAAAAGAAAGAACAAGAGAAATGGTCTTTTTGGACCAGCAAAACATTTTGAATCTCATAATAATACTCCCAATAAAAAATGCCCCCGCTTTTTTATTATAGCAAAAAGCGGAGGCATTTAATATATTCTGAGTATTAGTTGTTGATGAACTTGTCAGCTTCGTTATTCCAGCTGTAAAGCTTTCTTACTTCCTCGCCGACCTTCTCTGACTGATGCTCGGCTGCAAGCTTTCTCATAGCCTTGAAGTGTACCTGACGTCCGGCAGGGCTCATCTCCTGAAGGAACTCGGATGCAAAGGTACCGTCCTGGATATCGGCAAGAATCTTCTTCATAGCCTTCTTGGTATCCTCGGTAACAATCTTGGGTCCGGTGATATAATCGCCGTACTCAGCGGTATTTGAAATGGAATATCTCATTCCTGCGAAACCTGACTGATAGATGAGATCAACGATAAGCTTCATCTCGTGGATGCACTCAAAATATGCATTTCTGGGATCATATCCTGCCTCAACAAGAGTCTCGAAGCCTGCCTGCATAAGTGCACAAACACCACCGCAAAGAACAGCCTGCTCACCGAAGAGGTCGGTCTCGGTCTCGGTTCTGAAGGTGGTCTCAAGAAGTCCTGCTCTTGCTCCGCCGATTCCGAGTCCGTAAGCCTTAGCCATATCCCAAGCCTTACCTGAAGCATCCTGATATACAGCGATGAGACAAGGAGTTCCCTTTCCTGCCTGGTACTCACTTCTAACGGTGTGTCCGGGAGCCTTGGGAGCGATCATAGCTACATCAACATCAGCGGGAGGAACAATGCATCCGAAGTGAATGTTGAAGCCGTGTGCGAACATGAGCATGTTTCCTGCAGTGAGGTTGGGCTCGATGTCCTTCTTGTACATATCAGCCTGAAGCTCATCATTGATGAGAATCATGATAATGTCAGCCTTCTTTGCAGCTTCTGCTGCGGTATAAACGGTAAATCCCTGCTCCTCGGCTCTCTTCCAGCTCTTGGAACCCTCATAAAGACCGATAATGACGTTGCATCCTGACTCCTTAAGGTTAAGAGCATGTGCATGACCCTGGCTGCCGTATCCGATAATGGCAATGGTCTTGCCCTCGAGAAGAGAAAGATTACAATCTTCCTGATAATAAATCTTGTTAGCCATGATAAATACCTCCGTTTTAAAATTGGCTTATATTCATTAACTGCATTAAGGCAGATAAGTGACGTTTTCGCTTCCTCTTGAAAGGCCTGCGATACCGGTTCTTGCAACCTCAAGTATCTCATGTCCGTCGAGAAGTCCGATAAATGCATCAATCTTGGACTGGTTACCGGTAATCTCGATTATAACCGAATCGGATCCGACATCGATAATATTTCCTCTGAATATTCCCGCAAGAGAAACCATATCTTCTCTTTCGGATGCAGCACATCTTACTTTGATGAGGCAAAGCTCTCTGTGAACAGATGAATCATAGGGAAGTTCCTTCACATCTCTGACATCTTCAAGCTTTGCAACCTGTTTCTCTATCTGCTCGATGATCTCCTCATCCCCGCAAGTTACGATAGTGATCCTCGAATACTTGGGATCTGCGGTTACTCCTGCAGTAATACTCTCGATATTATATCCTCTTCGTGAAAAGAGACCGGATATTCTGCTGAGTACACCTGAATTGTTATCAGCAAGAAGCTGAAGTACCATTTTCTGCATAAAAAATCACCTGCTTTAATAGTAAAACCGTAACTTTAAATACTTTACTGCTTTACTACGCTAATGTCAACGTCCTTATGTAACTATTTTTATTTAATTCTGTTCATTTTCGGAGCACTTGGCAAGAGCAAGGGTTCCGGTACGAGCAACTTCCACGATAGATATGCTGCGGAACATCTCAAGAAGCAGTTTTATTTTATCGGGAGATGCACAGATCTGGATCATCATGTAATGAAGACTCATGTCGACTATCTCCGCCTTCATCACCTCACAGATCTCCATGATCTCCGCACGGTTATTCTTATTATACTTGATCTTCATCAGCATAAGTTCCCTGGATACGCACTGCATCTCGGAAAAGGTCTTAACCTTGATGACATCAAGCTTTTTGTTCAGCTGTTTTTCGATTTGCTCTAAAGTTCTCTCGTCACCGCTTGATACGATCGTCATGGAAGAAACGGTGGGATCGTCGGTTTCTCCCACTGCAAGAGAATCGATATTGAAATTTCTTCGGGAAAAGAGTCCGCTTACCTTGGAAAGTACACCGGCTCTGTTTTCAACATTTACGGAATAGATTCTTTTATTCATACTCCACCTCTGTCTTATTCGGGCTTAACAACATCTTTGGGATCCACAATGCACTCCAGAAGAACGTTCTTTTTATCGTTCAGGAACTTCTTGATAACGGCTTTTGAATCCTTCATGTTATCAAGTCTTAAATAATCGAAGCCGTAAGCTGCAGCAATATGTTCAAGATTGGGATCGCCGTCCAGTTTAACCATCGAGTAATCGTCGTTGTAAGTATAGTGCTGATATTCTCTTACCATACCGAGATAACCGTTTCTGAGGACAACGATCTTGGCCTGGACATTATGCTGAACGAATGTAGCAAGCTCGCACATGGACATCTGGAATCCGCCGTCTCCGCAAACTGCAACGGTCTGTCTCTTAGGAGCGGCTATCTTGGCACCCAATGCAGCGGGTATCGCATAACCCATAGTGCCCATACCGCCACTGGTAAGCATTCTGCCCTTTCCGATTACAATATTTGCACAGGACCATATCTGATTCTGTCCGACATCCGCAACATAAATGCTTCCGTCGATCATATCTGTAGTAAGCTGCTTAACAAACTCTGCGGGATCCACATATTTGGATGAAGGTTTTCTGTTAGGCTTAAAGGCTTTTTTTGCTGCGGTTAGTTCTTTGACCCATGCAGAATAATCGGCATCGGTATCCGAAGCGGTAAGTTCTTCAAGAATGGCCTCCGCATCACCTACAAGAGGAATGGTTGAATATGCATTCTTACCGATTTCCGCGGGATCCACATCCATATGGATGAGAGTTTTGTTACCGTTGCTTATAAGCTCGGGTCTGTTTACCGCACGGTCTGCCACACGGGCACCGATCATGATGATAACATCGGCATCATTCATAGCCTTGTTGGCATAAGGCTTGCCGTTATTTCCCACCATACCGAAATAAAGAGGATGCGCTGTGGGAAGTACACCGATACCCATCATGGTTGAAACTACGGGAATACCTTTCTTTTCGGCAAATCTCTGAAGCTCATCATCCGCCTCAGCAAGGAAAACTCCGCCGCCCGCACATATAATGGGCTTCTTTGCATTTTCAAGTTCACGGATAACTTTCTTGATCTGCTGACCGTTTCCTTTGAAAGTAGGCTTATAAGTCCTGAGGTTAACTTCTTCGGGATAACGGAAATTCTTAATAGGCTGATTCTGAATATCAATGGGAATATCTATAAGGACAGGTCCCTTTCTACCCGTAGAAGCAATATAGAAAGCTTCCTTCATGATACGGGGAAGGTCGTTTGCATCCTTAACGAGATACGAGTATTTAACAAACGATTCAACTGCTCCGGTAATATCAGCTTCCTGGAAAACGTCGGATCCAAGGAGCTCGGAATTTACCTGACCGGTGATTATGATCATGGGAATAGAATCCGCAAAAGCAGTCGCAATACCGGTAATTACATTGGTAGCACCGGGACCGCTGGTAACGGCACATACACCGGGCTTTCCGGAGATTCTTGCTTCACCGCTTGCCATGTGAGCGGCGTTTTGTTCTGTTCTTACAAGAATGGTCATTATATCAGAATTAAGAATACTGTTATAAAAAGGACAAATGGCAACGCCGGGGTATCCGTAAACATTCTTAACCCCTTCTATTTCAAGACATTTAACTATCGCATCTGCACCGATCATAGGGTTATCCTCCTAAAGCAGTGACAATGGGGACGCTTCTCTTTTGTCACCTGATTATTACTTTTTACATCTTTATAAACTTTGGTGACAAAAGGGAGGCGTCCCCATTGTCACGAATCTATTCCCAACAGCTGCTTTGCCACTCGTACAGCCTCCGCGGCATCTTTTGAATATCCGTCCGCACCGATTTCCTGTGCATACTCTTCCGTAACGCAGGCACCGCCGACCATAACTTTTATATCAAGACCTTTTTCCTTAACCAGTTCAATGGTCTCTTTCATATGAATCATGGTAGTGGTCATAAGAGCCGACAGGCAGATGATTCTTGAACCTGTCTCCTGAGCTTTTGCCACAATATCCTCAGCCTTTTTATCTTTGCCAAGGTCTATGACATTAAAACCGTAATTACCGAGCATCATGGCTACCAGGTTCTTACCTATATCATGAATATCGCCTTCCACGGTAGCTATTACAACCGAAGGAGCATCATCCGAAGCACCGTTTCCCTTAAGCTCGGGTTCAATCACCGCAATGGCACTCTTCATGCTTTCAGCGGATGATATAAGCTGAGGCAGGAAATATTTTCCGGAATTGAAAAATGCACCTACCTGATTAATGGCAGGAATAAGGCACTCATTAAGAATATCCGATGCACTCTGTCCGTTTTCGAGTGCAGCCTTTGCGGCTGCGGGAGCAGCATTTTTATTTCCTCCCACGACAGCCTTGTATATATCTCTCAGGCTTTCGGGTACTTTATCAAGAGTTTCGTCACCTGATTTTTTTGCAGGAGCGGGACCTCCGGAACTTCCTGAAGAGACAGCAGCGCTTTTAAGAAGTTCTTCCTTTGCTTCCTTTTCCGCTTTAAGTCTGGCTGCGGTATTAATATACTCTATATCACTGCCCTCTTTATTCAAAAGAAGGTCCGTAGCTCTTGCAGCGGCCACCAGAAGTTCCTGACCCGGATTGGATATTGCCATGGTAAGACCGTTTGCTATGGCAAGGGTAAGGAATGCGGCATTAACATAGCTTCTTTCGGGAAGACCAAAGGATATATTGGAAAGACCGGTTATTGTAGCAAAACCGTTGTCATGAGCATATCTTATAGTCTCCAGTGTTTTCACACCCTGACTCTGATCCGCACCAACAGTCTGCACCAGACCGTCAACCACAATATTGTCCTTGGTCAGGCCAAGTTCCACAGCTCTTTTATATATGATATCTATTATCTCTTTCTTTTCATCAAGATCCTTGGGAAGACCTTTTTCGGACAGAGGTAAAAGAATGAATACCGCTCCGTATTTTGCAACCGTAGGAAGAAGCTTTTCAAACTTGGCAGGCTCTAAAGATACGGAATTAACAAGTGCTCTTCCGGGATAATGTCTGAGAGCTGCTTCAAGGATCTCGGGAGAACTGGAATCAAGGCAAAGAGGAAGGCTTGTGGCCTGCGTCACTTCATCAATAACCCTCAGCATCATAGCCATTTCATCGATGCCGCCCATACCCACGTTTATATCGAGTACACCCGCTCCGTTTTCTTCCTGCTCGGAAGCAAACTGAAGTATGCGGTCTGTATTGCCTTCTCTGAGTTCGGCCTGAAGAGCTTTCTTTCCGGTAGGATTAATACGCTCACCGACTATTATGAACTTACCGTCCAATCCGAATGAAAGAGTCTGCCTTTCACTTGAAAGATATCTGATTCCTTCTTTACGAGACTCGCTTCTTTTAACGGGACCTCTGCCGAATTCTTTAACAATCGCTTCAATGTATCTGCTGTCCGTTCCGCAGCATCCGCCGAGAATCTGAGCACCGGCTTCAACCAGAGCTGCCATTTCTTCGGCAAAAACATCGGGCCCCATCTTATAGACGGTCTTATTGTTTTCATCGAGTTCCGGCAATCCTGCATTGGGTTTTGCGATAATGGGAATACGGGTATTTGCAGCCATATCAGCTACAATCTGCACCATGTCCTTAGGACCCGTGGAACAGTTGACACCGATTGCATCCGCACCAAGGCTTTCACACACAACAGCTCCCGTCACTGCATCCGTTCCGAAAAGAGTTCTGCCGGAGGCTTCAAAGGTAAGGGTAACCATTACGGGAAGGCCGGATACTTCCTTTGCGGCTATAAGAGCAGCTCTTGTTTCGGCAAGGCTCATCATGGTCTCAACAACAAGAAGATTGCATCCGTGCTTTTCAAGAAGAGTGATCTGCTCTTTATATACGTTTATCAGATCCTCAAGCTCCATGTTTCCCATGGGCTTAAGCTGACGGCCAGTCATGGTAATATCACCGGCTACAAGGACTTTCCTGTCTGTGCACTCATCCGCGGCCTGTCTGGATATACCGCAAAGCGTTTTAATAAGTTCATCCGCACTGTCTTTTAAACCGTATTCATCAAGCTTGATGGAATTGGCGGTAAAAGTAGGCGCATATAAAATATCGGTACCTGCATGAACATAGCTCCTCTGTAGATCCAGCATCACATCCGAATGCTCACATATCCACTTCTCGGGGCACACGCCTGAAGGCATACCTGCCTTGGCAAGATTCGTTCCGCACGCACCGTCCAAATATATAATTCTGTCCTTTGTAAAGTCTCTGAATTCAGCCTTATTCATGAATAAATACTCATTTTTTCAAATCTTAATCAAATATGACAATATCTTATAACAATTCGGAAAAAAAAGGAATAACATCATATTGTTGCCAGCCTGAGGATTAAGCCACCTCGCACAAACGGAATAAAAAAGCCTGAGAGCGGCAACTCTCAGGCTTTTTGCTTGTGAAAATCATGTCTTCTTTTCAACTTTGTTAAGACGAACTTAAAATAGCACATCAACCTGCATCTGTCAATGTCTGTCGTCCATCTTGAGATACTCCGCATGCTCGCCGACATACTTGAAAGCAGGTCTTACGATCTTGCCGCCGTTGACAAGCTCTTCGAGACGATGTGCACTCCAGCCTGACATTCTTGCAATTGCAAAAAGCGGTGTGAAGAGCTCTTCGGGAATGCCCAGCATCGAATATACAAATCCGCTGTAGAAGTCAACGTTTGCACAAACGGGTTTATGAATACCCTTATTCTCGGCGATCAGCTTCTTGGCAATGCGCTCGACCCTGTCATAGAACTCAAATTCTTTTACAAGATCTTTCTCGACAGCAAGGTTACGCGCGTACTCTTTGAGAAGAACTTCTCTGGGATCAGACAAGGTGTATACAGCATGTCCCATACCATAGATAAGTCCCGCACCGTCGAATGCTTTTTTATCAAGTATCTTTTTAAGATATACTTCAATCTCAGCGTCATCTTCAAGATTTACGATGTTCTCTCTGAGATTTCGGAACATCTCCTGAACCTTAAGATTGGCACCTCCGTGCTTAGGTCCCTTAAGAGATCCGATTGATGCGGCAGTGGATGAATATGTATCTGTTCCTGAAGAAGTAACAACGTGAGTAGTAAATGTAGAGTTGTTTCCTCCGCCGTGATCCGCATGAACGATAAGTGCTATATCGAGAACCTTGGCTTCAAGCTGTGTATAGTGTCCGTCCGGTCTGAGCATCTGAAGGATATTCTCGGAAAGAGAAAGATTCTTCTTGGGATTTCTGATAATAAGCGCATCATCTTTTCTGAAGTGCATATAGGAATGATATGAATATACCGCAATGAGAGGAAGCTTATTGATCAGCTCAAGGCTCTGTCTGAGTACATTCTCGGGGGTGATGTCATCAGGCTTCTTGTCATAGGTATAAAGAGTAAGGACACATCTCTGAAGTGCATTCATGATATTTCCGTTGGAAGCCTTCATGACTACGTCACGAACAAATCTTGCACCAAGCTCCTGAAGATTACTTGATACATGAAGATACGCATCAAGCTCATCTCTGTTGGGAAGATGTCCGAACAAAAGAAGGAAGGATACCTCCTCAAATCCATGAATCCTGTCACCGAGATTGTTGACGATATCCATGACATTAATTCCCTGATAATAAAGTCTTCCGTCACAGGGAACCTTATCACCGTCTACAAGGTCAAATGCAACGACATCGGATACTTCCGTAAGACCGGTAAGCACACCTTTTCCGTTGGCATCGCGAAGACCTCTCTTAACGTCATACTCGACATAAAGGTTATTATCTATTTTACGGACATCATGAAGTTCATTGATAAGAAGCTCGGCATCGGACTTAATCTCATCGATCTCCAGCAGGTCCGGCATTTCAATTTTTTCTTTTTCTTCGAACATTTACAACCTCCGGATATACAAAAAAAGTACAGCACCGTGTACCCATGTATTAATGTATACAACATATAAATTTTAAAATCAAGTTAAAATACAGGAAATAAGTAAAAATATCTGATAATTATATTAGCAGTATAAACAATAAAATGACAGAGGGGACGCTACCGTTTTGTCATCAGAATTCGATGACAAAACGGTAGCGTCCCCTCTGTCATAAAACTTAAGCCTGAAGAACTGCTTCTTTCATAGACTTAACATAATCATAGATATAAGAGCCCGCATTTTTACCGTACTGCTCAACGATACGAACAATTGCGGAACCGACAATGGCACCGTCTGAAACTCCCGCCATGTTCTTAGCCTGGGCAGGCTCCTTGATACCGAAACCGATGGCACAGGGAACATCGGTAACTTCCCTGATATGACCGATAATGGGATTAAGATCGGTGCTGATATTGTCCCTTACACCGGTAACACCCATGGAACTTACAACATAGATAAATCCCTTTGCTTCCTTGGCTATCATCTTGACCCTGTCTTCGGAAGTGGGGGAAACCATAGAGATAAAGTTAACGCCGTACTTAAGCGATACGCTCTCCATCTCCTCTTTTTCTTCGTAAGGCATGTCGGGGATAATAACGCCGCTTACATCAAGCTGACGGCATCTTTCAAAGAACTTATCATATCCGTAATGGAATACAAGATTGGCATAGGTCATAAAGCAGAGCGTAACATCACTCTTTTCCCTGACTCTTTGTACCATGTCAAAAACCTTATCGGTAGTGGTTCCTGCTTTTAAAGCTCTGACATTGGCATTCTGTATAACAGCGCCCTCTGCTACGGGATCGGAAAAAGGAATACCTACCTCGATGATATCGGCACCGGCCTCTGCCATCTTCAAAATGAACTCTTCTGTGGATTCTATATCCGGATCACCGGCGGTAATGAAGGAAATAAATGCTTTCTTATTGGGATTTTTCTCAAATGACTGTCTTAATTTATCACTCATGAAGATCAACCCCCCTGTATCTTGCGATAGCGGCCACATCCTTATCACCGCGTCCGGAAACGTTTATGATGATGGACTGATCCTTGGAATAATTCTTCGCAATCTTTATTGCATGTGCGATCGCATGTGAGCTTTCTATGGCAGGGATAATACCCTCGGTTCTGGACATATACTCAAATGCATCTACAGCTTCATCGTCGGTAACAGGAACATACTTTGCTCTTCCTATGGAATTCAAATAAGCATGCTCAGGTCCGATACCGGGATAATCAAGTCCCGCGGATATTGAATAAACGGGTGCAATCTGACCATACTCATTCTGGCAAAAGAGAGATTTCATGCCATGGAAAATGCCCAATGTACCGGTTGCAATTGTTGCAGCGGTTTCGGGAGTATCGACTCCTCTTCCGCCGGCTTCGCATCCGATAAGCTCAACTTCTTTATCATTTATGAAATTATAGAAAGCACCGATTGCATTGGAACCGCCTCCGACGCATGCGATAACAGCTGCGGGAAGCTTACCCTCTTTTTCAAGTATCTGCTGACGGGCCTCTTTGGAAATTACAGCCTGAAAATCACGGACTATGGTAGGGAAAGGGTGGGGCCCCATTACGGAACCGAGGCAGTAATGAGTATCGTCAACTCTTCCGGCCCACTCTTTCATGGCATCATTAACTGCATCTTTTAAGGTCATGGTACCGGTTGTAACGGCATTAACCTTGGCTCCGAGAAGTTCCATACGATAGACATTCAGTGCCTGGCGGATGGTATCTTCTTTTCCCATAAAGATCTCACATTCCATGCCAAGAAGCGCGGCAACCGTGGCAGTCGCAACACCGTGCTGGCCTGCGCCCGTTTCCGCTATGAGTCTTGTCTTGCCCATTCTCTTAGCAAGAAGGGCCTGACCTATGCAGTTATTAAGCTTGTGGGAACCTGTATGATTGAGATCTTCTCTCTTAAGATAAATCCTGGCACCGCCAAGGTCTTCTGTCATCTTGGCGGCATAGTACAGGCGTGAAGGACGGCCTGCATATTCATTTAATAAGAAATTAAGTTCCTCCTGAAAAGAAGGATCGATTTTAGCTTCGTTGTAGCACTCTTCGAGCTTAATAAGCTCATTCATGAGAGTTTCGGAAATATACTGACCTCCGAATTCTCCGAATCTGCCTTTACTGTTCATTTATGTTCCTTTCTCATACGGGAAAAGACCTAAGCCGAGTGAGCCTCCTGAACCGCTTCCATAACCAGGTCCGGATCCTTATGTCCGCCCTTGTCTACGGATGAGCTCATATCAACGGCATAAAGCTGACTGCCTTTAAGGGCATCCACCGTCTCTTTGATATTGCCGGGTCCGAGGCCGCCTGCAAGGATGAACGGACGCTTACAATCCTTGATCCTGCTCCAGTCGAATTTTTTACCGCTTCCCTCACCCGCATCAAACATTATCATGTCGGCCGGTGACTTCTCTGCCTTTGCAAGGTCAAATTTATCGTCCACCTTAAATACCTTGATGACACTGCCTTTACCGGACTTAAGATCATTAATATACTCGTCATCTTCATCACCGTGAAGCTGGATGATATCGATAAGTCCGTTATATACAAGTCTCTTGATCCTGGATGCGTCGTCATTTACGAACACTCCGACACGTCTGATCATGGGATCGATGAATTTATTAAGGAGCTGAACCGTTTCCTCATCAACGGTTCTCTTATAACCTTCGGTCAAAATAAAACCGACAAAGTCAGGCATTGCTTCGTTTACCGCATTTGCATCGCCGGGAGTCCTAAGCCCGCAGATTTTGATTTTCATTAGTCTAAGCCTCTTAACTGTCTCAAACACAACTTTTTATTGTCGCTTCGCATCAGAGTCTCACCAACTAATACTGCATTAACCCCTGCATCCTCAAGAGCTTTCACCTGACTTCTCTCCGAGATGCCGCTCTCCGATACGAAAAGTAATCCGAGGGGCACTTTATCACGGAGCGTCAAAGCATTCAAGGGGGCTACGGAAAAATTTTTTAAATTTCTGTTATTTACACCGATAAGTCTCGCGCCCAAACCGATGGCTTTTTCAATCTCAGTTTCCTCGTGACACTCCGTCAGAGCAGAGAGTCCGAGCTCATCCGCAATATCCAGATATTCGGCAAGCTGATCGTCGGAAAGCAGCGAAACTATCAGTAAAATAGCGTCTGCACCAAGAACCTTGGCCTGATAGATCATGTACTCATCTACGGTAAAATCTTTCCTTAAAACAGGGATCGTGACGTTTTGTTTTACCTGGGTCAAATACGAATCGTTTCCTAAAAACCAATGAGGTTCGGTCAAAACGGAAATTGCATCGGCTCCGGCACTTTCGTACTGTTTTGCGATGGACAGGAACGGGAAATCCGCCGCGATAATTCCTTTTGAAGGGGAAGCCTTCTTTATCTCGCAGATAAAAGACAGCCGGTCCTTCCTGAGGGCGTTCTCAAAGGGAAATCCCGTATCCGGGTTCAGAGCCCTCGCTTTGGCCATCATTTCCGAAGCACTGATACTTTCCTTATAGGAAGCTACTCTTTCTATGGTCTTTTCGGCTATTTGATTTAAAATGTTTGCTTCTGCTTTAGGCTGCATTTGTATCCTTTATGACTTCTTCAAGTTTTTCGTAAGCCTTACCGCTGTCGATAAGCTCTGCGGCAAGCTTAATTCCTTCTTCCATCGATGAAGCGGCTCCACCGATATAAAGTCCGGCTCCGGCATTCATTAGTACGCAGTCTCTCTTGGGGCCTCTTTCCTCGCCCTTAAGGATACGTCTTGTGATCTCGGCATTTTCTTCGGGAGTTCCTCCGGTAAGATCTCCGGGATTACTCTTCTGAAGTCCGAACTGTTCGGGAGTTACGGTATATCTCTTGGTATTTCCGCTTTCATCAAACTCAACAACTTCGGTAGGTCCTACGGAAGAAATCTCATCGAGCTTTTCTTTGCCGTAAACTACCATTCCGCGCTTTGCACCGAGCTTCATAAGAACCTGAGCTATGGGCTCAAGAAGAGACTCATCATAAACGCCCAGGATGAACTTGGATGAATAAGCGGGATTGGTAAGAGGTCCGAGAATATTGAACACGGTTCTGATGCCAAGTTCCTTTCTGATGGGACCTACATATTTCATTGCACTGTGATATTTCTGTGCAAAGAGGAAACAATATCCGGTGTCCTTGAAGACTTCTTCATTCTTCACGGGCTCAAGGATAATATTTACACCGAGAGCTTCCAGAACATCTGCAGCTCCGGACTTGGATGATGCGGATCTGTTTCCGTGCTTTGTTATCTTAACACCACCTGCGGCTATTACGAAAGCGGATGTTGAAGAAATATTATAAGAAAAAGATCTGTCTCCGCCTGTTCCGACTATCTCAAGAGTATCACATCCTGTGTTGAGTCTGGTTGCCATCGCTCTCATAGCTTCTGCGGAGCCTGTGATCTCATCAATGGTCTCGCCCTTCATGGAAAGAGATACGAGGTAAGCGCTCTTCTGAACGTCCGAAGCTTCACCCTTCATGATCTCATACATTACGTCTCTGGACATTTCATATCCGATGTCTTCTTTATTGGCAAGTTTCTTGATTGCTTCGTTGATAATCATATTATTACTCCTTCAGGAAAAAGAAATTGGTTTTTTTGTTTCAAATCTTTGTTACGCCATCGTCTATAGCGTCGCCATCGTCTGTACAGATTCATATTTCTTCCTCCTTTCCGGAAAAATAAAAAGCCCTCGTCTGATATACATCAGACAAGGGCGTTATATATCGCTGTGCCACCTTGCTTTAAAGTCCGAAGACTTCCTCTTTACGGGTACCAACATACCCCTTCTCTGTAACGGGAGTTCCCGTCGCATATTACTCAGGCTTTTGCCTTTTCCCTGCGCCCTTAGCGGCCCATTTGACAAGCAGTTTACCGACCTTTCTCAGCATCCGGTCTCTCTGTAGGTTCTTATCATGCCTTTATTTCCGCTTCAACGGTTTACTATGAATTTTTATTCACTTTATTACAATAAAGCAATGATGTCAAGTATTTAAATATTTTATTTCTCAGGAATTGGGATAACATGGAGCAACACTTGTAAATTCCAATTCCGCGTAATCAATCTCTTTATCCGGGTTTGTCAGATCAACGGCAAGATCGGGATCCGGGTTATCATAGTAATCATCACGATAATCCGTATAATCTCCGTTTTCTATAATACAGACAAAATCATTACCGTCATATAAATACATATTTCCCGCACTGTGGATCAAACAAATCTCTTTTAATCCGGAATCCGCTATAAGATCGCCAAATCCGGTATACAGTACATATTTGTATGTATTACCCACAAGTTCCAGATAAGCTGTCCCTATCATCTCATCGCCGGAATAAACAATATAAAACTCTTCGTAAGGTTTAAAAAAGCCTATACTTCCCGATTTATAGAGATATTCGTTAACAGGTAGTGAAAAAGAAATGTGCGAGTAATCTATAAACTTATCATCCGAGAACAGTCCTGCTTCATCGGCATCCGCAACAGCTGTTTTAATCTGTTCAAGCAGATACTCATCGCTGTATGAAAGTATGGTTTCAACAGCCTCCGAAGACTGAAAATTGCCTTCTGCATTCGCATCAGAAAATTCAATTACGTTATGTGAATAAGGTATGGTTATGGTAATGGTATCGTCATCGAAGTTAAAGTCATGGCTCTGATCCAGTTCTATGACAAAATTACCCTCAAGGTTTTCGGGAAGCGCTGTTATTACTGATACGATATCCGTCTTTTTCAGATAGAAGGAATTTTCATATTCGGAAAAAATAATATTTACAGCTTCCCCTTCGGGAAGGCTCCGTAAAAACTCCGCATAATTCTTATATTCCTCGTGAAGATCATACTCCCATTTATTACACTGAACCTCAAAATCATGTGAAAGATAATTGTGGTACAGATCATATTCAAGATAATAGGAATATTTAACCGCCTGAAAATTGTCTTTGATACGGATTATGGAATTATTCGGAAGAACCTCTATATACGTCTGCACCTGCCTGTTATTCCAATACAAATAAACTATATAATCTTCCTTGACAGGATCATCCCCCGGTACAAGCATAGCCTCGGTATACCATCCGGTTCCTTCACCGATATGTTCGTCGTACCTGTCTTCCATCATTACCATAGTTCTTTGAAGAATTTCACTGTTTCGTAAATACGGAACATTCATCCTTTGAAAGATATAATACGGAATCAGGGCAAGTAAAATCCCGGCGACGATATTAATGACACCGACAGCGCTGAAAAAAGCATCTTTCACGCTATCATATGTATCGGGAACTCCTATGGTGCGTGTATTGATCTTACACTGAAGCAAAATAACCGCATTTGCAATAAGATTAAGTGAATCTGATACGGGAGATATTCCGGATTTTAATACATGAACACCGTTAAGTGAAGGATTTGGTCCGAGAAAAATAAGATAATCAATATACAAAAGCCCTGCGGAAATGATGATCATTATCTTAGAAAGCCTTTGGGATTTTTCATCACTTGATACGGATGATTTAATAGTAAAAAAGCTTGTCAGATATAACGCAAAATAAAATACGATCCCTGTTTTCCAAAAGGCATATATTTTACCGGCAAGGATAAAAAAGCTGACTATCCTGTACAAAAGAGTTCCTAAGCCGATTATAAATCCTATACGCTTAACTCTAGCCTTCATGCTTTAATCCTTTTAATCCGAATAACACAAGAAGCAGATGACTTTACATATTAATAAAGTCAATCTGCTTCCTTTTTTGATTACAGCTCTTTAAATCTCAATAAAACAAAAACCTTTAATTACTTTACAAGTGCAACGGTCTCTCTTGCAATGGCAAGTTCTTCATTTGTAGGAATGATAAGTGTCTTAACCTTGGAATCATCTGTGCTGAAGATTACTTCCTCGCCGCGGATCTTGTTCTTCTCCTCATCAATGCTTATCCCCAGATATCCGAGATACTCACAGACCTTGCTTCTGACGATGCCTGCGTTTTCACCGATACCTGCGGTAAAGCAGATTGCATCCACGCCGTTCATTGCAGCAACATAGGCTCCTACATACTTGGCCGTTCTGTAGCAGAAAGCTTCGAGAGCCTGGGTAGCAAGCTTATTACCTGCATTGTGTGCATCTTCCAGGTCTCTGAAATCGGATGAAAGATTTCCGCTCATTCCGTATACACCGGACTTCTTGTTAAGTATATTCATTACTCCGGCAATGTCCAGGTTTTCTTTTTTTGCAATAAACTCTAAGATTGCAGGATCGATGTCACCGGATCTGGTTCCCATGATAAGGCCTTCAAGGGGAGTAAGTCCCATTGAAGTATCTACGCACTTTCCGTTCTTTACCGCAGATACGGAAGCACCGTTTCCGAGGTGACATACAATGATCTTAAGATCTTCATATTTCTTACCGAGTACATCGGCACATCTCTTAGATACATAAGAGTGAGAAGTTCCGTGGAAACCGTAACGGCGGATCTTATACTTCTCATAATATGAATTGGGAAGTCCATAGAGATAAGCCTTCTCCGGCATAGTCTGATGGAATGCGGTATCAAATACGGCAACCATGGGAGTTGTAGGCATAAGCTTTCTGCACGCATCGATACCGATAAGGTTAGCGGGATTATGAAGAGGAGCAAGATCGTTACACTCTTCAATTGCTTTGATGACTTCATCATTAATAACTACGGATGAAGCAAACTTCTCGCCGCCGTGAACGATTCTGTGTCCAACGGCACCGATCTCGTCAAGGCTTTTAAGAACACCTGTCTTATCGTTGGTAAGATACTTGAGAACTAGCTTGATTGCATTAGTATGATCCGGCATGGGGCTTTCTTCGATTTCTTTTTCGCCTTCGGCGGGTGTATAGACTATACGTCCGTCGATGCCGATTCTCTCGCAGAGTCCTTTAGCAAGCCACTCTTCTGTCTCTGAATCGATGAGCTGATACTTAAGTGATGATGAACCACAGTTAATAACTAAGATTTTCATTTATGTTTAATCTCCTTACTGAGAAATCTGTGCCTGTACAGCGGTGAGGGCAACAACACCGACGATATCTTCCCATGAGCATCCGCGGGAAAGATCGTTAACGGGTTTTGCGATACCCTGAAGCATGGGGCCGTAAGCCTCTGCGCCTCCAAGTCTCTGAACAAGCTTATATCCGATATTTCCTGCATCAAGGTTAGGGAAAATAAGAACATTTGCCTTGCCAGCAACAGGTGAACCGGGAGCTTTGTTCTTGGCAACATGAGGAACAAGAGCTGCATCGGGCTGAAGCTCTCCGTCGATTACAAGGTGAGGATACTGCTCCTGAGCGATCTTGGTTGCTTCGACAACTTTATCTACAAGCGCATGCTTAGCGGAACCCTTGGATGAGTGGCTGAGCATTGCAATAACAGGCTTGGGACCTACAAGCTGCTTGAAACTCTTTGCGGAAGAATCGGCAATCGCAGCAAGTTCTTCGGGACCGGGATCCTGGTTAAGTCCGCAGTCTGCAAATACAAACGCACCGTTCTCTCCCATATCCTTGAATACGGTATCTACGATAAAGAATGCGGATACGAGTTTAACACCGGGTGCGGTCTTAAGAATCTGAAGAGCAGGTCTTAAAGTATCTGCGGTTGAGTGACATGCACCCGCAACCATTCCGTCGGCATCATTATTCTTAACCATCATGATACCGAAGGTAAGATAATCTTTGTGAAGAATCTCGGAAGCTTTCTCAAGAGTCATTCCCTTGGACTTACGGGTCTCGTAAAGAAGATTTACATAGGTTTCCATTTTATCTGTGGTGTCGGGATCAATGACGGTAACATCATCAAGATCAACCTCGAGCCAGCCTGCACCATCACGGATCTTCTCTTCATTTCCGACCATGATGATATTTGCTATGCCTTCTTTAATGATCTCGGCTGCAGCAATAAGTGTTCTCTTATCATTGCTTTCGGGAAGTACGATCGTTTTCTTATCGATCTTTGCTCTTTCTTTGATCTGATCAATATATGCCATAAAGACTCCTTATCGTGGATGCGCGATGCGCAGAATGTATGATGATTTTTTTGCCATAAATCGACTTATATATTATACTGTATTAAGATATCACGGACAATAAATCGTCCATCATTTCTTGTATTATTTCACATACAATCTGCGGGTATTTCGTTAATTTTTTAGCAGACTTTTTGTGATCATATATTTCAAAAAGATCCAATCGGGAGAATTAAATGAAAACAGCCGGAATCATTGCGGAGTACAATCCTTTTCATAACGGACACAAATACCACATCGAAGAAACCAAGAAACAAACGGGAGCCGATTACTGCGTTGTAGCAATGAGCGGAAACTTCGTTCAAAGAGGTGCACCCGCAATCATCGATAAATATGCCAGAGCAAAAAGCGCACTTGCCGAAGGTGCTGATCTTGTAATACAGATTCCTCCCGTATATTCACTTTCTTCAGCAGAGTATTATGCCAAGGGCTCCATTTCACTTCTTGAGAGTACGGGGCTTATAGATTACCTCTCTTTCGGAAGTGAAGCCGGCACACTGGAAAAACTTGAAAAGATAGCTGATATTCTTGTTGAAGAACCCGAGAAATATAAAAAGCTTCTTCAGAAATATCTCAAAGCAGGTAATGCGTTTCCCGCAGCAAGGGCAAAGGCGCTTATAGACTATTCACCCGACATGACCGATCTGTCGGAACTTGTCTCCTCTCCCAACAACATTCTTGCAATAGAATATCTTAAAGCATTAAAAACCTCGGACTCATCGATAAAGGCTGTGACAATGAAAAGGGTCGGTGCGGGTTACAATGACCCTTATGCCCCGGGTCAGCCCGGTATTTCCGCAAAGGCCATAAGGGAAGCAATCAGCTACGGTTCGGAGATAGATAATCTGAAAGCATATATGCCTAAGGAATCATTTAAATGCCTTAAGGATGCGGTCAAAAAGAATATGACCGTAGACGAAAATGATTTTTCGGGAATGATGATCTATAAACTGTTGTCCGAAAGAGAACACGGATTTTCACAGTATCTGGATGTATCCGAAGAATTATCGGACAGGATATGCAACAACCTTGAGAAGTTTACAAATGTATCCGATTTCTGTAATCTCCTCAAGACCAAGGATAAGACATATACCAGAGTAAGCAGAGCTCTCTTCCACATCCTTCTGGATATAAAAGAAGTTTCGGCCTCTTCTTCCGACTATACCGGTCCCTGCCCTTATATCAGAGTACTTGGATTCAGAAAAGAATCCGAAGCTCTTCTTTCGGAAATCAAGACCAAAGCATCCGTCCCCGTTCTTTGCGGATATAACGATGCGGCAGCAAGCCTTTATTCCGAACCCATGAAGGAGTTTAAGAACGAATCAAGGATTGAAGATCTTTATTTTGCGGTTCAGACCATGAAGTCGGGAACCGTTGCAAAACCCGATCTTTCCAGGCCTATAGTGGTTGTTTAGTGACAATGGGGACGCTTTCATTTTGTCATCAAAACATTAAAAAAAGGAGTAGTTAAGCTACTCCTTTTTTGATGACAAAATGAAAGCGTCCCCAATGTCACTTAGTTCTTGAATGAGTGGATAGGTGCGGGAATTCTTCCCTCTCTGTTAATGAACGCTTCGCAGGAATACTTATTAACAGGCATTACGGGAGCCCATCCGAGAAGTCCTCCGAATTCAACCTTATCTCCCACGGTCTTTCCGATAACGGGAATAAGACGTACTGCAGTGGTTTTGGCATTAACCATTCCGATAGCCATTTCATCGGCGATTATGCCGGAAATGGTAGCAGGGGTGGTATCTCCGGGAACGGCGATCATATCAAGACCTACAGAGCATACGCATGTCATGGCCTCAAGCTTCTCAAGAGTAAGTGCTCCGCAGGAAGCGGCATCAATCATGCCCTGATCCTCGGATACGGGGATAAATGCTCCGGAGAGTCCTCCTACATAAGAAGAAGCCATTACACCGCCCTTCTTTACCTGATCGTTGAGAAGTGCCAGTGCCGCGGTGGTTCCGGGAGCACCGGCCTTTTCAAGTCCGATCTCGCAAAGGATATCCGCAACAGAATCTCCGATTGCAGGAGTGGGCGCAAGTGAAAGATCTACGATACCGAAAGGAACACCAAGCTTTGCAGATGCTTCCTTGGCAACAAGCTGGCCTACTCTGGTTACTTTAAAAGCGGTCTTCTTGATGGTTTCGCAGAGAACTTCAAAGGATTCTCCTCTTACCTTCTCAAGAGCATATTTAACTACGCCGGGTCCGCTGACACCAACATTGATAATACGGTCTGCTTCGGTTACGCCGTGAAATGCTCCGGCCATGAAGGGGTTATCATCGGGTGCATTGCAAAATACAACAAGCTTCGCACATCCAAGTGAATCACGGTCTGCAGTAAGCTCAGCGGTTTTATGAATGGTCTCACCCATAAGGCGTACGGCATTCATATTGATACCGGTTCTGGTGGATCCCAGATTGATGGATGAACATACAAAATCGGTTGAAGCAAGTGCTTCGGGAATTGACTTCATAAGAAGCTCATCTGCAGTGGTACTTCCCTTGCTTACAAGTGCGGAATATCCGCCGAGGAAGTTTACGCCGACTTCCTTGGCAGCCTTATCCAGGCTCTTTGCAAGCTTTACAAAATCAGCTTCGGACTTTACGCTTGCTGCACCTATAAGAGAAATGGGAGTTACGGAGATTCTCTTGTTTACAATGGGAATACCGAACTCACCGGAGATTTCCTCTCCTGTCTTAACAAGATCCTTGGCACTCCTTGTGATCTTGTCATAAACCTTATCACAGGTTTTATCTATATCCGAGTCAATGCAGTCAAGAAGGCTGATGCCCATGGTGATGGTACGGACATCGAGATTTTCCTTCTCGATCATTTCATTGGTTTCGGAAACTTCCATGCGGTTGATCATATTTCAAAAATCTCCTCTATCAGATTCTATGCATCATATCAAATATTTCCTCTTTTTGACACTTGATTGATACTCCGATTTCTTTTCCGAGTTCGTCAAGTCCGGAAACAAGAGTCTCAAAGGAATCCTTCATTCCGGAGATATCAACGATCATCATCATGTTGAAATACCCGGATACGATGGTCTGTGAAATGTCGAGGATATTAACATTCTCGTTTGAAAGAAAAGTACAGGTCTTGGCGATGATACCTACAGTGTCTTTTCCTACTACAGTGATGATTACTTTTTCCATAATTGCAACTCCTTTATACTTCAATGCACTCTGAAGGTACATCTCGTTTTGCTACGCTGATGTCAAAATCCGAAGCTCTGTAGGGATTGTCTCCCATTGTAATTTCCATTCTGACTGATTCAAATGCAAGATCGGGATAATTGTTCTCGAGAGAAAGATGACCGAGAAAGATCTTCCTGATAGTGTCATTCAAAACCGATGCCAGGAGCCGGCCCGAAGCTTCGTTGGACAAATGCCCGAGCTCTCCGAGGATCCTTCTTTTAAGAGGATAGGGATAAGGTCCCTGCTCAAGCATCCTTATATCGTGATTGGCTTCTAGAACTATGGCGTCCATGCCTGTCAGACAATCGATGGTATAATCCGTATAACAGCCCAGGTCCGTACAAACAGCCATATTTTTGCCGTCAGATAAAACTCTGTATGCAACGGGATCAGCGGCATCATGGGATATATGCATGGGGTTAACCGTTATATCCCCTACGTTAAATATCTCATCCGCTCTTACTATTTTAAAAAGAGAAGAATCGATATTCCCAAGAGACTTTACGTTGCCGATTGCCTCTATGGTTCCCCAGGTCGCATACATGGGAATTCCGTATTTTCTGGCAAATACTCCCAGTCCCTGAATGTGATCGGAATGCTCATGTGTAATTAGAATTCCGTTAATGTCTCTGCCCGTAAGGCCTATGGTATTAAGGGCGCTTTCGACTTTCTTTCCGCTTATGCCGATATCAACCAGCAGATGAGTATCGGATGAACCGATATAAATGCAATTGCCCGATGAACCGCTGGCAAGAGGACACATCCTCATTTATTTCTCCTCCCATCTGACTTCGATAACATCTCCGTCTTTGATAGGCTCGAGATACTGCGCATTCTTACCGTTAAGCTTGGTTATGATCTTGCGGCCGTTACCTGCCTTAAGATCAAAATTCAATTTATCAAACACATCAACGTATACATAGCTTTCTTTACCTGTAAGGGTAAGCATACGTCCATTGGCGTTTACGCTGACCTGAGTTGTAAGGTCGGGGCCTTCCGGCTTTTCTTCCTCCGTCTTCTCTCCTTCTTCGGCTTCCGACATTTCAGCCATCTTTTCCTTCATCTCTGCTGCGGTTCCGTCATCATCGGGAAGATCCGCAAAAGAAACGCCGCCGGAAGCAGGTTGATCGGAAGCACCGGAAACGGATGTATTTTCGGCTGCATCAGCCGTTTCGCTCTCAGCTCCATCTTCCTTAGCAGAAGGTTTCTCGGATTTGGAAGTCTTATGATCATGACTTCCGATAGTATAATCCAAAGTAAAGTCTTCGTATACCTTGGTCTTAAGAACTGCGGGAGTCTGATTAACCTTGATATCCCCTGCAGCAGGCGTATCAAGGAATTCTGTTATCTGTTCTACGGTATAGAAATTATTGACTTTGATGTCATCGCCGTCCTGAATCTCATAAAAGGTTTCCTGAAGCTCGCCGTTAACAAGAGCTTTCTTGGGAAACTCAAAGATCTTGCCGTTGACACTTATCTTGATGGGAGTCTTAAGCTCCGCAAGTTCTCCAAGCTTAAATGCCGCATCACTTCCGGGAGTCGAAGCCTTTACTTCAATAATGTCTCCGCTGTGGATCTGAGTATAGAGGTCTGCAGGCTCATCATTGATAAGTATCTGCGAAGACTCTCCTTCGGTTCCTCTTACGATACGACTCTTACCACCGATGGTAAATGTTATCGCCTTACCTCTCTTGGGGAACAGATCCTCATTGGGAAAAGCAACCTGAAGTGCCGCATCGGATACGGAGAGGTGTCCGTTATCATAAAGCTTTAATCTCTCTCCGTTAAAGGTTACGAAGATAAAATTGTTACTCTGTGCATAGAAGCTTAAGCAGATTCCAATGGGAGTAACCATAAGAGAATCTTTGTGAGCGTCTTTATCTTCGAAGATGATCTCTTTCATCACATCCTCGCCTCTGATTGCAACACGCTCTTTTAATATTCCGAGACTCTCGGAAAGCTTCTCTGTATATCCGGGAACCATTCCACCGCCGCCGACTACAAATACAGCGCTGACGGGCTTGTCTCCGTTCAACTTCTTAATCTCATCGGAAACTCTGGAGGTCATATCATCAATATAAGGAGCCAGTGCTTCCGTAATCTCAGCAGCTTTTACTTTCTGGGGAAGTCCCATGATATCCGTGAATTCAATTTCGGGTTCACCTGTTCTGAGGCTTCTCTTTATATGCTCAGCCATGTCAAAATCAACCAGACATTTCTGGACAATGACATCAGTAAGCGAATCACCTGCTACAGGGATCATGCCATAAGCTATGATGCTTCCGTCTTTGGTGATTGAAATATCGGATGTACCTGCTCCCACATCAACGAGAGCAAGGTTCAACAGTCTGAATTTATCGGGGATTGCAACCTGAATTGCCGCGATAGGCTCCAGGGTAAGATTTGCAACATGAAGTCCCGCATGTTCTACAGCCTTGTAAAGACCGTCAACAACATCATCGGGAAGGAATGTAGCGATAAGATCGGCAGAGATTTTCTTGGCTTTATGCCCTTCAAGATTACCGATCTGATAACCGTTCAGATAATATCTGACGGGAGTATAACCTACGCAGTAGAACTTCATGTCAGTGTCGTTCTGACTCTGAAATTCCGTATACGCCTGTTCGATTCCCGACATGGACAGATTGTAAATGTCTTCATCGGTGATCTCTTTTTCGGATTCGAAATCTTCGGCAACATTAACGGTAACCGTACGAAGAACTCGGCCTGCGGCTGCGATGCACACTTCGCCGAGCTGCTTGCCAAGTCTTGATTCAAGGTTCTTTTTTACCTCGAGTATGGTATTTCCTACTTTGCCGATATCATGAATCTGTCCGTCGAGCATGGCTCTTGATTCATGTTCTTTTATCTCCTGAGCAAGAACGTGGAATCCGTCATCCGCTTTATATCCGACGGTTCCTACGATACTTCTCGTACCGATATCAAGTCCGAAAACCAGGCTGCCCTGGCTTTTTACTCCACCCATGTAAATCCCTCCAGACGGGCTTTAACCTGCGCATACGCTGATTCAAGGTCTCCGCTGTTATCGATTATCACGTCAGAATGTTCTCTGAAATCCGCATCTGAAAGCTGATTGTCCATTATGGACTGAGCCTTCTTGCGGGTATATCCTCTGGACTCCATTAGTCGTCCGATCCTGGTCTCATCGTCGGCATATATGTACCACATCTCATCGACTATATCGTTATATCCTTTTTCGATGAGCAGTGCAGCTTCAATGAAAAAGAGTTCGGTTTCATGCATCTTGGCTGCCGCTCTCATTTTTTCGATGAGATAGGTCTGAACCGAAGGATGGACAATCTCTTCAACCTTCTCAAGATTTGAGGGATTCGAATAAATGACATGGGCAAATTTGCTTCTGTCAATCTCGGAGCCTTCTCCCTTGGTAAGGATTTCTTTTCCGAACATGGCCACAAGTCTGTCATAGGTCATTGTGCCGGGTTGTTCAAGCTCTTTGGCGATATCGTCGGCATAATATATCTCTGCGATATAATGCGATGAAATATAATTGAGGATGCTTGATTTTCCTCCGCCTATTCCGCCCGTGATACCTATAATCTTCATCAGTGTGCCTCGTACCAGCTTTTTCCGGTGTCTACTGAAATCTCCAGTTTAACCGCAAGGTCAGCCGCTTTCTCCATGCATTCGGTTAAAATATTATTTACTTCCGAAGCTTCCTGCTCCGGTCCTTCAATAAGTAATTCGTCGTGTACCTGTAGTATCAGTCTCGACTTAAGTCCTCTGTCTCTCAAGGTATTCCATACGGAGATCATCGCTAGTTTTATGATATCCGCTGCCGTACCCTGAATCGGTGCGTTCATTGCAACTCTTTCACCGAAGGACCTGGTCATAAAGTTCGAATTCTTGAGTTCGGGTATCGGCCTTCGCCTGCCGAAATATGTCTCGGAATACCCTTTTTCTTTGGCCGATTCAACCAGACCGTCGAGATACTTTTTAAGTCCCGGGAAAGTTTCAAAATACTTCTTGATATACTCACCCGCTTCTTTCCTGCTGATACCGATATTCTCGCCAAGTCCGAATGAAGAGATTCCGTATACTATTCCGAAATTGACCGCCTTTGCGTTTCGCCTGAGTGTATCCGTTACTTCTTCAAGCGGTACTCCAAATACCTTGCTTGCGGTAATCTTATGAATATCTTCTCCGGATCTGTAGCTTTCTATCAGAGCTTCATCTCCCGAAAGTGAAGCCAGAACTCTTAATTCAATCTGCGAATAATCCGCATCCGTAAAAAGAAAACCGTCTTCGGGAACAAATACTTTCCTGAGTTCTCTTCCCAGCTGCGTCCTTACAGGAATGTTCTGAAGGTTAGGATCGGAGGATGATATTCGGCCGGTTGCCGTTACCATCTGATTGAATTGACATCTGATCCTTCCGTCTGTTCCGATGAATCCCTTGAGACCTTCCGCATATGTTGATCTTAATTTCGTCAGACCTCTGTACTCAAGAATATCTCTTACAAAAGGAACTTCCGGTGCGAGTTTTTCCAATACATCAGCGGATGTGGAATAACCTGTCTTGGTCTTCTTTCCTCCGGACAATCCCATCTTCTCAAACAGGATAACTCCCAGCTGCTTGGGTGAGTTGATATTAAAATCAGGTTCACCGGATTCTTCATGAATCTTCTTTTCAAGCTCATCTATCCTCTCGGACAGATTGGATGAATACTCATCAAGTTCTCTTGCTTTTACAAGGATTCCGAGATTCTCCATATCGTGAAGAATGTAAGAAAGAGGAAGTTCAATTTTCCGGTAAACATTCATCTGACCGGTTTCTTCAAGTTCGGAATTTATCCGGTCATATGAAGCAAGTGAAATGAATGCACCGTCACATGTGTATTCTTTTAAAATATCGGGAGCCGTAAAAAAGCTCTCTTTGAATGTCATCTTGCCAAATCTTTCTTTTACCGAAAGGGGTGTAAATCCAAGATAAGCATTCGCTATATTTTCGATGTCATGATCTGCGGAAAGCGGATCAAGTACATAATTTGCAAGTCCCGCATCGAACAGCTTCTGCGGATCGATGTATCCGGTAACACTGTACTGGGACTTAATGTCAGTAAAACAAAGTACTGTATTCTTGGCACTGAGAACCTTTATGGAACTCTTTAGTGCATCACATTCAATATCGGTTCCTGCGTAATACCAGATTTTATCTGAGGTGGCAAATGCACCGGATAATGCATTACCTTCATCGATGACAAACTGAAGTCCGCAGATTTCTACATCTGCATCATAAATAACTTTTGCGAAATCAAGAGCACTGTCCAGGACTTCAACGCCCGGGCGGCTTATTTTCTCCGCTGGTGATGCCGCAGCGTTTTTAGCAGCATCATCAAATTTGGAATAAAGAGATTTAAGTCCGAGCTCTTTGATGATCTCATAAGCTTCGGGAGTAAAGTAATCTCTTCGTTTTGCTTTCTCTTTATCAAGAGTTATATCCGCATTGATCTCGATAGTTGCAAGAACAAGAGAAAGATCCGCAAGATCTCTGTGTTCTCTGAGAGATTCTCTTACAGAGTTCCCCTTTATCTCATCGAGGTGTTCATATATTCCGTCAATGGAACCGTAAGTCTGCATCAGTTCCGATGCGGTCTTGGGTCCTACTTTAGGAACACCGGGAATATTATCGGATGAATCTCCCATAAGTGCTTTGAGTTGAATGAACTTCTGAGGATTTACTCCGAACTCTTCTTCAACCCGTGCGGGAGTATAGTCTTCTACAGTAGTCTTTCCGGATTTAGTCTTGGGAATCCTGATAAGGATATTTTCGTCAGCAATCTGAAGAAGATCCCTGTCGCCTGAAACCAGGCTGACTTTCATACCCTCTGCCTGGGATTTCTTGGCAAGAGTTCCCATGATGTCATCTGCTTCAAGTCCGGGAACGGAAAGTGTTGCAACACCCATTGCCTCAAGAAGTCTTCTGAGAAGCGGAACCTGTGACTTAAGTTCCTCGGGCATGGGCTTTCTGGTTCCCTTATACTCTGCAAATATTTTATGTCTGAAGGTAGGGGCATGCTCATCAAAAGCAACTACCACATAGTCAGGCTTTTCTTCATCAAGAAGTTTGAAAAAGATACTTAAAAAGCCGTATACGGCACCTGTATGAACACCTGCAGCGTTAGTAAGATCGGGAACGCCGTAATATGCTCTGTTTATTATGCTGTGTCCGTCTATCAGAACAAGCTTATCTGCCACTTTAACCTCTTATCCGAGATGCCATATGAGAAGCAATCCCAAAAGTATGCATCCCAGGGTAATAACATATCTCTGCGATTCTTTATAGATTTTGTGCCTTTCGAGCTTCTTGTCATTGCTGGCAAGGCGCTTCTTCAGCTCGGAACTTAAATCGAAATTATCATCGTCATTATCAAGGTGCTGCACACCTACGGAAACGAGAAATTGAATACTAAGTTCCTCGCGGCATTCACTGCAGGATTCGTAATGCTCACGGAACTCCTCCATAGTCTTGTAATCAAGCTTTTTATCTATGAAGGCAGGTATATGGCTTTCAAATTCCTTACAGTTCAAAGGCACTCCTTTTAGATGCTCGCATACTCATTTATCATACTACAAAAGCGCCCAAAAATACAGTATGTAACTGTTTACATAGTATATCTTGTGCCGGGTACGTGAAACCACCCAAATTATGGCAATTTAGGCTCATTTTATGGGCGCTTTCGGGATGAATTCAGGAAGACATATACGGGTGGCTTTATGCCAAGCTTTCCGATTGCTGTGGGCTATAATTTCAAGCCAATCCGCGCTGTTTATAGCCTTTTCCGAGGAAATATTTGGTTTCTGAGGTGTAGATGGCTATAATCCAAGGCTAATCTTCTCTTTTTATAGCCATTTCACTGAAAATCATGAGCCTCTGAGGGGTTCGAGGCTATAAATGCTCATGAATCTCCCCTTTTTATAGCCAAATCTCAGAAACTAATTGGCTTCTGAGGGGTTCGAGACTATAAAAACTCATGAAACAGCCCATTTTATAGCCTTTCCTCAGAAACTAATTGGCTTTTGAGGGGCTCGAGGCTATAAAAGCTCATGAATCTACCCTTTTTTATAGCCAATCCTCAGAAACTAATTGGCTTCTGAGGGGTTCGAGGCTATAAAAGCTCATGAACCTACCCTATTTTATAGCCAATCCTCAGAAACTAATTGACTTCCGAGAGGCTCGAGGCTATAAAAGCTCATGAATCTACCTTTTTTATAGCCAATCCTCAGAAACTAATTGGCTTCTGAGGGGTATTGGCTAATAAATCAATATAATATGCAGATATATTAGCCAAAAATCCACAGAAATTAAGTTTTTTAACCGGAGGGGCTAATAAACACAGATGAAAGGATGTTTTATTAGCCTTTTTTAGAGAAAAGATTAGTATCATAAGGCCAAAAGACTAATAAATCTAAGAATTAAGCTACTTTATTAGCCGTCACACCTTATAACTTAGGATTTTAGGGCGGTTTAGGCTAATAATCCCTTAAAATGCCTAAATTTATTAGCTTTTCAGATATATTGTAGGATAAAGATGCCAGGTGATTATGCTGGCACTAAAAAACAGGAGCGGACATTTATGTCCTCTCCTGCTTTTTAATTCCTGCCGGCAGTGGGACTCGAACCCACACACAGTCGCCCGCGGCAGATTTTGAGTCTGCTTCGTCTACCAATTCCGACATGCCGACCAACAGCAGATAATATACCATATTACCTGCATTTACGCAAATTCCATTTTGATCTCAAGATCATTTCCACGGACACTGACATGCCCCAAACTTCCGATAACAAGCGGCATCGAAGGAGCCACATGACCAAGGTCACAATCAATAACTGCAGGAACACCAAGTTTTTCAATATAAGGCATTACCGAACCGAAATGATTTAGTCCGATCATCTCCTGACCGTTTCTCGGTCTTCCGATCAAAAAGCCTTTTACTATGCCCTTCCTAAACCATCCTGCGTGCTCCATAGTCCACATGGCACGCCTTATGGAAAAAACATTCAAATCACAGGGTTCCAGGCACCAGATCACTCCATCCTTAGCATACCTTTCCAAGAATCCTTTTGTATCCTCATACGGAGTTCCAAGAAGAACCTCAAGACAATCAAGGCATCCGCCGATAAGTCTTCCGGAAAAATCAAGCTCACCTTTAAATTCTCCGGATTCAAAAAAAGTCTTGGAGTCAAATACAGCCTTTAAAGACTTCTCACTTGCATTCATGGGTTCCAGCGGATCTTCTTCAATGCCTTCGGGAAGAGGCTCTTCATCATAAGGATATTTCTCATGAAAATCATAAGAATGAACCGTATCGGTACGGCCGCAAAGAATATCCATTGATGAAGTAACACTTTCATGAAGCTGTCTAAGGCCGAAATTATTGGCGCAGGGGCCATATACGGATGCTGTATCGCAAAGCGTAAGAAGGGGATAAACAATATTTGTGATATCGGAATATCCCATAACCCACTTTGGTTCAGCATTTTTGATCTTATCAAAATCCACATGCTCCAGGATCTCACACATCAGCTCTCCGCCGCCGCATGTTATAAGAGCATCATTTTCAGGATCCAAATACATCTCCGTAAGTTCAGCAGCACACTTTTCAGGAGTGTTACTGATACCTATTCCTTCACCCGCTTTGGAATTAGGTCCGGGATTAAGCTCAAATCCAAGATTATTAAAGTAATCCATTGCGGCATCAAAGCGTGATGAATAAGGCTCTGTGTTACAGCCGAACGAAGGAGCCGGAAAACCTATACAGTCACCTTTTTTTATAAATTCAGGATATCTCAATATCTAACCTCACGATGACAGTAGGGACGCTTCTATTTTGTCATCAAATTCTGTCTCTTTAAGACTTGATGACAAAATAGAAGCGTCCCTACTGTCATCTATCATTCATTTATTCTCTGCTTCAAGTTTCTTGTAAACATCAAACTCATCAAATGTAGCGTAATAATCCATGGGAGTCTCGGCACGTCTTATCTTCTTGAAAGAACCGTCAGCCTTCAGAAGAACTTCTGCACTTCTGAGTCTTCCGTTGTAGTTGTAACCCATGGAATAACCGTGGGCTCCGGAATCATGAATGAAAAGAAGATCTCCCATCTCAATTTCAGGAAGCATTCTGTCTATAGCGAACTTATCACAGTTCTCACAAAGAGAACCGGTAACATCATATTTGTGATCACAGGGAGCGTCTTCTTTGCCGAGAACTGTGATGTGATGATATGCTCCGTAGATCGCAGGTCTCATAAGATTTGCGGCACATGCATCTACACCGATGTACTCTTTGTAGATGTGCTTTTCGTGAATTGCTCTGGTAACAACTGCGCCGTAAGGAGCCATCATGAATCTGCCCATCTCAGTATAAATAGAAATATCACCCATACCCGCGGGAACGAGAATCTCATCATATACCTTATGAACGTTCTCACCGATAACAGAAATATCATTGGGAGTCTGCTCAGGCTTATAAGCGATTCCCACACCGCCGGAAAGGTTAATGAACTTAATATCTGCCCCGGTTTCTTTTTTGAGTTCAACGGCAAGTTCAAAAAGCTGTCCCGCAAGTTTACCGTAATACTCGTTCGTTACGGTATTGGAAGCAAGGAATGCATGAATTCCGAAATACTTAACGCCCTTACTCCTCATGATCTTAAACGCCTCGGAGATCTGCTCTCTGGTCATACCGTACTTGGCATCTCCGGGATTATCCATAATTCCGTTTGAAAGAGTAAAAACTCCGCCGGGATTGAATCTGCAGCTCATACTCTCGGGAAGCTTACCGCCGCATGCTTTCTCGCAAAAATCAATATGAGTTATGTCATCAAGATTAATGATCGCACCTATCTTATTAGCATACTCGTATTCTTCAAAAGGAGTGTCATTTGAAGAAAACATGATATGAGCTCCGTCAAAATCAAGAGCCTTACTGATCTGAAGCTCGGTAAGTGATGAGCAGTCCATGCCGCAATCGTATTCTTTTAAAATAGAGAGAATAAAAGGGTTGGGATTTGCTTTAACCGCAAAGTACTCTCTGAATCCGGGGTTCCATGCGAAAGCTTTCTTGACGGCTTCTGCGTTTGCGCGCATTCCCGCTTCGTCATAAACATGGAAGGGAGTGGGAATCTGCTTTGCAATCTCTTCTGCTTTTTCCTTGGTGATAAATGCTTTTTTCATAATAGTTCTCCTCAATCAGATATTTGCCAGTCTATGGGGCTGATCCCTTTCGAGATCAGGAAATCATTACATTTTGAAAATGGCTTGCTTCCGAAAAATCCTCTGTAAGCCGAAAGCGGTGAAGGGTGAGCGGATTCTATAACCAGATGATTGGGATTGGTTATAAATGCTTTCTTGGCTCTTGCTGCGGAGCCCCACAGTATAAAAACGACAGGTCTGTCAAGTGAAGCAACGGCTTTTATGGCAGCATCCGTAAATTCTTCCCAGCCTTTTCCTTTGTGTGAAAAAGCCTGATGTGCTCTTACGGTAAGAAGCGTATTGAGCAAAAGCACGCCCTGCTCGGACCAATGGGTGAGATCGCCGCTTTCAGGGATTGTGCATCCGAGATCCGTATTTAATTCTTTATAGATATTTTCAAGTGATGGCGGTTTCGGAATACCCTTAGGCACCGAAAAAGAAAGACCGTGAGCCTGTCCGGGTTCGTGATAAGGATCCTGACCCAGTATCACTACTTTAACCTCGGACAAAGGTGTCAGATTAAAAGCTCGTAAGACGTCATCCTTTGGAGGATAGACGGTATATGAACCGTATTCTTTTACGACAAAAGAATAAAGATCTTTGTAATAAGGTTTGCCAAACTCCTGTTGTAAAACAGGAAGCCAGTCATTGGAAATCTGTGACATATCAAAGTCTGACGCTGATTCCGCGTTCCTTCATGTATTCCTTAACTTCACGAATTGTAAGCTCTTTGTAATGGAAAAGAGATGCTGCAAGGACTGCGGAAGCTCCTGCCTCTACAGCCGTGTAAAAATCTTCAAGCTTTCCTGCACCGCCGGAAGCGATAACCGGAATATTTACGCTTGAAGCAATAGCCTTAGTAAGTTCAAGGTCATATCCTGCCTTGGTTCCGTCGGCATCCATGGATGTCAGGAGTATTTCTCCGGCTCCAAGCTTTTCAGCCTTAATCGCCCACTCAACTGCATCCATATTCATATCAACTCTTCCGCCGTTTTTATATACCGTCCATCTGTC
The DNA here is from genome assembly GCA_000702085.1 of Lachnospiraceae bacterium P6A3. GTDB lineage: Bacteria > Bacillota > Clostridia > Lachnospirales > Lachnospiraceae > AC2028. The sequence goes on from KL370861.1 coordinate 907,273, forward strand.
GGTTCCTTCAATACGCTTTGCATCCATTGCAACAACAACGCACTGAGATCCGAACTTCATGGCAGCCTCCGATATAAGATCCGGATTCATAAGAGCTGCGGAATTAACCGCAATCTTATCTGCACCTTCTCTGAGGATTGCTTTAAAATCATCTGTTGTCCTGATACCGCCGCCGACGGTAAAAGGAATAAAAAGAGTAGAGGCAACATCCCTGACCCATGAAAGCTGGGTATCGCGGGAGTCGGCAGATGCTGTAATATCCAGGAAAACAACCTCATCCGCGCCCTGTGCATCATATGCGGCAGCACTTTCAGCGGGATCACCGGCATCTCTCAAATTCAGGAAATTGATTCCCTTTACAACTCTTCCGTCCTTAACATCAAGGCAGGGAATTATTCTCTTGGTAAGCATATCAAACCTCCCCTGCTATCTTAAGGAAATTGGAAAGAACTTTAAGGCCGGCGTCCGAACTCTTTTCCGGATGAAACTGAGTAGCAAATACATTACCGGATTCTACCGACGAATCATATGTGACACCATACTCTGTTTTGGAAGTTACGATGGAAGGATCTTCGCATTCAAGATAGTAAGAATGTACGAAGTAAAAGTATGTACCTTTATCGATGCCGTCAAGAAGTCTTCCCTTGCTTTCGATGATATCGTTCCATCCGATCTGAGGAACCTTAAGTTCATCCGATGAAGGAAATCTCTTTATTTTTCCGGGAAGGATACCCAGTCCTTTAACACCGGGAGATTCTTCACTTTCGTCGAAAAGAAGCTGAAGACCTACGCAGATACCGAGGAAAGGTTTTCCGGATGCAGCGTACTCTTTTAAAACAGAGTCAAGTCCGCGTTCGGAAAGCTTATTTACACAGTCACCGAAATTACCTACTCCGGGTAAAATTACGGCATCGGCTTTTCTTATCTCTTCGGGATCGGATGTAAGAATGTGCTTAGCTCCCAGCTTTTCTATTGCTTTTTCGACGCTCTTTACATTGCCTGCGTCATAATCAACGACAGCGATCATTTACTAACCTCAGGGATTTACAAATACTATGTCTTGACCGGGATCTTCTTCACCGGGAATTACATCTTCAAGTTCTGCGGGAGGCTCAAGAACTTCTTCAGGCTCTGCTTCAGGTTCCGCATTATTACCGTGAAGTCCGTTAACCACATCATAAACAGCTCTCGTATAGTCAACATCCTTCTTGATCATTGCAATCTCTATTGCTTCTTCTTCGGTAAGACCGAAATCATTATAGAGAGCCTGAACAATCTGCTGATAAACAGGTTCTACTTCCTCAAGGCACTGCCATTTAACAGCAGATTCATAAAGACCGGGATATCTGCTTACGGACTGGATAAGAGAATCAAGAGCCTTAACATCGGATTCATCACGGAGCAGTTCATATTCACGATACCAGAGTCTTATTCTGAGAATACATTCTGACTTCTTGAAAATTATCTCATCGGACTCATTAAGTTCCTGACCGAAGAGATCCTGATATGCAGTCTGATAATCTCCTACCGAATATGCTTCTCTTGCTTCCTGCTTAACGGCATGCGCACCTAGCAGATTCGAAACGATCAAAACAGCAACAAGTATTGTCGCACAAAGAGCAAAGATTGCCGCAACTTTCTTGGTATTAAGTTTCTTTGTAGGCTTCTCGGGCTCTTCGTTCTTGGGTTTCTTTTCCTTCTTGGGCTTCTTTTCTTTCTTTTTCTTCTTGTCGCCGCCTTCGCCCTCTTCGCCTTCTTCGTCTCCGCCGGCGTCATCGGCCTTCTTGCCCTTGTCTTTCTTCTTCTTTTTCTTCTTGCCTTTCTTACCGTCCTCGCCTTCAGCTTCAAGCTGTTCGAGAACTTCGGCATTTTCCTCCGATAGTTTTATCTCGGAATTTTCATTTTCCTCTTCATCGTCATCAGATTCGGTTAACAGGTCGATGATCCTTGCTATAAGGCCTTTCTTGGCTTTCTTCTCCTTAGCTTCCTTTTCAAGGAGGCTGTCGAGTTCATCGGCAGGAAGAGTAAGAGGCTCATCAGAAGACAATTCTTCCGAAGAATCAGCGGATTCGGAAGCACCGTCATAAAGATCTTCCTCGCTCAAAGGATTACCCATGATTTCCGCCAAAAGAGAATCGGCTTCATCAAGCTCACTGTTTTCTTCGGGTGCTGAAGGTTCATCCTTAGGAACAGGTACGGCTTCCGATGAAAGTGCTGCTGCCTTAACCTCTGCAGCTGCTTCGGCAGCACCTGCCAAAAGAGCATCAACATCGGACATATCAGCATTGTCTGCATTCTCGGCAGAGGTTGCGTTTTCTTCTCCGACTCCGTCCTGGTTTTTCTTCTTGGCCTTTTTAGCTTCTCTTGCTTCCTTGCGAAGTCTTGCTTTTTCTTCCTTGGCTTTTCTTCTGGCTTCTTTCTTTTCTTCTTTTAACCGCTTCTTCTCGGCTGCTTTATCAACGGGAGCTTCAGCATCTTCGTTTTCACCCAAAACATCGGGGGCAGAGTTTTCATCACTTCCGTTTAAAAGTGCTTCAATGCCGGGATCGACAGCTTCGTTATTATCACTCTTATTAAGCAAATCTCCGATATCACCGGCTGAACCGCTGTCCGCAGCAAGAAGATCGTCAAGAGACATTTCGGACCTGTCTTCGTCTTCCGCAAGTCCCTCTTCTCTTGCTTTGTTGAGCATGGACTCTATATCATCCTCTGAAGGAAGATCCTGAGACTCATTTTCTTCTTTCATGAGCTCGGCAAGTTCCGCATCGAGATCAAAATCATCGGATGAAGTTTCAGAAGGTGCGGACTCCGTAATATCAGCAGAATCCCGGTTCTCTTCATCAAGACCGGATTCCTGCAAAAGCGCAGCCAGCTGTGCATCCAGATCATCTTCTGTAGAAATTGAAGATTCCTCGGAAACGGGGGCTTTTTCAACAGAAGATTCTTCTGCAGGTATATCCTCAACTACAGGAGCATCCTCGATTACAGGCACTTCATCTGCAACCGCTTCATCTGTAATAACGGAACTTTCATCAGTTGCAGGTACCTCCTCAGTTTCTTCAAGAACACTCTCAGCTTCATTCAGAAGGCTGGATAAAGCATCATCCAGATTGATATGTTCGGAAGGCGCATCTTCAATTGCGGGTGATTCTTCCGTCGCAGGAGCTTCTTCCATCACAGCTATATCATTAACTGCAAGCGCCTCTTCAAGAGTAGCCGCTTCATCTACAGCAACGTTTTCATCAGACAATCCCAGATCTTCAAGATTAAGATCATCGAGATTAAGATCCTCAGGATTTAATTCTTCGGAAGCAGGTTCTGCAGGAACATCTTCCGCGGCAGATTCCTCTGATACCGGCTCCTCAGACTCAATCTTGCTCATAAGATCACTCATGAGATCGGAAAGATCCGCATCCATTGCCGAGTCATCATCGGGCACATCAAGAGAAGGTGCGGAATCAATATGGATATCTGATGCCGCAGGATCCTCATTCATGATCTCTGCAAGATCAGGAATATCCGCAGAGTGATCCAATACTTCAACTTCATCGGTGCCCTCAGCTTCAACCGGTGCCTCTTCTGTCGGAACATCATCGATTATTGATGAAGCATCCGCAAGTAATTTATCGAGATTAAAATCATCAGACAACGAATCTTCGGCTGCAGATTCTTCGATTACCGGTTCCTCTGCGGCAGAGTCTTCAATAACAGGTTCTTCAACTGCTGATTCTTCGACAATCGATTCTTCAACAGCCGTTTCTTCAGGAATAATCTCTTCTGCTACCTGCTCCTCTGATGCAGGCTCTTCAGACTGCACACCGGCAAGTAAATCATCAAATGATAATTGAACGGAATCCTCGGAAAGCACTTCTTCCGATGAGGAAGCTTCTTCGACTAAAGGTGTATCTTCACCTGCAGGAGTCTCATCGACTACAGGAATATCAGCTGCAGAAACTTCTTCAACCACGAGATTTTCTTCTGATGCAGGAGCTTCTTCAATTGCAGAAATCTCTTCAGTTGCAAGTACCTCTTCAACCGCAGGTATTTCCTCTGCTACGGGAACTTCTTCAACAGCAGGTATTTCCTCTGCAGCAGGATCCTCAAAAACGGGTTCTGCTTCATTTACAGCAGTTTGTTCACTCTCTTCGAAAACAGGCTCTGCAGTCTCAGCGGGAGCAGGTTCAGCCTCTTCAACAGGAACAGGCTCAGGCTCAGCAACAGGTGCAGGTTCACTCATTTGCTTAAGAAGGTCATCAAGCGCAGATTCACCGGAAGATGAAGAAACAGATTCCGAAACACCGGAAACAGACTCCTTAGGAGCCTCTTCAGCCGGTGCCTTTTTTTCAGGTTCGGGTGTTTTCTTGGTAGGTGATGCGAGCTCGGCAGGCACACCCATGGATTTCAATAAACTGTCAAGATAGTCTTCAGACGATCCCATTTATTCTCTCCGATTTCTATAAATGTTCTTATGACAAAATCACATAAACATACTACATTATTCTAACACAGCAACGCTTTAATGTATAGAATAAACGGCATCAAAAAAGGCTCTGCCCATTCAGGCAGAGCCTTAAAAATCATTAGTTCAAATGGTACTTATCAACGAGCGAATCGATGATCCTTACAAGGTTACCGATCTCAGGTTTTGAAAGCTGAGCATCAGCTCCGAGAGCCTCACCCTTCTTCTTCATCTCCTCATTAACGAGTGATGAGAAAATGACTACCGGAATATTCGCGGTTCTTGAATCTTCCTTGATAAGCTTGGTAAGTCTGTGGCCGTCCATCTCAGGCATCTCAATATCGGTAATAACGATCTTAACATGCTCGTCAAGTGTTCCGTCAGCTTTACATTCAGCGATCACATCGTAAGCCTTCTGGCCGTTCTCGGTATGGATGATCCTGTCATATCCGGCTGCAGTAAGTGAATCAACGATGAGCTTATTAAGAAGAACCGAATCCTCTGCGATGAGGATGGGAACATTGCTTCTTGATCTCTCACCAAGCTCTTCGATTTCGCTGATCTTAAGTCCGGTCTCGGGATTGATGTCGGAAATGATCTTCTCGAAATCGAGGATGATTATAAGTTTGCCTTCATTCTTAATAAATCCGGTAGAAACGGATGCTTCAGCGGTAGAAATGGTGGAATCGGGCTTGATGATGTTTCTCCATGAAACTCTGTGAATACCCTTAACAGCTTCAACATGGAATGCAATATTGAGATTGTTGAAGTTGGTGATTATAAAAAGTCCACCGGGTTCGGACTGTCCTCTTCCGAGGCAGTTCTTAAGGTCAATCGCAGTGATCATTGTCTCACGGGGCATGAAGATACCTTCGATGCTGGGATGAGAATTAGGTACGGGCGTAACAGGCTGGTAAGATATGATCTCTTTGATCTTGGCAACGTTAATGCCGTATGAGAATTCACCGAGAGTAAATTCAAGTACTTCAAGTTCGTTAGTGCCGCTATCAAGTAAAATCTTAGTATCCATAGTCGATATTACCCTTTCTGCAACCTTTTCGGTGTCATTTTATAATGTTTACTATAACATATATCGGGGGAAAATAAAACAGAAAACCCACGTATAATGCTAACATGTAAACAGTATATCACATTCTGAACTTGTCGAGAATACTTTCAATATTCTCGTAAAAATCTTTGTGAACTACTAAAATTTTACAACGAAATAAATTTATACAAAAGGTTAAAGTGTCAGAAAACTCAATCTGGCAAAGATAAGTATTCAGTTTGACAAAAGTGGTAATCATAACAACAAAAAACATGCCGCACCCGAATCGAATGCGACATGTTTTTGATTATAAATTAATTATTTTGCAATAACCTGGCAAGCATATCCGTTGTAGTTAAGAAGGAATGTTGCGGTTCCGGGGGCAGTATCAATATCATCAAGGATCTGAACAGCACCGGCCTTATCAACGGTAACAAGCTTGTACTCGGTATATCCGCTTACGTTAATTGTTACATATCCATTCTTAGGTGAAGCATCGGCAACATTGTTTACATAGAGTGAATAGGTCTTGTAAGCGCTGTAACCGGCAGGTCTTACTGCATTGAATACGTTCATGCACTGAGCCCCCTGAACAGCTTCTACAAATTTATAATTGGTAAGGTAATTGTAAAGCTGATTAACGGTAGTTCCTGATCCGGTAGGAAGAGTTCCGATGGTAGGAACTGCAGGAGCTGCTGCTGTATCGGTCTCGGAATAAATAAGAACTACAGCAAATCCGTTGAAGTTAACCATTGCGGAAATGGTTCCTGCATTTGCATCAAGGTCATCACAAATGGCAATCGCTCCGCCTTCTCCGATGGTCATAAGCTTGTAAGTTCTGTTTGCAGCCTGATATCCCTCGGGAATGTTGAAGCAAACGACACCCTGCTTATTCTTGTAGTCACGTGCAAAGTTAAATGCGATCGCACCTTCGCAAGCAGACATATAACCTGCGGGCATGAATGCGTTTACAGATGCTCTTGCAAGTCCGCCGATGGGATTCTTGTATCCGTCAAGAGTGTTGTTGCTCTTTCCGTCATAAAGAACTCCGCTTGCAGACTGAACGATTGAGAAACCGCCGTATACTGCCTCGTTGTTCTTGATAGTGATGTTGGTTGTATAGGAATAACCGAAATCAGCACACGAAACAACGACTGTAACTACTACGGGAGCGTTCTTTTTGAACTTGCTGGTATTTACATAAATGGGATCGGTAATAACGGTTCTTGTCTCCGAATAATCAAGTACGGTACAAGCGGTATCGGAATCAACAGCCTTCTCATAAACCTGCCAGGTATGGCCGTTTACTGAGGTTCCGAGGCTTCCGTTATTGGTAAGTAATATAAAGGTTCCGTTATCTGTTTTGTACCAGTCAGCGGTAAAGCTGATCGTGGGAACGGCAGATGCAGCCTGTACGCTAAATGGAAGATACGCAAGAACTACCAGAAATGCCGTAAGGATTCCGGCGATTCCTCTGAACATAGTTTTTTTCATAATTGAGTTTCCTCCGTTAATCATATTTATATCGTGGAATAACGATATTTTCAAAAATGCTCAAGTTATATTGTAATTAAATCGGCACTGTAAATCAAGTGAATTTGCTGAACAATTCCCTGTTTTGGATTAAGAATTCATATAATAATCTTTAATTTTTTTAATATTAGTTTTACAAACCCGAGACTGTTGGTATACACTTTTTATAACGAACTATATTCTTATGAGGCACCAAAACTATATATCAAGAAAGCGTGGTTTTATGGAGAATAACAATCTCGTTCCCAAAGGCCTACCCGGCGGTTTCTTTATATACAATGCCGAAGGCAATATGGAACTCCTATTCGCGGATCAGAATCTGATCAATCTTTTCGGATGTGAAACATTTGAAGAATTACAGAAATTCACCCATAACTCTTTTAAGGGTATGGTTCATTTTGATGATTATAAAAAGATTGATTCCGAGATAACGGCCCAGACCTTTAATGCCGAAAAAAAGCACGACTACATAAGATACCGTATCATCACCAAAAATGGCGATATCAGATATGTAGAGGATTTCGGTCATCTTCTGCACGGAAAAAACGGAGAAAAAATATTCTACGTATTCATAGTCGACCTGGATAAAGACGAATACTTTAACAAGGGAAGAAACAGCGTTGCAGAGAGCATGATCTTTGCCATGAATAAGGACTCCGACCGATTAACCGGGCTTCTCAACATGGCTTCTTTTTATGAGCAGGTTCAGGGCGGTCTTTCCAAGCTCACCGAAAACGAAACCAAAAACATTTCTTTTATTCATTTCGATATCGTAAACTTCAAAATATTTAATGAAAAATACGGATTCCAAAAAGGTGATGAACTCCTTTGCAGAGTTGCATTCACCATCAGACAGGAATTCCAGCACGGCTTTTTTGCCAGATTTTCCAACGATCATTTCGTAGTTGCAACCAATGCCGAAAACGTAGAAAAGATTGTTGAACAGATTCACAATATCATTCTTGAGACCTTCAAAGGTATAAGGGTTGAGATAAAAGCCGGAATATACAATATGGAGAGCAAGAGCAAGGAAGTCGGACTTGCCTGCGACCAGGCCAGAATAGCCTGCAACAGTATCAAACACAGATACGACAAGGTGTATGAGATATACAAAGAAAATATCCATGCCAAGCTCCGTATGGCACAGTATGTTGTTGATAATATCGATACCGCAATCGAAAAAGAATACCTTAAGGTTTACTACCAGCCGATTATCAGAGTTTCATCCGGAAAAATATGCGGCTACGAAGCCCTTGCAAGATGGGACGATCCGATTGAAGGAATGCTCTCTCCCGCAAGTTTCATTCTTCCTCTCGAAGAGTATCATATGATCCATAAAGTAGACCTGTTCATCATCGGAAAGGTATGCGAAGAACTCAGCAGGATGATCGACTCCGGAGAAAAAGTTGTACCCATCTCCGTCAATCTGTCGAGACTGGACTTTGAGCTTTGCGATGTGTTCTCTTTTACCGAGCAGATGGTTTCCAGATACAATCTTCCGAGAGAGCTGATAGAAATCGAGATCACCGAGAGCTCACTTAATGATGAAGGAATTGCTCTTCATGAAAAAGTAAACGAGTTCAGAAATGCCGGATATCATATCTGGATCGATGATTTCGGAAGCGGTTACTCTTCTCTTAATCACCTGCTGGATTATGAGTTCGACGTAATCAAACTAGATCTTGAATTCCTGAGAACCTACGATAAACACATCAAAGCAGCGGAACTCATAAGACATATAGTTCAGGGAGCTCTTGATATGCAGGTTGAACCTCTGCAGGAAGGTGTTGAGACCAAGGAACATTTTGAATTCCTGTCACTCATAGGATGTGTCAGAGCCCAGGGATATTATTTCGCTAAGCCTATGCCTCTTGATGAAAGCAGAGCTTATACCGCTTCAAAAGGACTTGAACTCGAATAAATAAGAATAAAAAAATACAGATCCGAAAGGATCTGTATTTTTTATGTTTTGCTTCTTCAAAACCGAATCCGAACTAATCAAACATCCATCTTGGCAACAACAGGATAAGCCTTCGACCTATTAGTAAATGTCAGCTGAGAGCGTTACCGCTCTTACACACCATTCCTATCTACCTCATACTCTCTAAGGGGTCTTATTACCTTATGGTAGGGATATCTCATCTTGAGGGGGGCTTCACGCTTAGATGCCTTCAGCGTTTATCCCTGCCGGACTTGGCTACGCTGCCATGGGGTTGCTCCCCAACAGCTGCACCAGTGGTCCGTCCATCCCGGTCCTCTCGTACTAAGGACAGCTCCT
>JNKP01000004.1 GCA_000702085.1 Lachnospiraceae bacterium P6A3
GCTATGCTTTGTTTAATGCCACGAAGTTTGTCTGTCATTGGGACGAGACATTCCGTGCATACCTTTCCAAAAAGATAAGCGAAGGCAAGCATTACAATGTTGCGGTTTCCCATGCGGCCAAAAAGCTGATTCGCACTATTTATCGAATGGAACTTACTGGCGAAGCCTACCGAAAATAACAACTTATCTTCATATCCTTTTCTGTGAGCACCTGTTCAGATGCTCTATTTGTCATACGATTTTCAAGGAACTGCTTATGGTTTCAGCCTGTCTCCAGGCTATCTAAAACATCCAAGGGTGTTTTATTCAAAAAACTATGATTTACTGTTGACTTTTAATAGTTAGTCTTTCCGCATCCGGTTACTTCTGAAGAAATTCAGACTGAACATGAAGAATATCATTAAAGTAATTATTTGCGATCATAAACATTCCCATGGTGGTAAGAACGATCAGTCCTTCTTCACCGAGATGCTTTTTTAATCTGTCAAACAATTCTTCAGGTATATTCTTACGATCCTTCACGATTGCTCTTGCATACTCGATCACAAGTTCTTCTTCCGGAGTATACTGAACATTGTCTATATCGATTCCCAATGATTCGTAATACTTTTTGTAATAAGTGGTACATACGAGGCAGTCGTTTTCGACTGAGATTGCATATTCAAATAGTGCTGCGGCTCTCGCTGTGATAATTTTTTTCAGTTCCGCACTCATCTCATAGGATTTACCCTCAAGTGCCCAAAATGCAGGGACATTATGAAGCAGCGTCCTCTTCTCGTTTGTAATCGTATGACCGTCCGCAAGGTGCTGCCTTACGGCCGCTTTTACTTCTTCTGACGCATTATCTATATCTACAAGGCTTATAACAGGCATAACTAATCTCCTTATATTCCGCTTCCGTCGTGTTCATTCTTCGATTCCCAGACAAATGATTTGTAAATAAACTCTCTGGTCCTTTCCTTTTGGGGATTACCGAAGAATTCTTCGGATGTGTTTTCTTCGACGATATCTCCGTTTTCCATAAACACAACTCTGGTTGCTACTTTCCTTGCAAACTCCATTTCGTGTGTTACGACTATCATCGTGATTCCGTCGTCAGCAAGCTGCTTTATTACATTAAGCACTTCACCGGTCAGCTCGGGATCCAATGCAGATGTGGGCTCATCGAAAAATATAACATCCGGGTTGGTGGCAAGTGCCCTTGCTATGGCAACTCTCTGCTGCTGTCCTCCGGACAGTTTGGAAGGATAGAAATCAATCCTGTCTCCGAGCCCTACTCTTTCAAGCAGTTTTCTTCCGATCTCTTCCGCTTTTTTCTTGTCCATCTTCCTTGCGACGGTAAGACCGAGAGTCACATTTCCGAGAGCTGTTTTATTTCCGTACAGATTGAAATTCTGGAAAACAAATCCTACGCGGCTTCTGTATTTTCTTAATTCTTTGGAAGAAATCTTATTCAGATCATATTCTTCCCCCTCAATGATCATTTTTCCGCTGTCAGCCTTTGTCAGATATCCTGCGCACCTCAGGAGCGTTGTTTTGCCGGATCCGCTGGGCCCGAGTATTGCGACCACATCGCCTTTATTTACGTTCAGACTGACATCCTTAAGTACATCAGTGTCTCCGAAGCTCTTTTTTACATTTTTAAACTCAAGCATGTTATCTCCTCTTTTCCAATGCCTTTTCCGCTTTTCCCTGAATGATTGTCAGGATCGAGCAGAATATAAGGTAGATAAGTCCGGCTTCAAGATAGAGCCAGAAATAATCATATGTTCTTGCAGCAATTCTCTGTGCGGTTGCAAGTATCTCAACAAGTGCAACGCTGTATGCAAGAGATGTATCCTTAACCAGTCCGATGATCGAATTGGACAAAGGAGGAAATGCTGTTCGAAGTGCCTGGGGGATGATCACATGTATCATTGCCTGCCAAAAGGTCAGACCGTCGCAATAACATGCTTCAAGCTGTCCTACCGGAACGGACTGTATTGCAGCCCTTACTGTTTCCGAGCAGTAAGCTCCTACCGATAGAGACATTACAAGCCATGCACTGGCAAATGAGTTAAGCTTTATGCCTATACTCGGAAGACCGAAATAAACTATGAACAGCTGAACGATCATGGGAGTACATCTGATTATCCATACATACACCCTGACAAGTCTCTTTAAAACCGGGACCTTAGCGATCTGTGCAAGTGCAACCAGGAGGGCGATTATCAGTCCTGTTGAAAATGAAGTTATGGTCAAAGGAAGGGATACCTTTAATCCGGCTATGAAGAGTTTGCCAAATGATTCAATTAATTCGTTTAATATTCTCTCATTCATGATCGTTCATCCGTTTCTGCTAAATTCTTATACTCATCCCTGAGTGGTATCTACTCCGAAATACTTGATCGCAAGTGCAGAAAGAGTACCGTCGTCATATGCTGCCTGAAGTGCTTCATTGATAAGTTCCACAAGCTGCTCATTTCCCTTTACAACAGGGATGTATGCATTGGGTTCGGGATCGCTTGTTACAACAACTTTTAATACTTCTCTGTCCTCGGGATGCTGGTTGAGATAATCCTCAAATCCTACTACGGTTCCGAAAGAAAGATCTGCTCGGCCGTTCTTTACTTCGCTGATTGCCTGTGCTGCTTCACCTACCTCATCAAGAATTGCTCCGTTATCCTCTGCATATTTACCGATTGAGCTGGTGGGATCGTTTGCAGCGGTTCTTCCTGCAGCATCTTCAAGAGTGTTAAGATCATCTCTGTCAGCAAGAGTAATGTATGCATGCTGTGAATAGTTATAAGGGATTGAGAAATCATACTTGACTGCACGTTCCTCGTTATAAGATACGCCGTTAATTACGACATCGATCTGTCCCGCATCGAGTGATGCAAACATTGAGCTCCAAACAGTCTCGGAATACTGAATTTCCACTCCGAGATAATCTGCGATGTACTTGGCAACCTCAACATCGTATCCTACGAGATTGTCATCCGCATCATGGAAAGTGTAAGGGCTCCAGGTTCCCTCGGTTCCGACGATTATGTAACCGCGGTCTTTGATCTCCTTAAGAAGTCCGGTGTACTCTTCTGCGGAAGCTTCTGCATCAGAGTTGACTTCAGCTACTGCTTCGGTGTTTGATGCTTCGGGTGCGGGAGTATTTTCCGCACTTACCGTTCCGGCGTTTCCGCATCCGGTAAGAAGGCTTCCAGCAAGAGTGGTGACAGCTACTGCGCTGACGAGTTTTTTGATCAGATTCTTTTTCATAATTTTATCCTCCTGAAAACTGTATTTATAACCGATCATTTATTGATTATCTGTTATGTGCACATTATGTCAGCACCGTAAGCAACTGTAAAATACATAGAATTTATGACTTGCTATAGGCAAAAGTTATATCGGCGATAAAAAAAGAGAAGGACATCGTCCTTCTCTTTTTAAGTATCATGCTATTTATATTGCCTTTCTTACTTCTTTCTTTTATCGAGTTTCTTTGACATTTTCATGCCTATCATCTGGAATAATTGAACCAGAAGAATAAGGATTATAACAGAAGGCCAAAGTATCTGAGGCTGAAATCTGTTATAGCCGTATCTTATCGCTATACTTCCGAGTCCGCCTCCGCCGACCGCTCCGGCCATTGCGGAATATCCGAGTATGGTTCCGAAGGCTATGGTAGCACCGACGAGAAGTGATGTTCTTGCCTCTGCGATCAGAACTTTGAATATGATCGTTATATTCCCTGCACCAAGACTCTGCGCAGCTTCTATAACTCCTTTATCGACCTCCTTCAAAGAGCCCTCAACCATCCTTCCGATAAATGGTGCGGCGGCAAATACCAGAGGAACGATCGTAGCACCTATTCCATAGCTTTTTCCGACGATTGCTCTGGTTACCGGTATCAAAACAACAAGTAGGATTATAAACGGAAAGCTCCTTAATACATTGGTTACAAGATCGAGCACCTTATAAATTACCACATTCGGTTTAATTCCCTCTTTATCCGTAACAGCAAGTATTATTCCCAAAGGAAGTCCCAGTACATATCCGAAAAATGTTGAGAAGCCTACGATTATCAAAGTGTCTCTCAGGCCTTCAATTATCATTATTATTTCCTGCTGCGAAAGCATCGGCACTCACCTCCTCCGGATCCAATCCTTTTTCTTTGAAATATGTGATAATATGTTCCGCCTTTTCATTATCGGACGGAAGCTGCAGCAGCATCTCTCCCTCCGCATTACCGTTCACCGTTCTTGTATTTGCATACAAAATATTTACAGGTGTTTTTGTTTCAAGAACTATATTACCGATTGTCGGTTCATAAGCGCTCACACCGTGGAAGCTGATCCTTACCACCCTTTCGGAAGTCATTTCCAATATATGTTCGCTTCCGCTGAATACCAGTTTCTTGGCTTCGGCTGTTTTGGGTGCTCTGAAAAGTTCTTCCGTAGTTCCGTTTTCGACAAGATTTCCGTGTTCAAGAACCGCAACGTGATTACAAATTTCCTGAATAACGCTCATCTCATGAGTTATTACAACAATCGTGATACCGTACTTAATATTTATTTCCTTTAGCAGATTCAGGATTGATTTTGTAGTTTGCGGATCCAGTGCACTTGTTGCCTCATCGCACAAAAGTATTTCCGGTTTTGATGCTAGTACCCTGGCAATCGCAACACGCTGTTTCTGTCCTCCGGACAGCTGTGCGGGATAAGCATTTGCTTTTTCGGACAGTCCAACCGCTTCCAGATATTCAAGTGCCTTTTTTCTGGCCTCTTTTTTCTTCTTGCCGGCTATCTCAAGAGGAAAAGCAACATTGTCTATTACGCTTCTCTGCATAAGGAGATTAAAATGCTGAAAGATCATTCCGATCTTCCTGCGCTCCGCACGCAGCTGACGGTCGGTTAATGAATTAAGCTCTTTTCCGTTTACCGTCACTTTACCTGATGTCGGTCTTTCCAGAAGATTCATACATCTTACAAGTGTCGATTTTCCGGCTCCCGAAAGTCCTATGATGCCGTATATATCCTTTTTTTCAATATCAAGACTGACATCATTTAAAGCGATCACTTCACCTTTTTCGGTCTTAAAACTCTTATTCAGTTTTCTGATCTCGATTATGTTTTCACTCATGTTTATATTCTCTTTAAAATTCTCCCCATATAAAACTGACGCCCGAATGGAAGGCGTCAGTTTTAATGTGATCGATCATTTATTCCGGTTATCAGTCGAAAGGAACAACTGCTCCGTCATAAGTGTCGATAATAAACTGCTTGATCTCATCTGACTTAAGAACATTTACAAGAGCTACGATGCCTTCATCATTCTCATGTCCTTCTTTTACTGCGATTACATTTACATAGGTCTGAGCAGCGGCAGAGTCATTTGATTCGTAAGCAAGTGCATCCTGTCCTACGGAAAGTCCTGCTTCAAGTGCATAGTTGCCGTTGAGGATTACGTATGCTGCATCGGGAATAGCATCCTTAACGCTCTCTGCAGCAAGCTCAATGATCTTGATCTGTACATTATAAGTTTCAATATCGTTAACGGTTGCGGTAAGTCCTGCACCATCCTTAAGGGTAATGATTCCGTTATCCTGAAGGAGAAGAAGCGCTCTTGCTTCATTGGTGGTATCATTGGGGATTGCAATCTCATCTCCGTCAGCGATATCTGCGAGATCGGACTTGGTTCCTGCATAGATTCCGAAAGGCTCATAGTGAATTCCGCCTGCATTTACGAGATGAGTTCCCTGCTCTTCGTTAAAAGAGTTAAGATAAGGAATATGCTGGAAGTAGTTGGCATCAAATTCCTCGGACTCAACTACATTGTTAGGCTGTACATAATCATCAAATACGGTTACCTGAAGATCCCAGCCCTGCTCCGCAAGAATCTTGGCTGCCTCAGCAAGGATCTCCGAATGAGGAGTCTGGCTTGCTGCTACGGTAATGGTTCCTTTTGTCTCGACAGGTGCATCTGCTACGGTGTTTTCATCTGCTGCGGTGTTCTCACCTGACTCAGCCTCGGTATTTGCTTCGGGAGCAGGAGTGTTAGCTGCGCTTACCTCAGGAGCATTTCCGCATCCTGTAAGAAGGCTTCCTGCTACGGTTGTTACTGCAATAGCGCTTACGAGTTTCTTGATCAAATTCTTTTTCATAATATTCATCCTCCGTGTGATCATTTTTTCTTGTAACAATCATGATTTGTTATGTGTGTATTATCACGCCGTGTATCGCACTTGTAAAATATGCATAATTTATTGTCAGTTATAGATTTTGCTTATATCACTAAACAAAAAGAAAACCGCATAAAAGCGGTTTTCTTTAAATATATTCCGTGGATGTTTACTTTACTGCTTTAAGTTTTTTAACGAACAGCTTGCCCATTTCACTGAGCGCACTGCCTTTTCTGACTATGTATCCGAATGTAAGAACTTCCTGCTCTTTGAGTTTAACCACCTTAATATCAGATGCATTTAAGCTGTCACCGAGCATTGCCGCTCCTACGGCATATCCGTCAAGCCCCAGCATAAGCTCTATAGACGTTGCACGCTCATTTGTGCATATTGCTTTTTTGTAATCATAAGTTGCAAGAGCTTCTTCTCTGTAATAGAACGAATTATAATCTCCCTGATCAAATACCATACA
This sequence comes from Lachnospiraceae bacterium P6A3, assembly GCA_000702085.1. Taxonomy (GTDB): domain Bacteria; phylum Bacillota; class Clostridia; order Lachnospirales; family Lachnospiraceae; genus AC2028. Next base: position 6,630 of record JNKP01000004.1, read on the forward strand.
TGGATAATCCCGGAGTTCTTCAAGAGATATTTCTTTTTTCTTTGCTAACGGATGGTCTTTTTTCAGATATACATAACTGTTTCTGGTGAACAATTCATGAAATTCCAGCGACGCATCCGTGAAGATCTTCTTGAACGTGGTCTTGTTGAAATCACTGAGTGCTATGACTCCAATCTCACTCTTCATATTCTTGACGTCTTCGATAACTTCTCCGGTCTGAGTCTCCCTTATGTAGTACTGATATTCTTCAAGGTCAAACTTTTTTACTGTTTCTATAAATGCATTTACCGCAAAGGTATAATGCTGCATCGAGACCGAAAAGGTGGGTTTTTCATTTTTTGAATCAAGATATTTGTTCTCTATAATCTCGAACTGTTCCACTGCATGCCTTGCATATGCTATAAATGATGCTCCGGCGGAAGTGGTGACAACACCGTTATGTACTCTTTCGAATATCTGTATCCCGAGCTCATTTTCAAGATCCCTTACGGCACTGGAAAGACCGGGCTGGGAAACATAGAGTCTGTCCGCCGCTTTCCTCATGGAACACTCTTCATCTATTGCTATAACGTATTTAAGCTGCAATATGGTCATACACAGATCTCCTTTTCAAAATCTGCATACATAATACCATACTGCAGCTTACAGTAAATACCATTAGTCTGTTATTTCAGCCCACTTTTTCCTCGGTCAAATGACCATTTTCCATTCTGTACAGAATATCGGCCCTTTCTTCCACATGACTGTCATGTGTTATCAAAAGTATTCCTTTTCCTTCGTCAGCCTGTTTTCTGAAAGCATCCATGATCCTTGATGCATTTTCAGGATCAAGCTCTCCGGTGGGTTCATCTGCGAAAATATAATCATGATCTCCGGATATTGCCCTTACAACAGCTGCTCTCTTCATTTCTCCGCCTGACAGTGAGCTGGGAAATACATCCATAAGGTCTTCTATTCCCAGATCCTTAATATAAAATGCCAGCCTTTCTTCATCAGCTGCTCCTCCGGAAAAACTCTGCTGAAGCTTTATATTCTCCCGCACGGTAAGACCGCCTATAAGACTCTGTACCTGAGGAACAATTCCTATCTTTTCTCCGCGGATTTTATCCCTCTCTTTGTTTTTAAGGCATGGCAGTTCCACATCATCGATATGCACCGTCCCGTTCTCGGGAACTATCATTCCCGCAAGGATATTTAAAAGAGTGCTTTTCCCACTTCCCGAATTTCCCGTAACAACGGTAATCTTACCCCTTGGGATTGATATACTTACATCATCCACAGCCCGGAAAGTTTTTCCCCGTCTTTCATATTCTTTTGTTATGTTCACGGATTCAATTGACATATCAGTTTTCTCCGTCCCTCATAAGAACATAGCAATCCGTCTTTCCGGCTTTCGCTCCGGCGATGATGCCGGGAAGAGCTCCGCTTATTAAAGTGATCAGAATTGATAACAGCGATACTTTGATAATACCGGGCAGGCCGGGGCCATAATAAGGAAGGCCTATTGCGTCGGCTACATTTACGCTGAAAGGAAAAACAGCCAGTGATGCCAGAATTATTCCAAGAACCGCTCCGGCACACGACATGATGATATTCTCAAGAAGTATAAGTCTGAGTATCCAGCTTTCGGATGCGCCCATCATTCTGAGAACCGCCCATTCCTTTCGTCTGGCATTTACACGGAATACACTCAGTATTGCCGTTACCAGTGTGACTATAATTTCCATAATCCATGTTATGATCGTCAGTATTTTGGAGATTATTCCGATTCCGTCCGTAACGGAAGAAATCATATTCTTGCTCTGTACAACACTTACAAGACTGTTTCTTGATATTCTACCCGCGATGACATCAGCATCCGCACCGTCTTCCACACGTATAAGAAATGCGGATACATATCTGTCCGTAATACCGGCATCCGAGCCATCTCCGAATTCTATACCCTTCTCACGTGCATCTGCAATCATCTGTTCCATAACATCAAATGTTACATAAACAGACTTATCCATTCCGGTTCCGGTTCTGTTCAGCCTGGCTTTTACATCATACGTTCTTCCGAAAAATGTCAGAGTATTATTTCCGTCAAGCGCAATGTTTGCTCCCGCTATCAGATCTCCGTTTCCAAGCTGAAGTGAATAATCCTCTGAAATCCACGGTGATGTTACAAAATCAGTTTCAGGATCATATCCGATTATCTGAATCGGGACACTGCAGCAGGATGCATTTAGGCTTGCCAGATATATGACCGGCGTTACCTCTTCAATTCCGTCCATCGAACGGAGTTCATCCTCCAGGCTTCTGTCCATCGAACACTCAACCGGTTCTCCGCTAAGCAATATTCCCTGATAGCCGGTTTCGGAGCCCTTGGGAACAACGGCTATATCCGCGCCCAGCCTCTCCCGAAGATTTCCCAACCCTCTTGTAAGACTTGTGTCGAGTATACGTCCCGCAAATACGGTAAAAGATAAGAGAAGTGCAAACAGAAAAACTGCAGATCCTCCGATCGAACCGTATATCAGTTTTTTTAATGCTACTTCTCTTATCTTCAAATTCTTTTTACCTTGATTTATTTTCTACGGATATGTCTCTTAAGGTCAGAAGCGCAAGTATAACCGAAATAACTATATCCAGCGCTCCGATCACTATAAGTGCGGGTTTGGTTGATGATACGCAGTGCATCATCGGGCTTCCGCACACACCGATTATCGCTGTCGGAATAAGTATTATCACAAGCCCCAGTATTGCCTGAACAGCGGACAGAGCCAGCTTAACCTTGTTCTTGTCAATAAGGATTATTGCGATTCCGACTAAAGCAGCAATAATACCTACTGCAATTTCCGCATTCGCGGTATAGTAACACTTCATCTTCATTTCCGCTGCAGAGCATACGGGAAAGATCGTTCTGGGTCCGATTGCCGCAAGCAGTCCGAGTACTGCCGTAATAACGGCAAGAATCTTATTTTTCACGTTTGGTTCTCCTTAGATCATATATTCAATATTTTCTTCCTGATGAGCAAGATCCAGCTTCTCCAGGATGTGATTCCTGTAATAGGTAAAGTTTTTATCGCTTCTGTTTCTGGGGTAAGGAAGATCTATATTAAGGCTTTCGATAACTCTTCCAGGTCTTGGAGACATAATGATAACTCTCTGAGACAGATATATTGCCTCGTCAACATCGTGTGTTATGAGTATCATAGTGTTTTCTTCCGTTTTCCAGAGATCTATGAGAGCATCCTGTATATTCATTCTCGTAAACGCATCAAGCGCGCCGAGGGGCTCATCAAGGAGAAGTACATCCGGTTCATTTGCCAGAGCTCTTACAAGTGCAACTCTCTGGCTCATTCCTCCCGAAAGCTGATTTGGATACGTCTTCTTGAACTTCTCCAGTCCGACCTGCTTTAACAGTCTTTCCGCCAGTTCGATCTTGGAATTATCCTTTAACTTACCTGTGGATTTTAATCCGAATAATATATTGTCCCAAACGGTAAGCCAGGGAAAAAGTGCGTGATTCTGGAAGACAAGTCCTCTCTTTTCACTTGTTCCCGTAATAGGCTCGCCATCAAAGATAACTACGCCCAGTGTGGGCTTCTCAAGACCTGCGATGATCCTGAGCATTGTGGATTTTCCGCATCCGCTGGCACCCACTATGGATACAAATTCTCCGGGTTTGATCGACAGATTAATATGATCCAGTGCGGTCAGCGTCTGTTCTTCTTCACTTCTTCTGAAGATCTTCGATACATCTTTTATCTCTATGTTTCCGACTGCCATCATACACCTCCGTCCTGCCAGCGAAGAACTCTCTTTCTAACGAGTCCGAGCAATGAATTTACAAGTATGAAGGTGATACAGATGAGTATGATTGCGCCATACATCTTGGTAAAATCACCCCATCCTTTCTGCCAGTTAATGTACCATCCGAGTCCTGCTTCAACGCCCATCATCTCGGCAACCACAAGGGTCAGACATGCTATGCTCATTCCCTGAGTAAGTCCTGTGAATATTCCCGGCATTGATGCAGGGATGACTACTCTTGTAAGTATTCCCAATTTATCCGTGCCCAGAGTCTCTGCGGCTTCATAGTAATGTTTCTGCACATTCTGCACTCCGGTCATAGCGGAAATCGTTACCGGAAACCACACGCCGAGTCCGATCAGAAATGCCGCTCCTCCGAAAAGCGATGATGCAAGCATCATTACTATGGGCATATATGTGGTTGTAGGTATTGCGCCAAGCACTTTGGTTATCGGCTGTATCCAATACTGGACCTTCTTCGACCAGCCCGCCAGTATTCCGCAGGCAAGTCCGATGGAAACACCTGCAAAATAACCGGTGAACATAAGCTTGAGCGAATGATATACGCACTCCCAGAGTTTGCTCCTGTCAGACACCATCGCATCAAGTACTCTTCCCACCCAGGGAAAATACGGAAGCGCAAGCACCCCGTATTTGAGCGTTGCAAGGTCATAAGCCATAAGAACTATTGTGATTGCGGTATATAATGCGCTTTTAAATCTGAATTTTTCATATGCCTTGAATGAAAAATATGACGCTACTATTCTTACCGCATAGATAATGGCGAGCAGACCGATCAGACCTGCGTAGACCCTGGAAGGCTTAAGATTTTTCGTGCCCGGAAAAAAGAGATGCTCAATCAGATGAAGCAGCGTAAAGATCAGAGGCAGAAATATCGTAACCCTTCTTAAGAATTTATCTGTTTTAGTCAGATCCTTCTGTTCAAGAAGTGACAGTTCTCTTTCAGAGATATTCTTGTTTTTGATTTCAGTCTGTTCTGCCATTACCTTTTCTCCGTTTTATTCGATCTTGGTCAGATCGAATTTTACAAGGAACTGATCTTCCGCATTTGACAGATCGAAATCTGCGGGAAGAAGTCCGAGATCTATATATTCCTGTCCTATAACATTTGTTGTACCGACAAGTTCTTTGGTTCCGAATCCGTAGTGAAGAAGATTGATGAGTTCAATTCCCATTTCCCTGGTACATGAAATGTACTGCTGATCGATAAGAAGATCTACAGCCTGCTCACGATTCTCTTCGCTTGCTTCAAGCCATCTGGATGCTCTGTAAACGGCTCTTGTGATCTTGTATACGGTTACGGGATTCTGTTCAACAAAGTCCCTGCTGAAACCGAGTGAACAGCAAACCTCGCCTTCGAAATCGGGATCGTAATCCTGTGAACGGATGATTTTTGTATAACCTGCTTCAACGAAATTGTAGATAAGCTCATCGCTTGCGATGATGGCATCAACCTGTCCTTCCTGAAGTGCAGCAAGAAGAGTTCCGGCATCAAGAGCAACCCAGGTAAAATCATCTGTGGTAAATCCGTCGTGATTGATAAATCTGAGTCCGATGTTATGGAAAATTCCTCCGATTCCTCCTGCAACACCGATTCTCATGCCTTTCTCAAATCCGTCAAATTCGGAATCGACAAGAGCTGCAGCTGAAGCGCATCCGGAGTGAAGAGCGAGTGTACTTACCACTTCCTCTCCGTTCTGATAATAAAGGAGCCAGTCGGATAAGAATCCTATAGCTACGGTAAGATTACCTGAGGCAAGAGCATCCCTTGCGGCATCGCCGGAGATCTGTACGAATTCAAATGACTCAATTCCTTCGTCTTCTACAAATCCGAGATACTTTGCTACAGGAAGAGCTACGGGGCAAAGTGAACCGGTATAGTTAACAGTTATGGTCTGTCCGTATGCGGGTTCCTTCTCATAAAGTGCATTGAGTTCTTCTTCGCTGAGCGCCGAATAATCTATAAGTCCGTCAGAGTTGATAACTGCTCCTTCTGCCTGTCCGAGTGCAAGTCCGGATGATGAAGAGCCGGAGCTTTCGCTCCCTCCGCCGCTACAGCCCGTGAGAAGTAATACCCCCGCAGAGAATAATGCCATTAGTTTTGCAGATACTTTTTTCATTTTCTTTCTCCTCTTTTCTTAGTTCTAATCTTTTACATATGCGAAGGGATCCTTCTCATACCAGGATTTCTTATAAGGGAATTTCACGTGCTTGGATACTTCTTTTACATAAGAATCATTCTCAAGTGCAAATGCAAGCTGCCTTGCCACCTGGAATACTCCGTTATATCCAAAATATGCTCCGCCAACGTCAAATTCGGGTACTGTTACCGCACCAAGCTTTGCGGGCTCCGATAAGCCGTTTGCATGACACAGTACGATATCCGGCTTATATGTTTTGACCTGATTTACAAACTCGTAAGGCTGGTCACTTATTACTACAGGAACATCGGGATGATCCTTGGTAAGTTCTTCAAATGAAGGCTCTGCGTTCGAGTCATACAGAAGTCCTATAACAGATACGATCTCCATTCCGAGGTCATCATGTATAAGTGATGCCTCAACCGCGCTTCTTACGGCACCTCCTGAGATCATTACACGCTTGCCTTTAAGTTTTTCTTTGAAAGGTTCGATTGCTTCGAGAACAAGTTTCTCTTCATAATCCGCAAGTCTTTCCGCTTCTGCCTTAAGTCCGAAGTGTTCTCCGATATCCACAAGCCACTTTCTGGTTGCCTTAAGTCCGAGAGGCATTCCCATATAGTAGGGAACATCGTATTTATCTTTCAGATACTTTACGAAGTAATCGTCATGCATCCAGCAGAGACTTACATTAAGAGCCGCCTCGGAAACGAATCTGATTTTATCCGCATTACTGTATTCGGGAAGTACATTTACATTCAGATTGAGTCCGTTAAGGATTCTGGTAAGTTCGTTTTCATCCTGAGGTCCCATGGACTCGAGAGTCATGACATTTACGGTATACTTCTTTTTATATTCATAACCCGCTGCCAGGAATCCGGAATTAGGATCTGCAGGATTCAAAGGAACATAATCCTTATACGCTATTGGTTCAAGCTTAATATGTCTGATCAATGAATGATAGAAAGCATCATATGCACTGGATACATACTTTGATCTGAATCCCGGACAATGAATTGCAGTAACCTGTGCCGAAACCACTTTACTTTCATCGGATACTATCTTCTCAACATCATCACCGATTATGTTAGGTGCACAGGTTGAAAGTACAAAGATGAATTCCGGTCTGAATGTTTTGTCAGCATATTCGATTGCTTCCCTGAGCTTCTTCTCACCGCCGTTTACGATCTCGGTGGTTGAAAGATTTGTCGAAATCCAGTTAACCGGCTTAGGGACTAGTCCTCTTGCAGTTTTTCCCGCATTGGTAGAATTTGTTACCATATGTATCTGATGACCGCATCCTATAGGACCATGCATTATGAGAACAGTGTTCTCAATGGGTGCCGACATCATTACGGACAGGAACATCTGGCATGCGGAGCTTCCCTGCCAGAAATCTCTGTCTCTTCCTTTGAGACAGCAGTTTCTCGAACATTCAAGAAGATCACAGCTGCATCCGTGATATGTGTCAGTCGCTTCAAGCCTTTCCTCTCTGGTAGGAGGTATGGCTTTTTCTACATATTTATTCTCAAGTTCGCTCATATTTCCTCCTATCTGCCTGAAACCGGAACGGTAATAAGGTCGGTCAAAAGATTAAGTCCGCCGTTATATCCGGAATATCCTCTGTATGTGATAACTCTGTTTGAAACGGGATAGGATAATGCAAAGTACAATGCTCCGATATCCTGCGCCGCATACTTTTCAAGCGAGCTACCTACTATGTAAAGAGGACCGTGCTGGTCAAAATACCTCTGACCCTGATTGCGTGCGTGTCTTTTGTTAAGTGCCCACGCTATCTGTTTCGTATCCGATTCTCTGATAAGTTCACCGGGAGTTTCGGATGCTTTGAATGCTTCTTCGAATTTCCTTGCTCTGGGTTTGGTAAGAAGATCCGTTACAAAAACATCATCAACCTTCCATCCGAGTTCCCCCTTCAGAAACTTAGCAATAGGAATTGCGTAATTGGAATTGGTGACTGTAGCTCCGTAATAGAAAAACTGTGAGTTGATCACAAGATCCAGTGTTTTGATAAAGTAGTTGTAATATCTCTCTTCCTCTGCCTCGATAACCCTCTCGAGAAGATCCTTATCTATATCGATGTGTTCCGCAAGTTCTCTGAGAAAAGCGGTTGTCTGCACCGATCCGATGGGAAGATCCGTAACCCAGGCCGGAATATCATGTTTATCTTCAAACTTTTTTTCGAAGTCCACTCCCCATACTCTGGAAAAATGTATGTTCAGCGATGCCTTTGATGCACTGAGTATATTCTCGAAGGTCTGGTCGGGTGTGAAGAATGTATTTACCTTAAGTCCGACGCTTTCAAGAATTCTTTTTATTTCTTCAAGATCGCCTCTGTAGGAAGGATCAAAATTCGGTATAAGCCCGAATATATTTACAAGCTTTGGATCTTTTTCATCCGAAACAGGTACAAAGCCGTTAAAGAGTCCGTCCAAAACTCTCTCATATCCGGAATATGCATCTCCTTCAAAGCTGGGAGTGTTTATTCCGATAACAGGAGTTTCCGCATCCGCAAACTCATCCACTACTGCCTGTACATCATCACCGATGATCTCGGTCATACATCCCGTTACTACGACGAAAAGCTTTGCTTCCAGGAGTTCCTGTGCGGATTTGATCTCCTGTCTGAGTCTGTCGGTTCCTCCGAAAACGACATTTCTTTCTCTTACTGCGCTTGAAGGTGTCTGTGTACCTCCGCAATAACCTTCACCGTTATATCCCGAAAGTGTTCCTATAGATCCTGTCAGGTTTCCGGCACATCCTTCCGCTGCATGTGATATCGCAATCACATCAGGCAGAGAAGAAAGAGTCGCCAGCGCACCACCCTGTGCACAGGTCGTTCTAGGTCTTTCTACGATTCCTTTAGCTGAATTTCCCATTTGTCACCTCTTAATGAGTATCGGTAGGATACTGATACAATACTGTTGAAAGATATCTTTCTCCGGTGTCCGGAAGTAATGCTACGATGGTCTTGCCTTTGTTCTCCGGTCTCTTCGCCAGCATAAGCGCTCCCGCGGCTGCAGCTCCCGAAGATATTCCCACGAGCAATCCCTCTTTTCTTCCCAGAAGTCTTGAAGTATCTATTGCCTCATCTCCTCTGATCTGAAGAATCTCGTCTATAACATCTTCTCCGAAAACCTTAGGTACGAAACCTGCTCCGATACCCTGTATCTTGTGAGGTCCGGGATTTCCTCCGGACAAAACAGGTGATTCAAAAGGTTCTACCGCAACAATCTTCACATCAGGATTAAGTTTCTTAAGTCCTCTTCCCACACCGGTAACGGTTCCTCCCGTTCCTACTCCGGCAACAAATATATCTACTTTACCGTCCGTATCATTCCATATTTCCTGTGCGGTGGTATTCTCATGTGTTTTAGCATTTGCACCGTTTTCAAACTGCTGAAGTATCACGCTGTTTTCAATCTGTGCATTAAGAGCCTCGGCCTGTCTGATCGCACCTTTCATTCCCTGGGCTCCCGGGGTAAGTACCACTTGAGCTCCGAGTGCGGTAACGAGAGTTCTTCTTTCGATGCTCATCGTATCGGGCATTGTAAGTATTACATTGTATCCTTTGATAGCTCCAACAAAAGAAAGGCCTACGCCTGTATTTCCGCTGGTGGGTTCGATTATTGTCGATCCGGGTTTCAAAATTCCCTTCTCCTCGGCATCTTCGATCATTCCCAGTGCGATCCTGTCTTTAACGGAACCTGCGGGGTTAAAGTATTCGACTTTGAAATACACTTCCGCATCCGTATCGTTTTCTTTAAGGAATCTGTTCGGTTTTAACAGCGGTGTGTTACCTACCAGTTCTGTAAGATCCTGTGCGACTTTCATATACATTTCCTCCCCATTCCGAATCAGATCCTGTAGTCATTCTCAATGTTGTCCATCAGACCGTACTGCATAAGGATTTCCTCGAGTCTGTCCTGAGTCATTGGCGTAGGCACTGTGAAGAATGCATTATTTTCGATTGCCTCTGCCAGATTTCTGTACTCACCTGCCTGTTTGGAAGTAGGATCGTACTGTATTACTGTCTGTCTGTGTATCTCCGCTCTCTGGACTATATTGTCTCTGGGAACGAAATAGATAAGCTGTGAATTCAGTTCCTTGGAGAATGCTCTGAGAAGCTCTTCTTCTCGATCTACGTTTCTGCTGTTGCAGATGATTCCTCCGAGCCTTACCCCTCCGGTCTTTGCATATTTAGCAATACCCTTTGAAATATTGTTGGCTGCATAAAGTGCCATCATCTCACCGGATGCAACGATGTATATCTCCTGTGCTTTGCCTTCTCTTATAGGCATTGCGAAACCACCGCACACAACATCTCCGAGAACGTCGTAGAATACATAATCGAGATCGTCCGTATATGCTCCGAGATTCTCAAGCATTCCGATTGATGTAATGATTCCTCTTCCCGCACATCCCACACCGGGTTCGGGACCGCCGGATTCAACGCATCTGGTTCCTCCGAATCCGACACTCATGATCTGTTCAAGTTCAAGGTCCTCTCCTTCTTCTCTGATGGTATCAAGAACTGTCTTTTGTCCGAGGCCTCCCATGAGAAGTCTTGTGGAATCCGCCTTGGGATCACATCCTACTACCATTACCTGTTTGCCGAGAGAAACAAGTCCGGCGGTCAGGTTCTGTGTGGTTGTGGACTTTCCGATTCCGCCTTTTCCATAAATTGCTATCTGTCTGATCTTGTGGTCTGACATTTCTTTATCTCCTTATCCCTTACACATTTTTTATTCTTCATCTTCTATCCCGTAATCGCGGAGTAGTTTTTTTGCTTTTTCCAATCGGAGCCTTTTCTTATCCCTATAATCTCTTACCTTAGCTATGGCTTCATCGATCGGTCCTACATGGTCCAGTGTTATGATATTTTTCCTTGCAAGAGCCTGTGATGCTCTCCCTCCTGTTCTTGCAGCGAGCACAAACTCAACATCAGATAACTGATCGGCAATCTCCTCAAATGCCTTATCTCCACCGCAGGTTGCGCCCTTGCAGGCCGTCTGATCTATATCCCTGAATGCGGAATCTATGATCTCTCCGGATTCCGAATCAACTTCAAACACAACAAATTTGTCCGTATGTCCGAAATGGGAATCCACATTTATCTCGTCTGTTGTAGCTACGGCAATCCTGAATGTATCACCCATGTGAAAATGTCTCCTTTACATTAAGTCTGCCTTTATAAAGAGAAGCACCTATGTCATATACACCGGGGACTCCGCAGGCATCAGCTCTGCAGTGCTGGCAATGCCTGAATACGTTTATATATATTTCCGCATCCGATCTTGCTTTATACAGCTCTTCGCATGTCGGTGCCGATAGATCTTTCATCTCATTCTGAGGTATCAGTGGAATAATGTTGTAGATTGATGCACCTGCTGTCTTTACGGTAGCCGCGACATCTTCTATATGCTTATCATTTATTCCCGGTATCAAAACCGTATTTACTTTGACCAGTGTTCCTGCTTTCGATACTTTTCTGATTCCCGACAGCTGATTCTTTATAAGGATCTCCGCAGCTTCGGTTCCCGTGTAGATCTTGCCGTGGTATGAGATCCTGTTATTGATCTTTGCTTCGATTTCCGGATCCACCGCATTTACCGTAACCGTGAGTGTATCTATCAGTTCGATCACTTCATCTGCTTTTTCATCAAGCAGCAGTCCGTTTGTGCTCATGCACTTTATAAGCTTCGGATACTTGTCTTTGATCAGCCTGAATGTCTTCAGCGCACGATCCGTTGCAAGTGTATCTCCGGGACCCGCGATTCCGACCACTGTTATCTCCGGGCATTTCTCAAGTGCCAGATCAATGAAGTGTGCGGCTTCTTCCGGTTCAAGCACCGTGCTTGTTACTCCGGGTCTTTGTTCATCATCATTGATCTTCCTGTCGCAGAATCTGCATTCTATATTGCAGCCGGGCGCTACAGGCAGATGAATTCGTCCTTTATTCTGTTTGCATGGTCCAAAGCACGGATGTTCTTTGAAGACCGTTTCGCGATCCAGAGCCATAGACATACCTCTCGTACATTTTTACTGATTCTATCAGACATGTATTCCCCACAAAATCATACATATCTTATAGTGAGCCATTACTTTTGGTTATCACTCATATCACTTCGTCTTATTGCAAAAAGAGTGCGATTCCCGCCGTACCTCCGTATAAACTTGTCTGTGAAGTAAGCGTCTGATCCGGATCTATATCCTTGCCGGGAAGAATATCCCATTTGATACCGCCTCCCGGATCCGGGTGTTCGTATTCCTCCAGCCATGCTGCCGTTTCAAGAACCGGCATGATCAGATTGCCGTCCGAATATCTTAATTCTTCAAATACATTTCCCATGTTTTCCTCCGATTTCCATAAAAGGATTTATCTATATCGGATTTCTGTTTCTGAAATTATATTAATATTGTAGAAACTTTTCGTATAATTCATGTTTTCTTGAACCTGATATAGTTTCAGACTATAACTTTTAAGGCATCAAAAAAGGACTGTGCATGTGGCACAGCCCCTTTACTATATGAAATCCTCCCGGGAAATCATTATGTATTGGATTTTAAAATATCTGCCAGTCCGTCGTGATCGTTATCAAACCCGGTGATAACATTAGCGGCACTTTTAGCCATATCAACAGCGTTCTTCATTGCAACACCGATTCCGGCGGCTTCTATCATGGAGATGTCATTTTGTTCATCTCCCGCAGCTATCGTGTTTTCGACGGGAATGTTCAAATGCTCCGCAAGCCTTATTACGGCAGAGCCCTTTCCTGCTTCCTTCATGAAGATTTCCAGGTAATTCGGATTGGAATAGACCGTCGTTACTTTATCTGAGAATTTCTCCATTATGGCAAGTCTGAAACGCTCAAGCTTTTCGAGATCATGAAGCTCGATTGCGATTACTTTGCAGGGATCTTCGGGAAGTGCCGTGACTATGTCATCCGTTACAACAACAGGTCTCTTGATAACGCGATTGTAATACTGCATTTCTTCACCGTTATCGGGAGAAATAAGAGAATCCGTAGTATATGTATGGGCATGGATTCCGTATTCTGCTGCAGTTTCGAATATACCCGGGATAAGATCAAGCGGAACTCCTATCCTGAATATGTCCTTACCAGCATCCACATCGTAAATCTGAGCGCCGTTATAACAGATCAGATACATTCCCGGATAGTCAAGTCCAAGTTCCTTAACAACATCCAGGACATTATCCAGCCCTCTTCCGGTGCATATTGCGAAGTGATTACCGGCTGCAACAAAGTCATCCAGTGCCTTTCTTGTTTTTTCTGATATTTTCTTTTCTTTTGTAAGAAGTGTTCCGTCCAGATCGGAAAAAAATATCTTTTTACTTTTCATTCTTCTCTATTTGTCTGCTGATATTCTCAGCTTCCCCTAATATTCTAATCTGATATTCCGCAATTTGTTTAAGTATTTCAAAGCGTTCCGCTTTGCTTTTACCCTCACGAATCATTTGCGCATTGTGACTTTCAAGATTCGATAAAACGGTTAATTCATTAATTGTCGCATAATCTCGAACATTACTGTTTTTTGCCAAATCCGGATTTGCATCGCGCCACGCTTTAGCAGTAAATCCAAAAAGAGCGACATTAAGCAGATCCGCTTCCTCCGCGTAAGGTAACCACTGTAGATTGTCCTTGTAATTATATATCGGAACCAGATAATTTTTTACTGCATCCGTCTGAATTATATAATTATTTTTCGAAAGAAATCGCTTGGCATCCCATTCTAATTTCTTCAGATCATTTTCCTGTGATTTAAGCCGCTGAAACTCTCTTATCAAATATAACTTAAATACAGGATTAATTGCAGAGGCAAATTCAAATGCTATATCTTTATGAGCAAATGTTCCACCATATCTTCCCTTTTTGACAAACAAGCCTATAGCATCAGTTTTTTCCACCCATTCCGAAATACTTGGAGTAAAAGTAAGCAATCCCGCTTCCTTTTTAAAGTGTTCAGATTCGAACACTTTAAAATTTGGATTATACATCTCTTCCCAAGTAGATAGGAATTCAAGTGTAGATCTATTTCTCAACCAATTTCTTATAATATCAGCGGCTCTCGAATTATCTGATTTGGCTGCAGCCATATCTGTTATACATATATAATCATCCGCATCCGTCATTGATACAGTTATTGGGATATTCTGAACGGATATTATTCTGTTTTTCACTGCCACTTTATCCCTCCGGTTATCTTTTCATCTCTTCATAGTATGCTTTATATCTGTAGATGGTCCGTTCACTGACTCCATTGCGTTCAGCAATTTCCGTCATAGTCATACCACTCTCGTGGCAGATGACAAAGTCATTATAAGTCTCCATCCATTTGGCATTATGTTTTTGTCTGCCACTGGCTTTTCTTTTCTTAAAGTACTCAAGTTCGTTTTCCAGTACAGTCTTTTCTTTCTTTAGCTTAGCATTTTCTCTTTTGAGATTGTCTATTCTTACCAAAGCCTCTTCAAGCGAAGTTATTCTTTTCATACCGGAACCTCCCATATTGTTAATATAGTTAAAATAATATATAAATACCCTTGATGTCAATTTCATTTTGTCATAACATATCAAAAAAAAACGGCGTCTGCGCACAGGGGTGAAGCGCAAGCGCCGTGAGGGCTAACATATTAAAGCTGGTTTACAGTTCCAAGGAATACGGGAAGACCGGTAGCATTATCTACGATTCCGTATACGAAAGGACGATCGAGATATACATATACAGGCTCTTCCATCATAGGTGCTGCACATGCATCGAGGGTCTCGATTGCGGTAACAGCAGCTGCTCTGGTTCCCTCTCTGTCGACCTTGATATAGGTCTTATGAAGAACTCTTCCGATGTAAGCGTTGTAGTCAGCATCATTTGTTGCACGGACCATTCCCGTAAGATCTGCGTTGTCGGCATCAAAAGGAAGTTCCATGCCCATATCCTGAAGAACACCGCTCATCTCGATAAAGTATTCATTTTCAAACTCAGGAATCTTTACAAATACATTTTCATAACTATATTCGGGATTTCTTACAGCTTCAGCAAACTGATCTCCGCTCTCCGCCAGCTGAGCCACGAAATCTTCGATAGATGTTCCCTCTTCGGGAAGAATTCCTATGAATGAATATTCTCCTCCTTTGTAAGGACGGATAAATCCGGTTCCGCCTGCAATTTCAAAGTAATTATTTTCATAGCTGAAAAGCATATTAACTTCGGTGGTGGAATTATCATAGTTGGTAAACAAAGTGCCTTCGATGATATCTGACTCCTCATATTCATTCATCCACTCGCCTTCGAATGCCATTGCGTTGATAAGATACATACGTGCGTCTTCGGGAATCTGATCCAGGATACCGGGGATCATTCCGTAAGTCTGATCATTTACCCATCCGTTGATATCCTGTAGAGTGGACTGATCAAAAGGAGCCATCCAGATATCCGCTCCGTAATAATTCTTTACCGCGGTGGCAAAATCGGGAACAACCTCTACCAATCCGTCATCCTTAAACCAGATGGAATTAGCCACGTTCCAATTAACATCTTCTGCTTCATTAAAACGCCGGGCCATTTCATACATGATTGGATTCATCTCGGAAACCGGGATAGAGCCGAATACCTTCTCAATCTGTGAAAGAGTCTCTCCGTTTGCTCCGTTTTCAAGCATTCCGAATGCCTGCATCATGGATGTGGGGGAAATAAGAACATTGGATCCTGCCCCTTCGGATGATGCAATCTGCTGAAGAAGTTCAAGGGATGAGGCCGAGAGAGAATTAATCTGTTCATTACTTATATCACCGGATTCCACCTCGATTTCGGGTGCATCAGCGGTAACATTTCTTGCGCTGCTGCTTCTGTGCGACTCGGAACCGCCGTTTCCTGTTTCATTTCCTGCTCCGGAAGCTGCTCCGCATCCGGCCAGCATTGACATTGCCAAAAGTCCCGCTACGATCTGTTTTTTCATAATATATATACCTTCTTTCATAAATATTTGAGTAATTTGACCACTTTTTGCGGTGTTTTACTGCCCTACACCATGAAAGACGTAAAAAGACGGAGGCACGTCACACCTCCGTCAAAAAAACTTATAATTTAAACCCTGTTCCGGTAAAAAGAGCTATTTCCCTGCCGTTTTCATCCGTTACGGTCACCTGAATGATCGTGCTGGAGCGTCCGCTTTTTATAAGCTCGGCCCTTGCCTTAAGAGTTTCCCCCTTAGGAGCTGCCAAATAGTTGATACTTACCTGCTGAGCTACGGTCGGTCTGTGGATATTATTGGAAAGAGCCGCAAATGCAAGATCAGCAAGTGTGAACATTACTCCGCCCATAATCCCACCGTTTGCATTCAGATGTCCGTCTCCAAGCTCCATGGTGCAAACCGAGAAATCTTCTCCAAGATCTTCAAGGACCATACCGCTGTTATAAGCGAATTTGTCGTTTTTGAAATATTCTTTTGCTTCTTCTACTGAATTAAATGTGGACATGATACAACTCTCCCGAAGATTATAATTCTATAAATCAATACTCCTCTGCATCTTTTAAAGCCTGTTCTATTATTTGATCCATATCCATATATCGATATGTGCCAAGTCTTCCACCAAATTTCACATTTAATTCTTCAGAAGCCTTTTCTAAATACCTGCGATATAATTCTCCATTCTTTTCATCATTTACCGGATAATATGGTTCATCCCCTTTTTTCCACTCTGCAGAATACTCGCGTGTTATTACTGTTTTTTGGGAGTTTCCTGCTCCGTACAAAAAATGCTTATGCTCGATAATCCTAGTATAAGGGTGATTGGAGTCTGTATAATTCATCCCAGCAACACCCTGATAATTAGGAATATTTAAAATGTCCGTCTCAAAACGCAAACTTCTATATTGTAGTTCTCCAAAGCAATATCCAAAATATTCATCAATCGGACCAGTGTACACAATCCAATCCGCCAAATGACTGAAAGTATCTTTATCTTTCAAATAATCTGAATTTAATCTAACTTCTATACCTTCTAAAATATTACTAACCATCTCAGTATACCCGCACATTGGGATTCCCTGATGTGGATGGTTAAAATAATTATTATCAAAGGTATATCGAACCGGCAAACGCTTTATTATAAACGCAGGTAATTCTCTACAATCCCTTCCCCATTGCTTTTGAGTATATCCCTTAATCAATTTCTCATATATGTCTGTTCCAACCAAAGAAATTGCCTGCTCTTCCAAATTTCCCGGCTCAGTAATTCCTGCTGATTCAACTTGTTCCGCAATACGCTGTTGTGCTTCCTCAGGGGTTCGAATGTCCGGCCACATTTTAGTAAATGTATTCATATTGAATGGAAGATTAAACAGTTCCCCATTGTACGAAGCAATTGGAGAATATATAAAATGATTAAATTTTGCAAACCGATTTATATATTCCCATACTGTTTCTTTATCTGTATGAAAAATATGAGGACCATATACATGAACATCAATTCCTTCGATTTTTTTCGAATATATATTTCCCGCCACATGAGATCTTCTGTCTATAACAAGTACATTTTTTCCTTGTTCCTTCTTCTGCTGCGCGAATACAGCTCCATAAAGCCCTGCGCCTACTATCAAATAGTCATATTTCATACAATGTTTCTCCACTTAGTACTCAGAATTCTCGTGCCATTTCCAGGCATGTGAAATAATTGTATCAATATCCCCATATCGAGGTTTCCATCCGAGAATCAATTGAGCCTTATCACTACTTCCAACCAGTTTCGCCGGATCTCCTGGCCTTCTATCTGTTAATGTCACTTTAAAATCTTTTCCCGTTACCCTTTTTGCCGAATCAATCACCTCTAATACGGAAGTACCTATCGCATTACCCAAATTAAAGAAATCTCCTTCATTTCCTTCCTCAAGATAATGTAAAGCTCTGACATGTGCATCTGCAAGATCTGAAACATGTATATAATCACGGACACAGCTTCCATCCAGCGTATCATAATCAGTTCCGAATACCTTAATATCCTCTCTTTTGCCGCTTGCAGCATCCAAAACCAAAGGAATAATATGAGTCTCGGGATTATGGCTTTCCCCTATTTCGCATTCCGGGTCCGCGCCTGCCGCATTAAAATACCTCAAGACCGCAAACTGTAATCCATATGCTCTCTTATAATCTCTAAAAATCCTTTCCACCGTCAACTTAGTCATTCCATATGGATTAATAGGATTTTGTGGCATATCTTCAGTAATAGGCACTCTTTCAGGTTCTCCATAGGTCGCACATGTAGAGGAAAATATTATTTTTTTGCATCCATACTTTTTCATTACACTAAGTAAGTTCAAAGTATTAACAACATTGTTATAGTAATACTTCTCCGGGTGATCCACCGATTCACCTACATACGCATATGCCGCAAAATGAAATACTGCATCAATCGTATTATTCTTGAAAACAGCTTCTATATCTTCTATGATTGATAAATCTCCTTTTACAAACTCACCCCATTTTACAGCCTCTCTATGTCCGTATACGAGATTATCAAATATAATTGTCTTATATCCGTCCTTATTAAGTTGTTTGTTTATATGTGAACCAATATATCCTGCTCCACCGCACACCAATATTGCCATGATTACCTCCACTATCTGGTAAAAATATAATCTGTATAAAAAATTTTAAATTCTTCTTTATTTTTAATAAAATAGAATGATGTCAATAATTCAGACGCATAAGCAATATGCCTGTCAAATTCATGACCATACTTAGATTCGACATCTAATTCAAGCATTTTCAACAATATTGGGAAAACCCACTCACAATAAGCATCATAAATATTGTGTTTAGCCACAACCATGTTATTGGGGAAATAGAACGAGTTGTCAATATACTCCTCGAAATACTTTGCATCTTCCGGAGCCACCATATAAACTGCATTCAACATACAATCTATAACAGATTCTTTAACTGGAGTTTCAGATATAAACATGTTACGAATTCCCCCAGGAACAAATCTTGGAGTAGTCAGTACTACATCTACATCATTCTTTACTAAATTGTTTAGTTTTTTTACATTCAAATCAAAATGTCTTCTGTAATGGCACAACCCCTTATAGTTTGATTGTGGAGCATTTTTCCACACCCAAAATGCTCCGGTCATTTCTGCTAAATATCTGTTTTTATCAGATAAATTCTCTATTCCTTGATCATCCTGGAATTCTCCATATCTGATTTCAGAATCTATGCTTCCTACCTGAAGAGGCTTCTCCCATGGATCATATTTTTTTCCATTTACTGAATTAATAACATTTTTATCGAACGCCATATATATATTCAGTTCGCATAAATTGAAACCTGATTCTGTTTCATGTGTCTCTATTAACTCCGATATTCCTCCTATTTCAGAAACAAATGATTCATACCATTTATCTGAATGACTTTTTAAATCGTCATCATTCAGATAAAATAATGTCGGATACTTGCATCTTATAGACCCATGTTCTCCATATCCGAATATATCCAGCCAAGATATATCACTCTTGCTAACCGCCAGGGTATACTTTGGCAATTCTTCTATCAATCGCTCACCCTTTATATCAGACATGTCTTCTAAGCTGATTCTGAGGAAAGCTGTAAATCCAAGTTCTCTGGCATTCTTTTCCACTTCAATATGAAATTTGGCAGGCATGGCAATAACAACCATGCAGCTATTGATGTATTCTTTGTATTCAGAAATTTCACGGACAGTTTTTCCCTCAATTTCCGACGGATTGTCTGCAACGTCAGTAACTGCGAAACCTATAATATGATTGCCAAACCCCAAACTGCAAATATCTCTATAACACTCTAGTGCAACCAGGTGAGCACCGTAGATAATGAAATTTTTGTTTTTATATTTGCTCCAATCAATTCTCATTGAGAGTATCCTTTAGTGCATTGAACTCTTCCCGAGTTCGACAAAAGTATCGTAATACATTCTTGGAAGCCCAACATCAAAGCTCTCTCCATAAATAGCTGCGCCAATAAGCCGACCTTTTTTTGCGGAGTTGACCAAAGCCCCAGTTAAATCTATTTCGCCATCTATGTTATTTTTTTCTTTTTCTTGAATTTGATAGTTCAGACACTCGAATATCTCATCCGTTAAAACATAACTTCCGAAAGTTGAATAACACAATCCGTTAATCAAGAGTTTTTCACGTGAATATTCTTCAGATGGTTTTTCAACCATTTCATCAACATCAATTAGATTTGTATAGTCATCGCGGAACACTCCATGAATAATCCCGTAATTACTGCTATCCGATACATTAATCGCTTTTACACCAACCACAGATTTGCCTCCAGAATTGACAAAGGCATCAATCGCCTGCTGAGTACACGATATCTCACTTTTACTTCTATAAATAAAATCCCCTAGTAATAATATCGTCGGTTCAGAGTTTAAATGTTCTCTGGCCTGAAAAACCGCATGACCAAATCCCTTCTTCTCCCTTTGAATGACAATTCGTATACTTTTTCCCAGTTCATATATCTTGCTGTAATAATCCCTAACCGATGCAGGCAAAGAGTAGTATTGAGCTTCGTTATAGTCAAACTCAAATACTTTATTGTAATAATCCTCTTCATCTTCACCAACAATCAAATATATATCTTCTATTCCGCATTCCGATAATTCCTCAAGCATAAACATCAAAGCCGGCTTGGCAGCTCCATTCGAATCAATAACCGGGAGCATTACTTTTTTGATAAAATGTGTTTCGGGATACATTCTTGTTCCATTTCCTGCTATTGGAATAATAGCTTTCGTAATATATTTCTTTTTACTCATTTTCAATCCTATTCCAAAATTTTTGTTTAATTTCTTAACAATCTTCCTGTATGCGCAATTTTATAATCATGTTGATTCTTCATAAAAAACCATGTCATCATGCTTTCTCCAAAGTAAGCTATATATCTCCTTGCAGGAACTATTCCATTTCTTTTGCATAGTTCCTCCAGTTTAAAGAAAATCGGGAACATCCAATCACACAAATCGTTTACCACTTTGCCTTTACCCAGAAACATATTGTAGTTATATAAGTATTCGCCATTAAATATCTCATCGTATGAATCCATATATTCCGGATGAAGAGTTTTAACAGCTTCCAAAAGCAATTCCCATTCAGGTTCATTAGTGTATCTACTATGATGTTCTTTGATATTTGGCATATGGATCATTGGATACGGAAGTATTAAATCAATATCATTAGATACTATTTTTCTCAAATCATCTTCTGTAATATCCAATACCCTTCGATATTGGTATAATCCATAGTAATCATCAAGATGTTTCTCATTTACTTCGTTTTTCCACATCCAATATAATCCTGTTAATTCACAATAAGTGGGATTTTTCTCGGATATATTATCTCCTGTTGCATCAGTAAGCTCGCATAACTTTATATCTGTCAGTGCTGCGCCCACTTGAATATCTTTAACCCAAGGGTCGTTATCATATCTTAACAAAAGGCGTCTATCAGCATTATGGCAGGCAGAATAGACCTTAACAGCGGGTATATTATCTGTTTTCTGTTCCAAATCTTTTACAGAAGCGAAAATATTATTTGTGCTATAATATGCATGCATTAAATCCTCTTCCATTTTCGAATCAAGGCAGACGATATTATTAAATCCAAATATCTTTAACATATCGCATATTTCACCTTGAACATATATTGGCGTAGCTACTAATATTTTTATTGATTCTTTATCCTTATCGGGAATAGAAGAGCTAAACTCCTTCAACTCATGAACGGTCAATCCTTCTATAGCATTCGGATTATCCTCCAATGAAGAAACAATGCATCCGAGAATTTTGCTATTCATATAACATTTTCTTATTGCTCTAATAGCTCCAATTGCAACAGACTTTGCCCCGAAAATGTAAATTTCATCATTAAATATACTATTAGAGGCATCATTTTCGGGTCTTAGTGTCAAGGGATAAGCCTTCATTTTTCTTTCCTTCTGTAAATACTCGATTAATTTCTTCTGGCAAGTTTCATCTTTCGCCAATAATTGAACAGTTCCATCACCTTGAGAGCCCACTCCTTTGGCACCAAATATATATTCCTTAATTTTTTTGTCATTCAATACCGAATGAAGTACCGGAGCATCAAGCTCCTCAGGACACATTGGGGCCACTTTCCTATCAAATAACTCTTGGGCTTCAACCATCAGTGCACCAAGTTTTTCTATTTCTCCATTTGAAATATATTCTTTTGCAAGATCAGTTATAATTTTATTATCGTATCCAAGTGCTTCATGTACCGCCTGTTCTTTTTCATTTTTTGCTACAGGATATGCACTGTTCAAATTATGTAAAATTTTTACGGTATCTTTTCCTGCCATTAAATCTGCAAACACATAATACAAAGTTGTTTTTACGGGGATCTTTTCAACTTCGATTTCATTTCCGTCAAAAATCATTGACACAGGATTAACACCAAATGCACATGCCTGATCCAATCGTCCACATTGAGATGGCGTTCTAAGTTCACCCCAATATGCAATGTTCATTATTCCAAGTGTATTTAAATGAAGATTGTATAGTTCATTAAATGCTTTTACTACCAAAACGCATATTGCAGCTGATGAGGACAATCCGCTTTTCATAGGTAGCGTCATCTTCTCAATACATATTTTTATTCCCCCAACTTGATACCACTCACTCATATACGAAGCAACACCTGCAACATAACTATAAAAGCCGCCTTCTTTTGCCACGTCACGAAGTTTAATCATGTTCATTTCGCAATTGAAAGGATCGCCATCATATTCAGGAAGCTTGCACTCTACAATAAATCTGTTATTTAATGATGCAGTTGCATAAATACCTTGCTCAACGCCGGTCACCACTGCACATCCTGCACAAACATCCGGATTTATCACTCGATTCACGCCTGCCCAATCACTATGCTCCCCAAACAAGCAGAGTCTTCCTGGAACAAATAAACTTATTTCTTCCTTACTCATGCCGCATCCTTCCTTTCAATCAAAATATTGCTACACTAACAGCCAATGATTCAATTAACTTGTCTTATGCATTCAACATATTTTTCCAAATTAATTTTTTCATTCTCTGACACTATACAATTACTGAAATTCTCATAATCATACGTCCAATAGTATTGATTCAGCTTTTTATCTATACAGTATTCAATTTCTTCAACCGAATTGTCTGTTGGATCAAACAGATACCATTTATAATTAGCACCACAGATAAAAAACAGTTTATCCCCATACCTCATTGGGGAATTAATCGCATCTCCGCTATGTGTATATTTCCATCTTTCACTTTGTAATATATCATCCAATTCTGAAATAATTTTAAATTCTTCAGTTTTAACATCAAAGGCATATACATGCTTTGCGCATACCGGGAATAAATATGCGCAGCCCCCCAATACTATCGGTTTATAAAAACCAACGTAATATGGATTATCCATGTCCTTCTTTTCTACTTTTATTGTCTTTGCGCTATGTTCTCTCGGTTTATACACGACCACATCTGCGCCATCCCTAGAAACCAGGAGCCATTTATCATCAACAATTGATAAACCGTTAAAGCCAGCCAGCTCCGTTTCAATTTCTACCACCTCTGCTTCGCATGATTCCATGTCAAAATCCAAAACCTTATTAATTGAACAGAAAGGTAAATAGATATGTTTTCCCTGAATATCGCCTTCTGTAAGATATGGCTTTTTCTCGTCAAAGCATACCTTATTGCGCAAATCATTTATCCAACCATCAACATAGGACACGCTATATGTATCAATATCAATTATTGCAATCCCCGGGTAACCATGTCCAAACAAAAATACCTTTTTTCCATAAGTAGTTGCGTTCCAAAAAAGATATCCGAACTTAACCAGGGTCTCATCTACGTTAACAGCAATTGAACTCCACGAATCTTCACCTTCATCATAAATCCAAATATCTCTGGAATTACACGGAGAAAAGAAATATTTTCCATTAGTATAAACTATTGATTTGTATGCTCTAATCCTTCTTCTAATTCCGTTCGGAAGAGTTTTGTATAACCGTACTACTTTATCACTGCCAAATTTTAAAAGGCCATTGTCATCTTTCCACCAAAAACACTTTTCCCCATTAATATCAATGCATTCGTCAAAACAAATACGAAGATCCGCTTTATTATTCATAATCGTTTGCCTCACATATCAAAATTGTTTCTGCTAAAAAAGAGCCTTTCATAACAGGCCTAAATATTTTAAACTTATATCCCAAATTCAGTTCTTCTATCCATGGTTTTATTCTCAAAAAATCGTTAAGACTATGATAAATACTTATTAGCAAGGTTGGTTTTTGAGTTTTTATCGTATTTATAGCTCCCCTTAACAGATCAAATTCCGCGCCTTCGACATCTGTCTTAATGAGACTGATCAGTAAACCGTTATCCTTTACATATCTATCAATTGTAGTGGCTTGAACAACTTTAAAGATATCATCACATACAAGATTTCCGTTTGATTCAATGCTATTACTATTAGAACCTAACATTCCGGAATACAGTTTTATTTCTCCAACCGTATTTCCAAGTGCCAAATTTACCGGAATAACCTTATCAGCTAAGTTATTTGCCATTAGATTGCGTTTCATAACTTCGATGTTATCATCATCTGCCTCGAAACTGTGAATTATCCCCTTAGTATACTGTGATAAAACTAAAGCTGAATCCCCAATAAATCCCCCTGCATCTATAGCATCAGAAGAAAACGCCTTTTCCTTGTCGATAATTTCACTTATTCCATGTTCATTATAGAAACATGGTTGTTCCGCTTTCCCTCCCTCTACCGTAAATGATCCATAATAAAAATGATTATCACGAATTCGATATACCTTTTTTATAAACTCATTATCTACTCTCTTTAACTCATTGATTTCTTCTTCAGAATAATCAATAATTTTACCTTTTGAAAGAGTCCTCATTCTAGAAAGAGCCCTTAAAACCTCCTCTCTGCTCGAGTCATCAAGGTTATGGATTAGCTTTTTTAACTCTTCCTCCGATTGCTCCTTGTCCTCTATCCAGAATAGATAATCATTCAAGTACATTTTTTGGTCAAAATCATATCCAGTATAAGGACAATACATTCTATCAACAATACTCTTAATGTAATTTACATTGGCTGAAATTTTAATTGTCTCATTATACAGTTTCTTTTGATTTGAAAAGATAATCTGTTCCAATCTAAGAATCTCTGCATCCGATGAAGGAAACTCACCTCTTATTTCACGATACAATTTTTCAGAGCAGAATAAGCATTTAGAAAACCCTTTTTCAATCAATGTGGCTTTTATTTCATTATGTAGATTGGGCATTGTAGCCACCACAACCCCGTATTCTTCGCGCGGAGAAATATCATCAATTGACTCAACCGGAATGCCGAAATAATCTGAGAACAATGTATTATTTTTATCAGATACGATATAGCCTAATATCTGAGTATTGCTTTCTCTTAATAGCCAGTTAGAAAAATAATATGACACAATTCCTGCACCATATACATATATTTGTTTTATTTCATTCTCATCCAGCCATCTCGACAGGAAGCCGACATCCGTCAGATTTTCATTATTCGAAATAACTATTTTTCGCCCATTGTCTTCTGATTTCAAAATCAAACCTCTCCTTCAACGCCTTCTTATTATTAAAGTTGTTATAATAATCAAAAAGAATTTGTAATAATCTATAATCTCTTTTCGATTCTTTATAACTACCCATCAACTCTGTTTCTGATTTTGCCCTTACCCTCAAATCATTTAAGCGCTGTATTATGGCATTCTCAACAATCTCCGGATTAATGATTTTCACTCCTCTAAAAACAAAATGGTAGTTATCATCATGTATAAACGCGCCTTCGTACCCCGTTTTTACAATAAAACCTTGGGGCACAGATATTTCCCTATAATTCTTAGGAAGCATAACACCAATTTCATTTGCATCTCTTAATCCAAACACAGCCATGACTGCCTCATCGGTTAAGCAAATATCATCAATCGATGCGTCTTGCTCATCAAGACATTTTTTTAATTCGAATAATTTGTTTTCAAAAGTCGCTCCGGAGCAACATCTGATTTGCATACTCTCTTTTTTCAAATTATTATTGGAGAGGAGTACACTTTTTATATGACGGTATTCCGAATTGCATCGGGGCAGCAAAACATCATATTCGCTTAATCCCATTACCCTTACTATATCCTCAACAGTCCTGTCATCATATACGTCCTTTCCTACAACCTTTTCATCCGTAAAGAGAACCACTCTAATCGATAATTTATTCATCAACATCTGTCGTATTATTTCTTCTCGATTCGGTTTTTCGTAATACAATTCACGTATTATATTCTCAAACGATATGTAATCATTTTCCAAGTCAATTGTAATTCCGCCTACCCTTTTTGCATTTCCTATTACTTTCCTTTCAATAAAATCCCATAGGTTTTCCACGCCTCCAAACATAACAAGTAAATTACATGAGGAATAAAGATCAGAAAATCCCCTAAGGATGTCTATTTTGTCTTCATCTGAAAAGCCATCTCTTTCAAGTCTATCCCAGTTCCATACTCCGGATATCCTATCTTCCTGAATATATTTTACCCAGATTTGCTCCTCTAATGCTAAGGCTGTTGCCAATCTATGAGATCCATTGAGAATAGCACCATGTTTATTTAAGGGGATGTATTTCTCTTTTGAGAAGCCGGACATTCTCATTGATTCTACTAATTCCGAAAAACTGCGAACAAACGTATCCACCCCGACTTTTTCATCATAGTCAGCTAAATCCTGCATCCTATTTTTACTTGTCATCGGTTCTTCTGCGCCTATTCCTGTAAGAATGAAGCGAGTATATAAGCTTTGATGCCTACTACTATCCACTCTATTAACAATGTCTTTTGCAAACAGGTAACGTATAATGATATCCAATCTATCACTATCTAATATTTCCGTAGCAACCATTTGCTTTATTTGATTATCGAAGTTCTTTTCCTGGTCCATCTCATAACGGATATAACTATTTGGGGTAAAATCACGTGGCAACTCGCCGCCCCAAACAATCTTTTCCTCCGAGATACCCATGCCGAGCAAATACTCCCTTACTTTTCTTGACACCTGCACATCGCTAATTGCAATCACTACGGTATCAAAAACCGCTTCTTTTAGGCATTCAGGGTTATCCACAGGAAATCTCTTACTTTGATAGTGTATATAGTTCTTATCAACCCAACATGATATTTCACAATATCGACTTTCCTTCAGTTGATAGTAATAATCCATGCCCACATCACCTGCACCATAAATAGCAACTGTGCACCCTTTATTCACCACACCATACGGAAACAAATGCAAAAACATTATGCCCTTCTCCTTATACCAAATAATTGGCCCAAATCATCTTTTCTTTTGATGCACCTATATCCTCAAGTTCCGCCATGATTGCTTCTGCTGTACTTTCATTTTCAACCGCAATCAAAATGTGCTCTGCAGGAAGTTTAGAAATAATATTCGGAGGTATCAATTCAAATCTCTTCATTGAATCATCATCAAATTTTTTATCTGCCCACGCAATAATATTGCACCATTTCACAAGATCATTCTGTTGTTTCAAAGTTTTTCCAACATTTCCTGCACCATACAGAACAACATTCGTTCCGCGTGCAATCAAATCAAATGGGAAAATATATTTGGAAAAATCTATTCCTTGTTTTTCCACTTGAATATTGCTATATAGTATCTCTTCATAAAAATCCGTTTCTCTTGCGTATTTCCAAAAATACTGACTCATATCTTTGTCAGGCATACTCCAAGGTTTTAAGCCACTGGTATAGTGAATAATTTTGGGATGTTTCTTAACCAAATTATATATTT
This sequence comes from Lachnospiraceae bacterium P6A3, assembly GCA_000702085.1. Classification (GTDB taxonomy): domain Bacteria; phylum Bacillota; class Clostridia; order Lachnospirales; family Lachnospiraceae; genus AC2028. Next base: position 34,519 of record JNKP01000004.1, read on the forward strand.
CTCGGTTGTGTTCCTTTAGGCCGTTGCCTCCATTGTGAATATGATGCCACATAAAATTCCATTCATAAGGAAGATAGCAAGTATCTCCGTAGCAAACCAATCTTAAAAGATCTTGGTCAACTACATTGAACGTCTTTGTCTTCATTTCTTCCTTGCAACGCTCAATATACCCTTTTGCTATATAGCTTTGTACGTCAACTATCATAACCCCGGCATTAAACCACTCATGTTCATCGGAATTCGGAACCACTGGATTCCCGTTTTCACTCCAATGTTCTACAGAATACACTGCTCCTATAGTCTTGCCGTTCAGATTGCTATGATAAAGTTCAGAAACATCTCCCAAAACTACTAAATCACAATCTAAATACAATATTTTCTTTTCTTCAGAAAACATTTCCGGAATCAGCAGTCTATAAAATGTTTCTTTGCTTATATGTTTTGTATAGCTGGCAGGACCATCATAATAATTTTTATCTTGTAAATACGCAGAAACATCTATGCACTCTACGTTAATTTTAGTACACGATAGTCTTTCTAATTTGGCAACTTCGTTCTTGTCCAGCTCGCTAAATAAGATTTTAACATCATACACATATTCATCTGACGAATTAACCATCAATGAATATAGAGTAACGCCCAAATAAGGAACATACTTTGAATTAGTCGAAAAATATACTGGAATTCTACTTTTCATCATTCACCTCACATGAAATTTGTTGTTGCAACATACGGATTAATTGGTAAATCAAACCATCGAATGTGGTCATCGCTTATACCTAATTCGTTTAATTCTCTTCGAATTTCCTCCACCTTTGTTCGATCTTTCACCGTAATCATGCAATATGCTGCACGTCCCACCTGTTTAATTGTTTCTTCCATAGTCCTAACACTATTAGTAATGGCATGTTCCTCTTCAGCTTTATTTCCATTATCGCATACTGTAATTTTACCAGCATAACCATTCGCACACAGCAAGCATTTATACTGCTTTCCAACAGATCCATATCCGCACAAGCACACTTCAGGATGAGAAAACACTTCCACTAAGTGTTTTCTATACCGCATATTTATTATTTTCACCCTTCTTGTATAATAACAAACGAATTCTCGAGGATACGATTCAGCAGTTAAAAAATCAATCCATTTCTCATATGGAAAATCTGTAGAAGTTATATAACCGGCATCTACCCCTTTTCTTAGATTCTTCAGATACTCCACTATTACATTTTCGATTTCCGAAGGAACATCTAAATTATTCGGCATCTTCTCTAACTGTGAAAAAAACATATTAAATGCCCGAACATATACCGATTTCAAAAAACAATCATTAATTCTTCTTTGTTCGAGAATTCCAACTATATATAAAAACTCATTAAAGTAATACAAAATCCCTTTTGGTGAAGCAGTAGAACAGTTAATATTATCTCTTCGATAAAAATATAAATGTTCATTCATATACGAAGCCTTTTCCGCAAAAGCCAATGTTTGCTGAACAAAGCCGGCATCCTGAAATGCAGCTCCACTTGTTGTATTAAATCTTATATCCTTAGCTTTTAAAAAATCACGTCGATATATTCCCTTCCAATGATTGGCATCAAAAAGGATTAATTCCGGCATAGTGCTGGGATTTATTGTTTTGCCATAGAGTTTATTTTTTACAAGATATTGTTCGCCTTGATTGACCGGTAAAAAAACACGTCCCGAAGGAGAATCCAAAAACATATTAAAATCTGCTTTAACCCAATCCAAAACCTTCGTCTCCGCAAAATCATACAAGGTTTGAAACATATTTGCATCCACATAATCATCCGATTCAACGAATCCGACATAATCACCCTTGGAATTATCAATCCCTAAATTATATTGATAACCCATACTCTTTTTATCTGAATCAATCAGTTTTATCCTTGCATCTGCGTCACTGAAACGTTTTACAATATTCTTCGTTTCATCCATCGAACCAGCATCTACTACAAGAATTTCTATGGATTCCAATGTTTGTGAAATAATGCTGTTCAATGCTTCTTCTATATAAGCTTCACCATTTAATACCGGCATAATAATAGATACTTTCGGATTCATTATATTCTCTCCTATATATGAGCAAAAAGAACTGTCTCTTGATTATTATTTGCCCGACTATCGTTTCTAACATAGAACTTATAATCCGGAACCAATTCGTGAATGTACAACGGAATTCTCCAATGATCTTCAACCGAATGATATATGCATATTGCCAGCTTAGGCTTACATTCTTTAATTATATTTTTGAATCCTTTTAATGCATTCAGTTCTCCGCCTTCTATGTCCATTTGAATCATAGTAGGCTTAACATTTAAATCATCTCCGCGTATTCCTTGGACTTTTATATCACCACTATCTGTTATCCTTGATATACTCCCATGACTGTCAAAGGATACCCAGCCTCTTTCCTCTGTAACAGCATTTAACATTAACCTAATATCTCTTTCCCTAGTAACATATAAGGAATTTAAATAATTTATCTGATCAGCTTCTATGCCAATAATCTTTTCATAATCTGGACATAATGATTTAAATTCCATAATTGTCTGACCATCAAATACTCCACACTGAATCAACACTTCTCCTTTATCATAGGAGAAGAAATCGTGATCAAAATATCCACCATAATCATAATTGCTTTCATCAATAGTGTAGTAATAACCGTGAAAGAATCTGGATAGCATCTTTGTATAAACACAAACCGATAATTCATCCTGCAGCAGCTTGATAACATTATCAATTTCGCCCTCATGAAGTATGATTTTATAAGCATTTTCTTTTCTGATTCGATAGTAATCAAATCTACCTTCCCCCCACAGCGGATGCTCTATAAAGGTCCTATCATATATATTCAAATTGCGGATACCAAGCTCTCGCAATTGCATGTATATTTGCCTATTAATGTTATATTTTTTTATTAAAGCTGCTGTTATATAATTTACATCGTTTCCAAATTTTTTAGCCGCTTCATCGACAGAGTTGATGCGATATCCTAAAATCGTTTTATTTTGTTTATCAAAATCATTATCAGCCAATGCTGCAATTTCTATTTTATTCATTTGAGCCCACAGTAGAGTAGCCACTCCAACGCCACCGCAACAGCAAATCACAAGTGGTTTCTCTTTAAAGTTCTTCAGCAATCCATCAATTTCACGTTCATCATCATATAATGCCTTATAAAACTGCATGCGTAAGATCCTCCAATTCTTTTAATATTGAATCAACATCATTAATATCAAATCCATTTTCCAAAAGAAATCGTGCTGAAAAATCATAATGAAACCCATCAAAATTATACTTTCTTACCCACACTTTTTCGCCTAATGCAATTGCCGCAGCTATTCGATGAGCCCCATTAATCAATTGGTTATGTACATCTATTGGCACAAAATCTTCATTTGAAAAACCACTCAATACCATGGAATGAATCAAGTCGGCATACGATTGTTTAAACGATTCTATTCCATGTTTTTGTGAATATCCGGTAAAATAAGCCATCATATAATCATAAGTAGGTTCTTCTTCATCGGGTAATGTTCTGATGAGCTTTTCATATAGCATTTCAGATTCCGACCCTTTATGATTATTTATTAGATCTCTTGCATATCTCAATCTTATAACCAAATCAAGTCTATCTGGAGACAAAAACATTTTCGGGTCTACAATAAATGCTGTCTTGGATTCTCTTATAATACGTTCCTTATCATATTTTGGTGCAATATCACACTGCCATTCATTTACCACATGCCATATTATTTTTTCCTCTAATACGCCTCTGCCATTGAGCCATTTTTTTATAGCCAAATACGTTCTTTCTTCCTTAACCGCTATTACAATGACATCATAATATGTTTCAAACAAAGATTCGGGAGAAAATACCGGCATTCCAAGATCTTGATACCATTGATATTGCTTATCAACCCAAAGCACAGTTTTACAATAGCCAGAAATCAAAACTTGCCTGTAATAATCGTAACCAACATATCCGGCGCCATATAAGACAACATCGCTTCCCTGTTTTACAAGTGAAAATGGAAACAAATATTTCATAATTTTTTTATCCCATAATTGGGTATTCCCACATGATTTTCTCTATCGGAATATCCCTACGTTGCAATTCTAATTTGATTTCTTCTGCTATAGACTTATCTTCTACAGCAATCAATATATAATCATATTCTTTATTGCTAATTTCATTCAAAGGCATAACAGGGTATCCGATTCTCTCAGCATTCTTGTCAATCCATCCTATTATATTGCATTCATTAAGTTGAATATTTTGGCAGAAATACGACTTTCCAACCTTTCCAGCCCCATATAATAGGATTTTTTTTCCTTTAACCACTTGTGGAAGCCGATAACCATTATGTCCCGCGCGACTTGATCCTTTTTTTGTCAAATCATACAGATACTCTTCTAAAGAGAATCCTTTTATTGTATGAATTAATCTTTTCCAGCGTTCTGTCTTTTTTCCATCTATAACATATTTTTCAAAATTCCAATCAACAATAAGTTCATCATGTAATCGATCGTAAACTTTTTTTATTCCCTCAAAGCTTTTTAACATATTGAAACGTCTCATGATCATATCAACACCATAAATCATGATGGTTCTCTCATATTCTTCCCATCTCATATGTCCCATAATCGTCTGTCTCACAGAACTTAGTGCATCAATAGCACCCATTGGGTTTTTATCATGATTTTGCAGTTGTCCTGTGGGATTCCCCAATCTATAATGCACTCCTATTCGATCTACAAATCCAACTCTATCAGCCAGACACAGTGCAACCATCGTAAAATACATCGTATCTACTACATATATTTCTTGAAACTGTATTCCTTTGCAATTCAAAAATTCCTTTTTATAGATCTTGTTCCACGCAGTTGTATTTGTGAACTCAAACAAATGCATTCTTTTATCTGTTTCAGTTAGTATTTTATCTCGTAAACTATCTTCCGAAATCGCTTTCAGATTAAGCAACTCATTATGAGGACGAATTTCTCCTGTTTGATAATCAAATAGATCTCCGCCAAACACTAATACATCGGCTTTTGTTTCTTTTATTCCATTTAATGCAAATTCTACCAATTCTTTATCAAATCGATCATCTGCATCCAAAAACATCACATAATTGCCGGAAGAATTATACAATCCGTTATTTCTAGCGGCACCTCCGCCCTTATTTGCCTGTTTGATAATATGGATTCGAGAGTCCTTACTACAATATTCTTCCAGTATTTCTATACTTCCATCGGTGGACCCATCATCTACGCATAGCAATTCAAAATCCCTTTCCGTTTGTGACAAAATATCGTCAAGTGATTGTCTTAGGAAAGATTCTGCATTATATACAGGCATTACTATAGAAACACTTATTCCATCCATATTTTAATCCTTTCATTTTTGATTCTTACAAGCAACATTCTCGGAATTCGTTCCGGTACTTGTGTTTATAATCCGCTATTTATAAATGAAAAAGCTTTCGTCAGACCAAAAAGGTCTTTCAAAAGCTTATAACGCATTGTCATAGTCATCCTATCGATTTGATAATTTGAAAAAAAAACAAACGTATATTCTGAATTATTATTCAACCTCCAATGATTTGCCTGTGAATAAAAAGAATCTATTTTCATCATCTACCCCAAATAAGAAATAATCAGAACCATATATATTATACTTAAAAATATCGGCATTTTGAACGGATTTCTTAACATTCATAGGCTTTTTTCTGCCTGATTTTCAGCCTTTTTTTGACAAAGCTGGTAATTTTAAAAAAGGCTGAGAATTCACCATTCTCAGCCTTAAACTGCAAGTATTACATTGAAGCAATTTCCCTCTTATTCATTGAATATAATGAGTCATTCATAGATAAGAGATAGTTACAATACTGATTCATACTTACTCCCTCAATTTCCGCATGATTTTTCAGTGAACGATAGAGAGTCTTGGGAATTCTCAATTTGTATTGCGAAGGTATTTCCTCTAGATCATTCAGTTCTGCCTGAGAAATCGGTTCTGCTATGTGAATTCCGTCTTCCAATGCAGCCTTAAACCATGTCCGTTTTGCATCCATAGCATTCTTTATTATGTCTTCATAGGTTTCAGCATAAGTGAAACAACCGGGAAGTTCGGGAAACCTCGCTCCATACCCGACTTCTTCAACGTCGGGAATGATTTCAAGCCTATATGGAAGTGACATGTAGTATTCAATAGTCTTCTTCATCATTTTCCTCTCTTTCCAGTAATTCTTTCACCATAGCAACATATACTTTCTTTACAGGTTCATGCGTAGGTATTGTTATCGGAGGGCTCTCTTCTTTCCTAAAGGTCATGTGACTGCTGCTTCCTGAAGGGCCACGCATTTCATATCCTATTTTTTCCAAAATTGCTTTCAGCTCATCAAAACGCAGGTTCTCATCAAGTTTTTGAACACGTTCCAATTGTTTTTCATACTTTGACATTGTTGTCTCCTATATGATAAATGACATCATATACGATGTCAAACTACTCTTTTTCAGACTAAACTGTTCAGTCATGTAATAAACACGACAAATAAGCATGCCCTCGCATGTGCCTAAGATAATGCGCTGAGAATGAGACGAATTGTCCCTAAGAATTAATAATCACGTATGCATAATGATAATCTAATGAATGAATAACGTAAACACAAAAAAAGAACTGCCGGCTCTCAGCAGTTCTTTTATTAATAATCAAACAACCTCAACATTCTGTAGCATAACCGGAATTCCCTTGCCCCTTGCTTCAAACGCCAGATCACAGGCATCACCGTAATATGCATCACACGTAAGCATCACTTCTTTAGCATCTGCAAGGGTTGTGGTCTCATCAAGCGTTCCCCAGCCTTCTGCTTTGAATTCTTCTACGATTCTCTTATATTCATCGGCTACGGGGCACCTGTTGAGTTTCATGAACTCTTCGGTGCGGGACCAGGGGTGCCAGACGAGCTCAACGTCCTCTGAAGCTTCTTTGAAGATCTCGAGATTTGCTTTTAACTTGGTTATTGCGGCCTTCTGTTTAGACAGGAAGGGAAGTACATCTGTGTAATAGAATACTTTTTTCATATCCGCCTCACAAAAATCTATTTTGTATCTGTTAATTACTATACCACATTTACGGTCCGAATAGTTAATTCACAATTAATCCCTATACTTACAAAAAGGCTGTCGCCCCTTAGGGGCGACAGCCTCTCAATACATCCGATTCAATCAAATCACTCCAGCGACTGGGTTACAGGAACCTGGTTCTTCTTATCATAGCAGCTGAAGATCTTATCGATATCCTTCTGATCGGGCTTCTTGGTAAGAAGTGATACTACGGGAACAATGACAAGTCCAGCAAGCATTGCAAGAGCGCCGGCATTGATAGGGGACTTAAGAAGTGCGGGGAAATACTGCTTTCCGAAGATCATGTTGCAGATCATAAATCCTGCACCGAAGATAAAGCTTGCCATGCAGCCTGCCTTGGTGGTCTTCTTCCAGTAGAGTCCATAGAGGAAGGGAGCAAGGAAAGCACCGGCCATAGCACCCCATGAAACACCCATGAGCTGTGCGATGAAGGTAACGCTGCTCTTGTACTGAACGATTGCGAGGATTACGGAGATGATGATGAATACTACGATCAGGATTCTGATCCAGAGAACCTGTTTCTTATCGTCCATCTTCTTAATGATATTTCCCTTGATGAAGTCAATGGTAAGGGTTGAGCTTGAGGTCATTACCAGAGATGAAAGGGTGGACATTGATGCGGAAAGAACGAGTATTACAACAAGTCCGATAAGTGCGGGACTTAAGTTTCTGAGCATAGCGGGGATGATTGCATCATAACCTTCGGCAGCAACATCAACAGAATCGGAGAAGAGTCTTCCGAATCCTCCGAGGAAGTAGCATCCGCCTGCAACAACACCTGCAAAGAGAGTCGAGATGATGGTTCCTTTGGTGATAGACTGCTCGGACTTGATGGCATAGAACTTCTGAACCATCTGAGGAAGTCCCCAGGTTCCGAGGGAAGTCAGGATTACGACTCCGATGAGATTAATGGGATCGGGTCCGAAGAATGAATTGAAAACACCGGGCGTGGTGCTGACAGCTTCATCGGAAACCTTGGCAAGCTGATCGAGAGCTGCGAGGAAGCCGCCCTTTGAATTAAGAACCGCTACGATTACCGCTACGATTCCGAAGAGCATGATGATTCCCTGAATGAAATCATTGATGGCGGTAGCCATGTATCCGCCGGCAATTACATATACTCCGGTAAGTATGGCCATTACTATGATACATACGGTGTAGTCGATATCAAATGCCATTCCGAAGAGTCTTGAAAGTCCGTTATAGAGTGATGCGGTATAAGGGATCATGAAGATGAATACTATAAAAGAAGCTGCGATCTTAAGTCCCTTGGAATTAAATCTTTCTCCGAAGAATTCAGGCATGGTCGCGGAGTTAAGGTGCTGGGACATGATCCTGGTTCTTCTGCCCAGAACTCTCCATGCAAGCATGGATCCGAGAAGTGCATTTCCTATTCCGATCCAAGTAGAAGCGATTCCGTATTTCCATCCGAACTGTCCGGCATATCCTACGAAGATAACTGCGGAGAAATAACTGGTTCCGTATGCGAAAGCGGTAAGCCAGGGGCCTACGTTTCTTCCGCCGAGTACGAATCCTCCGACGTCGGTCGCATTTTTACGGCAATAGAAGCCTACACCGAGCATGACCGAGAAAAACAACAGCAGCATTAAGATTTTAATAAGCATATACGACCTCCGTTTTAAATGTTACCGTCGAATAGTTTATCACTTTAAAGCGTTAGTGTAAATAAGTGAAGCCTTAAAAATGTGCATAAAAATACCCCGCAAATATATGCGGGGTAGATAAAGCTTCTCTTATTCGGTCAGATCATATTCATATCCGTTGAGTACTATTCGTGCTCTTCCGTGTACAACCTCGATCCTGTCTCTGGGAAGCAGCTCGTCGAGCTTAACCGCAGTCATTACTTTAACGGTTATATCGGAATCTCTGAAGGATAAATCGGTATCTCCGGTAAATCCTCCGAAAGGAAGAATGTTCTCTCCCTTCGCATAGATCCTGAGTGCTCCTCTTTCGAAACGGATGTTGGTCATTCCGTCGAGAGCTGCGGCGCCTGAGCATCTGTCATTATGTATGTTCATTATGACACTCGCGTCATGCACATATACATCGCAGCGTTCACCGGACATTGTTCCGAGTGCGACGGCCTCTTTTCCGCTGATATAGAGCTTAACGGATGTATTGGATATCGTTATGTCACCGTTTGCTCCGATGGATCCCAGAGCAACACCCTTAATGGTATTGAGTTCTGCGGTTATATCCGAATTATCGATGGTAAGCACGCAATCGCGGTACAGGCATCCTATTCCCAGTGCCCTGTCTCCGTTCATTTCCAGAATGTACTGGCCTCCGGCTATGTTGATGCCTCCGCCGAATCCGGATCCGATGCAGACTCCTATCTTACCGTTTGATTCTATCTTAAGAGCTCCCGACTGTTCGAAAACAAGATTTCCGTGGCCGGCATTTATTCCGTTTCCGATTCCGAAGTACTCATCCGCATCAAGGGTTATACCGAGATTTCCGTCGCCCTTCATGATAAAGCCGGCTCCCTCGGGAACGCATATGCCGCCCATGTTGAGCTTGTTATCTCCCTTGACATTGAGAAGTACCTTGCTTCCTTTTCCGATATTGATGCAGGGAAGTTTTTTCTTATTAAGAAGTCTTACATTCTCAATGGTAACTTCCGCATTTACATTATCGGCTATCTCTATAACGATCTCCGCTTCAAGTCCGGGATTTCCGCTTATGTAATAATCACCGTCTCCGCCGATAAGAAGACATGCTGTTTCATTCTTGACAAGGCGTTCCAGTTCAATATGCTCTCCGCTGTCTGCGCTATAAATCTGGGAAGCTTCGCCTTCCTGGCGTTCATGTATGTAATTTTTGATCTCCTGTCTTATCTCAAAAGGGATATCTTCTATGGGTTCCGCTGCAGGCCTTGCGGTGTAATAGCCCTGGATAAGATCCGCTCCCAGCAGGATAACGCTTCTGAGTTCTTCGCTTGTCTCAACGCCCTCCGCAAGAGCGAGTATTCCGTTGCTGTGACAGAATTCGATTATCTCTCTTACGAAATGTCTCTTCTTGGGATCGTCCTGCATTCCGCTTAAAAGCGAACGGTCTATTTTGACATAGTTGGGCATGTACCTCAAAAGGTTCTGCACATTTGAATATCCCGTACCGTAATCATCGATTGCGGTCTGAACGTTCATAACACGATAGCGCTCTTTAAACTCGGCGAATTCCTTCTCATCGAGTTCGGCTCTTTCGGTAAGTTCCACAACCACGGAACGGTTGTGTCTCATAAGAAGTTCATCCACATTGGCCTGATCTTCTTCGCTTAATCTTGTCTTGGGAATGGAGTTGATGAATACTCTCTTTCCGTGAAAGAACTTGGATTTGTGATCTATGATCTTCAGGACATTCAAAAAAGTGGCTCTTTCGATATCGTTAAGCCTGTTCCTGAGCTTTGCATATTTTAGGATCTGAAGGGGACTTTCCAGAAGATCGCTTCTGGGTCTCATAAGAGCTTCATAAGAAAAGATCTCTCCGGTACTGACACTGACGATAGGCTGATAATGATATCCGAAGAGATTGTCATCAATAATACGGTCGGATTCCTTTAACTCCTCAAGTTCGGTTTCACTGAGGGTTGCAAGAAGTCCTCTGCCCATCTCATCATCGGTTCCTGTCTTGAGATAAACAAGTTCCTTACCCAAGGTAATACTGTCCTCCCACAGAGCTTTCTCGGCTTCATCCAGATCACCGAGCTCTTCACTGTAGCGGGATATTATTTCCTCAAGCTTTTCAAGCGAGGGGACACTCATTATTTCTTTGAGATATTTATGTACTGCTAAATACTTATCTTGCATCATGTCCAACCCCCGGACCGATTATCGTAGTATTTCAGACTTTATTATTCTATCACAAAGACTGAATGCATGCACAAGAAATAAGAAAAAAGCGGTCGCCGAAGCGACCGCTTTCCAAAGTTGTCATAAGACACTTTTTAATTATTTCCACTCGTTGTACTGGCGCTGAGCCTCAGCAAGGACATCCTGATATCCTGCCTCGTCAAGAGCTGCCTGGTACTCCTGAATAACTGCGGGAACATCTGCAGATGCATATCCGCCGTTCTCAAGTGCGAATCCGTAAGTCTCGAATACGGTCTGGCAAGCAGTGTACTGAGCTTCAACGGGAGTCTTATCGAACTGGAAGCCGTTAGCGCAGGAGATAAGAGCTGAAGAGTTGAAGTCGATGTACATCTGAGCGGTGTAAGGGCTGTCCTTCTCACAGGTAACAACAGTAGCGTTTGCAGACTCCCACATTGAGTGGTTGTACTTAGCATCAGCGATCTTCTCTACATAGCCGTCAGCGTTGTAGTTGAAGTCTTCGCCTTCGATACCGTAAGCATAGATGTCAGCGAGCTTGCTGTCAGTGAAAAGAAGTCCAAGGAAATCTACACAAGCCTGAGCCTCTTCAGGGGTGCAGGTAGCAGATACGCAGAAGCAAGAACCAAGCATTGAGTCGGTGTGCATGTATCTGTTAGATGCGGGCTGCATAACAACTTCCTGTCCGTATCTTCCGTTAGCCTCACCGTTGTTGGGAAGGTCGGTCCACCATGAGATAGCCCAATCCTGAGTCTGGGTAGTGGTGTCATCGGTGGTCTTGGTTACATCATCCTCGGAGATGTAGCCTTCCTCAGCCCACTTGCACATAAGAGTACAGAACTCTTCATACTCGGGAGTGAGAATGGTATCTACAACTTCGTTGCTCTTTCTGTCAACAGCGATGAAGTTTGAAGTAGCGTCGCCGGTGAAGAAATCGAATGAATCGATGTACCATCTGTAGAACATAGCGGTTCTCTGGGTAAGGAAGGGATACTTAAGTCCTTCAGCTGCAGCGTCAGCGAGCATGGGCTCGAGATCAGCAAGCTTCTTAACAGAAGCGGTGTCCCATCCGTACTTGTCAACAAGCTCCTTACGGAACATGAAGTCGTAACCTTCTACGTTATCCTTGTAAACAGGGATGAAGTAGTTTCTTCCGCCGTACTTGGAAGCTTCCCAAGTGTTAGCATCCATTGAATCATAGAGTGCTGATCCGGGAAGAAGATCGGTGATGTCATAAACTGCGTTTGAAGCATAGAGATCCTTGGTTCCGATGGTGCTCTCCCAAGAAGCGGTCCAAAGGAGATCAATCTCACCGTTGTTGAGTGCAAGGTTAGCCTTGTCCTCATACTCGGATGCGATATCGTGAAGCACGATCTGAACGTTGATCTTGTCAGCGATGTATGCGTTGATAGCATCCTCTACCTTCTTAACCTGTGCATCATCTACTGCACCAAGGTTAAATGTACGTCTGTAGACGTCGATAACGACAGCGCCGCTATCAGATACGGTGGTAGTTCCGGGCTCTACGCCGGTGTTTCCACCCTGTTGTGAAGTTCCGTTTCCGTTACCGCAAGCGGTCATGGAAAGTCCCATCACGGTTGCAAGCGCAAGTGCTGCAACTTTGTTGAGTTTTTTCATAACTTAACCTCCCTAAAAATGGTTGTTTATATTCAAAAGTATGGGCGTTATGCCTGTACCCGAATATCGAATTGAATTATCCCTTAACAGATCCGACGGTAAGACCCTTGATGAAGTACTTCTGGAAGAAGGGATATGCTACCATGATAGGTCCGATGACTACGATAACCGTTGCCATGGTCGCTGAGTTCTGGGGGATTGCTCCTCCCATTGCCGCTCTTGCCGAAGCAGGAACGTTGTTGTTGTTGAGAAGGAACTGAATGCTCTTCTGAATGTTTACCAGGAGAAGCTGCAGAGGCTTCTTGCTGTTGGTATCGATGTAAAGGAGAGCGTTCTGCCAGTCATTCCAGTAAGCGGTTGCCATCATGAAGCCGACAGCTGCAAGTGAAGGCTTAAGAAGAGGCAGTGTAATCTGGAAGAAGGTTCTGTATTCTCCGGCTCCGTCGATCTTGGCAGCTTCCATAAGCTCGGAAGGAATGCTGTTTACGATGTAGGTTCTCAGGATGATAACGTTCATCGTAGATACACAGAGCGGAAGGATCAGGAGAAGCAGACTGTCCTTAAGGTGATACAGCGATGTGAACACGATGTATCCGGAAAGCTGCCCTCCGTTGAAGAGCATAGGGATCAAAAGGAAGATCGCCAAAAACTTTGCAAGTCTGAAATCTTTTCTGCTCATCGCATAAGCGTACATGCTCATGATGAGAAGTCCGAGAAGAGTTCCGACTACCGTTACGAAAATGGTAACGGCGTATGATGTGAAGAGCTGTTTTCCGTACTTAAGAACAGCGTTCATACCTGACATGGACCACTTCTCGGGGAAGAATGAGAAGCCATGCTGGGTGATATAGATCTCATCGGTAAATGCTGAGATGAATACCAGAAGTACGGGTGCGAAACAGAAAATCGTAAAGATTATCAGGCAGATAAGCAGGATGATCTGTCCCGTGGTCATTTTTTCTTTTTTTGAAGGTGCCAGATCGGCATTCTTAATTTTACGCGCCATTTCCTTAACCTCCTTAGAATAAAGCGTCATCAGGCTCAATCTTCCTAACCATCCAGTTTGCAAAGAGCATCAGGAGCAAACCGACAACGGACTGGAAGAAGGATGTAGCTGCCGTAAAACCAAAGTTTGAATTCTTGAATATTGCGTGCAGTACGTAGGAGTCGATAACCTGGGTGGTCGAGTAGAGCTGACCGGAGTCTCTTGTTACCTGGTAGAAAAGACCGGTATCGGATCTCATTACGTTACCTACGGAAAGAAGGAGCATAACGGTGATCATGGGGATCAGGCTGGGAAGAGTGATGTGCCAGATCTTTTTCCATCTGTTTGCACCGTCGATCTCTGCTGCTTCATAAAGCTCGGTATCAATACCTGCAAGAACCGACATGTAAAGGACCGAACCGTATCCGGTATCTTTCCAGATCTTTGTGATGGTCACGATAGCGGGCCAGTACTTTGCCTGGGTGTAAAAGCTGGTGCTTGTTCCGAGTGCACTGTTGATAAGTCCGGTGTCCTTGCTGATGAAAGCGTAGACGATGAACTGAACGGCTGCGTATGAAATGAAGACGGGGATGATCATGAGAGTCTGCATCGCTTTGGTCGTCTTCTTGAAAATACACTGGTCAATCGCAACTGCGAGGGTTACGTTCAGAAACGTTCCGAGTGCGGTGAAGATCACGTAGTACATCAGAGTGTTTCTGGTCATGGTGACGAAGATGTTCTTCGAAGCGATGAGGAACTTAAAGTTATCAAGTCCGCACCAGGGGCTTCCGTAGATTCCCTTCGTAACATCAAAATTCTTAAATGCAAGTACGAGACCCGTCATGGGAACGTACATGATGAAAAACAGAACGAGGAATACAGGCAATGCCAGTACCACGTGAGCTCTGTGTTTCCATGTGTTGTGTAGGAAATCCTTCATTTCGCACCCTTCCTTCTACGTTAAAATTTTTGTTCTTGATAAAGCAAAAATTTTACTTAATCGATTTCCTTAATCGATTTCGTGCTTAAGAATATATTATTTGACCCATCAATGCAACCATTTTTTTGCATTTTTTGTGCAAATCTACACTTTTGGTTAATTTTTAACGATGGGTTTATGTGATTTTTGTCAAATTTTCAAAACGCAATATTTGATATTAATATTGCAATATTTGGGAATATATGTTCCAACGGGGAAATCCCGTACAGAAAGGCATTTACTCATCTTTCGACCAGGCAATGGCGTACTTAACGGCTTTGTGCCATCCCTTCAAAAGCTCTTCCGCTCTGCTTCTGTCATCGGCAGGTTCAAATGATCTTCCCAGCTCCCACTTGGCCCTGATCTCATCCTTGTCTTTGTAATAGCCCACTGCAAGACCCGCCAGGAAAGCCGCTCCCATAGCTGTAGTCTCAATGCATTTGGGTCTGATGACTTTGGTTCCGATCAGATCCGCCTGGAACTTCATGAGGAAGTTATTGGCAGATGCTCCGCCGTCTACCTTAAGCCCCTGAAGCGGTGCTCCCAGGTCTTCTTCCATTGCCTTCATTACATCATAGGACTGATATGCGATGGACTCCAGCGTAGCCCTGATGAAATGCTCTTTTGTACAGCCTCTCGTGATACCGAATACGGTTCCGCGGGCATACTGATCCCAGTAAGGCGCACCCATTCCGGTAAATGCGGGAACCACATAAACTCCGGTGCTGTCCTTGACACGGTCGGCATATTCCTCGGTCTGAGAAGCACTCTTAACCATTCTCATGCTGTCTCTGAGCCACTGAACCGCAGCTCCCGCTACGAACACGGAACCTTCAAGTGCATATTCGGGCTCTTCGGAAGTGCATGCAGCCATGGTTGTAAGCAGTCCGTGTGAGGATGCAACCGCTTCGGATCCGGTATTCATCAGGATAAAAGAACCCGTTCCGTAAGTATTCTTAACATCGCCCTTATCAAAACAGCACTGTCCGAACAGCGCAGCCTGCTGGTCACCTGCGGCTCCGGCTATGGGTATTAGGCCGCCCATCACCTTTTCGCTTGTATATCCGTACTGCGCGCTGCTGGGCTTTACTTCGGGAAGCATACTCTCCGGAATATTAAACAGCTTAAGCAGATCTTTATCCCACTGAAGAGTATGTATGTTAAAGAGCATGGTTCTGGCGGCATTGGTATAGTCCGTTACATGAACCTGTCCGCCTGTCAGGTTCCAGATAAGCCAGGTATCAACGGTTCCGAATACCAGCTTTCCGTTCTCCGCTTTTTCTCTGGCACCGTCAACATTATCAAGGATCCATGCTATCTTGCTGGCACTGAAATATGCGTCGGGAACAAGACCGGTTTTTTCGGATATCATATCCGAACGTCCCGCCGCTACAATCTTATCTATCATGGGTGCGGTTCTTCTGCACTGCCATACGATCGCATTGTAAACAGGCTCACCGGTTTCCTTGTCCCATACGATTGTGGTCTCTCTCTGATTGGTGATACCTATCGCTGCAATATCCGATGCATCGATACCGAGATTGGCCATCGCTTCTCTTGCAACGGAGATCTGTGAAGACCATATCTCCCTGGGATTATGTTCTACCCATCCGGGCTGGGGATAATACTGATCGAATTCTTTTTGCGCGATGGCTTTTATGCGTGCATCCTTATCGAATATGATTCCTCTTGAACTTGTTGTTCCCTGATCGAGTGCAAGAATATATTTGTCGCCCATAAGCTTTCTCCGTATCAATCGTCGTTTGAGGTAACTATAACGTCAACACCGGTACCCGCAATATTTTCCGCAGCTATGTCCCCTATGTGTACGGGTGCGGTAAGTTCGATATCTTTAAGCGCCTTTACCACATCCATCATTTTTTCTTTGGGAACATCCCCTTTGGTCTTAACGGATACAACAGGTCTGCTTCCGCCTTTAAGCCTTACGAGACTGGTCACGCATCTTACGGGATGAGTCACTTCACTGGCAGCATATTCTTCACCCCGGGGGCATGAATTTCCGGTTATGCTTTTTACTTCTCCGTTTTCGAGTTCAACGGTAATATGACAGCCGATGGGACATCTTATGCATGTTAATTCACGTTTTTCCATAATCAGTCCTCCACTCTTATTACAAGCTCGTGATCTGCAGTTCCCGCTTCGGATACTATATCCGTGACTTTACTCTTTACGAGTATAATCTGTTCCATCTCACCGGGTGCCATCACTCTCTTGGGTAATCTCATCAACTGTTTTCCGTCCAGATATACCGCAAGGTTTGTGTCACGGTACTCATTTCCCACTCTGAATCTTACGGTCAGGGTATCGGGCATATTACCTGTTCTTACGGTTGAAGGAACGCTGTACCTTACTCCGTTTTCGGTTTTGATATTTATGACGGCGCCTTCTTCATTCTTTTCTCCGCGGATATATGCTGCGGCATTTTTACCCGCAGTGGCAGCTTCGCCGGAAACATAATCCACGAGGTCATGAACATGAAGAACATTTCCGCAGGCAAATACTCCGGGAACGGATGTCTCAAGACTCTCGTTTACGAATGCACCGTTTGTAACGGGATTCATCTTAACTCCGAGTTTGTTTGAAAGTTCGTTTTCGGGAATAAGTCCGCAGGATAACATAAGCGTATCGCATTCGTAGAAAACTTCAGTGCCGGGAATGGGCTTTCTGTTTTCATCGACTTCCGCTATGGTAACTCCTTCGACTCTTTCCTTGCCTTTAATATCCACAACGGTATGACTCAGAAGAAGAGGTATATCAAAATCATCCAGGCACTGGACTATGTTTCTCTTAAGTCCGCCCGAGTAAGGCTGAAGTTCTGCAACGCACAAAACCTTTGCGCCTTCGTATGTCATACGTCTTGCCATGATAAGTCCGATATCACCGGATCCTAATATGACAACCTTTTTACCCGGCATGCGTCCTTCGATATTTACGTAGTACTGTGCGGTTCCCGCAGAATAAATTCCGGCGGGTCTGTATCCGGGAATGTTCAGTGCTCCCCTGGGTCTTTCCCTGCATCCCATGGCCAGTATCACGGCTTTTGCATCTATCGTAAAAATTCCCTCTCCGGGATTCATCGCGGTCACTTTCTTAAGTCCGGTTTCCGGATCAAATGAAATGTCGATGACCATGGTATCAAGCATGTAGGGAATCTTTTCTTCCTCTGCCTGACGTATAAAACGCGCTGCATATTCGGGTCCTGTCAGTTCTTCTTTGAAAGTGTGAAGACCGAATCCGTTATGAATGCACTGATTCAGGATACCTCCGAGTCTGGTATCCCTTTCGAGTATAAGTATATCCCTGAGTCCTTCTTTTCTTGCGGACACTGCTGCGGCAAGTCCTGCAGGTCCGCCGCCTATGATTATCAGATCTGCTTTTCTGTCAGTCATATTCGCTCCTTACAGGTTATCCTTGATCTTACCTTCGATGTAGTAAGCACCTTTTCCGCTTTTCCTTATCTGTTCTTCGTCAACGCCCAATGCCTGGGCAAGAAGAGGGATTGTCCTTGCAAGGCAAAAGCCCGTCTGGCATCTGCCCATTCCGGCTCTGGTCCTTCTCTTGATACCGTCAACGGTTCTTGCTCCCAGGGTTCTGTTTATCGCATTTTTAATCTCGCCCTCCGTTACAAGCTCACATCTGCAGATAACATGTGCATAAGAAGGATCGGATGCGATAAGCGCTTCTCTTTCCTCCGGAGTTGCAAGTGCCATGGAAGGGATGCCTTTTCTGACGGAAATGAATTCTTTTTTCTCCGATGCTTTAAGAATATCTTTTACGATTCCGGCAACATATGCTCCGATTGCAGGTGCCGCAGTAAGTCCGGGAGATTCGATTCCGGCAGCGTCGATGAATCCGGGAGAATCTTTTACTTCACCTATTACGAAATCCCCGCCATCTTCATGTGCCCTGAGTCCCGCAAAAGAAGTAATGGTAAGTCTGGGTAGCGCCTTAACGCTCAATGCGCCTTTCTGCGCAAGGAGGTCAAGTCCCTCGGAAGTGGTCGAAGTATCTTCAGGATCTTCGATTCCCTCGGCAGTGGGACCGACCATAAGATTTCCGTGAACGGTGGGAGTAACCAACACTCCTTTTCCGAGTTTTGAAGGAAGCTGGAACAGAGTTGACTTAACCAGTTCCCCCGCCGCTTTATCCATCAAAAGGTACTGGCCCTTTCTGGGATTGATATGTATCTTGTCCTCGGAAACCATGTTATGGAATACATCACTGTATACGCCTGCTGCATTGATCACGGTTTTCGTCTCGAAACTGCCGCCTGTCGTATCCAGGACGTAATACGCTTCTCCGTTATCTGAAGTTTTCTTCCCGATGGAATTAACCTTGGTATCGAACCTAAACATGACACCGTTGTCAGCTGCATTTTCCGCAAAAGCTATTGTCATGTTAAAAGGACATACGATTCCGCCCGTAGGTGCATACAGTGCACATACAGCCGTTTCGGAGACATTCGGTTCAAGCCCTAGAAGCTCTTCTTTTTCAAGTATGCGAAGACCGGGGACGCCGTTTGCCTTACCTCTTTCGAGAAGCTCTTCGATTCCCTTTCTTCCTTCTTCTTCGAGCGCAAGAACCAAAGACCCGTTTTCCTTAAAAGGAAAATCAAGAGTCTTTGAAAGCTCATGTATCAGTTTATTTCCTTCAACGTTGAATCTTGCCTTGAGAGTTCCGGGTTTTGCATCATAGCCGGAATGAACAATACCGCTGTTTGCTTTGGAGGTTCCCTCGCAAACATCGGATTCTTTTTCCAGCACGAGAACATCAAGATCGTATCTTGATAATTCTCTGGCTATGGCACTGCCGATAACACCGGCTCCGATAATCGTGACATCGATCATATGTACCTCCGATCCGGAAAACAGAAATCCATATAGAAATATCTTGGAAACTAATTATATTGTATCAGTTTCCAAGACATTTTCAAGAAGACAAAAATTATCAAATAAATCGCGTGTTTTTATGAAGATTGACGGTTTGCGGCCCTGATCTCCTTCATCATCCGTACTGCGGATTCGTAATCCTCCGCCGGAATCTCCCTTCCGGAGAATGCGGCTTCTCTTACGATAATGGCAACCTTCATGATCTTATCCTTAACCTCGGGAGAATCATAGTTTCCACTCAGTTCCTCTCCCACACTGACGCTGTCGGCATTGGAAGATTTAAGCAGTTTCTTCC
This sequence comes from Lachnospiraceae bacterium P6A3, assembly GCA_000702085.1. Taxonomy (GTDB): domain Bacteria; phylum Bacillota; class Clostridia; order Lachnospirales; family Lachnospiraceae; genus AC2028. The sequence continues at coordinate 54,347 of JNKP01000004.1, forward strand.
TAATAAGATATGAAGTATATGATCTGTATCTTACAAGTACCGCCTCGCTGTACATTCCCCTGCCCTTATATGACAGGATCCGGATAAACAGGATAAGCTTTTTGATCAGCGGGATCATGATAAGTATCAGGATTACAACAGCCAGCGAATAACCTATGGGCCTGATAAGGAACTCAAGGCTCTTTGCTACTTTTGCGAAAGTGCCGGAGCCCTGATCGGCTACTGTCTCTCCTTCTCCTGCACCGTCCGCTTCATTTCTCTGAGCCGAACTGAACAGGCCGGACAAAATTCCCATAAGTCCGCCCATATTGATCTCATCTTCTTCACCGAAGGAAGGCGGTGTCATTTCATAGGGGATCCATCCGTAATTCGGAATATAAATCTCAACCCAGGCATGTGCGGATCCGTCGGTTATCTCCACTTCGACGGTAGTCTTTCCGTCTTCTTCGGATACGATGACACCTTCTTCGAGGTCGGATGTCTGAATAACATATCCTTCACAGTATCTGGCAGGTATTCCGACATAGCGCAGAAGAAGCGTGGATGCTGATGCAAAGTGCATGCAGTATCCTCTGTCCTGGCTTGTAAGGAAATATTCCACCACATCCGCACCAAGTGGGGTTCTTCCGGGCTGCATGGAGTATCTGTAATTCTCCGCAAAATAACTCTGAAGCTTATAGCAGGTAAGAAGCATTCCTTCACTGCCTCTTTCCGATACGATCATATCCGCTTTCCTTGCGGTTTCATCCAGTACCGGGATAAGGTCTTCGGGAATATACAGGTAATTTGTAAATACGTATTCGGAATAATCCGTCATGCTCATATCATCCATGGGATACGAAACCGCAACGGGATCCGGAACATAGGTAATAGTGGATACTCCCGCAGTATCACCCTCAACTCCCAGTGTATGATACGGGATATAGAAATAGTCACTGTCAGCATCCACATTTTCTATCTGCATTACCCTGAGCTCTTCGTCTTCATCGATATGAACAGGCTCACTTCCAACGGGATAATCGGGATTGCTGTCTTCGGTAAATCTGTCTCTCTGGTATATGTTACCTACAAAAGCCCTCAGGTAGATTGTGTCTGTTGTTTCGGGAACATAAGTAACAATCAGGTCCGTTTCATAATCGGGAGCAACGGATCCTATGCCTCCCAGTTTTCCTCTTGCCAGTCCGCCGGTTGCGGCATAGCGGTTAAACAGCGAAGTGATGCCGTTCATAACAAGAGCTTCGACATAATCATCCGTTTTATTTTTCAACTTATTGGATACATATTTCGTGGAATAGGAATCACCGAATGCAGCCGATGACACCACAAAAAACACAAGAGACAAAATAAGCGATACGGCGAAAACCGAAAGCATTCCTTTTGCGGACAGGATGTATGAATCCTCGGAGCCCTTCCTCATTCTCCGCCTTGAGAATGATTCGTATTTTTTGTATCTGTAAGGCAGTGCATAATACCCCGCTCTCGAAAGCACCAGTACCGATGCATAGCACATGATCAGCATGGTCATGCATATGAAGGGAGGATATCTGTCGATATAGAATGCCGTCTGAAGAGGCAGGAATGTTATGACAAAAGTAAGAACGGGATTCATATAACTGGATATGGTTACATTGAGCATTATGCAGTATACCCATCCAAGGAAAATACACATAATGGGTACACTCAGGCTTCTGTCGGATACGATCTCATCCGAAACCCTTAACGCGGGCAGAGAGAAATAATCAACATACGCTTCGTTCAGTTCGTTGATGAATGCCTGGAATCCGGAGTTGATGTAAGCATACATCGCCACCGAAAAAACAAAGAAGGAAATAAATATTAGTATGTAACCAGCATAGAAAGTAAAGCGGTTATAGTAAATGGCCGCGGAGAATATGGAAAGGAACAAAAGCCACGCAAATACTTTCCCCTGTCCGTATCCCAGTCCGAAGGAGGACACCAGTCCCCAGACGGTTCCGTAGGTTGCAAGGAAAATCAAAAGGCCTCTTAAGAGCACGGAAATAAACTTGTGCGGCATGTTCTCCAAAACGGCGTCTTCCTTACATACGCCTCTGCGCGCAAGTTCTTCATCTCTTTTTTTCAGTTCCCTCCTGCCCATGAAGCCGGGATGAGGATCCGTTCTGAGAGACAAGGTTTTCTTTTTTGGTTTTAATTTAGAATAATCCTGTCCTGACATATCCTTATCACGCCATAGCTTGCAGGGTTCTGGTTCATGTATATGGGATAAACTTCCTCTTCCGACGCCTTCATTCTCATGATCTCATAGACGCTTTCATCGAGAGTCTTGGCATCGCTTACGTTCATGTATGAGAATACTTTGCTGCCCGGATCGTAAATTGCGGTTCTGAATCCCATGCCTGAAGAGATCATTTTCTTTCCGAGGGAATAATAATATACGAGTGCGCCTTCTTCGCGGTCTTTTATAATCTCGGGAAGAAGAAGGTACATCAGATCCACGCTTCTTTCGTATTCTTTTACCATAAGTTCACCGCTTGATGCGGTTGCTTTCCAGTGGATGTCTCTGAGTCTGTCTCCTGCTCTGTATTCTCTCAGCTGCTTTATATCTCTTGTGAGTTCACCGTTATCCGAGAGTATGTCATCAAAAGGCTCGCCTTCGAATTTCGGAAGGTCTGCATCAGGGAGCTGAATCACCTCAGGCATCACGGGAATGGTTATATGGATATTTACCTTGCCGGTAAAAGTATGAAAATGCAGAGGATCGCTTATAAGTATTTCATCCGCATCAAAAACAAACATCCCGGGCATGGATGTTTTAAAGCCTAAAGTAATTGTCTCCGATGCAAAGCTTTCTCCCGCCATTGTCATGGAGAATTTTTCGTTGTCCTGTCTGTAGAAATTGCTGTATGAATACAGAAGCGTACAGCGCAGAAGAGGAACCGGAGAAGTGTTCCTGATATGGAACCTGATCCTGAATTCATCGCCTGCATTTATTGATTCCGAAGGTGCGGTCGCAGTAACGGATATATGTTTATATCCGTATGCACCGGAAGCAAGTGATATAAAAGGGAGAATAATGAGAAAAACCAGAAGCACGGAAGCAAGCGGCTGTCTGTAGAAAACAGTTACCAGTAAAACAGCAGCCACCATCATCACGTATGAAATAATATACAGAGCATTTTTAAGATGTTCCATATTTAACCGATCTTGGGAACGGGCACTGATTTAATGATATCGGTGAGAATGTCTTCAGCGGAAAGTCCCATGGATCTTCCTCTGGGAGATACTCTGACTCTGTGTGCGGCAACATACATCCAGGCTGTGTTTATATCCTGGGGAGTAAGATAATCTCTTCCGATCATGTATGCGAGCGCTCTTGAAACCTTGTAAAGAGCGATACTTCCTCTGGGTGAAAGTCCAAGGGAAAGCCTCTCATCGTTTCTGGTGGTCTCGGACAGAACAACTATGTAATCATAAAGAGACTGATCCACATGAATATTCTCAATCTGTTTCTGTACCGCAACAATCTCCTCTGCCGAGAAGATGGGATTAACCGTATCGAGTTTTGAATGGGAATCGTTTATTAGAACCTCGACTTCGCTTCCGTGGTCGGGGTATCCGACTTTCATGCAGGTCATGAATCTGTCGAGCTGTGATTCGGGAAGCTTCTGAGTTCCGCTGGATCCGAAGGGATTCTCGGTAGCTATTACAAAAAAAGGCTCCGGAAGCTCTCTTGTCTTGCCTTCAACAGTTGCATGTCTTTCTTCCATTACTTCGAGAAGTGCGGACTGGGTCTTGGGTGATGTTCTGTTTATCTCATCCGCAAGGAAAAGATTTGTATAAATACTTCCCTCACGGAAAATAAATTCACCGGTTTTCTGATCGTAATATGTAAAGCCGAGAAGGTCTCCGGGAACAACATCGGGTGTGAACTGCACTCTCGCAAAATCAAGTCCCAAAGCCCTGGATAATGCTACCGCAAGAGTGGTCTTTCCCACGCCGGGAATATCTTCGAGAAGAACATGGCCGCCCGCAAGGAGTGTTGCAAGTGCCATGGTGATAACGCCTCTTTTTCCGCGAACAACTTTTTCGATCTCTACAATTACGTCATCCGTTTTCATTGATCAGTTTCCTATCTGTCCGTTTTTGATAAGGTTAAAGGTTTCGATATCATCTTTGGTGAGTTTGATATTGGATACGGATTCCTTGCCTTCGGGCGTAGTCACTTTGACTTCTATGACGGATCCTTCCCTCAGATCACCTTCCGATACCGATCGTATAAATGCCAGAGCCTTAGGGTGCTGCTCCTTAAAGAGCTTGATCCTGCCCGCAGCCTGCATCATTGCTATCGGATTCATTGCCATGGTTATCTCCGCTATCTGCTTACTTTTCCGTTTACATAGTCGATCTCTGCCTTAAGCGAATCGGGTACTTTCAGGCCGGAAGCAATCACTTTCTTCTCAAGCGTCTCAAGGCGGTGGAGTCTCTGTGCCTTCTTGATATCGCTTCTTTCTATGATCTCAGTGTAGATCGGGTTGATTTTATTCTTGGCGGCAAGAGGTGCATCAAAAGGACAATATGTATAAAGTATCTGTCTTGCCACTTTGTTGAGTCTGGGTGAACCGTTTCCTTCGTAGAGAACCCAGAGAGTGTAGTCTCTTATGAACATTTCCTTGAAACTGTTCTTGGCTCTTTGAAGTGAAGTTCTGATCTTCTCTTTGATCTCGGGAGAAAGATCTCTGTTCTTGCGATAGAACTGAACGTAATCGAAATAATCGCTGGTAAGTGAATGGTCGCTTACATCGTTCCATCTTGCGCCCTGAATTCTCTTGCAAAGCTCCCATCTGAAATCTCCGGTAAGTCTGATGACGGTACCTAAGAGATCCTCCGCATGGAATATTGAAATCGCCATTCTCGCCGGCGAATTTCTGACTTTGCCTTCTATCTCCTGCCACATTACCGCTCTGGTTCCCATGTTGGGCATGAGGATGAAATCGGGGAGATACTCCACATGTATGGATTCCTTTCCCATGATCTCATGGTTCTCTTTATCGAGAGTCTCACGGTAATATGCCGTATAATCTATCTTTCTGACCTGATCGATGGCTGCGGATACTTTATCAAGATCCACCAGACAATTCTCCGGATCTTTTACGCAGGTCTTATCCATAAATACGGGACAGAATGTGGTGATCCTTCCGTAGGTAACCTTGTTGGCGTTTCTGAAGAAATTGTCCAGTTCGAATTCTGCCTTTGCAACGCCGTCGGAAAGTCTCTTCTTTTCCTCCGCCGCATCGATCTTGTTCTGTACTTTTAATTTGTGGACAGTATCGGTGTAATCGGAATCGAACTCATCGCGGCTGGGATCTTTTTTGCCTTCGTAGATGGCCTTCAGCCAGTCATAGAATGTGTATAATCCGGCAAAAGAATGATCTGCGATGGAGGATGCCAGCTTTGCCAGATAAGCGGTGTATTTTTTGCCTGCAAGATTTTCATCCGCATAACCGAAGTACAGTAACATGCGGACGGGAAGAGGCGGAGTCTTTTCAAGAGACTTGAAAAATGCCGCTTTATAAACATGATAATATTCCTGTGCTATCTGTCTTCTCAGGGTTGATACATCATCATCGATTGATTCGGGATCGTCGACATTCCTCAGATCTATCACGTGAGTCTTAAAGTCAGTGATCTTATCCGAGTCGTCTTCAAGAAAGTCAATGATCGTATCGAGTGAATTTTCCAGTTCTTCCATGGGAACGGAATGTTCTTCGGTATCTTCCTCTTCGGCATCACCTGCGTCTTCGGGAATATTGTCTGCCTTTTCGGCAAAATCATCGATACGTTTTCTATAGATATCCTCGTCCAGACCAACCTCATCATAGAAGGATTCTTCTATGCGGGTAATGATCTTTCTGAGTTCAAACATCTGGGGACTGCCTTCTTTAAGCCGGAAGAAAAGCTGTGTCAGAGAAGCATACAGATCCTTTCCGTCAGGCTTGAAATAAAGGTTTCCGAGTTCCTGTCTGAAAGAATAATAATTGTCCAGAAGCGAATATGCTTTTCTGGAATCCAGGCTGCCCTTTCTGAGCATGCCCATGGTTACGGACAGATCCGAGATTACATTCTTTCCCGTTTCGGACTGGTAAAGCTTCATAAGGCCCGCATAGTAATCTGCAAGCCATGCATCCGAAGATTCATCCATCATGTCCGTATCAAGTTCGGATGCTTCGCTCAGATCCTGAGCCTTGATTCTGAACTTTCTGCACATCTCGTTATACAGATCGATGTCTTTTAAAAGCTTCTGGTAGAGGTCTCCCGTATGAATCTCGGAAATCTGACACTGTCCCAAAAGACCTGTAATCTGCTTAAAAAGAGAACAAAGAGATACCCTCGCAAAATCATTGTGTTGTGAAAAGAGCATCTCTAAGTTTTCGAGATTCGTATAAGGGTAGGGGATGACAACCGAATCGGAAACGGCTTTATATCCCAGGAAATGAACTTCATTAACAACCTCGGTGATACCGATGACGTCACCTCTTTCGAGCATCATCGCACCGCCGGGATAAACAGCGCATACACGTCCCGAGATCACGAGACCCAGGGACGTCATTGCGCTGCCCGCTTCGACGATTGTCTGTCCTCTTGTGTAGCTTTTGTTATCAGCCATTTATCTGTCCGTCAAGTTCCTGTGCTCTGTTTTCGTTCAGCTTCTTACATGCTGCAACGAATGCATCAACGGGTACATCGTGGAGCTGTTCTTTTTGTCCTCTTACCGTAATGGAAAGAGTCTTTGATTCAACTTCTTTATCACCGACAACTACGATATAAGGATCCTTCATGGTCTTGAAGAACTTGATCTTCTCGTTCATGTTCTTATCGGCATAATCTGCCTCGACACGAATGCCGGCATCCTCAAGCTTCTTCTGAAGCTCTTTGGTAAAGTCATTGTGCTCGGGCTTAATGGGTACAAGAGCAACCTGATAAGGTGAGATCCAGAAGGGGAATGCACCCTTGAAGTTCTCGATGATGATTCCGATGAATCTCTCGAATGAACCGAAGATTGCTCTGTGAATGACGATGGGCTGAGTCATGCTTCCGTCGGCATCCTGATAAGTAAGTCCGAAGTTGTGAGGAAGCTGGAAGTCAAGCTGGATGGTTCCGCACTGCCATTCTCTTCCGAGAGCATCCTTCATCTGAAGGTCGATCTTGGGTCCGTAGAATGCGCCGTCACCTTCGTTGATCTCATATCCGCCCTCGCCGTACTTCTTGTCGAGGATCTTCTTAAGAGCAGCCTCTGCTCTGTCCCAGGTTTCGATCTCACCCATGAAATCCTCGGGTCTGGTTGAGAGCTCTGCTCTGTAGGTTACTCCGAAGGTGGAGTAGATCTGGTCTGCGATCTCCATGATGTCGGCGATCTCATCTTCGATCTGTGACTCCATTACGAATGTATGGTCGTCGTCCTGACGGAACTCCTGAACACGGAAAAGTCCGTTCATCTGTCCCGATTTCTCTTTACGGTGTACAAGTCCTACTTCGTTGTAACGGATGGGAAGCTCTTTGTAAGAGTGAATGGTTCTCTTATAAGCGTTCATCGCATTGGGACAGCTCATGGGCTTTGCAGCCATGGTATCGTCATCATTCTGATCGTATACCGGATTGAGTGTCACTTCGGACTGTGAACCGTCTTCCTGAGGAATAAGCGCCTTGGCATCTATATTGCCGAGAACTCCGGGTACGATGAACATGTTATTTACGTAGTGAGCCCAGTGTCCGCTGATAAGCCAGAGCTTCTTGTTGTTGATGATGGGAGTCTTGATCTCCTGATATCCGTGTCTGTCGTGGATGTCTCTCCAGAATTCCATAAGAGTTCTGTAAAGTCTCCATCCTCTGGGAAGCCAGTAAGGCATTCCGGGAGCGGATTCGCTGAACATAAACAGATCGAGCTTGGGTCCGAGCTTTTTGTGGTCTCTTTCCATAGCCTCTCTGATCATATTGAGGTGAGCCTTGAGTTCGTCTTTATTGGGGAATGCATATACATAAATTCTCTGCATTACATCCCTCTTCTGGTCGCCTCTCCAGTATGCTGCGGAAGCACTTCTTACTTTGAAAGCAACACCCATGAGTTCTCTTGAATTCTCTACATGAGGTCCGCGGCACAGATCTACATAATCATCACCTGTGTAGTAAACGGTGAGCTTCTCGTCTTCGGGAAGGTCATTTATGATCTCGGTCTTAAACTTCTGATCCTTGAACATTTCGAGGGCGTCGGCTTTAGCGATTTCCTCTCTTCTCCAGTCCTCTTTTCTCTTGATTATTTCGGTCATCTTGTTTTCGATAACCTGATAATCCTCCTCCGTGACCGCACGGGGAAGCACGAAATCATAGTAGCAACCGTCGGAGATCTGAGGTCCGATGGCATACTGCACGTTTTCTTTTCCGTAGATTTCGATGACTGCTTTTGCCAGAACGTGGGCAATAGAATGACGATAGAGACTTAAAAACATTTCCTGATCCATAATACATTTTCTCCTTTCATGCGTCCTGCTACCGGCAGGAATTCGCTTAAAACAAATAGGGCAAGCCTTCTCAGAGGCTTACCCTATATTTTATAACGATTGTTTGGCAATAGCAAGGCATAAAAGCCCTAAATGCCTTATTTTTCCGAAGTTTTTGGGGTGGCTTTAACCTTTTTTACCGAGCGTACGCCCCTGACGATAAGGATCAGAGCTCCCGTGATCAAAAGTATTGCTATTGCGGCATATCCCGCATACTTAAGTCTTTCGTCGGGAACCTGGGTGATTGCGTACATGGCAACGGCGGAATCCATGGTCATCTGAGCATAGCTTCCTTCCGCGGTAAACTCGGCCGCCTTCCATTCATTGTCCTGTCTTATCCAGACTCTGTACTCATCGTAAGGACTGTAGAGTCTGAGCTTGCAGGAGAATTCGTTCAGGTCTCCGCTTCCCTCAAAGCCTACGCTGTAAAAGGTAACATCGGTGTATGCACTTCCGTCGTCTGGCTCAAAGTCTGCTTCGGTCACATCTGCTCTTACGGAATCCGCTTCTTTGAACTGCCCCTGCATCAGTGCGATGGGTTTTCCGGAATCCTCATATTCGCTCTCACTTCTGATGACAGCAACATGGGATACATATTCGGCTTCTATCATCAGATTTCCACAAACGGTCATTCCCGACAGATCCGGCCATACTCCGTAGCTTCCGTCCTTATCGGGAATACTCGGAAGCGTCAGATTCTCCACTCTGTCACCGTAGGATGCCCTTACCTCCGAAAGGATCTTTCCGTCAGCAACAAAGATGACTTTAAGATCTTCGAACTCTTCGGGTACACCCTTCATAAGAAGTGCGTCCTCATATCCTATCTCGGAAGCAATATCGTCATAGCTGATATCATCGATCCCGTAGTACTCATTCGATACATAATAATTTCCGTAGAACTCGGTGCCGTCTATGCTTTCGGTCTCGGAATCCCTGAGGATCTGTCCCGCTATTCCTCCGCATTTTCCGCTTATGTCTCCGAACACCGGCATGGATAAGCAGTTTTTGACGGATTCTGCGTAACCTGCGATTCCGCCGACGGGTCCTTTTCCGGAAAGACTGCAAAGTGAATAGGATGATACAACACTTCCTTCGGATGAACCGGCTATACCTCCGATATACTCACCTTCTTCGGATATTATTCCGCCGTAGCCTCTGCAGGCTTTTATGCATCCGTGTTCCATGTTTCCGGCAATACCGCCCGCACAGGTGCTTCTTACTCTGATGACTCCGTCGTTTTCACAGTCGGTGACTATGCTGGATATCGCATAGCCTTCTCCGGCTCTTAAGTCGAAGGTTCTTAATACGCTGCTTTCGAGATTCTCGTCATCCACAGAGAGATTTCCCGCAATGCCGCCCACATTGATATCTCCGGATGCTGTTCCGTAGTTTACGCATCCCACGCACCTTCCATTAACCATATCCGGATTATCGGATTCCGATACATCGGAAAAAAGATAACGCAAACCTTCGTCCTGAGTTCCGGATATAAGATCGTCTATCAGTCTGTAAGTATCGTTGATACTTGCATTAACTGCCATGATGTCATTCGACAGCTGCGTGGAATACATATTCGTGACACTGATCAGTACATCGCTTGCATATCTTACCTGCTGAAGATCTCCCGTAAGGATCTCACTGTTTTTATCCAAATTTTCCATTGCGGAGTTCCATCTTCCGATCTCTCCGTTTATGGAAGAATTGATCTCGTTTCCGATCTCCTGTCTTTCACGCTCGGCTTCGTCGCGGGCTTCTTCCTTTTCTTCCTCCGCAGCCTCTTTCAGTTCATCCGCTTCATCCTTAAGTTCATCGGGAAGAGCGGGATCGTCATAGCGTTCCAGAAGTTCCATGAGCTCGTCATAGGAAGGAATATCCTGCGCGCTCAGTTCATCAAACAGATCGTCGTATTTTTCCCTTACGGAATCTGCGGCAGCCTTTCCTGCATTTTCCGCCTGCTGCTCTATCATGGATGCCCAGTCTCTGTTTTCGTCCAGCTTATAATCGGATGCATTACCGGTCATGGACTGTGCATCGTCCAATGCTTTTCCCGAAGCTGCCTGAAGAGTTGCAAGTGCAGCCTGAATATCGGGAGTTGCATCTGCAGCATTCTGTGCAGCTCTGTTTGTTAAAACATTTATTCTTGCAATGGAATCGGTGATGGACTTTGCCTTGTCCGTTTCGATATAGGGCTCCTGCTGTCCGACAATACCGCCCACATCCTTTTTACCCATTACGGGTCCGTAGTTGGTACAGCCGTATATGATGCCGGATTGTCTTCCGCATATTCCGCCGACATTGTATCCGACTCTTTCGTAACCGACGATTCCCTCGTTTCTGGAGCCTTCCACAACTCCTCTTGAAAATCCGCATATACCGCCGATATCCACACCGGTCTGATAAGAGACGATCGATACATCACCTGTGATCTCAGAAATGATGTCTACCTGCTTTTCGTCAATCTCTTCAACCCACGCTGTTGTGGAATCGATATTTCCGTAGTTGACACATGAGCTTATCGCTCCGTAATTTCTTCCGCTTATGCCGCCGGTATAGTAAAAGCCCGATACCTCGGCGGCATTTTTACAGCCGGTGACAAGTCCGGAGAGTCCGTTTATTCCGACTATTCCTCCGGTTGCTGTATCACCGCTGACGTATCCCTTTGAAAAACAATCCTTAATGATACCGTCGTTTATTCCGGCGATTATTCCGGTAACATATCCGTCACCTGCGGCAGTAATATCCGAATCGACGGTCAGATTCCTGACCATACCCGTCTTGCCGATATATCTGAAAAATCCCTGCACATATCCTGTGCCCTCGTAATTGTATCCGTAAACGGTATGCCCGTTTCCGTCAAATATTCCGGAGAAGATGGGGATGCCCGTAAATTCATCGTCCGTCAGATAAATGTCGCTTTGCAAAACCGCATACTTATCATAGGACCAGCTTTCGATATGACAGTTCTCCGCAAACTCCACAAGCTCTTCCTGAGTGTTTATCTCTATATAAGTAAGACCGTTCCAATCGTTTTCCTCCGCATTTACGGCAAGTCCCGCAAAAGGTGCGACGATAAGAGTTGCAGCTATAGAAAGTGCTGTGATGGTTTTAAATAAATAATTATTTCTCATCGCACGCCTCCTTTCCGGGTTCCGCATCCGGCAAAGCATCTTCACTGACCTCCTGCATTCCGCCCATGGTAACAACCGCAGCAACCTCTCCTCTTACAAGTGCATGCATCTCGCCAATAACGGTTCCGTTTATCTGACCTCTTACAAATCCGTCGACACTAACCGTTCCGAATCCGCGGTTAAGCTTGATGGGTACGGATACTTCGAAGGAAGTCTTTTCGATTATCTTCTCACCCACCATTAATATCTGAGGCAGGACAAACATTACCAATATGATCGATATGGTGGTTCCTCTTCCCAGACACTGACCGATGCCGCATATGGTTGCATCGGATGACAGCCTTCCTATGGCAACGCCTGACAAAACCATCATGGAACCTGAAGTGATGATGGTGGGAAATGCAAAATTAAGTGTCTCGATGACGGCTTCTTTTTTACCCATGACCTTGCGAAGCTCGGTATATCTGCCGGATATGACAATCGCATAGTCGATGTTTGCACCCATCTGAATGGAGCTTACTATCAGGTATCCCATGAAAAAGAGATACGTATGCTGGATCGTCGGGAACGAGAAGTTGATCCATATCGCACCCTGAATAACAATTATGAGAAGCACCGGCATTCCCGCTGACAGGAATGTAAAGAGAAGTACGGCCAGAACCGCAAGTATGGATACGATGCTTACTACCGTATTATCACGGGCGAAGGTTTTCTTAAGATCGTACTGGCTGGTGGATTCTCCGGCGATCAGGATCTTATCCGCACCGTCGTAATAACTTCCGGCAATCTCATGCATTTCATCAAGGAACGCAAAAGTCTCATCGCCTTCCTGGGGAAGATTGAGATAAACAAGTATTCTGCTGTACTCTTCACCCTGAAGCTGATCCTTGGCCATCTGCATCTGGGCATTCGCTTCTTTGAGCGTATCCATCAGATCGTCGTCAAGGGTTACATATCCTTCCTCGACTTCGTCATACAGGAACATGACTATGTCTATCAAAGGAATCTTATATCCGGAAAATCCGTTTATGATCTTGGCATAATTCTCATCACCTATGGCATATGCCATATACAGAAGCTCGCTCACTTCATAATCCACATTGAACAGTTCGGAAAACTCTCTGGCACTGAGCGCATCCGTGAGCATATATCCGTCCATGGCTTCGGTATTTGCAAGTCCCTGACAATAATCGACTTCGGGCATTGCTTCCAGAGTACTCATGAGCAAAGCTTCTTTTTCATAATTGCCGGCAGGAACCATCATTGCGACGAAGTTCTTATCTCCGAATGCGGAATCGATCATCTCATCCGCGATCTGGGTTTCATTCTTAACGGGTGTTTCTATCTTGGAATAGCCGTATACGTAAGGGCAGTTGCCGGAAAGATAGAATGCATATATTACCGCGAGCACAAATATCGGAGGAACGATAAATCTGGTAAGATGATCAAACTTTCCGATAAATGAGATCTTGGGAATAAAGCTCTTATGCCTTGTCTTATCCATGGCTTTTCCGAATACCATGATAAGTCCTGGCATCAGTAGGAATACGGATAAGAGTGAGAAAAAGATTGCCTTGATCAGGCAGATAGCCATATCCTTACCTATTCCGTATTGCATGAACATCATTGCGATAAGTCCGCCAACGGTTGTAAGTGAGCTCGAGCATATCTCGGGTATCGCTTTTGAAAGTGCAACGATATCCGCTTCTCTTATATCAAGTGCCCTGTGTTCTTCTTTGTATCTGTTACAGAAGATGATCGCGTAATCCACGGACAGAGCAAGCTGCAGAACTATGGTGACGGAATCGGATACAAAAGAGATCGTTCCGAGAAAGAAATTCGTACCTGCGGCAAGCACTGCCGATGCACCGAATGTAAGGAGCAGAACCGGAACCTCCGCATAAGTCGATGATGTGAAGATAAGTACAGAGAGAACAACCAGGGCAACAAGTGCGGATACAACTTTCATTTCCTCCGCGATAATATCCGCAGCCTGGTCTCCCATGGATGTGCTGACATATATATCATGATCCGAAAGCATCTCCTTGATCTCATCAAGTCCCGCAAGGCATCTTTCGTCATCTTCGGGATATGCGAAGGTTATGTCATAAAGTGCGGAGAAATCATTGTAGTGATCGGCCCCGTCTCCGAAAGAGACCATGGTCACATCTTCTCTTTCATTGATTCTGTCATAGATTTCTTCTGCTTCATCATATGTGATGTTGGTGACCATAAGTGAAGCACTTCCGTATGTGATGAACTGATCGCTCATCAGATCAAGTGCCCTGCTGGTTTCCGAAGTGTCGGGCAGATAGGCCGCCAGGTCATTTTCAACCTTGACCCACTTTGATGCTATGGCACTGAAAATAAGTGCAATACCTATCAGAAGGAAAAAAAGGTTCCTTCTGTCGACTATAAATGTGGCAACTTTTAACATAAATGAGTTGTCGGTTTCGTTCTTCCTCTTCTCTTTACTGTTTTCCACCATTTATCCTCCGATTTCGTTTCCTTATTCCTCAAAAAGCACATAAACCGCAGACGCCCCTTAAGTTCAAAGGCTTCTGCGGTCAACATTCTTTATACCGAAACCGTATTATACCACTCTCTATAAATAATGCTCGCGAAAAAGTGAAATTTTAGAAAAATAAAAGAATTGCCGAAGTATCGGAATACTTCGGCAAAATTTTAATATCAATATTCTTCAAATACCTGGTAGATAAAAAACTTTAGATAAAGTGATTCGGGACATCCCATCAAATACGGATGATCCGGGGACTGGAGTCTGTACTCGACCTGACGCAGTCTTTTCCTTGCACCCTTGGCAGCTTCGAGAATTGTTTTTTCGAGAAGCTCAGGTTCCATAAAATGCGAACAGGAACAAGTGCACAAAAATCCGCCGGGCTTAACCAGTCTCATTCCTCTCGTATTGATCTCGCGGTATCCCTTTATTGCATTCTTAACAGCGGATCTCGACTTGGTAAATGCGGGAGGATCCAGTATTACCACATCGTAGCTTTCACCCTTTGATACAAGCTCGGGCAGAAGCTCGAATACATCCGCAGTCATAAACTTAACTCTGTCAGACAATCCGTTAAGCTCCGCATTTTCTCTTGCCTGGTTTACGGCAAGTTCCGACGCATCCACACCGAGTACGCTTTCCGCTCCCGCAAGGCCTGCATTCAGTGCAAAAGATCCCGTATGTGTAAAACAGTCCAGCACCTTCTTGCCTTTGCAAAGCTTCGCAGCGGCAGCTCTGTTATATTTCTGATCCAGGAAAAATCCTGTCTTCTGACCTTCCTCGATGTTTACTTTATACTTAACTCCGTTTTCGGTAATGACAACATTTGTATCGAAGGGCTCTCCGATAAATCCCTTTACCTTCTCGAGTCCTTCCAGTTTTCTGACGGAAGCATCGCTTCTTTCGTAGATACCTCTGATCTTGATGCCTTCTTCTTCGAGTACTTTCTTTACCAGATTACAGATGAGCTCTTTATGCCTCTCCATTCCGAGAGTTTCGCATTCGCATACCAGCACATCTTCGAACTTATCTACCACAAGTCCGGGCACATAATCCGCTTCCGAAAAAAGAATACGACAGCTTGAAGTATCAACGACAGACTTTCTGTATTCCCAGGCGTCACGTACTCTTTTTTCCCAGAATGCCTCATCTATCTCGTCATCATGATATCTTTCAAGCATTCTGACACGAATTGTGCTGTTTGGATTAATGTATCCTTTTCCCAGTTTGTATCCGTCAAAATCAAGAACCGTGACGATATCGCCGGGTTCATATTCTCCGGATACTTTCTCTATCTCATTGTCGTATATCCACTGGCCGCCGCTTTTTAAATATCTGCCGCCGCCCTTTTTTAGTGTTATTTCTGCCATCACAATCTCATTTCCATTACGGTCTTAAGAGGCTCAAATCCCAGTGCATCGTAGAATGCCCTGGCACCGGTATTGAACTCCCATACATTAAGAGTTATCCGCTGATATCCCTTTTCCTTCGCGTACTCTTTTACATATTCGCAAAGGATCCTTCCCACATGCTTTCCTCGAAATTTTTCATCAACACACAGATCGTCGATGTATAACATTTTATCGGGATTGGTGGAATGGTTTCCGGGATAGGTCTTATCCATACAAAATGCATATCCCATTATCAGGCCCGTATCATCGGTGCATACAAAGATGATGGTGTCTTCGCTTCCGATCAGCGCTTCAAGTTCTTCGGCGGTATACTTCTTTTTGCCGGGAATAAACAGATCGGGGCGCACTCTCGCATGCACGTCATGAACCTGATACAGAATCTCTTCCAAACGGGGAATATCTTTTATTTCAGCCCTTCTTACCGCCATATTTTTTCATTTCCTTTATAAATATCTTGGCTATATCACTGAGCTTTGCATCGCTTCTCTTGATATAGCCGATACGCATCACTTCATCACTTTCGAGAGGCAGTGCCACATATCCGGTTCCGTTGAGCTGCCTGCATATAACACCGCTGCACAGTGTGTACGCATTAAGAAGTGTCATCATATTAAGTGCGGTGGCTCTGTCGTTGACATGGATAAGTTTCTTGTACGGATATGTGCTCAGAACTTCCTCCGCGTAATAGAAGGAATTCTTTTCACCCTGGTCGAAAGAAAGACAAGGGTATTCATCAAGTTCCTTGAAGGAAATCTTTTTCTTCTTGGCAAGAGGGTGATCCGCTCCCAAATACACATATGTCTTGCATGAAAACAGTTCGGTAAATACCAGATTATTCTCTGTTATGTCATTCAAAAGAACGCGCTCGTTAAAATCATTCAGATACAGAATTCCGAGTTCGCTTCTCATGTTCTTTACATTGGAAATTATTTCGTGAGTTCTGGTCTCATAAATAGCGAAGTCATATTCATCGATTCCGGCCTTGAGCACCGCATTCGAGAATGCCTCGACAGCGAAGGTATAGTGCTGTGCGGACACATAGAATTTTTTCTCCGGATCGTTTCTTCCCAGATAATGATCTTCCATAAGAGAATACTGGTCGAGGATCTGTCTTACATATCCCAAAAACTCACTTCCCTCCGGAGTAAGCTCGATACCTTTATTGCTTCTTCTGAAGATGGTGATATTTATTTCATCTTCGAGATCCTTGATGGATGCGGAAAGTGACGGCTGCGACATAAACAGGTTCTTGGCAGCTTCGTTCATGGAACCGCGTTCAGCAATCTCTATAACATATCTCATCTGCTGAAGTGTCATATCATTATTCCTCCGCGCCTTTAGATCCGAACAGATCTTTATTGTAGAAAATAGCAGCTATTGCGATCAAAAGCGCAATGCAAAGCTTGGTCGAAAACTTATGCGAAAAACCCGTTGATAGCATCTTTACGCCTTCGGGTCCGAATACTACAAAAGGGTCATCGGGAGTGGTCGATGCACAGACCGTTTCTCTGTCTTCGATGGTATCAAGAGTTGCCCCGTTTACCATGAGATAATCATCGGAGTTAAAAAGAGCGGGAACAGAAAGCCTCTTTTTAACGATTCCTCCGGAGTTGACGCTCACTCCGTCGATTGTGATCATGTCGTCTGCGGGGGGATAATCAAAACGTATTCCCGTGATCCGGCCCTCAAGAGATGAATCGAATACAAATGTGATCTGCCCCGTACGTTCGTCATATTCCGAATCGATATGCTGCTCGTCCGTAAAATTCGGATTACTGTCGGTAGCATAATAGATCCTGTATCCGCTTACGCCACCTTCTTTTATATGAAATCTCACATAAAGATCGTCCGCAGGCAAGGGGATCAGAATTATTATCAGCATGCATATGCATGTTATGATGGTTTTAGTAAAGCCCTTCATTGGTTTACCCGTCCGAAAAACTGTGATAACATAATGGTTGTCGCTGTTTGAACCTATCAAATGATATCATAACGCATTAATCCTAGGCAAACATGAATCCTTCAATATCAGGCAAAAAAAACAGACCCCTTTCGGACTGTCTCCCCATATTCGGATTTGCTCTCGTTCTATGTTATTTCATGTACGGAGTGGTCATCCACGAACTCCCCGGGGAACTGACGGATTACAACGGTCACGTATATAATTATCTTGCAACATTCACGGGCGGCGATACTTTCAGGGCCTGGATGATGTCACCTTATTTCCTGTGGCACACGCTTGCACTGTTTTTCAGGCTTGTGCTTAAGCTTCCGATTGAAGCCTCTGCTGCGGCATCAAGCTGCATCTTCTACCTTGCTTCATATTTCGTTACCGTTTTCATGGCGGAAAAGTGGTGCGCACATAAAAGCATCTCCGCTTCTTCCGTCTTTACCGGATTCTTCTCATTTGCACTTACAATGATCCAGCCCATATGGATTTCATTCCTGGATGCGGGTGTATCAAGAACCGTGGGTGTGTTCTCTTTTAACCCGCTATACAGTCCCACCCACATGGCAGCAAGGCCCTTTGCCCTGTTATGCTTCATGCTGGTACTGGATCTTCTCGAGCTGAGTAAGGACCGGAAATCTGTTTTCTTTGGTCTTAACCGTAACAAAACCTTGATACTTCTTACGGTGGTTCTCTTTATCTCCGCCACGGCAAAGCCGGTATTTGCGGAAATGTTTATCCCGGCTGTCGGAATCCTGATACTTGCCGAATGCATTTCGGCTTTCAGACTTAAGAAAGAAACCGGAAAAAAATACCTGACTGAGTATCTGATCCCCGCATTTTTAGCTGCCGTACCTACCCTGTTGTTCATCCTCATCATATACTTCCTGTATTTCAAATTCGGCGGAAGCTATGTTGAGAGCGAAGGAGTCATCCTAACACCTTTCCTTCTGGTCTGGTCCCTTTATACGGAAAACATACCTCTCTCCATGCTGTTTATGATGAGTTTTCCCATATATATACTGATAATTGACTGCAAAAACTATCTGGGTTCTTACACCGGAAAACTGGGGCTTCTATCATTTGTCACAGGGTTCCTCGAAGCAGCTCTTCTGGGCGAAGGAGGAGGCAAGCTTCCTCACGGAAACTTCATATGGCCCATGATGTTCGGAATACTGCTCTTCTGGGCATCCGCAATGCTCCACTTCCTGACCATGGAGAAAAAGGCTAAGACCGGCTTTGCAAGATTTCTGGTCTGCGCAGGATGGATACTTATCCTGATCCACGTTCACTACGGTTTTCAATATTTCTTCGAAGTGTTCGGCTGGGACTTCATGATTTTTTAAATATCTTTTATCATATAAAAAACCCGCAGATCTCTATCTGCGGGTTTTCATTATTCAAGCATTGATCATCCCATTACTACTTCAACCTTAACGGTCTTCTTGGATGCATCATAAGGGATTACGGTTCCGTCAACCTTTACGCCGTCAACGACAAGTTCCTTAACACCCTTCTGAGCGCCGTTCTGCTTAACGGTGATATCGTACTCAACGCCTCTGTAAATTCTCTTTACGCTGAAATCGCCGAAATCAGCGGGTACGCAGGGATCAACGGAAAGTCCCTTGAGAGTGGGATATACTCCGAGGATGTACTGGGAGATATTTACGAATGTCCATGCTGCGGTACCGGTAAGCCAGCTGTTCTTTCCTTCGCCGTGGAACTTCGCATCAGCACCTGCTACCATCTGGCAGTAGATATAAGGCTCGGTTCTGTGGATCTCGCTGATTTCTTCGGTATAAGCGGGACAGGTCTTCTTGTAAACCTCGAATGCTCTGTCTCCTCTTCCGATAACAGTCTCTGCGATGGATACCCAGGGATTGTTGTGGCAGAAGATACCTGCATTCTCTTTGTACCCGGGAGGATATGAGGAAACTTCACCGAGTTCTTCGTGATAAACAGTATATGCGGGCTGAAGGATCATTACGCCGTACTTGGTATCAAGATGCTGCTTAACGGAATCAAGTGCCTTCTGAGCCTGGCCGGATTCCTTACCTACACCTGCAAGTACGCAGAAGCCCTGAGGCTCGATGTAGATCTTTCCTTCTTCACACTCTTTGCTTCCTACTTTGTTTCCGTAAGAATCATATGCTCTGACGAACCACTCTCCGTCCCAGCCTGCGTTGGAATCAAGGAGGATCTCGTTCATCTCTGCTACTGAAGCACGAACCTTTGCAGCTTCATCGGTAAGTCCCTTGAGGTCGCAGAGGTCTGCATACTCATTACCGTACTTAACAAACATCCCGCCGATAAATACGGACTCTGCAACGGGTCCTTCGCTGGGACCGAAGGTCTGGAAGGATTCGCCGGGCTGAGTTGAATGGCAGTTAAGATTCAGGCAGTCATTCCAGTCGGCTCTTCCGATAAGAGGAAGTCTGTGAGGTCCTCTGTGTGTATCGACATAACCGAAGGATCTGCGGAGATGCTCCATAAGAGTCTGAGCAACCGATGCATCATTATCGAAAGGAACCATCTCATCGAGAATGGTAGCATCGCCGGTCTCTCTGATGTATGCGCTGGTTCCTGCAATGAGCCAAAGGGGATCGTCACCGAATCCGGATCCGATATCGGAGTTGCCCTTCTTGGTAAGAGGCTGATACTGGTGATAAGCGCGTCCGTCCTCAAACTGGGTGGAAGCGATATCGATGATTCTCTCTCTTGCTCTGTCGGGAATGAGATGTACGAATCCGAGGAGATCCTGGCAGGAATCTCTGAATCCCATTCCTCTTCCGATACCCGACTCATAATAGGATGCGGATCTGGACATGTTAAAGGTAACCATACACTGATACTGATTCCAGATATTAACCATACGGTTAACCTTATCGTTGGAGGAATCAACGGTGTAGATATTAAGAAGCTTATCCCACTGATCGTTAAGTTCAGCAAATGCTGCATCAACCTTAGCGTCGGTGTCATATTTTGCAAGAAGTGCTTCTGCGGGCTTCTTGTTGATTACGTTGTGAGCTTCCCACTTATCTTCTACGGGATTCTCAATGTATCCGAGAACGAATACATAAGACTTGCTCTCACCGGGCTTAAGGGTTACATCAAGCTGATGAGCTGCAATGGGGCTCCATCCGGAAGCCATGGAATTGGTAAGCTTTCCGTTAAGAACAGCTTCGGGATTTCCCGCATAGTGATAAAGTCCGAGGAATGAATCTCTTGCGGTATCGAATGCTGCAATGGGAGCATTTACGGAATATACGGCATAGTGATTTCTGCGCTCTCTGTACTCGGTCTTGTGATAGATAGCGGAACCCTTTACTTCAACTTCGCCGGTAGAGAAGTTTCTCTGGAAGTTTCTGCTGTCATCGTCCGCATTCCAAAGGCACCACTCAACATATGAGAAGATGCTGATATTCTTTTCAACGGAGGAGTCATTGGTAACAACAAGCTTGGATACTTCGCAGTTATCGTTAACGGGAACGAAGGTAAGAACATCGGCTCTTACACCGTTCTTAACGCCCTTGAACTTGCTGTATCCGATTCCGTGACGGCACTCATACTCATCGAGATTGGTCTGGGTAGGCTTCCATCCGGGATTCCAAACGGTATCGCCGTCCTTGATGTAGAAATATTTTCCGTTGATGTCCATGGGAACATCATTGTAACGATATCTCGTAAGTCTGAGGAGCTTTGCATCCTTGTAGAAGGTATAGCCTCCGCAGGTGTTTGAGATCAGTGTGAAGAATTCCTTGCTGCCGAGATAGTTGATCCAGGGCAGGGGGGTCTTCGGGGTCTCAATGACATACTCTCTGTGCTCGTCATCAAAATGTCCGAATTTCATGTTGACTTCTCCTTAATAGTTGATTGATTGGTTACAGGTGCAACGCACCGGATTTTTAAAGTCTGGCTACGGAACCGCCCTCATAGAGCCTTCCCTTTACAACGACCTTTTCGATCCTTGTTTCTGCGGGATTTTCTATTAATGAGATCAGCTTTTGAGCTGCGGTTTCACCGATAAGTTCCGTAGGCTGCCTTAAGGTTGTAAGTGAAGGGGTAAGATGTCTTCCTACCCTGATTCCGTCGTATCCCACAATCGAGATATCCTTGGGAATCTCAAGACCCGCATCCTTGATGGCTGCGATTCCGCCCAGTGCGGAAAAATCGTCGGGATACAGGATACATGTTGGTCTGTCTTCAAGTGCCAGGAGTTTTTCGGTCGCTTTTCTCGAGCCTTCCGTTTTACGGTATTCGGCTACGGGAAGATAGCTGTCGGGAACACTCAGTCCGAGACTTTCCATCGTGTCTTTAAACGATCCCACGCGGTCTCTTGTAACGGCACTGTCATTATCATCGTGAATATATGCAATCTTTCTGTGCCCCATCTTGGCACAGTATAAAACCAGATCTCTTATACCCGATACGTTGTCGGATTCTACCGACATACGATCTTCGAATGAATAGTCGATGGTGACCAGAGGGATATTGCTCTGAGCGAGCTCGATAACCTCGGCGTTATGGAAATCCATACAAGCGATCAGGACTCCGTCGAAAGCTCTGTATCTTGCATGAGCCAGATAATTCATATTGCCCATACTTCCCGA
The DNA here is from genome assembly GCA_000702085.1 of Lachnospiraceae bacterium P6A3. Classification (GTDB taxonomy): domain Bacteria; phylum Bacillota; class Clostridia; order Lachnospirales; family Lachnospiraceae; genus AC2028. The sequence goes on from JNKP01000004.1 coordinate 76,494, forward strand.
GGATATTCCTCTGTTTATGAAGGTTATGTCATAGCCCTTGGAATCTGCGACATGCTTGAATCTGTCGAGAAGAAGAGCGAAGAATTCGTTTGTCAGACCGTTGTGCGCCTCATCGACGAATAAAACGCCGATATTGTTGGATCTGTGGGTACGAAGTACCTTTGCTGCGGAATTAGGCTGATAACCCATAGTGCTTGCAGCTTTCTTGATCTTCTCGCGAGTTGCCTCGCTGATATCGGGTTGTCCGCTGAGCGCCTTACTTACCGCTGCTACCGATACGCCACATTCTCTGGCGATATCCTTCATTGATACCATATATTAAACTCCCCTATGCCCCTCACACACGCAACTTAATCCATTAAGTAAATTTAATATATCGTATTTACAAAAATCTTACAAGTCTCTAAATGCCAAAAAAAGTGCAACGTAGTGTTGCACTTTTACTATTTTTTAAAACAATTTTTTCTTTTTGCCGGGTTTTTCTTTGGTTTCCGCACCTGCCCCTGATGCTTTTTCGGCAGCATGAAGAGAATCCCCCGTTAATGCATCAAATTTTTTGAGAAGTTCCTTGGCCTCGTTGGAAAGTTTCTCGGGCGTTTCCACAACCAGGGTGATGTAATGATCGCCTCTCTGGTTTTTGTTCCTCCATGAAGGAACTCCCTTGCCCTTGAGTCTTACTCTCATGTCGGTCTGTGTTCCGGCTTTGACATCATAAATGACTTTGCCGTCCACTGTATCTACGAGAACCGGACCTCCCAGTGCCGCAATCGCATAAGAGATGGGAACGAATGAATAGATATCGAATCCTTCTCTCTGGAATACGGGATGTCTGTCGACTATCGCCTCGACTCTGACATCTCCTCTGGGGCCTCCGTTTGTTCCGGGATCACCGAGCTCCGCAAGACTTACCGCCTGACCGTTGTCGATACCTGCAGGGAAATCAACCGAATATCTCTTCTTGATGGAGATGTATCCCTGGCCTTTACAATCGGGACATTTATCTCTGATTATCTTACCTGTTCCGCGGCAATCCGGACATATCTCGGCACTTCTCATAAGACCGAATACCGAATTTCTGGAAATGAATACCTGGCCCTTACCTCCGCAGGTAGAACATGTTTCGGGAGCGGTTCCCGCCTTGGCACCGGATCCCTTACAGGATTTACATTCCTCTTTGACATTCAGCTCGATCTCTTTTTTGCATCCGAATACGGCTTCCATAAATGTAAGCCTTACACTTGTGCGGATGTTTGCACCCTTCATGGGACCGTTACTTGCGGATGAATATCTTCTTCCGCCGCCGAAGAAACTTCCGAATATGTCACCGAAATCACCGAAGATATCGGAGAAGTCCATATTGTTGAAGTCAAATCCTCCGCCGCCACCGGCGCCGCCTTCGAATGCGGCATGTCCGTATCTGTCGTATTTAGCCCTCTTGTCGGGATCGCTCAAAACGGCATAGGCTTCGGAGGCCTCTTTGAACTTGGCCTCCGCTTCCTTATCGCCGGGATTAGCATCCGGATGGTACTTTTTGGCAAGCACCCTGTATGCTTTTTTAAGCGCTGCCTCGTCGGCAGTTTTGTCTACTCCGAGAACCTCGTAGTAGTCGCGCTTACTCTCTGCCATATTTATTAAACCTCACGGAAATTTCCGTCTATAACATCATCATCTGCAGAACCCTGTGAAGCCTGCTCGGGACCTGCACCTGCTCCGGAGAATCCTCCCATGTCGGGGCCTGCACCCTGACCTGCGCCCGCGCCTGCTGCAGCGCCTGCAGCTTCATACATCTTGGTGAATACGGACTGAGCGGAATTGGTGAGCTGCTCCTTAGCAGCCTTGAGTGCATCGATATCGGACTCGCTTGCACTTGCCTCGTTACCCTTAACCTTGGCAACAAGTTCCTTAACCTTATCAAGGTCAGCCTGTACCTGGGACTTATCGGAATCGGAGATCTTGTCTCCTACTTCGTTAAGAGCCTTCTCGGTCTGGAATACGAAAGCGTCTGCATCGTTGATGGTCTCAACGTTTTCTTTTCTCTTCTTATCCTGAGCCTCGAACTCCTGAGCCTCTTTGATAGCCTTCTCGATATCGGAGTCGGACATGTTGGAGCCTGCGGTGATTGTGATGTGCTGCTCTTTTCCGGTTCCGAGATCCTTAGCGGATACGTTAACGATACCGTTTGCATCGATATCGAAGGTGACTTCGATCTGAGGTACTCCTCTGGGAGCGGGAGCGATGCCGTCGAGTCTGAACTGTCCGAGTGACTTGTTGTCACGTGCGAACTGTCTCTCACCCTGTACTACGTTGATGTCAACTGCGGTCTGGTTATCTGCTGCAGTTGAGAATACCTGGCTCTTCTTGGTAGGGATGGTGGTATTTCTCTCGATAAGGTGAGTAGCGATACCTCCCATGGTCTCGATTGAAAGAGTAAGAGGAGTTACATCAAGGAGAAGGATGTCACCCGCACCTGCATCGCCAGCGAGCTTACCACCCTGGATGGAAGCACCGATAGCAACGCACTCATCGGGGTTGAGGTTCTTGGAAGGCTCTTTGCCGGTAAGCTGACGAACCTTATCCTGAACTGCAGGGATACGGGTTGATCCGCCGACAAGGAGAACCTGTCCGAGATCGGCATTGGTAAGTCCTGCATCCTTCATAGCGTTCTGAACGGGGATTGCGGTTCTCTCGACAAGGTCTCTGGTGAGCTCGTCAAACTGTGCTCTGGAGAGGTTCATGTCGAAATGCTTGGGTCCCTCGCTGGTAGCGGTAATGAAAGGAAGGTTGATGTTGGTGGTCATGGCGCTGGAAAGCTCCTTCTTAGCTTTCTCTGCAGCTTCCTTAAGTCTCTGCATTGCCATCTTGTCGCCGGAAAGGTCTACGCCTTCAGCCTTCTTGAACTCGGAAAGCATCCAGTCGATGATCTTGTTATCGAAGTCGTCACCGCCGAGGTGGGTATCACCGTTGGTTGAAAGAACTTCGATGACGCCGTCGCCGATATCGATGATGGATACATCGAAGGTACCGCCGCCGAGGTCATATACCATGATCTTCTGCTCTTTTTCGTTATCAAGTCCGTATGCAAGTGCTGCTGCGGTGGGCTCGTTGATGATACGCTTTACATCGAGTCCTGCGATCTTACCTGCATCCTTGGTTGCCTGACGCTGTGCATCGTTGAAATATGCGGGAACGGTGATAACAGCTTCGGTAACCTTCTCACCGAGATAGCTCTCTGCATCATCCTTAAGCTTCTGAAGGATCATTGCGGAGATCTGCTGAGGTGAATACTTCTTGCCGTCGATGTTGCGGCCACGGTCGGTACCCATATCTCTCTTGATTGAAGAGATGGTGTTATCTGCGTTGGTAACTGCCTGACGCTTTGCAGGCTCACCTACAAGTCTCTCACCGTTCTTGGTGAAAGCAACGATCGAAGGGGTAGTTCTTGCGCCTTCTGCGTTAGCGATAACGGTAGGCTTTCCGCCTTCCATTACTGATACGCAGCTGTTTGTTGTTCCAAGGTCAATACCTATAATCTTGCTCATATTCTTTTCCTCCTTAAGGAATAATTCTTGAATTTATTATTGAACCACCGATACCATGCTGTGTCTTAAAACGGTATCGTGATATGTATAGCCTTTCAAAAGCTCCTGTGCGACCACTCCGGATTCGTATTCATCGCTCTCTGTCTGCATTACCGCATTGTGGAAGGCGGGATCGAATTCTTTGCCGACCGCTTCGATGGGCTTAACTCCCATCTTGTCCAGCTCATCCATGAGCTGTCTGTAAATCTTATCCATTCCTACTACGAAGGCGTCATCCTTATCCTCTTCTTCGACTGCCGCAAATCCTCTTTCGAAGTTATCTACGACGGGGAGAAGCTTTTCGAGAACCGATGCGGCTCCTCTGTCAAAGGACTGTGCTTTTTCTTTTTCGGAACGGTTTCTGAAATTCTCGAACTCCGCAAGCTGTCTCTTGGTCTTATCTTCAAGTTCTTCGACCCTTGCCTTCAGGGCTTCTTTTTCCTTATCGGCTTTCTGGGCTTTCTTCTCGGCCTTTTTCTCCGACCAGGATTTCTTGCCCGAACCCTCTTCGGCTTTCTCTTCGCCGGACTCTTCGGATTCGCCTGTTATCTCGATCTCTTCCGCCTCTGCATCTTCAGCAGCTTCCTCAACGGCTTCTTCGAGTTCGGAAACATCTTCGGAGGTTTCTTCGGTAACGGTCTCTCCCGTATCCTTGTTGATTACCTTGTCTGCTTCTTCTTTGCTCATTATATGAACAGATCCTTTCTAGTTGTCTTTTTTATAAAGATCATCCAGACCGCTTCTTAGTGATTTCAGAGTTCCGACTACCTTGTCGTAATCCATTCTCTTAGGTCCGACGATTCCTATTGTTCCCTTCATTCCGCCTTCAAGCTCGTAGGTTGCGGTTACGACGCTGCAGTCTTCCATGCCGCTGACCTTGTTCTCGCTTCCTATATATACCTTGATGGCTTCGTCTCCGTCCTCGCCTCCGATGATCAGTTCCTCAAGTCCTTCTCTTTCTTCGAAAGTATTGATGAGATGTCCTGCCTTCTCGGAGTTATCGCTGAGTTCGGGATATTTAAGTATGTTGTTTGCTCCGCTCGTGTAAACCTTAAGGTCTTCTTCTGCGGAAATTGCTTCGGCTACCGCGTCGATCACTTCTGAGATGACTCCCGAGTGAGCTCCGGCCTGAGCTTTAAGCCCGGTGATCATGGAGAGTGAGATCTCATCCATCGTCATTCCCGAAAGCTGCGTGTTAAGCATCAGGTTCAGCTTGAGAAGCGTTTCCTCGTTAAGAGGCTCGGCAATGTCTACCACCTTGTTCTTGATGACATTTCCTTCCTTAACAATGACCGTCAGGAGATGTTCGTCATCAATTCTCGACAGCTGAATGAACTTCAGCTTGTTGCGGTTTGCACTGGGTGCGGTGATAAGGGAAGCATACTGGGTATCCTTGGCCAGGAGTTTTACGACTCCCTTGAGCATGTCCTCCAGCTTATCCTGACGTTCCATAAGGACCTTCTTCATCTCGGATATCTCACGGTCCTTGGCTTCCATCATGGTATCTACATAGAATCTGTATCCCTTATCGGAAGGAATACGTCCCGCGGAGGTATGAGGCTGAAGTATGTATCCCATCTCCTCAAGATCCGCCATCTCATTTCTGATGGTTGCCGAACTCAGATTGAGATCGGTATATTTGGATATGGTTCTGCTGCCGACAGGCTCGCCGGTTTCAAGATAATTGCGGATGATTGCCTGAAGTATAATGGCTTTTCTTTCATCCATTTCCATATCCGTACCTCCCTTCTCAATCTGTTAGCACTCAATTTAAAAGAGTGCTAACATCTTCAAAAAATAAATTAGCACTCCTCACCTGCGGTGTCAACACATCATTTATGAAATATCATTAAAGAAAAATAAAAAAAGACCGTCCCGGATAATCCGGAACGGTCCGTGTATGATTACGGATAGGATTAAAGGTTGAAATCTCCCTCAACATCGTTCATTACATAATAAACTTTGTTGTCCTCGGGCTTAACGTAAAGCTCAACCTTAGTAAGATCAGCAGTCTTCTTGCCAAGATCATACTGCCATACATTCTTAGCGTTCTTGATAAGATCTGCTTCGGTATATTCTCTTCCGTCACTAAGCTGAAGAACTACCTTAGCCTTGAGTTCAGCCTTCTTAGCTGCGGGCTTTGCTGCTGCCTTCTTGGGCGCTGCTTTCTTAGCTGCAGGCTTCTTAGCGGCTGCCTTCTTGGCTGCGGGCTTTGCTGCTGCCTTAGCAGGTTCTGCCTTTACGGCTGCATCAGCCTTAACCTCGGGCTTAGCGATGGACTTTTTTTCGACTGCCATAATAATCTCCCTTCTATCAATACCAATCCTTATAAACTCCTCAGAGGGTATGCCCTCAACAAAGTCGAGTTTAATATAACGATTATTATTTGTCAACGAAGAATGCCCATTTTACGGGAAATTTCACGATTTGTCAAAACTCATGTTTCCCTGTTTAAGAACTCCGAATTTCCACTTTTGTGACACCATTGTCACATTATAATCCGAAATAAGCGGCTATTTTTTCGTAATTCTTCTCAGCTTCACTATAGCCATCGTTATAAAGAGCCTTCAGATGTTCGGGGTTTTTATCGATCCTTTTTGTTTCGCTTTTTTCCTGAGGACGGATAATAAGTGCTTTGCCCTCTTTTTCCATGCGCTCGATATATTTCATCTGATCGTTATATCTGATGTCACGGTCCTTCATCAGTTTCCATACCTGAGGATATGCGGCATATCTGAGCTTTAAAGTTGCCAGCTCATATGCGGGAATGGGCTTTCTGATATATCCCACTTCTTTGGTAAGAACAACCAGGTTCTTTTCATTGCCGGACATTATGGATCTTTCCAGGGGAATCGCATCACTTAAGCCCCCGTCCAGGTATTTTTTTCCGCCCACTTTAACCATGTTGGCCACAAGAGGGAGGGATGCGGAAGCTCTGAGTTTATCCATGTTCCTGCCCCTGCAGTTTTTAAGATGCAGATATGCGGGCTTTCCGGTCTCCACATCCGTGGCAACAGCATATGCGTTACCTTCGTACTTCTCATACGCTTCGTGATCGAAGGGATTAAGTGTATCCGGAACCAGGCCGTATGCTATTCCCGTATTGAACAGATTTCCGGTAGTGATAAGTGAGGGAAGTCCGCAGTACCATCTGGTGTCGAGATAATCAACGCTTATGTCGTAAGCCCTCCCCCTTTGTCCCGAAATATAACTGGTCATGTGGCATGCACCTGCGGATACTCCGTAAACGGACGAGAACATGATCTTTTTATCCATGAGAAAATCAAGGACTCCCGCCGTAAACAGTCCCTTCATTCCGCCGCCTTCAAGAACCAATCCTCCGTTTATCATTTAAGTTCTCCTTATTTTCCGTACTCTTCTTTTACGAACTTTTCGAGAACGGGAAGCGATCTCTTAACCTTCTCCGTATCTATGCAATAAGCCATTCTGAAAAATCCGGGTGCGCCGAAGCTGTCTCCGGGTACAAGAACCAGATCGTATTTAAGTGCCTTCTGGCAAAATGCCACGGAATCTTCCTCAAGTGCCTTGGGGAAAATATAGAAGGTTCCTCCGGGACGGACAACGGTAAAGCCCAGTTCAACCAGCTTGTCGTAGATCAGGTTCATGTTGGTCTCATAAACCGAAAGATCTGCGGTAAGGTCGATGTTTTCCGCAATAGCTCTCTGCATTATAGAAGAAGGACAGTTGTGTCCGATTCCTCTTGAGATCTGAACAGCCATATTTACGAGAAGATTGGCACCCTCTGCTGCGGGATTTACCGCCATGTAACCGATTCTCTCTCCGGGAAGGGAAAGAGATTTGGAGAACGAGTAGCAGCTGATGGTGTTATCGTAATATCTTGCAATGACGGGAGCTTCTTTTCCGTCAAAGACGATCTCCCTGTAAGGCTCATCGGATATGATATAAATGGCGTGAGAATACTTCTCCTGTGCTGCCTTAAGGATATCCGCAAGTTTCTTTACGGTATCTTCGGAATATACGATTCCGGAAGGATTGTTGGGAGTATTGATAAGGACCGCCATGGTCTTCTCATTTATCATTTTTTCGAACTCGTCGAAATTGATCTGGAAAGTCTCGGTATCGGGGCTTACAACCTTAAGCACCGCGCCGGTGAGATTTACGTAAGGTCTGTACTCGGGGAAAAAGGGAGCAAAGGTGATGATCTCATCTCCCTCCTGAGCTACCAGTCTGAATGCATGAGCAAGAGCGGATGCCGCGGCACTGGTCATAAAGATATGCTCTCTCTTATAGTCGATGCCGAATCTGCGCTTTAATGAAGCAGCAACCGCATCTCTTGCTTCGGGAAGGCCGGGATTGGGAGAATATCCGTGAAGGGATCTGGAATCCATGGTCTGAAGAAGCTTTATCATTGTTTCATTGATGGCATCGGGAACAGGAACGGAAGGATTTCCGAGGCTGTAATCGAATACATTCTCATATCCTATCTCGGCTCCTCTTGCGGCAGCTTTTCCCGCAAGATCCCTTATAACCGATTTTGCACCCAGCATATCAATATATTTCTGTACGAGCATATTTGTCTCCTTACGTTGGTTTATGAAAAATAATACACTTTACTAATCTTAAACTCTAAATGCCTTGTAATCAAGGGATGGAATTAGGGTTTTACTTGACTTGACCGGGATTTATTTATAATATATTTTCGTTGTGTGCAGACAGCAGCTCATCATTCGGTCCTGCGCAGTGCGACACTGTGAACCGTGTCAGGTGGGGAACCAAGCAGCACTAAGCAGAACGTCCATGTGCCGCAGATCAGCCGGGTGGTGAGTTGCTTCCTGCACACAACTTGTTTTTTAGTACGTTATGAATTTGATGGATACTTCAAAATTCTATAAAGACTGCACTCTGTGCCCCAGAAACTGCCACGCGGACAGAAAAGTCGGTGGGACGGGCTTTTGCGGCATGAGCGCTCATCTTATGGTAGCCAAAGCCTACAAGCATATGTGGGAAGAGCCCTGTATCACAGGACCCTCCGGCTCGGGCACCGTATTCTTTTCCGGATGCAATCTGGGGTGCCTCTTCTGTCAAAATCACGAAATATCCCATGAACATAAAGGACTTGAGATTACCGCATCCGTACTCTCGGAAAGCTTTCTTAAACTTCAGTCCGAAAACGCATCAAATATCAATCTGGTTACGGGTGTCTGCCATATCCCCCTGATAGTCAATGCTCTGATCATGGCCCGCGATAACGGCCTTACGATTCCCGTCGTATATAATTCAAGCGGGTACGAATCCGTAGAAAGTCTGAAACTCCTTGAGGGTCTGGTAGATATCTATATGCCCGATTTCAAATACATGTCATCCGAGCTGAGCCTTGAATACAGTAAAGCTTCGGATTATCCGGACATTGCAAAAAAAACACTTTCGGAAATGTATTCCCAGACAGGTCCCGCAGTCATATCGGAGGAAGGGCTTATGAAAAAAGGCGTTCTCGTAAGACATCTCGTTCTTCCGGGCGGCGTATCCGACTCCAAAAAAGTCCTCAGATATCTTCACGAAACATACGGGAATAATATACTCATAAGCATCATGAACCAGTATACCCCCATGCCTTCCGTAGCCTGTCACAAGCTTCTTTCCAGGAAAGTAACCCCCGAAGAATATGCCCGCGTCATCGAATTTGCGGACAAAATAGGCATAGAAAAAGGCTTCGTCCAGGAGGGCGAAGCCGTAAGCGAATCATTTATTCCAAGCTGGGATCTGGAAGGCATTTAAAGCTTGTCTTCCATCTTCTTCAGATAATTTTCTACCATAAGTGCGATCTTAAAGGTAACGGCGTCATCAAAATTCCTCAGATCGAGTCCCGTTATCTTCTGAAGCTTTTCAATCCTGTAAACAAGTGTATTACGATGGATGAAAAGATGTCTTGATGTCTCGGATACGTTCAGGTTGTTCTCGAAGAACATCTTGATCGTTCCTCTTGATTCTTCATCAAGCTCTTCAAGTATTCCCCCGTCAAATACCTCCTGAAGGAACATCTGACAAAGAGGTACGGGAAGCTGATATATCAGCCTGCCTATTCCGAGACTTGTGTAGGCTGCAACTTCCTGTTCGGCATAGAAGATGGATCCCACGTCCATGGCCATCTTGGCCTCTTTATAGGATTTGGATACATCCTTAAGTTCATTTACAACGGTTCCGTAGGAAACCTTTGCGGAAAGCATTGCCTCGGTATTAAGACTGGATACGATAGTCCTTGCCACCGATTCCAGTTCATCCTCACCCCCGTCATCCTTGAGACATTTTATAAGGATCAGGGTATCCTCATCAACACTGGTGATCACATCGCCGCTCTGTGGAGCAAACAGTCCCTTGAGCAGTTCCTTTACGATACTGTCTTTATCTTTCTTAAAAGAAACCAGGTATACACATCTGGGAACATTTACTTCTATTTTCAGCTTTCTCGCACGGTTATATATATCCACGAGAAGCAGATTATCCAGGATAAGATTCTGATAGAAATTACCCTTGTCATCCCTCTCTTTATACGCATCCATAAGATCCGCCAGCTGTGCCACGCATATACGCGCAACCTGATAGGAATCCTCCTTGGATGCATCGCAGGCAAGGACAAATCTGGTGTCCCCGTTATCGCTGACCTTCAGGAAATATACTCCGCCCGATTCCTGGGAATCCGCCTGTGACTGTGCGAAATCCCTCACAATATTCTCATCCGCTTCGGGACCCTCCGCAGAAGCAACCGATTTGCCCTGGGTATCATACAAAGTCATTCCGACCTTGGTGATCGACTGAAGTCCGCTGATGCTCTTAAGTAATATCTGGTTTGTGATCATTGATCTCTCCGCTTCGGAAAAAAAACATCCCGGGCCAGTACTCGGGCCCGGGATGAGGGTAATTGTAAAGATTAGTTGGTGATAACCTTCTCAGTCTCCTTATCGAATACGTGAATCTTCTCGATATCGATTGCGAATCTGATGTTATCGCCGGGTCTTGCATTTGTACGAGGATCGACTCTTGCGGTGATAGGGAACTCCTCGAGATCGAAGTAAAGGAATACTTCTGCGCCCATGAGCTCGTAAACCTTAACAACTGACTCGAATACACTTGCGGGAGAGGTCTCGATGTACATCTCTGAATCGTAAACGTCCTCAGGTCTGATACCGAAGGTAACGATCTTTCCGTCATATCCGCCCTCGATGAGCTTCTTGCTCTTTGCGGGAGGAAGGGGAATGCTGTGACCTGCGATCTCAAGGTTAGCAACGTCGCCGTCAACAACTACGGTTGCATCAAGGAAGTTCATCTGAGGTGATCCCATGAATCCTGCAACGAAGAGGTTGCAAGGCTTGTCATAGAGATTCTGAGGAGAATCAACCTGCTGAACGATACCGTCCTTCATAACGACGATTCTGTCACCGAGGGTCATAGCCTCTGTCTGGTCGTGGGTAACGTAGATGATGGTGGTTCCGAGTCTCTGGTGAAGCTTTGCGATCTCGATTCTCATCTGTACACGAAGCTTTGCATCGAGGTTGGAGAGAGGCTCGTCCATGAGGAATACCTTGGGGTTACGTACGATAGCACGTCCCATGGCAACACGCTGTCTCTGTCCACCGGAAAGAGCCTTGGGCTTACGGTCGAGAAGAGAGGTGAGGTCAAGGATACGAGCAGCTTCCTTAACCATCTTGTCGATCTGATCCTTGGGAACCTTACGGAGCTTAAGTCCGAATGCCATATTATCGTAAACGGACATATGAGGATACAGAGCGTAGTTCTGGAATACCATTGCGATATCACGGTCCTTGGGCTCAACATCGTTCATGAGCTTGTCGCCGATGTAAAGCTCACCGCCGGAGATATCCTCGAGACCTGCGATCATACGAAGGGTAGTTGACTTACCGCATCCGGAAGGTCCAACGAAGATGATGAACTCCTGATCGTTGATCTCCAGGTTGAAATCCTTAACTGCCTCAAAGCCGTTGGGATAAACCTTGGTGATATGCTTAAGTGAAAGACTTGCCATATTTTTTAATACTCCTTTCAGAATACCTATTAATGACGGCTTTGCCGCCCAATACATGTATGAAGTATACTATCTGTCAACTTCCCTGCAAATAACCGAGATAGACAAACTTTTGTCACAGGTTTGGGCATTTTGCCATGGAAAATGAAAAAAAACTAAATATATTGGCATTTTGTCCAAGGCCTGCTTACAGGCTTTCGTCGTTTTGACAGTAGTCAAAAGCCCCTATTTAGTATCTCTTTTCATGGCTTCCTGCATGGCTTCCTCGACGGGATCGGTTTCGGGAGCCTGATCGGGGTGCTCTTCATAGAACTTGTTCTCGATCTGCTCGAATGCTTTTCTGTAAAGCATTGCGCTTACATATCCGGGAGCGCTGATTCCGAACATGATGACAATGGGAATAACCGCAAACCAGTGAAGGCCGACATAAATGGGGATTATGTACAAAACGCCCATAAGAATGGCTCTGGGAAGGATTGCAACCGTCATATGAAGGCCGCTTCTGATGGTTCCCTTGATCGTATTGTCAAATCTTGCCAGCACAGGGAATATCATTATGCAGGCTATATATACGAAAAATGCTATCGCATAGAAGATGGCACGGACCACATTGATGCCCGTTCCTTCAAGCCCCATGGCAAACAGGACATCTACAACCACAAAAAACAGTACCACCAGCATCATAAGCCAGATTATGGTCGCCTGCTTGAAATTCTGCTTAAAAGAATGAAAAAAGCCCTTGGTAATGCCGGGTTCCTCATTCTTAACAAGCTTATAGCACATATAATCTTTGGCGGTAAGTGCAGCGCCGGCGGTAACAACAGGGATGCACATCATTATGGTCAGCAGGTTGAGCCACATAAGATCCGCCACTTTGGTCAGAATGACCATTATTTTTGATTCGGGATTAAGAAAATGCACTTTAAACCTCTCTAGAAGATCAGTTCCATGGTCGTAACCCTTATTCCGGATATATTCTTCTCCGGTTCAAGAGGCATAAAACCGATCTTTTTATAAAACTCCACGGCATAGGGTGCCGCTTTTACGATCATACAATTTTCGTGACAAATGTCTCTCAGATATCTGCAGAGCCTGTCTATCAGCTCGGTGCCTATACCGCTTCTGTGAAACTCTTTTGCCACAAACAGCAAGGAAAGACGGTTTCCGCTCCTGACCGATCCGACTCCGACTATCTTGCCGTCCAGTCTGGCCACCATCACCGGATAACTTCCCCTTAAGAAAGCCTTGTGCAGGTCATCGTCCGTAATGAATTCAAAAAAATGACCTACCCCTTCCTCACCGTAATCCGCGGCTTCGAATTCCATAAAAGTCGTCCAGACTAAAGACATCGCTTCGGTCCAGTCGTCGGGATCCGCCCACTCATAGCTGATTCGGGATGTTAATGAAGCCTTGCCGTTATCCATTCAAGGATATCCTCTTTAACGGTTTGTTTATCATCCTCATTGAGGATCTCGTGTCTGTCACCCGGGTAGAGCTTAACGGTGATGTCTTTTACGCCTGCTGCCTTATAACTTTCGGCCGCAGCCTTTACTCCCTCACCGTACTCACCTACGGGATCATCCTGACCCGCTACGAAAAAGAGAGGAAGGTCTTTGGGAACCGCATCGATGTTCACGTCTTTCTGCATTCTCTTTATAAGTTCAAACAATGCCAGATAGCCGTTTGCCGTAAAATCAAAACCGCAATCGGGGTCCGCGATATAGTCATCCACATTCTTTTCGTTTTTGCTGAGCCAGTCAAAAGAGGTTCTGGGATTCTCTATCTTCTTAAGATATCCCCCGAAGCTCATCTTGGTAACAAGGGCGGGCACGCATTTCTGGCCCTTAAACAGCGCGGTAAGCTTGGTAAGAGCAGCCCCCGCACTTACCGCAGCCGCATTCGGATGTCCCGTTCCCATGATCACCGCCATACGGATTCCGGTTCCGTAGCGGTAAATATAATTTCTGGTTATAAAAGAGCCCATGCTGTGGCCGAGAATTATCACCGGAAGTCCGGGGAATTTCTCCTGGGTTATTTTCTTGAGCCTGTGCACATCCCTTACGATAACCGTAGCGGGATCCTGCTCGCAAAAATACCCCTTGGTCTGTCCCTCGGCGACACTTCCGCCGTGTCCGAGATGATCTTCTCCGGTTACGATAAAACCGTTTGAAGTCATAAACTCGGCAAAATCCTCGTATCTGCCCACATATTCTTCCATTCCGTGGACGATCTGGATAATACCCTTAGCTCCGGCTTCACCCTTGTCGGGCATCCACCTTACACCGTGGATACTTGATTTTCCGTCTCTGGAATCAAAATAAAACTCTTCTTTTTTCATTCATGTACCTCTTGGCACGGGAAATGATTACTTCTTGGTTATACCTGCTTTTTCGAGATTTTCCTTGGCAAGAGCCTGAGCTGCCTCGTACTCTGCCTTCTGCTTAACGGTAATCTCGGAAGCCTGTGCAAGAACTTCGTTTACATCCTTTCTTACGAAGAGGATCTCAGCCTTCTCCACAACCATGGTTCCGCTCTCATAAAGACCGGTCTTTCCAAGGTCTGCAAAATCACGAAGAGGAGCATTGAGCTCTTTAGCGATCTTCTCGGCAGTCTCGGGCATGAAAGGATACAGAAGTGATGCACCGGTCATGATGGAATCGCAGAGGTTGTAAAGTACGGTTGCAAGACGGGGCTTCTTGGTCTCATCCTTGGCAAGAACCCAGGGTTCAGTCTCGTCAATATACTTGTTACATCTCTTGAATACGTTAAATACCTCGGTAAGAGCATCCGCAACTCTGAGGGAATCCATCTTGGATTCTGCTGCGGCATAAGCTCCGCTGACAACTGCCTTAAGATCGTCATCGATCTTCTCATCGGCCCACTCGTTGGTTACAACGCCGCCGAAATACTTGTTGGCCATTGCTATGGTTCTGCTTACCAGATTTCCGAGAGTATTGGCAAGATCGGAATTGAATCTCTCCGCCATGAGCTCCCAGGTAATGACTCCGTCATTTTCGTAAGGCATCTCGTGAATAACGAAATATCTTACCGCATCAACTCCGAAAAGATCCGCAAGGTCATCCGCATAGATAACATTTCCCTTGGACTTACTCATCTTCTCGCCGCCCTGAAGAAGCCAGGGGTGTCCGAATACCTGCTTGGGAAGAGGCTCACCGAGAGCAAAGAGGAATATAGGCCAATAGATCGTATGGAATCTGATTATGTCTTTTCCTATAAGATGAAGATCTGCAGGCCAATTCTTTTTGTACTCCTCGGATGAATTGCCGTCGGCATCATATCCGATACCGGTGATATAGTTGGTAAGCGCATCAAGCCATACATAGACAACGTGCTTATCATCGAATGTTACGGGGATACCCCACTTGAAGGATGTTCTGGAAACGCACAGATCCTGAAGTCCGGGAAGCAGGAAATTGTTCATCATCTCGTTCTTACGGCTTACGGGCTGGATGAACTCGGGGTGCTCGTTGATATATGCAATGAGCTTGTCGGCATACTTGCTCATCTTGAAGAAGTAAGCTTCCTCCTCGGCATAATGAACATCACCGCCGCACTCGGGGCACTTTCCGTCCTTGAGCTGTGAATCGGTATAAAACGCCTCACACTCGGTACAGTAGCTTCCGCTGTAAGATCCCTTGTAAATATCTCCCTGATCGTAGAACTTCTTGAAGATCTTCTGAACCTGCTTTACATGATCGTCATCGGTGGTTCTGATAAAGCGGTCATAAGAAGTGTTCATTCTGTCCCAGATACGCTTGATCTCGCCTGCGGTAGCATCTACGAACTCCTTGGGAGTTGCGCATCCTGCCTCAATGGCTCTGGTCTCGATCTTCTGACCGTGCTCGTCAGATCCGGTCTGGAAATGAACATCATATCCGTCGGCTTTCTTGTATCTTGCGATCGCATCCGCAAGAATTATCTCGTAAGTATTTCCTATATGGGGCTTTCCCGATGTATAGGCAATGGCTGTTGTTATGTAGTATTTTCCCTTATTCTCCATAATCATCGCCCTCCTTGTTTCTGTCTAAATGATTAAATCTAAATGTATCATAAATACTGTTATTCGTCCATTAAACGATTGTACTCATCGCATATGGCGGCAAATATCGCTTCCGAACCGTTTCCGTTATCGGGATGATAGACCTTGCACAAATCCCTGTATCTCCTTTTTATCGCATCGGGAGATTTACATCCTTCAAAGAAACCGCTTGGAAGCTGCGGCATTCGTTCTTTTTCCTCTATATAATCCTCTTCATCGTAACCGTCATCGTAATCGTCATCATAATCATCATAACGGGATTCGATACGTTCTCTTTCGTAATAATCTATCTTCTCGTTTCTTCCGCGCATGTAGCCGCTCTCATAACCGGCATCATATCCCTCGTCATATCCGCGGACATTGTCATAAATATCATCGATCTTATCTCTGAACTCCTCGGACTCCTCAATGACCTCACGCTTCATGTTCCTGTATCTGATAAACCGGAGCAGATCCATTATCGGCCCCCCAAGCACCATAACGATCAGGAAAACCGTCTGCTGACTTCCCGTGAAATTATCCCTGATGCTGTAAAGGGCAAATGCCGCCGCTCCGGCCACAAGGATTCCCACAATATAATTATGGAAAAGCTTTATAAAAAAATACAGATAGGACAAAACACCGTAGATTATCAGAAGGCTTCCGCCGGCATAAAGGGGCTTTTCCGTAACTGCGGCAAAGGTCTTTTCAAGATCAGTATCCCAGAACATTACACCAACAGCCAGCACGGCAAGAATAAACTTTGCCGGTATGGCTGCGAGTTTGGATCTGAGCTCCGCTACCTTTACCACCTTTAATCCGTTCATCTGTCCTCCGATTTATCGTGCGTCACCGCCCACGCTCCGAAAGCAAGAACAAGAGCAAGCTGTGACACATTAACCGCTGTCTGAAAACTGAAAATATTATTGATTATATACGCGAGAATGCCAAGTGAGCAAGAAAGAGCGGTGATATTCTTTTTCTTAAAGCCCTTTATCATCACGCATATCATAAGTCCGTAGTAGGAAACCGCTCCGATAAGGCCTGTATTAACAAGCATCGTAAGAGGATCGCAATGTGCGTTGGTAAGTCTCGCTCCGTTAAAGTATTCGATGACAAACAAAGCGGTTTCGTCATTTCTTCCGCACATGGTAAACGAATAGAAATTATCCGGGCCCACACCGAAGAGCTTTTCAACAGGTGTCATCTCCTTAAACAGTGCCCATCCGGCTTTCATGGTCGCACCCCTGTGCGCGCCCCATTCATCGCAGAACCAGAAAACAGAACCCTCTTTTCCCAGATATCCCACGCCGCTTCCCGTATTTGCGATAAGCAGAAGGATAAATATCAAAAGCGAGATTCCGGTGAGGGCGGTAAGAACAAGTCCTATATTTACTTTTGTCTGTGTCTTTTCCTTCTTAATACGGATGAATATCAGAGCTGTAACCCCGGCAAAAGCTGCCGCAATTCCCAACACCACCGACGGCTTTTCAAGTAATAATCCCAAAGCGTCGTTGGTTCTGCTGTATCCGCCGCATACAATCTGTATCGCATGCAAAAAAGTTCCCAGGCAGCCCGTCAGGATTATAAGCACTATTTTAAAAAGCGCTTTAAGATCTTTACCCGAGATGATCATAAGAGCAAGTATCACCGCAAAAAGCGCTGGGTATGCGGAAGCTGACCCCTGTCCGATGATCATGTAGAAAGCCAATGTCATATATATGACAAGAAGTGCGTTAAGTGCCTTGCTTCCAAAACCTTTCTTTTCCTTCCTCAGGAAAAATGCCGCCGCTCCGCAAAACATTACCGTGATCAGATATCCGCAAAACCAGTTGGAGTTGCCTATGGTAGATATCCTTCCGCCGTACCAGCCTTCGGCATGCAAAACATTACCCTTAAGATCCATCAAAATACCCAGAAGGCATACGGCAAATGATCCCGCCATGATTACGGGCAGGAAATAATTCTTTGCTTTACCCAGCCTCGGAACAATAATGGCCGCAAGCCCGAGTGCCAGATATGAAACCATACCCACATACCACCCCCGTTCGCCGTAAAGAGCGATCTCTTTTTCATCGGAGAGAGCACGGGATATGATCACATTTGCGCAAAAGACAGCAGCCCATATATCACTCGGATATATTTTAACCTTCTTCGAAATATACTCCCGAAGATTTCCGGAGGTCTGTTTATCCTTTACAAATGCAACGATAAAAGAAAGAACATACAAAGCGAGAGGAACGAGAAGCATTTTCCCGGATATCTTAATGACGCTTATCCAGAATTTGCCTTTATCGCTTCCGAGGCTGTCATAACTCGGAAGATAAAGAGGCAGCAAAACTCCGGTTGCGATCAAATAAAAAGAGACCACAATAAACAGGAGAATGTCCGCGGCATATTTTATGCCTCCGCTTACTCCCGGTTTATCAGTCTCTCTTTCGATTCCGGTAATTTTCCTGATGATATTAAAGATCATACGCTTTAAATGCAATATTTTGCGGAACGATATCAAACTTTTTTACGCTTCCACCGGCAGGATCCGTATATTCCAGATGATCTGCGCAAAGCGCCACAGTCTTAATTCCCATATCCGCAGACATTTCCTTACTTTCCGTGCTTCCGTATTTAAGATCTCCCAATATCGGATATCCCAGATGTGACAGCTGTGCTCTTATCTGATGAAATCTTCCCGTTCCGATCTCAACATTAAGAAGAGTTGTTCCGTTCTTTACGGAAACGGGTTCATACGAAAGCTTTGCTTTCTTAAAATCTTCCCCTTCACCTATCTCGCACTCGGAAGAAGCATTCTTTCTCATATAGCAAACATCGCTTCCGCCCTTTGTGATCTCACCGAGGACAACCGCTTTGTAAGATTTCTTAAGCTGTCCGTTTTGAAGCTGCTCCGTCAATGCAGCTGCGGTCTTTTTATTCTTCGCAAAAACAAGAAGTCCCTCCACCGGCTGGTCAAGTCTGTGGATCACTCCCAGGTATCCGCCCTTAAAGAGATTTTTAAGCTTGCTGCATACATCTTCTTCCGAAGCTCTTGCGGTCTGTACGCTAAGCCCCGCAGGTTTATATATGACGATGCAGTCATTGTCTTCATAGATTATCCCGATATCAGGTTTCATCCGACTATCCTCAATCCCTTAGGGTAATGATTCTTTACCCTTCCGTTTGAAACTTTGCCCCATCCCAGTGAGTATCCGCATACGCACACAAGGCACCATCCGTTTCCTTCGCCTTCAAGAGTCATTCCGCGGACATAGCTTTCCGCCGCATCCTCATCAGTGTCTATGCTCAGTTTCGCATCTCCTTTGCCAAGGGCCAGGGCAAGGGCATGTGCGGGTTCGAATCTGTCCTTTTTAAATGTCCCTATGCAAAGTCCGCATCTGAGTACCTTAAGTCCGGAAAGAGAAGGAGTATCTTCCGGCATGATATAAAGATTATCTCCGAAGAGTCTGAACCTGGCTTTGGCTTCAAGGATCCTGTCTGCTGCTTCATCCGTAAGTGAATCCTTAAGGAAAGTCTCAAGGGCCTTCATATCCTTTATACGGGATCCCGTTTCATATCCGCCGAAGGGGAGAGCGTTCTCGGAATCACCGCCTTTTGATAAAAGTGCGGAAAACTGTCCCTCCCCTTTAAAATCCGGCGGCATGAGCCTGACGGTTTTTTCATAAGGGTGTGTTCCGTCCATGCATCCGGCTGCTTTATCCTTGATATACGAAATATCTTCGAGTTTCATATCGGGATGCAGCTCCATGAGGTACGCAACCCTGTCTTCATTTTCTTCTTTTTCGAAAGTGCATGTGGAATAAACAAGTACTCCGCCTGCCTTAAGCATCCTGTATGCGTTTTCAAGGATTTCCTTTTGCCTCTCCGCACACACCTTCACATTTTCCGTGCTCCATTGCGCTATCGCATCCGGATCTTTTCTGAACATACCCTCTCCGGAACAGGGAGCATCTACTATAACGGCATCAAAATATCCTTCGAATCTCTCCGCCAGTTTATCCGTACTTTCATTCAATACGATTGCATTGGTGATTCCCATTCTCTCAATATTGCATGAGAGCACATCGGCTCGGGACCTGTTGATCTCATTGGAAACCAGCAGCCCTTTCCCCGCCATGACCTGGGCAATCTGTGTGGACTTTCCTCCGGGTGATGCGCACAGGTCTATTACCCTGATACCCTCTTCACTTTCGGACAGTCTCTTAAAAAACTCACTTTGAGTAAGAACCGCTCCCGGCACCATAGCTCCCGGATCCTGGATATAATAAACGCCCGCATCGTGAAACGGTCTTCTTCCGGGGGCAAATTCCGGATTAAAATAGTATCCGCTTTCTTCGTAAGGAATACCCTCAAGTTCCATAAGCTTTGCGATATCTGCAGAGTTTTCCGATTTCTTTTTCAGAGGATTCAAACGAAGAGCCTGAACGCTTTCCTGAGCGTATGAACTTTCAAGGAGATGAAATCTCTCATCTCCCAGCAGTGTTTTCATATTCCGTACAAATTCTTCAGGCAGCATTTTTTATTCCTTACAATAGTTTCCGATTACTTCGATAAGAGCCCGGTCAGATCTTACGTTTTCCATACGTACTCTTTCGGTGCATTCGGGATCACTTTCCGATATCCCGCCGCATATATCCGCTCCTATCAGTCGTCTTCCCGAGACCTTTGAATCGATCAAAGAGGACAGTTCATTCAGGTGAAGGGATCCCTGATCCCAGTTGGTAATACATTCCCCCGTATCAAGGATATCCTTATCAACGGAAAAATATACGGGATGATTTCCTTCCTCGTATCCCTTTCCGCGATAGACTCTTCCGGTTACGTTAACTCCGCCCGTCACGGTATCGCAGATTTCCCCCTGCACTTCGAAAACGGCAGGTCCGTATACATAAAGGGAACTTAAGTTTTCATCCTTTTCCAAAACGTCCAGTGCCCAGCTTCCGCAACTGAGTATCTCTCCGAGTCCCGCTCTTTGCATATCGTTATGATTATCCATCAGGATAAGATCATATTTTTCGCTTATGAATGAAGTGAAAATCCGGGACATGTAATGGTAATTTCCGGTATCGATAAGATGAATCCCTGTTTCGGGAACAGGAATTTCAGACAGTCTTTCTCTTATTTCGGAGTATGCTTCATCCGTGCAGTACATATTCCTGCCGGATATATCCGTAAAAGAAATCCTCCTGCAGATGTCCTCTCCTCCTATGCCGAGAAGTTCCTCCATATCCTCAGGGTAAGTGTCGTTTAAATCGGTGATCAGTATCCTAATTTCCGTCACCTCCCGATTTCTTGCGAACGATCAGGAATATGCTTACGGCAACTATGGATATCAGGCTTATGGTCTCCGCAAATTTCCATAAAGGGGATTCTTTATATTCCAGCTTAATGCTTCCCTCGTAATTACCGGGAACAATGACCATTACCCTTCCGTCGGTTGCCTGCATTGTGGGAAGCTTTACTCCGTCAGCGGTTTTCGACACGTATCCTTTGTAATAAACAACGGGGAATACAAGCACGGTTTCATCCGATGTACTCTTAACCTCCAGAAGCCAATCACCTCCCGCTCTTGCATAGGAAAGCACTTCGCCTCCCGCGATGGCGGGACATTCATCATACCGGGCTTCTCTGTTCCAGGAGACGGGGAAATACAATTCATCACTTACGATGCCGATCTCTTCGCCTTTGGTGATCACAGCTCTTCCGTTTTCGCTGCATGCTCTTACCTGAAGAATAACTGCGGGAACCACCGCAAGGATAATTAAAAGTGCGCCGAAAACATTTCCGGATTTGGCGGACTGCATTTTAATATCCGTGATAAGGAAAGCGGCAAGCATACATGCACACACCGTGCATATACCGATATATCTCCAGGAAAACTGCACGCTGCAAAACAGGGGTTTCAATATTCCGGTGCTTTGCTCTATACGCGTCCAGGGGAAATATTTGCTTGAGACAAAAAGAGATACCGCAGAAATCGCAAAGAGTATGGATTCTGCAACAAAGCCTGCGGGAAGCTTTTTCTTATCACCCTTTTTCTTAAAACATCCGAATAACAAAATGCAGGTTCTTATGAACCATGCCGCAAGTATTGCGGTAATTGCAGGTCCTATTGCGGTGGGCATCCTGAGTTCGTATGCTATTCCCGATCCGCTTCCCGAAGGTATGATCTCAAGAAGTTCTCTCCATCCGGGATAAAAACCTCTCATTATGTTTGAAGATTCGTTAAACAGATAGGTGTCCGACCTCATATAATCGATCATCGGAACAAAGCTGTAGGCGGTAAGCCCGGCAAATATCACTACGGATAAGATCAGAGTTATCAAAATCTTTTTACTGAATGTCTTTTTGAATAAAATGGCTGCGGAAATCGCCAGAAAACATGCTGCCATCACGGTGGTGAGAATATGGGATTCCGCAAGAAGAGCCATGGAAATGCCGAGAAGTGCCGCATTTTTAAGCATGCCGCGAAGCCCGGTTTTGTTTTCATCACTGTATACTCTGACAAAACAGAAGATCACAAAAGGAAGAAAGGCCATCGCGGTATATTCGCCGGCCGCATCCCTTATATAGACATCCGTAAGTCTGTATACGGAAAGAGTGTACACAAAGCCGATAACTGCGGAGGTTATCTTCTCTCCCTTAAGGATACCTTTTACGCTCAGATATGTTACTACACCCGTTACCGCATTTATGAGTATTACATAAATATCATACGCGATCCCCAGAGGAACTCCGGCATTTACCATAAAAGCGGGTACATACAAAAACAGATCCGGATAAAAAACAGGCATCGCATATCCGGTGCCCTGATTCATTACAAAATATATCCTTGCGGGAAAATAACCCGACTGAAGAGTCCGGGCAAGTGCAGCGAGTCTGCGAAGATGGAAAAGCTTATCCTGATAATCGGGGAGAATATCCGCACCGAATAAGGCAGTCAGACATGAAAGCAGAATCCCTGCAATCACGATGATGCATGCAACCGCCGAACCGGATCTGTTTTCCGCAGTCTTTTTTCTGTCAGCACCGGTATCCGTCACTTGGATTCCTCCGTTCCCTTACCATAGCTGTTTTTTTCCGACAGGACAAAAGCTATCATGACGGGAAGTGCGACTATATAGGGATATACATATCTGAAATTTACCGTAGGTCCGAGGAGCATCGTAAAGAAATAGAACAAAGGATATGCAAATACAGCCACACTGCATTTACTGCGCTTATAAAGTGCTGCAAAGATCGCAAGTATGAAAAGCCACATATAAAACGCGGGTCTCATCAGATAGGAAACAACCGGCCAGTTATAATATGAATTTCCGTTTACGATCTCCGAGTACATCTTCTCTGCTCCGGGAAGATAAGAATGTGATGCAATGCCCTCGGGAACAACATCATTGTACGAAACGTTAAAAGTATAAAGCAGGCCCATGTCCGAATCCGCTCCGTATCCCAGCATCTCGCAATGACTCTTGTCATCGATGAACCAGTAACCCAGAGTAAGGCCCAGGAATCCGTCAAGATAATCATTGGGATATGCTTTGCCGAGGATCACATAATCCTTTAACAGCGCTTTGTAATCACCGGTCCATGCCTCTTCGTTGTAAAGAGACACCTGGCCTTTGGGACCGTCGGCAATGTAGGGATTATAGTCTCCCCATATGAAATCCGTGATGTATTTCATGAGGATGGTGTACTGTTCTTCGGTTAAGTTTTCCCTTTGATACTTGATGACCCTTGTCATCTGGGTAATGGGAACACTGAACATCTCCGTCTTGGATCCGGGGATGGCATTCATCGTAGTCCTGATAAGTGTCTTACTTCCGAGACCCGAAATAATCGTTACAATAACCATGAGGGACAGAAAGATTTTTTTCTTCAGTCCTTTTTCGATGAGCAAAAATGCGGGAATCAGAAAGATCATTGCATAGGGAGCATTGTTTCTGAACAGAATGTTCACAGTTCCGCAGATAAAAAAGAGTACACATGTAAGACCGCGCGCTCCCTCTTTCATATTGCAGATAAGCAGGATAACGAATGCAAAAAATGCGGCGAAGATGATGTCCTTGGTCATGCTTATGGCAAGCACGGGATTAAAAGGAAGAAGAGCAAAAAGAACCAGCCAGAATATGGCAGGCTTTTTGCCGGATTTTTTATAGACATAAACTATTCCCGCGGAGATCGATGAAGAAAGGATCAGACTCTGGAAAAATGCAAGCACCGCCATTCCCTTGGCAAGGTCTCCCATCTTCAGTCCGAGAAGATATGCCATTCTGATGAGGAAGGTGTGTGAAAGAGGCTGATATTCGAAAAACCATATATATCCTCTTACCGCCTCACCGAACTGTCTGTGGAAGTCGTAGCTCATTATGGCGGGGTAATATGCCAGAAATGCGGGAAGCCAGAAAAGCTGGAGAACGATCAGGCAGATGAAAAATGCCTTCGAAGACTTTATCTTCTTTTCCTCTTTTACGGAAGATACAGAGTAAAGCCCTTCAATAAATCTGAATATCCTGTAGGTTGCGGGGAGAAATGCCGCAGACAAAAGAAGCCCCGTCACGAAAATAATGAACTTACCCTTAAGTCCGGGCAGAGTCATTTCGGTGCGTGCAAACTGATATCCGGCATCTGTCGCTATTCCGAACAGAGTACCGAATACATAAGCATACTTTGCAATCCTCTTTGAAACACTTCCGTCCTTTTGCATCAGGGCATACAGATTGCTTTCCGCTATGAACAGAAAACCGAGTATCAGAAGAGAATAAAGGGACCAGAACAGATCCGGAATATGTCCGGAATCTTTAAGCAAAACACACAGCCCGGTAAATCCGGCTGCGGTAAGTATAAGCACAGGTAAAATATCCGATTTTTTAGCAAATTTAATATTCAGACGCATAGACAGATTATAGCATACAGGGTGCGCTAATTATATATGATAGGTGGACAGTACCATTATCAGGCGCCATATTCCGCACAGGCAAAAAAGCGTTCCCGGAAGAAGCCTTATATACAAAGCATTCTCTTCATCCTTACAGGAAATCAAATATCCGAGGTACGGGATCGTTGCAGTATATCCCGCAGCAAACCTCGTCAATTCGGAAAGACCGGTTATGCAGATTCCGAGGATGATCAGACAGCCGGATACCGCAAGATACAAATACATTTTCGGAGCGGATAAAGCTATCGTAAATGCGACGATCAAAAGCAAGCCGGGAAGAAATGATAAAAGAGCATATAAGGCATCCGCTCTTTCTACGGCCGAGCCCGTAAACAGTGATAACAATCTGTCCGGCCTGATATAAATGTTCAACGCAGCATTAGCGAGGAAAAACAAAACCGCATCCGTGAGCTTTCCCTTAAGGATAAACACAGGTATCAAAGTAAGTGCGGCGACGAAAAGAATCAGCACCGCATCCACCGCAAGATCCCAGAAAGTCCTGCCAAGGACATTAAACTTTAACAGGAACCAATAGCCTGTTCCCGTTGCGGTATTGGTATCATGAATCGCCAAAACGGCCATTGCAAATACTGCAAGCGCCTCGGCAACCGGGATAATACCCATATTCTTTTTGGATGATAAGAATTTATCCATTATTTACTAAATCAAAACATATAACATTACAAAGGCGGCTGAAAGGAGCATCACGATTGTCACCGCTTCAAACCTGCTTCCTTTATCATCCGAAAGCGCTCTTACCATCAATGCGCCCGATGCGGCTTCTATCAAAACACAAGTGCCGAATGCGGCGCGGTCGGGATAATGAGGCGACATGATCATTGCACCGTATGACAAAAGTGCCCCGGCAAGCAAATACCACACAAAGGCAGGCAACTTATCTTTTACGGTCGTTTTATAAATGATGATTGAAAAAACAAGTATAACAAGTGCCGGGAACATGTATAATCCCACCCCTTTAAGCATCTGAAGCATTCTTTCGGGGAATGTCAGTGCAAGGTCATCTGTACTGTCCAGAGTTCTGACGGAATTACCCGGAGCAAGGATACATATTACGGATCCCACCAGCGCAAAGAAGGCTCCCTCGATCATCTGAACCAGTCTCGTTCCTCTGACAGAGCCTTTTTTATAAGCGGAATATGTAACTGCCGCCGCGACCAGAAATGCGGAAGGTCCCATATTCTCCGTACTCCATCCGGTAATAAGTCCCAAGGGAATCATAAACAGTCCGGATCCCGGAATATCCTTTTTACCCGGATCCAGTGCTCTTATATATACGATGTAAAAAGCAAGTATCCAGACCGATGAATAAACATAGTTTGCACATCCTGCCTGCCAAAGCATACTCATCCTGAAGTTCGGGCAGCAAGCTATGAGAAGTCCCAGCATCATCGCGGGAAGGGTTACTTTGCCGAATAGGGATGTATCATCCTTTTCAGATTTCTTACGGCCGGATACGAGACGTGCCAGACATCCCATCTCGAGTGCGAGTACAATAGTCATCAAAACATTGATCACATCCGCACCTATTTCACCGCACATAAGTGAAAGCTGTAAAAATCCGTGCGTAATCGATCTTCCGCCCCAGTTAAGGTAATGCCAGATCTGGGACTCGATTACATCTCCGAAGCCCGATAAAGGCTCCCCGGTGGCAAGATTTGTGGAATACCAGAAATCATCCATCATGAAAGGAACTTTTACATTGACTGCAAACAGCATACAAACAGCCGCGACCGTAAGAAAACCTACTGCGATCGCGGCTGCGGATTTATGATTTTTTGATGCGGATGTTTCTTTCATATCTTACGGTTTTCTACATATATATGCATGCAGAAATATTATAAGATATCAGGAAAAAAAGTCAAAAATCAAAGGCTCAGAAGTATTCGTAATACTCGTCATAATAATCATAGTAGTAATCG
Source organism: Lachnospiraceae bacterium P6A3 (assembly GCA_000702085.1). Classification (GTDB taxonomy): domain Bacteria; phylum Bacillota; class Clostridia; order Lachnospirales; family Lachnospiraceae; genus AC2028. The sequence goes on from JNKP01000004.1 coordinate 103,018, forward strand.
TCTTCGGGCGAATGTCTTAATTCATCAAATCCAAGCTCATCAAGAAGTCCTGCGGTTCTCGCATCTTCCTCGGGGATATACATGTTCATGGTGTATACCCAGTATGAGTTCTCACCGCCTCTCGGATTACTTATATAATACTGGCACTCAAGGCAATATACATACTGAAAGTCTCTCATCTGTATGTAATCAAGGGAGTAGTTTTCTTTGAAGTCTTCAACGCTTGCTTCAAAGACTGCTTCCACCATCTCCGCAGGCACCTCTTTATCACCGTTTACGCCGGAGATTCTGATGGATTCGGGGCATCCGAGCTCACCGGTTCTGAAGGGATAGCTGCTTTCCATAAATCCGGGAAGGGCTATGATCTCTTCCATTACTTCCCTGTCATAAACGGGATACTCTCTCCTGAACTCCCATCCGTTTCTCCTCTGAACATTAAGGTCGAAATACTCGGCGGGATAATCTATTTCGGACTCCGGAAGGAGCTCACTACTGCGTGTAATGGGATTATATATGTAGAAGGTTTCATTTTTCCAAACCGCTCTCTGTGCGGTAATGATGTCATAAGCGACATCTGCCGGAATCTCGAAACTCATATCGTTTTCGTCATAATCACCCAGCATGTACTTCTCAACGAGAAAACCTTCATTCTCGGGATCTTTGGCATAACCCGATCCGTCGGATCCCATTCCGTATATGGATGTACATACCCATGCGGTTTCAATACTGCTTTCGGAAATGATGCGCTTATCAAATCCCGTAAGATCATATATAAATGTAACAAGTATTGCTTCGGTAATAAGCGCAATGGCTATCATCTGCTTCCAATGGGAGAAGAATCCCTTGAAAGATCTTGTATGTATCATATCCAGAAGACCGAATGCGATCACACAGAATACTGCGGAAAAAACGATCTGCCAGAATGTCTGGGCTTTTTCGTTTAAATAGAACAGCTCCGTGAACAATTCGGCTACGGTCAGACCGCACAAAACGGAATTAATGCAGCGGATGCACAGTCTGTAGGTCTTGTTCGATACACCGCTTTCGGACTCTTCACTCTTTCTCTTAATATACAGGCTGTAGGCAAGGATCAGATTTACAATGGCTACGATTATGGTTGCTACAAGAACCAGATAAAAAGCTGACACCGATCCGAATTCTGCCGCAAAGCCTGCGGGAGAGTCTACTGATACACCGGCCGCTATGATCGCACCCAGATATCCTCCGGACAAAGGCGCGGACACCCAGCATATCTGTGACAGAGAAATCGGAAGATCCACAAATGTATAGAAACAGTCCTGGCAAAAGACCACTACAAGTCCGTATGCAAGCAAAAGGTCAAATCCGAGAAATGCGACATTCAGAAGTGCATTGAAGATTGTTCCGGATAATACCACCGCCAGGATAACGAGATGCATCATGCATGCGAAGCAAAAAGCAGATCCTATTAAAACAAAGAATGCACTCTTAAGTATCGCAGGAGCGTATCCGTAGGACGCCGCTCTGGCAAGCATGATAAATGTTGTGATGATGGTTGAAACAAGCTGGGGAACAAACCAGATAAGCCAGTTGTTGTAGTAAATACTGTCAAACTGCTTTCCTCTTGTAACGGGAACGGAGTTGACCATGTCGGTCATTCTCCTGTTGAACAGATGTCTGTATCCTCCGATGCCTACTATCATCGCTCCGACGATGGCAATGATGATCATCATCGCGGGAAGATAAGACTGTGTCATCTCCTCAACCGCATACTGAATCGCTTTCTGCTTGTTCAGGATCATTTCATCCCCATAATAATAGAAAGACTGAGCCTCCATATTGGAGAAGACCAAAAGCGCCGCCACAGGGCCGAAAAGGAGCTGGACAAAAGATGAAAGAACAACCATCCATTTACGATGACTGAGATCTTCTCTCATCAAACCAAGTAAAGTGATCTTATTTTGTGATTTCTGCGAAGTCATAACCCAGCACCTCCGTTTCACTTATAAATATTTCTTCAAGAGTAAGAGGCAGAACCTCGTAGAATATGGGAAGCTGAGATGTGATCACGGTTTCAACTTCTGTTCTGAGTCCTCTTATCGTAAGTGTGATAAGAGATCCTCTGTGTTCCTCGGCTATGACCTTGCAATTGGCTCTTACCGCATCAAGCGAAGCCTGATCCTTAAAAACAACCTGAACCTTGAATATCTCCAGCTTCATGTCGCCCAGATCCTTGGACAGGATAACCCCGCCCTTGTGAAGAAGTCCGACGAATTCGCAGATATCCTCAAGTTCCCTTAAGTTGTGGGATGCGATAACGGGAGTGATTCCGTATTCGTCCATGTCGTGAATGAACAGCCTCTTGATTGCCTGCCTTACGACCGGATCGAGTCCGTCAAATGTCTCGTCACACAGAATGTATTTACATCCCGATGATATTCCCAGCAGTATCGAAAGCTGCTTTTTCATACCCTTCGAATAAGTCTGAATCCTGCGCTTTTTATCCAGCGATAAAGCTCCCATGAGCTTCTCGAATCTTTCCTTGGAAAAGGAAGCCGGATACATGGATGCGTAGTAATTCATCATGTCTTCCGGTGTACTTCCGGGAAAATAATACTGGTCATCCGATATAAAGAAGATCTTCTGCTTTGCTACGGGATTCTCGTAAACAGGTTCTCCGTCCACAAGTATCTCTCCCGCATCCGGTTTGCATACACCGCAGATACATCTCAAAAGTGTACTCTTTCCGGCTCCGTTTGTTCCGACCAGTCCGAATACCTGTCCTTCGGGCATGCCGAATGAAACATCGGAAAGAGCTTCTATATCATCATATTTTTTGCTTATTCCTTTTATTTCGATCATTTTCAGTCCCTCTCGAATACTTCCCTGACACATGTAATCGCCTCATCAAGCTTTATCCCCGCGGACTTGGCTTTTCCGACGACTGTCTTGACCTCCGTGAGCATTTCCGATTTGAGCCCCTCTTTCCAGCTCCCCTCTTCGCTCACATAATTACCCCTTCCGGTTATTGTTGTTATATATCCCTTTTCCTCAAGAGTCGCATAGGCTCTTTGTACGGTATTGGGATTAACGGAGAGGTCAACGGCCAGGTTTCTGACGCTTGGGAGTTTTTCTCCGGGACTCAAGCCTCCCTGTGCGATCAGATTCATGATTTTTTCCGCAACCTGTTCATTCAGCGGACGTTTATCCCTGTAATCAAGTACGATCATAATTCCTCCGATCTGTTTCTTCACTGTATTAAGACATTTAATACACTTGTAACAATAAAATAACACGGCCCAAAGGCCGTGTCAACTTTTTATTCAGGCTTTGTCCATTACAAATTCCACGAACTTTGCGGGAGTATTGATATCATCCTTGGATACTTCCGAAGGGGAAATGGTTATTCCCAGACGGTTCTCAATCTCCATGAGAAGCTCCAGATATGCCAGTGAATCCAGCAGTCCGGACTCAAACAGATCCACATCCTCTTCCTCTTTTACAACTTCGTCCTCGCAAAGCTCCGCAAGGATCTCAAGTATATCTTCTTTCATACATGACCTCCGAATCGATTTCGTAACACTGACATTATCCGACTATTTTTTCAGATATGCAAGAAGTGCTCTCCGGTCTGCCTTTCCGTTATTTGTCATGGGCAGCTCTTCGAGGAATACGAACTTCTTGGGGATCATATACTCGGGAAGGAATGATTTGGCCTCCGCCCTGAGCGCCTGGCCGGCCTTAAAGCTGCTCTCCGGCATCCTGTCGGGAATGATGAAGGCTGTAAGGCTTACTATTTTTCCTTCTTTTTCGATGGGGATCACCGCAGCTCTTTCAACACCGCTAAGCTTCATCAGATTGTTCTCCACATCCTCGAGCTCGATCCTGTATCCGTGAAGCTTTATCTGAAGATCAATCCTTCCCTGATAGAATAAATATCCGTCCTTCAGATATCCCTTGTCACCGGTCCTGTAGCCTCTTATACCGTCTTCTTCGAAAAACGCCTTGGCAGTCTGCTCGGGAAGATTTCTGTATCCGATACTTACGGAATCTCCGAGGATTATGATCTCCCCGCTTTCACCCTCCGGCAGGCTTTCGCGCTGCTCACCTCTTATCCTGAGCTCACTTCCGGGTTTGATCTTTCCCACAGGGAGCGGATCGTACTTATCGCAGACTTCGGGAGTGCACAGAATATCCGTTACCGCAACCGTGGATTCCGTAGGGCCGTACGTATTGACCACCTCGGCACCCGGGAATCTTTCGTGAAGCTTTCTTACCACGCTGACGGGAAGGGTCTCCCCGCAGAATAAAAACCTCTTCATTTCGGGAAGAAGCTCTTTATTAAAACTCTCATCAGACAGACACACTTCCGCAAAAGAAGGCGTGGATACCCAGATATTTGCACCGCTTTCTTTAAGCGATTCCATGAGCATCTTCATATCACCCTGTATCTTCTTGGGAAGAACATGGAGCTTTCCTCCACTGTAAAGGGACAGATACAGATCCATTACCGACAGGTCAAAAGAAAACGGAGCCTGGTTTAAAAAAACGGGGTTTTCGCCATCCGCTATTCCGCTTCCCAGAGTCATTCCCCAATGAATGAAATTATCCAGACAGTCTCCTGTTATCTGTACTCCCTTGGGAGTTCCGGTGCTTCCCGAAGTGTAGATGATGTAACAAACATCACTTCCTGATATGCTTTTATCTTCTGAAATCTCTCCTTCACCGGATGTTATCTCAAGAATCTTTTCGTAAGACAGGCTGTTTTCGGATTCGTACTCCTCGCCTGCGCACAGAATAAGCTCGGGATTCAGATTACCGATTATCCCCTTTACCCTGTCTCCCGGTACGGAGATATCCACGGGGCAGTATCCCCTCCCCGACAAAAGAGAGGCTATAAAGCATACGATCATATAGGGATCCTTGTGTCCGTATATGACAACCGGGGTTTCGGTCTTGAGGTTAGCATCCATCCATGATGCAAGCTTTACGGCCTTGCTCCGCAATTCACCCCATGTAAGATTTTTCGAGCCTCCTTCGGAATCGACGCTTTCATAGAAAACCGCATCAGGCTGCTCTGCGGCATGCTTTTTTATTTTTTCAAGAAAATCAGTCATACCCTACTCCAAAATAAAATTGTATTCCTGCAGACCTTTATCCGGATCTATGTGAAGCCAGTCCGAATAATCCTCGCAGGTTATTCCCGACAAATTATGGTTATAGCTTCCGCGGACCGTAACCGAATACTTTGCACAGATCTCTCTTATATAGCTTTCGGAAGCCTCCACTCCGGTAAACAGATCGGATCTTTCGATGAAATCATAAATCGTGGGATAGATTGCGGGAAGATAAATTTCAACCGTAACACCCTCTTCGGTCAGATGCCTGATAAGTGCCTCGAACAGTTCCGCATTTTCGGGACTGATCTCAATAAATTCTTCTCCAAGTGCATCCAGATGACCGCTCTCTATAAGCCAGTTTGCATCTCCGTCGATCTTGGCCTGGGGATCTTTGATAAGACAGCTGTGACGTCCGTCCGGCAATATGCAGGGAATGCCTGCCGCCTCCTGCTCATCCGCATTTCTCACAAGATCCGGACCGGGAGTCAGACAGTACTTAAGTCCCCACCTTCCGATATACTCCATGGATGACTGGAAATAGGAAAAGGATAAAAACTCTTTCCATGAATCATCTTTTCCTGCTTCATCAAGTGCCTTAAGAGCTTCCTCTCTTGATGAGCCTGTCATCATCAGATATTCGAACCTGCCGTATGCCGCAATGCTATCATGATGACCCACACCCTGATCTTCCCTCAGGATCCAGGGATCCACACATATCACAACCCGCTCCGGCATATCGCCCTCCGCTTCCAGAAGGCCGACGGCCGCTATATCGTCCCACAGATATGCGCCGGAAAGTCCCACAACCTGGTAATCGTCAAACTCCCAGGGCAGATACAGTACCGAACTGGATCCGATGATAACGGTCTCGGGAGATTTTGCCTCCAGAACGGTTTTCTGAAGAAGGCCCTCGTTATAATCGCCGGGGCTTACCACGATCTCACCGTCTATCAGGCGCTGCGCCATCTCGAGCACCATTCCGTCACCGTTAATATTGGCGGGATCCGCTATTAAATTGATACCTGCGACCAGGCCGTATACAAAGACGGTAATGAGGCCGCATTTCAGTAAAAACTTTTTCATCTTCACCCGTTAAAAACCGAAATAGATAAAAGAGGACACTCCGAATGCTCCGAACCTGATTATCACAAACACAAGCAGGAAGTACAAAGCCCATCTGACAACTGCAGGTTTGCTCTTTATCAGCTCCGCATTGCTCTTCTTCATGATAAGTCTTCTGTCCAAAAACAGCTGAAGGGCAATGATCACCAAAACAACTATCAGCACGGATATCCCCCCGAAATTATCCCACGCAAGATCTTTGAGTCTCTTGGCAGGCTCGATCGGATTACCAAGCTTTACGATATTACTCAGTATCTTTAATCCCTGAGGATAATCGGAAGCCCTGAAAAACAGCATACCTATGCTGAAGAATATATATGTCCTGACAGTCTGAAAACATATCCATACCGGATTGTCGTCCTTGATATTGAGAGCTGCTTTCTGTTTTTTGAAAAGTCCCGCAAAAGCCTGTCCGATCACTATCACCAGGCAGTACCACCAGCCCTCGCCGAGAATATATTTCCATGAATCGCCGTGCCAAAGGCCCATCACGCTCCACAGAATAAACAGAGCGGGGAAGGTGGATATTCTGGCTCCGTCCTTGCCGAATCTCTTTTTGCACTTTTCTTTTAACTTCTTGAATGGTGCGGTCTTAAGAAGCGGATACAGAATATAATCATTGAGCCATGCACCCAGTGTGATATGCCATCTCTGCCAAAACTCCTGAAGAGTCCTGGAGAAAAAGGGCGCCTTGAAATTCTCGGTAAGTGTTATGCCGAAACATTCGGATATTCCCAGAACGATATCCATACATCCCGAGAAATCAAAATACAGCTGGACCGAATAGATCATGGGCATAAGCAGCACCCAGACTCCGGTAAAGATATCGGGATTGGCAAACATGCTGTCCACGGGATAAGACATTCTGTCCGCAACAACCAGCTTTTTGGCAAATCCCCAGCCGGCTCTTCTGAGGCCCGCGGTTACTCTGTCATAATCAAAGCGGTGCTCTTCAAACAGCTTCTTACCCAGATCCCTGTGCCTGCTCATAGGGCCCGAGACCATAAGAGGGAAGTAGCATGTAAAAAGAAGGAGCTTAAAAGGATTATGCTCCACATCCTTATACCCCTGATAACAATCGATGAGGTACGACATAAGGCTCATGGTATAAAAGCTTATGGCAAGAGGCGCAGCTATGTGGATATCGGGGAAGATCCCGCCCCTTCCGAAAAGGGTGCTGAAGGTGTTGTATGTATGAATTCCCAGATTAAGATATTTCAGGATTATCAGGAAGAAGACATTTGTAAGAAGCGCTGTCAGAAAGACCGCTTTTTTCAGCCTCTTATTATCCGGATTTTTCTCAAAGACAAGCGCTGCGGCATAAACAAGTCCTACCGCCAGGATCATGTATATGAATGTATAAGGTCTGGAATTGATGAAAAAGAAAACAAGGCTTCCCGCAAGGAGAAGCATCCACTGATATTTCTGCGGGAGTTTCCAATAAACGAGCAGCAAAATCGCCGTGAATATAAGAAATTTTACCGATGTGATCACCATGAAATCTATTTTACCAAATCATTTATTCAATTCAACAATAAAATAATCCCGGAGCACTGCGCTCCGGGATCACACATATATACTTTACGGCGTATCAAAGCTTGAAGCGATATCCTACGCCCCAGATGGTTTCAATGTACTTGGAATCACCGCTTACGTCTCCGAGCTTCTCACGGATCTTCTTGATATGAACGGTAACGGTTGCGATGTCTCCCACCGATTCCATTCCCCAAATGGTTCTGAACAGGTCGTCCTTGGTATAAACCTTATTGGGATTCTCCGCAAGGAATGAAAGAAGGTCGAACTCCTTGGTGGTGAAGATCTTCTCTTCGCCGTCCACAAATACTCTTCTTGCGGTCTTGTCGATCTTGATTCCCCTGATCTCGATGAGATCGTTCTCACTCTTGCGCTTTCCTGCACCCACAAGTCTTTCGTACTGTGCGAGATGAGCCTTTACTCTTGCTACCAGTTCTCCGGGAGAGAAGGGTTTGGTCATATAATCATCGGCACCGAGTCCGAGTCCGCGGATCTTGTCAATGTCATCCTTTTTGGCTGATACCATGATGATGGGGATGTTCTTTTCAGCCCTGACCTTTCTGCAGATATCGAAGCCGTCGGTTCCGGGAAGCATCAGATCGAGGACCACAAGGTCATAATCATTCTTCATTGCGGCATCAAGTCCGTCATCGCCGCGATCGAAGGTTTCTACTTCATAATTGTTCATCTCCAGATAATCTTTCTCGAGATCGGCAATTTCTTTCTCATCTTCGATTATCAGAATCTTAGCCATAATTGTCCTCCTTGTATTTCCTGATCACGAAATGCATGCATGTGGATTCGTTCTCTCTGGATGTGGCCCAGATGTGGCCTCCGTGATCTTCAATGATCTTCTTTACTATCGAAAGTCCTATTCCGCTTCCGCCCTGCGCCGTGCTTCTTGCAGCATCCGCGCGGTAAAATCTTTCAAATATTCTCGGGATGTCGGCGGAAGCGATTCCTTTACCGTTATCCTCTATCTCGACGATGATATCTTCGCCGCCGTCGTAAACTCTCATGGATATAGTCTTGATCGGCTTATCCATATACTTGACGCTGTTTCCGATGATATTGTTGATGACTTTTCTGAGCTGCTCGGGATCGGCAATTATCATGGTATCGGAGGGAAGGGTATTCTTATAATCAAAGGCTATACCCCTGGTCTCCATATCCAGTCCGACTTCCTCGACACAGTCCCTGAAGTAATCGGTTACGTTGAGCTTCAGGAAATTATATTTGATCCTGTCATTATCAACGCTCGAATAAAGTGTCAGCTCGTTAATGAGCTTATCCATATCCACGGCCTTGTTATATATGGTCTTAAGATATTTCTCCTGCTTCTCCGGAGTTGATGCGACTCCGTCCAGGATTCCCTCGACATAACCCTTTATGGAAGTAATGGGGGTCTTAAGGTCATGGCTTATATTGGACACCAGCTCTTTGTTTTTCTGTTCCTGTTCCGCGGTTCTCTCTTCATTTTCACGAAGTCTCATTCTCATGTCTTCGTAGTTTCTGAGAAGCTCTCCCACATCCCCGCCGACTCCGTCATGCTCTATGACATAGTCGAAATTTCCTTCCCTTACCTGGGTAAGTCCCTTTGATATCTGGCTCAGAGGGTCGAGGATGCCTTTTTTGTTCCAGAACGTTACGATGGAAGCGGTTATCAGCATTATCAGAACCGTGGCGATGAACATATCCAGGAGCATCTTACGACCTACGATCGCATTTGCCTTAACCAGGATAAAAACACTGCCTTCACTTCCGTCCGAAAAAACAAAATCAAGCTGCTTAACGTATTCCTGAAGATCCCTGTAATAAATGCTGGATCTTTCGTCCGGTTCAAGGGTTCCGTATTCCGGAAGCCTGTCCCATATCTCGGATGCCATTGTGGTATTGCCGATGTAATATTTATCTCCGGCTTTTCTGACAACAAGAGTACTGGATAATTCAAAGAGCTCTTTGTTTAAACTCTCCAGATACTCATTGTCTTCAAGGACGGTACTGTTAACCTGTAAATCCCGTTCCAGTCTTTCATACAGTTTATCAACACTTCCGACCAGATCCTGAGTGTTATCGCCTATGACATAGAAATGCTCATTGAAGGAATAGGGATCATAAAAAGGCCCGCACAAATAGAGATTGACGAGCATGAAGGTTACCACGATCAGCACAAGCGGAACAAATGCGACCGCCACAAATGTGATTATCATCCTTGTCTGGATCTTCATGAGCAAAAGTATAACATAACACTGCTTATTGATAAAAAACTCTGTATAAAGATTTTATTATATCTTTATTAAAAGAGGAACTCCCGTTTTTACGCGGGAGTTCCCTTGTTTTATGCACTAATTGCCTGCCTCTCCGTCCCCCGTATCTCCGGATCCGGCAATATGCTGTTCCTCAAGAAGCGAGTAAACATAGGGGAAATATGCATTGTAGATAACGCTTCTGTTAAATATGATCTTGTTGGCAACGATGGCGTTATGCCTCTTGATATAAGCTTCTCCAACCTCTTCATAACCGGGATTGGGATAGAAAACACCGCCTCTGTATGCTCCGACTTCGGTCTTCCAGTTATATCCGCTGTCAAAATACAGACCCTCGGCATCGGACAAAACATCTCTTCCGATGTACAGTCTGGAATCCCATTCGCATCCGAAAAGATTCAGAAGAGTGGGAAGAATATCAACGGGTGATGTGGGCTTATCCACTATGATCGGATCCATATCTTCAAGAATGCCGCACCAGATGATTGCACGGTTCTTATCACGGTCCATCTGATTCTCTACCTTATATCCGTAAAGCTCGTCCAGGTAAGGAAGATTTCCCAGATATCCTCCGTCGGTAAGTCCGTAGGGGAAGTGATCCGGAGCCAGGGCGATAACCGTATCGTCCGCAAGGTCATTCTCCTCAAGGTACTCGAGAAGATATTCCATGGCATATTCCAGCTCAAGGTTACAAGCTATATACGCCTTAACGGGATCGGAATAATCCAGTCCTTTCTCTTCGCACCAGTTTTCGACAACTTCTCTGTTTCTTACGGACATCGCATTGGAATGGAAGTCATATCTGCTGTGTCCGCTTACGGTCATGTAATAAATATTAAAAGGTGCATTTCCCGAATAAAGAGGAAGGGTTCCCTCCATCATTTCCTTGTCACTCTCGGGCCATGCTCTTGAAATAAGCTGTTCCATGCCGTTACCAAAGCCCATAAAGCCTTCGCTGTATCCGAGAAGGTTGTGGGTTATGTTTCTGCTGTAGTACAGATCGTCGTTATCATGGAATGCCATTCCGTAATAACCCATATCCGAACTGAGCATCGCACCCATATTCGTATAACTTCCCTGTGCGGTCATGGTAAGCATGGAATCGCCGCCCGCCATGGGGAGAAGTCCGAATATCAATTCAAATTCACCGCCCGTTGTACCTGCGGTTGCCTGCTCGTAATAATCCGTGAAGTTGATACCCTTTGTGCTGAGTCTGTATAAAGCGGGAGTAAGCTCGGGATCGATTATGCTTCCGGAAAATGCCTCCGCACATATCAGGATAAGATTCTTTCCTTCAAAAAGTCCCGTGTACTCATTCTTGGAAGAAGGTGTGAGGGACGCAACATACGAATTAAGGTTCTGGAACTGTCCGCCCTCCGCGGCGAGAGCCGCAAAATCAATATCATATGCATTAACGCCGTATACGGGTTTCTCTGCGACCACCTCGGCATCATTACCGCTGACATCGCTTACCGTCAGATCCGCCACCGGTTCAAGCCCCGTAAAGCCCCCGTCCGAAGGAACTTCAACCGGCATAAACTCACTTTCTGTGGTGGGCACGGTGCCGATATGTCCCGCATCGAGAATAAGCGCATTTACCAGACCGTATGATGCAACCGAATTCTGGAAGCTGTAACGCTCTCCGAAGGTTTCTTTATCTACCTTTCCGATTGCGGATGCTATTACGATAAAAGAAAGACCCAAAAGCGAAAGTCCCATGATCACAAGAACCGCAACAAAGCGTCTTCCTCGGTTCGAAAGAAGACTTCCGGAAGGTTCCTCCATGAACTGCTCTTCAGGTTCTTCCTCTTCACTGCCAAGGTCGATCATCTCGATTCCTTCGTTCTTTGCGGGAACGGGATAGGACTTTTCGATCTTTCTGGTTCTGCTGATCCCGGCTACAATCTTCCTTCCGGCTATCAGCCACATCAAAAGAGGAAGAGCAAACAGACTGATATGGGATATTCCGTCCACGCTCTTAACCATGAACATAATGTCACCGCCGAATCCCTTGAGGGCATCGGTTGCGGCATTGAGAATGGTATTGATGTCGTATAAAACGCTGAACTGCCTTTGTATGAAAAACTCGATCAGGAAAATTATCGGTGCGATCAGAAGGATCAGAAAAGCAAAGATATTGGCCAGCGGTTTGGGAAGCACATAAACGGGAATCGCCGCTATACCGCCCGCCAGGATAGAAAAAGCGAGCATATAGACCACGGAGAAATCAATCACCCTGGCAGAGACCGAATACTTAAACAATAATTCAAAATAAAAAAAGGACAATCCGAAAAACAGTGCCAGCAACGTTGCTGACACGGAATAAGAAACCTTTTTTCCGGATTTAATATCTGTCTTGCTCATTTCAAAAATAATCGCTTTCCGCAAACCTACGCCGGACTAATATATAGTCCGGCGTAAGATGATAATACAATTTGATCAGCCGTGCAAGCCTCTTGACTGACGATCCATATCCTCAACCACGATATCGTAAATCTCACCGAGGGATCTGCAATACTCAAGGATCTTCCAGGGCTCGTTGGTATGGAAGTGGATCTTTACGAGCTCCTCATCACCTGCGGCAACAAGGCTGTCTCCGACGAAATTCTCGGTTATATAGTCCCTGATCTCATCTTCATCAAGATCCTCATTGGCGCTCTCGATAAGAAGCTGGGTATCATAACGAAATTCGATTGACTGTTCCATTTTTTATCTCCTTATAAATACGTTTATCAGATAAGCGTCAGCATATCGGCAACAAGCTTGGCGCAGTGTGCCGCTGCGGCTTTCTCGAATGTAGGATAATCCTGCTCGGCGGATCCGTCTGCCTTATCGGAAATGGCTCTGATAATAACAAAAGGAACCCCGTTCAGGTATGCTCCGTGTGCGATGGAAGCTCCTTCCATCTCTGCACAGTCCGCTTCAAAATTCTTGATTATGCGGTCTTTTACCTCGGAGCTGGATATAAACTGGTCACCGCTGGCAACTCTTCCCACACGGTAGTTAAGATCCGGCTGTTTTTCACTGATTGCCTTCTCGGCCGCTTCTATAAGCCCGGGATCTGCAGGGAACTCCCTTACTCCGAGCTGGGGGACTTCGCCGATCTTATATGAGAAGATGGTAACATCCACATCATGATGAACGGCATCTTTGGAGATAAGGATATCTCCGATATTAAGATCGTTATTAAGAGAACCGGCTACTCCCGTGTTGATGACATGGGATACGCCGAAATCATCGCAAAGGATCTGAACGCAGAGAGCGGCATTTACTTTTCCGATTCCGCAACGGACAACAACGACATCTACTCCGCCGATACTGCCTTCACAGAATTCCATGCCTGCTTTCTTCTTAATGTTTATTCCCTTTATCTGACCTTTAAGAGCACTTACTTCGAGCTCCATGGCTCCGATTATTCCGACCTTAACCATATGTCCCTCCGTATTATTCAGGATATTTCATCCTGTCCTCTGTTATATGGTACAGAACTTCATTTAAATACTTGTTGGCAAGATAATTGGCCATTCCGAGATTCTGATCCAGATAATTTCCGCAATCCTTGGGAGTGGCACCGGGGATTTCATCATCAAAATCCCTTATAAACTCATACATCTCGGTCAAAAGAGAAACAACATCCTTGCTCTCGAGATCTCCCGCAAAAATCACATAGAAACCGGTTCTGCAGCCCATTGGTCCGAAGTATACGACCCTGTCCTTCCACTCGGAATGGTTTCTGAGGAATGTCGCTCCGAGATGTTCGATGGTATGCATCTCAGCGGTATTCATAACGGGCTCATCGTTGGGACTGGTCATCCTAATATCAAAGGTAGTGACGGTCTCCTGTCCGATATGATCCTTTCTGGATACGTAAACACCGGGCTTAAGCCTGATGTGGTCAACTGTAAAGCTTGCTATTTTTTCCAAGGTCGCTGCCTCCTGTTTCTTAAAGCGGTTAGTCTGACGAAACCGCCCATAATTTTAGCACAGATAACGGGCTTTTTAAATATCCTTTATTTATCCGATTTTTTTGCGATAAGCTTATCGACATATTTATCTGCAGGGAGAGGCTCGGAATAATAATATCCCTGGATCATGTCACAGCCCTGCTCTTCAAGGAATTCAACCTGTTCCTTGATCTCGACACCCTCCGCAACCGTACGCATTTTAAGGCTCTGCGCCAGTTTGATGGTTTCGGATACAACGATCTTGCCCCTCTCTCCCTGACCGTCTCCGCGGAAGAATTCCGCATCGAGCTTAAGAATATCAAGAGGCATATCCTTAAGTGAGTTGAGAGATGAGTATCCTGAACCGAAATCGTCCATGGAAACGGCAAAGCCGTATTCTTTCAGCTTGGAAATAGTTTTGATCAGCGCATTCTTGTCATCGAAGAATGCACTCTCGGTAAGTTCGATCTCAATGAGATTTCTGGGAGTGCCTATCCTGTCCACCGTATCTCTTATCTGCTCCGCAAGATCGGATTCGATAAAGTGGGCCCTGGAAATATTTACCGAAATGGGAACACATTCAATTCCCTGTTCAAGCCACTTCTTCTGATCCATTGCAACATGCTCCAGCATGTAATGATCGATCTCCGTTATGAATCCGTTGTGCTCAAAAATCGGAATGAACTTTCCGGGAGAAACAAATCCAAGTGCCGGAGACTGCCATCTGATAAGAGCCTCCGTGCCCTTCATATACTTTGATTTGGGATCATATTTGGGCTGATAGTAAACCACAAATTCCTGCTTCTCGAGTGCTTCCCTGCAATGCTCTTCAACCTGATCGCGCCACTTTCTCTCTTCCACAAGCTTAAGATCGAAGAACGCGATACCGCTGTCTTCTTTATCGTTAAGGGTATTCCTTGCGGTGACCGCATTATTGTAGTCCTGCTCCAGATCGATGAACCTGCGGCGAAGGATACGGCCGTTTGCATCCCTGGGAGGCAGAAGAACCGAAACGCCCACATGATATGTAAATGTATGGTTGAGATCGATGTGCTCAAGATCCGCGACAAGTGCATTCAGCCTTCCCATAAGTTCATCCTGATCCTTGACCTTGATAAGAATCATGAAGCATTCGGGAGATTCATGTGCGAATACTTCCCTGCGCGTAATATGTTTTTCGATACAGCTGCTGACTTTACGGATGATTTCCTCACCCTCGGATACGGAGTGGCACATGCAGAAAGTGTTGTACTTAACACTCTGAAGGCTGACGACCGCATACTGGAACGAAGCGGAAGATTTCTTTTTCAGAAGGGCCTCTCCCTTGTAGAAATACCACATGCGGTTGTGTCCGCCGGTGGCAAGGTCCATGAAAAAGAGCTTCATAGATCTCTTCTGGTTCTTGATATTTCCTATCATGTTTACCAAAAAGAGCATGAATATTATGAAGAAAAGAATACCGAGGATAAGTGTTGTGATAAGTATTATCGAAACATCACTCATCCTGATATAGATAAAACCTTTACCTATGAACGTTTCGGAAGTCTCTCCCACGGGAACGCCCATCCAGACAGGGAGCCTGAGAAAACTGTCCGAATCGAAAAACAGTACATTCGAAGCATTGCCGTGAATTTCCGAATCGTCTATCAAAAGGAACAATTCGGGATCGTTTTTATGACCTTCAATATAATTGAGCAGATTAAGGATAAGAACCGTAACATCTCCGTTCCCGTCCACTGTAACAAACGGATATGTTTTATCGGTGAATACCTCGACTTTTTCATGAATTCCGGTGAGTACTACCTCTTCTCCTTTTTCGGAACAGGTATTTTTTTCATCACCGGTAAGAAGACTTCCGGACGCATCTCTTATGATGTATTCCCTTCCGTCCTCGTTCAAAACCGCCAGAACATCGCCCTCATAATCCTCGGCAAAGCTCTGTTCATAGATTCTGGCCATGTAAGCTATCGATTCGTATTCCGATGAAAGTTTTTCCTGAAGCAGATAATAAACAAGAGAATAAACAAAGTACGATAGCATCATGGTCGCAACAAAGCATGTAAAAATAAATGCGATGATGGCCAGTAATCCGTGCTGCTTCTTTATCTTCTCGATCTTTCTGGTGTTCTTACTTTTCATCTGAAATACCTTTCTTATCGAAGCCCGGGGTATTTTGAATTACTTTCCTCCGAGAATGGAATCAACAGGCTTAGTATACTGATGAATTATAGCATCTATGCAGGTAACTGCAATTTCATAATACATTCTTCTGTCGGATCTTTCATTCGGGTGCTTGGAAAGCTTTTCCTGAAGATACTTTCTTGCTTTCTGCATATCTTCTATGTTGTATTTGGTACCGGAGAGCATAAATGTAACGGTATTTGTGGAACTGTCGATCTTGGAAATAAGCTGACCCTTCTCGGGTTCTTCGGTTGTATTGCCCGACATCTGTTTTGCGAGTTCGTCTAAAAGTTTCTTCTTAGCATCGTTATCCATACATTCTCCATTCAAAAATATAGAATCCTTTAGTTACTATCTGATTACGCAAACAGCTACTTTACTACTTTTTTGAATTTTTCATAATTAAATTGCCATTAATTATTTCTGTAATTTTTATAATCATCGTTTCGCGGAACGGCTTTTCTCTGCGGGCTTTGAGAAAACCATGGCGGCAACGAGGATCATAAATATCAAATACGGCAGACTGTATCTGGATTTTGCTTCCCACAAAAGACTGAAAAGAATACCCCCTATAACATATATATGGAAAACCCAGCCGTATATATACGACTTGTCTTCCTTCAGGATCATAACAAGACCTTTGACCGCAGCCAACAGGCACAGCAGATATATAAATGCCTGATAACGGTTCATGAACTTAAAACCATAATCATGAAGCTTTCCCTTATACAGGCTGTTGTAGAAGTCTGTCAGCTGCGTATCCGGTCTGAAGCTGTACATGTGGGTATTCCACTCGTAAAAAGGATCGTTCCACTGGTACAGCAATTTGGCCTTGTAGAATTCCTTTGCGGATTCCGGAGTATTTTTGAACTCTTCAATCCTTGCCTTTATATAAAGCTTGGCCTCCGCGGAAGCAAGTTCCCGGTCGCCGTTGTAATTTTCGTAAAGGAACTGGTGATACCTGTTGTACACGCCGGGAGCTCCGTCCGTCACCTGCATACCCATGGCGATATACGCAATGGTGGGACTTCCCGTATGTCTGTCATAGCCTGACGCTTTTTCATATCCGATGTTTACTGCCGTAAGCGATAAATAGGAAAAGAGTGCGATAAAGACCGCGCAAGCAAGCGGATACATCTTTTTCAATTTCACGGCCAGGAACACGGCGGTGATAATAAGGGCAAAAACAGCTATCCATGCCGCGCTTCTGTTAAGAATGGCAAATGCCGCTCCCGCCGATGCGGCAACGACATTAAGTGCGCTGCCTCCGGACAGATATTTATTGTAGAAACGCAGCATTACCATTATCCCGAATATGGAGGGAAGATCCCCGTAAGCATAGGGGATCAGTCCGAAATAAGGGATGCAGAAAACAGTCAGAACCGTGTACAGAACACCGGAAAACTCATTTCCACCCAGCTCTTTGATCAGGAGATATCCCAGGATGATGGTAAATGTATTCAGGAAAACCGTGATTATCCTCACCGGAGTGTAGTTAAAGGATCCGAAGATCTTAAAACAGATCTCATAAAAAAGCAGAAGTCCCTTTTGATGAGGACAGATATCGATATAGCCCAGAGGTCTGAACATCTCGAAATTGCCTTCAAGAGCATATGCCGCTCCCGCGGTGGTGTTGATCTGATCTCCCGTGGGATAGTAGGGGCTGGTAAGTGCATAGGCGATTCCCGCGCAAAAATACCCCAATATACAGCAGACAAAAATGATCCTCTCGATCACCTTCGCTTTTTTCGGATACTTCTTATCAAGGGCACGAAAAAGAAAAAGAACACAGATCCCCGCTCCGCAATAAAGCAGATTCTTCATCACGCTGTCAGGTATGATGAAGGACCAGTTATAACCGATATATTCGGTTGAAGCAAACATCGTGGATTTAAAAGCGTTGTAAGTAAGAAACGCGTATATGCCTATCACAAGCACGAACATTATAATGCCCGCTGCCTTAACCAAATCATGAATTATCCGTCCGCGCTTGTTCATACAATTAACTTTATCACGCTATTTATAAAATTTAAACCCTACCGGCAGGCGATGGGAATCGGAGTTCGTTTGAAAACCCAAAAATCATAAAAATAAGTGATTTGCACGCTTTCAGACCATTAAGGTCTGTTTTTTTTGCAATTTCCCTCAACGGACTGATTATGATTTTGAAGAATTGGAAAAAAGCTCATCAAAAACTAATAAAAAGCTTCAGGTTCTATACTTATAAAACCTGAAGCCTTATAGAACGTTATATTCCGGTAAAACGTACTGTCGCAATCCGCGATGCATGGGTACTTGTTTTTTATGAATGCCCTGCGCTCTTCTTCAGAGGACGATTCGATCAGCGGTGCATTTATCATGGCATCACCTCACACTATATTCCTGCCTTGACGGTATCTGTCCATATATTCGGCATTAATCTCCCGGATCTCACGCTTTCCATCTATATAGTCCTGATAGATATCCCAAGGTGAACCGCCTCCAAGCCAGCACGATGAACAGTTCTCACATCCGCCCCCGCAGTCAATGGAATTCTTAACGATCATTTCACGTTCTTCTTTGGTAGTATCTTTTATGAGAATTGATTTAAACTCCATAATCCCCTCCATAGATTCTTCATAGCTACACTATGGAAACACCCTCACAGTCATTAAATCCGGCAAAGCGGATCAATGTTTTTTCCAATTCTTTGTTCAGTTTCTTTGTCTGACGAATTCCGGGTTCCCACCAAAGCCCCTTCACCATAAGGACTTTCCCCTTGCGGTCGGGAACAGCTTCGATCCGTCCGACAAAACGGTCTCCTGACAGGATCGGAAGTGTATAGTATCCATATTTACGTTTGTCGGCAGGAGTATATATCTCCCAGGAATACTGATAGTCCCATAATGCCAGTATCAGGGATTTATCCCACATAAGAGGATCCAAGGGGGCTATGAACGACATCCTCGGTTTCAGGTCAGCGCTTCCATCAACTATTGATCCCATCAGCGGATCATCCCCGGAAAGATAATAAAACGTCTGCTTTATTCCCTGAACCGCCACAGGACATATCTTCCCTTGCGCTGTCAAACTTTCCAGGATCTTTTTTCGTTTTTCCGCATTTATATCTATTCCAAGAAATGCGGTACTGTTCTTATCCCAAAGAAGTCCAACCGCACCGATCCTGCGGAGTACACGCCATGCCGTGAATTCCTCCTCATTCTTACACGGATTTTTCGCATCCAGAATCGGTCCTGGCAAATATTTCCCGGCAAGGTCGTAATATTTCCTGCTTCCTTTTTTATGATGGATGATCAATACCCCGTCTGTATAAAGCTGTTCCAGGACCGAACGGGCAGCCTGGGATTTCTTATGCCAATCCCCGCTCCAATGCATCGAAGAATGCCAGTAAATCTCACCTTCTATGGGAAGGGAATCGCTCGATACAGGACCGTTTGATTCGATGTATTCAATTGCCTGTTTCTCGAGTTTTTGAAGTCCCTTAAATGTCCTGCCGAGTTTTCTGCTTTTTTCTCTGTAGGACGAGAAATATGGCCAGTCTTCAGAAGACCAGATGGAGAGTTCCTTGTCAGCATAATCAACAAGTTTTCTATCCTCATACAGAAGGTCATAGAGCATTGTCTTTTTGAAGTTCTTTACCCTGGACTGAAGTGTGAGTTCAGCATTCTTGCCACAGACATCAACCGGATCAAACTGAATGCATCCGGCCTGACGCACATAAGCATAAGCACCGTCCTTTCCAATGAAACGGTACTGACCAATAAGCCCCTGCTTTGAGAGTATGAATTGCTTTGCCTGTTGTTTGGTTATAGTCTGCATAACACCTTAATGATCATATATTTTCATATCCGCTTTTCTTGTCATCAATCCCCTTTACCGGATCGATCAAAAACAGGCCGTCACGGTTGCAGTAGAAGAATATCCTTCTGACTCCCCTGATCTTAAACCGTGCTTCAGCGCTCCCTTCCGGATAGAGCTTCACCATCTGCATATCATCGGATGAAGCCGCCGCCACAAACGAAATATAATGCTCTTTTGTCATGCTGTGATCGATACGCACATAATATTCATCTTCAACTCGCTCGATAAAGACCATGTGACGCTCATCTGTTGGTTCCGCCTCTAAAGGCATGAGCTGGATACCGTGACAATGGATAGCCGCCTCCCCCATACTGTGTATCACATTACCGCAGATTGGACAAACATAGAACTTCGACCGCAGCATATTTGCGGATACATTCGCATTGTGAATGGTATTACCCGATATCAGCTCTGTAACTGAAATCTTAAATGCCTTCGCTATAGGCTCCAGCAGAGTAATATCCGGCAATCCTCTCAGGTTTTCCCATTTTGAGATACTTTTGTCAGTTACTCCCAGCCTTTCTGCCAGCTGAAGCTGTGTCATCTTGTTCTTTTCTCGCAATTCCTTAATAACTGCACCTGTAACATATTGGTTCATTTTCGTTCTTACCTCCATGCACAGATTGTAAATCAGTTTTTCTAATGATGGTACCTACGGAGAGTAGAGTTGAAGTTATTATTTTCCGATTTGATCAACAAGCTTTGCAATCACCTTATTATTCCGTAACATACCTCACGCCTAAAGCTATAAGCTCATTACGCATCTTCTGAACCTTTGCATCCGGAAATCTTCTACCAATACAGTTTTCTATCATCACCACGGTTGCACCGGTCTTCACGGCCCCCTTCGCAGTAGCACCAACGCAACCGCACTCATCAAGACCGCATATTGCCACTTCAGTATAGTTCTGTTCCTTCATAAATATCCTGAATGTCTTAGCGGTATATGTATCCGATCGATTCTTTTCAAAACAAAAGTCTGATACTACGATTAAACCACTGTACAGTTCAGCACCTTCGGTTCCTTTTATCGAGAATCCAACACCCCACATAATCTTCGGAAGGATATGCTTGATGTATATGATGTCGTAGCCTTTCTCCTTGTAGGCAGATATCAGCCTGTTTATATCGCCTGTGAGTTTATCCGTATCATATGTAAACATCGGTTTCCTCTTATCCCACAGATAATCATTCTGCATATCAATTACAAGTAAAGCTTTTTTCGCTCCCATCTTAATTCCCTTGTTCCTTTACTATTTCAATTCTTCGCAATACATACATATTGTTCCATTTGATAACTTAAATCCGTTCTTTTCATAAAACTTAGCCGCCGGTGCATACTCACTTGTATAAAGAACAATGCCTGCAAGTCCTTTTTCCTTACTGTAATCTTTAATCGCATTTAATAGCTGTTTACCTATTCCATGCCCTTGTCGTTCGGGAAGTACCGCCATCTCATTGATGTAAATCTCTTCTTTGCTTCCGGAAATTTTACAAAGTGCAAATATACAACCTAACACTTCATCATTTTCTTCATAAACATATCCAACAAATTTTTTTTGTTCAAAAAAATCGCGAAGATATTCTGTTGCATTTTCTGCTGTCCAATCTATTCCCCAATGTTCCATAGGGAATGCTTTGTAATAAATCATGCCGCATTGCGCTAAGTCAATGTTCTCCATAACTCTGATCATTTTTCTGCCCCACCATCAAACACTAATTTGTCATAGTACCTTATGCCGTAAGATAATACTTTTAATGTCAATTATATCAGAGATACTGCAAAAAGCTGACTTTCAAGCCACGATCAAGGCTTTTATTGCATTATTTATGGATTTTTATCGTCCTTGGCAAGCAGGGCATACAGGCCCAACCTCATTCCAGTAATATTGATTCCAAAAAGAATAGAGGAAATGAGTTGTAAATCAGAAAAAGCATCCCTCACGGATGCTTTTTCATTAGTGCATACTTATACTCTCAGATCTTCTCATCTCTATTTTCCAGGCGATGAAGGAAACGGCGAACCTCCATTATCTTTTTTCCTTTTTCTTCAAGCACAACATAATAAACTATGTACTCGTTTACATATATACGATAATACGGATGCTTTCTGTCTTTTTTAGACGGAACAGGAGCTACTATTTCCGGACCGTCTTCCAGTCGTTGTAATATTGCTTCTGCAACCTTGTCCAAAAGATTATTTGCAGCATCGGGATTCCCAAGGTTAAAAGCGATGTAGGAGGTATCTCGATCGAGCTCTTCGTAGAATAAAGGAAGATATCTCAGCTCATATTTCTCATCAAGCATTTATTTTCCTCCGGAGTCCTCCAAAAACCTGATCATGAGTCAACCTAACATCAGTTGCTTCAGCTGCTGCATCAGCAACATCCATAACATGCTCTTCAGGCTCAGACAAACGAGAATATGCCTCGATGCTCATAACCACCATCGTTCCATATCCATTTTTCGTAAGATATACGGGATCTCCGCCCTGGACACATTTTTCTATATCAGTAAATTTATTTCTTAAATCAGAAACAGGTCGAATCTGTACCATAGTTCTGCCTCCTTGTATCATTACCTTATCATAATTTTATCATAACTCTGATAAGATTAATATACTACCTGCCTACGATTTTAGCAATACTTTTTCAAATAAATGACGGGAACCTGTCTTTATACGGATTCCCGTTATTTGTCGATCATTTTATCGGCACATTAGCAATCATTTTTTATCACTTTAAAGCAACAAGGAAACCCATCCCTGGTTATGACCAGGCATTACGATCGCAGACAGAAAAAAACCGTTGATCCCAAGCTTATAAACGAGGCATTTGGCTTTGAGATCAGGCCATTGCCCACCCACTGCCCGGTAAAACTTGCATGAAAAAACCTCGTAAACATTGAATTTACGAGGTTTCTGTGCGAGCAGGTGATGGGGTGAGCGCGCTCCAGTGGAGCGCAAGCCGCGAACCGACCGAGCCGGCAGGCGAGACCGGACACACATGTGTCCGAGGTCTCGCCTGCTCGCAAAAAAAGCCCCCGGAAATCTTCCGGGGGCTTTTTGCGAGCAGGTGATGGGAATCGGACCCACATATCCAGCTTGGAAGGCTGGTGTTCTACCACTGAACTACACCTGCAATTTGCATCTGTTTTGCAACAGCAAAGTCAATATTACACAATTACTTTATTCTTGTCAACAAATTTTTTTAAACATTTTTTCTGTACCCTTCGACTATCGCCAGAAGCACCACCGGAAGGGTCAGAACATTGAAATACACATACCTGAACTGACACAGGGGTCCCGCAAATACCGTTACCAGGTAAAAAAGCGGAATGGCTCCCACGCTGATCATCCTGCGGGACTTTTTGAAAGCTCCGCTTATGATCAGAAATACAACCGACCATACATAAACCGTGGCTCTCAAAAACCAGGATATGAGGGGAATACGGAATTTACCCGTATCGTAATAAATCGCATTGAACAATCCCTCGAATGCGGGAATCAGGTTTTTATTCGTAATATCCGCATATTCTTCGGGAAGAGGTTTGACCACATAAGGTAAAGTAGATCCCAGGGTAAATGCCTCATAAGGATTCCAGTATCCGTAGGTAAGCCACGCAAACTGGTCTATATAATCCCCGGGATATTTCAATCCGCACTTGATAAACAGCTTTAAGAAGGTCTTTAAATCGCTTTGAAGCAGTTCCTCATTTGCGCATGCCTTAACATCGTCCGAGAAACTGATCAAATATCCTTCCAGCGCTCTTTCGGGAATATAGGCAAGTATGGTCTCGCGTAATACCGGATCCATCTCATCTCCGTGAAGGATCGTAACCCTGGCAAGACACATTATGGGAAGAGGGAATGTTTCTCTGTATTTATCAGCTACAGTGGAACCTTCTGCTTTGATCAGCGCATTATTTTCGACATGATATGCCCCGAACAGCAATAAAACGATAAGAAGCATTACCGCTTTGCTTTTCAGATTCTTTCTGAGAAGTGCTATTACGATACCGCCGAGAAGGAACGCATATACCATATTGTTCCTGAAAAGACTCCCGAGAGAGGACATAATGATAAAAAGAGCAGCGTAAATAATCATCTGCTTTTTCGGAGCATTCTTTTCCTCCGCATCCAGGAGCCTTAAAAGAAATGTCATTCCGATCAGTGCCAGGGCGATGCCCATGGTGCCTTTTTCCGCGGTAACGGCGTAATATCCGTTAACGGGATTAATTACGCACAGGATGAAAAATGCTATTCTTACTTTCCGGGAAAATCCCCTGTCATACACATACAGCATGAAAACACCGATGGATACGGCAAGAAGCAGCATCTGAAGAAGTGTCATGATCTGCATTCCGTATGCCGGTGCGCCCATCTTCAGACCAAGCTCATAAAACTTTCTGAGCATAAGACCGTGTATGACCGTATGATGTGTGGTTCTGTGACCCGCCAGCTGTGCAAGCAGCTCATCATATGAATCCCCGAAGAAATTCATGGGCCACATATACAGGAACAAGGGAATATAGGATAAAAACGTGATAAGAGAAATGACTGCAAAATACAGGATCCTATTCCTGCCCGTACCGGCGGCCTTTTCTCCTTCAAAGAGCTTTGAAGAAATAAATTCCGTCGCACCTATGATCTCGGATACGAGAGGAATCGTAAATATGGAAAACCCGGCAGACATTACGAGTGCCGTAAAAACCTTGGATGCCTTGTCAAACAGGGTCACTTCGTAGAGAACGTACTGTCCCCATACACTGCAAAATCCCAGTAATATACCCATCAGGACCGAAATCCTGACCCTGCGCTTATCGGAAGATACTTTAGGATCGGTAAATCTTCCCAGCATTATAACGTTCAGAACAAATACCATTATGGATCCGGGGCCGAAAGAGAAGATCCCCGTGCCGAAATAAGGACCGAAATCCCCGGACAGGCCCCGTACATATTCTGCGGCGGCCAGATGAAGAAATGCCAATATGAAGATAATTATGTTCTTATACTTTTTCATGACATTCTTCGAAAGTGTTAATCCCCGGTTTTTTCATCGGCTGCTTCAACCAGCATATCGCAAATTATCTTGATAGCATCCTGCTGTGTGCTTTCGGACATTGCGGATATATACGACTCTCTGTTTTCGTAGAGTTCGTTTACCTTGGAAACAAGAAGCTCTGTGGTAATGTCTTCCTGTTTTATGACCATAGAATACCCCTGTCCCTCAAAAGAGCGGGCATTTAAAAGCTGGTCCCCTCTTCCTCCGGGAAGCGGGATCAATATATTGGGCTTTTTAAGAGCAAGAAGTTCGAAAACGGAATTCGCACCCGCACGGGATACTACTATGTCCGCAGCGGCAAACAGATCCGCAAGGCCTCTTCCCACATAATCAAACTGCCTGTATCCTTCCTTGCCGTCATATGCTTCATCCGTTTTGCCTTTGCCGCATATATGGATGACATTGAAGGTCTTTAAGAGTTCGGGAAGCGCACCCCTTACCGCCTCGTTGACGGCAGCGGCGCCGAGACTTCCTCCTATTACGAGAAGAACAGGCTTGCCTTCCTCAAATCCGCAAACAATATGTCCGTTTCCGGAATTACCCTCCGAAAGCTCCTTTCTGACAGGTGCTCCCGTCAGCACTCCCTTATCCTTGGGAAGTGATTTGAGAGTTTCGGGAAAATCACAGCAGATCTTCTCAGCTGCGGAAAAACAAAGCTTGTTCGCAAGCCCCACCGAATAATCGGATTCATGGATTATACAGGGAATTCCCAGTTTCTTGGCGCCCTTAACGACAGGAACACTTACGAAACCTCCCTTGGAAAAAACAACATCGGGAGACAGCTCCTTGAGAATCTTACGAGCCTCCCTGACACCCTTAAGTACCCTGAAGGGATCCGTGAAGTTTTTCATGCTGAAATATCTGCGGAACTTTCCGGTGGAAACCCCGTAATATTTTATACCCGTATCTTCAATCAGCTTTTTTTCGATCCCGTCGTAAGAGCCGATGTAATAGATCTCAAAGCCTCGTGCTTTGAGAGTGGGCATCAGCGCGATATTCGGGGTTACGTGTCCTGCGGTTCCTCCGCCGGTCATTACGATTCTTTTCATGTTTTATTTCTTTTTCCTGAAAATAAATACTTTGCTGAAAACGTAATTCAAAACGGTTACGAGAACTGCGGAAATACAGATCTTGGAGATCCAGTAATTCCAGGAAAGGACGTTAACCGTAAGCCACATGATGAAAATATCAAGAAACCAGGTGGAAAGACGGGATACCGCAAAACCTCCGAATTCTTTGGCAATGTGAGGATTGGTGCTTCTGAATACCCAGCTTCTGTTGAGAGGATATCCGAAACATACTCCCGCAACCCATCCTATGGTATTAATGACCGCATTCTGGAATGTGTCTTCGGAATTGAGAAGGAAATGCTCTGCCAGAAAGCATGCTCCCCAGGATACGATCGTGGTAAGCACTCCTACTACCAGATAAACCCAGAGCTCTTCGTGCTTGCAGAATATCTTATGTGCCCAGGGCCACCACTCGAGCCAGTCCCTGAACTTGTCTTCAAGATTTCTCTTTCTTTCGGGTTCCGCAGTATTTACGGTCTCTTTGATCTCTTCCATTTTACTACCTTTCAAAAAATGTCATTAAAGCCCGTTTACGACATGTATGGGCTTTCCCGCCTGAAACGCTTTTATATTATCATACACACCCTGTACGCATCTGGTCCTTGCTTCGACCGATCCCCATGCAAGGTGAGGTGTTATTATCAGTTTTCCCGAATCCTTGATCTTACTCAAAGGATTTGTAAGCCTTAAAGGCTCGTCTTCCAATACATCAAGACCCGCACCCGCTATCTCTCCGCTTTCGAGAGCATTGTACAGATCCGTGTTGTTTACGACTCTGCCCCTTGCCACATTGATAAGATATGCCGTATTTTTCATCTTCTTAAGAGCATCGGCATCAATGTAGTTTCTTGTGATATCGCTTAAAGGGCAATGAAGCGACAGAAAATCGCTTCTTTCAAGAAGTTCGTCCTTGGTTACCTTCTCATATTCCGTAACGGTGCTGTTTCCGGTAACGGAGGTGAATATAACTTTACATCCGAAAGCAGTCGCAATCTGAGCAACCTTTCTTCCGATATTGCCCATTCCCACGATTCCCCAGGTCTTTCCCGCGAGTTCGCCGAAGGCTACATCGAAGTTGGAGAATCTGTCCTGAGCACTGTATTTTCCTGATTTTACATAATCATCATAATAGGAAAGATTCTGTGATACGGCAAGTGCAAGAGTAAAGGTGTGCTGAGCCACCATTTCCGTGGAATAGCCCACAACATTGCACACGGGAATGCCGCGGCCCTTAAGATACTCAAGGTCACAGTTATCGAATCCGGTTGCAAACTCGCAGACAAGCTTTACGTTCGGTGAAGCATCCAGAGACTCTTTATTGATAGGACATTTGTTGGCAACCACAATGTCCGCGTCGCGGGTTCTTTCTATAACTTCTTCCACGCTTACGGTATTTCTGTATGCGGTAACTTCACCAAGCTCGTTAAAGATATCAACACTGATATCCGGTCCCACACTGTTTCTTTCCAATACGACGATTTTCATATGCTTACCTATCCTTAAAAAAAGACCGGCACCGATAAAGCGCCGGTCCTTAAGACATTATAGCTTAATTATTTAACGGTTGCGACGGTAACGTGAACCTGAGGTCCCTCATACCAGTACATGAAACCGGTGATGTCAACGGTATCTCCAACGTTAAATGCTTCAACGGTCTGATATACCTCGGTGTCAGCGCCTCTGAGATAAGACTCTACAACAAAGGTGTAAACATTTCCGTCAGCATCTGCAAGGTTGATGTAAAGGTCATCTCCCTGGCTCTTGGATCCGTCCCATCCGTAAGTGAATGCAGCACCCTCTCTCTCAGCTACGGTAAGTCCGGTGAAAGTAACGTACTGATTCATGTAATCTGCAAGTGCCTCGGTGTCAGCGATCTTGTCGGTAAGATCGGTAGCTGCTGCAACATAAGTGTCATCAGCAAGGATCTCATAGGTAGCGTCGATGATCTCTACCTCACCTGACCACTCTGACTTGAATCCGGTAACACGGATCTTGGTTCCGGGAACCATTGCATCATAATCTTCCTGTGAGCAAGGCATGTTGTAAAGGAAGTAAGCTCCGTCCTTGTCCTGGGTATAGAAGGTAGCCATTCCTACTCCTTCGTTCTCCCACCATCCCTGCTTGTCCTGTACGTAGGTCTCAACAACAACTTCGGTGTCAACGTCAGCTGCTGCGAACTCAGCGTAAGACATAACAACTACATCGCTCTCTTCGGTATCTGCGTCTGCATCAGCGTCTGCATCAGTATCCTGAACATCTGCGTCTGCATCTTCAACTGCCTCGGTCTCAACCTCGGTCTCGGGAGCCTGAACGTTCTCCTCTTCTGCGCCACAAGCGGCAAGTGAAACTGCCATAACCGCTGCAGCAAAAACTGCTGTAAATTTTTTCATAATTTCCTCCTAAATTGCCCTTTAAATTAATATATGCGGTCAAAAGGGCTTTGACCGCATAGCATTGTAACTCATTTGTACATTTTTGACAACTTTATAAACTTTTTATTATGAATTATTCTATTTCTCCTTCTTTTTGAGGAAACGGTCCTTTAAAACATACAATCCCATGCATACCCACGCGGCAGCTATCACGGTCAGAAGGATTACTGAAGTACGGGGAAGAGGACCCAGATCTCTGCTTATGGAATTGTCCTGCTTAAGCTCGCCCAGCCTGTACATCTGGGATACATCGGAGTACATCTGCTCCAGATATGCATCGTCAACCGTTCCGCTTCTTCGAACCGTCTTAACGCAGTTTTCAACCATCTGCCCCGCTGCGTTTCGAAGGGATGTGGAGCCGTTGAATACCGGGGTGATGAAGGTGTTGTCGGTATTTTCAATCACCATCCTGACGCAGTCTATCTTGACCTGATAATGAAGACTGTTATCGGTTCCGCCCAGAGAAAGGTATTCCTGATATGCGGGATCGTTCTGAGCCTTTAAGGTAACGGGGACATATCCTTCCGTTTCGGAATATCTCTCCTGCATCTCGTTGGTAAGAAGGAACTGTGCAAAAAGCCAGCTGGCAAGAACCTCCTGGGGATCATCCTTATTGAAGATACAGATGGAAGGACCCTGTGAGATCATCTGAACATCTGATGTATCGTATTGGGGAACGGGTCTGACAACTGTCTCAAACTCCACCTTCTTGGTATCGTGAATGTCCGATAAAGGTGCATGAGAACCCATCCAGGTGGCTCCCGCGGTTGAATCAACCGCAAGTATGCACTGTCCGGCATTCATAAAGTTACCGGGATAGCTGGATATCTTAAATGTGGAAAAAGCCCTGGTCTGTCCGTGAGAAGCAATCTCTTTGAGAATATCACCGGTTGTGTCGTTGAATATCAGAATGCTTCCCGCTTCATCCGAATATCCGCCGCCGGTCTGTCTGAGCATAGTGATCAGCATGTTGTCGGTGGACTTATATATGAAGGGAATCATTACATCCTGACCGTTGACCGCATATGTGCCGTCCGGATTCTTCTCAAGAGCAGCCTCCGAAACTTCCCATACCCAGTCCCATGTGGGGATATCGGGTATTTCATAGCCCATTGCTTCAACATAGGTTTTATTAATGTACAAAGCCTCGGAGGATCTCATGAAAGGAAGTCCCATCAGATCTCCGTTAAGTTCAAGCTCCTCCAGGAATTTCGGAACGATCTCCTCCGCGGAAGGTCCGTCGAACTTAAGCTCGCTTCCTCCCAGTCCGTATCTGGGATCGTTAATGATATCATTCAGCACAACTATCTTGCCGTCACCTGTCATGTAAGTGGCAATGTGATCCGGGTAAGTAATGCAGACATTGGGAGTGGTATCCGTCGAGATATTTGTAATGACATCATTATATATAGCCGAGTAGTCCGTATAGAGCTTCAGATTTACATGAATATTGGGGTAAAGAGCCTCAAAATCCTCAACGCATTTCTGATATATCTCAACCTGGGTCTTATTGGTATCGTTCTTGGCCCAGAAATCTATCTCATATACCGTATCTTCATCAAACCGGTCCGGCATCTCAAAACTCTCACGTCTCGACGATCCGTGACAGCCGGTAAGGAGCGTCGTCATGCACACGCCTGCCATGACAAGTGATACGGCCTTTCGTATTCTTTTTCCGAGTAATAATGCCTTCATCCTTTAAGTCCGCCTCTTGAAACTCCGGCCATGATCTGGCGCCTGAAAATAAGGAACAATATGATGAGAGGAAGCGAGATGACAACGACTGCTGCCATCATCGCAGGAATGTTTTCCCTGCCGAAGCCGCTCTGTCTGATCTCCTGAATTCCGTTGGATACCAGGTAGTAATTCTTGTCATCCGTGATAAGTCTGGGCCATACATACGAATTCCAGCACTCGATAACTTTAAGTATGATTATGGTCACCACCGTGGGACGGCATATTGGAAGCATCACCCTGAACAGATATTTCAGATCACTCGTTCCGTCAACCTTGGCCGCATAATAGAGCTGGTCCGGAACCTGTGCGAAATTCTCTCTTAAGAGATATACATAAAACACACTCATTACCGAAGGAAGTATCAGTCCGGAAAATGTATTTCTCATATCCAGGTTTGTTATGGTCACGAAATTCGTAATGACTATAAGCTCGCTGGGGATCATCATCATTGACAGGAAAACCGTAAACAAAAGATCCCTGCCCTTAAACTCAAGTCTTGAAAAAGCAAACGCAGCCAGGGTTATCACAATCACCATCACCGCAGTGGTCACAACGGTAAAGATAAATGTATTCAGAAGATATCTTCCCAAAGGCACCTGTGAAAAGGCATTCGTGAAGTTTTCAAAGGTAGGATCCGTAACATAAAATTTGGGGATCTTTTCTCCGTTATAAGAAGCATAACTCTTAAAGGATGTCAGGATCATCCAGTAAAAAGGAAAGAGCACCATAAGTCCCCATATTCCCAGAAAAGAATACACGACTACATTTTTGATCACTCTTTTTGCTTTATCGCTTTTTTCTGCTTTCAGGAATTTTTCTTGATTATCCATGGTATTTATCAGGTGTAATAAACATGTTTCTTACTTACGAGAAGATTGATACAGGTGATGGTCAGCACTATCACAAACAAAACTATCGCAGCAGCAGATGCAAAAGAAGGATATCCGCCGCTGTCTCCGTAGAGCATGTCATATACATATCCGACTATGGTGTTCATACCTGCGGCATTCAGATCCGTTCCGAAAAGCGCAACCGCGTCTGAGTATTCCTTGAAGGCACCTATGAATCCGGTGATGACCAGATAGAAAATGGTGGGGGATATCATGGGAAGCGTGATCTTAAAAAAGATTCTGAAAGAACCTGTCCCGTCAACTCTTGCGGCGTTGTAATATGTGCTGTTTACCGAAGCAAGTGCGCTTGTAAGGAGCAGTACTTTAAAGGGGAGTACCACCCAGATAATGTAAAAACACATTACAAACATCTTGGCCCAGTAAGGTCCGTCGATGAAGTCCACACTCTCTCCGCCGAAAAAGTTTATAAGAAGATTAACAAGTCCGTCGGAATAAGCGGTCTTTTTAAACAGGACCATGAAGACCAGACCGACTGCCAGTGTGTTGGTAACATAAGGAAGAAAATAAACCGTCTGGAAAAGCTCTCGAAGCTTTTTGATGGAATTGAGCGCAAGAGATATCAGAAGTGCAAATCCCGTAGAAAGAGGCACCGTAATGATAACCATTATAAAAGTATTCCTGAGAGCCTGAAGGAAATACGTATCGTGAAGCACGTATGAGAAATTATAAAGACCCGTTCCCGAAGAACGTCCCGAGACAAAATTGTATCCCTCCTCAAATGAATATACGAATACATCCATAAGAGGATAAACCATGAATATGATCATGAATACCAGCGCAGGCAGCAGATACAGCCAGGCTTTCAGATTGTTTTTCTCCGTCATTTCGATACCTGTCCGGAAGTGTTTCCGTATTTGATGGTGCTTACCAGATCCTTGATCTTACCGACATTCATAAAGAGCGAATCCTCGGAAATATGCTTTTCCGCAAGCTCTTCCAGGATCTTCGTTTTATGGTCTGCTGATATAACTATTGTGTCAAAAACTTCTTTCCGGTCGATTCCTTCTTTCTGCAGGATCTTCTCGAGGGGCATTTCGTCCCTTCCCCACAGTAGGAATAAACCGCGCTGTGAATAGAGCCTGTCGAACTGTCTGGTCGCCTCGATGAAGATCGGCATATCCAGTCCGTCGTCACCCATTCGGGTATCGCTCTTATCTACGTAGTGCTGCAGCCATTTATACAGATACTCGTTGTTTTTGTTAATCTGAGCACTGTTCTTGCCGTACTTTTTGAGCAGCCATTCATACCTGCTCTTGTTGAATACATAAACCTTGCCGTCCCTGTCTCCGTATCTTCCCTTTGCATCAAAGCATGCGAAAAACAAAGCAACCGTATATGAATATGAAAAATCCAATAATCTGGTATGGAGCGAAAAATGCTGTGCTATTTCGATGCATGTAAGTTCGTCGTATCCGAAAACTTTCTGCATCTCATCAACGAAACGGAACATCTGGACATCCGCCGTCTTAATATGATCCGCCCTGAGTCCCGACGGGATCAGTACGAAATCACTGACGGGCTGTCCCCTGAAAAGAATGATGTCACCCCTTCCGTCCAGTGCCTCACAGTACTCATCGTATGAAGTAATCTTATCCATTACTTTTTCTCTTTTCCGAATCTTATTCTTGCACCGGTCTTAGGATCAAACAGATGAACCTTGCCGGGTCTGAGATTAAATGCAACGGTATCTTTTGATTCGTCCGGTCTCATATCGGAATCGATAATGGACCTTACAACAGGTGCCTCGCATTTATCGTTTTTGGACACTATGCTTATGTCCCTGCCCATGACTTCAACGCGGTCGAGCTTGCATTTAAACGGACCGTTTTCGTCATATATGAAGCCTTCGGGTCTTATGCCTGCGGTGATTTCACCGTCTCTTACTCCGGGAACATCCAGTACACAGTCATCGCCGATATAAAGCTTTTCACCGCTTACTTTAGCTTCGAATACATTTATCGCCGGAGTTCCGAGGAATTTGGCAACAAAAAGATTTGCGGGATCGTCATATACTTCCTGGGGCTTTCCGGACTGGTGAAGCTCTCCGTCTTTCATAACCACGATCATGTCCGAAATACTCATGGCTTCTTCCTGGTCATGGGTTACGAATACGGTTGTGACGCCCGTCTCTCTCTGGATCCTGCGTATCTCTTCTCTTGTCTGAAGTCTTAGTCTTGCATCAAGATTGGATAAAGGCTCATCCATGAGGAGCAGTCTGGGAGTTTTGATAAGTGCTCTCGCTATGGCAACTCTCTGCTGCTGACCGCCGGATAATTCTTTGGGTTTTCTTTCCAGTAGATTTTCTATCTGAACAAGAGCAGCAACCTTCACGGCTTTTTCTTTCATCTGCTCTTTGGTCATCTTCTCTTCACCTTTAAGATTGCCCAAAGGGAAGATGATGTTGTTGTAAACGCTCATGTGAGGATAAAGAGCATAGTTTTGGAAAACCATACCGACGCCTCTAAGCTCGGGAGATACATTTGTAACGTCATCCTCACCGAAGACGATTTTGCCTTCCGTAGGTTTTTCCAATCCGCAGATCATATTAAGAATCGTACTTTTACCGCAGCCGGAAGGGCCCAAAAGTGCAACAAGCTTTCCGTCGGGGATCTCGAATGTAAAATCCCTGACCGCCGTTACAGAATCTCCCTTGCCTCCTCTGGGAGGAAAGACCTTGGTAAGTTTATCCAAAACTACTTTCATATTAATCTCCGCACTAAGCTTTTATGATCATTCCGCGCCGGTTACGGTAACTCCGGACAGTCTGGTATATGTAGGGATAAGAGCGTTGTCGTATCTGGTTCTGTCCTCGCTCATCTTCATATCCATCATAAGCATTCTCAAGTTGCCGGAAACGGATCCTCCGGTAACGGGCTTTACGCTTCCGTCCGCCTCATGAAGATATGCGAGTCTGATCTCTCCGAAGATATCTCCTGTAAGAGTATCAACCTGGAAATCCGAGAAATATACGCACTCAAGAACGGGTCCCTTTAACAGTTCTTCCGAAGTATGTGTTCCGCCGGATACTTCGTAATTGCTGAGAATAAAGGTGTCCTTTTCTCCCATATAATATGAGAATCTTGTGCTTCCGTGGAATGCCTTGGGAATGCCGTCTTCCATAAGTACTTCGTCGCGAATGGGACTTCCCTCGGAGTCAACCTCACGGTTCTGTGATGAACCGGGAAGATTCTTAACCGCCTTCATGGTAACCTTGTCACCCTTGATTCCGGGAACAACTTCTTTACCCTTTTCGAGAGGAGAATACTTCATGCAGATATATGCGATATCAAGTGCATCCTTGAAAAATTCATAGATTCTTACCGCATCATCGCTGGAAAATACTACGTCATACTTTTCAAGAGAAGGCGTCTTTTCCGCATTCAGTCTGTTTCTGCCGTGCTTCATGGTTGAAGCAATGTTTTTCCTGATATCATCCTTAAGGCAAAGACCGGAATCATACAGGTTGTAGAACTCGATCTCATGATCGCGGTTCTTGGCATTTACGACAGTCTCAAGCAGAGATACCGGATACTTCTCGGTTATATCGATGCCGGTGCTTGTAACTATTCTTCTGGTAATGGATGATACAAAGATCTCATAACTGTTAACGAAAGCTTCGTCATCCTCTTCCAGATTTTTCATGGTATCGATGAAGTCGCCGGAAATCTTGTTGATATCGGCATCTTCAAGAGCGGGAACCTCGTTTATTGCGGGTGCCTTAAGTTCATAATATGCATCCTGAACAAGGCTTGCCTGATAGATAAGATCCTTTATGGTAAGCTCCACATACTCGGGAGTCTCATCGGGTCCCATATCCGCACTTGCGGTTCCCACCGACTTCTTGTCATCGGAAAGTACATAAACGGTAATCTGAATATTCTCTATATCCTTGGATCTGTTCTGGTCAAGGCTGTGACGGATAAAATAAAACTCCCATCCCTTGGTCACAGTATCCGTAATTCTCCATGCAAAAGCTCCGCTCTTTTCCAGGAGCTCCTTTATCTTTTCTATTTTCATTATCCGAGCCTCGCTTTCGTCTTAAGGTAAGGGCCGCCGTCCGCAACCTTGACCCATTCTTTATGTCCTTTGCCGCATCCGCCGCTTCCGAACACGAGGCGATCTTTTGAACACATGGATATGGCACCGAGAAGATCGGGAACATATCCCGTCATGATAACGGGAGAAACAACCCTTCCGGTAAGCTTTCCGTCTTTGATCTCACGTCCTTTTTGGATAATGCACTGGATTCCCCAATGCTTGGGATCTTCCATTCCGCTTTCCATTCCCTCGAGAAGGAAACCGTACTTGATCGATTCGATCATTTCCTCCTTGGTATACTCACCGGAATCAAACATTGTATTGGTCATTCTGGTGTAAACCTTGTGCGAGAAATTCTCTCTTTTTCCGTTTCCTGTAGGATGGAAACCGAGTCTCTTTGCGGCAAGCGCATCGCAGATTCCGGATTTTAAGATTCCGTTTTCAATCTCAACAACATCACCTGCCATTACTCCTTCGTCATCGAAGAAATAGCTGGTTACGTTTTCTGCGCAAAGTGCACCCTCATGCATTGTTACATTATCGGATGCAACTCTCTTTCCGATGTAGTCTTCACCGAGAGCTCTGTGCTTGACGAACATGTCCATCTCGACACCGTGTCCGAATGCCTCATGTGCAATAAGACCGGTTACTTCGGGAGAGGTTATTACCTCATATTCTCCGGGCTCGATGGGCTCGGCACTGAGGAGTTCTTCCGCATTCTTGACGACCATGGGAAGATAGTCTTCAAGTTCGTCGAAGAGTTCGGGTCCTTTTATTCCCGATACGCTCTTATAATCTTCATCAACCTTACCACCCTTTCTGACAACAACAGCGATCATTCCTTCACTGTACACATAGGACTGTCTGAGGTCCCTG
Organism: Lachnospiraceae bacterium P6A3; assembly: GCA_000702085.1. Lineage (GTDB taxonomy): Bacteria > Bacillota > Clostridia > Lachnospirales > Lachnospiraceae > AC2028. The sequence goes on from JNKP01000004.1 coordinate 139,152, forward strand.
TTCTTAGTAAGGAACATTTTGCTGATATGGGTTGACTGGGCATTTGCCATACACTCGATGACATTCTCGCCCATCTTCATTCCTTTATCGGAGATGGCTATGAGCTTATCTGCAAGCTCTTTGATGTTTGCTTTCTCGGGAAGGGATCCTGTTTCCTTTTCTCCGAAGAATGTAAGAGGCTCATCATCAAGAACATCGGTCTCATAAATATCGGAACCTGTCTTTGCAAGAAGCGCATCCTGCTTATCAAGTTCTTCACGGATTCTGCCGATAATGGCTGCGGTGTCATTCCAATCCGCATTGTTAACCGCGTACTCACTGTACTTTTTATTCTTACAGACCCTGAATACCACGCCTCTTTCGGTGGTCATGGTCTTGTTTGATATACTCCTTGCCTTGCTTCCGATTCTGATCACAAGACCTTTTGAATCGGTACACAATGCACTTACGTAATCGTGATCTTTGTTAAGATCATCGATGACTTCTTTGACACTTGGAGCTATTGATGTCAAATACTCTGAAAATGGTGCTTTCAACTTTCTTTATTCCTTTCTGTATATTTTATCGAGGAGGGCCTTTTTATCGGGATCCTCATCGTAAATATCGCCGATGTAATATTCGGGCATGAATTGTATCATCTCGGGATTCTTAAGTATATAGTCCCTGACCCATCTTTCCTGCTTTTTGTAATAGGGATAGTCATGGGGAGATGCGTTGCGGGGCTGCATATACTTCGCCCCGTAATTTTTCTTAAGGACCGCATCATAACCTGCAGGGATATATACCGAGCCTGTCTCGAAGGGTGCTTCAATGACCTTGGAAAATGCATCCTTAGGGAAGATCATATTCTTATGACCCAGAGCCATATGAGCCATGCACGCAACTTCATCCGCATCTTTTCCCTTTGTAAGAGATGCGATCATCACCGAGAGTTCGTTCAGCTGTCTTAATACATCGCCGTTTTTATCTATCTTGTACCCGGTGGCATTATAGATCGAAGCGTATGCTTCATCCAGGTCTATTCCTTCATAAATTCCGGGAGGAGCCTGATATTTCTGCCAGTACAGACTCTTGTATTTGAATGCCACATTAAGGAGATACGTGAAGATCTGGATATTTACTTCATACATCTCTCTGTCCCTGGGGACATAATCCAGAGGATATACATCAAGTCCCACCGAGTAAGGGAATCCGCAATGCTCCTTCAGATAATCGGGATCGAAATTTGCGAGGTTGTTATTGTTGATACGGGTTATGCCCATATAATCGACAAATCTTCCCTCTTCGGGAAAATTCTCATCGAAATGATCTATCTGAAATCCGGGCATCTCTTTTGCGGCATAGCGGAGGAACATATTGTAATCCCCGCGCATCATGCACACATCCATATCGTCATCCCAGGGAATGAAGCCTTTATGTCTGACCGCTCCCAAAAGAGTTCCGCAAAAGGCATACCATTTCAATCCGTGTCTGGAGCAAACTTTGTCGAAAAGTTCCAGTACCTGAAGCTGAGCTCCCCAGCATCTTTTCATAAGGGAGCCTACTTTAAATCCGGATCTTTCTTCATCGGTATAATATTCTTCACCCAGTTCGAAACCTAACATTTATCCGCTCCTTAGAGGTATTTGGCGATCCATTCCTGTGAAACAGCATCGGGATGCTTGGCTATAACTTCCCTCATCACCTTCTGATGCACCTTATAATAAGGATATTCGTGAGGCGAATGGATCTTCGGTATAATATATTTCGGTCCGTAGTTTTGCTTCAGCATGGTTTCGTATCCTGCCGGTATATATACATACCCGGTTTCAAACGGAACCGTAAAAAGTGTATCGAAACATTCTCTCGGAAACATCATCCTGTCACCTTCAAATGTAATGTGACCTACATTTCCGATATATCTTCCCTCTTCCGCTGAGTTCATGGAATCGGTCATATCGATAAGGATATTCAGCTGCCTTATGATATCCGTATTAAGATCGAATTCGTAACCGGTTATCATGGAAATCTCCGCAAGAACCTGTGAAGGTTCAAGCCTGTTTCCGTCCTTATCCGTCAAAGGTCCCGAACCAGCAAGGATCTTCCTGCACAGCTCCGTTGCCTGTTTTATTTTGTAATGAAGCTCCTTGTGAGCTTTTCTTTCCTCGGGATCTTCCACTATATAATCGAGGGGATACAGATCCAGTCCCGCAGGATAGGGGAAGGAGCAAAACTGTGAAAGTCTGTCTTCTTCAAATATTATGGTGCTTGAATTATTGACTCTGGTGATGCAGTCATATTCATGATCGCCTTCGTCATAATTGATGATGGCATAGCCGGCAGGAAACTCTAAGGGAGCAACCTCTAAAAACTTCTCATAATCTTCCCTGAGCATTGCGATGTCCACATCATCATCCCAGGGGATAAAGCCTTTGTGCCTTACGGCGCCGAGGAGAGTTCCCACAAAAGCAAACCACTTCAGCCCGTATTTCTCACAGATCCGGTCAAACTCTTCCAGTACTTTGAGCTGGGCTCCCCAGCATCTTTTCATGAGTTCGGGGACCGTAAATCCTGACCGGACTTCCTCTTTGAAATAGTTTTCATCCAATTCGTAATGAACAGACACTTTTACCTCCAGTCATATATAAGAGCTCCCGGACACTTCCCGGCGATAAGCCCTTTTATATGATCTTCCATCCGGATCCTTACCTTATCCGGATATTGATAATAGCCGCTTACACAGACATATGGATATTGCACAACTTCCGATTCCGGAAATTTCTTTCGCATGTTTTTGAGATACTGATCGGATATCCTGAAAGATCCGATGCTGATATCCCTTACTTTCGATAGGTCTACGGATGAAGCTACCTTGTCGATCATAGCCGTATAACTGTCTTCCCAGTTCCTGAAATAGATCATGGGATCAAAGCATAATCTCACGGGAAATCCCGCTTCCATGGCAGCATTTACGGCACCGATCCTCTCCGAAAGCCCCGGAGTTCCTTTTTCGAACCTTTCCGTCACCTCATCGGGCGAGAGGGTAAAAGCAAATATCGCCCTTTGACTTACGGGAAGATTCTTATATATATCGGTGCGCGAACATTTTGTACGAAGCTCCACACTGATGTTTTCGTGCTCGAGAGCCTCCCTGCACCATTCGGATACAAAGCCCGTGATACTCTCAAGTGCATTCAGGTCCGTATTATAGGAAGCGCAGACATATACCGGAAAATCTTTTTCCAGCTTTTCAATCTCGGCAAAAGTCTCTTCGATATCCGTAAAAATGCATATATCCCTTCCGGGATACATGCCTTTCAGAAAACAATATTCGCAATCATATATACAGTTCATCACTCCGGGAGAATAATAAAAATGCTCATTCCCGAAGCTCTGACAGACAGGCGCTCCTTCATACAGATGCTTTCCGGGATTACGTGCCAGGATAAGCGACCTTCCTGAAGCGCATCCTTCTTTTCTCAGATCGAAGACGTCCTTGTAATGAACGATATATTCCGGATCACTGCAGCCCAGCCTTTCAAGGATCCTTAAGGTTACGGCATCCGAAGCCGCATTCTTCTCGACATATATATTCTCAAAAAGAGCATGCGACATAGTCATATATCTCCGATAAAACCTTTTTGGAGGAGTTTTTATCGCTGCAGGGAAGCTTTCCTTCCGCGGTCAGTTTATCCCTCATCTCATCCAGATCAATTCCCGTAAGCGCCGCATAAATGCAGATCTGCCTGAGCCGGTTTTTCATCGATTCGCTCAGTACCAGATCCGAGGCCAAAACATCGGGAATTTCGGTTTTATTACATGTTTCCATAATCCATTTAAGTATACCTTTTTTAAAAATGCCCTACAACATAGAAATTTACTGTATAATATGCCCTGTGGCTCAGGTCACAAACTTATAACGGAGCATATTATGAAATTCGATATTTTAAAAAACAGATATTACCTCTATATCACGGAATTTTTTGCCGGAATGGCCGTCATGGCCGTTGAGCTGGGGGCTTCAAGACTCCTGGCACCTTATTTTTCCTCATCACAGATCGTGTGGACCATAATAATCGGAACCATCATGATTGCCATGGCCCTCGGTAACGTTGTTGGCGGAAAATGGGCCGATAAGAACTCGGATCCCGCAAGACTTTTCAGGCGCATCCTTATCTCGGCAGTCTGGATCGCATTTATCCCGGTTCTGGGAAAATACATCATTCTCGCCATAACCGGAGTCATGATTGTTACGGTATCAACGGGACTTCTCATATGGTCCTCTCTGATAGCCTGCATGGTTATCTTCGTATTCCCTCTGTTCCTTTTGGGAACCGTAACCCCTTCCCTTATCAAGTACACCATCTCAGACATTGAAGAGAGCGGATCCGTTGCGGGACGCCTGGGCGCATGTAACACCATCGGATCCATTATCGGAACCTTCCTTCCCACCTTCGTAACGATCCCTTCCGTGGGAACCGGAATGACCTTCCTGATATTCTCCGGAATCCTCCTTGTGATCGGACTGCTCTTTTTCATTTCCCGCAAAACAAAACTTGTTTTATGCACGGTCAGCACCATTCTCTACGTGATCGCATGCATATTCGGACATACATCACATTTCGCCTTCTGGATATCGGATCTTACATATGAAGGAGAATCCGTTTATAACTATCTCCAGGTCACCGATACCGAGTGGGCCACATCCCTTTCCACCAACGTTCTCTTCGGTGTCCAGTCCATCAAGATGAAATCCGGAAACCTGACCGGAATGTATTATGACTACGCCCTCGCGGCACCCACCATGGCCATGGGTTACGAGGATGAAGACGGAACCGTTACAGGAACCGATAAGCCCGACATCCTTATCCTGGGAATGGGTACAGGTACCTTCGCCGTCCAGTGCGAAAAATACTTTCCCGGATGCAACATCACCGGTGTGGAGATAGATGAGAAGATCACGGAACTTGCTCATGAGTACTTCGATCTTCCCGAAGACATTCAGGTTTACACCTACGACGGAAGAGCATTTCTCGAAGCCGATCCCGGAAAATACGATGTCATCCTTGTTGATGCTTATCAGGACATTACCATTCCTTTTCAGATGAGTTCATCCGAATTCTTCAATCTGGTCAAAGATCACCTTAAAGAAAACGGCATCATGGTCATGAACATGAACATGCACGGAAACGGTGAGACCGATATCACCACATATCTCTCCGATACCGTTGCCTCCGTCTTCCCCAACGTTGCCACAGTTAACGTAGTGGGTTCCACCAACAGAGAACTCTTCGCATCCGTTAATACCGACCTCTTTAAATCACTTGAGTCCAATGCCGGTTTTTCATCCGATGACGGCCTCACCTATCAGCTGGGCAAAGTCATGGCAGGCCTTACCGCATATGAGGGAACCGGACTTATCCTTACAGACGACAAAGCTCCCGTAGAGCTTCTCGGAATGGAAGTAATTGATACACTTATCAATAATGAGATCGGCTACTATAAGGAGATATATCAGGAAGAAGGTCTGAGCGGACTTATCGAAAGCCTTTGATATAAGCGGAGATAATCAATGAAGATCAAAACAAAATCTTTATCCTACGAAAAAGTAAGACGCCTTCCACACGCAGCAGTCAGGACCCCGAGAAAACCCAGCCCCGCCTTACGTAAGCTTATCTATACCCTTGCTTCATCCGAATTAAAGAAAGCGGATTTTACGATTAATGTAGGCGATATGAAAGGCGTAGGCGAAAAGCAGCCCGCACTTTATCTCATGAACCACTCATGCTTTACCGATCTTATGATCGCATCCCATGTCATAAAGAGGCCTTATAACATCGTTGCCACAACGGATGCATTTGTGGGAAAAGAATCCCTCATGAGAGCCATCGGCTGTATACCCACCCAGAAGTTTCAGCCCGACATCAAACTCATCAAAGATATTTCCTATGCTCTGACCAAGCTTAAAACTTCGGTCCTTATGTACCCCGAAGCGGGATATACCTTCGACGGAACAACCACCACTCTTCCCGATTCTTTGGGTAAGATGATCAAGATGTTTAATTATCCCGTGGTGATGATCCTTTCGCACGGTGCGTTTTTGCATGATCCTCTTTACAACGGACTCAGACTCAGAAACTGTAAGATCACCGCAGATAAATACACATTGTTTTCTCCGGAAGAGATCAAGACTCTTTCCGTAGATCAGATAAATGAAAGAATTCGCGAAGCATTTTCATTCGATAACCTGAAAGAGCAGTGTGAAACAGGAACCCGCATCACCGAAGATTTCAGAGCTGAAGGCCTTTCCAGGGTTCTCTATAAATGCCCCGTATGCGGCAAAGAGGGAAAAATGCATGCATCCGGCATTTCTCTTAAATGCGAAGAATGCGGAAGCACATGGGAACTGACAGAGCTTGGCAAGATGGAGTTCAAGGGCGAAGTACCGAAAGAGATGTGCGCTCCGAAACTTTTCGATCACATACCCGACTGGTTTAAATGGGAAAGAGAATGTGTCAGAAAAGAACTTGAAGAAGACACGTACCTGTTGGATGTTCCTGTGCACATCTACATGATTGTAGATTACAAAGCTTTCTACGAAGTCGGCGACGGAAAGCTTGTTCACAACGAAGAAGGATTCCACCTGACAGGATGTAACGGCAAGCTTGATTTCAAGCAAAAACCTCTGGCATCCTACAGCGTCAACTCCGATTACTTCTACTACGAGATCGGAGATATGATCTCCATCGGAGACAAGAACGGACTCTTCTACTGCTTCCCTCCCGAAGGAGTCGACGTGGTGGCCAAGACCCGCCTTGCTGCGGAAGAACTATACAAGATAAAGAAAACCTCTGCCCGCTAAGGCAGAGGTTTTTTACTCCTTTCTTATGAATTTATGATTAGGGGACGTATCGGGACTGTAATTCCGAGAATGTCTGATCGAGCTCATCTCCGCGGAGCATTACGCAGGAATCAAGAATTCTCTGAGCGGTATCAACATCCAGATCGGCGTTGTACCATACGGCAAAGTGCCCGTTTGAAACTGAGTCATAGCCTTCCCAAGGAACATAATCGGCCATTTTGGATTCATCTACCAGATACACTACTACGAACTTCTTGTCCTGGTCACAAACCATAATATATGTCTCTTCCTTATCTCCGGTCACCAGCCTCGTGAAATCAATAGGTGCTTCGTAATATAATCCTTCTTTATTTTCGTGAATATTGCACATGCCGTCCTCAACGTCATAGTCGGCCCAGAAATCTATATTACAGCTCCATTCATCTTCCGGTTTCACCCTGAAGCTGGAGTGTACACCTCTTCCGCTGCCCCACTCTATAAAATACATGACCTTAAAATCGGGGGTTTCATCTACAGGCTCTTCGGTGGCAGGCTCTTCTTCCTCGGATTCCTCTACCGGCATAGATTTCTCCACTTCTTCAACTGCCTCCTCTTCTTCGTCATCCTCAAAAGTATCAACATCCTCATTAACAACGGGGGCGTCTGAAACCTCATCTCCCACCGGGGTGGTATTGCCGCAAGCAGCAACGGAAAGCATCATTGCACATACGATAACAAATACAACCATTTTCTTCATATTATTCATATACTATTCTCCTCTTAAACTAAATTGATAAATTATTAAATCCCGGAAGCTTTAATCAAATACCCAATTATCCTCCTCCCCATTAAGCTCCCAAACAAACTCTCTGATAATGTTCATGGTATGATTTATTGCCTTGTCCCTCTTTGCATAGGTATGGTCTATAGCTCTCTCAAGCGGTACCTCCTTCTTGAAATACCTATATACATTCTCATTAAACGGAATCCTGAACAGCGACCTGGTTCTTTTGCCATCATTCATATAGAAATTCAATACTCTGGAATCTTCGTTTTTACACATGATTATTCTTCTCATTTATCTCTCCTTTGCGTTAAGTTATTTGTTCCTTGCTTACATATGTAACTAGACGTATCCCGGCAAAAATTAACCGTTTTTCGAAAAAATATTTGAAACTTAGAAAAAGTCCTTGTAGTTCTCTATATAGTGGTCACGGCACATCTGTTCCTGAGAGATCAGGTAATACTTATATGAAATGCCGGTTCTGCTTAAACAATCATCCCAACAGACATCGATACAAAGCCACTGACCGTCCACACATACAATATTCCAGGCGTGATTTCCGCCCCATATGGTCTGACAGGGTATACCGAGGGCATACATAAAATACTCAAAGGTTTCCGCATAGCCGTTACAAACCGCAGTGCCGTTGGTCATAAAGCCATCAATATAGTATGAACGGTTCCCGAAGGAACGGTCATAGTAGCAATTAGCGCACATCCAGTCATGGACAGCATGAATCTTCTGTTCGGTAGTCATACCGGGGGTGATGATACTCTGGGCAACCTGAATAATCGCAAGTTTTGCGTTTGCGCGGGCGGTGGTAGCCATAACAGGTCTGCCTTCATATACACCCGTGGTCTTATAGTGATTCCATAATGCCTCTGCGGAATAACCGCATTCAGCCGCTATATCCGGATTGAGAGCAGCATAGGAAGCCGCATCAAACAAAGCTGCCTCATTGGTTGCGACATTTACCGAATAATTCCATCTTTGCCAGCAATAACCGTTCTCTATACGTGTGCACGCAGAGCTCTGCTGAGTAACCTTGTAGTCTTCATATGCCTTCCCATTTACGACCATGGAAGAAAAAACGGAGAGACGGCTTGCGGCATAGTTATCTACGGAAACCAAGGTATCGGAAGAATCGGTCTCTCCAGCATAAGGAAGCCTTCCTTCGGCAGCACCGCAAAGAAGGTAGTGTGTGTAAAGCATTTGAGGGTCGGTTCCGAATGCAGCTACAACATCGGGGTAAGAAGCGGCATAAAACTCCGCGTCAAAGAAATTACCGTCAGCCATCTGAATAGGTGCTGCGGGAGCGGAAACAGTCTGAACGGGTGCAGCCTGAGCAGGAGCGGCCTGGACGGATCCGCTTACACTCATGGTAACGATAACGGCAGCAATAAGGGCAATGATTGATTTAATATTCTTCATATTCATATTCTCCTTGAAAATAGATTGGTTAATTGTTTCGGGGCATCATCCCCTGCACTACTAAGTAGCCGGAAGGATTGATTTTTTAACCGTTTTTCAAAAAATTATTTTTTTCATAAAAACGGTTAAAAAATCCAAAGATATTACTACTTATGGATATAGGAGGATATGACCATGAATAATAAGAACATTACCAATGAAGAAAAGCTTTTTATCGAATATGTACTTAACACAACTTTAATGGAGGAAATAGAAGATTATAAGACGGGCCGATTCCCCGACCTTTGCGATTCAGGTAATGAACCTCTTACACCCGAGGACAAAGCAGGAAAGGAGATTCTTTATTATGTAAAAAGGTCCATTGCCGAACGAAACAAAGAAATACTCAAAAGAATAAAAAAGAATGTAAAATATAAAAAAGCTCTTGATGACCTTAACAAAAATTTCTACGTTGCCTACAATAATACCTTCGGAGTTGTTCCGGTTAATTCATTTAATGCAGGCGAATATCCCGGTGATGCCGTAAAAAGCCTCTCACCGCAAAAAGATTTCGAGACCGTACTTAGTGAATACGTAGAATACATGCTTGAAGATTTTTATAAGTAACCAAAAAAGCTCTGCCCGGTCGGGCAGAGCTTTTCGTTATGTATGCGGCGGGTAATTAACCAATATACCTGTCCTGAATTCCATCCAAAATGGTTTTCTTATATGAATCTATCGTTCCATCCAATTTGATTCCAACCATTTTTTCAAGTAATTTAAGCGCTTCCTTCTCGTCCACAGTTTGTTCGCCTTCTCCGGCATGATTCATACGATTACGGAGTATCTTAACTGCAAGATAGTAAGCCATGATCATATATGTTCTTTCGTTGTAATTCACTCCGTTTATTAAAGCCTGAACTTTACCGTCCTTAAGCCTGCTTATTGCAAATGCTTTCTTCCTGTATATTATATAACCGGCATTATTTTTCGGAGAGGCGATAGCTTTGTAGTCCTCCGAATTATTATATAAGAAGAAATGACGCCAATATATGTTGCTCCTGGTTTTTAATGCATTCCATATTTCTACTGCTCTGCTCGGAAGATCTCCGGGTTTCTCCTCAACAGCATCCCGCTCTTCAACGTATTCCATTCTGGGATATATATTTACCGCAAAATCCGGATCTTTCTTTAAATCATCCTTGTAGTATTTCTTCACAAAAGAAACAAACTTCAACAATGCATCCCGTATTTTTTTATCCTGAATATTATTTGCTTCACATGTTAAATTTTCAATTGCTTGGTCCTTAGTTATAGTATCTGTAAAAGAAACAGTACTGTTCTTTATTACTTCATATAATTCTCTGACTTCCAGACCTTCGGCGGCTCTGTCATATAATTCGGTATAAAAACCCTCATCATACTTGGTGTGTCCCAGCTTGGGTTCTATCTGAGAAATATCCACATAATCAGGAATCATATTATGTTCAAAATAATACTTTGGCATTTTATCCACATAAATGGTTATAGCCTGCTGTATCATATTATTATCAACGCACCATCTGATCATCTTGGGATAATTTATCTCTTTATCGGAGTCCAAATACATTTTCTTACGAATGATCGGTGCCAGGGATTTCAGCATTTCAAAGTTTATATCGGACGGATATCCTTCCGAAGCATAATCCTCAACCTTTTTAATTGCCTCATCCAGCTCTTTTACCTTATTATCAAGGCTTCCGATATCACATATGGCAAGTGCATTTGAAAAATCAATCAATTTTTCAATCATTGTGATTGCTGTATTCTTCCCCTGTAAATCTTCACGGGGAATAGTTCTGTAGAACTTTTCCAGTTCATGTGCGTTTCCGGTATTTACAAATTCATTAACTCCATTGATCAATTGATACAGATCATATATGTAGTGAATATCATATATATTGTTTTTATACTTATTGGTTTCTTCTTTTACTTTTCTAAAAAGGCTGTAAACAATCTTACCGCAAACAAGTCCCCTGAATTCCAAAAAGCGAATCATGGAGGTCATCAGAAAACTGATATCTCTTACACCACCGGTATAATCTATGTATACTTCTTCTCCCTCGGTAACATTTTCAAAACATTTGGATAATTCACGATAAAGTTCAGCCGGAAGCTGCTTACCGAAATCCTTGTGGACAAGCTTGTCTTCACAGTCTTTTTCAAAATCATACGGAATACAGCAGAATGCGACAGAATCATTGCCGTATTCCGACAGCAGCTCCGTTACGTAATCCTTGAAGCGGTCGTATTGAGGTTTATCTTCCGGTTCGGTCATTACTTTGTACGAAGTAATGCATATAACACGCTTAAGATTCTTTTTTTCTTTTAATGCAGATTCAATCAGGCACCTTACAGGCGCATCATTTGTTTGTGTCCCAATATAAAGTTCATCATCCAAATAGTATTCTTCAGATTGGCTTCCCGGATGATAATCGCTTAAAAACAATAATAAATTGAAATCTACTTTTTCTGCACTCATCGCTATCTCCCCATTTGATATTCTTTTACTATTTCTCTGTATTGTTTACGATATTTTCCAACGTATGCATCCCCATGCATATCCGGAATTGTTCTGTTTATTTCGGCATCGATGCAATCGCAATAATACATATATGCTTCAATCAAAGATGCATGGAACGGACATTCAGGAATATCAAGTCCCTTTTCACTCATGTGATCGATTTCAAACAGCTTTTTATATACTGAAATGTATTCTTCGTTAGATGTTACTTTTTCTATCAGATCTCTGATGATCATAGTCTTCTTAAAAGAACTCTTAATCAGATCCATCAGCCTTGTGACGTCTTCCACCATTATATAATCAACCAATCTGTCATCCAGATTTTCGTAAATTTCATATGAATGGCGGCTTTCCTCATATAATCTCTCGTCCAAATACTTCATCATATAAATAATTCCTTCTGTGAAGAAAATTCTATACATTTTGGCCTGAGACTTTTTGCGGTCTTTTAACAGCTTAATGATGTTTACAGCAAGAAGAATTCCCGATTCCGCATCTATAGCGTCAGCCTCCGTCGGGGATGCATTTTTCATATCCTTATAAATTTCAGGATTTTCTACTATTTCTCCCTCTTCATCAAATTTGACTTCCAGACTTTTTAAACGACTTTCTTTTTTAGTTTTATCAGGATTGTCCGGATCCTCAACCTCTATCATGTCAATGTCAAACGCATCGAGAAAAGCTTGATTCAGATTTAGTAAGAAGAAATTGACGAATCCCTTTTCCTTGTCGGGATTATATGTAGCAGTTATAGACTGAATCTCTTCGTCAAAAATCGATTCATATTCATCATTATGATCCGATCTATTATTGCTCGCCAATCTCATCAATGTTTTTCTGTTTTCAAACAGCATCATGATAACTGAAAAAAATACATTTTTGTTATCGATTTCGAAAATATGATTTCCGTTCTCATCATTCTTATAAATATTCCTTCCCCTTTCATCGATTCCAAGAATGATTACATGAGCTCCGACACCATACTCCCGGACATATTCATCAATCTTCTTCTTTTCTTCTTTAAATCCCATCGTCACTCCTCCAGCCCAAGCAGTCTCCGGATTACAGTTTTGGGGTCCGTTGCTCCGTCCAAAGACAGATGATTAACGATCTGATTCATGAAAAATGTTGCTGTTACATCATAAAGATAACCGCTCTTAACCTCTCCTGCGCTTCGGTTTATCTTACCGTATACGATCTTTTCAATGGTAACGTTCTTACAGGTTCTGTAAGCAAAGTTCAAAGCCATCATTTCAACTATGGGAATCGGTTTTGTTCCGAAGGTTTCGCAGACATACATTCTGTCCTCATCATTAATGTGCGAAATCAGCCTTTCAAACAAAAGCAGCTGAGAATCAATGTTTTCTTCGGGCTCAGCATCTATAACCGTCCATTTTATCTTTGAAAAATTTTTGCCTAATGCTTCAATCTCATTTTTAAGCACTTCGTAATTCTTTTTCACATCCTCATTATCGCGTTCCATCATGCATAAGATTTCTGCTTCCTCATCTTCTTCCAGAAAATTCTCTATTAAAACCGATATCGGAAAAGAAACCGGATTATCTATCACTACCGAATCCATATCAACAGGAATGTATAAAATCTTGCTAAGATTATTGCCATATTGCATTGATACATATGTCAGAAATTTTTTCATTTCTTTTGTTCTCCTTTTCTGAAGAATCCATTCTCACTTATAAAGTATACCACCTGTAAAATACCCATATATTACAAAAATACCGGATGGACTTGTGCATTTTTCACTACTTAACCCTCCTTAATCCGCCCTTTTTATTATTATTCTCAACCATTCTTTTTACGTGCACTTCCAGATCGGCCAACGCGTTCTCAAACGCCATTCTGGAGATTATTCCGTCATCAACAAATTCATTTACCATTCTGTCGAAACTTTGATAAGGCATGGGGCCCCAGGTATTCTCTTCTTTGTATTCCTTTGCATTATTAATGTTTACAGGAACATATCCGTACCTCTCCGTTTCTACCACCCGGAAATAATGGTCCATATGAAACAGCTCTTTTCTGAAGGGTCCGACCTTTCTGATTTTTGAAAAAAGTTCCCACTTTCTGTCGGTATAGCAGGCTATCATTGCACACATCATGTCATACCCTATCTCATCTTCTCTGGACTTAAATTCTTCCTCGCCTGTGTGTATGTCCGGGTATCTTTCACTGCGCATTTTTTCAAGCCTGTATATCATATGTTCAACTTCAACGAATTCAATTAAATACTTCTCTTCCTTAGTCATCTCGGTGCCCATCACATCACCTCCATTATCGGATTGGTACATCAGAAATAATCCTCCGTGCGCCAGACTGTATGGTACAACATCTGATCCCCGGTCTTGAGCAGATATGAATTGCTGTACAGATCCATGACCGAATTTACCGGGTCGTCTTTGGTAACATCGACATAAAGCCACTGACCGTTAACAAACACCGAGTTCCAGGAATGGTATCCGCCGGACTCGCCCAGAACAACATTGCAGGGAATATCCAATAAAGCCATGAAATACTCAAAGGTCACCGCATAACCATGACATACTCCGGTTCTTTCGAACATGAACCCCTGGATTTTACGGCAATTCAGCCCACAACTAAGGTCGTAATGAGCATAGCCGACCATCCAGTCATGTATCGCAATAACCTTCTGAACATCTGACATATCAGGGGTAATAATATATGCCGCAACCTGAGCTGCAAGGATCTTTGCATTTGCTTCATCTGTTATTCCCGCTGCGGGTCTGCCTTCATATACACCTATAGTCTTATAATGGTTCCAAAGAGCTGCTTTGTCGGTTCCATAGAGTGCAGCTATATCAGGGTTCATCATTGCATAGTAATTCGCGTCAAAAAGCGCAGACTCGTCCACATATATTTTGCTGTTAATCGATGCTCTGTACCCATCGTAATCCGCACAGTAGATAAGCATCCACTCGCGGTCGGGATAAGCCACTTTAGAATTCTCCAGAATATATCCGTTATTAATAAGAGCAGAAAAAGCAAGAAGCTGCTTCTCTGCCCAGTATCCCTGCATGGGAACAGGCGCGGGTACATTATCATAATTACTGACATAGGGAAGCCAGCCGGCGCTTCTTCCGACAGTAAGATAGTGCTGATATAAAGCTTCGGGAGTTCCGCCTACGGCATAAGCTACCTCGGGATGAGCCCAGGCATAATAATTGTGATCAAATACATTTCCGTCTGACATCATGTGAAGGTGACCCACGCCGCTGTAGGGTCCGGGATCCTGAATATCGATATAGGAAATATCCATCGCCTGAACAGACGAAGGAATTAAAAGCGCTCCTATCATTACGCCAACAGCCATAACTACGATTCCTGCTACATTCTTTATTACATTCTTTTCCATATTATTTCTCCTTACAGCCGGTACATACGGCAAATTTATTTGTTGTTTTTATCTTTACAATACTAATTAGATGTTTTTTTCAATTTTTTAACCGTTTTTCTCAAAAAAATAAAAAACTCTGCCGATAAGCAGAGTTTTTTATTTAGGGCCCTGTGCGGGCTTAGATATGTTTAACGAACTGAAGCCTTTTGCAGCAAAAGCTCAGCAGATGTGTTAATGCCCTGTGCGGGCTTAGATATGTTTAACAGATATGAAGTTAATTTTTATTGGACCATCTGGGTGTTAATGCCCTGTGCGGGCTTAGATATGTTTAACAAAAAATCAAATTAATTGCCGAAAGGGTACATGGTGTTAATGCCCTGTGCGGGCTTAGATATGTTTAACGTATGATGAGTCTAATATGTTTATTCGGAGCTTCGTGTTAATGCCCTGTGCGGGCTTAGATTTGTTTAACGGAAAAGTGAAATGAGTAAAGCAGCACCTAATACTGTGTTAATGCCCTCTTCGGGCGCAACCAACATTTTCAGCCATCTCGCAAAGGCTACATAAACAGAAGGCTTTCCGGATGCATAAAAAATTATGCTTTACCAACCGGATACCACTTGTCTCGTTCAATCCCATTCTTATCCGGCCGCTTTCCTCCATAACGCACTTCAACTCTGCAACCATCGTAATTTTTCTCAGCATCATAGAAATCTGCTCTTCCACCGTTATCAAGTTTTACATATGCAAATATTCCCTTCGGATTATATCCTGTAACTACTCCTGTATAAGTCTTACCCTCCTCATATGAAAGATCCTGTCTGTATGAAGTCTTTCCATAATTACCACCGGATCCGTCATCAACAAATTCTTTTGCTTTCAACAATGCCGTATTTGCATTCAAAATACTCGGAAGTGTTTGATCAATTTTTCCCGAAGTTTGTTTACTATTAGTATCCCAATTGTCGGAGAACCATTTGTGTGAAGCTGTATCGTTCTCTTTTTTCCCGGCTCCGGGATTTGTGATAAAGGGGTAGGATACAGTATTCCCCTCAGTGGATCTGATATTCATGATTGTGAGAAGTTCACTGTTCTCCGTGATATTAAAAGGATTACTTATATCAACAGTCTCATTTTCCGAGATGCCATATGGATTCAGACTTCTTAAATATTCCTTTGTTATAGTTATCTTAGCAGATCCAAGGCCAATAGGTTTTCCGTGTCCGATCTTATAACAAAGATCGCTGTCAGCTTTGTTATCTCCAAGTGACAGAGTCCACTTCAGTTCTTCATACTGTTCTCTGCTTATATCATCAAAATAAACCCTGAATCCGAATGTTTTTCCTTTCTCCACAAGTTCCATTGTGGAGTTTCTTTTTGTCTTTGTTTTCTCTATATATGATTCGTCCTGAGAATTATGCCAGTAATACTTTCGACCTCTGAGCGAAATGCCGTCATCGTCGTATGATTTGATGGAAGCTTTATCTTTGCCTGTTGCATAAAATGGCATATACGAGGGTCGGGGGCCTCCCAATTCCTTTAAAGTCACAAACGTTCCTTCATATTGTCCGCACGCCAGTTTTGCATCGGTTATCCTTACATGGCTACCGATACTTTCATTATTACTCATTCCAAACAAAGCACAGGCCTTACACAAAGAGCTTCTATCATTACAGGGTTTCTTTGCTCCCAGAAAATGATCCATTTTTCTCTCATATACTATCCTTCCGACACTTGCAAGAGAAAATTTATGGTTGTTACTTTCATACCACACAGGAATAACAGTTCCGTTTTTTTCTTTCTCCAGTAGATTATCAAAGCCTTTGTAACAATCACCCTTATCTTCAATATTACGATTGACAGCAGGATCGTTATACATACTGAATATGAGTTTTAATCCTTCAATATCATCATCGGTAACGGTAATATTCTGTCTGCTTTCCTTTTCAAATATGCTTTCAAAATGTTTTTTCCCGGGCAACGGCTCGCCGATATACAAATAGCCTTCTTTTCCCAGATCTTCATTAGCCGAGAATCTATTAACCACGACTCCAACCGATATTTCACGGGATTTCTTTTTGCTGACGTATTCGGTCAATGCAGAAAAGCTGACTTTCTGGCCATATTTGTAATTGGATTCCAGCTCATTTCTGGAAATCCTCTGAGCTTCTTTAAATTCCGGAAGATTAAAAGCTACATATTGAGGATCTTGAATAATGATGAGATATCTCTTTGCAGAGTAAAGCACCCACTTTCCTCCTTCATAAATAAGGAGTCCGGGCTTTCCTGCTTCAGTCATCCCTGCTCTTTTGGTAAATATGTAATTTTCATCCGCAGTTACAAGGCATGAATCGGATGCGGTTTCATAGACTGTTCTTACGCAGCCGCGAATAGAGCTTCCGGGAATCATAGGTATATTATCCACAGGGTCCCTGAAGAATGAATATACCCCGTGACCATTAGCTTCTCTTTCTTTAAGTTCGGGAATAGCCAGAGGTGTTTTGGTAATAAGCTCACAATCGAAATATCCGCTGATCTTATCCTCTCCATAATAATCAGCAACAGGTTTTCTCGGCGTATTCTTCCAGTCAACACGGACAAAGTTATAGGGATTGATAAACTTAATATCTGTATTCTTATATCCCATGATTATCCCTCCTCAAATCCGACAACACGCCAATCCTTAATCCTGACCTGTCCGGTTGATGAATATTGGTCCAAATAGTATCTGATCCTTACCTTTGCACTGTTGGTTTTTTCTATAGGAAGATTATAAATACATCCGCCCGTGGAATGCACTTTTCCGTCTTTCTTATCTATGCTTCCGTTGACATCAAGATACTGAATCTCGTCATAGTGATCAGAGCCCGTAGTATCATCAAGAATTCTTTCGTAAAAATCTTTTCCTACCGTGGATCTGAACAATTTATATTCTGCCCCTGTATTAAATACTCTTATCTCAAGAACCTTGTCTTTTTTCGTATCAAATCCGTATTTAGCGAAATTATCCGCTTTATCTATGATGTATTCATCCGTCAGAGCAGCGATGAAATAGCTGTTCGATTTCTGAAGATACTCTCCAATTTTTCCCGGATATTCAACCCTGCTCATCGGAACGCCTCCTTTATCTCATTAAAGATCATGTCATATACATGTCTTCCATCAAGACCGTCTTGCATTTCCTTGCCGTTTATCGATGTAATCCGGAATATACCGCGTCCTATGGATGTTGCTCCTCCGATGGCTAGAAGTCCAAAGTGAAGGTCCGATAATGTAGCAGCAAGTGCGGATGCATCATTTTCATTAATGCGTTCTTTTCCGCTCCATCTTATATCCAGTTCGGTTTCTCCACCCATACAGATCTTTTCCGTAAACAGCGCCCCGGAAACCGTTCCACCGGTAAATCTGTCTATTGCATTTCTGGAAATAACTTTATCTTTAGAATCCTTTATTTCTGATTCACTGAATGACAGCTCAGAGCGTTTTGTTTCTTTTCCTGCTGTTCCGAATACCTTATCAACATCTGCGCCCATCTCCTCCATCCTGTGGCGAATCGCACCGGCCCAGGTTGTTCCGGGTATCACGGGAGCATAGTTGTTATCGTTTGCGGTATGGGATTTAAGCTGTTCCATATCCGGAGAGGTGCTGTCGCCTTCGTTTACTTCGGTTGTATATCTTCTTATGGATAATCCTCCCTGCAAAGCAAGCTTAAGAGTAAGGGTTTTATCCGCACCCGTGCTTATATCAATTCCTGCAGATTGCCAGTGACTGCCTGATTCAATATCAAAATCCAGCCATTTATCTACTTCATCTTTGTTCTCAAGGTTAAAGCAAACCGAGTTGATGCTGTTAATTTTGATCTCTCCGAAGCCTCTTGTGCACTTACCGCCGAATGAAAGACCGGATGAAACTGCTCTTTTAAGAACGCTCTCAACATAGTCTTTATCAGATTCATCGTAATAACTCTGCTCGATATAGGTAATAAGCTCCGTGCCGGCCTCAAGCACCTCCATATCAAACTTAGCTCCGTCCTTGGCGGTTTTATATTCGTCAAGAGCAACACTGTCCCTTATGGATACATATAATGATTTATTCGACTCACTGACAATGGCATCATAGAATATTACTCTGCTCTCCGATCTTCCACCCGAATTTTTATCTATTTCTCCGAAATATTTCTTTTTATCACCATCGTCAGCCATTTTGGAAGACATTACCCCGGCGATGGAGGATGCGGGGATATACGGCATACCCACAGAATTCCTGAGAATATCTCTGTCAGTCTTTTCACCCTCTCCGTATCCGATATTCATGGGAGACTGAAGAGTAAACTTTATACGATAATATTTTTTCTTTATTATCTTACTCATCATTTTTCTCCTCCCAGATATTTACGGTTTGCAAGCACGGCATAGACATATTCCGGCCATCTTGATAACATTTCATCTTTTATCTCATCTTCGGTAAGAAGAAGTTCCCTGAGATCGTTCATACATTTCTCTGTTCTTCCGGAATCGTCTTTCAAATCCAGGAATAATCTTTCGATCCTTCTCAGAAGTTTTTCTCCCTGGGCTCTGATGCTGCTCGTTTTTATGGATTTGATACGTTTTTCAAATTCCTTAAACGCTTCCACAGTCATGCCATACTTATCAATACTTTCAGTGAGCATAAGCTTCCATCTTCCGACGGCTGAATTACTTACATTTTTATATTCGGCATTTTTTATGGAATCACCTATTATACCCGCTACCCATTCATCAATGACTAAAGGAGTCAATAGTCTGCCGATATATTTATCACACTTTGCTTCGGAATACGTTTCATTTATTTCAACGCAGTTCAGTCCGGCATATTCACACTTCTCAGCCTCGGAAAAGCGCACGAGGCCATAACCTTCGGATATTCTTTCACCGATACTCTGCGATCTTCCGGTGAAATCTTTGCTGAGTTTATATACCAGATAGCTTCCGGCCTTTATTGCAGGAACCGGTTCATTCCTGAGATTCCACTTGGTCATATATCCGGTTATGTGCGTTGTCTGTATGGAAGAAAGATATCTGCTATCAGCATCGTTTTCATCTTCATATGATATTCCGAGGAGTGATGCAATTTGCTCTCTTATCTCATCGTAGTAAACGCTGTATCTTCCGTCATCCAGCATGACTGCCATATCCGAGCACAGAGTAACAACCAGATGCTTTCCTGCTCCGACAGTTATGTATTCATCATCCGCATTCTTTGCAGACATGTCAGCAAGACGGCACAGTCCGTACTGTGCGGTTCTGGATTTTCCGAAATAGCAATCTCCTTTCAGCAGGCCGATTACTTTGTCTGCATATTCATTCTTTACCTTTATGGTTCCGGCAAACTTCTGTCCGGGGACAATACAGTTAACGGAATACAGCATTTCTGTGTCATTTCCCTTTTCGTGTCTGTGATGATATACAATGTCCCTTTCCACATCCAGAACGCTTATATCAGAGCCGGTGATGCTTACATACTTTCCCTTAAGCTTCTTGGGCTGATTTCCTTTTTCCGGATTGAAATCCTGATCCTCCGGATTGGGTAATGTTTTTTCCAGCGTACATACATACTTTTTGGTCTTTTTAAGTCTGTTTATATATTCCGGAGCGGGATAGAATATCTTCCCTCCGCGGCAAGGGTACATATGCGAATAAACAGTTGTCCCATCGATAAACAGATTTCTGAATTCATCGGAATCCGCATTTCCTCCCGCACTGAGATATTTGGAAGCAAGCATACCGATGATCATTTTGCCTGATATATAATCCCTGGTATCGCTTTCTTTCTCGGCACTCAAAACAAGCGGTTCTATATTTTCCATTACGTATGAGATCAAAGTACTGTCACCGACAGACTTTGTAATTACATCTGCTTCAGCTTTCTTATCATCACAGGAGGTGTCGTTTACCAGAGTGCATTTAACATTACCGAGACCGCGGTTTCTCTTTAATCCGATATGTCTTGTTGCTTTGAGGATGTCCTCCACAATCTTTTCATCCTCATCGCTGTATGATACTTCGGCATAAAAAACCATGGGCTCTTCGCTGCAGGGATCATACATGTTTACAACTCTTGTATAACGAAGCGTGGAAGGGTCCGCAACTCCGTCCTTCATGGCAGTCTGTCCGACTACATGGGTATACCTGTCCAAAACCCTCTGACTATCCAACGACATATCTTTTTTCTTGGAATCAATGTATGCAGATAACGTCTTTTTATTCTCAATGTATGCGTTTCCGACTCTTAATGCACCGGATTCGATATTTGCACCCCTTCTTCCGAAAAGTCTTTTGGAAACATCGTCTCCGTATTTTGCTCCAAGAATACTTTCAAGGCTTTCTCTCATGCAGCCTTTTATTCTCTTTGCGGGGATATAGGGAATTCCGTTATCGTCATAGCAAACATCCGAATCAATGATGCCGGCATAGGAATATCCGGAACCGGTACACAGATCCGATCTAAGTTCGATTTTTATCCTGCTCATATCAGTTTTCCCCCTCCGCACCATTCCACCACAGATCATATGAAATCGAAACATCATAGATCAGATTCCTTCTGAACTCTTCATTAAGCCCATTGATCCACTGCCATTCTGTTTCATCATCGTCAGTGACGGATGAATGAGCATAAATTCTCTTGAGTTCAAGATCAAGCTCTGCAAGGCTTGTTCTCGCTGTTTTTGCAAGTCCCTTGATATTGCTTCTGGCATACTTATCAAACAGCTTTGCCATTCTTTCTACTTGGGAATAATATGTTACATTCTCCTCCGACGGGTTCTTATTTCCCCGGATAAACCACGGTCTGCTGATAATGTCACTGTTTTCTACTTCCCTGATGGATTCGAGGGACATTCCGTATGCGCCCTGTCCGATATGAAAATCTATAAAAGAGGCATCTTTAAGGTCTTTATCTTCACGCGCCAGTTCTTTCATCTTCTGTTTTCCGGATTCACACGCTTCCTCCGCTATTCTGTATGCATCTGAATATGGAGCGTGACTGTGGAATACGGAAATACCCGCACAGGCGGATTCGCCGTTATTAACATCCAGATTATCCAGATAACTCATAGTACATTCCATAGCATCTTTGGCTTTTACTATGAAGTTAATTTCGTCACCCGCATATACAACTATCCTGAACGGATCTTCATTACCATCTTTAGGTGAGAGGGCTGCCTTTATACCTTCTTCAACGTATGTTTTCTGGATTGAATTCGAGAATTTTCTGAGAGCCTTAACACTTGATATGTAATCCTTTGTTCCATCCGTAGCGCTCTGAACCCGGGCTCCCATATTGTTTCCGTCAATATAGATTACGGCAAGCTTGGAATCTCTGCCTTTTTCTTCTACAAGATTGTCCAATAATTTTTCATTCTTGCTGAAGAAGTTTCTTTCGATCTCGGTCAGATTTGAGTGTCCGCTTTCAATCATTTTAAGCTCGGTATGGTATTTGACAAGCTTTGCATACGCCTCTTTGGTGAGCTTGCCGTTTTCTCCCTTTACCTTAAGAGTTTCTTTTATTCCCTTATCAAGCTCTTCATATCCGGGCATTAATGAATAATCTATAAGAGGCTGCGAAGTGCTTCGGTTAACCTTGGCAACAGGTAATACTCCCCAGGGATCCACTTTACTTTCCTGAGCTTCGTTAACGCGATGAGTCTTATACAATTTCTTTACATCACTTCCGTAATCGGAAAACCGGTCATCATCAACAGGGATCGCTGTACCCAGTATCCTCAAAGTTCCGATATTCAGAAGTACTTTCTTCGTAAACTCATAAGTAACTTTCTTAAAAGTATCTTCATCTTTAAAAAGCAGGATAAAGTTACCGCCGCCATCATATACGACTTCGCCGATGTATCCCTCTTCTATATGCTTCTTAAATCTTTCGGGAGAAAAATCTGTTTCATCATCACGTTTATAGGAAAAGATTCCCTTACAACCTTCTTCCATACCCTTTGCTGTCTCAAACAGATAATCGTCAAAAACATCTCTAATGATCCAGGATCCGCCGACTATCTCCTGGATCTTATTGGTCCTGAAGATAAACTCCTGCTTACCTCTTACATCGTACATTGCAAGAACCGGCTTCTTCATTTCACCACTCATTTATATATCCTCCCTGCTTTTTTCGTCGGAAGTCATTTCGATTCTGTATCTTCCGAATCCGAAACTGGTATTTTTCCCTATATGTGTAAGTTCTCCGGCAATCAGTATATCCAGTATCTCTTCAGGAATATTTTCCACCGTAACGCTTCCTGTTATCCCCTCCAGATACATTCCGGTCTTTGTATGGTTTGAATATCTCCTTACGGATACTTTACGGTGCTTTTCTTCCAAAACTTTCGGAACGGGCAGGGTACCTGTATATTCCCTTTCTCCCAGCCCGCTCTCGATACCTTCATAGCAGTCCAGTATAAATAATCTCCTGCAGGCTGAATCCAGAACTGCTTCCATGGAAAACTCATCAATAAATTCTTTATTGTATTTCACCGTTAAGGGAGATCTGAATTCTATTTTCTTCTCCCCGGCGGCGGAAAGTTTCCTTCTGCGGTATCTTACATAATCACCCACAGTACTTATTCCCAGTCTTGTGATGTCGATGCTGTCGCCGTCCATTATCGGTTCCCGCTTTGAATTGGTGACGGCCTTTATTGTAAAGCACGCATCATCACTTCCGAGTCCGCTCATCCCAAGAGAATAGAAGGCTCCGAGTATCTGTGAAAACCAGCATATTGTTTTTCCGAACAGGATGATCGAGAAATTTAAAGTATCCCCCGCGGAGAAGTTCTCTCTGTGATCATCGCATTCGATCACATAGCCCACGCTTTCGCCTGAATTCATAAACCTGGGCAGGATCTCCATTTTCGAATACAGCACTCTTCTGACGAGGCATTCATCCGAAAATCCGCACTCATCGCAGTTCCTGTCTTCTATGCAGTTTGAGCGCAGAAGCATCTCACCCATTCCGCCTCTTAATGCGGAGGATTTATGAACAGGGAGTATGCAGTTTTCTGTCATCTCCACGGTAAAATGGATTTTTACATATCGGATCTTAAGAAGCTTAGAAATATCATCCATATCAATATTCTCTGAACTGTTCGAATTTAAAGACTACATTTTTGACAGAATTGCCTTTGGAATCCACCCGTTCTTCCGCTATGCGGCAGGAAGTGGCAGCAACTACTCTGATTCCCAGACTCTTAAGATACATTATAACATGATATGCGCATGTAAACTCCCCCTGAACCATAACGGCTCCGGTATTTTTTCCGAGCATTTCGGCAATCTTTTCAGCCCATTCCCGAGCCGTGCTCTCAACTTCAGCGCCACTAGCTTTCGGATCCACCGTGGGGAATGCTACGTCAATAACTTCACCGTATTTTGCTGCGGCGTCCAGCTGTTCCTTTGTCCAGTTTTTTGAGGGGTGATTTGAGAAATTAATAAACATGATCTGTCCTCCTGTATATATATAGAAGGGCAGATCATTTTTTTAACCGTTTTTATAAAAAAAGACAGGGATTATCTCCCTGCCTTCATTGCTTTCTTCATTTCATACATTCTTGCATCCGCAATACGCAAACCGTCGCGGATATTTTTCGCTTCTCCGTCGAAGGAATCATAGCTTCCGTATGCCGTACTCATCCTAAGCCCTGAATGTCCGGTGTCTTTATTGGCCAAGATTGCATTAAGATCTTTAAGCTTACTCTCGAGCCACTTTCTGTCGCCCTCAGCCTTGGGGATCATGACATAAATAAATTCATCACCGCCCGTTCTGGCAATATATCCTTTTCCGTCAAAAATACTTTTTAAAGTATCCGCAAACAGAGTTATATACTTGTCGCCCTCTTCATGGCCGTAGGTATCGTTTGCTTTCTTCAGATCGTTTAGGTCAAACTGAACGGTAATATACTGCTCTCCGCTCGCATCAATGTTATCGAAAAATCTCTCGGTTGCCTGTCTGTTGTTGAGTCCGGTAAGAGAGTCGGTATATGCCAGTTTGGATATAAGCCCTATTCTCTCCTCTTCCCTCGCATCCATGATGGTGGTACTCATGTAATCGAAGAACAGAGACAGGACAAAGAAGATCATTACGATGCAGGTAATGCTTACGGTAAATCCGGAGCTTCCTCTGGGTGAATAACGCGAGAAATAATTGTATCTGATCAGATCCGTAAGTGCGGCAAGGCCGGTCATTATTGTCGCATATGAGGAAAGCTGATGATTATTCTTTCCTTTATACAGATCATAGAATCTGAAAAATACCAGCATGAATATTACGATTGCATCATAGATATGTGCGATGATCAGATTCGTTCTCAGGCTCTCTCCCAATGAATAATATCTGAAGAGAACAATGGCGATATAAGCAAGTCCCACAAGCCATACCACGCCAAAAAGGATATTTCTCCTTCTGGCCTGTTTTACTCCCTCGGCGTCCTTAAATCGTCCGCTCTCAAAATGGAATCCTATGAAAAATATGGGGATAAAGAAGAATGCGATATAGTTGGTCTCAACCTTTGTGATGATATCACTTGTAAAGATCTCGGACAGATTCATGCCCGTGAAGATCCATATTCCGAAGGCCATGGCCAGAAGCGATAAGGATAAAAATCTGACTGAATCGGCAAAGGCAAAGGTTCCTCTGAACTCCTGGGCAAGTGCCATGATCATCATGGCCATTCCCACAACTATGAAAAAGAAAGAAAGAGCAAGGTAAAGTGCCTTCCCCGAAGCATAATCCTGATAGAAGGATCCGGATCTCCAGATCTCGGGACTTGCCAGGGATGAAAAGGCATGCTTTTCTCCTGCTCTTATAATTATTATAAGTTCCTTGCCCGCAGATCCGGGAGCAAGCTTTACTACATAAAAACCGCTTCCCAGTCCCTGGTTTCTGTCGTATCTGTCGGTATCCGCTTCCATACGAAGCTCTCCGTTTACATATACGCGGGCATCATAATAATGAATGGGGACAATAAGATTACTGTCAAAGGGGATATCTCCGGGAAGCATGCATGACAGCTCCACGGTATCCCCTCTTTTTATATCTTTAAAATAGAAGGATCTGAGATCCACGCCGGAATATGTCTGATCGTTAACCCTGACATCCCAGCCATAATTCAGAACATGAGTAGCACCCTTGCCTTTGCTGAGGTTTACAAGAAGGCTCCAGGCATAGGAAACGCTCAATACACAGATCACCGATACGATGATGATCCTGATCACGGAAAGTTTTCTTTTTTGAGAAGATAATTCCATGTTCATTCTGATATTTTATCCGATTTGTCTCTGTGTTACTGAATCATTATTGCAAGTCCTGAAGGATCAGCTACGTACACATGTCCGAGGGCATCCGTAGCGGTTCCTCCCACAAGAAGAGCTCCTCCCTGAACAGGATCGAAATAGAAGGTAAGTCCGCTGATGGTTACAAGTCCGGTCTGAAGTCTTCCGTTAGCATCTGAATAATAGATGGAATTTCCGTCACTGAACAATCCCTTCTGAAGTACGCCGTCGGGTCCGAAGAAATAGGTGTAGACACCGTCAAATACGAAGCCGGTAGTCATCTGTCCTCCGGTAAGGGGATCGAAATAGTAAGTTGCACCGCCTACATTTTGCATTCCGGTCCGGATATGACCGAGTGCATCGGCATAATAAACGGCTGATCCCACATTGAAGAGTCCGGTCTGCATTACTCCGGTATCGGCAGCCATGTAATAGGTGTTGATGCCGTCAGAGATAAATCCGGTCTGCATAAGTCCGTTTACGTCAAAGAAATACCTGAATCCCTGAACATCCGCCCAGCCCACAACCATGTGACCATTCTCGTCAAAATATCTCATTCCGTCGCCGAGTGCTACGAATCCGACCTGCATAAGTCCGGTGGGATCGAAGTAATAGACGAAGTCGCCTACGGGATAAAGGGCATTTGCTATCAGATGTCCGAAGGGATCGAGATAATAGATTCCGCCGTTTACATTGGCAAATGTATTGGACTGTCTTCGGTAATTAACGTAATAGTATGTAAATCCGTCCCTGGTGATAAATCCGTTGGGAACGAGATACTGTGACAGATCCTTGAACTGGTAATCGATATCAACATGACCTCTGATTCCGGGGATCGTGCCGCTGTCGGTTGCCTGCCAGAATGCAGCGCCTTCATAGGTACAGGTGTTGTACCACTGTGCTACCCACTTGTCATAACCGAAAGGTCCTATGGTGGAAGTGAGCATGCTCTTATTGGAATAAACCATGGGGTAATATCCGGCAGCTTCAACGGTCTGGCAGAATACCTGACAGATCATTGCGTTGGTAAGGGGATCGAGAGCCTTTTGTCTGTAGTTCTCAAGATCCAGTACAACGGGCATGTTGATCACATAAGGTGCAATGGCATTGAGGATCCACTGTGCCTCGATGATGCCGTCGGTAACACTTGATGCATAGGAATAGATATATACGCCGGTCTTGATTCCTACGGCCTGTGCGCCCGCCATGTTCTGGGCAAATTTATCGTCATATCCGTATATGGTTCCGCCGCACTTGATGAATGCGAACTGAACTCCGCTTGCCTTTACGGCATTCCAGTCTATATCTCCCTGCCATGCGGATACATCGATACCCCATGCTATGGCAGATTCGGCACCTTTTGC
Source organism: Lachnospiraceae bacterium P6A3 (assembly GCA_000702085.1). Classification (GTDB taxonomy): domain Bacteria; phylum Bacillota; class Clostridia; order Lachnospirales; family Lachnospiraceae; genus AC2028. The sequence continues at coordinate 166,772 of JNKP01000004.1, forward strand.
CTCTACCTTATCCGTTCCGGGTGTAACAGCGCAGTTAAGTGCCAGGAGAAATGCCAGTGCTGTACATACGCAAGCTTTAAGTGTTTTCAATATTTTCATTCCGTCTCCCTCAAAAAATAGGGATGGCACTCGACCATCCCCCATATCTTTAATAAGTATTGACTTTTTTTCGCTCTTTGTCAACCTCCGAGGTATGCCTTCTTGACGGAGTCGTCATTGAGAAGATCCTTACCCGTTCCGGTATTTACTATTCTTCCGGTCTCAAGGACATAAGCTCTGTCTGCGATGGAAAGTGCCATCTGAGCGTTCTGTTCAACGAGAAGAATGGTTGTTCCGGCTTTGTTGAGAGCCTCGATTATCTCAAATATCTGATCTACCAGAATGGGAGCAAGTCCCATGGAAGGCTCGTCCAGCATCATAAGCCTGGGCTTACTCATAAGAGCTCTTCCCATGGCAAGCATCTGCTGCTCACCGCCCGAAAGCGTTCCGGCCATCTGGCCCTGACGCTCTTTAAGTCTGGGGAAATGCTCATAAACCATCTCAAGAGTTTCGGGAATCTCGGAAGCAGGTCTGGTATAAGCGCCCATCTCAAGATTTTCCTTAACGGAAAGCTGTGCGAAGACTCTTCTTCCCTCGGGACAAAGTGCCATTCCTTCGCTTACGACCTTGTGAGGTGCAACTCCGAGAATGCTCTTTCCCTCGAATTCGATGGATCCTTCCCTGGGCTTTAAAAGTCCGCCCACGGTATTAAGGGTGGTGGATTTTCCGGCACCGTTTGCTCCGATAAGGGTAACGATTTCACCCTCGCCGACTTCAAAGGATACACCCTTTATCGCATGTATGCTGCCGTAATATACGTGCAGATTTTCAACTTTCAGTACTGTACTCATACTTTTCTCCGCCTAACCTCTGTTTCGATGCCGAAGGCATCTTCATTAGGGACGAGATAATGCAGTATGCATTAACTCCAGCGCTAACGCGTAAGCGTTTGCGCCTAACCTCTGTGTGTTCCGAGATATGCTTCAATAACCTGAGGATTTCCCTGGATCTGGGAAGGGGTTCCCTTTGCGATTATCCTTCCGAAGTTCAGAACGACTATACTTTCGCAGATTCCCATGACAAGGTTCATATCATGCTCTATGAGAAGAACCGCGATCTGGAACTCATCTCTGATCTTACGGATATTGTTCATAAGTTCTTCGGTCTCGGAGGGGTTCATACCCGCCGCAGGCTCGTCCAGAAGAAGGAGCTTGGGGCCGGTGGCCAGCGCTCTTACGATCTCAAGTCTGCGCTGTGCTCCGTAGGGAAGTGAATCTGCCGTAACATTTGCAAGATCCGCCATTCCGAAGATATCCAGAAGCTCAAGAGCCTTTTCGTGAGCCTTCTTTTCTTCCTTCCAGTAATTGGGAAGTCTGAAGATTCCGGCTACGGTATGATATCCGATATGGTTATGAAGTCCGATCTTAACATTTTCCTCAACGGTCAGTTTGTCGAACAGTCTTATATTCTGGAATGTTCTTGCGATACCCATCTGGTTGACCTGTGAAGGAGTCAGATTGTGGGTATCCTTACCGCCCAGCATGATGGTTCCTCTGGTGGGCTCATATACCTTGGTAAGAAGGTTGAATATTGTGGTCTTGCCCGCACCGTTGGGACCGATGAGTCCGCATATCTCCGTAGCACCTATTCCGATGTTGAATTCATCAACCGCTACGAGTCCTCCGAAATCAATTCCTAAGTGAGCCGCTTCAAGAACAAGGGGCTTTCCGAGGTCTTTTTCGGGAACGAAATTGGGGCTGGGCACATTAACAAGCTTTACTTCGGGAGACTTACTCATTATTTTCTGCCTCCTTTCGATAATTTCATTCGCAATTTCTTGAAGAAGGTATCGATCTTACCGTTCAGTTTCTCGTTATTGGTACCGAGCATAACCAGGATGAGGACGATCGCATAAACAAGCATACGGTAGTCGCTGAACTTTCTGAGAAGCTCGGGCAATACGACCAGGACGCCTGCTGCTATGATGGATCCCGTCATGTTTCCGATTCCGCCGAGAACTACGAATACCAGAACGAGGATCGAAGTGTTAAAGTCGAATTTCTTGGGAACAAGTGTCGAATAGTTAAGGGCATATACGGCACCTGCGGCACCTGCCATAGCCGCCGATACGGTGAAGGCAAGCATCTTATATTTCATGGGAGAAAGTCCCATGCTCTCCGCTGCAATCCTGTTATCCCTGATGGCCATGATGGCACGTCCGGTTCTGGAATTGACCAGGTTCTGGATGATGATCAGGATGATGATCAGGAGAATGATGGCTGCCACAAATGTGGAGATCTTTCTGATACCGACCGCTCCCATGGGTCCGTTGATGATGACCTTACCCGTTGCGCTCATTGCAAGGGCAGCGGGATTGTTGAATGCGAAATGTACTCCTTTTTCATCGATTCCCACATAGAGACAGTTGAGAATATTTTTAATGATCTCACCGAATGCAAGGGTAACGATGGCAAGGTAGTCGCCGTTAAGTCTGAGAACGGGGATTCCGATAAGGAAACCTGCGATAGCCGCTATAACCGCAGCAACGATTATGCTTACGATAAGGCTTGAAAGATCCGAAGATCCTGCCATTGCGCTGCTTACGATAACCGCAGTGAATGCGCCTACGGACATAAAACCCGCATGTCCGAGAGAAAGCTCTCCGGAGATACCGACCACCAGGTTAAGGGATACCGCCATCATCATGTAACATGCAATGGGGATCAGCTGACCCTTAAGCGCACTGGAGATGTTGCCTGTGGATACCAGTGTCTGGAAAACAACGAAAAACGCAAGTACTATTCCGTAATTGAGAAATGCCTTTTTGGAAGCCGTGGAGGCTTTATCGAATATCTTCATCTGCTTTGCCTCCTTATACTTTCTCGTGAATCTGCTTGCCTAAAAGTCCGGTGGGTCTGAATATCAGTACGACTATCAGAACTCCGAACACTATCGCATCCGCAAGCTCGGATGAGATATAAGCTCTGGCCAGGATCTCGATGACACCGAGAAGGATTCCTCCGATCATGGCGCCGGGAATGGAACCGATACCTCCGAATACCGCAGCGGTGAAGGCTTTGATTCCGGGAAGAGATCCGGTTGTAGGCATCAGAGTGGGATATGCCGAGCAGAGAAGAACACCTGCGATTGCTGCAAGTCCCGAACCGATTGCGAATGTAAGTGAAATGGTGAAGTTAACATTGATGCCCATGAGAGTTGCGGCACCTTTGTCCTCGGATACGGCTCTCATTGCCTTACCTACCTTGGTACGGGTGGTAAACAGAGTGAGAATAACCATTATCACGATATTTGCGAAGATAGCTACCAGAGCAACGGGTGAAATCTTGGCTCCGAAGAACTCGATAGCTTCGGCATTTTTGAACATGTCGGGGAATGCCTTGGGATTTGCTCCCCAGAGAAGAAGTGCTGCATTCTGGAGAAAATAGGACATTCCGATGGCGGTTATAAGAACCGCAAGTGAGGTAGCCGAACGAAGAGGCTTGTAAGCCAGTCTCTCGATGGTGATACCCAGGATCGTACAAACGATGATTGCAAGGAGAAGCGCAAGAGGTGCGGGAAGTCCGGCCTTTGTCATGGCAAAGAAGGAAACATATCCTCCGACCATTATGACATCACCGTGAGCAAAGTTAAGCATCTTGGCAATACCGTAGACCATGGTATATCCAAGTGCGATTATCGCATATATACTCCCGAGGCTAATGCCGTTGATCAAATGTACAAGCATGATGCGTACTCCTTAAAATACATCGGGCGCTTTTGAGGGCGCCCGGTGCTGATTAATTATCACATTCCAACATAAACTCCGTCTTTGATGACAACAGCCTTGGGCTCTTTGTTAACCTGGCCGTTAGCATCCCAAACCATTCCGAGACCGGTAACACCGTCAGCGGAGAAGTCTGCATCGGTAAATACGGAGATAAGGATCTCACAAAGCTGCTCAGCGCTCATATCGGTAACATCGAGTCCGCCGTTCTTTGCTGCGTAGAACTCAAGAGCTGCCTTGATAGCGTAAGCACAGTCATATCCGTCAGCTGCGAACTGTGAAGGAACCTCGCCGAACTTAGCGGTGAACTTCTCTACGAAATTCTTGGTAAGATCGTCGGTAGCGTCAGCTGAGAAAGGAGTGAGGAGCATAACGCCCTCTGCAAGAGAGGTGTCAAATCCCTCGATGGTAAGGATTCCGTCCATACCGTCTACACCGAAGAACTTAGGCTCATATCCGATGGAGTCAGCCTGCTTAAGGATAAGAGAAGCGGGGGTGTAGTAGATGGGAAGGAATACAAGGTCTGCACCGTTTGACTGAGCATCTCCTACCTGTACGGAGAAGTCGGTGGTGTCATCGGTGAAAGTGGTCTCTGAAACGATCTCAAGTCCGAGCTCTTCAGCTTTAGCCTTGAAGGTCTGATAGATTCCGGTTGAGTAAGCGTCAGCGTTGTTGTAGATAATAGCAACCTTGGTAGCAAGCTTGTTATCGAAAATGTACTGAGCTGATGCGGAACCCTGGTTAGGATCTGCGAAGCAAAGCTGGAATACATTGTCCTTGCCTTCGGTTACGGTAGTAGCTGAAGCTGAAGGGGTGAGCATAAATACTCTGTCAGAGTTAGCCTCTGCAGAAACAGCGATACAGGGAGTGGTGGTAACGGTTCCTGCGATTGCCTGAACGCCCCAGTCCTGAAGCTGATGATAAGCGTTTACGGACTTCTCTGCATCGTGCTCATCATCCTGAGCCTGAAGTTCGATCTGGAAATCTCCGCCGAGAGCGTTGATCTCGTCAACAGCGATCTGAGCTCCGTTTACAACGGCATTTCCGTAAATAGCAGCGCCGCCGGTAAGGGGTCCGATAACTCCGAGCTTAAGGGTTCCGGTAAGTGCTCCGTCTCCGGTAGCTGCAGCGCCGGTTCCGTTTGCTGCGGGAGTGGTAGGCTCGGTAGAGTTACCGCATCCTGCCATAGCCATTACCATGGCTCCTGCCAGGATAAGTGAAAGCAATTTCTTTTTCATAATATTTCCTCCTGTTACATCAACATATAACAAAACAGCCGAAGGTTACTAACTAATACGTTTAAGCCCCCTTTGGCTATGAAAAGCATTTTATTAGAAAGAACGCATTTCGTCAACGGGGAATTATACAAATATTCGTGTATACAATACCAAAATATGTGGCTATTTTGCCCAATTTCCGCCTAATTATTCTTGATAAACAGGATTCCGAGGGTTCCGGGACCGCAATGTGAGGAGATAACCCCTCCCGCCTTGGTCTCAAGAATCTCCTTGAATACGCCCAGGGATTCAAGGTATTTTCTGACTTCATCCACAATGGCTCTTTCCGAATCACGGACCGTATGAGTAATGAAAACTCTGTCATGGTCCGCATCAAGAAGTGCTTCCTCAAGATCCGTTGCATATTTCATAACGGCATTTCCGAGACTTCCGCGGTATTTTTTGTTAACACCCATGGCGCCGTCCTTAACCGTGATCTCGGGATGAAGCTTTAAGGTTCCTGCAAGAAGTGCGGTTACCGCTGAGCACCTTCCTCCTCTGGACAGATAGGTAAGAGTATCGATGACAAAGCTTGCCCTTACTCTGGGGATCAGAGCTTCAATTTCTTTAACGATATCCCCGGCTTCTTTTCCCTCAGCTGCCATTTCCGCAGCCTTTATCACCAGGAGGCCTATTCCGGTGGAAAGATTTGCGGAATCGATGACATGCATATGACCGTTTCCGTTGTCCTCCGAATATATGGATGCCAGATTATAGGTTGAACTCATTCCGGATGAAATGGTGAAAAGAATGATATCGTCACCGGCTTCAAGTACGGGAGCCGCAGCCTGTTCAAGTCTTTCCGCCGTTATTGCCGCGGTTTTTGGGGTGGTTTTATTTTCATCCGCCCACTTAAAGATCTCTTTCTGGCCGAGACCCTCGCCGTCGTAATAGCTCTTGTCTCCCATAATGATGCACAGGGGAATGATCGTTACCGAATATTTCTTAATAAGCTCTTCGCTCAGATCGCAGGTTGAATCCGCAAAAATCTTTACTCCCATTTATTCCTCCAAGATCATTTAATATATATTTTGTAATATGTCGTATCCACAACCTCGGATGCGCCATATTCATTTTCAAGATAGTCTATCAGCCAGGACGAAGCCACCACGGCATCAAGCGAACCTTCATAGCATTCCACGGCTATCATGTCGGGTGCTCTGTCGGGACGCTCCCTCCAGTACTCGGCATAGCTTTCACCGTACTCTTCCGTCATGATCGTTGTTCCGTGTCCGATCCGGGCATCCGTATACAGATATGTAACGGCGTCCCCGGTGATCATTACGTAATCCGCACCATCCAGAATCTGCGAAAGCTCTTCATTATCTATACGTGCTTTGTTCGCATAAATCCTCTCAAGAATCAGCCATTTCTGAGGCCCCGAAGGAACTCTGGCCTCGGCATCGAATATATTCAGAAGCCTGTTTCTGGGATTCCCGTATTGGAATATGTTTATCAGTATTACCAACACCGCTCCTGCGGCAAAAAGAAAACGATCAGCCTTACGCCCCGTATCTTCGGGAAGTGCAAGTGCCATGATCACCGCAAAAAAGACCGTCAGATATTTTGCGGAAGAAAACACGCTCTGATTGCAGGCAACAAGTACCGTCAGGAAAACCGCTCCGCTTCCTGCTGCATACAGCTGAAGAAGTTTTTTCTCTTCATCTTTATAAGATTTATTTCTTATTCCGTATATCAACGCGATCACGGATATTATCAATATGCATCCGAAAGTATATTCAACGGGATATACGTCATTCTTAAGCAGGATGTGAAGCGTTCTCCATAAAAAGACCAACGTGAAGGATACAAAAACTGCGGATTCTTTCTTTTTAAATACCTTGGAAATTAATAATCCGAGTACTGCAAAGCCTACGATGAATATCAGGAGAATTCCCGTGTCCGCAGCATATCCGAAAAGCTTGGATAACCCGCCTCCGTGGGTCGTATCGCTGGAAAGCATCATTTTAATGCTGTGTATCAGGCTTCCCACAGACATATATGAAAGGATCCTTACCATATATAATGCGCCGGATGCTATACATACGGATAAGATTGTGGCAAATTCCCTGCGGCATCCCTTCGACTTTGCAAATACATATACAAATACAAAAACAGCAAAGATCAATGAGGGCGGATAAGACATTACGCATATGGATAAGAATATGCCTGCCAGTAAAGACAGTCCGATCCTTTTTTTATTATCTTCCTCGCATTTATCCAAATACAGTCTGTCGAGACAAGCCAAAGTAAGGACGGATGTCTGATTGATCAGGTTGGAAAACTCCGGTATGCATATGGACTTGGGTGACAGATTTGCATAAAGCAGGGCGGCAATAAAAGCCTTATCATCCGTCATATGTCTCCCGAGAGCTCTGTACAGCACGTAAGACACGATCAGGTGTATCGCCATTCCGCAGGCTCTTACAAATACTATCTCACCTTCTCCCGACCGTACAAAAAGTCTGTATATCCACAGGAAGAATTCGATCGCATAACCGGAAGTCTGATGAAGCTCCCACATGTCCTTAAACAGCAGGTCTCCCTGCAGGAGTCTGTTTCCAATGGCAAAAGCATATCCTTCATCAATGACCCATCCGAAGAAGATCATCTTGAATGCGGAAACAAGCGTAAGCCCGATCAGTATTATTTTTAATAAAGAAGTTTTTTTCTTCATTTATCAAGATCTGTAACAGTTTCGGATTCTTCTTCGGACTTCTCTGCCTCAGCCTTTTTTCCGCGCGCAAAGAGAGGAATGAACCATACCGGTATCAGCATAAAGAAGGGATACATATATCTGAAAGCGGAAACCGGTCCGAGAAGATAAGTTGCCCACAAAGCTCCCGCGGTAATCACAGCCGCGGTATATCCCTTATTACGTCTCTTAATTGCAGCATAAAGCGCAAAAAACAGTGTTATAAACGGGATTGAAAGCGAAAAAGGCAAACCGGCTATAAGCCCGCTGTGCTCAATCTCACCGATTATCATATCATAAAATCCTTTCACCTCCGGAAGCACGGAAGAAGCAGTCACAGTATATACATATATGAAGACATTGTCCGTTTCCACATAGCCTCTGGCGGCATACCTGTCGGTGATCGCAGCACCCGGATACCAGAGCTGGACATTTTGTGTAAGAAACGCATCGATAAATTCGGAAGGATATTTCCTGATCAGGTGCATGTACAGATCCCAGAACGCCGACTTATCAGAATCATACAGCTCGTCGTTAAAAGAAAACTTAACCGTATCCGCAAGTCTCGGGTTATAAGCTCCTGCCGGCATATACTGTTCCGTTATGAATTTCTCCGGAAGAGTCAGCTCGGCATATCTGTGCACATACACTGCAGCGACCTGATTGATGGGAACGCTTAAAGCCTCGTGCGATTCCGTTTTTTCCACCGAACATGCGGGATATACAAAAGCGGTAATGATTGCTGAGATTATGACTCCGATCAGGGAAGCAATAAGAGCCTTTTTCATGCCGTCATCTTTTCTCATGAAAAACAAAACAATGACAAGTATAACTCCCGCAGGAAGAAAATTATTTCTGAGAAGCGATGACAAAGTAAGTGTGATAAATACAAATACGGGATTTACTTTTTCTCCTCTTCCCGCTTTGAGAAGATTCAAAACAAGTAACATGACCGCACATGAAAACAAAACATCCTTCGTCATCTGTACGGAGAATACGCTGAATGCGGGATACAGGGAATAAAACAGAATCGTAAGAACAGGAAGGGGCCATCTGCATCCCTCTCGGATCTCACATCTTACAACAAATGCACAGATGACAGACACTATTACGATCTGGAAAATACAATATATAACAAGGCCGTAAGGATGAGGCACTCCCCACCACTCAAGAGCCAGGAAAAAGTTCCATATAAGTGTGTGCAAAACGGGGTGATGATTTGAAAGAGGAAGAACACCGTAAGCCTGAAGAGTCTGCCATTCGGAATCATATCCCAGTATTCCGGGGAAATACGCAAGCAGTGCAAGTGCGGAAGATGCAGAGGCCATAACAAAAGCAATAATGGGAAAAGCTTTATATATTCCGGGAATTTCTTCCTCCGGATATGCTTCCTTTTCTGCGATTTTTCCGATGATCTTTCCGATAAATGCAAATACGAGCAAAAGAGGAATAAACAAAAAGAGGAACACCGCTATGTTTTCTTTGGGTGCCCTCAAAAGACCGGAGACCGAATTGTAATTATATACGCTTCGTCCGATTGTTATGATTCCTGCTAAACAGAATGAGAAAAAAACTTCGGAGATTCCGATAAAACGATTTTTCTTAACAGATGCTTCCAATTTATCTCCCTGCCCCGGTCAGATCTCTGACGACTTCTCCCGCAATGATAAGTCCGCAGACCGAAGGTACAAATGCTATGCTTCCGGGAGCGGGGCGTCCGGATGCTTTAAACTGAGGATCCGTATCTGCTGAATTCCTTATAGGTTCCTCTTCAGAATATACCACTTTCAGGTCTTTTATTCCTCTCTTTTTGCACTCATGTCGGATGACCTTGGCAAGAGGACAGACCTTGGTTTTATAAATATCTGCTACTTTAAATGCGGATGCATCAAGCTTGTTTCCCGCACCCATTGAACTTATGACAGGAACGCCTGCTGCCTTTGCTCTTTCTATTATGGAAAGCTTTGCCGAAACGGTATCCACGGCATCAACCACATAGTCGTATTCCGAAAAATCAAACTCCTGCGCATTCTCCGGAAGGTAAAAGCAGGCTCTCGCTTCAACCTTCGCATCCGGATTGATATCGGAGATCCTTTCTTTCATCACATCGACTTTAAGCTTTCCTACCGTGGAGTTAAGGGCAATTATCTGCCTGTTGATATTGGTAACATCAACCTCATCGCTGTCCACGAGAACAAAGCTTCCGACGCCGCTTCTTGCAAGGGCCTCGGCAACATAGCCGCCGACACCGCCTATTCCGAATATGGCAACCTTTGCATTTTTAAGTTTCGCGATCCCCTCATTTCCGAGAAGAAGACCGCTTCTGGTTATCCATTCATCCATTCCGGTTTTCCGTCACTTCCGCAAGGTGTTCATCTCTGCCCTTGCCTTCATACCGAAGTGTCATGTTTATATCTTCCCGTCCTTCCAATAAAGGCTTCAGGAAATATTTATCCCCTTCCCACATTGGAAGATCAAACACCTTACCCGTCTCGATCCATTCAAGCTTTCCTTCATCGCAGGATGAATTAATCTCACCCGAAAAGCCTTCAGCCCTGAACAGATGCATCTCCTCATCGTCCCACATTTCGGATACGAATTTTATGATCCCGCAGAATCTGTAATCCGTAACGGTAAGTCCCGTCTCTTCAAACACTTCTCTTTTCATACATTCCTCGGGAGTTTCACCTTCCTCGGTTTTTCCTCCGACTCCGATCCACTTACCCTCGTTTGCATCGTTTTCTTTTTTATTACGATACAGGAGAAGAACTTTATCTTCCTTAAATATATAACAAAGCGATGTTTTTCTCATCATTCTCCCATCACTGAAAAGTTCGCTATCATAACCGGTTTCCCCTGGGTCGTAAATGCGGGAATGTAGGGCGACGGACTTCCGTAATATGCATCAAATTCTTTAACGATATCATCCGTAAGATGCGCATCCAAAGATAGCGTTTCAAGATTTCTCTTCTTTACGGTTTCATCTATTATGGAAAAGATCTCTTCGGACAATGTCTTATCTATATTCATCCACTGATCTCTGTCTTCCGGATAGATGGAAACTGCAGGTTCGATATCCGCGGAGCTCTCCGTCAGTATCTCAAGTTTTTCTTTTAATCCTGCAGGAAGCACGTCCGCTTTTTCCGATATTTCATTGGCTCCGATACAAAACAGAACGCGTTTTTTATTGTTTTTTTCGGACGCGGAATCGGAATCGCCGGGAGCGCAAACCTTCAGTTTATCCTGCCATACCGGACGCGTTCCTTCACCTGCAAATTCACAAAGGGACCTTACATACTGCTCTTTGATATTTTCCGACTGTACGAAAACCGTATCCGAATAGATGATTCCCGGAGCGGTAACGTAATTCTTCAGATTATAAATATCCGTTATGTCTTCTTCTCCGAATTCGGACGTCCTTCCGATGAAAATAAAACATAACTCATCCGTGAATCTCCTGAGGTTTTCTGCGTAGAATACAGGAGGCACGGTGTAGATGGGATTTTCTCCGTCGTACTGGTTCTGGATATATATCTTATCCGGGCAGTGAAGAGCGGGATCATAAGAAGCATAATCCGTAAGATGCTCTTCGCATGCCAATCCTTTATACGGAGTCAGATCTCCTGAGGATGCAATCTCCTCATCGCTCATGTCCACAGATCCGTAAGCATCCTTGGTCATAAGAGGAAGAGCCACAACATATACATCCGTATCATCAAACGCGCAGGCTTTTTTATATTCTGATTCGAATGCCTTCCACTCCTTTGGGCCCGTGGTCATAAAACAGATTTCTTTTCTGTTTAAAATATTCGTCTCTATGCTTTCGCATATTCCGTCAAGAGCACTTCTGATACCGGACATATCAAGAACTCCCGATTCCGAGGCAGAGGTATATGCCGTATAAACAGCTTCGCAGTAGGCTTCCAGAGTCTTAACAACCGCCTTGGTGCGCTCCCTTGTTTCGCCGAGAACACTTTCGATAAGGGTTCCCAGGTCCGCTGCAAGCTGCTGGCTGTTTTGGAATACTTCATTAAGTCCTTCCGTGTCTCCGCCCGATATACACGATACCGCTTCATTATAGAAGCCTTCGAGACCGTTTACGCATTCGGCGGATATAGTTTTAAGACTTCCGGTTCTGTCGGTCTCCGGTCTTACAAGCATTTCCGGCGAGAATTTAAATCCGGGAAATTCATCTCCGGACAGTTTCATGATCTCCTTTTTCTGACCTTCATAGAAGGGGTAATCATGTCCGCCCCATACTTTTCTGATCCTGTTGTAATTACCGTATCTTCTTGTAAGAACCAGGTTGTAATATGCCGGAACGGGAATGGTCGTATCTTCAAAAGGAAGTCTTACGACCTTTTCATAATGTTTGGATAATTCTCCGCTCTTTGCTCCGTTTTTTAAAATCCAGGGAAAGATCTGACCGATGGAATCGGAATCCTTATCCTCAACTCTTGCCATCTCGCGCTCCGCAAGCTTATACAAAAAGACGGCATAATCTCTGTCGGATAAATTCTGAGGGAGGGAGGTTTTATATTTTGCGGCCAGCTGCAATGCACGCTTCATAAAAGCCTGCTTTGATATCCTGCCCTCGGTAAAAGCATCCGCACATGCCAGGATGTCCAGGATCTCCCGGTCTCTTTTTTCTTCTTCATCCGGATCGGTGTAGAGATTGTCTTTGATAAAGATATCTACCCCGGCAAGCCAGGGAAGATTGTAATGAGCATTCAGATATTCGGGATCAAAACATATCTTCTTATTGTTTACAACCCTGGATAAAAACATCCAGTGATTTTCATGTCTTTCAAAATCGTGAATATCATAATGAGGCGGAAGCTCTTTATCCGCCACTTCACGGAATTTCACATAGTCGGCGCGCTTCATGCATATATCAAGATCATCATCCCAGGGAATGAATCCTCCGTGCCTTACCGCTCCCAGGATCGAGCCCCAGTCGGCATAATAGGTTATGTCATATTTGACGCATATTCTGTCGATTTCCGAAAGCACGTCAAGAGTGGCAGCCCATGCCTGCTTGACTGCCGTCGGAACATAAAATCCGTTTCTTATTTCGTCTCTGAAGAAATCCTTGGAATGATTCATCTTTTGCCTTTTTATCGCACTTCTTTAAGTTTAGCCTTTTTGACGAAAGTTATCAAGAACGGCAAAACCCCTCTGCCGGTAACAGGCAGAGGGGTCATTGACAGATCGGTTAATTATGTTATGAAGCCAGATCTCTTTTGTCGTAATACACGAATGAAAAAACTACGAGCAAGACGGTAAGTGCCGTTCCGAAAACTATTCCCTTTATCTCCGTGTCCGCACCGGAGAATATATCAGAAGCATTCGAATAGGAAAAAGGACCGATAAACAGATAGTCTTTAACATCAGGAACCACTCTTCCGATAATATCGTACGCATAACACATAAGGGCGGTTCCAAGCGCAAGTCCTGTTTTTGTCTTGGAAGAAAGGGATGAGATTGCAAAACAGATTCCCGCAATCTCCGTATCAAGCAAAAACTGCATTCCCATATATTTCATAAATTCTTTTACGGGAAGGTCTTCACCGAGAGCTGCAAATCCGCTTGCATACAGGCCTGCGCATATGAGCGTAAACATGATCAGCATTGCGAATATGCAAAGCGCTTTGGCAGCAACTATCTTTTTCCTTGATACGGGAAATGAATACAGGAATTCTCCTGTGTGAAGCTCTTCTTCCTTGGAAAGCATTCCCGCACCGATGAGTGCCGCAAACATGCTTCCTCCCAATCCATGCACCGCACCGACCTCGGTTGCAAAATAACCCTTTAATGTGGCAATGCTCAAGGTGCTCATTCCGAAGGCATCGGAAAAGCTTCCCATATGGGAAAATGCATCCGCCATATCCTTCATCTCACCTTCCATACTGCTGTAGAGAAGTATGCAGGCAAGCCCCATACCCCCAACGGACAGACTCCATATAAGAAGGGTTTTTAAATTCATCTTTAATTCTTTAAGGAATATTTTTTTCATGCATCTTCCTCCGAATCTTCATAGAATTTCAAAAATTCATCGTCATCTATATCCGGACTCTCCAGCATTGTGAGTTTTCCTTCACGCATTATGGCAGCGCTTTTACAATACTTGTTTACTTCCGATAAAACATGTGTGGACAAAAGGCAGGTTGCGCCCTTATCCACATATTCCGTTATCAGTTCAAAAAAGCTTCTTTGCATGAGGGGGTCAAGACCTCCCGTAGGTTCATCGAATATAAAAAGCTTCGGTTTATGCTGCATGGCACAGACTATACTCACCTTCTTTTTATTTCCGTATGACAGCTCCCTGATCTTCTTATCGGTATTAACCTTAAGCCTCTCGCAGAGCTTTCCGGCCTCTTCCCTGCAATCCAGTCCTCTTATATCCGCGGCATATGCTATAACCTCTGATACCTTCATGGAATCGTAAAACCATGCTTCCGAAGGCATATATCCAACATTTGCAAGTATCTTCTCCCTGTCCTTAACACTGTCCATTCCCAGTATTTTGATGCTGCCCTTATCAAATTTCAAAAACCCCATCATGGACCTGATGGTAGTGGATTTACCCGCACCGTTGGGGCCTAAGAATCCGAATATATCACCTTCTTTAACCGTAAGGGATACATCCGTAACCCCTCTGTTTTTACCGTAATTTTTGGTAAGGTGTTCGATCTCTATTACGTTACCCATAAGCACCTCCTTATCTCTTAATCTATTGATAACAGAAAAAAAATACGGGAACAATAACTGTTCCCGTAAGATGCACATTTTTGCCGCTATGATTCACTTTTTATGCTCGGCCTGGAATAATTTCAGGTCTTCATTCAGTTTCTTGTCATCGATTTTTCGCTTTGTTTTATATATCAGAAATACACATCCGTAGGTAACCAGCAGATATGCCGCAAATGCTAAGACGGCAACCGCATTACCGTCGAACCATTTTCCGATCACCGATACAAGCACATATAAAGCGGTGCAGACTATAAATCCCGCGATTTCCTTTCCATTCAGCTTTTCCGCTTCATCAAAATTCCCGAAGAGGTAAACCTGTATATAGCCTATGATGTAGCATGTAAAGATCATTTCCGTCATATGCAAAATACTGGCATCATAAACTCCGCATACTACCCTGTATACGCAGTAGAAAAACAGTATTGCAAAAAAGTACAGGCAGGCTTTGAATTCTATTCCTATCTCTTTAGTCAGATAAGCTTCCCAGATCGAGATCTTTTTATTATTCTTCATCTTATCTGTCCCCTTTCAAAAGTCTTCTGAATTCCGATGCATATCTTCTGGATATTATGATATGCTCTCCGCCTTCCATGGTAGCGTCTATCCTGTTGGACGAAAGGCTCTTCAGCGCCGATACTCTTCCTATGTTAATGACCATGGACTTGCTGCATCTGAAAAAGCTCTCATCATCTGTCTCGTTCATAAAGGAGCTTAGAGATCCGTCTATCCTTACAACCTTATCCACGGTGTAAGCAAAGACCTTATCATCCACCGACTCAAGATAGAGTATCTCATCCGGGCTGACAAATACATCTCCGTCATCCGTCTTTCCCTTCAGTCTGTTATCATCACCGTTTACGGCATTCAATATTCTGTTGATCTGAGGAGTAAGCTCTTTGTAGCGTATGACCACACTGTCCTCACCCTCATTTATCTGTTTTATATCAATGTTCATTATTCAGACACCACGCAAAGCCTTTGGCACATCTTCCGGCAGGATCATTAAAGTGTCCGCCATCATTCCATTCAAGGATACACCTGATATCTTCCTGATTTAAAAGTTCATTCTGATACCTGATACAATCTCCGACTCCTGCCTTTTTTTTATTTTTGGTTTTCTCTTCCTTGATGCCCAGACTTAAGTACACATTA
Source organism: Lachnospiraceae bacterium P6A3 (assembly GCA_000702085.1). GTDB lineage: Bacteria > Bacillota > Clostridia > Lachnospirales > Lachnospiraceae > AC2028. The sequence goes on from JNKP01000004.1 coordinate 182,472, forward strand.
CTGCATAAAATTTTATTATCCGATGCATATTCTCTCCATCCGTCAAACCAGACAGAAGGCGAAACGCAGCATACAGATTCAAAGGCTGTTGAATTATATGCACTCCATAATGAAAATAGTCCCGCCAGCGAATAACCTCCGAGCACAACAGGGGTACTGCCGCTCAGCTTCAGCCTTTCCCGGGCTGAAGGAATCAATTCCTCAGTGATATATCGAAGTGTCAGAGATGCTCCGTCGCCAAACGATTCATTTCCGAACACCGGTGGTGCACACCATGGGGAAAGTTCATTATTCCAGTCATCTATGTGAAATGAGATAAACGCAAAGTTCCTCTTTGAGGATGAAACAATGATGCGAACCTCCTCATCAAGGAACCTTTCTTCATCGCCCGATGCGGGCTGTATAAAAAGCAGCTCCGGATCGGATGAATAATACGCCGTACATTCTTTTGTGCCCACTTCAAACGACATCTTTTCCATGGATATATTTTACTTTAACATCTGCGTACTGCTGATGATGTTGTATTTTCCGATTCTTTCAAATCTGGAAACATTTTTGTTCAGTTCTTCAATAAGTCCGTCCCAGACTGCGGAATCCGAAGGTGCCTCAGAATCCTTTACATAAATATCTGTACAGAGAAGATCTCCCCTCATATATACCTTTACTGCCACGATACTCTCGTGAATCTCCTTCACTCTTTCTTCGATCCTTTTTGTGGATATATTTTCACCGTTTGAAAGAGTTATACGGGTATCTTTTCTACCCCTGAGGTACACCTTATTATTCTTTATGGTTCCGATATCTCCCGTAAGGAAATAACCGTCCTCGTTAAATGCAGCTTTCGTAGCTTCTTCATCCTTGAAATATCCGAGGAAAATATTATCTCCCTTTATTGCCAGTTCTCCGTATCCTTCCTCATCGGGATCAAGGACAACCGCATCCACATCCTCAAAAAGAGTTCCAACACTTTCCATATCCTCTTCACCGGGATAATCAATGCTGAATCCGGAGGAGGTTTCCGATAAAGCATATGCGTTCATCATATACATCCCTTCATCCGCATATGCTTTTCTGATCTCCGGCGTAAGCTTGGCACCGCCGCAGAACAGATATTTCATTCTTCCGCCAAGGAGCATTCCCAGGCCCACTCCCATAGCTTTTGACGCTTCATAGAATCTTGTGAACACAAGAGGAACTCCGGAAAAGATCGTAGGATGAACCGCCATCATCTCCTGTGCCATCTCTTTAATACTGCCGGCCAGATATATCTCGTAACCGAACACCAGTGAATAAATAAAATTGTATATGGATCCGTAGGTGTGATTAAGAGGCAGGAAGAGATAGCAGACATCTTCGGTTCCGGCATTTATTCTTCGACCGAGAGAACGCCACCCCGAGAACACATTATTGATCGATAAGAGAACAGCTTTGGGAAAGGACGTGGTACCGCTTGTAAAAACTACCTTCGCAGGTACGTTTCCCGGTCTTGCCTCCAGAGAAAACAGTTCCTTGCAGATGCTTTTACCTTCTTCAATACATCCGGCAAAATCATTTTGTATTGATATATATGTAAGATCCGGAAATTCCTTTTTGATCCTGTCCATTATCTCATTTTGTCTTTCATCATAAATAAGACAGGAGAGTTCACTCTTTTTGATGGAATAAACAACATTATCGTAGGACCAGTCCTTGTTAAAACCTACGCCGCATCCCACATAGCACATGATGGATATATCGCTTATCATCCACTCTATACTGTTGGGTCCGTATATTCCGATGTTTTTTTCAGAGAAGCCTTTTTCCGTCAGGTAAGCTGCAAGATAATTTACCTTCTCTATAAAACCGCCATACGTGATGGGAGAATAATTTATTCCGTCCTTTTTCTCATAGAGATAATTTCTTGCACCCCATTTTGAATAGTCTTCTTTAAGATATTCTTCAAGTACGTTTGACATATTTGCTCCCCTTTAACTATTTATAATTCATGCTTCAGCAGTACATATTCATATATACTCGTCTTTTCTTCCTCTGCATAATTCTGCGTAACCTTGCCGTCTCTTGCAAGAGCTCCTATACTTGGAAGTCCGCTTTGCATAAGCTCCTTCATGATTGCATATACAAGAGCTTTTCCTAGTCCTCTGTGTTTTTGATCCACACCCATGTACAGCATTACATATCTGTCAGGATGTTTCCTTGTCTTCAGAATTCCCGGTATATCCAGAAGGCCCGCATGGTATACTCTGTTTCCGTAATCCGGAAGACTTATATAGAAACCCACTGCCTTTCCGTTGTAATAAGCCATCTTGGTCATACTCATGTTCATGATTGTCTTGTAGCTTTTGAACATTTCGCAGAAGTCTTCTTTTGAGACATTTTTATATATCGGGAAATCACTGTATAGCTCAGTTATAAGTGTATATACTTCCTCCACGGCCTTTTCATATTCTTCAGCCTTGGGGCTTTCTATCTTATATCCCTGTGCCAGAAATTCTTTATATCTGTTTTCAAACTTCTCATTTATGTAATCTTCACCCACGGATCTGAATGCACTGGAAGTATAATGCTCACTGATCTCATATCCGCTGTTTTGGAACAGCTCAAGATAATAGTCCTTGTTGTACGGCTCTCCCGTATAAGGCGGCAAATCAAAATTATTGATTTTCAACCTGTACTTAAGCCAGAAAGAAGCATCAACCGGGCCGATGATAACGGAACACTTTTTTTCCTTGGCGATTTTCTCTGCTTCCGAAAAAAGGAAAGAAGAAACTTCTTTATCGTTAATACATTCGAAAAATCCAAGATATGCCGTAGTATCATCTGGATATGTGGTTATCGCAAATCTTCCGACCGTCACATCATCTCTGAGGATCAGATATGCATCCAGATCAAAATACTTGGATAAAGGATGAGTCCCTTCGAGAAGCGCTTTCATCTGAGAAACACTTTCCATATTATCTTTAGAGGAATACATCCTCTTTGGAAAATCCACAAATCTTTTAATGTTTGATTTTTCCGTTCCTACTTTAACAAGTTTCATAAGGCTCTCCCTATGATCTCTATACGTCCGGTACCTCCGTCCATGCGGATAATATCTCCGGTTTTTACAATGTCGGTCAGTTTATCCACTCCGACGATGGACGGAATGTTCAGTTCTCTTGATATGATCGCAGTATGTGACAGAAGGGATCCCTTTTCCGATATGACTCCCTTGGCTGTGGCAAGTAAGAATACCCATCCGGGATCCGTCATCTTGGTAATAAGGATTTTGTCACGTACATCTCTTGCATCCTCGGGACAGGTTATAACAAGCGCTTCTCCCTCAGCTGTGCTTCCGGAGCAGGGAACACCCTGCAGTGAATTTTCGGAGATCACTTTTTTGTGTGAATTGACATTCGAGTGTCTCTTGTTAAATTCCTTATCCTCGAAAATGAGCCTTGTATAAGGAGGCAGCATTTCATAAACGGAATATTCTTCCTTCCTCTCTGAGACAACGGATTTCATATCCGCAGGCTTACTTACCATCCCGAATGCTTCATCCATAGTAAGGTAGTACATATCTTCCGGCTTTTCTATGAGACCGCTTCCGGCAAACCTGTCTCCCATGGTATCAAAGATGAGTCTTACGATTCCGTATATCCTGCTGCGGTTAAGTCTTGATTTTTCTCTTCCCGCTATACCGGCAGCACATCTTTTTCCCAGAAACCTTGTGACAGGGTCTGCTTTTATCGAGAGTTCCTCACTGCGGTTTATATCCTCATACATCTTCTTAAGTCGGGAAGGATCTTTTCTGTATTCTTCGATCCTTTCATCCAGAAGTGAAGGCGTAGATCTGAAAGTCCTTCTTTCCAGCTTTAATTCCTCAAGGTTTCTGTCCCCGTAAAGTCTTATATATTCTTTTTTACTCTTTTCGAAATCTTCTTCGGATAATTCGTCTTTTCTGTAAGCCAGTTCTATAAGTGCCTTTACCGGCTTCATGCTTTCAATATCCGATATACCCGAAATATATTTATTGATATATGCATCATCACGGTCATATTTCTTGCGAAGCCTGTTTTTTACAAGTCCCGTATAGATAAATGCATACATATCATTAAGAAGAGTAACATCCCATATACTCAGGAGCTTATCTCTTACTTCATCATAAAGCCCGATCAGTTCATTAAGATCCATTTCCGGATCGTAGCTTTCATAAAAATGTTCATTTACTCTTACGAATTCTTTTTCAAGACTTCTCATATGTCTCGGAACGGACAGAAGTTCATACAAAGAATTCACATAAGTCATACAGCGGACAAAAGGGTTTAAGTTTACTTCTTTGTCGCTTACGGTTTTATTCTTAACCCCGAGCATTTCCTGCCATACGGGAATGATCTTCTTATTAAAAGGAAGAAATTTCAGCACCGTATACCAGTTGCTGATCTTGTAATACATTCTCCCGTTAGCATCACCGACCATGTTGTTGAAAACATCGGTGTGCTTGTTTAATTCTTTATCATTCTTAAGTACTCTTCGGCTTACACCTTTAAACACGCCGCCGTAAACCATATGTACAAAAGATACTGTTAACGGCAGGGATAAACCCGGATAGCTCTCGACTATATTACTGTTGTCGAGTATCAGAGGATTGTCCCCTTTGATCGTAGTAATGGGTCTTGCCTGCAGGATATAAAGCTTTCCCTTTGAATATGCAAATTCTATATCCAGATAATCTCCGAGAAGCTCCCTGATCTTACCGGATACTTCCATCAACTCTTCTACCTGATCGGAAGAAAGAAGATCTTCTTTTCCTTCGAAGTAAAATAATTTATCAGTCTGATGGTAATAATATGTGGTCGTGTCAGAAGATCCGGATACCACACCTTCTCCCAGGCCTCTTGCACAAGCGATCACGCTTTCATTCAAAAGACCCTGAGGATTTGATGTAAACAAAACTCCCGACGTATCGGCATCTACCATGTCCTGGACAATAACGCACATCTTAAGATCGGCCGGGCTTAGCTTACGACTGTCCATATAACCGATTACATTTTCGGCATTGACCGAATCCCTGCACGCGCGGATCTTTTCAGGGATTTCTTCCGGCTTTACATTCAGATAAGTCACAAATTGCCCTGCGAAGCTTTGATCCGCACCGTCTTCGAGATTACAGCAGCTTCTTACGGCAACTTTTCCTTTTCTCGAAGTGAATCTGCTTTCATCAAATTCTTCGCCGAATTCTATTATCTCGAAAACGGGAACATTAAAGCCCGCCTCTTTCAATTTGATCAGATTGTCAGCTTTGCTTCCGTACATCCTAGATCCTTCCGACAAGCAGGAACACCACTATAGTAAGCAGCATTGTCGATTCCTGCAGATAAGTGTATCTTTCGACTTTTTCCACCAGGACAAATTTCTCCGGGTCTTTCATATACTGAATAAATTTCCATGTCATCCAGGATACCAGCAGGAACAATATTACAATCGAGATTTTGTTCAGTCTGAATACGAGAATAAAGTTTGTAATAATATCAGCGATGGTAAGTATCATTACAAAGCGTGTTGATTTCTTATATCCGAACAGTTTCGAATAAGTAGTATAATCATTTTCGTCTTTTGGAGCTTTTATCTTACGTGATACTTCCCAGATAAGTGCAGGAAAATATAATGTCCACAAAGTCATGCATGTGGTCAGAGTGACTGCACGAAGATCATACTTTATGACAGTGAAAGAAATTATATACAGATTTACAAACATCTGAACAGGATTATGAGTTACAAGTGCAAGAGGCAGTGAAGGCTGGATCTTGGCTCTCTGGAAAAACCATTTACTCATGAGATATCCGTATGCATAGAGAATACCGAAGAACAAAAGATTGTTCATATAGATTACATTCAAAACAACCGCAATGATCTCAAAAAATACACAGAGAATCATTACATCTTTTTTATAAACGGCTCCCCTTGCAAGAGGTCTGTCCGGGAATAAAACCTTATCGGTTTCAAAATCCTTAAGATCGTCCGCAATCCTGAGCCATAAGAGAAATGCAAAGACCGTATACGCACCGGTGATCTCCTGCATCCCTATCTTAAAATCCGTCACGCCTTCGTTAAGAAGTATAATAAAATGAATTTCGAGAAATACGATGAGTCCCAATATCAATCTGGGAATCAGCGGATATCTTTCCTTCATATATATATGCATTCTTTTCAGCATGATGTTCCGACTCCTTCCCCGTACAATACTTTTGTTTCAATGTGATCTGCACTCATCCTGATTAGATCATAATCCGGCCGAACGGCATCTTTCTTAAAGAGCTGTACTATGGTCGAACCTCCGGGTTCAAAATATCCTTTCTCCTCACCCTTTTTAAAATCGGTCACATCCCTGTTTACGATTTTTCCAATAAGAAGTGCACCCACCTCGATATGTATAACTTCTCCGAAATGTTTTGTGGAGAGAACGTTTACCACTCTGTAATTTTCTTTATATATCTTATATGCCTCGGATAAAGGACTGACCGTGTGAAATTTTCCCTTTATCGTATGTGAACAGGTAATCGTTCCGTCATCGATAAAACAATATCTGTGATAATCATCTACGCACAGGCGGTATACCAGGCACTTTCCTCCGGAGTACTCATCAAGATTATCTACACCCGGTGCAATCTCTTCCAAAGAATAAGTTCTTCCCTTAATATCAATTCTTGTAGAATCTCCTATGTCATAGATCAGAAGCTTCGAGTCGGCGGGAGATATCAGTCTGTTTTCATCACTGTCTATTGTCCTTGCTCCCGGCCTTATCTTTCTGGTAAAGAAATCGTTAAATGACTCGTACTCCCTGTCTTCAAAATCTTCCATCCTGATTTTGTTGGATTCAATAAAACCGGGAATCTTTTTCTTACTGGCTTTACCTGAATTAACCTTACCGTATATTCGTGACACAAAAGGAGATACGGCAATACGCAGAAGAACCCTTCCGGCAAAATTTCCATACAGGAATTTCAATGCTCCCTGACCATATTGAACAATCTCCTCATACTCTTTTGTTTTCCTGTCATATATTCTCATACTGCAAATACGTAAAGTGCGATCACTGCTATCGCAAGTATTCCGAAGAATGCATATGCCAATCCTTTAGGCTTAACCATCTTCACCTTGATCACTTCAAGTATGGTAACGATGACCATTGATAATGTATATACGACCGCAAATATCTCCCCGGGAAGAATCTTTACCGTAAGATACATTATGGAGAAAACAAGTGCAGCATAGGTGATGGGAAGACCGGTGTAATATTTTACGGGGCCTTCACTGTCAGCTGTTATTACATTAAAATATCCCAATCTCGCAATTCCGGCGACGGCATACAGGACATATATGATCAGATGAACCGGAGACATTAATCCGATATTCATATAGATCGATACGGGAAGAGCAATAAAACTTATTACATCAACAAGAGAGTCCAGTTCAATTCCGAATGCTTTTTCTTCTTCGGTTCTCTTGAATCTTCTTGCAACGGATCCGTCAAACAGATCACATATTCCGCACAAAGCAAGACAGATAAAACTGTAACTGATCAGTCCCTTAACGGACAGGAAGATTCCGACTACAGCCAGACTCATTCCGATATAAGTAAGTATCACGGACGGATTCCAGAAGCCTACGATTTTTTTCATATCAGTTCTCCGATCACTTAACTATCGTAACCGTTCCGGTACTTCCGTCTATGGTTACGGTCTGTCCGTCGCGGATCTTTTGCATCGCATCCTTGCAGCATACGATTGCAGGTATTCCGTATTCTCTCGATACGATGGCAGCATGACAGAGTATGCCGCCGTATTCCGTTACAATTCCGGAAAGGATCGCAAACTTAGGTGTCCATCCCGTATCCGTGAATCTTGTAACCAGAATATCGCCTTCCCGGAGTCTGTCTATCTGAGTAAAGTCTTCTATCACTCTTGCGATTCCGGTAACACTTCCGTTATTTGCGCCCAGTCCCTTTATGGAAGCATCCTTAACCTGCGCATCTCCTCTTTGTTTTGAAAATACGGTTCCTATCTCGTTATCGCTTATATAATTTCTGTAGCAATCGTAATAGTACTTATTTCTGATTATGATGTTTCGAAGATCTTCTGCTGTTTTCTTACCGTCAATATAATCCCACAGATCTCCGACTTTCAAAAACCATACATCCTCATAACTTTCAAGAACACCTTTTCCCGTCAGATGCTTTGCATACTCCATGGTATATATTCTGAGCATGTAATAAAATCTGGTGGAAACATCTCTGAACTCTTCTCTCCACCAAAGCATCTTTCTCATTCCGGAGACTTTCTTTTCCACTTTACGGAAAGTACGGTCGGATACCTTGGCACGGACCTTCTTTAAAACCTCGGTATACATTCTGTGTCCGTTTTCCTTATCTTCAAGAGGCGAGTACGAATCCTCAAGAAGGACCATATCCTTAACCATGGCAATTATGGTTTCGGGTTCTTCGTAATAACAGGGATAAGTGATATCAAGTTCTTTGTCAGAGTGATATCCGTACTTATCTATGATAGCTTTTATCGCCGGGATATAATTGCTTTCCGATGTAAGCTCACCTGCGATCTTTTCAGCTCCTGTATTTTTCCAATATGCAAATGCCTTTTCGTCTTCCCGGATCCGTCTTGTAGCATCCCACATTTCATAGAAAGGAAGGAGATGAGAGATATTGTCTATATTTCCGAGAAGAGACAGATACTCACTTTCGGATACATACTTAAGCAGACTGTCCTTATATAACGACTGATGAATTGTATTGATAAATATCTGCCAGAAATATGTAGTCTCACTTCTGAGATATGTTTTCTTTGTGATCTTTACAAATTCCTTTTCGATATCGGGAATGGTTTTGTTGTCGTAGTTTTCTTTATACTTATAGTACTGCTCAAGTAATTCGTCTTTATATCTCTGATTGTTTTCTCTTCTGCCTTTAAGAATCTGACTCTGCTTTATGACAATACGGATCATTCTCGTAACGGATGAAGGAGTAATCTTTGTGGTCTGTCCGTCGCCTTCATAATCTCCGATGATCCCGTATTCACTGTCGAACTCTCTTTCCTTATATCCTATGACCTGACTCATGGCTTTTTTGACTGCGGACATATTCCAATAAGGACGTCCGTAGAACATTTCACCGAGTTTTTTGGGAAGCTCGTCATCTCTTAATATCTCCGACTTTACTATGAATGACCGAAGGGCAAATTCCCATATATATTCATAAAGGCTCCACATGTACGGAGTGCAGACCGTTGCGGATACGCCTCCGTCCTTAAAGTCCGCGGTAGTCCACATGTCGGTGATACCGTTATATCCGATCTTTGTGATTCTGCGTGCCTGCAGTATAAACAGCTTCTCATCCGCTATGGCAAATTCGATATCGCATGGATATCCGAAAAAGTGCTGGATATCCGAGAATACTTTCGCATATTTCTCAACGGTTTCCGGTGCAAGGAATTTATTTGAATTATTTCTTTTGACTTCCTTTCCGTTGTACCAGTCATAGAAATACTGCTCGGGAGCGGTCTTTCCGCTTACAATGTTTTCACCCAGTCCTTCGGAAACCTCAATAAGCATCTCTTTATCAAATCCGTTTACGGGATCGATGGTGAAACAGATTCCGCTCAGATCGGAGTCAACCATTTCCTGAACGACTACGGACATTTTCATCGAAGGAGCATCAATACCGTTATTGGCAACATACTGAAGTATCACTTCTCCGAACATGGATCTGTAGCAATCGATCACTTTGGAAGCGATATCTTCTTTGCTGACATTCAAAAAAGTATCGTACTGTCCGGCAAAAGAATACTCTTCCAGATCTTCCATGTTGCCGCTGCTTCTTACAGCAAAAAGCTTTCCTTCCTGTGCAAGCTTATCAATCTGTGTGCCTATATCTGAAGGAATTTTAACTTTATCAAACAAAGCATTTATTTCTTCCGATATCTGCTTTACATTATCTTTGGTCAACTTACCCAGAGATTCTTTTACGGAAGTGCCTATAGCATTTGCTGCTATCACCTCATCGTATATATCGGTGTCGAGTATGAATCCGCCCGGAACATTAAATCCGTTTTTCTTCATCTGAAGAAGAAATTTACCTTTATTTCCGAGTTTGTCCTCTCTTTTTTCATCAAGTTCAAGTTTTACGATCATGTCTTTCTCCGAATCTTAAAATGGATTTTTTCTGAGCTTACACAAATAGAGCAGTACATTCATTACGATATGTGTAAATGCTCCGACCAGCACATAAAGTAAATATAATCCTATGCCAAGGTCATAGAATAACCACACAACAAGTGCACATCCGAATATGGAATCCGCCTGATCCAGGAAAATGAAAAAGAATCTCCATCCTCCCGATATGGTCTTCCCGGGTGTTATGTCCAATCTTCTCTTAAGAAAGCTGTTGGGTAATTCAAAGAGTGCATATCCGAGTCCGAGTAAGAATCCCGTCATCAGATTAAACAGAAATGTGTTTTCATGATATGCATAGAAAAAATTAAGATGTTCGATATTTGCCGCATGGCATACCACGCCCCAGATCACTGTCGAGACCGTACCAAAGAGCAGATATCCGATAAAACCTTTCCAGGTTTTGTTATCCCCGAATATCCTCTTTCCGTCGCAGAAATTCTTACCCATATCCATGGGCTTCATCGCGGGCTTCATTATTTTGGTCTTGCACCAGACCATAACAAGTACCCCCGCAATAATGGCAGGAAGCAATGTGACATACATCTTCACTATCGTCTCCGCCAGAAACTTTAAACTGTTCATTATTGTTTTTCTCCGGGTAGGACTACAGTAAAAGGCGTATGCTCCTCATACCGGAACATACGCCTCTATTTTACCATATTTATGCCGTTTTCGCCTAAAACTTATACTGCATGAAATTTCCGTTTTTGACAAAACCGAAATCCGTATAAAGCAGAACTCCCATGTCGGAAGCTGTTATCTGAACGACACCGCATCCGTAATTTCTTGCCTCTTCAACCACTCTGGATAACAGCTCTTTGGCAATACCTTTTCTGCGGTAATCCGGATCGGTAAACATGCTGGACAAAAGACCTATCTTTCCACTGGGACAACTGAAATAGGGTGGCTTTTCCACAAAAGACATGCCGCTTGTCCCCACTATTTTGTCCCCGTCCATGGCAAGCCAGGATACGAAGGTTCCGTCACTCATATGCCTGTTGTAATAATCCTTGAGATGAGGTACAAGATCGATATCTTCCGTCGCTCCTTCTTCACGAAGCTGCTTTATTCGCATACTGATGAATGTATCAAGCCGGTTTTCGGATAATTTACAATAACTGATTCCCATACCATCACCTCCGTAAGATTAATTTTTCATCATAACCTGTTATATGCGGTTTCACATTAATTTTATCACAATATAAAAAGTACCGGCAGAACATACTGATATGCCTGCCGGTCAAAGGATTAATATAAAGAGAAAAAGAATAGTTATTTACTGCATCTGCGGAAAAGAGAACCGTAAGTATAAGTTATCTCTCCATTGTTATTAATGTCGTCTTCGAATACTTTTATTATCTTCTTACGATTATCATTCAGGAATTTCTGCTGGCCCGGATACCTCGCGCACATACGATCGAACAGTTCTTCAGCCTCTGTAAAATGCCAGGTATTTTCAAGAGTGATAAGATCCACCTTCTTGAAATACTTCTTCAGCATCTCATCACAGGCATCCTGACCCGATTGTTCCTCATTTACGATCTCATCTATAAATGAAGAATTAAGTCCGGCTTTTTTCAGATATTCCTTGTTAAATGCATGCCATCCGTTGACCGATGCCGCATTACAGGAGAAAATTCCGCCTTTACCCAGAACCTTACTCGATCTCTCCACAAGAGCTTCGAAGTCTTTCACCTGATAACTCAGATAGTGGGCTATGATAAGATCATATTCTTTATTCCCCGAAATCTTCTTCCATGCGCTCTCACCTTCCAGATCATCGAATTCGAGAGATATCTCCACTCCCTTCGGAAATTTGTTTTTGTTTTCCGAAACATACTTTTCGAAATCATCCGCCCAGCTTCCGTGAATGTCATAACCGAAGATCTTGCTTCCTTTAGGGATATCATCGCGGTTATTTCTCCAGAGCTTTGCATATCCGCATCCCAGATCCAGGATCTTCATATCGGGAGAAAGATTCAGAGATTTGAATATCTTTACATACCAGTCTTCTTCCTGAGAAGTATGCTTAAGTGCATCCCAATGTCTTTCATCCGCTGCCTGATCGAGATTTATGGTTCTCACCATCTCTGCCACATCATCCCAGTCAAGATTTCCGGTATTTCTTTCGAAGGTTCTGTTTATCGCTGCGATGACTTTTTCAATGCGATACTTTTTGTCCTCCATGTTCTTAAGCTGGATTTTCAGAGCCTCTTCTACATTCGAAGCTTCTCCCTGAATGAGATTGTCCCTGATCTCTTCAAGTGAAAAACCTATCTGCTTAAGTGCCACGATCTTTTCAAGAACCTGAAGTGCCGCCGTGTCATACAGACGATAATTTCCTTCGGAATAATCCGATGGTTTGAGAAGGCCCTTCTCATCGTACAGACGAACTGCCTTCTGAGATACGCCTGCTTTTTTTGCAATTTCCCCTGATGTCATTTTGTCGTTCATATGGGAACCTCCTTTCTTATAATATCACCTTAGAGGGTTCCCTTGGGGAAGAGTCAACAACATTTTTTTATTAATATCCGAGTACTTCAGATGCCTCTTTCATCAGCTCAATGATGGGCAGATGCTGGGGACAAACTCGCTCGCACTGACCGCAGCCTACGCAGTCTGATGCTTTACCTGATCTCTTCGTTAATCCGGAATAGAAATTCTTGCTTCTCCAGTCATCGGGATATCTTCGAAGTGTATTGATGGTTCTGAACACGTCAGGAATACTTATCTTCATAGGACATCCGTCACAGCAATACTTGCAGGCCGTACATCCGATCTGCGGAATCTTAAGTATCTCATCCGTCACACGGTTTACTATTGCAAATTCTTCATCGGATAAAGGTTCGAAATTCGTAAACGTTCCGATGTTATCATTCATCTGTTCTTCGTTGGACATTCCGGACAGAATTGTCATTACTCCGGGAAGAGATCCCACAAAGCGAAGAGCCCATGAAGCTATGGATTTATCCGGTCTCTTCTTTTTAAAGATATCTTCGATCTCGGGAGTAAACCCCGCGAGTGCGCCTCCGCGAACAGGTTCCATTACAATGATCGGAATATTTCTCTCACGGAGAATGTCATACAATTCCTGAGATCTTACAACAGGATTTGTTCTGTCCAGATAGTTAAGCTGGATCTGAACGAATTCTACTTCGGGATGTTTATCGAGTATCTCCTTGAGAAGCTCGGGACTTCCGTGGAAAGAAAAACCGAAATGCCTGATCTTTCCATCAGCTTTCTTTTTTAATCCCCAATTGAAACAATCATACTTTACATATACATCGTAATTGTTTCCTTCTTCAATCGAATGCAGGAGATAGAAATCAATATAATCAACGCCCAGCTTTTCCAGCTGTTCATTAAAGATTCTTTCTACATCCTCTTCTTTTTTGACTTCCCATGCGGGAAGCTTGGTTGCGATCATAAAATCTTCTCTGGGATAACGCTTAACAAGCGCTTCCCTTGCGGCGATTTCCGACCTGCCTCCGTGATATACATAAGCCGTATCAAAATAATTCATTCCGGCTTCCATATATTTATCAACCATTTTGCACACATGCTCATGATCGATCACCCCGTCTTTTTCCGGAAGCCTCATAAGTCCGAAGCCCAGCTTCGGCATTTTGTTCAGATCAATACCCATACATTTACCCCGTTAATTTGTTTTGATAACACCCTTTGCATTAGGATCATCCATTATGATCTCTCCTACTTCCGGTAAAGTAATTGTTCCGGAAAGAGGATTCTTGATACTGATCATAGGTGTGGTTACCGTTGCCTCAACATCGGATTTTTCGAAAGCAAGATCCGCATCAAGCATCATACAATTGATCAGTTTCAGATTCCTGCAATAGCAAAGAGGCTGCGTTCCGCTGATGGTACAGTTTTCAAATGTCACATTCTCGCAGTACCACGCAAGGTACTCACCGTTAATAACTGAATTTCTTACCACTACATTCTTCGCATGCCAGAATGCATCCTTGGTATTGAAATTGCAATTCTCGAAAACGGAATCGGTTATGTATTGGAATGAATACTTTCCCTTCAGTGATACATTTTCAAACTTAAGATTATTCGAACGCATCATGAAGTATTCGCTCTCGGCACTTGAGTCTTTCATCTCGATCCCGTTTACCGACCAGCCGAATTCCGGTGATATGATATCGCAGGCCTGTATCCTGATATCCGAACATTCTCTGAGAGCTTTGATGCCGTGCATCTTAGTATCTGTGATCGTTGCGTTATTCGTATACCACAAAGCAGCCCTGCACTTATCGGTCATCTCACTACCGGAGATTGTCAGATTATCATCATGCCAGAAGGGATATCTGAGATTAAAAAAGCAATCCTTAACCTCAATATTCCTTCCTTCTTTAAACGCACTCTCTCCGTCGGCGGGACCGTCGAATCTGCAATCACTTACCACAATCCCGTCACTTCCGTAGAGAGCTCTTTCTTCATCAAATGTCTGTCCGCTGATTATCATATATATATCCTCTGGTTAAACCATCATCTTATAGATCTCGGCGCACTCTTTTTCGTTGAGTGTGATAAATCCGGAGATGGTTCCTTTTCTTCCGTCGCCGTTGCAGAGTACATCAACAAGCTTGGGAATATCCTCTTCCTTTGCACCGAGTTCTTCAAAATTCTTAGGCATTCCGATAGAGATAAGGAAGTTTCTGAATGCCTCGATACCTGCCTTTGCCGTTACTTCGGGATGTGCAAAATCCATCTGGCATCCCCATACTCTTACCGCAACCTGGGCAAATCTCATAACGTTGTGGCTCATTTCGTAAGTAAATACCGCGGGCATGGTAACCGCAAGTCCTGCACCGTGTGCGCAGTCATAAAGAGCTGAGAGCTCATGTTCGATGGTGTGGCTGAGCCAGTCCTGGCTTCTTCCTACACCAACTGCGTTGGTGTGAGCCATAGTTCCTGCCCACATGATATTTGCTCTTGCTTCATAATTGTTGGGATCCGCAATAACTCTGGGGCCTTCGTGTACCATTGTAAGGAGAAGTGCCTCAATAAGTCTGTCGGTTACTTCAACCTCCTCGGAATTGGTCAGATATCTCTCATAAAGGTGAGCCATGATATCCGTAATTCCCGCTGCGGTCTGATATGCGGGAAGTGTCTGGGTAAGGGCGGGATTCAGGATACTGAACTTGGGTCTGATTGCATCGGATCCGGCTCCGCGCTTGAACATTCCCTCTTCCTTGGTAATAACGGAGTCTCCGCTTCCTTCACTTCCTGCTGCTGCAATGGTAAGAACGGTTCCTACGGGAAGGGCGGTTTCAATTCTCTTTCCCTGATAGAAATCCCAGAAATCTCCGTCATAAGGCACGCCTGCTGCTATTGCCTTGGATGAGTCGATGGCACTTCCTCCGCCTACCGCAAGTATGAAATCAACCTTTTCTTTTCTGCAAAGGTCGATTCCTTCATATACAAGTCCGCTTCTGGGATTGGGCTTAACCCCTCCCAGCTCTACGTACTCTACGCCCGCTTTCTCAAGTGATTTCTTTACTCTGTCCAGCAGTCCCGAACGAACCACACTTCCGCCGCCGTAATGAATGAGGACTTTGTTTCCGCCGAATCTCTTAACGCATGCTCCGGCCTTCTCCTCAGAATCTTTTCCGAATATAAAACAAGTGGGTGAATAGAATGAAAAATTCTCCATAAATCTTTCCTTTCCGCCGACTGTGGCTATACATGTTATGTATTTAGGATAACATTGCCGTTCCCACTGCACTAACGGTATTTTGTAAAAAAAGGACCGCTTTTTGTTCTTAAAACGGTCCATTTTTTGATTCATACCTTTATTTCAGCACTTTTCTGATCTGAGCCTCATCCGCATCCGGAATGATCTTCTTCATATGAGTCACTATCCTTTCCAGCGATTCCTCGGGGCTTCTTTTATAGACTTTATCGGTAAACTTCTTACCCATGTACTTTTCGGGAGTGGTATATTCCGCTATACCCCAGCCGTATTCATTACCGAATTTGTCCTTGGCATGGGTAAAGTTACTTGTGATCACGTAACACTGCTTCTGAAGACGGGTTATTGAAGAATCAAATCCTTTTTTCCCGCCCTTACGGTAATTTCCTATCTCCTTAAGCTCCTTTGACAGTATCGGGGCATTCTCGTCTACAAGTTCGAAGAGAGTCTTATCATTATAGGAAGCCAGTCCGTCCTCATACCTTGCGTCAAAGTCATATCCGTCCCGCCTGTAATTGGCAAAATCCGGAAACCACTCACTGCTTATATACACTGCCTTGTTTGCAAGGAATTTTCCGTAGGCACACTTTGTTTTCCTGATAACGGGTCCTTTCCACTCCCAGGCTTCCCATGGATCGGAATCGTAATACCAGCATCCGTCAGCAATGTGTTCTTCCAAAGAAAAGCCCTCTATGTCTCCCGCAAAAAAAGGAACGAATCCGAATTCTTTTACGGCAGCTGCCAGCTCTTCCATGGAGCCTATCTCAAAAGTGTCACTGTAAGTTCTGTTCATAATATGATCTCATCTCCGGAATGAACGTAGATGAGTTTATCTCCCATCACTGCTTTCATGATATCAAAAGCTTCAACTCCCGTACAATGACAAGTGTAGAAAACTGTGGGATAATCACTGAGTTTCCGGGCGATATCTTCGATCTCTTTTACCTGATCCTCTCTGTAGGGAGTCTTCTTCATCAGATGGAATCCGCTTATGACGGCACCCGGAGCTTTTCCGTACTTTTCAATATAAGCATCCATGATGCTCAGAATACCGTTGTGGGCACATCCGCCCATAAGTACGCTCTTTCCTCCCTCGGTCAAAACAAGGAAATGCTCATGTCTGAAGTCATCACGCACAAGCTCCCCACCTGTTTTCATCAGAAGTCTTTTATTGGTAAAGGGCAGCTCATGAGTTCTGCTTTTTATCGTAAACAGCTCGATCCCGTCACCGATAACGAAGTCCCCGGAAATCTTCATAACCTGCGAAAGTTCTGCAATGCTCTTGTCTATACCGATGTATCTGTAACGGTCTCCTTCGGCACTTTCTCCGTCATCGGCATAGTAATCTCCCAGGGCAAGATCCTGCATATATATCTCCGCATGATCGTTGACCTTCGAAAAAGGAATTATGCCTCCCGAATGATCGTAGTGGCCGTGACTTAAGATGACCGTATCAACCGTTCCGAGATCTACTCCCAAAGACCCGGCATTTTTCAGAGTATCCTCCGAAGGACCCAGATCCATCAGAATCTTCCGATCACCTTTTTCTATATAGAAGGAAAGACCGTGTGCATAGATGCATCCTGCCTTACCTTCCGTATTTTCGATCAGATTAACTATTCTCATCAGCTTCCCAGCCTTTGCATACGTCGCACCATCCCAGTGCGCCGGATGCTTTCTCAAGTTCATCGGGAGTGAGCTTAACCGAAGTAAAATCATTTCCTCCCGCGGGATGAACGTACTCGAATCTCTTCATTGATATATCCAGCCATACCGGAATGTCTTCTTTAATCCCGAAGGGACATACACCGCCCGGGAGAAATCCTATCAGTTCTTCAACCATATCTCTGGGCACCATTGAAGGCTTGGTATGAAACTTTGCTTTGAACTTGGAGCTGTTAACTCTTCCGTCACCCGCCATTACAACAATGACCGGTTTATCATCTACGATAAAAGAAAGAGTTTTGGCAATCTCCGCTTCACTGCATCCGATCTGCCGGGCCGCATGCTCAACTGTATCTATGGTCTCTGAGTGGTCCTCGATGCGGTCTTCAAATCCTTTGTCCCTAAGGAACTCTGCTACTTTTTCATTTCTCATGGCTGTAAACCGTCTTCCTTTATGATAATCATGCCCGTTTATTATACCATGAAATGAACCGGGGAGACGGTTCCCTCGTTCTCCCGGTTCACTGACATCAGGCTTAATAGATATTGTTCATATCCTTGAATTTCTTTGCTTCCTTAGCCCACATGGATATCTTCTTTTTCTTGGCATAATTCCGCTGATTCTCGGTTCCGAGAGACTTATACAGCATATACCTTTCTTCAGACAGCTCTCCGCTTTCGATGGCCGCTTTTATTGCGCATCCCGGCTCAGTATCATGCCTGCAGTCACTGAACCTGCACATATGCTCAAGCTCCACTATGTCGGAAAAGGTCTCATCTATTCCTTCTTGGGTCTCCGCCATACCGATCTCTCTCATACCCGGAGTGTCGATCACCGAAACACCGTTTTTCAGTTTGATCAGCTGTCTGTGTGTGGTGGTGTGCTTACCGGTCGAATCGGATTCTCTTACTTCCGATGTTTTCATTACTTCCCCACCGGACAATGAATTGATAAGTGTGGACTTTCCCGCACCGGATGAACCCATGAGGCATATTGTTACTCCGGGTTTCATGTATTCTTCCAGTTCATCCGTTCCGATTCCGTATATTGCCGAGATTGCATGAACCCTTACTTTATCGGAAATGGATTCCACTTCTCTTATATATCTTCCGGGATTGGAGCACAGATCCGATTTCGTCAGAACCACAACGGGGACCGATCCGCCCTGAAGCACCACGCTCACATATCTTGCTATTCTGTTATACGAATAGTCTTCATTAAGAGACGTGATGATAAATGTGTAATCCACATTTGCCACCATATACTGCATAACCGCAGTCTTGGCCTGGTCCGGTCTTTGAAGCAGGTTCTTTCTTTCGCATACACCGAGTATCATCGATTCCCCCACAGGGTTATACCGGAACACCACATAGTCTCCCACAACAGGAAGACTCTCCGTTTCTTCTCCGTAAAAACTTCCTTTGAGCTTTCCCGGAATCTCTTCATCTTCATATCCGATGATAAAGCTGTTTTTTTGAACCGACATAATTCTGCCGGTCAGTTCTTCGTTTTGATTGATTATTATTTTACTCAATTTTGATTCTCCATAAATGTGATTCATAGTATGGAGACCATCAGCTCAGATGCCCTTTGGGCAAAAGAAAACCGTGACTGTAAAGCCACGGTTCAGATATCATTTCATTTTAAGATCAATGAGCATAAACCGAGGTCGTCATACTATATTCGTTTGTGGTAACTATTCTGTTTACAAACATTAAAACTACCTCGCTTTCTTTTTTATTTTGTGAGTTAAGAATATCAGCGTAAGTAAATAATGTCAACAAAAAGGTGACCGCTACGCGATCACCTTTTCTATATTAAAGGAAGTTATGAAAAAGCAAAATTAATTCTCAGGTACTTTGGGAAGCTTTGCAACGGATGCTGCGATCTCTTCATCGGTAGGGATGTAGTCGCTCATCTCACCGTCGTTGAACTTCTGATATGCAACAAGGTCGAAGTATCCTGTTCCGGTAAGTCCGAATACTATGGTCTTCTCCTCACCGCTCTCTTTGCACTTAAGTGCTTCGTCGATTGCTGCTCTGATAGCATGTGAGCTTTCGGGAGCGGGAAGAATTCCCTCTACTCTTGCGAACATCTCGGCTGCTTCGAATACCGAAGTCTGCTCTACGCTGGTTGCCTCCATGTATCCGTCATGATACAGCTGGGAAAGAGTTGAGCTCATGCCGTGAAATCTCAGACCGCCTGCATGGTTTGCGGAAGGAATGAAGCTGCTTCCGAGAGTGTACATCTTGGCAAGAGGACAGATCATTCCGGTATCGCAGAAATCATATGCGAAGGTTCCTCTTGTGAAGCTGGGGCATGATGCGGGCTCTACGGCGATGATACGGTAGTCTGCTTCACCGCGAAGCTTCTCGCCCATGAAAGGAGCGATAAGTCCGCCCAGGTTGGATCCGCCGCCCGCACATCCGATAATGATGTCGGGCTTTATTCCGTACTTATCAAGTGCGGTCTTGGTCTCAAGTCCGATAACAGACTGGTGAAGGAGAACCTGGTTAAGAACGCTTCCGAGTACATATCTGTATCCGGGATTCTTGGTAGCTACTTCAACCGCTTCGGAAATAGCACATCCGAGGCTTCCGGTTGTTCCGGGGAACTCTGCAAGGATCTTTCTTCCGATCTCGGTAGTCTCGGAAGGTGAAGGAACAACAGATGCTCCGTATGTACGCATTACTTCACGGCGGAAAGGCTTCTGCTCGTAAGAAACCTTAACCATGTATACCTTACAGTCAAGTCCGAAATATGAACAAGCCATGGAAAGAGCGGTTCCCCACTGACCTGCTCCGGTCTCCGTGGTAACACCCTTGAGGCCCTGCTTCTTGGCATAATATGCCTGAGCGATTGCGGAATTAAGCTTGTGGCTTCCGCTGGTATTGTTTCCCTCGAACTTGTAATAGATCTTGGCGGGAGTTCCGAGCTTCTCCTCAAGACAGTAAGCACGAACAAGAGGTGAAGGTCTGAACATCTTATAGAAACTTCTGATCTCTTCGGGAATCTCGATGAAAGGAGTGGTATCATCAAGTTCCTGCGCAACCAGTTCTTCACAGAATATGGGAGAAAGCTCCTCTGCAGTCAGAGGCTTTCCTGTTCCGGGATTAAGAAGAGGCGCCGGTTTGTTCTTCATGTCTGCTCTGAGGTTATACCATGCTTTTGGCATATCCTCTTCGGAAAGATAAATCTTGTAGGGAATCGTCTTGTCAGCCATAGTTTTCTCCTTTCCTGGCTTAAACCTTTCGGTTTCCTTTCGGGACAGGGATAAAAAAATACCTGTCCCACAGTAATAGTTACTGCTGGGACAGGTAGAATGTTTACCTGCGGTGCCACCCGGCTTGGTGTGATCTCACACCCACTTAGCGCATACGACCATATGCCGAATTTGTTAACGGAGATTCACCTCCGTCTCTCATACTCCGTATTTAACGTTTCTGATCGCCCTCAGAAGTCCATTCGGTTAAAACACTTTTACCGCAATCCCACCGCCTGCGGCTCTCTCTGAAAAGGAGGTAATAACTTACTTACTCTTCATCAACGGTTTATCTGAATGTATCACAGCGAAAAAAGCCCTGTCAAGAGGAAACGGAGGAACCGTCCCCTAGTTTCTCTTCAGTTCATAGTCAATCAGAGTCATTTTGTCGTTTATGACCTTCTCTTCTCCGACTCTGACAAATCCGCATTTCTCATACAGATGACAGTTGGCGGGTTCCTGAAGTATGGTTTCCAGCTTCCAGGTCTTTACATCGGGAAGAAGTTCAAATGCTTTTTGAATAGCGATGTATCCTATTCCGCGGTTTTGATATTCCGGAAGGACGAACAGAGGACTGATGAAGGAGACCTCATGCTCATCGGGATCGTTATGACCTATATTAATAACTCCGACCCTTGCTCCGTCCAGCAGGATGAAATAGTATTTCCTGTTTGTAACGGAAAATCTTCTTTGTATTCTTTCCACAGGCTCTATCGCAGGGGATCCCTCATCGTGATATTTCTCGTAGAGGGTCACAAAACTCTTCACCTGCATATCATGAAGTATTCCGATCTCATGCTCTTTGGCTTCATCCAGTTTGATCCGGTTTGCAAGGTCCGCATTTCCCTTATCGGGAAGATTAAATCTTTCCTTGATCATCCGTGCAACCACATCAGGCTCAAGATTTGTATTGTCTATCTTGATGTAATTCTCAAACGGGATCTCTCCGTCTTTGCTGACAATACGGTATTTTGTCTCTTCTCTGAGCATGCGTCCTTCAGAAGCTTCGATGTCACGTTTGGATGCTTTATTCTTCAGTCTGTTTTCGGATTTGTTTCTCTCTAAACGCACCGCTCTGTCGGCAACGAGTTCAACATAATAAACCGTTCCTCCCGTTGCTTCGAACCTTTCTGCGACGGACTTGATATAATCCCAGTCCTCCTGCATATCAAAAGCCCACATATAGGTAAAGATCATGCCCTGATAATTGGTCTTCATGAACTCTTCGAAGACTACTTCGCGAAGTCTGCTGACGGCATTTCCGTCAAATTTTCCGAAGATCTCCAAAACCGGCTCGATCATCATATGATTGTGGAATAATCTGAAGTCCGTGATCTTCATCAGTTCCTGACCGGTTGTCATCTTTCCGACTGCTCCGCTTCCTGTTATTACTATCAGATCCATACCTTACCTCCTTAACAAAAAAACCGCCTATCCTGCAGGATAAGCGGTTGTCATTCATCTTCCTATCTTAGAAAACTGCTCTTATCTGCTACCCGGATATTTACATACACCATTAAGACCATATACATATTCAGCGTACATGGACATAATAGAAATATGTGAATATCTCATAGCGTTATTTTTCAAGAGTATGTCTCCTCAAAATTATTACGTTGATTCTATCTCGGGTAATCCAAAGTGTCAATACAGGAATTGCTATAATTCAGCACCCGTTATATCCGAAGGTACATCCGGAATCTCTATATCGGGAAGAGTTCCTCCGTATTCCGTATTATCAGCCACCTCCTGAGGATCCGGATATTCCTTCTTTTCTTCATCTTCCCAGAGAGACTTGTGCTTTTCGTGTTCCTTCTCCATCTGCTGAGCCATGGCCTGCATATTCTTGGCCATCTGATACATCTTATCGTCGTATTCCATCAGCTTCTTTTCATCGGTTAACGGAACTATATCTCCCTTGGCCAGTCTCCTGAACACGATCATGATCTTTCCGAGATTCTTCATCTCCTCTTCCATGGCATCGCCCTGCTGTCTGGAATTTTCCATATTGAAAGCAGCCACTTCCTGTTCACAAAGAGAATCAAGAACCTTCTGATTTTCATCAAAAGCTTTCTGTGTTGCTTCAAGGGAAAGCTCCAGAGATGCTGCCTGTTCGGAAAATGTTTTATCCCCGGTAAGCTTATATGCGTTCTCGGCTTTTTCCTTACGGGCAAAAAGATCCCGTGTCTGATCTACCAGTTCACGCCTGTTGGCATAATATATCGGTTTGGCTTCACCTATCTTCATATGATACCTCCGTGTAGCAAATCATGAATTCCTTTTCATGAAGATAAACTTCCATATTGTATATCGGCTTGTACCTTTCTGATATTTACCTGCCGAGTATTTTATTTACTTCTTCTAATTTAGGCGGATTCAGAGGCAGAGGAAAACGTGAGATTGCTATTGCCGAGCAGGCACTTGCAAATCTTACGGTCTCTTCATCATTCATCCCGTGCAAAAGCGCATATACGCATCCTGCCTTGAATGTATCACCGGCGCCGAGTGTGGATTTAACCTCCACATCAAAGGGTTTCATATAATGAATCTCTTCTCCCTTTCTTGCATAGAGCATCTCCGATCCGCCGCGGGTGATTATTGTAAGGCCTTCCGCTTCACTCTGCATAAGCTTCATGATTTCTTCGGAATCCATACCTTTATAGTCACCCTCCGTACATTCTTTTGAGACCACATTAATCGCGGCATGCTTGTGAAGATACGAATCGTGTCTTGAATCGATGGTTACATATGGAATTCCATGCTTTACGCAAAGCTCCGCCGCAAGGCAGGTCTCATCTCCAAAGAATGGATCAATGGCAACAACTTTACTCGAAGTAATATCCTCCTCTTTGGGTATGCTCCACCAACGCTTACCTTCTGCGAAGAGGGTCTGAAATCTTCCCATGGGTGAACGGACAAGTCCGGCTATAACCACATAGTCCATTACTCCCGGGTCGTCATAATCAAAATTCATGGATGAGAGATCAACACTTTTGCCCTTATAAAAATCCTTGAGCATCGGAGCAACTTCTTTACCGATCCATGTTCCGTCCATCTTGACCGAAACCCCGAGAGAGCTTAATACTGTTGCCGCTGTTCCCGTCTCTCCTCCGGGCAGGAAATACTGCGCACCTATCTCCGAGTACTCATCAGGTTTTAAAAATCCGTCTTTTAACAGAAAAGAATGTGTTCCGAGAATCTGACCAAATAAATAAGCCTGCGATCTGTTTTCCATAACTGTCATCCTTTCATTTTCAGAATTGCTTCTTTCGCTTCCGAAGCGGTTATTTCGGAATTCGAATCAAATATCAGAAGTCCGCCGGGATACTCACGTGCTTTCATGATCCCTTTGAGATAAACCTGTGCGATATGATTTACACAAACTCTGCAATCATACAGATCCTTCAAACCGGAAGCGGATGAAATATCTTCCTCATCTTTTATATGCAGTACATTATGCATGTACAGATGAAGTATCTTTGCCGCATCTTTGCGTAGAATTTTTTCTTCCGGATGTTCCGTTTCATGCATATCGATGATGCCAAGATTATGTGCCTTCTCTATGGCATTATCCGATTCAAAAACAATTGTCAAAAAATCCTTCAAGCTCACGAAGGCTTTATCCTCCACATGGCGGTTTCACATGCCTTGAGACCGGGCACTTCAAATACTCCGCTTTCATTTACCTTTGTTTCTTCACTCCAAAGATCTGTGACGGTATATGCTTTTGCATTTTCGAATGCATCAGCATCTTTCATCTTTCCGCGAAGATACTTAAGAATAAGATCCTTATCCGCGGCTGTCTTCTCCGTTACATCTTCGGTATCAAGATTTATGAATGCAAGAGCTATGCTTCCGTCTGCCAGAGGTTTTGCCAATATATCAACTCGTTTATTATCCCGCAGATAAATCTTATCCGGGTTTTCTTTTTCAAGACTTGAATATATTCTCTTAGCCTGAACTCCCAGGGGATCCTGATTTAATGAGATGAGATTTTTATTGGAAATAATCTTATGGATCCAATCTCCCTTTTCCACACGTCTCAGATCAAGTCCCAGCATAAGAGGAGAATTGATCATACACCACATTGCCATATGGCTTTTACACATTGTCTCATCAAGTCCGTCCATTCCGATCATCATCATATCGGGATCGTTCCATCCTTTATCAAGTCCGGAATACTCATCCATGATGACTGCTTTATTGTACTGATTCGTAACACCGGTGGTGTAGTCACCCGACCAGTTTGCATGTCCGGGATCTCCGTCAGCGCCTACCTGAAATGTGATATCATTTAATATCCTCCAGGAATCGCCCACCTTATAGCCCCAGTTCTGAGGCTGGGTCTTACCCCATTCACAAATGGAAAGAATTATGTCTTTTCTCTGAGAACCCTTTTTAAAAGCATCTTCAAATCCTTTGACAAGCTCGGCATAGGAACAAAGGGTATTCTCCTGACGTCTGTGATTCATAAGACGTAAGGTGTTCTCTCCTTTTTTTAACCTGATCTTAATTGCTCCGGATTCGATAAAAGTTTGTTTACTTCCGGACTCGGGAAGAAGGTCGTCATAGAAATACCCGGCCGAATCTCCTTCTCCCACTGCAACCTGAAGCCAGCATCCGATTTCCGGTTCTCTTCCCGTTGCATACTCAACGAATATATCAGCTTCACAGTCTTCATCTGCGAGTATCGAAAACCTCAGTTCACTGCTGAGATCACCCACAGGAGACCGGTCAGGACCGGTTCCGTCGTATGTTCCGATACCTTTTACAAATCCGGTTCCGTCTTCTTCGGTAATTACAGCTCCGCTTCCGGATATTATCCCTTTGGTTACAGCATCGAGATAAACCTCCGGTCCGCAACCCTTTATGCGAATTCCTTTGATGGCAGGGGCATATGTATATCTTGCATTTTCCGAATTCGAAAAAGTTGCATTATCCCACAGGTAATAACAATTATCTACCTTGATGAAATCTATGTCCCAGTCTATATAGGTCTGTGCATCCTCTGCCTCGTGACCGCAGGTTCCCACCGCAGCGCCCGCGCAAAGATTGGTTCCTATATCATTGTACATTCCAAACTTTAGTCCCATGGAATGCAGGTGATCGGCCAGTGCTTTAAATCCTGAAGGGAATTTTTCTTCTTCATTTGAAAGAAGACCGTTTACTCTTTCGGACTTATAGCATCCGTCATCAAGAACAACATATTTGTATCCCAGTTTATCAAGTCCAAGCTCAACCATTCTTTCGGCAACCCTCTTGGTAAGCACTTCCGTATTTCCGCTGCCGAATGCATTCCAGCTGTTCCAGCCCATGGCGGGAAGTCTGCCGCACTTTTTTCCGGGAACCGGGATCCCGTCATTAAACAGGTCAAAGCGATAGGCCTTGTCCGTAATCTCCATCGGTCTTTCCGACAATTTCATAAACATACCCCCAATTAATTAAACCGCTTACCCCTGGGGATAAGCGGTTATTATCATTTCGATGCGGTAAGATTTATGGCCTTTGCTACCGCTTCATATCGTTTCATCATCAGATCCTGTTTTCCTTTGATGGTATCGATATCCGAATTATTCGCCGCCGCTTCCAGTTTTGCCGCCAGTTCAGACAATTCCATGGCTCCGATCATCTTGGAAGTGCTCTTAAGTGCATGAACATAAACACCGTATTCTTTCCAGTCTTCTTTGGAGAATGATTCTTTAATCTTTTCAGACTTTTCCTGATAGCTTACGGCATACTCATTTAAAAGCGTACGGTAGAATGCCTCATCATTATTTGTATACTGAAGTCCTTCGGACGGATCCACTCCGGCAGCTCTCAGAGCATTTAATCCGTCATCCGTTTTTTCTTCGGGTACGGGATCAGGCTCGGGTTCGGGATCTTCTTTTATCATTACCATCTTTGACAGAGGCAAATGTCTCTTGAGCATTTTTTCAAGAGCATAACTGTCTATGGGCTTAGTAAGATAATCCGAAAAACCTTCCGACAGATATCTTTCTTTTGCACCGATAACCGCATCCGCGGTAAGACAGATGACAGGAGTCTTAGTGCTCTTTCCGCCGGATGTTTCGCGGATTTTATGAAGTGCTTCGGTTCCGTCCATTTCCGGCATGCGCTGATCCATAAGTATCAGATCATACGCATTCTCTTCCGCTTTCTTTACAGCCTCGGCTCCCGAAAGCGCGGTATCGATCTGCATCAACGTACTCTTGAGAAGGTTTTGTACAACCGCAAGATTTATTCTCGTATCATCAACCACAAGAACTTTTGCGGAAGGAGCGCGGAAGGACTCTTTATAAACTCCGCCCTTTTGCATATTGGTCTCAAAACGTTCCTGGAAATTACCGACGGATACATTGGAGACTATTCTCTGGGGAATGGTTACGGTGAAAACAGAACCTTTTCCGTATTCACTTTCAACAGCGATGGTTCCGCCCATCATATCAAGGAGACGCTGTGTAATGACAAGTCCCAGACCTGTTCCTTCAACCGTACTGTTTCTTTCCATCTCAAGACGCTGGAACTTTGTAAACAGTTTTTCTTTATCCTCGGGACGGATTCCGATTCCCGTATCGGATATTTCCGCTTTAAGAAGAACTGTTCCGTCGCCCTGTTCTTCGCCGCGAAGAGTAAGTCTGACCGATCCCTTTTCGGTATACTTAACGGCATTTCCGAGAATATTCGTCAGTACCTGTCTTACTCTGACCTCATCTCCGTACAGATCATCGGGAAGAGTACGGTCGACATCAATCTTGAAATCCAGCTTCTTGTCCTGAGCCTTGAACAGGATCATGTTATTGAGATCGTTCAGAAGGGAACTGAGCTGGTAAGGTGCTTCGGTAATGTCCATCTTGCCGGCTTCGATCTTGGAAAAATCAAGAATATCATTTACGATGGCCAGAAGATTATGTCCCGCATTTTTTACATCATTGGCATAAACATTGATGTTCTTAAGAGTTTCCAGCATGGCTTCGGAATCATCCTTAGCCAGTTCCTGTGCACGGTGATCTTCTCTCAAGATCATCTCATTCATTCCGAGAACGGCATTTATGGGAGTCCTGATCTCGTGTGACATATTGGCGAGGAAATCACTCTTTGCGTGATTCGCACTCTCCGCACGCACCTTTTCCGCAAGCAGTTCTCCCTGTGCACGGACAAAGGGTCTTACGGTAATAAGAGAAAGACCGGCTGCAACCAGCAGAGAAAAGAGAAGGATCACGGCATAGCTGATCATTGTGGAACGGGTCTGTTCGGTAAGCTGGTTCTCAAACCAGTCAACAGCAAAATCCGCGGCAACTATTCCGGCAACATTTCCTTCCGAATCAAATACCGGGCTGTAGGCACTGTAGAACTCACCCCATGAATCCGAATAAGGCACCTCGTCAACCGCGGCCAATCCTCTTCCGGCACATGCCAGGGCTTCTGTATATTTTACGCTGTCTCCGTAAGCGGCCGGTCTGACCTGATCCAGATCCATCGTAAAAATGAAGTCTTTCTCGCCTACCTGTTTAATGGCGTAAACGTATTCAAGTTCTACATTATCCCTGAATACCGCAAGTCTGCTGTACAGATCGTTGTACTCCGGACTTCCGATTGTAGTCTCATCCAAAGTCTTTAAAATATCCCCGTTAACCGATCCCGCGGCACAATTGGATATATCCAGCATTCTCTGCTGAATTGCCATCCTTATACCTACCCTGGCTCTGTATATTGAAACCGTACAAAACAAGGTACTTGTGATCAGTATGATTACTTCAACCAGGAATATGATCTTGGTGAACAGCTTGTTCTTGGATGCCGTATATCCCATCCCCTTTAATCCCTCATATAATGATCAGTTTCTTGTTGCCCATGTAACAAATTTCCAAAACGATCTCCAGACGACTCTCCATAATATATACAGGATCAGTCCTGCAATCGGTGCTATCCACAGCGGTTTGTGTAACAGCCATACAATAGGAAGAGCTATGACCGAAGCAATCACTATGAATTTTATGGCAAAAATGATCCAGGCAATGCCCATTACGGCTTTTCCCAGATTTTCCTCTGCTTTTTCCTGTCTTTCTTTTTCCTGTTCAGTCATATCCCCACCCCGAAACGGCCTAAACCGAAATCTTCCTTAATTAATTCCCTAACTCAGTATTTTATCAAAAACAGCCCCCCTACAACAATAGAAAAAAGAACCGGCTGGCGGTTCTTTTTTCCTTCAAAACTACCTGCGTAAAGCAGAGACGGCCCTCAGGCAACATTTTCTCTTGTTATGTTTTTTATCCATCCGCCTTTCAGATAATGATGAACCGCAAAAGGCATCTTCGCAAATTCATCCGTACACATAAGTACATAAACGATAAGAGGAGGAAGTTTAAGTACAAAAGCACTTATAAGTCCCAGCGGAACCGCAAAACACCACATGCATATGATATCCAGCACCATTCCGTATTTTGAATTGCCGCCGCATCTGAAAATCGATGCGATCAGAACGGTATTTATGATCTGCCCCATCTGATAAGCGATATTGATGTACAGCATGATCTTCAGATATCCCACTGCCGTCTCTGTAATATCCACAAGTCCGGGAACAAAAGGGCTCATAACAAACAGTACAAATCCGGATATAAATCCCGAAAAGATCGTTACCCGGAGTATCGACGATGCATCTTTTTCCGCTTCATCAAGACGGTTTTCTCCGATTTCCTTACCCAGCATGATGGATGCTGCCGCAGATATTCCGAATCCCACAACCGTAACAAGATCTCTTACCGAAGATACTACCGCATTGGCAGCCACAATGTCGGATCCCAGATGTCCCATGATGATCGAATTAACCGTAAATGCGAGCCCCCACATTATATCGTTGATGAATGCGGGAAGAGAATACTTGAAGAAATCTGCGATAAGCGCTCTCGGGATCTTGAACATGATCACGGGATTTCTTGGTAATACTTTTTGTCTGAGAAAATCGATCAGGCAAATGAGTGCACCGGATCCGCATGATATCGACGTAGCGATCGCAGCTCCGGATATTCCCAGCTCCGGGAAGGGACCATGTCCGAATATCAGCAGCCAATTAAATATTACATTGATAATAAGAGCTGCCGTTGAAACCGCCGTAGAGAAAACAACTCTCTCGCAGCTCTTTAGAATTGTAAGATAGGGCTGGAACAATCCCAGGAATATATAAGAAGGAGCCACATACCTGAGGTACACTGCGCCTGCCGCGATCAGTTCCGGGTCGTCAGTCCATATCCACATCACGTGTCTGGGTATGAAAAATGCAGCCGCGGAAAATGAAACCGTCACTACCAGAGCAATTATCAATCCGATACCCAGAATCTTGGATATGACCTTTACATCCTTCTTTCCCCAATACTGTGAAGCCAGGATGGTAAGCGCCGAATTCAGTCCGAAGAACATGACATTTATCAGAAACATCAGCTGACCGGCAAGCCCCGATGCGGAAAGAGAAGTCTGATCAACATTTCCCAGCATCAGAGTATCCGCAACACTAACGGACGAAGCTATTAAATTTTGTATTACGATAGGAATTACCAGAACAAAGAGCTCTTTATAGAATCCTTTTCTGGCTGCGAGAAATTTCTTCATTAATTAATAATCTTTCTATTTGGATTTATTCTTCCTGACCAATCCCAAGACAATTCGGATGATTGCTGCGACCAAGGTCATACAAAACCCGGTCAGACTTAGGACATTTCCTATTCCCATATTGATCTCATATTGTATCTGCATTTCCACAGTAGGATCCTGATAAGGTATTCCTGCCTTTATAATCATGTAATACAGCCCGATCAAAAGGATTACGGCACCGGAGATAATAAGTGATGTAAATGTTTTCTTTAATACATTCATTTAGTTTTCCTTTGAATATGATCTTACGATCGAACAGATTGTTTTAACTACCGCATCCATTCCTTCTGCTGTAATATGCTCGAAAGGTCCATGGAATGCATATCCGCCTGTTCCCAGATTCGGACAGGGAAGTCCGCGGAATGAAAGCTGTGCTCCGTCCGTACCGCCTCTGATCGGAACATCTTTTACCGTAAGTCCCTGCTCGGCAACACATTTTTTGGCAGTCTCTACAATATGAATGTGAGGCTTGATCTTTTCAATCATGTTACGATACTGTTCCGTTACAGATAAAGTTACGGTTCCATCACCGTACTTCTCATTAAGGATCTTCTCTATTTTACGAAGTGTTTCAAGCTTTGCATTAAACAAAGATGCATCGTGATCTCTTACGATATATTCGATCTTTGCATTTTCAACATCACCGTTTATATCGGTAAGATGATAAAAGCCTTCACGATCTTCCGTATGTGCGGGAGTCTCTGCTGCGGGAAGCATCGATGATATCTCGCAGGCAACAAGTGCCGCATTGATCATTCTGTTCTTGGCATCACCGGGATGTACACTTATTCCCCTGACTTCAAACACGGCTTTTGCTGCGTTGAAGTTCTCATATTCGATCTCGTTTTCTGCTCCACCGTCAATTGTATATCCAAAGTCTGCATCAAATTTATCAAGATCAAGGAGTGATGCTCCATGCCCTATTTCCTCATCAGGAGTAAAGGCAATACATATTTTCCCGTGAGGAATATTTTGCTTTTCCAGCTCTTCCACCATTGCCATGATCTCGGCGATTCCGGATTTATCATCTGCACCGAGAAGAGTTGTTCCGTCAGTTGTAATAAGTGTTCTTCCCTTAAGATCCTTTAAATGAGGAAACAGTTCGGTAGTCAGAACACGACCGTTTCCCAGATCTACATCTTTTCCGTCATAGTTTTCGTGAACGACGGGATGAACGTTTTCTCCAGAACTGTCGGGCGCTGTATCAAGGTGAGCTATAAACCCGATCCCCGGTGCATTCTCACATCCCTTTGTTGCAGGAACATGTCCCATGACATAACAATTATCATCGACGGTGGCATCCTCAATACCCAGATCCTTCATCTCCTTAACAAGAAGATTAGCAAGATCAAACTGCCTCTTTGTCGAGGGAACAGTTTTTGAATTTTCATCACTTGTTGTATGGATCACTACATAATTTAGCAGTCTTTCATATGCTCTCATGATTGTTTTTCATTCCTTCTTTCGTAAAATGCTTTTTTGCTAAATATTAGCACTATTATATCCCAGATAAGTCATCCATGGTCAATTTGTTCCTTATTTTGGTTACTTGCTTCTCTATAAAACTTAAGCCGGAGGAACCACCCTCCGGCTTTTTGTTTACTGCGCAGGCTAAATCATCTGCGAATCATACTCGGTTCATAGCAGGTGAACTATTTATCGGTTATATCAACGAACATTCCGACATATGATAAAGGAGTTCCGTCATCACGTCTTAAAAGCCTTCCGAGAGCATGGTATTTTCTCCATTCACCGCTCTTTGTTTTAAGGCGGTATTTCACATCGTAATTCTTCTCTCCGGAATAATCCGATATGGTATCTCTAAATTCTTTAAGGACATTTTCTTTATCATCCGGATGAAGACGGTCAGACCATGATTCCAATTTATTCGGAAAGTCATTCTCATCGGTAAATCCGAGCATTCTCCTGAATTCCGGGCTCCACTCAACGGATACCATATTACCGTCATCATCAAATTCCATTCCCCACATTCCGGAACCGAGAGCTTCATGCATAACACGGATTGTTGCTTCCTTGTGTGCTGCAATTTGTCTTTCTTTGGAATTCTTTAATTTGGCTTTATTGGAATACATCTCCCTGTCTGCGGAAAGCATGGCCTGATGGATGTCTTTTTTCTCAACCATTTCATAACCGAATGCACACACATAATCTGTCTGTGCCAGTTCAGCCCGCATTTTCTCGATGTCTTTTTTTACATCATCCTCTTTTTTATTCAGATAAAAAATTGCATACTCATCGCCACCGATACGATATACTTTTTTGTTCTTTACTCTGTTTTTGGTAAGACATTCGGCAACGGTATAAAGTGCTTTATCTCCGGCATCGTGACCCTGCGAGTCATTTATCTTCTTAAGATCATTCATATCCACAGATACAACCGCAGTTATCTGATCCTTCAGTTTATCCGAGTCCGAATAATAGCACTGACGATTTAACAGATGAGTAAGAGTATCTTCCTTGGCAGTAAGTACATACAAAGATAGATAGTAAATGAGTAGGAGAGACGCAAAAAGAGTGCTGTAATCTACATCAATCTCAAATATTATATTCAGAAGAACACCTATCGATGCTGCAATAATACTGATCAGTATGCCTTTTCTCTCGGCTGTGCCGTATCTGGCATATCTCATCGTAAAGGCTACTACAAACAAGATGACATAGAATAAAAACAGAAAATACGGATAGTATCTGAGTACATTGTCAGCCGCGATATACAGGTTATTAGAATCGAACCAGTAAAAAAGATGTGTCCATTGAGATGTGTACAATAATGGAGCACTGATCAGAATGGGCATATACAGCAGTAATCTGCGCTTTTTGACAAATTCTGCCATATCCATAATTCCCAGCATGATAATGGGATGAAGCAGATAGACTGTGGGAGTAAGAACTATCCTAGTATAAGTCAGATATCCTATCTCCCTTGTCCATCTTTCGATAGCCCATAAAAGAGCCTCTGTGAATATTAAGATGATCACGATCCTGGTTGCCGTTATCGTCCTCTTGTTCAAATGAACATTGGACTCCAGCATTACCCAAAGGCCCAAAAGTTCCGCAATCATTATATAATTGCTCAGCGTTAAAGATGCGATACTCATATATATCTCCTCTCTTTGGAGCAGAATCTTACATAATAGAATACCACACTTTATTTATTAAATTATAACTAACCGGCGTAAGCCTTCATTATTTCCAAATAAGTCACAAAATATCTATATATTCACCGTTTAATGCCTTATTCATACTTCTGACCGCGCAGAATTTACCGCACATGGAGCAGGTATCATCATGTTCCGGCTTACGATCGTCACGAATGCTTTTTGCTGTTTCCGGATCCAGTGCACATTCCCACTGGGCATCCCAGTCAAGTACTCTGCGTGCATCACCCATCTTGTCATCAATATCTCTTGCGTGAGGGATCTTCTTGGCAATGTCAGCTGCATGCGCTGCAATCTTAGATGCGATAATTCCCTGTTTTACATCATCCAGATTCGGAAGCGCCAGGTGCTCGGCAGGAGTTACGTAACAAAGGAATGCCGCACCGCTTGCCGCAGCAATAGCTCCGCCTATTGCGGAAGTAATATGGTCGTAACCGGGTGCGATATCGGTAACAAGAGGTCCCAGTACATAAAAAGGAGCTCCCATACAGATAGTCTGCTGCAACTTCATATTAGCCTCGATCTGATCCATGGGCATATGTCCCGGACCTTCAACCATTACCTGAACATCCTTTTCCCACGCTCTCTTGGTAAGCTCCCCGAGTCTGACCAGTTCTTCGATCTGACATACATCACTTGCATCCGCAAGGCATCCCGGACGGCAGGCATCTCCAAGTGATATGGTCACATCATATTCACGGCAAATTTCAAGAATCTCATCATAATATTCGTAAAACGGATTTTCTTCACCCGTCATGCACATCCATGCAAAGACAAGGGATCCTCCGCGGGATACGATATTCATCTTTCTCTTATGCTTTTTGATCTGTTCGATGGTCTTACGGGTAATGCCGCAGTGAAGAGTAACAAAATCAACTCCGTCCTCGGCATGCAGACGTACAACATCGATAAAGTCCTTTGCGGTAAGTGTTGCCAGATCTCTCTGATAATGAATTACACTGTCATAAACGGGAACCGTTCCGATCATGGCAGGACACTCGGATGTCAGCTTTTTTCTAAAGGGCTGGGTGTTTCCGTGGGATGACAGATCCATTATGGCTTCCGCCCCCATATTTACGGCAGCCATAACCTTCTCCATCTCAACATCATAATCCTTGCAGTCTTTTGATACTCCAAGATTGACATTGATCTTGGTTCGAAGCATCGATCCTACACCGCTTGGATCGATACATGTATGAAGTTTGTTTGCACAAATGGCAACCTGTCCCTTTGCTACAAGGTCTCTTATCTCCTCCTCGGTTCTGTACTCTTTTTTCGCAACAGCTTTCATTTCCTGAGTGATGATACCCTGTCTTGCGGCATCCATTTGTGTAGTGTAATTTCTCACTATATTTTTCCTTTCAAGCACGATTATTTTGAAAACTCACCGGTAAGATCAAAAGCATGGTTCATTGGCCCTGCGCCCTCCCCAAGATCCAGCATATAGGACAGTGCACCAGAGATATAATCCTTTGCTCTTTGTACGGATGTATCGAGGTCACAGCCTTTTGCCAGATTAGCAGCTATCGCACTGGACAGAGTACATCCCGTACCGTGAGTATTTGGATTATCGATTCGCTTTCCTTTAAACCATTTATACGAACCATCACGGTATAAGAGATCGTTGGCATCATTTATACTGTGCCCGCCTTTTAACAATACGGCGCAGGAATATGCCTTACCAATCTTTTCCGCAGCACAAAGCATGTCATCTTCACTTTGGATAGTCATATCCGCCAAAACCTGCGCTTCGGGAATATTGGGAGTGATCAATGTGGCAAGAGGTATCAGATGCTCCTTAAGTGTATCTATGGCATCTTCACTGATAAGTCTTGCTCCGCTGGTTGCTACCATTACCGTATCCAGCACGATGTTTTCCGCATTGTATTTTGATAACCTTTCGGAAATGACCTTTATCAGATCACCTGAACTTACCATTCCGATCTTTACAGCATCAGGACGGATATCCTCAAATACCGCATCAATCTGCTGAACCAAAAAATCGGGAGTAACTTCCTGTACTCCTCTTACACCGGTAGTGTTTTGTGCCGTCAGTGCGGTTATCACACTCATGGCATAAACACCATTCATCGTCATTGTTTTCAAATCTGCTTGAATTCCGGCGCCTCCACTGCAGTCGCTTCCCGCAATGGTCAATGCTGTTTTCATTTTCATAAAGCTCTCCTTTCACTCAGCATCGTTTTATATAGCGGCATAAGGTGGTGCCCCCAATCTGCCGCAATTGTTTTCAGGCTTTTATCATTTCTTCAGACAGCTTATAAAGCTCCCTGCATTCACTTTCAATATCTTCGGATGCAAAGATCGCACTTACTAAAGCCACGCCATCTGCTCCGCTTCCGGAAAGCTTAAGAATATTTGATCTGTTTATTCCCCCTATCGCTACCACGGGTATATCAACAGCAGCGCATATATCACGAAGCGTTTCTTTCGGAAGCAGGTCCACATCTTTTTTCGTAGAAGTAGAAAACATTGAACCAACGCCAAGGCAATCCGCTCCGTTCTTAACGGCTTCAAGAGCTTCAGCAACAGAGTGGACCGAAACACCTATCATCATTTCCTCTCCGACTCTTTCGCGAACCTTGCTTGCTTCCATATCTTCCTGTCCGACATGGATCCCGTCTGCATGACACTTAATGGCAATGTCCACATTATCATTAATAAAAAAAGGAACTCCGTAGCTCTTGCACAATCTGCATATTTCTATTGCTTCTTTCAGAAATGACACTTCATCAAGTTCTTTTTCCCTAAGCTGAACACAGGTCACCCCGCCTTTAAGTGCAGACTCAACCTGCTCATACAGGCTTTGTTTTCCGGTCCACGCTCTGTCGGTCACGGCATAAAGCAACATTGTTTTTTTATCGCACTTCATATTTAGCACCTTTCTCCAGCATCTCCGGAGTCATATTGTAGATTGCATCTATGATGTGGTTTCTGTAAGTTGCGTTTCCGTCCATATCACTTAATCTTCCGTAAGCGATCTCTCCGGCATATCCCATAGCAGAAACCGCAGCTGCTGCTGCCTCCAAAGTATATCCGGGATTAGCTGTCACAAATGCCGCGGTCATTGCTGAAAGCTGACATCCCGTTCCGGTTACGGAAGACATCATCGGATGACCGTTTCGTATACAATATGCTTTCCCCGAATCCGCTACGATATCGATAACTCCGGTGATTGCTACAACGGCTCCCGTTTTTTCGGAAAATGCTTTTGCGAATGCTACAACATCATCAAGATTTTCTTCTGTCACTTTATCGGTAACATCAGCATCCACACCCTTTGTAGAAGAACTTCCGGAAGCAAGTGCTTTAATTTCAGAGATATTCCCCCTAATAACCGTAAACTTTACTTCATCAAGAAGTCTTAATGCAGTTTCAGTTCTGAGTTTTGATGCACCTGCCCCGACCGGGTCAAGTACTACCGGATGGTTTAATTCGTTTGCCTTTTTTCCGGCAATCAGCATTGACTCAATCGTGCGGCTGTTAAGAGTTCCGATATTGATATTTAATCCGTTACATATGGAAGTAATATCCGCTGCTTCTCCTTTATCATCTGCCATGATAGGCGATGCTCCACATGCGATCACTATATTTGCGCAATCATTTACGGTTACATAATTTGTAATGTTGTGGATGAGCGGACTCTTACTTCTTACGTTCTCAAACATTTCCCGAAACATTTCTTTACCCTCTTATTTATTCAGTGATTCCTGCATGGTTTGCAGAACTCCGGATTTCTTAAGACTGTATATCAAAACCGCTGAAATGATCGCGCCTCCGGCAGTTGAGATCAGGAACGGAATTATATAGACATAAAAAGCCAGTTCCGCCGCATTTTTTCCCATCAGGAAAACAGCAACAGGATACGCACACAACCCTCCGAGAATTGCTGTTCCGAATACTTCACCTATAAGTGTCACTGGTATATTCTTTGTTTTGTCATAAGCAATTCCGCAAAGCAATGCGCCGAACATACTGCCGGGAAAAGCCATCAGGCTTCCAAGACCGAGCAGATTACGGATCAGTGATGCGGCAAAAGCAGCAGCAACTCCATAATATGGACCGAGAGTAACCGCACACAGTATATTTACCATGTGCTGAACAGGAGCACATTTACTTCCGAGCACAGGAAATGAAAACAGACTTCCCACAACGGCTACGGCGATGTAAACACCGGCAATTGCCAATTTCTTAGTATTTGTTTTTTTCATGACTTGATTTCTCCTTTGAGTAAACAGGGTTTCCCACACAGTGGTTCGGTCGATGCTTACTGGCATCCTCTCACGCCGGAACACGGCTTCCCATCGCATATCTACAAGACTCAGGGCGCTCCCCCTCAGTCCGCCACGTATGTGGTATGTTCCCTCCTTTCAAATGAGATAAAAAACAGGAGAATACCTTTTGGGCATCCTCCTGTAAAAAATCCTTGTGTATGACTTCCTACGACGGCATTATCCGCATCAGGTTAAAGGGTCGAAGTTCGGTTACTTCCTCTCAGCCTGCTACACAAGCTCCCCTGACTTTATTCGTTCTAATTTATACCCCTTATTCAGATAAAATTCAAGGGGTTAGAAAAAATATCTCAATTCTTTTTATCATATGCTATCTGTTTGAACAGATTATAAAGCCCGCTTCTAATTGCATTGTTATCATGATCCGCGCCGCTTATCTCATACCAGATATGATCGGTTCCGTTTGCTTCAAGGATTTCATGATATGACTTGGGATAATCCCCAACAACAGAATCGGAAGTTCCGCAGCAGATTATAAATACATTCGGCTCGGTTGCACCGTCTGCAAAATGCATTTCACTTTCTTCCATCTGGCCGGTATGGCTCATAAATTTATCGGTTGTAGCCACAACTCCCGGAGCTGCTG
Organism: Lachnospiraceae bacterium P6A3; assembly: GCA_000702085.1. Classification (GTDB taxonomy): domain Bacteria; phylum Bacillota; class Clostridia; order Lachnospirales; family Lachnospiraceae; genus AC2028. The sequence continues at coordinate 221,060 of JNKP01000004.1, forward strand.
AGATTGCACATACATATCCGAAAAGTTCAGGTCTCTTAAGAGTGATATAGATTGTCTCTCTGCCACCCATTGAAAATCCGGCCAGATAAGTGTTTTCTCTTCCGGTAAGAACAGAATAATTCTCTTCAATATATGGCATAAGATCATTGGTCAGATCGTTGATGAAGTTGTCATAAGGAAGACAGCTTTCGGCATCAAAACCGGGCTTTTGATCAGGATCCCATGCAGCAAACATATTGGGACATACTACAATAGTCTCGTCGATAATTCCGTCGGCAGCCATATTTCCGACAATCTCTTTTATCTTATTTCCCGAATCTCCGGAAAAAGAATATTCATCACCAAAGATTCCGTGTAACAGATAAAGCACGGGATATTTTTTATCTTCACTGTATGAAGCAGGCAGAAGGATACTGTATCCTCTCTCCATGCCGCAGGTCTCCGAATAGTAAGTCCCGTGAGTATACTCACCATATTCTACTTCGGAACGTGTTGCGGTTAATGTTGTAGGACATCTTTCTTCGATCTCATTGTTAAGAACGATTTCTCCGTTTGTCGCAGTATCTTCAGGTATCTCTTCCGTATCATCCGCAGCGATACCACTTGCAAAAGAACTCATATCCTCTTCGCTTATTTCCGTTTCTTCGGATGTGATGTTGTTATCCTCCATGATAACATCCTCCTGAATATTACTTCCGCATGCGCCAAGCGCAAGCATTAGAACAAGTGAGATTGTAATACATTTAGATCTCATTTTCATATCTTCCTTTCAAGAACTTTACAAACATCATCTTCTATTTCGCTCAGATATCGTATCCTGTCTATGGTATTTTTCACTTCTGTATCCCCGAGTCTGATTTCCTCATTATCCGAACTCTCTATACCCAGTGCCCGCTTTATATTATATTCAAGCCATTCAAGCCATGTATATGATATCCCGTACACTTTGTCATATGATCTGAATCCGTTATCATATTCTTTCAGGTATCCCTTTAGAAACGCTTCCAGATTTTCTTTTTTGAAGCTTCCGGTCACAGTCCCTGCCCATTGAAGAGCAAGTTCGATACAGGATGAAACAGGATTACTGTAACCCAGACACTCAAGATCTATCACATATGCTTTTCCGTTATCCCACATTATATTCTTGGGATCCATGTCATCATCGCTTATAACTCTGATTGGCGGAAGCTTCTTTCTTGCAAGATTTAACCTGTCCTGTGCATATTCCAGCAATTCCATATTTTCCTCAAGACTTGAGAAAACAGGACTCTCTTTTTTCTCTGCCAATTTCAGATACTTCTTAAAATCTATATTGCTTAACTCAGGTACTTCATTTTCTACATTTTGAGATTCAATAGAATGAATTCTTCCGAGTATCTCTCCTGCTTTTAAACATTGCTTTGTGGCTATATTATCAAAATCGGTTATATGTCCTTCTACCCAATTAAATATATAGAAATACCTGCCGCCTTCTTCCATCATCTTCTTATCCGAAAAAGAAATAGCAGATACTACCGGAATATTATTATTCTCAAGAACTCTTTCAAGTCTTTCTGCTTCGGCATAATTGTCGAATGCTCCTGGTCTTTTCATTATTTCCAGATTGAGACATTTAACTGCATATGTTCTATTTGCAGTCCTTACTTTATACATTTTATGCATTAAACCACCGGAAACGGGGAGCACATCTTCCGTGAGCTCCCCGAGTCCGATACGTTCAAATAATTCTGATATTATTTCTTTCATTTCTTTTTAATCGGAATCCACAATTCGCAGAATATATCCGGTCTGGTACCATCGTAGTAAAGTTCATAGTCGGTTTCTTCCGATGATTCGTAACCCATCTGGGGCAGAAATTCTTTATAGAACTTCACCCAGGTCTTAGCAATGCAGTCTCCGTCTTCGCCAACACAATCGAATACTACATAAGTTCCGGGATTAACGTCCCAAATTCGGAAGCCTTTCTTCTCCAATTCCGCCTGATCAAACTCTGCGGTATCCTCGTCGACGATAATGCCGATTCCGTATTCAAAGGTGTCCTTTCCATCTGTTGTGGGACTGCAAAGGCCATAAAGATCGCGCTTTCCGTCCTCTCTCAGCATCCAGATAGGAGACAGCATCTGCTTGCTGTTGACCTCACCCCAGAAATCCGCAACATCATGGTTAGCTTCATCGTTAATTATTGCATTATTGAATTCTCTTACAAGTGCGATAAATTTCTTTTCTTTGGTCTGTACGATTCTGTAATCCATACTTATTCCTCCTTCAACCGTTAACTTGATCACAAGAGGATTAAAAAGCTTTAGTTTGGACGATTCTTCTCTGGCCGATTTGGGAGATATCCCATGAAATCTTGTAAATGCCTTGGTAAAACTTTCCGGGGTTTCATATCCGTACTTAAATGATATATCCGTTATCCTGGCATCTGTTTCAACGATTTCTTTTCCGGCAAGGGAAAGCCTTCTGTTCCGGATATATGCATTGGCAGTCATGCCTGTCAGGAAACTGAACGCTCTGTGAAACTCGTAGCCGGAAGTGTGCACATGCTTCGCTACATCTTCATAATTGATCTCTTCCATCAGATGCTCTTCCATATAGACGATTGCTTCCTGCATTGCTGCTATCCATTCCATGCTTTTTCCTCCTGTCACGGTCTATTATGGGGGCAATCCGTTTTGATCACATTTCCGTTCTTGCTAAGATTTGTCAGGTACTGTTATTTTACAAAATCATCCCTTTTTACTTCGTAACTTTCCGTCTCTATCCATGTGGGAACAAATCCGCAGGACAGCGCAATCTTCCATGAACGGATATTGGACAGACTTGTTCCGTAATAGGGGATGGCGCCTCTTCTGAGGGTTTCATCCCTTAACAATGCAACCAGAGTTTTTCCTATACCCCTGCCTCTGTATTCGGGAAGTACGTCTATACCGATCTGCCACATTTCCGGCGTATCTGCCGAGCATCCTGCCATACCGCATATCTTATCACCGTCAAGTGCAATTACTGCAAGCAAATCCGGTCTTTCCGGTTTAAACCGGTCACAAAGTGCATTGGAAAATTCATCTCTACCGTAATATTCTCCAATATCTTTCTGCTCCAACCATTTAATATTCAGATCGGTTTTGACATTCAGATATTCGGGAGTCGGGATAAACATATGATGGGTCAGTGCCATCTTATATCCATATTCCCTAAGCTTGGTTTCCAATTCATAGAAATTGTGCTGTTCTAAAAGCCAATAACCTTTCTTGTCGCGAACCCATTCCCCAAGCCATGGATGCAGGCTTTCATCTGCGGATATAACGGCATTATTTCCGAAAGTCACAATCTGAAAAAAGAAAGGCTTCTCCGAAAACTTTCTTCTCTTCTCATGCAAATTTGCGGAAGTAATTATATTCTCTTCACTCGAGAAATCTTCCGGTTCACAATTCAGTTCATATGATAATTGTCTTTTAACAGATTCTATGATTTGTTTTTCGGTCATGACTTGTTCTGTTTTACAAATTAATCTTGATATGTTCAAATCGCAATCCGGCTTCATCCGCTTCTATGAGAAGGAAAGAAGGATCTTCAAGTCCCGTGGCAGAAACCGCTGCCACATTTCCTTTCACAAAATTCCGGTGACAATGACCGACAACGACGAGATCGTATTTACGGATCTGTTCATTTCCGCATGCCTCATCGAATGTTCCGTTCTTCAATGATGAAAGAGGCAGATAGGGATATGTATCTTCAATATTTAAAAACAGAAAATGTGTGAACAGGAATTTATGACCCTCATACTCTTTTTCAAAGAACAGAGGCATATTATTTACAAATTGCATTTGTTCATCGGAAAGTCTGCTTCTGATTCCGTCATAGTATTCTCGGAGGTATTCCACATCCGGATCGATATCAACACCGTTTGCAGCATAGAGTTCACAGTTCCCTTTTATGCATATCGCTCCGGATTCTTTCAAAAGATCCAGGCATTCAATTTCTTCATTTCCCCGCTGAAAAATATCTCCGAGAAAAATTATTTCATCAGCATTCTTTTCTTTAATCTGTTCCAGTACTTTCTTTAATGCTTTCAGATTTCCGTGAACATCGGAAAAAACCGCAATTTTCATTATATTACTTATTACTCCTGATTAACGAACCTTATTTCTTCAGACGTTTGATTCTCTCCGTAGTGTATTCTTCGATCTGTTTCCACAACGAGTTCAGCTGCTTCTTATGAACACAGAGTTTTTCCGTGCAATTCTTACACTGAAGATAATCGTTTGTCATCTCGGAAAACCTTTCCGGATGAAGATAAAATGTTATTTCCCATCGTACAAGTAATGCAACGGAAAGTATCAGCAAACTCCACGTATATGTCTTTCGTACAAAAAACAAAGGAGTAAACATCATGGCATAATCCCAGTTGTAGATTCTGCAGCTGCTGCAGCATTTATTTTTCATGAACCACGTCTGGAAGGGACAGAAGAATAAAATGCAGATGATATCACAAATTGAATATGCGCTGCATAGAAGGATCATAATTCCGTCATCCAAAATTCCTGCCATATATAAAGCACCGAAAAATCCGTTAAACACCACCCATATCAATGCCACCAGCATTGTGGCGTTATTGTCATGGATTACAATTTCGGTTGAACCGGATTTTATATAGTTCTTCGCAAACTGTTTTTGACATCCGGGGCTTTCGTATTTTGACGGAAAAAACCGAAACACAATTTCCACTACAAACACGGCCCACGTTACTACAATAATGGTCGGCATCTTTTCAACGCTTTCAATGATCGATGCTTCTGAAAAGAAACGGAATCTGATATAACTGATCAGAAGCAAGATGAACAACGCCGATCTGTAGATCAGACGAACATAATGCCATGTACTTACAACACTTAGTTTTTTCTTTACTTTTCTCTGCATCTTTTTATTTCTTCTTCAGCCAGGCAATCGAAACATAATGCTTAATATCAAAAGATTCAGGATATGCTTCAAGCATCTTCTCATGTTCATCGTTCCATAATGCGAGCTCCTCAGGAGACATAGAAGCGCTGGTTCCTCTGCAGGCACGCATCCTTCCATGCCAGCTTTCTCTCGTAAACGGAACATCAACACGGAATTCTTCCTGTTTTACCAAATCGAAATAATCCAAATACTCATCCGGTACCAATACATGATGAACCGTGTCTCCGCAGCCGTTCCATACTGGATTATATTTCAGGATCAATTCTTCGCTCTTTCCTGCGATCTCATCTTCAAAGGGAAGCCATCCCATATACAGGATCAGAAAACTGCCATCTTTTTTTAGAAATCTTGCAAATTTGGGTGCGGTGATCTTGTGATCCAGATACCATATACACTGACAGGCAGTAATCACATCAAAGGATGCATCCGGTTTATCCAGATCCTTTGCATCGCATGTATAAAATTCAATGTCCATATTTGCATCGAGGGCAATCTTTTTAGCCTCTTCTATCTGATTCTCGGATATATCTGTACCGGTCCAACGAGCTCCGTACTTGTACATATTGATAGGAAGAACTCCCGTACCCGTTCCGACATCAAGTACTGCCTGTCCGTCCTTGCACAGACCCAGTCCTAAAATATACCGGTAGAATTCCTGCGGATAGATATCTCTGAAACGGGCATAATCTTTGGAAGTCTTTCCCCAATCGAATTCTTTCCCTTCGTCTATACCGGTTATACTGATTTTTTTACTATCTTTATCCACGTTTATTTATCCTCCGCCTTTTTCTCCCATTCTGTACGGGTAATCATACAGGTGTACTCCCCCGAAGTTTTTCCGGTCCTTGGATATGTTCGAGTGCCTTTATCATCAATACACTTCATTCCTATTTTGCGCATAACCCCGAAGGATGCAGGATTATTAACATCACACTGTGCATATACCTTATCAATTCCGAGATTTTCAAATGCAAAGTCAAGAAGGGCCAATGCAGCCTCTGCTGCATAGCCCCTGTTTCTGTATGCTTTGTTTATTATCCATCCGAGTGTAGCATAGGACCTGTCTTCACTGTGGCCCAGATCGCAATCACACCCGCCGATTATTTTATCGTCTAACAGAATTACAAATTCGAAATCCGTCTGATCTTCCGAGTTCCACTCTTCCGCATTCTTTTTAACAAATTCAACTGTTTCCTCAAAAGTATCGTTCGGAAGCCAGAACATCATTGTAATTTCTTTATCACCTGCATACTCATGTATTTCTTTTTCATCACCTATGCGTACAGGTCTGAGTGTCAAATGTTTTGTTTTAATCTTCATACTTGATTATCTTTGGAATTGTTTTCCGAAATTTTTCAAAATTTTAATCCTTACGTATAATCCGCCCTGTTTATCTCCATCTCGATAACATTCCAGGGTTCTTTTATAACGACTTCTTTATCCTTAAATCCCAGACTGCTGTAACATTTGTGAGCCGGTTCATTGTTTTCAAAAACCCCCAGGGTTACCTTGTCGACGTTCAATATTTCAAAAGCATATTTAAGTCCCAGTTCCAGCATCCGGTTACCGTACCCTTTGCCTCTCAGACTGTCATCTACGATTACCCATCCGAAACGAAGATTCTTTCTGTCGCCATGCATATAGCGCATTATAAAATGTCCTACAACCGTACCCTCATCATCAAACAAAACCCAGGGGTAGAAATTGTCAGGTTCGTCACATTTTCCGTTATTCAACCGATACATATCATCAATGGTCCCGGCCGTTATCGGAAAATCTCCAAATAAAAGTCCTCCCCATTTTTTGAAGACTTCTTCGTCCCTTATCCACTTTTCTATGGTCTCTGAATCGCAGGATTTATATGGTCTTAAACTAAGCATAAATACTTTTCCTCATATTCCTCAAGGGGAATCGGTTTACTGTAGTAGTAACCCTGAATAATCTCACAGCCAAGGTCACGGAGTCTTGTTATCTGTGCGCTTCTTTCGGCACCTTCGGCAAGGCAGACAAATCCAAGTTCTTTAGCAAGGGAGATTATATGCCGCAGAAGAATAATATCTTCATCTCGTTCGGCATCGCCGGCAATCGTATCGACAAAGCTCTTGTCTATTTTCAATGTATCGATCGGCATCTGTGTCAAAAGCGACAGGGAGGAATAGCCGGTCCCAAAATCGTCCATGGATATTTTAAATCCGTGTTCACGAAGCTCTCTCAAAACATACAGCATACGCTCCATATTATCGTAGGTGGCGCTTTCCGTAAGTTCAAAGTCTATAAGGTGATGATCCACGCCATATGAATCTACAATGCCTGTAAGTTTATTGATAAGATTTTCATCATACATGCGGCTGCGGGAAAGATTCACGGAAACCGGATAAAGAGGTTTTCCTTCTTTCTTCCAAAGGCTCATGGTCTCACAGATTTTTTTCAGAACAAGATCATCAATCTTATCAATAGTCCCGTCTTTTTCAAAATACGGAACGAATTTATAGGGTGATAACAACTCTCTATTCTTATAATTCCAGCGTATGAGCGCTTCTGCACCCTTTATCTTTTCCGTTTTTATATCAAATTTGGGCTGAAGAAACACGACGAATTCATCCTGTTCGATTGCTGTTTCCACATAGGCCTTTATGTAATTGCCCCACGAAAGATCGTCATGCATTTTATCAGTGTAAAAAACGATCTCCGTACCCTTTTTATTTGTGCAAAGTGCCTGTGCCATCTTTGCAGCATCCGCAACTCTGTTTCCGGAAAGCATGGCACGTCGCATAGGAACAACCCCGCACTTGTAATATACTTTATAGTACGGATCTTCATCCAACACGGAATTTTTTTCAAACAGGTCGTGAAGCTTCTGTTTCAGTTCCGGCTCCGGCATATCCTTAAGGATCATCGCGAAATTATCATTATGACACCGTGCGCTTGCATAGACGAAATCAGCTTCGTTCATTGCTTTTACGATATTGCTCAAAACCTTATTTGCAGCTATGTGTCCGTAAGCCTCATTAATTACACGGAACTGTTTGATATCAAAATGCGCGAAAGCATAGTCACCTATCTCTTTGTCTCCGGGAACTTCCAGAAATGCCTCAAGATGACTCCAAGTGTAATTACCGGTTATATGATCCGTAAATGCAAGTCTGTATAATTCTTCTTTTTGGAACCGGTCATGATCGTCATTTATAACATGGATTGCCCTGTCGTTATAAAGCTTCCATTCATGCAGTATCCTGAATTTTCTATACCCGTGAAATACAGAGATAACCTCAGGTTCTTCTTCTATACATAAATCGCTATAGGGCCTGTGTGCATCATCATCCCCGGCAATCTCTTTAAATAGATTTCTGACAAACGGAAGATCTATCTCAGCATCATCGTCAATTTCTATCGAATAATAAAAGGACGCATCAAGCTCAAATGATTTCATTTCCGTCGGATATTCGATACGTGAATCTCCGTTTCGGAATTCAATGCCTATTACCTCTTTCTGCAAGTGACGGACATAAAAGACCCCGGGATAGTCATAAACCCCAAATGCGTCGGCATATTTTTCTACCAACTGCGGAACCACACCTTTATAGAAGGACAGTATGTCCTCCTTCGAAGCGTCTATATAATAGAGAGTTCTTTTTGGTTTATACAGTTGGTTCAGTCTGTTAATGATCATTCTGTGCACCGCCTTCACGCAGTCTACTCTTTCTACTCGATATGATTGTATTGCATCACACCATCGGCTTTTTACATTCAAATGTTGTACATCTTCATTGTTTCCCGATTACGATACTCATGTTTCTCATAGTATGCAATCAATTCTCCGGCTCCGTTTCTAAGTGCAACCATATACACATCCTTATTTTCCTTCTCATTATATGACGTATATACAATATTGTTATTCTTAGATGTCTTGAACCAATCCAACACCTTTATGATCATTTCGCGTGATTTATCATTGTGGCAATTGAGAAGACTTTGTCCCATAAGGTTCTCACCGCCCCATTTCTCGTATCGATTTATCGCTGCAGGATTCATATAGATGATATTGTGGTCAAGATCACATATAACTATTGCGGCCTTGTCTGCTTCCAGTACACTTTTATAAACTTCATTAATATCTATCATCATTTTGTACTCCATATACTTCAATTAAACCGTAATACTATCTCTGAATTTTTCAAACAGTTCATGTGAATACACTTTCTTCATATCCGAGTCTCTTACGATCCTCCAAAGAGAAGCAGCTGCTTTCAGTCTTTCATCGTATATCTTCGTTGCTTCATCCGCGAAGAAATCTTTTACAAACTTATTCCATTGGAGCGCTGATTTATCATATTTGACATATGGATTTTTTCCATAGTAGATATCCAGGAGATTCCCCAATGTGAAGGATTCATCACCATTTTCTTTTACAGCCTTAACAGACGCAACCATGTCAACATTGAACTTGAATGGTCTTACCCCCGTTTGCTCCGCAAAGAATTCTCGAAATCTGTTACCAAATGTGAATCCACACTCTAATAGTCCTGTACCAAGAGTCAATTCCTTTATCGCGGATTTCGAACGATTAGTTTTTCTCTTTTCCGGCAGGATCATATCACCGGAGAAATATGCTTTGATAACATCGTTTAATTCTATTTTGCTTCCACTTGCCTTAAGTCCAAGATCTTTACATATTTGGATCAATTCTTCGCGATACCAATAATATTTGCAAAACTCGTCATAATCTTTTATTTTGGTAAACTCCGGGCGTTCCATATTAGTTATCCTCTCATTTCTCGGAGTCATCATACACTTCCTCCCGGATCTTCCTCATTCTCGACCATACATTATCCCCATAATTACTGAGAATGACTGTGATCATTCCATTATCAGGATTGTATTCGGAGATCGCACTCACTCCATCGTCGACTCCCTGCATATACACATAGTCCTGCCCGTCCGGATTGTCGATAATCCATACTCCGTAGCCGTAATACCCCTCTTCCGGATCCTTCCCGTCACCGCTTTGTTTGGAAAACATCTCCGATACCATTTTCTCAGAAAGCAGCTCATGTCTGATCAGGCTGTTCCAGAATTTCACGATATCCCCTACGGTCACAAATACCCCTCCGTCACCGGTGCCCTTTGCTCCGACAGAATAAATATTAGTGCGGTAGTCTTTTGTATCCGGACAATAGATATAGCTGTTTGCGCATCTTGCAGGCAGCTTATCAAAAGCAAAATATCCGGTAGAACTCATGCCACATTTATCAAATAGATTTTTCTGAAGATATTCATCAAAATACATACCTGTGATCTTTTCAATGATCATAGCGAGCAGTATGTATCCGGTATTGTTGTACTGAAACTTTTCCCCTTTCGGATACATCATGGGTTTATCTATAAACAGCGGAAGCATATCCTCGTTATGTCTTATCCTGTAATTAGGATAATCTGTCCAAAGCGCCCCATAATCATCCATGACTGACTCATCGAAATAATCCGGTACGCCGGAAGTGTGGTTCAAAAGCTGCTTCACGGTGACACCCGGATCAATGCTTTTCAGATCGATATCAAGAATAGCTCCAAGAGTATCCTCAAATCTTAGTTTCCCGGCTTCGATTAGCTGAAGGATCCCCACGGCCACAAATGTTTTACCCATGGATGCAGTTGCAAATCTTGTATTAAGAGTATTCGGTATCTCATTCGCCATATCTGCATACCCACCGCTGTAATTCAGCAAGACTTCATCACTTTTGATGATATAAGCATTTCCTCTGAATTTGTTGTCCATTTCAATTATCATAACCGATCCCTTTTTTCCAAAAACTCCGGTGCAGTCCCTTTCCATATCCGATCTTCTCATAGAAAGAATCACCTCCGCCTGTCATATGTGTCGCCCCAAGCGCTTTCATCCTGCGGTAATGAACGGTTAATGCCGCCGCGGCAAGGCCTTTTCTCCTATGTTCAGGTGCAGTACAGAGAGGTTCCATATATGCCAGATGGTTCTCTGGCACCCACCACATTCCCGAAAAGCAGACATATTCGCCCTGCTCATCGGCTATGATAATGTCATATTCATGTGTTGCATGCGGGAGCGGTGCCATGATGTCGCCAAGACAATCTTTATAGGATTTTTCCGGAGTCCAGTCAAAGGATGTATCCTGTTTGTCCCAGTTTACAAATTCCCCCTTGTCCCCATGATCAAATCCATACCAGCATAGCTTTCCGATCTTAACGGGATCTATATCTTCAGGTTCAACAAAATGATAGCCTTCCGGCAATTCGTAATTCAGCTCGTTTTTGAAATCAAAGAACCTGTCCTCATATTCAAATACTTTATTAAATCCGCGCTTCTTTGCGGCTTCCATAAGATATTCCTGACCATTAAACAGAACTAACTGCTGAGCATCATCCCAATTCGGCATGGTAGTCATGGCATACTCGATCAGTTCATCCGCAAGATATTCATATCCCCTGCGTACGCTGAAATAGATATCCGTTGCGGGAGCTTCATAGAAAACAAAGGCCACAACCATATCTCCATCGAACCAGAACCGGTTCAGATAAGAATACGAATTGTCCATCCATGATGCCAGGATCGCATGTTCAAAGAAGGGTGCAGCGACCCCGCTGCCATTTTCACGATCATAGATATCCGTCAGAAAATCCCATACGAGATTGATATCTGTCAGTATTTGAAATTGCTTTGTTCTCAATTCTTTCATTTGTTATCCTTGATCCTATAGTAATCCTCCGCATCAATAGTGATTTCAATATGTTCCTTTGCGGATCTTAACTCTCAAGCAAATATGAATGCATGATAAGCATTTTTCTTTTCCCTGCGAAGCGGGGTGACAAGAATCTGTACTTATTATTTTTCAGCCCTGAGTGTGTGGGTCGTATCCCAGCTGCCGAGTTCCTCGACTTTTGAAAAGCCGGCAGAGAGGAGTATTCTCTTTTCATGCTCGGCCGTCATAGGCGTATCATAATGATAGAAAACATCATTCGGCAGGTTCTGTTCTTTTCTGAGCCTTAAAAGTTCCCGCCTGAAATAAGCTTCCTGGTCATCCGTATCGGCATAAAAATCAGTCAGCACAAAGTATCCTCCCGGCTTTAAAGCTTCCCAAAGCTTTTTATAAAGCGGGAGTTTTTCTTCTTCGGAAAAATGATGCAGCGACTCTACCGAAACGGCGGCATTGAAAGCTTCTTTCCCAAAGGGTACATCAAAATAAGAACCGCAGACGGTCGTGATCGCTTTATCGGGAAACTTGTCTTTAAGCGCTTTAAGCATGGCTTCGGTAAGATCGATCCCCGTAACCTTTGCGGCAGGATTAATATCAAAATACGCTTCAAGTTCCAGACCCGTACCGCAGCCAAGGTCGAGAACTTCAGCACCCTCTTCCTCGGGAAGCAGCGAAGCCGTATAGGCATAAAATTTCGAGTCTTCTTCAACATACTGCCTCATATGTTCATCGTAACCGTCTACACGGGCAGTGAAAAAATCATCCATTCTTTCTAACATTAGCTATTTACCTCATATTTCTCCCTTGGCAAATAGATTGTCCTTGCCCATGCCGCACACATACGGATTTTGATCATACATATGACAAAATTCAAGGAAATCCAGCCTTTGCGCAGGATCATTCACGATCTTAACAAGTATCTCATTGGGAATCGTCCTTGCAAAAGCACCGGGACCTGCCAGTTCAACATTCTTTACACCGTTCTTTTCAAGAATCCCCCTAAGTTCGTCAGGCATGAAATGATACGAGATACTCCATGGTGCCTCGCCTCTGTCATACGCTTTCTTACTCTCTTCAATATCCCCGAAGAGCCCCGTTTCATATGTTTTCATGATCGAATCTTTTGAAAAAGAAAACTGCTCGATCATCTGTTCACGGCTGCTTAAGCACCACTGCACCCATCCGTCTTTACAGTCCTTATCGAGAATAAACTGATTCTTCTGGATAGGGTTTGCAAGATATGGCAGAGCCCCCAATCGGCTTGATACACTTATCATAATACGCTTACGGGCAAGTCTGACCAGTTCACTGATCGTCTTCTCCTGATGAGGATACGTGTACGAGATTGGAGAATCAAAAGACATAACAAGATCGAAAGATTTATCCGCATAAGCAGACAGATCTTCCAATGCTCCCTGTACAAATGTGATCCTGTCAAGAACGCCTTCTTTTTCCGCAAGTTCCTTTGCTTTATCGATCATGGGTCGGGAGATATCAAAGTGTGTTACTTTTAGGCCTTGCTTTGCGAGAAGTATGGAAAAACGTCCACAACCTGCGCCGCCGTCAAATACAGTTTCGATACCATCAAGATTAGATAACAGTTCCTTTTCTATGTGTGATTTCTGTACAATATCATCAATGAATGTGTTTTCGCGTTCCGCTTCAAGTTCACCTTTATCAGGCCGGTTCCACATTCTTTCTGATATTCTGGTGCTGTAATCCATAATCTATCGTCTCCCGGCTCTATCATCCATAAAGTATCCAAAATTAAACCTGATCTCATGACGGGCTATATCGCGATTTGTATAGCAACATGTGTCATATCCAATCAATTCGAATCCCTGGCTGCGGTAAAAAGAAATTGCTCGGACATTACAGGATTGCGTCTCCAAAATGATGGCTCGTCTGTTCTGAAGCTTGGCTTGTTCTTTTGCAAGATTCATAAGTGCGGTTCCGATTCCCCGCCTGTGAAGTTCATCCGAAACCCACAGCTCCGTCACCATCAGTCGGTTGCTCCACTCTTCGGGACAGATTTCGATACAGGCCATCATCTTCTTTTTGCCATTCTCTTCGGAAACAATTCCGAAAGCCTCTGCTTTTTCCCAATGATCCTGATACAAACTGTCGGGGAAATCATATTCCTCCGGAGTATGTGTTACCGGAGTATCAAACTTTTTCTTTACCATTTTCACTGAAAAAGAATCCGTGCTCTCCGTCTTTTCAAGATCGAAGTATTCTTCCGTGGTGTATCTCATCATAATAGGAATTCCCTTCCATTCTGACTTGGGTAAGGGAATTATTTTGTATTCATTCATTGCTCTTTGCATCCTTTATTCTGTAATAATCTTCAGCATCTATCCCTATTTGCATGTATTCTTTCGGCTTCGAAAATTTGTTGCCCAACAAAACTACCGTCTCAACATGGCTCGAATGGGGGAACATATCTACAGGTGTTGCTTTTACAAGATCATAACCGCCTTCGCGGAAAATCTTGATATCACGGGCAAGAGTTGCGGGATCGCAGCTTACGTATACGACTCTTTTCGGAGAAAGAGTAAGTATCGCATCGATGCAGCTTCTCGCGCATCCTTTTCTGGGAGGATCCACTACAACAACATCCGGAGTTTTTCTGTTTCCTTCACCGGGAAGCATGGTCTGTATAACATCTTCCGCAGCACCGGTTATAAATTCGGAATTGCCGATGGCATTTATCTTGGCATTTTCCTTAGCATCATTAATTGCTCTGTCTACAATCTCAACTCCGGTAACATGTCCTGCTTTTTTGGAAAGCATAAGCGAGATGGTTCCGATTCCGCAGTAAAGATCAAGTACTTCCTCTTCACCGGAAAGGCTCGCGTAGTCTCTTGCAAGGCCGTAGAGTTTTTCTGTCTGCACAGGATTTACCTGATAGAAAGAAAGAGGTGAAATCTTAAATGTAATTCCAACAAGCGTATCGGTAATATACCCTTCACCGAATATCGTTCTGTAGGAATCTCCGAGAATTACATTGTCTCTTCTTGTATTTGAACAGACGGTAATTGACTTCAGATTCTCCGGCATAATATCCGTAAGCATCTTAATCAGTCCCGCTTCATCCGGGATTTTACTTCCGTTAATTACGAGATTTACCTGACACTCCCCCGAAGTAAAACCATGTCTGATAAGCACATGTCTTACAAGGCCTTTTCCGGTCTCTTCGTCATATGCTTTGACATGATTCTTATTCATCCAGTTAAGAACCGCATCAAGAAGTTTTGAATTTATCTCCGGCTCGATCAGACAATCATCCGTCTCAATAACGGAATGTGTATGACCTGCGAAAAATCCCGCATGAGGTTTTCCGTCTTTACCCATTCGGACGGGATACTGAGCCTTGTTACGATATCTGTAGGGATCGTCCATTCCGACTATGGGAAGAAGCTTTTCTGCAACTTCTTCTGCTGATATTCCTCCGATCCTTATCAGATCATTTTTTACTTTATTAAATTTGTACTCAAGCTGCTTTTCATATTTGTAATTCTGAAGAGAACAGCCTCCGCATTTTTCGAAAGCACTGCAACGAGCCTTGCATCTACCGTTTGAAGATTCTATGATCTCCATGCATCTTGCAAAGCCGTAGCTTTTTGTGACCTTCATTACTTTTGCTTTAATGCGGTCTCCGGGTAATGTGTTTTTAACAAAAAAAATGAATCCGTCACTCCGTCCTATCCCGGATCCGTCATCCGAGATATCATCAATGGTCAGAATGATTTCATCATTTTTCTTAAAAGAGTATTCTTTCATTATTCTTATTCCGTTGTTATGGTTGACCTTACGTTAGAGTCATTCAGGAATTTTCTGGGTCCCAGCCACTGTCCTTTTTTCTCCGCATTTGCTTCAAAGAGTTCGGTGTATATCTCTATCTTTGAATCACACTCATCGGCAAGATTAAGAGCCATTGCTTCAACCAGCTCGGGAAGCTTCGGTGATCCGAATTCATACTTTCCGTGATGAGCAAGTATGCAGTGCTGAAGCTGAGTGAGTTTTATGTTGGGAAATCCTTCGATTTCTTTTGCGGCAGCGCCGACCATTTCGGAGCCCATTACGATATGTCCGAGTAACTGACCTTCATCGGAATAATCGTTCTCAGGAAAAGGAGTAAGTTCCTTGGTCTTGGCGATATCATGGCAAAGAGCAGCGGTTACGAGAAGGTCTCTGTTAAGAACCGGATAGGATTTGCTGAGAAAATCACAAACGGAGGCAACTCCCAGAGTGTGCTGCATGAGTCCTCCCACAAACCCGTGATGAACTGTCTTGGCAGCAGAGCATGTTCTGAATTTCTTAACAAGCTCGGCATCTTCAACAAAGAACTTTTTTAGAAGAGCGTTATAGTGCTTATCGCCGATGCTGTCTATAACGGACAGAATCTCTTTATACATTTCATCATTGTTACGGCTGCTTACGGGAAGATATTCTCCGGGATCGTACTCTCCCTCGGATGCAACTCTTATTCTTTTGATATTAAGCTGCTTTGCGTTATTCCAGACATTGACATCAGCATTTACTTCAACATAATCATGTTTATCGAAGTCGTCTATTCCCGGATCGCCGGGATCCCAGATCTTACCGTCAACGGTTCCTGTTCTGTCCATCAGCTGAACATTAAGGTATTCTTTTCCATTCTTGGTTACGGCGTGAGAGATTCCCTTGCACAGATAAATCTCTCTTACGTGGTCGCCTTCATTAATTTCAGAGATATGTTTCATTTCTATCCTTTCAAAACCGCTTAAGTTTATTCATATATGGTGCCGGATGAACGTGCAGTCATGATATATTCCAGCTCTACATATTCCTGCTGTGATTTTCTCATCACCACCGCAGTGACCTTATCACCCACATTGTAGGTTTGAAGCGCTGTGATATAGTCGGAATAATTCGTGATCTGAGTGTCACCGAGTCTGACTATTACATCGCCTGTTCTTATGCCCGCAAGCATAGCAGGTGAATCCATGTCGGTTCGAAGTACATATGCACCGTAGGGAACACCGAGTTCGGAATTAGCTTCGCTGGTTACATACGTTCCGATTATTCCGAGATATATGGTAGGATCGCCGTTAGCCATTGCCGCAATCCTGCTCTTAAGTTCGCTTATTCCGTACGCCCAGATGAGTCCGTCAACATCACTCTTATCCTGATCCGGAGCAATGACTCCAATAACCTGTCCGGTGAAGTTGAACAGGAAACCTCCGGCATTATGAGCTCCGTATATATCTGTCTGGAGCATTGTATCTGCGGTGTCGGCATATTCTACGGTACTTCTGGATGCACTGATCATTCCGTATCCGATGGAGCCTACACTTCCCATGGGACTTCCGAGTGCAACTACAGGAGTACCTATGGTTGCAAATGTGCTTCCGAGGCTGGCAACATGAGGGTCTGCCGCAAGATCCTGGCTGAGATTGGATATCTTAACCGAGAACATGGCAAGTCCGGTTGCCGCATCCACTGCCCGAAGAGTACCTACGGTAGTGTAGTTATTACTGAATTTTACCTTGAAAGAATCCGCTCCTTCGAGAGGAGAATAATCCGCAATAATATATAAATCCAGAGTTCCGGTAGCAACTATTAGTCCGGAAGCCTGATTACTGTGCTGCTCGGTCATTCCGGTCCAGTCAGTATCGGATGTGATTGCAGTGATTGTAACGACGGACTTGTTCATTTCCATGGCATATAAAGCCATAGACTGGTACAAAAGTCTGTAATCTTTCTGATCGAGGATCATCTTGGAAAAAAGAGCCTGGATCTGCTCGTCGGTAAGAGGGATCTCGGCAAGCGTATTTTCATCAGGAGTGTCGTTTCCGAGAAAAGCTTCCTGATCCATATAATCGACCAATACTTCCTGCGGGGTTATTTCTGCTTCCGAATCGATGAAGTGTACTTCGTCCCTGACCGTTGTCGTACCGGGTTTGGAAACCCATTTACTCAAAACCGGTTCCAGAAGCCATATGGTGATCGATGCGATAATACCGAATACAATGGCAAGGAGTGCCGTTATAGCGGTTTTTCTGAGAAGACGATACTTGTTGATCGGCCTTTTCCTGATCTGTTCGGAAATAATACTCTGCTGAAAAGAACCCGGTTTTTCCGTCTTCGGCTTATTCGATTTTTCCGTGTTTTTCACATCTTCCATGGTTATTTCAGTATATCTTTACGCTCCAAAAAAGTAAAGAAATAAGCCATTTCCTGTGATATACTTAACATATCATGAACAGCAGAGTTTTAAAGACATTAGAATACGACAAAATACTGTCTCTTTTATCGGAAGAAGCCGATTCGGCCCCCGGAAAAGAACAGATAAAAGCCCTTTCTCCCGTATGTGACTTAAAACAGATCGACGAATGGCAGACCCAGACCGCAGACGCCCTTTCCAGACTCATAAAAAGCGGAAGAACAAGCTTTGGAGGTAATGCGGATCTCAGATACATCGTTAAATCCCTTGAATCCGGTTCCTCCCTTTCCGCAACGGAACTTCTGCAGATAGCGGGGCAGCTGGAGAATGCCGCAAGACTTGTTAAATACGGAGAAGAATCCGGAGGCGGAATTGCCTCCGCTCTTTCTGCACTTAATACGGGAACCAGGCATTCCGTTGATCAGGAAGAAGGTGCAAAGGCCGAAAGAGAAGATGATTCGGATTTTACCGACTCCCTTTCGGATATGTTTGCCTCTCTCTCTCCTCTTCCCCTTATTTCGGGAGAAATCAGGAAGTGTATCATTTCCGAAGAAGAGATCGCTGACGATGCTTCACCGGAGCTTAAGAAGATAAGAAGACAGCTCCTTCAAACCGGAGATAAGATCCATTCTTCCCTTACTTCCATGATAAACGGCTCCATGAGAACATATCTTCAGGATGCCGTTATCACCATGAGGGACGGCAGATACTGCGTACCTGTTAAATCCGAGTATAAATCTCAGGTTCCGGGTATGATACATGATCAGTCCTCCACCGGTTCCACATATTTTATCGAACCCGCATCTGTAGTTAATCTCAACAATGAGATCAGAACACTCATGCGCGAGGAAGAAAAAGAGATCGAAAGAATCCTTGCAGACCTCAGTGCAAAGTGCGGACTTCATACGGAAGAAATCTCACTTAATCAGAAGACCCAGACTGCCCTCGATGTGATCTTTGCAAGAGGAAGACTGGCTCTTAACATGGATGCAACCAGACCCGCATATAACAGAAAGCATTATCTTGTACTGAAAAAGGCAAGACATCCCCTTATAGATAAGAAGAAAGTCGTTCCCATTGATATCTCTCTCGGAAGAGATTTTGACCTGCTCGTCATTACCGGACCAAATACCGGCGGAAAGACCGTTTCCATCAAGACCGTAGGTCTCTTATGTCTTATGGGACAGTCGGGACTCCATGTACCCGCGGCTTCTCATTCCGAGCTTTGCGTTTTTAACGATATCTTTGCCGATATCGGTGATGAACAGAGCATAGAGCAGTCACTGTCCACTTTCTCGTCCCATATGGTAAACATTGTGGACATTCTGAAAAAAGCGGACAGGCATTCCCTGTGCCTTTTTGATGAGCTTGGTGCCGGAACGGATCCTTCCGAAGGTGCCGCTCTTGCGGTTTCGATACTTGAGCACATGCATAATCTCGGTATCAGAACCATAGCGACTACCCACTACACGGAGATCAAGATCTTCGCTCTTAAGACAGAGGGAGTCGAAAACGGATGCTGTGAATTCAATGTCGAAACCTTGAGTCCCACATACAGGCTTCTCATCGGTGTTCCCGGAAAGAGTAATGCTTTTGCAATATCACAGAAGCTGGGCCTTCCCGAAGACATTATTAATGATGCAAAGAAGCATATAGATGCGGATGCGGAGAGTTTCGAGGATGTAATTCAAAATCTCCAGCAAGCCAGGATCGAATCCGAAAATGACCGGAAAGAAATTGCGGAATATAAGGCCAAGATCCGTACCCTTCAGGATCAGCTTCACAATAAGAATGTTAAGATTGACGAACAAAAAGCCGGCATCATGAGACGTGCCAACGATGAAGCCGTTAAGATCCTTGAAGAAGCCAAAGAAATTGCGGACAAGACCATCCGTGATATGCAGAAGGCCGGTATCACATCCGGAATGGCAGATCTGGAAAAAGAAAGAACCGCTCTGAGGGAGAAGATCAAAGAGCTGAATGAAAAAGATGAAGCTCCCAAAAAGAACTCTGCTAAGAAAGCTGCGGTTACCGACCCTTCCAAACTTACCAAAGATACTCATGTCATTGTCCACTCTTTGGGCATGAAGGGTATTGTCCAGAGTGAACCCGACGCAAAGGGAGATCTCTTTGTAATGTGCGGTTCCATGAGAATGGCAGTCAATGTAAAAGATCTTAAGATCGATTACAATGCGGTTCCCGAAGAAAAGCCCGGTACTTCCGGAACATTTTCGGGTTCTCTCAAGATGGAAAAATCCCTGAGTATCTCTGCAGAGATCAATCTTCTCGGCATGACAACCGATGAAGCCGTTTCCGCGGTATCAAAATACCTGGACGATGCTTACGTGGCTCATATGTCACCGGTACGCATTGTACACGGAAAGGGAACCGGTGCTTTGAGAAATGCGATTCATTCGTACTTAAGAAAGCAAAAAAATATTGCTGAATTCAGACTCGGCGAATACGGTGAGGGTGACGCCGGAGTCACGATTGTAAAGTTCAAATAGGGGAGAATAATTATGGCTGATAAACAGAAGATACTGATTGTCGATGATGACAACAACATTGCGGAATTGATATCTCTTTATCTCGTCAAGGAATGCTACGATACTCTTATTGTTAATGACGGAGAATCCGCGCTCGATAAAATTCCCGAATTCAAACCTGACCTGATGCTTCTTGACATCATGCTTCCCGGTATAGACGGATATGAAGTATGCAGACGTGTACGCACTACTTCCGAACTTCCCATCATCATGCTTTCGGCAAAGGGCGAAACTTTTGACAAAGTCCTCGGTCTTCAGCTTGGTGCGGATGATTATATCGAGAAGCCTTTCGATTCCAAAGAAATGGTAGCGAGAGTCAAAGCCGTCCTCAGAAGAAGCGCATCCAAATCGCCCGAGGTCAAAGATACTCTCGACTCCGATATTGATGCGGTTGCTTATCCCGATCTTTTGATCAATCTTACCAATTATTCTGTTACATATAAGGGAAGCACCATTGATATGCCTCCCAAGGAACTCGAACTGTTATATTTCCTTGCTTCATCTCCTAACAGAGTATTTACAAGAGAGCAGCTTCTCGATCGTATATGGGGATATGAATACAGCGGTGATACCAGAACCGTAGATGTTCATATCAAAAGAATACGTGAGAAAATCGGTGAAGGTGATTCCTGGAGAATCTCAACGATCTGGGGAAAAGGATATAAGTTCGAAACCGTATGAGACACACACTTTATCTGAAATTTATTATCGGATATGTGATATTCGGTCTGTTTTCTTTTCTGGCCGTCTCTCTTTTTGTGCCCCGGATCACCAGAGAATATGTCATTAATCAAAAGGCTCAGAATCTGTATTCGGAAGCATCCCTAATTGCTGATACATATGCAAAGGGTCTGTATTCATCGCGAACTTCTCTTGAAACCGTTACTCTTCAGCTGGATTCCTTAAGCGTTTATATGGATGCGGATATCCGCATTATTTCTCCCGACGGCATCATCATTCTTGATACCGCAAGCTCGGATCCCGAATCCGCTGCCGTTATTCAGAATTTCGATCCTTCATCGGGCGGCAGCACTTATTATCTTATCGGAAATTTCTTCAATTCATTTGATGAAGAAGTTCTTTCCGTAATATGTCCGATCATCACCAAATACAGGACCAAAGGATATGTCACCATTCATATATCAATGGCTGATATCGAATCGGAGTGTAATTCCCTTCTGAATATTTCATACATTACTCTGATCATAATGTTCCTGCTCTCGCTGATCATTCTTATCTTTTTTACCACGCTGGTTTACATGCCACTCAGAAAGATCACCAAGGGTGCAGAGAGTTTTGCGGACGGCAATTATCATTACGAAGTAAATGTGGACAGCCGCGACGAAATGGGATATCTTGCTGCAGCCCTTAACTACATGTCAGGTAAGATTGCGGATTCGGAAGACGATCAGAAAAAATTCATTGCGAATGTTTCTCACGACTTCCGTTCTCCTCTTACATCAATAAAAGGATATCTCGAGGCGATGCTGGACGGAACCATACCTCCGGAGATGCATGAAAAATATCTCGGTATCGTACTTAACGAAACGGAAAGACTTACAAAACTTACCAACGGTCTCCTTGCCCTCAACAATCTGAATACAAAAGGTATGCATCTTGATATCACGGATTTTGATATCAATGATACTGTCAGAAAAGTTGCGGAGACCTTCGAAGGAACCTGCAGAAAAAAATCCATCGCAATAGAACTTGTTCTTACAGGTGAAGAATTATTTGTACATGCCGATAAGGGCAGAATAGAGCAGATCATTTACAACCTTACGGATAATGCGGTTAAGTTTTCCAACCATGATTCCGTAATCAAGATTGAAACAACTGAAAAGAAAAATAAGATCTATGTATCCGTCAAAGATAACGGCATTGGAATTCCTCCCGAAGATATCTCAATGATATTCAACCGTTTCTATAAATCCGATTCTTCAAGAGGTAAGGATAAGAAAGGAACGGGTCTTGGTCTTTCAATCGTAAAAGAAATACTTACGGCACACAGTGAAAATATTAATGTAATATCAACTCCGGGTGAAGGAAGTGAATTTATCTTCTCACTGCAGCCCTCGGATCCCGATGAGATTTAAAGTGACAGTGGGGACGCTTCTATTTTGTCATCAAATGATATTCATCATCTGATGACAAAATAGAAGCGTCCCCACTGTCACTTAGTATTTCATTCTATACAGATAAGACCGTCCCCTGTTTCCTATCTTTTCTATTACCCCAACTTTATATAAAAACGCAATGATAAGACTTGCTTCGTCCCTTTTCATTCCTAGTCCCGCTGCGTCATTAACGGTAAATTCTTCCGGTATTTCGGGAGGAAGGAGCTGAAGATAATCTTCGGGACATTCAAAAGTAATGTCATCTATTATATCCGTCGGAACTTTATCAAGCCATGTTCCGTATTTTTTATTATCCTTACCGTATCCGTTTTTTATCCTGAATTCATCGGCATCTATCACTACCAAACGTACACTCAGATTAGGATTACCTATATATTCTTTAATACCGTAAACTTCTCTTATGGCAGATTCTATGCTTCCGACTCTTGGTGAACTTCGTCTTGGTTTACTCATTTCACCTGTATCCGGATCTATCCAGTATATCTTTTTTTTCCTGATTACCGGATGGACTACGGTTACTTTATACATGGGAAGAAAATCCCCGAGCTTTTCATGAAGTCTTTTCAGATTCTGAGTCTGTATCTCATAGATATGATCACCGGTATAGATATCCGCTACATGAGTTCCTATGGGAATTTCCTGCTTGTCCTCATCTGCTTCGATATAATTTTTAATAACCGCATGAATAGTTTTCTCGGACAAAGTTCCTATCGTGGGTCTTTCTCTTTCCGATGTAACATTTATGAGAGCATTATGAAAACGCTCCCGCATTTCCTTGGTTACGGAAGTGGGAGCGTTTATAGTTTCTTGTACTTTTACTTTTTTATTTCGCATGTACCTGTCTCGGATGTCTGTCATCCGCTGCATATAAAGCTTTAAGTATGATAGGTGTTGAAATACTTGATACAACTATCAGCAGGATTACTGCGGTGAAATATTCGGAACCGATCATTCCTACGCTGAGTCCCTTTTGTGATACGATCAGCGCAACCTCTCCTCTCGTCATCATACCGACACCGATCTTAAGTGAATCGTGCCAGGAGAATCTGCAAAGCCTTCCTACAAGTCCGCATCCGATTATCTTACAGATAAGGCCTACAAGTACAAAGCAGATGCAGAAGAGTATCAGACTTCCGTCAATTGCGGTAAGGTTAGTTTTAAGTCCGATGGATGCGAAGAATACGGGACCGAAGAGCATATAGGAATTGGTATCCATCTTCTCTGCGATGTAGCTTGAATCTTTGATCGAACATAGAACTACGCCGGCAACATAAGCACCTGTGATATCCGCAATTCCGAAATATGTCTCTGCAACATATGCTAGGCAGAAGCAGAGAGCAAGTCCCATAATGGGAATTCTTCTGGTATGAGGATATTTCATATCCGCAAGTTTAAATATCTTGTAGATGATCCATCCTATACCGAGTGCCGCAACAAAGAACAATGCGGTATTGATGATTACCTTACCGGGATTTGAATCGGGATTCTTAAATCCAATAACGAATGTGAGAACTATGATTCCGATGACATCATCGATGATCGCAGCACTCATGATCGTCTGTCCGATCTCACCCTTAAGTTTACCCATTTCTCGAAGAGTAGAAACCGTGATACTTACACTCGTTGCAGTCAGGATTACTCCTACAAAAACCGCTGTGTAAAATTCCGACGATCCGACTTCCGAGAATCCGTAGAAACACATGTACAGGATTGTTCCGCCGATCAGTGGAACCGTTACTCCGGAAACAGCAATAAGAAATGCTTTGAATCCTGTCTTAAGCAGATCCTTGAGATTAGTCTCAAGTCCTGCGGAGAACATAAGGAGGATAACTCCTATCTCCGCCATCTGTGTTATAAAATCGCTTTGATCAACAAAGTGAAGAACGCTGGGACCGATCAAAAGACCTGCAATGATCTCACCTACTACCTGCGGCGCCTTTACCCTTCTTGCAAGAAGTCCGAAAACTTTAGCAAATACAATAATGATTGCAAGATCTCTTAATATTGTGTAATCCATTTTTTATCAACCGTCCTCTTCACTGTCGTCCTGAACGGGAATGATCACTTCTTCGTCATCATCCTCTTCAAAGGAACCGGCCATATTCTCGCTTTCTTTATCCATAGCCTCTTCGCCCTCTTCGAGTGAAGCGAATTCTTTTTCACCGTTTGAAAGTCTGTCACGGACCTTCGCAACGTTGGCTATCTTCTCACCGCCGGAAAGATTCATGAGTTTAACTCCGGAAGTGATCCTGGAAAGAATGCTTATATCGTCTATACGTATTCTGATCATCTGACCGCCATCGGTGATCATGATAAGTTCTTCATCACCGTTAACGGCTTTTGCAGCAAGCAGGTCACCGGTCTTATCGGTGATCTTGTAACACTTAACACCCTTACCTGCTCTGTGCTGTCCGTTGAATTCATCAATGTCGGTACGTTTACCCATTCCCTTTTCGGAAATGAAGGTCATGTACTTACCCTGGGAAGCAAGCTGCATTGCAACAACTTCATCACCTCCGGCAAGATTCATTCCTATAACACCGATACTTCCTCTTCCTGTTGTACGTACTTCTTCTTCTCTGAATCTGATGCACATACCCTGCTTGGTAGCAAGAAGGATCTCGGAATCGGAATCCGTTATCTTAACATCGATAAGCTCATTTCCGTCTACAAGAGTGATGGCTCTGAGTCCGCTCTTTCTGACATTCATAAGCTCGTCCATCTTCATCTTCTTGACTGTGCCGTTCTTGGTTGCGATGAAGAGATTCTTTCCTTCTTCAAATCCCCAGATGGGAATGATCGCACTTACCTTTTCTCCGGGTTCAAGCTGAAGGAGATTAACTATCGCAACACCCCTTGATGTACGTGAACACTCGGGAATATCGTAAGCCTTCATTCTGTAAACTCTTCCCGCAGTGGTGAAGAAATTAAGTGAGTGGTGTGTTGTGGTCATGAGGAGATCTTCAACATAATCGTCCTCAATCGTTGCCATACCTTTTATTCCCTTACCTCCGCGATTCTGAGCCTTGAAATTATCAACGCTCATTCTCTTGATATAACCGAGTCTGGTCATTGCGATAACGGTATTCTCGTGAGGGATCATATCCTCATCGGGAATATCAAATATGTCATTGCTGAAATGAGTATGTCTCTCATCACCGTATTTATCAGCGGTTTCGGAGATTTCCTTTTTGATGACTCCAAGGAGAAGTTTCTCATCGGCAAGTATTGCTCTGAGTTCTTCGATCTTGGCAAGGAGTTCATTATGCTCGGCAAGAAGTCTGTCTCTCTCAAGTCCTGTGAGAGCTCTCAGTCTCATATCTACGATAGCCTGAGCCTGAACATCATCAAGTCCGAATCTTGCAATGAGTTTTTCTTTTGCTTCAGCGGGAGTTGCGGATCCTCTTATGATGCTGATGACTTCATCGATGAAATCAAGAGCCTTAAGAAGTCCCTGGAGAATATGATCTCTTTCTTCCGCTTTTCCGAGATCGAATTTGGTACGTCTGGTTACTACGTCTTCCTGGTGCTTCAGATACTGCTGAAGTACTTCGAGAAGTGTCAATACCTTGGGCTCGTTATTAACAAGCGCAAGCATGATGACACCGAAAGTATCCTGAAGCTGTGTATGCTTGTAGAGCTGATTTAAGATGACATTTGCATTGGCATCTTTACGAAGCTCGATTACAACTCTTACACCTTCTCTGTTACTCTCATCTCTGATGTCGGTGATACCGTCAATCTTCTTGAGCTTAACAAGCTCGGCAATCTTGATCTGAAGATTTGCCTTATTTACCATGTAAGGAAGCTCGGTAACAATGATCTGGCTCTTTCCGTTGGGAAGCTGCTCAATCTCGGTAACCGCTCTTACTCTGATCTTACCGCGTCCGGTTCTGTAGGCTTCCTCTACACCTCTGTGTCCGAGGATAAGTCCGCCGGTAGGAAAATCGGGACCCTGGATAATTTCCATTACGTCCTCAATGGTGGTTTCTTTTCCTTCAATACGATTGTCAATGATCTTGATAACACCGCCGACCGCTTCTCTCAGATTGTGAGGAGGAATGTTGGTGGCCATACCTACCGCAATTCCGGTTGCTCCGTTAACGAGAAGATTGGGATAGCGGCTGGGTAAAACAACAGGCTCTGACTCTGTTCCGTCAAAGTTGGGAATAAAGTCTACGGTGTTTTTATTGATATCCGCAAGAAGTTCCATACTGATCTTGGAAAGTCTTGCCTCAGTATATCTCATTGCCGCAGCGCCGTCGCCGTCCATGGAACCGAAGTTTCCGTGTCCGTCTACAAGAGGATATCTCATGGACCAGGGCTGAGCCATGAATACGAGTGATCCGTAAATGGAACTGTCACCGTGAGGATGGTATTTACCCATCGTATCACCGACGATACGTGCACTCTTTCTGTGAGGCTTATCAGGTCCGTTATTGAGTTCTACCATGGAATAGAGAACTCTTCTCTGAACAGGCTTGAGTCCGTCCCTTACATCGGGAAGGGCTCTTGCCGCGATTACGCTCATTGCATAATCGATGTAGAAGGTCTCCATTTTTTCTTTGAGATCTACTTCCTGTATTTTGTCAAAAATAGTATCTTCCATAATTCCTCTTTCGAACGAAAGTCTTTATCAATTATCAGATATCGAGATTCTGAACAAATCTTGCATTCTCTTCGATGAATTCTCTTCTGGGCTCAACCTTGTCACCCATAAGTGTTGTGAAAGTAAGATCTATCTCACTTGTCATCTCTTCATCGAATCCTACTCTGAGAAGGATTCTTCTCTCGGGATCCATTGTTGTCTCCCAGAGCTGTTCGGCATCCATCTCTCCGAGACCTTTGTAACGCTGGATCTTATTGCTCTGATCTCTTCCTACTTCATCCAGGATCTTATTAAGCTCTTCGTCGGAATATGCGTACCATTCTTTTTTATTTTTCTCCAGCTTATAAAGAGGAGGTTTAGCCAGATATACATGTCCTGTCTTGATAAGTTCGGGCATGAATCTGTATATGAATGTAAGCATAAGTGTAGCTATATGAGCACCGTCGACATCGGCATCGGTCATGATAATGATCTTGTCATAACGAAGCTTTGAAATATCAAAGTCATCATGAATTCCGGTTCCGAATGCGGTTATCATTGCTTTGATCTCGGCATTTGCATAAATCTTGTCGAGTCTTGCTTTTTCAACGTTAAGGATCTTTCCTCTTAAGGGAAGGATTGCCTGAGTAGCTCTGTTACGGGCTTCCTTTGCACTTCCTCCTGCGGAGTCTCCCTCAACGATATAGATTTCGCAATGTGAAGGATCTTTATCCGAACAGTCCGCAAGTTTTCCGGGAAGAGCCATTCCTTCAAGAGCGGTCTTTCTTCTGGTAAGATCTCTTGCTTTTCTCGCTGCTTCTCTTGCACGCTGGGCAAGTATGGATTTATCGCAGATTGCTCTGCCTACATCGGGATTCTGCTCAAGGTATATGGTAAGTTTTTCACTTACGATATTATCAACGGCTCCTCTTGCTTCGGAGTTACCGAGCTTCTGCTTGGTCTGTCCTTCAAACTGAGGATCTGCAATCTTTACACTTACGATTGCGGTAAGACCTTCTCTGATATCTTCACCCGAAAGATTGGGCTCGGAATCTTTGAGCATTTTCTTGTTACGCGCATAATCGTTGAATGTCTTGGTGATTGCATTTCTGAATCCCTGAAGATGTGTACCTCCTTCGGGAGTGTTGATGTTATTTACAAACGCAAATACTGATTCGTTGTATGAATCGTTATGCTGGAACGCAACTTCAACATAGACTCCGTTCTTCTCACCCTCAAAATAGAGAATGTCTTCATAGATGGGAGTCTTGCTCTTGTTCAGATGCTGAACGTATTCTTTGATACCGCCTTCGTAATAGAACTCCAGAACTTTACCTGCGGTACTCTTTATCTGTGATTCTTTTTCGGGATGAGATTCTTTTTTGACAGTGGTGTCAAAATTAGCATCCTCTCCTCTTTCCTCGGCATCTTTCTTGGCTCTGTTTAGAAGCTCATTGATCTGCTCTTCGGAATCTTCTTTTCCTTCTGCGGCTTCCTTAGCTTCTTCTATCTGGCTGTCGGTAAGTATCGCAGCTGCAGCCTCTGCGGATCTGTCATCCTTAAGAATGATCCTGAGACCCTTGGTAAGGAATGCCATCTCACGAAGTCTGAGTTTTAAAATATTGAAATCATAAACGGTAGTCTCGGTAAATATCTCTTTATCGGGAAGGAATGTTACGGTCGTTCCGGTATCATCCGCATCACAATCTCCGATGATATGGAGTTTCTCGACTACATGACCTCTTTCGAATTTCTGTCTGTAAATATGACCTTCCTGTCTGATATCGGCAACAAGCCACTCGGAAAGTGCATTAACAACAGAAGCACCTACTCCGTGAAGACCTCCGGATACTTTATATCCTCCGCCGCCGAACTTGCCACCTGCATGAAGAATGGTAAATACAACCTCTGCAGCGGGAAGTCCCGACTTATGGTTTATACCTACGGGTATTCCTCTTCCGTTATCTTTAACTGTTACGGAATTATCCTCGTTGATAGTTACTTCTATGCGGGTACAATAACCGGCAAGTGCTTCATCAACGGAATTGTCTACTATCTCATAAACAAGATGATGAAGTCCTCTGCTTGCGGTAGTACCGATATACATACCGGGGCGTTTTCTTACAGCTTCAAGTCCTTCAAGAATCTGAATCTGATCTCCGCCGTATTCCTGTGTAACTTTGGTATTTTCCAAGCTGCCTTCCATGATACCTCTTTCTCTTAAAAGCCAAAGGTTTATATTTTAAGACATTTGTCTTACATTTCCGTTTTCAACATAAAACACTCTGTTCATGACAAATCTGTCATTAACAAAGTCGTCGATTCCGGTACAGGTTATGAATGTTTGGATATCACCTATACTGTCCAGCAAAAATCCCTGTCTTTTTCTGTCAAGCTCCGATAAAACATCATCCAGCATAAGTACGGGACTTTCACCGGATATTTTTTTCATCATGTCTATTTCTGACAGTTTAAGGGATAATGCTGCTGTTCTCTGCTGACCCTGGGATCCAAATTTCCTGATGTCTATATCACCGGCCATAAAAGCAAAATCATCTCTGTGAGGACCGATGGATGTCATTTTTGATTTCAGATCTCTTGCTCTCGATGCTTTGAGATTTTTCTCAAAATCTTCGACAGTGGTACTGGGTTCATAGATGATACTTATATTTTCACGTCCTCCGGAAAGTTTGTAATGAACTTCCTTTATCTCTTCTTCGAGTTCGGACGCAAATTTGTCTCTTCTTTCAACAATCTTGGTTCCGTATGATATCAGCTGATCATCCCAGATATTCAATGATTCTTCCAGTGAATGATCGAAATAAATATCCTTGAGAACCTGATTTCTTCTGTTTAAAACTTTATTGTAATTATTGAGATTATAGAGATAAAACTGATCTAACTGACACAGCTCCATATCTATGAATCTACGTCTGTATGTAGGTCCGTTTTTTACAATGTTGAGATCTTCCGGAGAAAAAAAGACTACTTTGCAAATACCCATAAGATCCGCAGCTTTTTTTATCCTGTTTCCGTCAATGGCAATTCCTTTTGATTTGGAACTTCTCAGATGCATATCCACTCTTGTGGGTATTCCATCATTCTCAACAACGGTCCTTATGTGAGATTCTTCTTTACCGAATTTTACAATCTCACTGTCACGGCTTCCTTTATGTGACTTGGTTGTGGCCGCTATATATAAAGCTTCGAGGATATTTGTCTTACCCTGTGCATTATCCCCGTAGAAGATATTGGTACCTTTATCAAATTCTATGTTCAGTCTGTCATAGTTACGGTAATCCGTAAGTTCCAATGATTTTATGATCACATCAGTTTTCCTTTTTCTTTACGATCAGACTGTTTCCCTTGTACTCGATAACATCACCGGCAATAATTTTCTTTCCTCTTTGGATTTCGGTATTGCCGTTTAACTTGACTTCACCGTTAACGATGTCATATTTTGCATCAACTCCTGACGCACATAATCCTGCTGCTTTCAAGAGCTGACCGAGTTTTATAAAATCATCTTTTATATAAAATTCTCTCATTTTTATACCGCACTTATTGTTACGGGAAGCACTACATAGACATAGGACATATCATCTTTCTTGATAAAGCAGGGAGCTTTTGAATTAACAAAATCAAGCTCTATTTCTTCATCGTCTATTACATTAAGTGCATCAATAACAAATCTGGGATTGAAACCAATGATCATATCTTTTCCGGATTTTGATGCGGGAACATTTTCATTCATGTTACCGGTTGCGGAATTGATCTTGATTGAAATGCTGTCGTCTTTAATATCAAGAACTATAGGTTTCTTATCGCCTTCTTTTACATAAATGGTAGATCTGTCAAGACATTCGGTAAGTCTCTTCTTGTTGATCTTAACTTTTGTCTCGTAATCACCTACGAGCATTTTGTTAACATCAAAGAAATTACCCTCAATGATCCTGGATACTACTCTTGTTGATCCGAATTCGAAACTGATATGGTTAGGATTAAAAATGATCTCAATATCATCTTCAGCTCCGCCATTAATAATCCTGGAAAGTTCTTTTAAACTCTTTCCGGGAATAATTACTTTTTTGTCGGAATAATTTTCCCTGAGTTCCATCGTGCACATTGAAATACGATGGCCGTCAAGGCTGCACATTCTTACGGTGTTTTCTTTTATCTCCATGAGTTCACCCCTCATGGTCTGCTGACCGGGAGTATCCTCACTAATCTCGGCAATTGAAAAAATGGTTTTTCTGATAAGCTCTCTGAGTGAAAGCTGGCTCATTACGATATTGTCATTCTTATCAAGATCGGGAAGATATGTGAATACATCATCACTTCTTCCGGGCATGTTGTGGACAACCTGCTCACATTTAATAACGGTCTGATAATTTGAATCTGTAATGATCTCAATATCCGATGCCGAATCGGGCATTTTTCTTATAATTTCAAAAATATGTTTTGCATCAAGAGCAACGACACCTGCTTCTTCAATATTTCCGTCAATAACTGTCTCAATTCCAAGATCAAGGTTATTAACTGTAAGAGTTATCTTTCCTCCGGTAGTGTTAAAAAGAATACACTCCATAATTGACATGGTGCTTTTAGCGGGAAGAGCTCTGAGTACGGTCTGGATACCCGCAAGTAATGATGATTTGGAAGAGGATATCTTCATTGTGAAAAACTCCTTTTGGTGAATGAGGGCGCCTTTTTATGTTATATATAAATCTTAATCAGTATAATAAGTAATAGGGGTTGTGAACTATGTGCATAACCTTATTTATTATACTATTTTCAAGGCTAAAATGGAATGAATAAGTATGTGAAATAGTACCGGTTATTAAATAAGTTACAAACCTTGATTCACATTCAAAAAATTATGTAAATCAGTGATTTATGACCCTGAAAGTATCTTTTTTATTCTATCCACTTTCTCCCGGGTATTTTTTCCACTTTTATTTGAATTAATATCGGCTTCTATCTTCTTACATCCGCTGATTACGGTAGTATGATCGCTTCTGTGAAGGTTATGGGCTATCTGCTGATATGTAATTCCGAGCATATCGTATGCCAGGTACATGATTATATGTCTGGGATAGACAATATCCGCATTTCTCTTATTTGACATTATGGCGTCTTTGCTGGCATTACATTCCTGACAAACCACATCTACTATACGGTCAAAAGTAATCATGTTGGATTCTGCCGGATAAATGAAGTCTTTAAGGGCTTCTTTTGCAAAATCCATGTCAGGTTCACTGTTGTTATTAAGCTTTGAAAAAGCGATTATCTTGTTGAGAGCTCCTTCAAGTTCTCTGATATTTGACTTTATATTGGAAGCAATATAGTCGATTATCTCTTCACTTATCTTAATATTGTACTTTTCCGCATCATTTTTAAGTATTGCGGATCTTGTTTCATAGTCGGGAGGGGTTATATCTACGGTCATTCCCCACGCGAATCTTGATATATATCTGTCATCAAGGGACTTAAATTCCTTAAAATTCTTATCTGATGAAAGAATTATCTGTTTTCCGGCATCATGAAGGGTATTGAAAGTGTGGAAAAACTCTTCCTGAGTTGCTTCTTTTCCTATAATAAACTGGATATCGTCGATCATAAGTACATCAACGGTACGGTATTTATCACGGAGTTTACTCATTGAATCGGCACTGTTACCGCTTCTTAATGACTCAATAACGTCATTTGTAAACTGTTCACTGGTAACATATATGACCTTTTTTGAGGGATCTTTCTTTAATATAAAGTGACCTATAGACTGCATAAGATGGGTTTTTCCGAGTCCGGGGCCTCCGTATATATAGAGGGGATTCCAGGTTTTACCGGGATCTTCGGCAACCGCAACAGATACCTGATGAGCCATTTTATTGTTATTACCTACGACAAAAGACTCAAAAGTATAATCGGGATTCAGAGTATCGTTATCAACCTTGGTTTCTTCAGGCTCAATAACGGTATTGCTGTTGTTTAAAATGAACTTAACGGAAATTATCTGACCGAGTTCTTCACCTATAACGGTCTCAAAATACAGCTTAAACTTATTATTTAAGTAACCGAGTGCTCTTTCGTCTTCTTTTTCGGAACGGATATATACGGTATTACCGGATACTTCACAGAATTCCAGGTTTTCAAACCAGAGATGATATGTAATATCGGATACTGCTGCCTCTCTCTGTATTTTTCTCTTGATCTCTTCCCAGTATTCTTCGTTGGTAAATTTCTCTGCGTTCATAGGTTGTTTAAGTATTTCTCCTGATTATTTATACAGCTTAAAAAAGCCCAAAAATAAGGCTGCCGTACCATTTTATAATGGATGGATTTTTTATTCAAATCGGGTTATTCCCTTTTATGCGTTTGCGGGTTTTCCACAATTGTGGATTAAGTACTGAAATGAGGCAAAGCAGTTTTTTGACAGGAATAATTGTAATTTATGTGGAAAACAGGTATCCAATTTATAAAGTGGGAAAATGTAGGTATTTACTGGCTTTTTGGGTTGTTTGACATAAAAAAGTTTATAATTTCGGGTAAATATCCACATCTTTTTCACTAAATGGGGATAAGATTTTAGGTGATATTTAAAGTGGATAACTCTGTGGAAAAGAAAATTTTTCAACATTTTTTAAGGAGTTCAAAATCCTGATTTTTCCCTAAAATTAAATAAAAACCGCTATTTTTGCTTGACACTCTTTCTTTAATTAATTACAATCTGTTTTGTGTCGTTTCTGACTGATCTCAGGTAGTGAGATCCCCCGTGTTGATTAAGGTTTATCAACACTAAGCGAAGAGATTGATTAAAAGGAGGTGTTTCCTTATGAAGATGACATTTCAGCCTAAGAAAAAGTCTCATGCCAAGGTTCACGGTTTCAGAGCAAGAATGTCTTCAGCCGGTGGACGTAAGGTTCTTCAGAGCAGAAGAGCAAAGGGCAGAAAGAAATTATCGGCTTAAAAGTAAAGGTCACATTTGATGTGACCTTTGTTTTTCCGCATATTTAAAATGGAAAGATTAAGAAAGAACGCGCAGTTTTCGGAAGTTTACCGTACACACAACTCCTTCGCAGACAGATTTTTGATAATGTATGTCAGAAAAAACGGTGAAACTTATAACCGGGTAGGCGTAAGTATCAGTAAAAAAGTCGGAAACAGTGTCGTAAGACACCGGGTAAAGCGATTAGTTAAGGAAGCTTTTCGTAATTCCGAGCATATGTTCAATAGTGGTTTGGACATAGTATTTGTAGCCAAGAAAAATGCTGCATCAATGTCGTATGAAGAGACCGTGAAATCTCTGATGGGTCTTGCAGCTTCCCATCACATCCTGCAAAAAGCAGGCAATTGATCATATATATTTATGAAGAGATTTCTTATTTGGTTGATCTCAATTTATCAGAAATATTTCTCTCCTCTTAAGAGATACAGATGTCCCTATTATCCTACCTGTTCGGTTTACGGTAAGGAAGCTATTCAGGTACACGGAGCATTTGTGGGATCTTTACTTGCTTTGTGGAGAATCTTAAGATGTAATCCTTTCTCACACGGAGGTTATGATCCCGTTCCTAAGATGAGGAAGAAATATTCAGGGAGATTTTAATGTATTTTACTTTATTAACACCTAATTCCACTCCTATCTTCAAGTACATCGTTTGGATACTCGGTAAGATAATGGAGGGATTGTTCTTTGTTCTTGATAAGATCGGAATCCCGAACATAGGTATAGCAATCATACTTTTTACTATTTTTGTAAACGTATGTATGATTCCTCTTACTTATAAGCAGCAGAAGTTCTCAAAGCTTTCGCTTAAGATCAATCCTGAGATCAAAGCCATTCAGAAGAAATATAACGGCAAAAAAGACCAGGATTCGATGATGAAAATGCAGGCTGAGACTCAGGCTGTTTATGCAAAGTACGGAGTTTCCCAGGCCGGAAGCTGTGTTACTCTGCTTATTCAGTTCCCTATTCTCATAGCTCTGTACAGAGTTATCTATCAGATTCCCGCTTATGTAACCAAGATCGGAGATACTTTCAGAGTACTTGCCGATAAGATCGTTGCTACCGATGGCGGCGCATTCATCACTGAGAATACTGCTGAACTTGCCAGCGTTAAGTCTGCCATATCAATGTATTCCAAGAACCTTACAAAAGAAGGTAATCTTACCAACGGAATCATCGATGTTCTCAACAGAGTATCGACTTCCGATATGGCTCAGATCAGTGAGCATTACGGTCTTGCAGATGCTTCCATAAACGGACAGCAGATTCTCTCCACTCTTGACGCATCGGGAAAGGTTGTTACCAAGGGACTTCTTGATACTTATAACAACTTCCTCGGACTTAATATAGTCAATTCACCTTTGAATATTATTAAGGAAAGCTTTGCAAGTCATGCTTATCTTCTGATGATCATGGCTATCCTGATCCCTCTTTTATCGGGATTCACCCAGTGGCTTTCAATCAAGCTTGCTCCCAATCAGCCTCAGCCTACAGGTGATAATTCACAGGCCGATTCAATGGCGCAGTCAATGAAGACCATGAATGTAATGATGCCCCTTATGTCTGTATGGTTTGCGTTTTCATTCCCCGCAGGTATGGGTATCTACTGGATTGCAAATGCTGTTGTTCGTATCGTTCTTCAGATCTGCATGAATAAGCGTATCGATAAGATAGATATTAACGAGCTTATCGAGAAAAATGCCGAAAAGAGTAAGAAAAAGCTCGAACAGATTCAGGCTAATCAGGAAAGAATGCAGGCATATGCGGCAATGAATACCCGCAGCATTCAGACCAAGGCTTCTTATGTAAATAAGGCTGCTTCCGATGATGATGTTGAAGGCGCGGAAGTAAGTAAGTCTGCCGATTATGCTCCCGGATCACTGGCTGCCAAAGCAAATCTGGTAAGCGAATTCAATAAGAGAAACAGTAAGTGAGGTCACATATAGATGGATTATAAAGAATATACAGGTAAGTCGGTAAATGATCTGATCACTGATGCCTGCCAGGATCTTGGAGTTACCAGTGACAGACTTGATTACGTTGTTGTATCGGAAGGATCTTCAGGTTTCCTCGGACTCGGTTCCAAAAATGCGGTTATCAAAGCACGCATTAAATCCGATGAAGTTCCTGCTGAGGAAAATAAAGCAGAAGAGAGCACTCAGGAAGTAAAGACCGAAGAAGCTCCTGTAAAAAAATCTGAATCGGAGAAGATCATTCCCGTATCCGATCCTGCCAAATACGAAGCAATCGCCGTTAAATTCCTTGAGGATGTTTTCAAGGCAATGGAACTTGAAGCTCAGATCAAGACTTCTTTTGAACTTTCCGAAAATGCTCTCGATATCGAACTTCTCGGAAATGATATGGGAATCCTTATCGGAAAAAGAGGAGCAACTCTTGATTCACTTCAGTATCTTGTAAGCCTTGTAGTAAACAAGGAAAGCGAGCAGTATATCAGAGTTAAGGTAGATACCGAAGATTACAGAGAGAGAAGAAGAGCAACTCTTGAGAATCTTGCCAAGAATGTTTCTTCAAAGGTTAAGAGAACAGGCCGTCCCTACGAGCTTGAATCAATGAATCCTTATGAGAGAAGAATTATTCATTCCGCACTTCAGGATAACGATTATGTATATACCTACAGTGAGGGAGAAGGTTCCAACAGACACATTGTTGTCGCTCTCAAAGAAGGTGTAAAGCCTACCGGAGATCGCGGTCGTTATAACGGACGCAGGGGCAGAAGATATTGATCCGTAAGATTTAACCCTACAGGGCCATGGCATCTGCCTTGGCCCTTTTTATAAAATATGTCGGAAGTAAAGTCATCAACAATTGCAGCAATCTCAACCGCATTGTCGGAATCGGGAATAGGAATTGTCAGAGTCAGCGGACCTGATGCCGTTTCTGTGTGCTCTGATATTTTATTTGATTCCAGGGGACAAAAAGTGCTCGGTTCCATGGAGGCTTCTTCTTTCAGACATTTATATGTTAAAGACGGAGAAGAGACCATCGATGAATGTATTGCTTTGTTATATAAAGCACCTCATTCATACACCGGTGAAGATATAGTTGAAATTCAGTGCCATGGCGGTGTTTTTCTGCTTAAAAAAGTTCTTGATCTTGTTATCAAAAAAGGCGCGGCCCATGCCATGCCCGGAGAATTTACAAGAAGAGCTTTTTTAAACGGTAAAATGGATCTTGCTCAGGCGGAAGCTGTAATGGATCTTATTTCATCAAGATCCGAAGCGGCTCTTAAAGCATCGAGAGATCAGATGTCCGGCAGAGTGTCCGATGTCATCAAAGAACTCAGGGCAAAGCTTTTATATGAAACGGCATATATAGAATCAGCCATTGATGATCCGGAGCATTACGATCTGACGGGATATGACGATCATATTGAAGAAGTTGTAAAAACAGTTTCAAGTGAGATAAAAAAGCTTATTGCCTCTTATGATTCCGGAAGATTCGTAAGAGAAGGTATTAATACGTGTATTGCCGGCTGTCCCAATTCCGGTAAATCTTCTCTATTAAATCTGCTTACCGGGCAAGACAGAGCCATTGTTTCCGACATTCCCGGAACAACAAGGGATACGATAGAAGAATATGTAAGACTTGACGAAATTCTCCTCAAGTTAACCGATACCGCAGGTATCCGTAAAACAGACGATCCTATTGAAAGCATCGGTACCAAAAAGGCAATGGATGCAGCATCGGGAGCGGATCTGGTTCTTTTTATGATTGATGCTTCTGAGCTGTTGACTACGGATGATATGGAAATCTTTTCATCCGTTTATACGAGAAAATGTATTATCATATTAAACAAAGCAGATAAGACTCTTAAGATAAGACCTAAGGATATATATGAGCATTTCAGGTATTCTGCGGATCCTTCGCTTCAGGAAATTTCCGAAACGGAATTTTTTGACAGATATCCCTGTATCATAATGTCTGCATCGGGCGGACAGGGTCTTGATGATCTTAAGAGATGTATTAAGAAACTGTTTATGTCAGGAGAGATAACTTCATCATCCGAGGTTGTGATCACGGGACTCAGACATAAGGAACTTCTGATGCAGGCTGATGAATCACTGGGAAATGTTCTTGAGTGTATTTCATCCGGCATGGAGACTGATATTTATACCGTAGATCTGTACGATGCTTACAGGTCTCTCGGACTTATAATCGGAGAAGAGATCGGTGATGATCTTGCCAATGAGATCTTCTCAAAATTCTGTATGGGCAAATAAAATGGATCTGAAATGTACCGGAGTAGAATTTGATATGGATGTTGCCGTAGTCGGCGCAGGACATGCGGGATGTGAAGCCGCTCTTGCCTGCAGCAGACTCGGACTTGAGACAGTTGTCTTTACTGTAAGTGTGGACAGCATTGCTCTTATGCCCTGTAATCCTAATATAGGAGGTTCTTCCAAAGGACATCTTGTAAGAGAACTTGATGCACTTGGCGGAGAGATGGGTAAAAATATCGATAAGACTTTTATCCAGAGTAAGATGCTCAATACATCCAAAGGTCCTGCGGTTCATTCACTCAGAGCTCAGGCTGATAAAAAAGATTATTCCGTGGAGATGAGAAAAGTTCTCGAATCACAGGAACATCTGACTATCAAACAGGCTGAAGTATGTGAGCTTTTGTGGGAAGAGATTCCTTCTGATTCCAAAGAAGGAACTTTTGAAAAAAGAGTTACCGGTGTTAAAACACAAACCGGAGCGGTTTATCATGCAAAGGCTGTTGTTCTTTGTACCGGAGTTTATCTTAATTCAAGATGTCTTACCGGAGAGTCCATCGTTTGTACCGGACCCAACGGATTACAGGCTGCAACTCATCTTTCAGATTCATTAAGAGCAGCGGGAATTACTTTACGCAGATTTAAAACCGGAACTCCCGCCAGAATGGACGGAAAAACAATTGATTTTTCAAAGATGGAAGAGCAGAAGGGTGATGAAAAGATAGTTCCCTTTTCTTTTTCCACGGATCCGGATTCCATTCAAAAAGAACAGGTGTCATGCTGGCTTACCCATACCAACAAGAAAACACATGATATCATCAGAGCCAATCTTGACAGGTCACCCATTTATGCAGGAATCATTGAGGGAACAGGTCCCAGATATTGTCCTTCAATAGAAGATAAGGTTGTAAAATTTTCGGAGAAAGAATCACATCAGGTATTTATTGAACCTGAAGGATTATATACGGATGAAATGTATGTCGACGGAATGAGTTCTTCACTTCCCGAAGATGTACAGCTTGCAATGTACAGAACCGTTCCCGGTCTTGAGAATTGCAAGATAGTCAGAAATGCTTATGCCATCGAATATGATTGCATTAATGCCAAAGACTTGTATCCTCATCTTGAATTTAAAATGATCAAAGGATTATTTGCCGGCGGTCAGTTTAACGGAAGCAGCGGTTATGAAGAAGCTGCTGCACAGGGTTTTGTTGCTGGTGTAAATGCTGCGATGGAAATCCTCGGAAAAGAATTTCTTGTTCTTAAGAGAAGTGAATCTTATATCGGAGTTCTTATAGATGACCTTGTTACAAAAGATAACAGGGAGCCTTACAGAATGATGACTTCCAGAGCGGAGTACAGACTTCTTCTCAGACAGGATAATGCTGACTTAAGACTCAGAAAGTACGGACATAAAGTCGGACTTGTTTCCGATGAAGTATACTCTGGTGTTTTGAAAAAGCAGGAGATGATTAACACCGAGATAGACAGACTTAAAGAGATTATGCTCGGTGCGGGTAAGGATGTATGTTCTTATCTGGAATCTCTCGGGTCATCACCTCTTTCTACGGCAACATCACTTGCTTCGCTTCTTTGCAGACCGGAGCTTGATTATGAATTATTAAAACCTCTGGATCCCGAAAGACCTGAACTTCCCAATGATGTAATCGAACAGGTTCAGATTGAGATCAGGTACGAAGGTTATATAAAACGTCAGGAAAAACAGGTCAGGGAACAGGAGAGACTTGAAGTAAAACTCATTCCCGAGAATATTGATTATGATGATGTTCCGTCTCTTCGCCTGGAAGCAAGACAGCATCTGAAAGAATTCAGACCTGTATCGGTAGGACAGGCATCACGAATATCAGGTGTTTCTCCTGCGGATATTTCAGTGCTGCTCGTGTATCTTGAAAAGTTAAACAGAAAAAATTTGAATAATAATTAAATGACACGTGTGTCATAATTCTATGCATGATTATTCTAAATTAATTTCATATCTCTCTGAATATGGTGTATCTGTATCGGATGATCAGATAAAAAAGCTTGATACATATTATGAGATGATGATAGAGACCAACAAGTCTCTTAATCTTACTGCCATCACCGAATTTGATGATGTGCTTATTAAGCATTATATTGATTCAGTCACCATTGTAAGAGATATAGATATGTCAGGTAATAAATCTCTTATTGATGTAGGTACCGGAGCAGGATTCCCCGGAATGGTTTTGAAAATTATTTTTCCGGAGCTGAAT
The DNA here is from genome assembly GCA_000702085.1 of Lachnospiraceae bacterium P6A3. GTDB lineage: Bacteria > Bacillota > Clostridia > Lachnospirales > Lachnospiraceae > AC2028. The sequence goes on from JNKP01000004.1 coordinate 261,726, forward strand.
ATTACTCTGTTTGATTCTCTTCAAAAAAGACTTACCTTTCTGAATGAAGTAATATCTGCATTAAATCTAACAGGTATATCTACTTATCATGGACGTGCCGAAGAAGCCGGACATGTTTCATCCATGAGGGAGCAATATGATCTTTGTGTTTCCCGTGCAGTGGCAAATCTTCCTGTTTTGTGTGAACTGTGTTTACCCTTTGTAAAAACAGGCGGAATATTTATTGCTTATAAATCCGACAAGGGAAATATAGAACTTGAATCTGCTTCCCATGCATTATCTGTTTTAAACGCATCCCTTATAAAAGAAGATACATTTACTCTGCCTGATAGCGATATGGTTAGAGATCTTTTAATTTTTTCAAAAGATTCTTCATGCCCTAAGTCATATCCCAGGAAGCCGGGAACTCCTTCCAAGAAACCCTTGTGATAGGATCTAAAAGTTACACTATATATTGTTTTTAGCTATTTACTGAAATATTCGTGTACTAGATTTTTATGTTTCACGTGAAACATTTTCTAGATTTAGGGTTTGAATGTTTCACGTGAAACAATCTTTAGTGGTTTTGAAAAATAGTTTCACAACAACAAATTAATGCACCACTATATATAGGTATTTCTATTCAGTATGAAATGTCCGAATTGCAGGAAACAAATAAAACTTGAGGATAAGGCATGTCTTTATTGCGGAACCTGGATAGGACAAGACAGCCGAACGGATAGTTCAAAAACACCGGTATCTGAAAAAGAAAGAATCGGAATAATAAAGAAAATAAAAGAAAATCCGTATATCGGATTAATAGCGGAAGCAAATAAACCGTTATTGATATTGGCTGTATCCTGGTTAGCTTTCTTCATGTTACTGATGTTGTTGGGGTTATTGTTTGGATAAGGATTTCATTTCACGTGAATCCTGCATAAAGATATTATGATTTGTTTGAATTGCGGAAATAAAGTAGGTGACGATTCCACATATTGTCCTCATTGTGGAGCATCTTTGTCTGCGGATAACGGTTCCGATAGAAACCGAGATCCTGTTTTCAGAAAAAGAAGGATTAAATTTGCTTTATTGGACATCGTCGGGACAGTAATATGTATTACCTTTTTATGGGTATATATCAAAAGCTTACTCGTCTCAGAACCATTAACTAAATGGGATTATCTAAACAGATGGATCTTTGATTCAGCTTTTGGGTCCAGGATTCCTGTCCTTATAGGAATGGGAATCATACTGTTTTCAAATATATGTTCAATCATTAACCGGAGCGGTAAGGTGTCTGTCCCATATATCCCATGGATCGGAGGAATACTTATAGCCGTAGGATTCCTTGCTTCTCCCTGCAAAGCCTTGGCACTTTTGGGACTCCTTGATTCCGGAATATGGATATATTGGATTCACATAAAAGGAGATTATAAAAGGAATTTATCCCTTAATTCTTATCTGGAACAGTACAAAGGAAATGTACCCGAAGAGATCCTTGACGAATCCGGTAGATATACTAAAGAGATAGATATTCTGTTCAGAACATATCGTATGGTTGTCCCGTATAAATTGTGCGAACCGTATTATATAAATCAGTGGAACGCAAACTTTGCAATCATATATGACGAGGCAGGATACAGATATTTTGTACTGGATACGGATGATGGAATCAAACCGATTCTATTTCCCGATGATAAACTGGTTATCAATAACATCAAATTGAAGCATGCCGTAGATGATCTGATTATAGAAATTCATCCATACAGCGGCTGACCAAAATCACAGATTTATTTTTCACGTGGAACAATTCGTGATATAATAACCACTGTCCGCATTACGAAAAGGGGTAAATATGAATAGAATTTTAGCAATAGCCAATCAAAAAGGCGGGGTCGGCAAGACCTGTACGGCAGTTAACCTGTCAGCTTCACTGGGAGAACTCGGTAAGAAAGTACTTCTTATTGATATGGACCCTCAGGGAAATTCGTCCAGCAGCTTCGGCGTAAATAAGAACGAAGTTGAAAATACCATCTATGAGGTAATGCTGGAAGAGTGCACATTATCCGAGGCAATCATCAAAGATGTTGCCAAGAATGTATCACTTGTTCCTGCCAATGTTAATCTCGGTGCCGTTGAGATAGAGATGGCCGGAAAGGATAAAGCAAACCTTATCCTCAGAAGAGAACTTGATTTTGTAAAAGACGAATATGACTATATATTTATAGACTGTCCTCCTGCCATAAGTCTTACCACGGTAAACTCAATGGCAGCAGCGACCGGTGTAATCGTTCCCGTTCAGTGTGAGTACCTGGCACTTGAAGGTCTCGGTCAGGTTATCGAAACAATTAATCTGGTCAGAAGCAGAATGAACCCCACTCTTGATCTTACCGGTATTCTTTTCACGATGTATGACGGAAGAACCGTACTGTCCAATGATGTAGTAGACAGTGTAAGAAATACCGTAAAGTATCATACTTTCGAAGCAAAGATTCCCAGAAATATAAGACTGTCTGAGGCTCCTTCGTTCGAACAGCCCATTACCGTATACGATCCTAAATGCAGCGGTGCGATAGCTTATATGAATCTTGCAAAAGAAGTAGATTCAATGCTTGCAGATAAGCAATAATATCAAGTGTTATAAAAATGTTTTGGAGGGAAAAATGGCAAAGAAGGGACTTGGCAAGGGACTTGATGCACTGATACCCAATGTGGTGAAGAACGACACGGCTGAAGAAAATACCAAAGCCGCTAGGGAACAATCCAAGAAAGAAAATGATGATGCCAGAACAATGGTAAGCATCAATAAGGTTGAACCCAACAGGAAACAGCCCAGAAGAAAATTTGATGAGGATGCTCTTCAGGAGCTGTCCGATTCAATCAAGATCCACGGACTTATCAGTCCCATTCTTGTTCAGGACAGGGGAGATCATTATGAGATAATCGCCGGTGAGAGAAGATGGAGAGCATCAAAGCTTGCCGGATTAAAAGAAGTTCCTGTTATCATAGGAAATTACAGTGAGAAAGAGATCCTTGAAATATCCCTTATCGAGAACATGCAGAGAAAGGATCTCAATCCCATTGAAGAAGCGCAGGGATTTAAGAGACTCGTTGATGAGTATGATCTTACTCAGGATGAAATTGCCGAGACTCTGTCAAAGAGCAGATCTGCCATCACCAACTCCATCAGACTTCTCAAGCTTTCCGATAAAGTTCAGGAAATGCTGGTTGAGGATCTGATCTCCGCAGGTCACGGAAGAGCACTTCTTGCAATCGAAGATCCCGAGAAGCAGGAAGAAGTTGCTCAAAGAATAGTCGATGAAAGACTTAATGTCCGTGATGTAGAAAAGCTTGTCAATTCACTGAAGAAACCTGCCAAGCCCAGACCGGTTACTGACGAAGCACTTAAGGTCTTCTACCATGATATGGAAGAGAATCTTAAGATGGCGGTCGGAACCAAGGTTTCGATCTCAGGTAAAGGAAACGGAGCAGGCACCGTAACGATCGAATTCTACAATAACGAAGATCTCGATCGTATAGCTGCAAAATTAAGAAGCTGACATTAGTGTCATAATTGGAGGTGCCCCATTGCAGAGCAGTATATTAAGTACCCTCGGGCTGGGAAGTCTCGATCCCGGAATCTGGGTGATAGTTCTTTGTGTGTGTTTTATCGCGATCATAATTCTCATCGCGATGAATTCAAAAAACAAAAAACAGATCCGGATCCTTTCCGAGAGGATTGATGATCTTACATCCGGTGAAGGCGGAAAGAGTCTTGAAGAAGAACTCGATCAGATAATCGAAGACAATAAAAAACTTCTTAAGGATTCTTCCAAAAATTCCGATGACATCAGGAAGATCTTCGGAAGGCTCAAAGGAGTTTATCAGAAAATGGGCATCGTAAGATACGATGCATACGAACAGCTCGGAGGAGAGATGAGTGCCGTTGTTGTTATCCTTGATGAGGAAGATAACGGAGTTCTGATAAATAACGTATATTCCACCGAAGGCGGATATGTATATACCAGAGAGATAGAAAAGGGTAAGTGCAAGCACGAACTCGGAACTGAAGAGCAGGAAGCTCTGAACAAAGCATTAAAAAAATAACATTGCGTTAAGCGAGGTAATAATAAAATGATAGACATTAAGCTCATAAGAGAAAATCCGGATCTTGTAAAAGAAAACATCAAAAAGAAATTTCAGGATGAGAAGCTTTCACTGGTTGATGAAGTAGCTGAACTTGACGATCAGGTACGTAAAGCAAAGCAGGAAGGTGACAGCTTAAGAAGTAAAAGAAATTCTGTCTCCAAAGAGATCGGCGGACTTATGGGCAGGATGAAGAAAGCGGAGAGCACAGGTGATACCGCAGAAGCCGAAAAGCTTAAGGCAGAGGTAGATGCCAAGAAGGCAGAAGTCGAGGCCGGAGCCAAGAGACTCGAAGAGCTCGAGAAGATCGAAGAAGAGCTTGGCGAGAAGATTACCAAGATTATGATGGTCATCCCCAATATCATTGATGATTCCGTACCCATCGGTAAGGATGACAGTGAAAATGTTGAAAACGAGAAATTCGGAGATCCCGTAGTTCCTTCTTTTGAAGTACCTTATCATGCAGATATTCTTGAAAGAATAGGCGGACTCGATAAGGATGCTGCCGGACGTACCAGCGGAAACGGATTTTATTATCTCATCGGAGATGCAGCAAGACTTCACTCCGCAATGCTCAGCTATGCGAGAGATTTCATGATCGATAAGGGATTCACTTACTGCATCCCTCCTTTCATGATCAGAAGCAATGTTGTTACCGGCGTTATGAGCTTCAAGGAAATGGAAGCAATGATGTATAAGATCGAGGGCGAGGATCTTTATCTTATCGGAACCAGCGAACATTCCATGATCGGAAGATTCCAGGGACAGCTCATTGAAGAAAACAAACTTCCTCAGTGCCTTACCTCTTATTCTCCCTGCTTCAGAAAAGAAGTCGGATCTCACGGAATCGAAGAGAGAGGTGTTTACAGAGTTCACCAGTTCGAGAAGCAGGAGATGGTAGTTCTCTGCAAGCCCGAAGATTCCATGGACTGGTACAACAAGATGTGGAAGTACACCGTAGATTTCTTCAGAAGTCTCGATATACCCGTCAGAACTCTTGAGTGCTGCAGCGGAGACCTTGCGGATCTCAAAGTTAAGTCCTGCGATGTTGAAGCATGGAGCCCCAGACAGCAGAAGTACTTCGAGGTTGGATCATGTTCAACTCTCGGAGATGCACAGGCAAGAAGACTCGGCATCAGAACTAAGGGTGAGAACGGAACTTACCTTGTTCATACTCTTAACAACACCGTACTCGCAACTCCCAGGGGACTTATCGCTTTCCTCGAGAACAATGTCAACGAGGACGGAAGCATCAATATTCCCAAGGCTCTTCAGCCTTACATGGGCGGAATGACCAAGATCGAGCCTAAGAATTGATCACGGATTTAAATGCATAAATTTCTACGAGCCATCGGCTTCAGTAAAATAAAAAGAGAAGACATCAAGGACCTGGTTCTCCAAAGCGTCAAGAAAAATGACTCGAGGGGTTATACCATGTCCCTTGATGACGTTATGCTCGCGGAGTTTTCCAAAGATGTGGGTGAGGGCATCGGAATAACCGCTGCCGGAACTTTCAGCGAAGACGATCTTTTTCACACCGATTATTATTTTCCCTATCTTAAAGGAACCGGAATCACTTCCACCGAAGATGTTTCCGTCGAAAGACATGCGGCCAGGGATTCCTATGCCGGAATATGTGATGATGTAAGACTCGGGATGTCCCTTATTTTTTTCATCCAGAATAAGATCCCCTATATCAGCGCCCAGGTTTCCGGACGTCTTCCCATAAAGGGAACAACCCTGACTCTTGCAGGACTATCTATCAAAGGAACAATCTTACTCCCTGCGGGAAAAGAATCCGAAGATGATGAGGTCAAAACAAAACTTCAGAAGGTTGAAAGATACAGACTTCTGAAAAATGCAAGAACCGGCAATGAAGAAGCTATCGAAGAACTGACTATGCAGGATATGGATCTGTACAGTGAAGTATCCAGAAGAGTCGGACACGAAGACATCTACAGCATAGTTTATACCAGTATCATGCCCTACGGTGTTGAGTGTGATCAGTATAATATACTCGGCGAGATCATAAAGGTTCGCAGGATACTCAATAATGTCTCAAAAGAGGAAGTTTACATCCTGACACTCCTTGTTAATGATTTGACATTTGATGTTGCCATCAATATAATGGATTTGCTCGGTGAACCTGTTCCGGGCAGAAGATTCAAGGGTATCGTCTGGCTTCAGGGAAGCATCAATTATCCCGAAGAACCCGACGTTCCGATAGAATAATGTTTCCGTAGCTCAGCAGGATAGAGCGTTCGCCTCCTAAGCGAAAGGCCGGCGGTTCGAATCCGCCCGGGAACGTGAAAGAAGTCCGTAAAACGGACTTCTTTTTTTTAAAGTTCACACTATTTGTATGTAGATTCCTATATAGGAAATATGAAATAAAAAGCAATTAAGTTTTTAAGTAGTTGTTGTATATATTTAAGTAATTTAGCGACACTTTTCTGAAAAGTGTCGCTATTTTTATCCAATTTCAAACCAAAATACGAGTCACTTTTTGGCTATTTTTTCAATTTTTCGGTAAATGCTCATAAAAAGAAAGTGAGAAATTTAGCAAAAATTGCCCAAAAATTACCAATAGGCTGAGATACAAATGAATATTTATAAAGTATTATAATCCCAGATTCGTATGGACATTCAGGACGTACATAAGAAAGGAGTATTTCCATGAACGAAAATTCAGATGTGATGATCCCCGAAAAGGGACCGATTACCGATGAACTTCTCGGCCGTATGGACAGATGGTTCCGTGCAGCCAACTATCTCGCAGCAGGACAGCTTTACCTGCTTGAGAATCCCCTTCTCAGAAAACCCCTCACCATCGATCAGGTTAAAAAGAAGATCGTAGGACATTGGGGAACCGTACCCGGACAGAACTTTGTCTTCGTACACTTAAACCGTGTCATTAAGAGATATGATCTCGACCTTATCCTTCTCTCAGGTCCCGGACACGGCGGAAACTTCTATATCGCAAACGACTACCTCGACGGAACTTATTCAGAGGTTTATCCCAATATTTCAGAGGATGAATCCGGTATGCAGAAACTGTTCAAGCAGTTCTCATTTCCCGGAGGAATGCCTTCACACTGCGCACCCGAAACTCCCGGTTCCATCAACGAGGGTGGTGAGCTCGGATACGGAATCGCTCACGCATTCGGTGCGGTTTTCGATAACCCCGATCTTATCGCTGCAGTAACAGTAGGAGACGGTGAGGCTGAGACCGGACCTCTCGCTACTTCATGGCAGTCCAATAAATTCCTTAACCCCGTAACCGACGGTGCGGTTCTTCCCATTATGCACCTCAACGGATACAAGATCGCCAACCCCACCGTATTCGCAAGAATGAGCCATCAGGAAATCGTTGATTTCTTCCACGGCAACGGATGGGAGCCTTACTTCGTAGAAGGCGACGATCCCATGACCATGCACAAGCTCATGGCTGAGACTCTCGATACCGTTATTGAGAAGATCAAGGCTATTCAGGAGCATGCTCGTACCACCGGCGACACCACTCGTCCCGTATGGCCCATGATCGTACTTCGTACCCCCAAGGGATGGACCGGACCTAAGGTAGTTGACGGCAAGAGGATCGAAGGAAACTTCCTTGCTCACCAGGTACCCATTTCCATGGAGAAGCCCGAAGAGCATCTGAAGATCCTTGAGGATTGGCTCCGTTCATACAAGCCCGAAGAGCTCTTCGATGAAAACGGAAGAGCATTCGAGGATATCAGATCTCTTGCTCCCGTAGGAAATGCAAGAATCGGTGCTAACCCTCACGGAAACGGCGGACTTCTTCTCAGAGACCTCAGACTTCCCGATTTCAGAGATTATGCATTTGATACTCAGGGACACGGCGAGCGCGACGGTCAGGATATGATCGAACTCGGTAAGTTCGTAAGAGATATCTTCAAGCTTAATAAAGAAGCTAAGAACTTCAGAATTTTCGGACCCGATGAGACCAACTCCAACAGACTCAATGCCGTATTTGAGGCAGAGAACCGTGATTGGAATGCAGAGCGTTATGATGATGACGATCACCTCGCAGCTGACGGAAGAGTTATGGACTCCATGCTTTCCGAGCATATGTGCGAAGGCTGGCTCGAGGGATATCTCCTCACCGGACGTCACGGATTCTTCGCTACTTACGAAGCATTCGCTCGTATCATCGACTCAATGGCTGCACAGCATGCTAAGTGGCTCAAGGTTAGCAACCAGCTTCCCTGGAGAGAGGAGATCGCATCCCTCAACCTTATCATGGCATCAACCGTATGGCAGCAGGACCACAACGGATTCACTCATCAGGATCCCGGATTTATGGATCACATCGCCAATAAGAAGGCAGACGTCGTAAGACTCTATCTTCCTCCCGATGCCAACTGCCTGCTTTCATGCTTCGATCACTGTATCCGTTCACGTAACTATGTAAACGTAATCGTAGCATCTAAGCATCCCAGACCTCAGTGGCTCTCCATGCCCGAAGCAGTTAAGCACTGCACTCAGGGTATCGGAATCTGGGAGTGGGCTTCCAACGATCAGGGACAGGAACCCGACATCGTATTTGCCTGCGCAGGTGAAACTCCTACCCTTGAAGCCCTTGCAGCAGTTTCAATTCTCAAGAGCGAGATTCCCGAGATCAAGATCCGTTTCATCAACGTAGTCGATCTCTTCAAGCTCCAGCCTGCAAACGAGCATCCTCACGGACTTCAGGATGCCGAGTACGATATGCTCTTCACCCAGGATAAGCCCGTTGTATTTGCTTTCCACGGATATGCATCCCTTGTACATGAGCTTACTTACAGACGTCACAACAACCGTCTCATGCATGTACGCGGATACAAAGAAGAAGGCACCATTACCACTCCTTTCGATGTACGTGTTCAGAACCATGTGGATCGTTTCCACCTTGTACAGCTTGCACTTAAGAATCTTCCTCAGCTCGGAAACAGAGGTGCTTACCTCTATCAGAAGATGAGCGACAAGCTTGTTGAGCACACCCAGTACATCCACCAGTATGGCGAAGACCTTCCCGAAGTAGCCGGATGGAAGTGGGAGCATAAATAATCAAATCCCAAAAAACAGTTTTACAGGTTCATAAACTCCTTTAATTAAATCCGGTCGGCTTATGCCGGCCGGATTTTTTTGTAGAAAAGGTCCCGTTATGGTATAGTTTTTAAGGATTTTTCTACAGGACATGATGTGTCCTGCCGCAAAAAACACGCAATTCTCGCTTTGTGTCGTGGTTTTTTCTTCGGAAAATTCCGAAAATCAATCGTGAAAGGAGGTCGCAAGTTGGATCAGAAAAAAACAGGACAATTTTTAAAAATGCTTCGTAACGAAAAGCAGATGACCCAGGAACAACTGGCTCAGGTTTTTAATGTCAGTTCCAGATCTGTATCCAGATGGGAAACCGGAAGCAATCTTCCGGATATTTCTCTGCTTGTCGAAATAGCGGACTTTTACGATGTGGATGTAAGGGAAATCATAGACGGAGAAAGGAAAAGCGAGATGATGAACAATGAAGTAAGGGAAGTCGCCGAACATATGGCGGCTTATGCCGGTAAGGAAAAAAGTAAACTGCTGACATTTATTCAGATCGTATCGATAGCCGGTCTTATTGTACTGGCTGTATCCATAGTACTTCAATCGATACATTTTGAAGTAAATGCCAAAAATATAGCAACCCTCGTCGCATCCGTTATCGGCCTCGGAGTTATGGGCGTGATAACACTCTATGTTACCGGGGTGCTTCAGAAGATCGTTAAGAATAAAAAAGGATTCTTTACCACTGTAATAATCGTTGTATGCGTTCTTCTGGGATACGGCTTAATTAAGCTGTTTCTCGCGTTTTTGGCAGTGGGACTTCTGATCTTCTCGGTTTGGATCGAGAAGATCGAGGTTTACGACGATATAGAAAATTATGATAATTACTTCAACACAACCATATATGACGACGGAGAATATCAAAAATTTCATCAGCTGGATGAAGAAATGTTCAGGATCTACCCCGAAACAATTACTTCTGACATGGATCCTAAGGATTTCATGGTTGTTTACTACAATCCCTGGGATCCCCAGTTTGTTACCGATCTTGTAGTGGATTATACCCCCGTCGATTACGCCTCAGAGATCGAAAGACTTGAAATGATAGGCGTGGAAGAGGAATATCTCGATTACTATAATGTAACGGGAGAACCCGAAGGATACGATATTATCGCAATGGATGCGGATGAGTACTACGGATTTGTATATGCGATGATTCCGGAAGGAGCATCTGCGGATAATACCGAGATCACATATGTCGGAATATGGTTCTGTAATTACTTCATGGATCTTGATCCCGCAGATTATCTTCCCGAAGAACATATTCTCGAAGGGCTGGATGTAAGTGACAATAATCCTTATGCACTCAGACGGAGAGAAGAGTTGGGAATCCCCGGTTTTTAATAATGAATCATGGAAAGGGCTGATCATATGTAGCAGCCCTTTCTTGGAGCTTATATATAATTGGTTTTTGGAAACTATTAATTTATCATTAAATTTGTTGTATTCGTATAATCCAGCATAGTATTATAAAAAATGTGTGTTTAGGAGGAAACTATCGTATATAACGGTATATATAAAGGAGGCTTCGGATGTTAGACAAAAGAGTGAGGATACCCATGATCGCGGGAATCGTGGTTTACGGTATTTCCATCGTACTCAGCATTCTTTGTGCGCTGAGTACGCAAAAAATTTTACCGCTTTTTTCGACGATTGAGTATGATGGGATGATCTTCTCGCCATCGATCCTGAAAAGCATGGTGTACATTGTTCTGTATATTGCTTTTTGTTTTATTATGCAGACCACAAACGGAAGCAATAACCGGGTGATAGGGATCATTTTACTTGTGGCATACGGTGTTTCCGGTATTGTGAATTTTTTCTGGGGATTTATCGACAATATTATCGCCGCACGAAAAGGAGTCGAGTATCTGGCTGCGGCTTCAAGTATGAGTACAGCTACGTCCATAGTCACCTTACCCTTTACCCTTGCGGCAAGTATTCTGATTGTTGTTGCCATCGGAAGGTTTGGGATTATCGGAGATTTAAAAGCTTCGGAAGATAATGCATCACAGGATGATGTTGGTTTTGGAGGATGATCATGAGAAAAAAGATCGGGATGATACTATGCGTCAGTATGGTACTTGGCATGCTGGGCGGATGTGGAATGACTGTGGAAACTCCCGAAGAGCAGGAGAGTGAGGTAACGGAGCTTCCGCCTGCAAGGGCACAGGATGATTTCTTCAGATTTGTCAATGAAGATCTGATCGCGGAAGCACAATTTGACTACGGTGAAGCGGTAGCCGCGGGCAGCTTTGATTCGAAAATTCCTGAGACTCAGGTGAAGGATATTATCAGGGATGTGGTATCCGGAAGCGGATATGAGCAGGGCACTGAAGAATATATCATTAAGAAAGCGTATGATCTTTACGGTGCATATGATTTTGAATCCGGAGAGGTTCCTGCCGAACTGGATAATCTTTTCCATGAGATAGATAAGATCTCATCTTTGGATGAACTCCTGAAAATGGATGCAAAGCTCTACAGGGAATACTCCGCGGGAAATATCTTCCATATGGATGTGGGTGTTGATTATCTGGCTGCGGGAGATACAATCTTTGTATTTAATCAGTACACTGCCTTCATGGATGCGGATTTCAAGACTCTTGAGGAGACCTACGGTCCCTTGAATTCTCTTAAGCAGCTGAGTTCGCTCTTTCTTCAGGAGATGGGACATGATGAATCCGAAGCCGATGAGGTCGGAACAAAATTCGGATATATTGTAATGGATCTGTATAATGCTTCGGATATGGACATTGTCAATTGCGCAATGCCTATGGAATATTTCAAGCAGCTGACTCCTGCGGAAGCTAAGGCAATTCTTACCAATGTCGATCTTGACAATTATCTGAAAGATCTGGGAATCAACCCTACGGTCTGTGACAGGTTTGGAGTATACGATCTCGGACAGCTTGAAGCATTAAATGCTCTGTTTACCGAGGAGAACCTGGATGTTTTTAAGTGCTGGGAGATGTTATCCGTCTACAGTCAGTACCGGAGATTCATTGTAAACGGATATGACAAACTTGAAGACTACAGAAATATAGATTACAGATCGGATGAAGATCTGGTTCTGGATGAGATCTATAACGGTTATTCCGAACAGACGGATCCTCTCTATGTCGAGAAGATCTATTCACAGGAAATGGATGATGCACTCATCGCCATGTGCGACGACATAAAGGACGGATACAGGGAACTTATATCACAGGCAACCTGGCTCAGTGAGGCTACAAGAAAGGGTCTTCTTACCAAACTCGATAATATTGTGTACGTAACAGGTGCGGATCTTGAAAGAACGGATCCTTCCGAATGCAGGGATATTACCGGAAACGATTATTTTGAATTTTACCTTTCATATACAAGACATAATACGAAGAATTCATTCGATCAGGTAGGAACGCCCGGAGACAGAAAAGGCATACAGATGCCCATGCAGATGTTCAATGCGTGTTACGATCCGTCACTCAATAACATCACCATTACCGTTGCGATGATGAATAAGCCCTTCTTTAGTCTTGATCAGGATTACTATACCAATCTCGGGGGACTCGGTGCCGTGATCGCACATGAGATAGGACATGCGTTTGACAGTAACTGCATAGTCTTCAATGAGAATGGCATATACGATCCCTCATGGATCACTTCTGCGGATATGGATGCACTTATTGCGAGAAATGAAACCGCAAAGGCATATTTTGAGAATAACTTCACTCTTTTCGGGGTTTACCATGTGGACGGTGAGCAGACTCTCGGTGAAAACTATGCCGACCTTGGAGGAATGGAGTGTGTAACTTCTCTTGCTCACACTCAGGCAGACCGTGAAGCGCTTTTCACCAATTATGCCAGAATCTGGTGTGAAAAGATAACCGATTCTGCGCTTATAGACCAGCTGGAATATGATGTACACAGCCCTTCGTTCATCAGAGTAAATGCCATACTTTCGACAATAGACGTATTCTATGAAACATATGATGTGAAAGAAGGAGACGGAATGTACATAGCTCCCGAAGACCGCATCTCGAGATGGTATTAAGGGGGGCGTTAATATGAGATTAATAATAAAGACAACATTAAAAAATGTATTCGGAAGACCCTTAAGATCGCTTCTCGTTATCTTTTCAATCTTTGTATGTGCTTTTTCGGCACTGTTTTGTTTCGATCTCTCAGGCAGTATGAAGGGGCTGGTGGTCGGACTGTTCAGTGAGATTTACGGAGATACCGATCTTACGGCCTATATGTCGGTGCTGAACCCGGAGAAGATTCCCGATGATTTTCCTGAATATGAAATGATGACCATGAAGTATTTTTCGGACACCATCTATTCGGATATCCCCGGTGAATATGCTTATGTATCGACGGAAGACTATTATATCTTTGCGGTTGATGCCGTGGCTGCACATAAATTCGGATTTCTGGATGCAACTGTTCTGCCCAAATACCATGCTATTATCACGGATCAGTTTGCGGCTGCGATAGGTTATGAATACGGAGACGCCCTTATAGTTCATGATAAAGCCGGTGAAGAAGTAAGACTTACGGTTGATGATATCGTTCCTTCGGATGCCAAAAACCTCCTCTTCAGCGGAAAGTCGGTAGTAGTCAGTGAAGAGACCGCGGAGGTTCTTTCGTGCGGTAAGAATGTAGCCGGAAGACTGATGATAGATATCCTCGATGATGCTCAGATCGATTCCGCGGAGGAGATACTCTGGGAGACCTTCGGCAAGGACAATGTCATGCGCTTTGCCATGACCGACGAGCTGACCGGATTGCTTGATGAGCTTTTCGGATTCCTCTTCATACTGTTTGCGGTAGCGTTTCTTCTGGTTGTGTTTATCACATTCTCAATCTGTGAAAGGATTGTTGCGGACAGAATGTCATTCATCGGAACACTGCGAAGTCTGGGACTCAGTTCGAGAATGACGGCACTGATCCTGCTTTTTGAAAATGTTACCTATGCGATTCTCGGAAGCATACCCGGTATCCTTCTGTATATGGGTATCAGAGGACCCATGTACGATCTTCTTCTCTATGTTGAAAACGGGGACGGCACCTCCTTGGTGCTTACACCTCCGGGACTTTCACCGGTTCTTGTTGCATCGATAGTTATCATTGCGATACTGATAGAATGCCTTATTCCTCTTAAGGCTGTTCTTAAAGCGCTCAATACTTCGATCAGAGATATTATCTTTGATAACAGAGATACCGCTTATAAGTTCAGCAAAACTACTCTTATTGCGGGCGGGGTGCTTGCTTTTCTTGCACTGGTACTCTTTATTTTTGCAAAAAGACTTTTCGGAACGGGAATGTGCCTTATCGCATCGGTTATTGCACTGTCGTTCCTTTTCCCGCTCATACTTAAGGGCGTAACTAATGTGCTTTCCCGAATAGCGGAGAAGTTTGAAAGAGGCAGGCTCGCTCTTTCCGCAAGGGAGGCAATCTCGAGAAAGAGCACGGTGGCGAGCGGAGTTCTGTGCGCCACTTCTGCAACCATGTGTGTGATCATATATATCATTGCAACTTCGATGATGGATTACAGCACTGCGGATATTTATGATTGTGATGTACTGGTCACGGTTACCGACCAGGCCAAGAAGCTTTCTTTTGTTCCTTATCTGGACAGCGTTACGGATACCGAATTCCTCTATGATACTATCGGATATATCTATCTTGAAGATGAAGAGAAGGAGAAGGCCGCACAGTTTTTCGGAATGCCCGACGGAGGTTTCAGATATTACAACGGTATTTCCGGACTTCCCGAGAGCATCGAGGAGGGAACGGTTTATATAGAAAACGGCTGGGCGAAGAGAAACGGTTATGCGGTAGGTGATACCCTGACTCTAACCATAGACCCCACCGGAGTATTCCCCATAAGGAAGGAATATACGATTGCCGGACTGTTTAAGATCAATTCCATGGAGTCGATGAAAAATGACTTTGTCGTATCCGAGGATGAATTCAAGAGCATCTTCCATGATAATCCGGGATATATGCTTGTTATGGCAGACGATCCGGACACGGTAAGGGATCTGATCAAGAGATATGCGGTGGGAACCGCAAGTGATGTTAAGACTCATCAGGAGCTTATCGATGAGTCCGAAAAGGAAAATGCCCAGTCCAACCGTGTATATATCATAGTCATTGCGGTTGCGCTTATCATGACATGCATCGGCATGACAACCAACCAGCTCATCGGATTTGAAGGCAGGAAGAAGGAATGCGCGGTACTGATCTCCACTTCCATGAGCAAAAAGACCCTTGCGGGTATTCTTTTCCGTGAGATGTTCATTACTTCCGTCACCTCTTCGACCGTGGGATGTTTATTCGGAACGATGCTGTGTACTGTAATAAAGAGAGCGGTTAATCTGGCAGACACGCTGAATATGCCTGTTGTAATCCATGCTTCGGCTGTTCTCGGGCTCTGGGTGGGAATGTGCCTGATATTTGCATTAACGGTTCTGTTCCCCATCAAGAACATGAGAAAGATGAAACTGTCCGAGCAGCTTAAGTATGAATAATAAGGGAGATAAATATATGAACACCGTAATTGAAGTAAGTAACGTTAGTAAGACATTTGGTAAAGGCACCACTCTCAATAGGGTTCTGGATAATTGCAGTTTATGTGTAAACGAAGGTGAATTCGTATCCCTTATGGGTGCATCGGGATCCGGAAAATCCACTCTTCTTTATCTGATAGGCGGATTGGACAGAGATTTTGAAGGAAAGATTACTCTTTGCGGAGAGGACATAGGTTCTCTCAAAGATAACAAGCTTTCAAAACTGAGACTGTCAAATATCGGATTCGTATTCCAGTTCTATAACCTGGTCATGAATTTAAATGTTGAGGATAATATCCTTCTTCCCATGACCGTAAACGGTAAGAAAAAGAGTGAGCTTAAGAAGGAACTCGACGAGATACTTGAGATCACCGGTCTGACCGAGAAAAGAAAGGCAATGCCTTCCACTCTTTCCGGAGGACAGCAGCAGAGAGTTGCCATTGCAAGAGCGATATTGGGTAATCCTTCCATAATACTTGCGGATGAACCTACCGGTAACCTTGATTCCAAATCAACCGCAGAGATCATGGAGCTTTTCTCAAGACTAAACAAGGAAAAGGGCCTTACCATCCTTCAGGTAACCCACTCCGAGAAGTGCGCATCCTACGGAAGCAGAACCATTCTTCTGGACAGCGGCAAGATAGTGGGATCGGATGACGAACAGCCCGGAGAGGTGTCCGCTGAAGAGGAACCGGCTTCGGATACGGAAAAGGCAGAGTAAAAAAATGGAGCAGATCCCAGCGGATCTGCTCCATTAATATTTTATATCGGGCTATCAGTCGACCGCGATGTCGATATTCTTGCCGGTGAGACCTACGTAAGCACCGGAAGAAGCTTCGCTGCTCTCGGGATGAGCAATGAGCCACTTGTTGCGTGCCCAAAGGAGCTTGTCTTCATCGTTTCCTTCCTTAAGAGCAGGCTTGTCGGTGTTGGTTCCCTTGGGAAGAACTACGGCAACGCGGAATCCGTCATTTCCGTCGCACTGACAGGGAGCATAGTGAAGGCTGTCCTCATATACGAGAACAACATCGCCCTTATCAGCCTTAAATGCTACAACATCCTTGGTATCGAGCTTTCCGTCGTGGATATCCTCTGCCTTTGCAAGGAGAAGGACGAAAGAAGTGGTTCCGATGTTGAGCTCGCTTCCTCTGTGATACTCAAGACAGTTAAGCTTGGTGTTTCTTCCCCAGCACATACCTACCTGAATGGGCATTCCGCCGTAAGCACGGTCGGTGAAATCCTTGTAAAGATCTGTGCATGCTTCGAGGCTGTCGATTCCGGGCTCGTAAGCGACTCCCTCGGCGGGAAGATCTATCTTATTCATTGCATCGAGCAATGCAGATACATCATATCCGGTTAAAACCTTTCCGTATTTTTCGAATTCTTTGCTGTGAACTGAGATTAACTGCATAGTGAAACCTCCTATATAAATAAAAATACCCCGTACACCCAAATCCGGTGTCTTTTCATATAATACATCATTTGACGGAAACCCGATACCGTTTTCTTGCATAAAAAATGGGCATTTTTTGTTATTCTGAGAAACTTACGTATGATAAAATAGGAACGTCAGAGTTAACTTCCGAAATGGAAAGGGGCCGTATGAACGAACTGTTTATAACCGTCGATCTTCATGGTTTGAGATGTGATGAAGCGGAAAAGAAGATAGAAAAAGTTCTTGCGGAAGCCGGAGACGGAACATATCAGATACGGCTTATTCATGGTTATAACCGCGGTACAAACATCAAAAGCATGATATACGACAGCTTCAAATATGATAAGAAAGTAAAACGCATCGTGCCCGGAGATAATCAAGGGATTACTATACTGGTTTTAAAAGAATTGTTTTAAGGATAAATCAACAGAATATATTAAAATAAGTCAATTTCTTCAAGAGGAGAGATTGACTTATTTTTTTGCAAAAATGCCGCAAATACGCTATTTCCGAACGAGCAGAATTAAAATACATCATAAAAACAGATTAAAATACCTCTTGCATTTTACATAAATTAGATGTATCTTGATTTCATAATTGTTCAGGGCAGATTAATTAATATATCTGCAGAAGGAGTATACATGAGTAAGATCAATATCAGTGAGAAATACAGGCCTACATACCATATGCCCCCGGTTCTCAATCACAACTGGGTCAAAAAAGACAGAATAACAAAGCCTCCTATCTGGTGCAGCGTTGACCTTCGTGACGGAAACCAGGCTCTTATAGATCCCATGAGTCTTGAAGTAAAACTTGAGTTTTTCAAACTCCTGGTTGACGTCGGTTTCAAGGAAATAGAAGTAGGATTTCCCGCTTCTTCCGATACCGAGTTCGAATTCATCAGAGCCCTGATCGATAAGAACATGATCCCCGATGATGTAACCATTCAGGTTCTTACCCAGGCAAGAGAGCACATTATCCGCAAGACATTCGATGCCGTTAAAGGATGCCCCAAGGCTATCGTCCATCTGTATAATTCTACTTCCGTTGAGCAGAGAGAGCAGGTTTTCAAGAAAGATAAGCCTGAGATCCTTAAGATCGCGGTAGACGGAGCCAAGCTGTTAAAAGAGCTTGCAGATGAGACCGACGGAAACTTTATGTTCGAGTACAGCCCCGAGAGCTTTTCGCAGACCGAGCCCGAGTTTGCTCTTGAAGTCTGCAACGCGGTACTGGACGTATGGCAGCCTACTCCCGAGAAGAAGGCGATCATCAACCTTCCTTCTACCGTACAGGTTGCGATGCCTCATGTTTTTGCCGATCAGATAGAATACATGTCCGATAATATGAAATACCGTGACGGAGTTGTTTTATCCGTGCATCCTCACAATGACAGAGGAACCGGAGTGGCCGATGCGGAGCTCGGAGTGCTTGCGGGTGCGGACCGTGTCGAGGGTACTCTTTTTGGAAACGGAGAGAGAACCGGTAATGTGGATCTGGTAACAGTTGCAATGAACATGGTTACTCACGGCGTGGACAGCGGACTTGATTTCTCCAATATCATGAAGATCCGTGAGGCTTATGAGAGATTCACCAATATGAAGGTCCACGAGAGAACCCCTTACGGCGGAGATCTTGTGTTTACCGCTTTCTCGGGATCGCATCAGGATGCGATAAGCAAGGGAATGAACTACCGCGCAGAAGGAAAAACCGGTGCAAGATGGGATATTCCTTATATTCCCATCGATCCTTCAGACATCGGAAGAGAGTATGAATCGGATGTCATCCGTATCAATTCCACATCCGGAAAGGGCGGAGTTGCCTTTGTTCTTAAGCAGCAGTTCGGCTTCAGCCTTCCCGCAGCAATGAAGGAAGAGGTCGGATACCTGATGAAGGGCGTTTCCGACAGAAAGCACAAAGAACTTAAACCCGATGAGATGTTCTCCGTATTTGAGGATGTATATGTAACCTCAAGACCCGTCTTTGATGCTGCGGAGATCCATTATAAGCAGCTCGGAAACGGCGGAATCGAAGCGTCGGTCAGCTTTAAGGACAAGGTCGGAGAGCAGAAGGTCGTAACCGTCGGAAACGGACGTCTCGACTCCGTAAGTAACGCGATCAAGCTTTATCTGGGCGTGGACTATGAGCTCACGGGTTATGAAGAGCATGCCATCTCCAAGACCAGTTCTTCCAAGGCTGCTTCTTATGTAAGCGTTGTTTCCGAGGGCAAAACCTATTGGGGAGTCGGCGTTGATGAGGATATTATCAAGGCATCCAACGCGGCACTGGTAAGCTGCGTAAACAAGGTTGCCGCAGACCAGCATATCAGCAGGGCCCGCGAAGAGAGACTTGTTGAGATCCTTACATATATCCAGAGAAATTACCAGGATGTATCCCTTGATTCCATGGCTGAAGAGTTCCACCTTTCCAGACCTTACCTTTCAAAATATATTAAGGAAAAAACGGGAGAAACTTTCCAGGATGTGCTCCGCCTGGAGAAGCTTAAGAGGGCCAAAACCCTTCTTAAGGACACCGCCAAGACCATCGAGAACATTGCTCTTGAGGTCGGTTATGAAAATGTCGAGCACTTCAACAGAATGTTCAAGAAAACCTACGGAGTCACCCCTGTACAGTTCAGAAAGCAGTAAACATGCGGGTTTCAGACATCTTATCTCCCCTCGGGCCGGCCGGGTCCGGGGGGATTTTTTCATCCTTGGAAACAGGAATAGGCTTCGAAAACAAATCTCAGGGGTTGACAATTTTTGCAAAAGAGGTATATTTATAACAATAAGTGCAGTTGATATAACTATATAAGTGGAATTTGCAACAAAACGCACCATATATATCACAAAATGTTATATATTTATCTCTTTTGAGAGAAAAAAGGAGTTGTGATGATCAAAAACAGGATAAAAGAGTTTCGTGCTAAGCTCGGAATCAATCAGGAAGAACTGGCTTTTAAGGTCGGAGTGCGCCGTGAAACCATAGGAAATCTCGAGAATGGCCGTTACAACCCCAGTCTGGTACTGGCTTGGAAGGTAGCGAAGGTCTTTGATGTCCCTATTGAAGAGGTTTTTACGGTAGATGAAATCATTCGCTGAAGAGATTGGGTAAGACACAGGTTTCTTCTTATGATAAAATGCTGTTCGTGCGATAAATCTCAGCCGGGAAGGATAATGCTTTGAAGGGTTGGTTAATAGTTAATTCTTTTGTTAAATGGGATAAGTTCAGCGAGATCTATAACCTGCTTCTTGAAGCCGGTAAAAAGGTCGGAGTCGAACTGGAGATGAAGACATCCTCCGACATATACTGCAGCGTTCAGAGTAAATTTGAGGAGTATGAGCTTCCGGATTTCGGAATATTCTGGGATAAGGACATTCTTCTCGCTTCACGTCTTGAGAAAATGGGTCTCAGACTGTTTAACCCCGCTCAGAGCATAGAAGCCTGCGACGACAAGGGACAGACGGCCATTGCACTTGTGGAGAGCGGGATCAGAACTC
The DNA here is from genome assembly GCA_000702085.1 of Lachnospiraceae bacterium P6A3. Taxonomy (GTDB): domain Bacteria; phylum Bacillota; class Clostridia; order Lachnospirales; family Lachnospiraceae; genus AC2028. The sequence continues at coordinate 282,446 of JNKP01000004.1, forward strand.
CGAAAACATTTCTGTCTCCCAAGGCATATCCCACCTTCGGCTGTACGGACCTGACCTTCCTTAAGAAAGCGGAGGAAGAGATCGGATATCCGATGGTAATCAAGGAAAACAGAGGATCCTTCGGCCAACAGGTACATCTGGTCAAAAACTCATACGAAGCTGAAGTACTTATTGCTTCTTTTAAGGAACATCCTTTTATTATGCAGGAGTACATAGAAGAATCCGCCGGAAGAGACGTCAGGATAAATGTTGTGGGAGACAGGGTCGTTGCCTCGATGTACAGATACAATGACAATGACTTCCGTTCGAACATAACAAACGGCGGAAGCATGAAGAGCTTCACCGCCACGGGGGAGCAGGAAGCGCTGGCGATAGCTGCTTGCAAGGCACTGGGGCTTGATTTTGCGGGAGTCGATGTCCTGTTCGGAAAAGAAGGACCGATCATCTGCGAAGTCAATTCAAATCCTCACTTTAAAACAACTCTCCAGTGCACCGGCATAAACATGGCCGAACACATAATAAGTTATATAAAAGAGTACATGGATGAAAGATAAAAGAGCGCTTCTGGTATATTTTGAAGCGGATGCTGAAAAAAACAAATGGTTTATAGGCAGGCTGACCGAAACGGCGGCTGAAAGGGGTATCAGACTCGATCTGGTAACGCCCTGGCAGGCTTTTGATGAAACCGAGGCCGCTTTTGTTATAAACAGATCAAGGGACGAAGAGGTTTCCAGATATTTTGAAGGCCTGGGAATCAAGAGCTTTAATAATTCGGAAACAGTACGAATAGGAAACGATAAGCTTGAGGAATATTCTCTTTTCCGGGAACTGGGAATGCCGGTTATGGAGACGGTTCCGGGAGATACTCCGGAAGAGGAGATACCTTTTGCCGCTCCGTATATCGTAAAGCATAGAAGGGGACACGGCGGAAACAGGGTATTTATGGCCCGGAAGTACGAGGAAGTTCGTGAGATCATAAGGGGTCTTGACCCTTCGGAGTGGATAATCCAGAAAATGTGTGACACCCCGGGACAGGACATGCGATTGTATATTCTCGGCGGAAAAGTGGTCGCATCGGTACTGAGGACATCGACCAAAGACTTTAGGAGCAATTTCAGTCTCGGTGGAGAGGCAAGTCTCGTTCAGGCTCCCGAGGAGGTTGTAAACATGGCGCTCAGGCTGTCGGATTATCTGCTGGCCGATTATATCGGGGTTGATGTGATCAAAGATCACGGTAAATGGATCGTAAACGAGGTCGAGGATGCAGCCGGGGCAAGGATGCTTTACAGCCTGACCGACTTTGACATAGCCGATATGTATATGTGTCATATTTGTGAAAAATCTTCCCAAAAGCTATAAAATGGGATAGAATAGTGCAATGCGCGGGGCGGATAGACCAGCCGCCCGGTATGAAAGGAGATTCATATGTCCGAAAAAACCGAAAGTGCCGTTAAGACGGAGAACACCGAAACGACGGAAAAAGCCGAAAAAGCCGTCAAAACGCACTATGATATTAAAATGGAAAAGCGTAAGGAGGCTAAGAAGCGCGAGAAGCGTGAACAGCTTATCTGGAAATGCGCCGGAATCGTTGTCCTTATCGCTATCATCGCATTTATCGCATCATTCCCCATCAGGAAATATCTTGCGATGAATGAAACTGTCTGCACCATCGGCGGCAGGCAGATCAGCCGTATTGAGTATGACTATAACTACAATATGGTAAAGAACGCATACATCAATAACTACAGTTCCGTTCTTTCTTATTACGGAATGGATGTTAATACCATTGAAGATCAGATGTATGATGATGTGCTTACTTTCAGACAGTATTTCCAGAAGGAAGCCGTAGACCGTATCAAGCAGACCATCGCTCTTAATGCAGAGATTGCAAGAGAAGGTTATACCGCTGACGTCTCCGAGCAGTATGAGGATTATGCACAGTCCATGAGAGATGCTGCCAAGGAAGCAGAAATGAGCCTCGGAGCATATTACAAGGCTTCGCTCGGTGAATTTGCCACCGAAAAGAGAATCGAGAAGCTTGTCAGAGAGACTCTTCTTGTAGCAGAGTTCAGTGATTACAAGCAGAACGGTTTCGACCCCACCGATGAAGAAATCGATGCCCGTTATACCGAAGATGCGGACGATTATGATGTTTTCGACTATAAGATGGTGAGAATCGATGCTGAACTTCCCACCGAGCCTACCGAGCTTGCGGACGAGGGAGCAGCTGTTGCCGAAGACGGAACCTATACTCCTTCCGAGGCGGAAGTTGAAGCCGCTATGGCTGCAGCCAAGGAGCTTGCCGATGAAGCAGAGGCTACCATCTTTGAGGATGGCGAAGTTCACGAGGCAGAGAAAGGATCGGTAGTCAACTATCTGATCCGCAACTGGGTTCTTGATCCTTCCAGAAAAGAAGGAGATTCTACCATAGTAGAGTCCGATGTTACCAACAGCTATTATGTAGTGGGATTTGTTTCCAGATATAAGGATGAGGCACCCACTCTTTCACTCAGAATCATTTCTACCAACGAAGACAACGGAGCTCAGATCCTTTCCGAGTATGCCGCTGCAGGAAGCACCGAGGAAGCGTTCATTGCTCTTTATGACAAGTATGCCGAGGATCAGACTGCCGAGGACGGACTTTATGAAGGCGTTACCGGAAGTGCTCTTCCTGGAGATCTCAGCGCATGGGCAAATGATGCATCACGTGTTGCCGGAGATACAAAGTCATACTTTGATGAAAATGCTTCGATCACTTATATAGCTTATTATGTGGGCGAAGGAAAGCCTTCGTGGTATTATACTATTAAGAATATCTTGATGTCGGAGGGAATGGACAGTTACCTGGCAGGAATCACCGAGCCTCTTACGGTTGAGGATCCCAAAGGAAACCTCGAGTATATTTCCGTCGAAGCAGCTGCACAGCTCCTTCAGCAGATGGAAGAGCTTTATAATACTACTCCCGCTGAATAAATATATCCGATAATTAAACTTCTGCGGCCGGAAGACAGAGATCAAGACTCTTCTTACGGTCGCATTTTTTTACTTAAATGAACATTAATATTCCCGAAGATGTAAATTATATATTGGAAAAAATCTTCGATGCCGGATTTGATGCCTACATCGTGGGAGGCTGTGTCAGGGATTCTGTTTTGGGAAAAGAACCCGATGACTGGGACATAACGACAAATGCACTCCCCCTGCAGGTGAAGGATCTATTCCGGAGAACGGTGGATACGGGGCTTCAGCATGGTACCATTACGGTAATGAGAGGTAATACCGGCTATGAAGTTACGACTTACCGGACGGATGGTGTTTACAGTGATGGGCGGCACCCCGATAAGGTTACGTTTGTACCCAGTCTTGAAGAAGATCTGAAGAGAAGAGACTTCACGATCAATGCCATGGCATATAACTCAAGGGCCGGGCTGATCGATCTTTTCGGCGGAATGCAGGATCTTAAAGACGGTATTATCAGATGCGTTGGTAAAGCCGAAGAAAGATTCTCCGAAGATGCCCTTCGTATGCTCAGGGCAGTAAGATTTGCCGCTAAGCTCGGATATGTTCTGGATACGGATGTGTATGATTCCATACGTAAAAGGGCTGAGACGCTTTCTGTCGTATCTGCTGAGAGGATCACAACGGAGCTGATCAAGCTTCTTACGTCCGATCATCCCGAGATGATAAGACTCGCATATGAAACCGGACTTACAGCGGTCTTTTTTCCGGAATTTGATAAAGCGATGACCACGGAGCAAAATCACCCCCATCATATGTATGGAGTGGGAGATCACCTGATAGAATCGGTAAGAATATCTCAAAATGACCGGATTATCAGACTGACAATGCTTCTTCATGATATTGCCAAACCCGAGACTCTCACCATTGATACGGAGGGGATAACCCATTTCTACGGTCATGCCACGCTCGGTGCGGAGATGGCCGAGAAGATTCTGCGAAGATGGAAGCTTGATAATGATACGATCAGAAGAGTATGCAGGCTGATCAAATATCATGATCTCGGAAAAGGAGTACCCTGCAGCCCCAAAGCGGTCAGAAAAGGGGTCAGGCTGATGGAAGAAGATTTTCCTCTTCTTCTGGAGGTTGAAAGGGCGGATATTCTTGCTCAGAGCACTTATATGAGAGAAGAAAAACTGGCTACTTTGGAGCAGTTTTCATCGGAATATGAGATAATCCTTAAAGAGAAACAATGCTGCAGTCTAAAGGATCTTGCCGTAAACGGTAAAGATCTTATGGCTCTCGGGATAAATCCGGGACCCGGACTTGGCAAGATCCTGGGGGCACTACTCGATAAAGTAATAGATGATCCTTCTTTAAACGAAAAAGAAATCCTGCTTAAGGCGGCAGGCGAGATGAAAGATGAAATTTGATTTATTTTTCAAAAAAATCAGATCGAAAGTATCCGTATTAGTTGCGGGCATAATGATCCTTACCTGCGCCTGCGGATGCGGAAAGCCACCGGTAACTCCGAATGTGTCCACGGGTGAAACAGGGACATCCGATACCGGATTTGTGCTGTACGGTACATATGATTACGATTCCACGGATACTGCCGTACTTGTCGGGATTGATACCGAAGGAGCCACACTGACTTTTCAAAATGCCATGCTCGGTAAAAGATATACTCTGGGCTATGACGGCACGACGGGCTTTTACGACAGATACGGACAGATAATCTCACTTTCGCAGTTATCCGTGGGAGATATAGTTGAAATCCGGTTCGTCAAAGAAAAAAGACACCTGACCATGGCTGCACTTTCGGCCTCTGCATGGACCAAGGAATCTACCGATCAGTATATTTTTAACGGAATAAAGAACGAAGTTACTCTCGGTAATGACATTTACAAGTTATCCGATGATCTGTTCTGCTATTCGGGTAAGGAAGAGCTTGATTACAGAGAGATAAACAGCGCGGACGTGCTTACTTTCCGCGGAATCGATACCACGGTTTACAGCGTAAATGTGGAAAAAGGCCATGGATATCTGAGACTTTCCGGTCATGAATATTTTGTCGGAGGCTGGATTGAGATAGGTACCAAGACTATTCTGAAGATCACCGAGGACATGCTCCTGACGGTTCCCGAAGGAACATATAACATTGTGGTTTCCGGAAGCGGTATGAGCGTTGACCGTAGCATAACCATAAAAAGAGGCCTTGAAACCGTACTCGATCTTTCCGATGTAGTTCCCGAAACCCCCAAGGAAGGTCTCGTCCTCTTTTCCGTTACACCTTCCGAGGCAACGCTTTTCATAGATGGTGAAAAAGTCGATACATCGGCAGCGGTTTCTCTTACTTACGGACTTCACCAGCTGATGTGTACCTGTGACGGATACAGGACTCTCACCAGATACTTAAGCGTCGGTGAGGAAAATGCCGGAATCAGCATAACCATGGAAAAGGAACCCGATGACGTAAGCGGAAACGGCGCTTCAACCTCCGCACAGGGCACAGATACTTCGGCCGGTTCACAGCAGGCAACAACCGGAAACAGCAGGGTATATATCAATGCCCCCACCGGTGCGGAGTGCTATGTGGACGGCAATTATGTGGGTGTTGTTCCCTGCTATTTCCCCAAGACTGCCGGGGCCCATGTTGTCACTCTCAGCCGGTCCGGATTCAACACAAAGAGCTATACCATAACGGTGGATGAGGGAACTGCGGACATGTCATTTTCGTTCACGGATCTGGAACGCACGAACCCCTAGGAACCGCATTGTAAAGCCGTTTTCGGGGACATGCCCGCTTTTTGCGATTTTTACGTTCAAACCCCCTGTTTTTCTTGACAAACGGGTATAACCTGTTTATATAATAATTTAGCGGTTTTTCGAGTAAAATCGCGCAAACATAGATAAAAACAGGAGGAGTTACATCATGAACAAGACCGAATTGGTTGCAGCTGTTGCAGATTCCGCTGATCTTACCAAAAAGGACGCTGAGAAGGCTGTTAATGCTTTCACTGACGTAGTTACCAAGGCACTCAAGAAGGGCGACAAGGTTCAGCTTGTTGGATTCGGAACTTTCGAGGTTGTTAAGAGAGCAGCAAGAGAGGGAAGAAATCCTCAGACCGGCAAGGCTATGAAGATCAAAGCTTCAAAGGCTCCTAAGTTCAAGGCTGGCAAGGCTCTTAAGGACGCTCTTAACTAATTGTTTTATGTGTATATCAGCGCACCCGTTTGACTTGTCAGGCGGGTGCACTTTTGTATCAGAGGTATGAAATGAGACTTGATAAATACCTGAAGGTTTCCAGGCTGATCAAGAGACGGACCGTTGCCAATTCGGCATGTGATGCGGGAAGGGTTACCATAAACGACAGACCTGCGAAAGCATCGACCGATGTTAAGGTCGGCGATGTGATATGCGTATCATTCGGAAACCGTGAACTCAAAGTAAGAGTCACAGACGTTCGCGAAACGGTTAAAAAGGAAGAAGCCGACGCGATGTATGAGGAATTGTAATGGCAACAGCCTTAAGCAGATCAAAGAAGAAAAAGCAGACCGCAATGGAAAAGCGCCGCAGAAGATCCGGTGCTTACGGTTATATTACCATTTCGATTATTGTAATGATGATCACCGTCGTTGTCCTGATCCAGATCAAGGATGTTAAATCCAGATTAAGAGTATATGAGGAGCAGGATCAGGCTCTTGATGAGCAGATTGCGTCCGAACTTGAAAGAGCCGAGGAACTGAACGAACTCGAGAAGTATGTCCAGACCAAGGCTTATGCCGAGGAACAGGCGCATGAGAAGCTCGGTCTTGTTAACGAAGGTGAGATTATTTTCCGACTTGAGGATAATTAGTGGGAACCAGAGCCGAGGTTATCTGTAAAAAGTATATGGATGAAATTATGGCAGGCGGACCTGTCCGTCTTGTCATAGGTGTATCCGGCGGGGCAGATTCTATCTGCCTTTTATTTTTAATGAAGAATTTACTCCCTGAAGGTTATATCAGGGTTATACATATCAATCATATGATCCGTGGGAAAGAAGCGGATGAAGATGCGGATTTTGTAAAACGGATATGTGAAAAAGAAGGAATACTTTTCAAAGAGGTAAAAAAAGACATCCCTGCAATCGCCGCGGAAACAGGCAGTTCGGAAGAAGAGGTCGGAAGAAGGATCAGATATGAAAGCTTTGAAGAGGAGGCACTAAGCTGGGAAAGTGAGGAAAACCTTCCCGAGGGAAGCGTTCGGATAGCCGTGGCTCACCATGTTGAAGACAGTGCCGAGACCTTTTTGTTCAATCTTTTCCGCGGAAGCGGAATAAGGGGGCTTTCGGGGATTGCGGGCAGGAGAGAGAGGATCATTCGCCCTTTGCTCGAAGCAACGAGAGCCGATATTGAAGAATATCTTGAGAAGATAGGACAAAGCTTTAAGACTGACGGAACCAATTCCGATAATTCATATGCGAGAAACCGTATCAGAAATCTGATACTCCCCGAGGCAGAATCCGTATGTTCTGCCGCATCCGGCCATATAGCGGCCGCATCCCGTAAGCTCAGGGATATCACGGAATATCTGGATGCGGAGGTAGATAAGGCCGGCAAAGAGGTCATCACTACATCCGAAGATGGCTTTACCGAATTGGATAAAGGTGCCTTTAACGCTCTTCCCGGTGTTATCGCCGGAATGCTTATCATAAAGGTACTCACCGGAATGACCCCGGGTAAAAAAGACATCGGAGAGGTTCATGCCGAGGCGGTAATGAAAGCAGCCGCATCTTCCGCGGGAAAACATCTTGATCTTCCCTACGGTATATCGGCCGATTTTTCACATGACAGGATCACTTTCCGCAGAGGAGAAGCCGGCTGCGATGATGACGGGGAAATCATAAGTACCTGCATGATCAAAGCATCGGATATTAAGGATGAGGAGAGAAAGGCCATATCCGACCCCTCAAATCCGCTTAACAGGTACAATAAATATTTCGATTGTGATAAAATATCCCTCATCGCATCAAAGTCCGGAACGGGATCGTCCCCCGGTTATGAAATAAGAAGCAGAAAGCCGGGAGATTATCTTGTTATCAAAGATAAGTCAGGCAGGCCCTGTACGAAATCCGTCAGCGATTATCTGACGGACTTGAAACTTTCTTCCCCCGAAAAGGAAAAGATCAGGGTAATGGCAGTGGGAAACGAAGTTTTGTGGGTTATAGGCTACAGAATGGGCGACAGTGCCAAACTGACGGATGAAACGGAAAACATTTTAAAAGTCGTGTTGGAGGCGAAAAATGGCTGAACATGTTGAAGTAATGATTAGTGAAGAAGAAGTTGACAAAAGAATCCAGGAGATCGGAGATCAGATCACCAAGGATTATGCCGGAAAACAGGTCCATCTTGTATGCGTACTCAAGGGCGGAGCTTTCTTTATGTGCGAGCTTGCCAAGAGGATCAAACTGGATACCTCTCTTGATTTCATGAGTGCGTCAAGCTACGGCTCGGGAACCGAGTCCAGCGGACTGATCAAGATCGTCAAGGATCTTGATGAGCCTTTAAAGGATAAGGATGTAATAGTCGTTGAGGATATCGTCGACAGCGGAAGAACTCTCAGCTATCTTCTCAAGATGCTTTCCGAGAGAGGTCCCAGATCTCTTAAACTCTGTACACTTCTTGATAAGCCTTCGAGACGTGTTACGGATGTTGATGTGGCTTATACGGGATTCCAGATTCCCGATGAGTTCGTGGTAGGTTACGGTCTTGATTACGATCAGAGGTACAGAAACCTGCCTTATATTGGTGTCGTAAAGTTCGATTGATCCGTTTGGAGGAATTATTTTGGAAAAGAGTGCTAGAAACCCGTTCAGATCGTACCTGTGGCTGATCTTTGTTATCCTGGTACTAGTATGGATATTGCAGACCCTCAAAGGGAATTCTTCATCGTATTCATACGGACAGCTTCAAAGTGATCTGACCGAGGGTAAGGTTGTAAAGTGCGAGATAACACCGGATACATCCGGAAGCTGCGGATATGTGGCCGTTGAACTTAAAAACGGTACGGTCCAAAGAGTATATGTCACGGATGTAAACGAAGCGGATACCCTTTTGAGAGAAGCGGGAATCGATCCCGTGATCAAGGACAAATCGGTATCGACATGGGTGACAAATATACTGCTTCCCATCATCCTGCTTGCATTTGTGATCGTATTTTTGATGTCCGCGCTTATCGGATCCGCCCAGGGGCAGAGTCAGGGAAGCCGGATGATGAATTTCGGCAAGATCCGCGTAAACATTATTAACGGTGACGGCAAGATCACTTTTGAAGATGTTGCCGGCCTTAAGGAAGAAAAAGAAGAGCTTGCCGAGATCGTGGATTTCCTCAAGGACCCCGGCAAATATTCAAGCCTCGGAGCAAGAATACCCAAGGGAGTTCTTCTCGAAGGCGCTCCCGGAACCGGTAAGACCCTTCTTGCCAAGGCGGTTGCCGGAGAAGCAAAGGTTCCTTTCCTGTCGATCTCCGGTTCGGATTTCGTGGAAATGTTCGTAGGCGTCGGAGCTTCCAGAGTCAGGGATCTGTTTGAGGAAGCCAAGAAGCGCATGCCCTGTATTGTTTTCATTGACGAGATAGACGCGGTTGCAAGAAGAAGAGGAACCGGTCTCGGCGGAGGACATGACGAGAGAGAACAGACCTTGAACCAGCTCCTTGTTGAAATGGACGGATTCAAGGAAAACTCCGGAATCATAGTAATGGCCGCAACAAACAGAGTCGATATTCTTGATCCCGCGATCTTAAGACCCGGAAGATTTGACCGTAAAGTAACCGTTCAGAGACCCGACGTAGCCGGAAGAGAAGAGATCCTCAAAGTTCATGCAAGAAACAAGAAACTTGCAGAGGACGTCAATCTTGAGAATATCGCACGTACCACCGCAGGATTTACCGGAGCCGATCTTGAAAATCTGATGAACGAGGCAGCGATCGGTGCCGCAAGGATCGGAAGTCCCTTTATCACCGCAGAGCAGATCAAGAGCGCTTTTGTAAAAGTCGGAATGGGAACCGAGAAAAAGAGCCGTATCATTTCCGAGAAGGAAAAGAAGATCACGGCTTACCACGAAACCGGACATGCCATACTGTTCCATGTTTTGCCCGATGTAGGTCCCGTATATTCCATTTCGATAATCCCTACCGGAGTCGGTGCCGCAGGTTATACGATGCCCCTTCCCGATAAGGATGAAATGTTCCTTTCAAAGGGAAAAATGCTTCAGGATATCATGGTTACCCTCGGAGGAAGAATTGCCGAGGAGATCATTTTCGGAGACATCACAACAGGTGCTTCGTCCGATATAAAGAGAGCTACCAAGGAAGCCAGAAGCATGGTTACCAAATACGGTATGAGTGATAACATCGGTGTTGTCTGTTACGATGATGACGACGATGAAGTATTTATCGGAAGAGATCTTGCCCATGCCAAGTCCCACAGCGAAGAGGTTGCGGGCGAGATTGACCGTGAAGTAAGATCCATCATTGATGACTGTTACAAGAAAGCAAAGGATATTATCCTCGAGAATCAGGAAGTCCTTCACAAGTGTGCTCAGCTTCTGATGGAGAAGGAAAAAATAGGCCGCGAAGAGTTCGAAGCCCTTTTCGAAACCAATTAATTGTAAGGGTTGCACAAAAACAGATTAAAGTCTTAGTAAGATTTGTGAATCTGTGCCATTTTGCAAAATCGGACCGGGTGCTACTATATACACGTACCCCCAATACATTTTGTTTTGGAAATACCCCAAAGAGATAGATTCTCTGGAGAAAAGACAGCTTCCCCGGCTGTCTTTTTTCTTTTTCATTTAACTTGTATAGGCAGGGGAAATAAGCTACAATATTTTGTGGTTTTAGAGACGTACTGGACGTAGCGGAGGATTCCATGTCTGCAGATTTGATACATCGGAAGAGAGTTCTGAACAATCAGGACTATATTCTTTCAATGAGAGCCGTGTTTAATGTAAGGGCTCTGTATTCCGATACCACATCCAATTATTTGACTCCCGAAGAACCTGAGCCGGGTGAGGAGATCACCGTCAGATTCAGAACGGGTAAGAATAACGTGGATGTAGTTTTGCTCGTGAGCGGCGGAAAAAGGCTGGTCATGACCAAGGCAGAGACGGAAAGACATTTTGATTATTATGAGACCCGGATGGAAATCTCCGACCAAAAGCTTTCTTACCATTTTGAGATAATATCCGGTGCTTTGAAAGTATATTTTGATTCCAGGGGCGCTGTTACCGACCCCAATGAGTATTATGATTTTGTTGTATTTCCCGGATTCTCTACTCCCGATTGGAGTAAGGGTGCGGTGATGTACCAGATATATGTCGATCGTTTTTGCAACGGCGACAAGACCAATGATGTTCTTGATAATGAATATCTCTATATAGGACAGCCTGTTCATAAGGTTGAGGACTGGTATGCACCGCCTTCCCAGATGGATGTCAGGAATTTTTACGGAGGCGATCTTCAGGGTGTCCTTGATAAAATGGATTACCTCAAGAGTCTGGGTATAGAGGTCATTTATTTTAATCCTCTTTTCGTTTCCCCTTCAAATCATAAATATGATATCCAGGACTATGACCATATAGATCCTCATTTCGGAAGGATCGTTGACGACGGCGGGGATGTACTTTCTCCCGGAGCCACCGAAAACAGACTGTCTTCCCGCTATATCAGAAGAGTGGCCGGAATGGCTAATCTTACCGCCAGCGATGAACTGTTTATCGAAGTGGTAAAAGAAGCTCATAAAAGAGGCATGAAAGTAATCCTGGACGGAGTGTTCAACCATTGCGGTTCTTTCAACAAATGGATGGACAGGGAAAGGATCTATGAGAATGAAGAAGGATATGATAAGGGAGCATATGTAAGCCCCTCGAGCCCTTATCATAATTATTTTTCATTCAACAATGAAAACGGCTGGCCTTACAACGGTTCCTATGACGGCTGGTGGGGCTATGATACCCTTCCCAAGCTTAATTATGAGGGATCCGAAGAGCTTGTCGAATATGTTCTCAAAATTGCGGCAAAATGGGTTTCCGAGCCTTTCTGTGCCGATGGCTGGAGGCTTGACGTAGCTGCGGATCTCGGACATTCCCAGGAATATAACCATAAATTCTGGAAGAGATTCCGAAAAGCCGTAAAAGAAGCCAACCCCGATGCCCTTATTCTTGCGGAGCACTACGGAGATAAAAAGGCATGGCTGCAGGGCGATGAATGGGATTCCGTAATGAACTATGATGCGTTCATGGAGCCCGTCACCTGGTTCCTGACCGGAATGGAGAAGCATTCCGACGATTTCAGGGAGGATCTTCTCGGAAATGCGGACGGATTCTGGGGTGCCATGATCCATCACGGGGCAACATTCTCTACACCGAGCATGCAGTCCGCCATGAACGAGCTTTCAAACCACGATCATTCCAGATTCCTTACCAGGACCAATCACATGGTGGGAAGAACGGGTACTTTGGGTCATGAGGCTGCCGAGAAAAATATCAATAAGGCAGTATTTCGTGAAGCGGTTGTCATTCAGATGACCTGGATGGGGGCTCCCACGATCTACTACGGCGATGAAGCCGGAGTGTGCGGCTTTACCGATCCCGATAACAGACGTACATATCCCTGGGGACGTGAAGATAAAGAAATGATCTCTTTTCACAGGGATCTGATCTCCTTAAGACACAGACACCCCGTATTTAAGACCGGTTCCATCAAAATGGTCGACAGTGATTATAATTTTATCGCTTACGGACGATTTAACCGTGACGAACAGATCCTGGTTATCGTCAATAATAATGTAAAGGAAATTCATAAGAAGCTGACCGTATGGGAGATAGGTACCACCAGATCCGGAATGATGAAGACGGTTTTTTTCACGGACAGAAACGGTTATAATATGGGAGGAGAGCAATACAACCTCAAGTGCGGAATACTTGATATTACCGTACCGCCGGAATCTGCCACTATTCTTGCTTTTTGTAAATCTGTATGATAAAATTCTCACTTGCAGATTGAGCATGCGGGTATGGCGAAATAGGTAGACGCAAGGGACTTAAAATCCCTCGGGGGCGACTCCGTGCCGGTTCGAGTCCGGCTACCCGCATTTTAACATGTAAAAAATTTTTATTTTGATATATATAAGGTTATGCATCTTAAGAAAATATCTAAAAAAAGCATATGTCTTGCGGCAGCCCTTGCCGTGGTTGTAACCGGTTGCAGCCCTTCGGATTATCAGCCCCATGAGGATCCTGGCGAAGTTGTGGTCGAGCCCAGCGAAGAGCCTTCTCCCAGCCCGAGTCCTTCAAGCAGCTATGATCCGGGACTTATGGCCATCGGAGAGAGATACGAAAAAGACGGTAAGATCGAGAGTTATCTGACCGGAGAATGGATCGATACCGAAATTGCCTACAGAAGACCCATGGCGGTCATGATCCCCAATAACCGCAATGCTCTTCCCCAGTATGGAATATCATATGCGGACATCGTATACGAAGCACCGATGGAGAAATGCAGCTGTACCAGACTTATGGGAATCTTCCAAAATTACGGAGATCTTGAGTACATCGAGCCCATCCGAAGCAGCAGACATTATTTCCTGCTTGAAGCACTCAGCTATGATGCGATCTATTGTAACTGGGGTCTTGCGGCAGCTTATGTGGGACCTTTGCTGAACAGCGACCTGGTCGATAATGTCAGTGCTTCCGTATCCGGCGTTAATGTTACCGCTGATGAGGCATTCTCCAGAGACAAGGAACGTCAGGAGCTGGGATATTCACTTGAATATACCGGTCTTATGACGATCGACGGATATAATTCCGCTGTTTCCAGACTCGGATATGACACCAAGTATCCCACAAGCGATTATACCTTCCCGCTGGTATTTGCAACGGATGCTCATTATGCGGAGTATGAAGATTACGGAACTTCCGGTTGTATCTATCCCGGAGGAAACGGAAATCAGGCACATCCCAACGGATACAGCGAGCTTAATCCTTACTTCGAATATAATTCCGAGGACAATCTTTACTACAGATATCAGAACGGCGCTCCCCATATCGATGAATATAACGGAGAGCAGGTAGCCGTTACGAATGTAATAATCAAGTTCGTTTCCGGAGAGCAGCTGGATGATCAGGGATACATGAACTTCAACGTATCCGGTGTGGGAGAAGGAATCCTCTTTACACGCGGAAGATGCGTTCCCATCACCTGGACCAGAACCCTTCCTTTTGACGAAGATCTCGAGTACGACGAATCGGTATATGCTCAGACCAGATATTACGATGCGAAGACCGGAGATGAGATCATTCTCAATAAGGGCAAGACATGGATCTGCCTTGTCTGGGATCAGTACAAATCATATACGATCTATTGATAAGACATATTAAAAGAGGACCCGAACGGGTCCTCTTTTTGTATGTACATGGATTTATGATGAGAGCAGGATTCTGTCGTTATCCAGTTCTTCTCCGACTTTGTTCTTAAACTTTTCGATAAGGTCTTTGGGTGAGAGTGCACTCCTTTCCTCACCGCTTACATCCAAAACAATATGTCCGTCATTCATAAGCAGGGTTCTGTTTCCTATACTTAGTGCCTGCTTCATATTATGAGTGATCATGAGGCAGGTTATGTGCCCTTCTTTGACAATGCTCTGTGTCAGTTCTATTACTTTATCTGCGGTTCCGGGATCGAGAGCGGCGGTATGTTCATCAAGAAGCAGGATCTTGGGAGTAACTATGGTGGCCATAAGAAGAGTAAGGGCCTGTCTTTGTCCTCCGGATAACAGTCCTACCGGATCCTTCATCCTGTCTTCCAGTCCCATTCCCAGTTTTGAGAGCTGTTCTCTGAATCTATCTTTGTCTTTTGCGGAGATCCTGCTGAAGGGGGATGTTCCTTCCGAAGATCTCAGGTATGCAAGGGCAAGGTTTTCTTCGATGGTCATGGATGGAGCGGTGCCTTTAAGGGGATCCTGGAACATTCTTCCTATGACGCGGCTTCTTTTATGCTCCTTCAGATAGGTGATATCCTTGCCACCGAGAATGATCAATCCTTTATCTACAAAAAAAGATCCTGCGATGGCATTGAAAAGAGTGGATTTTCCCGCTCCGTTTGATCCGATGATGGTAATGAAATCACCGTCTTCAACATTCAGGGACAGGTTGCTGATCGCCTTTTTTTCGTTTACCGTACCGGGAGCAAAGGTTTTGCTGATATTCCTGATCTCAAGCATTTTCTTTGTCCTCCTTTCCCGATAAGACTTTTGTTGCCTGATGCTTTTTCCGCAGGAAGCGTATTTGTTCCTTGATGGTGGGGAAAGCAATCGCAAATGCTACCACAAGTGCCGTTACGAGTTTGAGGCCCTGTATCGGAATTTTCCTTGTTTTGAGCACGATGGCATAGATAACGCGATAGATAATGGAGCCTGATACTGCGGCGATTGCACCCTTGATCACGGTTTTCTTGCCGAGGATGGTTTCGCCTATGATAAGACATGCAAGTGCAATGACCACAATTCCGGTTCCGCTGTTAATATCGACGGTATTCTGATATTGCCCGACCATGGCTCCGGAAAGAGCGGTTAGGGAATTGGATACGCATAATCCCACGGTTGTGGTAAACCTGGGATTTACGGAAGAAGCCCTGACCATGTCGGAATTGTCGCCGGTTGCTCTGATGGAAAGGCCGAGCCTGGTTGAAAGAAACCATATCAGCCCTGCGGAAGCCAGAAGCGTAATGATGGCAACGAGCAACATGTCGGAATATGTTCCCGCAAAAGAAGCCCCTTTTGCGAAGATGGTAAACATGGTGTCTGTTTTGAGGAGATTGACGTTGGAACTCCACCCCATGACCATAAGGTTTATCGTATAGAGACCGAAATTGGTGATGATACCTGCCAGAATGGAGGGCACACCGAATATGGTCTGAAGCATGGCCGTAACAAATCCGGCCAAAACGCCTGCTGCCATGGCAACCGGAATAGCCAGAAAGGGATTATGTCCCGCAGCAACCCAGGTTACGGAAACGGCTGCGCCCAAAACAAAGCATCCGTCCGTGGTCATGTCTGCGATATTGAGAATTCTGAAACTCAGGAACAGGGCCAGCGGAATGGGGGCATATAACAGTCCCAGTTCCAAAGCTGTTTTGATGATATAGGCCAAAACAAAACCTCCCAAAATAAAAAATATCCGGCTCCCGTAGGAAAGGAAGCCGGATACTATTATATACCATATCAGTCTTCGGAAGTGGTAACTTCTACGATTTCTCCGAAAGAAGAAAATACGGAATAATCGATTCCGAGAGCCTCAGCGGTTTCGGTGTTTACGGTAACGATTCCGCCTTCCATGGTGTAGTAATCATTCATGTCTGCCATTCCCTGAGTGACAGCCTGATAAGCGAGATCTGCGGTCTTGGTTCCGAGAGCGGTGTAGTTAACGCCGCAGGTGGTGAATCCGCCGTTTCTTACGAAAGAGTCTGCACCGGTGTAGTGAGGGATTCCTGCTGCTGCAAGATCCTCATAGATAGCAAGCTCTGCTGCCATAATAACGTTGTCGGTGGGAGTGAAGATGGCATCAACACCCTCGGCAATGAGAGATGAAACTGCAGCAACTACTTCGTCGTTTGTTGAAGCGGTGTACTCGATGTAAGAAGCTCCCTTTTCCTCAATGAGATCTTTAGCCTGAGCAATGGGAAGAGCGGAATTTGCTTCTGAAAGTGAATAAAGAAGTCCGATCTTGGAAGCGTCGTTATCTGCAGCGAAGATCATGTCGATGATGGTTGCGGTATCGAGCATGTCGCTGGTTCCGGTTACATTTTCGATTCCGGCAAGTCCCGCACCTTCGGGATCGGAGATTGCCGCATAAACAACGGGGGTACCTGAAGCGGCGGTGCTGGTTGCTGCAACCTGTGCTGCCATGGTTGCGATGGGGATGATAACGTCACATCCGTCCGCAACTGCCTGATCGGAGATCTGCTTGAGAGTACTCTGATCGTTCTGTCCGGAGTATACGGTATAGGTGATGGTTACGCCGTTAGTCTCTGCAAGAACATCAAGTTCTGCGGTGATGGCATTTGCAATCTCATCGAGAGATGCATGATCGAGCTGTTTGATAACAGCAACCTTGATCTCGTTATCCGAAGAAGCGGACTGACCGCATCCTGCGAGAGATAAGGTCATAAGTGCGGCGCCTGCAAGAGCTGCCGCTTTTTTGAACAAATTCTTTTTCATAATATCCTTTCTGCCGTAAAGGCACTCCTCAAAAATGACGCACTTTAGTACGCTAATGTAACATATTACAGTCAGAAGCCCTGTTCGTCAAATATTTCCTTGATACGTATACCCTGCTGGGCTAAAATAAGAAAAGATTTTATTCAGGTCTTACAAGGAGGAGAAATGAGACAGGAAACCAAATGTATTCAGGCAGGATATGAACCCAAGAACGGCGAATCCCGTATGATTCCCATAGTTCAGAGTACTACTTTTAAGTATGACACCAGTGAGGATATGGGAAAACTCTTCGATCTTGAGGCAAGCGGATATTTTTATACCAGACTTCAGAACCCCACCAATGACTATGTTGCTGCCAAAATCGCGGCACTTGAGGGCGGAACCGCTGCAATGCTTACAAGTTCGGGACAGGCAGCCAATATGTTCGCTGTTTTCAATCTGGCAACCTGCGGAGACCATGTTATTTCATCCTCATCCATATACGGAGGAACCTTTAACCTCTTCAATGTAACTATGAGAAAGATGGGTATTGATTTTACCTTCATTTCTCCCGATTGTACCGAAGAAGAGCTTGAAGCAGCATTCAAACCCAACACCAAGGCGGTTTTCGGCGAAACCATCGCAAACCCCGCTCTTACCGTATTTGACTTTGAAAAGTTTGCAAATGCAGCACATAAGCACGGAGTTCCCCTTATCGTAGATAACACATTTGCTACTCCCATCAACTGCAGACCCATCGAGTGGGGAGTTGATATCGTAACTCACTCCACCACCAAATACATGGACGGACATGATGTTGCCGTCGGCGGATGTATCGTAGATTCCGGCAAGTTCGACTGGATGGCTCATGCCGACAAGTTCCCCGGACTCTGCACTCCCGATGAGAGCTATCACGGAATCACCTATGCCGAGAAGTTCGGTAAAGAAGGCGCATTTATCACCAAATGTACCGCTCAGCTTATGAGAGATCTTGGGTGCATCCAGGCTCCTCAGAATGCCTTCTATCTCAACCTCGGACTTGAGTCTCTTGCGGTAAGAATGCCCAGACATTGCGAAAATGCGCAGAAGGTCGCAGAGTTCCTTCAGGGCAACGACAAGGTGGCATGGATCACTTATCCCGGACTTAAAGGAGACAAGTATTACGAGCTTGCTCAGAAATATATGCCTAACGGTACCTGCGGAGTTATCTCCTTTGGTGTAAAGGGCGGAAGAAAAGCGGCTGAGGACTTCATGAGAAAGCTCAAAGTCGCAATGATCGCAACTCATGTTGCGGATGCACATACCTGCGTGCTTCATCCCGCTTCTTCAACTCACAGACAGCTTACCGACGAAGAACTGGTTGCTGCAGGTGTAGGTCCCGATCTTATCAGACTCAGCGTAGGTCTTGAAAATGCGGATGATATTATTGAAGATCTTAAGCAGGCACTTGCCTGATAAGGCGAAAGGAGCAGGGCAATGATCGTAACGACTACACCCAGCGTCGAAGGATGCAGGATTGTTGAATATAAGGGAATTGTATTCGGCGAAGTCATAGCCGGAGTTAACGTGATCAAGGATATGGTTGCCGGACTCTCCAATATATTCGGTGGCCGTTCGACCACGTATGAAGACGAATTGATCCAGGCCAGACAGCAGGCTGTTAACGAGATGCAGCAGAGAGCTGCACAGATGGGAGCCAATGCGGTTGTCGGTGTGGATATTGATTATGAGGTACTCGGAACAGATAACGGCATGCTCATGGTAACCGCAAGCGGTACCGCAGTCGTCGTACAGTGATCCCGGACGGGGGATTTCTACAGAAGAATCAATACGGGGTATTTTATATGGAAAGTGCACAGGAAGTAAAAAGCAGAATTTTGGAAGTATTTGCCGATAAGTACGGTTCATCCGAAGGAGCAAGGGTTTTCTTTGCCCCGGGAAGAGTCAATCTGATAGGTGAACACACCGATTATAACGGCGGACATGTATTTCCCTGTGCTCTTACGATAGGAACATACGGAGCCGTCCGTCTCAGAGATGACAGACAGCTCCGTTTCTATTCGATGAATTTCGAAGACAAGGGAGTTATCACTTCATCTCTCGATGAGCTGAAACCTCTTGAAGATAAAAACTGGACCGCATACCCCAAGGGAATGATCTGGGCTTTCGGAGAAAAGGGATATCAGGTCTCAAAAGGCTTTGACCTGGTTCTTTACGGAAATATTCCCAACGGATCCGGGCTGTCTTCGTCCGCATCTGTCGAAGTTCTCACCGGTTATTTCCTTCGCGAGCTGTTCGGATTTGACGGCATTACCAATCAGGATATAGCTCTTATCGGACAGTTCTCGGAAAATAAATATAACGGCGTTAACTGCGGAATTATGGATCAGTTTGCCATTGCAATGGGCAAAAAGGACAACGCCATTTTTCTGGATACCGCAACGCTTCAGTATGAATATGCACCCGTGGTTCTCCATGATGCTAAACTCGTGATCGTCTGCTCAAACAAAAAGAGAGGACTCGGCGACTCCAAGTACAACGAAAGACGTGCAGAGTGTGAGAAGGCTCTTTCCGAAATAAAAACCTTCCTTGATGTTAAGACCCTCGGAGATCTTGACGAAGCCACCTTCGGCAAATTCGAATCCCTTATCAAGGATGAGGTAAGAGTCAGAAGGGCAAGACATGCCGTTTATGAAAACAGAAGAACCGTTTCGGCGGTAGAGGCATTAAAGAGAGGGGATCTGAAACATTTCGGTCAGCTTATGAACGCATCCCACGAATCCCTTAGGGATGATTATGAGGTAACGGGTATAGAACTCGATACTCTTGTGGATGCTGCGAGAAAAGTTCCCGGAGTTATCGGTGCCAGAATGACGGGTGCCGGATTCGGCGGATGCACCGTAAATATCGTAAAAGAATCATCCGTGGATGAATTCATTGAGAAAGTCGGTGAAGAATATCTGAATAAGATAGGATACGCCGCCGATTTCTATGTCGTTGATATCGGCGACGGCCCGAGTGAGATCTGATCAGATCTCGTCCAGGGATTTTAAGATGATATTTTTACTGGATGAATTAAGAGTCTCTGCGGTCTTTTTCAGATTTTCGATCTTTTCCGGTTCATTGTTGTCCCGGTAGTAAACCGCAAGCTTTCTGTAAGCGGATGTGATGTCCGCACGGATTCTGACCTGCTCTTCCAAAAGAGGTATGGCTTCATTGGTATACCCGTTTTCCCACAGTCTGTCCGCCCATTTCTGAATAGTCTGAACCAGAAGGGTATATCTGTCGTCATATTCCGAAAGAAGCTTTAAATTGGCAACGCCGTATTTGAGCTTAAGATCCGTATTTGTAAATCCTGTCAGATTAACGATCTTTTCATTTGCAAGTTCACCCAGAAGCTCCCTGCATTCGGCAATTTCTGGATCGTCTTTCATGACATCCATGGGAAAAGAAGACATATCGGGCTTAACGTATACCAGATCGTCGAGAGGCTTTCTGCGGACATCGTTGGCCTTACGCTCTCTTTCCCAAAAAGCTTTCTCGGTATTTTCCTCGATCCTTCTGTTTCGTCTGATATTGTGTCTGACGAGGAGGATGAAGATTATGAAACTTGCAAAAACAGGATACTTCATACTATAATAGTCCCCGATATACGTTTATAAAGGGTAATCCGATATGATGAATTTACACAGTCGTAAAAATAAAAGAATCCTCGCGGCGGCCATAGTCATAATTTTGGCCATTGCAATGATAGTTCCGATTATAGCATCTGCCTTTGGCTGATTCAATCAGTGAGGGCGCCGGAGGGTCTACGGAATGAATAATGTAAATGGCGCAGCATCTGCTTGCGCCTCTTTTGATATTACGGTATCCGGATATGCGGGTTCATATGGTGCGGCCAAGGCCTGCATCGAAGAAACGAAATGTCCCGACGGCATCCGGGAAGACATCTGGAACAGACTTACCGCCTGGGCGGAAAAGATGCTTTCCGCATACGAAACATCCGTAAAAACAGAGAGCATTCATAAGCTTTTGTGGGAGATAGGAGAGAAAAAATACGGATTTGCCGTAAAGGTCCGGGATATTCCCATTCACCAGGAAGCGGTCGAGATCTGCGAAGCATTGGAGCTGAATATTTATGAGCTTGAGTCTGCGGATCTTGAAGTAAAGATAAGTGCTTATCCTTATCCGGAAGGATATATCCGGATAGGTGAGATAATACCGGGCAGGGATAAACTCATCATTAACGGTGAGGATGTATCCTGCATGAACAGACCCGGTCAAGATTAATTTTTTTCATACCTTAAAGGAGTCAGGAGGAAAAAATGGAATTCAGAGAAGAACTGCTTCGTATCATGGAAAAAAACAGCCGCATGAACACCAAGGAACTGGCGGTGCTTTTAGGAGTTTCCGAAGAAGCGGCGATAAACGAACTCAAGACTCTTGAAGATGAAGGAACCATCTGCGGTTACCATACCATGGTCAACTGGGACAATGTTTCCACCGAGAAGGTTACCGCACTTATCGAAGTCAAGGTAACTCCCCAGAGAGGACAGGGTTTTGATAATATTGCGGAGCGTATATATAACTATCCCGAGGTTGAGAGCGTATACCTCATGGCCGGCGGATATGACCTGATGGTAATCCTTGAGGGCAAGACTCTTAAGGAAGTATCCGGATTCGTAACCGAGAAACTTTCCGCACTTGAGACCGTTACCGGAACCGCGACTCACTTTATTCTCAAGAAATATAAAGATCACGGAACCATACTCGGTAAGAAAAAAGAAGATACGAGGGAGATTGTAACGCCATGAGAGAACCTCTTGCAAAAAAAGTCGTCGAAATAAAGCCTTCGGGCATCAGAAAATTCTTTGATATAGTAAGCGAAATGAAAGACGCCATTTCACTGGGCGTAGGTGAACCTGACTTCGATACTCCCTGGCATATAAGGGATGAGGGTATCTATGCTCTGGAAAAGGGCAGAACCTTTTATACTTCAAATGCCGGACTTAAAGAGCTCAGGGTTGAAATTGCGGCATATCTGAAGCGTACACAGGATCTTAACTATGATCCCATAAGCGAGATACTTGTTACCGTCGGAGGATCCGAGGGTATCGATGTTGCACTCAGAGCAATGTGCGATCCCGGAGATGAGGTTCTCATCCCCCAGCCCAGCTATGTATCTTACGAGCCCTGTGCGGTACTGGCGGGTGCCAATCCCGTTATCATTAACCTCAAGCCCGAAAACGAGTTCAGACTCACCGCTCAGGAGATTGAGGAGGCTGTTACCGATAAGACCAAGATCCTGGTACTTCCTTTCCCCAACAATCCCACCGGCGCCATCATGGAAAAGAGTGACCTTGAGGCTATAAGAGAAGTCATTATAAAGCATGACCTCTACGTAATCTCGGACGAGATCTACGGAGAACTTACATACAAGGGAAAGCATGTATCCATCGCAACCCTTCCCGGCATGAAGGAAAGAACCATTCTTATCAACGGTTTTTCCAAAGCTTACGCAATGACCGGATGGAGACTCGGATATGCCTGCGGTCCCAAGAATATCCTTGCCCAGATGACCAAGATCCACCAGTTTGCGATCATGTGCGCACCTACAACCAGCCAGTATGCTGCCGTTGAAGCTGTTAAGAACGGTGATCCCGATATTGCAAGGATGAGAGAAAGCTACAACATGAGAAGAAGATTCCTTCTCAATGCCTTCAGAGAGATGAATATCGAATGCTTTGAGCCCTTCGGAGCATTTTACGTATTCCCCTGCATCAAGGAATTCGGCATGACCAGTGATGAATTTGCCACCAGATTCCTGCAGGAAGAGAAAGTCGCAGCCGTTCCCGGAACCGCATTCGGAGACAGCGGAGAAGGCTATCTGAGAATATCCTATGCATATTCTCTCGAAAGACTTGAAGAAGCTATGAAGAGATTTGCGCACTTTGTCGAGAAGCTGCGTGCCGAGAAGAACGCTTAAGACATATGTCGAATTCTAATCAAAAAAGTGCCACTATGAGTATCGTGCGAAAGCATGATATAAAGGCTCAAAAAAAATACGGTCAGAATTTCCTGACGGACGACGGTGTTCTTGACGAAATAGTAGAGGCAGCAGGCGTCTGTGACAGGGATCATATTGTGGAAATAGGTCCCGGACTTGGAGCTCTGACAAAAAGACTTGCAGAAAAAGCGTCTCATGTCACGGCCATCGAGATAGATACGCAGATGATTCCCGTGTTGGATGAAGTCCTGGAAGGTTTCGATAATACCAGGGTAATCTGCGCCGATGTTCTCAAAACAGATATGAAGGAGATTGCGGATACATATCCCGGAGAGGATGTAAAGATCGTTGCAAATCTCCCTTATTACATCACCACTCCCATCGTCACATCCCTTCTGGAGAGCGGGATAAACTATAAGAGCATAACCGTTATGGTTCAGACCGAGGTGGCGGAGCGCATGCAGACCGGACCCGGATCCAAGGACTACGGAGCACTGTCCCTTGCGGTTCAGTATTATTCAAAGCCCGAGATAATGATAGATGTTCCCCCCGA
Source organism: Lachnospiraceae bacterium P6A3 (assembly GCA_000702085.1). GTDB lineage: Bacteria > Bacillota > Clostridia > Lachnospirales > Lachnospiraceae > AC2028. Next base: position 306,201 of record JNKP01000004.1, read on the forward strand.
ATGCTTTTATCCCATGCCCGGAGTAGGAAGCTCCGTAATAAGGCTGGATCTGTACGAAGAACCGCCCGTTAAGACCTCCGATCCCGCATTTATGTTCCGGATCATCAAAGCTTCTTTTATGCAGAGGCGTAAAACATTGCAAAATGCACTTCAGAATAACCCTGATACCAAAATATCCAGGGAAAAGACAGCCGGAGCTTTGGAAAAACTCGGACTTGATCCCATGATCAGGGGAGAGGCACTTACTCTGGAGCAATTTGCCGCATTATCAGATCTTCTTGTATAGTGACCGTTATGTGTATAACCCTATAAACACCGCGCAGGCAGTGGCTTTCGCGGTGTTTTTTTATGTTGTCACAGGCAAACATATCCACATTTGGTGTTCCAAATGTGGAAAAAACACAAAATATGGCTTGAGTTATAGACATAATCACACTAGTTATGGTACAATTTCGAAGATTGGATTAATAGATATTGTGGTTTATTTCTGTCTTTATCAGGGGTGGAACCGTGGATAAGTACGAATATAAAGTAAAATTACAGGAAATAAACAATCTTATAGATGAAAAGAATTATTTCGATGCTGCAGCAATAGCGGATACCATCGATTGGGAGAAGAAGCCCGTTGAAACTCTTGTACGTATAGGCGATCTCTACAGAAAAGTCATGAGATACGACGATGCCATCGATCTTCTCAGACTTGCTTACAGAAAGAGCCCCGAGAACAAGAATATCTGCTATTACCTCTGCAAGCTCTATATCAAGAAAGAATATATAGTTCAGGCTGTTTACGCTTATAACGAATTTGAGAGAATCGCACGTGAGAACGATTCAAGAGTATATAAGCTTAAGTATATGCGCGATCAGATGCTTCATGTTGAGATGGCTCAGAAGATCGAGACTCTCGAAACACTCAAGAAGCTCGAATATTCCGAAAAGTGGGCATATACCCTTGCATATCAGTATTATCTTGATGGCAGAGAAAACGACTGTGTAAGAGAATGCGATGAACTTATCGCAGCATTCGGTGACGGCAAATATGTCTATGCCGCAATGCTCCTTAAGAAAAAATACAGAGAACTTGATCCCGCCCAGCAGAAGATATTCGATAACTGGAAAGAAGAAAAGAATGCGGTCAGGGCAGAGGAAGAAGCTCCCGCAAAGGACGAAATGACCGCGGATACCCGTGAGATCCCCAAGGCCGAAGAGGGCGCCACCAGAGAGATCACCGCGGAAGAGCTCAGTCAGATCAAAAACGCCGTTTCCACCGACACGGTTGTATATGATCCCGCCCAGATCCAGATGGCCCTCGAGAAGGTTAACCTTTCCGACGAGACCAGAATCTTCAAACCGATCGAGATACCCGCAGAGCCCGAAATACGTGTAAAGACCGTTGATGTAGGCAAATACAACACCATCGATCTTCAGAAAGCTCTCGCTTCCGCAGTAAGGGAAGTTGTCGGAGAACCTTCACAGAGCGATGTTACCAGAACTCTTATGGCTCCCATGATCGATCCCGATACCGGAAGCCTTGATAATCCCGAATTTGCCGAGCCCAGCGAGAAAGAGTACGACTATGATACTTCGGAAATTCCCGCAGATGAGGCTCCCGAGACAGTTTTTGCAGAGACCGGCGCGGTTTCCGCAGCTCCTTCGGAAGACGAGATCGAGGACGATTACACAAGAGCCATTCCCAATATAGAAGATTATCCCGCATTTGCGGCTCAGGAAGAAAAAGAGGCCGTATCGGAAAACGAGGAGCGTCTCGTGACCGAAGGTGAAGGCATCAATACATATTATCCCAAGGATATGTCACGCTACGAGCAGATGTCCGAAACCGGAGCCATAAGGTTCCGCGAAGCTGCTGCGGCTCAGCCTCCCGAGTCCATAGCCTCCGCTCTTTCACAGGGCGAGGACGGCCAGATAAAACTGGTTCTTCCCGATGATACCGAGATCACCAGGCAGATCACGGGTCAGATGAACATCGCCCAGGTTATGGAAGAGTGGGAAAACAGACAGGCGGAGCTTGAAAGAAGTCTTCAGGAAGAATTCCATGAACAGGTTAAGGAACAGACCGGAGAACTCTTTGATCATTTCGAGACCGAGATATTAAATTCCCTCCTCGAGGTACTCGAGAGAGAATCCGACGAAGAGGAAGAAGCAAGCCAGGCTATCTATGAAGGAAGAGTCAACGAGTTCGACGATCTACCCGATGAGGCAAAGCTTGAGACCGGTCTTATCCCCGTAACCACGATTGCGGAACTTACCGAAAAAGAAGCGGATGACGAAGCAGCCAAGCAGCGTATCCGTGATAATCAGGAAAGAATCCGTCTGGTCGGTGAAGATGAGAGCATAAGAGATCTTACCAAAGAAGAAAAAGAACTCTTCGGACCTTATATTCAGAGCAGAGCAGCAAAGCGTCAGCTTGCAGTACTGCTGGATTCCCTCAGCATGGCTTCTTATACCGGAAATGCCATTCTTGCGGGTGATGACGGAATCGATGTAGAGAATCTCGCCATCAGAATCCTGAAAGAAGTCAGAAACAGCGACCAGAACCTTACCGGAAAGGTTGCCCGTATCAAGGGTGAAAACCTCAACGGAAAGAGCATGGATGCTACCATGAAGCTCCTTGACGGCGGCGGGCTTATTATCAGCGATATTATTTCCATCACTCCCGAGACTGCGGAGAAACTCGAAAATGCACTCATGAAGGAAAACCAGGGCATGATCGTTATCCTGGCTGACAGAAAGAGAAGCGTCGAGAAGTTCATGGATATGTACCCGACTCTCTGCGAGATGTTCACCGCATACATGGAAGTAAAAGCTCTCAGCGAAAAGAAGCTTGTTGCTTTTGCCAAGAAATATGCGCGCGAGCGTGAATATGTGATCAACGAAATGGGAGAGCTTGCACTTCATACCCAGATATCTTTGAGACAGTCCAATGACCATGCGGTCACCGTAATGGAAGTCAAGAAGATCGTTGATGATGCCATTAAGCATGTTGAAAAGAAAACCGCCACACATTTCTTTGATATCCTGCTTGGAAAGCGGTATGATATAGAAGATATGATAATTCTCGGCGAAAGGGATTTTGCCTAGAAATATTTAAGGGGGTACCCGGATGGCATCTGCTAAAGAAACCAATAAGAAAACCGTAAAGCCTGCAAGTGCGGGCAAAACGTCTGCTAAAAAAACTCCTGCCGAGCCTGTCTCGGCAGAAGTTTTTATTTCCAAGGATGATATGTATCTGTTTGGGCAGGGGACCCATTACGATATATACAAAAAACTCGGAGCACATCCTTCCGTAAAAGACGGAAAAAAAGGATATTATTTTGCAGTATGGGCTCCCAATGCCCTTTCCGTACATGTAATCGGTTCCTGGAACGGCTGGAAGGAAGACGAGGGCGAGATGAAAAAACTCGGTCCCGTCGGAATCTGGGAAATCTTCCTCGAAGGCATAACCCCGGGACAGATGTACAAATTCCTGATCTATGCGGAAGACGGATCCAAGCTTTATAAAGCGGACCCCTACGCAAATCAGGCGGAGTTCAGACCCGGAACCGCATCCATCACCGCCGATCTTTCGCACTTTAAGTGGAGTGATGAGAAGTGGGAAAAGGAACGCGATAAGAAAGATCCTTATAAAGAGCCCATGGCAGTATACGAATGCCATATCGGATCTTTTATGAAGCATCCCAACGGAACGGAAGACGGATTCTACAACTACCGTGAGTTTGCAACAAGGATCATCGAATATCTGAAAGAAATGAACTATACCCATATAGAACTTATGGGTATTGCGGAGCATCCCTTTGACGGTTCATGGGGATATCAGGTAACGGGTTATTATGCACCCACTTCCCGCTACGGAACTCCCGAGGATTTCATGTATCTGATAAATGAGCTGCATAAAGCCGGAGTAGGAGTAATTCTCGACTGGGTTCCCGCTCATTTTGCCACCGATGCACACGGTCTCGGAAGATTCGACGGACAGTGCATTTATGAAGATCCCGATCCCAGAAGAGGAGAGCATCCCGACTGGGGAACCAAGATCTTCAATCTCGCAAAACCCGAGGTCAAAAACTTCCTGATCGCCAATGTTCTCTTTTGGCTGAGAGAATTCCATATAGACGGCATACGTGTTGATGCCGTAGCATCCATGCTCTATCTGGATTACGGCAAAAAGGACGGACAGTGGCTTCCCAACAAGTTCGGCGATAACAAGAACCTCGATGCCATTGTATTTTTCCAGCATTTGAATTCCGTGGTAAGAGGAACTTATCCCGGATTTATCACCATTGCGGAGGAGTCCACAGCTTGGCCTAATGTTACCGGTCCCATCGGAACAAAGAGCCTCGGTTTTACATTCAAGTGGAACATGGGATGGATGCATGACTTCTGCGAATACATGAAGCTGGATCCCGTCATGAGAGGCGGTGCTCACCATACCATGACATTTGCCATGACCTACAACGAGAGTGAGCATTATATTCTTCCTCTTTCTCATGATGAGGTAGTTCATCTCAAATGTTCGATGGTTGAGAAAATGCCCGGCTACAAGATCGACAAATATGCCAACCTCAGGGTCGGATATACATACATGTTCGGACACTCCGGTAAAAAACTGCTTTTCATGGGACAGGACTTCGGTCAGGAAAGAGAGTGGAGCGAAGCCAGAGAACTTGACTGGTTCCTTCTGGGCGAGAAAAACAATGCCGGCATGAAGGCGTATGTATCCGAACTTCTCAAGATGTACAAAAAGTACCCCTGCCTTTATAAGATAGATGACAGCTGGGCAGGATTTGAATGGATGAATGCGGACGATGCCGACAGGAACATCTTCACATTTGTCAGAAGGGATGATTCCGGAAAGAAAAATCTCCTCTTTATCCTCAATATGTCCCCCATGAAATGGGAAAATTATCTTGTTCCCGTTCCGAAGGCGGGAGAATACAAGCTGATCCTCAACTCGGATGAGGACAGATTCGGCGGATTCGGAACATCCGCTCCCGAGAAGATCAAATCCGAAAAACAGCATCTTGTTCTTCAGGAGAATACAATTAAGCTCGATATGAATCCTTACAGCGCACTTGTCTATACTTTTTAAGGTGCTTTTCGGAAACCCGTCAGGCAGGCTTTGGTTTCTTCGGGGTTAAGAAAAAGGAAAAATTGGCCGAAATTATAGGTGAGTGCATGGACGCACTCACCTTTTGGTTTGTTTGGGACGGATCCCCTGATTGATATGATTGGGAGATTTGATTTTGAAGATAACATTCGAAGGACAGGATAATTCCACCGCGATCAAATATATAAATACGGCTAATTCAGGGAATCGGAAATCCGCAGAGGTATCCGCTTCCCCTGAAAGTATGTCCGCACTTGTGGATATCGGAACCTCTCAGATCACTCATGGCGGTGACGGAAAACACACTCTTCTTGCGGGTATCAAGAAAGACGCCGCAGCTTCCGAAGCAGGAGTACTCAGCGACTACCGTGTTGTAATGGCCCACACCATGTCGGGAGATGACCTCAGGAAAGCTTCCGAAGACGGTTTCAACCTTAAGGATATGAATTCATCGGATTCCGTGACCATACTTGATAAGGTTAAGGCTGAAGCCGCAAAGGGCGGAACCGTGATTGAAGGATTCAATGACGATCTTGATGACAGCATCCTTGAAAGTACGGGGAATGCAGGTCTTGAGAGTGTCATTAAAAATGCCCTTATGGCAGAAGATCTCCCCCTGACCGAAGAGAATATCAAAGACATTCGAAATACCGTTTCACTGGTTTCCGGACTTGAAAAGCCCGCAGAGAGTGAAGTGGCATATATGATAGAAAACGAACTGATGCCCACCGTCAGGGATTTTTATGTTGCAAAGAACGCTGCGCCTGCTTTTATCAATCAAAAGACCGTTTCGGAAGACCTCGATTCTCCCGAAATGAAGAATATTAAAGAGAGCATGAAGGAAGCGGGAGAAGTACTTGATGATCCCGAAGAAGGCTTCGAAAGGGCAAAGTGGCTCTTTGACAGATCTCTTCCCGTAACAACCGAAAATATAATAAGATCCAAAACCATCGATGAGATCGAATTCCCCGTTTCGACCCAAAAGGCAGCAAAGGCTGCGGCTCGTGCCATTGCAGAAGGCTATAAAGCCGAAGACGCCGACCTGTCCGGTAAACCCGGAATATATGAGCAGGCTGCTGAAGTTTACGAAAAGTATTTTTCCGAAGGTATAGAAAAGCCTGAGGATATTACATGGCAGAGAAAGATTCAGGAGATCAGACTTTCAATGACCGCAGAGGTCAATATTGAGCTGATCAGAAGCGGATTTGCCATCGATACCGCTCCCATCGAGGAGCTTTTGAATGAGCTTAAGATTGCCGAACAGGCAGTTGCCATAAAGTATTTCCCCGAGACCGCGGGCCCTAACGATCATGGTGACAATGCACCCGGAATGAGTATCGGTTCACCCGAGGATGCGGTCAAGGCATACAGACTCATGAATGCCGTCAATGAGGCGGTATCCGAACTGGCCGATGCACCCGCATCATCCCTTGGAATGTTTACCGTAAGAGTTCCCGCAGAGGTGGCTTTCGGCGAGTTCGAAGAGATAGCGCTCGGCGAAAAAGACCGCATGCAGAGGGCAGGCGAAAGCTATGAAGCTCTCATGACTCAGGTTCGTCCCGACCTCGGAGACAGAATTTCAAAGGCGTTTGCGAATGTCGACTCCCTGATCTCCGAAATGGGTCTCGATCTTAACGAGGAAAACAGAAGACATGTCAGGATCCTTGCGTATAACCGCATGGAGATAAGCGTAGAAAATATCGATAAAGTAGCCGAAGCGGATAAGGCCGTTACCGATGTTATAGGCAAAATGAGGCCCGCAGCTGTTCTCGACATGATCAGAAACGGCATCAATCCTCTTGAGAAGACCTTTGATGAGATAAACGAATTCCTCGATGAGAGAGTCGTAAGAACCGGAGGATACGAGAAGGCATCCGAAAACTACGCGCAGTTTTTATACGCCCTTGATAAAAACAAAGAGATAACCCGTGAAGAAAGAGATTCCTTCATAGGTATCTACAGAATGATCAATAAGATAGAGAGCAAGGACGGCGCTGCGGTAGGCGCGGTTCTCGAAACCGGAAGTGCTCTTGATTTCTCAAGCCTCCTTACGGCTGTCAGAAGTTCAAGATTTAAGGGAATGGACGTTAAGGTGGACGAAAACACCGGTCTTTCGGAAGTCCGGACCGTCGGAAAGAGCATTACAGATCAGATAATGGCTTCTTTTGCGGGAGAAAGCGGTGATTATTTCGAAAAAGAAGCGGAAGATATCAGGAAAGCGGCGCTTGCAGGCAGAGAAAGCCTGGAGCTTATGCAGGAAGCTAAGCTCCCCGAGACTCCCGCCAACATAAATGCCGCAGAAAACCTTCTTTCTGCGGATGATGACTTCTACAAAGCTCTTTCCGGAGAAAAGAAAAAGCAGGGCCGTGAGGATAACAGGCTTAAAAAGCTGGAAGAAAAAGCCATGGATATGCTTTCGGGATCCGGGGAAGAGGATGCATATAAGGATCTTATGGAATCGGCGGCCGCACTTGCCACGGAGATGACCTTTGATGCCGGTTCCGTGATAGATGTCAAAGCAATGCAGCAGGTTAATAAGCAGATCTCGGTAGCTGTAAAGGCTGCGGATGAAGGTCTGGAGGAGTATTTTATCCCCGTTGAGATAGGAGGAGAGCTTTCCAAGGTCAGAGTATCCTTCAAGGGCTCCGGAGACGGCTCATCCTATGCCGATATCACCTTTGGTACACCCGGAGGAGCTCAGTGCAGGGCTCATATCGAGGTATCCGAAAAGGCGGTGGGCGGTTTTATCTCCGTAAATTCCGATGACGATATTAAGAAATTGACCTTGGTTTCCGATATATTTATTGCAGACTTAAAGAGTCAGGGCTTTGATACCTCCGCAGGGATCGGAGTGGTCAGAGCAGATCAACCTACCGGCACGGATGCCGGTATCTACAGACGGGAAGGAGCCGGTCGTAAGGAGCTGTTCGGGATTTCAAGGGATTTCCTGAAGGCAGTCAAGGAGAGCTACAATGAGAATTAACTATAATGTATCGGCTATGATCGCCAATAACTCCCTTAAGAATAACGACGATCTTCTCTCTGCCTCACTTCAGAGACTATCATCCGGTTTTAAGATCAATGGTGCCAAGGACAACCCTGCAGGGCTTGCCATGGCCAAAAGAATGAATGCACAGATAGTCGGCACCAAAACTGCCGATGAAAATACCATGGACGGAATTTCCGTAATCGAGACCGCTGACGGTGCTCTTTCGGAAGTTGCATCCATGCTTCAGAGAATGAATGAGCTGGCAATACAGGCATCAAACGGAACCATGAACGATGAGGACAGAGCAATCGTTCAAAAAGAGGTTGATCAGCTCAAAGAAGAGATCGACAGAGTATCCGTAAGTACCGAGTTTAACTCACAGCCCCTTCTGGACGGTTTCTATGACCTCAAAGGTTACACCAATCTTCCCGAGGTTAAGGTCCTTACATATTCCAAGGATGTTGCCGCAGATACCTACTCCTTCAACAGCATCACCTGGTCAAAGAATTCGCAGGACGCTATTGAAGTAGAGGTCGAGGACAGTAACGGAGATACCACCACTTATAAAGGATCGATGCTTGATAACGTTATCACCGTTACCGGAGATGCGGGGTTTGAGATCAAGCTTCAGCTGGAGAATGCCGCAGTACCCGGTTCAATAACAAATCTCGATGTTGAATGCACCGGAATCGGAGCAATGAGACTTCAGGTGGGATCAAATGAGGGACAGGTTCTCGAGATGCAGATCCCTGCCGTTAACTTAAGCAACATGGGTCTTGAAGGCTTGGACCTTTCCACCGAAGAAGGTGCTAAGGAAGGTATCGACCGCATAAAGAATGCACTCACCTTCGTAAATACCGTAAGAGGCCAGCTCGGTGCATATCAGAACAGACTTGAAAATACCGATGCAAGACTCGATATTACCGCAGAGAATATGACCAGTGCATATTCCAGAATAATGGATGTTGATATGGCTGAGGAAATGACCAACTATTCAACCTACACGGTAATGACCCAGGCGGGAACTTCGGTCCTTGCACAGGCAAATGACAGACCTTCAACCGTTTTACAGCTTCTTCAGTAAGGAGGAATTATAGATGAAGGATACCCTTAAGCAGGATTTCACCAGAAGAATAACTACGGCAAATTCAACCGAACTTATCGTGATCCTCTATGATATGGTTCTCTCATATGCGGATGATGCCGAGGAAGCGCTTAAAGCAGATCAGGATCATGATTTCTACGTATCCGTATCAAGAATGAGAAACTGCATCAACGAACTTATGTGTTCGCTTCATATGGAATACGAGCCTGCGCAGGCACTCCTTTCACTCTACAGGTACTGCATGAGAAAGCTTTCGGCAGCAGGCGTAAGAAGATGCATTCAGCCTCTTGATGAGATCAGAAATATCATCAAACCCTTAAGAGAATCCTATGCCGGACTTGTGGGACTCAATACATCCGGACCTGTCATGGGTAATTCCGAGTCCGTATTTGCCGGACTCACCTACGGAAAAAATGACATTAACGAGAACCTCGTTAACAATATAAACCGCGGAATGCTGGTATAAAGACATATTGCATATACTGAAAGAACCCTTTGATTAAAGGGTTCTTTTTTATTTGCGACACGCGTGTCGCAATTTCTTTGTATTGTTTTCACGAAAATTTAAATAATGACAAAAAGCTATTGCAGTCCGGAAAAACGGAATATATAATCGCATTTACAAAACATCCTTCGAAAGACATTCTGTCTTCGGATGAAAACGATGAGCGGTGAAAACCGCATTCGTATAATGGGAAGTTCTTCCCGAATCAATCAACTGTTACCATGTCCTGCTGATGCGGACAAAAAACGGAGAAGAATAATGCTGATAATGACCGTATTTTTAGCGGCCGCCTGCATTTTCGATTATCTCTTTCATAAGATTCCCAATGCTTTGACGGTGGCGATGTTTATCGCATCGGTCATATATGGATGTGTTTTCTCGGGACCGGAGTATTTACCGGGGTTACTGTGCCGGATGATTCTTACCGGAGCGGTATTCTATCCGATTTTTAAGATCGGAGCGTTGGGTGCCGGTGATGTAAAGCTGCTTTCCGTATGCAGCGGTTTTGTTCCCGGGACCGGAAGTTTATATTTTATTTTCTTTGCGATGGTTATTGCATCGGCGGTCGGAGTTATCGGGTTGCTTCTTAGGAAAGAGTTTGTAAAGAGAATCGGGAGACTGGCTCTATACATCGAAAAATTTATTATGACCGGAAAACCCGAAAGATATCATTGCAGTCGTGAAGCTGCGGTAAAATCCGGAGTTACCATGGCAGGCCCCATGCTTATCAGTGCACTAATGGGAATCGGAGGACTTTACTGAAGATGAAGCCGGACAATGTATTGATCTTATATGACAGAGATGAAGAATATGCGCACCTGATGGGAGAGTATCTGATGGGATGCAAAAGTCTTCCATGGAAGATTGCAGTATGCACATCGGAAGATGACCTTATGAGGATCGGTAAAACCCCAAATACAATTCTTGTGGCTGCGGCTTCCGTATTTGGCAAACAAATTAAATCCGGTGATTTTCAAAAGATAATTATTCTGGATGACGGTGGTGAGATATGCGATGAGCTTTCGGTGGAAAAATATCAGCCTGCTGAAGAGACATTAAGAAGAATCCTTGAGATATATATGAACGATGCTGATGAGGACAGTGTGACCATGATGTCGCCCTCCGGTGAAAGAGCCAAACTGATCGGGGTTTTTTCGCCGGTAAGAAGATGTTATCAGACTACATTTTCGGTGCTTATGGGAAGACTGTTGGAAGAAAGAGGAAGGGTTCTTTATCTGAGTTTTGAATTCTGTGAAGGAAATGAGGAACTGATACCCTGCGACAAAGCGGGTAATCTGTCGGACCTGATGTATTTCATCAAAAGTCCGGCCTCGGTTTTTTCCATGAGATTCAAATCCATGGTAAGAACGATCGCCGGTCTGGATTATATTCCCTGTGCGGTACCGGGAACCGAGCTTACGGAAATACCTGAGGATGAGTGGAAACAGTTTCTGATGAGAGTAAGTTCTCTTGAGGGATATTCATATATCATCCTTGATCTGTCGGAATGTATTCGCGGAATATTCGGAATCCTGAGAATGTGCGACATGGTTTATACCCTTACGAGAAAGGATAAATCCGCTGCGATGAAGATAGAAAGCTATGAGAATGTTTTGAGGATGTATGACTATTCGGATGTAAAGGATAAAAGCATAAAATGCAGTGTTCCTTCGGTAAGCAGAGTCCCTTCTTTTACGGGAGATGATCTTGACGGTGAACTTGTTTCATATATCAGGAAGCAAATGGAGGTACTTTGATGGATCTGACTTCCGAAAAAGAAGAACTTAAAGAACTGGTCAGAGAGCGGCTTGGATTCGGACGAGAATATACGGATGATGAGGTTTCCGAATTTATTGATGATTGCATTATGGAATCGGAATCTTTCAGGCGCCTTCCGATAAGTGATAGAAGACGGCTTGGTAAAGAGGTATTTGATTCACTCAGGCGTTTGGATATATTACAAAGCTTCATTGAGAACAAAGAAGTAACTGAAATAATGATCAACGGCCATTCCAATGTCTTTGTCGAGAAGGCTGGCGCCTTAGCCAGACTCGATAACGGCTTTGATTCGGAAGAGAAATTGATGGATGTTATCCAGCAGATAGTTGCAGGGTGTAACAGGACAGTTAACGAAGCCTCTCCGATTGTGGATGCCAGACTGGCAGACGGATCGAGAGTCAATATAGTTCTTCCGCCCATTGCGTTATCCGGACCTACCGTTACGATCAGAAGATTCCCGGAAAAACCTGTAACAATGGAGGGATTGTTGTCTTACGGTTCGATTACGAAAGAGGCGGCGGATTTTCTTAAGCTTCTTGTTGTTGCGGGATACAACATTTTCATCAGCGGAGGAACGGGAAGCGGAAAAACAACATTTTTAAATGTATTGTCGGGATTTATACCTTCCGATGAAAGGGTTATTACCATCGAAGACAGTGCCGAACTTCAGCTTCAGGGAATAGAAAATCTGGTGAGACTTGAAACAAGAAACGGAGGGCCCGGTATAGATGAAATAAGTATAAGGGATCTGATCCGTTCTTCCCTGCGAATGCGTCCTGACAGGATTGTTGTAGGTGAAGTCAGAGGAGGAGAGGCTCTGGACATGCTTCAATGTCTCAACACGGGGCATGACGGATCTATGTCTACAGGGCATGCCAATTCATCCAAAGATATGCTGTCCAGACTGGAAAACATGGTTCTTATGGCTGCGGAACTGCCTCTTGCGGCTATAAGACAGCAGATTGCATCAGGGCTGGATATCATAGTTCATTTGGGAAGACTTAGGGACAAATCCAGAAAAGTATTGGATATATCGGAGGTTTGCGGATATGAAAACGGAGAAATCCTTATTCGCGGGCTCTACAGCTTCAAAGAGGACGGATGCGAAAACGGAAGGGTCATCGGATCACTCAAGAAAACCGGTGAACTGTCCCAAAGAGACAAGCTTGAGCGCGCGGGATTATCACTTAGTCAGGTGGGATGCGGGTAAAAGAATTCGGATTATCGCAGGTGCGTTATTAAGGGTTCTTATTCTGTCGTATTTTTTCTATCGAAGTTTATTTGCGGCAATTCCGTTATCCTTGGTCGGCTATATGTACTACAAAAAAAGGAAAACCGAATTGACCTCAGCTGACGTAAAAGTTCTCGAGTCACAGTTCGGGGAAGCTATACGCTGTGTGGATACCGCACTCAGGGCCGGATACTCGGTGGAGAATGCATTTATTCAAAGCGGAAAAGATATGGAAAGACAGTATGGGAAAAATTCATTTATCTGTGAAGAATTGGAGATTATCAGAAGAGGGCTTGTCATAAATATCACATTGGAAGAAATGCTGACGGATCTTGCGGTCAGAAGCGGAAGTGAGGCAATAGAGGATTTTGCAAAAGTATTTAACATAGCCAAAAGATACGGCGGAAATATGAGTGAAGTAATATCTGCAGCAGCTCAGACCATATCTGCGCGGATTGAAACGAGGGATGAGATCTTTACGGCCATTTCAGGTAAAAAAATGGAGCAGAACATAATGAAGCTTATGCCATTTGGAATACTGACTTATGTTGGACTGAGCAGCCCCGGATATTTTGATCCCTTGTACGGAAATTTTACGGGAATCGCATTAATGACCGGATTGCTGGCAGTGTATCTGACAGCATATTTTCTGGGCGACAGGATCCTGACCGGACTTGAGGAGGCCGGATGATGTTAGAAAAAGTATCTGAATTCATATATGAGAAATGCCGCCTGATACCGGGAGTAAAGCCTGACGAGGGAATTGTCAGATCTCTTACCTACCTTGATCCTTCCGCAGATGTCTCGAAGAGCTACAAATCATTTGAAGTAAAAAGGATACGTATGTGTCTTTTGATCATATCCGCAGGGGTCATTTTATCTTTTTTGGTAAAGCTGTCTGCGGTGAATGAAAGGAAAATCGGAGACGGTATTTTTAAAAGAGATGAGTGGAATGGAGAAAAACAAACGGTTTCATTGGTCGGATACACGGAAAAAGAAGCTGTTGATGTTGAGCTGGATATTTTTACAAGGACCTTATCCGATGCGGAGACGGAAAACTATATCGAAAAATTTATTGAAAATGCGGACGAATTAATCAGCGGTGATAATCCCGATCTTATGCATGTGAGTACGGATTTGGTCCTTAAGGAAAAGTATGACGGTTATCCCTTCAAAATAGAGTGGAGATCATCCGATCCTTACAGAGTGACTTCATACGGCGGAAAGGTTGATCTTTCCGGCGGAGAAGGAGATGTGATTCTTACGGCACACTGCATTTACGGGGAATATGAAGGTTCCTTTTCTCTTCCGATACACATTGTACTGCCTGATGCCGACTCGTCAGAAAGATTTAAGGATGCATTTCGAAGCTTTGTATCGGAAAGTGAGAGATCGGACAGAGAAGCCAAAGAATGGATGCTGCCTGATGAGTTTAACGGAGAAAAGATCAGGTGGGAGTACAGGGTTGAGGATGACAGCATGCTTTTGGCAGGTTTGTTCGGTGTGGTCGCATTTGCAATATTTTTTGCCTCCGGAAAAGATCTGAACTCAAAAGCGGATAAGAAAAAAGAAAACTTGAGAAGAAGCTATCCGAAGGTTCTCAGACAACTGGCTCTTTATGTCGGTGCGGGAATGACTGTAAAAGGAGCTTTTACAAAGATAGCGGAAGATTCTTCCGGATGTAAAAACGATGAAATGATCTATGAAGAAATGAAATTTGCCTGCATAGAGATGGGGCAAGGCATGGGAGAAGGTCTCGCTTATGAGAGGTTCGGTAACAGAACCGGACTCAGCGAATATATAAAACTGGCCGGGCTTTTATCACAGAACCTTAAAAGAGGTAATCCGGGCTTTGTTATGAGACTTCGAAGCGAGGCGGATGGTGCAATGAGGGAAAGAGTACTGGAAGCAAGAAAAGCGGGTGAGGAAGCACAAACTAAACTACTCGCTCCAATGATGATGATGCTTGCGGTTGTAATGGTAATGATAATGATTCCGGCAATGACCGGAATGAACATATAGAACAGGAGGAATGATAATGATGCGGTTAAAAAATTTCAAAGAGTTTTTAAGAGAAGAAGACGGTATGGGAACTGTGGAAATCATATTGATCATCGTTGTTTTGGTAGGCCTTGTAATTATCTTCAAAGGCAGAATTACCGAGATAGTCGAGAGACTGTTCGATAAGATAACCACTCAGACGGATTCCATATGATGAAGAACCGATCTTCGGCGGGATATCTGACGGTTTATATGACCATGGTGTTAACCGTAATACTGAGCCTCTGCATGACAATGATCGAAGGTGCACGAAGAAGTGCCATGAGAATGGAAGCGGAAGTAATAACGGACACGGCGATGAGAAGTGTTCTTGCCGAATACAACCGTGAACTGATGAGGCAATACAACATTTTTGCCGTGGATTCCTCGTACGGAACCGCAGTATCCGGAAGAGACAGGGTCTCGGAACGTTTTCGGGAATATATGGAGAAAAACTACACTTGTGACTCTGCATTTCCGTTTATGTCATACAGGGATTTCATCGGGGCATATCCCGAAGAGGCTCAGGTAAGCGGGGTTGTATATCTGACGGATGATTCCGGAAGAATATTCCGGGAATGTGCTATTGAAGCGATAAGCGACGATATCGGAATAGAAGCTGCGAGGCAAGTGATCGGATGGGCAACATCCACCGAACTGGTTGCAGCGGATTCCATGGATGTGTACGCCGAAATGAATGAGGAGGCGGGTGAGGTATCCGGCGCGGCAAGCACGGAAAGAACCAGGCGCGAGGAGGAACGTGCATCACAGGAAGCTGCTTATGAAAAAGAGTGTCTCGAGAGTGAAGAAGCCGGAGAGGAAGCGCCGGAAAAGCCTGAACTGACCGAACTTCCGGAGGAATACAGATCTCCGGTATCAAGCGTTTCCGATACCGTGGCGACCGGTATTTTGGGCCTTCTTGTGGATGATCCGGAGAATTTGTCCGGAAGACAGCTGGATCAAAGTGCGATCATTTCCGGAAGAATGGCTTCGGGTAATATCAATTGCGGCAACATATCAGAGGGCGGTGCGGAAGAAAACGCCGCCGAGGTTCTTCTGGATAAAGCTTTATTTGGCGTATATCTGATGAAATATATGGGGAGATACGGTGATGTGGACCCCGATGATGCCATGTGGTATCAGATCGAATATCTTATAGCCGGAAAAAGCACCGATGCGGAAAATCTTAATTCGGTCGCAATGCGGATAATGGCAATAAGAGCGGGGATGGATATGTTATATCTGGAGTCGGATTCTGTTAAGAAAGCAGAAGCTGCCGCAGTCGCTACGGCAATATGTACAGCTTGCATGATAGAGTGGATGACTCCGGTTCTGACACATGCAATTCTTCTCGGATGGGCACTGGTTGAAGCCAGATACGACACTGCAACTTTACTGGCGGGTGGCAAAATCCCGTTTATGAAAGATTCGTATTCGTGGCACTGCGATCTGGACAGCGCGCTTTCGGGTTCATCTCCGGGAGGAGATAAAAATTCCGATTCAGGACTGTCATATCAAAATTATCTTGGCATCTTCCTGCTGCTTACCGATATCGACGAGTTGACTGCCAGAGCGATGGATATTATTGAGTCCGACATCAGGCTCAGTCCCGGGAACGGTAGTTTCAGAATGGATTCATGTATTGAAATGATCGAATGCAGTGCTGTGATAAAAAGCAGTTTCGGCAGTCGCATCAACATTAAAAGATTGCTTAAATACTAGTTCTGATGAAGAGGAACAGGGCAGAGATGTCTTTTTTATGCGGAATGATAAAAACACACACAAAAACTCATTACACTTTTTTCCCTAAGCCTTCTCCGGGGCAACTACTACTTAAATTGTTCCGCATAGAGAAGACATCCCTGCTTCGCGGAAGCATGACGGTTGAAGCTGCGGTTGTACTTCCGTGCTTTCTGTTCTTCTTCATTAATCTCTCCTCATCACTCCGGATGATCGCATTACACGGAAATCTGGAGTATGCACTCCATGCTGCGGGTAATGAGGTGTGTTTATACGGTAGTCTTTTGACAGATCCTATGAAAAATCTTGGCGGAACGGGACATATATCCGCATCGCAGACTTCAGACGGGGAGTCCGGTGAAAATTCAGAGAATTCACCGGAGAATGAATTTGATCTTATTTCCTATGTGCAGGGCGGAATTTTATCCGGGACATATGTCAAATATCGGATGGAGGAGGAACTGGGTGAGGAGTATCTTGCGAACAGTCCGCTTAAGAACGGGGCTTCCGGGTTGCTTTTTTACGGGAGCAGCATTTCCGAAAACGGAGATATTGTAGATATCAAACTTTCCTATTCCGTGAAAACGCCTCTTGATGTGATCGGGGCGGGCCCTTTCTATATGGCCGGCACATTCTACGGACATATGTGGAATGGCTATGAGATTGAAGGGACCGGCAGTGAGCTGGGGCAGGTCCGTATGGTGTATATCACTGAAGACAGTGAAGTTTATCACGTAACAACCGCCTGCACACATCTGAGGTTATCGGTAAGGGGAGTTGAGTATGAATTATTGGATGAATGCCGGAACAATAACGGAGGCAGGTATACTCCGTGTGAAATATGTGCGTCCGGTGAACATCCCGAGACCGTGTACATAACGTCCGAAGGGGACCGGTATCACTATTCATCGGAATGCTTTACCCTGACCAGAAGTTATAGAGCGGTGCCGCTTTCTGATGTGGAGGATACTCACAGACCATGCTCCAGATGCGGAGGTTGAATGACATGATCTTTAGTTTATTACTGATCATCTATTTGTTTTTATTATCCGTGTCCGATATCAGAACGCGGAAACTTCCTGTACTGATGCTAAAGGCAGGTGCTGCTTTTGTGATTCTATATGTTGCCGGCAAGTGTCTGCTTGATATGCCTCCAACGGAACTGATCAGAAGGGTGATGACAGCTCTTTTGGGGGCATTCCCGGGCGGAGCTTTGGTATTACTGTCCCGGCACTCCGACAAGATAGGAGGTGGGGACGGGGTAGTACTTATGCTTATCGGTATATCCGAAAGTTACACCTTTTCAATGCTTCTGATATGTATTTCCTGCATGGCGCTTGCACTGTTTTCCGGAGTCGTGTTGTGCTTTCGAAAAATCAATGGCCGGACCTGCATGCCGTATATACCGTTTGTTACTGCGGCATATGTTTTTCTAAAAATGTATGAAGGGAGCTCTATGATCCTATGAAACATGCGGATGGATATATGACAGTGGAAGCTGCACTGATTTTGCCGATTTCTTTTTTTATCATTTTGCTGGTGATAAGACTATGGTTTTTCAGATATGATTGTGTGCTTCAGGAAATGGATGCGGCATCAATAGTGGTAAGGACTCTTGAGCAGCAGGACTTGAACGCCGATGAAAAAGCGGAATATGTAATTTCCGAGATACAGGGCAGATACAAAGAGCATTACATCTTATGGTCTTTCGGGGAAGTCCGGACTCTATGTACTGCAGACAGTGTTGAATGTACTTTGTCCGGAGAATGCGGTGGCATGCCGGGAGCCGTGTATTTCGGGGAACTGGGAGATTCATGGGTATCTTCGGTTACGAGAAGCCGGCGAAATGTATCCGAGGTTTTTGTTATCAGAGCTTACAGGAAAGTGTTGGAAGCCGGAAAAGAATTATCCGGTGGAGAGTAAACATCAGAGAGGAGATCGGATGATCGTCAGTGAATATGTAAGGGGTCTTAAGAACAATTATGTAAGGATCAGGGAATTATCCCTTCCGGATGAAAGAAAATATCAATATTGCATTATGAAAAGAGGAGGTATATCCGGATTTCTCCCGTTTGAGATCAGGTACATCGATTCGGACGCATACATGTACTATGACATCACGTCCAGACAGAACTTAAGTACGTTATATGCAAAAAAACCATTGGACAGAGTGTGGATCTCTTCTTTTTTTTCATCCATGAAGAAAATAAGAAATGAGGCAGTAAGGTTTCTTCTAGACCCTGCAAATCTTATATGGAATCCGACAAATATATATCAGGATCTTAAGACCGGGAAATTCGGATATTTGTATGTACCGTATCTGAATGACGACAATGGGATGTCGGAAATGATGGATTTCATGGTAAGCCATGTCGATTATTCCGATGATGAATTGGTAAAATGCGTCTATTCGATTGCCGAGCAATACAAAAGTAACGGTGAAGTGTATCTCAGCGATAAAGTATATTCGGATGTTGAAAGCCTTCGGATTTCGGAATCGGACAGAGAAAGAAGGTATGGTGAAACGACGGAGGAAAGCGAAGAAAACTATAATCGTCCCGACACTTACGCCGACAAGTACAACGGTCCCGATACGGTGAGCAAATCCGGCAAGGATATGGAAGTGGTATATGAGCAGGCCGAAAAAATAGGAAATGCCTTTAAAGCTCCGGAAGAAAAGCCTCTCAAACTAAAACCCGGACGCTACGGGAAAGAGGCTTCCGGATCCGGAGCCACCGTGAAGCGAAGCAGTTCCTTAAAAGAAATGATTTCAAAGATCAAGAACAGAGACAAAAAGTTTCGTGAAGATTACGATTTCGGTTATGGCATGGAACCTGAGGCGGCGGTGGCGGAGGAAACGGTGTATACGGATCCGGAATCCGATACCGATACGGAGGGAACCGTTTTTGTAGAGCTTTCTTCCGAAGAAAAAACGCGCAGACTTATGACCGAGACCGGACATGTTCTGTATGTGATAAGGGATAATTCCTGTGTGATAGGAAAGAAGGAGGATGAGGTCGATCTTTTTATGGATGATGAAGGCATAAGCCGAATGCATGCACGGGTCTTCAGAGACGGCGAGGATTATTACATTGAGGACCTTAATTCTACAAACGGAACTTTTAAAAACGGACTTCGCCTGAAACCTTACGAACAGAAAAAACTCCTAAAAGGAGATGAGATAAAACTTGCCGCAAGAAAAATAATCTTTTCGTAGAAGCAAATAAATTTATCATGATATAATGAACCTGTCGGAGGTGACAGGTATGGGAGAAGAAATGACAGATAAACAACTGAAGTTCATAACCTGGTTGATCACGACAGCCACGGACAAGTGTCAAACCATAGAAGAGGTACGGGAACTCAACAAAGAAATCCGCATTCATTCCGACGGTTTGATAGCTGAAGATTTACCGGTTAAACAAGAGAATATCAGTGCATAAAAATGTAAGGCAGTCGATCGCTGATCGGCTGCCTCGTTTGTTACAACCCGGTCTATATGGTATATTATTGGAAACTGTTTCTGATACTTTGGGATGGAAAATGTCTGAAGAAAAATATTTCGAAAAAGCACTTTCCGATATGAAGGATTCTTTTGCCGGCAAGGATGGGATCAAACATCTTGCCGAGCTTGGCTATTCTGTCAGACAGATTCAGGCGTCTCTTGATTTCCCTTTTCCTCTTGATAAGATCGGCAGGGTTTTATGGGATTATTACAGATCCGAGGAGATAATCCTGCAAAAGGCACCCGGATCGGGCGCGGGCTCTGTTAAGGTCCACTACATAAAACAGACCGATGTATACGGAAAGCAATCCTTTATCAAGGTTCAGGGAGATGATAAAGCGGAGCCGCTTTCTTTTAAAAAAGTGATCTACCACGACGGGCATGATATTTTCTCCCCCGTTGACCGCAACAAAAAGAGAAAGGTCAAAATGTTTCTGGAAGAAAATTCAACATGCGGGCCCGATTATGTCAGTTTCGATTTCGGAAGACTGAAGACGAGGAACGGTGCCGAATGGAGAAGCCTTTTATCCTCACTTTCCGCCGATGACAGGGATTATCTCGAAGTTATGCCGTGGGAAAGTTCGCTTACGGGCGTATACCACCTCATCGATGACAGGGTGATCAGAATCCTTGAAGCATTGGAAGGTACGGGTTATCTCCCCGGGGTTTTTTATTTTGCTGTTAAGGATGTATAATCGAAGGGTCTGAAAGGAGTCTGTATGGTCATACATATATATTACGGCGGGAGAGGCGTGATCGATGATCCGACCCGTCCGGTTATAGAGAGAATGCAGAAGGTTCTCGAAGAACTCCGCGTTAATGTTGTGCTTTACAATCTCTATGAATTTAAAAATACTATCCCCACTCTGTCCCAGACCATAAAAGATGCGGATGGAATAGTTCTGGCGTCTACGGTCGAATGGTACGGAATGGGCGGATATATGCTGGAATTCCTTGATTCCGTATGGCAGTTCGGCGACAAATCAAGGATCGGTGAGATCTACATGATGCCCATAGTAATTGCCAAAACCTATGGCGAAAGACAGGTTCTTGCGGATCTTTCCAACGCATGGGAAACTCTCGGAGGTAAGGTTCTGACCGGACTTTCGGGATATATCGACAATCCTTTGGACCTGGAAGTCAATCAGGATTACATCGCACTAATAGAGGCGCAGGCCGAAAGACTCTATCGCGGAGTCAATCAGAGGGAAAAGACATTCCCCTCCAGCAAGAATGCGCTTACCGAAAGAGTCGGAACCCCCAACCCTCTTCATTTGTCCGTTCCCGAGGCTGAGCAGCTTTCCGAATATGTTTCGGATGAAAACTACGTAAAGACCCAGAAAGAAGACATTCAGGAGCTTGCGGTTCATTTCAAAGGAATGCTCATGAGCGAGGATGCCGGAAGCGAAGAGGAATATATCGGTGATATAAAGAAAGCCTTCAAGCCTTCCGCCGATGTTTCCGGAGTATTTGTAGTTGATATCGCGGAAAAAAAGAACGATCTGATCATTGAAATCTCGGGTGCAAAGCTCGATGTCAAATATGACAAGGCAACATCCGCGGATGTAAAGATGACAATGAAACGTGATGTTATGGAAGATATAGTATCCGGCAGGATGACTTTCCAAAGAGCGTTCATGTCCGGTGCAATGGCAGGCATGCAGGGCAATTTCTCACTGCTCGGCGGCCTTGATAAAGTTCTTGTATTCACTCATTGATATACGGAGGTTTTAAAATGACAAAAGACGATTGCATTTTCTGCAAATTGGCAAACGGAGTATTTCCGACCAATTCCATATACGAAGACGATAAGTTCAACGTTATCCTCGATAACGGTCCCGCAACAAAAGGTCATGCGCTGATCCTTCCCAAGGAGCATGCCGACGATCTTTTCGAACTTCCCGATGATACTGCTGCGGAAGCGTTTAAGCTTGCCAAGAAGCTGGGAAAACACATCATGGAAGTTCTCGGTGCGGACGGACTTAATGTGGTGCAGAATAACGGAGAAGCAGCGGGCCAGACGGTTCGTCATTTCCACCTTCATCTGATCCCCAGATACAATAACGACGGTCAGAAGATTCAGTGGGAGCCCACCTCGCCTTCATCCGAAGAACTTGCCAAGATAAAGGAAGAGCTTACCAAATAATGAGAGAAATCAGTTCAGAATCAATCACCGCTGCCCTTGCCGAAATGTGCATAGAGGCAAATCACTATCTTACCCCCGATATGGAGGCGGCCCTGAAAAAGGCCGGAGATCAGGAAGTATCCCCTTTAGGAAAACAGGTTCTTTCGCAGCTGCGGGAGAACCTGAAAATAGCTGATGAAGAGACGATCCCCATTTGTCAGGATACCGGAATGGCGGTCGTTTTTGTTGAGATGGGCCAGGATGTTCATATAACCGGTTCATCCCTTTCGGATGCCATCAATGAGGGAGTCAGAAAAGGATATACCGAAGGATACCTGAGAAAATCTGTCGTAAGCGATCCAATCGAAAGAGTTAATACCAAGGACAACACTCCCGCAGTCATTCATTATGACATCGTACCCGGTGACAAGTTCAAAATGACCTTGGCACCCAAAGGATTCGGAAGCGAGAATATGAGCAGAATATTTATGCTCAAGCCCGCAGAAGGAATAGAAGGTGTTAAGAATGCGGTTCTCACCGCGGTAGGAGATGCCGGCCCCAATGCATGCCCACCCATGGTCGTAGGTGTGGGAATCGGAGGAACTTTTGAAAAAGCGGCACTTCTTTCGAAGAAAGCACTTTTGAGAGAGGCCGGTTCACACTCCGACATTCCTTATGTAAAGGATCTTGAGATCGAGCTTTTGGACCGTATCAATAAATCGGGAATCGGGCCCGGAGGCCTCGGCGGAAGAATGACCGCCCTTGCAGTCAACGTCCTGACGTATCCCACACACATTGCGGGACTTCCCGTAGCTGTAAACATCTGCTGTCACGTAAACCGTCACAGTGTAAGAGAATTATAAGGAGGCATTATGGACAGAAAAATAACCATGCCTCTTTCAAAAGAGGACGCACTTTCGCTTAAATGCGGTGACTATGTATATCTTACGGGAACCATTTACACCGCAAGAGATGCAGCACATAAGAGAATGTACGAAGCACTCCGTAACGGAGAAGATCTTCCCTTTGATATCAAGGGACAGACGATTTATTACATGGGACCTTCTCCCGCAAGGGAAGGCAGACCTATCGGTTCCGCAGGCCCCACAACCGCAAGCCGAATGGATAAATACGCACCGGAGCTCCTTGATCTCGGACTTATCGGAATGATAGGAAAAGGAAAAAGAACCCGTGAAGTAAAAGATGCAATAATCAGAAACGGTGCGGTTTATTTTGCCGCCGTAGGCGGTGCGGGTGCTCTTTTGAGCAAATGCATCATTTCTTCCGAAACCATTGCTTACGATGATCTCGGAACCGAAGCAATCCGTAAACTGCAGGTAAAAGATTTCCCCGTGATCGTTGTAATAGATCACGAAGGGCTTGATCTGTACGAAGAATCTCAGAAGCAGTACAGAATTGAATGATTAAGTGAGGAGAATTGATTTGAAAACGAAAAACAAAGTCAATGTCGAAAAGACAAAAAAGATCGTGACGATCGCGGTCATAGCTGTTTTGGCGCTGATCGTTGTAAGCGGTTCGTTCTATTCGATAAGAGAAGAAGAGCAGGCCGTTGTATGTACATTCGGTTCACCCAAGGCCGTAACCACACCGGGACTGCATTTTAAGATTCCTTTCATCCAGACGGTTGAAAAGGTATCTACTACGATCAACGGATTCAGTATCGGATATAACTCGACCGGAGCGGGAGAGGAAGCGATGATGATCACTTCGGACTACAATTTCCTGCACGTTGATTTTTATGCCGAGTACAGAGTAACGGATCCCGTAAAAGCACTTTATGCTTCGGAAGATCCCGTAGAGATTCTTAAGAACATTGCGCAGAACTGCATAAGGACCACAATCGGTTCATATTCGGTTGATGCTGTTCTTACCACCGGAAAGAACGAGATCCAGTCCAATATCAAACAGATGATCATAGACAAGCTTGAGATGTACGATATCGGAATCCAGCTTGTTAACATCACAATTCAGGATGCGGAACCTCCCACGGAAGAAGTAAGCATGGCATTCAAAGAAGTCGAAACCGCAAAGCAGGGAAAAGAGACTTCAATAAATAACGCCAACAGATACAGAAACGAAGAGATACCCGCAGCGGAAGCTGAAGCTGACAGAATAATCCAGGAAGCAGAGGCTGCAAGACAGGAAAGAATTAACGAAGCAAACGGTCAGGTTGCCAGATTCAATGCCCTTTATGAGGAATACATTAATTTCCCCGAAGTAACCAGACAGAGAATGTTCTATGAAACCATGGAAGATGTTCTTCCCGGACTTAAGGTAATCATCCAGAGTTCGGACGGAGAGATGACAACAATGCTTCCGTTAGAGAGCTTCTTTGATATGTCTGCAATGAACACCGACACCGTAGTTGATAATTGAGGGTAAAATAATGGCACAGTTTGAAAGCTTTGATTCAAAGGGAAATCCCAAGTCTCCCAAAAATAAAAAACAGGTAACAACCTGGATCATCTGGATCCTGGTTATATTTGCACTTATAGTTGTAAGATCGTGCATGGTCGTTACTTATCAGGACCAGTTCAAACTCGTAAGAAGATTCGGAAAGGTAGAGCGTGTAATCCAGAACGCGGGAATATCTTTTAAGATTCCTTTTATTGAGACAGTAGATGTTATTCCTAATGAAGTTCTTCTGTATGACCTTCCCGCATCGGATGTTATTACTTCCGATAAGAAGACGATGATAGTTGACAGCTATGTGCTCTGGAGAGTAACCGATCCTCTTAAGTTCGCACAGACACTCAGCGGATCCGTTATGAATGCGGAAGGCCGTATAGATACCATAGTATATAACGCAACCAAGAATACTATTTCCAATATGACTCAGGACGCAGTCATATTAAGCCGTGACGGAAAAATGACCGTAACAATCATCGAAGATGACAGCGATGTCACTTCAAACGATATGACCGTTGATGAAGAGACTGCAGTTGTGGAGATTACTTCTTTAACGGAAGAGATCATGAATCATATCGATAATATTGAATCTCAGTACGGCATTGAAATACTTACCGTGGATGTAAAGAAGCTTGACCTTCCCGATGATAATAAGCAGGCAGTATATACCAGAATGATTTCCGAAAGAGAAAACATTGCGGCACAGTATACCGCTGAAGGACAGGCACAGGCACAGATAATAATGAACACTACCGATAAAGAGGTAGCGATAACCATTTCCAATGCAGAGGCTGAAGCGGAAGCTATAAGAGCGGAAGGCGAGGCAGAATACATGCGAATACTTTCCGATGCATATTCCGATGAAAGCAAAGCAGACTTCTATTCATTCGTAAGAGCATTGGATGCACTGAAGGCAAGTATGGAAGGCGGCGACAACACGATCATCCTTTCCGAAGATTCTCCGATAGCGGGAATATTCTACGGAAGATATTGATGTAAAGTATTTTGGGAATTGTGTTGACAAAGATGGGTTGTATGTCTAAAATAATCAATGCGTCTTTTTGACGCATACATATAGGTTACCGGTAATAAATGCTATTATTGGTAGAGGCATTCGGACCTGAGGAGAAGTACTCAAGAGGCCGAAGAGGCGCCCCTGCTAAGGGTGTAGGTCGGGAAACCGGCGCGAGGGTTCAAATCCCTCCTTCTCCGTTCTTTTCAGATGTATCAAACGGAAAAGAATTCTCTGATATTAAGAGGATTCTTTTTTCTATCTGAAAGGTGCCGATACATAGGACAATATGTTGTGGTCTTCAAAGCCTATAAATTCAAGGTTTTGTAGAAGAAAAAAGTTCAAAAAATATTTTAAAATTTTTGTTGACTTTGAAAAAGCCCTATGATATCTTAATAAAGCTGTCGCTTTGAGAGCGGCGAAGTTCCTTGATAATTCAATACTAATGCATCCCTGAAAATTCCTATTTAAGCCGGAACTCGAAACCGGCATAGAAATTTCAGAGAACGAAACAAACCTATTCAGTAATGAATGGATAAGCCAGATTTATCTGGCTAAGATTAAACTTTTATTGAGAGTTTGATCCTGGCTCAGGATGAACGCTGGCGGCGTGCTTAACACATGCAAGTCGAACGGGAATTACATTTTAGCTTGCTAAGTTGTAATTCTAGTGGCGGACGGGTGAGTAACGCGTGGGTAACCTGCCTTATACCGGGGGACAACAGTTGGAAACGACTGCTAATACCGCATAAGC
>JNKP01000005.1 GCA_000702085.1 Lachnospiraceae bacterium P6A3
CTTAGTACGAGAGGACCGGGATGGACGGACCACTGGTGCAGCTGTTGGGGAGCAACCCCATGGCAGCGTAGCCAAGTCCGGCAGGGATAAACGCTGAAGGCATCTAAGCGTGAAGCCCCCCTCAAGATGAGATATCCCTACCATAAGGTAATAAGACCCCTTAGAGAGTATGAGGTAGATAGGAATGGTGTGTAAGAGCAGTAACGCTCTCAGCTGACATTTACTAATAGGTCGAAGGCTTATCCTGTTGTTGCCAAGATGGATGATTTGATTAGTTCGGATTCGGTTTTGAAGGAACAGATGAATTGAATAAGGCCCAGTGGCTCAGTTGGTTAGAGCGCCGCCCTGTCACGGCGGAGGTCATCGGTTCAAGTCCGTTCTGGGTCGTTTGCCGAAGGGTTCGGTGTTTCAGAGTGCCGATGTGGCTCAATTGGCAGAGCAGCTGATTTGTAATCAGCAGGTTATCGGTTCGATTCCGATCGTCGGCTTTTAATTAAATACATGGGTGGATTCCCGAGTGGCCAAAGGGGACAGACTGTAAATCTGCTGCAAATTGCTTCGATGGTTCGAATCCATCTCCACCCACTTCCTTTTTAGGAAACGACGCGGGGTAGAGCAATCCGGTTAGCTCGTCGGGCTCATAACCCGGAGGTTGCAGGTTCAAATCCTGTCCCCGCTACTTTGTAGGGTAAGGATATAAACCGAAAACCTGCAGATGCCCAGATAGCTCAGTTGGTAGAGCAGCGGACTGAAAATCCGCGTGTCGCTGGTTCGATTCCGGCTCTGGGCACGAATAAGAGATCTCTGTTTGAGATCTCTTTTTTTTACTCATATTACGTGAATACAAAAGGCACTTTCCGTAATAATTTTTGTCAAAAAACATATAGCTAAGCCTATGGTTTTTGTAGACTTCTTATAAATATATAAAATTAGTAGGTTTATTGCTTCCAAACACTTGAAAAACCTATATTTCGTCTGTAGAATATGGGATAGTTTGTTACTTATAAATCTATTTGTTCGGATAAGAAAGGCATTATAAATGAGTCAGGAATTTTTAAATATCAAAGATCTCAAAGTCAGTATAGGCGAAAAAGAGATTCTTAAAGGCCTTAACCTTTCTATCGGTGAAGGTGAAACCCACGTAATAATGGGACCCAACGGTGCGGGAAAATCCACACTGGGAAATACACTTATGGGTAAAGAGGAATATGAGGTAACTTCCGGAGAGATTACTTTTATGGGTGAGGATCTTCTTGAGATGTCTACCGATGAAAGAGCCAAAAAAGGTCTTTTCATGACCTTTCAGAACCCCATCGAGGTTCCCGGAGTCAGATTGTCCGAGTTTACCAGAAGTGCATGTGAAGCTGTAGGAAACAGAATGTCACTTTGGAACTTCAAAAAAGCAGCTCAGGAGCAGATGAAGGTTCTCAGCATGGATCCTTCATATCTCGACAGAGAGCTTAACCTTGGTTTTTCCGGCGGTGAGAAGAAAAAGGCAGAAATCTTCCAGCTTCTTATGCTTAAGCCTAAGCTTGCCATTCTTGATGAGACCGATTCAGGTCTTGATGTCGATGCTGTAAGGATCGTATCAGAGGGCGTTAAGGCATATCAGGAGCAGACCAAGGGTTCACTCCTTATTATCACCCACTCAACCAAGATACTCGATTCACTTAAAGTAGATAAAGTCCACGTTGTTGTAGACGGCAAAGTAGTGGCTGAGGGAGATGCTTCCCTTATCAATGAGATCAATGACAACGGATTTGAAAAATACATGAAGGCATAAATATGAGCGAAGAAAAAACTTACGTAGAGGATATCAACAGGACCATCTACGACGTTGTTGACGACGACAGTGATGCCTTCAAGCTCGAGCAGGGTCTCACTGAAGATATAGTCCGTCAGATATCCGATCAGAAACAGGATCCCGAATGGATGAGGGATTTCAGACTTAATTGTCTTAAGCTGTACAACAAATCACAGCACCCCAATTGGGGACCAAGTATTGAAGGATTGGACATGAACCTGATCTATACCTATGTCCGTCCCAATACCAAAATGCAGCACACCTGGGAAGAAGTTCCCGAGGATATTAAAAATACCTTTGAACGCCTTGGAATTCCTCAGGCAGAGCGTACATCCCTGGCAGGTGTCGGAGCACAGTATGACTCCGAACTTGTTTACCACAATATGCAAAAAGAAGTCGAGGAACAGGGTGTAGTCTACTGTGACTTCGAAAGTGCACTCAAGGGAGAATATGCGGATCTGATCCATGAGAAGTTTATGACACTTCTCCCTCCCACAGATCACAGATACAACGCACTTCACGGTGCGGTTTGGTCGGGTGGATCGTTTGTATACGTTCCCAAGGGAGTTAAGGTTTCCGTGCCCCTTCAGTCCTACTTCAGACTGAATGCAAAGGGAGCCGGCCAGTTTGAGCACACACTTATAATCGTAGAAGACGATGCGGATCTTCACTTCATCGAGGGATGCTCCGCACCCAAATATAATGTCGCAAACCTGCACTCAGGCTGCGTTGAGCTCTTTGTTGGAAAGAATGCAAAGCTCAGATACTCAACTATAGAGAGCTGGTCCAAGAATATGTACAACCTCAACTCCAAGAGAGCACTTGTTGAGGAAGGCGGAAGGATGGAGTGGGTATCCGGATCCTTCGGATCTCACGTTTCTTACCTGTATCCTTCAACCATTCTTAAAGGTGATAATTCCACCATGGAATACACCGGTATTGCTTTCGCGGGAGCGGGACAGGATCTTGATACCGGAATGAAGGTAGTCCATCTCGGCAAAAACACTTCTTCCGTTGTAAATACCAAGTCGATTTCCAAGGACGGCGGAATCAACACCACCAGAACCTCCGTGCAGGTAATGCCTCAGGCCAAGGGTGCTAAATCCGTTGTCAGCTGTGAGTCCCTCATGATAGATAACATCTCCAAATCGGATACCATTCCCGTAATGGATATTCGTACGGATGATGCGGATGTCGGACATGAAGCTACCATAGGAAGCATTTCCGACGAGGCAGTATTTTACATGATGAGCCGAGGAATGAGCGAAGTAGATGCAAGAGCGCTTATCGTAAGCGGATTTGCGGATAACGTCTCAAGAGAACTTCCCATGGAATACGCTGCCGAAATGAACAATCTCATAAGGCTTGAAATGAAAGGGACAATAGGATGATGGCTGAACAGATCAAAATAAACAGCCTCGTTCCTCCCACATGGAACAGGCTCAAAGTAAATGATGTAACAGTAAATATGCCTGCGGAAAAGGTAGCCGGCACCATAGCGGATGATGTAAAAACCTCTCCGGCAGATTCAAATGACTGGAATTTTGAGACAGGGTGCGGCGCTGATCTTACCGCATTCCTTGAAAAGAACGGCACCAAACCTGTTTTGGTAAAGACAGAAGGCGACAAGCTTCTCAGCATTAAGAAGACATGCACCGAAAACACTGCCGATATCCTCTGTTTTGAGGCGGGTGACGGAGAGACCATCAATGTTTTGACGGACCTTACCTCCGATGATAAAACCGAAGCCACATCGGTGCTCAGAGTACTGATAAAGGCAGGCAAGGGAGCCAAGGTCAATCTGGCTCAGGTGATAAGACCCGGAAAGGGACTTACCGTCATAAATGATATCGGAACGGTTGCGGAAGAAAATGCGCAGATCAATATAATTCAGGTTTTCTCCGACGGAAGCGACATATATTCGGGATGCAGGACAGATCTTAAGGGAAAAGAAGCCGCTTCGGAAAACAGGGTAGGACTTGTCAGAACCGACGGTCAGACCATTGACATGAACTATGTGATGAAGCATCTTGCTCCCGTTACCAAGGCAGAGATAAATGTATTCGGAGCTCTTTCCAGGAAAGCTCAGAAGACATTCAGAGGAACCATCGATTTTGTACGCGGATGTGCACAGTCTGACGGAGCTGAGGCTGAAAACATGCTTCTTCTTGATGATACGGTGGTTAACAAGACCGTTCCCCTTATTCTCTGTACCGAGGAAAACGTGGCCGGAAGCCATGGCGCCACAATCGGAAAACCTGCGGAGGACATGCTCTTTTACATGATGAGCAGAGGAATCTCAAGAGAAAAGGCCATCAGGATCCTTGAGAGAGCATCCCTTGAAGCCGCAGCCAATCACATCGAAGATGAAGCCGCAAAACAGTACGTGCTTGATATTATCGCGGGAAAATACGTAAATGACTGATCAGGAACTTAAAGACAACATAATAAAATATAGGAAACTCTTCCCCCTTTTGTCGGATGATTTTGCATATCTGGACAATGCCGCAACCACGCAAAAGCCGGTATCCGTGCTGGATGCGATGAGAGGCTATTATGAAAAAGATAACGCAAATCCCTTCAGAGGCGTCTATGATTTAAGTGAAAGAGCCACCGAAAGGTATGAAGCGGCAAGGGCTAAAACCGCTGCCTTTATAAATGCCGCTTCTCCCGAGGAGATTGTATTTGTAAGAAATGCCACAGAAGCCCTGAATCTTCTCGCC
This sequence comes from Lachnospiraceae bacterium P6A3, assembly GCA_000702085.1. Taxonomy (GTDB): domain Bacteria; phylum Bacillota; class Clostridia; order Lachnospirales; family Lachnospiraceae; genus AC2028. The sequence goes on from JNKP01000005.1 coordinate 4,528, forward strand.
TATTCCTGGTGCGAGGACAATATTTCGGAAGGTGACGAGATCGTCGTATCCGTTATGGAGCATCATTCCGATTTCCTGCCCTGGAAGTATATGGCAGAAAAAAAGAACGCAAAGCTCGTTAAGCTGGAGCCCGACAAGTCAGGTGCCGTCACCGATGAAGCACTTGATAAGTGCCTTTCGGACAAGACCAAAATTGTGGCACTTACCCAGGTTTCAAACGTTCTCGGAAGAGTTAACGACATAAAACATATTGCGGAGAAAGTTCACGCTGCCGGCGCTCTCATCAGTGTTGACGGAGCCCAGAGCGTTCCCCACATGAAAGTTGATGTCAGTGATCTGGACTGCGATTTTCTTTCTTTTTCCGGACATAAGATGTATGCGCCCATGGGCATCGGAGTTCTTTATGCGAAAAAAGAACATCTGGAAAATATGCGCCCTTTCATGTACGGCGGCGAGATGATCGCTACCGTACATTGGGACAAAGTGACATATGCCGAAATACCCCATAAATTCGAAGCCGGAACCGTCAATGTAGGCGGTGCCGTAGGCCTTTCCGCAGCAATCGATTTTATTAATGAGGTCGGTTGGGATATAATGGAAGCACAGGAAGAAAAGCTTACCGTAAAAGCCGTTAACGGCATCAAGTCCATGAACGGGATCCGTCTTATCGGTTCTGACAGACCCGAGGATCATAAGGGTATCGTTACGTTTATGGTAGAGGATGTTCATCCTCACGATGTAGCGGATATCATGGGAAGAGCCGGAGTATGTATAAGAGCCGGACATCACTGTGCCCAGCCTCTTATGGACCACCTTGGAGTCAAGTCCACTTGCAGGGCAAGCTTTGCTTTCTACAATACCGAAGAAGAAGTGGACAAGTTCCTTACGGAGCTTTCCAAAGTCAGGGGATTGATGGGATATGGATTTTAAAACCTTTTACAATGAGGTTGTTACCGACCACAATATGCATCCGCTCCATAAGCAGCCTATCGAAAATCCGGATTTTGAAATGGAAGGTGTTAATCCTTCCTGCGGAGATGAGATAACCCTCCAGCTTAAAGTAAAGGACGGAGTGATAACGGAAGGCGGCTTTATCGGCGACGGATGTGCCATATCACAGGCTTCCGCGGATATCATGATCGATATGGTCATCGGAAAAAAGACCGAAGAAGCCCTTCATCTGGCAGATCTTTTTATCAGAATGATCAAGAGCGAAGCCACACCCGAAGAGATAGATGAGCTTCAGGAAGCGGGCGCTCTTGCCGATATATCGCATATGCCCGCCAGAGTAAAATGCGCGGTTTTGGGATGGCACACTTTGGATGAAATGATCGGTAAGAAGAACAAGTAATACAACCGGCCGTCCGCAGATCAAATGCGGACGGCTTTTTTATGGGATTTTCCCGATTTTTGTGATAAACTATAAATTACCCCGAATCTGCCCCCGCAAATAGGCAAAGAGGGATTTCGGGCGATTTATTATTCGGATTGTACGGTTAAAAAATGGCTAAGATCATATGCCTGCTGGGCAAGAGCTGCAGCGGAAAAGACACAATATATAAGAAGCTTATCGCTGACGAGAATCTTGGGCTCGTTCCTCTGGTCACCTATACGACAAGGCCTTTGAGGAGCGGTGAACAGGAAGGCAGGGAGTATCATTTTACCGATGAAGCGGGATTTAATGCTCTCAAGGAACAGGGAAAGGTTATCGAGGATCGTTCTTATGACACGGTTTACGGTCTCTGGAGATATTTCACCGTAGACGACGGAACCTTTGATCCTGCCGGAAAAAACGTTATTGCGGCAGCCGGAACAATCCCCGCATATATCAGACTGAGAGATCACTTCGGAGCGGATAATATCGTTGCTCTTATGATAGAAACGGATGACGGGATCAGGCTTGAAAGAGCTATGAGACGTGAGAAGAAGCAGGCTACTCCCAGGTATAAGGAGATGTGCCGCAGATTCATTACCGATTCCGAGGATTTCGATGATGCAAAGCTTAAAGAAGCCGGAATTACAAATGTCTTTATGAATAATGACGATCTTGCAGGGTGCGTTGATAAAGTAAAGGAATTTATCAGGCGGCTTTAATGGATATAAGAGTAAACCAGGTAAATCAAACATCTCAGGTTGCACAGCCCCAGCATGTTCAGGAGTCCGACGGCAGCTTCAAATTCATGCTTGCCAGCAATATAGAGGAAGCCGAACTTGCGGGAAGGCTCAGTGCGCTCATGGAGCAGATCGACGCCGAGGGCAAGAAGCTTGCTAAACGCAGGGATGTCAAAGACATGAGACATTACCGCAGCCTGGTTAAAGATTTCCTGAATGAGGTCGTAACACATTCCCATTCTTTTACCAGAGAGAATTTCCTCGACAGAAAAGGAAGACACAGGGTCTACGGAATAATCAGACTGGTTGATGACAATCTCGATCAGCTGGCTCAGGAACTGATGAGAGACGAGAAGGATAATCTCGAGATCTTGAATAAGATCGGAGAGATAAGAGGTTTGCTGCTGGATATCTTCACCTGACAGGGGGGTTAACGATGCCGAAGCTTTCTCAGATAATCGGACAGGATCTTATCAAAAAACAGATACAGGAATCTGTCGAAAAAGACAGAGTGGCTCAGGCCTATATCCTTACGGGAGAAAAAGGTGCCGGTAAGGAATTTATTGCGTCCGCTTTTGCACAGTACCTGGTATGTGAAAATCGCGGGACTGATGCCTGCGGAGAGTGCCATTCCTGTAAACAGGCGGAAAGCCGGGTTCATCCCGACATAAAATATGTGATCCACGAAAAACCCAATTCCATCGGAGTTGACGAAGTAAGAGATCAGATCTGCAATGATCTTCCGATCAAGCCTTATCAGGCTGCACGTAAGATCTACATTGTAAGTGAAGCCGATAAGCTTACTCCTCAGGCTCAGAATGCTCTTTTGAAGAGTCTTGAGGAAGCACCGACATATGCGGTTATCCTGTTGCTGGTGGCAAATCTCCAGATGATGCTTCCAACGGTACGGTCGAGATGCATTACTTGGGAACTTAAGCCTGTTCCGGGCGATGTTCTCAAGAAGTATCTTATGAGAGAACTGCAGGTTCCCGATTACAGGGCGGATGTTGCCATTGCTTTTGCACAGGGAAATCTCGGAAAAGCCCGCGATATGGCTTCAAGCGATGACTTTTCCGCAATGCAGGCTGCGGCACAGTCGGTGGTCAAAAATGCCCGTGATGATTCCATAGCGGATATGATCGCGCTGGTAAGAAGCCTTGCGGAATATAAGGTCGACCCGGGTGAATTCCTGGATATGATTACCGTGTGGTACAGGGATATACTTATGTTCAAGGCAACCGGAGAAACGGACAGCCTTGTTTATAAAGACGATATTTCCATAATCAGAAAAGCTTCCAGAAGAAGCAGTTATGAAGGTATCGAGGAAGTGCTCCAGGCAATTAGCAGGGCACGCGAAAGATTAAGAGCGAATGTCGGCTTTGAGATAACGATGGAACTTCTCTTTGCCGTGATTCAGGAGAACGGATGATAAAGGGGCTGTTTTGCCCCGGGAGTTAAAATGAAAGTAGTAGCTGTAAGATTTAAGACCGGCGGAAAGAGTTATTTTTTCGATCCCGCAGATATAGATCTCAAAAAGGATGATCACTGTATTGTTGAGACCGTAAAAGGAATCGAATATGCACAGGTTGTAAGTGATATTCAGGATGTGGACGAATCAAGGATCACGGTGCCTCTCCGAAAGGTAATGAGAAAGGCCACCGATGCCGATGACAGACAGGTTGCGGAGAACGCTTCCAGAGAAAAGAATGCGTACCGCATCGCCCAGGATAAGATCACAGAGCACGGACTCGACATGAAGCTTACCGATGTCGAATATGCTTTTGATAACAGCAAGATAGTTTTCTTTTTCGTAGCGGAACAGAGAGTCGATTTCAGAGACCTTGTTAAGGATCTGGCAGGAATATTCAGAACCAGGATCGAGCTCAGGCAGATTGGTGTAAGGGATGAGGCAAGAAGTCTCGGCGGATTCGGATCATGCGGAAGACCTCTTTGCTGCTCCGAATTCTTAAGTGATTTCGTACCCGTATCCATCAAGATGGCCAAGGAACAGAATCTTTCTCTCAATCCCACCAAGATTTCGGGAGTCTGCGGAAGACTGATGTGCTGTCTCAAATACGAAGAGGAAGCATACGAAGAACTCAATTCCACCATGCCCGCTCTCGGCGACTATGTTGCTACTTCGGACGGCATGAGAGGAGAAGTTTCAAGTATCAATGTCCTCAGACAGATTGCAAAGGTTCTCGTAGAGAACGGAGATGATAAAGAACTTCGTGACTATCCCGCAACGGATATCACCGTTCTTCGCAGAAAGAAAGGAAAACGCGGAGGCAGTCATGCAAGCATAGCTGCAGAGGATTCTCCGGAAATGCTGGCACTTCTCGAGGACGAAGCAAGGGAGAAGAAAGCTGATAATAACCGTAACAATAAACCCGCAGGATCCGAACAGGGCGGTAAGAAAGACCATCAGGATAAAAACCGCGGCCCTCAGGGCGGCAACAGAGATAAAAAGCCCCACAATAATAACAACGGCAAAAACGATAACAGAAACCGTGACAGACACGGCAAAAACGAAAGAGAAAAGCAAAGTGGCGGAGAGTCGGGTCAGTCTTAAGGGCGCAGAGAGAATAGACGATCTCCAGAGAGCGGGTCTTAAGATCATACAGGACCCCGAGAGGTTCTGTTTCGGCATGGATGCAGTGCTCCTCAGTCATTTTGCACAGGCAAAGCCCGGAAGCAATGTTCTTGATCTGGGAACCGGAACCGGCATTATCCCGATTCTGATGAGTGCGCTTTCCGAAGCATCGCATCTTACCGGACTTGAGATTCAGGAAGAAAGTGCCGACATGGCCGCAAGGAGCGTCGCACTAAACGTTCTGGAGGATAAGATCTCTATCGTTAAGGGAGATATCAAAGAGGCAGGAAGTATTTTTTCCCGTGCCTCTTTTGACGTTATAACCTGTAATCCTCCGTATCTGCAGGATGATCACGGCATAGTAAATCCTTCGGATGCGAAGGCTATAGCACGGCATGAGATGCTGTGCACACTTGAAGATGTAATAAGTGCGTCGGAAATACTTCTTAAACCGGGCGGACATTTTTACATGGTCCACAGGCCGTTCAGGCTGTCCGAGATCATGAATGTCATGCATGATCATAAGCTTGAACCCAAAAGGATGAGACTGGTTTATCCCATGGCTGACAAAGAACCCAACATGGTTCTTATCGAGGGAATAAGAGGAGCAAATATGAGGATCAATGTGGAAAAACCGCTGATCCTGCAAAAATCCGACGGAAGCTATACCGACGAAGTAAAGGAATGGTACGGATTCTGATCCGTAACCGGAGAAGCGATGGAAGGAATGTTACAACTGTGTGCCACACCCATAGGTAATCTCGGAGACATGTCCCCGAGAATATTGGAGTGCCTTGAAAGCGCCGATCTTATCGCTGCCGAGGATACCAGAAACAGCATAAAGCTTCTCAATCATTTCGATATCCATACCCCCATGACCAGTTATCACGAATTCAATAAATACGATAAGGCTGCGGAACTGGTGGGTCTTATGAGAGAGGGTAAAAACATAGCCCTTATAACCGATGCGGGAACTCCCGCTATATCGGATCCCGGTGAGGTTCTGGTCAGGATGTGCGTTGAAGCGGGAATTCCCGTGACATCACTTCCCGGCCCCTGTGCCTGCATCACCGCTCTTACACTTTCCGGATTAAATACCAGAAGATTTGTCTTCGAAGGCTTTATTCCCAGGGAAAAGAAAGAGAGAAGCACTGTCCTGAAAAGCATCGAAAACGAAACAAGGACAATGATATTTTACGAAGCTCCCCACCATCTTAAGGGTACCCTTTCGGATCTGTCGGAAGCTCTTAGCGGAGGGAATGAGCGTAAGATCGCACTTTGCAGGGAGCTTACCAAGAAATTCGAGGAAGTCGTTCATACCACGATAAAAGGTGCAATCCTTAAATATGAAAATGAAGAGCCGAGAGGCGAATATGTCCTTGTAATCGAGGGCATGGATCCCGAAGAACTCAAAGCAAAAGAGCAGGCATCCTGGGAAGAAATGAGCATCGAAGATCATGTCAGGATGTACGAGGAAAAGGGACTGGACCGGAAAGAAGCCATGAAAGCCGCAGCGGCGGACAGAGGCGTCACAAAGAGGGACATTTACGCATATCTGGAAAAAACGGGTAAAAAATAGTCATTCTTTGCCGGAGGAATCCGTTTTCATTGCTTTTTAGTGTCCAAAGTGCTAATCTTTTAAAGGTTTTATCGGTATTCTTACCGTAATTAACAAGAAATATAAAGAGAGGTTTTAAAATGGCTGAACAGGCAAAACAGGGAGGATGGCGTGCCAACAAGTGGGTTCGCGCAGCTATTCCCGCACTTCTTCTTCACTGCAGTATCGGTACCGTTTACTGCTGGTCAATCTTCTCTCAGGAGATCGCTGACTATATCGGATACTCAAAGGGAGCCGTGGAATGGGCATTCTCTTTTGCTATCTTTTTCCTCGGAATGAGCGCAGCTTTCCTCGGAAACATCGTTGAGAAGGACATTCACAAGTCTTCACTCATCGCTACCATTTGTTTCTCCGTAGGAATGCTTCTTACCGGTGTATTCATCATGTACGGCGGAACACATCAGAAGAGCCCCGTTGCACTGATCGGAATATATCTCAGCTACGGATTTATCATGGGTGTAGGACTCGGAACAGGATATCTTTCACCCGTTAAGACTCTTATGCTCTGGTTCCAGGACAGAAAGGGTCTTGCTACCGGACTTGCTGTTGCGGGATTCGGAGCAGCTAAGGCTATCGCAAGCCCTATCATGCAGGGAATGCTTAACGGCCTCGGAGAAGGCGGAATCTACAAGATGTTCATGATTCTTGCAGGTGTTTATTTCGTAATGATGTTCGTGGGACATCTCCTTCTTGCCAAGCCCGCTGACTGGCACGAGCCTCAGAACAGCGCAGATAAGCCCAAGATCATGGATGTTCTTAAGACCAAGCCCCTTACCAACTATATCGGTATCTGGGTAATGTTCTACATCAACATCACCTGCGGACTTGCTCTTATCTCTCAGGAGAAGATGATCGTTAAGTGTGTAGGCCTTGCTGCCATGGCAGGTGTAATCTCCACCGTATCGGCTATCTTCAATGCCGGCGGACGTCTCGGATTCTCCGCTTGGGCAGATACCATGAAGGACAGAAATACCATCTATAAGATGATCTTCATTCTTTCAATCGCATTTACCGCACTTGTAATGTTTACCAAAGGCATACAGAACGGAGAGGGCAACGGCCTTCTTATCTTCCTCGTTCTTGCACTTATTTTCGTAGTTAACGCAGGATACGGCGGAGGCTTCTCCAATGTTCCCACCCTTTTGTCCGACCATTACGGAATGGGATCCATTTCCGCAATTCACGGAATTACCCTTTCCGCGTGGGCATTTGCGGGACTTACCGGAAATCAGGTTGCGACCTTCATTGTTAACCATACCGGAGATTTCATAGAGCATGGAACCGATGCCGCAGGTAAGCCTATCCTGATCAATCCTGTAGGATATCAGAACGTACTTATTTTTACCATTGCACTTTACATCCTTGCACTTGTTCTTTGCCTTGTACTTGTTAAGCCTTCAAATACCAAAGGTGAAAAATAATGTATTCATGTGACACATGCGTAAATTACGTGTATGATGAAGAGGATGATTCATACGACTGTATGGTCGAGATGGATGAGGATGATGCATACCGGATAAACGCAGATAAGAGAGCCGAATGCCCGTATTACAGGCTCGATGATGAATATGCGGTAGTAAGACATCAAATGTAATAAGGAGAATAACTATGGGAAAAGAAACTAAGCTCGGCATTAACGATTATTGGTTTGTGGCGCTTGTATTTTTGGCAGCTCTTCTCGGCCCCATTCCTTTTCTGGGCCTTATCGTTTACGGCACTTTGGTTGAAGACAGTAAGGTTATAAAGGGAGGAAGCAAGAGTGCGCTTATCCTTTATGCCGGAGTACATATCCTTCAGTACTTACTCAACGTGGTTGAATATCTTGTAAGATGCTTTGATATGTCCGAGTACGGACTTAACACTTTCTACCGTTTCATGGACAGAATCGATTACTTCATCGACGGTGTATTCTACGGTGCGATCCTTGTATTTATCGTTATCAATGTTATCAAGGGCCTTTCCGCAGGAGCATCCGTTAATGTCGGTGCATCAAGACCCGTTTCATCCGCTGTAAATCCCATGCTTGCAGCCGGAATCGAAAAGGCGGAGAAGGAAGCTGCTGCATCCGAGCCCGCAGCTGCTGCTCCCGCTCAGGAAGAAGCACCCAGAAAGACTCCCGAAGTTTGTCCCAATTGCGGCAAGAAGCTCGCCGAGGGCGTAAAGTTCTGCGCAGGATGCGGTACAAAGATCGGATAATTACCATTTTTAGCAATACCGACGGACAGGTTAAAACCTGTCCGTTTTTTTTAGCAAAAATTAGGCTGATTATCTTCAAAAAATGTGGAGAAACCGCGGTTTCGATGGTATAATCGTTAATAGCGGTATCCAGGTAATGATCTGTTTGCCAAGATTGTCAACTGCCGGGCTTTTGGCGGCTTGGCAAACAGTTAAATTACTCTTAAGGTGCTGCTGAATATGGCTGGTAACGGCGCGCTCTACACTCCGGACCAAAGGTTCGAGATACAAGAGGGCAAGAAGAAAGGCCTGAACACAACGGTTTATGAAGACCCCGGATTCCTTGCGATCCAGATGAGAGAGATTCGTCTGGCGCTGGAAAAAGGTCTTGATGTTAGTGTGCTCAGAAACCCCGAACTTGACTGGCTTCAGATGGGAGAGATCCGTCTGGGCCTCGAGAACAAGATAGATATAAGCCGGTACGCCAAGCCCGAAATCTCTTATCACGCAATGCGCCAGATCAGAAAAGGTCTGGAAAGCGGCATCGACATATCCGGATTCCTGGATTATCCGCCTATGGTCGTTCGTCAGATCCGTAAATCGAGACGCGACGGCATAGACATCATGAAGTATGTCGAAGAGGGATACAAAGAGGATCAGCTCGAGCAGATCCGTATCGCTCTTACGAAACAAATACCCATTGAACAGTACTTAAGAGTTGAATTCAGAGCTCCCTCCATCGGTGAGTTCAGAGCAGGTCTCGAAAAGGGACTTGATATCACCCCCTATGTCAACACTGCATATGAGTGGCGGCAGATGAGGGAGATAAGACTCGGCCTTGAGAAAAGAATAGACATAAGCCTGTATTCGAACCGGTATTTCCATGCATCCCAAATGAGGGAAATACGACTGGGACTCGAAGAAGGTCTTGATGTCAGCTCATATGCACATATCCGTTTTTCCGCAACGGACATGAGAAATATGAGAAACAAGCTCAAAGAAGAGGTATCGAGAGCCGCACAGATATCCGAGACATCCGATTCCATCGATTTCGAGAAACTCGGACAGCTGATCGAAGAGGATCCTCTTGATGAGATAGGACTTCCTTTCAAGATTGTTGTTTCTCCCGACGGCATGGAGGCATATCTTTCCATAGCCAATCTGAATAAGAGACCGACGGAAGACGAAGTCCTCAAAGAGTTGTGGAGCTGTAAGATCAGAAAAGGAATACTCCGTAAAGAGATTACCAAGGCCTGTGACGGAACATACGAGGAAGATACCATTCTTATAGCCGTAGGCAAGAACGCACAGAACGGACGTGACGGATGGTACGAGTATTTCTTTAAAACCGACGTAAACAGAAAGCCCAAACTTCTGCCTGACGGATCGGTCGACTACCGTGACATCGAATGGTACGATGCGGTCAAGAAAGGCGATAAGCTGGCATATTATCATAAAGCCGAAGACGGAATCGACGGATACGATGTCGAAGGCAATATCCTCAAGTCTACCAGAGGAAAGGAACAGCTGATCCTTTCGGGTAACGGATTCCAGATGGATTCCGACAGATGCACATACTACGCCAAGATAGACGGAATGGTTAAGCTTGACGGAGAGAGACTCGAAGTAAGTGAAATGCTTGAAGTAGAGGAGATCAACTCCTCCATCGGAAATATTGTTTTCAACGGGTCGATACATGTAAGAGGAAATGTTGGCGCCGGAGTTACCATCAAGGCGGGTAAAGATATAATCGTCGACGGTTTCATCGAGGGCGCTAATCTCGAAGCGGCCGGAGAAATAATCCTCAGAAAAGGAATGAACGGTTCCGGCAAGGGCAAGATAAAGGCCGGAGGAAATGTAACTGCCAAGTTCCTCGAATCGGCGGATGTATATGCGGGCGGTATGATCCATATCGATTATTCGATGAACAGTATTCTTTATTCCGAGGAGATAGTTGAAGCCAAGTTGAGAAACGGCACCATAGTCGGAGGCATATGCACCGGAGTAAAGGGAGTCTCCGCACAGAATATCGGAACAAGAGCGGCTGTAGCGACAACGATAAGATCGGGTTCGTCAACCGCACTGATGAAACTCAATAACGAAATATACAGGCAGCTCAGCAGTACGAACGAAGAGATCAGAATCCTGGAAAATGTCCGCAGGGAGATGGAAGGGAAACTGAACGCGGAACAGCTTGCGGAGCAGCCGGTTTACGAAAAGGTTCAAAACGCCCTTTATACAAAGGGAAAAGAAGTAGAAGAGCTTGTCGCAAAACAGGACGAAGTAAGATCAAGGCTCATGGAGCTGAGCAGAGCGGTCATAGAAGCAAAAGGAACCATTTATGACGGCGTCAAAGTATGGCTCGGTGAAGTTTCCTGGGCAAGCGAGAAGGAACTTACGGATGTAACGCTTCGCAAGGTAAGAAAAGGCTCGGAAGAAAAAGTCTTTGCATACCATAACAACAAGGATCCCAAGGACCCCGACGCAATCATAGAATAAATATGATGCGGCGAAAGTGAAGATCAAGAGGCTGGCATATGGCAGGTAAAATTCTGATCATTACCGGAAAATTGGTTGAAAGAGAAGAACTCTCCGACATCCTGAAAGATAACTACGAAGTCATCTGCGCATCAAACGGCGAAGAGGGCAGAAAGTATCTGATGGAAAACGGGGCGGATCTCGAGTGCGTTTTTATAAGGGCGGACCTTCCGGGAATCTCCGGAGAAGCGTTGGTTAAAGCTTCATCGGAGAGCGGACTCACCAGAAAAGTTCCCTTTATCGTGATAGAGGGTGAGGACGATCCCGATACTCCCGCTTCATGGTTCGAGATGGGAGTCATGGATTTTGCCAGAAAACCTTTCAGATCGAAACCCATCAGAAGAAGGGTCGAGAACCTCTCGAGAATAGTCAGGAAACAGGCAGCGTCCTCGGTCAAACTCGGAACTCAGGATGAGACACTTAAGAAACAGTTTAAGCTTCTCTCCCTGCAGTCCGAAGAGCTGAAGAAGAGCAGAAATCTCCTGATGGCATCCCTCGGATCTATTGTCGAAGACAGAAACCTTGAACATTCCGACCATATAATGCATGTTAAGGAGTTTACAAGGATCCTCGGTCTTCAGATGATGCAGGATTATCCGGATCTGGGGCTGACCAAAGAAAAGGTCGAGATATATGCGATAGCAAGCATGCTCCATGATATAGGCAAGATAAGTCTTCCCGACAACGTTATCTTAAAGCCCGGAAGACTGACTCCCGAAGAACAGGAGCTTATGAAATCCCATACCTCGAAAGGCTGTGAGCTTTTGGACGGTATCAAGGGATGTATCAGCAAAGAGTATTTCAATGCCGCATATGATATCTGCAAATATCATCATGAAAAATATGACGGCGGCGGCTATCCCTACGGAATAAGCGGAGATGATATACCGCTTTCCGCACAGATAGTCGGAATAGTTGACATTTATGACGGTCTCGTTAGCGAGAGAATATATAAGAAGGCAATGCCAAAGAGCAGAGCGTTTGAAATGATCATTACAGGGGACTGCGGTGTATTTTCACCGAAGGTAATGGAATCTTTCAGAAAGAGCCGTCAGAAATTAGAAGCTCTGATCGACCAGACGGGTATGGAACTGGCCGATACGGATGATTGACAGGAGAAGGTATGGAAACAAAACAAATTATTGAAGAAGGCAAAGCAATACTGGGCATCGAGTTCGGATCCACCAGAATCAAGAGCGTCCTTACCGATGCATCACACAATATTCTTGCCACGGGTATTTATGATTGGGAGAATTCCCTTGTAGACGGTATCTGGACTTATCCAATGGATCAGATCATAAAGGGAATGCGCGGAAGCTATGCATCGCTTGTAGCGGATGTTAAAGAGAAATATCAGACGGGCATTAAGAGTCTTTCCGCAGTCGGAATCAGTGCCATGATGCACGGATATCTTCCCTTTGATAAAGACGGAAAACAGCTCGCAGAGTTCAGGACCTGGAGAAACACCATGACGCTTGATGCAGCAGGCGTACTTTCCAAGGAGTTTAATTTCAACATTCCTCAGAGATGGAGTATAGCTCATCTCTATCAGGCAATTCTTTCCGGCGAGGATCATGTTAAGGATATCTCATTCCTCACCACGCTTGCAGGATATATTCACTTCCGCCTTACCGGCGAAAAGAATATGGGCGTAGGCGAAGCATCAGGAATGTTCCCCATCGATCCCGCAACCTGTGATTACGATGAGAAGATGATCGCATCATTCGATGCACTTATCGCGGATAAAGGATTTTCCTGGAAAATTAAAGACATTCTTCCCAAGGTTCTTAAAGCCGGTGAGAAGGCGGGAACCCTTACCGCAGACGGAGCAGCACTTCTTGACGAAAGCGGAGAGCTTCAGGCAGGTGCCGTATTTGCACCCTGCGAAGGCGATGCGGGAACAGGAATGTGTGCAACCAACGCCGTAAAGCCCGGAACCGGTAATATTTCCGCGGGAACCAGCGTATTCTCGATGGTTGTTCTCAAAGATAATCTCAGCAGACCTCACGAAGAAATCGATGTGGTAACCACTCCCGAGGGACTTCCCGTTGCGATGGTTCACTGCAATAACTGCTCATCGGATATTAATGCATGGGTTAAACTCTTTGCAGACTTTGCAAAGGTTATGGGCCTTGAAGTAAACGTAGGCGATATCTACACCAAGCTTTTCACCGATGCTTATAAGAACGGTGCCAAGGATTGCGGCGGAGTTTTAAGCATTAACTATTTCTCCGGTGAACCCGTAACAGGTCTTGTAAACGGAAGACCCATGGTGGTCAGAACTCCCGATGCGGACTTTTCAATTGCTAATTTCATGCGCAGCAACATTTACAGCGCATTTGCAACCCTTAAGTACGGCAACGACATTCTTTCGCGCGAGGAGAATGTTAAGACTGAAGTCATGATGGCACAGGGCGGACTTTTCAAAACACCCCTTGCCGCACAGCAGATGCTTGCCGATGCACTTGACTGCCCCGTTACCGTACCCGATACCGCGTCTGAAGGCGGTGCGTGGGGAATGGCCGTACTTGCCGCATTTGTCCTGAACAAAGAAAACGGTGAGAGCCTGGGTGATTACCTTGAGAAGAAGGTATTCTCCGGACAGGGTCAGAAGACATTAAATCCCGATCCTGAGGGGGTTAAGGGATTTGATATATATCTTGACGGATACAAGAAAGCACTTAAAGCAGAAAAGATCGTTGCCGATTCATAACCGGCAGGAACAACAGGGGTAAAAAAATGCTCGAAGAATTAAAACAAAAAGTATGTGAAGCGAATCTGCAGCTTCCGAAACACGGCCTGGTTACATTCACATGGGGTAATGTAAGCCAGATCGATCACGAAAAAGGACTCATAGTCATAAAACCCAGCGGAGTTCCTTACGAGACCATGAAACCTTCCGATATGGTAGTTGTCGATCTCGAAGGAAATGTTGTGGAAGGAGATCTTAATCCTTCATCCGATATGCCCACCCACGTGGAACTTTATAAGGCATTTCCCGAGATAGGAGGAGTGGTACATACTCATTCCACACACGCAACAAGCTGGGCTCAGTCGGGAATGGACATTCCCTGCTACGGAACGACCCATGCCGATTATATCTACGGTCCCGTACCCTGTCTCAGATGTCTTACCGCAGCCGAGATAGATCAGGCCTATGAGAAAAATACCGGAGTACTTATAGTCGACTATTTCAAGAATTCCGGAAGAGACCCGATGGCGGTACCCGCAGTGCTTTGCAAAAACCACGGACCTTTTACCTGGGGCAAAGACGGTATGGATGCGGTACACAATGCGGTAGTCCTCGAAGAGGTTGCCAAGATGGCTTATATGGCCCGTCTCATTAATCCCGAGATAGAGCCCGCACCTCAGGAACTTCAGGACAAACATTATCTTAGAAAGCATGGTCCGAATGCTTATTACGGACAGAAAAAATAACGCAGACAAATCTGCAAAAAAGGAGAGAAAATGGACAACCTTCAGCTCAAGAAATATGCCAATGAAGTACGTAAAGGCATAGTAACTTCAACTCACAGTGCTAAAGCGGGACATCCCGGCGGATCACTTTCCGCTGCAGATGTATTCACCTTCCTGTATTTCGAGGAAATGAACATCGATCCAAAGAATCCCGAAAAAGAAGACCGTGACAGATTCGTTCTTTCCAAGGGACACACCGCACCCGGTCTTTATGCCGCACTTGCAAACAGAGGATATTTCCCCGTAGAAGATCTTAAGACTCTCAGAAAGCTCGGATCATACCTTCAGGGACATCCCAATATGCATATTCCCGGAGTCGATATGGCATCCGGATCACTCGGACAGGGAATCAGTGCAGCAGTAGGAATGGCACTGGGCGCTAAGCTTGATAACAAGGACTTCAGAGTATATACCCTTCTCGGAGACGGTGAGATTCAGGAAGGACAGGTTTGGGAAGCTTCAATGTTTGCGGGATTCCACAAGCTTGATAACCTCGTAGTCATCGTAGATAATAACGGACTTCAGATCGACGGACCCGTAGATAAGGTATGTTCTCCTTATCCCATCGCCGACAAGTTCAAGGCATTTAATTTCAATGTTGTTGAGATCGACGGACATGATTTCGATCAGATCCGCAGCGCATTCAATAATGCTAAGGAAACCAAGGGCATGCCTACCTGCATCATCCTTCACACCGTAAAGGGTAAGGGCGTTTCCTTCATGGAAAACAATGCGGATTGGCACGGCAAGGCTCCCAATGATGAGGAGTATGCTACCGCAATGGCAGATCTTGAAAAGATCGATGCCGAACTCGCATAAAGAACAAACATTAAAATTACAAATGCCTATTAAGGCGTGAAAGGGATAAAAATGGCAGATGTTAAAAAGATAGCAACCAGAGAGAGCTACGGAAATGCTCTCAAGGAGCTGGCAGAGGAATTTCCTCAGCTTGTAGTACTCGATGCAGACCTTGCAGGTGCAACCAAGACCGGAATCTTCAAGAAAGCATATCCTGACAGACATATTGACTGCGGTATCGCAGAGTCTAACATGATGGGCATAGCAGCAGGCCTTGCACTTACCGGAAAGATTCCTTTTGCAAGTTCATTCGCAATGTTCGCAGCAGGAAGAGCATTTGAGCAGGTTAGAAACTCCATCGGATATCCTCACCTCAACGTTAAGATCGGAGCTACCCATGCAGGTATCACCGTAGGAGAGGACGGAGCTTCTCACCAGTGTAACGAAGATATCGCACTCATGAGAACCATCCCCGGAATGGTAGTCATGGTTCCTTCGGATGATATTGAAGCTAAGGCTGCGGTAAGAGCAGCACTTGAGCACGAAGGACCCGTTTACATCAGATTCGGACGTGCGGCTGTTCCCGTAATCAACGATAAGCCCGATTACAAGTTTGAGATCGGAAAGGGTCAGCTTGTAAGAGAAGGCAAGGATGTTACCATTGTAGCAACCGGTATCATGGTTGATTCCGCAATCGGCGCAGCAGAGAAGCTTGCGGCGGAAGGAATTGATGCAGAGATCATCAATATCTGCACTATCAAGCCCATTGACAAGGATATTATAATTAAGAGTGCTCAGAAGACCGGTAAGGTCGTTACCTGTGAGGAGCATTCCGTAATCGGCGGACTCGGATCTGCCGTATGTGAAGTACTTGCAGATGAGTATCCCGTAAAGGTTAAGAGAATCGGTATGCAGGATGTATTCGGTGAGTCCGGATCCGCTTCCGAACTTACCCACAAATACGGATTGGATGCAGAAGGCGTTTACAAGCAGGTCAAGGAGTTTATCTAAATGGAAAAAATCCTGGCGCCCTCCATCCTCGCAGCAGATTTCACTGTTCTCGGTGAGCAGATAAAAGAAGCATCCGAGGGTGGAGCACCATATCTTCATGTAGATGTAATGGACGGGATGTTTGTCCCGTCCATATCCTTCGGAATGCCGGTAATGGTATCCGCAAGGAAGTGTACAGACATGTTTTTCGATGTCCATGTCATGATCGAAAAGCCGGACAGATACATAGAAACCTTTGCCGAATGCGGAGCTGACGGTATAACTTTTCATGTTGAAGCGGACCCCGGTAACGTCGGGGAGATCATCAGGCACATTCATGAGACTAAAAGTCTTAAGGGCGTTCCTTTAAAAGCCGGGATCGCCATCAAGCCCGGAACCCCCATAAGTGCTGTAATGCCTTATGCGGCGGATGTAGATGTGATAATGGTCATGACTGTCGAACCCGGATTCGGAGGTCAGAAGCTCATTCCGGAAACCATCGATAAAGTCAGGGCATTAAGGGCATTTCTTGATTCTGAGGGACTTGCTGTGGATATTGAAGTGGACGGCGGAATCTCATCGTCGAATATTGAAAATATCGTTAAAGCAGGTGCAAATGTAGTTGTTGCGGGATCTTCGGTTTTCAAAGGGGATATTAAAGCGAACGTCTCGGAACTGATCGGTTTAATGCGTTAAAACCGAAACAAAGCGTAAGCGGGTACAAATACTTACAATTGAGAAATATAAAGGTTGAAAGGGTTAGTTTAAGATGGGTGGTTTTTTCGGAGTAGCGGCAAAAGAAAATTGTGTGTTTGATCTGTTTTTCGGAACGGATTATCATTCACATCTCGGAACCCGCAGAGGCGGATTGGTAGTATACGGTAAGGATGGATTCAATCGTGCAATCCACAATATCGAAAATTCACCTTTCAGGACCAAGTTCGACAAAGAGGTTCAGGAAATGGACGGCTATATGGGAATCGGTTCCATATCCGACTATGAGCCTCAGCCCCTTATCATTCATTCCCATCACGGTACCTATGCACTCGTTACCGTAAGTAAGGTAAATAATGCGGATGAACTGGCAAAGGATCTTATCGACAGAGGCTTAAGCCATTTCATGGAGATGAGTTCCGGAGAGATCAATGCGACCGAGCTTATCGCAGCACTGATCAATACCAAAGAGAACCTGATTGACGGTATTGATTATGCGCTCGATTCAATTGACGGAAGTGTATCACTTCTTATGCTTACTCCCAAGGGAATTTATGCGGCAAGAGATAAGGCCGGAAGAACTCCCGTTGTAGTAGGAAAAAAAGACGGAGCATTTTGCTTATCATTCGAAAACTTTGCTTATAAGAATCTCGGATATAACGATTACAAAGAACTCGGGCCCGGAGAAATCGTATGTGTAACGGATTCGAACTGCGTAACTCTTAAGGCACCCGGAGATAAGATGAAGATCTGTACTTTCCTCTGGGTATATTACGGATATCCTTCAAGCTCATACGAAGGAATGTCCGTAGAGAAGATGAGATACAACAACGGCGCGGCCATGGCAGAAAGAGATGATGTCAAAGCTGATATTGTAGCCGGTGTTCCTGATTCCGGAACCGCACATGCAGTAGGATATGCCAACAAATCCGGAATTCCTTTTTCAAGACCTTTTATTAAATACACACCAACCTGGCCCAGATCATTCATGCCCACCATTCAGAGTAAGCGTGATCTGATTGCCAAGATGAAACTGCTTGCTGTCGAGGAACTTATCAGAGACAGAAGCATTATCCTCATTGATGATTCCATCGTAAGAGGAACCCAGCTCAGAGAGACCACAGAGTTTTTGTATAAGTCCGGAGCTAAGGAAGTTCATGTAAGACCTGCATGTCCTCCTCTTGTATACGGATGTAAGTATCTCAACTTCTCCAGATCTAAGTCTGAGATGGATCTTATCACCAGAAGAGTTATCGAAAGACTCGAAGGCGGTAATGTAACAGAAGAAGTTCTTGAGCAGTACGCAGATCCCGATACCGAGAAGTATGCGGCAATGATCGAGGAGATTCGCAAGGAGATGAATTTCACTTCACTCAGATATGCGCGTCTTGACGATATGCTCGATTCTACCGGACTTCCTCGCGAGAAGCTCTGCACCTACTGCTGGGACGGCGTAGAGTAATATTAGTTTTACAAACACCTTTCATTATCGAGGGGACATTTTAAAGATAGAGAGGTAAAAGGTATGGGTACATTTTGGATCATTTTGGCGATAATCGAATTATTGGTTATCATCGCAGGCGTAGTGGTTTGGCTTCTTGGCAAGAAGAAAAAAGATGCCATGGTAGACAATGCCAGACTGCTTGCAAAGGGTAAACTCAATATCGATGACATCCCCGCATCAGGAAACAGTTCTTCCGAAGATGTGATTGCAAACGGATTGAATCTTATTAAATCCAATATGCTCACATTCGTTGAATCGACCAAGCAGAACACGGTTGTGCTCTCCGATGCCATTGACAGACTGACCGAGAATATGAAGGCCAATCAGGAAGGCACCGAGATGATCGCCAACAACACCATAAATGTTGAAGAGCGGACTTCCAAACAGCTTGAGATGGTAGAAGACAACAGACAGGTTATGGAATCCAATTCCGTTCAGCTTAATCAGATCGGTGATTCCATGACAGAGATCGGAGATCTGCTGGGCGAAACCGCTCAGATGAGCAATAACGGAATGGAGAGTCTTGAAGGATACAACAAGGAAATGGATATTGTATCCGAAGATCTCAATAATATTAATGAAACCCTTGTAAAGTTCAACGATCAGATCCAGAAGGTTTATGAAGTCGGTGATTTCATCGTCGATATCAGTACTCAGCTTAAACTTCTGTCTTTCAACGCTTCCATCGAGGCCGCAAGAGCCGGAGAAACCGGAAGAGGCTTCGCGGTAGTTGCGGGAGAAATGACCGGTATGTCCGAACAGACCAAGGAAGGTATGGACAGGATCAGTACCATCCTTACCGAGATCATGACCAGTTCTTCACATGTTACCGAGAGTATCAACAAAGTAACCGAGTCTTTCAATAACAGTAAGGCAACATTCCGGGAAGTAAACAGTTCTTTCAGAGCCATTAATTCGAACTCTACTCAGATTCAGACCAAGATCACTGATATCAACAAGATGTTCAGTGTAATGGAAGATAACTTTGAGCATTCCAAGGATATTGCGGATCAGTTGTATGAGAGTGCCAAGGATATTAATGAGACCACGGAAGAGATTGCGGGAATTTCCGAGGAAGTAACCGCTGAGGCAACTCAGATCGGAGAGAACACCGCAGCTCTTGACGATATGCTGATCGGTATCAGAAAGCTTATCAGCAGATTTGATACAGGCGTAATGCCTGAGAACAACAGAAGCGGCAAAGAGATCAAGATCGGAATGGTAAGCATGAACGATAATGATTTCTGGTATGGCGTAAAGCGCGGTGCGAATTATGCGGTTAAAGAATTGGCATCGTACAAGACTAAGGTTACTTTCACTCCTATCAATCCCGGAGACGACGATGACAAAGTAAGAGGATATATTCAGAGTTTTATCGATCAGAGATATGATGCGATCATATATCCCGGATTTTTAGGCGGAGTGGAGAAGTTGCTTGAACAGGCAAGATCCAATGGCGTCAAGCTTATGACCTTTAACTGTGACTGTTCAAACAGCAAACTCAGAATGGCTTGTCTGAAATCCGACTCCATCGCACAGGGTGAACTTGCCGCCAAGTCAGCTGCAGATCTTATCGGAAAGAGCGGAAGCGTCGGAATCCTCATGGGAAGCGATACCATTATCGGTAACGTTGAGAGAAGAAAAGGCTTCATAAATGCAATCGGCAAATACAAGTCAATCAAACTTGCCGGAGAGATATCGGTTAAGGATGATGCAGATGACGTATATAAGAAGACCAAGGAGTTCATGAGCAAGAATCCCGATGTCCAGATCCTGTTCCTTACCAACGGATTCCCCGAGGATGCTGCAAAAGCAGTAGTTGACGCAGGCAGAAAGGGCAAGACCAAGATTGTCGGATTTGACCTTAACCCCGCACTCTTCCCTTACATCAAAAACGGGGCAGTCGGATCCATTATCAGTCAGGATTCTTTCGGACAGGGACATGATCCTATCGTTCTTATGTACAATCACATCGCAGCGGGAGTACCTTTCCCCGGCGAGACGATTTCCTGCAGAGCATCTGTTGCTGATGCATCCAATATTGATCAATTGATCGAAGCATGATCGTAAGAAGTCCCGACGCCTCAGTGGGCGCCGGGACATTTTTGTTTTACGGGTTGATTTTATGAGAATATTACTTACGAATGATGACGGAATATATGCTCACGGTTTAGAGAGACTTGCAAGGGCTGTACTTAAATACGGGGAAGTGTGGATCGTAGCTCCCGCTGAGGAAAGAAGCGCGGCAAGTCACAGTGTGACATTAAGACATCCGCTGGATGTTTATCCCATAACAGATTATCCCGTAGAAGGAGTAAAGGCATATTCATGTTCCGGAACTCCTGCGGATTGTGTAAGAGTGGGCAGCCTCAGCGTTATGCCGGAAAAGCCTGATGTGGTTATATCAGGAATAAACAACGGCTTTAATATGGCTTCGGATCTTCAGTATTCCGCAACCGTAGGAGCTGCGTTTGAGGGAGCATTTCAGGAGTATCATGCGATAGCGGTTTCGGAAGCCTTCGACGGTCCTCATGAGGTCACGGATCATTATCTTCCGGAGATACTTGATAAGATCATATACGAGCAGATACCATCCGGACATATTCATAATGTTAATTTTCCCGAGTGCAGTATTTCCGAGTGTAAAGGAATACTTTATGACCGGAAGGTTTCAAGGGGAATGTTTTTTAAGGACAGATATAACGAGATTGAAAAACTTGAGAACGGCGGTATCAGATATATGATCGAAGGAATCAAAACCCCGGTTGCGGAAGAGGACACGGATTTCAAAGCTCTTCTTGATCATTATATTTCCGTCGGCACGGTCAATAATATCGGATATTAAAACGGAGGGATGCCTGATGAATAAAAATATTGTAATGCATCTTAAGCTGTACGGACTTTCCTGGATTCTTATGTTTATGATCCTCAGTGCAGTAATGTATCCCGTATTGAGAATTCTGGGAACCTACAATATCGGAAAATTTTTTGGTATTGTCATTCCCCTGACTTTTATTTCCGCCTTCATATTACTTAAGGTGATGTTTAGTAATGAAAAAAAGACCCCCATCGGAAGAAAGTATTCGGAGTTGATGAAGGAACTTCGTACAAACGGATACTCCGACAGGTTCCTTGCCATAATCGATGAGACGCTGCCTTTGTTTGCGGAAAAGAATGATACTAAGTCCAATTATTATGTATCATTTATGCTTCATGCAGCATCTGCGTACAGTATGAAAAAAGAATTCGACAAAGCTCTGAACTATATTAATTCCATTGATACAAATGTGATCAGATCCAAGGAACAGGAATTTATGGATAAAGGAGAAACACTGATTCTTTATCTTAATACGCAGATGGGCATATGCCAGGGAACTAAGGATGTTCAGAGAGCAGAGAACGTTATGGCGGATGCAAAGAGCTACATTGACAGATATTATAAGGCAGGCGGAATGAATTTCCTTGCGATAGAGGATATGTACTGTTCATATTATTGCCTGAAGGGTGATTATGAGAGTGAATTTGCTCATGCAACCAAGATATTGGAATCAAATCTTCCCGATGCAGCCAAAAATCCCATGGCATATCTGAGAATTCTGGAAGTGTATTGTAAGACAGGGCAGAAAGAAAATGCAGATGAAATGTATGGGCTCCTTAAGAATGCGCTGTACAATCCTAAGAATTCCAATGCCGATATTCTGATGAAGTATGCGGATGATGTAATGGCGGAAATGAGATGATATGCATCTTACACCCGAAAAATGCATTTCACGGCTGATCCTCACAAATAAGGATTTGTAAATGATATATTCGCCTCAACAAGAAAACATGGAGGCGGATATATGGAAAAATTATTATTTATAGTACTTGCAGTAACGGAAATTGTCCTTGTCATACGGAGCATAAGGACGAATACTTCGAAAAAAGAATGGTCGTTAAGCAGAGCTGTCGCAAATGTTGCAGAGCTTTTTATCTATCTGATCATGCTGATCCTTCCGGGGATTGATTTTTCCTTCAGATTCAAAGGTCTGTTTATTCTTCTGGTAATAAGACTTTTAGTATCGGTAATAGTAGTTGCTGCAACTCGGAAAAATGAAAAGATCAAGAAGCCGGTAAGCATAGTTTGCGGAACTTTATTTGGAATAATTCTGATCGCAGTAAGTATGATTCCTGCATTTATCTTCAGGGATTACGTCGGAAGACCTGTGAGCGGCCAATACAGTGTTGCGCAGAGCAGGGCAATATTGATTGATGAAACCAGATTGGAAGAAAATGAAAACGACGGATCCTTCAGAGAGGTTCCGGTATATTTCTTCTATCCGGAGTGCATAGATGAACTAGAACCAGGATCACTTCCTCTTGTGTTGTTCAGTCACGGAGCTTTCGGCTATTACGAAAGCAATGCATCAACATATCTTGAACTTGCTTCAAACGGTTACATAGTTGTCAGTATCGAGCATCCTTATCATTCTCTCTTTACCCAAGATACAAGCGGAAAAACCATTACGGTAGATCCGGAGTTTTTTAACAGCGCTATGGAGGCCGGAAGTAAGAGCGAAGCTGAGGTTTATGGTATCACTTCCGAATGGATGGAGATAAGGGAAGCTGATATGAACTTTGCACTGGATACCCTTATCGCTTCCGCACATAGCGGTGACTTAGGCGGAGAATGGTTCCTGACTGATACAAGTGTGGAGGAAGTCGTAAAAATCCTTGAAGGAATGGATACAGGCAGAATCGGACTTATGGGTCATTCCCTGGGCGGAGCAACAGCAGTCACCGTAGGAAGAAGAGGAGACGTATCCGCTGTCGTGGATTTTGACGGAACGATGCTTGGAGAAGAAATCGGATTTGATGACGGAAATATAATCGTTAATCCCGATCCTTACGACACACCTATCCTGTGCTTTGATTCGGCACTCCATCATGCGGACAGGGTTCTTGCGGAAAAGACCGGTTATATTTATTCCAATAACGTGATAATGGATAATGCCTCTGAAGGATATTCGGTTTATTTCGAAGGAACCGCACATATGAATTTTACGGATCTTCCTCTTTTTTCACCTTTTCTTGCGAAGAACCTCGGAATGGGAGACAGAGATCCCGAAGAATGTATAGATAAGATAAATTCCATTACCCTTCAGTTCTTTGACAGATACTTAAAGGGGATCGGAGATTTTGAGATTGATGAAAAATACTGATAAGCCGTTGGATGTTGAAGTCAAACTGATTCATCCCGAAGAAACAGAATATGTGAAGATAGGCTGTCACAAGGTTGATGATCGTATCGATGAGATTACCAGATTCATCAAATCGAGACAAGGAAGCCTGGAAGGGTATTCCGAAGGTGATATGTATAACATTCCAATAACGGATGTGTACTACATTGAATCGGTTGACGACAGAACCTTTCTCTATCTGGAAAAAGAAACCTATGAATCAAGAAAGCGTTTGTACGAACTTGAGAAGGTTACGGATTCTTTTCATTTCATCAGAATATCAAAATCGGTTGTGGTAAATCTGATGAAGGTGGATTCCATCAAGCCTGCGCTAAACGGTAGATTTTCGTGTAAGCTGAAAAACGGCGAAGATGTGATCATATCCAGAAAATATGTGCAGGGACTTAAGGATAAACTCAAGGGATGAATTAGTATGAAGGAACATTTGAAAGAACATTTAAAAGAATGTCTCAGAAATTATTTCATAATAGTAACCGGTATCAATCTTGCGGTCTTTATTCTGGGTATGATATTTAAACCGGATCAAAAACTGGGATATGATGCTTTTCTTTATCCCATCATTTACGGTGCACTAACAAGTATCCCCAACCTTCTTATGGTTGAAAAGAAAGAACCTACCGTAAGACAGACAATCTTCAGAGAGATCATCGGAGTGATCCTGATAAGTGCAATCCTTCTGACCACGATGTTCGGAGGAATGAAGATTACAGGGGAACTTATTGCCATAAGTTGTGGTATAGTGTTAAGCGTTATCTGTATCACTTTGATGGTTAATGCAGTATCATGGATACTTGATTCCAAAAAGGCCGAGAGTCTTACAAATGATCTGGTTGCATTCCAGAATAAAATAAACGGATAGAAGGTTATAAAAATGAAATTTGATGAGAAGTATTTTATTAAGACATTAAAAGAACTTTTGGATATTGATTCAGTCACCGGTCAGTATCACGAACTTCAGGACTATCTTGTAAAGGAAGCAAAGAGCCTTGGTTTTAAAGCAACTACCCTTAAAAAGGGAGGAGTACTTATTGACCTTGGAGGTAAAGGCGAAGGAAGAGTAATAAGCGCACACGGCGATACCATAGGCCTTATGGTTCGACATATCAATTCCGACGGAACCATTAAAGTCTGTCCTGTAGGCGGACTCCATGCACATAATTCCGACAGTGAAAATATCCGCATCCATACCAGAAGCGGCAAGATAATAACCGGCGCGCTTCAGAGAAAGCTTTCTTCAGTGCATGTAACTCCCGATAAAGCTTGGGAGGAGCTTCCCAGCTTTGAAGAAAATGTTGTGGCAGTTGTTGATGCAGAAGTAAAGAATGCTGATGATGTAAGAAAACTCGGCATCGAAGTCGGAGATTACATCGCCCTGGACCACAGATTTATGTATGAGAACGGTTATATCAAATCACGCTTTATAGATGATAAAGCACAGGTTGCAATTCTTCTTGAAATACTCAGGGATATGAAGAAGGAGAAAAAGACACCTTCCACGAAAACATATTTTCTTATTCCTTTTCACGAAGAGATCGGTTTCGGCGGATCATGGCTTCCTGATAATATAGCGGAATTTCTTGCTGTTGATATTGCCTGCATCGGACCGGAGCAGACATCCGACGAAAGAAAGGTATCGATCTTCTTTAAGGATACAAGAGCTCCTTACAATTTCGACATGACAAGAGACCTTGAGAAGAAGGCGAAGAAAGCAAAGATTGATTTCGTGCCGGATATTTTCACTCCTCATTACGGAACAGATGCCGATACTTCTCTTGTTGCGGGATATGATATCCGCCATGCCGCAATCGGTCCCGGAACCAGAGCAACTCACGGATACGAGAGAACACATATAGATGCTATTCGTGATACGTACTTGCTCGTGCTTGCTTATATGTTTGATTGATACAGAGGAAATGAATGGATAACACCGCGAAGTATAAAACCGAAATTCCAGAAGTAGTTCTGAATGCCTGCATTGTTTTCTTTACAGGCATCGGAACATATTTGATGTGGACAAACAGCGATTCGGGTGCCGGACTTATGTCATCGGGATTTGCCAATCTCAAATATTTTACGGTTTTATCCAATCTGTTTTGCGGTATTGTTGCACTTATCAGGCTTATATTCTTTTCACTGTCAAAGAAATTCCCCATACTTCCGAAGCTTATGGCTGCATCCGCAACCGGACTTACATTCCTGATAATCGCAGCATTTCTTCAGCCGCTTTATCCGGATCTGAATCTATATGAAAGAGGTAATCTGTATTTTCATTTGATAATTCCTCTCTTTGCAATGGCAGAGTTTTTGATCATCAGGACACGTGAAAAGATTCCGTTCAAATATACGCTTTATTCGGCTGCACTTGCTCTTGCGTACGGAACATACTATTTGGCTAATATCCTGATGAACGGAATCGGAGAGTGGCCCGATACAAATGACTGGTACGGATTTTTGAACTGGGGCTTTCCAATCGGAATCGCAATTTTTGCATTTGTCGTTTTGATGGATTTCGGAATTGCATGTCTGCTCAGGTTCCTGAATAACCTGATCAACAAACTTAGGACGAAAAAACAGGAGACGGTATGAGAATAGTAACTCAGATAAATGACGAAGATTATATAGCATTTAACAATGCCTATCAGTTTAAAAGTGAAGAAGGCAGAAAAAGATTCACACTGTACATGGTATTGTTCAGTGTTATGCTGGGAATGAGCGTGCTTATTATTCTTGTGGATCTTTTGAACAGCATGCTTAATGGTAAACTTCTCATATCGGATTTTGTTGTTCCGATTATTATAGCTGTCTACTGTATATATATCCTTGTGGCAATTAAATCCAGAATCAGGAAAAAGATTCGTAAAAGAGTCGAGAAATATAAGCAGGAAGGAACTCTGCTTTATGATCCCGAGGCGACAATCGATTTTACGGATGAGATGATAATGGAATATACTCCCAAATCCACAACCAGAAGAGAGTGGAGCGAAATCAAGAGTATAATTGCCGATGATGAACACTATTTTCTTATGCACGGACCCATGCAGGGAATGATCATTCCCATCAGATGCCTTGGCGCTGAGACAGATACGTTCTTACCTTATGTTCAGCAAAGGACAGGACTTGGAGTTATAAAATGAACATTACGTGGAGAGACTACTGAAGATGCGTACAAAAAATGAAACCCGTATGTTTGTCGTGTGAAAACTCGGGAATGTATTACCTGCGCGTTCCCGAAGGCGGCTTTGAGGGACATAAGATCATGGGTGAATTCCGGACTAGCAACGAAGGCCCGATAGAAGGCCCATGGCAGGTCACGATTCCGGTAGGACTTTTGGAATGAGCAAAAAGATGTGTGCTTTTGCAAAAATCCCCCATTTTTTGTTGATATAAAACGCTGTTAATGGTATGATTTCTCGGAAGTAATTAATTCAAAATATATAGATATTGAGGGATTGAAATGAAAAGAATCAAAACTCTTGAAACCCGTAACCTTTGCGACAGCGCTAAGAAGGGCGGATGCGGCGAGTGCCAGACTTCATGTCAGTCTGCATGCAAGACCAGCTGTGGTGTTGCTAACCAGAAGTGCGAAAACAAAGCTAAATAAATAGTTTTTCTCGGACAATGAAGTAAACCCCTTTTGCCGGCTCAGCTGACAAAAGGGGCTTTTATTTAGGGTATTTTGCCTACAACAAATTTGGGGAGAAAATATGGTTCATCAGTACAAACTTAACGGATTTAATATAGTTCTGGATTCATGTTCGGGTTCGGTTCACGATGTGGACGAAGTCGCTTACGATATGATTGAGATGTTTCCGGATCATTCCAAAGAGGAAATCGTAGAGAAACTGTCCGCAAAATACGCCGGCCGTGATGATGTCACGAAAGAAGATCTTCTTGAGTGTTATGACGATATAGTTTCACTTAAGGAAGCAGGAAAGCTTTTTACCGAAGATACTTTTGAGGATATGGCGGGTACCTTTAAAGAGCGCAGCGGAAATGTGGTCAAGGCTCTTTGCCTTCATGTAGCTCATACCTGTAACCTTAATTGCTCATACTGTTTTGCCAGTCAGGGAAAGTATCACGGCGACAGAGCACTTATGAGCTTCGAAGTAGGTAAGAGAGCACTTGATTTTCTCGTAGAAAATTCCGGAAGCCGCACCAATCTTGAAGTGGACTTTTTCGGCGGCGAGCCTTTGATGAATTTCGATGTGGTTAAGCAGCTTGTTGCATATGCCAGAAGCATCGAAAAAGAAAAGAATAAGAATTTCCGTTTTACTCTTACCACTAACGGAGTTTTGATAGACGATGACGTTATCGAATTTGCCAATAAGGAGATGAGTAATGTAGTTCTGTCTCTTGACGGTCGTAAAGAAGTTCACGACAGGTTCAGAGTAGACTATGCGGGAAACGGAAGCTATGAGACCATAATCCCCAAGTTCAAAAAGCTGGTTGATGCAAGAGGCGGCAAGGGCTATTACATTCGCGGAACCTTTACTCACTTTAATCCCGATTTTACCAAGGACGTATTTCATATGGCTGACCTTGGCTTTACCGAGCTTAGCATGGAGCCTGTTGTGGGAAAGCCGGGGGATGAAACCACACTTACTTCCGAAGATATCGAGATCGTAAAAGAGCAGTATGAGATTCTTGCCAAGGACATGCTCAGACGTGAAAAGGAAGGCAAGCCCATCACTTTCTATCACTATATGCTTGATCTTACTGAGGGTCCCTGCATTTATAAGAGAATTTCAGGATGCGGATCGGGTACCGAATATATGGCGGTTACTCCCTGGGGAGATCTGTATCCCTGCCATCAGTTCGTCGGAGAAGAATCATATAAACTCGGTGACGTTTTTAACGGCGTAACCAACGATGCAATTCGTGAAGATTTCAGAAGCTGTAACGCATATGCGAGAAAAGAATGCAAGGACTGCTGGGCTAAACTGTATTGCTCCGGAGGATGCGCCGCAAACGCATTTCATGCTTCAGGTTCCATCAGAGGTATCTACGAACCCGGATGCGAACTTTTCAAGAAGAGAATAGAATGCGCAATTATGATGCGCGTAAGTGAAAGAAGCGAAGAGGAGTAATATGGCAACCCCCATAGTTGATTTCCTTGAAAAATATAAAGAATCGGATACTTCAAGACTTCATATGCCGGGACATAAGGGAGCTGCCGATATACTTTCGAATATTCCCGAGTGGTTAAGAAACGTATATGCATATGACATAACCGAAATGGCGGGAGCTGATGATCTGTATAATCCTTCCGGTATCATTAAAGCAAGTGAAGAAATTGCTTCCGGCATTTTCGGCACAGACACATTCTATGTAACCGAAGGTTCGAGTCAGGCTATCAAGGCAATGATCTGGCTTGCCAAGAGACATTGGGAAATATCTTACATTCGGGATATGGGAGATGACGCAAGACTTCCTCAGCCTTATCTCTTTGTTCTCGGAAAGTTCCACAAGGCACTTCTGAATGCAGCCATGCTTACCGGTGTGAGCGTTGTTCAGATCGACCTCGAGGGATTATCTGTAGAACAGATAATATCCAAGATTTATGATGGTTTTGTGGAAGAGAATAATCCCATCGGTGTCTATGCTACGTATCCGGATTATTTCGGAAATGTATTTGACATGGGAAAGCTCAAAGCAGAACTTGCCGCAATGAACGTTCCTCTTTTGGTGGACGGTGCTCACAGCGCATATTTTAAGTTCCTGGATTATGATAAGTATGGTGATTACAGACATCCGATAGATTTATGCGCGGACATGGTATGTGCTTCCGCGCATAAAACTCTTCCCGCACTTACCGGCGCTGCATATCTTCATGTGGGTGAAGACTTATCGGATGTGCTTCCGGATGTTAAATATACTCTTGATATTTTCGGATCATCAAGTCCGTCATATCTGATTATGGCAAGCCTTGATGCATTTAACGCTGAGGCGGGAAATTTCAGGAGTATACTCGGCCCCTTTTGTGATAAGACGGATAATCTGAAAAAAGAAATCTCCGACATGGGATTTAATGTATGTGATTCGGATCCGTTAAGGATTGTTGTAAGATCCGATAACAGGTTCACCGGAAATGATATTGCTTCATCACTTCGTGCATTTAAATGTGAACCCGAATGCTCCGATGAAGATTATGTAATTATGATGCTGACGCCTTATAACAGCAATGAAGATCTGAATCGTATAAAGGATGCATTTCAGTTTCTTAAAAGTAACGGTGCTTTGGAATCCGAAAAAAACGAACCCGGTTATAACTGTATGAAGAACTTTATCTGATGGTATACGAACTTCATTATTCCAAAACGAATACATATCTGATCAAGGGCAAGTCAGGAGTGCTTCTCTTTGATACGGGCTGGGCCGGATCGTTTCCTGAGTTTTGCAAAGCCATGGGAGAGACGGGCATTGCGGTAAAGGATATCACCTATATCCTGATATCTCATTTTCATCCGGATCACATGGGCATAGCTCAGGAGATTGCAGATGAGGGTCCGATTATTTTAGTTGCGGATGTGCAAAAAGACTTCATTCACAGTTGCGACGGAGTATTCGCCAAAGAAAACAAATATCACTTTATTCCCATCGATGATGTGAAAATAAAAACATTCCCTGTGGATAAATGTAGTGAAGTTCTAAAAGAGATGGGGATAAACGGGAAGATTTTTCATACTCCCGGACACAGCGACGACAGTATTTCTTTATTCCTTGATGACGGGTCTCTTTTTGTGGGTGATCTTAATCCCTTATATGAACTTGAGCTGCATAAGGGCACACAGATAGAAAAGAGCTGGAATAAGCTTCTTGCACATAAACCTAAACGGATTTACTACGGACATGCCAAGACCGCAGAGATAGATTCGGTTAATGATAATCCTGTATCCGACAAGGACATGTACGAACTTGTTTCCAAGATCATGAAGATGACGGATAAGGGGATGGACGTAAACAGGATTGCCAAAAAGACCGGTGCGGATTACGAATTTATCCAAGATGTTTTACGAATGTATCTGACTCATCAGAATGTAGGAGTGCAGGGAATCCTGGATAGGATAGAGATAAAGAATAAATAGAAAAAACCTTCACAGAGATGCTCTGTGAAGGTTTTTTGATTATGATGATTATACGAATATGTATCTTATATCATCCTTGCCGCTGATGATTGTGGCCGGCCATTCGGCGTCTTTCTCAAGAGTCGAGATGTATATAGTGTATAAAGGAGCACTTTCCGATACGGTTATTCCATAGGATATGATTTCTCCTCTTTCACAGGTATAGTCCGAATTTCCACAGTTGAAAAATGTCATATCCTGCAGGGCTACTGCATATACATTATCAAGACCCGGATTATCATCTACATTCATCGGCATACAGAAATCCCATGTATCGTCGGAATGAGGATTGACCATTATCATGGCTATTGCATCTTCTGGTGCATAGCTTATGAAATTATCCCAGGTGTAAGTACAGGGATGACGTCTGAAATCGGCAAGTGCATAGGTGGGAGCGTTGAGACATTCGGGTCTGTCTATGATGTCTTCGTATGTGTCATTGTAATCTTTTTTCCAATATTCAATCTGAATCTTGGTGCCGTCATCCGAGAAAGACAGTGAACTGATCTCGGCTCCGTCTACTGTATAAATCTCTCTTCCTTCATAGTCATATACCGTATCCATATATGAATAGAATGAATCCCACACATGTTCATCATATAAGAAATTACAGCCGATTATGCGTTTTTCAAACCAGCCGGACCGCATGTTGAATATGGTATATTCTCCGGAATGAGGATTAATGTGTGATGTGATGATAAGGATATCCCCGGTTACTTCACAGTCCACAATGGTATTTGCATCACTGTAGAGGTAATCGTGAATATCAAATTCGTAGCCGTTTATAGTGAATGAATCGAAATCAAAATCCACATCCTGTTCCAGAGAATATAATTCATATTCTCCGCAATATGCTTTTTCCACATCCCTGACGGCTTCGATATTTCCTTCCGAATCGGTATATACGGTGTAGATTGCCTCGGGATAGGGTCTGGTGAGTTCGGTTTCATGGATGACTCCGCTCAGATCGGCATCCGCGTTAAGCTTATAATATGCGGCGCCCTGATAAGTGCTCTCATCAAAGACGGCACCCAGGTATTTGAAACCGGTGTATTCATACTCCGATTCAAAGTCTACATCTATTACTTTCTGAAGTACCAGGCCTTCACCCGTGAATTCCATTGCCCTGGCATAGAATCTGGCATTTCTTTCGGGCTTTTCAACACTTGTAACATCGTTATCACGTACGAAAACCCATTGCATCATATCCTCAAAATCATATTCATCCCTGTCGGGAGATCTGAAAATTTCATATGCAACGTTTGATCCGCCGTTTCCCAGTTCTTCAAAAAACATGTAATCACGTCCCGCACTTTGAGATATCATAAATCTTCCCTGTGAAGAATTCATCGCATAAGCGGAGTCATAACCGGAAAAATCTTTTTCAAAATCAATGAGATATCCGTGAATGCCCGGAAGACGGTCTACCGGATCTTCGACAAAGCTGATGGTGCCCTTACAGCTTTTGTCCGTATCTGTCTGAGTAAAATTACAGTCACCGTATTTATTAATCTCAAGTGTTCCGTATGGACTTCCTGTTCTTTGATCTACGATAGTCCATGTTCCGACTGCAAATTCAAGGATTGAATCGGATGAGTAATAATCCAGTTCGGAGATTCCGGTTTCATCAGGTGATTCCTCTGCAGGTTTCTCATCTTCATCATCTTTATCTTCGTCTTCCTCGTCATCTTCTTCATCTTCGTATTCATCCTGTTCCTGACGGGAGTTTTGACCGGAATTATTTCCGGCGCATCCGGATAATCCCGTGCAACCGAATACGGTAAGTGCAAGCAATATGGATATTAGTCTTTTTTTCATGACCACTCCTTTATAATACTGATTATAATAATGTTCATTTTACCACTATAAGTGAGATGAATAAATGTCGCTGTTCGGGGT
The DNA here is from genome assembly GCA_000702085.1 of Lachnospiraceae bacterium P6A3. Taxonomy (GTDB): domain Bacteria; phylum Bacillota; class Clostridia; order Lachnospirales; family Lachnospiraceae; genus AC2028. The sequence continues at coordinate 37,310 of JNKP01000005.1, forward strand.
ATCATTCGAAGCACGGATTCGATAAAATGTATCTATCAATGTTTTAAGAGGAGGAAACGAAAAATGCCTTTTATTAATTCAAAAGTAACGGTTAAGATCTCGGAAGAGCAGGAAAAGGAACTTAAGTCCAGACTCGGACAGGCCATTGCAATGGTTCCCGGGAAGAGCGAAAGCTGGCTCATGACCGGATTCGAAGACGGATATCACCTTTATTTCAGGGGAGATAACAGCGAGCCCATAGCATTTGTTGAAGTAAGCGTATTCGGAAGCTCCGATAAGAATGCTTTTTCTAAACTTACCGGTGAGATCTGCAAGATATTCGGAGAGGTTCTGGGAATCGCAGCAGATCATATATATGTAAAATACTCCGCCACTACCGACTGGGGATGGAACGGAAGTAATTTCTGATATCAGGGTATGAGATATGATAACATCACTAAAGCTGTATTCATAAACAGACCGAACCGTTTTATCGCAAATGTGGAGATAGAAGGTCATAAGGAAACGGTCCATGTTAAGAATACGGGCAGATGCAAAGAACTCCTTATTCCCGGATGTGAAGTGTGGCTCACCGCTCCGGACAGCCCCGGCAGAAAGACCAAGTACGATATTGTTGCGGTGAGGAAGAGTACCGGTATTCTTTTCAACATAGATTCTCAGGCACCCAATAAGGTGGTAAAAGAGTGGCTGGAAGGTCAGGATTATGACACCGTAATCCCCGAATATACCTACGGAGCATCCAGAATTGATTTCTATATGGAAAAGGGATCCGAAAAGTACCTGATGGAGGTTAAGGGCTGTACTTTGGAAAGAGACGGGATAGGGTATTTTCCCGATGCACCCACCGAAAGAGGCATTAAGCATATTCATGAACTTATCGGTGCAAAAAAGGACGGTTACAATGCCATTCTTGCCTTCGTGATCCAGATGGATGGGGTAAGTGAAGTCAGGGCCAATGTGGAAACACATCCCGAATTTGGAACTGCTCTGGATGAGGCTGTAAAAGCAGGCGTTGAGGTGAAGTTCCTGAAATGCCACGTAGAGCCTGATCTTTTGACGATTCTATGATTTGTAGAGTAATTTTGAATGCATTCTGCTCAGCGTAGGTGGCTCTACGATATAGCTCTTGGTACGCTTTATCCGTAACCAATGTTGCGGACAGGAGGACATATATATGAATCAGGAGTCGACGGGAAGATTTATTGCACAGCTTCGTAAAGAGAAAAATCTTACTCAGAAGGAACTTGCCGACAAGCTGGGGATAAGCGATAAAACCGTATCTAAGTGGGAAACCGGAAATGGGATGCCCGATGTATCTCTGCTTCAGCCTCTGTGCAAAGAATTATCCGTTAATCTGAATGAACTTCTGTCCGGAGAAAGACTCTCGGAAGAGAGCTATAGCGGAAAGGCGGAAGAAAACATGATGAATCTGGCTAAAGATGCTCAGGAAGGTAGAAATAATAAGAGAAAAGTAGGCATTATCGGAGCGATATGCGGTATTCTGGTATTTTTATTGTTTATAGAATTCGCGATCATTTCATCCGGTGGTGTGAGCGGAATGTGGTCGTTCATTGATTTTCCTACTTTAATAATCATTACAGGCGTGCTGGTGGGAATGGAACTGATAGCAGGCAGATTCGGAAGGATTATTAAAGCACTGGGAGCAGCACTGAAGACCGGAATTTCGATTGAACCTACAATTAGGGAGATTTATCTTCAGGATCTTAAATTTGCCATAAGATCTGCCATTATTTCATCGCTGTTTTCGGCACTTATAGGACTGGTGACTTTGCTGACAAGATTTTCGGATCCGTCCACCATTGGACCCAGTATAGCCGTAATGCTGATAAGTGCTTTCTACGGACTTATCATAGTAGCATTTATATATGCTGTCAGGGAAAGACTTAAATAGAATATAAAAAGGTGATGGTAGCGATGCTGATCAGAAGTGTTAAGTTAGAGGATGCCGAAAGGCTTTTGGAAATATATTCGTATTATGTGGAAAATACGGCGATTTCTTTTGAATATGTGACTCCGACAGTGGAGGAATTCAGGGAACGTATCGTTACGATCACCAAGAAATATCCTTATATAGTCCTGGAAGAAGAAGGAGTGATCAAAGGATATGCGTATGCCGGTGTCTTCAAAGGAAGAGCGGCTTATGATCACTGCTGTGAGGTGACCATATATCTGAACCGTGAATCTAAGGGTAGCGGTTACGGAAGAGCTTTGTACGAGGCTCTTGAGAATGCTCTGAAAGAGATTGGGATTAAAAATCTGTACGCCTGCATAGCCGACCCTGATCCCGAAGATGAATATTTATCTAAGAATAGTGAACTTTTTCACTCTCACATGGGTTATACCACAGTGGGTGAATTTCATAAGTGCGGATATAAGTTCGGACGCTGGTATAACATGATCTGGATGGAGAAGATGATAGGCGAGCACATGTCTTGAAATAGGCGTGTTATTGATTTGAGGGCACACCGAGTAAAAAACAGGGTTTCCGATTGCCGAAAACCCTGTTTTTTAGTCGTGCGAGATAGTCGGCGTGACAAGATTTGAACTTGCGACCTCTACGTCCCGAACGTAGCGCTCTACCAAGCTGAGCCACACGCCGTAAATAATTTTTTAACAATAATAAGTGTTGAAGTTAAGCCGTTTTAATGGGAAAATAGGCATATATGGTGTATTCAAAACGACTTTTAGAATCATACACTTTTTAAAAATATGTGTCAATCACAGGGAGAATGCTTATGGCAGCTAAAAAAGTAAAGCACATGACCGTTAAGGAGATCAAAGAGATAGTCTCCAAGCTTACTCTTAAGGAGAAGGCTTATCTTACCACCGGAGTAGGAAGCTGGGAGACCGCTGCGTTTCCCAAGAAAGGTGTTCCCAAGGAGTGGATGTGCGACGGCCCTCACGGACTCAGAAAGCAGATCAATGATATTCATGCATCGATCAACGATTCCATCGAGGCTGTAAGCTTCCCTGCAGAGTGCGCAATTGCTGCAAGCTGGGACAGAGAACTTATTTATGAAGCAGCTAAAACTCTCGGAAACGAAGCTCAGGCAAATGACGTACAGATGGTTCTCGGACCCGGCGTCAACATGAAGAGAAGCCCCCTTTGCGGAAGAAATTTCGAGTATCTGTCAGAGGATCCTTATCTTGCGGGTGAACTCGGAGCCGCATATGTAAACGGACTTCAGAGCACCGGCGTATCAGCCTGCGTAAAGCACTTCCTTGCAAACTCACAGGAAACCGACCGCTTCACCTCATCCAGCGAAATGGACGAGACCACGGAGCGTCAGATCTACCTTCCCGCTTTTGAGACCGTTGTTAAGAAGGCTCATCCTCAGTCAATCATGGCCGCTTATAACAAGGTTAACGGCACATACATGACCGAGAATAAGAAATATTTAACCGATATCCTCAGAAAAGAATGGGGATTCGACGGAATGGTGGTAAGTGACTGGGGTGCAACCCATAACAGACCCGGTGCCATTGAAGCGGGCTGCGATCTTACCATGTGGCAGCAGCATGAGACCGACAAGGATATCATCAAGGCTGTTAAGAGCGGAAAGCTTTCCGAAGAAAAGCTGGATGAGGCTTGCGTAAATATCCTTAAGCATGTGTTCAAGACTCTGGAAAAGCATAAGAGCAATGTTACCGCAGATCTTGAGAAGGATCACGAGGTGGCAAGAAAGCTCTTCGAAAGCTCCATCGTACTTCTCAAAAATGACGGAAACATTCTTCCCATCAGTAAAAAGAAAAATGTTCTCCTACTTGGAGACTTTGCAAAGAATCCCAGATATCAGGGCGGCGGAAGCTCTCACGTAACCACCAGCAGAGCGACCAGCGTGGTTGAAGCATCCAAGGATATGACAAATGTGTCATACAAGAAGGGCTACGGTCCCGGACCCAAGGCTCCCACCCTTACCGATCCCGAGTTCTGGAAATTCCGTATTTCAGCATCGGATTACAAGCCTGACAAGAAACTTATCGATGAAGCCGTCAAGGCTGCGAAGAAAGCTGACGTATGTGTCATCTTCGCAGGGCTTCCTGAGGCTCTTGAGTCCGAAGGAGCAGACCGCGTTGATATGAGAATGCCCGATTCTCACAACGCACTTATCGAAGCTGTCGCTAAGGTTAATAAGAATGTCGTTGTAGTGCTTCAGAACGGTGCTCCCGTTGAAATGCCCTGGATCGATGATGTAAAGGGTATTCTTGAGACCTATCTCGGCGGAGAAGCAAGCGGAGAGGCTGTAAGAGATGTTCTTTTCGGAGATGTTAACCCTTCCGGAAGACTTCCCGAGACCTTCCCTTTCATCGTTGAGGACAATCCTTCATATCTGTTCTATTTAGGATGTGATGATGTGGTTAAGTACAGCGAAGGCGAATTCATCGGATACAGATATTACACCACCAAGATGATGCCCGTTCTCTTCCCCTTCGGATTCGGACTTTCCTATACCAAGTTTGATTATTCCGATTTTAAGATCGATGCCAAGGGATTTATCGGTGATGAGAAGTCCGGCGGAATCTCCGTGTCCGTCAAGGTTACAAATACCGGCAGAAAAGCGGGACGAGAGGTCGTTCAGCTCTATGTCGGAGTTAACAAGTGCGCTCTTAAGAGACCTGTAAGAGAACTTAAGGGATTTGCCAAGACAAAGCTCCTTAAACCCGGTGAGAGCGAGATCGTGACCTTTGAGCTTGATTCAAGAGCTTTCGCTCACTGGAATGAAGAGGCTAAGGCTTACGTGCACTACACCGGCGAATATGAGATCCAGATTGCCAAGGATGCCGAGAATATCGTATTTGCCGCACCCGTAGATATTGAGGGAGCATATCCCCGTAAGAGCGTAAGCAACAATAATCCCGAGATCAATTGATAAAATGAAGAAAAGAAAGAGACTGGCGCTGTTCGGAAGCAGCCTTTCCAGCAGATACAGAAGAATACTGAGCAGAGCTTTTTCCATTGCTGCCGATGAACTGGATATAGATCTGGTCATTTTCAATGCCTACGGAAAGCTCCGCAGCATTAATACCGTGGAACCGGATAACGAATCCGGTCTGATTGACTATGTGGATCTGGATCAGTTTGACGGTATTGTTTTCGATGGGGAAGGCTATCTGGTTAACGGTTTGACCGATAAGGTTGAGCGGAAACTTCATGCTGCCAAAATCCCTGTTGTTTCGATCAGCAGCCATATCGACGGATTCTACAATATAGAGTTCGATGACGAGGGCGGCCTCAGGCAGATGGTCGAGCACTTTATTGATCACCACCACTTTACAAAGATAGGTTTTATGTCGGGATATCTGACTCATCCGGATGCAATAAAGAGATTTGAAGAGTTCCGCATGGTTATGAGAGAACATGGTCTCCCCGAAGACGGAGTGGGAATGTTTGAGGGTGACTTCTGGTATAACAAGGGAACGGAAGCTGCAAGGTTTTTTATGTCTCTTCCCGAGCGTCCCGAAGCCATTGTCTGTGCAAACGACTATATGGCCATATCGCTCTGTGATGCTCTCAGAAAGCTTGGAATAAGGGTTCCCCAGGATATTGCCGTCTCGGGATATGACGGAACCCCCGAGGGTAAGGATTTCCTTCCGCATCTGTCGTCCGTCACCAGGGAGCAGCTTGAGATAGCCCGCAAATCCCTTAAACTTCTTATACATCTGTCGGAAGGCGGAGATGCGAAGGATATGGATCTTACGATAAGACCCAAGCCTTTCTTCAGCCAGTCCTGCGGATGTGAGCCCCTTGAGTATCAGCATGTTTTCGAAAGCTTTGACCGCGTACAGGATGAGATGAGAAAGTTCAACGAAGGCCTTTACGAGTCGGAATCCGCCATGGTCAAGCTTAATAAGGCTGAGAGTGTGCGCGCAATGGAAACCATTTTTGCCGAAGATTCGGTCAATTTCGGTGATTATTCGGCGTTTTTCATGATGGTTCATACGGACTCTGCCGGAAGACCGTCCTATGACAGTGAGTTCACCATGCCGTCCGGAAGGTATATCCCCGTAATGTGGATAGACAAAAAAGGTGAATATAAGGGAAGCCCGCGCACTCTGACCAGTTCAAACATTATTCCCGAATCAAATTCCGACAGATCCCATGTCTATTATGTCATGACGGTTCATTATGCCGAGATTATATTCGGATATGCCGCTTTGGAGCTTACGGGAAGAGATATTTTCAACGAATTCTACAATGTATGGCTCCATACCATGGGGCTTTCACTTGATACCCTCAAAAAGATCGATCATATCGAAAAGCTTATAGGAAGACTTGAAGGATTGAGCGTTACCGATGAGCTTACCGGACTTTTAAACAGACGAGGTTTTGAAGACAGGACCCGTGATATCATTGCCGGATTCAAGGAGACTAAGACCATCTGCTCGATGGTAATAGATATGGACGGTCTTAAGCTTATCAATGACAAATTCGGTCATTACGAAGGCGACAGAGCAATCAGAGCGCTTGCTGACTGCATTAAGAAGTGCAGCGATTTCGGCGAGATAGCGGGAAGAACCGGCGGAGACGAGTTCTATATATTTGCATCCGACTATTCCGAAGCCCGTATAAACAGATTTGTCGACCGTATGAATGACTTCGTTGCAAAATACAACGAGACAAATAAGCTGGATTATAAGCTTGATTTCAGTATCGGAACCTACCTGACCGAAGCTGATTCTTTTGGCAGGATTGAGGAATATTTAAAGGTCAGCGATGCCAGAATGTATGAGCAGAAAATGTCCAAACCGGGCAGGAGAAAATAGGTTTTTGAAGAAATTTTGAAAAAAATAAAAATTTTTGTTGCATTTTTAAATATATGATGGTAATATCTCATCGTTGCACTAAAGAAAGGACCGCTAGCTCAGTTGGTAGAGCACCTGACTCTTAATCAGGGTGTCCAGGGTTCGAGCCCCTGGCGGTCCACGCGAGGTCGCAGGCTTGCTTAGAAGCGGGTTTGTGGCCTTTTCTTTTTTTATCCGGAAGGGGTTATATGGCACCTATATTTGATACACATGTTCATTATGATGACGAAGCGTTTGCCGAAGACAGAAGCGAGGTTCTTGCTTCGCTCAAAGGTTTCGACGTTGAGAAGGTGACCGATATCGGAGCAGGGATAGCAAGCTCAAAAACGGCGCTTGAACTCGCAAAGAAAACTCCCTGGATGTACTGTGCTCTTGGGGTTATACCCGGACAGTGCAGCGAGATAAACGATGAAACCTGGAAATGGCTCTGCGACTCGGCCGAAAAAGAGGAAAAGTGCGTTGCCATCGGCGAAATAGGGCTCGATCACCACTGGGACGACGACCCGTGGGACGTGCAGGCTAAGTGGTTCATAGCTCAGATGGATCTGGCAAGAAACTTAGGCAAACCCATGGTCATACACTCAAGAGATGCCGCAAAAGATACGATAGATATTATGAAGGAACATCATGCCGGAGATATCGGTGGAGTGATGCACTGTTATTCATATTCCGCTGAATCCGCAAGGGAATTCCTGAATATGGGTTTCTTTTTCGGGATAGGCGGGGTTGTTACCTTCAAGAACGCCAAAAAGCTCACGGAAGCCGTCGAGTACATACCGCTTTCGAATATAGTTCTGGAGACGGATTGCCCATATCTGGCACCTGTTCCTCACAGAGGCGAGAGGAATTTTTCGGGATACCTTCCGTTGGTGATCGAAAGGATCGCCGAGATCAAAAAAATCAGCCCCGAAGAGGTGGCGGAGGCGACCTGGCGAAATGCCCACAGACTATACAAAATAAGCGAAACATGATAAAATCATTACATAAATTAATGTGATTTTTTCTTGCGGTACCGAGGGTCTTAAGGGGGTACTGGATATGAAAATAGAGAGAATAGACGACAAAACAATAAAATGCTATCTGTCGAAGGACGAACTTGCTTACTATAAGGTCGATTACAGCGACTTTATTTCCAGGAGCGAAAATGCTCAGAGGCTCCTTCGCGAGATTATAGAACAGGCTAAATCCGAGGTCGGATATCATCCTCCGAAGATTGCTTTTGAGATGCAGATAATGATGGTTCCCGAGCAGGGAATGGTTCTTACTTTTTCCGAGAAGGATCCCGCTATCGGCGTAGATGCCGACAAGATCAGCGGTTTTATCGATACATTAAAGCAGCTTCTTGAACATGTTAAAGAGGAATCCGGCGGAACGACCGCAGCTTTGGGTGCGCTTCCCGGACTCGGACAGGGAGGATTATCTCTTCCCGCAGCGGCAGCTCCCGTGAAAGCGGGCAGTGAACCGGCTAAGAACGATGCTCCGGCAGCAAATGTCAACGACGCGGTATTTATGTTCACATACCTGTCCGACTTTATTGAGTATGCTCAGGGGCTTCCCAAGGGAATCCGGATCAACTCTTCGCTATATAAGATGGGTGAGGAATACTTCCTCCACGTCGCAAGAGGCAAGGCTTCATATGACCGTTTCAGCAGATGCTGTGTACAGGCTCTTGAGTTCTCACAGCTTTACAGCGCGGGCGAAGGTTGCGAAGAGGTGCTCAGGGAACACGGAGAGGTAATGATCTCCGAAAAGGCCGTAAACAGATTCCGTAAGTAGGCTTAAGATCCTAAGCGGCTCCCAATTTCTATCGGGGGCCGCTTTATGTTTGTGTAGAGAAGGAGGAGAGTAATGTTCGTTTGTCCCAATTGCGGAGCCAATATTAACTTTGACCCCGGCAAGCAGCTACTCCACTGCGATTATTGTGAATCGGAATTCCCTCCCGAGGCAGCGATCCAGAAGGACGATGCCGACGAGAACACTTATACCGAGTTCAGGGAAAGTGATACTTCCGAAAAAGGATACGAGGAATACACCACCACTATTTACACCTGTAAAGAATGCGGCGGTGAGATTCTTGCCAACGACAATACGGTTGCGACTTTCTGCAGCTATTGCGGAGCTTCGACCGTTCTTGCCAGCCGTGTGGGTAAGGAAAGAGCACCCGAATATATCATTCCTTTTCAGATCACAAAGCAACAGAGTGCGGAGCTTTATAAGAGAGCTCTTAATAAGGCACGTTTTGCTCCGCAGTACATGAAGGAAGATGCCACCATCGAAAAACTCCGTGGTATCTATATGCCTTACTGGATCTATGATTTCAAAGAAAACCGTGCGGTAACCCTTCGCGGTCAGAAGGATACCAGAAGAGGCGATTATATCTATCATACCCACTACAACATCAATACCAGTGTTCAGGCTGAGTATAACGGATTGTCTTCCGACGCTTCCTCACAGTTCTCCGACACATTGAGCGAAGCCATTGCTCCTTTTGATTTCAAACAGGCGGTCCGCTTTAACACCTCTTATATGAGCGGTTTCTATGCGGATGCCGCAGATACGGATCCGAAGCTTTATGAGGATCATTGCCGCTCCATCGTAACCCAGGAAATATACAATCGTATCGCAAAAGATCCTGCGATAAAGGGTATAAGCCTCAAGCCCGAATCGCTTCCGAATCTGACACCCGAGAGGACCGAGACCCGATTCGGCTATTTCCCCGTATGGTTCATGTCGGTAAGACATAAAGACAGGGTAAGCTATGCCGTTGTAAACGGCCAGACCGGCGAGGTTGCAACCGACATCCCCATTGACTATAAGAAATATATCTTATGGTCACTTGCATGGTCGTTGCCCATATTCGCAGCCCTTTGTCTGATTCCCGTTATGCGTCCCATCTATTTGCTGGTGGCATCCATCATTCTGTCCGCCATCGGTATGATCTCTTTGTGCGTTCAGAGAAATCAGATCTATGTCAGGGAAAATAATCTCGATGACAAAGGTTTGATCTATAAACAGAGTAAGAATGCGGGAGGACCGCAGGCCGGACAGGCAGCGATTCCTCAGCCTCAGCCCGTCAAGGTTAAGAAAAAGGGTGAGGTAAACACTGCAAGTACGGCACTTGCCGTTGTTGCGGCAGTTGTGGGATATGCTTTCTTCGGTGCTATTGGTGCGTTTTTCCTGGCACTTATCTGTTCGCCGATAATTATCGCCCTTACCGGCAGCAAGAATAATAAGATCGTAGATACCAGACCGGCAGTTAAAGCAAAAGCACCTGCCGGGGAGAAGTTTATGCTGTGTCTGAAACCGCTGATAGGTGTTCTTATTTCACTCGGGGTATGGTCTATGGCTCCCTCTGCGGATGAATACTATTACATCGCTGCGGTCATATGCATCGTTACGCTCCTGTTGTCCATCTGGGATTTGGTTAAAGGACATAACAGACTGGCAACCAGAAAACTTCCTCAGTTTGATAAGAGAGGAGGTGACGAGTCATGAAGAAGATAATAAGAAATTCATTACTTCTGTTTTTTATAGTGACTTTGCTGTTTGTACCGGTAATGATCCCGTCACAGACCGTCCGGGCGTACGATCCTCTTGATAATCTTGATGATGCCGACGTGGATAAGACCAATACCGAAACGGGATATCGTGTTGTCATATATGACGGTGCGGGACTTCTTACCAGTCAGGAGATCAAGGAACTGGCGTCCGATATGGCACCCATTGCCTATCACTCAAACGTCGCATTTGTCACCACGGATGAAGATTCTTACCGTGACATAATGAGATATTCCGATGCCGTATATGATGAAATATTCGGAAACCATACCAATGGTGTAATGTTGATCATCGATATGAAGGTAAGAGAGATATCGATCTATACGGACGGCGATGTTCACAAAGTCATAACCGATGCTTACGGATATGACATTACCGACAATATCTACAGATATGCCACCAACGGGGATTATTACACGGCTGCGTCCAAAGCTTTCGAACAAATTTACGCCGTACTGAACGGACAGAAGATTGCCCGTCCCATGAGATATGTGTGCTGTGCACTTATGGCACTGCTTTTATCCTTCCTGATCAATTTCTGGGTAGTAAGCAGAGCTTCCAAGATCCAGAACACGTCAGGTGAAGAGATGATTTCGGGAGCACATAAGACTCTCAAATATACTCCCCCCGCACTTGTCCAGACCGGCCAGACCAAAACTTATTCACCTCAGTCATCGGGAAGCGGCGGAGGCGGAGGAAGCCGAGGAGGCGGTGGCGGAGGCGGCCACAGCGGAGGCGGCGGACACCATAGTTTCTGATGGGAGCCGGATCAATCATGAAATACGAACTTGCGGTATTTGATATGGACGGAACCATATTAAACACGTTGGATGACCTTACGGATGCTACGAATCACGCACTCAGGGAGTACGGATATCCAGAGCATTCCATAGAGGAAGTAAGATTTTTTGTGGGAAACGGAATGGCCAAGCTCATCGAAAGGGCAACTCCCGTCGGTATTACGGACGATGAGCGTAAAAAGGTCATGGATGAGTTTCTGGAGTATTACAAGGCTCACAGTGCCGAAAAGACGGGACCATATCCCGGAATAGCGGATCTTCTGAAAAAGCTGAAGGCAGCAGGCGTAAGGACGGCGGTTGTCTCCAACAAGCCCGATGTTGCGGTAAGGGAACTGGTTAAGACCTATTTTGACGGACTCTTCGATGCAGCGGTGGGGGACATGGAAGGTCAGGCGGTAAAACCCGCACCGGATATGTGCCTTAAGATCTTTAAAGAGCTTGGCATGGGACCGGAAAAGGCGGTCTATATCGGAGATTCCGATACGGATATTATGACTGCCAGAAACGCAGGACTTGATGAGATTCTGGTTTCCTGGGGATTCCGCGGAAGAGAGTTTCTTACGGAGCACGGAGCAAAAACTATTTGCGATACTCCGGATGAAGTATATGATGTGATAAAGGGTTGAAAAACCGATCAAGATATTAATGCAGAGGTAATTAAAATGGCAGATAAGAAAATGGTTGAAGAGATTACTTCGATGGACGAGGATTTTGCCCAGTGGTATACGGACATTGTTCGTAAAGCCGAGCTCATCGAATACACCTCCGTAAAGGGCTGTATGGCTATCAAGCCCGACGGATATGCGATTTGGGAGAACATCCAGGCCGAACTCGACAAGAGATTCAAGGCTACGGGCGTTCGTAACGTATACATGCCAATGTTCATCCCCGAATCTCTTCTTGAGAAGGAGAAGGATCACGTAGAGGGATTTGCTCCCGAGGTAGCATGGGTTACTCACGGAGGCCTTGAACCCCTTGCGGAGAGAATGTGCGTCCGTCCCACTTCAGAGACCCTTTTCTGCGATTTCTATAAGAACGACGTTCATTCTTACAGAGATCTTCCCAAGGTTTACAATCAGTGGTGCTCTGTTGTCAGATGGGAAAAAGAAACCAGACCTTTCCTTCGCTCCAGAGAATTCCTCTGGCAGGAAGGCCATACCGCTCACGCAACTGCCGAGGAAGCTGAGGAGCGTACGGTTCAGATGCTTAACGTATATGCCGATTTCCTCGAGGATTTCCTGGCAATACCCGTAATCAAGGGTCAGAAGACCGAGAAGGAGAAGTTTGCAGGTGCTGAGGCTACCTATACCGTCGAGGCACTTATGCATGACGGAAAGGCTCTCCAGTCCGGAACCAGCCACAATTTCGGAAACGGATTTGCCAAGGCATTCGACATCCAGTTTGCCGATAAGGACAACACCTTAAAGCATGTATATCAGACCTCCTGGGGCGTTACAACCAGACTTATCGGCGCCATCATCATGGTACACGGAGACAACGAAGGACTTGTTCTTCCTCCCAAGGTTGCCCCCGTACAGCTCTGCATCATCCCCATTCAGCAGAAGAAAGAGGGAGTTCTCGACAAGGCATATGAGCTCAGAGATCTCCTTAAAGACAGTATAAGAGTAAAGGTTGACGATACCGACAAGACTCCCGGATGGAAATTCTCCGAGGCAGAGATGAGAGGATATCCCCTCAGACTCGAGATCGGACCCAAGGATATCGAAGCGGGAAAGTGCGTAATCGTACGCAGAGATACCAGAGAGAAGATCGAAGTGAGCCTCAGCGATGTAGCTTCCAAGGTTCCCGAGATTCTTGAGACCATGCAGAAGGAAATGCTTGAAAGAGCAAGAGCTCACAGAGAAGAGCACACCTACGAAGCTCACGATTACAACGAGTTCAAGAAAGTATTTAACGAGAAATCCGGATTCGTAAAGGCTATGTGGTGCGGATGCAGAGAGTGCGAAGATCAGATCAAAGCGGATCTCTCCGTTACTTCAAGATGTATCCCCTTTGAACAGGAGAAGATTTCCGACGTATGCGTATGCTGCGGAAAGCCTGCTCAGAAGATGGTTTACTGGGGAAGAGCATATTAATAAACAGATAGTGACCTTAGAATGAATCTTATCATTATCGACCTTGAGTGGAACCAGAGTTCTACAGGAACCGAACCCGAAGTATCCGAGATCCCTTTCGAGATCATCGAGATAGGAGCCGTAAAATACGGAGAGGGCGGAGTTCTGATCTCGGAATTCAGCGAACTGATAAAGCCCAGGGTCTACAGAAAAATGCATAATTACACCAGCAAGCTCGTCCATCTTCAGATGGAGGAGCTTGAAAAAGGTGATTCATTCGAAGTGGTTGCCGACAGATTTTTCAAATGGTGCGGAAACAATCCCGTGTTTGCCACATGGGGGCCCGGTGATATAGGTGTTTTCCAGCAGAATCTTAAGTTCTTCGGACTTCCTCTCATAAATGAAGGACCGGTTGCTTTCGTGGATGTTCAGAAGCTTTTTATGCTTGCATGCGAAGCGGGTGAAAAGAAGAGAAGATCACTGGAATATGCCGTCGATCATTTCGGGATATCGAAAGATATTCCGTTCCACAGGGCATTCAGCGACGCGTATTATGCCGCTGAAGTATACAAAAAAGTATGTGCGATCAATGCGGATGTGACCAAGTTCGTATCCTATGACACCACCTATCCTCCTGCGGATAAAGAACACGAGATCAAGATCGTATTTCCGACTTACGAAAAATATATTTCCCGTGTTTTCGAAAACCGGGACAAAGCATTCAGGGAAAAAGAAACCCTTTCCACAACCTGCTATATCTGCGGTAAAAAAGCAAAGCGCAAGATCAAATGGTTTTCCATGGGAGACAGGCATTATTACTGCCTGTGCGAATGCGAGGAGCACGGACTGATCAAAGGCAAGATAATCACTTACCCCGGAAAAGGCGGTGAGGGACTGTATCTTGTTAAGATCTTAAGGTGCGTGAACGACAAAGAAGCGGCCGTTGTCGAGAAGAAGTTCAACAAGGTCCGCGAATACAGAAAACATAACACCACCGGTATGAGATTTAAAAAACCGGGAAAAAATACCTCGGGACCGATTCCCGAGGATAAAGGTGAAGACTGATATTAAGCCATAGCATGAACAGGAATTCTGAGACGGGAGTGAAGCTTTACCGATGAGCTTCTTACCGTGAAGGGCTCATAGAGAGCACAGACTTTATCCGCAATGCAGATTATGACCGCCTCGGTCGAATTGGGTCTGTTAAGAACAAGCGGGAACATATGATGTTCTATGATATCTCTTTCTTTTTCGGATATCTTTCCGAGAATATTCACCGCACGCGCAGCGGAATCAAGAGGATGCTGTGTGATGCACATGCGTCCCGTTGTATAAACTACTTTTCGATTACCGATCAGCCCCATGTCATGGCAAAGGCAGGCTCTTATGAGAGCTTCCCTGTCAACCGAAGCAAAGAGTCCGGCGATTCTTAAGGATGTCTTGGTGACATGGAGTTCGTGATCGCTCACATTGGATCTGAAATGGTGGGACTGGGAAAAGCCGCGGATAAACCATTCGGAATCCAGGATATCCTTACCTACCATTCTTATTTCTTTTTCAAGGTCTTCTTTTGATCTCATGATTACAATGCAATGACATGTAGTTTTAATATCTATATAGCCAATACATTTTATAACAGAGTTTATATATAGACAAGTGTCCATGAAGGATTTTTCCGAAGAACTTAAGAAACTGCCGGCAAAGCCCGGTGTTTACATCATGCGTGATGCGGATGATGTGATTCTCTACGTCGGAAAAGCCGTTAATCTCCATAACAGGGTAAGATCATATTTCAGAAAAAATATAGGAAGAGGCCCTGCAATAGACAACATGGTCGAAAGAATCGACCGGTTCGAATATATCGTGACCGATTCCGAACTCGAGGCTCTGGTTCTCGAAAATAACCTTATCAAAGAACATTCCCCCAAATACAACACACTTCTAAAAGATGACAAGACTTATCCGTATATCAAGGTGACAGTGGGTGAAGAATATCCAAGGATTCTCTTTTCCAGAACCATGAAAAGAGACCGTTCCAGATATTTCGGACCTTACAGCTCGGCACAGGCCGTAAAGGATACGATCGAGCTTTTGAACAGGATATTTAAGCTCAGGACCTGTAACAGAAAGCTTCCCGAAGATATCGGACTGGAGAGAGCGTGCCTCAATTACCACATAGGTCAGTGCATGGGGCCCTGTCAGGGATATGTTACAAAGGAAGAATATAACAGGGGCGTTGAAGGAGCTCTTGAATTTTTAAGCGGCAATTACGGACCGATCATCAAGGATCTTGAAGCCAAAATGGAAGCAGCATCGGAGGATATGAAGTTCGAGGAAGCCGCCAGATACAGAGATCTTGCCGCATCCGTAAAGAGCGTTGCCCAGAAACAGAAGATTACCGGAAATATCGGAACCGACAGAGATATCATCGGAATGTTCAGGTCGGGAGAGGACATTGTCATACAGATCTTTTTTGTAAGAGACGGCCGGCTCATGGGCAGGGAGCATTACCACATGACGGATTCGCTTATGGAGCCCGACGGTGAGGTTCTGGGTGACTTCATCAAGCAGTTCTATTCGGGGACTCCCTTTATTCCCTCGGAGATCATGATAAGGTATGCACCGGATGACATTGATGTCATAAACGGGTGGCTCACCGAAAAGAGAGGGACCAAGGTATCGCTTGTGATACCCAAGATCGGAACCAAGGAAAAACTCCTTGAAATGTCCGAGGAGAATGCCCGTATCATCTTAAATAACGACGGTGAGAAGATAAAGCGCGAGGAGGCCAAAACCCTCGGAGCGGTAAAAGAGATTGAGAATATCCTGAAAACTGACGGGCTTGTCAGAATGGAAGCTTTCGATATATCCAATACCAACGGTTTTGAAAACGTGGCTTCGATGGTGGTGTTTGAAAACGGACGCCCCAAGAAGAGCGATTACAGGAAATTTAAGATCAAATCGGTGGACGGTCCCAACGATTATGCGTGTATGAAGGAAGCATTGACAAGGCGCTTTACCCACGGCATGGAAGAGGCGGGGCGCATAAGGGAAAAAGGCGAGGGAAGCGAGGTAATAAGCTTCTCCCATCTGCCGGATCTTCTGCTTATGGACGGCGGAAGAGGCCAGGTCAACATAGCGCTTGAGGTTCTGGATGCGCTGGGACTGGATATCCCCGTCTGCGGAATGGTTAAGGATGACCATCACAGAACGAGGGGATTGTATTTTAACAATACCGAGCTTCCCATAGATACTCATTCCGAGGGCTTCAAGCTGATTACGAGGATACAGGACGAAGCACACAGATTCGCCATAGAGTATCATAAATCCCTCAGATCGAAGAACCAGACAAAATCGCTCCTGGACGAGATTCCCGGCGTCGGACCTTCGAGAAAGAAAGCCCTTATGAAGAGGTTTCAGACGATTTCGGAGATTGCATCCGCAGGCAAGGAAGATCTCATGGAACTACCCGAGATATCCGAAAAGGTAGCCGACGGAATTGTCGCTTATTTTGAGGAATTCCGTAAGAAAAACAATACCTAAACCTGCCAAATGTGGTATGATATCGTAGTTAATTGTTTGTATTTCGGCCCGGTTTAAACGCCCCGGGTCTTTTAAGGAGAAAAAATGGGTAACATAGGCTTTGATTCCGCAAAATATCTTGAACTTCAGTCCGCTCACATAAGGGAGAGGATATCCAGATTCGGTAAGCTGTATCTGGAATTCGGCGGAAAACTTTATGATGATTATCATGCATCGAGAGTATTGCCCGGTTTTGCACCCAACAATAAGCTCCTAATGCTCGAGCAGCTCAAGGATCAGGCTGAGATCGTTATCGTAATCGGTGCTGACGCCATTGAGCAGAACAAGGTAAGAGGCGATCTCGGTATCACCTACGATCAGGACGTGCTCCGTCTGGTTAAGGTATTCCGTGAGCTCGGATTCCTCGTATCAAGTATCGTTATCACCAAATATTCGGGACAGCCCGCAGCGGACCGTTTCCGTCAGCTTCTTGATTCTCACGGACTTAAGAGCTATCTTCACTATCCCATCGACGGATATCCTTCGAATATTCCTCTTATCGTATCCGATGACGGCTACGGCAAGAATGATTATGTAGAGACCACAAGACCTCTTGTAGTCATTACCGCACCCGGACCCGGAAGCGGAAAGATGGCAACCTGCCTTTCACAGCTTTACCATGAGCATAAGAGAGGCATCAATGCAGGCTATGCGAAGTTCGAGACTTTCCCTATCTGGAATCTTCCTCTTCGTCATCCCGTTAACATCGCTTATGAAGCTGCAACCGCAGATCTTGACGATGTTAACATGATCGATCCTTTCCATCTTGAAGCATATAACCAGACGACCGTTAACTATAACAGAGACGTTGAGATATTCCCCGTTCTGAGTGCTCTTTTCGAAGCAATCAGCGGTGAGTGCCCTTACAAGAGTCCTACCGACATGGGTGTAAATATGGCGGGATATGCCATCACCGACGATGAGGTTTGTAAGGAAGCATCATGTCAGGAAATTCTCAGAAGATACTATGCGACCGCAGTATCCGTAAAGAAGGGCGATGCTCCCAAGGAAGAGCTTTACAAGCAGGAGCTTCTTCTGAAGCAGGCCGGAATTGTTCCCGAGGACAGAAAGGTAGCCGTAGCTGCCATGGAAAGACAGGCAGAGAGCAAAACTCCCGCAGCAGCAATCCAGCTTCCCAACGGACAGATCGTTACCGGACGTACCAATCCTCTTCTCGGTGCCGCAGCATCATGTCTCCTTAATGCCATAAAACAGCTTGCGGGCATCCCTCATGAAGTAAAGCTTATGAGCGAAGAGACTCTGCTTCCCATTCAGAACCTTAAGACTCAGTACATGGGCGCACACAATCCCAGACTGCACACAGATGAAATGCTTATCGCACTTTCAAGCTCCGCATCGTCAAATCCTCTTGCAAAGTCTGCACTTGACTGCCTGTCCGGACTCAGAGGAGCGGAGGCACACTCAAGCGTAATCCTTTCAAGAGTTGACGAGAACGTGTACAGAAAACTTGGACTCAGACTTACCTGTACTCCCGAGTATGAGACAGGAAAAGATTTTGTTTAAATTCCCTTAAGTAATTGTTTATCAAGTTTTGCGTTTTTTCACTTGCCCGAATCACTGTGATATAGTAAACAAATAGTGTAAATACACTGTTTTTCAAGATCGAAACTAATTTAAGTGGTGGTTAAGATTGGATAATAATTCACAGAATCAAAACAACAAACATCCCGTGGGACGTAATAATTCCTGGATGATGATCCTCGCAGTACTTTGCATGGTTGTTGTGGTTTTCCTTTTCTACAACATGCTCTTCGGCGGGAAAGGCTCTACACAGACCAAGCCCTATACCGAATTCCTCGAAGATCTGCAGAACGATCGGGTAGAGGCGGTAGAGCTTGACGCGGAAAATGCGGAACTTACCGTAACCCTCAAGCAGGAATATGTGGAATCACAGTCCGACGCGGGCTCCATCGATGAAGACGCAAATGCGTTTGAACAGTATGCTTACTTCGTTCAGATAAAGAACGAGCAGGTTTATACGACCAGACTGATGGAATCCATGGATACTCTTACGGAGCAGCTGGAAGCTCACGGAGTTGAAGGACAGAGAGTCGTAAGCACCTCCTCCGGACTTCTTACCGAGATTTTCGTGGGAGTCGTTCTTCCCGTTCTGGTCCTCTGGCTCCTTGCCTCATTCCTGATGAGGAAGATGGGCGGAGGCGGCGGTCCCTTAAATGTGGGAAAGAGCAACGCCAAGGTTTATGTACAAAAAGAAACCGGAGTTACATTCAAGGATGTAGCAGGTGAAGATGAAGCGAAGGAATCACTGGTTGAAGTCGTTGACTTCCTCCACAATCCCGGAAAGTATTCGGGAATCGGCGCAAGACTTCCCAAGGGAGCACTTCTTGTAGGCCCTCCCGGAACAGGTAAGACCCTTCTTGCAAAGGCGGTTGCGGGTGAAGCACATGTTCCTTTCTTCTCCCTTACCGGATCCGATTTCATTGAACTTTATGTAGGTGTCGGTGCTTCCAGAGTCAGAGACCTTTTCAAAGAAGCTACCAAGAATGCACCCTGTATTATTTTTATCGACGAGATAGATGCCATCGGACGAAGCCGTGACTCCAAGTACGGCGGGGGAAATGAGGAAAGAGAACAGACTCTTAACCAGCTCCTTTCCGAGATGGACGGATTCGATTCCTCAAAGGGTATCCTGATCCTCGGAGCAACAAACCGTCCCGAGATCCTCGATAAAGCACTTCTCCGTCCCGGACGTTTCGACAGAAGAATTATCGTAGATAAGCCCGATCTTAAGGGTCGTGTTGAGATCCTCAAAGTCCATGCCAAGGACGTTAAGATGGATGAAAGCGTCGATCTCGATGCAATAGCGCTTGCAACCAGCGGCGCGGTAGGTTCGGACCTTGCCAATATGATCAACGAAGCTGCGATCAACGCGGTTAAGGAAGGCAGAGAATATGTCTGCCAGAAGGACCTCTTCAATGCGGTTGAGCAGGTACTTGTCGGCAAGGAAAAGAAAGACCGCATCATGAGTGCGGAAGAGAGAAAGATCGTATCCTATCACGAAGTCGGACATGCACTTATCACCGCACTTCAGAAGAATTCCGAGCCCGTTCAGAAAATCACCATCGTGCCCAGGACCATGGGTGCTCTCGGATATGTAATGCAGGTTCCCGAAGAGGAGAAGTACTTAAACTCCAAGGAAGAACTCGAGAATATGATCGTATCGCTTCTCGGAGGACGAGCTGCGGAGGAAGTCGTATTCGAAAACGTAACCACCGGAGCTGCCAACGATATCGAGAAGGCTACATCCATCGCCAAGAATATGATCACCCGCTTCGGTATGAGCGACAGATTCGGACTTGCGGGATTTGCCACGGTTGAGAGCCAGTACCTTGAGGGACGTACCGCAATGAACTGCTCCGACCAGACTGCCGCTGCGATCGACGAAGAGATTGTCAGCATGCTCAAAAAGGCATATGAGCAGGCAAAGGAAATGCTTTCCGAGAACAGAGAGCTTATGGATAAACTTGCCGGATATCTCATCGAAAAAGAGACCATTACCGGTAAGGAGTTCATGAAGATCTTCAGGGCTGAAAAAGGAATCCCCGAGCCCGAAGAGGAAGAAAAGGACGTAACCGGTTCCGAGGAGCAGACTTCGGAAGAGAAGGCTCCCGAGGAAAAGAAAACAGAAGAACCGGAAGAAAAAACGGAAGAAAATTCCGGAAATGAGTCCGAAAAAGAGATGAAAGCTCCGGAAGCTCCTCAGGGAGATACGGGAATATTTTCCAATCACACGATCATGTAATATGCGAAAGTCAGTTAGCGTAAAAAAGCACCGTGTTAACTACAAGGGCAGAGTTTTTACTCTGCCTCTTGTGATATTTATGGTGATGTCTTTTTCGCTTAGGAGTATGGCTTCCGAACCGTCTTCCGCCCCTGAAGGCGGGACCTTGATCGAGACAAATGAGATAGTAAACTGGCCCAAAGGCCCCGAGACATCCGGAAGATCCGTGATACTGATGGAGAATTCCACGGGGGCGATACTTTATGCCAAGAACATCCATGAGAGATGTTATCCTGCGGCCATGACCGCCGTTGTGACAAGCATGCTGGCGGCGGAAATGTGCGACCTCGATGACAAGGTTGAGTTTTCCACGGAAGCCGTAAGGGATGTTCCGTCCGGAGTCGTTAATATAGCCATCGATCCGGGAGAGTCACTCAGCGTCGGTGAATGCCTTCAGGCGATACTCATAAGAGGCGCAGCGGAATGCGGATTTGCGCTGGCCGAACATTGCGGAGGCGGATCCAGGGATGCTTTCGTAACACTTATGAATTCCAGGGCCGCATCCCTTGGCTGTACCGAGACGAATTTCACCAATCCGGTGGGACTTCACTCGGAAGAGCACTATACCACGGCATATGATATGGCACTCATCGGAAGGGACTTTTTTGATAACGAACTTCTGTGTAAATATTCGCTCCAGAAAACTTTGCATCTGTACCCTTCCGAGGGGCAGAAGGATGAGATCATAGAGCATAACGCTTCCAAGATGACGGTGGGCGGTGCTTATGAATATGAGTATCTGATCGGAGCCAGAACCGGTTATACGGATGAAGCGGGTTACTGTCTCATAGCCGGTGCAGAAAAAGACGGAATGAGGCTCATCGCCGTTATCATGGATGACGGAAGCGATGAAAGATACAGTGATGCCATATCACTTTTTGAATACGGTTTTTCGAATTTCACTCTTGTGAGCGCCTCCGAGAACGAGAAATCATATGACATAGGATCAAGCGTCGCGTCTTACGGAACCATTGATATCATGGGTGATTCGAGGCCCATGTTTTCACTTGATAAAAACGACCGTGTACTCCTGCCTCTTACGGCCGAGTTCTCGGATCTGGACAGCACCATTACCTATGACGGCGTAACGGGTAATGAAGCGGCAAGGATCGTTTATTCCTATCAGGGATCATACCTGGGCAAGTGTTCTATTTTGTTCGGAGAACCGTCGGATGCGTATGATTTCGGAATAAAACCGGAAGAAGAAACGGTAGAGGAAAAACCCGGAAAAACATTTGTATTTATAAATATCGCGATGGTTGCGGCGGTGAGCGCCGTTATCGCAGCGGGAATTCTCCTTTTGATGGCTTTGTTTAAATGGTATAAAAGATACAGAAAGGTACATCCCAACTGGAGAAGACAGTATCGTAAGGAAAGGCACAGATCTGTTTTTTCGAAGAGGGGTAACAAGAAGATCAAATGAGACTGAAGAATGTTCCCGGATGCAGGGAGAGAATTGCAGAGAGCGAATTTGTTGTTCCTGAGGATAAGCTGAAAGAATGCAAGGGACACTGGAGAGAAGTTTTTGATAACGATAATGAGATCCATATAGAGATCGGAATGGGAAAGGGACGTTTCATTTATGAAATGGCCGAGAAAAATCCCGGAATAAACTATATCGGTATCGAGAAATACTCCGCGGTGCTTCTGAGAGCGGTCCAGAAGATGGAGGAAGAACCCAGGGACAATCTGATCTTTATAAGGATGGATGCGGAGAGCATCACCGAGGTTTTCGATGAAGGTGAAGTCGGAAGAGTATACCTGAATTTTTCGGATCCCTGGCCCAAGGACAGACATGCAAAAAGAAGACTTCCATCTCGCGAATAT
This sequence comes from Lachnospiraceae bacterium P6A3, assembly GCA_000702085.1. Classification (GTDB taxonomy): domain Bacteria; phylum Bacillota; class Clostridia; order Lachnospirales; family Lachnospiraceae; genus AC2028. The sequence continues at coordinate 59,800 of JNKP01000005.1, forward strand.
CTGGCAAGATATGATAAGATAATAAAGGACGGCGGAAGGATAGAATTCAAGACGGATAACAGGGTTTTATTCGACTGGGCACTTGAGGAACTTCCCGAATCCGCATGGAAAGCGGACCTTGTAACGTTCGATCTTCATTCGCAGGAAGAATTGATGACTGATAATGTCATGACGGAGTACGAGGCAAAGTTTTCCGGTCAGGGAAAACCTATTTGTAAATATATATTATCCAGGAAATGAAAGGAGTTAATTATGGCACAGCTTGTAAGTACCAATGATTTTGAAAAAGAAGTTCTTGAATGTACCACTCCTGTTCTTGTTGATTTCTTCGCAGATTGGTGCGGCCCCTGTAAGATGATGTCTCCCGTTGTGGATCAGCTGGGAGAGAAACTTGCCGGTCAGGTAAAGGTCTGCAAGTGCAATGTGGATGACAGCGGAGCCGTAGCGGAAAAATACAATATTATGAGTATTCCCAATTTCATTATTTTCAAGGAAGGAAAACCTGTATCAAGTAAGCTCGGTGCAACATCACCCGCAGAATTTGAACAGTGGATCAAGGAGAATATCTGATGGCAAGCGTCAAACTGACAAAAGTTATCGAGAGAATGGACCTTATGAACCTCACACCCGAGGTTCCGGTTGAGAAGATCCGTATTACCCAGCCCGATATTAACAGACCGGCACTGCAGATCGCAGGGTATTTCGAATATTTCGATCCCTCGCGTATCCAGATCATCGGTTACGTTGAGTATTCCTACATGGAAAATGCGCTGGATGATGAGCAGAAATATGAGGCATATGACAAGTTTCTAGAGCATCCGATGCCGGCAATAATCTTCTGCAGAGGACTTAAGCCCAACGAGATCTTCATGGAACTGGCCAAAAAGTACGGCATCCCCGTTCTTCTGACCAATGAAGCAACATCGGGATTCACCGCAGAACTTATCAGATGGCTCAACGAGCAGCTCGCTCCCATGATATCGGTACACGGCGTTCTCGTAGACTGTTACGGTGAAGGCGTTCTGATCACCGGTGAGAGCGGTATCGGTAAATCCGAGGCGGCTCTGGAACTCATCAAGAGAGGACACAGACTTGTAACGGACGATGCGGTTGAACTCAGAAAATTATCCGATACACTTCTGGTAGGAACCGCACCCGATATCACCAAGCATTTCATTGAGCTTCGCGGTATCGGTATCGTAGACGTAAAGGCACTTTTCGGTGCATCCAGCGTCAAGGATTCACAGCAGGTCGACCTGGTCATCAGACTTGAGGACTGGGATAAGGATAAAGATTATGACAGACTCGGAGTTGAGGAAAGCTACACCGAATATCTGGGTGTGCGTGTCGTATGTCACAACATTCCCGTAAGACCCGGACGAAATCTCGCAGTTATTTGTGAGACAGCCGCAGTTAACTACCGTCAGAAACAGATGGGATACAATGCGGTACAGGAACTCTACAAGAGAGTTCAGGCAAATCTTGCCAAGAAACATTCCGAAGAAGATGAAGAAGAGGAAGAATAATGAAATACGTTTTTGGATCAGACATAGGCGGAACTACCGTTAAGCTCGGACTTTTTGATGAGTCGGGAGAACTCCTTGACAAGTGGGAGATCCCTACCGATAAGACGGATCACGGAGCAAATATCGTAGGCGATGTTTGCGAATCCATTAAGTCCAAGATGGAAGAGAAGGGAATAGCGTCAGCTGATGTTATCGGAGTCGGAGTCGGAGCACCCGGTGCGGTCAACGAAGACGGTGTAATGACCGGAGGAGCCGTAAATTTAGGATGGCCCGTATTCAATCTCAGGGAAGCAATGGAAGAAAAGCTGGGCGGTATCAAAGTCGCAGCAGGTAATGATGCCAATGTGGCTGCTTTCGGAGAGATGGTAAAGGGCGGCGGAAAAGGATACAAGAACGTTGTTGCCGTAACTCTCGGAACGGGCGTAGGCGGCGGTGTCATAATCGGCGGAAAGCTCATCACCGGAGCAACCGGTGCTGCCGGAGAGATCGGACATATCAAGGTTGACGATGTTGAGACCGAGAAGTGCAATTGCGGTCATACCGGATGTCTTGAGCAGTTTGCATCCGCTACCGGTATTGCAAGACTTGCAAGAAAAAGACTGGCAAAGGATGATAAGCCTTCGGTTCTCAGAAGCGCCGAGCTTCTCGATGCAAAGGCAGTTTTTGATGCGGTTAAGGCAGGAGATGAAGTTGCCGATGAAGTAGCGAAGGAGTTCGGAAGATATCTCGGCAAGGGTCTTGCTGTGGTTGCCGATGTTGTAAACCCTGAGATCTTTGTTATCGGCGGTGGAGTATCCAAGGCCGGAGAGGTTCTTCTTTCATATGTGGAACCCGAATTTAAAAATACTGCATTCCCTCCCTGCAGCGGATCGAAGTTCGCTCTTGCGACTCTCGGTAATGATGCGGGCATTTACGGCTGTGCGGGAATGGTTTTATCGGAAAACTGATTGTGATATTATTTTAAAAAATTAGACGAGGGGGCACCTTACGGGTGCAGAGAGGAGAGTTGTATGACAGGACAGGAGATTGCGCGGCTATTATCCGAGCATATCGATGAAAGATTCATTCATCCGGATCAGCCCATGGCTGAATATACTTCGTTTCGCACGGGAGGCAGCGCATTATGCGTTGTAGAGGTTCATGATCTTGAGGAACTCAGAAGAGTTCTCACCTGTGTCAGAAAGAAGTTCCTTCCTTATTCGATTCTCGGAAACGGAACAAATACCCTTGTTGAGGATGAAGGATATTCGGGAGTTGCGGTTATTCTGGACGGTGAGTTCAAGAAGGTCGATGTAACCGGATACGAAGTCACCTGCGGAGGCGGCGCTTCTCTTGCCGCAGCCGGAAGAATGGCAGCGGATATGTGGCTCACCGGAATGGAGTGGGCATGCGGTATCCCCGGAACCATCGGCGGAGCGGTCAGGATGAATGCCGGAGCATTCGGTTCCGATATGTCCAAGATTGTAAAAAGAGTCAGAGCACTTACCACCGCCGGCGAAGAAATCGTACTTCGTCCCGCGGAGCTTCATTTCAAATACCGTCACAGTCTTTTCTGCGAGAAAAAATATGTTGTTCTCGAAGCCGTATTCGAACTTCAGAAGGGCGATAAGAACGAGATCAACGCCAAGATCGAGCAGTACGCAAAAGAGCGCAGGGACAAACAGCCTCTCGATCTTCCCAGTGCGGGATGCATTTTCAAGAACCCCAAGGAGGGCTCTGCGGCGCAGATGATCGATGAAGCCGGACTCGGCGGATCATATGTGGGAGGCGCCATGGTCTCCAAGAAGCATTGCAATTTCATCGTAAATACCGGAAAAGCGACTGCTACCGATATTACCAGACTTATCGAAAACGTAAGAAGAGAAGTATTTAACTATAACGGTGTACGCCTTGAACCCGAACTCTGTGTTCTCGGCAGACCCGGAAGGTATTGATACAGATGCGGATAGTTATCATAACCGGAATGAGCGGAAGCGGTAAGAGAACCGGCATGAAAATGCTGGAGGATATCGGCTTCTATGCGATAGACAATCTGCCTGCTTCTCTGGTAGACAAATTTGTCGAGCTCCTTGCCCAGCCCGGCAACGAATACGGAAAAGTAGCTCTCGGAATAGATATAAGAACCGCGGGCTCCATGAAAAACCTGGCCCAGGTGATCAAGAATCTTAAATCCGGCGGACATGAAACGGAAGTCCTTTTCCTGGAAGCCTCCGATAAGACTCTTATAAGAAGATACAAAGAGACGAGAAGAATTCACCCTCTGGCAGGTGACGGAACTCTGGAGGAGGGTATCAAAAAGGAACGTACCGAGCTTGCTCCCATCAAAAAGCAGGCTACATACGTCATCGATACTTCGAATCTTCTGACGAGGGAATTTAAGGCGGAGCTTGATTCCATTTTCCGCAAGAATGAAAAATACAGTAATCTGAACGTCAGTATTGTTTCCTTCGGATTCAAATACGGAATCCCCGCGGATGCGGATCTTGTTTTTGACGTAAGATTTCTCCCCAATCCCTTTTATATCGATGAACTCAAAGCAAAAACGGGTCTCGATAAAGAAGTAAGGGACTATGTTAACGGATTTAAGGAAACGGGGCAATTCCTTGATAAGCTTGAAGATATGATCTCCTTTTTGATACCGAATTACGTCAAAGAGGGAAAATACAACCTGGTGATCGCAATCGGATGTACCGGGGGCAAGCACAGATCCGTCACCCTGGCGTCCGAACTGTACGACAGGATGAAAGACCGCAAGGATATCGGATTTAAACTTACCCACAGAGATGTAAATCTGACCTGAAACTCACATAGGAATGCGAGGCTGATATGTCCTTTTCATCGGATGTGAAGGAAGAACTTGCCGGGGTGATCCCACAGGCAAGACATTGCAGGATAGCCGAGCTCTCCGCCATAATGCATATTGCCGGCCAGATAGGTGTTTCGGAAGGCGATGTGACCATAGGTTTTAACGCCTTCGGAGAGGCTCTTATAAAAAAAGGCTTTACTTTACTTGAAATAACATTTAATATAGGGAAGTCGCTGAAAAGTTCCGATCCGGAATTTCAATCCCTGATCGGATGCTTGGGTGACTTAAATGATCCCGTAAATGAACTGATCCTGAAGAATACCTGTTGTAAGAGGGCATTTCTGAGAGGAGCGTTTCTTGCATCGGGGTCGGTCAGTGATCCCGATAAGGGATATCATTTGGAATTTGTCTGCGAGGACGCTTCCAAAGCCGATCAGATCGTAAGGCTGTGCAGAGATTTTGACATCAATGCACGCAAAACCATCAGACGTGACGAAACGGTTTGTTATGTCAAAGAAGGTGAGATGATCGGAGAGCTCCTGAGTGTAATGGGTGCTCAGAATTCATATATGGATTTTGAGAACCGCCGCATTTACAAGGATGTCAGCAATACGGTAAACCGAAGGGTGAACTGTGAGACATCCAATATCAGAAAGACCGTGACTGCCGCATCAAGGCAGCTCGATGATATCAGATTCCTCGAAGAACACGGATTTCTGGACGATCTTCCGGATCCCTTAAGGGAAGCGGCATACGGAAGACTCGAACATCCGGATGCGACACTTGCCGAACTCGGAGCGCTTATGGATCCGCCGGTAGGTAAATCCGGAATTAATCACAGGCTTTTAAGGCTCAGTGATATAGCACGGCAAAAGAGATAATAAGGCAGCTGGGGAGCTGTCATGTATTGGGGAAAATTAACTTTGCGAAAATGATTTGCCGAGTCTTGGGGAAGACGAGGCTGAGGAGTATTATTATGATTACCAGAACCGTAAATGTTAAATTTTCTAAGAATCTCTCCGCTAGTCCTGTAGCTCTTCTGGTTCAGAAAGCCAGCAAGTTCGACAGCATAATCTATATCGAGTCCGGCGAGAGAAAGGTAAATGCAAAGTCTATCATGGGAATGATGAGCATTACTCTTGATGACGGGGATGAGCTCCTTATCAAGTGTGACGGTGCAGACGAAGCAGGTGCCATCGATACCGTTGAGAAGTTCCTCACGGGAGTAGAAGCTTAAGTAACAAAATTATGTCTTATCCGAATGCAGAGCTATAGAGCTCTGCATTTTTTATTATTCTTTTACTTTCAACAAACCGTAAGTATGCTATTATCGAGGATGTAAGAGGTTTTTGTTATGAAGAAAATGCTTTTTATCTATAATCCCAGAGCCGGAAGAGGCCGCATCAAAAGCGAGCTTGCGGATATTCTCGATATATTTGCGTCCGGCGGTTATGAGATCACGATATCTCCCACCCGTAAAAACGGGGATGCCGAGAAGATCGTTGCCGAAAGAGAGGCGGACTTTGATATAGTTGTCTGCAGCGGAGGCGACGGAACTCTTGACGAAACCGTTCGCGGAATGATGAAGAATGAATACCGAACGCCTCTCGGATATATACCTGCCGGTTCCACCAACGATTTCGGCGGTTCCCTTGCATTGCCCAAGGATATGCTCAAGTCCGCCGACATTATCGTGGACGGTAAGGATAAGGCTGTTGATGTAGGCCTGTTCAATAACGAGGCCTTTGTATATGTGGCAGCATTCGGTGCATTTACGGAAGTAAGCTACAGTACGGATCAGGATATGAAGAACGCCATCGGGCACTCGGCATACATACTTGAGGGTATGAAGAGTTTCGGTAAGATCAAGCCCCAGCATATGAAAATCGAGCATGACGGTGAAGTGATCGAAGATAATTTTATCTACGGAATGATAACAAACTCCGTAAGCGTCGGCGGTATCAAGGGAATAACCGGTGAGAATGTAGATTTGGCCGACGGAATCTTCGAAGTGAATCTTATCAGAGAATTGAAGAATCCTTTGGAGTTCCAGCAGCTTCTCAGTGCACTCGCAATCGGCAAGTATGAGTTTTCCGAAAACATCGTGTCATTCAGATCGGGACATATCAAGATCGAATCCGATAAAAAAGTGGCATGGACTTTGGACGGAGAAGACGGCGGAAAGCATACGAGCGTAGAGATAATCAATGTTCCCAAGGCTATAGATATAAGAGTCGCAAAATAAAAAAAGCCCCTAAAAAGGGAGGATGCCGGGTATCTGCAGATACCCGGCAATATTATGAAAAAGATTAACTAACGAGTTAAGTCTTATGTGCTTTGTTATGACTATACTATATTATGTAAAGTTGTATAAAACGTGAGTGCGGATTTAACAATCGGAAAATAATCTGTAAACAAATTATGAACGCATAAATAAAGGCTTTTCCCGTATTTACCGGGAAAAGCCTGTTTTAATATGTCGTGAAACCCGCATGAATACTTATCTTCCGGGGAGCTTTTCGGGTTCGGGATAATCCACTCCGAAGGTATCTACCGTGACAGTCTTCATAATCTGAGGCTTTACGGGTGCATCGGTAAAGAGATTGGTGGGAGTTTCGGCGATCTTATCAACCACATCCATGCCCTCGATAACCTTGCCGAATGCCGCATAATCACCGTCGAGATGGGGTGAGTCCTTGTGCATGAGGAAGAACTGGCTTCCTGCGGAATCGGGGAACATGGCACGTGCCATGGAAAGAACACCTGCGGTGTGCTTGAGATTGTTCTCGAATCCGTTGCTGTTAAACTCGCCCTTGATGCAATATCCGGGTCCGCCGGTTCCGTTTCCGTCGGGATCTCCGCCCTGGATCATAAATCCCGAGATGATACGGTGGAAGGTGAGTCCGTTATAGAAACCCTTTGATATAAGACTGATGAAATTGTAAACTGATTGAGGAGCAATATCGGGGTAAAGCTCTGCTTTGATGACGGAGCCATCCTCCATGGTTATTGTTACAATGGGATTTTTATCTGCCATAAGAATTCCTTTCATAAAAAATATTTTCAATCATTATATCATGAAATCACAAAGCTACCTGCAAAAAATACACAGATTCGAGAGCGGTTCTTCGGATGATGCCGGAATATTATATGTAGTGACACGCCCGGAAGATATTCCGAATGCCATTGCTTCGGGCGCTGCATTTGTTTTTTACAACGATGTTTCAAAAGCCGAATCGCCTGCAGGCACATACCTTGAGGGAGTTAAGTATGTGCTTGAGGGAGAGGGGGAGTTTGATCCGGACGAGTTCGAAGAAGACTTTTTTGAAAATGTTTATCGAAGACTGAAAAAAATTCCGCTTGATATCCTGGAGACGGAAAGATGTTTTCTAAGGGAGACATGTGTCTCGGATCTGGATTCTTTTTACGAAATATATTCCGACAGTACTGTCACAAAATACATGGAGAATTTGTTTGACAGAACTGAGGAAGAAAAATATACGGAGAATTACCGGGACCTGATATATGAGATATACGGGCATGGAATTTGGACCGTATGGTTAAAAGAAACCGGTGAGATAATCGGACGTGCGGGGCTTGATGAAAGAGCGGGGTACGATAAACCGGAGCTTGGTTTTTTGATAGGTCCCGGGTGGCAGAGAATGGGACTTGCGGAAGAGGTCTGCAAAGGGATACTTAGGTGGGCTTCGGAGAATGAAATAGGCGCAATCATGAGCATAACCGATCCCGGTAATATTCCTTCGGTAAATCTGCTTAAAAAGCTGGGATTTACAAAAAGCGGTTCGTTCGATGAAACAAGGGATATCTGGATCAGAGAGTGACTATAATAAAAGGGGACGGTTTCTTTTTTCAAAGGAACCGTCCCCGGAGTCATTTTATAGAGAGAATTGTGATACGAATTTCCATGCGTTTTCACAGCTGTGCTGTCTGCATTCGTGCTGCTGACCGCTTACGCTTGCGAAAACCGTTCTGCATATTCCGTCATCTGATTCGTAGAATCTTTCTGTCAGATAACTGTTTCTTGATTCATCGAATACTTTCTCGGTCTTTTCTGCGGGAATTCCGTAGAATTTATCTTCCCAGGAATCCTTCTTCTCAAAATCAACATCGAATTTAACTTTTAATCTGTTGACCTGAGCAACGTACTGAACTCTGTCGAGACAGGTCTGAGCCTGGCTTGGAAGTTCGGGAAGAGGTGAATCTTCTCCGCCGGAGTAGAAGACGGGTTTGGGTATAGTCATGTTCAGTCTCTCATCGCCGAGGGATAAGCCCCAAGGGTTATCCTTGATGGGGAAGAGTGCACTGCAGGGCATGAATCCCGCAAAGCTTTCGGGATATTCCTGATACAGATCCCAGGTCTTTCCGCTTCCCATGGAGAAGCCGGTAGCATAGATTCTCTTTTCGTCTATGTTGTATTTGGTCTTAAGATCGGCAATCACATCCATGACCTCGGTTGCGGTAACGGAGAGGTGATCGTCGACTGAGACAAAGAGGAAATCATATTTATGACAAACTTCCCACCATCCGGCTACGAAGGTCAGATACATGGAAGTATCTCCGCCGCCGTGGAATCCCATTACGAGAGGAACGGGACCTTTGTCCATAATGCCCTTATTGTAATAAGCGAAATATCCGACTTTGTGGGAGGGCTTATCTTTATATTTCCACTTGTTGTCGGGTGAAGTCTTAACCTCGGTAATGCCGGACTCTTCGGTCATGTTAAGCTCTTCGAAATCCGGCTCGATCTGGATAAGTCCGCACCATCTTTTATATTTGCGGACGAATGCTTTGAAGTCTGCTTCATAATCGGCACTGTCTTTTACAAGAAGATATTCACAGTCTTTGAATGCCGCATTGATCTCGTCGCTGTTTCCTACGGAAAGAACCGGAATGTCCTTTCTCTCAACATTAGGAATGATGCTGAGTCGTTCCATGGAGCACATTGCGGGAGTTATATCACCGGGGCCCCAGAGGTATTCACCTTCGGTCTTTTTCAGAAGAGTTCTTGCAACGTAGTCTGCTGATTTTCCGAAGCTGTAGATATCTGCTCTGAAGATTGCGCCTCTTATGAAATATCCCTTGAACTCATGAGTGAAGAAGTCGTTAAGTTCCACGATGCCTTCTTCATATTCGGGATGCATCTTGGTCTGTGAAATGAGCTCTTTGTACAGCTCTGCGGTAGCGTTGTCCCATCCGCCTTCGCAGGTAGGATAAATGAAGAATACAGATGCATCGACCGCGGATGCGATCTTAGCCAAACCGCTCTTTTCCGCAAAAGAAACCGCATCGTCCATGGTCATTCTGTTTTCTTCGAATACAAGCAGGAAAGGTGCTCTGAAAGTGTAGTTATTAACCTGACCTTCGATATCGTTATCCGGCAAATAGGATTTGAGAAAGAAATTCTCGTAAGTCTGCTCCCAGCATTTTCCTCCCGGAATGGTTTTTACTTCAGGTCTTGTCATTACGGTCATAAAAACAGCCTCCCTTTACATTATTTTGTTTTGAATCCCCTTATTTATATGCCTGGTCGAGTGCCTTCTTTTCCGCCCTCATTCGGATGAAAAATTCCTTTAATACCGCACTGCATTCATCGGCAAGAACCCCGCTTTCGATCTCGCAGGTATGCATAAATGCTTCATTACCCAGTATCGATGCAACGGTTCCGCAGCTACCCGATTTGGGAGAAAGACAGCCGATGACGACTCTCGGTATTCTGGCCTGAATGCATGCCCCCGCACACATTTGGCAAGGCTCGAGAGTTACATACATTGTGCACTCTTCAAGACGCCAGTCATGGAGATATGAACTGGCTTTTTTGATGGCATTCATCTCGGCATGGGAGAGGGTAGAGCGGTCGGTGTTTCTCCTGTTATATCCGCGCCCGATTATTTTCCCGTCTTTGACGATGACACAGCCTATCGGCACCTCCCCTGCGGCAGATGCTTTTTTTGCCAGCTTGATGGCTTCCTTCATGAATTTTTCATCTTCCGTAAGCATAATATTACTGTATTCGTGCATGGTTATTTTGTAAAGACATTGGGTTAAACTCAGCAAAACATGATACAATTTACAATACCTGTAAACATTAGGAAACCGGAAAGCTTTCAGACAATGAACAGATGCGTTATCGTCGGGAATGCCGACATAAATAATTACGATCGCGTAAAAAAATATTTAAAGAGTGATGACTTTACCGTCTTTTGCGACGGCGGACTTAAGCACATGGAAAAACTCGGTGTAAAGCCCCGGCTTATAGTAGGGGATTTCGACTCGGGCAAGGATCCGCATATGGATGTGGAGACCATAACTCTTCCCTGCGAAAAAGATGACACGGATACATTCTATGCCGTTAAAGAAGCCGTAAAGAGAGGATTCGAAGAATTTCTTCTTACGGGGGTGGTCGGAAACAGATTCGATCACACAATGGGGAATATATCGATACTTCTTTTTCTGGATTCGATAGGCAAAAAGGGAAGAATCATCGATGATTATTCGGAGATGGAGATAGTATCGTCGAGGCCGGTATATGTGGAAGAAGACTATTCCTATTTCTCGCTTCTGAACATGACGGGATGTGCAAAGGGGATTAAGATCGAAGGCTCTAAGTATCCTCTTGATGACGGGGAGATCACCTGCGATTACCAGTACGGCATAAGTAATGAAGTGCTGCCGGGACATAAGGCCTGCGTAAGTGTGGGAGAGGGCAGACTTCTTCTGGTCAAAGTGTTCTGAATGTGGTAAATACGTAAGATTTGGGATATTATGGTATAGTTACCGATAAGCAGGAGTATATATTATGGCAAACGATAATAAGAATCTTGAACTTGAGAAAATCGTATCCGCTATTTTGGCGGATTATAAAGAAGACAGGATAATCAATAAGACGGATGTATCCGATCAGCCCGATAAGGATGCGGTCAACGATATTCTTGCGAAGATCTTCAAGATGATCTTCCCGGGATATATCCGCGAGAAGAGCTATAAATTCTATAACTTAAACAGCAGACTTACCGTTCTGACCGAGGATATCATTTATAACCTTAAAAAGCAGATAGCCATATCCCTCAATCAGAAGCCCGAATATTCCGGAACTCCCTATGAGGTAAGAGCTAAGATTGCGGAGGAACTTACCGAAAAATTTATGCTGAGGATCCCGCATATCAGAGAGTATGTAGACACCGATGTCCAGGCCTTCTTCGAGGGTGACCCTGCGGCATATAATCACAGTGAGATAATCCTGTGCTATCCCGGACTTCGCGCCATTGTGACCGCAAGGATTGCGCATGAACTTTTTGTGTTGGGCATACCTCTTATTCCCAGGATGATGACGGAGCATGCTCACTCTCGTACCGGTATAGATATTCATCCCGGTGCAACCATCGGAAAATATTTCTTTATCGATCACGGAACCGGCATCGTAATCGGTGAGACCACCATAATCGGAGACTATGTAAAGATCTATCAGGGCGTTACCATCGGTGCTCTTTCCACAAGAGGCGGACAGACATTAAGAGGAGTAAAGCGTCATCCCACCATTGAGGACAGAGTGACCATTTATGCCGGAGCTTCGATCCTTGGCGGTGAGACTGTGATAGGACATGATTCTATAATAGGATCCAACACATTTATTACCGAATCCGTTGAAGCAGGATCGAGAGTAAGTTTCAAGAGTAACTGCGGATGTGATGAGGAAAATTCAAAAAAATGAAGTGGACAAGATTCAGGATTAAAACGAATACCGAAGCCGAAGATATCATAATAAGCGATCTTTACGATATCGGACTTGAAGGAGCACAGATCGAAGATAATGTTCCTCTTTCTCCTCTTGAGAAGGAGCAGATGTTTGTTGATATCCTTCCCGAGACGGGAATCGATGACGGAACTGCTTATCTTAACTTTTTTGTGGAAACCGGAGATGACGGACTTCTGCTTGTAGGCGGGGAACCTGAGCCCGGAACAATGACCATCGGGGCGGCAAATTCCGCAGGCGATATCAGAAAACTTACCAAAGAAGATGTTCTTTCTCAGATCGAAGAAGTTCTTGAAGATATTAAGAGCTACATGGAGATCGGAGACGGAACGGTTGAAGTAACCGAGACCGAGGATATCGACTGGCTCAATAACTGGAAGAACTATTTTCATTCTTTTGAAGTGGATGATATCCTTGTTATTCCTTCATGGGAGAAAGTTCCCGAGAGTGATACTCATGGATACGTACTTCATATAGATCCCGGCACTGCATTCGGAACCGGAATGCATGACACAACCCAGCTTTGTATCCGTAACATAAGAAAGCATGTTAGCGAAGGCTGCAGCATACTTGATATCGGAACGGGAAGCGGAATCCTCGCCATTCTCGGACTTATGTTCGGAGCCGGCAAGGCTTTCGGAACAGATCTGGATATTTGTGCGGAAGCTGCGGTTGAAGAGAATCTGAGAAACAATAATATTCCTTCCGATAAGTTTGAACTTGTTATCGGAAATATCGTAAACAACGAAGAGATTCAGAATAAAGCCGGAATCGGGAGTTATGACATTGTTGTCGCAAATATCCTGGCCGAGGTTTTGACCGCAATCACTCCCGTTGTTCCGATGATGCTTAAAGAGGGCGGAGTATACATCACCTCAGGCATCCTCAATGAAAAAGAAAACATCGTTATCGAAGCTATGGAAGAAGCGGGACTTACGGTTCTTGATGTATCAAGACAGGGAGAGTGGAGCTCCGTTGTAGCACGTAAATAATCGTATAATATGACACAGTTTTTTGCAGATGCTTCAAAAGTAAATACCGAAGAGCACAGGATCGTAATAGACGGTGATGATTATAATCACATCAAAAACGTGCTAAGGATGAAACCGGGAGAAGAATTCAGCGTAAGAGTCCAGGGTGAGCCCCGGGAGTATCGTTGCTCTGTTTCGGAATTTACCGAATCCGAAGTAATCTGTGAGATAAGATTTATCAAAGAAGACGATACGGAACTTCCCGTAAAAGTAACGATCTATCAGGCACTCCCCAAGGGAGACAAGCTTGAGACCGTAATTCAGAAATGCATCGAACTGGGTGCGGTGAGAATAGTGCCCGTAAGAACTTCAAGATGTGTGGTAAAGCTTGATGATAAAAAAGCTGAGAGCAAGTGCGCAAGATGGCAGCAGATTGCGGAAGCGGCCGCAAAGCAAAGCCAAAGAGGTATCATCCCCGTCGTCGGCCGCGTGATGGATTTTGATGATGCCATGAAAGATGCGGCGCAGCTAGATATGAGACTGATGCCATATGAGCTTGCGGGAAACATGGCAGGTACAAGGGATATTTTCTCTAAGGTGGAATCGGGCGCATCCTTAGGCGTGTTTATCGGCCCCGAAGGCGGATTTGATGAAAAGGAAGTTTCGAAGGCGTCGGAAAACGGGTTTGTTCCCATAACTCTCGGACGAAGGATACTGAGAACGGAGACTGCAGCCATGACGGTAATGAGCTGGCTTGTTTTTCTGTTTGACGACAAAGCATAAATAAAACGGTAAAAGAAAATGAAAGAAATATATCTCGACAATTCCGCCACTACAAGGGTATTCCCTGAAGTGGCTTCTCTTATGACCAAAATAATGACTGAAGATTACGGCAATCCTTCCAGCATGCATCACAAAGGTGTCGTAGCGGAAGACCATATCCGCAAAGCGTCTGCGATCTTTGCGGGAATACTCGGATGTAATGAGAAGAATATTCTCTATACTTCCGGCGGAACGGAATCCGATAATACCGCGATCATAGGCGCTGCAAGGGCTCTCGAAAGAAGGGGAAAGCATATTATCACAACCAAGATCGAGCACCCTGCGGTTTTGAATGCTTTTAAATATCTGGAAGATAACGGTTTTGAAGTTACCTATCTCGGAACGGATAAGTCTGGAAGAATATCCCTCGAAGAACTTGATGCTGCTCTTACCGAAGGAACCATCCTTGTTTCGATAATGCATACCAATAATGAGATAGGATCGGTTCAGCCTATAGAAGAAGCAGGAAAGCTTATCAAGTCAAAATGCCCCGAGTGCCTCTTCCATGTTGATGCGGTTCAGGGATTCGGAAAAGCGAAGATAAATCCTTCAAGGCTAGGAATAGATCTTATGAGCATCAGCTCACATAAAATACACGGTCCCAAAGGTGTGGGAGTTCTCTACATCGGAGACGGAGTCAGGATTGTCCCCATCACTTACGGCGGAGGCCAGCAAAAGGGTCTTCGTTCCGGCACGGAGAATGTTCCCGGTATCGCAGGCATGGCCCTGGCAGCACAAATGCTTTATAAGGAATTCGACAGTGATATAGACAGACTCTATGGATTGAAGAAATACTTTATTGAAAAAGCACTTGAGACAGATGGCATAAGCATAAACGGCCTGACGGAAGGAGGCCTTGATGCTCTTAAGGAGACTGCACCCCATATCATATCCGTTTCCGTAAGCGGAGTGAGAGCCGAGGTTTTACTCCATGCACTTGAAGATTACGGAGTGTATGTTTCCGCGGGAAGCGCATGCTCTACCCATAAAAGAACACCTTCGGCAACTCTTACGTCGATCTCACTCGATAAGCCGTTGCTTGAATCGACGGTAAGAATCTCCATGTCATCCATGACGACAAAGGAAGAAATCGATGATGCATTGAATGCTCTTACCGAGATTGTTCCGAGGTTAAAGAGATTTATAAGAAAATAAGCTTAATCGGTAAGATTACCAAAGAGGCTATGATATAATTTTTGCATGAAACATAGCCGGTAACGGGGAATTCAAACGGTTTATTGGAGGTACACATGTCGGATAAATATGCACACAGAAAAGCAACTGCCCGGATCAAATTCACGGATAATTCCGGAGCACCTCTCGCAAATGCGGATGTTAAGGTAAAGCTTAAGAATCACAAATTCCTGTTCGGCGTAGGAGCTTACGATTTCCTTCCTCCCGATGAGATCCTGACGGGTGCACAGGCTCCCGATGCCGAGACAGCTGTTTATCTGAAGAAAATAGAAAACTGGCTGGATCTGGTAA
The DNA here is from genome assembly GCA_000702085.1 of Lachnospiraceae bacterium P6A3. GTDB lineage: Bacteria > Bacillota > Clostridia > Lachnospirales > Lachnospiraceae > AC2028. Next base: position 75,181 of record JNKP01000005.1, read on the forward strand.
ACTACGGAACCATGCATTTTTATTGGGGCGGATATGAGCACGAAGAGGGCAAGACCAATTTCGAGCCCATGATGAGAAGCGCCAAGTATTATGCAGGAAAAGGCGTTAAGCTTAAGGGCCATCCTCTCTGCTGGCACACTGTTTGTGCAGACTGGCTTTTGAAATATGACAATGCAACGATCCTCAGCAAACAGCTGGACCGTATCAACCGCGATGTCTCCGCATTTAAAGGTGTCGTGGATGTATGGGACGTAATAAACGAAGTTGTCATTATGCAGGTATATGACAGATATGACAACGCCATTACAAGAATCTGCAAGGATCTGGGAAGAGTAAAGCTCGTAAAGGAAGTGTTTGAGGCAGCTAAGGCTGCTAATCCCGATGCCACTCTCCTGATCAATGACTTCAATCTTTCCGAGAGCTACAGGATCCTCATCGACGGACTTCTTAATGCGGGAGTTCCCATTTCTGCCATCGGAATCCAGACCCATCAGCATCAGGGATACATCGGAAGAGAAAAGCTTGAAGATATTCTGGACAGATTCTCGTTCTTCGGACTTCCTCTTCACTTTACCGAAAATACACTTATCTCCGGTAAGCTCATGCCTCCCGAGATAGTAGACCTTAATGATTACCAGCCCGATGAGTGGCCTTCAACTCCCGAGGGAGAAGAAAGACAGCGTAAGGAGTGGAAGGAGATGATGGAAATTCTCTTTGCACATCCCCTTGTCGAAGCGGTTACCGGGTGGGATTTTGCAGACGGCGCATGGCTCGGTGCACCCAGCGGACTTGTCAGAAAAGACGGAAGCATCAAGCCCGCATATTCGGAGCTTAAGAAGATGATCAAGGAGGATTGGAGTACCGAGTACACCGTTCACACCGACAGCGAAGGCTTCGCGGAAGTAACCGGATTTAAAGGCGAGTATGAAGCCGTTTCCGGAGACAACACTCAGAAGTTTACACTTGAATAAGCATAATAAAACCCTCCGCATATGCGGAGGGTTATTTTTTTTGATTAATCTGCTTTCATGATCTCATCCGTAAGCATTCCCGACAGGGTTACACTTACGATATCTCCGGGTGTGTGACCCTCTGAAGAAACTGCCACCGGGATATAATCGGGAGTGTGTCCGATCATGTATCTCTTACCCATGATCATTTTTTCTTCTTCGAGAAGAACCTCTTCGGTCCTGCCGATGTGACTCTTCATGTAACGTTTAGCGCCTTCGAGAGCAAGATCAAGAAGTTTGTCGCTTCGCTTATTCTTGACGTCTTCGGATAATTGTCCGTCCATTACCGCAGCACGGGTATTTTTTCTCGGAGAGAATTTGAATATGTGCATGTCGGAGAAGGCAACCTTCTTTACAAAAGCCACAGTAGTGTCAAATTCTTCATCCGTTTCACCGGGAAACCCTGCTATGACATCGGTGGTGATGGCGGGATCTTCAAAGTATTTCCTGAGAGCAAGAACGCTGTTGTAGTACTCGTCTGTCGAATAGTGCCTGTTCATTCTCTTAAGTGTGGCATCGCATCCGCTCTGAAGCGAGAGATGGAAGTGAGGGCAGAGATTCGGAAGTGCCGCCAGGCGCTTTGCGGTTTCGTCAGTGATGATCCTGGGTTCTACCGAACTCATACGTATTCTGCCGAGGCCTTCGATCCGTGATATTTCTTCAACAAGATCTATGAGCTTGCTGCACCCGCCGTAGTCACCGGAGAGTTTGCCGTTTTCATCCATATCGATACCGTAGGAGCCTACATGAATGCCGGTAAGTACGATTTCCTTACAGCCCTTGCCCACAAGAGTCCTGATCTCGGAAATAATGTCTTCCTTATCGCGGCTCCTTACTCTTCCTCTTGCAAGGGGAATTGCGCAATATGTGCAGAACTGGTTGCATCCGTCCTGGATCTTAACGAAGGTCCTGACTCTGTCCGTTACGGTCTCAAGAGTCATTTTCTCGTAATCGGAGGGGATTCCCAGATCGTCGATGATGGCGGTTTTCTTTTTTTGGTTCTCAAAGAAATCGTTCAGTATACCGGTGAGTTCACCTTTGTGATTGTTTCCGATACAGATGTCCACAAGGGGATCCTTTAGCAGTGCATCTTTACCCGTCTGGACATAACAGCCCACCGCAACTACCACCGCATCAGGGTTCAGCTTTCTGACTTTGTGCAGCATTTGTCTGCTTTTTCTGTCAGCGATATTTGTAACGGTACAGGTGTTGATCACGTAAATGTCGGAAAACTGTGAAAACTGCACAATTTCATACCCTGCATCTTGTGCGCTCTGCATCATTATTTCCGTCTCGTACGCGTTGACCTTACACCCTAAGTTGTGGAAAGCTATAGTTTTCACGTTAAATTGCCTCAAGATTTAGCTTTTTTACTGCCTTGACATTCTATTTTCAAATCGATATGATGACATCGTAGCACCTATGGAAAACGCTATTTCAGAGAAATAAGGAGGTACTTTCATAATGAAAACAGTAAAGATTTCTCTTAATTCAATTGACAAGGTAAAGAGCTTCGTTAACGACATTACCAAGTTCGAATATGATTTCGACCTTGTATCAGGAAGATACGTAATCGACGCTAAGTCCATCATGGGTATCTTCAGCCTCGATCTTTCCAAGCCCATCGACCTCAACATCCACACCGAGGGCGGCGCTGATGACGTTCTTGAGGTTCTCAAGCAGTATCAGGTATAATTCATACGAATTAAGACATAAGACCGAAGGCTGATGCTTTCGGTCTTATTTTTTCGCTTATTTGCCTATTTCGATTACCTCGTCGGTTTCGTACGCTTTGGCCAGAAGCTCTTCTATACAATCGTCAAGCTTATGCTCGTGCTTCTGGATCACGGGTCTGCTGGGATTTGTGACGGGGTGCTTTGCCACGAATATGGTGCAGCAGTCCTCATAAGGAAGGATCGAGGTTTCGTAGGTTCCGATCTTCTCGGATATCTCCACGATATCCTGCTTATCGAATGCGATAAGGGGTCTTAATACGGGAAGGGTGCAGACCTCGTTGGTGCATACCAGGGATGCGAAGGTCTGTGATGCGACCTGACCGACGCTCTCTCCGGTGATAAGGCCGTGACATCCGTTCTCGTAAGCAAGGTGCTCCGCAATCCTCATCATATATCTGCGCATGATGATGGTGAGCTCGTCATGAGGACATTTCTCGTAGATGGCAAGCTGGATATCGGTAAAATTAATGATGTGAAGGTTGATGGGACCTGTGTAAGCGGAGATAATCTTCGCAAGTTCGATAACCTTCTGCTTAGCTCTTTCCGAGGTATAGGGAGGAGCATTGAAATAAACCGCATCCAACGATACACCTCTCTTGGAGATCATGTAGCCGGCAACGGGGGAATCGATACCTCCGGAGAGAAGTAGCATTCCTTTTCCGTTGGTGCCTACGGGCATTCCTCCGGGGCCGTCAATGGACTCGCTGTAGATGTAGATCTTGTCTCTGATCTCCACATTAAGGAATTTATCGGGCTTTCTTACGTCAACTTTGATATTCGGGAAAGCGTCTATCATTGCTTCACCGATATCTGCCGCAACCTCCATGGAATTTAAGGGGTAGTTTTTTCTGCCTCTTCTGCAGAAAACCTTGAAGGTTCCCGATGCGTCGTCACCGTACATTTTTCTCCAGTAATCGACACACTTTTCGCGGAGTCTTTCCTCGCCTTCGTCCTCCGTTACGATAACGGGGCAGATGTACACGATACCGAAGATATGGGTAAGCTTTTCGACTGCTTTATCGAAGTCAAAATCCCCCTTTTTCTCGTTGTTATAGCACTCAAGGAAGATTCTTCCGGGAGTTTTACGGGTGATATATCTTCCGGGGATGGTCTTCATTGCGGCGCCGATATGTGCGCAGAGAGCATCCTCAAAAAGATACCTGTTATTTCCTTTGATGCCGATCTCGGCATATTTGATCAAAAATGTATTGAAAATCTCTTTATTCATGATTCGAAGCCTCATTGGTTTATGTGCGTGACACATTTTAACAGTTTAGTTCCTTTACCGCAACCGAAAGACGCATTAATTTGAAGCAATTCCGCATCCGGAACAGCCCCAAAACTTGAAATTGCACGGTATATGGGGTAAAATCACTTATGTATGAACTAACGAGGGAACGGGAGGTGATCTGATGCCCAGGGACAACACACATACGCAGTATTTTGAGGTGCCCACCGATGATTCGGGCGCGGCATCGGTTCTTGAGGAGGTATACGAGGCCCTTCAGGAAAAAGGTTACAATCCCGTCAATCAGATCGTCGGATATATCATGAGCGGAGACCCCACCTATATCACCAGCCATAAAGGTGCAAGATCTCTTATCATGAAGGTTGAGAGAGATGAACTGGTTGAAGAGCTTCTCTTGGAATATATCGCAAGTAAGGGCTGGAACTGATTTCGGTACGCCTGATGGAAGCAAACGGAAAAAGATTAATGGGTTTGGATTTCGGGTCGAAGACAGTGGGAGTAGCGGTCAGCGACCCGCTTTTTCTTGCAGCTTCGCCGGTTGAGATAATCAGAAGGGAACACCCGGCCAAGCTCCGCAAAACCCTGGCACGTATCGAGGCACTGATCCTCGAATATGATGTGGGGAAAATAATACTCGGAAATCCCCTGATGCTTTCGGGAGACGAAGGAGAGAGAGTCCGTCTGACCAATGAGTTTGCGGACAGCTTAAGACGCAGAACGGGACTTGAAGTCATCATGGAAGATGAGAGACTTACGACCGTGGAAGCCGACGAGATCATGGACGAAGCCGGCGTTCCGAAAAACGAACACAAAAAATATGTTGATATGATAGCCGCGCAGCTTATCCTGCAGAGCTACATGAACAGGGAAACCTATAAACATGAATGAAGAAAACGAAAAGAAACTGGAAAAGATAATCTTTAAACCCGAGGGAGCAGACCCCGTTGAATTCTTCGTGCTGGAGCAGACCAGACTCGGCGGATATAACTATATCCTGGTTACCGATTTTGAAGAAGGCGACGGAGAGGCTCTTATCCTCAAAGACATGTCGGAGGAAGGCGAAGAGGAGAGCAGATACGTAATTGTATCCGACGATGACGAGCTCGACGCCCTGGCACCTGTTTTCGAGGACCTTCTTGACGATATCGCGCTTGAGCGTGATGAGGAAGATTGACGGTAAAGGTATTCTTTTTCCATAGGAGAAAGGAAAACTTATATTGGGTAACAATAACAAAGAGATTCCGACGTCCAAGCTTAAGATCATCCCTTTGGGTGGACTTGAACAGATCGGAATGAACATCACTGCCTTCGAATACGAAGACAGTATTATCGTTGTGGATTGCGGACTCGCATTTCCGCAGGATGACATGTTGGGAATTGACCTCGTAATTCCCGATGTATCGTATATCGAGGAAAATTATGACAAGCTCAAGGGCTTTGTCATAACCCACGGACACGAGGATCATATCGGCGCCATCGCTTATATCCTTGCAAGAGTGGGAGCTCCCGTATATGCGACGAGACTTACAATGGGTCTCATTGAGCACAAGCTTTCGGAGTATGATAAAGAGCATTCCGCACAGGGCGTTAATCTGTCCGAGACCATCAGACGCAAAGTCGTAACCTTCGGACAGTCGATCAACCTCGGAGCATTCAGGGTAGAGTTCATACGTACCAATCACAGCATCGTCGATGCTGCTGCCCTTGCGATTTATTCTCCCGTAGGATGCGTTGTCCACACCGGAGACTTTAAGGTTGATTACACACCGGTATACGGTGACTCCATCGACCTTCAGAGATTTGCAGAGATCGGAAAAAAAGGCGTTCTTGCACTTATGTGCGATTCCACAAACGCGGAGCGCCCCGGTTTTACTCCCTCGGAGAAGACTCTGGCACCGATCTTCGACAATCTGTTTGAGCAGAACAAGAACTCGAGAATATTTGTTGCGACATTTGCGTCCAACGTGGACAGAGTTCGTCAGATCATCAACACGGCCTACAAATTCGGCAGGAAAGTTGCCGTCGAGGGCCGCAGCATGGTCAATATCATAGATACCGCACAGCGCCTCGAGCGCATTGAGATTCCCGAAAACACTCTCGTAACCCTTGACGAGATGAAAGAGATACCCGCGGACAAGCAGGTTATCATCACGACGGGAAGCCAGGGTGAGAGCATGGCCGCACTTTCCAGAATGGCCGACGGAACCCACAGGAAGATCACGATAGGTGCGGGAGATACGGTTATTTTCTCATCACATCCCATTCCGGGAAATGAGAAGCCGGTAACCAAGATCATCAATCAGCTCCTTCAAAAAGGAGTACGCGTGGCTTACCAGGATGTTCACGTATCGGGACATGCCTGTCAGGAAGAGATAAAGCTTATCTACAGTCTGGTTCAGCCTAAGTTTTCCGTGCCCGTACACGGGGAATACAAGCATCTGATGGCTCAGGCCGCAATTGCGCAGGATCTCGGATTTTCCAAGGACCGTATCAAGATTCTGTCCAGCGGAGATATTCTTGAGCTCGGACCCGATACCGCGGAGATAACCGGCAAGGTATCCGTGGGTGATATCCTCGTCGACGGATCCGGAGTCGGTGATGTAGGAAACGTGGTTCTCAGAGACAGACAGAGGCTTGCAGCGGACGGTATCATCATTGTCTGCATGAGCATTACCTCGGAAGGCCAGCTTATTGCGGGACCCGATATCGTATCCAGAGGTTTTGTATATATCAAAGAATCCGAGGATCTTCTTTCACAGGCATCCGAGGTTGCTCTTATGACCGTTGAAAAATGTATTGATTCCGGTGCGGACTGGAATGTGATCAAGACCTCGGTAAAGGATTCCATCGGTGATTTTGTATGGAAGAATCTCAAGCGTAAGCCCATGATCCTCCCTATTATCGAGGAAGTATAGGAGACAGTTTTGGAATACATCGAAGCCGCACTACAGACCTATATTGCCGCACTTAAAGGATCCGAGGTTTATCAGGAATACAGACGCGCTCTTGATGAACTTAAGAAAGATCCCGAATTAAAGCGCAGGGTTGATGATTTCAGGATGAGGAATTATAATTTTCAACAGTCCGACGACATCGACCTGGGCGAATATGATTCATTCCGTACGGAAATGCTGGGTTTCAGGGCACAAAACCCCGTTGCGGATCAGTTTTTTGAAGCGGAGCTTTCGCTCTGTAAGATGATGCAGGAGACATCTTTCCGCATCACCGAAGCACTTGATTTTGAATAATGCGTTAAACGCACAGTAATGAGATGAATAAAAAGAAAGCAATGTTTTTATCCCTCTCGGTTCTGGACATGGTATTCAGAGTCGTGATGTGGGTGGTAATTATATATTTCGTGATCAAGGGCGCTACAAGGTGCTACGATCTCGGTTACAGAGTTTTTACGGAAGAACCTGTCGCACCTTCCGGTTACGGCAGAGAAGTTACCGTAGAGGTTCCCGTGGACTTTAATGCCAAGGAGCTCGGTGAACTGTTTGAATCCAAGGGTCTTTCCAGGGATGCGGTTCTTTTTGCGCTTCAGTACTACGCTTCAGAATACAGAGAAGGCGTAAAGGGCGGAACATACACTTTCCGTACCGACCAGACCGCAGAGGATATGTTTGCACAGATGTCTGCGATCAACGAGGCCAAGGATGAGCTGGACGATTCCATTATCGGAGAGCCTATCTCTCCGAGTCCGGAAAACATTATTGACGAATCGGCTTTGACCGAAGAGGGCGGATCCGAGGAGACAACAGAAGAAACAGGGGAAAATTAAGACAAAATGCGGGGGCGTCCTTAGGGACGCCCTTTTTCGGAAAAATAGGGGATTATGCATATAGATCGTACCGAAAAATACATAGAACTTACTTCATTGCCTCTTACGGATAGCCTTGAAAAGGTTAAGGCGGAGGCTCTGGAGGGAGGAATCCCGATAATCAGGCCCTCGGTTTGCGGCCTGCTCAGATTCCTGATGGGTTATGTTAAGCCTTCAAATATTCTTGAAGTCGGAACCGCTGTCGGTTTTTCCGCGCTTCTCATGCACGAATATGCTCCGGAGGCTTTGATAACTACCATAGAAAATTACGAGCCTCGTCTTATCAAGGCAAAAGAAAACTTTGAGAAATATGCGGGTCCGGACGTTTCTTCCATTACTCTTTTGGAAGGTGATGCGGAAAAAATTCTTCCGGAGCTGAAAAGCGGAGCATACGATTTTATATTCCTTGATTCCGCGAAGGGCCAGTACATTACTTTCCTTCCGGAACTGATAAGACTTCTTTCGCCCGGAGGAATGCTTGTTTCCGATAACTGCCTGCAGGACGGGGATGTGATCGAATCAAGATATGCGGTCAGAAGAAGAGACCGTACCATCCATGACAGGATGAGGATGTACCTAAGCGAAGTATCTTCAAACCCTCAGCTTCGTTCAGCCATACTTCCCATGGCCGACGGAGTGACCATAAGCTACAAAGCAGGAGAATAAATATGAACAATTTAAAAAAGCCCGAGCTCCTGCTTCCTGCGGGAGGTCCCGATACATTCGAAGCCGCACTCAGATATGGAGCAGATGCCGTATACATGGGCGGCGAATTCTTTTCGCTTCGAGCCAAGGCGCAGAATTTCGGCCTTGAGGAGATGGCCGAGTCTATAGTCAGGGCTCACGCACAGGGCGTTAAGGTCTATATCACCGCCAATATCCTGGCGCATAATCATGACCTTAAGGATGCTGCCCGGTACTTTAAGGAACTGTCTGAGATGCCCGAAACACCCGATGCGATCCTTATCGCCGACCCGGGTATGTTCGATCTTTGTAAAGAAAACTGGCCGGAAAGTGTGATACATATTTCCACGCAGGCCAACAACACAAATTATGCAACCTGCAATTTCTGGTACAGACAGGGAGCGAGAAGGATCGTTGTCGGAAGAGAACTTTCCCTCAAAGAGATATCCGAGCTCAGGGCAAATATTCCGGGGGATATGGAAATAGAGGCTTTCGTACACGGTGCGATGTGCATTTCATATTCGGGAAGATGCCTGCTCTCGTCATATATGACCGGAAGAGATTCGAACCGCGGAGCGTGCACCCACCCCTGCAGATGGAAGTATTATGTCTGCGAGGAAAGCAGACCGGGTGAATATATGCCTGTGGAGGAGAGTGAGAGAGGAACCTTCATATTCAGTTCCAGGGATCTGTGCATGATAGATCATCTTCCGGATATGATAAATTCCGGAATAGATTCCCTGAAAGTTGAAGGCAGGATGAAGAATCCGCTTTATGTTGCTTCGGTTGCAAGAACATACAGATGCGCGATAGATGATTATTTCGAATCTTCCGATCTGTATGAATCAAGAAAAGAGATCTACGCCGATCAGATATCCATGACTACATTCAGGCCTTACGGGACCGGTTTCTTTTACGGTAATCCGGGAAATGAAGGCCAGATATATGACGGCACTACATATAAGAGCAAGGCGGTCTATCTGGGAAGCATAGAAACTGCCGAGCCTCAAGGTGATGACACTGTTGTCACATTTATGCAGAAAAATAAATTCTCCGTGGGAGATGAGATACAGGTCATGAAACCGGACGGAAAAAATCTGAAAGCAAAGGCCGTTAAGATGTTCGGACCTGACGGAAACGAAATGGAGAATTGCCCTCATGCCAGCGAAATGATCAAAGCTGTTTTGGAATGCGGAAAGGAGGCACGCCCCGAAGCGGGAGATGTGATGAGGCTCGTTTTGTAAAACGGCCCGAGAGGTATTTGTTATGAGTAATGATAGAAAAACAAGTTCCGGAAACGATCGTATGCCGGAAAGACCCATATATTATAACGATGCGGATTACGACGATTATGTAGATTACGATGCAAGGAGACCGGGAGCATCGAGAAGGGGAAGCGCAAGGCGTGACTCGGGAAGGCCCGAGCGCTCGGAATACAGGGAAGATGTGCGTGGATACGAAAGAAACAGACCGCAGTACGGACAGAGCCCGGCAGTCGGAAGGCGCCCCGCAAGACCCCGCCCCGAGGGAGCAGGAAGACGTCCCTCGCCCGAATACCGCGATGACCGTGCGTATCGTGACGAGCGTCCTTACAGAGATGACCGGGGCGGAAACGGAAGGAGCGGAAGAAACGGCGGCGGAAGAGACGGCAGGAAAAACTCACGCACCCGGAAAAAGAAAAATCCTTTTAAGAGCTTTTTGATCACAGTACTTGTCTGTGTGCTTATTGTACTTGCAATTGGTCTGGGTATTTCTTATTCCATGACCAAGAAAGCATACGGAATGATGCATTATGAGTCGGCCGGAGACTTCGATAAGGAGGCTCTCACCACGGACGGAGTTACCAATATCCTGCTCATCGGTAATGACTCAAGACTTAACGGCGAGGACGGAAGAAGTGACGCGATGATCCTTGTCTCGATATCCAAAACGAGCGGAAAGATCCTCATGACTTCGATCCTCAGGGATGTTTATGTGGAGATACCCGGACACGGTTCCAACAGACTGAATGCGGCATATGCTTTCGGCGGTCCCGAACTGCTCATGGAGACCATTGAGAAGAATTTCGATATTCCCGTAAACAGGTATGTTCTTGTTAATTTCGAGGCTTTTGCCGGTGTGGTAGATGCAGTGGGCGGAGTTGATATAGAGCTTACAGCGGAAGAAATCGGATGGGTCAATGCTTATCTGAACGAGTACAATGAGCTTACCGGTCATGAGTTCGGATATAATTATCTGACCGAAACGGAGCCCGGAGTCATCCATCTGAACGGTCCCCAGGCTCTTGCATATTCAAGAAACAGATATGTGGGCACAGACTTTGGACGTACCGAGCGTCAGAGAAAGGTTATGGAGGAGATCATAAAGAAACTTCCCGGAGCTGTTCTTACCAATATGGACGGTCTGATGGAGGGACTTTGTCCAAACCTTACAACCAATCTTACCTTGAATGAGTGTTACGGACTTGTTCTCAGGGTTCCTTTTATCTTTAAATACGAAAGAGTGAGCGGAAGCATACCTCTCGAAGGAACCTGGTGGGATCAGAATATAGACGGAATGGCGGTTCTCGGAATAGATTTTGAAGCCAATAAGAATTATCTTCATGAAAATCTGTATGTAAAACCCGAGAAGGAAGCGGATGAAGAAACCGCGGAGCCCTGAAGTTAAAGCAGGCGGCGTATTTTTAATTGAAAAATACGCCGCTTATGTATACAATCAGTTATGTGTATGCCCTAAAAACAGGGGATTTTACCCCAACGAAGGAGTGCTTTTATGTACGAGAATGTAAATGTAGAAGAAATATTCGGTTCCAAGGTTTTTACCCTCGGAAAAATGAGGGAGAGACTTCCCGAGGCCGTATTTAAAGAGGTAAGATCCGTGATGCAGCACGGCGGAGAACTTTCCAGAAAATCCGCGGATGTTGTTGCCGGTGCCATGAAGGACTGGGCTATCGAAAACGGAGCAACTCATTATACCCACTGGTTCCAGCCCCTTACCGGAATCACTGCCGAGAAGCATGACGCATTTATATCCCATCCAGATTCGAACGGAAGAATGATCATGGATTTCTCCGGAAAAGAACTCATCAAGGGCGAACCGGACGCATCCTCATTCCCCTCCGGAGGACTCAGGGCTACATTCGAGGCAAGAGGATATACCGTTTGGGACATCACTTCCCCCGCATTCCTTAAGGAAGATGCAACCGGCGTAATTCTCTGCATTCCTACCGCGTTCTGTTCATATACCGGAGAAGCACTGGATAAGAAGACCCCTCTCCTTCGTTCCATGGAGGCTGTTTCGGATCAGGCTCTCAGGATCGTTAGATTATTCGGCGACACCACCGCCAAGAAGGTAACTCCTTCGGTAGGTCCCGAGCAGGAATATTTCCTTGTGGACAGAGATAAGTATTTGAGACGTCCCGATATGGTCTTTGCGGGAAGAACACTTTTCGGAGCACCCGCACCCAAGGGCCAGGAGATGGACGACCACTACTTCGGAGCCATCAGAGAAAGAATCGGAGCTTTCATGAGAGACCTCAATCTCGAGCTCTGGAAACTCGGCGTTACCGCCAAAACACAGCACAATGAGGCAGCTCCCGCACAGCACGAGCTTGCTCCCATATATGAGACCGCAAACATCGCGGTCGACCATAACCAGATCATCATGGAGACAATGAAGAAGGTTGCCGAGCGCAGAGGACTTCACTGTCTGTTAAATGAGAAGCCTTATGAAGGTGTAAACGGATCCGGTAAGCATAATAACTGGTCACTCACAACCGACACGGGTGTCAATCTCCTTGATCCCGGAGAAGCGCCCGAAGCCAACGTAAGATTCCTTCTTGTATTATCCTGTATCCTTAAGGCAGTGGACGATCATGCGGATCTTCTCAGACAGAGTGCCGCAAATGTCGGAAATGAGCACAGACTCGGCGCGGATGAGGCTCCTCCCGCAATTATCTCCGTATTCCTCGGAGAACAGCTTGAGGATGTGGTAAGTCAGCTTGTGGAGACCGGTGCGGCAGATCACTCGATCCACGGCGGAAAGCTTATGACAGGCGTGTCAACTCTTTCCGATATCGAGAAGGATGCTACCGACAGAAACCGTACCTCACCTTTCGCATTTACCGGAAACAAGTTTGAATTCCGTATGGTAGGAAGCTCGGATTCCATAGCTGATGCCAATACCGCCATCAATACCATTGTTGCCGAGGCATTCTGTGATGCTGCGGATGAACTTGAAAAAGCAGATAACTTCGAGCTTGCCGTACACGACCTTATCAAGAAGTACTTAAGCGATCATGTAAGGATCATATTCTCAGGCGACGGATATTCCGATGCATGGGTTGAGGAAGCTGCAAAGCGCGGCCTTCCCAATATCCGTACTATGGTGGATGCTGCATCCGCACTTACCACTGACAGAAGCGTAAAACTCTTCGAAAGATTCGGAATCTATACCAGAGTTGAACTCGAATCCCGTGAGGAGATCGTTTACGAGACTTATTCAAAGAGCATTAACATCGAATCAAATGCCATGATCGGAATGGCAAGAAAGCTTTATATTCCCGCAGTGGTTAAGTATGAAAAGCTTCTTGCTGATACCATTAACCAGCTTAAGAGCGCAGGTGTCGATCCCGCAGCGGAGTCGGAAATCCTCTCCGAGATCTCAAAAGAGCTTAAGACTGTTCTTCAGGCAGTAGAGAACCTTGAGAAGGTAACATCGGATGCCAAGGCTATGAAGTATGGCAAAGAGCAGGCCGCATCCTACAGAGATAAAGTTGTACCCGCAATGGCTGAACTCAGAGCTCCCGTAGATAAGCTCGAGACTCTTGTGGACAAGAGAATGTGGCCCGTACCTACTTATGAAGACCTGATGTTTGAGGTGTAAATCAAGGTAAAGAGGTAATTCATGGATCGTATCACTTCCAGATTATTGATATACGGATCGCTCCCCGAAGATTCCATACTTATGCAGCTTTCACAGGTCTGCAGAAGAGTAAGGAGCGGCAGATATGATCTCGAGACCGAGACCGGTATTGTTTATGCCCAGATAAAAAGAATTCTTGAGATCTCCACGGATTACGCATTTGATCATAATCTGTGGCAGAATTATCTCACATATCTTCTCGTAACCGCCGAAAATCCGTTTACTCTGACCGCGGAAAAAACCGGCGGAAGCGAAGGAAGCGTCAATCATTTTGCCAAAAATGATTTTGCCGCTTTTATAGAACTGTTTCATTATGATTTCAGCCGTCTTGAAGATATCCTTCAGACGGATGTTTTCAGTACCATAACCAATTACAGGGCCATCGAAAAACCGGCTCTTATGTATAACGGTAATGTAAGCGAGAAGATCAGGGCTCTCAGCGAAAGACTTGCTCAGGCTAAGAATCCCGATGAATTCTTCCTGATCATTACCGCTTTTTACAGGGATTACGGCGTGGGAATGTTCGGACTTAACAAGGCATTCAGAATCGCCGAGGTGCCTGACGGTACTGTCATTTTTAAACCTGTTGCCAATATGGAGCAGGTTGTTTTATCCGATCTTCACGGGTATGAGCTTCAGAAAGAGAAACTCATCCGTAATACCGAGGCTTTTGTTCAGGGAAGAAAAGCCAACAACGTCCTTTTGTTCGGTGACAGCGGAACCGGAAAATCCACCAGTATCAAGGCTATAGTCAATGAGTACTACGATCAGGGTCTTCGAATGATCGAGATCTACAAGTACCAGTTCAGAAACTTAAGCCAGCTTATCAGTCAGATCAAAAACCGCAATTATAAGTTCATCATTTATATGGACGATCTTTCTTTTGAAGAGGATGAGTCCGATTATAAATTCCTGAAGGCTGTCATAGAGGGCGGTCTTGAGACCAAGCCTTCCAATATCCTTATATATGCAACCTCCAACAGACGTCACCTGGTACGCGAGATGTGGACTGACAGGGATGATGTGGAGCAGAACGGGGATATTCACAGATCCGACACAATGGAAGAAAAGCTTTCCCTTGCCAATCGTTTCGGAGTTACCATCGGCTACTACAAGCCCGACCGTAATCTGTATCATTCCATCGTCAGGGCTCTTGCGGACCGTAACGGCATCAAAATGGAGGATGAAAAGCTCTTCCTGTTAAGCGACCAGTGGGAGATGAGCCACGGCGGAGTATCCGGCAGAACAGCAGGTCAGTTCATCAGTCATCTGATGTCCGGACCCGAAAAATAATTCTTAAAAAAAGTTCTTGCATATTTCGACGCTTTTATATATAATGTGTTTTCGTAATGCAAATAGGGCTATAGCCAAATGGTAAGGCAGCGGATTCTGATTCCGTCATTTTCAAGGTTCGAGTCCTTGTAGCCCTGCTCTCAGCCGAGGACACCGTCCTCGGCATTTTTTTAACCATTTATAGGAGTTTGATTTTTGGACGGAAATAATAATCAATTCGGACAGCAGAGCTATGCCCGGGAATTGAATGAACAATTGAGCCGGTCTTATCAGCAGCCTGCGCAGGATTATTCCGGACAGTACGGATATCCTCAGTACGGCACTCCTCAATATGTGTATCCTCAGTATGGTATGCCTCAGCCTCCTTCTTTTGATCAGAGGGCTGCGAAGAAGCATTTCAGCAAAATAGGAATGAGCTACTTCGTATTCTGGATACTTACCATAATTGCGGGAAATGCGGCTGCACTTGTGCTTTACTTTATCGATCCTGATATTACCGATAATTATCTGATAAGGATATTGGCGGCAATACTTCCCATGTATCTGATAGGAGCCCCCGTCTGCTGGCTTATGATGATGAGGGTCCCTGCGGAAAAACCGGAAAAAACCCGCTGGAGTTTCTGGCAGATCGTCGGCGGATTCATAGTGGCATACTCTCTTATGTACCTGGGAAGTATCATTGCCTCATACATAGGTGCGTTTATCGAGTCCTTCTTCCCCGATGCCCAGGCTGCCACAAATGATGTTCAGGAACTGGTGCTTACCGGAGAGATGTGGGTCAATGTTCTCGCCATGGTCATGATCGGCCCCGTTGTTGAGGAACTTCTTTTCAGAAAACTTCTCTGTGACAGACTTAAGCCCTTCGGAGACTGGGTTACCATCATAGTTACGGGACTTATGTTCGGTGTATTCCACGGAAATATCACTCAGGGAATATATGCATTTTTCTTTGGTGCATTCCTTGCCTATGTTTATCTGAGAACCGGAAATATCCTTATTACCATAGGATATCACGTTGTCGCCAACTTCATGGGAAGTGTTCTTCCTCTGCTGGTTTTGACAAGTGTGGATGTGGACGGATTCGATGAAATACTTTCAAGCGGAGACTTATATGCCATAAGCGACTTTGTGGGAGATCATGCGGAAATGTTCCTGCTTTACGGATTTTATGTAATGCTGATTCTGGGACTTATGGCGGCGGGAATCGTGATCGTGATAGTTACTCTCGCAAGACGCCGTGTGATCATAAAACCCGGCCGCATCAGTATTCCCTCGGGAAAGAGATTTACGACGATTATTGTTAATGTAGGCATGATCCTGTTCCTTATCGGAGGGATCTTTGAGATCCTGTATTCTACCTTTGGTTAAGGAGTACGGCAGATGTACGAATACGACATTCGAATCGGCTATCATCAGACGGATGAAAATAAAACACTGACCATACCTGCCCTTATAGATCTGTTTCAGGATTGTTCCACTTTTCAGTCGGAAGATCTGGGGATCGGAGTGGATTACTGCAGAGAGAACGGATTTTTCTGGGTAATAAACAATTGGCAGGTGGAGATAGAATCGCTCCCGAAGCTTTGCGATACGGTCACTGTGTTTACTTTTCCCTATGAGTTTAAAGGCTTTGTGGGAAAAAGGTGTTTCGGGCTTAAGCTGAACGGCGAAACCGTTGTAAAAGCATCATCGGTATGGTCGCTTCTCAGCACCGAGACCTATCTGCCGGTGAGGACCAATGAGCTGATGCATGAAAGATATGTTCTGGAAGAGCCCCTTGAAATGGGACCTTTTAAGCGCAAGATCCCTGTCCCCGACGGTGGCGAGAAGCAACTTCCCATCACCATACAGAATGTGCATCTCGATGCGAATCATCATGTAAATAACGGAAAATATGTCGCAATGGGTGCGTCATTTCTTCCGGAAGGTGTTAAGATAAAAGAGATAAGGGTCGGATATCTCTCCCAGGCTTTTCTGGGCGATATTATCTACCCCAGACTTGTGAAGATTGAAGACGGATACATCGTATCTCTCGAAGATAAGGACGGCAAAGCATACGCCGTAATGGAATTCAAATGATAAAAACCGGATATAAACAAAAACTGACAGTCGTTAAAAAAGTAGATTTCGGTGTATACCTTGCGGAAGAAGGATCCGAAGCTTCCGACAAAGAAAGAGTGCTTCTTCCCGCTTCGCGTGTTCCCGAAGGAACTCAGGTGGGCGATAAGCTTGATGCGTTTATCTACCGCGATTCGGAAGACAGACAGATAGCTACGCTTCAGGAGCCGAAGCTTATGATCGGCGGGCTGGCAAGGCTTAAGGTTGTTCAGGTTACCGGAATCGGTGCGTTTCTTGACTGGGGGCTTGAGAAGGACCTTTTCCTTCCTTATGCACAGCAGACCTACAAGGTTGCACAGGGTGATGAGATCCTGGTAACCATGTATGCGGACAAATCCGACAGGCTTTGTGCAAAGATGGATGTGTACAAGAGTCTTGAGGACAGATCCGAGTATAAAAAAGATGACACCGTTGTCGGAACTCTTTATCTGATCAGCAATAATTTCGGAGCATTTGTGGCTGTGGATGATAAGTATTCCGCACTTATTCCCAAAAAGGAAATGTTCGGAGCAGGTGAGAAGCTTGTTGCCGGAATGAAGGTGACTGCCAGAGTTGCCAGGGTCATGGATGACGGAAGGCTCGAACTTGCCGTTCGTGACAAAGGTTATGTGCAGAGAAGTGAGGATGCGGATAAGATATTTGAGATGCTCAAGGCCGCCGGCGGAAAACTGGATTTCTATGATAAGAGCGATCCCGAACTTATCAGAGAGAGAACCGGCATGAGCAAGAACGAATTCAAGCGTGCGGTGGGAAAGCTTCTTAAAGAGGATAAGATCGATATCGGAGAAGGCACCATCTCTCTCAGGAATTAAGAATTCTTTTATTGTAATGAACCTTTGCCCGTGGTATCATCAGTTTACATAAACAGGGAATGAATATCTCCCGGGGAGCGCATATGGATATGGGACTCGTATCAATGGCGGTCAATTTTCAAAATACTATGAATATGGCTGATGTCAGCACTGCTGTTTTGGCCAAAGCTCTGGACACCAACAGGGACTACGGACAGGGTCTTGTTGAACTGCTTGATTCTGCGGCGCTCGAGAGAAGCGTTAATCCTGCGGTAGGTGGAAATATAGACATATCTGTATAAAGGTTTTTGAACAGTTTATACACCCCGATAACCTCGGGGTGTAATTTTTTGCCAATTTTTAACATATATTTCTTGTTTTCTTGTGCATTTTTGTGTATATTAATGGGTGGGGTTTCATATACATGTAACAATTGGCAATTAATTATTTTCAGGGGCACTTTATGATATCTAATCAGATACTTCAGGCAACTTTAGACGGATTAAAAGCTATAGCAAGGGTGGATCTTGCCGTTACCGATCCGGAGGGAAGAACAGTAGTTTCAACCGGAGAGATTCCCGGCCTTCTCAGGGATGCGGGAGAGTTTGCATCATCCGGAGCGGATTCACAGGAGATCAAGGGAAATCAGTATTTCAAGATCTATGACGATCAGTCCCTTGAATATGTTCTTGCGGTTGCGGGAGCCGGTGAGGATGTTTATACCCTCGGTAAGATGGCGGCATTCCAGGTTCAGAGTCTGTCCGTTGCTTACAGAGAAAGATTCGATAAGGATAATTTCTTTAAGAACCTTCTTCTCGACAACCTGCTTTTGGTCGATATTTACAGCAGGGCAAAGAAGCTTCATATCGCCAATGACACCCCCAGGGTTGTGATACTCACCGAAGCTGCAAATACCAAGGATATCAATATTCTTGAGACGGTCAGAAATTATTGTCAGGCAAGACCCAGAGATTTCGTCACTGCGGTTGATGAAACGGATGTCGTAGTAGTAATGGAGCTGGAGCAGCCTATGTCCAGACTCGACATGCAGGAAGCGGAGATCGAAGAAATGACCGCCGGACTTAAGGATGCTCTTGCGGATGCCGGCGCTGTCGGAATCAAGATCGCATACGGAAGCATTGCGTCCGAGATCAAGGAAGTCAGCCGTTCCTACAAGGAAGCCAGAATGGCAGCCGATGTAGGAAGAATCTTCTTTGAGGAAAGAGAAGTTGTTTCATACAGCGGACTCGGAATCGGAAGACTTATTTATCAGCTTCCCATCCCTCTTTGCAGACTTTTCATTAAAGAGATCTTTGACGGAAAGGACATCGACGACTTTGATGATGAAATTCTTCCGACTATAGATAAATTCTTCGAGAATTCACTGAATGTCTCGGAGACATCAAGACAGCTTTTCATTCACAGGAATACCCTTGTCTACAGACTTGATAAGATTCAGAAGACAACGGGACTTGACCTGAGAGTATTTGACGATGCCATTACATTCAAGATTGCACTCATGGTCGTCAAGTACATGAAATATATGAAAAAGAACGAATTTTAACAGGTAAGGACAAATGACCAGAAAAGAAAGAAGAAAGGCCGAGAGGGACAAGTTCATCGAAGAGAACGGTATTATCTGTCTCGAAGATGTCAGCATGAATTATCCCGAAAAGGGTAATCCTGCGGTCAAGAATGTTTCTCTCAGAATAGATAAAGGCGAATTCGTATTTATCGTAGGAGACAGCGGATCCGGTAAATCAACACTGATCAAGCTTCTCTTAAGAGAGATACTCCCTACCGGCGGCGATGTTTTCGTAATGGGACAGAACACCAGAAAGCTTCGTCACTCTCAGATTCCCAAGTTCAGAAGAAATCTCGGAGTTGTGTTCCAGGATTTCAGACTTCTCAAAGACAGAAACGTATATGAAAATGTTGCCTTTGCGCAGCGTATTATTGAAGTCCCCTCAAGAGAGATGAGACGTAACGTTCCCAGCATACTCTCGATGGTAGGACTTGCGGGAAAATATAAAGCCAACGTAAGAAAATTATCGGGAGGCGAACAGCAGAGAGTTGCCCTTGCCAGAGCTCTCGTAAATAAGCCTTCCATTCTTCTTGCCGATGAGCCTACCGGAAATCTCGATCCCAACAATTCATGGGACATCATGGATCTTCTTGCGGAGATCAATGAGCAGGGAACTACGGTCATCGTCGTAACTCACAGCCCCACCATAGTCAACTCTATGAAAAAGAGAGTTGTCGCGATGAAGCTCGGCGAAATAATCAGCGATGAGCAGGAAGGGGAATATATAAATGAAGATTAGAACTTTTATGTATACCCTTTGGCAAGGCATCCGTAACATGTTCAAAAACGGATGGTACACGCTTGCTTCCATTGCAACCATAGGTGCTTGTCTGTTTTTACTCGGAATGTTTTATTCCATAGTATCGAATGCACAGCATATCCTTTATACGGTTGAAGAAGGAGTTTCGGTCACCGTATTTTTCAAGGAAGAAGTTACCGATGCACAGATTGATGCATTCGGCCAGGAGCTTCTCCAGCGTCCCGAAGTAAGGGATGTTGTATTCCATTCCGATGAGGAGATCTGGGCAACCTTCGGCCCCAGCTATTTCGGAGAGGATTATCAGGAAGGCTTCCCCGAGAACCCTCTTAAGGGCGAGCACAACTACGAAGTATTCCTGCGTGCGGTAAGTCTTCAGGATCAGCTTGTAAGCTGGCTTCAGACCAAACCCGAAGTAAGACTCGTCAGATATTCCGAGGTAACCGCATCCACACTTTCCGGATTCAATCTGATGCTTGTATATGTATCAGCGGCAATCATTCTGATACTTCTTGCGGTAAGTATATTCCTGATCAGCAACACCGTCAGAGTAGGTATTTCCGTAAGGGCCGAAGAAATCGGTATTATGAAATACATCGGTGCAACGGACTTTTTCGTAAGAGCACCTTTCGTACTAGAAGGTATTATGATCGGACTTATCGGTGCACTTATTCCCGTGAGCCTTATCTATTATCTGTACGATTATGTATTGAATATGCTCACAACCAGGTTTGAAATGCTCAGCTCGATGCTCAGCTTTTTGTCAGTCAACGAGATATTCAACGTTCTGCTCCCTCTTTCCATCCTCATCGGCGTGGGCATGGGATTTTTGGGAAGTTTCATCACGGTACGCAAATATCTCAAAGTGTGATGTAAAAACGGTGATCTTTATATGATCAAAAAGAAAACATTCAAAAAATTTATCTGCATCGTATCGGCGGTAGTGCTCGCGTTTTCGTGGTATGTGCATACCGAGAAGCCGGTTCCCGTTCAGGGCGCAACTTATACCAACGCTCTGATCCAGGAAAAGCAGCGTGAGATCGAACAGGCAAATGCCGAGAGAGCGGAACTTGCCGGAAGAGTTACGGATCTTAATGCGAGTCAGAACAGACTTGCTTCATTAAGAAGCGATCTTAACGCGTATGTAACGGAGCTGGATGCCGAGCTTGTTCTGATGCAGAATAATATCGCGGCACTTAACGAGCAGATCATAGCCAAGGAAAATGAGATCTCACAGACCGAGGCTGAGCTTGCACTTGCCGAAGAGACCGAAAGCATACAGCATGATGCGATGATCGTCAGAATGCGTCTGATGTATGAACAGGGCGATAAGAGCATGATTGATATGCTTCTTTCCGCCAGGAGTTTAAGAGATCTTCTTAACAGTGCGGATTATATCGAGAAAGTAGTTCAGTACGACAGAAGCCTCTGGGAAGAATATAAGGCAAATGTCGAATATATATCACTCTGCAAGCAGCAGCTCGATCTTCAGAAAGAGATTCTTGATGAAGCAAAAGCTGCGGCCGAACTCGAGGAGCAGAATCAGGAGACTCTGATCAACGAGAAGAATGCGGAGATCGACAGCTACAATGTTCAGATCAACGCCACCCAGGCCGAGATTGATGCATATCAGGCCGAGATTGCGGCACGTGATGCCGAGATTGAAGCACTTACCAAAGCAATCGAGGAAGAAAGAAGAAGACTTGCCAGTGCCAGCAACCTCAGATACGACGGCGGACAGTTCCTCTTCCCTCTTGCGTCTTACAAATATGTATCTTCGGATTACGGATACAGAAATGCACCAACCGCGGGCGCAAGTACTTTCCATAAGGGAATTGATTTTGCGGCAGCGTACGGAACGGATATCTATGCGGCATATGACGGAGAAGTAGCCGCAGCATCCTATTCCGGTGCAATGGGTAACTATATAATGATAGATCACGGTGACGGATTATATACCGTATATGAGCACTGCTCGGCTCTTTATGTTTCAAAGGGAGACAAGGTTGTAATGGGTCAGACCATTGCGGCGGTAGGCTCTACGGGAATATCCACCGGAAACCATCTTCACTTCGGTGTAAGAAGAAACGGAGAATATACTTCACCCTGGCCGTATCTGGGTAAGTAATCGGAATTGATTTATGAGCGATCAGGAAATACAGGTAAATGAGCAGGAGGTTCCCACACCGGAACCTCCTGCGGAAAATAAAGAACCCAAGAAGCGTCCCTTCCGTCTGGGCTTTTTGTCCGGAATGCTGGTGATGCTTATTTTATGCGTCGTTACTTTTTTTGCATTGCTTCTTACGAGACGTTTGTATCTGTCCGGTGGAGAGGGAATAGTCGATTCAGAGGTCATGGCCAAAGCCGAGACCATATATGCATATCTGCAGGAGAATTCCATATACGATTTTGATGATGAGGACCTGAGGGTAGGAATTCTTGACGGACTGCTTGACGGAACCGGTGATAAATATGCCGAATATTACACTCCTGAGGAGATTAAGGCACTGTTTGAGGATTATAACGGAGATTTCTGCGGACTCGGACTGATCCTTAAAGTAGACCCGGACGGCAGCATGTATGTATCCGGCGTATATGAAGATTCGCCGGCACTCGAAGCGGGCTTTGAGGTAGGAGATATTCTCGTCGCCGTTGACGGAGCAACTCTCGACGGATATGACAAATATGAGATTGCGGATATGATACGCGGTCCGGAAAATACGGAAGTCTGTGTGACCGTATACAGGGAAAGCACGGGGGAAACACTTGATATAACTGCAGTCAGAAAGAAGCTTAAGAAGATAGACGTCGATTACAGGATGCTCACCGATACCATCGGATATATCTGGATCAAGGATTTTGATGATGTAACAACGGAGCAGTTTGAAGAGGCTTTGAAAGAACTGACCGATCAGGGCATGACGGATATGGTCCTTGACCTCAGGACAAACGGCGGCGGACTGTTCAGGGTTGCTCTTGAGATTGCAAAACAGATCATGTGCGAGGGCGTTATAGTTTCCATAGAAAGCGCCGACGGAACCATGAAACAGTATACCTGTGACGGTGATACCCCCTTCGGAGGTCAGATAGTGATCCTTACCGACGGATATACCGCAAGTTCATCCGAGATACTTGCCGGAGCACTTATAGACAACGGAATGGCGATTTCTCTCGGAACCACCACATACGGAAAAGGCCTTGTACAGGATTTCTTCTACTTAAGCGACGGATCCTGCGTCAAGTTCACCACCAACCAGTACTACACCCCCAACGGAACTGCCATAAACGGAATCGGCATCATTCCCGATGTTGAGGTCGAGTTTGACGGCGACCTTTACTACGATGAGGGAATCGATAATCAGCTGAATGCCGCGATAGAGTATATCGAGAATCATTGACAGACAGGATATAAGAAATAAACCCGGAAGGATATCCTTCCGGGTTTTTATTATGGGGTTCCCAGTATGTCTTCTTTGGTAAGTGAGTATTCTCCGAAGAGATTGCTGTCCCACTGGTGCAGGAGGTCTAAGTTCATTCCGCCGCCGTCTCTGAAGTTTGCCGCATGGTGAGATGCCATTTCCGCGGTAAAGTCTTCAAGAGGATATACACCCTGGATATAGAGAGGACCCCAGGTCTGATATTCAACCATGGGAAGTGCACCGCTGTTATCCAGGTCTACCTTTGCTCCGTCTTTGTCAACGTGGATGGTTACCCAGGCCATGCCTTCAAAGCTGGTGTAGTTGGGAACCTGGCAGTGGATGAAGTTTCCGAGCGAGTAATAGCAAAGTCCGGAATTGCCGTTATCGGTGGTGATGTATTCAACGGGCTCAACTATATGGGGGTGAGCTCCGATTATCACATCCGCACCGGCGTCTATCATCTGTCTTGCGAAATCCTTCTGATATGCGCAGGGCTCGAAGGAATATTCATATCCCCAGTGAGGACATACGATAACGATGTCACAGACTTCGCGGGCCAGCTTAATGTCATCGAGGACTTCGGGATTGATGGTGTCAAAATCGATCTCTCTGGTAGCGGGATCGTAATAACAGAGTCTGTTCAGATATCCGTCCAGTCCGTTAGCCCATGTTGCCCAGTTGTGGGAGTAGGTGTAGTTGAGGATTGCGATCTTTACTCCGTTAACCTCTCTTATTACGAAAGCGGAGGTATTGACCATATCCTCGGGCTCCAGCTGCAGGTCATCAAATCTGGGCCTGTCGTTGGGGCTTACGCCGTATTTATCGATCCAGTAAGAACCTCTGTGGGAAGTTCTGGAATCCTCATTGAGGTTGCTGTGGGTTCCCACAACGCTTATCTGAGGATATTTATAGAAGTAATCGTGGAAATAGATGAGTCCGCCAAGCCCCTGGTCATAGGTGTGGTTTGTTGCGGTAAGAACCACATCGAAGCCGGCTTTTGCGATCGCATCCGCAGCTTCCGTGGGGGAGTTGAATGCGGGATATCCGGAAAAACCTCTGTCATTACCGCCTATGGGCGATTCCTGGTTGATAATGGCGATGTCCGCCGCATCAACATAATCCAGAATGTCTTTGAAAAGGAAATCGTAATTTCTGGTTCCGTCCGCCTGAATTCCCTGATTGACCAGTCCCATGTGGAGAAGGTCGTCTCCGACCATCATTACGTGGATGTCAAACTCCTCGAAGGGTTCCTCCTCGGGCTCGGGATTTAAGACTTCCGGAGGAATGTCGGTTCCTTCCATGGGATCTGCATCCGGCTGCGGTTCCCGGGTCTGAACCGGGGTATCGGCCACTCTGGGATCGTCATTAAAGATCGGTTTTATCAGGAAAACGTATCCGAGAGCAAATATCAGTATAAAAACCGCGAGGAAGGTGCTTACCAGCATCAGCCTTTTACGGCGTTTTTTCTTTAAATAAGCATTTATATCCGAAGATCTCATTTTTTTCTCCATTTTCGGGGTATAAAAGGGACCCCTGCAACCTCAAAAATATAACATTTACGGGGATTTAACGCAACTTGTTACATAATTTGGAGCGAATTTTTAAGGGATATTTCGAAATTGTTACAAAAATGTTGCATTTTTTAATAATGCAGGTATAATAGTCTTGTTCGACTGATTTGGCTATGATTATGAATTTAAAGAAATTGCTTATAACTTCATCGGCATTTATCGCAGGCACAGCCATTGCTGTGCTTTTTCCCGTTCATGCCGATGCGGCGGTAATGGTATCCGGAGGAGCGTCAAGGGAGCTTAATACCACATCCCATACTCTTTCCGAAACGGGAGTAAATGCTTCTACCGTAACTCAGATCACCGATCCCGCGGAAGTAATCGAAGAAGAGTATCTTTCTCTTTCCATAGCTCTTTTCGAAACCGATCCCAAGTATTGTAATGTACGTTCCGGTCCCGGAACCGAATATTCCATAGTAGGCCGTATGTATGACGGAAGCGTAGGCTCTGTCATCGAAGAAGTCGATGAGACTATAGCCGGCGACGAGGATCCCGATGATGATAACGATCAGTGGGTTCATGTCAGAAGCGGACAGACCGAAGGCTATGTATTGTCAAACTTCGTTGTTACCGGAGTTGCCGCATATAACAGACTTGAAGAGCATACCCAGTACTATGCCGAGATTCTTGTAAGTCAGCTCAATGTCAGAAAAGAAGCTTCCATCAATTCCGAATGCCTTACTTATGTAACAAGAGGCGAGAGATATCAGGTGGTTGTCGAGGACGGAATGGATCCCAGAGTATATCTGGCATCAAGAGAATCCGACGATCCCGATGACGACGGAATGAACTGGATCAAGATTGTTTATTCCGGAGACAAAGTAGGATATGTATCCGCTGACTATATAACCATCAGCGAAGAATATAAGACCGCAAGAACCATCGAAGAAATAAGGGCCGAGGAAGAGGCTGAGCGCGAGAGAAACTTAAGAGCAACAACCTCTAACGGAAACGGCGGATCTCAGAGTGCATCACTTCCCGTCGAGAACCTGACACTGCCCGATCTTTCCACCGATTATGCTTCAACTTCCGAACTCAGAATGGCAATCGTAAATTACGCACTTCAGTTTGTCGGAAACCCTTATATTCTCGGAGGACAGAGCCTTGCCGGAACCGACTGCTCCGGATTTACCTGCTACGTACTCAGGGATTTCGGATACAGCGTTGCAAGAACTCCTTCCGGACAGTATTCGTCCGCAGGACGCAGCGTAACACTTGCTGAGGCGCAGCCCGGTGACATCATCTGCTACGGATACGGCGGATGCTCGCACGTAGCACTTTACATCGGAAACGGACAGATAGTACAGGAGTCCAATCCCAGAAGAGGTCTCGAGGTTAACTCGGTATACTTCATGAGTAACATTATCGGAGTTAAGAACGTAATAGACTGACAGATTGAATCCCGCCCGAACAGGGCGGGATTTTTTATTTCGAAAATACATAACTTTATGGTAATATTATTGCCATAGCAAACCAAAACGGAGGCACAAATGGAAATCGAAAAAATCCTTTCGGCATGTGATCATACACTTTTACATCAGGATGCTACTTTTGATGACATCAAAACTCTTTGCGACGATGCGATCAAGTACAATACCGCGTCCGTTTGTATCCCTCCCTGCTATGTAAAGGATGCCAAAGCCTATGTCGGTGACAGGATGAAGATCTGCACTGTCATCGGATTTCCCAACGGTAATATGACTACCACCGTCAAAGTCCTGGAAACCTTTGACGCCATCGATAAAGGCGCGGATGAGATTGATATGGTCATCAACATCGGCAGACTTAAGAGCAAAGACTACGACTATGTTAAGCAGGAAATAAATCTCATCAAACAGGCATGCGGAGATCATATCCTTAAAGTAATAATCGAAACCTGTATGCTCACCGATGAGGAGAAGATAAAGATGTGCGAGATTGTCACCGAAGCAGGTGCCGATTTCATCAAAACATCAACCGGATTTTCTACCGCAGGTGCGACTTTTGAGGATGTGGAGCTCTTCGCAAAGCATGTGGGAGAGGGCGTTAAGATTAAAGCTGCGGGAGGTATAAGCTCACTTGCGGATGCCGAGAAGTTCCTTGAACTGGGTGCATCCAGACTCGGAACCAGCAGGATCGTAAAAATAGTAAAAGAACAAGGTTAATTAAAAACCGGGTGTCCGTAACGGAACACCCGGTTTTTTATATAAGGAGATCTCGGCTAAAAGATCTTTCTTTGTTTTATTTTCCGAGCAGTTTGAGAAGATAGGGAATCTCAAGCTCGAAATTGACGGCGTAGTTAACTCTTTCGGGATCGTTATATGTATTCCTGATACATGCCGTGGTGTAATCGGCGGCGATGACCAGAGCATCGTAAACACTCTTTCCGTTAACGAGGGATGCGGTAAATGCGCTGGCATAAACATCACCTGTTCCGTGTGATTTGTAAGGAACTTTCTCGATTCCGTATTTGATGAATTCGTCCTTGGAGGAATCATATCCGATGAATCCGAAAGTTCCGTCCGCGAGAGTTACACCGGTGATCACAGGGAACTTGATACCGATATTTACAAGCTGCTTAAGGATAACTTTAAGAGTATCTTCGGATGCTTCTTCTCCGGGATATTCGATTCCCAGCATAAGTGCTGCTTCGGAGATGTTGGGCAGTGCGATGTCAGATTCTGCACAGAGAGTTCCCATTTCACGCGCGAAGGCTTCGTCAAAGCCGTAATAAAGCTTTCCGTTGTCGGCCATTGCAGGATCGACGATCTTGAATGCACCGTCATTACCGAATTCTTTGAAATAGCTCTTAACTATATCGATCTGACGCAGGCTTCCCAGGTATCCGGTGTAAAGTGCATCGAATTTAAAGCCCTCTTTTTTCCAGTGATCACGAATGGGTTCCAGATCATCGGTAAGGTCACGGAAAGTAAAACCGGAAAACTGTGTATGTGTAGACAAAACCGCCGTGGGAACTATCGCCGTCTCTATTCCGGTGGCGGATATGATGGGAAGAGCCACAGTGAGAGAGCATTTTCCGATGCAAGAGATGTCCTGGATTGTCGCGATACGTTTCATTTTTGTAAGACTCCTTTAATACTTTGTTTATTGTAATTTGGATTTTTTCAAAGTATAATCTGAAACTGGCACTATTAGTATAACCATTTTAGATTTTTTTTATAATACCAGTTTAAGATGATATTCAATTTACAGAAAAAAGGCGAAAAGCCGATATACGAATATCTCTATGAAAACATCAGAGATGAGATCATATCCGGCAAGCTCAAGAGCGGCGACAAGCTTCCTTCCAGAAGACAGATGGCACTTGATAACGGAATAGCCGAGATAACCGTGGCGAATGCCTATGCACAGCTTGTTACTGAAGGATACATAGAGAGCAGGGAAAAGAGCGGATACTTTGTTTCCCGCGATATAGAGCTGATTCCGGAAACCGGGATCAAACCTCATAAGGAAGAGCCCTGCCCCGTAAAAAGGTTTTTATGCAAAAAGAAAGAGCAGGCGGCTTCGAGAAAACAGATAAACCTTTCAAACAGCGGATTGCCCGAAGAAACATTCCCCTTTGATACATGGTCGAAGCTTGCAAGAAGGATCCTTTCGGAGGACCGGGGAGAATGCATAAAGGCTCCCGAGGTCAGAGGACTTCAGACACTGAGGGAATCCATAGCGGGTTATCTGGAAAGGTCAAGGGGATTCAGACCGGATTCGGAACACATCATAGTCGGTCCCGGAACCGAATACCTCTGTAATATACTCCTGAGTCTGATCGATAAGGATGCGGCCGTGGCACTTGAAGATCCGGGATACAGAAATATCGGAAGACTTTTTGAGGGAAGCGGGCATGAATGTTTTCATATTCCCGTTGATGAGAACGGACTTATTGCTACTTCTTTGAAGGGTAATGGAATAAAGCTGCTGCATGTTTCGCCTTCCCATCATTTCCCGCTGGGACATGTAATGAGCGCTCCCAGAAGAGCGGCCCTTGTAGCATGGGCCACCGAAGAAAACGCATGGATTGCCGAGGACGACTACGATTCCGAATTCAGATTTGAAGGAAGACCCGTTCCGCCCATCGCATCCTATGATCCGGACAGAGTTATATACATGAATACTTTTTCAAGAACCCTGTCCCCTTCCATAAGGATCGCATACATGGTCCTTCCCGAGGAACTGTATGAACTGTTTATGGAGAAATATATGTATCATTCGGGAAGCGTCTCCACTCTGGAACAGCTGACACTTGCGTCATTTATTTCCGAAGGATATTACGAAAGACATTTAAACCGCGTAAGGAATTATTACAAGAAGCGAAAGAAAGCGATATTTGATATCGCCATGGAAGATGAAATATCCGAGTGCTTCGAGATCGAAGGCGACGGTAGCGGAATGACATTCATCTTGAAGAGCAGGACCGAATCCGGCGATGAGTTTGTGGAAACTCTTAAGAAGAACGGCGTGATGCTCAATCCGCTGAAAGATTATTGCTTTACCGAATCGGAATTGTCCGATAACAGATATGTAGTTAATTTCGGATACGTAAACGAGGAACAGTTTAAAATTGCGGCACATATTATGTGCAGGGCACTGAGGGTGAAAAAATGTCGAAATTAAGTGTAAAAAAGCCTTTTACCGTGCTGGTCATGGTCGTAATAATGATCGTGCTCGGCGTGGTAAGTATCCTGAGGATGCAAATGGATCTGCTTCCTCAGATATCCCTGAATTATATTCTGGTAATCACCACATATCCCGGCGAATCTCCCGAAACGGTGGAGGATGTAATATCCAAACCGCTGGAGCAGTCGCTGGGAACTATTTCCGGTGTCAAGAATATATATTCTTTCAGCTATGAGAACTACGGAATAATGGAGCTGGAGTTTGCGGCAGGTACCGATCTGGATTCCGTAATGGTCAAGGTTTATACTCAGATCGATACGGTAAGAGCGGGATGGCCCGACGAAGTCGGCATTCCCCAGATCATGGAACTTTCCACGGATATGATCGCAAACCAGTATCTGGCGGTCTCATACGAGGGAATGGACATTAATGAGCTGTCCAAATTTACCGAGGATATAATCGTCCCCGCATTCGAAAGACAGGAAGGCGTGGCAAGCGTATCCCCCAGCGGACTTATCGAAAAGACGGTTCAGATAGAACTGGATCAGGATAAGGTCGATATCCTCAATGAGAAGATTTATGAATATGCGGAAGGCGAGCTTAACGATGCATATGACGAGATCATGGAAAACCAGGATGATCTCGATGATGCAAGACAGCAGCTTGTGGATTCCCAGAACGATCTCAATCAGTCACAGATCGATCTGAATGAGAGTCTTCAGGAACTCACCGATGCTTATGCGGAACTTATCGAATCCCAGTATGATCTGGTAGATACCATCGAAGAGATCGATGATGCCAGAAGAGAGCTGGATGATAAAAAGGTTGAACTGGAAGGCACCAAGAACGATGTATATAACGGACTTGCCCGCGCAGAGGAAGCTCTTAAGCAGCGTGATGAATTGAGCTCGCAGCTTCAGTCGGCGCAGACCGGTCTTGCGACACTTCAGGCTTCTCTTGCCGCAATGACTCCCGGTGCCCCCGGATATGATTACGTTGTTTCACAGATTGCCACAGCGGAAGCAGGAATCGCACAGCTTCAGGCGGGAATTGATGCGATAGATGCCGGACTTGCACAGGGCGGAATCCATTCGTGGGCAGATCTTGAAAGAGCCAAGATGGAGGCGGCTTCTCAGTTCGGCGCAGCATCCGCTCAGATTGCCATAGCACAGCAGCAGCTTGAATCAGCCAGAGAACAGGCCGAAAACGGACAGGATCAGATCAATGATGCATATGACCAGATCATGGACGGTTACGATCAGATCGCAGACGGTCAGGAACAGATCAATGAAGGCCAGCAACAGATAAACGACGGATGGGAATCATACTATGAAGCCGTCGAGCAGTTCAATGACGGACTGGCACAGTTCGAAGTTCAGAGACAGGAAGCACTGAAAAAAGCCAATTCGGATGAGCTTATCTCACTCCAGACCCTGGCTCAGCTTATCTATGCACAGAATTTTGATATGCCCGTCGGTTACATTGATGATGCCGATGATAATTCATGGCTCTTAAAGCTTGGAAATGAATTTAACAGCATCGAGGAAATGAAGCTTACACCGCTTGTTGTAATTGACGGAGTAGGCCCGGTTCTCCTCGGGGATGTGGCAAACATCACCCTTATCGACAACTCCGACGTTACATTTACCAAGCTCGGATTAAATGATGGTGTTATCTTAAGCGTTTTCAAGAGCAGTGAAGCCGGTGCAAACGATGTTGCGAACGTCTGTATCGATGAGATTCACAGACTGGAAGAAAAGTATCCCGGACTTGACATCACTGTCATAATGGACCAGGGCGCCTACATCGAGATGATCATCTCTGTAGTCGTAACCAATATGCTCATCGGTGCGGGTCTTGCAATCCTCATACTTGCCATATTCCTTAAGGATATACTTCCTACCATCGTTGTTGCCATCAGTATTCCTCTCAGCGTTCTTACCGCGCTCATAGCAATGTATTTCAGCGGCGTATCCATCAACATGATGAGCTTGTTCGGTATGAGCCTCGGTATAGGTATGCTGGTTGATAACTCTATAGTTGTTATGGAGAACATATACAGGCTTCGAGGGCGAGGTATAGAAGCTCCGCGTGCTTCCGTTCAGGGTGCAAGACAGGTATTCGGTGCGGTTACCGCTTCGACCCTTACCACCATATGTGTATTCTTCCCCATGGTTTATACCGAGGGACTTATCAGGGAGCTGATGATGCCCCTTGCTCTGACCATCATCTATACACTGCTTTCGTCACTCCTTATCTCCATGACGGTTGTTCCTGCGGCTTGTTCTACTTTCCTCAAGAAGACAAAACCCAAGGAGCATAAGCTGTTTGATAAAATCCTTGATCTGTACGGAAAAGCACTTTCGGTATGCCTGAGGGTTAAGATACTTCCTCTCGGACTTGCCGTCGGCCTCCTTGCTTTCAGTATTCTTATTGCTCTGAGATCCGGAATAGTTATGATCCCCGATGCCGCATCCAGCCAGATTCAGGGAACATATGTAATGGAGGAGGGTCTGTCCAGAGAAGAAAGCTATGAGCGCATGATGGCCATCATCGAAAAGATGAATCAGATTGAAGGCATCGATTCCGTAAGCGTAATGAGCGGATCTTCGGACATGACTCTTATGGTGGGAATGACGGACAGCTCTTATGATTCGTTCTCCATAATGGTTCTTTGCGAAAATGAAGACGCAGGTGCCGAGGAAGTTGCCAAGATCACTGATGCCATGTATGCGGCAGCCGAAGGATACGGCGGAGAATTAAGCGTTACATCCGGTATGGATGCAATGGATCAGATGCTGGGAAGCGGACTTTCCATATCCATATTCGGTGAGGATGTTGCCGAACTGAACAGGATCAGTAACGATATCATGGATATCATTGCCACCATTCCCGGTTATACCGAAATCTCAAACGGTAATGAGGACGCAAAGCAGATCCTGCACATGTATATAGACAGAGATGCAGCTATAAACGACGGCCTTACCGTTGCCCAGATCTATCAGGCTATCTACGGCAAAGTAAACAATTCGTCCGTGGTCTCAAGCGTTACTCTTGCGGGAGAAACCCTTGATGTTGAGATAATCACGGATCTTGATCCAATAGATGCGGAAAACATTCTTGATTACACCTTTACCATCGACGACGAAGATGAAGACGGTAATGATATAACAAGAGATGAGCCTCTCAGTGAGTATGCAACCATGGTCACAGAGGACGGTCAGAAAGAAATCAACAGATTAAACAGCAGCTACTATATCACCGTTACCGCAAGCGTTGAGGAGGGTTATAACAATGCGCTTCTCACAAGACAGCTGACACCGCTTCTTGAAAGCTACAGCCTTCCCAGCGGCTACACCCTTGATCTGGGCGGTGAATCCGAAACCACAACCCAGATGATTTCCCAGATGGCACTTGTTCTTGCACTTGGTCTTGTACTCGTTTACCTGATCATGGTGGCACAGTTCCAGAGCCTTCTCAGTCCCTTCATCATTCTTTTCACCGTGCCTCTTGCATTCACCGGAGGTTTCCTGGGACTCAGATTTATGGGCGAGCCCATATCGATGATGGCACTTATGGGATTCCTGGTGCTTATGGGTACGGTTGTTAACAACGGTATCGTATATGTCGATTACACGAACCAGCTCAGAATAGGCGGCCTTTCCAGACACGATGCTCTTATCGCTGCCGGCAAGACCAGAATGCGTCCTATTTTGATGACGGCACTTACCACGATCCTTGCGGAGAGTTCGCTTTGCATAGGCGACTCACTTTCATCACAGCTCGGTAAAGGCATGGGAATAGTTATCATAGGCGGTCTCGCTTACGCGACCCTTATGACGCTGTTTATAGTTCCCGTGATTTATGATATCTTATTTAAGAAACAGCCCGTAAACATCGATACCGGATCCGAGAGCCTTGATGATATTCCGGACGATGCTGCGGAGTATCTTAAGGAGAAAGAGCTTGAGCAGAATCGTAATATTGAACGGGATGCTGACGGATCCGAAGAGCAGCCTTCAGGCGAAAGCGGACCTCAGGATCAGTGACGGTTTAGTCGAAAAGATAGTTCTTAAATCGGACGGAGGGATTACCCCCGTTGAAGGCGAGGAAGTAATAGATGCTGAGGGACTTATCGTGTCCCCCGGACTTGTGGACGTCCACGTACACTTCAGGGATCCCGGTTTCACCGCAAAAGAAGACATTGAGACCGGATCCGCATCTGCCGTAAAGGGAGGATATACATCCGTCGTAATGATGGGTAATACCGACCCCAGATGCGATAATCCCGAAACTCTTAAATATATGCAGGATAAAGCGGCAAATATGCCTCTTCACATATATGTGACCTGCAATGCAACCATCGGAATGAAGGGCACGGAACTTGCGGATATCGAAACCCTTCATAAAGCCGGGGCCGTGGGGGTTACCGACGACGGACTTCCCATTATGGACCACGGTATACTTACACAGGTTTTTCTGAAAGCAGCTGCTGAGGGAATCCCCGTAAGCCTGCATGAAGAAGATCCTTCTCTTATAACAAATAACGGCGTAAACAGAGGCAAGGCATCCGACTATTTCGGTATAGGCGGATCCCCCTCCGAAGCCGAATATTCTCTTATCAGACGTGACCTCGAGATTGCATCCGGCACCGGGGTCTGCGTCGATATCCAGCACATATCGACCGCGGAAGGAGTGGAAGCGGTAAGACAGGCCAAGGCAAAAGGCGTAAATGTCCATGCCGAGGCAACTCCCCATCATTTCACTCTGACCGATGAAGCCGTCATCGCTCACGGTACCAACGCCAAGATGAATCCCCCTCTCAGAACCGAGAAGGACAGACTGGCGGTCATCGAGGGCCTTAAGGACGGCACGATTGATATGATTGCAACAGATCACGCACCTCATACAAACGAAGAAAAAGCACTTCCCATAACCAAGGCACCCAGCGGGATCATCGGACTGGAAACCGCACTGGGACTTGGTATTACCGAGCTGGTCGAAAAGGGACATCTTACAATGCTTGAACTTTTGAAACTTATGACCATCGGACCTTCGGAGGTTTATAATATTGATGCGGGTTATATCGCGGAAGGCGGACCTGCGGATATCGTGCTTATAGATCCGGAGATAGAGTGGACCGTTACGGATGATTTCGCATCCAAGGCACATAACACTCCCTTCATCGGGTGGAAATTAAAAGGCCATGCGGTCATGACCATCGCAGCCGGAAAAATCGTGTACAGGGGTTAGTATGAAAAAGAAAACAACAGGAAAGGTTATATCCCAGAAATGTCTTGCACCCGGGATATATGATCTCGTGATCGAAACCGAGATAGCAAAAGAAGCAGGTGCGGGACAGTTTGTCGGAGTCTATACAAAGGATTCATCCGCACTTCTTCCCAGACCCATCAGCATCTGCGGAGTATCGGATGATAAAAAGAGCATAAGACTCGTATACAGAGTTGCGGGAAAGGGAACCGCCGAATTCTCCGGATTAAAAGAAAACGATGAAGTAACCCTTCTGGGCGTGCTCGGAAACGGATATGATATCGAAGCACTTAAAAAGATATCTTCGGGAGGCGGTAACGGAGTGCTCCTTCTCGGAGGCGGAATCGGAATACCTCCAATGCTGGAACTTGCAAAGGAATTGAAGGCAGCAGGCGTCAAGGTGTCATCCGTAATGGGATACAGAGATGACAAGACATTCCTTCTTGAAGAGTTCAAGGGATTTTGCGACACGTATGTCGCAAGTGAAGACGGAAGCGTCGGCACAAAAGGAAATGTTCTCGATGCCGTAAGAGACAAGGGAATCTCATTTGACTGTATCTGTGCATGCGGACCCCTTCCCATGCTTCGTGCCATCAAGGAATTTGCAGGTGACAAGCCTGCGTTCATTTCACTTGAAGAGAGAATGGCCTGTGGAGTGGGAGCTTGTCTCGGATGCGTCGTTAAGACCAAAGATATCGATCATCATTCACATGTAAACAATGCAAGGATCTGCACCGACGGTCCTGTTTTTGCAGCATCGGAGGTGGAGATATGAGAAAAACGGAAGTAATCATAGCCGGTGTTACATTTAAGAATCCCATCATGGAAGGATCCGGAACATTCGGATCCGGTATGGAATATTCGGAGTTTGTGGATCTGAACGGTCTCGGAGCGGTTGTGACCAAAGGCGTCGCCAATGTACCCTGGCCCGGAAATCCCACTCCCAGAGTGTGTGAAGTATATGGCGGAATGCTCAATGCCATCGGTCTTCAGAATCCCGGTATCGAAGTATTCTGCGAAAGAGATCT
Organism: Lachnospiraceae bacterium P6A3; assembly: GCA_000702085.1. Lineage (GTDB taxonomy): Bacteria > Bacillota > Clostridia > Lachnospirales > Lachnospiraceae > AC2028. The sequence goes on from JNKP01000005.1 coordinate 111,047, forward strand.
TCCTTTCCTTGAAAAATATGACACGAAAGTCATAGTTAATGTCTGCGGAAAATCCGTATCGGATTACGTAGAGGTTGTTGAGAGACTCTCCGATGAAAAGAGAGTCGATATGCTGGAGATCAACGTATCCTGCCCCAATGTAAAGGAAGGCGCCATTGCTTTCGGAACCGATAAAGGCGCTCTCGAGAACATCACCAAAGAGATCAAGGCACATACCAAGAAGCCCGTTATCATGAAGCTTACCCCCAATGTTACCGATATTGCGGAGATGGCACGTGTTGCGGAAAGCGCCGGTGCCGATGCACTGTCACTTATCAATACCATTACCGGTATGAAGATAGATATCGAAAGACGCCGCTTTGCACTTGCCAACAAGACCGGAGGAATGAGCGGCCCCGCCATCAAACCCATCGCGGTAAGAATGGTATATCAGGCTTCCCATGCGGTTAAGATTCCCGTCATCGGAATGGGCGGAGTCGCAACGGGAGAGGATGCCATCGAGTTTATGATGGCAGGAGCTACGGCCGTTGCCGTGGGCATGATGAATTTCGTAAACCCTTATGCCACAACAGAATGTGTCGAGGGAATAAAGAGATACATGGATAACCACAATATAGAGGATATTAACGAAATCATCGGCTGTGTCTAAGAATTAACAATAATTGTTTTTGATTTCCGGGGATGATAAGATTTTTGTAAGGCACTAAACAATCGGAAAAAACAGTCCGATATAGTAGATGTAATCAAGGATGATTATGCATACGTGACCGCGCAAAAACACGTTATGCCACAGGCGAAAGGAGAGATTTATGAATGTAAACGGAGTTACATCCTCTCAGGCAGCAAGTGCGTATTCGGCTTATACTTCCCAGACAAAGGCAAAAGAAGCCGCAAATACCACCGATGTGAAAGAAGAGGCAGCGGCAGTGTATGAACCTTCGGGTCAGGCTGCCGAGACAGATAAGGTTTACAAACCCAATACCGAAATGGTCGAAAAGCTTAAGGCAGAGGCTGATGCCAGAACCGAGAGCCTTCGTTCATTGGTTGAGAAGCTCCTGGGACAGCAGGCCACCAAGTACGGTGAAGCTACCGATATATGGTCGTTCTTAAAAGACGGTGATTTTGAGGTAGATCCCGAGACCAAGGCACAGGCTCAGAAAGATATCGCCGAAGACGGATATTGGGGAGTTGAAAAAACCAGTGACCGTATCGTACAGTTTGCCATGGCTCTTACAGGCGGCGATCCCGATAAAGTAGACAGTATGATCGACGCATTCAAGAAGGGCTACGAACAGGCACAGGAAACCTGGGGCGGCGAACTTCCCGAGATTTCTCAGAAGACCTACGACGCCGTATTGGAGAAATTTGACAAGATCAAAAGCGGCGAGACAGATCCTTCAACCTATTTAAACAGTTGATATCATCCTGATTACAAACAGCCCTCCCGGGTTCGGGAGGGCGTTTTTTATGACTTCGTAATATGATAAAATCAATGAGGCGGAATTACAAAAACAAACGCCCGGGAGAAAACATGATTACGGAAAGAGCATATGCCAAGATAAATCTGAGCCTTGATGTGACGGGAAAGCGTCCCGACGGATATCACGATGTCCGCATGGTTATGCAGACCGTGGATATATATGATACTCTGACCTTTGAAAAGACTGCCGAAGGGATCACCATTGATGTGGGAGGAAGCCCACTTCCGGCAGACGGTGACAACCTTATCTATAAAGCCGCAAAAGCGGTAACGGATAAATGCGGAATCAGGGAGGGCGTAAGCATATCCCTTGATAAACATATTCCCATAGCCGCGGGAATGGCCGGCGGAAGTTCCGATGCCGCAGCAGCCTTAAGAGGCGTAAACAGACTTTTCGGGTGCGGACTCTCCAATGAAGAATTAAGAGAGCTTGGTGTAAAGATCGGAGCGGATGTTCCTTACTGCGTGGAAGGCGGTACCGTACTTGCGGAAGGGATAGGAGAAAAATTGACACCACTGTCAGAACTTCCCGAGTATGTCCTTGCCGTGGCAAAACCGGAGCGCGGAGTATCGACCGGAAATATATATAAATCTCTTGATGAGATATTTGATACCATAACCCATCCGGATGTGGATTCAATGATTGATGTTATAAATACATCACGTGGAAAAGGGCTATCCGGATATCTGGGAAATGTGCTCGAATATGTTACTATTCCCCTTTGCCCCGAAGTTGATGAGATAAAGAAGCTCTTCAGGGAATCGGGATGCGAGGGAACACTGATGACGGGAAGCGGTCCGACGGTATTTGCTTTCTATGAAAACGCAGACAAAGCATCACGGGCAATCGAAAAGGCCAGGGAGTCCGGACTGTGCCGTGATGAGGAGCTCTTCGTAACGACCTTAACATCTCCGAAAATGCCTTAATAAGATTGACACCATTAAGCGGATTGTACTAAAATCAGTACAATCCGTTCGTTTATGTATACAAGATTCAAGGAGATTAATATGCCAAAGGCCAAGGAAGAAGATTTCCTACCCTTAAGAGATTCGGTTTATAACAAGCTCAGACAGGCAATCCTCACCGGTGAATATCCTCCCGGGGAAAGACTTATGGAGGTTCATCTCGGGGATAAGCTGGGGGTCAGCCGTACACCCATCAGAGAAGCCATAAGAATGCTGGAGCTTGAGGGACTTGTGACCATGATTCCCAGAAAAGGAGCCATGGTTTCCCAGATTACCGAGAAAAATATGTCCGATGTCCTGGAAGTAAGACGTGCCCTCGATATACTCTGCGTACAGCTTGCCTGTGAGAGGATAACCTCCGACGGAATCGCTGAGCTTAAAAGAGCCAGGGATAATTTCGAGAAAGCCGTTGCCACCAATGACAGCCGCATAATAGCTCAGGCGGATGTGGAATTTCACAACGTGATAATCAAGGCTACCGGAAACGACAGACTCATCAGTCTCGAAGATTCACTTTCACTTCCCATGTACAGATACAGATATGAGTACATCAAGGATTCTTCCGGACACGACAATCTGGTCAAGGAACACAGAAAGATCGTAAATGCCATAGAAAAAAGAAACCCCGAGGCAGCAGCTTCGGAGGCGGGCGAGCATATCGACAACCAGCGCAGATCCATCATGAGGCAGATCAGACTTGAACGCGAAGAAGAGACCATGAACGCCCTGTACGGAAAACGTACTATAAGATAAGTGACAGTGGGGACGCTACAGTTTTGTCATCAGAATTCGATGACAAAACTGTAGCGTCCCCATCTGTCACCACAAAAAAGCCGGTGAGGAAATCCTCACCGGCTTTTAAATTACTTGATAGGCTTTGCTCCTGCCTTCTCCTGGAGCTTGTCGACCCAGGCTTTGAAGCCCTTCTTGGGAGCGGTCTCGGTCTCTTTCTTGGTACCGTGAAGGCCCTTGACCTCGAGTACGTAGATACCGCTTACCGCAGCTTTGACTTCCTTCTTGACGGGAACATCTTCGAAAATCTTCTCTTCGCAGATCAGAGACATTATCTGGGGACCGATCTTAGCCTTGATGATGGGCATCTTGGAACCCCTGAGAGCCTTGGGAGTCTGATCGATTACAGACTGGGGAAGGCCGGAATCTTTGATCTTCATTCTCTTCTTATCGATGATCAGCATTGTTACATACTGCTTGTTGGCCTGTAACATTGCATTATTCTCATCCTGACGCTTCTGCATCTTCTTGCCTACGAAGTACAAAACGACGAGAAGTGCGATAAATATAACTAAAACTATGATTGCTACAATTGCTGCTTTACCCATAAAACACCTCTTTCAAATGCCCATTGTAGCAAAATAGGGCGTCATTATCAATAATTTGTTTGTGCATAAGGGTTCTAAGTGGTACAATTTCGTGTGATATGCATTTTATGCCATTAATTTAGAAAGAGAATTTATATGAAAAAGAAGACATTAAGCTTAATAGCGCTTACGGCGGCATCCGTTCTTGCCCTTGCAGCCTGCGGCAAAGAAAATATCGAAAACGCATCCCCTGCAGGTAATACCGTGACCACACCCTCTGCGGGGGCAACCGATCCCGCGGCTACAGGATACATACTTTCCGTACTTGATTACGACATGACACAGTATGTAACCATCGGAGACTACAAAAACATTGATTTCGGATATGAGGATGTAACACTGTCCGAAGAAGAGAAGCTTTCCGAGTATGTGGGATTTCTGGCAGAGTTTTCCAACCAGATAGTCGATAAACAGGGAATCACCGACAGACCCGTTGAGCTCGGAGACGTTGTTTGCCTTGATTACTGCGGAAAAGAGGACGGAGTTCCTTTTGACGGCGGCACCGGAACGGGATACCTTCTCGGAATCGGTTCAAATACCTTTATTCCCGGATTTGAGGACGGGCTTATCGGCTGGATGCCCGGTGAGGAGCAGGATCTTGAGATTTCTTTCCCCGAAGATTACCACAGCGCCGACCTTGCCGGAAAAGCTGTAGTATTTACCTGCACCGTTCAGTACATTGTTTCTCCCGATGCCATCATTGAAGAAGCAAATGCTCATCTTGAGCCCGATCAGGACCCTTTCAGCGATATCGAGTCGTTTGAGACCTTCTACTACGAAGAGCTTCAGAGCCAGGTTGACGATTACAACAGAAGCAACCTTAAGAATTACCTTTATGACATCCTTCCCAATATGGTTACCGTCACTCAGGATATTCCCCAGGAGCTTGCTGAAGCTTACAATACTCAGGTCATGAGAGCGATCACTTCAATTGCTACCAGCTACGGAGTTGATGCAGAGACCTATGCAAGCTATTACGGTCAGAGCCTTGATGCATTCGTCGAGGATTATTCAAAGAACCAGATGTATTATGATGCTGCTCTTTACATCATCGCTACCGAGAATAATGTATTGCCCACCGAAGAGGACTTCCAGGCGTGGCTCGGAGACCTTAAGGCCCAGTCCGGAGTAAGCGATGAAGAGTTCTTCATGGGAGCATCCGAATCGGAGTACAGAGTGTACTATTTTGAGGAACAGGTAGCTGATTACCTTCTCGATACATATTATTAATTGGTAATTGACCCTTCCCCGGGGGAAAGGTTTATTGTTTCAAAAACGAGGTAACGCATATGGAACTTACAGAGATCAGAGATCTATTTAAGAAAACGGAAGACTATGTCGGCAAAGAAGTCACCGTAGGCGGATGGATCCGTACAAACAGAGATTCCAAGACTTTCGGCTTCATCGTCCTCAGTGACGGAACCGATTTCAGAACCCTTCAGGTGGTTTACGGAGACAAAATCTCCAATTTCGAAGAAGTGGCACATTTCGGAGTAGGAACCGCTGTCATCGCCAAGGGTGAGATCGTAGCTACCCCCGATGCCAAGCAGCCCTTCGAGATGCAGGCAACCGAGGTGATCCTCGAGGGATCTTCTCCTTCCGATTATCCCCTTCAGCCCAAGCGTCATACTCTTGAATATCTCCGTACCATGACTCACTTAAGAGCACGTACCAATACCTTCCAGGCAGTGTTCAGAGTCAGAAGCGTCATTGCATTTGCAATCCACAGCTTCTTCCAGGAGAGAGGCTTCGTATACGTACACAGCCCCATCATCACCGGAAGTGACTGCGAAGGCGCAGGCGAGATGTTCCAGGTTACCACTTTGGACCTCAACAATCTTCCTAAAAAAGAAGACGGAACCGTTGATTATTCCAAGGATTTCTTCGGAAAACAGACCAATCTTACCGTTTCCGGACAGCTCGATGTTGAGACCTATGCGTTTGCATTTAAGAAGGTTTACACCTTCGGCCCCACCTTCCGTGCCGAGAATTCCAATACCACCCGCCACGCTGCGGAGTTCTGGATGATCGAGCCCGAAATCGCATTTGCAGAGCTTTCCGACAACATGGAAATCGCCGAGGATATGCTTAAGTACGTTATCAGATATACCCTTGAGCATGCTCCCGAAGAGATGGCATTCTTTAACCAGTTCATTGACAAGGGACTTCTTGAGAGACTTGAGCATGTAGCTAACTCCGAATTCGGAAGAGTAACCTACACCGAGGCTATCAAGCTCCTTGAAGAGCATAACGATAAGTTCGATTACAAGGTAAGCTGGGGCTGCGACCTCCAGACAGAGCACGAGAGATACCTCACCGAGGAGATCTTCAAGCGTCCCGTATTCGTAACCGACTATCCCAAGGAGATCAAAGCCTTCTATATGAAGCAGAATCCCGACGGAAAGACCGTAGCAGCTATGGACTGCCTTGTTCCCGGAATCGGCGAGATCATCGGAGGAAGTGAGAGAGAGGCTGACCTTTCCAAGCTCGAGAAGCGTATGGAAGAGCTGGGACTTGCCAAGGAAGACTATGAATTCTACCTTGACCTCCGAAGATACGGTTCCGCCCGTCACTCAGGATTCGGTCTCGGATTCGAAAGATGCGTCATGTACCTTACCGGTATGGGCAACATCCGTGACGTACTTCCTTTCCCCAGAACCGTAGGGACCTGCGAATTATAATAATCGTTATAGCCTCTTTTTGGGTTTTCGGGCTCAAAAAGGGGCTTTTTTTACAAAAAAAGTGTAAAGTTTTCAGTGCCGCACTCCGATAAAGTAGATGTAAGGCATGGAATATGCTTTGCAATACGTTAAAAAGGAGGCAAAAACCGAATGCGTATAGAGAGTTATTCTCAGATCCAGAGCCTGTACCAGACTTCAAGGGTCTCGAATACACAGAAGGTTAAGGGCACAGCCGCAACAACCGATAAGGTATCCATCAGCAGCATCGGCAAAGACATGAAGACTGCTAAGGATGCACTTGCAGCTACTCCCGACGTAAGACCCGAAGTTGTTGATTCGATGAAGTCCAAACTTGCGTCAGGCACTTACAATGTCAGCGCTGAGAGCTTTGCTGACAAACTTCTTCAGAAATTCCAGGAATTGGGGTAAAGCGTGGCTAGTCTTGTAGAGAATCTTATAACCGTACTTTCGGAAGAATGCGATGAATATGAGATCGTTCTCGGACTGGCTCGCTCAAAAACCCCGGTCATTGTGGCCGGAGACCTCGATGCGCTGGGCAAGATCACGGAAGATGAACAGTCGCATGCCGACAGGCTGCAGAACCTCGATTCAATGAGGTCCAAGGTTACTGCCGACATAGCGAATGTAATTAACAGGGATGTTAATGAACTTAAGCTGAGGAATCTTATCGGATTACTTGATAAGTCTCCCGCTGAGCAGAAAAAGCTTGCGGAAGTTTACGACAGGCTTTCTGCGGTGGTACACGAACTTGCCAGGGTAAACGATCAGAACAGCGAACTCCTTAAGAGCTCACTTGAAATGGTGGATTTTGAACTTAATCTCCTTAATTCACTTAAAGCCGCACCTGAAACGGCAAATTATTCGAGAGCAAATTACACCGGAGGAACTCTGGGAGTCACCAGAGGTACCTTTGACGCAAAACAATAGGAGAGATTACGTATGTCCCTGTGGAGTGACCTTTCCCTGGGTGTCACGGGACTTCAGGCCAGCACCAACGCGTTAAATACCGTTGCACACAACATCACCAACGCTGAAACTGAAGGATATACCAGACAGCAGGTTGAATTAGACGACAGAAGATATATAACAATCTCCAAGACAGGTAGTGCTATTTCTTATCAGCAGACCGGACTTGGAGTTTATTATTCTAATGCAAAACAGGTCAGGGATTACTTCCTTGACAAAACATACCGCACCGAGCTCGGAAGACAGGACTTTTATGAGGTTTCCAAGAATACCTTAAATGAGGTCGAAGATCTTCTCGGTGAGCTTAACGGTGCGTCTTTTCAGCAGTCCATGGCAGACCTCTGGACAGCAGTCCAGGAGCTGACCAAGGATCCCTGCAATTCCGTAACTCAGGGTGCCCTCGTAAGTGAAGCATCCGAGTTTCTTGAGAGAGCCCGCTCCGTATACAATGATCTTGCGGGATATCAGGACAACATAAACTATCAGGTACTTCAGGATGTTAAGACCATCAATGAGTATGGTAAGAAGATCCTGGAGCTTAATTCGACCATTCAGAAAATCGAACTCGGCGAGGAGAAAGCCAACGACTTCCGTGACCAGAGAAATCTGATCCTCGATAAGCTTTCTGCTCTTTGTAATATTACATATAAAGAAGACCAGTACGGCTCAGTTTCCGTTCAGATCGAGGGTGAGGACTTCGTAAAAGGCTCCCTTTGCTATGAGATCTGGATCGATATCGACTCACAGACCGGCTTTTACACCCCCTACTGGCCTCAGAACTCTAACTATACCGTAGTTCCCGGCGGAGACCCCAAGGCTGTCGACGATACTATTTTCACCACCGACGGAAAAAAGGGTGACCGTATCTACAATATAGAAGCAGCTCATGTTTTTGACACCGACAGACCCATCTCATCGGAAGCAAATACCGATGTGGGTAAGCTCAGAAGCCTTCTGTATGCAAGAGGCGACAGAAGAGCCGACTATACCGATATCAGATTTTATGACGATGTTAAGGATTCGGTTCTTATGAATATTGAGGCCGAGTTCGACCAGCTCATTCACAACGTTATCACCGCAGTAAACGGTGTTCTCGAGAATGCAGCAGGCGTAAGGACCGTAAGTGCAAATTCCACCGGAGACGACCTTAACATCTATAACGCCATCAAGGCCAGAGATACTAAGTGGTATGACGGTAAAGAATACAAGATCCATATAGACGAAGACGACGGATATAATTACATGGAAGATTCCAACGGAGCACCTCTCCAGCTCTTCCAGAAGTCAACCACCGACGGATATACCGGATACGATCTTTCCGCAGACGGACTCGATTCATACTGGGTATACAACGAAGAGGAAATGCCCAAGTTTAACACAAGGGGCCAGGTTGTGGACAATGACGGTAATGTTATCGACCAGAATAAGCTTGCGGACCTTAAGTACAGCCTGTATTCCGTCGCAAATACCCGTATAAATCAGGAACTTCAGCAGACTCCTTCCCTCATGGGATTCAGACTCGAGGACGGTTCCGAAGATATGGCCACCATGGAGGCTCTCAAGAAGGTGTTTACCGATGAGGTCTATACCTTAAATCCCACGGTCATCAAGAAAGTAAGCCTAAACGAATACTACAGCGACCTCGTATCCCAGGTTTCCAACTCCGGATATATGTATAACAGCATATATGAGAACCAGGCTAAGACGGTTTCCGCGGCCGAGAGTGCCAAGGATCAGGTTGAAGCCGTTTCGTCGGACGAAGAGCTCAGCAATATGATCAAATACCAGAGTGCATACAACGCATCATCCAGATTTATCAACGTGGTCGATGAGATGATGGAGCACCTGCTCAACAGCCTTACTTAATTACTTAAATACGTACTGTTTTTACAGGGGGAGACTCAAGTCTCCCCCTATATTTACCGATATAATAAGCGTAAGGCTACGCGAATGCTTCGCTACCCGCGTTTTTTTAAGAGGAATATCCCATGAGTTCACAATTTTTCGGACTTAATATCGCATATTCAGGACTTTTGGCAGCAAATGCCAACCTTAATACAACCGCAAATAACATTTCCAACGTCCAGACCGAAGGATATTCAAGGCAGCAGGTAGATACCCAGGCTGCATATCCCATCCGTACCTTCCAGAGATACGGCTGTGCCGGTGCGGGCGTTGATACTCTTTCCGTCGAGCGTATCAGAGACGGATTCTACGATCAGAAGTACTGGAACAACAACTCCAAGCTCGGCGAATACAATATGAAGAGCTACTACATGAGAGAGCTGGAAGATTACTTCTATGACAGCGGAACGAACGGCGGCTTTTCATCCATTTACGACAAGCTCATGATCACCGCTCTTGAAGAGATCATGAAGGATCCCGGATCATCCAGTGCAAAGAGCCAGTTTGTGGGATATGCCGGACAGCTTACCGATTACTTCAACCAGATCGTCGGAAACCTTCAGAACGTACAGAAGGACGTAAACTCCGAGATCAAGATCAAAATAGACGACATCAACTCCATCTCCGGAGAGATCGCTACCCTCAACGAGCAGATCACCACCATCGAGATGGGCGGACAGAAAGCAAATGAGCTCAGGGACAGAAGAGACCTTCTCATCGACAGATTATCCGAGATAGTCGATGTTGAGACCGAAGAGCTCCCCGTATATGACAAGAACGATCCCACCAGGGAGACCGGAGCTTACAGATTCATCGTTAAGATCGCAGGCGGCCAGTCACTGGTAGATGCCAAGGAGCATAACGAACTTGTATGCGTGGCACGTGCGGATTATGAAAAAGTAAACCAGACCGATATCAACGGACTTTACGATGTATATTGGGAGAACGGTGAGAAATTCAAACTCTCGAATGCAAGACTCGGAGGCGAATTAAGAGGCCTTGTAGAGATGAGAGACGGAAATAACAGCGAATACTTTAACGGAACCGTTACCGAAACCACCGTAAACGGTTATACCGATAAAGAAGGCGGAAAGCATGATACCGTAACCGTAGAAGTAACCGCTGATTTCCTCAAGGATCTCAATAAGAGTAATCTCTCAGACCAGGGCGGAATCATCAATCTCGGAAATACCGAATTTTACTACGATTCCTGGTCATACAAAGTAGATATAGATTCAACCGGAAAGGCAACCTATTCATACACCTTCATTCTCAGCAACGAGCAGTCCCTTAACCCCAGACACGTAACCAATGACCGTGTGGGCAAGCCCGCCAAGATAGGTGATGATATCGGATACGAAGGAATTCCCTATTACATGGCTCAGCTCAATGAATGGGTAAGAACCTTCGCTCAGAAGTTCAACGACATCTTAAAGAGCGGTAATCAGACCGATGCCAATCCGGAAGGAACCGGAACGATAATGTTCACGGGAAATAAGGCTGCCGAAGACCAGCAGTACTTTTTCCCCGATCAGAAGGACGATACCGGAACCCAGACAACCTGGAGAGCGGACACGCTCCTCAGGGCATATAATTCGGGAAGTGATGCTGAGAAGCAGTCAACATACGGTCAGAATCTCGTTGTTGATGTATCGGATGATTCTTATTACAAGCTCACTGCAGAGAATTTCAGTATCCTGACTGCAATGGTCAACGATCCTACCCTCATGACCAATAAGTTCAAGGCCGGAGACGGAGTCGAGCAGAATGACCTCCTCGAAGCACTTCAGGATATGACAAATACCAAGGATGTCCTCTCATTCAGAGGCGGCACGGCATCAGGATACCTTGAAGGAGTCCTTTCGGACGTAGCACTGAATGCATCGGCAGCAAATACCGGAGTTGAAAGCTACGAAGCAGTACAGAAGTCCATAGGAAATACCAGACTTACCGTATCCGGTGTAGACGAAGACGAAGAAGCGGTCAATCTGGTCAAATTCCAGAACGCTTATAACCTTTCTTCCAAGATGATATCCGTCTTCCAGGAGATATACAGAAGACTGATACTCGAAACGGGAGTATAATAGAACCATAATGCAGGGAAGGAACCCTCATTACAGATCGACAAGGATGTCTGACCAAGAGCGGAGGATCCGCAGGAGGCAGATATGCGTATTACCAATAAGATAATGCAGAGGAACAACCTCGCAAATATCAACACCAATAAAGTTCTCGAAGATAAACTCACAAGTCAGCTTTCTTCCGAAAAGAAGATCATACGTCCTTCCGACGACCCTGTTATCGCAATTAGGGCTCTTCGCCTGCGTTCCAACGTAACCGAAGTAACACAGTATTATTCCAAGAACATCCCCGATGCCACCAGCTGGCTGAAAGTAACCGAGGATGCTCTTTCTTCGCTTTCTTCCATAATCACCTCATGTCAGAACGACTGCACCAAGGGAGCAAACGGCGACCTTACCAGTTCCGACAGAAATACCATTCTTGAAGAGCTCAAGGCATTTTCAAGTGAGATCTACAAGACCGGTGATGCGGACTATGCGGGAAGATATGTATTTACCGGATACAGGACCGATACCTCTCTTTCTTTTCAGCAGCAGACATACATGAGATATCAGATGACAGAGCAGCTCGACAGAACCGCCATCGATTCCGTTACTCATGTAAAGCAGGGCGATATCGCAACCTGGACCGCTTCGAATTTCAACGATACGGCCCATAGCGCAATCGTAGAGCAGGATGTTGAGAAGTCCACCTGCTACAGATTCAGACTTTCATATAACGATCTTGATGAGGCAGGTGAGTACCAAGACGACATGCTGGGAACCTATAAGAAAGATGACGGAGCCGGCAACATGGTCGATACACCCATCGGAGAGCCTCTCATTCAGTATTATGATGCAGCAGGCGTCCTTCAGACTATCGATAACATGACCGAGATCAAGTCCACAGCGGATCCCTATTCCGCAGCGGAAGCCGATCCCGACAGCGTTATTTATGTACCCGATACCGGTGAGATCCTTATCGGCAAGAACGTTTATGACAAACTGATGGCAACCAAAGATGATGCCACCACCGGAGATAAGGATGAATCCCAGATCCTCATTACTTATCAGAAGACCGAATTCAGGGCTGAAGATCTCCGCCCCCAGCACTTCTTCAGAAGTGCATCAATGGAGGTAGAAAGGGACACCGCAACAGGTAATTTTACTGTAGATACCACCTCCTTAATAAGGTATAATGAGAGTTACCTTGATACGACTCTCGAGAGACAGTCTATCGAGTATGATGTAGGTTTCAATACCACCATCAGAGTCAATTCAACAGCGGATGAATGCTTCAAACTCGGAATCGGAAGAGAGATAGACGATCTTGTAAATGCAATGCAGGCGGTTGTGGATCTTGAGACCACCATTTCCGACATTGAGAAGAAGAAGGCTGCCACCACCGATCCCGGTGAACTGGAAACTCTTCAGAAGCAGCTCGATGCGGCCAACAAGGCATTCACCTATCAGAAAGACATCGCTCAGAAGCGTTTCGAACAGGGAATTACCGCAATGCAGGGATATCTCAACGATACCAGCCTTGCAATCACCAATAACGGAACCAGATCCTCAAAGCTCGCACTTATCGAATCCAGACTTCAGAATCAGAAGACCACATTTGAGACTCTGCAGAGCCAGAACGAGGATATCGACATAACAGAGGTAGCAATCAGCTTGGAGAGCGCAAGCGTTACCTACGAAGCGGCTCTTATGGCAACTAGCAAGATAATGCAGAACACACTGCTTAATTATCTGTAAGGAAAGGAGACCATATGTTTATCAAAACCAAGATATTCGGAGAAGTAGAGATCAGTGACGACAAAATCCTTACCTTTGAGGACGGAATCATAGGTTTTCCGGATCTCAAGCACTTTACCCTTATCCATGATGAAGAGAAGGGCAAGGATGCAGGAATCAGATATTTTCAGTCTATAGAAGAACCCGCTTTCGCAATGCCCGTTATGAACCCTCTTATGGTTTGCGAAGATTATAATCCCCAGGTCAGCGAGGAATTCCTTTCATCCCTCGGAAACATCAGCGATGAGAACATTGTTGTACTCGTAACAGTAACCGTTCCCACCGATCTGACCAAGATGACCGTTAATCTCCAGGGACCCATCATCATCAATTCCGATGAAAAGAAAGGAGCCCAGATCATCGTAGAAGGCGGTGATTACCCCGTTAAGTTCCCTATCTATGAGATTCTCAAGTCGAGAAAGGAGGGCGAATAAGAATGCTTGCACTTTCCCGTAAAAAAGGCGAGGCCCTGGTCATTGCCAACAACATCGAAGTGACCATCCTTGAGATCAAGGGTGATCAGGTTAAAGTCGGAATCTCCGCTCCTAGAGAGGTTCCCGTATACCGTAAAGAGATTTATCTCCAGATTCAGGATTCCAATAAGGCTGCTACGGATGTTTCCGGAATGCAGGCCCTCAAGGATCTCCTCGGCTGATGGTTTCTTTTTCACAATGATATAAATGTTACAGGGCGGCCACAGACCGCCCTGTTTTCTTGACAATTCGGGATTTTCCCGATAAAATGAGAACTTGCACGTAGTGCTATATAGAAGAAAGTGCATTAACGTACGTCACAGAAAGGGGAGTACCTAGACATGGAAGATACAAATAAGCTTACAAAAGAAGGTCTCAGACAGTATGAGGACGAGCTTCACGATCTGAAGGTAAACCGTCGTCAGGAAATCGCTCAGAAGATCAAGGAAGCACGTGAACAGGGCGACCTTTCCGAGAACGCTGAGTACGATGCAGCTAAGGACGAGCAGGGTAAGATCGAAGACCGTATCGCTGAACTCGAAGAGCTTCTCAAGAACGCAGAGATCATTTCCGGAACCTTCGTTAAGGCTAAGGATCTTGAGACAGGCGAGACCGTTGAATATAAAGTAGTTGGTTCCTCACAGGCAGATTCTCTCAACTTCATGATTTCCGACGAGAGCCCTGTAGGACGCGCACTCAAAGAGAGCAAAAAGGGTGAGACCGTTAAGGTTGATACTCCCGCAGGTGTTTTGAAGTTCAAGATCATCGATATCTGGAAGGATTAAGGTAATTAAGTTGGCAGACAATAATCAGCAGAATCAAAAGAATGCCCCTCAGGAAGACGTAGGACAGCTTCTCAAGGTCAGAAGACAGAAGCTTTCCGACCTTCAGGCAGCAGGAAGAGATCCCTTTGTCATCACCAAGTATGAGCAGACCCATCACACCGATGAGGTCATCGCCCTTTATGAGGCACATGAAAAAGAGATCCTTAAGGACTATGTAGAGCCCGAACTCACCGAGCCTGCAGAGGGTGCTGATAATGAAACAATCTCTGCATATCGTCAGGCTAAGAAGGAAGCATATAATAAGCGCCGTGAACTTCTTGATGCATCTCCCATCAATGTATCCATTGCCGGAAGAATGCTTTTCAAGAGAGTAATGGGCAAGGCTTCTTTTGCAAATATCCAGGATCTTAAGGGAAGAGTTCAGGTTTACGCTTCTCAGGATGCTCTTGGAGAAGAGTCTTATGCAGACTTCAAGAAAGCCGATATCGGCGATATATTCGGAGTTGAGGGATATGTATTCAGAACCATGACCGGAGAGATCTCCGTTCATGCAACCAAGATGGTTCTTCTTTCCAAGAGCCTTCAGATACTTCCCGAGAAATTCCACGGACTTACCGATACCGATACCAGATACAGACAGAGATACGTTGACCTCATCATGAATCCTGAGGTCAAGGATACCTTCGTAAAGAGATCCGCAATTCTCAAGGAGATCAGAAACTTCCTCGATACCAGAAACTTCATGGAAGTAGAGACTCCCACCCTTGTATCAAATGCGGGCGGAGCTGCGGCAAGACCTTTCGAGACTCATTACAATGCTCTCGATGAGGATGTTAAGCTCAGAATATCTCTTGAGCTCTATCTGAAGAGACTTATCGTCGGCGGACTTGAGAGAGTTTATGAGATCGGACGTGTTTACAGAAACGAAGGTGTCGATACCAGACACAATCCCGAGTTCACACTCATGGAGCTCTATCAGGCATACACCGATTACTACGGAATGATGGAACTCACCGAGTCTATGTTTAGGGTTGTGGCAGAGAAAGTTCTCGGAACAACCAAGATCAACTATCAGGGTACCGAGATCGACCTCGGACAGCCTTTCGCCCGTCTTACCATGAACGAGGCTATCAAGAAATATGCCGGAATCGATTTTGATACCGTTGCGGATGATGATGCAGCCAAGGCTCTTGCCAAGGAACATCACATCGAATATGAGGATCGTCACAAGAAGGGCGATATCATCAACCTCTTCTTCGAAGAGTATTGTGAGAAGGAGCTGATCCAGCCCACATTCATCATGGATCATCCCATCGAGATCTCACCTCTTACCAAGAAGAAGCCCACAGATCCTACCAAGGTAGAGCGTTTCGAGCTTTTCATCAATACCTGGGAAATGTGCAACGCATACTCAGAGCTCAACGATCCCATCGATCAGAGAGAAAGATTTGCAGCTCAGGATGCACTTGCCGCTGCAGGTGACGACGAAGCTCAGCACACCGATGAGGATTTCCTCAACGCACTCGAGATTGGTATGCCTCCTACGGGCGGAATCGGATACGGAATCGACAGACTCGTAATGCTTCTTACCGACTCACCTTCCATAAGAGACGTTCTGCTGTTCCCGACCCTCAAGAGTTTGTCATAAAAGCAACGTAAGATCAATAAATTATTCAATAGAATCCCTGAAAATCAGGGATTCTATTTTTATCATTTGTTGGAGGATTTATGGACAGAGATATGACGGTTCCCTGCGAAGAAGGGTTTATAAATATTCGCGTCGGCGCGATCATTATGAAAAACGGAAAATTGCTGATGGTGGGAAATGACGTTCATCCGGAATATCTATATTCGGTAGGCGGACGCATAAAGTTCGGAGAGACATCGGAAGAAGCGATTGTAAGAGAAGTATTTGAAGAGACCGGAGTAAAACTCGAGATTGACAGGTTAGGTTTTATCCATGAAAATTATTTCTATGGAGACGGCGAAACAAATCTCAAAAAGCTTATTTATGAGATTTCATATTTTTACTATATGAAGGTGCCGGAAGATTTCGAACCTGTATGCATGAGTATGACCGATGGAGGTCATGAGGAATTCTTACGATGGATAGGTGTAAATGATCCGATCAAGTATTATCCTGAGTTTTTCAGAGACGAGTTGTTACATCTGGTAGATGGAGTAAAACATTTTGTTTCGGATGAGAGATAATAATGCTAAACACCATTCTTTCGAGGATGGTGTTTTTTTGATAAAATCTATGTATGTTTTGAAAAATGAAAGAATACTTTTGATGATACTGTGAGAGAAATTATGAGTAAGGTAAGCAGACAATATCTTATATATACATTTATTATAATGGGAATATGCTGGGGAGCATGTATGATCTGCAGTTACTTTGGTCTTTCATTAAATAAGCACTATTTTTTATATGTTCCCTACATGATCGGAGGCTGGTCACCGACCATCGCATCATTCATAGTCTTAAAGAAAAATGACAGGGTGAAAAGCTTTGTCGAATGGTTAAAAAATGTTTTTGATTTTAAGCATGGATTAACATCATATTTACTTGTGATCATTTTGTCTGTCCTGTATGTGCTGCCGCAGTGTATCGCGGGCGGTTATGAGAAAGGTGCTCCAATATATGCACTGATAGTACTGATTCCGATGATGATATTCGGCGGAGGATTGGAAGAAGCCGGATGGCGTTACATTCTTCAGCCCGAATTAGAAGAAAAGTGTCATTATATTGTGGCTACAATTATCGTGGCGGTAATCTGGTGGTTGTGGCACTTCCCTTTGTTTCATATTAACGGCGTCGGACAACAGGGACATAGCTATATTGCATTCGGAATCGGAGTGCTCGGAATGGCATTTGCACTTACATGCGTAAGGAAATGTACAAAAAGTGTATGGTTATGTGTTCTTCTGCACTGTATTGTGAATGCTTCCGGAGCGATTTTTAAGATAGGTGATGGTATTAAACCTAAAGCAGTGATGGCAGGAATAATGATTGTGATCACATTGCTTATAGTATTTTTGAGTGACAAAAAGAAGATTTTTAAATAATAATTCCATTGAGAAGAAAGGAATTTGAGCGAATTATGAAGACACTGGTAATTTACACATCACAGACAGGATTTACCAAAAGATACGCAGAGTGGATTGCAGATAGAATGAGCGGAGATTTGATTGATCTGAAAGATGCTCAGAAAAAGAGTGCGGAATATTTTGAAGAATATGATGCGATTGTTTATGGCGGATGGGCCATGGCAGGAACTGTTGTTAAAGTAAAGTGGTTTTTGGAAAAAACTGTTAACTGGAAGAATAAGCGCCTTGTAGTATTCTGCACCGGTGGAAGTCCTATAGATAATCCTGATGTGGATACCATGCTTCAGAAAGTTCTTACGGATGAACAGAGAGAATACATCAAGGCATTTTATTGTCAGGCAGGAATCAATTATGAGAATATGAATACACCGTCAAGACTTGCCATGAAGATGTTTGTCTCAGCTCTTAAAAAGAAAAAGGATGCGACCGACGATGAAAAGAAAATGGCAGAAATGATATCTTCAACGTACGATATCTCTGACATTAAGTACATAGAGCCTATTGTTTCATATCTCGGAGAATAACATATGGCGATAAACACCAAGTCTTTTTTATCTGCTCCAGAAATTTTTCCGCAATAGGAGTAAAAGTCTGATACTTGTTCCATATCAGATACAGCTCTGATTTTAGTTCAGGTGAAAGCGGTCTGAATACTATGTCAGTTCCTTCAGTATTTATCAGATTTTTAAATGTAAGAAGTATTCCAAGGTTTTCTCTTGCAAATACAGAGCCGTTATAAGAAAGTCTAAAGGAACCCTCAAGCTTTAGTTCAGGATATCTGTCTTTGGCCCATGCCTTGATTTCATTGTTCCAACTTTGCTCTGAGACAAACAGAGGCTGTCCTGTCAGGTCGGAGACACGGATGGATTTTTTCTTTGCAAGGAGATGGGATGAAGATATGATTGCTCCCCACACATCGGCTTCCGGAAATTTTACATATTCATATTTATTGCTGTCAGGTGTTTCACATAGTACAGCAAAGTCTAAAATACCCTTATCAAGCTTTTCAGTAACCTGCTCAGTATCTCCGCTGGTTATATGATAAGTGAAGTTGGGGTATTTTTCTTTTAACTTATAGATCTCTCTGGCAAGATATCTTATCTGATAGCTCTCGGCCAGTCCAAAATAAATATTCCCACCTGTTATATCATCCAGGGAATTAAATTCCTGTTCTATCTTATCTGACATAGCCACAAGATCCTGAGCACGGTCACGTAGAAGCATTCCTTCGTCCGTAAGCGAAATGCTGAAACTGTGCCTTACAAACAGTTTCTTCCCAAGTTCTTCCTCTAATGATTTTAATGTCTTTGAAAGAGTAGGCTGTGATACATGAAGCTGCTCAGCAGCCTTTGACATATTTTCTTCCCTTGCAACTGCAAGAAAATATCTGAGATTTTTTATTTCCATGAAAACCTCCATAAAGTTGACGATTAAAGTGTTATTCCAAAATCGAATATCATGATATATATTTTATTCATTAGCGAAAAACTGGTCAAGGATTTACTATGAAATCAGAAGGAGCAAAAAAGATGGATACCAAAAAGATTCTTGAAAGCCTTACTGACATGGGCTGTGATGAGAAAGAAATAAGCTTTATGAAAAAGATGTATGAAGAAGGGGATACAGATACGCTTCTTCGTGATCTTAGAAAATGCCGGTGCCATCTGATGGACGAACTTCATGACAGTCAGAAGAAAGTTGATAACATGGATTTTTTGATAAGACAGATCCTAAAAGAAAAGTAATTAAAACGGAGGAATGTAAAATGATCAGAAAAGAAGAGCTGAACCTTGTAACGGAATGGGATAAAACCTTTAAGAAAAGTGATAAGGTAGACCACAGCAAAGTCACATTTGTAAACAGATATGGAATCACTCTTGCGGCGGATATGTATGTTCCAAAGAATGCAGATGGTAAGCTCCCTGCAATTGCTGTATGCGGGCCATTCGGTGCAGTTAAAGAGCAGTGCTCAGGTCTTTATGCTCAGACAATGGCAGAGAGAGGATTCTTAACAATAGCATTTGACCCATCATTTACAGGAGAGTCCGGTGGAAACGTAAGATATATGGCATCTCCTGATATCAACACAGAAGATTTCATGGCTGCAGTTGATTTCCTTTCACTTAATGAAAAAGTAGATCCTGACAGGATTGGAATCATCGGTATCTGTGGATGGGGCGGCATGGCTGTAAATACAGCAGCTCTTGATACAAGGATAAAAGCTACAGCTGCAATAACAATGTATGACATGACAAGAGTAAATGCCAAGGGATATTTTGACTCCGAGGACAGCGAGGAAGCAAGGTATCAGAAGAGGGCTGCCATGTGCGCACAGAGACTTGAAGACCTTAAGGCAGGTGAGTATAAGCTTGGCGGCGGTGTAGTAGATCCACTTCCGGAGGATGCACCTTTCTTTGTGAAAGACTATTATGATTACTACAAGACTGACAGAGGTTATCACAAGAGAAGCCTTAATTCTAATGGTGGATGGAATGTAATCGGCTGTGAATCCTTTGTTAATCAGCCAATACTTAAATACAGCAACGAGATCAGAAGTGCAGTTTTACTTGTTCATGGAGAAAAGGCTCATTCATGTTATTTCTCAAAGGATGCTTATGCAGATATGATCAAAGACAGCAAGTATGCTGATAATAAAGAACTTATGATAATCCCTGATGCGGTGCATACAGATCTATATGATGGCGGAGATAAGGATTATATTCCGTTTGATAAATTAGAGAAGTTCTTTACTGAGAACATGTAATTGCTTTTTGTATGGCGGATACCATCGTATACGGGGTATCTGCCATTATATTATGACTAAAGAAGGGCAGGGAATATTGTGAATATACTTGTATTGAATGGGGCTCCCAGACCAAACGGAAGCACTGCAGGAATGATAAAGACTTTCAAGACCGAAGCTGAATCCGCAGGACATACCGTAAATACCGTGGATGTTTGCAGGAAAAATATACACGGCTGTCTCGCCTGCGAATATTGTCATGGTAAAGGTGACGGCGAATGTTCACAAAAGGATGATATGTCAGAAATATACGTGGTATTGACAGAAAAATACTATAATGTAAGCGGCAGAGCAGGCGAAGCCTTTAAGGACGGATTGAAACTAAAATAATAATAAAAATCGGAGGAAGAACGAATGAATAAAGTGCTCATCTTAAACGGGAGCCCACATCAACACGGTTGTACAGCGACTGCACTTGATGAAATGATCAAAGTGTTTGAAGAGGAAGGAGTCGGGACAGAACTGATCCAGGTGGGGACAAAAGATATCAGAGGCTGTATATCCTGTAACAAATGCAGTGAAACCGGAAAGTGTGTGTTTGATGATCTCGTAAATGAAGTCGCACCCAAGCTTGAAGAAGCGGATGGTCTGGTTGTGGGAAGTCCGGTATACTATGGATCTCCAAATGGAAATATCATTTCCTTCATGGACAGGTTGTTCTACAGCACACATTTTTCAAAGCATATGAAGGTAGGAGCTGCAGTAGTAAGCTGCCGAAGAGGAGGCAATACGGCAAGCTTTGATGTATTGAACAAATACTTTACCATCAGCGGTATGCCGGTGGCGTCTTCAACTTATTGGAATCAGGTACATGGATTTACTGCGGATGATGTCAAAAAAGATCTGGAAGGACTTCAGACCATGAGAAACCTTGCACGGAATATGAGCTTTATGATCAAGGCGTTTTCTGATGCCAAGGTGAAATACGGTTATCCGGAAGTTGAGAGAGGATGCTTCACCAGCTTCCCGGATGGCAAGTGATCGGCGACATAGAATAGAAAAGAAATAAAGGAAGGGAAAATATGAGCAAAGTGTTAGTAATTTCTACAAGCCTTCGTGCAAAGAGTAATTCCGACATACTTACGGAAAAGCTTATAGAGGGAGCAAAAGCTTCAGGTCATGATGTGGAATATATAGGCCTGAAAGGGAAAAATATCGGTTTCTGTATAGGTTGTCTTGCCTGTCAGAATACCCGGAAATGTGTCATTAAGGATGATGCTGCTGAGATTGCAGAAAAAGTAAAGAATGCAGATACCCTTGTATTTGCAACTCCGATTTATTATTACGAGATGAGCGGCCAGATGAAAACTCTTTTGGACAGGCTCAATCCGCTGTATCCTTCAGACTATAAGTTTAGGAATGTATATATGCTCTCTGTTGCGGCTGAGGATGAAGAGTTTGTGCCTAAAAAGGCTGAAAGCGGACTTCAGGGATGGGTTGACTGTTTTGAAAAGGCAGAATTCTCCGGTTCCTTATTCTGCGGAGGCATAGGCGATATGGGTGAGGCATCGAAAAAAACTGAAGAGTTAAATGAAGCCTTCGAATTTGGTAAAGCTCTAAAATAAAGGAAGTCTGCGATGAAAACGAAATTGATTTTTTTGGCATTCTGTATGACCATAATGTTTTGCATGAGCGCCTGTGCAGGGACAACCAAAAACACAAGCTCAGATCTGGGTGCCGTAACTGAAATATCAGCATCAGAAAATAATGAAACGGAAAGTCCGGAAGAGAATGTCACGCCGGAGGGAACAACTATGTATCAGCTTGCCGTAGAAAATAAAGCAGCAGAGGATGAAGATATTGGAGATAGTACTATGATAATGAAAATCGGCGATACAAAAGTTAATGTGGATTGGGAAGACAATCAGGCTGTAGAGGCACTGAGGAATATGGCTGAAACCGGTGATGTTACAATTCAGATGTCAATGTATGGCGGTTTTGAACAGGTGGGCTCAATTGGACAGAGTCTGCCGAGAGATGATAAGCAGACAACAACGAGTTCAGGCGACGTTGTACTATACTCCGGAAATCAAATGGTTGTGTTCTATGGTTCTAATAGCTGGTCATATACAAGACTTGGACATATATCTGATAAGAATACGGAAGAAATGACTGATCTTCTTTCCAATGGAGATGTTACTATAACCATTAGCATTGAATAAAACGGACTTTCTGAAAATGTCGGCATAATGTTCGCTTGCTGTCTGTTTTCAGGCGGGATTCTATTTTTTTCCCTTTTGGCAGAGCTTGGTGCAAGCTTGCCAGAGATTCAGGTGGCTATAATATTCTTCAGAAACCAAGTTTTTATAGCCTTTTTCGAGGCTTTACGCTTTGCCTGAGACTGGGGTGGCTATAATTTTCTTCAGAAGCTTTGATTTTATAGCCCTTTTCGAGGATTTGCGCCTTGCCGGAGACTCGGGTGGCTATAATTTTCCTCAGAAGTTTAGTTTTTATAGCCTTTTCTGAGATTTTCGCTTTGCTGAGTGATATACGGGCTATAAATTTCTTCAGAAATTTAGTTTTTATAGCCTCGATCATTTTTTTGAGATTTGAATGGAGGATTTATGGACAGAGATATGACGGTGCCTTGCGAGGAAGGGTTTATCAATATTCGCGTCGGCGCAATCATCATGAAGAACGGCATAAAACACCATTCTTTCGGGGATGGTGTTTTTTTGTTAAAATCTATATATAATTGGCTTGTGTCAGGAGATGTACAAACAGTGTATGGTTATGCGTTCTGCTTCATTGTATCGTTAATGCGTACGGTGCAATATACAAGATCGATGACGGCATTTTGCCCAAAGCGGTGATGGCCGCATTATGATCGTGGCTACATGGCTTATCGTATATATAAACAATAAAAAGAAGATTTTTAAGTAAGGCGTATTACAAAACAAAGGAGGATGTTATGGGATTATTTGATGCATTAAAAAAGAAAAAGAGTATTAGCTTTGAAGAAATCGATTCAATTGAAAAGGCTCAGGCGGAATGCAAAAAGGGAAATCTTGAAAGAATGCATATTATGTCGCCGGTCTTTGGCGGAACGGATGATCCTCATAATATCCTGTACGTTCCTGTGGGCATAAACAGAATTAAAGAGGGATATGATGATATTCTGGTTGGGCTGGTTCAACAGGGAAAAGCTCAGTCCTTTAACTGTAAGCCGGAATATAAAGGCAAAAGTGTAATTCCCAGCAGAATTACCATAACTTCCGGAAAAGACGGAGTGGATGTGTTCAATCAGACCATAGAAGTATGGTAAGCTGATGCACTGCATTAAAGAAATTTCAAAACCGAAGAGGTTAAAATTCCCTCTTCGGATAACCGATGGCAATGGTATTATATTTTTCACTTACGGTGTCACCGTATAGAAAAATGGTGTCCTTCGGAATTCTCTTTGTTTTTTCAAAAGCAAAATAAGTTATATATTCATAATCTTTTAAGGCTTGAAGATAATCACCTATATATCTTTTAAGCCTTTTTTTCTTTGCAAGAGCTCCGTTTTCTTTTTCGGGGAAAGTGATTTTAAGATCTTGCAACATTTTAGTGATGTTGATGTGTACGTTGATCAGGAAGCGCTTGCCTGACTCACTTTTTATGTAGTTCAAATGAAGAGCACGGGTGTAGGCTATCTGCGAAAGCATATAGTACTTGATCATCAAACCTTCTTTGGATTGCGGCATGGGGATAAGCTCTATGCCTTTTTTGGCAAACTCTTCTATCTGCTTCGTTGTCGGGAGACCGAGATAGGCTGAAGGCATTTTGTAATAAATGACATTCCTGTCAAAATAAGAAGACAGTTTATCCCGGTTAACTGTAAGGAAAGTTCCGTTTTTTATTCGAACGGAAGAAAAACACCCCTTATTTATAAATCTGATCTTTTCGGGGAGATTATCACATTGAGGATTAAAGGCGGATTTCTCCAGCTTAGTCAGACTTTTTTTGACTTCTTCTATCAGGGGAGATCTTGGATACAGCTCCTGTCCGGAAAGCAAACGAAGGATATCAAGGTGAGAGAAGCGGGATTCGTCTGCATGAACAAATGAATTGATCGCATCCAGGATCATAATGTCAAAATAATCCGGCATTGCAGGATTATTGAGGCTGTCGGACCGTATCAGGCACCAGCCCAGAGGTGACCGATTCAGAAGGATGTTTGTTACCGGCTCAATATTTTTCAGATCAAACTCACAGTTGGCGAAATAATCATTAATAAATTTGGTACGATCCTCGCTTGATTTGAGCAAGGCGTATTTTTTCATGGTTTTCAGACGTTCACCGGAAAGCTTGTGTACGTCACTGATCGATAAGTAGTTCGGATCCAGATGTATCCATTCGTTCAGAAGGTCCGCGTCCGAATAATCATAAAGCAATATACAATCACAGGGTCCGTCCGAGTGGCGACCTGCACGTCCCACTTCCTGATAGAATTCTTCGATTGACCTGGGAATACTGAAATGAATGACATAAGAAACATCACGACCGCATTCTTTATCGATACCCATACCGAATGCGGATGTTGCGATAACACAGGAAAGCTCTTCTTTATCGTCAAAAAAGAGATCCATTGTTTCTTTGTTCTGTTTTCTGATAGTTTTGGCAGTTTCTACGGATTCTGAATCGGCAATATCGGTGGTTCCGTGATATGGAGCACACTTAATGCCTGTGTGTTTTTCGGAAAGATATGCATATAATCTCCGTACATCGGATTTTGAATTACAGTATATGATACCGAGTTCATCTTTGTGATCGTCAACATAATTTTTGACAAAACGGGATTTTGCTCTGAAAAGAAGTTCTCTCATTTTTTTTTGGAATTCATCGATAGTATCGATATCCACCGATTGAATTTCTGCTTCCGAAGGCAGTTCGTTTCTGCAGAAATGATTGGTAAGGTACTTTCCGGTATATGTGATCAGGTTAAGGTTGTTCCGGGTCATATCTCCGAGAAACAAATTATGTTTTTTGTCGGAAATTTTCAGTCCCAGACTGTTTATTATATCTTCTGTAACAGATTTTGTTGCGGTTGCGGTAAAGGCGGATAGAACAGGCCTTGTTTTGAAATGCTCTGTAATTGTATCCGATATTTTGCGATATGCGGGCCTGAAATCATGCCCCCATAGTGATACACAGTGAGCTTCATCGATCACTACCATGGACACCTCGGAACCAACATGAAAGTCCGAGAAAAAAGAGCCGGTGAACCTCTCCGGAGACATAAAGACTATTTTATATGTTGAAGGATCTGCTTTAAAACGATTGATTGTTTTTGTGGATGAAGCACTGTGAATTGCAATGGCCCGGAAAGGAGCTTTCGCGCGTTTCAAATAAGTGTTTAAGTGATCACACTGATCTTTCATGAGCGAAATGATCGGCTCGATGACAATAGTGGTTTTGCCATCTTCTGCCATCTTAATGGCAGGCAGTTGGTAACACAGGGATTTGCCCGCACCGGTTCCGAGCACGGCAAGAACATCCTTTCCGGACAAAATACGATCAATGACATCCGGCTGGGGATCTCTGAAATCATTAAAACCAAAGTATTTATTCAGCAGACTCTTAATTTCTCTCTTGAACGGTTTTCCCATTACTGCTCCTCTTTTTTTAAGTAAATACATTATATCACAAAAACAAGGTTTTAAAATGAATCTGTGTGTGGACATTATGAAAATGTCTGCATGGGATAAAGGAATATTAGGTGCATATGTCGTCATTATATTATTAAATAAATAGATCAGAATATCTAAAGCTTTTTATTTCTTTATACTTTATCGCCCTGCACGGGTGCAGGGCGAGATCTGTTCTCAGGCCGGTGCGGGCACCGGCTCTATTAAACCATTAGAAGAAATAAAGTCTTTTGTATTTCTTTATATCTGATCGTCCTGCACGGGTGCAGGACGAGATAGCTAGAGATCTTAGGGGTGAGCGGGCTCACCCTCTATTAAATTTTTAGAAGGAATCAGATCTTAAAGATCTCTTATAGATCTGGTTTCAGGCCGGTGCGGGCACCGGCTCTATTAAACTATTAGAAGAAATATCCATAAGCTTGGAACCGCAAATTGCGGTTAAGTGTGGGGCAGGGACTAAACCGTGTTTGGGACCTGCCTTCACCATTATTTATGCGTTCTCCTATGGCGGCCGAACCTGTTCGGCTGCCATACATGATACCTCCTCCATGCATACCCGAATCAATGGCGGCTGCTGCCACGGCCGTCATTGAAAGAGGGAAAATTTTATGATGTTACTCTCTGTTTCACGTTCCGAAGCGACGGGTCGATTAGGAACGCGAAACAGTTAAAAATATAATTTTTGGTCCGCCACGCCGAAAGGTGGCAGAAAGGAACTACCATGATGGTAAATGCTTATTCGAACAATAAATTTCATATCGAAGGTTATGTGTCCGGCGTCAGAGAATACTGCCCCGGCAGGGTGGCAAATGTCACCGTTGCAGTAGATATGGGCAAGGACAAAGATGAAAATACCAGACCCAAGCAGTACATTCAGACAAAATCATTTGTGCCTGCTTCATACCGCCTGTTAAAGAAGGGGATGAGAGTCAGTATCGAGGGTCACGTTGCTCCCAACAAATATGAAAAGAACGGAGAAATGATTTATACAATTGATCTTGTCGATGACTATATCACTTTCATGAATATGAAGACACATGTTAAGAGCCCGGAAAAGAATGCAGAAATGTAAAGGAGTAAAAATGTATAATACCAAAACTTTTGTAATGACGGATAAGAAAAGTGCGAACGAGCAGCTGGACAGAACATACATATGGAAAGCGTTTAACATGCTGCCGGGGTTCGGATTCTTTGCTTTGGAGATCAAGGATGCTGACGACGTTGTCGACAGCATCCGTTTTAGTAAAAACACAGATGCTGAGCCAGGGAAAAACAAGCTTTATGCACTCCTGGGAAAATATCCAAACGCTTTTTCACGCATGAATGCTGAGTTTACCTACGGATTCGGTTTTGATCTGAAGATTACCGTATGGCTGTAAAGGAGATGAAAAGATGAGCGAAGTATTAAAAGCTATGGAAGAAATGGCATCCGGAAAATCCATTTTAAACTTTGACAAAATCAGCGAAATAATGAACGCGATCCTGGCAATGAAATTTTCGGATTTGGCAGGGGATGCTTACAAAAACGGATTTATAGCCAGAGATATTGCCAAGGGTTTTCGCCTGGAAGCTGAAAAGGTTTCGGAACTGCCATTAAAAGACATCCTTTGCATTATAGGTTACGAGCCCGGAGTATCCTGGTTTTCTATACCGGAAGAGGATGAGCGGTTTTACAAAGATTGGAATGATATGAGCTTCCTGTCCGCAGGAAGCTGTTTTTTGCTTGGAAAGCTCATGCTGGACCGCAAGGATGAACTTCCTTATGTAGAGCAGTTTATGCATATCGATTACTTTGCACTTATCAATTATTTAAGTGAACGGATGGAAGAACATTACAAAAAGAAATGGTTACCTGAATCCGAAATAATCCAAATGAGTGCGGACATGACCAATCGATATTTTGAAACCAAAGATTTTGTCTCGGAACAGAATTCGTCAGTTGACAGAAAGGAAATGACTGTTAATGATGTGATACTCACGATCGTTGACCGCGGATTAAGAACCTGGGTGTGCGGTACCGAACCTGTAAATAAGTATGTGGAAAGAATAAGTAAGACTTATGAACTGATGAAAGTATTTTTTATGGATTGTATCCGTATGTCAGTTATACATGAAGACAGAAAATATTTTAAAGAGCTGTTGAAAAGAAGCAGTGAGTTAGATTATTACGAACCGGAAATTCTTGAAGAAATTGATTACAAATATTGTTATGAAGAATAGGAGGCCGAAATATGGCAAATGTAATTGTAGAGAGCGTCAGAGGACTTTCGTCACTACCGATAGACGATATATTCCTGCGCGACAGGAAAATTTTTCTGATAGGTGAAGTAAATGATGAATCGTGCAATAACCTGATAAAGGAACTCTTGTACCTGGAGTCACAGGATGATACAGCTCCCATTACACTCTTTATCAATTCACCCGGTGGTGAAGTGGGCTCGGGGCTTGCGGTCTACGATACTATCCGATTGATGAAAGCGCCCGTATATACGCTTGTGACCGGAATTGCCGCAAGCATGGGAAGCGTTATTCTTCTTGCATGTGATGAGGATAAAAGACTGATGCTTCCAAACAGCAGAATCATGATCCACGACTGCAGCTGGGGAAGACACGAGATGGGCGGAAAGAAACCGTACGAAATCGAAGAAGAATTAAACCAGCTGAAAGCCACTAATGAAAAGATAATTTCGATTATTGCGGAAAGAACAGGCAAGACCAAGAAAGAGATTGCCAAGGTAACCAAGTATGACAGTTATTTTGATGCGGAAAGTGCTATTAAATTCGGACTGGCATCCGCGGTGGTCTCTCCCGATACGTTAAGTGGTTTTGCACAGAAAGGAATGTAAATATATGAATAACGATTTGAAATATTCACACAGATACCTGGGCGCCGGTGTTGCTGTCAGCAATGACACGAGACTGACACACCGCAATAACAATGATTTGATCGTAGGCGGATCGGGGGCGGGAAAATCGGGATCGATAGTATATCCCCAGCTTAAATCTCTTCAGGATTCCAGCCTGATCGTTGCGGATACAAAAGGACGGCTTGCCGGAATGTTCAGGGAGGAACTGAAGCAGAGAGGATACAAGGTCAGGGTGTTGGATTTTGTTAAACCTGAAAACAGCTGTGTGTACAATCCGCTTAGCTATATAAAATTCGGAAAAAACGGTTGTCGGGAACAGGATGTTGCAAAGATTGCCATGGCTTTGATTCCGACAAATTTGCACGGACACGATCCGTTCTGGGCAATGAGTGCAAGAACTGTAATGGAATTTTTGATTTCATATACACTTCTTGCTCTCCCCAAAGAAGATCACACCATGTATACAGTTTCAAAACTGTTTCGTATGTTGATGACACCAATGGGAGAAGCAGCGTTTCATCCGTGGGTTGATAATAATTCGGATACTCTTGCGGGTAAGAGATATGAGCAGATCAAAGCCTGGAAAAGTGCAGATAAGATGCTGTCCAGTATATACAGTTTTGTTAATGTGGGCTTAAAGAGCTTTGATTATGAGGAATATCGAAATGTATTCGATCCTTATTTCTTTACCAAAACCAAGAATGCCGGAACCAAGAAGCGTACGGAAGTGGACATCGCATCCATCGGAAGGGAAAAAACGGTTCTGTTTTTAAATGTTTCTGACAGTGACCACAGTATGGATGAAGTTGTAAACCTGTTCTACACTCAGGCACTTCAAACACTTATGACGGAAGCTGATTCGAATGAAGACGGACAGCTGAAAGTGCCGGTACGAATCATTATGGATGATTTTGCATCAAGCGCACTGATTCCCGATTTTGATAAGCTGATCTCTGTCGTAAGAAGCCGTGATATATGGCTGTCGCTGTGCGTCCAGTCTCTTACGCAGCTGGAAACACTATACTCCCACAGTCAGGCTGTTACTATCATGAATAACTGTGATCATATTATCTATCTGGGCGGAAACGATCTCTCGTCGGCAGAGTATATCGGAACACGCGCAAAGAGAACTCCCGAGACTATTCTGGAAATGGACAGAACGAAGGAATATATTCTGGAAGCGGGTCACACGGTGCAACTTGTAAATAAGATACCTCCATATCAATTTGCAGAGTGAATTAAAGAAGAATGGCTTTCGAACCAATCGGTTCGGAAGCTATTTTTTTATGTGTAAAGTTGCCCTGAAAAATCCAAATCTTTCATTTGTTATTGTTTAGCTACATTAAATCGCCGGACAAAGGAGGAAGAATCGGATGGATGAGTATGAAGATTTCAATGAAAAACTGTTTGATGAGGCTGAGTCCGAAGAGGATAAGGTCATGCAGATTCTGCTGAACTCCCGTGAACAGGGACAGCTCATAGAGAACATGATCAAAAATCAAATCGAAGTAAAAGACCGGATGATCGATAAATTGCATGAGGAACTCGAATACTACAAACAGGATTCTGCGGGAAAATTCATTGATCAGTTTATGAAAGCAATTATTAAGGTCAGAAAGGATATGATCCGCATTATCGATTCGGATAAGTGGGATGATTTTTCGGAAGAAGATATTAAGAGAGAGTATCGATATATCTTCGATGATCTGACGGATATGCTGGAGCAGCAAAATGTGGATGCATATCGCACCGATGCCGGAGAATATTTTGATGCATCTGTTCATCAGGCCAGAATCGAACAAACAGATAACCCTGAACTGGATAGAACAATCAAAGAAAGTCTTGGAGAAGGTTATAAGAAAGGAAATAAAGTATTACAGCCCGAAAAAGTAGTCGTATACCGTTACAAAGCCTGACATGATTCATTATTAAAGGAGATAAAAGCATGAGCTATGTATTTGGAATTGACCTTGGAACCACATATTCCTGTATTTCGTATATCGATGAGTACGGAAAGCCGGTTGTTTTGAAAAACAGCGACGGAGATCATACAACCCCTTCGGTCGTTATGGTTGAAAGCAAGGACAATATTATAGTCGGAACCGAAGCAAAGCGTTCTATTGAGATTGAACCCGATAAGACCGTTCAGTTCATCAAGAGAAAGATGGGTAAGGAAAATGATACGGTCACCCTTAACGGAATCGAGTATCATGCCCCCGAAATATCATCAATGATCCTTAAGAAGATAGTCGGTGATGCAAACGAAGAATTAAGACAGACCGGAGTGCTTAAGGAAGGAGAGAGGATCAAGGATGTAGTTATTACCTGCCCCGCTTATTTCGGAATGAACGAAAGACAGGCAACCAAAACGGCAGGAGAACTTGCGGGCCTGAATGTTCTTAATATAATCAACGAGCCCACCGCAGCTGCGATAAGCTACGGAGTTTCGGGAAATGATAAGAATGAAACGGTTCTTGTATATGACCTTGGCGGTGGAACCTTCGATATAACGGTTATGAATATATCCGGAAATAATATATCCGTTGTATGTACCGGCGGTGACGATCAGCTTGGCGGTAAAGATTGGGACGAAGCACTTATGGAGTACGTTACTTCCCGTTACGAGGAAGAGAACGGAGAGGACCTGTCCGAAGATCCCGAAGCGATTGCATCCTTGTATGTTGAGGTTGAAGCCTGGAAAAAGTCTTTGACCTCCAGAGAAAAAGTAAATATCTCGGTTAACGGTCCTGCCGGAAGATTCCGTGAAGAGCTGACCCGTGAGAAATATGAGGAACTGACAAGCGACTTGTTGGACAGAACCAAGAACCTTTTGGACGATGTTTTGGCAACTGCCGAAAAGCAGGGCTATCCCATATCAAAAATCGATAAGGTTCTTCTCGTAGGCGGTTCTTCGAGAATGCCTCAGGTTGCGGCAATGATCGAAAGAGACTATCACGTAACTCCCGTTTTGTCGGATCCCGATGAAGCGGTAGCCAAGGGCGCTGCCATTTATGCCGGCAATGAGAAGAGCTTCAATGATTTTGTAGCGAGTGAAGCATCAAAAACAGGAAAAACCGTTGAAGAGATCAAGGAACAGAATCTTGTAACCGGAGAACTTGATAAAAAATTTGCGCTTTCAGCCGGAGGACCTGCAGGAAACGCTTTGAAAATAAACATTACCAATGTTCTTTCAAGAACCTATGGTATTGAGATTCAGGGCGATGACGGCAGAATGCATATATTCAATATGCTTATGATCAACGATAAACTTCCCGCAACCAGAACGGAGCAATTCTACACGGTTGCAAACAATCAGTCTTCCATATCAATAAAGATCCATGAAAGCCGTTCGACGGATTCGACCATGGAAATCGAAGGAAGAGAGCCTCTTACGGAGATTGAAATGAGATTTAATAATATGGTCCCTCAGGGAACTCCCGTTGTGATGACTACAGCACTCGATAATTCCGGCATTCTTCATATCATTGCGGAAGAACAGCAGGGACATTCCAAGCTTGATACAACATTCCAGTTATCGAATCAGATGACTGATGAAGAAATGCAGAGCGCTGCTCTTCGTATGAAATCTGCAAATATTGAATGATAGGAGGAATCATGATGGTTGCACTTGTGTTGTTTTGGGCGGCTATGTTCTGCATATTGTTTTTCTCCCTGGGGACAATAGTTAAGATACTGCTATCCGTACTCCAGGGTATGTTCGAAACAATCAGGACAATCGGATCATTATTAATACCGGCTGTGATGGGGATGATCGGGTTTAGCGTGTTATACGAAATTGCATATGGAATTCGCACACAGGGGGTGGCAGAGATGATCTTTAACATTGTAATTTATGTGGTAGTAGTCGGAACGGTACTGGCCATTATATCTCATTTCGGAGCTATGCTTTTCGGATTGGCAGTTTCTATACTTGAATTGATTTATGAGGTATTATTTCTTGGCCTGCTAAAAATCCAACTGGTTTTTGATAAAGCATATGTTCATTTTCTTCAAGTGATCATAAACAGATTGGAAAGACGCTAAGGAGGTGATGGTATGGCGGATATTCAAGAGAAAATCCTTAGCAAATACAATATTGATATTTCAAAGGAAAACATTCTTAAACTGTATAAAATAGATAACCCGGATCTTTCCCGGGAGGAACTTGATATGCTTGTAGATGCTACCCGTAAGAGGTGGAATCAGAGCATAAACGGTGCAAATGAGAAAAACGCAGAAAGAGATAAATCGAGACTGGAGAAAGCGGACAAATACGAACAGATCCTGAGGGATGCTAAACTCCGCAAGGCCATGTTTGATTATTACAACAAAGGCGGAAGTAAAAACACACAGTCCGGTACCGGATCTGCTCCTGCGGGTTCTACTGAATTTGCAAGAGAGTATTTTAAACTGATCGCAACCTCCAAGAAGATCAGGAAGGAAGACGTAGAATTTTTCTTTGATTATTATCAGTCCGAAAGAAAAAACAAGAAGCCGATCCTTGAAATGCTTGAAAAGGATTTCAAAGTACTCGCACTCGGAAAGGAAGAAAAGTACGCATCCGAGGACGAAGAAATAGAAATCGACGGTAAGACGAAGGATGAGTCCGGCGCTATTATTGTCAATAAGTTTCAGGAAGCAACGGTTTTAAAGCTGCGTAAGTGTGTCGAATTATATGAAAGGGGAAAACAAAGCACGGACGCATGCGGAAAATATCCTCTATTAAATGACAGTCTGTATGCATTTCTGGAACTTGATAAATTTGACAGCATTGAAAGTTTCTCCGATTATGTTTCCGCTAAATCAAAAGAAATATATGCGGTAAGACAGGAAAGAGGTACGGATTATGTTCCGCTTGTCGATCTGTTTAACACTCTTCAGACCATAACCAAATACAGAGATGTGGTAGATAACTTCGCGGAAACAAAACTTTTGATCAAGTATCCTACTCTGACACCCTATATGTATTCTTTCACGGAGATGAAACCGAATACGCTAAAGGGTATTATTTCGGTCGCAGGCAAGGATTACTCATTCCGGGATGATACGGATTTCATATTAAATTACTATAATCCGGTATATGGTAACTTCGGAATCGTTAACAGCGGCATAGGAAACCTGATCAGGAAAGCCGAGAAGAAAGCAAATCAGAATAAGGTTCTTAATAAAATCGATGAGAAACTCGGCAGAAACAAAAAGAAAGATTTACCTTTCTGGGGTGAAGTAATACACATGCTTGTTTATTGGCCTGTTTTCCTTGCATATTTCATATTTGAAGTATGTAAAACAATTTTTACCTTATTGCCCAAATTTGCCATTCCGGTTTTCATCGTTTTGTTTGTATTAGAAAACCTGGCTTTGCCTGAATTTGCCGGTTTTGATAATTTATTGGTCTTCGGTAAGTTTTTCCATAAGGGTGAATGGAGTGCGTTTATTGAAAATGCATGCGGGCAAGATATAGGAAATTTCTTTGAACTGCTGTGTTATTCATTGTATGAAATCCTGATGCTTTTGACAGTTTATATCCTTCCGCCGCTCTGCGTTGCAATGTTTGTGTCGGAATCGACGGTGGTGCTTAACAAGCAGTATGACTGGATCGGTTATGAGAGAACATTCAAATCAATCCTCACAAAGTTAAAGCAGAAAACCGTAGAAAGCTTTAAGGTAAATAAGAAAGTGTTTGCAAAAAAGAGGATTCCGGCTATCATCATTAATCTTCTGGGAGTTGCTGTAATTGTATTATTGGTTGTTTTGGCCTCAAAGGGATTAAAGTTGGAAAAATAATGCGTGCAGTATATAATTTTCATATAAAAAGATTATTCACGGCGGATAAGCCGTATGGAAGAAATATTCGAATTGTATGAAATATAAACTGGATGAAGAACTTAAAAGTTTGAGCATGCTGAGCGGCTCGCTGGTCGGTCGTTTCTATCCTCTGCTTAATGCCGGTTATTCCAGGTATACCTGTAAGTCCGATGATGATGTAACGGTTACCTGTTACCATACTCCCGGCTATCAAGATGAGAAACTGACAACAATGGTCATCGAGCCCAAAGGATGCAGTGATACTTTGCCGTGTATTATGTTTTATCACGGAGGAGGCTTTCTGCTAAAACCTTCACAGGCGCATTACACCGTCGCAAAGTGGTATGCGCACAAAGCTTACTGCAAGGTTATCTTTGCAGACTACAGACTTTTGCCCGACAACAAATACCCCGTTGCCATAGAAGACTGTTATGCCACATATATGTGGGCTGTGGAAAATGCGGATAAGCTGGGAATCGACCCCGAAAGGATTGTTGTGACGGGAGACAGTGCGGGCGGAAATATAGCATGTGCGGTCACCATGATGCTTAAGGACAGGAACGTTACGCTTCCCAAAGGAGTGCTGCTTGTTTATCCGGTTCTTGATAAAAGAATGCAGACACAGTCTATGAAGAATTATACGGATACACCCATATGGGACGCACGTTGTAACGAGATGTTCTGGGATATGTATTTGACCGGCTCCGATGCAGACGAAGCAAAATATGCATCAATCTCCGAAGCGGAAGTCGTAAATTTTTTCCCGAGTACATATGTGGAAGTAGCGGAATTTGATTGCCTTCATGATGAGGGGATTGAATTCGCAAACCGCCTGGAATCAGAGGGAGTATCTGTGGAAGTTCATGATATCAAGGGAGCATGTCATGGTTTTGAATCGATCCTGAAAAGTACCATGGTTGATGAATGCATCAAAAGACGAATCGCCTGGATCGGTAATATTTTCGCCTAAAAATTTTATGTGTTGACAAAAAGTGCCGCTCGGACTTATACTGACAAAAATCATTTTCGGAAAGCAAAACTATGAACCGGATTATAATGCTCACAACCGATATGCTTAACTCAGCGCCCGTGAATTCAAATCTTCAGGGGTCTGATTTCGCAATGCATGGTGAGGGCGTTATTAATTGTATAGCATAGAATAAGCATACAAAGAATACCGCAGAAAGCCTCATCAAGCGAATACTTGATGGGGCTTATTTAGTGGTTATGAAAATGAGGAGGAAAAATTATGTTAAAAGATTTCTATGATGATAAAACGGAAGCCATAGTTGATATCAGTAACTTCTATGGAGAGAAGAAACATATACTTGATAAGTGCCTGATCATTTTTTCAAAAGAAATCTATGAATATATCCTGAAGGAATATAAGTGTGAGCAGGTCGGAAATCTTGGTGCATGTAACGGTGATATTCCGGTTTATGCTTTTGAACATAAAGGCGAAAAGATAGCCTTCTATCTGACCATGATCGGTTCTGCACTTGCATCGGGACTTTGCTATGAAGTTCATTGGCAGACCGGTGCAACCAAGTTCATAATGTTCGGTTCCTGCGGAAGCCTTGATGCGGAGAAGACGAAGGGAAAGTACATTATTCCTACCGAGAGCTACAGAGGAGAGGGCGCATCTTTCTATTATGCTCCTGCTTCGGATTACATTGAGATAAAAAATGCGGACCGGCTTGAGGAGATTTTCAAGGAGATTAAGGCTCCCTATGTTAAAGGCAGAGTCTGGACCACGGATTCAATGCTCAGAGAAACCAAAGGGCTCGTTGCCGCAAGAAAAGAAGAAGGGTGTATAGCGGTTGAGATGGAAGTTGCGGGAGTTCAGGCGATATGCAATTTCTACGGACTCAGCGTTTATGATTTCCTGGAAGCCGGCGATGTGCTGGCAGACAGCGGATATGAAGTGGAAGGACTTCACTCGGCTAACCATGATGTCGGAAAGTTTCTCATAGCACTTGAGATAGCCGAAAGAATCTGATCAAAAATACAGTGAGGTGATTTTATATGAGATGCACAATAGAGACCGACAGACTGATACTCAGAAATCTGGTACCGGAGGATTACGAAGCTGCATTTAAATGGTGCGGAGATCCCGAGGTTAACGAATATATGATATATCCGCTGTATCATAAGGCCGAGGATGTAAAAGCATGGATCGAAACCCTGAATCCGGACGATCCCGATGATTACGATCTCGGAATTGTTCTGAAGGAAACAGGAGAACTTATCGGAAGCGGCGGACTTGTCTACAGGCCCGAAAAGGATGCATGGATGATCGGATATAACATCAGAAAAGACTGCTGGGGCCACGGATATGTTGTTGAGGCAATGCAGGGAATCATAGATCACATCAGCAAAACCAGAAAGATCCGTGCGATCATGGGTGAATTCGCCGTAGAAAACCATAAAAGTCAGCGTGTAATGGAAAAGCTGGGCATGCACTATCTTCAAGATTATGAATATGAGAAACTTGACGGAAGCAGAAAGTATGCTGCCAAGATGTTTATCAGAGAATTCTGAGTGTAAAAAAGGAGGAGCGATTTGCTCCTCCTTTTTATTGGAATAGATGAATTAAACAGTTTCGAACTTCTGTGCACTTTCGTTGAGCTGCTGAGTAACGTCATTGTTCTGATCCATAGCTTCGTTGATGCCCTGAATCTCACCGACGATTTCGGTTGCTGCGGTTGCCGACATATTGATTGCCGTGGAGCTTTCCTGAACGGATGTGGTGATTGCGGATATTCTGTCGGACATCTCATGCATCACGGAATTCAGGTTGTCGGCCTTGTCAGAGAATTGCATAAGCATCTGATCGATCAGTTCGGCGGTAGCCTCGTATTTTGTTCCCGTCTCTACGAACGCATCGTAATCGGACAGTACGTTTTCTTTAATGAATTTAATAACGAGATTTGCATTGTCTGCAAGGTCGGTAACTGCGGAGGTAACACGGGTTGAAATCTGCTGTATATTTCCGGCGGTCTCTCTCGAGCTGTCTGCAAGAGTACTGATCTCCGTAGCAACAACCGAGAATCCTCGTCCCGCTTCACCGGCACGTGCCGCTTCGATGGAAGCGTTAAGTGCAAGCAGGTTTGTCTTACTTGCGATATCAAGAATTTCGTTGGTCAGCTCATTGATCTGATTAACCTGTTCGGACTCTTTGACGGATGCTTCCAAAACGTTGGACAGCTCTTCCATCTTTGCTCCGGTGCTTTCTTTCTTAGTGGTGGCTTCCTTCTTGATGGAATCAGCTTCAATCTTTATTTCGTTTGCTTTCTGAGTTCCGGATGTTACTTCATTGTTGATCTCGCCGGTTGCTTCACGGACGATATCAAGCTGATCCGTTAATTCGGAAGCAGCGGAAGCTACGCTGTCCATTGAAGCAGCCAATTCTTCCATGGCAGCGGAAGTGTTTGTAACATTGTCCGATGCACTTCTGATCCTCTCGATCATATTCTCGGAAGAAGCGGTAAGGACGGAGGTTCCGGATTTTACATCCTTGATAACACCCTGAAGGGTAGCGATGAACTGGTTTATGCCGGACGATACTATGGCAAGCTCGGTCTTGGTATGCGTATGAATTCTGGCGGTCAGATTTCCTCTGCCTGCATTGATATCGGTGATGATGGTATCCAGTTCGGAAGAGATTCCGCTGATGGTTTTGTTGATTCGGAAGTATGTAAGGACAAAACTGGAGATTATGAGCAGTACAACGATTGCCATGACCACAGAACCCTTCATGGTAGTTTCCTTGATGTATGTGTCCATATACGCATCGAAGCCTGCGTTTAACTGTGATATGCCTTCGGTAACAGCAGCGATTGCATCTTTGGCATATCCGAGATTTGTTCCGTAATCGGAGGAAACATATGTGATAGCTCCGGCAAGATCTGCTTTTAATATGCAGTCTTTTAAGTTATTGGCTGTTCCGACGAATGCATTGACGGAAGAGCGCAGATTTGCGACTCGTTCCTCACCGTCTCCGAGATTTCCGATCAGTATGCAGCTGTCCATAAAGTCGAGATGCTCGTTTATATCGGATATTGCAGCATCCATATCGGCGAAATCGGATTCGACGATAACGGTTCCGCCTTCAAGCTGTCCCAGAGTTTTATTGATCTCTGCGGAAATCTGAACTATGTCCTTCTCAATGGCGGCATTTGCGTCTGCGGCAAGCAGCACGTTTTCGCTGGCAAGCAAAGCCTGGCTTTTTACGCTCTTAATTGCTGATGTGTTTATCACCGAATAAATGATGAAAGCAATCAGAATAAGTGCATATACAGCTAAGTTCTGGAAAATGATTGATTGGAAAAAATTACCCTTTCCGGTGTTTTCTCCCATTTGTGAATTGCCCATACATCCATTCCTCCTGAATTGAAAAAACGAATCTGAACACATAAAGAAATCACAGAAAAAACTGTAAACTTATAATAACAACTATAAATTTTCAATGCAATATTGAAAATTCATAATAATTTGCTCCATGAATGGTCAATTTGAAAAATATGACTTTTGTCATATTGAAATAGTATCTTTTTTCACTACAAGGGATTGCCCCCGGTTGCTATTGTGTATATGCACAAGAGAATGCGCTGCAGAAACGGAGAAACAAAATGGATACGATCTTAAAAACTGTTGATCTGACCAAGAAATATGATAACAGGACTGTAGTCGACAACCTTAATCTGGAAATCAAAAAGGGTGAGATATTCGGACTTCTCGGCCCTAACGGTGCGGGAAAAAGTACCACCATGAACATGATCTGTAATCTGATCAAACCTGATTTCGGGAGCGTCGAATTCATGGGAAAAGACTTCAGAAAGAATAAAAACAAGCTCAGTGACAAACTTGGATATATTCCTCAGCATCTTGCCATACATGGTAATCTCAAAGCCTGGGAGAATGTTGAACTGTTTACCTCTCTGTATGGAATCAGGGGCGCGGAACTGAAAACGAGGATAAATGAGTCTCTGGAGTATGTCGGATTATCCGAAAGAAGAAACGATTATGCCAAGACATTTTCCGGCGGAATGAAAAGAAGACTCAATATAGCCTGCGCCATCGGACACCATCCCGAACTGATCATTTTCGATGAGCCCACCGTGGGAATAGATCCCCAGTCGAGAAATTTCATCCTGGAGAAGATAAGAGAATCCAATAAAAACGGCGCGACGGTTATTTACACCAGCCATTATATGGAAGAAGTTGAAGCAATCTGCACGCGTATCGCAATCATGGATAACGGCAAAGTGATCGCAAGCGGAACAAGCGAAGAACTGAAAAAGCTCGTCTCGGATGATACGAATTCCATTACGTTGGAAGAAGTATTCCTTACGCTTACCGGAAAGAAACTGAGGGACATGTGATGATCGGATATCTGATTAAAAACAATTTCAAGATCATGTTCAGAAACGGGATAAACCTCATTATTTATATAATCGGTCCCGTCATAATCTCCGCGGTACTTGCCAGTGCCTTTTCCGCACTTTTTGAAAGCTATGAAAGCGTGGGGGATTTTAAGGCAGGATACAGTATCGACGAAGAAAGTGAGCTGCTTCCGTATATCGAAATCCTTAAGGATATCGGAGAAGAAAACGGAGTTTACTTTACGGAGTATGATCAGGGAACAGCAGAAGAAAGCATTCGTGATCATAATCTTGGCGGATTCGTAGAGTTTGGCAGAGATTCATACAGGATTTATAAG
The DNA here is from genome assembly GCA_000702085.1 of Lachnospiraceae bacterium P6A3. Lineage (GTDB taxonomy): Bacteria > Bacillota > Clostridia > Lachnospirales > Lachnospiraceae > AC2028. Next base: position 151,501 of record JNKP01000005.1, read on the forward strand.
ACTGATGATGCAAAGTCGGAAGGTGCGATCCTGAATTATCTTGTCAGTACGTTCTTTACCGCGATGATAAGCGGGGACATCGGTGATTACGAGATTCATATCGAACATCCCGATTATGCTCCCGCCCTCGATTCAACGGATTATTACGGAATCATCTACATTGTATATTTCGGATGGCTGGCCATAGTATGCGCCGCGGGACTTCTTTCCAATGAACAAAGGCATAGGATACCTGAGAGATTGCAGGTTTCAAATCTGTCGGCGTTTCAGATCTATATGTCGAGACTGATCCCTCTTGTATGTTCCGTAGCACTGTCCCTGGGCATAGCTGCGGTACTTAACTCGGTGCTGCTGGGAGTTCATTGGGGAAACATTTTGCTGTCATCACTGATAGTTCTGGTTCTCATTATTGCAGCTTCTTCCTTCGGACTTATGCTTTATGAGTTTACGGGAAGTATGGTTGCCGCAATATTCATAGCCTTTGCGCTTATCTGGTCCATGGGATTTATAGGCGGAACATTTGAGTCATATATTATGTCCTCGCTTCCTGAAGGATTAAAACATCTTATGCCCATCTATCACGCAAACAGAGCACTGGTTGAACTGTCGAGTATGGGAAAGAGTGATTACGTTGTAAGTGCACTTGCGATTCCGGCAGTTATAGCTGCGATATGCTCGTGCCTGGCTGTAGGATGTGCCGGTATCAAGAGGAGAGTGAGATAATGATAAGCATAATAAAATCAACTCTTAAACTGTTGCTTAGAAATGTTGTCTTCTGGATCTTTCTGATAGTTATGCCCATATTGTCCACTCTCATGCTGAGAATTCAGGCGGATAATATCGGTTCTTATGATTCTGCGGATCTGGAAGAGATAATTGAAATAGATAATGCGGATGACAGGGCCGGATATTTCGGAGGCAATGGAAAATACGTTGTCAAGGTTTACGATGCCTCCTGCAGTGAACTTTCCGAATATATGCTTAACTGTCTGGAACAGAGCGGCATGATCACGGCGGTAAGAGTTAAGGTTCCGGAAATGACGGAAGGTGAAGCGGGGGATCATGCGGACTTTGACGGATATAATGACTTCGTCGGTGCGGACCTTTACCTTGATAATAACTTCAATGAATACGTATTAAACGGGGATGCGGATAAAGCACTTACCGTGTATATCCTTTCTGATGATGAGAGAAGCGAAATACTTGAAAATGAAATAAAGATGTTCATGGGGCAGGTATCAAACGCACTCTTCATGGGAGACGGTGATGTCATAGACGGTCTTAATGCTCTTCGCGATACTCTTCCCAAAAAAGAGACTGTTCTTCTGGGCAGGGCCGGAGGCGAAGCTCTTACCAACGCACAGCTCGATCAGAAAGCACTTATCGGTTATGCCTTTGCCTTCCTGACACTCGGTTTTGTATTTGGCGGTGTGCTTATCGCATACTCCGTAATTCGCGAAAGAAAGGATATGGTTTTTACAAGGGTTAAACTCACACGCCTTACGGATACAAAGTATTTTGCGGCCAAGTTCCTTTGCGGCGGAATCGTATCTTTTATGTATGCGGTTGTGACAAGTCTGATCACGCTTACGATAGATGAAAGTAAACTGGGTATGAGCCGCATAGGTTTTTTCGCCATGATCTTCGGACTCGGCTTGATATTCTGTTCGCTCAGCCTTATGCTCGGTATTCTATTTGACGATGTTATGAGTGCCACCGTATCAGCATTTATATTGTGGACACTTTCATCGCTTTTATCGGGACTGTATTTCTCACTGGATGCAGCGGGTGATGCGATAAAAACCATGTCGTATCTTATGCCCTCCAAATGGTTTCTTGATGCCACAGAAATGCTGATGATTGGGGACAATAAGGTGTATTTTATGATATTATGTGTAACGACGGCATATCTTATTGTCACTTTAGGTTTGGGCAGTATCGGGATCAAGATCAGAAATCATGAGTGAGAATATAAGAGATAAAAATTTCTTATTGATAAAGCTGACACTTCTTATAGTGTTCAGTGTTTACGGAATAATGAATGCGGTTCACGAGACAGGGGTATCTGTATGGGTACTCCTTCTCGTTTCGTTATATATAGGATGTCTTGCTGCCAAGGAATTCTTAAAAGGATCACACAAGGTCATATGCCTGATCGCATCCTGCATAATCGTAGCCATACTCATATGCATGGGAGGAAGATATTTTGTTCCTTTCGTATTTTTAAGCGTATATGAGATTCTTTCTCTTTTCCCGGATATAGATCATAAATTCTATTTTGTACCGCTGATAGGAACGGTAATCGATACGCCCATAGGTTTTCTGTCACTGTTCGTGATTGTGTTCATGATGGCAACACTTTACATACAGCAAAACTATGTTATCAGGGAACTGATAAAACGAAATAAAAGCGATCTTGAGACGGAACAGAATCTCAAGAAGGAAATGCAGTATCAGGAATACAGTGCCAAGGCCGAGCTGAATAAAAGCATGCTGAACGCACAGAATAAAATTCTGGAAGACAGGGCGGAGCTGTCTCAGACACTGCATGACAGGCTGGGTCATAATATTAACGGATCCATATATCAGCTTGAGGGAGTCAAGGTACTGATGGACAAGGATCCCGATAAAGCGAAGACTATGGTGCAGGCCGTTATAGACCAGCTGAGGACCGGAATGGACGAGATCCGAGCCATACTTCGTAAGGAACGTCCGGAGAAAAGAAAGATTGCAATGCTTCATCTGTACGAGCTTTGCGAAGACTGTAACAATAAGGGAGTTGAAGCTAATCTGACAACGGAAGGAGATACTTCCCAGGTGCCCGATAATCTGTGGGAAGTGATCCTGGATAATGCGTACGAAGCGGTGTCCAACTCCATGAAATATGCAAAGTGTAAGCATATTAATATCGTCATCGTAGTAATGAACAAGATGGTCAGATGTTCCATAGAAGATGACGGAGTGGGGTGTTCCAAGATAGAAGACGGAATGGGAATATCGGGAATGCGTCAAAGAGCAAGAAGCGCAGGCGGCATGATCAGCTTTGAAACGGAAGCCGGATTTAAAGTAACGATGCTTCTTCCGATAGCAGAATAAACGGAGCGGATATGGATAAGATAAAAGTAATAATTGCCGATGACAGTGATTTTGTCAGAGACGGAATGAAGATAATACTCGATGTCGATGATGAGTTTGAAGTTCTCGGAACTGCGGGAACAGGCAAGGAAGCAATCGAACTTGCCAGAAAGTCTGCACCGGATGTTTTTCTCATGGATATACAGATGCCGGAAATGGATGGCATAGAAGCTACCCGGATCATTGTTGAAGAGGGGCTTGGAAAGGTTCTTATTCTCACAACATTTGATGACGACGAACTTGTAAGGAAAGCGCTCAAGAACGGAGCTAAGGGGTATCTGATCAAAAACCATACTCCCGAGCATCTTAAGCAGATGATCAAGTCCGTTTATAACGGTCTTGGAGTTATGGAAGAAAATGTGCTTGAGTCACTGGCTTCCGGAAGTGATACCAAATCAGCCGACACTTCCTCACCGGCATTTGACCCTGCGGATTATTCTCCCCGTGAACTTGAGATAATAAAAGCGGTGGCGGACGGACTTTCCAACAAAGAGATTGCGGGCAAGCTTTTCATTTCCGAAGGCACGGTAAAAAACTATATTTCGAATATCCTGAATAAAGAAGGGCTGACCCATAGGACAGCCCTTGCGGTGTATTATTTAACCGGCAGAAAATAGATCAGCAGTAATAAACATCATCACCGATCTCAAACGAATCAACAGGGGTTCCTTCGTCAAGGCTTTCCACCCCGACATAGTACATGTCCTCGTCGGTAACGAATTCCGCGAATGTGTCATAGTCTTCACTGAGAAGATCTTCTACGGCAGAATCGTAATCATCCTCATTGTCATAGCTTGAATGAACTATTACCATTCCGACTCTCGCCTTTGTTATTGAAACGGCTTCACCGTCTTCATCCTTGGCTATAACACTTGCATCCGCATCTTCTTCAAATTTCTCAACCCAGAGATAAAAGTCATCGTAATCCGTAACAAATCCGTTATTGAGTGATACTTCCATAAGCAGGTACTCCTGTAGCATATATGTTGGTTGTTTCAACTGCATAATATTACAGAAACGGTGATTTATACAACAGAATTTTTCGGCAGCATATCTGAAAAAAGACCGCTTCCAAAACGGAAGCGGTCTTTTAATATCATGTTCTTTGTGCCGGCAGATTAAGATTTGAAGAACTTCATGTCCTCGTTAAGCTGTTCTGCGATGGTCTTAAGATCGTTAGCTGATGTAGCAAGGGTGGTAACTGTAGCGGAAAGTTCTTCCATGGATGCGCCGGTTTCTTCGGATGAAGCCGCGTTCTCTTCGGAGATAGCGGAAAGAGCACTCATGGTATCGATTACCGCGTTCTTGGAGGTCTCACATACCTCAGCGCCCTTTGCGATAACATCTACGCCTTCAACGGTTCTGCCTATATCACTGAGCATTCCGTTAACGGATTCAAGTGTCTCACCGAGAGCAACCTGCTGGGTATCATTACCCTTCTTAACATCCTCGGCAGCGGAAACGGCTGCTTTGCTCTGAGTGAGGAGCTTATCCATTTCAATCTTGATCTCGTCAGCCATGAGCTTGGAGTCATCGGCAAGCTTTCCGATCTCTTCGGCAACAACCGCAAAGCCTCTTCCGGCCTCGCCTGCTCTTGCAGCTTCGATGGAAGCGTTGAGTGAGAGGAGATTGGTCTGGGTTGCGATGGATGTGATTCCTTCAACCTTTTCATTGATGCTTGCAACAGCGTTTTCGGTAGCTTCGATGGTTCTGGAGATTTCATCGATCTTATTGGTCATTTCAACGGAAGAAGCCTGAAGAGAAGCAAGGGACTTGCCGGATACTTCGGAAGCTTTCTTCATCTTGTCTGCCAGGTTGGTAAGGGTAATGGAAGAATCCTTAACATTATTGACAGCTTCACCGATATAACCGACATTTTCGGTAGCATGCTGGATTTCGTCAGCCTGCTGGGTAGCACCGGATGCGATTTCCTGAACTGCTTCGGATACACCCTCTGCGTTGCTTGAGATCTGGTCTGCCATATCCGCAAGGCTTTCGGAGGTGTTTCCGACATCTGTTGCGGAATTCTTTATGTTGGTAACAATATCGTTAAGCTTCTCGATAACCGAGTTGGTGGCACGTGAGATAAGTCCGAATTCGTCTTTTCTGCCATCGTGCTTTTCAACACGGGTAAAACGTCCGTCGGAGAGATCGGTAAGTGATGCTTCAACTGCTTTAATGGGATTGATGAAGCTCCTTGCCATCATGACTGAGATGATTATGGCAACTATGAGAAGAACGACTCCGACTAAGATGACGATCATTGCTGCCTGTCTTGCGGAACCGAGAAGATCACTTTCTTCCTTGACGGTACATACTACATAACCTGAAATGGGCTCTTTAACGTAAGCAACATATGCTTTGTGTCCGTTTCCGATGTCTCCGAGGTAGAAGCCTTCGTCCTTGCCTGAGGTGTAGTACTCGGCGCCGGTACGATACTCTTCTTCCTCACCGCCGTTTCCTCCGATGGAGTAATTGGAATGAGCAGCAACCTGACCGTTTCTGTCGATCATGAATGCATGCTCGGACTCGGCTGCAAGTGTTTCGTGGAATCCTTCAAGGTCATAGTTTCTGTGTACGATACCGATGATCTCTCCGGTGGTGCTGTATATGGGAGCAGCAAAGGTAATGATACGACGTCCGGAGGTCTTACTTACGTTGATGCAGGATACATAGTCCTGGCCGGAGATTGCAGCCTTGAAATAATCTCTGTCCGCAACCGATACGAAATCTCCGGTTCCTCTTGCTATCTGCATACCCTCGATATTAACAACGGAAGTGTTTTCTCCGTCGTTGAGAACGGAGTCTGCTCCTGCGAGAGTGAGCTGAACCGCATCATAAGGGATGTCGCCTTCGTTCATTACAAAGTTGATGATGGTAGGGTTAACCGCAAGGCTCTTGATGACACTCATATTGGTGTCAATAATGGATGCCATACGGCACTCGATGTACCAGGCTTCCCATTCCATGTAGTCCTGGGCATCCTTTATAGCCTTATTGGTGGAAGTGACGTAGCTGACGATAACTGCTACGATGAGTGGGATGGCTGCGACCGCAACCATGATGGTGATGAGTTTTGTCTTGATACTGTCTTTAAAACTGATGTTGCTTTGAGAACTGTTCATTGTCTACCCCTCCGGTTATGTATTACCCAAAACGAACAATTTAAGACATATATATAGGGTTATATATCTATTTTAGGTAGATTTAGCACCACTGTAAAGGATTTTCGAAAGAAAAATATAACCATATATTCTTATGATATAATGAAAAAAAATACAGGACCGGAGGGCCTTTTATGACAGATACAATTACTCTTACAATAGGAAAACAGAAGAACATCGCACTGATAGCTCATGACGGAAAAAAAGCCGAGCTTATTCAGTGGTGCAAGGACAATGCGGAGACCTTAAAAAAGCACTTTCTGTGCGGAACCGGAACAACGGCCCGTATGATCACCGATGCCACCGATCTTCCCGTAAGAGGCTATAATTCGGGCCCTTTGGGCGGTGACCAGCAGATAGGCGCCAAGATTGTCGAGGGTAAGATCGATTTCGTTATCTTTTTCTCGGATCCCCTTACCGCGGCTCCTCACGACCCGGATGTTAAGGCTCTCATGAGAATTGCCCAGGTTTACGATATTCCCTTTGCCAATAACAAAGCATCGGCCGATTTCCTCATTCATTCCACCCTTATGGACGAGGAGTATAACCATGATGTAATAAACTTTAAGCAGAATATCGCAAACAGGGCACAGACCCTGCTTTGACGGTGAATTTATAAAATCCGGTACGGATGTCCCCGCCGAGAGGTTCGGGGCATCCGTTTTCTTTTGCAGAAAAAGCCGGAAACCGTTTAGAAATATTAAGTTTCCGTTAAATTTCCCCTGTGTTTATTGAATTTTCGGGCATAAAAGGCTATGAATAATAGGAACATTTCTTTCAATGGAATGAGGGCATTGAAAGCGTAGAGGTATCTTATGAAGTTCGATGATATTAAGAAACTTACGTTAAAAGTAAATGCCCTGATCCTGGGTATGGTGTTCTTTCTCATGGGTTGCTTTGCATACTGCGGAGCGACGTTTCTTGTGTATTTCAGCATTCCTACCGCACTTATATATTTGTACGGCTTCTATCTTATTCTGCATGATAAGCTGGGCAATTACGTAAGGATGGTCTATTTGTGGATTACCCTTTATATGAGTATCTGTACGATCTTCCTCGGAAATAAATTCGGATTTCATCTGTACAGCATGTCGATGATACCGATTCTTTTCTATACGGAATATATGGCTTATAAGATGAAGACACGGAAGGTTGAAACTACCTTCTACGGAATACTTGTTTTCATAATGTATCTGGTCAGCACGGCTCATGCCACATATGTGGGACCGGTTTACAATATAGATACCCGTTATGCGGGAATATTCTGGTTTACCAATTCCGTTATAGTGCTGGGATTCCTCACATATTATTCAAGGCTGCTTATACGCAGGATAATAGATTCGGATAAGAAGCTGACAGAACGGGCCAATACCGACAGGCTCACTCATCTGTACAACAGACATTACATGATGAAGAGACTGAACGAAGCCTATGATGACGATAAAAACCATTATATTGCCATGATCGACGTCGACAACTTTAAATCCATCAACGATAAATACGGACACTCCGCAGGAGATGAAGTGTTGAAAAAGATAGCTTCGGCAATGGGTGAAGTTTGCAGTGACTGTAAAGTATCCAGATGGGGCGGTGAGGAATTCCTTATCCTGACGGATGACGGAACCGAGACCATAGAAAAGCTTCGTCAAGCGGTAGAGAACATCAATGTGGAATTTGAAGGACAGGAAATTAAAGTAACGATTACCGCAGGAGTCGAGGAGAAGGATAAATCCGTTGCCTTAAACAAATGGATCGTTGCGGCGGACGAAAAGCTCTATATCGGAAAACAAAACGGCAAGAATACCGTAATAGCATAACCGAAAAGCACCTGTAAATAGAATCGCACCCCGGATGCACCAAAACATCCGGGGTGTTTTTATCTTGACAGCATACCCCACGGGGGTATATACTCCAAATCACAGAAATACCCGCAGGGGGTATATGGTTAAGGAGAGAAAGATGGCAAAGTGTCCTCATTGTTCGGAAAAACGTAAAGTAAGAGAAGACAAAGAATATAAGGATCTGATGAACAGACTGAAGAGGATTGAGGGTCAGGTAAGAGGAGTTGAAGGAATGCTTGAAGAGAATGCCTACTGTACCGATATCCTGATCCAGGTATCAGCCATCAGCTCCGCACTTAATTCTTTTAACAAGGCGCTTCTTGCAAATCATATGAAGACATGCGTCGTTGATGATATCAGAAACGGAAATGATGAGGTTGTCGACGAGCTCGTCTGCACTTTACAGAAGCTTATGAAATAGGTGATCGGATGGAACAATATAATGTGACCGGTATGAGCTGTGCCGCCTGTCAGACCAGAGTGGAAAAGGCCGTATTCGGTGTGGAGGGAGTCGAAAGCTGCGCCGTATCGCTTCTTACAAACTCCATGGGCGTTACCGGAACTGCATCTCCCGAAGCAATAATAGCTGCGGTGGAAGCCGCAGGGTACGGCGCGAGCAGAAAAACAAATAACGGATCTAAAACAGTATCTTCGGATGATTCACTGAAAGATACAGAAACTCCGAAAATGAAAAAGAGACTGATCGCTTCGGTGATTTTGCTGATCCCGCTTATGTATGTTTCCATGGGACATATGCTTTGGGATTTTCCTCTTCCCGGATTTCTTGACGGAAATCATGTGGCCATGGGGCTGTATCAGCTTTTGCTGTCGGGAATGGTCATGGTCATAAATCAGAAGTTTTTCGTCAGCGGATTCAGGGGGCTGATCCACAGGTCTCCGAACATGGATACACTGGTTGCACTTGGTGCGACGGCGTCCTATGCATACAGTGTGGTCGCTCTTTTTGCCATGACGGGTGCGGTGCTTGCGGGAGACGGTGAGCAGGTCATGTATTACATGGACCAGTTTTATTTTGAAGCCGCTGCAATGATCCTTACCCTTATAACCGTTGGAAAAACACTGGAAGCAAGGTCCAAGGGAAAGACAACGAATGCACTTAAAGGCTTGATGAACCTGTCTCCCAAGACGGCGGTTGTAATGAGGGATGGCATTGAGACAACCGTTCCCATAGAAGAGGTATCGGTGGGTGACAGATTTGTTGTAAGACCGGGAGACAGCATTCCGGTAGACGGAGTTGTGATCGAAGGTGAAAGTGCGGTAAACGAATCCGCTCTCACCGGGGAAAGTATTCCTGCGGAAAAAGCGGTGGGAGATAAGGTATACGCCGCTACCATAAACACTTCCGGATACATGGTTTGCGAAGCAAAGAGTGTCGGAGAAGATACAACTCTTTCCGCTATCATTAAGATGGTGAGCGATGCGGCGGCCACCAAGGCACCGATCGCAAAGATTGCGGATAAGGTATCGGGGATATTTGTTCCTGCGGTTATCGGAATCGCGGCGGTAACATTTATCGTATGGCTCCTTCTCGGCCGGAGTGCGGGATATGCACTTGCAAGGGCAGTGTCGGTACTCGTAATCAGCTGTCCCTGCGCACTGGGACTTGCAACACCTGTTGCCATTATGGTCGGAAACGGAGTGGCGGCCAAAACGGGAATATTGTTTAAAACAGCTGCTTCACTTGAGCAGGCAGGCAGAACCCGGATCATTGCTCTTGATAAAACAGGTACAGTCACTACCGGTATGATGAAGGTGACGGATCTGATTCCTTCACAGAATGTTACCGAAGAAGAACTGATTGGGACAGCTTACGCACTTGAAGCCAAGAGCGAGCATCCGATCTCCAAAGCAATAGCGGAATATGCATCTGCAGGAAATACGGTCCTGCGGGAAACAAGTGACTTTGAAGTATCAGCCGGTAACGGAATAAAAGCCCGGATAGGTGAGACCGTTTTCTATGCCGGAAATCTGAAATACATCGAAAGCATACTCGGCAATGCGGAAAAAGAGACCGGGGAAAAACTTGAAGAATTATCCTCGGAAGGAAAGACACCTGTTCTGATCGCAGATGAGAAAAAGATACTGGGTATCATTGCCGTAGCCGACGTGATCAAGGAAGATTCGGCGGAATCCATAGCCGATCTTAAGAAGATGGGAATCCATGTGGTAATGCTGACCGGAGATAACGAGATAACTGCGAAGGCCATAGCCGAAAAAGCCGGAGTGGATGAAGTGGTCGCTTCCGTAAAACCGGACGGAAAAGAAGCCGTTATCAGAAAACTCATGGAATACGGAAATGTTACCATGGTGGGAGACGGTATTAATGATGCTCCCGCACTTACGGCAGCAAACTTAGGTATCGCAATCGGAGCCGGAACGGATATAGCGATTGATGCCGCGGATGTCGTATTGATGAAAAACCGTATCAGCGATGTAGTGGCAGCCATAAGAATATCCCGGAGGACCCTCAGGAATATTCACGAGAATTTATTCTGGGCATTCTTTTATAATGTACTGGGAATACCCCTTGCAGCAGGATGCTATGCGGCATTCGGAATCACACTTAATCCCATATTCGGTGCTGCGGCCATGGGTCTTTCAAGCTTCTGCGTTGTATCAAATGCGCTCAGGCTGAATATGATAAAACCCTACGATGCGTCAAAAGATAAACCGGTTAAGAATCCCGTAACCGTAAAACCGGCAGAACAGGAAACGAAAACAGATTCAGATACAAGAAAGGACAATAAGGAAATGAAGATCAATGTAAACGGAATGATGTGCGGCCACTGTGAAGCTCATGTAAAGAAAGCCCTTGAAGCAATCGACGGTATTGAAACTGCGGCAGCATCACATGCGGATAATTGTGTTACCCTTACAACTTCAAAAGAAGTTGATGAAGCAGTGATCAAGGCTGCGATCGAAGATGCCGGATATGAGTACGTTGGAATAGAGTAAGAAAAAATGGGGACGCTTCTGCATAGCGTCCCCAATGTCATTCTATATATTGCTTCCCAGCCATATCCTTGCAATAAGATCTGTAAAGAACAAAACGGCGATTATGATAAAGCCGATATTATGTGCTTTTGATTCTCTGAATTTAGTCTGAAGCTTTTTGATAAACGGGTGTATCAGACACAGTGCGACCCAGATAAGAAGTCCGAACATCAGTGAAGGCACAAGAGCAATCCTGCCGTCAAAGTTCAGGAACTCAGCGTGATAATCCCACATGGGATCCATTCCTGCTGCTTCGATGATGTAGCTTGCTATGAGTTCTGCCGTGGCAGCCACCACCGCACCGACTATAAATACAAGTACGGGCTTTTTAACTCTCAGGAGCTTGAATACACCAAGTATTATGAAAAATCCGATTCCGTATATCGGAAGCCAGGGACCGAAGAGGAATCCTCGGTTGATAAAACCTCTGCGGTGATATATCAGGCAACACCAGATGGATTCATATACCCAGCCGAAGAAACAGTAGGTAAGGAAGCATTCCATGTTGTCCCTGAATAAGTTCCAAATCTTTTGCTTTTTATTTTCCATATAATATAAGCTCCGAACATGACTGTTTAATACATCGATAGAATTATAACACTTTGGCCGATGTATAAAACAGTCATGTTTGTTTTTGCTTGACATTAACGGGGCAGGATGATAAATTCTGTTTATGAATGAATATTCGTTCAGTAAAAAAAGAGGAGCCTGATATGCCGAAAACCGAAGAACAATGCAAACAGATGCGTGATGATATGAGGGCCAGAATCCTGAGGGAGTCGGCCATCTATTTTGCCAAGAACGGATTCGGAAATACCAAGATCGGAGACCTTGCCAAATATATCGGAATCGGGCAGGGAACCATGTATATGTATTTCAAATCCAAAGAGGAACTTTTCGAAGAGATAAGAAAGACTGCGGATAATAAAGAAGAACTCAAGAAGATGAAACTTCTTGTGAAGCTTCCCATACCGGCAAAACTTAAGATTGAGAAAATCTCCGCAGAGATGGAGAAGCAGCTTGCTGAAAATGAAGAGTATGCCGTTAAGATCACTATCATTTCACAGCTTATGCTTGAGCAGAAAAAAGATTTTTCATCAAATGAGTTCTATAAAGAGCTGGTTAAGGTGATCAAACAGGGTCAGAAAGAGGGCAGCGTAGTGGATGGAGATCCGATGTACCTTGCCGACCTTTATTGGGGAAATATTTATCTCTATGCACTTAAGAGAGTCTTTCTGAATAATCAGAAGACTGTAACCAAAGAGACTTTATCAAGACTTCTGGAGGCTTGAAATGAGGAGAGTTGCGATAGTGACCGGATCGACCGGCGGAATCGGAAGCGAGTTTGTAAGACAGATAGCTTCTGATGAAAGTATAGATGAGATATGGGCTGTGGGGAGAAACAAAGAGAAACTGGATAAGCTTGTTTCCGAGTATTCAAAAGTTGTTCCCGTCATAGCTGATCTGTCAAAAGGCATAGGTGAGATATCGGACAGACTTAAGGATGCAAATCCTGAAGTAAAGCTTCTTGTAAACAATGCCGGAACAGGCTACCTGGGGCTTTTCGAGCATATGGGAACCGAGAAGGTGGAAAGTCTGTGTACTCTTAACTGTACGGTTCCCGCCATGCTTGTATCGGAATGCCTTCCTTATATGAAAGAAGGATCGGGAATAATAAACATTTCATCTTCGTCTTCTTTTCAACCAAATCCGTACCTGACCATGTACTCTGCAAGCAAGGTATTTGTGAAAAACTTTTCCAGAGCTCTCCGCGTTGAACTGAAAAACCGCGGAATAAAAGTTACGTGTTCATGCCCCGGATGGGTGGATACGGGAATGCTTCCCAAGGAAGCAAACGGAAAAAAGATACACTATACGGGAATGATAAGTCCCGAGAAAGTAGTAAGCAAAGCTCTTGCCGATCTTCGCAGGGGTAAAGAACTGTCACTTCCTTCGTTTTTTGCAAAGTACTTCAGAGTATATTCAAAGCTGATGCCTACAAAACTTGTTATGGGGCAGTGGGCATGGATAATGAGAAAATATGTATGAGTGAGAGAAAATATCTTTTTACTGAGCGTGCACATCTGATGTGTCCGAACATGGGCTTTGGGATAGCGCTAACCGTTAAACATCCGTACGATGAAACCGAAATAAAGGAAACCATCGAAATCTTATCCGGTGCACATCCTTTTCTGAATTCCCTGTTGGGATACGAGAAGGATAAAAATGCATATTATTATGACATCACGGATTCTTCGAAAGTAGAGCTTAATCTGACGGGCATGGAGATATCCGGTATAGAAGCTCCTGAGATAATATCCGAGTACGACCGCATCATGAGCAGGGACTTTGATCTGTTTAATGAAGGAATGCTTAAAGTGAGTGCGTGGAAATCGGGTAATGAGACGGTATTTCTCCTGGCGCTTCATCATCTGCTTGCAGACGGCAGAGGAGCCTTGATGCTTTCCCGGCAGCTGGCCTCCTGCTATGCGGAGGGGATAAAGCCTGACCCTGCGGATGTAACGCTTATCAGATCAAAAAAAGACCTTCCGGCAAACTCCGAAATGCCTTTTAGCAGCAGGTTCTTTACCGAGAGAGCAAATAAGAATTGGAAAAAAGAAAACAGGATCCTTACTTATGAAGAGTATCATAAACTGGCAGATGAGTTCTTAAAGACGGATCGCGTAAAACATAACCTGTCGGAAACAGGCCCCGCAGAACTTGCCTTATTAATGGATCAATGTAAGAATCATGGCGTTACGATCAATGACTTCCTGATGGCAAAATTATTGACGGAAGAAGGTGCGGCAAGTGCGGTTGTTGCAAGTGACTTAAGAGATAAGCTCACATGTGTCAATAAAGGATCGCTGGGGAATTTTGCGACTGCTTTTTCGGTAAGCATCAAAAATAAATCCGATGACATATGGGAAGTTTCCAAAGAACTTCACAAAAGAATACTTAAAAAGATAAATACGCCTTCCGAATTGTGCCTGGTTCTTCAGTGTTATGCAATGCTTGAGCCGGGACTTCTCGATGCTTCATTTGTCTCCGCAAAGGGATTGTATGACAGTAAGGCCGGAGAGTTTGTCGGAAAGTATTACTTCCATTATGATAAGCCCCACGGATACAGTATTACCAATCTCGGGAAAGCAACATGTGATTCCATCGGATCGGCATATTTTATTCCACCCGCATCGCCTGCGGGTATTAAGATACTCGGAGTGCTGACTATGAACGGAAGGATGAGAATCTGTTCCGGTGAGAGATGAGAAGAGATAAAGATGAGGACGGTTTAATGAAAACCGTCCTCATCGTTTATATGGGAGAGATTATTTGTTTTTGTTGTAGATAAGTTCGAGTCCTCTTATAAGAATGTCGGGCTCGAGTTTGAAATCTCTTTTGCAGTAAGGTGCAACCAAAGGACTGACGCCGCCGGTAAGAACTGCGGTTACGGGACTGCCGAGTTCTTCCTCGACTCTGTCTATTATTCCGTCCAGCATGGCGGCACATCCTATGAGTGAACCTGCACGCATGGAATCGATAGTGTTGGTTCCGATTACTTTGGCTTTGCCCGTAAGGTCAATATTGGGAAGCTGTGCCGTCTGAGCGGACAATGCATTAAGTGAAACCCAGAGTCCGGGAATGATCATTCCTCCGCGGTAGCTTCCGTTTTCATCAACCACCGACATGGTTGTTGCGGTTCCCATATCGATAATTGCAATGGGCAGCTTGTACTTGGCTTTTGCGGCAACGGCGCCAACGATAAGGTCGCTTCCTACCGCTCCGGGATTATCCGTGCGTATGTCCAGTCCTGTTTTCAGTCCGGGACCCACGACCATGATATCGATACCTGCCAGCTTTTTGACCGCTTTGGGAAGTATGCTCTGAAGATAAGGAACAACGGAAGATATGATGCCTCCTTCGATATCGGATACATCAACATGATTCATGTCAAGAATCCCCTTTATATCAAGGGCATACTGATCCTCTGTTTTGCTCTTGTCACTGGCAAGTCTTGCTGAGAATACTTCTTTGCCGTCCTCGACGCCTCCGAGAACAATGTTGGTATTTCCTACATCAATAGCCAGGATCATGTTTTACCTCCTAAGCGAATCGGTTAATCAGTTATCTCTCTTAAGTGCGTGAGCTACAGCCTTGGCAACGGTTCCTCCGGCAACACATCCGGTGAGCCACTCGATCATACCCTGAAGTCCGACGAGCAGAATTACGAATAGGAGGGGATTGGCAGCTCCGAGTTTTTCAACAAGGTTCTGAACGAATTCGGTCTTGTAGAATACGAGAACAATATATCCCATGAAGAGAATTGTGTTGAACATGGGTGCCATAAGTCCGCCTACGTAGTAGCACCATACCTTCTTTGTGTCGATCTTCTTAAGAGTCTTGAAGAGAAGGCCGGTAAAAAGTCCGACGAGAGTACGGGTGACAACGCAGAGAATAATGGTATTAACGGGGCTTATCTGGAAAAAGAAACCGGTCATCGCGGAAGCTCCGGTCATAGCGTCATAAAGACTGGTAAGACCGTATACGAAACCAAGGACCGCGCCTTCAACGGGTCCGAGAAGCATAGCTCCTATGGCAATGGGTACCATGGTGAACGTCATTACGAGAGGTCCGACCGGGATAGAAGATAAGCCTGTTATCTTCATTACAAGAATGATGGTGATGAAGATGGCGAGTTCCGTCATCTTTCTGAGATTGGATCTGTTATTCATATTTCCTCCTTGCTTGTGTTCCTCTTAGCGGGATACACTGCGTAGAATAACGCTTAACGGGGAAAGGCGTTTATCCTCCTGCCCTTCACACGGAAGGTACAAGGGACAATTTCCCTAAATCAAGCAAAACGATTATAGCATAAGAAATCCTTTCGGCAAGAGTTTGGATTGTTCTTTTTGGGATACATGTGTTAGAGTATGGGAAATCGGATTTAGAACTAAGGAGATACATCGTTATGCTCAAGGGAAAAAATATAGTACTCGGAGTGACCGGCGGAATCGCCTGTTATAAAGCCTGTGAACTGGCATCCCTGCTTGTAAAACAGCATGCGGATGTTCAGGTCATAATGACCGAAAACGCTGCGAAATTCGTAACTCCCATAACATTTGAGCAGCTTACGGGAAATAAAGCACTGACGGACACTTTCGACAGGAATTTTGTTCACAGCGTTGAGCATATATCCGTAGCGGATAAAGCAGATATGGTCATCATCGCACCTGCGACGGCAAACATTATCGCTAAGCTGGCACACGGTATCGCAGATGACATGCTTACCACAACCGTTCTTGCGTGCAGATGCCCCAAGGCCATCGCACCTTCCATGAACACTGCGATGCTGGAAAATCTCGTAACCCGGGATAATATAGAAACTCTCCGTCATTACGGATGGGAGATAATCGAACCGGACAGCGGAAGACTTGCATGCGGCGCTGTAGGCAAAGGAAAACTTCCCGCTCCCGAAAGACTTCTCGAATGCGTTCTGCATACCGCAGCTCACGAGAAAGATATGACCGGAATGAAGGTTCTTGTAACCGCAGGCCCCACAAGGGAAGCACTCGATCCCGTAAGATATCTGACCAATCATTCAACCGGTAAGATGGGATATGCCATTGCAAAGGCTGCATCAAGAAGAGGTGCTGATGTAACACTAGTGTCTGGAAAAACAGACCTGGCAAAACCCGCCTATGTGAATGTGGTTGATATTACTTCTGCGCAGGACATGTACGATGCTGTTATGGCTGAAGCAGGAAACTCCGATGTCATCATTAAGGCCGCAGCTGTTGCGGACTACAGACCCGCTACCGTTTCCGACAATAAGATCAAGAAAACAGACGGAGATATGTCCATTCCCCTTGAGAGAACCACGGATATCTTAAAAACTCTCGGTGAAAACAAGAAGGAAGGTCAGTTCCTCTGCGGATTCTCTATGGAAACAGAGAACATGATCGAAAACAGCAAGGCGAAATTATCCAAGAAGAATCTTGATATGATCGCAGCCAATAATGTGAAGGTTGAAGGCGCCGGATTCGGCGTTGATACCAACATCCTGACGCTTATCACTGCGGACGATCAAAAAGAGCTCCCCATGATGAGCAAAGATGAAGCAGCCGATGCACTTCTGGATGAGATAATGCATAAGAGATAAAAGTTATGGGGACGGCTTGGAACCGTCCCCATTAGCGTTCTTGGACCTTCGTATGGTATTATGGAAATATCTGACGGAGGTGCTATGAAGAATCTGTGGGCGAAATTCAAAAATATCTGGACTTTACTCCATAAAGATATATATGTCGGAGATCTGCGCACTCAGAATATGAGAGCGTGCATGTTTGTAGGTATATTCGTATTTATAGCGTCATGTGTTCTTACTACCATGAATATGGTTGCAAACAGGCAGCCTGTCGCTGTTGCATCCACGGCTATTTTGGCGGTGAGCGGACTTGTTATCGTCTATTTAATACGTCGCGGTCATAAGATGATCCCGACATACATGATGATCTTTATATGCATAGTGATATTTACCTACTATGTATTCATCGGACAAACGGGCGGAACAACGGCAATGTGGACGATCCTTGTTCCCCTCGGTGTCGGATATTTCGGAAATGCTCTTTACGGGATCTATTGCGGAATATATTTCCAGATTCTTCTTGTAGTTTTATATTACACTCCCCTCAGAATGTATTTTACAGATAAATATTCCAGGTTTTTCATGGACAGATTCCCCGTTCTGTATTTCCTGAACCTGGCGCTTATGTCCATATGTCTCATCAATTATCACATATCCGTATTAAAACTCCTTGATGCAGCTGAGGAACTCAGAAAAGCCAAGGAAGAAGCGGAACGAGCAAACCGCGGAAAGAGTGATTTCCTTTCCAACATGTCTCATGAGATCAGAACTCCCATAAATGCGGTTCTCGGCATGAACGAGATGATCCTTCGCGAAAGTCTGAGTGCGGGAAATAAGGTTCCGGATAACAAGAATGAAACCGCGAAAATCTTCACCGAGATAGCAAAATACTCGGGAAATATCGGAAGTGCGGGAAATAATCTTCTGTATCTGATCAATGACATTCTGGATTTTTCCAAAATAGAATCGGGAAAGATGCAGCTTACTGAAAGCGATTATAAATTCAGTTCGGTTCTTAACGATGTCAGCAACATGATCTACTTTAAGTCCAAGGATAAAGGCCTGGAATTCAGCGTTGATGTGGACAAGAATATCCCGGACGGAATGCACGGCGATGAAGTACGCGTCCGTCAGATCATTACAAACATCCTGAACAATGCGGTTAAGTATACCAAGGAAGGCTCGGTGCATCTGAGGGTTAAGGGAGAAGAAAACACACATCTCTCCGGAAGGATTTTTAACCTTACCATAATCGTATCCGATACCGGAATAGGTATTAAAGAAGAGGATATCGGAAAGCTGTTTAACAAGTTCGAACGTGTGGATCTTGAGAAAAACAGTACGGTTGAAGGAACCGGACTCGGTCTTGCAATTACCAAAAACCTGCTCTCAATGATGGGCGGAAGTATAGAGGTGCACAGCGTTTACGGACAGGGGTCTGTTTTTACCATATTCCTGCCGCAGACAATTGTATCCGATGAACCCGTTGGTGATTTCAGGAAGAAATTCGATGAAAGCATTGTTGCGATGGAGGAATACGAAGAATCCTTCCATGCACCCAAGGCACGTGTCCTGATCGTCGATGATACAAGAATGAACCTGATGGTTGTTCAGGGACTTCTCAAAGATACGGGATTACAGATTGATACGGCATTAAGCGGTGCAGAGGCAATCGCACTTGCGAATGAAAAAGAATACGATCTTGTCCTTATGGATCAGAGAATGCCCGAGATGGGCGGCACCGAAGCGATGCAGCACATCAAAGAGGAAAGCCCCTATAATAAAGAGATTCCGTTTATCTGCCTGACTGCGGACGCCATCAGCGGAGCCAAGGAAAGATACATGGCGGAGGGCTTTAATGATTATCTGACAAAGCCCATTGATTATAAAGCACTTGAGAAGATGCTCATCAGACACCTGCCCCTTGAGAAAGTAGAACTCAGTCCGGAGAAAATGCAGCAAGTACTTGCGGGAGGAGATTATGAATAATAATAAATCCAACAACACACTTAAGATAGTATTGATCGTGATCGGTTCTGTAGTCGGAGCGATAATTGCTTTTGTCTGCGTTGCGATATTTCTTGTCGGTATGCTGATCCGGGGAGGCGCCAACGCCATATCCGAGCACAACCAAAGAGAGGATGAAGAAGCAAGGTCAAAGACATTTACTACTTATTATGATGAAAGTGAAGTAGTATCCGCGAGATATTTCTATACGGAAAAGGGTCAGAAAGAATGGGTATGGGTTGAGATTCCGGAAGACCGGATTGAAGACCTTGTAGACGATCTGGATTCGCTTCAGATTTCTAAAGTCGGCGGAATGAAGGATTATTTCTACGGTTGGCAAAACGGTATCGAGATAACATACGAAAACGGAAACAGAGTCAGGTTTGACGGAGAAAGGATCGAGTATTATATCGGTGACAGCACAGAATGTCGAAGCTCGATTTTTATGTATTTTGAGGAAGGAAAAGAAGCCTTTTGGGAAATCCTCAGTGACTATACCGTGGACGGAAGAACATTCTAAAATCCTATTGTGTGACAGGGGATCTGAACCCCTGTCACAATTTTTTGTTGCAATATGAGGCGATTTAGGCTATATTTTTTTATGTTGACGGAAAACGTTTTCCAAAGATGAGGAGATATTATGGAATTAAGTGCGATTTACCATCGAATGTCCGAACAGTACTGCTATCCCCTGGATGAGAACAACCTTATCATCAATATCAAAACCGGTTATGACGTAGATCACGTGTATCTGATCTACGGTGACCCTTACGATGCCGGGATAATGGGCGGATGCGAAAAATGGAACGGAAAACGTGAAGAAATTGTTTATAAGAAGAGACTTAAGGAACACATCTGGTGGACAACTACGGTCAATCCCGCCTACAAGAGATGCAAGTATTATTTTGAACTTCATTCGGGTGATGAGTGCATCTATATGTACGAAGACGGATTTTATACCGAAGAAGAGATGAACCAGGAAGGAAAGACTCTTTCACAGTTCATCATGCCCTGGATGAATTCGGCTGATATCTGCAGGACTCCCGCCTGGGTTAACGATACTGTCTGGTATCAGATCTTCCCTGAGAGATTCTGTAACGGTGATAAGAGCCTTGATCCCGAGGGCGTTCTGCCCTGGCAGAGCGGCAAGGTTGGAATGCATGATTATTACGGCGGAGATATCAGAGGCATCAGAGACAGGATTCCTTATCTGAAAAAGCTTGGTATAACAGGCATCTATCTGAATCCCATATTCGAAGCGGACAGTAATCACAAATACAATACAAGGGATTACAAGAAAGTAGATCCTCATTTCGGAACCAACGAAGATCTGAAAGCTCTTGTAAATGAAGCCCATGATGCAGGCATTCGCATAATGCTGGATGCGGTATTTAATCATACCGGCTCGGATCATCCCATGTGGATCGACGTTATGGAAAAGGGCCGGGAATCAAAGTATGCCGATTGGTACATGGTAAATGAATGGCCTGTTGAAAAAGGACGCGATACCAGGGACGGAAGATATTATTCTTTTGCATTCGCCGAGTACATGCCTAAGCTTAATACCAATAATCCTGAGGTTGTAGAATATCTTCTTGATATCATCAGATTTTGGATTGAGGAATTTGATATCGACGCACTGAGATTCGATGTTGGAAATGAGATCTCACATTCTTTCCTGAAAGCAGTCAGATACATGACTTCACATATCAAGAATGATTTCTATCTTCTCGGCGAGATATGGCACGACTCGATTTCATGGCTTCGCGGAGATGAATATGATTCTGTTATGAACTATCCTCTTACGACTGCCATTGCTGACTTTTGGGTATATAAAAAAAGAGGACGCGAGACCTTTGAGTATGATATCAACAGATGCTTTACCATGTACTATTCTCAGGTGAATGACGTTCTGTTTAATCTGCTGGATTCACATGATACCAACAGACTTATGGAGAAAGCAGGCGGAAATGTTGATGTATTTTGGCAGCAGCTTGCGGTGCTCTTTACCATGCCCGGATCTCCCTGTATCTATTACGGAACCGAGGTTGCCATGGAAGGAGCACACGATCCCGATTGCAGAAGATGCATGCCCTGGGAAGAGATCGATTCCGGAGAACTGAATGACAAGATCGGTGATATGAAGGCGCTTATTGATATGAGAAAGAGCCTGCAGTCCTGCAAGAGCCGCAACTTCCATTTTCCCGATGACGTTCCCGAGAAAAGAGTGATCACATATCTGAAGCTGGGCGAAAAAGAAAGCATCAGAGTTTATCTGAACTGCGAAGGTAAGGATGTGGAGCTTGAGACCTGCGATCATAAAAAGGTAATCTATTCCAAAAAGTGGACCGATAATGGCAAAGGATGCGGAACCCTTGAGAAGGACGGAATATTAATACTTGCTGTTAGATGACAGTGGGGACGCTACAATTTTGTCACCGTAATTCGGTGACAAAATTGTAGCGTCCCCACTGTCATCTGATATAATAGCATTTATGAAAAAAAGAATTTGCATAATCGAAGACGATCCTTCCATCAATCACGGAATACAGCTTTCCCTCGGAACCGAGCTTTATGACTTTTCATCCTTCCTGTGTTTCAAGGATGTTAAAGATGCGGAAACAGCAGATCTCCTGATCCTTGACGTAAATCTTCCCGACGGAAACGGGTTTGATTATCTGAGAGAACTCAGAAAAAGATCCCAGGTTCCTGTATTGATGCTTACCGCAAATGATACCGAGCTGGATGAGGTTACGGGACTTAGCCTAGGAGCGGATGATTTCGTTACCAAGCCTTTTTCGCTCATGGCACTCAGACTCAGAGTGGAGAAGTTGATTGGAAGGAGCGCAGGCTCCTTTGCATACGATAAGCACGGCCTCAGTCTTGATTTCGACGGACTCAGATTCCTGAAAAACGGAAATGCGATTGAACTGAGCAAGACAGAGATAAGGCTTCTGAGATGCTTTACCGAAAATGAGGGAACGACACTTTCGAGAGACAAACTCATCGAATATGTATGGCAAAACGAACAGTTCGTTGATGAGAATGCACTTACCGTTTCGGTTAAGAGACTTCGAGGCAAGATAGAAGATAAGAACGAGAAGCTGATCCATACCGTTTACGGAATCGGTTACGTATTTAAGCAGGAGCAGTGATATGTTTAAATCCACAGAATACAAACTCCTGAATAAAATGCTGGATGAAGCTATAAGCGGAGAATTTGCGGAAAGCAGTTTTGATGAGAGCGAGCTTTCAAAGCTTCAGAGTAAGCTGATGCGGTACCTTACTTCTTCCTCGATGTCCGAGAAGAAACTCCGTGAGGAAAAAGAAAACATAGAAGAACTCATCACCAACATCTCTCATCAGACCAAGACTCCTCTTACCAATATAATGATGTATTCGGAACTTCTTGGTGAAAAGGCGGACGGAGAACTTAAAGAATATGCCGATGAGATTCACTCGCAGAGTAAGAAGCTCGAAGAACTAATAACCGCATTGGTTAAGATGTCGAGACTTGAAACCGGTATCTTCAGACTTCAGCCCGAAGAGTATTCTCTTATGAGCGTCCTGAAAAGAGCATATGATCAGGCTCTTCCCAAAGCAAGGCTTAAGAATATAGAACTGATCACGGATGAAAGCAGGGATGCTGTGGCCTGCCTCGATCTTAAGTGGACGACTGAGGCGGTCTTTAACATAATCGATAACGCAATTAAGTATTCGGACGAGGGAACAAGTATAAACCTTCGGATCAATACTTTTGAAATGTTTTCCTGTATAAGTGTCGAAGATCACGGAATCGGAATCGAAGAAGATGAAATCCCCAAGCTATTTGCAAGATTTTACAGAAGCAGGGAAGTCAGTGATAATGAAGGAATAGGAGTGGGACTGTACCTTGCAAGACAGCTTGTCGAGGAACAGGGCGGATATATAAAGGTTAAATCGACTCCCGGGAAAGGAAGCACATTCGAACTTTTTTTTCCAAATGTGTCAAAACTGTAATATTTCGGAAAGACCCTCGTTAGATTGCATTGATATGCTAAGTACATCAAAGGTGCTTAGCATATTTTTATGGAGGTTATAAATGGAAATCTTAAGAACTGAGAACTTGAAAAAATATTACGAGCAGGGTGTTTCACCTGTTAAGGCAATAGATGGAGTAAATATCAGCGTAGCACAGGGCGAGTTCGTTGCGATCGTTGGAACCAGCGGAAGCGGTAAGTCCACACTCCTCAACATGCTCGGAGGACTTGATACTCCGACGGAAGGTAAGGTTTATGTAGACGGTAAGGACATATTCGGACTTAACGAAGAGGAAAGAACGATCTTCAGAAGAAGAAAGATCGGCTTTGTGTTCCAGGCATTCAATCTTGTTCCGGTACTTAATGTGTATGAAAATATCGTACTTCCCATACAGCTCGACGGAAACGATGTGGATGAGAAGTTTGTTAATGAGATCATCGATATCCTTGGTATGACAGAGAAGAAAAGCAGCATGCCCAACCAGCTTTCGGGAGGACAGCAGCAGAGAGTGGCCATAGCAAGAGCACTTGCCACAAAGCCCTCTTTTATCCTTGCGGATGAGCCTACCGGAAACCTTGATTCGAAGACAAGCCAGGATGTACTCGGACTTCTTAAGACAACCGGAGCCAAATTCGGACAGACCATAATAATGATCACACATAATGAGGAAATAGCCCAAATGGCAGATCGCATCATTCATATCGAGGACGGACATGTGATCTCAAAGGACGGTGAGAAGAATGAGTAATGTTAAGAATAAAAAGTGCATAGATAATCTGTGCAGGAAAAGTATATTTGCCAATGTCAGAAGAAATGTGATCCTGGCATTTGCCATCATTCTTTCAACCATGATGCTTACCACTTTGTTCACGGTATCCGGAAGCATAATAAAGTCTGTTGAACAGAGCACTCTGCTTCAGGTCGGAACTGTCAGCCACGCAGGATTTAAGTTCATGACCGAAGAGGAATACGAAATTCTCAAAACGGATTCCGGAATCAGAGACCTTTCCTATAACGTAATTGTCGGGTCACTTTTGAACGATGAACTGTATGAGGATTATACAGAGATCAGATATACAACCGATGAGTGCGCCAAAACCTCATTCAGTTATCCCGAAGTGGGAAGGCTTCCGGAGGACATGTATGAAATAGCGACCTGTACTGATGTGCTTGATGATTTCGGTCTTCCGTATGAATTGGGCGAAACGCTTCATTTGATCATATATGACGGAGAGACGGTCCGGGAATTTGATTTTGTGTTGAGCGGCTACTGGGAAAAGCCTGCGGCAACACTTGCAAATCAGATCTATGTTTCAAAGCAGTTCCAGGAGACATATGCTCCCGTCTGGAAGGATGCTGATGATAAGGAAGCTCATTTGATGAATCAGAGCTATACCGGCTCCATTAATCCTGATTTCAACTTCTCCTCTAAATTCAACCTGGAAGGACAGATGGCAGATTTGAAGGAGAGACTGGGATTCGGGCCCGAGGTTAATGACGGAATCAACTGGGCTTATGCTACTGCAAAAACAGATCCTACTTCAGTCATTATGATCGCATTCATCCTTATACTTATCATGGGATCCGGTTATCTGATCATCTACAATATTTTCTGCATCGCTGTTTCTTCGGATATAAGATACTACGGCTTGTTGAAGACTGTCGGAACGACTAACAAACAGCTCAAAAGACTCATAATCAGACAGGCTGTTCTTCTCGGAGTGATCGGAATACCTGTAGGAATGGCGTTCGGATATCTGGTATCGGTTGTTCTACTTCCCGTTATCACAGAAAACATGCTGAATGTTCCCTGTGAAATACATCCAAGCGTTTTGATATTTGTACTGAGTGCTCTTTTTGCCTGGATCACGATCAGGATCAGCTGTATCAAGCCCTGCAAAGTCGTAAAGAAGATCTCGCCTGTTGAGGCTGTCAGATACAGCGAGTATACGGGAACGAATTTATCGAAGAAAAAGAAAACAAACAAGGTGACTCCTTTTTCAATGGCAAGGGAGAATCTGAAGAGAAACAAGAAAAAATCATTTGTCGTAGTGCTGTCACTTTCTCTCAGTGTACTGATGATAAATGTTACCGTATCCATCACAAAGAGCTTTGATAAGAATAAATTTGTAAGAAATTTTGCAGCTTCGGATTTTACTGTTGCTGAAGGTTCTCTTATGAACAGAAACCTTTCAAACGAAGTATTTGATGGTGTTTCTCAGGCAGATATCGAGGAACTTTCATCCATTCCGGGAATTACTGATATCGGAGCATCATATATGATGGAATCACAGCAGGAAGTTGAAGGAATTGCATGCGAGAGAATGATTTCGTTATATGAAGCACATACTGAATGGTTTGTATATGATGAAGAATCAAAAATGCTTTATGACGACTGGGTCTATAACAGACATGTTATGGCATCACATGTTTACGGAGTCGATGAGTTTGTCTTCGACAATATGGATATCGATGCCGGAGATCTCGACTGGGAGAAATTTTCTACCGGTAAATATGTAATCGTATCCGCCTCCGTAAAGAGCAGTCAGGATGATTCGGAATACGCAATGTACCGGATCGGAGAAAAAGTAAATGTTTGTTTTGGGGATGGTACCAGCACGGAATATGAGGTAATGGCAATCGGTGATCTTTCGTACGCAATGGGACCTCAACATAGCCACGGATTGGATATATACTTTACTCTTCCTGCGGATGAATATCTGAAGCATGCACCTTCTGAGGGAGCCATGAAATTGTTTTTCAATGTTGAGGAAGCAGCTTATGCGGATGTGGAGACGTTTGTAGAAGAGTACTGTTCTGAGATTAATTCACGGCTCGGTTATGAATCCAGAGAAACCTATCTTGAAGATTTTGAAGATATGGTGAATGTATTCTTAATCGTAGGAGGTGCGTTAAGTCTTATCCTTGCTCTTATCGGAATACTTAATTTCGTAAACCTTACCTATACTTCAATCCATGAGCGCAAGAAAGAGCTTGAAGTCTTAAGAGCGATCGGTATGACCCGTAAGCAGCAGAAGGGAATGCTGATCGGTGAGGGAGTGATCCACATTATCCTGACATTTGCATTGGTGCTTACGGTTGGAATGCTCCTGAATTACTTGATCGTTAATCTGATAGCCGGCGGAATGATAATGTTCACCTACAGGTTTGTGATATGGCCGGTACTGGCTTGTATCCCTGTATTTGTAATCGTGGCCGCAGGCGTTCCCGTGGCGGTTATCCGCAGTAAATAACAGCGTGACAAGGGGCCCTTACTTCTCTACATGCAACATATACATCTCAAAATGCAACTTGTGCAGATTTTGCCGCAGGTTGCATTTTTCTTTGTTAGAGTAAGCTCATCAAGTAAAACAAAAGGAGATAAGCATTATGAAAAAGAAAATCGTTAAGATCGTAAAGGTTGTTGTAATAGTAATCGTACTTCTCGGAATAATCGGTTCCGCAGCTCTGGGCAAAATGATCGCAGATCAGGTTATGTACCAGAATAAAGATAACGATACCAAGAGTAACAGCGTAAAGCAGCTGGTTGATATATGGGGATACGATCTGGACGGATTTAACGCAAGATATCAGGGAACCGAGATCAGCGTAGCAGCTGAAGACGGAAATACCGTTCCCGGAACTTTCTTCAAAGCAGACAGCGATAAGTTCGTAATCCTCGTACACGGAGCAGGCGGAGACAGAGTAAGTGTATCACCCCTTGCAGAGCAGTATCTTATCCGCGGATATAACGTAATCGCCATCGATCAGAGAGGATGCGGAGACAACGAAGATAAAAAGGTAACCTTCGGAATCAATGAGTCACTTGACGTAGCAGCTGTGGTTGAGTATGCGAGGGAAGAGCTGGGAGCAAGTGAAGTAATTGCGCACGGACAGTCCATGGGAGCACAGACCGTAGCAATCTATGCTTCAAATGTAACTCCCGGAGAAGTAAATGCAGCAGATGCGATAATCTGTGATTCACCTGTTCCCGGCATGGAATATATGCTTCGCAGCGTTTTTGCAGACAGCGATAACGAAGAGGATTTTTATAACGCAGGAACAAATTACATGATCTTTGTAAGTGATATTGCATCCAAGCTTCTCTATAAGGTTGATTATGATGATGCGGATACCGTTGCAGTTGTAGCAAATGATATGCTTCCCACCATGATCATCCGTTCCGAAAAAGATCAGGTATGTCTTCCCGAGAAGGTTCAGGAAGTGTACAATAATATAGGCACTTCCGACAAGACCATCATGAGCGTTGACAGTGCACATATTGAAGGAGTTATCGATGATCCCGACGGATACATGGAGGGTGTAATGAACTTCCTTGAGTCCTACGGATTATAATCCGAAGCGATGAAGATAAATCTTTTTGAAGATAAGAAGACTACAGACGAACACATAGATATATATTTCAGTGAAATGAGACCGGTGATCAAGCAGGTTATCGACATTGTCAAATCAGAAAGGCCGTCCTTACCGGGACGGCCTGCCGATGAGGACCTGGATGACGGTGAAGAGATCTTCCTTGATCCCGGTGATATTTATTATTTCGACCATGTGGAAAGAAAGCTGTTTGCATATACCGAGAACGGTGTGTACAGGCTTATGACCACTTTGGGCTCTGTAGAAGAACAACTGTCACCCTACGGTTTCGTAAGGATATCCAAATCCAATCTCGTAAATATATATAAGATCAAACAACTCAAGCCGGACATTAATATGAAGGTTTATGTATCCTTCGATAACGGTGAGAGAATCTGTATCAACAGAAGCTACAAAAAGAGCTTTACCGAATATCTCCAGAAAATGAGGAGGATGTCCCGATGAAAGATTTTATAAAGTCTTATCTGATAGAGCTGTGCTGTTCTTATACGATAATCTCAGTCGCAGGCGCCTTCATAAACATGCTTGCGGGTACCGATACAAATAACGTAAACGTTATCATGATGTTTATCTTCTGCAACATAGCGGTATTTGTATTATCTATTCATAAATTCTTCGAAAAACTCAGCCCTCTTGCGATGATCATCATACAATACGTGGTTGCTGTCGTTATGTGTACAATTGCCGTTCTCATAGCGACCTGCTTTGTGGGCCCGGTATCACCGAGAGGCTGGTTTGAACTCTTCAGATCATTTACCATTCCTTATGTCATCGGAGCCGCACTGTATTATTACAGACTTTGGATCGAAGCCGGAAAACAGCAGGATCTTCTCAAAGAGATACAGGACCTTAATGAGGATAAGAAATGAAAACCCGTGAAGAAGCATTAAAATACGGATTATCTTTTGAAGGCGCATTTCAGGATGCGCCTTTTCATGATGATAACTGGCAGCTTGTAAGATACGCAGGCAATAAGAAAGCGTTCCTGTGGACGTATGAGAAGGACGGATTTATAAACCTTAATGTGAAGGTTGATCCGGAGAAGGCTTTCTTTTGGCGGGACATGTATAAAGCGGTTGTGCCCGGATATCATCAGAACAAGGATAATTGGAATACCGTTATCCTGGACGGAAGTATTCCTGACAAAGATATCAAGCAGATGATAGCCGAGAGCTATGATCTGGTATCTTACAGTCCTTCTAGGAAGATCTACGAAGCAGTAAAGAAGATTCCTTACGGTAAGGTTGCAACCTACGGGCAGGTCGCAGAGGTTGCAGGAAATAAGAAGATGTCACGTGCCGTGGGAAATGCTCTTCATAAAAATCCCGATCCGGATCACATTCCCTGCTTCAGAGTTGTTAATTCAAAAGGAGAACTGTCCGGAGAATTCGCATTCGGAGGAGCGGGAAGACAGGCCGAACTTCTTAGGGCTGAAGGAATTGAGGTTGTAGACGGACGAGTTGACCTTTCCAGGTACGGATGGAATACAGGCTATTCGATAGAGAGAATATCGAAGTACGAGAAGATAATGGACAGGGCATCGGAAGCCGTAAAGCAGGGCGATGCAGGCTCGAAAAAACTTAAGTCTTTGATGAAAGAGCTCGAAGACTACTACATGAGTTATGAATGGAAGCAGGATTTTGCTGCGGATGAGGCGGGGCTTCTTCCTAAGGCTCTTAAGAGGGGAGTACTGTCGGAGGACGGTATTTACAATCTTCTCGAAGAGTACAGGGAATTATCATAAAAATTCAAAAAATGCTATAATATAGCCCGTGGTTCAGACGTTTGGACCACGGGTACATTTTTGTGATCTTTGATCAAGGGGGCTGATATGGTAGATAACATTAAGGTTTTTACTCACAGCAGTATCAGGGTTCAAAGCAGAGATAAGGCAATCTATGCGGATCCTTTCGAAATGAAACAGGCTCCTCATGATGCGGATATAATTCTGATCACGCATGATCATTATGATCACTTCTCGCCTAACGATATATCGAAGGTTGCAAAGCCGGAGACTGTTCTGGTGGTTCCCGAGAAAATGGCCAAGAAAGCCGGGGATGCAAAATCGCTTGTTTCGAGGATAGAAACCGTTCCGCAGAGTGCATCCATAGATGTGGACGGCCTTAAGATCGAAACCGTACCCGCCTATAATACCATGAAACCCTTCCATATGAAATCTGCGGGCTGGGTAGGATATATATTCGAAGCAGACGGAAAGAGAGTTTATATAGCCGGAGATACCGATGCGACTAAGGAAGCAGGGGAAGTAAAGTGCGACATTGCGCTTGTTCCCATCGGTGGTCTTTACACAATGGACTACAAAGCGGCAGCGGATCTTATCAACACCATAAAGCCCGAAATTGCGATCCCCACCCATTACGGCAGTATAGTCGGATCACCGGCGGATGGCGAAAAGTTCGCGGCTCTTGTAGAAGCTCCGACAAAAACAGAAATAAAAATCGGAATTAATTGAAAGCGGTGAAGCGTATGGAAACATATAAAAGCGAAGAAGTTAAAGAAATCCTGACTGCTAAGATTTATCCGACGGACAAACGCATTCCGGAATGCAGGGTTATCATAAGGCTGACTCCAAAGCATCTGTTCATATCGGAAGATAATTACGACGGAACATTTGAAGATCATTATGTGATCGACTTTGCTCAGATAGATGAGATCAAGATCGATACTCCCTATAAGACTTCCATAGATTATTCGAGCAAGTCTTTGGATAAAAGGGGTGCAGGTGAATCTGCCCGCTGGACCGACGGATTGTTGGGAGGCTTACTTGCCTTCGGAAGAAAGGGAAAGAATCCGGGCCGCCGTGAACAGGAAGTGACCGGAAGAAAATTTCTCGAGATCATATATAAAGAGAATTATGAAAAGACAGAGCACCTGTATTTTGACGAGTGCAATAAGAGCCCCGAGGGATTGATAAGAGCGTTTAAAAATCTGAAAGAGAGAAAATGATCGATGAAAATGTTCTTTAAGAAGGTTTGGGGAGGTATAAAAAAGCCCTTCGCCTTCATTAAAAGAAAAACAAAGCCTGCAAGGGAGTTCATGAAAGAGGGACGCCCGGGCGGCATGATAATGTGTGCCCTTGTGGGAATTCTGTTTACTTCATGGGCAATCGGAGAATTTGCATACGAGAAAATCCCGGAATGGCTTGCTTATCTCATAATGACAGTCCTGTTCGTAGCGATTGCCGAGCTGGGAGCACTGCTTCTGAAACTATTCATCGGCGGAAGCAAAAGATGCCTCGTATACTTCTGGGAGGCACTCTTTTTCGTTATGATGGAGAATACGATCGGAACCCAGGGCAGCCTGATCGGGCCTGCACTTCTTATGAGCTTTTCACTGGTGCTTAGTGCGGATGTGCTGGGAAGAGTGTTGTGGAGCCTTGTGAAGACAGGCCGTTTTAAGCAGGTGTTTGCATATGTTGCATTCACCGTCTCTGCTCTTTTTATCGGATCATACATATATTTCTTCTTCAGTGATACCTTCGGAGAAAGCAGAATAGCTTATTATAACGGGATCGGATCGGATAATACCGAACAGGTTACCGGCTTTGACGAGTATCTCAAAAACGGACCTTACACCGTTGCCACGCTTTCTTACGGCCCGGATGAAGAAGATGATATCCTGACCGAAACTCTTGATTACACCAAATTTGATTCCGTGGTAAACAGAGGCGGAATGGATGCACTTTTCGATCCTTTGACGGGATATGAGTTTGATAAGGTTCCCGTAAAGGGACAGATCTGGTATCCGGAAGGAGAGACAAACAGACCTGTATTTTTCATGGTTCACGGAAATCATGATTCATGGGTGCCCTCTTATCTCGGATATGATTATCTCGGAGAGTATCTTGCTTCGAACGGATATGTAGTGATCTCCGTCGATGAGAATATAATCAATGCGACGGGTGAAGGCAATGACAAGCGTGCGATCCTGCTTCTTGATAATATGAAGAAGATTCTTGAACTCAATAAGACCGAAGACAGTCTTCTCTTCGGACTTATGGATGAGGAAAGGATTGCAATAGGCGGACATTCCAGAGGCGGAGAAATGGTTGCCACCGCTTACCTGTTCAATGACATGGATGTTTATCCCGAAGACGGTAACGTTAAGTTTGATTATCACTTTGATATAACATCCATAGTTGCCATCGCACCTGTTGTGGATCAGTACATGCCCGTTGACCGTGCGGTTGAAATATCGGATGTTAACTATCTGCTTATTCACGGATCAAACGATCAGGATGTAAGCAGCATGATGGGTGAAAAGCAGTACAATAACGTAACATTCAGTGATGGTTCAGACGAATTCAATCTGAAATCATCCGTATATATCCTCGGCGCCAACCACGGTCAGTTCAACAGCAGGTGGGGCAGATATGACATGTCCGGAGTGACCAATCATTATCTCAACACATACAACTTCCTGGATGAAGCGGATCAGAAACTTATCACCAAAGCGTATATCAGAACATTCCTTGATACCACTCTTGGGGAAGACAATACCTATGAGTCACTTCTGTCCGATTACAGAGCATATACGGATTACCTGCCGGATACGGTTTATATCACGAATTACTCCGATTCGGATTATGTGAGCATCTGTGATTTCGAAGACACGGTAACGATCAACAGATTTGACGGAAATGTAAAGCTCACCTGCTACGGCATCGGAACCTGGACTCTTGACGAATACGACAGGGGAAGAGGAACTAACGGTGAGGACTATGTTCTCTCATGCAGATGGAAAGAGGAAAATGAACCGGTCGTACGAATCGATTTTCCTTTTGTAGATATATCTGACGGTTATCTCTCGTTCAGCATTGCCGATATGAGTGAGGATACGGAAGAAAAAGGTGAGGGATTGAATTATTCTATCGAGCTCACGGACATTATGGGTAATACCGTAGAGACGGAGAATACGGAGTTCGTATATCGATCTCTTGCGGTTCAGCTCTACAGACAGGATGCCATCTTCAATTCATACGAATATAAGCATCAGCTTCAGACTGTCAGCGTCAGCCCCGATATGTTTGAAGATACGGAAAACTTTGATTTTACGAAAGTTAAGTCGATAATAATATATTTTGACGGAAGTGAAGATGGTTCTGTTATAATCAACAATATCGGATATTGGTCGTAAGAAGGAGTAAGAAATGGTTAAGGACGATATCGAGATAATCTTAAAAGAAATCTTCGAGAAAACAAATCTTAAAGAAGGCGATCTTTTCGTGGTAGGTTGTTCTTCAAGCGAGATCATCGGAAATACGATGGGAACATCCGCTGACGGAGAAACCGATCAGGTAGTAGAGACGGTATACGGAGCCATCTCAAAAGCCATGGCCGACAGAAAGATAGATCTTGTGGTTCAGTGCTGCGAGCATTTAAACCGTGCCATCGTATGCGACAGAAGCGTTGCAAAAAAGTACGGATTCGAGGAAGTGAATGTGATCCCCCAGCCCCATGCAGGCGGAGCATTTGCAGTTAAGCATTACGGAAGCCTGCCCGATCCCGTTGTCGTAGAAAACATCGGACAGAAAGCCGATGCGGGCATGGATATCGGAGGTGTAATGATCGGTATGCACATTCATCCGGTGGTTGTGCCACTCAGACTCGAGCACAGACATATCGGAGAAGCTTTTGTTCTTGCGGCACGCCACAGACCCAAGTATGTGGGCGGCGAAAGAGCTGTTTACCACAAAGATATGTGATATAAATGTGCAACTTATGTTACGGCCATGGCAACTTATGTCATGGCCTATTGTTTTGCCTCGGGGCTCCTGTTATCGTGCAGTTACAGACAGGAGGAAAACAACATGATCACATGCAAAGGATTATGCAAAAGCTTCGGAGACAAGAAAGTTCTGGATGGAATCAATCTGGTGATAAAAAAGGGAAGCATAGTAGGACTGCTCGGACCATCCGGTGCGGGAAAGACGACAATGATAAAGATCCTTACGGGTCAGCTTGATGCAAGCGGCGGAAGTGTAACGGTATTCGGTAAAGATGTTAATGATCTTACCGGAGACGATAAGAAGAAGTTCGGAATAATGATGGACAACTTCGGAGTATACGAGAGATTTTCCTGCATTGATAACTTGATGATATATGCGGACATCTACGGAGTATCGAAAGAGACCGTGGGTAAGACTCTTGATGACATCGGACTGGGAGATGCCAAGAAGAAATCCGCATCAGCTTTGTCAAAAGGAATGAAGGCCAGGCTCAGACTCGCCAGAGCGTTTATCCAAAAGCCCGAGATCATCTTTCTGGACGAACCCACATCCGGCCTTGATCCCCGGTCTATGAAAGCCGTTCATAAGATCATCATGGATAAGAAAGCGGAAGGATGCACGATCTTTCTTACAACGCACAACATGGAAGAAGCATCAAAGCTCTGCGACGAGATCTTCCTCTTAAACGAAGGCAAGATTGTAGAAAGCGGAAAGCCGGAGGAAATCTGCAGAAGATATAACAAACTTAAGAAGATCAGAATACATCTGGTTGACGGAAGCGATATTGAAGTGAGTGCGGATGGCGAATCCGCAGAAGAAATAAGCAAGCTGCTTACTAGCGGAAAACTTGAAACAATCCATTCCACGGAACCCACACTAGAGACTGTATTCCTCGAACTTACGGGCAGAGGACTTCAGGAGGCAGGATGATGAGAAATATATACGTAGTGATAAAGAAGCAGATTAAAGATACGTTCAAAAACAAAACAATACTCATACAGTTCATTCTCTTTCCGCTTATGACAGTCATCTTCGAGAATGCGATTGAGATGAAGGATATGCCGGAGTTTTTCTTTACAAGGCTTTTTGCGGTCATGTACATCGGAATGGCTCCTCTTACTTCCACGGCAGCGATCATCTCCGAGGAAAAAGAAAGAAATACCTTAAGAGTTCTTATGATGGCTAACGTAAAGCCTTTCGAGTATCTGATAGGAGCGGGATTGTATGTTTGGGGCATTTGTATGATAGGCGCATGCGTAATGGCAACGGGACTTCCGGGAGAGACTGTTCCGGCATTCCTGGGAGTGATGGCAGTGGGATTTGTGATCTCTGTGATCGCAGGTGCCTTCATCGGAATGTGGTCCAAGAATCAGATGGCTGCAACTTCACTTGTCATGCCGGTCATGATGGTACTTTCATTTGTTCCCATGCTTGCAATCTTCAATGATACTATCGCAAAGATTTCAAAAATCTTTTACACAAAACAGATTATGAATCTGCTGGATGGTATAATATTAGACGGAGCCGATGGCATCGGAAGATTCGGAAGCATAGTCATTGCAGTTAATGCGGCTCTTTTGATCGTTTTATTTTCACTTGCGTATTATAAGAGAGGATTGGAGTAAGTTATCCGATGAAGATCAATATCGATGTTGATTCCAAATATCCGGATATAGGTGTTGATATCCATGTGCCGAGCCTCACACCCGAGGTTGAAAAACTAATTTCGCTGATGCGGATGATGGACATGCAGATAGCGGTTAAAAAGGGTGATGAGACGGTACTCCTGGATGTGGGGGATATTCTGTATATCGAGGCTGTGGAGAGAAATACATTTATCTACACGGAAAAAGAAACCTACGAGTCCTCACTTAAACTCTATGAGTTCGAACAGCAGCTTTCGGAGAAGGATTTCATCAGGATCAGTAAGCAGAGCATCTTAAATCTTCGAAAGGTGAAGAGCCTCAGATCGGATATAAATCGTAAGATACGGGTAACACTTCAAAATGATGAACAGATAATTGTATCGCGTATGTATTCTGATGAACTCAGGAAGAGATTGGGAGTTAAGTGACATGGAAGAAAACAAAACCTTATTTGATTATATATCCAAAGTGTTTGCTGTATTCGGAGTCGTAATACTGATTCACGTTTTGATCGGTATTCTTGTGGGGCAGGATGCCGGAGAAGTGTCTACCCTGTTTTCACTCGGTTCAGAAGGGCTCGCTATGAATACGATCCTCCAGCTCTTTGCTCTGTCGGTGATCGTAATCCTATTACAGTCCGTACTCCTTACTGATAAATTTATTAAAACTATGCCGATTGTTGTAAGAATTATATTGATGTTTGTATCGGTTACCTGTGCGATTGTTGTATTTGTGCTTGCATTCAATTGGTTCCCTGTAAATGACATAGGAGCATGGATCGGATTCTTCGTATCGTTTGCGGTTTGTTCGGCTTCCGGTGTGGTATTCACCAGATTAAAAGAACAGGCTGAGAATAAGAAGATGGATGAGGCGCTTGAGAAGTTAAAAGGATGATAAGTGTGACCGGGTATCGGAACACGTGTCACATGTTGACGGGATAAAAAAATCGTGTTACTGTAGCTTTAGTTAAAAGAAAGGCGCTTCGGCGTAAGGTGATAAGATGCATAGATAATCGATTTGGTAAATGCAAATGAGATGTGGCCTGAAAGGGTCTGTTTGTATATGCCGAACCCGATTATCGTATTCATCTGTGAGCCGGTAAATATTTACCTGTGCACTTTTTGTGCGTTACGGATCATGATACGTAAATCTGCTTCGGTGAGAAGCAGATTTTTTTATTGGCCTTGAAGGTGAGGTGATCGTCATGGCACAGATAAGAGTAAATGATCTTACATTTTCATATGATTCGAACGCAGACAACGTTCTTGAAAATGTGAATTTTAATATTGATACCGATTGGAAGCTTGGAATGATCGGGAGAAACGGCAAAGGCAAGACGACTCTGCTTAATCTTCTCATGGGAAAATATGAGTATAAGGGAAGCATTGCTACGAATGTCAGGTTCGATTATTTTCCGTATGAAGTAAGTGAGGCTGATCTTGATAAGACTGCGGATGAGCTGATATCTGTTTGGAAACATCAGATCGAATCATGGCAGGTTAACGTACAGATGAATCAGATCGAGATGGATGCGGAGTGTTTGTACAGACCTTTCGGAAGTCTCAGTCACGGTGAGAGAACGAGGGTAATGCTTGCGGTTCTTTTCTCCGGAGAAAATGAATTCCTGCTTATTGATGAGCCTACAAATCATCTGGATCCCGCAGCAAGGGAAAGCGTAAAGAAATACCTGTCGGGCAAGAAGGGATTTGTTCTGGTATCACATGACAGAGACCTGCTTGATGCGGTTTGTGACCATGTGCTTGTTATGAACAGGAAGACTATTGAGGTGCAGGCCGGCAATTTCTCTTCATGGTG
Organism: Lachnospiraceae bacterium P6A3; assembly: GCA_000702085.1. GTDB lineage: Bacteria > Bacillota > Clostridia > Lachnospirales > Lachnospiraceae > AC2028. The sequence continues at coordinate 188,433 of JNKP01000005.1, forward strand.
GGAAAACAAAGAAAAGAGTGATGCCTTCGCAAAGGCTGAGAATGAAAAGCATCTTAAAGAGATCGGTAAACTGAAAGCGTCCGCGGACAGAGCAGAGCGTTGGGCTACCGTTAATGAGAATACGAAGATTGGTTTTGATCCGGTCAAGGAACATGACAGGAGTATATCTACGAGAAGTTTTATCGGAGCCAAGACCAAGAAGATGCAGGCGAGAGTGAAGAGCTTCGAAAAGAGAATCGACCGCGAGATTGAAGAAAAGGAAGGTCTTCTTCAGGATATCGAATCGGAGGTTACCCTTAAACTTGATCCGATGCGTTTTCACAAAGAGGTGCTGATAGAGGCAAGGAATCTTTCGCTTAAGTATTTGGATGCGGATGAAGCGCTTTTCGAAGGCTTACGATTTAAGATCGCACGCGGAGAAAGAGTCGTACTTGCAGGGGAGAACGGATGCGGCAAGTCGAGCCTTATCAATGTAATACTGAGCCGCGTTCCCGGTTCTTCAGCTGATGCAAAAAAGAACCTTCCGGATGTGGAAGGTTCTCTGGATGTAGCATCGGGACTTATTATCTCCTATATCAATCAGGATACATCATTCCTGAAAGGAACTCTGAAGAAATACTGCGAAGAGAAGAAACTAAATCTATCTCATTTCCTTGCAGTGCTTAGGAGAATGGATATGGGCAGGGAGCAGTTTGAGAAGAACATGGAAGATTTCTCGGAAGGCCAGAAGAAAAAAGTACTTATTGCTTCAAGCCTTGTTACTCCCGCACATCTGTATATCTGGGACGAGCCTCTGAATTATATCGATGTCTTCTCGAGAATGCAGATCGAAAAGCTGATACTTGAGTTCAAACCTACGATGCTGATCGTCGAGCATGATGTGAGATTCAGAGAGAAGATCGCTACCGAGACAGTAAAGATGTGAGCCATGGGGTCTTCTGTGATGATGCAAATCGATGGAAGATTCACCTAATGGGCTTACCGAGTTTGCACGCTTGGTGTAACCATTCGAATATCTTATGAGCCATCCGTCGTACTTCTCTGTAACGAGTGCGGGATGAGTGTTAAATGATAAGTTTTCGTAGAGCAGAGTTTGTTCTGTCATGTGGTAGAAATTTGCGGTGGCTAAAATTCTGAGGTTTTGAGCGCTTTTTTTAGCCCTTTCAAGGGATTTATGGAGTTTATTTCAGCTATCGGGCTAATAAAACACACTCAGAAGCCTGTTTTGTTAGCCCTGCATGGGAGAAAAGCGGGTAATTTGGCAGCTATGGGCTAAAAAAGTACCCTTAGAAGCCTGTTTTGTTAGCCCGGCATGCTTGAAAAGTTGGCAATGAGGCTGATTTTGGCTAACAAACCGGCATAAAAAATCTGTTTTGTTAGCCGTGGTACCCTCTCGTAGTTTCTTCCGGAGCCCGGCATGCATGAAGGGACTATGATGTCTGGGCAGTGAAGAGGTTGTAGTAGATGCCTTTGTTATCGAGAAGCTCTTTATGGGTTCCGAACTCTGCGATGTGGTGATCGTCTATAACCATGATCCTGTCGGCATTCTTAAGGGTTGATAATCTGTGCGCGATGGCAAATGTGGTCTTACCTCTTGTGAGTCTTTCGAGTGCTTTCTGGATCATGAATTCGCTCTCGGTATCAAGGCTTGCGGTTGCTTCATCAAGGATAAGGATGCGGGGATCGGGAAGAATTGCTCTTGCGATGGCGATTCTCTGTCGTTCGCCGCCCGATAAGGTGTATCCTTTTTCACCGACGTAGGTATTGTAACCGTCGGGAAGTGCGCAGATGAAGTCATGAGCATTTGCCAGTTTCGCTGCTCTGATGATTTCCTCGACAGTGGCATCCGGCTTGGAGAATTTGATGTTATCAAGGATCGTTCCCGAGAAGAGGAATGTTTCCTGGAGAACAACTCCGAGCTGTGAGTGATATGATTTACGGCTTATATCCTTCATATCGACACCGTCAACAAGGATGCGTCCGTCATCGGTTTCGTAAAGTCTCATCATGAGATTGATGAGAGTTGATTTACCTGCACCTGATGCACCGACGATACCGATCATCTCACCGGGCTTTACAACCGCGTTGATATTTTCAAGAACGGGCTGGTAGGATTTATATCCGAATGTCGCATGGTCGAATGTGATCTCACCCTTGATATCGATATCCTGTACTGTCTCGGGTTCTTCGTGTACATCCTGGGCAAGGACGTCGTAGATTCTCTCGAGGCTGCTTGTAAGCCTGGATAATTCCCTGGGAAGTCTTCCGAGCCATCCGATGTACTGGAAGAGGAGAAGGGTGTAGGCAATAAACTGATAGAGCTCACCGGCACTCATCTTATCTCCGAGAACGTCCATACCGCCGAAGTAAACGACGATGACAAGTCCCATACCCATGAGCACGCCTACAAGGAAGTCGAACATTCCCCAGAATCTTTCGTTCTTTTTCTGGATGACTGCAAAGGTTTCTGAAACTGCTTTGAATCTTTCGGATTCATCTTTTTCTTTGCCGTAGGTCTTAACAACTCGCATTCCGGAGATGACATCCTGAAGGTTACTTGCAACGTCATCATTCTTCCTGTACTGGAGTCCGAAGATACGGCTCATTGTTTTCCTGAATGTGATAACAAGGAGCGATACGAAGGGAACGAGGATGAAGGTGAGGAGTGCAAGCTTAATGTTGAGGACCATCATGAAGATGACATCCCAGATGAAAATAAAGAGTATCGCAAAGAGGTTACAAAATACATCGGCCATGAAATCGCTTATGTATCTTGTATCCTGAGTGATCCTGTTTAAAAGCTCGCCGGGTCTTCTGTCGTTGATGAAGCTTAAGGGAAGCTTCTGGTATTTCTCAAAGAGCTGCTTTCTTAAATCTGCTGCAATCTTGGATCCGAGCCTTGCGGAGGCATTACTCTTGATGATGTTTAAGATTACGATCGAGGCGCTGAAGGTAAACATCATCATAAGATAGATAAGTGCCGTGCTGAGTTTTCCGTCCTTGCTGAGTACGTCATTTATCAGGTGCTTCTGCACTTCGGGATTAAGGAGCGTTGTGACCGCAACAAATACCATGACAAGGAAGATTCCGAGGAAGTCCTTCTTATAAGGAGCAGCCATCCTGGTAAACACGCTTAAGAAACCGCCTTTGCCTGAACACTTGGGGCAGGTCTTGGTTCCGGGAATAGCACGTCCGCATTTGGGGCAGATCTTCTCATACTCGGGGCTGATTACTTCTTCAAATCTGCCGGAGATGAGGATGTTGATTCCACGGGCGATATATGCATATCTGCTAAGATGCTTGGAAGAGTAGTGGGCAAGTACGGCGTGGGTATCGCCTTTACGTACGGTAAGGATACCACCGCCTATTCCGGGATCGGCAGATGCTTTATCGAAATCTTTGATATCGTATTCTTTATAATCTTTTCCGCGAATGATGCAGAGCTTCTTTGTAGTTACGACGAAGAAGGAATCGGTTGTAAAGTTTCCGGCTTCATCAATATCTATCGGAACGGCATAGTAAATTCGCTCATCACCTGTGAGCGTTACCATGCTTTCTGCATTTTTCGGAAGGTCATATTTTAAGATCATTATTAATCCTCAATTACATGAACAGATCGAGCATTCTTTTTTCCTTCTGGGTCAGGGCATCGGTGTCTCTGATTTCAAAACGGTTTTCGTCCACATCCCGGATGATGAGTCTTGTGTCGGAGAGTTTGCTTACGGCATTTGATCCCATGTTGATTGCAAACTTGCACTCGCCCTTATCGGTGAGAACGTGGAAGTAAGCATATCCGTACTCATCCTTGATGCTGTAGATCTTGCTGATCACGGGAGTGAAGTAACAAAGGGTCAGCTGATGCTCGATTACGGCTTTGGTCTCAGCAGGCATCGCATCCAGGTCTTCGATGATGCCGATCTCCTTGCCGGCTCCGCCGTACTCTCTGATGGAGAGATATTTATTCGCATCCGAAAAAGGAAAGAGTCGGACTACCTTAACTCTGTCGTAATGCTTGCCTTCGTAATCGAGGCTGATGAAGCCGCCTTCCGTCTGAGTAAATTTCTCATTGGGAGAGATGATGTGAGTTGAGGTCATCTCCTCGGCTTTTTGTTCGTATATGTTTAAAGTATTGTCTGCCATTTAAAACTCCTTAAAATGATGCAGTCTGTTCCAAAGATTTATTCTGAAGATCCAGAAGATTTTTGAAGATGCCGCCCTCTTTCTCCTGAAGGGAATCCCAGGTTCCTTCTTCAACGATCCTTCCGCCGTCGATGACGATGAGTCTGTCCGCATCACGCAAGGTGGAGAGTCTGTGTGCGATGGAAAGAGTTGTTCTTCCCTGAACGAGGAATTTGAGAGAGTGCTGGATTGCTTTCTCTGTTTCCGTATCCACGCTTGCGGTTGCTTCATCGAGAATCAATATCTTAGGATCTGCAAGTATCGCACGTGCTATGGAAATACGCTGCTTTTCACCGCCGGATAAATCCTTGCCCGATGCACCGATGATGGTGTCGTATCCGTCGGGAAGTTTGGAAATGAATTCGTGAGCCGAGGCAAGCTTTGCGGCTCTTATTATGTCTGCCTTGGTTGCGTTCTCATTGCCGTATGCGATGTTCTTGGCAACCGAGCCCATGAAGATGTATGTATCCTGAGATACCATCGAAACATTTCTTCTAAGATCTGCAAGTGCGAGATTCTTAACGGGGCTTCCGTCAATTTTTATCTCGCCTTCATTAACATCGTAGAGTCTTGAGATGAGGTTAACCAGTGTGGACTTACCTGCACCGGACCTTCCTACGATTCCGAGCATCTCACCTTCCTTAACGTGAAGGTTGATGTTCTTAAGAACGGGGCGTCCCACTCTGTATCCGAAGGTTACGTTATCGAGTTCAATCTCGCCTTTCGGATGATCTAATCTGACAGGATTGTCAATTTCCCGGATCTCGGGGATTGCGTCGATTATCTCGAAAAGTCTTTCCGCAGAGTTGATGCTTTCCGCCCAGAGCCTGAATACATAGGAGAAGAAGTTCATCGGTCCGTTGAGCTGCATTACATATCCGACAAAAGTAATGAGCACACCGAGTTCGATCTCTCCTGTCTTAAGTACGAAGATTACTCCGACGATCCAGATCCAGATGCTTGATACTTCCTGAACCATATTGTAGAGAATCGCAAATCTGTTTCTGAGTTTTACGATGTTGATCTCCGCATCTTTCAGGTTGTTGCTGGGATGAACAAATTTTGCAATTTCGGAATCCTGCTGTCCGAATGCCTTAACTACGCGGGCACCGGTTAAGTTATCGTTTGCTTTACCTGTAACGGCTTTTTCCGCACGGTGTCTTTTGCCCGACAGGGTCCAGAGACCGGGACGAAGCTTAACCGTCATGAAGACAAGAAGCGGAAGAAGGATGCATGCGATCAGCGCCATCTTCCAATTGAGTCTGAACATTACGGAGAAAGTGATGATGATCGTTGCACCGTGCACAAATACCATGGGAAGACCGTCGATGAAAAATTCCCTTACACGTTCCGAGTCACTGAGAACTCTGGTCATGAGACCGCCGGTCTGTTTATTAACGAAGAAGTTCAGCGAAAGTCTGCTCATGGCATCGAAGACATCGGTCTTGATATCTTTGACGGTGGAGCTTGCGACCTTGGCCATTACGAATATCTGGAAGAAGTTCGATGCCGCCTGAATTATGCGAACACCGATCATGACGAGTGCGACGACTAAAAGCGCTGCGGTGTACTTGCCCGCAAGGCCGAAGCGCATGAGGAAGGAATCGTCCTTTGCAAGGATCCTGTCGAAGAGGACGGTACCTGTCAGATACGGCCATGCGATGCTGACTGCCGCGGATGTTGCATATGTCAGGAAGAGAACACAGATCTGCAGCTTATATCTGAGGAAATATTTAAGAGTGCGCATGAAGATGTTGCGCTTACTCTTTTTCTTAACCAGTTCTTCCTCGTTATCGCCCACATCGTCTTTCTCTTCTTCGTGAGGAAGAGTTCCTTCCTTAAGAAAGGTACGAAGCTGTCTTACGAGGACATTCATCTCGGACTGGTAGTGATTGGAAAATGCCGCGATGTGAACGGGTACGCCGTCATACTCACCGGAAAGGACATTCGATCCGATGTAGGTATCAACCCTCAGGTGTGCAAGCTTTGAGTTCTCGTAAAGCACTGTCTCAAGATCCGTGGGATCAAGCACCTCAAGATCTTTTGTATCGATTCCTTTGAAACAGTTGGTGTAGTTTTCGGGGAGCTTGCCCGTGCACACGCCAACCTTATCAGCAGTTACGAATAAGTATCCGCTGATGTATTCTCCTTCAAAAGAAAGATCGATGGGACTTGAGAGGATGATGTCTTCGGCTTTGATGCCGAGTTCTGAGATTTTCTCAAGATATAATTTGTCGTTTTTCAAGTCATTTTTCATAATGTATCAATTTTATCATAGGAAATGCCCTAAAACACTATATTTGTAGTATATGGAGCATGCCTTTGTGCTATAATATGGGCATATTCCTACTTGATAAGAAGGTTTTAAATTATGAGAGTTTTATTTATCAGACACGGTGAGCCCAATTACGAACTGGACTGTATTACCGAAACAGGAAAGATCCAAGCTGAGCAATGTGCGAAGCGCCTAATGGATGAAGGCATAGAGGAGATCTGGGCATCTCCCTTGGGTAGAGCACAGGAGACCGCGGAAGCAACGTCCAAGGTTCTCGGACTTCCCATTAAGACCCTTGATTTCATGCAGGAGATCGGATGGGGAAGCACCGACGGAAAGCCTGTTTTTTCCGACGGACATCCCTGGAACATCGTTGATGAAATGGCAAGGCAGAACATGAATCTCAACGATCCCGACTGGAGAAAGAATCCTTACTTTAAGACAAACAGTGTTGTCGGGCATGTGGATATGATCGAGCCCAAGATCGATGAGTGGCTCGCCACATTCGGATATGTAAGAGAAGGTTTGTATTACCGCCATACCAAAGAGGAAGATACGCACCGTACCATCGCTCTGTTTTCACACGGAGGGTCATCCGCTGCGGCAATGGGACACATCCTTAACCTTCCTTTCCCTTATATGTGCGCGTTGTTACATATTGAATTTACCGGTATTACAACCATAAGGTTCGACAGACACGAAGGCCCCTGTACACTTCCCTGCATGGAGATCGGTAACGACGGACGCCACATCAAAGAAGGCAAATACCACAGAATGGAAAACAGATAAATTTTTTACGGAGGTACCAAAATGGAAAGAACACTTAAATTCTTAAAAGAGGCCGGAACCTACTACCTTGCAACCGTAGACGGAAATCAGCCCAGAGTAAGACCTTTCGGAACCGTCAATGAGTTTGAAGGCAAGCTCTATATTCAGACAGGTAAAAAGAAAGATGTAAGCAAGCAGCTTCACGCAAATCCCAAGGCTGAGATCTGTGCATTCATGAACGGCGAGTGGATCAGAATCGCATGCGAACTGGTTCCCGATGACAGAAGAGAAGCAAAGGTTTCAATGCTTGAAGCATATCCCAACCTTCAGGGAATGTATTCCGCAGACGATGACAATACCGAAGTTCTCTACATGAAGAATGCGACCGCAACCTTCAGTTCCTTCATGGGAGCACCCGAAGTAGAGAAGTTCTGATAATATAATTAATGACAGATAAGAACCATGGGGAAGGTAATCCGTTCCCATGGTTTTTGCTGTATTGACTTAGTATATGGCTATGATAAAATGAGATGACGACGGTTATATGTGAGGAATATTATGATATATTTCAACGATCTGCCCCTGGACAGCGACATCTTAAAAGCGCTTGGGGAATTGTCAATAGATTACGTATTTCAGCCGATCTTTAAGCCGGACGGAAAGACGGTTTTTGCCCGCGAGGCACTCATGCGCCCTACCGAGATGACGGTACTCGATCTTATCGATAAATATGATAAGGAAGATAAGCTCCATGTCCTGGAAGTAGCTACTTTCTTCGGCGCAATGCAGGAGTATCAGGCCCGCGGATATACGGAGCACGTATGTCTGAATTCCTTCCCTTCCGAGTTCTTTACCATGTCGGAGGCAACGGCATTCAACAGTTATTTCGGAGATCTCTCGGGAGTAGGTATCGTAGAGATTCTTGAGTATCCTTTTATATCCGAGAACGCATGTAAATACAAAAAGATTGCATGTGAGAGACAGAATCTCATGATAGCAATCGATGATTTCGGAAACGGACTCAGCAACATGGATCTGGTGGACATGTATTCGCCGCAGATCGTTAAGTTGGACAGAACACTCATAAGCGACATTGATACAGATTCCGAAAAGCAGGAGAATGTATCAGGTCTTGTAAAGACATTCCATGCAAGAAACATCATGGTAGTTGCTGAGGGTATAGAGAGAAAAGAAGAATTCGATATGCTTGTGGACATGGGCGTGGATCTGTTCCAGGGTTATTACTTGGCAATGCCCGAATAAAATATTAGGAATAATGAAGATGACAGGGGGGCTCTCTCTTGTCATCTTTTTTTTATATAGTGTATTATTGAACAGATAATATACGGGCTCAGGGGGGACTGATTTGCGGCCCGAATCCGGTGGAGGAGACATGAAAGAGTTTTTAAAGAAAAAAGACATTGAGATCTCGCTTAAGAGATACGGAATCGATGCACTGGGTGCCATGGCGCAGGGATTATTTTGTTCGCTGCTGATCGGAACCATCATCAACACCTTCGGAACACAGTTTAACATTCCGTTCCTGACTGCAACCGTTGCAACAATCGGCGGAGTTGAATACACCGTAGGCGGAATGGCATCCGCAATGAGCGGACCTGCAATGGCTGTAGCTATCGGCTATGCACTTAAGTGCCCGCCGCTTGTTCTGTTTTCCATGATAACAGTCGGCTTTGCATCAAATGCTCTCGGCGGAGCGGGAGGACCTTTGGCAGTTCTTTTCGTTGCGATTATCTCAGCCGAATTCGGTAAAGCCGTATCAAAAGAAACCAAAATTGACATTCTTGTCACTCCTCTTGTTACCATCGGTGTGGGAATGTTCCTGTCATGGCTTATCGCACCTCCCATCGGAGCTGCGGCATCATCCGTAGGAAAGCTCATCATGTGGGCTACGGATCTTCAGCCTTTCTTAATGGGAATCCTCGTATCCGTTATCGTAGGAATCGCACTGACTCTTCCCATATCATCCGCTGCAATCTGCGCGGCACTTTCACTTACCGGACTTGCGGGAGGAGCTGCCGTTGCGGGATGCTGTGCACAGATGATCGGATTTGCTGTTATCTCTTATAAGGAAAATAAAATGGGAGGACTTATCTCCCAGGGCATCGGAACCTCCATGCTTCAGATGGGCAACATCGTAAAGAACCCCAGGATCTGGATCGCACCCATTGTCGCATCCGCTATCACCGGTCCCATTGCTACATGCGTTTTTCAGATGAACATGAACGGAGCGCCCGTATCATCCGGAATGGGAACCTGCGGATTTGTAGGCCCCTTAGGAGTTTACACCGGATGGGTCAATGACATTGCAGCGGGAACCAAGGCAGCTATCACTGCCAATGACTGGATCGGACTTATTCTCATCTGTTTTGTTTTACCTGCGGTGATCACGCCCTTGATCCACATGGTAGTGGTAAAACTCGGATGGGTAAAAGAAGGAGATATGAAGCTCGCAAAGTAAGCGTCACGTAAATTAATTATCAAAGTCAGGGGGTAATACTATGGATTCTATGAATTTAAACAACACAGCACCCATGCAGACCGCACCTGAAGTACCTAAGAAGGGCCCCGGAAAAGCTATATTTCTGATCATAGGACTTGCACTGGGAGCCTTGTTGACCGCTCTTGTTATGTGTATCGTGCTCAAAACGAAATCAGGCGAAACTTCGAAATCCGTAGAGGGTGAGGGGTATGAATCGCCCGAAGAAGCAGTCACTGCATATTTGAATTTCCTGAAAGAAGGAGATCTTGAAGGCGTTATTTCTACATTTGCCGTGGAATCATATGTAGATAATTATGATATGGATGAGTATTTCGAATATATTCAGCAATTCAATCCGTTTATAGCAAACGGCGGACAAATGACCACCGGATTTTACTTCGATTCGGATATGGCGAGAGATTTGAATATTGAAAGCAGAAGAGCATATATACTTTATAACCTTCACAAACAGCTGATGCAGATCATCTCGCATGAAACAGATGAAGAAGAGATCGTTGAAACGATATCCGACGGAAGAATATATACCTTTGATGAAGACTCTTGTAAATCGGTAATGAAGTTTCTTTCTACCGACCCGGAATTAGACAGCATTGATATCGGAGATTTTCTTGAACATGAAGATTTTGATCTGCCTGATGACGGAATAAAAAGAACTATGAAAAGCCTGAAAAAGCGCTGGGGTGCGGATGTTGAGCAGGTGATTGTAGAACTTGAGATCGCAGATGAGGACTATACGCTTTTTATGCTCTGCGTTTGCTATGACGGAAAATGGTATATTGCGGAATTTAATAATCCCACTGCTTTAGCGCTTGGAACCAAACCCAATGACCGGGGCCTTGTACACGAAGATGAGCTTCCCTGATAAGATTTCGGCATCTTGGTAGCCCCCGCTGTACCGCTTGGTAGTGAAACTATTGTGCATATAAAAAGCGCTCGATAATATGTAGCCATAACAAAGAAACAAATCTGGTGACAGAGGGGACGCTTCGTTTTTGTCATCAGGATCCGATGACAAAAATGAAGCGTCCCCTCTGTCACCTCTACAAGGAGGAAAAAGTTATGACTGCATATACTGCTTACTTATCACAAGATGAAATTAACAATCGCATCAGCGGTTTGAACGAGCTTAAGAAAGACGCTGCTAAATTGCAGAAGAGAGGTCTTCCCTTCATGATGGCATCGGTTCTTCTCTGGACCGGTATCATGTTTTCGACCGTCTGCATTGAGAACATTAATGAGAGGAATTTCTTTATTTTCTGTTCTTCGGCACTTCTGATGCCACTTGCATCGGCCTTCGGAAAAATGCTGGGTGTAAACATATACCGGAAGACAACGAACCCGATAAACAAACTGGGATTCTTATGTAACATCAATCAATTCCTGTATCTGCCCATCGCAATGTGGGCATACAATGCACATCCCGAATCCATGCTTTTGATCTACGCCATAATCTTCGCGGCACACCTTCTTCCCTTTTCGTGGGTGTATAACAGCAGGATTTATTTCACGGCATCCATGGTCGAATCAATCGGTGTGATCCTCATCGGATACAGATTCGGATATCCCGCGGCAATGGCTTTCATAGTCATCATGCAGATAATCGTATGCATCAGACTGACTATGCAGGTAAAAGAGGACGAAAGAGAAATTGAAAGTAACTGTTGAAAAAGATCAAACAGAAAACGTCGTATTCGCAGAGATTCATTGCAAGGATGTGACGGAAGAAGTTTCGAGACTCGAGAGGCATATCAGAAACTTCGACACATTCATCACTGCGAAAGAAGACGGCAGCAGTGTGAACGTGCCTACCGAAGATATCTATTACATCGAATCGGTGGACAAGAAGACTTTTATCTATACGGAAGCAAATGTCTCCGTGACGGACAAGAGATTATACGAACTAGAAGAAATATTAGATAATAATGATTTCTTCAGATGTTCCAAATCCATGATCGTGCATTTAAATAAGGTAGTAAGTCTTAAACCGGAGATAACCAGGAACATCCGCGCTACGCTCAAAAACGGGGAAGTAATCCTGATCTCAAGGCGCTATGCCGCGGATCTTAAGAAACTTCTCGGAATAGGGGGCTGATATGAGTTATATAGTTAAAAGAATGCTGACGGTTTTCAGAAATGCACTGGCATTTTCCTATGCCTGGACGGTTCTGTGCGCGGCGGTTATCGTATGGCTCCTGGGCGGCAGCAACCTCAGTGTAGGATTTTTATTCAAGTTGCTGGCTCTCTGCGCATGGGGCTCCGCATGTTTTGCGGGTTGCTTCTTCAATACATTGTTCGATAAGAAGGGATTCATTTTCTGTCTGACTCTTTTCTATATATTATTCCTTCCGGTGGAGATACTGATCTATTACTCCATGGGACTGTTTGTAGGCGGCGGAAGCCCCATAGTCTGGATAATCTTTTGGTCATCCGTTATGTCGATGTACGTGGCGGCAATATTGATAGACAGGCTGATTCTTAAGCGAAGAGGGGCGGAATACACCAAGAAACTGCAGGAATATAACAAAGCGGCTCAGTGACCTGTACAAAACAAAATATCGGAAACTATAAAGGATAAGCCGGCGGGAATTGCCCCCACGGCTTATTTTTTTGTTGACTTTTAATAAAAATCTTATAAAATGATATCGGTTAGTATATACTAACAGTAGATAATGATAGCTAACAAAAGTTAATTTTTGATAACTCACGAAAGGAGGCCCGGATATGACACTTAATGATGCCGAACTTGAAAAAGAATATGTGATCACCGATATTTCTACCGGCGATGAAGAGATGGAGAGCTTCCTGTTTACCCTCGGATGCTACAGCGGAGAGAAGATCACCGTTGTCGATAAAAAGAAGAATCTTGTAGTCTCCATCAAGGACGCAAGATACAACATCGATAAGGAGCTTGCAGACGCTATATGCATTTAGGTGACAGTAGGGACGCTTCTATTTTGTCACCGGGTGACAAAATAGAAGCGTCCCCACTGTCACCACAGCTTCATATAAAAGGAGGATTATGAAATGAGACTTGCCATGACAGGCAACCCCAACAGCGGAAAGACCACAATGTTCAACGCATTGACCGGTCGCCGTGAAAAGATCGGTAACTGGGCGGGTGTTACCGTAGATAAGAAAGAAAGCGCCATTAAGAAGATTTTTTATGAAGGAAGCGAGGATTTGATCGCTGTTGACCTTCCCGGCGCATATTCAATGTCCCCCTTCACTTCCGAAGAGAGCATTACCAGCGCATATGTCAGAAACGAGCGCCCCGATGCCATCATCAATATCGTGGATGCGACAAACCTCAGCAGAAGCCTGTTTTTTACCACTCAGCTTCTTGAACTGGGAATTCCCGTTGTAGTTGCGCTGAACAAGTCAGATATTAATGAAAAGAAAGACACGAAGATCGACGAAAAGCTCCTTTCCGAAAAGCTCGGATGCCCCGTTATCAAGACGGTTTCCACAGACGAGAAAGGACTTAAGGATGTGGTAGCTGCAGCGGTAGAGCTCAAGGGCAAAGGACAGAAAGCTCCTTACAGCCAGGGCGACATTAATCTCGGCGATAAGGCAGAGGTTGAAGCAGCTGACAGAAAGAGATTCGACTTTGTAAATAAGATCGTTAAAGACGTAGAAGTTCGTAAGGTACAGACCAAGGATAAGACTAAGGCTGATAAGGTTGACGCTATCCTTACTCATCCCGTACTCGGACTTATCATCTTCGCAGCAATCATGTGGGCTGTTTTCTACATCTCACAGTCAACCGTGGGAACCTGGCTTGCTGATATCCTTGTAGGCTGGATTGAGACCTTCCAGGAATATGTAGGCGGCCTTATGGAAGATGCAAATCCTCTTCTCTATGCACTCCTTGTTGACGGTATCATCGGAGGTGTAGGTGCGGTCGTAGGATTCCTTCCTCTCGTAATGGTAATGTACTTCCTTCTTGCTCTTCTCGAAGATTGCGGATACATGTCCAGAGCTACCGTAGTTCTTGACCCCATCTTCAAGAAAGTAGGACTTTCAGGTAAGTCCGTTATCCCCATGATCATCGGAACCGGCTGCGGAATCCCCGCTATCATGGCTTGCCGTACCATCAAGAACGAAAGAGAAAGAAGATCTACCGCAATGCTGGCAACCTTCATGCCCTGCGGTGCCAAGATCCCTGTAATCGCTCTTTTTGCCGGCGCATTCTTCCCCGAATCAAAATGGGTAAGCCCCGTAATGTACTTCACCGGAATCGCGCTTGTACTTCTTGGAGCGGTTCTCATCAAGGCAATCACCGGAGCTAAGTACAGAAAGTCATTCTTCATCATCGAGCTTCCCGAGTACAAGCTTCCTTCACTTAAGCTTGCCTTCGGATCCATGCTCGACAGAGGTAAAGCATATATCGTTAAAGCGGGAACCATCATTCTCGTATGTAACACAATCGTCCAGATCATGCAGTCCTTCAACTGGCACTTCGAAGTAGTTGAAGAGGGAATGGAAGATACTTCCATCCTTGCAAGCATCGCAGGACCTTTCGCAATTCTGCTTGTCCCTGTTGTAGGCATCGCCGCATGGCAGCTTGCAGCAGCATCCATAACCGGATTCATCGCAAAAGAGAACGTTGTCGGAACCATCGCTACGGTTTATGCGATCACAAACTTCATCGATACCGAAGAGCTTGAGCTTGTCGGAAGCGGAAGCGCAGTTGCGGCAGCTATGGGAATCACCAAGGTTGCAGCTCTCGCCTACCTTATGTTCAACCTTTACACACCTCCATGTTTTGCTGCACTTGGTGCGATGAATTCCGAAATGCAGAGTAAGAAGTGGCTCTGGGGCGCAATCGGCCTCCAGCTTGCTACCGGATACACCATCGGATTCTTCGTATATCAGATCGGAACCCTTATCACTACAGGCGCACTCGGCGCAGGATTTATCGGCGGCCTCTGTGCAGTCATTTGCTTCGCAGCATTTATCGCATTCCTTATCGTTAAGGCAAACAGAGCTGTAGAGGCAGAATACAAACTCAGCTGAGGAAGTACCGAGGGACATAATCTGTTTTTCTCCTATTCAGAGATGACACTGGGGACGCTACACTTTTGTCATCGAAGTCTGATGACAAAAGCGTAGCGTCCCCGGTGTCATCCAAATCAGAGGTAAACGAAATGACCAACATCATCGCTACAATCGTAATACTGGCACTCTTTGCAGGATCTTCTTACTATATATATAAGGAGAAAAAGAAAGGTGTGCATTGTATAGGATGCCCCTCCGCAGGAAATTGTCCGCATTGTAAAAAATAATTGTATAAAAGCAGAGAATGAGTCAAGGAATCATGCGCAGTCTTGACTCATTTTTTTTATGTGATAATATAATGCCTTGTTTGAGAAAGGATAACGATATGGATAAATTAAAACCGAAGCTTTTTTCAGTAATGAAAAATTATAGCGGTGCGCAGTTTGCCAAGGATCTGGTTGCAGGTATCATCGTTGCAATCATTGCACTTCCGCTTTCCATCGCACTTGCCATCGCATCAGGCGTAGGCCCTGAAGCCGGTGTATATACCGCGATAGTTGCCGGTTTCCTCGTAGCATTCTTTGGAGGAAGCAGGGTTCAGATTGCGGGACCCACTGCAGCATTTGCAACCATCGTGGCGGGAATCGTTGCTCGTGACGGCACCGAAGGACTTATGGTTGCTACGATCATGGCAGGACTTCTTCTTATAGTTATGGGATTCTGCCGTTTCGGTAATCTCCTTAAATACATTCCCTATACCATTACTACCGGCTTTACCGCAGGTATCGCCGTAACTCTATTCATCGGACAGATCAAGGACTTTGCGGGTATCTCATATATGCACGGAGAAAAGCCCATTGAGACCGCGGAGAAGATTGAAGCCCTTATCGCCAACATTAACACCACCAACCTTCAGGCTGTAGCAATCGGAGCCTTGGCGCTTGCGATACTTATTATCTGGCCCAAGTTCTTTAAGAAGATTCCGGGATCGCTCATCGCGGTTATCGTGACCGCAGCAATCGTTAAGATATTCGATCTGGATGTTAATACCATCGGAAAGGCATTTCAGGATATCAGAACAGGCCTTCCCGTATGCACTCTCAATCCTTCACTGTTTACCGTATCCATGATGAGATCACAGCTCATGAATGCGGTTACCATAGCTCTTCTTGCAGGTATCGAGTCACTCCTTTCCGCAGTTGTTGCGGATTCGATGATCGGTTCCAAGCATCGTTCCAATATGGAGCTCATCGCACAGGGTATCGGTAATATCGGTTCCGCCTGCTTCGGAGGAATTCCCGCAACAGGCGCGATAGCAAGAACCGCAGCCAACATCAAGAGCGGCGGACGTACTCCCATCGCAGGAATGGTCCACTCCATTATGCTGGTACTGGTAGTAGTATTCCTCATGCCTCTTGCAAAGCTCATCCCCATGCCCTGCATTGCCGCTATCCTTTTCCAGGTTGCTTACAACATGAGCGGATGGAGAAATTTCGTAAAGCTCTGCAAGTCATCACCCAAGAGCGACATCCTTGTACTGGTACTGACCTTCGGTCTTACCGTTATCTTTGACCTGGTTGTTGCTATCGAAGCGGGAATCCTTCTTGCGGCAATTCTCTTCATGAAGAGAATGAGCGATGTTACCACCGTTGAAGGCTGGAAGGAAGTCGACGATGAGAACGATCCGGATTCCATCACGCTCAGGGTTATCCCCGAGCATACCGTTGTATATGAGTTCTCCGGTCCCATGTTCTTCGCTGCAGCCGGCAAGATACTTCAGATCTCGTTTAAAGAAGACACTCAGGTACTCGTCATCAGAATGAGAAGTGTAAGCGCAATGGATGCCACCGCAATGCACAATCTCGAACAGCTCTATGATGACTGCGTAAAGCGCGGAATCAAGATTGTTCTTTCTCACGTAAACGAGCAGCCCCTTCACGTAATCCGGAAGGCGGGCTTTGAGGAGAAGATCGGCAAAGAAAACTTCGCACCTCATATCGATGATGCACTTAAGCGCGCTGAAAGCTTAGTAAGCAAGAAAGGTTAATTGCTTTAAAGAATGAATAATTTTCTCTCTGCACTTTTAACAATAGGAAAAGTGTTCCTGGCAATTCTTATTATTCCAATCGCCCAGATAATTGCCGAAGTGATCCTGCTTCCGTTTGGCGAGCCTGAAGGTATCACAGCAGGGATCGTGTATATATTATGGGGAATCCTTTATCCCGGTTTTGCATTCCTGTTTGTATGGCTCTTTGCAAAATTCATCTGCAAGAAAAAGATGTCCGAGATGCTTATCACCAAGGTAAGAGTAAAGATCAAATGGGTCGTAGCAGCATTTATCCTTCCTCTGGGTGTTACATTCTTCTACGTAATTGTGGTCCCCGGACAGTACGTAAAGCATTCGCTTGATAACGTCGGGATGTTCAATGCACTTGCTCTTGCGATTATCTTCACCGGATTTGCCGCAGGCTTTGTAGAGGAGATGGTCTTCAGAGGACTCATCATGGATCTTCTGAAAGAAAGATGGAACCTTGCGGTTGCTGTCATCGCTCCTTCCGTAGTATTTGGATTTGTACATGTCCTTGGAATGGATTTCTCCATCGGAAGCATAATCCTCGTAACAGTTGCAGGCACCATGGTAGGAATCATGTTCTCGCTGGTTGCACTTGAGGGCGGTTCCATCTGGAACAGCGCCGTGATGCACATGGTATGGAATACGATCATAATCGGAGGACTCTTCAGGATTGGCATTAATAAGGATCCTGCGGACATTGCCGAATACCTTCTTGCAAGTGATAAGTTCTGGATCACAGGCGGAGAGTTCGGTATCGAATCCGCGCTTCCTTCTGTTATCGGATATACGATTGTTGCGGCCATCGCATTCATGATGCTTCGTAAAAAGAATAAATAGATTTTAATATGATCATGTGTTTCAAAAGGCAACCTTAACCGGTTGCCTTTTTTATGTTTTTAAATATGCGAAAAATACTTGCGAATCGGAAACTATTTGTTTATACTAACGAACAATATACTATTTAGCGCAGGGGTTATAGAAACGGATGACAATGGGGACGCTTCAATTTGTCATCTTTTCTCAAAATACAGATAATAAGCTTTTTTGGCAAAAGATGACAAATTGAAGCGTCCCCATTGTCATCTGTGTGAGGTTGAAATGGCAGAAAAGAAGAAACGGGAAATCAAACCAACCAGAGCCATAGCCAACAACTTCTTTGCCCTTGGACTGGTGTCCGGGATCAGTAAGAAGTTCGTGATCCACAAGGCCATAGTCAAATTCCTGGGCTATTTTGAATGGCTGTTCTATAGCGCTTTTTTCATGCGCTTTGTCATCAATTCCCTGGAAAAGGGCGATGAATTCTCACATATCATGATCTTCATCGTGATCGTCACGGTGGTCTTTGCCGGCATGAGTTTGTACAATGCCATACTTGAGGGAAATATCATCCCTGTCTGTTCCGCAATCATCAATAAGGGACTTTATACCAGGCTTTTCAAGAAATCCAGAAATGTGGAACTTGAGTGTTTCGAAAACAGTGATTTCTATGATAAATACACTCTTGCCATGGAAAAAGCCGATGAGAGGATGCTTGGCACCGTTGATGTTATCTTCGGTGTGATCTTCGGCGCCATCTCAAGTGTGTGTGCTTTTGTCTTCATGTATCAGGTGGACAAGCTGTCGGTCCTTTTCATTCTTTTCCCGATCATCGGTAATTTCGTATTCGGAAGAATGAATTCCAGAGTGGATTACATTAGAAATAAGGACATGGTTCCTTATAACAGAAAGAGTGCATATGTAAACAGAGTCATGTACCTGCCTGAGTATGCCAAGGAGATCAGACTTACCAAAGTGTTCTCCCTTATGAAGAGACAGTACAGAGATGCCATCAAGGGTATCGGAGAAGTTGCGGATAAGTATTCCCTTAAATCCGCCGTTCTTCACTGGCTCTATGTCATGTTTACTTTTACCTTCATATTCGAAGGACTCCTCATGTACGGAGCATACAGAACTCTCGTAAGTCATACCATGACACTGGCACAGCTTGCGGTTATAACCAGCATGATGGTTTCCACCACATGGATACTCATCGGATTTACGGATTCCATCACCGCACTTTTCAAGAACGGACTCTTCATCGATTACCTCAGAACATTCCTTGAGTATAAAGAGAAGATTCCCGAAGATTCGGAAGGAATTGATCCCGGCAAAGAGATTAAGTCCATTGAGTTCAGGGACGTATCTTTCTCATACAAGGATAAGGAAGTTCTCTCACATCTGAACATGGAATTCAGAGGCGGCAATACTTATGCACTGGTAGGACATAACGGTGCGGGCAAGACCACACTTATCAAGCTGCTTCTTAGATTCTACGATCCCACGGAAGGTGAGATCTTACTTAACGGACGCAATATCAAAGAGTACGATCTGCAGAAGTACCGTGCACTGTTTGCGACCGCATTCCAGGATCACAGAATGTTCTCCATGTCTGTTCTCGATAACGTTGTAATGGGCGAAGATATCCCCGCGGATATAAAAGAAAGAAAAGTCGTGGAAGCACTTATGCTTTCCGGCGCTTACGATAAGGTAATGTCACTTCCTAAGGGCATTTATACAACCCTCACTCACGAATTCGACGATGAGGGTGCGGTACTTTCGGGCGGTGAATTCCAGAAGATCGTCGTTGCAAGAGCATTCGTAAAAGACTGTCCTTTCAAGATCTTCGACGAGCCTTCAAGTGCGCTTGATCCCATCGCGGAGAATAAGCTCTTCGACAATATATACGATTCATGCAGAGATAATACTCTTGTATTCATTTCACACAGACTGTCATCGGTTCAGAATGCCGACTATGTATATCTGCTGTCGGACGGATGCGTCAAGGAACAGGGAAACCACGCTTCCCTCATGGCACTTGGCGGCATCTATGCGGATATGTATACCAAGCAGGCTAAGAATTACTTGGCCCTTAGCGAACCGGAAGGAAACGTCCCTGCAGGAGAGGAGGTGATCCTCGGTGTCTGACAAAAAGAAAGAAGCTAAGAAAAAAGATCCGAAAAAGAGTGCGAAGAACGTTTGGAGAAACCAGCTCTTCCTCTGGAACATCTGCTTTAAGACCGCTCCCGGATATATGATCTATTTTCTCTATGATGCCTTCAGATATCAGGGTGTAATCTTCATAGAGCATGTCCTGGGTATCAGATATGTATTAAGATGCGCTGAATTTCAGGAGCCTTTGTGGAAAGCACTTCTCTACATCGGAGTAGTACTTGCGGTCAACATCATACAGATCATCCCCGACGGATTCTTCATCTACAAATGGTCACCCAAGACCAAACCGAAGCTCTATCAGGCTCTTAAGGAGCAGATGTATAAGAAAGCCGCACAGATCGATCTGTCATGCTACGATGATCCGGAGTATTACAACGATTTCGTACTTGCGGTTTCCGAAGCTGAGAGCAGCATAGACAGATTCCTGACTATGTGTAACGGAATCATGCAGGCACTTACCATCCTCTTTACCACAGGTATCTTCTACCTGATAACGGATGCTGCCGGAATACTGTTCGTATTTGCTTCGCTTATACTCAGATTCCTGGTATCTAAGGTACTTAATAAACTCAATTACGATCTCAGGATCAAGACCAATCCTCTTGAGAGAAAGAGAAATTACGTAAGCAGAGTTTTCTACCTGAATGATTATGCCAAGGAATTAAGACTTCATAAGAATGTGGGCGATGCTCTCGAAAAAGAATTCATCGAAGCAAACGATGAGATCATCAAAGAGAGAAAAGCAGTCGCAGGTAAGAAATCATTCCTGCTGTTTTCCAGAAATTACATGGTAGGCGACTTTATCATGGACGGACTCTACATCACCTATCTTGTTTTTCAGGCTGCGGTTCTTCACACAGTTGCATACAGTGATGCGGTTGTCCTCTTTAACAGAACGGGAAGCCTCAGACGCGCCATGGCAGGTATCGCCGATATCTTCCCTCAGGCTCAGGAAAACAGCCTTTATGTTGATAAGATCAGAGCATTCCTTGACTACGAGCCCAAGATGAATGTGATGGAAGGCGAAAAAGTTCCCGAAGGAAATGCGGACCTTGTTCTGGATCATGTAAGCTTTAAATATTCGGAGAATGCTCCGGAGACGCTGAAGGATATATCTCTAAGGATCAAAGCGGGCGAAAGAGTTGCGATAGTAGGGTATAACGGTGCGGGTAAGACCACGCTTATCAAACTCCTCATGAGACTCTACGATCCCACCGAAGGAACCATCAGCTATCATGGCAAGGACATCAAGACCTACAGCCCTTACGATTACAGGAGAAGAATCGGCGTTGTCTTCCAGGATTTCCAGATGTACGGGGCAACTTTGGGTGAGAATGTCGTAATGGACAGAGCACGCAGTACCGATACACCCGAGAAGGATGAGAAGATAATCTCGTCATTAAGGAAGTCCGGATTCGGACCCAGACTCGATACTCTCGAGAGAAAACTTGATACTCCCGTTACCACGGAGTTTGAAGAAGACGGTGTTAATTTCTCCGGAGGTGAGAGCCAGAAGATCGCAATATCAAGAGCATTCTATAAGGATGCGGATATGCTGATCATGGATGAACCTTCAAGCGCGCTGGATCCCCTGGCAGAGTATGAACTCAATAAGGCCATGGAGTCCGCTGCGGAAGGCAAGACCGTATTCTATATCTCCCACAGACTTTCAACCACCAGAGATGCGGACCGTATACTCATGCTTGAGAACGGACGCATTGTGGAAGAAGGAAACCATGATTCACTCCTTAAGCTCGGCGGAAAGTATGCCGAGATGTGGAAGGTTCAGGCCGGAAGATACGAAAGTGCATAAGACTAACCACCACCGGCAGAGACGGGAACCGTCCCTGCCGGCTTTATGATATAATGGATAAGTCATGCAAAAAGGCATTTAATCCGAGGCGGGCTAATAAATCATCGAAACCTCAAGCTTTATTAGCCAATTTGATGCAAAACAAGCCCGGATAATAGAAGCGCGGCTAAAAAACCGAAGAATTCAAAGATTTTATTAGCCGGATTAATGGAAAACAAGCTTTGATATTAGAAAATTGGCTAATAAATCCCCGAAATCAAAAAATTTATTAGCCTGAGAGGTGAAAAATAATGATCTGCGATAACGTACTTGATTATATCGGGCACACCCCGATAGTAAGACTTAACCGAATGAACGATCCCGATGCTGCGGAGGTTTTAGTAAAATACGAAGGCCTGAACGTAGGCGGATCCATCAAAACCCGTACCGCTTATAACATGATAAAGCAGGCTCTTAAAGACGGTATTATCAAAGACGATACCATCATCGTAGAGCCCACCAGCGGAAACCAGGGAATAGGACTGGCTCTTATCGGTGCGGTCATGGGGTATAAGACTAAGATCATCATGCCCGACAGCGTAAGTGCAGAGAGAAGACTTCTCGTAAAGCACTACGGAGCAGAGGTAATACTCATTCACGATGCGGGTGATATCGGAGCATGTATGGATGAGTGCCTTAAGACCGCCATGAAGATGGCTGAGGAAGACCCCAGAGTCTATATCCCCCAGCAGTTTGAAAATCCCGCAAATCCCAAGGTCCATAAGCACCACACGGGATTGGAGATACTTGAGCAGGTAGCGGGTCCCATCCACGGATTCTGCTCCGGAATAGGAACCGGCGGAACTATCAGCGGAATCGGAGAGACGTTAAAGGCTCAGTATCCCGATATCGAGATATGGGCGGTTGAGCCCGAGAATGCAGCAATCCTTGCGGGCGGAAATATCGGAACCCACCTTCAGATGGGAATCGGCGACGGTATCATACCCAAAAACCTCAATCAGCAGATTTACGATGATATCTATATCGTAACCGATGAAGAAGCTATTCAGACCGCTAAGGATCTTGCCAGAAAAGAAGGTCTTATGTGCGGTATCAGCTCCGGAACCAATGTGGCCGCAGCACTTAAGCTGGCCAAGAAACTGGGAAAAGGCAAGACCGTAGTAACCGTTCTTCCCGACACCGCCGAGAGATATTTCTCAACACCACTATTTGAAGGAGATTGAATGGAGAAATTTAAAATTTCCAATACATCTGACAGTTTTGCATTTGTGATCATGTGTTTGACGGTAGGATTCGGCGTACTTATCAGCATGGCGTGTTTAAAAAATGCCGATATGTCCGATGCCAATGAAGGCATGCTGGGATTGTTGATTATTTTCCTTGGTGTTGTTGCGGGCGTATTGATCCTGAAGGGGAGAAATGCCGAAGTGGAATATGACGGATCAACGATCAAAATCAAATCTTTTTTCGGAAAAAAAGAGATAGATCTTTCGAAGGTTAAAACCGTTTCCTATGAGTTCGTCAAAGGATACGGAAGAGTAGCATTCGATACCATCTGTCTGACATTGCAGTATATTGAAACCTCCGGGGATTCGGGTAATGAAGAAAAGCTCCATAACGTTATCACCGGGGAAGAAACAGACAAAATGATTAAAGGTGACTTCTCGGATTATCCCCTTTTACAGATGTATGAGGATATAATCGCAAGATACCCGGAAAAGAAAGCACCTGAGAAACAAAATGATGAAGTTTAAGATCAACAACACAAGGAATATATACAAAACCGGAACCATGCTGGGATACTTCATGGCAGTATTGCTGATTGCGTTAGTTTTGATTGCAAAGTTTTTCCCTGAGTATTTTAGAATGGTTTTTTATATCATTTGGGTCATAGGTTTTGTCTATTCTATTGTATATTTGATCCTGGTCAGCCGAAGATACGATCTGGAATATGACGGACTTTACATCAGATATAAATCGTCTTCCGGAGATAAGACTATAGATCTTATGAAGATCAGAAGCATAAAGTACGGAGCGGAGAGGGGCTATCTCACAAGAGGCAGAAGAAGCTATATATATCTGGAGTTCGTGGGATATGATACTTCCGAAAACCCCGTCAGGCTCTACGATCGCGTATACGAAAGAGAGATCGACAGGTTGATGAGCGGAGAGCACAGCGGATACCCGCTGCTTCTGATGTATGACGATATTCTGACAAAATATCCCGAAAAACGGTAAATTTCTCTTGAAGTTTACCGTTTTTTTATTATAATAAGTTAGGTTGGACTAACATAGATAAGGAGGAACAAATGGTATACGCTTTACTTCTCATAGTGCTCATAGCCCTGCTTGCGCTTATGATGGGTAAGAAGCTGACCAAAGGTTCGTCCTGCTGCGGCACCAAGGAGCCGCCCGTCAAGCGCATTAAGCCTTCCGATTCCGACACTTCCCATTACCCTTACACCTACGAACTGAAAGTAGAAGGTATGGTCTGCGTCAACTGCGCAAGAAGAGTCGAGAACGCATTTATCTCACTTGGAGATATGATCGCAAAGGCTGATGCCATGACCAAGGAAGTCCGGCTGTGGTCCAAAAGAGAACTGTCAAGGCAGGAGGCCGCATCTATCGTAAGCGATGCAGGCTATACTCTTCTGGATATCAAGTAGGAGGGAAAATGAAATTAGGCGAGATTAAGGAAAACAAAAGCGCCGTGGTTGCATCATTAAACGGTGATTCACGCTTTATCGGCAGGATCACATCCATAGGTCTTACTCCCGGATGCAAACTCACTGTCGTAAAAAATGACAAGAACAGACCGATCCTTGTCTATTCCAGAGACACCATGATCGCTCTTAACAGAAAAGAGTGCGAAGGAATAGAAGTTACGGAGGTCACAAAATGAGTGAGATAGTAAGTATCGCCCTTCTCGGACAGCCTAACTCCGGTAAATCCACACTATTCAATGCATTAACGGGACTTCATCAGCACGTGGGTAACTGGCCCGGTAAGACCGTCGAGCAGAAAGAAGGACATTTCGCACACGACGGCAAGTTATATACCGTAACCGACCTCCCCGGTTCTTATTCCCTCTCCGCCAATTCCGACGAAGAGGTCATCACCAGAAATTTCATCGCATCGGGAAAAGCCGATGTTGTATGTATCCTCGCAGACAGCTCACAGCTTCAGAGAAGTTTATTCATGACGGCTGACTTTGCGGGTATCACCGTCCCCTGCTTCCTCGTCCTCAACATGGAAGACGTAGCCAAGGACCAGGGCAAGAAGATCGATGCGGCAGAGATAGAAAAGAAACTCGGCATTCCTGTAATATTCATCTCTGCAACGGATAAAAATGCATATGATGATTTCTATGCAGCTCTTGAAAGAGCCGTTAAAGAAAAAACAATACTTAATGCTTCATCACTTGAGGCGGGATATGAGAAAATCCCGGGATTTAACGAGATCAAAGCTCTTATACCCGAGGATATGATCTCCGGATACTCGCCCATGTGGATCGCATCCAAAGCTCTTGAGAGCGATCCTGTCATCATGGCTGAACTTAAAAACAGACTTCCGGAAGATACTGTTAAGAAGATCATTGAATTAAAAGATGCCGTTCAGGGCGCAGTCGAAACCGGAAGTGCCAAGTTTAACTGGATCGATGAGATCACCGAAGGCTCCGAGACTAAAACCAAGAGCCCCGTTAAACTGGGTAAGCTGGACAGGATCTTTACTCACAGAGTATGGGGAAAACCCGCGGTTGTTCTTACAATTCTGCTGGGACTTCTTTCGTCGTTTATACCCGCACTTCCTCTTATGGGAGTGGGTCAGCTTATAGGAAATCTCAAAGGCCCCGTAGGCTCTTCACTGCTTAATATCGGATGCCCCGAGTTCATTGTAATGATAGTGTGTAACGTTGTTATACAGTCGTTTTCTTTTATCTTCCAGATGCTGGGATTCGTATTCGGGGTAACCCTGGTCTTCGGACTGTTAGAGGAAGCAGGCGTCATGGCCAGGATATCCTATGTGTTCGATAACACCATGGGTAAACTTGGACTTCAGGGAAAATCCGTAATGCCTTTCCTCGTATCCTTCGGATGTACCATGGGCGGTGCTGCGGGAACCAGAGTTATCGATAACTGGGGACAGAAAGTATTAACCGTCGCACTTGCATGGGCAGTACCCTGCGGAGCCGCATGGAGTGTAGTTCCGATGCTTGCCACCGTATTCTTTGGACCCGGTGCCGTGCTTGTAATAATCCTTATCCTCATTACCATGATCCTTCACATGTGGCTTACCGCGAAGGTATTCGGAAGAGGACTCGTAAAACAGGAAGACCGATACGGAATGATCATGGAGCTTCCTCCTTATCACAAACCCAAGTGGGGAGCGCTTTTCCGTTACGTATTCGGAAGAACCAAGGATACATTCTTCCGCGTTACCAAAGTGGTAATTCTTGTATGCTTTATTTTCTGGCTTCTGAGCTACAGCTTTGTACCCGGAGGAGAATCGATCCTCTATAAGATCGGAATTGCGATCGAGCCCGTTACCAAACTCTTCGGACTTAACTGGCAGCTATTCATGGCTTTTGTTGCATCATCCATCGGAAAAGAAGGAGCTCTCGGCGTTATCTCCGCACTCTTTACAGGCGGTGATTTCTCAGGCGCATTCTTCGAAGCTATGAGCGGAGGCGGTGCAGCTTCCAACTTAAGCGAGATACTTCTTGCAAACGTTTCAAAGCCCGAAGCACTTGCATTTATTTTTGCGATAACCTTCAACATGCCCTGTATCGTTGCACTTGCCGCAACATATCAGGAAGTACATTCCGTAAAGTGGACCGCAAGGATCGCAGCATACTACACCGTAGTTGCACTTCTCCTTTCAGCTCTTGTCTACCACATCGGAATGCTCATATGGTAAAATAGTTACATGGATAAACTATTAAATTTATTGAAAGATGGTCACGTGCGGACCATCTTTCAACTGTCTGAAGAATTAAATACAACGGTTCCCGACGTGGAGCGGAAGCTTGAATACATGGAGCACATGGGTATCATACGCAAAGTTCAGATGAATAACCCGAAGTGTTCAGGCTGCAGCGGCTGTTCATCAAACGGTGGCTCCGGCTCCTGCCCCAGCTGCATGCCAAACGCATCACTCATCAATATGGGAACCATGTGGGAAGTGGTAAAAAAATGAGCACGGATTATAATCCGTGCTCATTTTTTTAATTCATGTTAGGATATACCTGTGTAGGGCAAACAGGAGGAAATGCGTATGACTATTCAGGAAAGAGCCGACAAGGCCGTGTATTTAAAAACTCAGGGCGGATACAACTGCTCTCAGGCAGTAACCGCTGCACTTGCGGATCAGTCCGGTTTAACCGAGGCTCAGCTCAAGGCACTTACCGCAGGATTCTGTGCAGGAATGGGTAACCTCGAAGCTACCTGCGGAGCACTTCTCGGTGCGGGAATGATCGCGGGTCTTAAGTCCGAGGGTAACGGAACCCTTAAAATGACCAGAACCATGATCGAAACCTTCAAAGAAAGATGCGGCGCAACCAAGTGCGGAGATCTTAAGGCAGTGGTAGACGGACATGTAGTATGCCCCTGCGAAGAATGTGTAAGAAACGCCGTTCTCATCTACGGAGAAGTAATGGGACTTGAATAAATGAAGAAAAAAGTTTTTGTCGTGATCGATATATTTCTGATACTGGCATCCCTCACACCTATCGGACTATTGATATATGATTGCGTAAATAAAGCGATTAACGGCATCCTGCCCTGGGGTGATGGCTACGGATTGGATTACGGCAGTAGGATCTATGGACTTGAAGCCTTTAGATATGAACTCAGATTTGATCTGTACTGGGGAGGGATATTTCTCGGAATACCCGTGGCAATCATATGGTTCACCACGATAATAGTTACCATCATTACGATTGTAGTCTGTAAGCAGAAATAAGTGACAATGGGGACGCTACAGTTTTGTCATCGAACTTTGATGACAAAACTGTAGCGTCCCCATTGTCACCTTTACTCATTTTATCAAGAGAAAAATCACTCGCTCATATACTATATAGTTACGATATCGCAGAAAGGATAAGGGCATGGAAAATCTTCAGCTTCTAATACAGGCTCTCGATTACATCGAAGAGAATCTCACAGAGCCTATCAAAACAGAGAATATAGCTGACCATCTCTATTGCTCCAAGTCCACTATTGAAAAGCTTTTCAGATACGTCAACAACATCAGTATCAGGGATTATATAATCCGAAGACGGATGAGCAAAGCTTCTAAAGAGATCGTAACCCACCCCGAGAAGTCACTCCTGGAAATCGGCCTCGATTACGGCTATGGCAGCAGCGAAGCTTTCGGTAGAGCATTCTACAGTGTATGGCAGGTATCCCCTTCGGAGTTTCGAAATGATCCCTCGCGTTTCGAACTGTTCCCGGGCTTTAAGATCGAACGGGAACTCATGGAGGAAAACAGTATGAGCGATAGGAAAAAAGTAGATATAAGCGAACTTTACGATATCATCAAGGGCAGAAGAGGATGCTACCTCATCATCGGAGACATCAAGCACCTTATCCCCATCAACGAGATCTCCCATAAAGCCGGTGACCTTGCCATCATCACAGCTATGAAGCGCATGGAAGAAGCGGCAGGTCCCGAGGACATAGTCTTCAGAGTCGGTGGCGATGAATTCGTAATCTTAACAGACTCCTGTGAAAAAGAATACGCACAGCGCCTGTGCGATGAGATCGTATCCCACAATGAAGAAGTTATTATCTGGGAAGGAAAAGAGATCCCGCTTTCACTTTACGTGAAGTCTGTATTATACGAGGGTGGCACAAATCTCAAATATGCGGAATTTTTTAAGATGATCCACACCGAGATGAGTGATGAGTACAAAAAAGATTTCTAAGCAATAAAATGGGCGGTTCATGATGAGCCGCCCACGGGTTATTTTCTTAGCCATAAGTAGATCATTTACTCTGCTTTCTCCAGCACTCTATAACTTTCGGCAGAAATTTCACGAGTTTCTTGGACGGATACTCTTTCAGTTCTTCGAACAGATTGTCCATGCCGGCTACGGCGTCGACACCTGTGGAGTCGTAAAAGTATGCTTTTTCTTCAGTGTAGTAGAATTTAAAATCCTCTGCCAGATCGTTTTTCTTATTAGCTTTATCATAACGGCTGGCGAGAAGATAAGCTTTTTTAACGAGGACTTCCATCTCTTTATCATCCCCCAGCGCGGCCATCACCCATGCTTTAAGCAGGAGCTTGATGGCCTTTAGCTTGTCTATATATCCGATACTGTTATCTTTCTTATATTCATCAAGCAGTCTGAGTTCATGATCTGCAATCTCCAGCGCATTCTCAAGAGACTCTTTCTTACCGTCCGCAGCGACTGCCATGAGCATGTAATTGATGGTGGTGTACTGCAGGGCAAAACATCTTATAACAGCTCTTGTACTGTAATCCAGCGACTCCTTATATTTTCCCGTAAAAAGGAGTATTTGTGCAATGACGGTATCATTAACACCGTTGTAATTGATCTTCTTAAGCTCCTCCAGCGCCTTCTCCGGTTCTTTCTCGCTGCGCAGATGTGCTATCTGAAGCTTGATGGTGAATTCATTGATATCCGTGTCGTCATTTTGAGAGATATATGACAGGGCCCGGTTATAAAGCGATATAGCTTCTTCACATGCCTCAGGGTCGTTATTTTGATGCTCTATATATTTATATTGGTACATCACCGCGCAGATATGCAGGATCTTAAAAGTGTGAGGATACCTGGCCAACGCATTCTTCGCCTCTATGGTCGCTTCGTCGAATTTATGCTCATGGGTCAGATTTTCTATACGTTCTGCCAGAGCATCAACATTCTTCGTAGACTTATCGTATCCGAGAAGCTCATCCATGGAAATGTTATAAAGATTTGCCAGTTCCATGAGAGTCGTGATATCCGGAACGTTGCCGCCATTTTCCCATTTTGACACCGCACCTATCGTAACTCCCAGGGATTCCGCGAGTTGCTCCTGTGTCAGATTCATGGATTTTCTGTATCGCTTGATGTTTTCAGACACCTTCAGCTGCATTTAAATGATCCTCTTTCATTTCAAATTTGAGACTGCTTATTGCTATGAGTACGAAGAGTACTATGGCAAGGATCGCACTTACTGCGATCAAAAGAGCGGGATTAAGCTTAAGAGCCATAACAGATACAAGTACAGATCCTACGGGTGTTGCTGCGGTTGCGGATGCATTGAAGATCGCACCGGCTCTTGCAAGGTAGCTCTGATCCACTACCTTTACGAACATAACGCTGACTGCTCCCCCAAGAACTGAAGCTGCAAAGCTGATCACGATGTAACAAGTACCTGCAAGGAGATATCCGGGGAGAACTTTTCCGTGTAAATATCTTCCGAGTGAGATCGCATACATTCCTGCACCGAGTACGAGTCCGAAGATTACAAGAGTGCTCTTGGCTGACATCTTCTCTGTGATCATGGGAACTACCGCAGATCCGATGATCGCACCTATTGAGAAAGCAATACCGGCAACACTGAGTAATTCACTTCCCAGCCCGTACACATCCTCTGCAAGAGGGGCAAGGAGTGAGTTGATGGGAACAAGAAGGAAGTTAAGTATTACGGCGACGAAGCAGTAATTAAGGATCACACGGTTCTTTGCGATGTATTTGATCCCGCCTTTGAGAAGGGACATGTAGCTTTCCTTGGATGCCTGCTCGGAAGCCTTTTCATCGGACTCACATGCTTCTTCCGATACTTCTGCTTCATTAAGCCTTCGTATGGTTGATGTACCGAATGCTGCGATGAAGAAAGTAGCTGCATCGATGAGCATTGCGGTATAAACTCCGAATTTTGCGATTATGATACCTGCAAGACCTGTTCCAACAAGGGCCATGGCGCTTGAAAGAGTTGAGTTAAGACTCATTGCATGAGTGAGGTGCTCTTTCTTAATGACACTCGGAATGAATGCTGTGGTGGCGGGCAGGTTAAAGGACTCAATGGTAGTGATAAGAAGAGTAAACGCTGCCATGATGAAAGGATTAACGATTCCTGCAAGATACATTCCTACAAATGCGGAGATCACGATTCCTCTCAGGATATGTGTTGCTACGATGACCTTCTTTTTGTCCAGCTTTTCGATAACGGGTCCGGCAAAAGGCTGCACGATGATGTTAGGAAGCATGTTGAGCCCGAATATAAGTGCCGACCATGAAGCTGATCCGGTTATCTCATAAACCAGCCATGTAAAAGCTATGGCATCGACGGAATCACCAAAACGATTTATGAGGTTGGTGAGTAACAGTTTCCTGTATTCCGGACTCTTAACTATGTCTCTGTACTTAAATTCCTTAGCCATTTCAAACTCCTTACCGAAGTGCCCTGTGCACTTGCTTGTTTCTATGGCTAAATAGTACAGGTTTACGCAATTGATTGTAACATACCATATGTACATATTGTATAGTAAATACTTTCCGATACGGAAAATATGCCAAAATGGTATGAGGCCCCCAAGAATGATATAATTACCATTATGAAAAAGAAATCGGTTAAAAAGCGCATAATCACAGTCTTAGTCATAATTCTCGCAGTCTTTTTCCTAATTCTAATGCCTGTGGTATCCCTCTTAACATACAGCACAGTTTTCGGTATCAGATACCGGACTCCCGAAGAGAGAATGCTTTATCCCGAGGACTTTCCGGGACTTATACAGGAACGCGAAAGCTTTACCTCCAATGAGGGCCAGACCCTTGCCGGATACTTCTATCACCGTGACGGCATGGACCCCAAGGGCGTTGTCATAATGGCTCACGGCATTGGAGGCGGCGGACACAATCCTTATATGATCTCCGCAAATAACTTCACCGAAAATGGATATTACGTCTTTGCATATGATGCCACCGGAAATGATAACAGCGAAGGAAGCTCCGTAAGAGGACTTCCCCAGGGTGTTATAGATCTGGACTATGCGATCTCTTATGTGGAAAAGAGTGAGAAGTTCGCGGGCCTCCCTATTTTCCTATTTGGACACAGCTGGGGCGGATACTCCGTAACCTCAGTCTTAAACGAACACCCCGAAGTAACAGGAGTCTGCTCCGTATCGGGATTCAACAAGTCCCTGGATCTTATACAGGCACAGGGCGAACAGATGATAGGGCCTGCGATAAACATCATGCTCCCCTATCTGAACCTTTACGAGAAGATCAAATTCGGAAAGTATTCAACCCAGACCGGAATGGACGGATTCGAGAAGACCGATGCACACATACTTATAGTCCACAGCGCAGATGACGACACTGTCCCCATAATATACGGATACGATATCTACTACGAGAAGTACGGGAACGATCCCGGATTCGAGTTCATCAGATATGAGGATCAGGGACACAACCACATCCTGTCCATGGAAGATAATCCCGGGCTTATGGAGAGCATCGTAGCGTTCTACGATAGCTGCTTAGAGTAAAGTGAAAACATTATGGAAGATCAGCTCATACAATTCGACGGATTATATTGCTGCATAGAAAAGCCTGACAATCCCGAAGGATATATACACAACTCCATATACCGTTTCTATCCGGATGGCACCGTGATCCATGTCTGTATCTCGGAAGGCTATGACAGAACGGGATATTTCCCGAACGGCGGATGGTTCGATAAGGATTCGGACAAACCTATACTCAAGGGAAAATATACCCTTAAGGGAAATAAAATCACATTGCATTATAAAGAAGGCAGAAAGAAAGCTGCGTACGAAGGCGAAGTCTTTGACGGATATATCAATATCTTTAACAAAAAGTACGTGTACATGAACTTTGATCAGATACCGAAAAACACTTAACGGAGGTGCGACATGCTCTTTATATGTTATCCCAAATGCTCGACCTGCAAGAAGGCTGAGGATTTCCTGAAAAAGAATAAGATTTCTTATGACTTCCGCGACATCAAGGAAAAGAATCCTACGGAAAAAGAGATTAAAACCTGGCAGAAAAAGAGCGGCCTTCCCATGAAGAAGTTCTTCAACACCAGCGGAATGCTCTACCGCGAGATGGGCCTCAAGGACAAACTCGATTCCATGACCGACGACGAAATGGCCAAGCTTCTTGCAACGGATGGAATGCTGGTAAAGAGACCACTTCTCATAACCGACAAGACAGTGCTGGTTGGGTTTAAGGAGAAGGAGTGGGGAGAAATTTAATAGAATTATTAACAAATGTACTATGGTGAATTAAAATAAAACATAAGAACTAAAAAGGACATATATAAAATGGCCAGAAAAAAACAGCCCCAATTTCTATATTCGACCGGTACGGAATTATCCAACAAAATAAATAAAAAATACTACAACGGCATTCATTATGTGTGGTGTACATCTAAATTTGATGATATTAATCAACCGCCTACTTCTAATCCGTCTACAATTTGTAAAAGATATCTGGAACAAATCGTAACAGGAGATAAACATGCCCACGAAATAGATAATAATATTGTTGGAATATTGAAGGGGGCAAATGAAAAATTAAAAAAGAATGTCATTACTCAAGAGCAATTGGATGAGATAAAATTCATTGTGGGTAATTCGGAATATAATGACTATATGCCGGTTATATATATAATAGATTATAGAAAGGTTAAATCAAGATGTAAGGCGGTTCCTGCTTCGGAAAAGGCATCTGATGAGTCTGAGGAGTTTCTTGTCGAAGATCTGAAAGAAGGAGAATATGAATTGCTCAGGATGCAATCAATTCTGAACACCGTTGTAAAGGAAAACCACGAAAAGGCCGGAAAATAATATGAAAAAAGCAATAATAAGTAAGAACGATAAAACAACCAAACCTAGATCTGTCATTGATGGCTCATCAAGCGGCAAAAAAGGAACAGGCGTAGAAAATCTGGATTGTGTTGTATATATTTCAAAGAATAATGAAACAAAAATATTAGTGGTAAATGACATGTTCGATGTCACAAAATGCAAGGAATTGATTGGGCTGTTAACGCTTGAAGAAAAATTCAAGGCCTATGATGTGTGTACGAGATGCTTAAGAAGAATTACTTATCGAGCCAGATATCAAGTTAGACCATCGCAAAAAAAGGATGCGGCCTACTATAATCTATTACTCAGTGTAATAAAAATATTGAATTCCAGAAGGGATTTTGGAAAGCTGAATGATTTGAAAAACCTGATTGCTGCTGACATAGCGAATAGTAACAGGAAGCAATATTCAACGGCAAAATCAAAAAAAATACACGCTGGTTTGGAGAATTTTTAGATCAGGAAGGTCAATTGATAAAAAAGTGATTTGCGAATGGCAAATCGCTTTTTTTGTTTGTTTTCACTAGTAAAAAACCATGTATATCTATTTGTAATTGTTCGTGAAGAGGAATAAAATAAACTTGTGTAATGGTATATATTTAGGAGGAATAAGATGGATTTATTGACTACTGCGCAAGTTGCCAAAGAATGGAATATTTCTCAAAGAAGAGTAGATGTCTTGTGTAAGGAGGGACGTCTTGAAGGTGCAATAATGATCGGTAATAGGTGGTTTGTACCTAAAAATACAAAAAAACCTGAGGATGGAAGAAAAATCAATAAAAATACAAGAAGATAACCATGAAAAAGACTAGAGAACAAATCAGCTATAACATGAGTCGGGTGAAGAATAAGGATTCGGACATCGAACTGAAACTTCGGGCCGAACTATGGAATCGAGGTATTCGATATAGAAAAAACGCAACGGATATTATTGGAAAGCCGGACATAGTTTTTAAAGGGAAGAAAGTAGCGGTTTTTTGCGATAGTGAGTTTTTTCATGGATACGATTGGGATAACAGGAAAAATGATATCAAATCCAATCGTGATTTTTGGATCAGAAAAATAGAACGTAATATGGCGCGAGACCAAGAAGTGAATGAGTCACTTGAAGCAGACGGCTGGGTTGTGTTGCGATTCTGGGGTAGAGATATTAAGAGTAATTGCTCTGAATGTGCGGATTTGATCATGAAAACGTTGAATGAGCGATAGGGGAGAAGGAAATGCCGGATTTTACACAAGGGAAGTATAACAATTGTAAAGATTGGATAAGGAAACAGAAAGAAAATCATTATTCATGGGATGAAATAAAAAAGTGCTGTGTTAATGATGATGATGTTTCAAATGCATTTAAAGATCTGAAATATTCTTATATGGTTGTTCCACTTGATATGACTCTTAAAGACTGGTCTGACTTGGTGTCGGTAATGGAACAAGATTATATTGAGTTAATCCCGAGTGATGTTGAAGGCATATACACTAATGCAGGGCCTGTTGATTATCCTGTTCCATCTGGCATGCATGATGGCTGGGTTCAATATATAAAATTGCTAAAAGGTGAAAAAGATGGAAAAAGGCGAATGACCGATAGGTCGGTTTCCGAATTGGAGAGTAACTGCTATTGGATATTAAACAGAATTAGGAAAGATACAAGAGAAAAAGGACCACAAAAAGGGTTGGTAATGGGTAGTGTTCAGTCCGGAAAAACTTCCGCTATGATTGGCCTTGTGACTATGGCTGCTCATTATGATTGGAATTTCATTATAATTTTGTCTGGTACTATAGAGAATCTTAGAGTACAAACTCGAAATAGATTCGTTAAGGATATACAAAGGTGCCAAGATGCAGATTGGCATTTCTTGGAATCCTCATCAAATGAAGACTATTTAAAGGATATATCTGAAAATAAGTATTTATTACTTAGAGACGCAAAGTTGAATTTTAGTGAACCCGACACAGTAAAGAGATCTCCCTTCCACGAAACATATGTCATGACGTGCCTGAAACAGGCATCTAGACTGAGGAAATTGTTAAAGTGGCTTCACTCCGAGGCTGGTTCGGCCAGTAGACTTAGAATACTTGTGATAGATGATGAGGCAGATCAAGCTAGTATTAATACAGCCAAAATGAGCGATGCCGAAATCAAGAATCGCACAGCAATCAATCAATTAATTATTGATTTGGCAAATGGGGTTGATGAGGACGGGGGAAAGAGTAATTTTCAGGCATTAAACTACATTGCATTTACTGCTACTCCCTATGCGAATGTGTTAAATGAAGCTTATAAAGAGTCCTTATACCCGAAAGATTTTATTATGTGTTTACCTGAGAACGACAGCTATTTTGGTTCAAAAGTAATCTGGGGATCTAAAAAAGATGATGATTATCCGGGTATGGACATAATAAGGGTAATATCTGATGAATCGGATAAAGCAATAAAGATGATCTCCAAGGGTGAATATTGTCCTTTGCCGGAAGATTTTAAGGATTCGGTTGCTTGGTTTATTTGCTGCGTGGCAGTGCTTAGGCTAAAAAAGTGGAAGAAGCCTATTAGTATGTTGATAAATACATCAACTGGAAATATGGCACATTTTAACATGTATGAGAGTCTTAAGACATGGATGGAACAAGACAGAACCAACGGAGATTTGAAATCAAGATGCAACAATGTGTATGAAAGAGAAACTAAGAAGTTTACATACCTCTCCTTCGAAAATGCATATGGAAGTTATGAACTGCTCGAAAGTGTCGATAAAACATATCCTTCATTCTCTGAAATAGAGGGAGAAATCAACGAACTATTATCGGAAAAGGCGCAGAATATTGAAGTTGTAGACGATAAGGAAACACCCTTACATTATTCCAGTAAGAGTGTGCATGTTTGCGTGGATAATTGTAAAGCGCGTAAATATGCAGATGATTCCGAGGTGCAACTTAGGATAGTTTATCCTGATGATGAACAACTTGATATGTTGGATAAAGCACCGGCATTTATTGTCATTGGTGGAAATACTTTATCGCGTGGCCTTACTATTGAAGGTTTAGTAAGCACATATTTCTCGCGCAATTCCAATCAGGCCGATTCTTTGATGCAGATGGCTAGGTGGTATGGGTACAGAAAAGGTTATGAATTATTGCCAAGAATATGGATGACTCCCAAGGTTATAACGAAATATAAGCTACTGGAAGAGATAGATGAGAAATTAAGAAAAACATTGGCTGATTATAAGAAGATGGGTAAAAATCCCAGCAAGATATATCCTGCTGTTATGAGTACGTCCGCCATATCTAAGTTCCTACTGACAGCCAAAAATAAAAGTCAAAATATGATTCCCATGGATATGGATTTTAGCGGAGATAGTTATGAAACGACAGAGTTTTACGATGATACTCAAAAACTATTAAATAATTTAAAACTGACCGAATCGTTTATTGAAAAATTGGGTAAACCAGAAAAGTCAAAAGTGTATCCGGAAAGCTCTTATATATGGAAACTGATCCCATCCAAAGATGTGCTCAATTATTTGGATACTTATGAAGAATATAAACCCTGCAATTTTAATGATCAAATCCGCGATTTTATCTCCTGGATGAAAAAGGAGAATAGTAAAGATCGGTATTTGGAATGGAATGTGGCGGTTTGTGGCTCTTCTACATTCAAGGGACAAAAGTGGGTTATAAGCGGGATGGATTGTGAATTTGGAAAAGTTGAACGTACAAAACTAAAAAGAATTAACACGCATATAGATATTGGATCTATGAGATCAGGAAAAGACGGGGTTTGCGATGTTGATCCTGATAAATGCGAAAATGTTATTTATCTTAATGAAGGGAAAAAGGGCAAGCACATTGAATTTGTAAGAGGAAAGCTTGGATATTCAGATATACCATTACTGCTGCTGTATTGCATAGATAAAGACGGAGGAACTGACAAGGAGCATAAAGTCAGAGTAGACACTAAAGTAGATATTATTGCATATTCGGTGATAATTGCAGGAGATTCTTCATTAACAGATCATGTAGAAAGTGTTGTGGTTCGTTCACCCGAGGAGGACGATGATGATATTGAAGAGTAAGGTACTTAGTAGCTTTCAAGGTGTTGCATATGGACATATGACACTTGAGGCAATGCAAAATTGGCATTTGTCAAAAATTGATTTGTTGGTAAGAGAAGTGATTCAGAATTGCTCAGATGCATCAGAGCAAGTGGAGGGTGAAGACTGCTTTCGTGTGGCGTTCAATGTGAGAGAATTTAATGGAAAATCATTCATGGATACATTGGACGGATTGGATGATACAACAAAAAAAAGATTTTCTGGAATAAATAGTAAATGTCTGGAAATCAGAGATGGAGGGACAACAGGCTTAACAGGCCCTTTGGTTATTGCGAAGAATGATGAAGAGGATCATGGGAATTATTACCGATTAGTATTTGATACAGGAAAAGCCCAAACTCAGAAAAACTCAGGTGGAAACTGGGGATATGGAAAAAGCGCATACTATGGAATTGGAAAAGGATTTGTTATTTACTATTCACAAATCGAGAATAAGAAATCAGGTGGATATGAATCCAGATTGATTGTTACTTTGATTGAGAATGAGGAAAACAAGGATGCTATATTGAGGGGGCATATTAACGGAAGCAATTCTGCAGGAAAAGCGTGGTGGGGAAAGTGCCTGGATGGCGAAGGATTAAACGCTAATATATTGCCATTACAGGATGAAGAAGAAATACGTGAGTTTTTGACAATTTTTAATATCACCCCATTTGCTGAATGCGAAACGGGCACTTCGGTTATTATCCCTTATGTAGATTATAACGAATTGATGAATAACATGATATCGAAAGAGATGGAGGTTCCATCTGACATAAGGAATAGATGCTCGTGGACGTATTCTGATGATGAAGGCTTTAAAGAATATTTAAAACTTGCTGTACAAAAGTGGTATGCGCCGGTAATAAATAATTTGGATTTGCCTAAGTTAACTGAAAAGAAGAAGTGGCTGTATGCCAGCGTTAACGACGAATTAATTAGTTATGATCAAATGTATCCATTCTTCAAATTGGTACAGAGAATGTATACTGCCTCTTTGGTGAGAACATATGGAGATGCGCCAGAAAGAAGAACTGAATGGACATCCACTTATGAAAACACAATCAAACCAATAAATATTCGTAATTATATAGACAATACGCATGGTGGTAATACCATTGTTGGATATTTGACTATAGCAAGATTGCCCAAAAATCTTGTTGATACAGGAATGGGTGAAGGCCTTAATCCGTATCTGTTGTTGGGATATTATGAAGAAACGGATCGCAATCGACCAATAGTTATGTATTCTAGACGTTTGGGAATGGTAATTGACTACGCGTATAAAGATGAGTGGGTCCATGGTGTCCCATTACCTGAAGATGAAAATGAATATATTTTCTCGTTTTTTGTTCCATGCCTGGGAGAAGGGAAAAGGCTAAAAAGCGATCTTTCGGTAAAGAAATATGCGGGTCAAACTCTTGAACAATATTTGATAGAATGCGAAGCGTCGGATCATGAGGGATGGGAGGATCATGACCGAATGACTATTGTTTCAAGCATTCAAAATCGAGTCGTTGATAATATCAAAAATATAATTAAAGGAGATGTTATTGCTTCGACAGGTACCGTTTCGGATAGACTTGGCAACGCTTTCTCCAGAATGATAAATATTACAAAAAAGGATTGCGGTAAAAGAATTTCCGACGGATCAGGATCTTCTTCAGGTGGAGGTTCATTATCGAAACGAATCAAGTTTGTTTCAGATATTTCCGAGTTTAATGAAGGTAGACAAAAATTAGACTATACAATTGAGTGCAAACCTGGATTAAAAACCATTTCAATCACACCAATTATATATTCTGACGGAAGTAATATACGGAGTATTGAATGGGAGGCTGAAATTAGATCAACTTTCCCTGTGGAGTTTAAAAGACTCGATGTGGTTGAAATATCTACTAAACAGTCAGAAAATACAGTTAACGTTATCCTTGATGAGGATAAATTGAGTGGCGCATGTGAGACACTCGAAATATCAATAAGTCATGACGAAAAGAAACGTGATAATAAATCTGTTTATAGTAGAGGATTGACGCGAATAACATTTTCTTTCAAGTCTCCTATAGAAGAACTTACTCTCATAAAAGGGAGCATTTTCTTAAATACGGCAGATAATGATTATGAGTATGATTTGATTGCTTCCGAAGAGACGAGGTGAGGGTATGGGTTTCCGATTTATTCCTACACTTGATAATAGAAAAGGGCTTAGAAAGAGTATAAATGTAATCCCGACAGATGATTATAGTTTTTTTCGATGCAATGAATATGGGGTTTTCCAATTAAATGTGGTTTCTGGGAGAATTAAGGATACCTTGTGGGATTATACACGGGATTCGCTTCGCTTAACAAGAGATATCAAAATAAATGATCCGATGAATTTATACGGACCATCCGGAATTGCATGTAAAGAATCTCGACTTGGATTGTGTATTTTTTGGAGCAATCAGGATACATCTATGGCTGGGTGTATTATGCCTGTCGAGTCCTCGGAAAGATTCGATGAAACCGGTTGGTCGATGCATTTTGAACACACTTTTGCTCCTGGCGAAATCAAGGGCTACTTGGATATGAAAATAATTATGTATTTGAAGGAGCCTGCATCAGTCATAGCGCCTGGGGAAGGAGTTCTGAATAACAAACCGGGCGTTAATCTTGGAGAATTGGAATCGTATCGTCTGGAAGTAAGTGATGAAACGATTCCCTTCCCGTTTGTGATTGAAAACGCAGATACAGACGCTCTCTGGTGGGTCGAGTTTTATCATTGGGATGATCCTGCGGATGACGCTGCATTCGGCCCAAGTAGTTTTGTTGTTTATTTGAACTCAAAAGTGAAAGGGTGCCCTAAAGTTACGGATAAGGGAATTCAGAATGTCGATATGATGTATGAGATCACGGCTAGTGTATATGCAATGTTGTTTAAAAAATTGGATTCTCAGCAGTTTACTGTTATGAGGACTCACGGTGGAAAACCAGGAACAATCAGTTTTGAATTAGCGCGTATGTATGATAATTGCAAAGAAAAGTTTGATTATAACGATGAGCTGGAACGAATCCATAAACTCATGCAGGTAACAATTAAGCAGTTGGCATCAAATACTTCTGATATGGTGGAGGCGACAAATGAATAAATTTGGAACTCTGACTATGGGCGAGGCAATAAAGATCGTAAGCGATTATGATTCAATGTCAAAAGAAATTTTTGAAAGTACAGTTGTACATAAGTGGGAAAATGGTGAGATTGATGATGTAGAAAAACTAAGTGAATATGATCTCACGTTCAGAAATGAAATAAAGAAGGTATTTGATTCGTTCTTTCCTGAGACTGGTGGAAATAGACATAGGATGTATCCTTTGGATTTGCATATTGGATTAAAAGTATTTGAATTACTATATCCTGGAAAAGATGGATTTACTATATCGGATGCATCTGATGATGATATGTGGAGATATATCTCCGTCAAGGTTATTCCAGATATGACATATCTGAGGTATCCGCCAAAAAGCGAAAAAGGTGCAAAAAATATCAACAAGAAACGTTTTTACAGTGAAACACGTAGAATATGGATAAAAACTCTTTGGTGGTACGTGTATTTATCATGGCAGGGTGATGCCGAATCGACTTGTGATGTGTTAAAAAGCAATTCTGTTGATAACATAAACAAATTAATTGAAACTCCTGGGAAGGGCTATCGATTAAGCCTATACAGGACTATTATGGCGGAATATGCCACGAGAAATCACAAGCCCAAATATTTTGCAGGAGTAACGAAACTTAATAATGCGAAATGCAAAACCATAGAGCCTTCCTTATTAATCGGGGGCGAAAAAGGATATGCAGCAGAACTGTTTGACGAGGTTCCATACATGGTTGAGCAGGAGGATGATGATGACTCTGAGGAATGAAATAATCGAAAACTGGAATGACGGCATAAACGGACATTTGATGAAACTGAAGCTGATCGATGAAATGTACCCCGCTTATACATTAAAGATAGATAACAAGTATGGGGTCGCTATTCCCTTGGACAATGAAGTTGAGGTGAATGAGGATTTTTCTAATGCAAAGCTATTATCAAAAGAATACAGGCTTGAGGGGGAAGATGAAAGTCGACATTTTCTGACTCTGATAACAGAAGAAAGTACTGATAAAAATGTTTTCAGTTCATTATGTGAGCAATTCGTCTTTCCGGGAGAACATGGGGAGTTTCGAACCGAGATAGTTGACTCTCCGATAAAATGGTGGATGGAGATGAAACAGATACTCGGAAACAGAAATATAGATGAAATGATATATGACACGTTGGGCGAACTGTGCATATATGATTATCTGGTTAGAAGTGGGAAAAGAGTTACATGGAATGGCCCTAAAGGCGGATCGGCTGATTTGGAATCTGATGAAATGATTGCGGAAGTTAAATCAACCCTCTCCAGAAGTAAGAGAGAAATAACAGTTCATGGAAAAAATCAATTGAAGAGAATACCCAATAAGCAATTATACTTATATTTGTGTGTATTTGAGATGGCATCTACAACAGGGCATTCGATTAATGATATAGTCTACGGCTTGGCAAATGATGGTTATGATGTTAGTGAGATTAACGAACTGTTACGAAAAAAAGGATTTGAAATAGGAAAAAGTTCAAGGGATAGAAAGTTTATTTTATGGAATGTATATAAATACACTGTTGA
This sequence comes from Lachnospiraceae bacterium P6A3, assembly GCA_000702085.1. Classification (GTDB taxonomy): domain Bacteria; phylum Bacillota; class Clostridia; order Lachnospirales; family Lachnospiraceae; genus AC2028. The sequence goes on from JNKP01000005.1 coordinate 230,679, forward strand.
TGAGAAATTTCCCAAGATAACTGACGATTCATTTGTTGATGGGAAAGAGCCTGAGGGAATTGTGTCAATATCGTATACTGTGGATCTTGGTGGTGTTCCATACGAAATAGTTGTGGATGGGAGCGTATGATAAATGAAATATAAAACGATTGATTTATGCTGCGGAATAGGAGGAATTAGAAAAGGATTTGAGAGAACAAAACATTTTGAAAATGTTTTATCCGCAGAAATTGACGAGTATGCAGCACGTACTTATGAATATAATTTTGGCGATGATCCTAGAGCTGATTTAACGAGTAAGAAGTTTAAAGAAAAAGTATCAAATTGTGAATACGATGTCATGCTGGCAGGCTTTCCTTGTCAGCCATTCAGTAGCCAAGGAAATCTGGACGGATTTAAAGATCCGACCAAGGGGACAATTTTCTTTCATTTGATGCAGATTGTCAAGGCGACTAGACCGAAGGCTATTTTTTTGGAAAATGTTCAAAATATAGTATCGCATGACAAAAAAAGAACAATAAAAACAATACTGGATTATCTTGAAAATAAATTAAATTATAAAGTGGTTGGGGCTGAATTTGACGAAGAAGGTAATCCTATAAACTGCAAGAAAGCGTTCGTGAGAAATACGAAGGATTTCGGCTTACCTCAAAATAGACCTAGAGCATATTTTATAGCGTTTGATCGAAATTTGTATGGAGGCCTGCTCGAAGATAAACGTTTCGATGTTGTACCATATGAATTATCCGAAAAAATGAAAAAAGATCCCTATTTGAATAAAAAACTTGCAGATATCTTGGATAGGGATGTTGATTTACACTATTATTTATCAGCTTCATATTTAAATACATTGGAAAAACATTATGCGAGACAAAAGATAAACGGAAATGGATTTGGATATTACATTTTAAATAGCAAGGAACATAACAGGGAGTATGCAAATACCATATTAGCAACGGGAGGATCTGGAAAAGAAAGAAATCTCATTATTCAAAAAATGCCCAAACATAATAAGAATGATGAGGCTATGTTAAATAAAAAAGGCGGACTGAATAATAAGAATATTCGTATAATGACACCTACTGAATGGGGAAGATTGCAAGGCTTTATAGGATATGGTTTCATAGACGCTCAAACTGGCGAAGATAAGTTTTCCTTCCCTGAAAAGATGCCTGAAAGTCAAAAATATAAACAGTTTGGGAATTCTGTATCAATTTCAGTGATGGAAAGCATGGCAGAGTATATATACAAACAATTACATTTTTTGGATAGTCATATATGATGTTGGTGTATTGATTTATTGTTGAAAGAATATGAGGGAATCGACATGACTTTACTTGATATGCTGCTCAGATTTATGACTGAGTATTCGGATGAGTTGTCCATAGGAAGAGCGAAAAATAAATAGTAATACAACAGTTACTGAAGACGGCGACTCCACTTCATTTGAATATGGAGATAGCAAGTGTCAATTCTGCAATGGCGAAATAAAAGTTTTTCATAATGGACAGGAGTATATCACAATTTTGGCAGATTCTTTTATGAGAAAGCCTGCTCAAATGCTCAGAAGAATACAATATATAGGCGAATCAGTGAGAAAGAATATAAATGTATAGGAAAACCATACGTGTTGTAGCTGCAGTAATCAAAACAGAGAAAAATGGAGAACCGATTATTTTTGCTACTCAAAGAGGATATGGAGAATTTAAAGACGGTTGGGAATTCCCGGGAGGAAAGATCCAGGAAGGTGAAACTCCTCAGGAAGCTCTGAAGAGAGAAATCATGGAAGAGCTTGATACTGAGATTGAAGTCGGAGAACTTATCGATACTATCGAGTACGATTATCCTGAGTTTCATCTTTCCATGGATTGCTTCTGGTGCAGTATCGTAAAAGGTGACCTTGTTCTAAAAGAGCATGAGGCTGCAAGGTGGATGGACAAAGATTCTTTGAATTCGGTTGAGTGGTTGCCTGCTGATAAATCATTGATTAGGACAATTGCAGAATTTTTATAAGAAAAAGAATGTTTAGAAATAAAGATGAAACTACCACCCCACCCAGGTGGAAGGACTAATCATAAGTGAAGGGCCTGCTTGCGGCTGTGATTTCAATATATGAGGGAAGAGTTAATGCATATGGATATTGAATTGAGAGATTATCAAAAGGAATGTTTGGATAAAGTTTCGGAAAAGATACAAGCCGGGTCAAAACATTTGAGCGTTGTGATGACCACTGGAATGGGGCAAAAAATAACATCCTTATTTCTTGCAAATCAGCTTAATTCTTACTCAAATTCAAGGGTGGCAATGGTTTTTGGATATACTGCATCGTTTGAACAAACAAAATCAGATGCTACTAAAATTGGAATCAAAGCAGTAGATTTTTTTAAAGTGAATGAATTTCTCAGTAATGATATTGAATACAAATATATTATTTTACATGATTTGAGTATACTTGATAGAAAACAGATTCAAGAAAAGGTTCAGTATGAGGAATGCATAACTATCTCTTTCTCTGCGCCTTTTGCCGAACTCACTGGAAAAACAGATGACCAGCTTATGAAACGCGTTTTTGCATATGCGGGATATCTTTTGCCGATTGTTTGTGTGTATTCTACCAACAATGTAATAGACATTAGAGATGCTAAATATGCCGGAGAGTCAGAGAGAATATATGTCAAAGAAGAGAATGCAGTAACGCTAAATCTGCTTCAACGAGAAAGGGACGACAATGCTGTAGAGTATTGTGAAATACAAAAACGAAATAATTATCTTCAGGCTTATTTGAATGCATTTAAGCAAGCACGAGATGAAAAAAAGCTTAAAGAGCAAGCTGAAGAAATTGAACGTTTGAAAGAAATGCTTCAAACGGATGAAAGAGATAAGAAAATTGAAGAACTTGAGGCACGAGAAGAAGAGTACTTGGCACAATTGAGGGAGAAAGAAGCCAGGATAGCTATGCAGGACCAAATGATTAGTTTTCAGCAAGAGGTTCTTGCAGGTTTTGGAATAGATGATGCTAAGATTCGTGATTCTTTTGCTAAGATACAAGAGACGAGATTATCGTTACAAAATGATTTAGAAAGTGACGATGAAGAGATTAAGGAGGCTGCTTTAAAGAGACTTCAGGATAGAGTTGCTGAAAATGTAAGCGATTTGACTCAGTCGGCATTATCGATAAAAGATTATAAGTATTTCGAAGAACAACTCGTGGAGGTTTTAACAAAAGAGGTTTGGAATCATCTAGATGAAAAGAGTAAAACATTCTTGATTAGTGCAAAGAGTAATTTTGAATGTATGATTAAAATGAAAGAATGTAATACATTTGATTATTCTGGAATTTGCCTCCTTGTCACAAAAGCGTTGGAGGTGGAAACGACAAAGAGGTTTTTCTATAGCTATAAAGACTTTCTTGGCAAGAAATATAGGCTTGTTTCTCAATGGCCATACGAATTGAGAAAGAGAGAAAGTGGGCAGATAACTGATAAAGTAATAGATGATAATGAGTTTACACTGGGTTCTGTTGTATCTGTAATTGGATTTAGAAGAGATTATGATGAAGAAGGCAAGTTAATTGGTTATTCGAAAGGTCACCCTAAAACAAGGAATGATTTTTTGGATTATGCTATGACAGACCTTTTTAAGAATCCCACTCAAAGAAGGGTTGATGCTGAGATAGAGAAAGACTATAACTTTATAGAAAGAGTGCGTTTGGATTATAGAAACCCATCAGCCCATAGAGACAGACTAGATATTACATCGGCACGGAGTTGCCTGGAGTATGTGATTGATGTACAACATATGCTTAAAGAAATGTTGAGTGAAATGAAATTTTAAATAGCGGAGAAAAAGTTTTGAAAAAAATAGGTCTTGTAGGTGGAACGGGTCCCGAGTCCACACTGATGTATTATAAGGAACTGAATTCAAGGATCGATAAGTTGACAGACGGAAAAGCTATGCCCGATCTTGTTATTGAAAGTGTGAATTTCAGAAGAGCGTGGGATTATGTTGCAAGCGGTGAGTATGAGAAAGCTGCTGATTATCTTGCCGAGAAGGTAAAGTGCCTTAAGACCAGCGGAGCTGAGATTATATCACTTACTGCTGCAACATTTCACATCGTATTTAATGAGATCGAGGCTAAGTCCGGAGTAAAGCTCATCAGTATTCCGAAGTCGGTATGCTTCAAAGCACAGGCGGAAGGATATAAGAAGGTCGGACTTCTCGGTACTATTTTTACGATGGAGCAGGATTATATGAAGAAAGATCTTCTGAATGCGGGGATTGAAGTTATTGTTCCCGGTAAGGAAGACAGAGAGCTTGTTGCCAAGAGGATCTTCGAAGAACTTGAGATGGGAATAGTTAAGGAATCTACGCTTAAGGAATTCCAAACTGTGATCTCGAAGATGCGTGATGAGGACGGTATCGAAGCTGTGATACTTGGATGTACGGAGCTTCCGCTTCTGCTTAACTCGAAGAATTGTCCCCTTCCCGTACTGGACAGTATAGATATTCATATAGAAGATCTGATCGCACATATAATGGATTGATATGAAGATAGAAGATATTGAGATAATTGCAAAACAGGCCGGCGAGATAATGGTTAACGCCGTAAGACCTAAGGTAATGCAGAAGGAAGGACATGCTAATTTCTGCACTGAAATGGATGAGAAGATCCAGGCGTTTCTTTTTGAGAAGCTTGGTAAGGCTATTCCTGATGCATCGTTCCTCGGCGAAGAGGATGGTGAAGATGTATTTACTTCGAAGATGGAGAAGGGATATTGTTTTGTCATAGATCCGATAGACGGAACTTCCAACTTCATCTACGGATACAGACCGTCTGTTGTTTCAATCGCATTGCTTAAGGACGGAGCACCTTTTATGGCGGTAGTATATAACCCTTACGATGACGTTCTCTTTTCCGCCGAGGCGGGGAAGGGTGCGTATATGAACGGGGAGAAGATAATGTCCTCCGATGCACCGCTTTCGGATTCTCTTACGGTATTCGGAACTGCTCCTTATTATACTGAGCTTAAGGAGAAAACTTTTGAGATTGCGAAGAACTTACTTCCTCTGTGCGTTGATCTAAGGCGTTCGGGAACAGCGGCATGGGATATGTGCTGCGTGGCGATGGGAAGATGCAGTCTTTATTTTGAATTAAAGATCCAGCTGTGGGATTATGCGGCTGCCGGACTTATTGCGGCGGAAGCAGGATGCACGGTTACGGATATAGAGGGGAATGAACTGACGTATAAGGGAGCGACTTCCGCACTTGTAAGAGCAAGGGGCGTGAAGGAGATTCCCGAGTGTTTTAAGTAAGGAGAAATGATCATGACAGAAAAAGAAGCGATACTTGCAAGGCATTCTGTTAGGAAGTATACAAGTAAGGCAATTGATGCGGATGTAGCTGCGAAGATTAATGAGAAGGTTGCAGAGGTAAATGCAGAGAGCGGACTTCATTTTCAGTTTCTGAATGATGAAGGAGGCGCATATTCCAATCTGTTCCTTAAGTTCTCAGGACTTGATTCCGCACCCGCATCCATCGTATGCGTAGGCCCTGACAGCGCAGATCTTGAAGAGAAGGTGGGATATTACGGAGAGAAGATTGTTCTGTTCTTGCAGACCATCGGACTTAATACCTGCTGGGTAGGGAGCTTTAGTAAGAAGAGATCCGAGGCGGAAGTTAAAGAGGGCGAGAAGAATGTGATCTCCATCGCCGTAGGATACGGTGAGAACGAAGGAAAGGCTCACAAGTCCAAGAGCGTGGATCAGCTTGTTGATGCTAAGGCTGACAGTCCTGAGTGGTTTAATGAAGGAGTTAAGGCAGCGCTTCTTGCTCCCACCGCGCTTAATCAGCAGAAGTTTGTAATAAGACTTAAGGATGATGACACCGCAGAGATCGTAAGTAAGGGTGGTGCGTTTACAAGTGTCGATCTGGGGATTGTTAAGTACCACTTCGAAGTGGGATCCGGAAGAAAACTTTGAAAGGGGATAAAAATGCAGCTGCTTAGTCTAAAATGTCCTAATTGCAACGGTTCACTGAAGATGGTAAGAGAAGGAGTCTTTTACTGTCAAAATTGTGATTCCGAATTTATGGCGGATTATGACAAGGATGATATTGAATACCAGAAGATGAAGTCCGAGGCTGAGCTTCGAAAGCAGCAGCTTAACATGGCTGAGAGCGGAGCTGCGGAACGGGCTCGCAAGGCAAAAGATCAATTTAAGATCAAACTGATTGGAATTGCCGTGGGATTTATCCTTCTGCTTATCATTGTTGTACCCACTGTTGTCGTTACTCTCAGAACGCAAAGAGAAGCTCAGGAAGCTTATATGCAGCAGCAAAGGGAGAGGGAAGAGCAGCAGGAAGCGGAAGCAAGAGAAAGAGAAGAAAGACTCAGGCAGGAAGAAGAGGAAAGACTTGCGGCTGAGGAAGCTGAACGTCAGGCGATACTTGAATCCTACAGGCTGACTCCCGAAGAGATCGTAGCGGATTCTTTTTTCACGGAAAATGCGAGCAAGAGTTTCCGCGTGCAGTTATGGGATAATACAAATCTTTTCTATGACAATTGGAAGTGGAACGAACAGCCCGAGTACATCACAAGTTTTCTGCTGACCGCTAAGGATGAGAATAACCGTGAGCAGAATATACTGATCAGTATTTATAAGATTTATTGGGATAAAGAGTATGAAGACCGCACCGACCGTTATGTGATGTATGACGGTGCGTGTTTCTACAATATTTCCAGGAATGAAGACGGAACGATCCGCTGCGATTATGCTCCGGACAGTCTTACCTATAACAGTGAGATCGTGGCAAATCAGTTCCTGAGCGGATACACTGATTATGATCAATTGATCAGGCAGGAGATATACGGCAATGCAGACTACACTTATGTAGAATTTACAATGCCGGAAGATGCCGAGTGACGGAAAGTATTATTTTAGAACTTTGTTTCTGAAACTGAAGTATCTCATGAGTGCGGTGATGCCGGCCAGGGACCAGACGATCCCGACTGACCACCAGATTCCCCAGAGACCGATGGCGGGAATTGCTACCAGTATAATGGGTACGGTGAATCTTCCGATTACTTCGACGATTCCGTTAATAAGCGCGAAGATGGAATCACCGAGACCGTTAAGTACGCCTCTTACTGTGTAGATAGTTCCGAGCATTACGTAGAAGTAACTCGTGATACGAAGAGCCTTGGCTCCCATGACGATAACGGGTTCTTCGTCTACAAATATTCTTACTATATTTTCACTGAAGAGCTGCATGATAGGAAGCATGATGATAGAGAATATCACCATTATCATGAGGCTCTTTTTGTATCCTTCTTTTACACGATCCTTCAAGTTGGCACCGTAGTTCTGGCCGGTGAAGGTAGAGAGGGCAGCACCGAGGGTCTGGTAAGGCTGGTGTATTATCTGCTCTATTCTGCTGGTTGCACTGAAAGCGGCTACGGTTGTTTTTCCGAAGGAGTTAACGACCTTCTGAAGTGCCATGCAGGAAATAGCGATAAGTGAGAACTGAAGCGAAAGAGGAATACCCAGCTTAAGTATGCTCATGGTTATGTGCTTGTTAAACTTCATGTTCTCTTTGGTGAACTTGAAGTAACTGTTTGTTTTCATGGCATAGAGGATGCATCCCACACCGGATACGAACTGTGAGATGATCGTTGCGATACCCGCACCTCTTACACTCATGTTAAAGCCGACTACGAAGAGAAAGTCGAGGCCTGTATTTAAGAGGCATGAGAAGATGAGGAAAAAGAGTGGGGTCTTGGAATCTCCCAGAGCTCTTAACATTGATGATATGTAGTTATAGAGTGAAACGAATACAAGACCCACGCACATGATCTTCATGTAGTCCGCAGCGTCATTTAAGATCTCGACCGGAGTATCCAGAAGTTTAAGGATGGGTATGGTTAAGATGTATGCGATGATTCCTACTATTATAGGAAAAACAAGCATGATATAGCCGGTATTAACGATGCAGCTTTTGACGGCTTCATCGTCTTTTTTTCCGAAGTACTGCGAAGTGATGATTCCTCCGCCGCTTCCGATACCGTTGCATATCGCAAAAAAGAGAAATGTGACGGAGCCTGTGGCACCGATGGCTGCAAGGGCGTCCGCGTTGACGTATTTACCTACTATGACTGAGTCCACCAGGTTGTAGACCTGCTGGAAGAGATTACCGATGAGCATGGGTACGGAAAAGAGAAGTATCAGCGATACAGGGTTGCCCTCGGTCATTAATAAAATGCCTGATTTATGTTTCTTGAGTTCCATGTTATTTACCTGTGCCTGTTTACCGGTAGGTGTATAGTGAATCCCCTGTTGGAGATAGTTAGTGTTATTTTGACCCGAGGAGTAATATTATGCTTTTGTCAAAGAGTTTGCAAACGTTTTTTTGTTATGTGAGTTCCCGATTTTTGGCATTTAATGGCACGAAGACAAAAAGAAAAGAACTCATTTCCAAAGAATTTACAATGGTATGAGTCCTGAATAAAAAAAGAAGTGGCGCAGCCCCAGCTCCCAATTAGCCGCCGGTCTACGCCTTGTGAAATCATAATATAGCTATTTTTTGTTGAAGTCAATAATTATGGTATTATAGAAACTGTTATGGGTATCAGATATACAAAGGACATGACTCCGTTTGATATGACGAAGTCGCCTTCAAAGCAATATTTCTTCCTGATGCCGCTTATCTGGCTTGCAGCCCTTATTGATACGAAGAGGCTGGGGCTTAAGATGGATAAGTCCGGGATCAAGGGTCTGAAGCCGCCGTATCTGGTGATTGCAACGCATCAGGGACCGGCGGATTATTCGGGTACTCCTCTTGCTCTTTTTCCGCATCGCGGAATCTATGTCTCCGATATGGAAGGCTTCATGTATTACGGCAAGTGGCTATATAGAGGCCTTGGATGCATCGGTAAGAGAAGGTTCGTCTCGGATATCACTGTCGTGAAAAATATGAAGCACGCCCTTGAGATGAAGCAGCCTGTTGTAGTGTATCCGGAGTCCAGACATTCCAATGTGGGTACCACGGCTTATATCCCAAAGAATCTGGGTAAGCTGTGTAAGTTTATGGATGTTCCGGTTGTGATCTTTACTTTGTACGGAAGTTATCTGGCAAATCCCTTCTGGGATGAGCTTAATACCAGGAAGGTTCCGCTTGAAGGTAAGATCTACAAGCTCTTTGATAAAAAGCAGGTCAGAGAAAAATCCGCCGAGGGGATTCAGGAAGCGGTTGAGAAGGCTCTTGCATATAACGAATACAAATATCAGAACGACAGGAAGATCAAGATAACTGAACCTAAGCGCGCGGAGGGTCTGCACAAGCCTCTTTATATCTGCAGGAAGTGCGGAACGAGATATAAGATGAGAAGCTACGGATCAACTTTACGATGCTCCGCCTGCGGAAAAGAGTTCCTGCTTCGTGAGGACGGATTCCTGGAGGATAAGGGAACCGGTGAAAATCTGATGATTCCGGACTGGTATGAGTGGGAAAGAGGCATGGAGATTGATTCGGCAAATCTTCTTATCTCCATGAATAAGTTTAAGAGGTCCTTCCCCGTTACGATAGAGGCACTGCCCAATCACAAGGGATTTGTGAAGCTGGGTGAAGGAGTACTTGCTCTTGATGAAAATGAGTTCACCGTAATGTACGGTTCGGAAATTCTTCACTTCCCTCACAAAACTCGCGAGTCTGTTCAGACGGAATATGACTACCGTGGGAAAAAGGGTATGGGAATAGTATTATCGACGAAGGACTGCTGCTACTATCTGTATTCCAAGGCAGAGGATTTTAATCCGACACAGCTTCAGTTTGTAGGGGAATGGTTATATGAAAGCAAGTGATTCACTGACTATACGGGGTAAGGTTATCAGAAACAGGATAACCATGGCACCTACAGTTAAGTTTGATTATGCGGGTCCTGACGGTAAGGCTACGGAAAAGCACATCGATCATTACAGGGAAAGGGCCGAGCATGGATGCGGTCTTATCTGTGTCGAAGCTACCGCGGTTTCGCCTGACGGAAGATTCTGGACCAATCACATGGGTCTGTGGAGTGATGATCAGATTGAGGGGCATGCACAGATTGCGAAGGCATGTCATGATAACGGGGCTGTTGTCATAGTACAGATCAATCACACGGGTATTTCGGGTAATCCCGAGCTCGGAACCGTAATCGGTCCTTCTGCCGTTCCTACAAGGGATCCTAAAGTTATATCAAAAGAATTGAGCATCGATGAGATTCACAGGGTGCAGGGACTTTTCGTAAGAGCTGCGGTCAGAGCTAAGAAAGCAGGTTACGACGGAGTGCAGCTCCACGGATGTCATGCATATCTCATTAATCAGTTTATTTCCAAGAAGACGAATCTCAGATGCGATGAGTACGGCGGAAGTACAGAGAACCGTGCGAGATTCGGCTCAGAGATCATAAGAGCGATACGTAAAGAGTGCGGAGAGGATTTTATCATCTCGATAAGAACCGCAGGAATAGAGCCGGATGTTGCAACCGCGATCGAGATTGCGGAAGAGTATGTTAAGGCCGGAGTGGATATGCTTCAGGTTTCAACGGGTATTGAGTGGGAAGATGATAGTCTTAAGGAAGAGGGCGAACCCTATAACCTGATCGTAAAGCTGGGAGTCAAGTTCCACGAGCACTTTAAAGGCAGGGTTCCGGTATCTTGTGTAAACAGTCTTTATGACCCTTCGGTAATAAATTATTTGTTTGAAAATGACCTGGTGGATCTTGTGGATTTGGGAAGACCTATCCTGGCAGATCCCGCGATTGTCGAAGCGGTTCTGGAAGGTAAGCCTTATGTAAGATGTTATGATTGTCCCAATTGTCAGTACGGACCTTTTATGCCGCACAAATGTCCCGCAGCAATGAGGAGAGGAGTAAAATTCGAATAAATGTCTAAAGGTAAGAGAAGTAAAATGATAGTTCTTGGAATTGTAATTGCAGTAGTTGTGCTTGCAGGTGTGGCAGCAGGCGTATGGTTCCTTGCTCTTAATCCCTACAGAGGAACGGTGAATAATCCTTCGGAGACTCTGGCACTTGATACGGTGCTTACAAGGGATCAGGCTAAGGAAGACATGGCTTATGTAATGGAGATGTACAGAGAGCGTCATCCTGCATGGATTGAGACTGACGAAGTGCGCGTAGCAGATGTCGAGGCACAGTATCTGGAGGAACTTAAGCTTCTTGATTCTATGGCTGATGAGGAAATAACCGTATTGGCCGAATGGCAGATGATATCCCGCATTATGCACGCACTCTATGACGGACATTCACGCGTATATGCATCCTACAATCAGAGGCTTTATATAGATGATTTCACGCAACTTAACGAGATAGGAAGTCCTGTTTCGATAGACGGAGTATCATATGACGAAGCTTTCAAAAGATTCTGTGATGTATATCAGTATGAGATGGAAAGTTTTGCGGAGGTGATGTTTAAGAGTAATATACTCATAAACGAAACCTACCTGAGATGGATCGGATTTGATACGTCGGACGGTATCGATATGACATTTGGTACCGATGACGGAGAACTTACGGTTCACTATGAATTTGTACCCATCACAGAGGTAAAGGGATACGAAGGAAATACATCAAGTGAAGAGAGCAAGTGGGTATATTATGAGATCGATACCGAAAACGGAATCGGAATATTTACTCTCACAACATGCGAATGCAATGACGAATATAAGAAGACCGTAAAGGATTTCTTTACGGCCGTTGATGAAGCAGGTATTCAGCATATTATTGTGGATCTTCGAATGAACGGTGGCGGAAATTCTTACGTTGCGGATGAATTCCTTAAGTATGTGGACATCGATGGTTTCTATACCTGGGCAGACCATGTAAGAATCGGCAACTTCCTCATTAAGGATGAAAGATCCTTCCAGAAAAACCACAGACTTGATCCTCAGTACTCCGGTGATATCTATGTGCTTACCGGTCCGAGAACCTACAGTTCGGCAATGGATTTTACCATGGATATCATGGATAACGATCTTGGAATCGTAGTAGGTGAGGCGTCAGGAAATCTCCCCGATTCTTACGGAGATCTCCTGACCTTCCAGATGCCCAATTCGAGACTATGTTTTTCAATCTCTTACAAGAGATGGTTCAGAACCGATGAAAGCAAAACAGGCCAGCCACTTGAACCGGATTATCCCTGCCCTTCGAACGAGGCTATGGATAAGGCGTACGAGTTAATCCTTAATTCCTAAATACACACTCATCTCTCCTTCGCCTCTGTTAGCCCAGAGGTAGTAGGGGATAAGCTTAAGGTCTGTATTTTCTTCCGACTTACCTTTGTAAATCTTATAAAGAGATGTAGAGCTTATGGCATCGCCTTCCGATTTGATACGTGATGCTTTTACCGATAGGCTCGTGACATCATAACCGAATTCTCCCGTGATTGATTCTTTGATCTTCGCGGGAGTTTTTATATGAATCTCACGAAGGCTCTTTCCGTTATCAACTTCCTCGGCGCAGTATACGACAGGTCCGCGCATGACAGCGCATCTGTCTGCATCTTCTGCAACCTTTTCATCTGCAATAACAAGTCTCGGAGTCATATCAAATTCCAGATCTATGGTGGTTACTTCATCGCTAAAGCATGAGCAGTAGATGTAACCGTCTTTGATCTCGGTCTTAAGTCTCTCGTAACCCTGGATCTTATAATTGCCGCCTGCCCATCCGGGAAGTCTGAGTGCGATGGTAAAATCAGATGCCGCGGCACCTTTTATCCTGATGCTGACTTTTCCGTTATCGGGGAAGCCGGAGGTTACGGTGACTTTGATCTTCTTTCCGTTAATGGTTTTGTGGGTTTCGGAACCTATGTAAAGATGAGTATAAAGAGTGGTGTCATCTTCGGTGTAAATATACTGTCCCAGGGATGAAACGAGGCGTGCGATATTGGGCGGGCAGCATGCACAGCCGAACCACTTCTGACGCACGGGCTTTACATGAGTTTTCCTTTCATCCTTATTACAGTTTTCCGGAATGACTTCCAGGGGATTTACGTAGAAGAAGCTCTTTCCGTCCAGGGCCATTCCCGCAAGGACGGTGTTGTAAAGAGCAAGTTCCATGATGTCGGAGTATTTGCTGTTCGGTTCAAGGCAGAGCATTCTTCGTGCGAAGAATACGAGTCCTATTGCCGCACATGTTTCTGAATAAGCCGTATCGTTGGGCAGGTCGTAAGGAAGCGAGAAAGCTTCGCCCAAATGTGTAGCACCGATTCCGCCCGTGATGTAGAGCTTGGTGTCGGCGATACTGTTCCAAAGCTTTTTGCAGGCATCCGTCAGCTTCTCATCACCTGTTCTGAGAGCCATGTCGGCCATTCCGCTGTAGAGATACACTGCTCTTACGGCGTGGCCTACGGCTTCATCCTGCTCTCTTACCGGCTTATGTGCCTGATGATAGTAGTCGGGCTTTCCCTTCATGTCGGGATGCTCGGATTCGAAATAGTTAGGCTCCTTGCCGCGTTCGTTGATGAAGTACTCGGCAAGCTCAAGGTATCTTTTTTTTCCGGTAAGGTCGTAGAGTCTGAAGAGTGCCATCTCTGCAATCTCATGACCGGGATATCCGTTTATACGGCCTTCGCCCTCGCCGAATACGGAATATACGTAATCGGCGTAGGCTTCGGCGCATTTTAATAATTTGTCTTTGTGTGTTGCGCGTTCGTATGCAACGGCACCTTCGATAAGATGACCCAGACAGTAGAGCTCATGATGATCTCTTAAGTCGGTAAAGATCCTATCGGTTCCGTTAATGATGTAATAGGTATCGAGATAACCGTTCGGAAGCTGTGCATCGCATACGATATCGATCGCGCGGTCTGCTGTTTCTTCAAGTTCGGGATCGGGGTGATTTGCAAGACTGTAGGCTACGGCCTCAATCCATTTATAGAAATCACTGTCCTGAAATACGAAGCCGTAGAATTCGTCGTCTTTGGCATCTTCCCTGTTTTCCGGGAAAACCGCGAAGCCTCTGTATGTAAACTTGGGCGCTTCGAACTTGCTGCCCTGTTTTTTCATACGCTTATTAAGTGCCGCTGCAGCCTTGAAATTGTGCATGCAGTAGCTTGCCTGCGCTTCGGGGATACGGTCGTTTAAGATCTCCCATTGGTAGGGGATTACTTCCTTACGAACCAGTTCCTGTTTGCGTGACCAGAATTCATCGCTTACTTTTACTTTTTTGATATCAGCGGGTTTGATCATGTTTTATTTTTCTCTGCAAAAGTGAAGATCAAGGGTGTCTCCGAAAACATCATATCCGAGTTCATCTGAGGTGAGTGAGAGAATGAACGAACCGTCGGAAAGAATATCACAAGCCTTTTCGATATCACCTGAGGGGATAAAAACTATTTTTCCGTCTCTGATCTCCCAGGAGAGTTCTGCTGTATTGTTGTAGTCGCTTTCCATGGATATTTCGAGAGAGGTTCTGAGTTCTTCCAACAGGTCGTCCTTGCTCTCGAGAATAATGTCTTCGTATTCGGAGCTCCAGGCTTCTCCTTCCTGTTCGAACATGTTCTTCATGAAATCAATGAAGTTCTCATCGATCCAATCCATGAAGTCATCAACGAATTTTTTGCCGTCGTAAGAAAGGGTTGCGCTTCCGCCTTCATTGATATCCATTACGAAATCAAGTGAGAAGACCTTGTCTCCGAAGAAAGAAAGGAAGTAATCCGCATCTTCGCCGAGAGCCTCTTCCCAGACATCGTTGGTAATCTCGTAGGTTGCGATGTATCTTCCGGTTTCAACGGTTGCATCACCCGACTGTCCGCCGTTGTTTTCCTCGGGCTTGGTGCCTTCGCCCTCTTTAACCTTGATGGTCAGCTCGGCATCCTCGCAGTCCTTGGCACTGACGGTGAGGGTTGCTTTTCCTTCGGAAAGACCGGTGATGGTGATGATCTCGTCGTCGATCTCTACATCTGCGATATCTTCGTCATCAATCTCGATCTTTACTTTCTTCAGATCGTCGAAATTCTCGATCTCAACTTCAATCTCTTCGCCGACTTCGATGGTAACCTTCGAATCGGAAAGCTCGATCTCGCCAAGCTCTTCTTCGTCATCTTCCTCGGTTGATTCCTCCGAGGGCTTTTCGTTAATGGTGCCGCATGCGGTGAATGCCAGCATGGAGGCAATGGTGAATGCAAAAAGTTTGGTTAACAGTGTTCTTTTTTTCATAATAATCTCCATAAATATGTGTCTGATAGTTCTGCGTATAACAGTGGTTAAAAACGGTTAAACGCATGAAAATTATATAAGTTTTATCCCGAAATAGCAATTTTATGCGGTTTCGGAGGCATTTTTAGAAATTATTAAAATTTGTGTTGACACCCTGTGTGTTATAGGTGTATATATAACACATAAACAGTTAAGCAAACGACCGGTCCGGTCAATCTATAAGGAGGTACGGATATGACTATCAGAAATTATAAGAGTGTAAAAGATATGCCCAAGAATATGAGAGTGATCCGGTATGTGGCAATGCTTCAGACATTTATCGGAATTGTACTCCTGGTCATGAACATCTTCGAACTTGGAGAAACACCTTTATACGTCCCCATGGCATTTATAGCGACAGGATCATTACTGAACAGTGCACTTCTTTGTGAGTG
This sequence comes from Lachnospiraceae bacterium P6A3, assembly GCA_000702085.1. Taxonomy (GTDB): domain Bacteria; phylum Bacillota; class Clostridia; order Lachnospirales; family Lachnospiraceae; genus AC2028. The sequence goes on from JNKP01000005.1 coordinate 246,321, forward strand.
CAGAGAAGTTTTTAAAAAATGAAACTGATAACCGGTTTAACGAAATGAGGTAATCATGATTATTTCACAATCGTCGGGGGTACCGATTTATCAGCAGATAGCGGACAGCTTCAGAACCGACATACTGGAGGGAAGACTTAAGGAGGGCGAATACCTCCCGAGTATCCGAGGCCTGGCCAAAGAATTAAAGATAAGCGTGATCACAACGATGAAAGCATACGAGCTTCTGGAACAGGAAGGAATGGTCACGGCGGTACAGGGTAAAGGCTATACCGTAAACGCTCAGGATAAGGAGATGCTTAAAGAGCAGCACCTGCGCAAGGTCGAAGAAGGGCTTTTGCAGGCGATAGCTTCTGCGAGGATCGCGGGAATGAGCGAAAAGGAGCTCACAGAAACATTGAAATTATTGCTTTCACTTAAGGAGAGTTGAAATGGAATTTAGCAGTTGCGTGCATGGAGAAAATATAGTTAAGAGGTACAAGAATTTCGAACTTAACGTTCCCGTTCTTGATATCCCCAAAGGATTTGCCACTGCTCTTATCGGAGAAAACGGTGCCGGTAAGACCACACTTCTGGACATTCTCGCGGGAATCAGACTTGATTATTCGGGAAGCCTGAAGTTCTTCGAAAAATATAACGACGCTGACAGGGAAACAAATCCTGTAGTTAAGAACCTGATCGGATACGAAGGAACCGGAAATTATTATCTTCCCGCATGGACGGTTAAGCAGGGAAGAGAAATCCAGAAGCTCCTTTTCGACAGCTTTGATGAGACCAAGTACAGAGAGATCTGTTCAAGACTTGCGATTCCCGATGATGACGGCAAGAAGATCTCGGATCTGTCGGACGGTAATAATATGAAGCTTAAGCTTGCGGGTGTCTTTTCCAGAAAGACCGAACTCCTCATTCTCGATGAGCCCGCATCACCCCTCGATCCTCTTATGAGAGACAAGCTGTGCGACATGATAAGAGAGTACCTCCTTCTCGATGAAGGCAACAAGTCGGTTCTCTTTTCAACACATAATATCGCGGACATGGAAGCTGTTACGGATTACGCGATCATCGTGGAAAACGGAACGGTGGTTGAAAGCGGATTTACCGAAGAACTCAAAGAGAAGTACATCGTGGTAAAGGGTGAGAAAAAGGCAGAAGAAGCTGCGGCAAAGGTTCTCTACACAATCTCTTCCAATAACTACGGATTTGAGGGAATGGCTCTTGCGGATCGCCTGAACGAGCTTGCCGGACTTGATGTTGTTACCGAGCCTCCCACACTTTCACAGATCTGCGTAGCCGTCATGAAGAGAAATTCCAAACTCTATACCGGTAATATTTTGTAAAGAGGCGGGATTAAATGGAAAAATTAATCGGTTCATACAAGGCGTTCACGCCTGAAAAATACAATATATTTTATGTCCTGATAGGAACCGCGGTAATGTCCTTATTCGGATACTTCCTGGGATCGACGGTACCCAATCCGGTATCGATGATAGTCGTAATGGTAGGCATTATCATGGTGGATATGTTCTGTGACTACTTCGTATTCCAGGGTGTTTTCCATAAGAACTATGTGATCGGAATACTTAAGAATTCGGTAAAGGGCGAAGAAGTCCTGAAACTGGCGGCTCTCGGAGATCAGCTCAAAAGATTGCTGCAGTATCTGATAATAATAGGCGTATCGATCATCCCTTACAGAAATTATTTCCATGAGAATGGTATCGTTACAAGTGATCTTCAGATAGTTGAGATTGCACTGGCACTTGTGCTGGTAACATATTTTGCGATAACGTTATCGTTTATGCTTACCAGAATGAATTACAACTTCTACGAAGGAATATTCACGATGATGATCACCTCGATTATCAGTTCGGGAATTGTAATGGGTTGTGTTTTTCTGATATTAAGAGCAGACAGCGAACCCGCGATATTCATCATTTTGATGGGCATTCTTTCGCTCGGCATATCATTTATGATGATTGAAAGGATCATCAATGTTTTCAGACTTTCATTCGGAGATAAGAAAATGGACAGATTCGGAAAAGACGATAAAAAGAAAATGTGGATCTTCATAGCCGCCGCGTTCGGCATTGATTATCTGATGATCCCGGTAATGTACTACGGACTTCAGAAGGGATTGGACCTTTCGACATTCGTAGCTGCGATGATGATGTATCCCGCATGCGGCGTAGCCCTGGGAAAGCTCTTTTCCTATAACGAAGGCAAGATCCCTAAAGCGGTTTATGTAACGGTGATCATCACAACCGTATTCGGTATGGTGCTTTCGGTACTTTCGGTTGTTGCTCCCTACACTCTTTCACTTCCCACCGGCGATATGGATGTATGGTATTATGTTCTTAATTTTGTGATCATAATCTGCAGCATTCTGCTCATTGTCTTTGCAAGCACCTGCGGCAGGGAAAAGAAAGAAAACGGCGGACTCAGGTTTACAAAGCCTTTCACATCCATCGAGTTTATCTTCCTGTATATCGTTCTCTTTTTCGGAAGAGCACTTATCCTCAATATTATCGACGGTATTTCTGCAGGAGATATTGCAGGCGGACTCGAAGCCTTTGTCGGATACTTTACACAGCCTAAGGCACTTTCAATCGCCTTCGCCATCCTGATGAATATTCCCTTTACCATTATCATCTTCTTCGGTGAAGAGTACGGATGGAGATATTATCTGCAGCCCATTCTTCATAAGAAGTTCGGAATTACCGCAGGTACTTTAATACTCGGTGTTGTATGGGCAGTATGGCATATCGGAGCAGACTTCATGTACTACTCAACCGAGAGCGGACCTCAGATGCTGGTTACTCAGTGCGTTACCTGTATCTCTCTTGCCATCTTCATGGGATATGCATATATCAAAACCAAGAATATCTGGGTGCCTGTTATGATGCATCTTCTCAACAACAATCTTGTTCTTTTCCTTGCGGGAGATACTTCGACAGAGGCAATGCAGGGTAATGTTGTAGAGTGGTCAGCCATTCCCTGGCTGATAATCGGCGCCATTGTATTCTGGGCATGGATCTTTACTCCCACAATGCTCGGAAAGAAGACCGAGAAAGCTGAAAACACTGCTGTGAGCGAGGAGGCTTAAGCATGAAAGAATTGGTTAATGCATATAAGATAGTTCAGTACGGAACAAAGATCGGAATGCAGTTCGGAATGGCTTTACTGTTCCTGGCACTGGGCATCGTACTAGAATTTCTTACAAGAGGAGCACAGTCCGTCGGAAGCTTCTACATCGTATTGTCGGGAATGTTTCTGTATCAGATGATAGTTTCGTCCGACATCTCCACATTGGTTCAGTCCTCGCCTTATAAGAAAAAAATCCAGTGCACTTATCCTCTTTTAGCGGTTATTCCATGGATCGTTGTAACACTTGCCATTGTATGCGGACTTCATTGTTACTTCGCCTCAACATCGGGTCCCGACGGATACATCGAACAGGGCCAGCAGCTCATCGTTCTCGGACTTTGCATCTTTATCCTGATGGTGTACTTCGGTATTGCTTATAAGTATTTTATAACGGCAACGGTAGTAATGGTCATTTTCGTAATGGCAGTAATGTTTGTAGTAACGGGAGCCTACTCTAACGAATACTTCGTTGCTCCGAGCCTGGGATTCTGCGTGGCTTTTGCCTGGATAGCTGCCGTTCTCGGATTTGTCTGCTGCAAGGTTCTGACAAATCTTCTGTATAAGAAGGATCTCTCAAAACTTGCATTCCGCGGAATGACCAGAAAGTAATATCTGTGATATATTAAAAAGGTAGTGCATTCGCATTATGCGGATGCCTGCCTTTTTTAGATTGAAAGGTCATGTATGAAAGTAGTATTGGAGAAAATAAATAATCCGGAGGATGAAGGAGCGCTGATAAAGGCTCTCGAAGTGACGGAAGAAATCCGGAGTGCCATGGAGCTCTTGGAGAATAACCGCAGAAGCATCTCCGTTACGGATAAGGAGACCATGGACTACGGTGAGGTCATGATGCTTGGAACGGATCTGATATATTATGCCGAATCCGTGGATAAGAAAACATTTGTCTATACGAAAGAGAAGTGTTTTGAAACCAGGCACAGGCTTTATGAACTCGAAGAAATCCTAAGCTCGAATTTCTTCAGATGTTCCAAGTCGCTGATCATAAACATCCGTAAGATAAAAACCGTAAAATCGGAGTTGAACGGAAGGATGATAGCAGAGCTTCTGAACGGCGAGCAGATAGTTATATCCAGAAATTATGTAAAAGACCTTAAGAGAAAGCTGGGTGTGTGATGACTAAACTAAAACTTATCTTTAATCAAACGCTGATGATAGCAAGTGCGATACTTTTCGGATTGGGCGTACAGGAGGCTGTGGATTATCTGATCACGGGGGATGCATATCTCAGATGGCAGTGGTTCATTCCTTTATCAATAATCCTGTGTGCGTTTGTTTGTTCCGTACCATCGATCATCTTCATGGATGATATCTCTACAGGAAGAACTTTTAAACTGAAGGTGGTGCTGCATTTCTTATGTATATTTGCTGCGGTAAGTTTGTTCGCCACGTTGTTCGGATGGTATGAGAAGCTCAGCGAATATCTGATCATAGCGGGGATGATATTTATTATCTACGGATTTACTTGGGCCGCCACTTTCTGGCTTGCCAAGAAGGATGAAGAGAAGATAAACGAAGCCCTCGATGATATGAGGGATGAAGAATAAGTATATTAGATGAGATGACAGTAGGGACGCTACAGTTTTGTCACCGAATTCAGGTGACAAAACTGTAGCGTCCCTACTGTCATCTTGCATTTTTGCATCTTGGTAACCCCAAAATGCATGTTGGTAGTGATTCTCTTTTCACCTTCTCTTTTCACGGATAAGATGCACTTGTAACAAAGAAACACACAGAAAAGAGGTAGTGACATGAACGCTATAACGGTTAACAACCTGATCAAGGATTATAAAGAGCACAGAGCGGTGAAGGGTATTTCCTTCGAAGTAAAGGAAGGTGAGCTCTTCGCATTCCTCGGAGAAAACGGAGCGGGTAAATCCACCACGATAAATATACTGAGCACGATACTTAAGAAAACATTCGGCGAAGTTAAAGTATTCGACTATGTACTGGGCGAGGATGATGACAAGATAAGATCACTGATCGGAATCGTATTTCAGAGTTCGGTACTGGATGACAAGCTGACGGTCGGTGAGAATCTCTACACGAGAGGCGCCTACTACGGACTTACGAAGAAGCAGACGGATGAAAGGCTGGCGGAGTTCAAGGAAGGATTCGAGCTTGATGAGATCTGGAACAGAAGATACGACAAGCTCTCCGGAGGACAGAGAAGAAGAGTGGATATCGCAAGAGCACTGATCCATGATCCCCGTATTCTTTTTCTGGACGAGCCCACAACGGGACTTGATCCGAAATCACGCAAGATAGTCTGGGACTACATCGATTATCTGAGAAGAGAGAAAAAGATGACAATCTTCCTTACCACTCACTACATGGAAGAAACCAAGGATGCGGACAACGTAGTCATCCTGGACAAGGGAGAGATCATCGCGAAGGGAACTCCCGCGGGACTTAAGACCGGATACGCAAGTTCGAGACTTGTGTGGTATGCGGATGAAAGTGATGAGAACGCGGATATCCTTACAGGAATGGATTACACTTACGATTCGGATCACTACAATGTTAAGTTCAAGAATTCCATCACCGATTTCTTGTACCGGTACAGAAATATGATTACCGATTACGAGATCATTAAGGGCAGCATGGACGATGTATTTTTAAACCTTACCGGAAGGGAGATTGCAAACGTATGAGAAAGTTTATGGGATTAACCAAGAGAAATTTACTTGTTTATTTTAAGGATAAAAGTGCGATTCTTTTTTCACTTCTTACTTCACTTATAGTTCTTGTGCTGTATCTGCTGTTCCTCAAGGGAACCTTTGAAGATGCTTTTAACAGCGCTATGGAAGCGGCTCCGGGCATCGGCGCACTTATAAGCGCAGAGGATATCGAAGTGTTCGTTAATATAACTCTTCTGATCGGAATGATCGGCACCGCAATGATCACGGTTCCTTATTCATGCCTCACCACCATCGTTAAGGACAGGGAAAACAAGATCGATTATGATATTTCCGCAACCCCCATTAAGAGATGGCAGATCGTTCTTTCTTATTTCTGCGCAGCTTCAATCTCCGCCTGCATTATGACGGGAATACTCCTTGCATCCGGAATGGTGATCCTCAGCATGGACGGCGGACTTCTCCTGGGAGCAGCGGATATCCTCAAGGCATTCGGAATGGTTATCATCGGATCCGTTTCTTCAACCGCACTTTTCATGACCTTTATGCTTTTCTTCAAAACCGCACAGAGTTCAAATGCTTTTTTCGGAATGCTTTCCGCAGCAGCAGGTTTTGTGATCGGAGCATATATTCCCATCTCTCAGTTTTCGGATAAGGTTCAGACATTCTGCAATCTGTTCCCCGCAACTCATGTCACCATAGCAGTCAGAAACATTCTGATGAGGGGCGTAACCGACAAGATGAATGAGGGAATCGGCGGCATCGACAATGGGCTTTTCATCGAAACCGTTAAGGATATCTTCTCTTTCAATTCACACATGTTCGGACATACACTTTCCATAGGAAACAGCCTTGTTTACATCATGGCATTTATGGCAGTAAGCGTAGTGTTTATGGTTTGTGCTTTCTCCAAGACTTATAAGAGAGCATAAGTGACAGTTGGGGACGCTGCTATTTTGTCATCAGAATTCGATGACAAAATAGCAGCGTCCCCACTGTCACTTACACAACTTTTTGAGTATCTCGATATAGGTTGCGGTAAGAGGTGAGGGCTTGATGGATCCGGGAAGTATGTATCCGATCTCCATGTAATCATCCACATCCAGTGGCTTTGCGATAATTCCCGGGCCGTTCAACTCCTCGCTGATAATACCGCTGCAGATGGTGTAGCCGTTAAGGCCCACAAGCATGTTGAAAAGGGATGCTCTGTCGCAGACCACGATCTCTTTATCGCTGTCCAGCGTGCTCAGGATTTCTTCCGAGAAATAAAACGAATTATGACTGCCCTGTTCGTAAGACAAACGGGGATATGGTTTCAGATCATCGGTCGTCAGCTTTTTCTTACGGGAAAGAGGTGACGACTTTCCTATGAATACATGGGGCTTGGCCGTAAAGAGCGGCTCGAAGATAAGATTGTTGTCCCGAAGGGTTTTGCGGATGACCGTTTCGTTAAAGCTGTTAAGGTACAGAACTCCCACTTCGCTTTTCATCCTGGTGACGTCTTCGATGATCTCGTATGTCTGGGTTTCGCGCATGTGGAATTCGTATTTGTCTCCTCCGTGTTTTTTAAGGAGTTCTACGAAGGCTTCCACCGCAAATGAGTAGTGCTGGGACGATACGCAGAATTTGGTTTTTCCTGCGGATGTTCCGGTGTATCTTTCTTCTATGAGGTTGGTCTGGTCCAGGACCTGCCTTGCATATCCTAAGAATTCTTCGCCTTCTTTGGTAAGGCCGATTCCTTTTTTTCCTCTGGTGAATATAACAATCCCGAATTCTTTTTCCAGTTCCTGTATTGAGGAAGTGAGGCTGGGCTGGGCGATAAATAATTTGGCTGCAGCTTCGGTCATGTTGCCTGTTTCTGCGACGGTTACCGCATATTTAAGCTGTTTTAGAGTCATTTTCTTTTTTCCTGTTATAAGTAGGGACTATAACGAGTTATAGGTAATAGCAATAACTATAGTTATATTATAGATTAAATCTATGGATAACTTCAAGTTATTTGTATTGTACCCATGCCATAACGGCGGTTATACTGAATGTGCTCGGCAAATTTCCAACAAAATGTTATGAGGGCAGAGAAAGGATATAGTTATGAAAACATCGGTAATTGGTTTCCCCAGAATAGGTAAAAACAGAGAACTCAAATTTGTGATCGAAAAGTATTTCAAAGGAGAGGCAACACTTGCCGATCTTCAGGAAGAAGGAAGGCTGCAGAGAGAGTACGCACTCAAGGCTCAGAATGCTGCAGGCATCGATTACATCACTTCAAATGATTTCTCATATTATGACGGGGTTCTTGATACCGCGCTTCAGTTCAATATCATTCCCAAGAGATATAAGGAACTGGGACTTTCACCTCTCGATACCTATTTTGCAATGGCAAGAGGTTATCAGGGAGAGAAGGGCAACGTTAAAGCTCTTGCGATGAAGAAGTGGTTCAATACCAATTATCATTACATTGTTCCCGAGATTGAAGATGATACTTATGTCATATTGAATGGAACCAAGATTTTCGATGAGTATGATGAAGCGCATTCACTCGGCATCAACACCAAGCCAGTCATCATCGGACCTTTTACTTTCCTGAAGCTTGCAAGATTCACCGGTAAGAAAACCATCAAGGATTTTGCTGACGATCTTCGCGCAGAGTATGTGGCTCTTGTTAAGGAATTCGATAATCTCGGAGCCGAGTGGATCCAGTTTGATGAGCCTTATCTTGTTAAGGATCTTACCGCCGAGGACATCGAGCTTTTCAAATCTCTTTATGAGAAGATCCTTTCCGTCAAGGGAAATGCAAAGGTCCTTCTTCAGACTTATTTCGGAGATGTCAGAGACATTTATGCCGATCTTGTGGGAATGAAGTTTGACGGACTCGGACTTGATTTCCTGGAGGGACGCAGATCCTTCGATCAGATTGAAAAGAACGGATTCCCCGATGACAAGATTCTTTTTGCAGGACTTATCAACGGTAAGAATATTTGGAGAAACGATTACGCCAAGACTCTTGCAAGAATCTCATCACTAAAGAGAGCAGGAGTTAAGAATATAGTCATTTCGACTTCATGTTCACTGCTTCATGTTCCTTATACTACTAAGAGCGAGACCAAGCTTCCCACAAAAAGACTCTCTTACTTTGCTTTTGCGGAAGAAAAGCTTGAAGAGCTGGGAGAGGTATCAAAGCTTGCGGATGCTAAGGATGAATCGGAAATCGTTTATTCACTCGTATACGGCAAGAACCGTAGGCTTTTCGAAGCAAGAGAAGGAAGCAAGAACGAAGAAGTAAGAAACAGAGTGGCTGCGATCAAAGATTCCGACTACACAAGACTTCCCGAATTCGCGGAAAGAGAAAAGATTCAGAAGGAACTTTTAAAGCTCCCTATTTTCCCTACAACAACTATCGGATCATTCCCTCAGACCCAGGATGTTAAGAAAGGAAGATCTCTTCTTAAGAGAGGTGAGATTACCAAGCAGGAATACGATGAACTTATTAAGGAAAAAATAGCGGATTGCATTAAGCTCCAGGAAGAGATCGGACTGGATGTTCTCGTTCACGGCGAGTATGAAAGAAACGACATGGTCGAGTACTTCGGTGAGAATCTTGAAGGTTATCTTTTTACGGAAAAGGCATGGGTTCAGTCATATGGTACAAGATGTGTTAAGCCTCCCATCATCTGGGGCGATGTATGTCGCAAGAATGCAATTACCGTAGATTGGTCCGTATACACAAAGAGCTTAACCGACAAGCCTGTCAAGGGAATGCTCACCGGCCCCGTTACCATACTTAACTGGTCATTCCCCAGAGAAGATATTTCTATTAAGGAAAGTACGCTTCAGATCGCACTTGCAATAAGGGATGAAGTTCTTGATCTCGAAGCAAACGGAATCGGAATTATTCAGATCGATGAAGCTGCGCTCAGAGAAAAACTTCCTTTAAGAAAGAGTGACTGGGACAGAGAATATCTGTCATGGGCAATCCCCGCATTCAGACTCGTAGCAAGCGGAGTAAAACCCGAGACTCAGATTCATACTCACATGTGCTACAGCGAGTTTACCGATATCATTCCCGCAATCGATGCAATGGATGCGGATGTAATAACCTTCGAAGCATCACGTTCGGATCTCCAGATTCTTGATGCTCTCAAGGAGAATAATTTCAGAACGGAAGTAGGACCCGGCGTATATGACATTCACAGCCCCAGAGTTCCTTCCGTAGATGAGATCTACTCCGCTCTCAAAGTTATGAGAGAAAAGCTCGATGATAATAAGCTCTGGGTTAATCCCGACTGCGGACTCAAGACAAGAGGCGAGACCGAAACAAAGGCAAGCCTTATCAATCTTGTTGAGGCTGCAAAGAAATTACGAGAGGATGTAAAGTAATCCGCGGCGCGAAAACGTCACGAATGTCATTATGAAAATTTCGGATATCTACAATAATAAAAAGAGAACACTGTCTTTTGAAATATTCCCTCCCAAAAAAGACAGTGCTCTCGAAAATATAGATGATACTTTATCCGTACTTGCCGAGCTTGCTCCGGATTTTATCAGCGTAACTTTCGGTGCCGGCGGCGGAACGGGCTCCGAAAGAACTCTTAATCTTGCAAAGAAGATCAAAGAAGAATACAAAATCGAACCTGTGGTTCATCTCACCTGTCTTACTTATGATAAGAAGGAAATAGATGAGTTTGCAAAAAAACTGCAGGCGGAAGGCATAGAGAATATATTGGCTCTTCGCGGAGATCTTACTCCGGAATTGAAACCTGCAGGTGATTTTGCTCATGCTTCGGATCTTATTTCTTATTTAAAGAAAGAGTACGATTTTTGTTTTCTCGGTGCGTGCTATCCGGAGTGCCATGCAGAGTCTGCGGATATGATAGAAGAGATAAAGCATCTGAGAACAAAAGTGGATGCGGGTGCGGAGGTTTTATTGTCACAGCTCTTTTTCGATAATGAACTCTTCTATAACTTCAGCGAGAAGTGCAAGATCGCGGGAATAGATGTGCCCGTTGTGCCGGGCATAATGCCTGTCATCAATGCTTCACAGATAAAGAGAATGGTAAGCATGTGCAATGCATCATTCCCCGCAAGGTTCAAAAGGATCATCGATAAATACGAAAACAATAAGGAAGCTTTGTTTGATGCCGGGCTTTCCTATGCACTTACTCAGATAATAGATCTGCTTGTATCGGATATACCGGGAATACATCTGTACACGATGAACAATCCGAAGGTCGCAAGAAGGATATGCGAAGGGATAAGGAATATAGTGTAGAGAGTGCTTGGAACCCCTGTAAATCAGGGGTTTTAAATTCTTTTAAAATTTCCTGAGATTTTTTTGAAAAAGTTGTTGACTTATAAAAATCGATGTGATAATTTATATAAGCTGTCGCTTGCGAGAGCGGCAAAGTTCCTTGATAATTCAATACTAATGCATCCCTGAAAATTCCTATTTAAGCCGGAACTCGAAACCGGCATAGAAATTTCAGAGACGAACAAAACCTTAATCAGTAGATTATGGATATAGCCAGTGGAGTAAATCGCTTCGCGATTAACTCTATTTATCTGGCTGAGATTAAACTTTTATTGAGAGTTTGATCCTGGCTCAGGATGAACGCTGGCGGCGTGCTTAACACATGCAAGTCGAACGGGAATTACTTTTTAGCTTGCTAAGTTGTAATTCTAGTGGCGGACGGGTGAGTAACGCGTGGGTAACCTGCCTTATACCGGGGGACAACAGTTGGAAACGACTGCTAATACCGCATAAGCGCACAGTA
>JNKP01000006.1 GCA_000702085.1 Lachnospiraceae bacterium P6A3
TGGTGAAAACCGGATATAGATTATCGGCTTCTGATCCCAGGATGCAGCAATCGTGCTTATCTTTTGCAACATCGATACCAACATAGATCATACGCATGATCCTCCTAAAAAGTATTTGACGCTGTATTGGATCCACAGAGCTCTCTGCCGATGTAACCTCGTTCTACATAAACCGTCATGCGGTATCTAACTGATTAACATTGTGACAAAGAGGCTGTGGTTGGAGCCTTTCGGGAAACCGTCTGAGCGGTAGGAGGTACAAACCAATCCACAGCATCTTCAAAAGCATACCCTATACCTTAGAACAGGTAAAGAATGGGTATGACTATATAATACGAGGAGTTATATATGTATCTTAAAAATGTAGGAATCTTTGTTAAGGACCTTGAGGGTGCCAGGAAATTTTTTGAAAGCTATTTTCATGCAAAAGTATTAAAGACCTTTGATAATCCGGATAAGGGATACTATTCATACATACTTGAGCTTGACGGTCAGGCATGGATCGAGCTTATGACCAAGCCGGAGATCGTAGATGCGCCCAAGGATCCCAATCGCAGCGGGCTTGCGCATATCTGCTTTAAGATCGATACCAGAGAAGAACTGAATGATATAATAAAGAGGTTCAAAGAGGACGGATATAAAATCCAGTACGAGCCCTCTTCACCCGAAGGTGCCGGAGAGGTTCGTGCCGTAACTTTTGAAGATATCGTAATAGAAGCAAATTACGGTTATTGATCTATACAGGTGAATATATGAAATTTGATTTTGATAAAGTATATGACAGAAAAAATACCAATTCACTAAAATGGGACTTCGCCATAGAAAGACATCATTCTCCCGACGAACTTCCCATGTGGGTTGCAGATATGGATTTTCCGTCACCTGAGCCGATCGGAGAAGCCCTTATTAAGGCTTCTTCCTTCGGCTTTTTCGGGTATACGGAGCCCGGAGACCCGGACAGGAGAATAGTATCCGAATGGTATGACAGGAGGCATGGATTTAAACCGGATCCGGACAGTATTATCTTTACTCCCGGAACGGTTTTCGGACTGACGGTTGCGATACTGGCCTTCACGAATCCGGATGATGCGGTTATGATATCGGAGCCGGTATATTACCCTTTCAGCGAAGCGGTTATCGATAACGGAAGAAAACTCGTAAGAAATACTCTTATCCTCGGAGAAGACGGAAAGTATTCGTTTGATTTCGATTCATTCGAAAAACAGATAGTGGAGGAAAATGTAAAGATATATCTCTTATGTTCTCCTCATAATCCTGTAGGCAGAGTCTGGACGGAGGATGAATTAAGAAGGATAGGAGAGATCACATTAAAGCATAATGTTTTGGTAGTTGCCGATGAGATACATGCGGACTTTGTATATGAGGATAATTATTTTATAAGCTTCCCCTCATTATCCGATGAGATCGGAAACAATACCATACTTTGCACCGCACCTTCCAAAACCTTTAACACAGCCGGCCTTCAGATATCTCCGATCATGATATTCGATTCCGATAAGAGAAGGATATATAAGAAAAAGCTGGGTGCCATAGGATACTCACAGGTTGACTATCTTGCCCTTGAAGCCATGAAGGCTGCGTACACGAAGTGTGATGAATGGGTGGATGCTCTTGTTGATTATATTCATGAGAATATCCTGTATATGGAAGGCTTTGTTAAAGAGAGACTGCCCGAACTTAAAATGATCCACCCTCAGGGAACGTATCTGACATGGGTTGATTTCTCGGAACTCGGTCTTAACTCAAGAGATCTGGAAAGGCTTATAAGAGAAGATGCGAAGCTGTGGCTGGATGCGGGATTTATCTTCGGAAAAAGCGGCGATGGATTTCAAAGATTCAATCTTGCAGCTCCGAGAAAGCTGATAGAGGATGCACTTGAAAGACTTGAAAGAGCTGTAATTGCAATAAGAAAATGATATAAAAATCAGGCAAAATGAGGACGCTAAATACCTCGAAATGCCGATGAATACTGAAAGAGCGGGTTATAAGTTTTTCTTATAGCCCGCTCTTGATTTTATGAATTATACAGACTTCTAAAAGCGGTGTATCTTAATATCATCAAACAAAACAAAACTCCCTCACACAGTTGAGGAGAAAGCAAAAGAGATTTTCAGGAGGTATTGATTATGAGCAACCACGAATTTAAATTTGAAACCAAGCAGCTTCATGTAGGACAGGAACAGGCAGATCCCGTAACCGATTCAAGAGCGGTTCCCATTTACCAGACTACCTCCTATGTATTCCACAGTGCACAGCACGCAGCAGACAGATTCAATCTCAGGGATGCAGGAAATATCTACGGAAGACTTACCAACTCAACCCAGGGTGTTCTCGAAGAGAGAATCGCAGCACTCGAAGGCGGAGTCGCAGCACTTGCACTTGCATCCGGTGCAGCAGCAGTAACTTATTCAATCCTTGCAGTCGCAGGCGCAGGCGATAATATCGTAGCCCAGAACAGCATCTATGGCGGTAGCTACAACCTCCTTGATAATACGCTTCCCACCTACGGCATTGATACCAAGTTTGTTGATATTCATGATCATGCAGCAGTTGCCGCCGCTGTTGATGAAAAGACCAAGGCAATCTTCATCGAGACTCTCGGAAATCCCGGATCGGACATTCCCGATATCGAGAAGATTGCGGAGATCGCACACTCACATAAGATTCCTCTTATTATAGATAATACTTTCGGAACTCCCTATCTTATCCGTCCTCTTGAGCACGGCGCAGACATTGTAGTTCACTCCGCTACCAAATTCATCGGCGGACACGGAACCACACTTGGAGGAATCATTGTAGACGGCGGTAAGTTCGATTGGGCAGCATCCGGAAAGTTCCCCAGATTCACCGAGCCCAATGTAAGCTATCACGGAGTATCCTTCGTAGGAGCCGTAGGACCTGCAGCATATGTTACTTACATCAGAGCAATCCTTCTTCGTGATACCGGAGCCGCTATCTCACCCTTCAACGCATGGGCACTTATCCAGGGACTTGAGACCCTCAGCTTAAGACTTGACCGTCATGCAGAGAATACCAAGAAGGTTGTTGAATTCCTTTCAAATCACCCTCTTGTAGAGAAGATAAGTCATCCTTCACTTAAGGATCACCCTCAGCATGATCTGTACGAGAAGTACTTCCCCAACGGCGGCGGTTCAATTTTCACCTTCGATATCAAGGGAGGCCAGAAAGAAGCATACGCATTCATCGACGGACTGAAGATATTCTCACTTCTCGCAAATGTAGCTGATGTTAAGAGCCTTGTTATTCATCCTTATGACACCACTCATGCAGAGATGACTCCCGAGCAGCTTGAAGCAGCCGGAATCAGCCAGGCTACCATCCGTCTTTCAATCGGAACCGAGCACATCGATGACATTATCTGGGATCTTGAACAGGGATTTGAAGCAGTAAAGGCATTATGAGTATAAGCATAGACACAACCTGTATACACGGAAAAAATCATATTGAAGAAAACCACCCGTATCGCTCACTTACGACACCGATATTCCAGGTAGCAACATTTGCCCACCCGGGTATCGGAAAGTCGACGGGATATGATTATTCAAGAGTCGGCAATCCTACCAGGGACGATCTTGAACAGGTTGTGAATGATCTTGAGCACGGAAGCGGATGCCTTGCGACAACAAACGGCATGGCAGCTATATGGCTTACACTTGAACTTTTTTCACCCGGTGATCATATAGTGGCATCCGAAGATCTGTACGGAGGATCTGTAAGACTCTTCGATGCAGTAAGAGACAGTCACGGATTAAGTGTTGATTATATAAATACTTCTCATCCGGAGCTTGTCAGAAAAGCCATTAATGAACACACCAAAGCACTATACATCGAAACGCCCAGCAATCCGATGATGGAAGTTACGGATCTGTCGGAGATGAGAAAGATCGCTGACGAACATGGTCTTTTACTCATTGTCGATAATACTTTCCTGTCACCCTACTACCAGAATCCGATAGATTTCGGAGCAGACATCGTGATTCACAGCGGGACGAAGTACCTTGAAGGGCATAATGACACGCTGGCCGGATTTGTTATCTCCAAAACGGCAGACCTACACGATAAACTTTCCTTCCTTTACAAAACTACCGGTCCGTGTCTCGCACCCTTCGACTGTTTCCTCGTATTAAGGGGCATCAAGACTCTTGCTGTAAGACTTGAAAGGCAGCAGGAAAACGCAATCAGGATTGCCAAATGGCTCAGATCAAATAAGAATGTAACGGATGTTTATTATGTCGGACTTGAAGACCATCCGGGATATGAAACAAACAAAAAACAGACGAGGGGCTTCGGCGGAATGATATCCTTCAGAACGAAGGATAAGGAAACGGCCGAAAGAGTCCTGGCAAAGGTAAAGATAATCACATTTGCGGAAAGCCTCGGCGGAGTAGAGTCATTGATCACATATCCGATGATACAGACTCACGGATATATAGATCCTCAGGTAAGAGAGAAACTGGGAATAACCGACACTTTACTCAGATTATCGGTCGGAATAGAAGATGCGGATGATCTCATCAGGGATCTGGAACAGGCGTTTAACGAGTAGCATTACAGATATGGAGGACCATATATGTTTACAAGCGGATTTCGATGTAGTAAAACTTCATAATAGATAGATAAAGAAAAGCTACGACCTCGCAAAAAACAAAAAAATATTTAGGATCTTTAGATCCTGTAAGGAGATTATTATGGCTAAAATTTATAAAAGTGCAATTGAACTGATCGGAAACACTCCTCTTCTTGAGCTCACTCACATCGAGAAGAAATATGATCTTAAGGCAAAGCTTCTTGCTAAGGTTGAGTATTTCAATCCCGCAGGATCCGTTAAGGACCGCATTGCCAAGGAAATGATCGAAGCTGCCGAGAAGGACGGATCTCTTAAGCCCGGTGCAACCATTATCGAGCCTACTTCCGGAAATACCGGTATCGGACTTGCCGCTATCGCTGCTGCTAAGGGATATAAGATCATCATCGTTCTTCCCGAGACCATGAGCGTTGAGCGCAGAAACATCATCAAGGCATATGGTGCAGAGATCGTTCTTACCGAAGGTGCTAAGGGTATGAAGGGAGCTATCGCTAAGGCCAACGAGCTTCATGAGCAGATTGAGAACAGCTTCATCCCCGCACAGTTTGATAACCCCGCTAACCCCGAAGCACATTACAAGACCACCGGTCCCGAGATCTGGAACGATACCGACGGAGAAGTTGATGCATTTGTAGCAGGTGTTGGAACCGGCGGAACCATCACCGGCGTAGGAAAGTTCCTTAAGGAAAAGAAAGCAGACGTCAAGATCTTTGCAGTTGAGCCCGCTACCAGCCCCGTACTTTCCAAGGGCACTCCCGGAGCACATAAAATACAGGGTATCGGAGCCGGATTCGTCCCCAATACCCTTGATACCAAGATCTATGATGAAGTTATAACCATCGAGAATGAAGTTGCATTCGAAGGCGGTAAAGAAATCTCCGTAGAAGAGGGATTCCAGGTAGGTATCTCTTCCGGAGCCGCACTTAAGGCAGGAATCGAAGTAGCTAAGCGTCCCGAGTTTGCGGGAAAGACCATTGTAGTTCTTCTTCCCGACAGCGGTGACAGATACTACTCAACCGATCTGTTCAGCAACTAAAAAGAATTCATATCATTCTTCTACAGAAAAATACATTTTCTCAAAGGCTTCCCTCAATTCGGCGTTCCTTATGATCAGCTGGATTGAGGGTGCTCTCATTTTAGAGATCCAGATAAACTTACCTCTGTAAATGATAATATTGATATTTCTGAACGGGCTGTTGGGATTTTCAACAAGCCTGTAATTTATATTTTTACGGGCATATTCTCTTGATATCTCAAGCTGTTCGACATATTCCTCATAGGTATAAGGAAGATCGAAAGGAAGAGGTCCTCCGGGAAGCTGCATGAAAATAGGAGCTTTCTCAAATTCCTCTTTGGTAATGAGGGGAACCTCGTCCACTACTTCCAGATCTCTTATCCAGACTTCCATCATGGTCTTGAGACCTCTTAAATACTCAATCTCTTTGGATATGATATCTTCCGATACATTGTTTCTCTTGAGTACATTTTTGAGAGTCTTCTCGGATATGGTACACATGGGAAGGCTTGCCAGAATGTTGTAACGGGGGCTTTTCTGGTATGTGTTGATCTTAAGAAACTCTATGAATTCGGGCTGGTTATAGTCCGTATACATTTCCATCAGCGGAGATGCATTTGCAATGACGGCATTTGCGGTCTGTCTTACTCCGGCTACGAAGTTCTTGGAAGTGGTGGTTCGGAAACAATATCCTTTGGGATCTCCGGAAATACCGGTTCCGATCATGGCAACGCCGCCGGCAACCCTGATAAGATGCTTAAATATATCATTATGTCTTTCTGGGAGGTAGTAAACCTCGACCTGTCCGGTCATATATAAAGGAAGAAGTGCTTCCAATGCAAACAGAATCTCCTTGGGAGTTGAATCCAGGTTGAGAACGTACTGGATCTTTACCCCCTTTTTAAGGATCATTGCCAGTCCGGTCATGAACTTTTTGGAGAAATCGGCATCGTTAATCAGATCCGACAGCTCAAAATCCGAGAACAGGAATACGGGGTCATTTGATTTGGATGAAATGATCAGCTTAAGTATGTCCAGCTCTGCTGCTTTGTGTCCGTCGATACCGAAGTAAACCTTGGACTTGGGAATGGAGAAGGGAACATTGGGAAGCTTTATTTCATCAAAATGAATCGATCTGATGTAGTCGTTTAGATCGAACTCGTCAACATATTTGAGGAATACGGATACGTTCTTGTCTTCCGATACATTATCGTTATTGAGGATATATCCTTTCAAAAGAGTACAGAAAGAATCATATGAATCGAATTTCTCCGATGCGGGAACGCTTAACAGATCTCTGAAAGCAGTCACGGATATATTCTTTCCCAGAGAAGGATATATAAATTTGCAGAGTGTGCTTACGAATTCCTCCGGATCGGGGGGACGACGCTTTCCTGTCCTGATTCTCGAAATGTATGAAGGGTCGTAGTTCATAACCCTGGACATTTCGGAAGCGTTAAGAGAGAGCTCTCTTATAAGGAAGTTAAAATTCTCGTAATTGAACGGAACGTTCAAAAGAGAGAGGTCGGAATCAAATGCCTCTAAAACATCGGATGCATTAATGGGGTCTCTGCCGTTTTTGCGAGACAGTGACTCAATGCCGAATGCAAGTTCCTCCAATACTCCTCTGTTATCAAGAGAGGGTATTCTCTGACCGGTACGGTAGCGGCTGATGACAACCTGTGAAACACCGCTTTCGAGTGACAATTCCTTGGCGGAAACACCAAGTTCTTTCAAGTATGAATCCAAACGTTCTGAAAAAGACATAATCCCAATCCTTTAGTAATACAGTCAATGCCAATATTGGTAATTACCAATATTAACCATATATTACCTTATAACGCGCGTTAAAGGAAGCATTTTTTTGACGTATTTTTTTATCCATATTTAATTGACGGGGCGTTATATCTCTTTGGTATAATTAGAAGGTAGTTGAAAACGTTTTGACTAAAGAAGGAAAACGGTATGAGAGAATTCAAAGGATATGTTCACGGAGTTGATCTGGGCGGCTGGTTTTCACAGTGCGACCACAGTTCCGAGCGTTATGACAATTTTATTAAGGAAGAAGATTTTAAGACGATCAGCTCCTGGGGACTGGATCATGTAAGACTTCCCATCGATTATGAGCTTGTTGAGGATGAAAACGGAGCATACAGACAAGACGGCATCGAGCGCATCAGAAAAGCTCTTGAACTTGCGGGAAAATATAACCTGAACACCGTACTCGATCTTCACAAAACCTACGGGTATTCTTTTGACATAGGGTACGGTGAGAGCGGATTTTTCGAAAATGAGAAGTATCAGGAGAGATTCTACAAACTGTGGGAGAAGCTGGCTTCCGAGTTCGGCGGTTACGGCGATGCTCTTGCTTTCGAGCTTCTCAACGAAGTAACGAAAAAAGAATACTGCGACACATGGAACAGGATCGCTAAGGAGTGCATAAGAAGAATCCGTGCAATTCTTCCGGATGTTAAGATTCTAATCGGCGGATATTATAACAACAGTATAGTTGCACTTAAGGATCTTGAAGCTCCTTATGATGAGAACATCGTTTACAATTTCCATTGCTATGATCCTTTGATCTTCACACATCAGGGAGCGGGCTGGGTTGATAAAATGGATCTTGATTTCAGGATTTCCGTTGATGCAACTTACGGCGAAATGGCGAAGGCATCCGAAGAACAGACAAACGGCATCGGAGAAGATCTTAAGCTTCTGGATCCGGATGAGAAGCTCAGTTCAAAGTATTTCGATAAGTGTTTTGCTGAAGCGGTAGCTGTGGCAGAGGAAAGAAACGTACCTCTTTACTGCGGAGAATACGGAGTTATCGAGTGTGCATCCGCGGAAGATACTCTCAGATGGTATGAGATGATCGGCGAATCCTTCAATAAATATAATATAGGAAGAGCCGCATGGTCTTATAAGGAGATGAACTTCGGACTTACATCTCCCGCACTTGACGGAGTACGTGACAAGCTTATCAAACTCTTATAATTTTTCAGAAAAATATTGCAAAGAATTCCGGCATATATTATTCTGAATAAAATCGTATAGAAACCGATGACGAAGAGGAGTAGCAAAGGACGCTTGCTAAGAGAGAGCCCGGGGCGGTGTGATCCGGACAGTAAAGGCTTATGTGAATGGACTTCGGAGGGCATGGTGGAAATACCATGACGTGAGGCATACGTAAGTTGCCGGGGATATGAAGGTATCCCGCGAGAGCATGGGTCAAACCATGAAGCAGGGTGGCACCGCGAATTAACAGATTCGTCCCTGACAGTATAACAGTACTGTCAGGGATTTTTTTATATGATGACGAGGTGACGCCGGGGACGCTTCATTTTTGTCATCAAAGATGACAAAAATGAAGCGTCCCCAGTGTCACCCGGATCAGGCAGGAGGAAAGCAGATGACTTTAGAAGAACTGAAATCACTTAAAACTGAAGGTAAATATGACATCGCACCGGTAAGCTGCGAGATGCTTTCCGATATGAGAACTCCCATACAGGTTCTCAGGATACTTAAGAATGTATCAGATCATTGTTATCTTCTGGAATCGGCCAAAGATAATGATAACTGGGGCAGATATACTTTTCTTGGTTTTGATCCCAAGCTTGAGATAACCTGCCTTAACGGACGGATGAAGATCGGTGAAGACGCATTTGAAACAGATTGTCCCGAGAAGGCTATAAGAGAGCTTCTTGCCCGTTACAGAAGCCCGAAGATATCTTCCCTTCCTCCTTTTACCGGAGGACTTGTGGGATATTTTGCATATGACTATATCAAGTATGCGGAAAAATCTCTTCACCTTACGGAAGAAGATGAAGAGCAGTTCAACGATATCGATCTGATGCTTTTTGACAAGGTCATTGCTTTCGATCATCTCAAGCAGAAGATCATAATCATCGTAAATATTCATTTGGACGATATCGATGCCGAATATGCAAGGGCACGGGAAGAACTTGCGAAGCTAAAGGATCTTATAGAAAACGGTGAGATGTGCGCAGATACCGCAGGAAAGGCAACGGGTGAATTCACTCCCGTATTTGATAAGGATGCCTATTGCGCAATGGTAGAAAAAGCAAAGCATCATATCGTCGAAGGAGATATTTTCCAGATAGTTCTTTCAAATAAGCTCAGTGCTCCTTTTGAAGGATCTCTTCTTAATACTTACAGGATGCTCAGAACTATTAATCCTTCACCTTATATGTTCTATTTCAGTTCAAACGATCTGGAACTTGCCGGTGCTTCTCCCGAGACTCTGGTAAAACTTCAGGACGGAGTACTTCATACATTTCCTCTTGCGGGTACGAGAAAGCGCGGTAAGGATGAAGAGGAAGACAAGGCTCTTGTTGAGGATCTGCTTGCGGATCCGAAGGAACTTGCGGAGCACAATATGCTGGTAGATCTGGGAAGAAACGATCTGGGAAGGATATCCAAATTCGGAACCGTTGAAGTCGAAAAGCTTCGCGAAGTACAGTTCTTCTCACATGTAATGCATATCGGATCCACCGTAAGAGGTGAGATAAGGGATGATGAGGACGCAATGAGCGCCATAGGTGCGGTTCTTCCCGCAGGTACTCTTTCCGGCGCTCCCAAGATCAGGGCATGCGAACTTATAGATGAGCTTGAAGGAAATAAGAGAGGCGTTTACGGAGGGGCCATCGGATATATCGACTTTACCGGAAACCTTGATACATGTATTTCCATAAGACTTGCTTATAAGAAGAAGGGCAAGGTATTTGTAAGAAGCGGAGCCGGTATTGTAGCGGATTCCGTTCCCGAGTCCGAGTTTACCGAGTGTATCAACAAGGCTTCTGCCGTTATCAAAGCCATCACACAGGCTTCGGAGGTGTAAGATGATCCTGCTTATAGACAATTATGACAGCTTTTCATATAACTTATTCCAGCTTGTGGGAGAGATAAATCCTGACATCCGTGTCGTAAGAAACGATGCTTACACGGCCAGCGAGATCAGGCAGATGAAGCCTTCTCATATAATCTTAAGTCCGGGTCCCGGAAGACCGGAGGATGCCGGAGTATGTATAGACGTGGTAAAGGAGCTTTCGGGAGAATTTCCCATCCTCGGAGTCTGCC
The DNA here is from genome assembly GCA_000702085.1 of Lachnospiraceae bacterium P6A3. GTDB lineage: Bacteria > Bacillota > Clostridia > Lachnospirales > Lachnospiraceae > AC2028. The sequence goes on from JNKP01000006.1 coordinate 10,740, forward strand.
TCGGACATCAGTCCATCTGCGCAGCATTCGGAGCGGTTGTAACCTACGCCAAGACTCTTATGCACGGTAAGAGCTCGGTCGTAACTCTTGATAACGGGTCGGCTCTTTTTAAGGGACTCGGTAAGACTACGGAGGTTGCAAGATATCACTCTCTCGCCGCGGATGAAAACACCATGCCGGACTGTCTTAAGGTGACCGCACGTACGGATGACGGTGAGGTTATGGCGGTTGAACATAAGGAATTCAAAGTGTACGGAGTGCAGTTCCATCCCGAATCCATACTTACTCCCGAAGGCAGAAAGATGCTGAGGAATTATTTAGAGGTATAGTGTGTACAATGCGATTTTGCACTTTGTACAGTGTATCACATTAAAGTAATAAAGTTTTTTGTTGACAAATCTTTTATAAAAGTCTATTTTATTGAGAAAGAGGCAAAGGCGTCTCTAATGTTTTAATGACATTAGAGGCGTCTTTTTCTTTTTTTCCGAGGTTGAAATGTTTACCGGACCTTGGGCCCGGTATGGATTACTTAAGACTTATGTTGAAAGGAAGAAGACATGGACAATAATCTTTCATATGACAGAGAACATGATGCGTGCGGAATAGGTGCGGTTGTTAAGATTGACGGTGTACCCGAATATTCCGTTCTCGATGATGCTCTTACCATCGTTGAAAAGCTTGAGCACAGAGCAGGTAAGGATGCCAGCGGCAAGGTCGGAGACGGTGTCGGTATCATGCTTCAGATCTCTCATCCTTTTTTCTCTGCTGCATTAAAGAAAGCAGGGATAAAGGTCAGTCATGCGGGAGATTATGGTATAGGTATGTTCTTCCTTCCCCAGGATGAACTTAAGCGCACCTTTGCAAAGAGACTCTTTGAAGTTATTGCGGATAAAGAGGGCGTTACCGTAAAGGGCTGGAGAGAGGTTCCAACCAATCCCAAGATCCTCGGTGAGAGGGCTCTTGATTGCATGCCTTCGATCTGGCAGTGCGTTGTCGCAAGACCCGAGGGAGTTCAGAAGGGTATAGACTTTGACAGAAAGCTTTATGTCATCAGAAGAGAGTTTGAGCAGTCTTCCGATGATACTTATATCTGTTCTCTTTCTTCAAGGACCATAGTCTATAAGGGAATGTTCCTGGTTTCCCAGCTCAGACGTTTCTATGACGATCTGCAGAGCAAGGAGTACACCACCGCGGTTGCTCTTGTTCACTCAAGATTTTCCACCAATACTCTTCCCAGTTGGGAGAGAGCTCATCCGTACAGATTCATAGCACATAACGGTGAGATCAATACCATCAGAGGTAATGCGGACAGAATGCTTGCACGTGAGGAGACCATGCACTCCGCACTTCTGGAAGCCGAGAAGAGTAAGATCTATCCCGTTATCTCGGCAAGCGGATCCGACTCCGCCATGCTTGATAACACTCTTGAATTCCTCTACATGAACGGAATGGATCTGCCTCTTGCAATGATGGCTCTGATTCCCGAGCCCTGGAAGCACAACAGATTCATGAGCGAATCCAAGAAGGATTTCTATCACTACTACGCAACCATGATGGAGCCCTGGGACGGTCCCGCTGCAATTCTTTTCACCGACGGTGAACTCTTCGGTGCAACTCTCGACCGTAACGGACTTCGTCCTTCCAGATATTATGTAACGGATGACAACAGACTGATCCTTTCATCCGAAGTAGGTGTTCTGGATATCGCTCCCGAGCACATCGTAGAAAAATCAAGACTTACCCCCGGAAGAATGCTTCTTGTCGATATGCGTAAGAAGAGGATTATTTCCGATGAGGAGTGCAAAGAATTCTATGCATCCTCCAATCCTTACGGCGAGTGGCTTGATGCACATCTGATCAGACTTAAGGATCTGACCATCCCCAATCATCAGGTTCCCGTTCACACCCAGCCCGAAAGAGACAGATTGTATAAGGTATTCGGATACAGCTACGAGGAGGTTAAGACATATATCCTTGAAGCTGCCAAGAATGGTGCGGAGCCCACTGTATCAATGGGTCATGACGTGCCTCTTGCATCACTTTCCGATAACTACCCTTTGATGTACAGATTCTTCCAGCAGCAGTTTGCCCAGGTTACGAATCCTCCCATCGACTCACTCAGAGAAAAGATTGTTACCGATACAACCGTGTACATCGGATCCGACGGTGATCTCTTATGTGAAAAGAGTGATAACTGCACCGTACTTGAAGTAAACAACCCGATACTTACCGGTGTTGATGTCATGAAGATACGCTCCATGAAGCGTAAGGGCTTTATGACCGAGACCATATCACTCCTTTACTACAAGCACACATCCCTGTCCCGCGCGGTCGAGCAGCTTTATCTCTCCGTAGACCGTGCGGTCTCGCAGGGTGCCAATATCATAATCCTCTCCGACCGCGGAGTAGACGAAAACCATGTGCCCATCCCCGCTCTCCTTGCTGTATCAGCGGTTGAGCAGCATCTGGTACATACGAAAAAGAGAACGGCGGTATCTCTCATCCTCGAAACTGCCGAGGTAAGAGATGTTCATCAGGCCGCATGCATACTCGGTTTCGGTGCACGTGCCGTCAACCCTTATCTGGCACATGAGTGTATCGGAGAGCTTATTAATCTGGGACTGCTCGATAAGGATCTCCATACCGCCATCGATGATTTTGACAAGGCACTTTTATCCGGCGTTGTTAAGATCGCAGCCAAGATGGGTATCTCAACGATACAGTCATATCAGTCCGCAAGGATCTTTGAAGCCATCGGTCTTTCCGATGAGGTTATCAGGGATTATTTTGCGGGAGTAGCATCAAGAGTCGGCGGAATCGGAGTCAAGGAACTGGAAGAGGGAATCTCTTACAGACATGACAGAGCATTCGATCCCATGGGACTTCCCGTAGATCCCGTACTCGACAGCATGGGCTATCACAACTTAAGAAGCGGAAACGGCAAAGAGGATCATCTCTATTCTCCCAAGGTTATCGTTCTTCTCCAGCAGGCCGTAAGAACCGGAGATTACGAGAAGTTTAAGGAGTACACCGCGCTTGTTGATGATGCAAAGCATCCTCATACCTTAAGAGGGCTTCTTGAATTCGTTCCCGCAGGTAAGAGCATTGATATAGACAAGGTTGAGCCTGTAAGTGAGATCGTTAAGCGTTTCCAGGTAGGCGCAATGAGTTACGGTTCACTTTCGAGAGAAGCTCATGAGACTATAGCAACCGCAATGAACAGACTCGGCGGAAGATCCAATACCGGTGAAGGCGGTGAAGCTTCCGACAGATTCGGTACCGAGAGAAATTCTGCGGTCAAGCAGGTTGCATCGGGAAGATTCGGTGTTACGGAAGAATATCTCCTCAGTGCGAGTGAGATTCAGATCAAGATGGCTCAGGGCGCAAAGCCCGGCGAAGGCGGAAACCTTCCCGCAGCCAAGGTATACCCCTGGGTTGCCAAGACCAGATGTTCCACACCCGGAGTACAGCTGATCTCCCCTCCTCCTCACCATGATATTTATTCCATCGAGGATCTGGCTCAGCTTATTTACGACCTTAAGAACGCAAACAGAAATGCGAGAATATCAGTAAAGCTTGTATCGGAAGCAGGCGTAGGAACCATAGCATCAGGTGTTGCAAAGGCAGGTGCACAGGTAGTGCTTATCTCCGGTTATGACGGAGGTACGGGTGCGGCTCCTTACAGTTCGGTTCACGGTGCAGGTCTTCCCTGGGAGCTTGGCGTAGCCGAGACTCATCAGGCACTTATAGACAGCGGACTCAGATCAAGAGTAAGGATCGAGACGGACGGAAAGCTTATGACGGGACGTGACGTTGCAATCGCAGCACTTCTCGGCGCGGAGGAATTCGGATTTGCCACGGCTCCCCTTGTATCCCTGGGATGCATGATGATGAGAGTCTGCTCCAAGGATACCTGCCCGGTAGGTATTGCAACCCAGAACGAGATCCTCCGAAAGAGATTTGCAGGAAAGCCCGAGCATGTTATGAACTTCATGACATTTGCGGCAATGCAGCTTCGTGAGATAATGGCGTACTTAGGATTTAAGACCGTTGATGAGATGATCGGACGCACCGACTGTCTGAAAAAGAGAGAAAGCTTCGATCAGCCTCATGCACATACGATCTCTTTTGACGCGATACTTAAACCCGAATTTGCACATATCAGTGAGAACAGATTCGATCCGAAGCAGGCATATGATTTTGAACTTGAGAAGACTCTTGATGTAAACAAGCTTCTTCCCTGGTTTGAGAAGGCATCCAAAACAAAATCTGCTTCATCCAAGGTTTCCGTCAAGGTAAGCTCCACAGACAGAAGTATGGGAACCATTCTCGGATCCGAGATAGTTAAAAAGTACGGTGACGGATGCAGTAAGCTTGCAGAAGACAGATACATTGTGGAATGTGAAGGCGGCGGCGGCCAGTCCTTCGGTGCATTCATTCCTCATGGTCTTACCATCAGACTTAATGGTGATGCCAACGACGGATTCGGAAAAGGTCTTTCCGGAGGAAAGCTTGTTGTCACTCCTCCCGAGGGCAGCAGGTTTGAAGCTTCGGAGAATATCATAGTCGGTAATGTTGCATTGTACGGTGCTACATCCGGTAAGGCTTATATCACCGGTGTTGCGGGCGAAAGATTCTGCGTAAGAAATTCCGGAGCCACTGCAGTAGCGGAAGGCTGCGGAGACCACGGTCTTGAATACATGACGGGCGGAAGAGTTGTAATACTGGGAAGTACAGGTAAGAACTTTGCCGCAGGTATGAGCGGCGGTATCGCTTATGTACTTGATAAGGACCACAGCCTATACCGCAGGATCAACAAGGATATGATCGAACTCGAAGAAGTATCCGAGAAGGTTGACCGTGAAGAACTTAAGACCATACTGGAAGATTATGTGGCTTCAACCGGTTCCAAGCTCGGAAAAGAGATACTTGATAATTTCGATGAAGAGCTTCTTTGCTTCAAGAAGGTAATCGCAAGAGATTATCAGAGAATGATCAGAACCATCGCCAAGTATGAAGAGGAAGGCGCATCCAGAGAAAGAGCCGAACTTGAAGCATTCAAAGAAGTTACTAACGCAGCGGTTTAAAAGGCAGGGAGATAAAATGGGTAAACAGACAGGTTTTCTTGAATACGAAAGAACAGAGAACGAAGAGATCCCGGCTAAGGAAAGGATCAAAGGCTATAAAGAATTCCATACCTTTCAGACCGAAGAGACCAGGAGAAAACAGGGTGCCAGATGCATGAACTGCGGAGTTCCTTTCTGCCAGTCGGCCATGAGCCTTTCGGGAATGGTAGTCGGTTGCCCTCTTCACAATCTGATCCCCGAGTGGAACGATGCAATCTACAAGGGAGAAGATTCGCATGCACTTGCAAGACTCCTCAAGACAAACAGATTCCCCGAGTTCACCGGAAGAGTATGCCCCGCACTTTGCGAAAAAGCATGTATCTGCGGACAGTATGACGATCCCGTTACGGTAAGAGACAATGAGCTTTTCCTCATCGAGTCCGGTTATAAGAATGGCTGGATGAAAGCTCAGCCTCCGGTAAAAGAAAGCGGAAAGAGCGTTGCTGTTATAGGCAGCGGCCCTTCCGGACTTTCCGCAGCGGATGCTCTTCGTAAAAGAGGACATAAGGTAACCGTATTTGAAAGAGAAGACCGTATCGGCGGACTGCTCATGTACGGAATTCCCAATATGAAACTCGACAAGAGTGTCATTTCCAGAAGGCAGCAGCTCATGGAGGAGGAAGGCATAGAGTTTAAGACCGGTGTTAAGGTCGGTGTCGACATTAAAGCCTCGGAGCTTCGCAAGAAATATGATGCCATAGTCCTTGCATGCGGTGCAAAGAAGGCAAGAGCACTTAATGCGGAAGGAATCGAAGGAACAGACGGTATATACTTTGCAGTTGATTTCCTGACGGCAGCAACCAAGAATGTACTCGGTATCAAGAAGCTCCCCGCTCACTTTGATGCAAAGGGAAAGAACGTAATAATAGTAGGCGGCGGAGATACGGGTAATGACTGTATCGGAACCGTTATCAGAATGGGATGCAAATCCGTTACCGCTATCGAGATGATGCCCAAGCCTCCCGTAAACAGAGCGGAAAACAATCCCTGGCCCGAATGGCCCAAGACTCTCAGAACCGATTACGGTCACGCGGAAGCCATCGAGGTATTCGGAGAAGATCCCAGAGTATTTAAGACCACCGTCACCAAAGTCTTTTCCAAGAAGGGACATATATGCGAGGTAGAACTTTCGGAGGTTTATTTCGACAAGGGAAAACTCTGTACCAAGAAGGGAACCGAGAGAAAGGTTAAGTGCGATCTTCTTCTGGTTGCAGCGGGATTCATAGGAGCAGAATCTGAAGTGCCCGAAGATTTCGGACTTGAGATGACCGCAAGAGGCGTGGTCTCCACACCCGAAGGAAAATACTCCACCAATGTTCCCGGCGTTTTCAGCGCAGGAGATATGAGAAGAGGACAGAGCCTCGTTGTATGGGCACTTTCCGAAGGCAGAGAGTGCGCTGCGGAGGTTGATGAATACCTTATGGGATATCGTAACGGCTGATGAAAAAGTCTGCGCTTGATTGACAATCTCTGCCATCATATAGAATAATAATTTTCAGTGAGAAAACGGGCGCCCGGGCGCCCATGGTAAATATCTTGGAGGAGACATGAATTACACTTATCAGGAAGTGAAACAATTCGTCGAAGAAGAAGATGTCAAATTCATACGTCTTGCTTTTTGCGATGTATTCGGAAAGCTCAAGAATGTTTCGATTATGCCTATGGAGCTTGACCGTGCATTTTCCGAAGGTATAGCGATCGATGCATGGAGCATAACGGGATTTGACTGTTTCGACAGATCGGATCTCTTCCTTCATCCCGATCCGGATACGCTTGCAATCCTTCCCTGGAGACCCGAGCACGGACGCGTTATCAGAATGTACTGTAATATCACATGGCCCGACGGAAAGCCTTTCGAATGCGATTCCAGAACCATTCTTCAGGGTGCCATTGATGCTGCGGAAAAGAAGGGATATACCTTCAGATTCGGAACCGAGCAGGAATTCTATCTGTTCAGAAACGATCTGGAGGGAGAGCCTACGGACATTCCTTATGACAATGCGGGATATATGGATGTGGGTCCCGCAGACAGATGTGCGAACATCAGAAGAGAGATCTGCATTACTCTCGAGCAGATGGGTATCATGCCCGAAAGCTCACATCATGAAGAGGGTCCCGGACAAAACGAGATTGATTTCAGATACTGCGATGCGCTTAAGTCCGCAGATGATGCCATGACTTTCAGAGGCGTCGTGGGAGCCATTGCAAACAGAAACGGTGCCACCGCAGTCTTTTCACCCAAGCCTTTTAAGGGAAAGCCCGGCAACGGCATGCACATTAATTTCTCCGTAAAAAAGGGAAATGAAGACGCAGATCTGGAGCCTGTTATTGCGGGTATTCTCGAGCACATTGCCGAGATGACTCTTATCCTTAATCCCACCAGGGAAAGCTATGACAGAATAGGTGCGCTCAAAGCCCCCGGATATATTACCTGGGCCAAAGAGAACCGCTCTGCCCTTGTAAGAATACCCGCTGCTTTCGGCGAGTATAAGAGAGGAGAACTCAGATCTCCCGATGCTTGTGCAAATCCTTATCTTGCATTTGCTCTTTTGATTTATGCCGGACTTTCGGGACTTGAAAAAGGTCTTGCCGCTCCCGAGCCCGTTAATACCAATCTTTCAACTGCTCCGGAAGATGTTACCAAGAATCTGAAGAAGTTACCTTTGACATTGGAAGATGCCGTATCCGTAACAGGAAAGGGAAGCTTTGTAAAGGAAACGCTTCCCGCAGAGATTATTGCATCATATCTTGATCTGAACAGATAAGCGTAAAGGGTTGCATTAAATGCAGGCTGAAAGAGTATACAGCGTGCTGCTTGTATCCGCAGCGGAAAAAATGAATACCAGGCTGACTGCCTTTTTTGCGGGAGGAGGATTTGAACCCGTAACTGTGGTAGACAGTGTTGCAAAGGCGCAGCGAAGGCTTCTTGACCGGGATTACGACCTTGTTATTGTTAACTCGCCACTTCCCGATGACTTCGGAAAAAAGCTTTCCGTAGATGTGGTTTCGGAAAGCGGGGGAGTATCGCTTCTCCTCGTAAAGAGCGATATGTATGACGAAATCTCGTCAAGCATGATACCGAGAGGCGTCATGGTGGCAAAAAGGCCTCTTGACGAATCCATGCTCGATCAGCTGATAAATATCATGTGCAGCGTCTGCGAGCGTCTTAAGGGCATCAGAAAGAAGACTATGAGCCTTGAGGATAAGATGGAAGAGATCAGGCTCGTTAACAGAGCTAAATGGGCACTTATCAAGTCATGTCATATGACCGAAGAGGATGCTCACAGATATATACAGAAGCAGGCTATGGATCTGTGCCTGAGTAAAAAAGAAACAGCGGAAAACATTCTTAAGACTTACGGATAAAGAAACGGGGATGCATGTTGCATCCCCTTATTATTTATTCTTCTCCGATCCTTACATTGCCGCTTCCGAGCCCCATTCCGGAATCTTCAAGCGGGAGTCTGTCCAGTAATTTCTTTATCTGGGAATCCCAGAAATCCCAATCGTGTCCTTTATCTTCTTCATCCCAGGTTACATCCGCGCCTTTTGATATCAGGAAATCCCTGAAATCAACGTTGGCGTCCATAAGGCCGTCCTGTGTCCCGCAGGAAATATAGAATTTCGGAACGGGACGGTTTTCTTTTAACAGATTTTCAAATGCGACCTTGGGGTTCAGATCGGTCTTACCCGCCTTTTCCATATCGCCGAATATTGCTTCGTCGTTCATAAGTACTGCATCGTGCTCTTTGCCGTCAAAGAGATGTGCCGCTGCGGAAAAGCCCGCAACGTAGCTGAAAGTATCCGAGTAAACGATACCGTTTCTGAGGGCGCCGTATCCGCCCATGGAAAGACCGGCAATATAGGTGTCTTCTCTTTTGTCGGATAAAGGAAACATATTTCTCGTAACTTCAACCAGTTCTTTTCCGATAAAGGTGCTGTAGTTATTCTTGGTCCCGGGATAATCGATGTAAAAAGCGTTGTCGCCGGAGGGCATAACAACCGCAAGATTTTTCTCTTCGGCCCATCTGCGGATCCTTGTTCCGTTAACCCAGTCGGAACAGTCTCCCAAAAGTCCGTGGAGAAGGTAGAGTGTTTTGAACTTTTTACTTCGGCCGTTTGCATAATCAAAAGTTCTGTAGTCAATCTTGTCCGAAGGAAGTATTACATAGAGCGGAACTGTGCGGAATAATGCTTTGGATAAATAACTTACTTGTATAAGAGCCATAGCTGTACCTCCGTTTGTTCTTTTCTCCATTATGATGGAAGCCTGCGTATTATTCAAATACCGTCCTCGAAAATATTTTTTAAAAATTTGTTGACAGAAGATTAAAACAAGATTATATTGAATACAGATTCAATGAACGTGAAATCAACAAACAACAAAATGTGAGGATAAAGACATGGCAAAAGTAATAATCGTAGGCGGCGGAATTGCAGGACTTTCAGCCGGAATATATGCACTCAAGGCGGGATATGAGGCTGAGATTTATGAAAAGAACCCCATCGCGGGCGGCGAATGCATGGGATGGAGCAGAAAGGGTTATCACATTGATAACTGCATCCACTGGCTCACGGGCACCGACCCTAAAACAGGACTTTGGGAAACCTGGAAGACCGTGGGAGCCATTGATGAAAATACCGAGTATGCGGAGACTTCCAAGTTCTATTCCAGCAGAGCGGAGGGAAGGGAAGTAACTCTTTGGAACGACCTTGACAGAACGGAGAAAGAACTTATCGAAGAATCTCCCGAAGATGCAGAAGAGATCAAAAAGTTCATACAGCATGTAAGGTACGCCGAAGATTGCGTAATTCCTTCCATCAAGCCTATGGATATGATGGGGATCCGCGATTATATCGAAATGGGTAAGGGAATGGCGAATATGCCCAAGGTCATGAAAGAGTATGGTAAGATCAACTGCTTTGAGCTGGGAAAGAGATTTAAATCTCCCGTGATAAGAAAGATGATGAGCGATTATCTCCCCGGTGAATATACTGCTTACTCCCTGATCGTTTCATACGCGACCATGACAAGCGGAAACGGCAAGATTCCCATGATGGGTTCCCTTGCAATGTCACTTAGAATCGCAGAGAGATTCAAAGAGATGGGCGGAGTGCTCCATACCGCATCTCCCGTCAGCGAAATTGTTATAAAGGGTAAGAAGACGGAAGGCATAAAGCTTGAGGACGGATCATTCGTGCCTGCGGATTACGTCATAAGCGCAGTCGACACCGGTTTTCTTTTCGGGAAACTGATAGACGGAAAGTACATGCCTAAGGAGCTTGCTAAGGCTTATGAAAAGAGAGAAGCATATCCCGTAACCACCGGCTTCCAGGTTGCATATGCCATAGATGCGGATTTTTCGGGAGAGGATACGATCTTTTTCGATTGCGAGCCCGTGAAGATCGGAACAAGAACTTTCGGAAGAATATCGGTTAAGAACTATGCCTATGACAAGAGCTTTGCACCCGAAGGAAAAGCTGTTCTTCAGGCAAATCTCATACAGACCGATGCGGATTATGAATACTGGGCATCGCTGACCAAAGAGGAATACGCAGTAAAGAAGGCGGAACTGTCAGAGCAGATCACTCAGAGGATTGTAAAAGAATTCCCTGAGCTTGAAGGAAAGATTGAACTGCTTGATTCATGGTCTCCTTTGACTTATAACAGATATTGTAATGCTTATCACGGATCCTACATGGGCTTTGTTACCACGGTAGGTAATAAGCAGATGAGATTCAAAGGTACGGTAAAGGGTGTGGATAATCTCTACATTGCAGGCCAGTGGGTCATGAGCCCCGGCGGATTACCGATAGCTCTCGTTTCCGGAAAATTCGCGGTTCAGAGGATACTTAAAAAAGCCGGAAAATCCATCCTTATCTGAGGACAGTATATGACCAGAAAAGAACAGAAGGAAGAAAGAAGAAAAGCGATACTGATGACGGCTCTTGCCCTTTTTGTGGAAAGAGGCTATTACGACACCAAAATTGCCGATATAGCGGCAGCGGTGCCCATGAGTACGGGGCTTTTGTTTCACTATTTTGCATCGAAGGAAGAACTGCTTCTGGAGCTTGTCAAAATGGGTTTGCAGGGACCCGGCTCCGTCGGGGATTCGGGGGATGTTCCGCCGGATTTATATCTGACTATGTTTCTCGGAAAAGTTTTTTCTTTTGCCGAGGAACAGCCCTGGGTGTTTAACATGTTTGTTTTCATGGCGCAGGTCAGAAGAGTGGGAATGCCCGAAGAAGCAAGGCGTCTTGCACAGTCGGTGGATGCGGTTGCGCCTACGGTAAAACTGATCAAAAAAGGTCAGAAGGACGGAATATTCCGCAAAGGAGATGCGGACACCATGGCCAGATGCTTTTGGGCTTCTCTGCAGGGAATCATGGAAGAAATGTCTGCCGATAAGAACATGAAAGCGCCCGACCCCGGGTGGATTGTATCCATGCTTAAGGCGTAAAATTTTTTTGAAAAAACACACTTTAATTTCTTGACAACTTAAATTTACAGTAGTAATTTATCACTTGAAAAGGCAAAGGCGTCTTTTCTGTAACAGTACAGAAAAGGCACCTTTGTCTTTTTCTGTTTCCAAAAAAACTTAGGAGGAACAATACTATGGAAACACATTCAGTACCTGATTATTTCGGAGAACTCGTATTTGACGACCGCCAGATGAGAGCAAGACTTTCATCAAAGGTTTATGCATCCCTCAGAAAGACCATCGATGAGGGCAAGAAACTCGATCCCAAGGTTGCGGAATATGTAGCAGAGGCCATGAAAGAATGGGCACTCGAAAAAGGCGCAACTCACTATACACACTGGTTCCAGCCCCTTACCGGCGTAACCGCAGAAAAGCACGATTCATTCATAAGCCCTTCACCTGACGGAAGTGTCATAATGGAATTCTCGGGCAAGGAACTCATCCAGGGCGAGCCCGACGCATCTTCATTCCCTACCGGCGGTATCCGCGCGACATTCGAAGCAAGAGGATATACGGCATGGGATCCTACTTCTTACGCATTCATCAAAGATAAGACCCTTTGCATTCCCACTGCATTCTGTTCATACAGCGGAGAAGCACTCGATAAGAAGACTCCCCTTCTTCGTTCAATGGAAGCTCTCAATAAGCAGGCTCTTCGTATCCTTGCCCTTTTCGGAAACACCACCGCAAAGAACGTAAGAACTTCCGTAGGCCCCGAGCAGGAGTACTTCCTTATCACCAAGGAAATGTATGAGCAGCGTCCCGACCTTAAGTTCACCGGAAGAACACTCTTCGGTGCAAAGTCTCCCAAGGGTCAGGAGATGGACGATCATTACTTCGGAGTTATCAAACCCCGTGTACAGGCATTCATGAACGATCTTAACAAGGAACTCTGGAAGCTGGGAATCCTTGCAAAGACCGAGCATAACGAAGTTGCTCCCGCTCAGCACGAGCTTGCTCCCATTTATTCAACCACCAACATCGCAACCGACCAGAACCAGCTCACCATGGAGATCATGCAGAAGGTTGCTTCCAAGCACGGACTTGTATGCCTGCTTCATGAGAAGCCTTTCGCAGGAGTAAACGGATCCGGTAAGCACAACAACTGGTCGATGGCAACGGATACCGGTATCAACCTTCTCTCCCCCGGAGATACTCCCGCAGAGAACGCTCAGTTCCTTCTTTTCCTGTGTGCGGTAATCAAGGCTGTCGATGATTATCAGGATCTCCTCAGACTTTCCGTTGCAACCGCAGGAAACGACCACAGACTCGGAGCTAACGAGGCACCTCCCGCAATCATCTCCGTATTCCTCGGAGACGAGCTCAGCGCAATCCTTGATGCCATTGAGGAAGACAAGCCTTATAAGGGAGCAGAGCAGAAGATCATGAAGCTGGGTGTTGATGTTCTTCCCGCATTCCCCAGAGACAACACTGACCGTAACAGAACTTCACCCTTTGCATTCACCGGTAACAAGTTCGAGTTCAGAAGCCTCGGCTCCTCCAACTCAATCGCATGTGCAAACATCATGCTCAACACTGTTGTTGCAGAGTCACTTAAGATCTATGCGGACAGACTTGAGGGTGCCGAAGATTTCGAGAAGACTCTTCACGAGATGATCCGTAAGACCATCAAGGATCACAAGAGAATTCTCTTCAACGGAAACGGATATGACGATGCATGGGTTAAGGAAGCTACAGAGGTCAGAGGACTTTGCAACTACAGAACCACTCCCGACTGCATGCCTCACATTCTCGATGAGAAGAACGTTAAGCTCCTTACTTCTCACGGAGTATTTACTCAGAAAGAGATTGAGTCCCGTTGCGAGATCATGCTTGATAACTACTGCAAGCAGGTTCACATCGAGGCAAACACCATGATCGACATGGCACTAAAACAGATCCTTCCCGCTATCACCTGCTATGCGGATAAGCTTTCTTCCGGAGTCATCGCGAAGAAGTCGGCTTGCGAAGGCATCGCCTGTGAATATGAAAAGAGCGTTATATCAAGACTTTCCGTTCTTGCGGATCAGATCTACTCAAGAACCGGTGAACTCGAAAGTGCTGTTCTTAAGCTTGCGGATGCTAAGGATGTTATCGAAGAAAGCGCAATGATCCGTGACACCGTTCTTCCCAAGATGGGAGAACTCAGAGCATGTGCGGACGAAGCAGAGACACTCGTATCCAAAGAGTGCTGGCCTCTTCCTTCGTACGGCGATCTCCTCTTCGGAGTCAGATAAAAAATATTCTTCACCTGCACCGCAAGGTGCAGGTGAAATAATTCGGAGGATGAAAAAATGTGTTCGATAATGGCGTGGTGTAAAAAAGCCGCTGACGAGAAAAAATTTACCGCCGCACTTGATGAGATGACATCAAGAGGACCTGACGACGGAAGAGTGATAAAAACAGAAGGAGGCCTTCTCGGATTCAGAAGACTTTCCATCATGGGTCTTACACCCGAAGGAATGCAGCCCTTCGAAATGAAGGACTGCGCTGTTGTTTGTAACGGTGAAATTTACGGATTTGCTCCCTTAAGAGATGAACTTAAGAGCAAAGGATATACCTTTAAGAGTGACAGCGACTGTGAGATCCTGCTTCCCATGTATTTTGAATACGGAACCGAGATGTTCAAGAAGCTGGATGCGGAATTTGCATGTGTTATCTATGACGGCAGAAATGATGAGTGGATCGCCGCAAGAGATCCCATCGGAATAAGACCTCTTTATTACACATTCGATAAAGGCGGAAGTATTATTTTCGCAAGCGAGCCCAAGAGCCTGATGCCTCTGACCGAGGAGCAGATCTATCCCTTCCCTCCCGGTCATTACTATAAAGACGGTAAGTTTACCTGCTTCAACGATATCGCAAAGCCCGACAAGGTTATCAAGGATGACATTGAGACGGTTTGTGCGAATATCAAAGAAAAGCTTATTGCAGGCGTAGAAAAGAGGCTTATCGCGGATGCTAAAGTCGGTTTCCTCCTTTCCGGCGGACTTGATTCATCCCTCGTATGCAGCATTGCTGCAAGAAAGTCCGATAAGCCCATACGAACATTTGCGATTGGCATGAACGAAGATGCCATTGATCTTAAATATGCCAAGCAGACCGCAGATTTCCTCGGTGCAGATCACACCGAAGTTATCATTACCAAAGAAGACGTACTCGAGGCACTTCCCAAGGTAATTCATCTTCTGGGAACTTACGACATCACCACCATAAGAGCTTCGATGGGTATGTACCTGCTCTGCAAAGCAATCCATGAGCAGAACGATATCAGGGTAATCCTTACCGGCGAAGTTTCCGATGAGATCTTCGGATATAAATATACGGACTTTGCTCCCAGCGCCGAGGCCTTCCAGGCTGAAGCAGAAAAGAGAGTGAGCGAGCTTCATATGTATGATGTTCTCCGTGCGGACAGATGTATTTCCGTAAACTCTTTGGAAGCAAGAGTTCCTTTCGGAGATCTTGATTTCGTAAAGTATTGCATGTCCATCGATCCCGAGATGAAGCGCAATCACTACAACAAGGGTAAATACCTCCTTCGTCACGCTTTCGAAGGCGGAGATTATCTCCCCGATGAGATCCTTATGCGTGAGAAGGCAGCTTTCTCCGATGCTGTCGGACACTCCATGGTAGATCATCTGAAGGAGTATGCGGAGAAGCAATATACCGAAGAGGAATTCAAAGAGGGCTGCAAGAAATACACTCATGCGCGTCCCTTCACCAAAGAGTCCCTTCTTTACAGAGAAATTTTTGAGAAGTTCTATCCCGGCCAGTCCCGCATGGTTAAGGACTTCTGGATGCCCAACAAGGAGTGGGAAGGCTGTAATGTTAACGATCCTTCCGCAAGAGTACTGTCCAACTACGGGGCAAGTGGTGTATAACTGTTTGGGTAAATTTGACAGGTAGGTATTAAATGATGACGAAATATATCTTTGTAACCGGCGGTGTTGTATCAGGATTGGGAAAAGGAATCACCGCAGCTTCACTGGGAAGACTTCTTAAGGCAAGAGGTCTTAAGGTTGCTGCCCAGAAACTCGATCCCTATATTAACGTAGACCCCGGAACCATGAGTCCTTATCAGCATGGCGAAGTCTATGTCACCGAGGACGGTGCCGAGACAGACCTTGACCTCGGCCATTATGAGAGATTCATCGACGAGGACCTCAACAAATACTCCAATCTTACTTCCGGAAGAGTATATTGGAATGTCCTCAACCGTGAGAGAAGAGGCGAGTACCTCGGCTCCACCGTTCAGATAATCCCTCACATCACCGATGAGATCAAGAATTTCGTCTACAGTGTCGGCAAAAAGACCGAGGCTGATGTTGTTATAACCGAGATCGGAGGAACTGTGGGTGACATCGAGTCACAGCCCTTTATAGAGGCGGTCCGCCAGATCTCACTTGAAGTAGGGAGAGAGAACAGCCTGTTTATCCATGTTACTCTCGTTCCTTTCCTTCACGGATCGGAAGAGCATAAATCAAAACCCACCCAGCATTCCGTTAAGGAACTTCAGGGAATGGGTATCAATCCCGGCATCCTGATCTTAAGATGCGACGAGCCTCTTGAGGACGAGATTTTCAAGAAGATCGCACATTTCTGTAATGTTAAGGAAGACTGCGTAATAGAAAACATCACCCTCCCTTTCCTGTATGAGGCCCCTCTCATGCTGGAGGATTCGGGATTTTCAAAGATCGTCTGCAGAGAACTGGGCATCGAAGCCGGTGAGCCCGATCTGGATCACTGGAAAGAGATGGTCGATCGCATCAAGAACCTTAAGAAGACTGCGGTCATCGGCCTTGTAGGAAAGTATGTACAGCTTCATGATGCATATCTGTCCGTTGCAGAGGCACTTCGCCACGCGGGATATGAGAATGATGCAAAGGTTGAGATCAAATGGATCGATTCCGAGAAGATCACCGAGGAAAATGCAGAGGAGATATTTAAGGGTATTGACGGCATAATCGTTCCCGGAGGATTCGGCGACAGAGGCATTGAGGGAATGATCACTTCCGCAAAATACGCCAGAACCCACGATGTACCTTATTTCGGAATATGCCTCGGAATGCAGATCGCATGTATAGAATATGCAAGAAACGTTCTGGGTTATGAAGATGCAAATTCGGGAGAATTCGATGAGCTCTGCGCACATAAAGTCATCGACTTCATGCCCGGACAGAGCGATACCATCAATAAAGGCGGAACGCTCAGACTCGGAGCATATCCCTGCAGGATAAGCGAGGGCTCCAAGATGAAGGAGTACTACGGAAAAGAAGAGATTTCCGAGCGTCACCGTCACAGATATGAATTCAATAATGATTTCAAAGAAGCTTTCGAGAAAGCGGGAGCAACATTTGCGGGTATGTCCCCCGACGGAAAACTCGTGGAGGAGATGGAGATCACCGAAAAAGATTTCTATCTGGGAGTTCAGTACCATCCTGAATTCAAGTCCAGACCCGACAAAGCTCATCCTCTTTTCAAAGGATTCGTAAAGGAGGCATGTAAACGAAATGGCAATTCATGAAGAATGCGGAGTTTTCGGAATCGTCGGAAGTAGGAATAATGACATTGCACGTGATATTTACCACGGACTGTACGCCCTGCAGCACAGAGGGCAGGAAAGTTGCGGTATCGTGGTAAATGATGACGGTGTATTTGCAACTCACAAAGACCTCGGCCTGGTTGGCGAGGTCTTTTCCGAGACTGAACTTAATGCTCTTCCGGGCGGCTGCATGGCCATAGGTCATGTCAGATACGGAACCACCGGGGGAAATATCGCAAGCAATATCCAGCCCATGGTCGTTAGTCATCAAAAGGGTAACCTGGCCCTTGCTCATAACGGAAATCTGGCAAATTCCCTTGATCTGCGTGATTCTCTGGAACTTTCGGGTGCTATTTTCCACTCCACCAGCGATACGGAGACCATCTGCTACATGATCACAAGGGAAAGGCTTAAAACAGACAGCATCGAGAAGGCGGTTCTCGGTGCGGTTAAATATCTTGAGGGTGCATACAGCCTTGTTATGATGTCCTCCACAAAACTCCTGGCGGTTAGGGATCCTCACGGATTCAGACCGCTTTGTTACGGTACGAGAGAGGACGGAAGCTTTGTGGTTGCGTCCGAAAGCTGTGCTCTCAATGCGGTTGGTGCTACCTTCGTAAGAGATATCGAGCCCGGCGAAATGCTGGTCTTCCAGGCCGATAAACCGTTTTCGGAGCCCGTTTCCTACACGGAAAACTGCGGAGGCAAAAAAAGTCCCTGTATTTTTGAATATATCTATTTTGCAAGACCCGATTCTGTGATAGATTGTATAGCGGTGCATGATACGAGAGTCAGGGCAGGAAGAATTCTTGCCAGGGAATATCCCGTAGAGGCGGACGTGGTTGTAGGCGTTCCCGATTCCGGACTTGATGCTGCCATAGGCTATTCAAGGGAGAGCGGAATCCCCTACGAGATCGGACTCGTTAAGAATAAATATGTGGGCAGAAGCTTTATAGCACCCTCACAGGATCAGAGAACAGATACTGTCAGGATAAAGCTCAGTCCCGTAAAGAGTGTCCTTGAAGGAAAAAGAGTGGTCCTTATCGACGATTCGATAGTAAGAGGAACCACCAGCAAGCGGATCATAAATATCCTGAGGGATGCGGGAGCCGGCGAGATTCACTTGAGGATCTCTTCGCCTCCGTTCAGACATCCCTGCTTCTACGGAGTGGATATCGATTCCGAGGACAAGCTGATCGCAAACCACCATACACCCGAGGAAATAGCAGCTCTTACCGGAGCTGATTCAATAGGATTCCTTCCTATAGACAGTCTTGAAGAGATGAGCGGAGTAAAGTCTTTCTGCAGCGCTTGTTTTGACGGGGATTATCCCACAAAGATACCCTCGGATCCCAGGAAGGACAGATTCGAGAAAAAACTTTCGGAGGTCAGGTAATGATTTACAAGGGGAAGAAAAGAAAACTGATAATGGAAGGCGGCAGTGAATACGTCGGCTTCGGATTCGGAGAAGATACTGGCAACAGAGTCTGCGAGCTTGTATTTAATACTTCTCCCGTCGGTTATCAGGAGATAATGTCCGACCCCTCTTACACCGACCAGTTCGTTACCATGGCTTATCCTTTAATAGGAAATTACGGCATCAATGAAGACGACTACGAAACAAAGCATCCTACCATAGGCGGTTTCGTGGTAAGAGACTATAACGATCTTCCTTCCAATTTCAGAAGCAACAAGACCTTCTCACAGACTCTCAAGGAGCTGGGCATTCCCGGCATCACCGGAGTTGACACCAGAGAAATAGTCCGTAAGATCAGAGACGTAGGAACAAGAAAAGCTCTCATAACAGACGAAAGCACTACATTGGAAGAGGGACTTAAGATACTCGAAGAAACCGTCATGGCTCATGACCAGGTTCCCAGAGTAAGCAGACCCCTCATAGAAAAATATATTTCGGTTAATTCCAAATATCATATCGCTGCCATTGACTTCGGTATGAAAGAGAACATTCTCCGTTCTTTTTTCAACAAGAACTGCAGCGTAACCGTATTCCCCTGGAATGCCACGGCTGAGGAAGTGGAGTCTGTCAAACCCGACGGAATCTTCCTTTCGAACGGCCCCGGAGATCCGGAAGATGTTAAGGAAGCAATCGAACTGGTAAGAACGCTTCGCGGCAAATATCCCATTTTCGGAATCTGCCTCGGACACCAGATCATCTCTCTTGCCTGCGGAGCCAAGACCTACAAGCTTAAGTTCGGTCACCGTGGCGGAAATCATCCCGTTAAAAATCTTGAGACAGGCAAAACCGATATTACATCACAGAACCATTCCTATGCGGTGGATGAAAATTCACTTGAGGGAACGGGTCTTGTTGTGACACATAAAAATCTCCTGGACGGAACCGTAGAGGGAGTTAAGTGTGAGAAGGATAAGATCTTCAGCGTGCAGTACCATCCGGAGAGTTCGCCCGGACCGCACGACAGTTCATATCTGTTTGATGAATTTCTTAAACTGATGGATTAACGACTGCGGATACGTAAAGGAAAGAAAAATGCCTAAGAGAACAGACATAAACAAAATACTTGTGATCGGATCGGGCCCCATTGTCATCGGACAGGCTGCCGAGTTCGACTATGCGGGAACCCAGGCCTGCCTTGCACTTAAAGAGGAAGGCTATGAAGTGATCCTGTGCAATTCAAACCCTGCGACCATTATGACGGATACATCCGTTGCGGACAGGGTTTATATGGAGCCTCTTAATCTCGAATATGTTGCGAGAATCATCAGAACCGAACGTCCCGATGCGATCCTTCCCGGAATCGGAGGACAGACCGGTCTTAACCTTGCAATGCAGCTTGAGAAAAAAGGAATCCTTAAAGAGTGCAGATGCGAACTTCTCGGAACCGATTCCGAAAGTATCGAGATGGCGGAAGACAGAGAAGAGTTCAAAGAGCTCTGTGAAAGACTGGGAGAGCCCGTTCTTCCTTCAATCGTAGTTCACAGTATTGAGGAAGGAAAGGCCGCAGCCGAGGAAATCGGATATCCCGTTGTACTTCGCCCGGCATTCACTCTCGGCGGAACCGGCGGCGGATTTGCCGATAACGAAAAAGAACTTACAGAGCTTCTTGCAGCGGGACTCGAGCTTTCTCCCGTCAGCGAGGTTCTCGTGGAAAAGAGTGTCAAGGGATACAAGGAGATCGAGTATGAAGTAATCCGCGATGCGGGTGATACCGCGATTACCGTATGTAACATGGAAAACCTGGATCCCGTAGGAATCCATACAGGTGACTCCATAGTTGTATGTCCTTCACAGACACTTACCGATAAAGAGTATCACATGCTCCGTGACTCGGCCCTTAAGCTTATCAGAGCACTTAAGGTCTGCGGCGGATGTAATGTTCAGTTTGCCCTCGATCCCAAGTCCTTTAAGTATTACCTCATCGAGGTCAACCCCAGAGTATCCAGATCTTCGGCACTTGCTTCCAAGGCATCCGGATACCCCATCGCAAGGGTTTCTGCCAAGATAAGTGTCGGATACACTCTCGAGGAGATTCAGCTTGCCAATACTCCCGCGTGTTTCGAGCCCGCACTTGATTACATCGTAACCAAGATGCCCAGATTCCCCTTCGATAAATTCACCGATGCAAACCAGAGCCTCGGAACCCAGATGAAGGCTACGGGCGAGACCATGAGTATCGGAAGATGTTTTGAGGAAAGCCTTCTTAAGGCTGTCAGAAGCCTTGAGTGCGGAACCGTTCATCTGTACATGAGCAAGTTCACGGATATGTCCGACGAAGAACTCTGGGATCCCGTTCTTAAGATGACCGGCGACCGTATCTATGCCATTGCGGAAATGCTTCGCCGTAAGATCACTCCCGAAGAGATTTCGAAAAGAACCGG
Source organism: Lachnospiraceae bacterium P6A3 (assembly GCA_000702085.1). Classification (GTDB taxonomy): domain Bacteria; phylum Bacillota; class Clostridia; order Lachnospirales; family Lachnospiraceae; genus AC2028. The sequence goes on from JNKP01000006.1 coordinate 31,748, forward strand.
AATCGACATGTTCTTCCTTGATAAGATCTCAAATATTATCGATGAAGAAAGTATTCTTTTTGACCACAAGAATGATCCCGCGGTTCTCAGAGACGCCAAGAGAATGGGCTTCTCCGATGTTGAGATAGCTTATATCTGGGGCATTACCGAGCAGGACGTATTCAATCTGAGAAAAGAAAACGGAATATTCCCCGTTTATAAGATGATCGATACATGTGCTTCCGAGTTTGAAAGCTATGTACCTTATTTCTACTCCACCTATGAGGGAGAAAACGAGTCCAAGATTTCCGATAAACCCAAGGTTATCGTACTCGGTGCCGGTCCCATAAGGATCGGACAGGGTGTTGAGTTCGATTACTCCACCGTTCATGCCGTAAAGACCATTAAGGATTCCGGCTTTGAAGCTATCGTAATCAACAACAACCCCGAGACCGTATCAACCGACTATACAACTTCCGACAAGCTGTATTTCGAGCCTCTGTGCGTTGAAGATGTTATGAATATCATAGAGCTTGAAAAGCCCGAGGGAGTCATTGCAACTCTCGGAGGACAGACTGCGGTCAACCTTGCGGAGCCTCTGTATGCACGCGGAGTAAAGCTTATAGGAACCGACTGCGACGCAATAGATAAAGCGGAGAACCGTGACAGCTTCGAGAAGCTTCTTGAGGATCTTGATATACCCGAGCCCAAGGGACTTGCGGTTACCAATATCGAGGACGGCGTAAAGGCGGCAGAGTCCATCGGATATCCCGTTCTGGTACGTCCCAGCTTCGTACTCGGCGGAAGAGCAATGCAGATCGTATCCAAGGAAAAGGATCTCAGAACTTATCTTCAGACCGCCGTTGAGATTGATGAGGACAGACCAGTTCTCGTAGACAGATATATCAGCGGTAAGGAACTTGAGGTTGATGCCATCTGTGACGGTACAGATGTATTCATCCCCGGAATCATGGAACTTGTTGAGAGAACCGGTATCCACTCCGGCGACTCCATAAGCGTATATCCTACCTTCAGCGTATCCGATAAGGTTAAGGAAACCATCAAAGACTACACCGGAAAGCTGGGTCTCGGAATCGGAATCAAGGGACTTTTCAACATTCAGTTTATCTGCGATAAGAACGAAGATGTATTCATCATTGAGGTAAATCCCAGATCTTCGAGAACAGTTCCCTTCCTGTCCAAAGCAACCGGATTTCCTCTTCCCGATATTGCTACCAGAGTAAGCCTCGGAATCTCTCTTAAAGAGCAGGGAATTACCGATATGACTCCCGCTCCCGGAGAGAAGTGGTATGTCAAAGCTCCCGTATTCTCGTTCTCCAAGCTTTCGGGAATGGATGCATATCTCTCACCCGAGATGAAGTCCACCGGTGAAGCAATCGGATATGACAAGCTGCTCCACCGTGCGATGTACAAGGCTCTTGTTGCATCCGGAATAAAGCTCCAGAACTATGGAACCGTTACTTTCACGCTTGCGGATGAGGATAAGGAAGAAGCTCTTCCTCTCGCAAAGCGTTTCTATGACATGGGCTTTAATATCGAAGCTACCACCATGACAGCCAAGTACTTCAAGGATCATGGAATCAGATGCAGGCTTCGCCACAAACTCAGCGAGGGAAGCACGGAGATCCTTGATTCCATAAGTGCGGGATATGTAAGCTATGTAATCAACACCAGAGCCATCCTTTCCGGTGTTCATTACGAGGACGGCGTTGCCATCAGAAGATGTGCAAGCGAGCATCGAATCACTACATTTACTTCACTCGATACCGTCAGGGTACTTCTTGATGTTCTCGAGGAAATGACCATCGGAGTTTCACCTATTTAATTGCCAAATCCGCCTGTTTATCGTAAAATTGTCCTAAGTATGGCTTTTTAGTTTTTTCTTATGTTTATGGGGACAATAGTAACATGGCGGAATGGATCATTGTAGTTGATGACGATACCAGCAATCTTAAGATGGCAGGTCACATCTTAAGTAAGGCAAATATGCGTGTTACTGCGCTCAGATCCGGGCAGTCTCTTCTTGACTATGTCAGCGAGAAGGGGTTTCCGGATCTTATTCTTTTGGACATAAACATGCCCGAAATGGACGGCTTCGAGACTCTCATGAGGCTCCGCGGATATGAAAACGAGCTTGGAAGAGAAGAGATTCCCGTCATTTTCCTGACAGCAGACGATACTCCCGATACCGAGACCATGGGATTCGAGGTCGGCGTATCGGACTATATCAAAAAACCTTTCGACCCTGAGGTTCTTCTCAGGCGTATCAATAACATTCTCTCCAATCGCGAGAAAATGCTCAACCTTAAAGCCGAGGCATCAACGGATAAGCTTACGGGCTTTCTGAACAAAATGTCCGGTAAAACCGAATTCGGCAAGGCCTGTGCATCGGGCGAGGGCGCCCTTTTGATGATAGACCTTGATTCCTTTAAACTCGTCAACGATATCTACGGCCATGATATGGGTGACAGAGTTCTGATAAGCTTTGCAAGGATTCTGTCCGAGGTTCTTCCCGAGGGAAGCATCTTAGCCAGAATGGGCGGAGACGAGTTTGAAGCATTTGTTCCGGGGGTTACGGCGGAAGAGAGCATAGCAGGCTTTTCGGAGGCGGTTAATGCCAAGATGCTGAAGGATGCCAAGCAGATGATGGGAGATGATATGGAGATCCCTCTCGGTGCTTCCTTCGGTATTGCCTTTGTTCCCGAATTCGGAACCGATCACGACATGCTGGAGAAGCTGGCGGATAAAGCCGTTTACAGTGTCAAGCAGCACGGAAAGCACGGATATGCCGTCTATTCCGGAACAGGTCAGGATGAAGACGACGATACCGCAGGAACGGACATTCATACCGTTTCGAAGATCCTGGATGAGCGTTCCATTTCAAACAACGCTCTGTGCCTGGACAAGGATTCGTTCATCTATGTATACCGTTACATAATGAGATACCTGATGCGCAATCAGGGAACCGCGTGCAAGGTTTTGATCAATCTTGAACCTGCGGGTGATAAAGACGAAGAGGCTTTCAGAGAGCTTTGCGACGGCTTCGGAGAGCATATCGGGGAGTCCCTCAGAAAATCCGATCTGTTCATGAAGAGCAGATTTAACAGGTACTTTGTCCTGCTGTCCGATATACGTGAAGATTATATAGAAAAGGTTGTCGGAGAACTCTTAAGAGAATGGCATGAAAAGCACCCCGGCGAACTCGTGATCACTTACGAGACAGAGTTTGTGGGTGCCGAGGATAAAGAAAAACACGACCGCGAAGTAAGGGTTGTGGTGGTGGATGACGATACCGCAAACCTTCAGGTTGCCGGTCATATACTGAGTAAGAACGGATTCTATGTTACCGCTCTTAAATCGGGACAGGCGCTTTTGGACTATCTTGAGAAAAATGTTCCCGATGCGATCCTTCTGGATATTAAGATGCCTGTCATGGACGGCTTTGAAACCATGAGAAGGCTACGTACCATGGAAAGGAAAGTTGCCGACATTCCTGTCATATTCCTGACTGCGGACGAGAGCGAAGAAGCAGAGAAACAGGGACTGTCACTGGGTGCAATGGACTTTATCAAGAAGCCTTTTGTTCCCGAGATACTTCTACTCAGGGTAAGACATATTATCGAACTGGTAAGACTTCAGAGGTCGTTATCCAACGAGGTGGAGAAAAAGACAAGGGAAAACAATACGCTTTTCCTTCATGTCGTTCAGGCACTTGCCGAGTCCATCGATGCAAAGGACACTTATACAAACGGTCATTCCGGAAGAGTCGCGGATTATGCAAGAGAGATTGCCAAGAGATACGGATATCGCGACAAGAGACTCGAAGATATCTACATGCTGGGTCTTCTGCACGATGTAGGAAAGATCGGTATTCCCGATGCAATCATCAACAAGCCGGATAAACTTACTGATGAAGAATATGAGATTATCAAGACTCATCCCGTTAAGGGAGCCAGAATTCTTGAGACCATCGAAGAGATGCCGCTTCTTTCAACCGGCGCCAGATGGCATCACGAGAGATTCGGAGGCGGAGGATATCCGGACGGACTTGTAGGAGAGGCCATTCCGGAGGAGGCAAGGATCATTGCCGTTGCGGATTCGTATGATGCCATGAGCAGCAGGAGAAGCTACAGAGATGTCCTTCCTCAGAATGCCATCAGGCAGGAGATCATTAAGGGCAGAGGAATACAGTTCGATCCCGTGTTTGCGGACATAATGCTCCAGATGATCGATGAAGACACACAGTACAACATGAGGGAAAAAGACAACTGAAAAGTTGCCGGTAGATTTTAAAAGGGGTTTCTTATGAGTCGGGGGAACGAAGAAAATGAGGTTTTTAAATCCTCACATATGATTCTGCTATTATGCTTTTCCGCTTTTGCCTTGATACTGATAGGCGAATGTATCCTGATGGGCTGGGAAAGCTGGGCAATTGTTCTGATCGTCGCAGGTTTGGGAGGCGCATGGATTCTGCATATACAGCAGCTGCTTGCACCAAACGCAAGGCTGTGGATATATGCCGTCATGATGATGATCGTGTACTTCTTCTACGGTACGCACATGACAAGCACATTTGATGCGGCACTTATCATGGTGGTGGTCATAATGATCTACTCCATTACGTGCGTGCGTTCGCTTATATGGGTTTGTCAGGGTACCTTCTATGTGACTTTCGCTTATGACATTCTTACACTCGTCACAATGGGCGAAAAGTTCGATGCTCTTTCGATTTCAAGAATCTTACTTCACTTTGTTGTCGTAACCATGGCCGGCTGGATCGGAAGACTGATAATCGACAACTGGAACGGAGTCACCAAAAAAACAAAAAAAGAAATTGAGGAACTTAAAGGCGCAACGGAGAGACTGGATAATTTCCTTGCGAATGTTTCCCATGAGATAAGAACTCCCGTAAATGCGGTTATCGGTCTTACAGCAGTTATAGAAAAGGACGATCTTCCCGACGGAGCCCAGGCCAATATACGGGCAATCTCGGAAGCGGGTCACAGAGTCAGTGAACAGATCGGTGACATTCTTGATTTTACCGAGATAGATATGGGCAAGCTTGCGGTTACCAGAGAGACTTATATGATCGATTCTCTCGTAAACGATCTGCTTGTTCAGCTTTCTTTTACGGAAAATTACGGACTTGAACTGATAGTGGATATGGATGCCCACATTCCTTCCGAACTGGTCGGCGACGGAAGCAAGATCAAGAAGATACTCTGGCATCTTATCAGTAACGGATATAAATTCACCAAAGAGGGAGGAGTTTATGTCCATATCTACCATGTCCGCAGAAATTACGGAATCAATCTGGTACTCGAGGTTAAGGATACCGGTATCGGAATGAGTGAAATCGAGATAGAACACGCTTATGAAAAGTTCTATCAGTCCGATTCGGGTAAGACCAGAACTGCCGGCGGTCTCGGACTCGGTATTCCCATCATCAGCGGATTTACAAGAGCCATGGACGGCGTTCTTGCAATAGAGAGTGATGAAGGCGAAGGAACCACGGTACGTGTAAGCATACCTCAGGAAGTCGAAAACGATGCTCCCTGTCTTGCTGTCAAGGATAGGGATAATTGCGTCGTTGTAGGTTTTCTCGGCTTTATGACCACGGGCCATCAGAGTGTCAGGGATTTCCATATGGAGATGGTAAACCATCTTGTAAGCGGACTGGGAATCGGATTTAAGAGAGTTCAGTCCAGGGAAGAGCTGGAGAAGATAATCCGCAATGAAAAAGTAACACATCTGTTTGTGGGAACCGGCGAGTATCTCGAGAACATGGAATACATCGACAAGATTGCTTCCGAGATGAATGTTGCGGTTGTTGCGGACAGAGGATTTAACGGTATTGTCGGAAGAGGAGTACAGCTCCTTCCCAAGCCTTTCTACGGCGCACAGGTTGTTAATTTCCTGAATCATACATTTGACGGAAACGAAGAAACTCATGTGGAGAGAATGACCTGTCCCGGACTTAAGGTGCTGGTAGTCGACGATGAGCCCATGAACCTTCTTGTTGCAAGAGGTATCTTTGAAACATACGGAATGATCGTATCCACCGCATCAAACGGTCCCGAAGCTATCGAGATGTGTACCGTTGAAGATTATGCTCTGGTATTTATGGATCACATGATGCCGGAGATGGACGGCGTCGAAGCAATGAAGAGAATAAGGTTCAATGCTTCAAGATTCAGAAAAGACATCTGCATCGTAGCTCTTACCGCCAATGCCATCAGCTCCGCAAAAGAGATGTTCATGTCGGAAGGCTTCGACGGATTCATACCCAAGCCTATTGAGATCAGTGAACTTGAAAGAGTTCTCAGAAGAGTACTGCCCAAGTCTGCCATCGTGTTTGAAAAGGTGGAAGTTACTCCCAAAAAGGATACCCCGAAGACCGTATCCGACAAAAAAGAAAAAGGCATCATGAGTCTGAATGCCGTTTCAAGATCCGATACATCCGTTTCAATCCCTCAGGAACTTGCTGATCTAAGGAGTGCGGGAATAGAACCGGAGGACGGACTTAAGTATTGCAGGGGAGACGTGGAGTTTTATAAAACACTTCTTCTCGAATATGCCAAGAATGTTTCCAAGAAGATTGCGGAACTTAACAGATATCATGACGAATCGAAATGGAATGATTATTCCATCAGGGTTCATGCGGTGAAGAGTACATCCAAGATGATCGGTGCCGCAGATATCTCCGTGCTTGCGAAATTCCTTGAGGATGCATCCAAGGCAGGAGATGTAGCGAAGGTAGACGAGAAGCATACGGAATTTATGACAGGTTACGAGAAACTGATGCAGAAGATCAATTCTGCACTCGTTGCCGAGGGAAGTGATCCCGCTGCCGGAAATGCCGGCGGTGCAAATACGGCTTCACCCGAGGAAGACGACGAGATCATGGAGTTTGCTCCGGAGGGTGAAGAATGAAAAAACGTGCCAAGAAATTATATGACGAAGTAATAAGTCCCGGCAGAAGCTTTCAGGAAAGGCTTTTTATAATCCTCACCTGGCTTGCGGAGATTGCCGTTATTTTAGCACTGATATGCGATCTTATAATCGGCGAGAGTATTCCCGAGACACTTTCTCTCGGTATTTCCGCCGTGCTCACTCCGTTTTTGATAGGTATTGCTGTCCGCAAAAAGAAAACGGATCTGGCCGCGCTTGTTGTTGCGATGACCATTGTGTTTATCCTTCTGCCCATTGCATATTTCTACGGCGGAGGCCTTTCCGGCGGTGCCAATATCTGGATTGTTGTTTCATTCCTGTATATCGGCCTGCTCCTGAAGAGTGTTCCCAGAAAGATCATGATGATCATGCTGACACTCCTGACGGTCGCGGAATATACGATAGAATTCTGGTTCCCCGACCTGATCGTTTCACATACGCGTAACGTCTGGTTTGCCGATTCATCGGTATCTGTTCTTCTGGTGGGATTTTTGGTATATGCGGTTGTATATATCATGACCAAGATTTTCCAGTGGGAGAATGATCACGCCACCAGACAGGCCAAGGAAATCGAAGAACTCAATAAAGCCCAGAGCAGGTTCTTCTCAAGCATGAGCCATGAGATCAGAACTCCCATCAATACGATAATCGGATTGAACGAGATGATCCTCAGGGAAGATATATCCGATGAGGTTGCGGATGATGCGAGAAACGTCCGCTCCGCTTCCAAGATACTGCTTTCGCTTATTAACGATATTCTCGATATGTCCAAGATCGAATCGGGTAAGATGGATATTGTTATCCAGCCCTATGATGTTGGAGCGATGTTCTCCGATATCGTAAACATGATCTGGATCCGAGCCAATGAAAAGGGACTTAAGTTCTCCATCGATGTGGATCCCGCGCTTCCTTCGAGCCTGGTATCCGATGATGTAAGGATCAAGCAGATACTTATTAATCTCTTAAACAATGCGGTCAAATATACGGATGAGGGAAGCGTAACTCTTTCCATTCATTGCAATAAAACCGCCCCCAACAAAGTACTTGTCACTTATTCCGTAGAGGATACGGGAATCGGTATCCGTAAAGAGAGCATTCCTCTTTTGTTCGATGCATTCAGACGTGAAGATCAGAAGAAGACCAGATACATTGAAGGAACGGGACTTGGTCTTTCCATTGTTAAACAGCTTGCGGATCTTCTCGGCGGTGATATATCCGTCAACAGTATCTATACCAAAGGTTCTACCTTCGTATTTACACTCGAACAGGAAATCGCTGACGACAGAGCACTGGGTAAATACGAGCCTGCAAGATTCAAGGGCGCAAGAAAACATGAATACCATCAGACCTTTGAAGCACCTTCCGCGAAGGTTCTTCTGGTTGATGACAATACCGCAAACCTCATGGTTGCAACAAAGCTTCTGAGGGATACCAAGGTTCAGGTATCTGCGGTAGAGAGCGGAGAAGAGGCTCTCAGGCTTACTGCAGAAGAACATTTCAATGTAATCCTTATGGACCACATGATGCCGGATATGGACGGTATCGAGTGCCTGCACGCCATCAGAGAGCAGAGGGGCGGACTTTGCAGGGAAGTTCCCATTGTAGCCATGACGGCAAATGCAGGAAGCGAAAACCAGGCTCTTTACAGACGCGAGGGATTCGACGGATATCTCCTCAAGCCTTTTGAAGCAGTCGAACTTGAGAAGACCATAATCGATTTCCTTCCCGAAGATATTGTTACCATAGAAGACGAAAGCTTAAGGTCTGAAACCGATAAGATAGTCAGGGCATCCAGGAAAAAGATACCGGTCCTTGTCACCACGGACAGTATTGCGGATATTCCAAGAAGCCTGCTTAAGTCTCTCAAAATCCCCATCGTGCCTTACAAGGTTTATACCGCCAGGGGTGTATTCTATGACGGTATCGAAGCAGAGGGAGATGTGATATTAAAGTATCTTGATAAGAAAGATGTCACGGCACGAAGCGAAGCTCCCGATACCGCAGACTATGAAGCCTTCTTTGCGGAGCAACTTTCATACGCTCAGAACATCCTTCATATCTCGACTTCCGGTAATACAAGCCGCGGATATGCAAAGGCATGCGAAGCGGCGGTTTCTTTTTACAACGTATTTGTATTCGATTCGGGAAGCTTATCCAGCGGTACCGGTATAATGACTCTCGCCGCCAAGGCAATGGTGGACGGCGGCATTACCGACATCAAGGCTATCATCAGGGAGCTTGAAAAGAAAAAGTATAAAGTAAATTCAAGCTTTATCATGGATACTACCGAATTCCTGTACAGGGGCGGAAGATTGTCGGAGACCGCATACAAGATCACCAATGCATTCATGTTCCATCCCGTAATCCAGATGAAGAACGGATTTATGAAGGTGGGCAGGGTTATTATAGGCGGAAGAAACAGATCCAGGGATAAATATATTACCGGAACCCTGAGCAGCCCGGGCGATATCGATACCTCCGTGCTTTTTATCACTTATGTAGGCATGAAGAAAGCCGAGATCGACGAGATCAAGGAAAAGGTGCTGAAGATCGTTCCTTTCGAGGTTGTTTATTGCCAGAAAGCAACTTCTGCGATTGCGATAAACTGCGGACCCGGCACATTCGGACTTTTGTTCAGCAGAAAATAAGGAGATCTTATGGGATTGTTTAAATCTAAAGCAGCATCCGATCTGGATATGATAATGCAACGCATTGATATGAACATGTCGAATAACTATAAGGATGCCGCACAGATGAATTACAAGGAGCTCATGGATGCGTATGCGGAGGCGGTATCGAAGGGCGGATTAAAACCCAAAGAGGCACCCGTATACGAGGCCAAAGTGGAGGAGTACGGCATCAGACTGAAGGGCTATACGCACAAGGACCAACAGCCCTACTGGCACTGAAAAAACGCATAAAAATGCTGAAAAGGAAGGCGTTTTCGTCTTCCTTTTTTCATTGAGAGAAGGGGGCTTTTGTGATATTATTTAAGTTGGTTTTTTGTGCAGGATAACAGTAAACGGGGATTGAATAGGAGGCCGGATATGAAGAGAATCGGAATGCTTACAAGCGGCGGTGACTGTCAGGCTCTTAATGCTGCAATGAGAGGCGTGGTAAAGACCATAGCCCACAGCGGTCAGGAAGTAGAGATCTACGGCTTTATAGACGGATACAGAGGCCTTATTTACGGAAATTTCCGCATGCTTACCGGCAAGGATTTTTCCGGTATCCTCACCAAGGGCGGAACCATACTGGGCTCCTCCCGTACTCCTTTTAAGACTATAACCGAGCCCGATGAAAACGGCCTGGATAAGGTAGAGGCTATGAAGCAGAACTACTATAAGCTTAAGCTCGACTGCCTGGTCGTACTCGGAGGAAACGGTTCACACAAGACCGCAAACCTTCTCAGCGAAGAAGGTCTCAATATAGTAACCCTTCCCAAGACCATAGATAACGATCTGTGGGGAACCGATATGACATTCGGATTCCAGAGTGCGGTTGACATCGCAACCCAGGCAATCGACTGCATTCATACCACCGCGGCATCCCACGGAAGAGTATTCATCGTTGAGGTTATGGGACATAAGGTAGGATGGCTTACCCTTAATGCCGGCATGGCAGGCGGAGCGGATATCATCCTTGTTCCCGAGATTCCTTACGATATCAAGAAAATCGTCGATAAGATCGAGGAAAGAGAAAAGGGCGGCAGTAAGTTCACCATCATCGCGGTAGCCGAAGGTGCCATATCCAAGGAAGTTGCCGCAATGTCCAAGAAGGACCGCAAGAAGCTTGCGGAGAAGTCAAAATATCCTTCCGTATCATATGAGATTGCCGCACAGATTCAGGAGAAGACCGGACGAGAGGTAAGAGTTACCGTTCCCGGCCATACCCAGAGAGGCGGAAGTCCCTGCCCTTACGACAGAGTATTTGCAACCAGACTCGGAGCCGAAGCGGGCGAGCTCATCCTTAACAACGAGTACGGATTCATGGTAGGTTACAGAAATCGTGAGATCGTAAAGGTTCCTCTCGATAAAGTAGCCGGCAAGCTTAAATATCTCGATCCCGATGCAAGCATTATCAAAGAGGCCAAGCTTACGGGAATTTCATTCGGAGACTGATAAATGTCTTATACAGCTCTTTATCGTAAATTTCGTCCGACCAACCTCTCGGAGGTCAGAGGTCAGGATCATATAGTAACTACGCTGCGAAACCAGCTGAAGAATCAAAGGATCGGTCATGCGTATCTTTTCACCGGAACCAGAGGAACCGGTAAAACTTCGATAGCCAAGATCCTCGCAAGGGCGGTTAACTGCGAACATCCTACGGATGACGGTCCCTGCTGCGAGTGCGATTCGTGCAAGGCAATTGCCGACGGTTCTTCACTGAACGTATATGAGATCGATGCGGCATCCAACACCGGTGTAGACGGCGTAAGAAATATCATCGAGGGTATTACTTACCGCCCCACGCTGGGAAGATACAAGGTGTATATCATCGACGAGGTTCATATGCTTTCGGAGTCAGCGTTCAACGCACTTCTGAAAACACTTGAAGAGCCTCCCGAATGGGCGATATTCATTCTCGCGACTACGGAAGTCCACAAGCTTCCCGCAACCATTTTGTCCAGATGTCAGAGATATGATTTTAAGCGTATCAGGATCGACACCATCGTGGACAGAATGAAAGAACTGATGGAAGCCGAAGGCAGAGAGGCGGATGAAAAGGCCTTAAGATACATAGCCAGAAAAGCGGACGGCTCCATGAGAGATGCATTGTCGCTTCTGGATCAGGCGATAGCTTTCCAGTCCGACGGTCCCCTGTCATATGATAAGACCCTGGAGGTTCTGGGTGCCGTTGATACCGAGGTTTTCAGCAGGCTCTACAGAGGAATCTTAAACCGCGATACATTGCAGTGTGTCGGAATAATCGATGAGATGACCATGCAGGGTAAGGAACTGACTCAGTTCGTTACCGATTTTGTATGGTATCTGAGAAATATCATGCTGATCGTTGCATCTCCCGATACCGCAAGGATGATAGATATCTCTTCGGAGAACATGGTAAGGCTTCGCGAAGATGCCGGACTTAGCGAACTGGATTCTGTTATCAGATATATCAGGATATTCTCGGAGCTTACTTCGCAGATAAGGTATGCTTCACAAAAGAGAGTTTATGTGGAGATCGCGTTCATAAGATGCTGCGAGCCGAGAATGGCGATCAAAGATCCCGAGTCTCTTACGGACAGGGTTCTTGCTTTGGAGAAGAGGCTGGAAGACGGAAATTTCGCCTTCAGGCCTTCGCAGGCATCAGGCACATCCGATATGCCGGTGATCAGGGAAGATATTAAGATGCCGGAAGCTCCCAAGGCGCTTCCCGATGATGTGAGAAAGCTGGTTGAGAACTGGCCCAAGATCATTGCGGAATGTCCCAACGATATGTCATACATGAAGACCTGTAAGCCCGTTCTGGGTGATGACGGCAAGCTGGTTCTTTATTTTTCCACGGGAAATATGGGAGCAAAGCTTCTTAAAAACGAGCAGCCTCATAACGACCTGAATGAGATATTCGAAAATCATGTGGGTGCATCGGTTGAATTCAGCGTAAAAGAAACCGAGAGCGACGAGATATTCGATTCGGGTCTGTACGATCTGAGAAATATGGTAAAACCCGGTACCGTAAATGTACCGATAGATACAGAAGAAGATACGGAGGATTTTTAAATGGCTAAACACGGAGGATTTCCCGGCGGCGGAATGCCCGGAAACATGGCAAATCTGATGAAGCAGGCACAGCGCATGCAGCGTCAGATGGAAGAGGGCAGAAAAGAACTTGAGTCTACCGAGTTCACCGGTTCTGCGGGCGGAGATGCCGTTAAGGTAACGATAAACGGAGCACGCGATGTTCTTTCCATCACTCTTGATAAAGATATCGTAGATCCCGATGATGTTGAAACTCTTCAGGATGCTATACTCGCTGCCATCAGGGACGCAATGGATAAAGCCGACGAAGCCGGCGAGAAGATCATGGGCGGCATGAGCGGAATGCCCACGGGATTATTCTAAATGGAACTTTACAGCGGATACGTAAACAGGCTGGTTTCGGAACTGGCCGCACTTCCCGGAATCGGTGATAAGTCGGCACAGAGACTTGCTTTTCATATGATCAATATGCCTCCCGAAAAGGTTAAGAGGCTTGCCGATACGATGATAGAGGCAAGGAGCAGGGTTAAGTACTGCTCATGTTGTTATACCCTGACCGATACCGAAACCTGTCCGGTCTGTTCGAATCCCGCAAGAGACCATAGCCAGATCATGGTGGTGGAAGACACAAGGGATATGTCCGCATATGAAAAGACCCAGAAATACGGCGGAGTTTACCACGTTCTTCACGGTGCGATCGCACCCATGCTCGGTGTGGGACCCGGTGATATTAAGATCAAGGAACTTGTGGCAAGATGCTCGGATGAAAGTAATCCTGTGAGTGAGGTCATACTTGCGACCAATTCCAGCATCGAGGGTGAGACAACCGCAATGTACATCAGCAAACTCATAAAGCCTCTGGGCGTTAAGGTTACCCGCATAGCAAGCGGAGTGCCCGTCGGAGGAGATCTTGAATATATCGATGAAATAACCCTTACACGTGCTTTGGACGGAAGGGTTGAAGTTTAAAGGAGGACCTACCATGTCAGTTACTTCAAAAGAATTCGGATGCAGCCGTGACGGAAGAGAATTAAGACTTTATACCATCACGGGCAAAAACGGATTAACCGCAGTTGTTACCAATCTCGGAGCAATTCTTGTAAGTCTTATTGTTCCCGATGCACAGGGAAATAAAGAGGATATTGTTCTCGGATTTGATAAAGCGGATGATTATTACGGAAATCCCAGCTTCTTCGGCGCAACCATCGGTCCCAATGCAAACCGTATCGGAAATGCCGAATATGAGATCGACGGTGTTCACTACGAACTCGATATCAACGATAACGACAGAAACAACCTTCATTCACACATCGATAACGGATATCATAAGAGAGTATGGGATGTGGATAATACCGACAACAGTGTCACATTCTCAATCGAAGATCCCGCTACCCTCGGATTTCCCGGAAACAAAAAGCTTTCGGTTACATATACCGTAACGGATGATAACGAGCTTAAGCTTCACTATGTGGGAAGCAGTGATGAAAATACCATCCTTAATCCTACAAATCACTCATATTTCAATCTGGACGGATTTAAAGCAGGATCTATCTGCGGACACAAGATTCAGATCGAAGCGGATGAATTCACCCCCACCGATGATGAGTCCATTCCCACCGGTGATATCGCATCCGTAAAAGGAACACCCATGGATCTTACATCTCCCACCGTTATCGGAGATCACATTGATGACGATTTCGAGCAGCTGAACTTTGCGGGCGGATATGATCACAACTTCTGCGTAAGAGGATATGACGGAACCCTTCGTAAGGTTGCATCCGTTTGGGCGGAAAAGAGTTCAAGAGTAATGGAAGTATATTCCGATCTTCCCGGAGTCCAGTTCTATGCCGGAAACTTCATTCAGGAAGGTCAGACAGGCAAGGAAGGTGCGGTATTCAACAAGAGATACGGACTTTGCCTTGAAACCCAGTTCTATCCCGATGCTATTCATCACGAGAATTTCCAGAGCCCCGTTTTCGGTCCCGAAAAGAGTCTGGATACAACAACCGTTTACGCATTCAAATAATAGGCAAAAATGGCTAAATTCCGCACGATCAAAGGTGGCAGGTCGGAAGAAACCTCACCCGATGATTACAGAAGCAAATTAAAAAAGCACAGGGCAATGAACGCATACAGGACAATGCTGTTCATTGTCCTGATTCTGGTACTTGTCCTGATCATTTATGCGAGATTTCAGTCCCATGTTTATACGGGCTATGAAGTGCTTGCCGCCAATGAAAGAACCGTTCCCGATTCCCAGAGGGATATTAGGCTCGGTCACAGTATACTGTCTTACAGCCATGACGGTGCGCACTGCATAGATGCGGACGGAAAAACCGTCTGGGATCAGGGCTATGAAATGCAGGATATCAGGATCAGCGAATGCAACGGAACCGTAGCCATTGCTTCCTACAACGGAAGAGAAGTATATATTCTCAATGAAAAAGAAAAGCTGGGAGCCATTAAAACAAACTTCCCCATAAGGGATGTGGCGGTGGCCCAGACCGGAAGAGTCACTCTCGTATTAAACGCCGGTGACAGTACTATGATCAACACCTATTCTCCCGCCGGAGATCTTCTTTACAGCGGACAGATGCATATGTCCGGCAGCGGTTATCCCGTAAGCCTTGCACTTTCACCTGCAGGAAATCTCCTGTGTGTAAGTTTTATATATGTGGATGCGGGAACCGTAAAATCCACAATAGCTTTCTATAATCTTACCGAGGTCGGAGACAATTACACCGACTTCCTGGTAAGCAGTTACGATTATACGGATCTGATTGTGCCCGAAGTGGGCTTTCTTGATGACTCTACGGCATATGCCGTAGGCGATGAGAGATTTATGATATACAAAGGTGCCGAACAGCCCGAGTCTTTGGGCGAGCATCTTCTTTCCGATGAGATCAGGTCTGTTTTTGCGGGAAACGGATATGTGGGACTTGTATTCAGGTCTTCCGATTCCGACGCAAGATACAGAATGGATGTTTATGATTCCGGTGACAATCTCGTTGGGAAATTTAATATTGATTTCGAATATACGGATGTGCTGTTTGAGGACAGCGATCTTGTGATATACAATGAATCCTCCTGCATCATCTATACATACAGGGGTAAAGAAAAATACAATGATTCTTTCAGGGACGGCGTAAGGCTTGTTATCCCCACGGATAAGGCTTACAGATACGTTCTGTCCACATCTTCGGCGGTTGAAACCATCCGCCTCAACTGATCTATCTTAACAGCGCAAGAATTCCTTCCTGGCTCTGGTTGGCCTGTGTCATCACAGTCTGGCCTACCTGCTGAAGGATGTTGTTGAGACTAAAGTTCACCATTTCCCTGGCCATATCTGTATCGCGGATTCGGGATTCTGCGGCGGCGGTGTTTTCTACGGTTGCACCGTTGCTGTTTATGGTATGCTCGAGTCTGTTTTGCTGTGCACCTATATCCGAGCGGGCTTTGCTTATTACCGCAAGAGCATCCTTGATCTTATCTATGGCATCTTTTGCACCGGTTGCGGTGCCGACATTCACATCACCGACTCCTATAACATCAGCATTCATTCTGGGAATCGTAACATAAAGGCCGGTATCGTTTTCGGTACCGGTGTGTATCCAGAGGTCACGGTTATCTTCGACTATGCTTATGCCTGTCAGGGCGGAAGAATTGACAGCGCCGTATTTGCCTGCGCCCCCGGCAAATTGTCTTTCCGCTTCGGCTTTTGTTGCATAATTTGTTTCTGCGTAAATCGCAAGCTTATTTCCGCCCATGATCGACAGAACATTCGAATGGCTGACATGAAGCTCTCCGTTCGTGCCCGGGGTATAGCCGTTAGGCATATTGTGACTTACATGTTCGTAGAGTTTATTTACTATATCGGAACCGGATTTAAGATCCTTTATTCCGAGAACATATCTGTGCTCAACGCGGTTCAACAGATTTTCTGCAGAGCTGTCGGAGTAGGGGATGGTGTAATCAAAGGTTATCTTGAATGCTTCATCACAGGACTGGCTGCAGGTGAAGGTGAAAGATTTTCCATTGAGAAGTCCGATGTTATTTTCGTTTACTTTGCTGAAATCAAGGGTGGCCGCAGCGTGGTAGCGTCCGTCCCGGGTTTGATAACTTTCGGTCAGATGTCCGCTGGCTGCTGCGGGAGAAGAGACCAGTTTGTCAGCACGCATGGGTTCTCCGTGGATATCTCCGAAAATAGGTCTTTCGTTATAGGTTGTGGTATTGCCCACACGGGATATTTCGTCTTTGAGGGCCTGTACTTCTGCCTGTATAAAGCTTCTGTCCGTATCCGTATTTGTCTCATTGGCCGACTGAATGCTCAGCTCGGTCATTCTGTGCAGCATGGAAGAAACCTCGGCAAGGGCTCCGTCTGCCACCTGGCATAAAGAGACTCCTTCCTGAGCGTTAGCCGTTGCCTGTGTTAATCCTCTTACCTGTCTGCGTAATTTTTCCGAAATGGCGAGACCTGCAGCGTTATCCGCTGCACGATTGATCTTGAATCCCGAGGTTAACTTCTCGGTGCTTTTTGCAATTTTCCCTGTAACACTACCGACATTCCGGCTCGCGAACATTGCCGTCATGTTGGTCTGTACGGACATGCCCATGATCAGTCTCCCGATTATATACTCCGAAGCAGTTTACGATATCGAGATCCTTCTCAAATATGCAACATCCCTTTGCAAATATCGTTATTCTACATATATTTTATCGGCATGATCAGGATAATATTTAGGTTTTATCGGCGTTTTGAACCGCTATATTGGTTGAACGCGAGGAAACTCGCGGTCAGAATGCAGTTTATCTGTTAAAAATGTTTAATTTAAGCGGATTTTAATGTATACTATTACGTGTTTTTGCACACTGAAAAGTGAAAAGGAGAAATTATGAAAAAGAAAATGACATTTCGTAAGAAGTCTCTTGCCATAATTCTCAGCCTTTCGATGGCAGTTTGTGCCCTCTCAGGCTGTACATTCGGCAAAGAGCCTTCAGAGCCCGCCGTAGAATCCGACGATGATAATCTCGAGGTTCCCGAGGTTAAGGGCAAGGAAGAGACCGTAGGTGCATTTACTCTTCTTGTTCCCAAGGGAATGTCTGCCGATGAAGACGGAAGCGAGAGCGCCGTTCTCTTGGTAGATGATGAGGATGAAGATAAATACATCCGCATTCAGGTAGCAGAAAAGGATGAAGCCAAGGAATACGTTAAGACTCTTATGGAAGAGGATGACAATTATTCCGAAGATGAGTTCACTGTTGCAGATGTTAAGTGGACCGGAGCTTCTTATAAGAAATCCTTTGTATTTTACGGAAAAGTAGGCAAGAAGACCATCTTCGTAACCGGAGAAGGCTTTAAACCCACCGATGATATCACTCTTGCAGTACTTGCATCTCTTGAAGTTGATGAGGATGCAGAGACTGTTTCAATCGCAGGCGGTGCAGGCAAGGGCGGCACTTTCACGTACGGAAACGGTCTTTACAGCGTTGAGTATTCGGGATTCTATCGCGAGGCTGAAAATTCCGAGCTCGGAGATCTCGTTGCATGTGACGGAAGCCAGACCGTATACGTAACCGCATTCGCAGATCCTGAAGATGCTATGTATGCATATGCAGCTCTTGATGAATATGACTATGATGAAAAAGAGATGACCGTAGCAGGATATGATGCGATTCTCTGCACTTATGAGGATTTCTTCGGAGATACCGCAGCAGAGTTCTTCCTTCCTCTCGAGTATTACCATGAGAACGGAAATCTTTCCATGGTCTGCATTTACATTCACACCACCGGTGATGATTATGATGCTGCCGTAAACGATGATTTCATGGCTCTTATCAACAGCATTTCCATCGATGATCAGTACATGACCGACACTCTTATTGACGACGGCGGATCACAGGGTGGAACTTCTTCCGTTGAAGGCGCCGAGGAGTATTGGGAAAGAGGCTGGTACGGATGGTGGATCATTTATGATGCCTGCTCCGATTATGAGGATAATATTGGATATGCATATGACTGCCTTTCTACCTTTGATGTAGACGGTGATGAGGTTCACTGGCAGCTTGTAGATGCCGACGGCGATAAGGATGTTGACGTATACATGGAACTCCTTGCGGATTCAACCACATCCGGATGGCTTGTTTCAAGTGATGGAAATGTTCTCGGATATGATGTCGGATATGCCGATATCATGATCGATCCCGAGCATGATTCCCAGCTTATGGATGATTACATTTCCTTCTCTGCATCACTTTATGATGATGACGGAAACTGGGTACTCACCATTAACGGATATCTCCGTCCCTGGGGAGCAGACTGGGAAGAGTTCTATGATGTCAGTGCAAGCGATCTTCCCGACATCTGTGTAAACTTCACTACCAATTATGCGGATATGTTCGCATTCAACTATCAGGATTGGTATGTAAATGTTATGGACGATCCTTTCCCCGGCCTCTGGGCATCACAGGAATAATCTTAAGGATACAAAGAGCTCCTGCCGTACGGCAGGAGCTTTTTTAGTTATATCGGTTATGCCCAGGGATCTGCGGCTACGGGTTTTCTGATATCCGCAAGGAGCATCTGCTCCCACAAAAACCATTTTCCGTCGCTTCCGCGCTTTCTGAGTGTGATGGGACGCTCGGAATCCGCACCTCCGGATCTGATATAGAGCTTTGCATATCCGTCATTGTCATATGAGTACGGATTGGAGAAAACCTCGATCGTAAGAGGTTCGGAAGGAGTGTAATTATTGTCAGGCTTTGCTCCTTCGAAGTATGAAAGAGGAACATAAGTCTTGCCGTCCATGAATCTGTCCCGGAGGAACTGAATCTCGGCATTGCTTAAGGGCTGGGGACCCTTCAGGAAATTAAGCATTTCGATGCCGGTATCTTTGTCTGCGGCATAAGCGCACAGTGCACATACCGTAAGGGCTGCGGTCTTGAAGGGTGTATCGAGACTACTTTCGGGAAGAGCCTGAAGCTGAGCCAGGTTCTCGGGGAGTTCTTTGAAGGTGATTCTTTCTTTTTGATTACTCCCGCTTTTTACTGCATTTTGGACTGCTCCGCTTACGGCATTTCCGATTTCCTGAGCAGCCTGATTCTTAAGCCGGTCTAATAATCCCATAAAATCTCCTTTCGTTCTCACGGAGGCTTTTTATGACCTCCGGAAATATCATTCGTTTATTTCCAGCCCTTTGATCTCCGCTTTGTGCCTGTACATCTTCTCATCCGCACGTTTTACGGTACTTTGAACGGATCTGTCCTTGGTGGGGATATATTCCGCAATGCCTACGGCAATGGATATGTAATCATCGGGAATGGGTGCAGCGTTCGTGTAGGGACTCAGTTTTGAGGTTATCTCGTCAAAGAGATCGAATCTGTTTATGTAATCGTTGCCCGTAAGGACGGCTATGAATTCGTCTCCTCCAACCCTGTACACAGGACTGTGTTTAAACACATTACATATGAGCCTGCATGCTCTTACGATGTATTCGTCACCTGCTTCATGTCCTTTTGAATCGTTAACGAGCTTCAGATTATTGATGTCAAACATTGCTATGGCAAAGTTAATGTTCGCATCGGAATTGATCTGTGACTGAAGGAAGAGCTCTTTATCTTCGTAAGCCCGTCTGTTGCTTACGTTGGTAAGAGGATCACGTTTCATGATGTCCACCAGTCTCTTGTTGATAAGGTCAAGGCTGAGTGCGTGACGGAATTTGTCAAATACCAGTCCCAGACGGCTCTGATATGTCTGGAGAAGATGGTTGAGTATCTTATCCAGACAGTCTCTGAATACTACATAGCCGAAAGCATCCGAGCCTTCATGAAGGGCAAGGAATGCATATAATCTGTTTTCATCCTCCGGATCATACCCCGGAATGAGCGAAGAAGAAGGGAATCTCGGGGAAGCATATTCGGTCCCGTTTTCCATAGAATACAGAACATCCATGTTGGAACTGTAGCCTTCTTTATCCAGAGTGATATTAGGGTCGTTTATTGAAAGACCGAAATTGGGTTCGAGAAGTACATGGAACGAATCTCCTTCAAAAGAGTGATCAAGAAGGAGAAGGTCATGTAGTCTTACACTGAATTCGGAAAAAGTAATACTGGAAAGAACCGTGGAATCAATAAGGTTCAGCTTTCTGTTGAAATAGGTATTCTCCGCTCTCTTGGAGAACATCTCGCGTCCCATGCGCCTTCTTAAATCATCACAGTATCCCTTGTCATCACATTTACAGCTTTCTGCGGGAATAAATTTACAGGGGATGATCACTTCTTCGCTGACAGTTTCGCCCGCAAAGAGTTTTTTCCACATATCTCCGCAGGCCTCGCCCATCTGTATGAAGCACTGATCGACGGATGCGATGGAAGGGTAGAAGATCCTGCTGTTATCGATATGGTCGTAGCCGGTGACGAGAACCTGCCCCGGAACATCCACATTGTTCTTTTCGAGGGTGATGCAGGTTTCCATGGCCAGGCCGTCATTTGCACATATTATGGCGTCGGGCAGAGGCTTGCCTTCGCTGCAATATGCATTAAAATATCTGGTGATCGCAGCGTTTTCCCATTTCGAGTAATAGACGTCAATCAGGTCACCCGATCTTCCGTTTTCCTCAAGATAATCTTTAACGGCTTTCAGTCTGAGATTGGAATCCATGGAATCATCGGTTCCGGCCATAAAGATGATGGTTTTGACGCCGTGCACATCGGATAAATGGGAACACATATCCCTGGTTGCCACATAGTTATCGGAACCGATATAATATGCGCCTTCACGGCGGACACCCTGTAATATTACGGGAATCCCGGCTTCATTACTCTTTTTGACAATGCGGTCAACCTCTTCCTTGAAATCAAGGCCGCTTCCGAAAATTACGGTTCCGTCAAAGTCTTTTAAGTCGGGCAATCTGAATATGTTCATCTCGCCTTTTTTGTTGGCGGCAGAATCGACATAAGTGGGATATCCGGTGAACAGGAACAGATCCGCTTTTTCGGATCTGAGAGACTCTTTTAATCCGGTAAGAAACTGGGTCAATATCTCACAGCACCATCCGGTTGTGAATACGGCAATCTTTTTTTTCATGTGTTTCCCTCGCAAAAATGCACTGTACATTTATTATATCATTTGAAAGAGGATAAAACAGACTCTACTTATACATGGAAAAGTAGTGTATAATAGATTGGTTAAGGGGGATTTATGGACTACAGACAATATTTGATCGATAACTGGAATATGATTGCCAAGGCCAATGCGGAGGACTATCCGAACGGCGTAGACTCTGTCGGTTTCAGGGCAGAGAAGCATATAGCATACCTGGGGGATTATGATCCCGCACATATGCTTAATCTGTATTATCCGGAAGACTTTAAGGGGGATTCGAAGATTCCTGCGGTCATTTATATACACGGCGGCGGCTGGATGTATGGAAGTGCCGATATTTCAGAGAGATATCTCGGGTATCTGGCATCGCGCGGATACGCCGTTATGGCCATGAACTATACTCTTCTTCAAAACGGAGATCTGTCCGTTATCGTCCGCGAGATTTTTTCCGCAATGCACTGGCTGGAAAAATACGGACCCGCAAGAGGTTTCGATCTGGGAAAGGTTTTGGTATGCGGAGATTCCGCAGGAGGTCATCTCTCAATTCTTACCACATGCATAACCCTCAGCAGCGACCTTCAAAGCATCTACGGTGTAGAAGGCCTTTCATATAAGATAAGTGCGGTTTCCGTCAGCTCACCCGTTGTGGAAACTTCTAAGCTTTATATAAACGGAGCGGAGGGAACCGATCTTGGCGAAGGAACCGCGAAAGCATATGTGGATATGATGCTGGGAGAAAAGGGCGAAAAGGCACCTTGGAAAGGACATATGGCAGCTTCCGAGACGGTTCCGGGTCTAAATCTTCCTCCCGTATACATCATAGATTCCGAAATGGATTCACTGAATGCTCATACAGGTTATCTGAAGAAGATCCTGGATGATTATTCCTGCCCTCATGAGGATATATATTGGACCAAAGAAGAAGGAATACATCTTCTTCATGTATTTAACATAAGCCATCCCGAGTGGAAGGAATCCGTCGAAGCCAACAACGGCATGCTTGATTTTTTTGAAAGGACTCTCAGATCATGAAACGTCCCGACATAAAGATCAATCCCAAAGTAATAAAGGTAATCGGGCTTGCCCTTTTGGGCATTTTGTTTTTCATACTCAGTTTGCTTTCCTGCAGTGTCATATGGATGTATTCCGTATGGGGCAGGAATCTTTCCATAAATGATTTTCTGTTCCAGATCAGGATGCTGGAAGGAACCGGTAACGAAATGGTCATCAAGTACCTGCTCGGAGCGCTTCTTCCCGCAGTAATCATCACGGCGGTTCCCGTCGCTTTATTCATCTGTTTCAGGAAAAAAGAAAAAGAATACATTCCGGGTCTTATCAAATGGAGTATGATCACGGCGGTTCTTGCCACGTGGTGCGTATTTTTGTTTGGAGTAAAATGGCTGAAGGTTGATGAATATTTCGGATTTGCGGGCTTCAGGGGAAGCGCCGCGGAGGAGTATATTCCTCCCGAGATTGAAACCATAGTTCCGGAAACCGTGGTCATATCATCCGGAGCTGCCGCTGAGGAAGACAGCGAGTGGAGCGAATTCCGAATGTCCCTTGCCATGGAAGATGCTCCTTGGGAAAAGGGCGACTCAAGGGATTTTATCGAGAGCTATTATGTGGATCCTTCCACGGTCAATCTTGTTTTTCCCGAGCGTAAAAGAAACCTTATCTTTATATATCTTGAATCAATGGAGATGACTTTCGCGGACAGAGCGGTCGGCGGAGCATTTGATGAAAATGTGATCAAAAATCTGACGCTTCTGTCACAAGAAAATGAGAACTTCTCCGGAACATACGGTGAAGGCTCCATGCTTGACGGAGGATATGCCTACAGCGGAGGAACCTGGACAATAGGTGCCATATTCTCATCCACATCCGGAATACCTCTTCAGACCAGCGGACTTGCGGATCATAACGATATGAACACGCAGGATGCGTTCTATCCGACGATCACCACCATGGGAGACATACTCCATGATGCAGGTTACAGACAGATATTTATGATAGGATCTTCGGCCGTGTTCGGCGGAAGACAGCTCTATCTTACCAATCACGGAGAGTTTGAATTCAGGGATCTTAACTGGGCAAAACGGACAGGTCATCTTCCTGCGGGATATTATGTCTGGTGGGGATATGAAGATCAGAAGCTTTTCACCTATGCCAGAGAGACACTTGAGGAGCTGGGAGAGGGAGACGAACCCTTTAATTTCACTTTGCTTACCGTAGATACACATATGACGGGAGGCTATACCTGCGAGCTGTGCGGCGATGAATTCGAAAACAGATATTCCAATGTATACGCATGTTCGGATAAACAGGTAAGTGAATTTATCGATTGGATAAAACAGCAGGATTTCTATGAAAATACCACCATAGTTCTGATGGGTGACCATCCCACCATGGATGCTACGTATTGCAGAAACATAGATAATGATTATGTCAGAAGAGTATATACATGCATAATAAATGCACCGGCATCACCGGTGCGTAACGCTTACAGATCTTATTCGACACTTGATATGTTCCCGACGACTCTTTCGGCACTGGGAGTCGAGATTGACGGCGGAAGACTGGGACTGGGAACAAGTCTTTATACCAATCAGAGAACTCTGACGGAAGAGCTGGGGTATGCCGCCGTTTCAAGCTCTCTTTCAAGATACTCGTCGTTTTTGGACGGACTCGGAAATATCGTACCCACGGACTCCGAAGGAAATCAGATAATCTATAACGAGGACGGAAGCGTGACCATAATTGCGGAAGACAGAAGCCGTGTAACAATGTATCCCGACGGATCGCAACTTGTAGTCACACCCGACGGGATACAAACAGTAATCGCTATTGACGGAACTCAGACGGTATTGCCGGATCTGTATATCTTCCCCGAAGAACCGGATACAGAGACTGCACCTACCTGACGGATCCTTTCATTCTTTTCTTGGTCTCATACATCGTTTCATCGGCGCGCTTGATGCAATCATCGATTGTTTCGGGTGCGCCTTCGTATACGGACATACCGTATGCAACGGAGACTCTCTCTTCGGGAGAGATGTTTTCGTTGTTCATGACACCGTTCATCTCTTCCACGAAATTGTTAAGCTGTTCTTCGCGCTGCTCGAATGCTTTTCCCTCCAGCAGAACCACGAACTCATCGCCGCCGATTCTGTAAACGGGGCTGTTCTTGAATGCTATACAGATAAGCTTGCAGGCATTCTTGATATATTCGTCGCCGGAATAATGCCCGAGCTGGTCGTTGATATTCTTGAGGTTGTTGACGTCGAAGAGGATGATTCCGAAATCAAGGCTTCCCTTCCTCTCGGCCTTCTTGCGGATCTCATCAAGCCTGCTCTCGTATGCGGTACGGTTCTTGACGTGAGTAAGAGCATCGACATGTGAAAGTTCTCTGATGGAATCGTTGATGGCTTTGAGATACATAGCCTTTCTGGCTTTTTCTATTGCGGAATTAAAACGCTCGCAGTATTCTCTGACGGCTCTTGATTCTATCTTGTCATAGATATCGACGAAGCACAGATATCCTATCCTGATCTCACGCTCGTGAATGGGAAGGAAAACATACAGGTGCTTCTCGTCTTCTTCGGAAATTCCCGGAACAAGGGTCTTGGTCTGTACGGAACGGATATTCTGAACCTTGCCGTTTCTGAGGGAATAGATTACATCCTGCTTATCGCTGTAGGTATCTGTGTCCGTAAGGGATACTCCCGTTTCAATCTCCGATCTGTATGCGGTGGGATCGAAAAGGATATGAAAGTTATCACCCTCGAAGATATGCTCATGAGTGATGCTGTCCGTCAGGGCACGTTTGATATCGGTGTATGATTCGCAGTCCATGACGATTCTCTCGAGATTGAGAGTATGCCATGTGGCACTGCTTGAAAGCTGAGTCTTTCTGAATGCTATGGTGCCGGATCTGAGTCTCTGATCAATGATCTTCTGACTGCTCTTGCATCCGCAGCTTTCGCCGGGGATGAATTTACAGGGGATCATGATCGTATCATCAATCTGACCGCCTTCTATAAGAACGGTGATCTTTTCCGCACAGATTTTGCCGTGTTCGTATGTGTTCTGATCCACGGATGCGATGGAAGGATAGAATATCTGGGATTCCTGAATATGGTCGAATCCTGTGACAATGGCATCTTTCGGACAAGAAAGTCCGAAATTCTCCAATGCGATATTAATGACCATTGCTATTTCATCGTTGGCACAGATAAACGCATCGGGAAGGTTTTTATTCTTGATCATTTCCTGGGCTTTACCCTGAGAGGTGTTGAGATCCCAGTTTGTATAGAAGATATTGTCGTCCGTAAAATCGAGTCCCTGCTCCAGGCAGACTTCTCTGACGGCTTCCAGTCTGGCGTTGGAATCGTCGTTATCGGCGGTTCCCGCAAAGAACATGACACGCTTGACACCGTGTTCTTTGATCAGGTGTTCGGTAAGAGCTCTGGTACCTGCGGTATTGTCGGTTATTACATTGGGGATTCCGGGGATTACGCGGCCGTGGCTGATAACAGGAACACCTGCCTGCTTTGAGCGTTCAACGATATCTTCGGCCTGTCCGGGAAAATCGATAAGATTTGTTATGATGACAACGCCGTCAAACTGCGCAATATCGGGGAGCTTGAAAATGTTAAGCTCTCCGTGCCTGCTGTTTTCGGTCTCTCCGTATGTACCGTAGTTCATAAAGAGATACATGTCGGCGTCATATGATTCAAGCTGATCACGCATTCCTTCCATGAAGTGGAAAAGAATGTCCGAAGCCCATCCGGTTGCAAAGATGGCTATCTTTTTTCTTGCCATAATTCAACTCCCCCGAGTTTGAGCAATTTACGCAATACATTATACCAAAAATCATTAATAACAGGTAGTATTTATTTGATGTTAAAGGAATATTAATGATTAAAACGTTAACTATAATAAAAGTATACAAAACATATTTTTTGCTTTTCGCGGAGTAAAATCAGAGGATATAATCAAAGGGTCCGTTTATCTGCAGATTATGTGAAAACCGGGAGTTGAAAATGGGAGTTACCGTAGTATTAAGACAGATGTCTGTGATAGCCATCCTGGTATGTATCGGGGTCTATCTTGAAAAGAAAAGGGTATTTACCGAACAGGGTACCAAGCTTATATCCAAACTTGTTGTGGATATATGCAATCCTGTTTTGATCGTTTCCACAATATTGAACGGCAATATTACGGTGACGCATAAGGAGTTTCTTAGCGGAGTGGGTGTAGCCGCCGCCGTTTACGCTGTCTTTATCCTTATCGGTTCCGTTTTGCCGATGCTTATCGGAATTCCTAAGGATGAGAGAAAATTTTATTCACTGATGTCAATATACGGAAATGTGGGATTTTTGGGAATCCCGGTAGCCAAGGCAATCCTTCCGGAAAACGCGATGCTTTACGTTATCATCTGTAATGTTTTCTATTGCCTGCTTTTCTATACTCACGGAATAATCACACTGTCGTCCGGCAGGGAAAAGATGGACCTTAAAAAGCTGATCAGTCCCGGCGTTATCATGAGTATTCTGGCACTTCTGATCTTCTGGTTCGATATAAAGGTTCCGGATTTTATCGCCAAAACGGCAGATTATGTGGGAAGTC
Organism: Lachnospiraceae bacterium P6A3; assembly: GCA_000702085.1. Lineage (GTDB taxonomy): Bacteria > Bacillota > Clostridia > Lachnospirales > Lachnospiraceae > AC2028. The sequence continues at coordinate 59,129 of JNKP01000006.1, forward strand.
CCACGGTATTTTTATCGATGGTGCTTCTGGGAGCGTCCGTTGCAAGAAGTAACTTTATAAGAGATATGAAAGATGCCAAACTTTGGATTTTTATCCTGGTAAGGCTTGTATGCGTCCCTGCGGCCGCTGTCTTAATACTCAGAGGGATAGGAACCGCGGATGAAACGGTAAGGACGTTTTGTCTTATGTGCGCCGTTCCCGTGGGAAATCTTCCGATGATCCAGGCCGAAAAAATCGGAGAAAGAACAGATATTTTATCAAGAGGCATCATAGTTACGACAGTATTTTCGTTCCTGTCGATCACAGCGTTTATGTCGCTTATATGATGTCCGGGAAAACTATTCCAAAGGCAGGCAGAAAACATCGGATCTGAACAGATTGAAACCGTTGATCTGTCCGATGAATTCATAGTTTGATGCGGTCTCGCTTCCGAATACTTCGCTGAGGTCGTCGCGCCACTGAGTCAGTATTATGGAGCTGTCTCCGTAATAGGAAGCATCACCTGTTGTGTCATACCAGTCGCAGGAAATAAATTCTCCGTCCTGTGAATTGTAATTGGAGACTTTAACATCGGGCAGGAGAACCCTGATTATTTCCTCGGCTTCGTTATTATCCAGAACTATCACATTATCTACATTCTGAGTCTTTATAAAATCACAGATCCCATAGCAAAAACCGTAATAATTCTTGGTTATCTGGCAGGTGTCCACGTACTTTTTGGATGAATACCAGGTAAAGCAGGTAAAGAGGATAAGGTAAACAAATACCCGGATGCAAACTGCGTTCCCGAGATTGTTTGTGAGCCTTGATATCCATATTCCGGCAAGGATCATCATGAAAATGAGTTCGACCAGATAATATCTGCCCTCATCATAGGAGCACAGAAGGTGGATGATCACATTTACGATGATTATGGCGGACATATAACCGGTTGCGACGTGGGCGGTATCGCCGGAGGGATTGTTTTCCCTGCCCCCGAAGAAAAGAATGATGAAGTGTATTGCACAGACAAGTAAGAATATCGCAAGAGCAAATCTGACTATGCAGCCTATTCCCTCAAATGAAACTATGGGGTAAATATTCAGGTACTTTGAAGGGAGTGCATTCAGAAGATTGAAGTAATTGCCGATATTTAAGAGCACTCTGGGACCGAATTCTTCCGAATAGGTAAGAGTTGCGTTTATGCCGCTGGGGCTTATGTTGTTGATCTGATGTAAAGCAAATCCGATGACGCTTATGATTGTTCCCGCGATAAGGAGAGCCGTTCTGAAGGCATTGACCGATCCGGCATCTTTTTTTCTGAATGCGAAATTCACATAGTAAGCGCCTGCGATGGGGAGGATTCCCGTGATGAGGGGGAAGAGTCCGCTTGAAAAGCCGCAGAGGAAGCACAAGAACAGCCATATTGCAGACAGAATGTAATCTCTTTTTTTGTTTTTATCCGGAAATGTAAGTAACAGAACCGCAAGAAGCGGAATCAGAATCTTGATGGAATACTGGCTGCCTCTTACAAAGAGCATGTTCACATATTCGAGCATGCCGAAATTATAGGGAATATATACAAGGCAGCAGATAAAAAGAGATATTTCGGATTTAATCCCGCAGTTTTTGAAGATGCCAAGAAGAACTGCAAGAAGAAGGAACATGTAAATCGTGTTTGATACGGCAAATGAAAAATAGAGCTTATGCGTGACCGCATAAAAGGGGATTGCTAAAAGCATTGCCGAGTCGAGTTCGTGGGTGGTCATGTAGGACCAGCCGGGAATAAGGATTTTGCCCGTTCTTACCATCTCTATCATATGGCTCATGAGCTTGGCAGCGTCCTGATCCATCACACCGTATGCGTGAACAAGATTGAATTTGATAAGATACAGGAATTCAACCGCAAGAATGATCAGAAAAACCAAAGAAACAGGTTTGCGAAACAGATTTTTGATCTTTACCCCTAAAGCCATAATCCACCTCATTATTCGACTAAGCACTTTCATAAATATATCATAAGAACGGACCTTGCGAAACATCCCCTTTTCCTTGCCCGCAGAGGCCTCATATTCTATAATATAGTTTGGTTTTTTTATTCTGTTCTGACAGTGAAGGTACTAAATCAAGTGGGATTTTTATCGTTAAAATTCATATTCTTCATGCCTGTTGTGCTGACAGCTTATTTTGCCGCTCGTAAAAACGGTAAAAATGAGCTTGCAAAGGGTGTGATAATTGCCGCATCCATGCTTTTTTTTGCACTGTACGGCCTTGATTCTTTCTTGGTTCTGGTATTGTCCTGCACGTTCAACTATCTGTATTCCTCATTCCTTGTAAAAAACAAAAAGCCGGTTTTACTGGGTGCGGGTATCGTGATTAACGTGCTCCCTTTGCTGATCTTCAAATATCTGAATTTCTTCGGCGAAAATGCAGCGAAGATCGCAGGCACTCAGTATACGCCCGTTTCGCTTATCCTGCCGGTTGCCATAAGTTATTACACATTCCAGATGATCACATGGTGTGTGGATTCGTATCGCGGAGAAACCAAGGGGATACCTGTGATCGATTATCTGACATATATCTGGTTTTTCCCGAGAATGGTCATGGGGCCCATCACAAGGCATGATGAATTTATCCCTCAGATAAATGACCCCGCGAAGTTTAAACCCGATCCGGAAAACATTGCCACGGGCTTTGTATGGTTTACCGTCGGAATGAGTAAGAAACTTCTTCTGGCAACCCGTTATTCGGGAGCTTCCCTTTACGGCCTCGGAGTAGGAAGCGGACTGGGCCTGGCGGAAGCCTGGCTTTGCACCGTCGCTTATACTTTTGAGATATATCTGGACTTTTCCGGCTACTGTGATATGGCAGCAGGCGTATCGAAGATGCTTAATCTGGATATACCCATGAATTTCAATTCACCTTATAAAGCGGATTCCATAAGCGACTTTTGGAAAAGATGGCACATATCCCTTACATCCTTCCTCAGAAAATATGTTTATTTTCCTCTGGGAGGAAACAGGAAGGGGAAATTCAGAACATATCTTAATATGATGGCTATCTTTATCATCAGCGGTTTCTGGCACGGTGCAAACTGGACATTTATAATCTGGGGTGCACTTCACGGAATTTTGATGATAATTGAAAGGATCGGATGGAAATATATCGGGAAGATACCGAAGATCATCAGAACTTTTATTACCTTCGCACTTGTAAATATCGGATGGGTGTTTTTCGCATCCCCCAATCCTGCGATGGCTGTGGATGTGATCAAAGAAATGTTCAGGTTCGATAACATAATGCCCGCAGTGCAGTTCTATGATACCTTCGATATGGGAACCGTTCCTTTTATCAGATATCACCTGAATATCGCAATCCCTCTTTTCTATGTCGTGACCTATATATGCCTTTTGTGTACAGGGAATATTTACGAGAAGAAATATAAGCCGAATTTCAGAACGGCGCTTGCCTGCGGAATACTGTTTGTATGGTCGTTCCTTTATGCCAACAGCGTATCGAGCTTTATATATTTCCGATTCTGATACTTTGAAATAAATGGAAGATAAAAAAATCTGGAAAAAATTTCTTATACAGGAACTGTCGGTAACGGCACTGCTTCTTACAGCGGTGGCGGTAATTGTTGCGTATGTGGATCCTTTCTTCCATTATCATGCGCCCATAGACGGAATATCCTACATCATGGACAATGAAAGATACCAAAATGACGGTATCACGAGAAACTTCGAGTATGATGCTCTTATAACCGGAACCTCTGTTTCCGAGAATTTCCGTGCTTCCATGGTGGATGAGCTCTTCGGCGTCAACAGTGTTAAGGCAACTTATGCCGGCGGATATTATAAAGAAATCGGCGACGGCGAAAGAAGAGCACTTGAATATAATGACAATATCAGGCTGGTTATCCGCAGCATGGATATGTATTTTGCCATGACGGAAACAGATTACAGAAATCCCGAAGCTGCGGACCCCGCATTTTTGTACGACAACAATATTTTTAATGACGAAGCGTATCTGTATAACGCGGATGTTCTTTTTGAATATGTTAATAACGAGATAAAAAGAACGGCTTCCGGAGTGCCTTCGGATAATTTTGACACATATATGCGCTTTGCCGAAGACAGGCCTCTCGGTGCGGCTTATGTTCTTCCATATGTTACCGAAAGGGAAGCGTCCGGTGCGGAAATCCATATGACGGATGAAGAACGTGAAATGCTTACCGCCAATGTAAGAGCAAATCTTACCGCAAATATCGCCGCATACCCGGATGTACAGTTCTATTACTTTTTCCCTCCTTATTGCATAGCAGACTGGTATACAAACCATTATGTAAAGGGAGACATTCCCGCACTTATCGAAGAGATGGAGCTTGTTACCGAAGAAGTGCTAAAGTACGACAATGCTCACGTATTTTGTTTCTATGATGACACTGATGTCATAACCAATCTTAACAATTATTCGGATCTTCAGCACTACAGCGGAGAGGTGTCCGACAGCATTCTCAGGTCAATGGCTGCCGGGGAACATGAACTTACGCGTGATAACTATAAAGAGTATTTCGAATCTATAGAAGCATATTATATGAACTATGATTATTCATGGATCGATGCTCAGTGAATATCACTGTTTGTGAGCGGAGGGGAATATGCCGAAGAAGAAAAGATTTAATCTCGATCAGAGATATGTAACGGTAAACTTAACTCTGTCCATCATCATATATGCGGTGGTTGTTCCCTTCTGTATATATCTGTGTGTCGATAATTTTATCCGTCACGATTATGTGGTGGCGGTCTATGCATTCTTCTGCGCTCTGTTCACTGCGATCGCAACAGTAAATTTCTCAATCTGCAAATTCGGAAAAAAGAAACGCACCTGGCTCATGCATGTGGCGATAAATATCCAGTGCGTGGTGTACTGGGTGACATTTACTTTTTTCCTCTATACCGGCGGAACGGAAGGAACCAGTATCTTCCTGATATTTGTAGCCGTGCCCGTCGTTTTCTTTTTCTTTAATCTGTTTTACGGTCTGTATTTCACAACAATCTTTTTTATCATCATGACCGTTTATATGCATTCCCCTCTGTGCGAAACGGGATACCGGTTCCCTGACAGTTATTATTCGAGAATGCCGATGATGTATCTTGCCATCGTTATCATGTGTGCCATTGCACAATACGAAACTGTGAAGGCTAAGATCAAGCAGGATACGGCACTTGAAGCAGCCAGACATGCCAGTGAGGCAAAGACGGATTTCCTTGCAAACACCAGCCACGAGATCAGAACCCCCATCAATGCGGTTCTCGGAATGAATGAGATGATCCTGAGGGAAACCTCCAAAGCGGAGAGACTTGATGACTCCGATGTCAAAGGATTCAGAGAAGCCTTCGGCAAGATCAAAACTTATTCCGGAAATGTAGATTCCGCAGGAAGCAATCTGCTGTCCATCATCAACGACATACTTGATTTCACCAAGATAGAAGAAGGAAAGATGGATATTATTGAAGTTGAGTACCAGCTCAGCTCCGTTTTGAATGATGTCAGTAACATGATCTACTTTAAAGCCCGTGAAAAAGATCTTCTTTTTGAAACGGATATAGATAAGAGTCTTCCGGACTCTCTGTACGGAGATGTGGTCAGAGTAAGGCAGATCATGACCAACATTCTTACCAACGCCGTAAAGTATACCGATAAGGGAAGCGTTCTCCTTAAGATGTACGGGATGGAGAGCGATAAACTGCTGGACGGCAGGAAGATGATAAATCTTGTGATAGAAGTTACCGATACCGGAATAGGAATCAGCGAAGATAATCTGGAAAAGCTCTTCGGTAAGTTTGAAAGGTTCGACCTTGAGAAAAACAGCACCAAGGAGGGAACCGGCCTCGGACTTGCCATAACCAAGATGCTGCTTGAAATGATGAACGGTGAGATCGTTGTCAGAAGCGAGTACGGAAAAGGATCTACGTTTATAGTAACCATCCCTCAGGTGATAATTTCATCCGAACCCATAGGCAATTTCAAAGAGAAGTTTGAAAAGAGCTTCGGAATGAAGGCGTCCTATCGTGAGAGCTTCAGAGCACCTTCCGCGAAAATCCTGATCGTTGACGATACAAGGATGAATCTGATAGTTGCGACAGAATTTCTCAAGGATACCAGGATTAAGATCGATACTGCGGGCGGCGGAAAAGAAGCGGTAGAGCTTGCCCTGCAGAATAAATATGACATTATACTGATGGACCAGCGAATGCCCGAAATGGACGGTGCGGAGGCACTTAACAATATAAAGGCGCATAAGGAAGGCCCCAATATCGATACCCCCGTCATATGCCTGACTGCGGATGCGGTTGTCGGAGCAAGGGAGAGATACCTGTCCAAGGGCTTCAATGATTATCTGACAAAACCCATAGACAGTACTTCTCTTGAAGCCATGCTGAAAAAATATCTTCCCATGAGCAAGGTGACTATTGTAAAAGGAGCCGATGACAGCACTTGTGAAAACGGTAAAGAGGATGAGCTGGCTGCACTGAAAAATGCGGGAGTAGATACAGACAAAGGTATTGCAAACTGCGGAGGAGAAGAATCGTTTTATAAAGAGATGCTCTCCGAATATATAACCGGTGCATCGGAAAAAATCCGGAAGCTTTCCGGATATCTGGAAAAAGGCAATCTGAAAGAGTACGGAGTATTGGTTCATTCGATAAAAAGTACATCAGCTACCATAGGTGTGATGAGCGTATCGGCCAAAGCCCTGATCCTTGAAAAGGCTGCGGGCGATGGGGATATGGATTTTATTACCGTAGAACATCCGGGACTTATACAGGAATATGAAAAAATGATTTCCGTCATTAAAGAGGTTGTTCCGGAATCCGAGTCCTCATCAGACGATGAAGAGATCATGGAGTTTTCTCCCGAATAAGGAAGATAAAAAATGGCATTTAAAATTTTCAGAAAAGGAATAGATGAAATTCCCGCAGATGAGGTTCGGGAATACTCCGGCGGTGAGGGCGTATTTAAGGAGTACCTGTCGGAATGTATCCTGTCGGCAAAAAGAAAGTCACTTGATGAAATAGCCGTATCCGTAAGCAGAGATGTAACCGTGTCCGAGGCACTGTCTGCAGTCAGAGAAGAATCCGCGGACACAGATGTAAATGTGAGCCTGATCGTATATGACGATCATGATACGGACCTTCCTTTTGATACTGCATCGGGTATAGATGCGTATCTTCTTGATAAGCTCGATGACATGCTGTGCGGCGATATTCTTGAAGATGCGGGAGCTCCTCATGATGAGCCTGCCGGGAAAATAACGACGCCAAAGCTCAGATCCAAAGTTCCCTTTGTCAGAAAGAATGCAAAGCAGTTCCGGGCATCCGAACCCTGTGAATCTGCCGCAAGGTATGATAAGCCGGACGATGAGGCTTCTTTTTCGAACTTTACCGTGATGGGAGCCGCTCCCATGGCTGCAATGAGCTGTGCGGCACCCTGCAGCCCGGGGGCCGGTAAGTCTCTTGCGGAAAGGGTTGCCGGTATATCGGATACATGGCAGGAATCGCTGCTTCGCCTTATTGATGAAAAGGGATACACTGATGCGGAGGTTTACAAGAAAGCCAATGTAGACAGAAAGCTGTTTTCCAAGATCAGATCAAATCCCGAATACCGGCCGGGGAAGGTAACGGCATTTGCATTCGCCCTGGCACTGGAACTTAATCTGGATGAAACAAAAGATTTTCTGGCAAGAGCGGGATATGCCTTTTCACCCAGTTCGGTATTTGACCTGATCATCGAGTACTTCATAGAGAACAAGGTATACGATATTTATATGATCAACCTGGCTCTTTTTGAACACGACCAGCCCACGATCGGCGAATGATAAATGTCGCCTGACGGGCGACCTTTTGACCTCTGTAATCCCATATATTTATCTCAGCAAACGAAACACCGGATAACCGGCTGATCAAGAAAGAGAGGTAAATGATATGAAGAAGGGATTAACAGAGGTCGTTTTTATACTGGACAGAAGCGGATCCATGAGAGGACTTGAGAACGATACCATAGGCGGTTATAACTCCATGCTGGAAAAACAGCAGAAGGAGGATGGAGATGCGAAAATATCCACCATCCTGTTCGACGGAGCAATCGAAATCCTTCACGACAGAGCGGATCTGAAGAAAATGGAGCCCATTACCGATAAGGATTATTACGTCAGGGGAAATACCGCTCTTCTGGATGCACTGGGATCGACCATACACAGGATCGGAAAGCTTCAGAAGTCTGCTCGCGAAGACGAAAAGCCCGAGAAAACTCTTTTCATCATCACAACCGACGGAATGGAAAATGCAAGCAGGGAATACACATTCGAGAAGGTTAAGAAGATGGTGGAAAAGAAAAAGTCAAAAAACGGATGGGAATTCATCTTCCTCGGGGCCAATATCGATGCGATCGAAGTGGCGGGAAGATTCGGCGTGGAAGCAAGCCGTGCCGTTAACTACAAATGTGATTCCGCGGGAACCAAGCTTAATTTTGATGTTCTGTCCAAGGTTGTGGGATGTGCCAGAGCCTGCAAATGCAGCGAAGATATGGGCGCAATGTTCAACGACTCGGACATGTTTGCGGAGATCAGACAGGACTGTGAAGAAAGAGCATAGACGGAAGCGGATCCGGAATGTATAATTATGAAATGAGGGTCTAATATTTTATGAGGGAGAATCACAGTTTTGGAAACGTACTATCTTATTGACTATGAGAATCTGAAAATCGCCGGAGCAAAATTCAGCTATACCGGTGTTCCCAAGAATTCCAACGTAATCTTTTTTCTGACTTCCAGAGACAAACTTTCGGAAAGTGAAAAGCCCAAGAGAGCGGATATCGATTGTCAGGTATTTGATAACATACCCGAAGGCAAAGAATTCGTAGACAAGTATATATCCGCATATATGGGATATCTTGCGGGAGTTTACGACAAGGATACACTTAAGGTTTATATCGTAAGCAGAAACAGGGGATATGATAATATCATCGCCTTTATGAGCGACCTTGTACATGCCGAGAGAAAAGAACAGATCGGAGAAAAGCCTGCTAAAAAGAATGCTTCGGAATCCGCAGGAAAAAGCAGAAGAAGCGACGACGGCAGGATATCCAAGTGTTTGCTTGAAGTCGAGGAAGCATTATATGAGTACGGCGGAGGAATTCCCAGACAGGATTTTGATGTTGTGCTGAACATAGTCAATACCTCATTAAACGGTAAGAACAAAAAAGCGGTTTTGTCGGAGATAAAGGAAAAGCTTTACATGAAATTCCCTTATATCGGTGAATTCTACATGGAGGTCGTTACTCCGGCTGTGGAAGATTATTTCAAATGACCAGATATCATTTCAGATTTACGGGCCGCGTTCAGGGAGTAGGCTTCAGATGGACCGCAACGAGAGCTGCGGATATGCTGGGACTCACCGGATGGGTATATAATGCCTGGGACGGTTCCGTCGAAATGGAAGTCCAGGGTGATGAAGAGAGTATCGCCGAAATGATCAGGGCTATAGACCGCGGCAGGTTTATTCAGATCGATGCAATTGATAAAGAAGAAATCCCGGTCATCGATGATGAGCGGGATTTTAACGTGAAGTGATGAAAGAAAAAATTTGGTATTCACTAACCGAATATCTGCTGATGTTTTTTCTGGCTTCGTTCATCGGCTGGCTGTACGAGATCATATGTGTTTATGTGGTCTTTGGAAAGTATTTGGACAGGGGCGTGCTTCATATTCCGTGCTGCCCGATTTACGGGTTCGGAATGCTGATCCTGTTTTTTATTTTCCGGGAAATAAAGAATCCTGCGGTTATATTTCTCGGAAGCGTTTTCATCACCACTGCGGTCGAATATCTGACTGCGGTCGTCGCAGAGTACAAATTCCATAAAATCCTGTGGACATATAAGAACTGGCCTCTGAATTTTCAGGGAAGAGTATGCGCCATAAGCAGTGCTCTCTTCGGCATCATGGCTCTCCTGTTCATGAAGCTGATCGTCCCCGTTTTAGACAGGGTTTTTAAGTCACGGGCAAAGACTGCGGTCTCCGTTTCCGTCATCATTCTTTTCCTGTGTATAGCCGCTTGGGAATTGCATTTTGCCGTGAAATAAAAGGATTGTTATACAGTTCCCAAAAGAGTAAAATATCTGTGTTGACTTTAGTCGTTCGAAGGGGTTGGAACACTTATGATAGTCGCATTTATCATTTGGACAATTGTCGCGCTTTTGTTCGCAGGTATCGGCGCCTGGGCGTGGTTTTCTAATACCGAAGTGGGGTTCTTCGCCGGGGTTAAAGCTCCCAAGGTTAAGGATCCGGTCAAATACAATCATCAGGTTGCGACGCTTTGGTTTGCATATGCGATCATTTATGAACTGCTGGGAATTCCTTTTTTATTCTTCAAGCAAAATTCCGCAATGTTTATAGTCACGTTGTTGGGTGTGATGGCGCTTACCATAGGACTTCTGGTGGCATACACTTACATATCGGCTTCGAATCAGGATAAATAAAGATATAAATGCCCTGCACTCTCTGAAATGAGAGTGCTTTTTTATTGCTTGACAACTATTACAGTAACCGATATAGTTGTATTACAGTAAACGTAATAAATGCGAAGGGGATAAAAATGCGGGACAACGTTAAAGGCGGTGCTCTTACTGAAGTTACATTCTTTATATTGCTGGCACTTTACACTCCAAAACACGGATATGCCATCATGCAGTTCATCGAAGAAGCGACGGGCGGAAGGCTTTCCCTGGGAGCGGGAACTTTATACGGGGCCATTAATTCCCTTCTGGAAAAGGAGTGGATCGAACCTCACGGGGATGCTGACGGCCGTAAAAAAGAGTACGTCATCACGTCCAAAGGTAAAGAAGTGGCGGAAGCAGAACTTAAGAGACTGAAGGCCTTAACAGGGATTGCATCCGGAATTATTGGAGGTGGATCATGAGTTACGTAAAAAAGGCAAGATACTTTGCAGGGTTCATAGATGCCCAGAGAAACTGGCTCAATAAGATGGCATCAAAGGGCTACAGACTGGTAAATGTCGGAAGACTGATTTATGAATTTGAAACCTGTGAGCCTTCTGAATATGTATATCAGATCGAATATATCGGTGATAAATCCAAACCGGAAGGCAAGGACTACGCGGCATTTCTGGAGGATATGGGATACAAGGTTTTCTTCAAAAACGTAAACCTGGATTTCGATATCGGAAATATCCTGTGGAGAAAGCTTGCGGATAAAGGCAGTAAGTTCGCTGATTACCAGACGGTTATGGAAAGGGCACTCTTAATCGTTGAAAAGAAAGACGACGGAACACCTTTTGAACTTCACACCACCAACACGGACAAAGCAAATTACTATGGGAAGTTTTTGATACCGTATTTTCTGTTGTTTCTGCTGTTTACCGTTGTGGGAGCGTTGTCTTTAGCCGATATCAAAATGATGCTTATGTGGTATGCGGTTGCACTTGTGTTTTTGGCAGGATTCTTTGTGTATCTCATCAGATATTTCAGAGATAAGAAGAAGGCCGGCATTGAGGAATAGTTATGAGTAAGAAAGTTAAAAGCGGAATTATAACTGCGATATTCTTTTTGATTTTTATCATTGCTTTCGGAACTGCCAAATATTTCGGATTTATCAGTTCCAGATCCGGATCATATACGGGCTTTTCCGAACATGCCGGAATGCATGGCTGGGAAATATCACTGAACTCTTCAAAAGCTACGTTCAAAAAAGCAGTTTTTCCGGAGGGCGGATTTCTGGAATTTGCCTCAGAATCTGAAGAAGGCGTGATCTCCATAAGCGTAAAAAGCGGCAGGAACGTTATATACGAAGCATCATATATCGGAACGAATACGGTCGTAATACCTGTAACCGGCAGAGTGATCGTTACGGTTAAAGTAGAGAACTTCAAAGGCGGCTTTAAGATATCTCCGAATGTCAGCCTTCCGGATAAAGCAGGTGAGATTTATCTCTTTGGCGAAGAACATTCCAATGAACGAATACTGGAAGAGGAGTTGGAGCACTGGAGGGGATACTATGATGCGGGAATGAGAGACCTGTTTGTGGAACTTCCCTATTATGATGCATTCTTTCTAAACGAGTGGATGAAAGCTGATGATGACAGGCTTTTGAATGATCTGTTTGTGGATATGGACGGGACCGCAGCCTGCACTGCACAGGTCCATGATTTCTATAAGAATATAAAAGAAGAATTTCCTGAAACCGTATTTCACGGAACCGATGTGGGTCATCAATATGATACTTCCGGAGCAAGATGCCTTGAATATCTGCTTGCTAACGGATACAGCGAATCGTCCGAAGAATACCTTAGGACGCTTGAGACCATAGAACAGGGTAAAACCTATTATGCTACGAACAATCACGTATTCCGCGAGAATATGCTGTTTGCCAATTTCCTCAGGGAATACAAGGCTTTGGCCGGAAGACCTGTAATGGGTATATACGGATCTGCACATACTGATCTCTATGGATTGGATTATATGACCGCCACGGTTCCCTGCATGGGAAACAATCTGAGAGCATATTTCGGCGATGCCGTAATGAGCACGGATCTTACTCTGGTTACCGAACCGGTTGATACCATGACTGTAACGATTATGGGTAAAGAATACACTGCGGTATCTTATGGCTCACAGAATCTGGCGGGAGTTTTTGAGGGATATGAAAGCAGGGAATGCTGGAGAATCGAAAATGCCTATGAAGATCTCAAGGATGTTAAGACTCTTGATAATGTCCTTCCCTATGATAATTATCTGATGAATGTAGAAACAGGACAGGTTTTCATGATAGTCTATAATATGACAGACGGATCAAAACGTGTGGAGTATCACAGAGCCGATGGAGATACCTGGAACGGAAAACCGGCTACTTATCAGATGAATATCAGCGAGTGAGGATACGCATATGGGATTTAAACTGTTCAGATCAAAAGTGCCCGGCACGCCTTCATACAAGTACGATCCCGAAAAAGAAAAACCCATAATAAAAGCTTCCATATGCAACGGCGAACAGGTAGCGGGCTTTAAGAACAAAACCACCGGGCAGTTCTCGGAAGTGATGTTCATCAAAGATAATGAAGATCTTAATCTGTTTATGAAGACTTACGGATTGGAACATGTGGATAAAGAATATTAAAGAGCGGACAACGTAAATAAGTTTAGTTAAAACAGATTAAAAATTTAGTTTATCTTTAAGTAAATGTACGATAGAATACCTGTGTGGGCATGGCCCGCGCAGGTATTTTTTTACAGAGGTATGTATATGGGCGACAAGGTAAGACTGGCGGATATAGCTGAGAAAACGGGGGTTTCCATAGTATCTGTCTCAAAGGCTCTTTCCGGAAAAGGCGGAGTGAGCAGGCAGAAACTTGAAGAGATTAAAAAGGTGGCTAAAGAACTGGGGTATGAGCCTCATACTTATGCTGCCAGACATCCGAGTAAGAACATAGGAGTCATCTGCAGGGAAAGTTACCTGACCAGGTTTTACAGCTTCTACTGGCAGATGTATCAGGACATGAATAAAACGGCATCCCTCATGGGAAGCTTTGCCATGCTGGAAGTTATCACTTCCGATATGGAGCGGAGCGTGGAGATGCCCAGGCTCCTTGCCGAGGGCAAGGTTGATGCGTGCATCGTTGTGGGGAATATGGCAGATGATTATTTAGCTGCCTTGAGAAAGGGCTTTGACATTCCTCTGGTATATCTGGATTATATGGGCACGGATCCGGATATGGACTGCGTTGTTTCGGACAGCTTCTATGGTGCGTATGCCATGACCAATTACCTGTATGACATGGGTCACACCAAAATCGCATATGTCGGAACCCTTATGGCTACAGGTTCCATTACCGACAGATACCTGGGATATCAGAAGTCGGTTCTCGAGCACGGCGGAAAAATCAGGAAGGAATGGGTCATAGATGACAGAGACGCCAAGACCGGGCTGACTGACGCGGAGAAGATGCTTACTCTTCCAAAGGAGATGCCGACGGCATTCTTTTGCAACTGTGATCTTACCGCAGCGCTTCTTATAAAGAAGCTTGAGAAGAGCGGGTATCGCGTTCCGAAGGATATTTCCGTTGCAGGTTACGACAATTATACCTATCCGGGAATATGCGAGACGGAGATCACCACATACGAAGTGGATCTGGAGGAGATGTCCAAGCTGGCAGTGGAGATTGCTCTGAATAATGTGTGGGGTGAGGATTATAAAAAGGGGCTTCACATAGTATGCGGCAAACTGGTGGAAAAAGAGAGCGTCAAAAAGTTGCATAGTTAAATTTAGTTAAAAATATCCTAATCGCCGAAATGGTGTTTATCGCACAAAATTCCTTTGAATATCGGGTTTTGTGGATATATAATCACAGCAAAAGCAGCTAGTTAAATTTAACTAAATGCAGGTTAAACATTAATTTATTCAGTTTTAAAGGAGATTAAAATGAGCGACGTCAAGATCCTGAATGCACCCGATGTTCCCAACATGCCCTGGCAGGACGGCCCTGAAACATTTCAGGATGCTCCTGTATGGAGATACTCTCAGAACCCCATCATCGGAAGAAATCCCATTGAGGGAGTTGCAAGAATCTTCAACAGTGCGGTTGTAGCATATGAGGGAGCCTTTGTCGGAGTATTCAGAGGCGAGCAGAGAAACGGTGTTTCATATATCTACTTCGGAAGAAGTAAGGACGGAATCAATTGGGATTTTGATAAGGATAAGATCCGTTTCGTAAATGAAAAGGGTGAGGAGTTCATGCCTGTTTACGCATACGATCCCAGACTTGTTAAAGTGGAAGATACATATTATGCGATCTGGTGCCAGGATTTCTTCGGAGCTGCCATAGGCATTGCCAAGACCAAGGATTTCAAGACCTTTACCAGAATCGAGAATCCCTTCATTCCTTTTAACAGAAATGCGGTTCTCTTCCCCAGAAGAATTAACGGCAATTACGTAATGCTTTCCAGACCTTCGGATTCCGGACATACTCCCTTCGGAGATATCTTCCTGTCACAGAGCCCCGACATGGTATTTTGGGGAAAGCACAGACATGTAATGAGCAGATGCTCGGAGTGGTGGGAGAGCCTTAAGATCGGCGGGGGCGCAGCACCTATTGAGACCACCGAAGGATGGCTGATCTTCTATCACGGTGTAGCCGGAACCTGCAACGGATATGTTTATTCCATCGGCGGAGCAATCCTTGATATCAACGAGCCTTCAAAGGTTCTTTACAGATGCGAGAATTTCCTCCTTACTCCCGAAGAGTGGTATGAGGAAAGAGGATTCGTTCCCAACGTAACATTCCCCTGCGCAACGGTCCACGATCCCGCAACAGGAAGAATAGCACTTTATTACGGCTGTGCAGACAGCTATGTATCCCTTGCATTCACCAAGGTTGACCTGATCGTTGATTATATCAAGGCTCACAGCCATGTAACGGATAGCGATACCGAACTCGGAATAAGATAACAAGACACCCCTGCCTGACAGGCAGGGGTATGATATAGGTGATAAAATGATCCATCCCAAATATTTTGAATTAAAAGCCAAGCAGGAAGTATACCTGTCACGTAAGAACCGCGTTGATGAAAATGTGTACAACGGAATTTATGACAGATATGTCAATCCGGTTCTCACAAGGGAAAGCGTTCCCATAGAGTGGCAGTATGATCTGGACGAAGAGACTAATCCCTTTTTCGAAAACAGACTCGGAATAAACGGAGTGTTTAATTCAGGCGCTCTGTATCTGAACGGAAAATATATCCTTTGCCCCAGAATTGAAGGAGACGACAGGAAGTCCTTTTTTGCCATAGCGGAAAGTGATTCTCCGGTTGACGGATTCAGATTCCGGGGAAAGCCCATCCTTATAGATGATTCCAAATATCCTGAGGAAGTCAATGCTTATGACATGAGACTGACTCTTCATGAGGACGGATACATCTATGGCGTATACTGCTCGGAGAGTAAGGACACTTCTTCAAACGATCTGTCTGCTGCGGTTGCTGCTGCGGGAATCGTAAGAACCAGGGATCTGGAACATTGGGAGAGGCTGGATAATCTTATTACAACGAACAGCCCTCAGCAGAGAAACTGTGTACTTTTCCCTGAATTTGTGGATGGCAAGTATGCTTTCTATACAAGACCCATGGACGATTTCATCAACACGGGTTCCGGCGGAGGAATCGGATTCGGGCTTTGTGATGATATCGAGCATGCGGTGATAAATGAAGAGAGACTGACATCTCTCAGAAAGTATCATACGATCACAGAGGTTAAGAACGGCGCAGGCGCAGTTCCGATCAAGACGGACAGGGGATGGATCCATATAGCTCACGGCGTCAGGAACACTGCGGCAGGTTTAAGATATGTTATATATGCATTTGCCACCGCACTTGATGATCCTGCGAGAGTTATAGCAGAGCCTTCGGGACTCCTTATCGGACCCAGGGGATATGAGAGACTGGGAGATGTAAGCAATGTTGTCTTCACCAACGGAGCCGTGGTAAATGAAATGGGTGATGTGTTCATCTATTATGCATCCTCGGATACGAGACTTCATGTTGCGGGAACCTCGCTTGAAAGACTTGAAGATTACGTGTTCAACACTCCTGAAGATCCGGGACACAGCGCATCTTGCGTAAAACAGAGAATAGCACTCATCGAGAAAAACGAAGCACTTTTTGCGAGAAAATGATGACAGGAAAAGCCGAGTCTAACAGAGGAAACAGAAGAAGGATCATAAGTATATATAGGAAGGCACAGGCCGGTGAACCCATAACCGTGGGATTCCTCGGGGGATCCATAACCCAGGGATGTGCCGCTTCTTCTTATGATAAATGTTATGCTTACAAAGTATTCGAATGGTTTAAGAATTCTTTTCCCTTATCGGATGTAAAATATGTAAATGCCGGGATAGGTGCAACGGATTCCCAGTTCGGATGCGCAAGGGTGGAGGAAGACCTTCTGTCCAAAAAGCCGGATATTTGTTTTGTCGAGTTTTCTGTGAATGACGAAGCAAACGATCATTTCCGGGAAACATATGAAGGGCTTGTGCGAAAGATACTTTTATCCGATCCTTCGAGGGCACTTATGCTTATCCACAATGTAAGGTTCGATGACGGTGGGAGTGCACAGCTCATCCACACAAAAGCCGCAAGATGTTATGATGTTCCTGCGGTGAGCATGAGGGATGTTATCATTCCGGAGCTTGAAAGCGGAAGACTGGAAGCGAAAACAATTACTTCCGATAACCTTCATCCCAATGATGCCGGACATGAACTTGTTTCGGAAATCATCATATCCGTTTTGAAAGAAATCAAAGATCATATGAACGATCCCGAACCGGAAGAAGGGAAGATGCCTCCTGCCGAAACCTTAAATGCGTATGAGGATTCGGTAAGATACAGAAACGATAATGCCGGAGATTTGATCGCAGGTATCAGCGGATTCACCGCGGATAATCTTCATCAGGATATTATTACCGATATTTTCAGAAAAGGGTGGACTGCGACCGAAAAAGGATCGTATATAATATTTAAGGTAAAGGGTTCGTGCATCGGAGTTCAGTACAGAAGAACGATAAAAAAGCCTGCTCCCGTCGCAACTCTTACCGTTGACGGCGATAAGGATTCCGCGGTAGAACTGAATGCGGAATTTGATGAAGACTGGGGAGACAAACTGTGTCTCAGCACCGTACTCGATCACGGTGAAAATAAAGAGCATACCGTAAAGATAGAACTTACACAGACTCACGAAGGAGATATTCTTCCTTTTTATCTGGTGAGTATAATCGTGTCAGGAAATAAATGATGGATAAAGTTATTTTATTAAAACCGTATTTTTCACATACTATCTGGGGAGGAACAAAACTCAGAGATGAATTCGGTTACGATGAACCGGGTGACGACATAGGCGAGTGCTGGGGAATCTCGGCACATCCTGCCGGAGAAGCGGTAGCGGAAAACGGTGAGTATGCGGGACTTAAACTGTCCGAGCTTTGGAACGGTCACAAAGAACTTTTCGGAAATGCATCCGGTGACAGATTTCCTCTTCTTATCAAGATCATAGATGCAAAAAAAGATCTGAGCATTCAGGTTCATCCGGATGATGCATATGCGGCGGAACATGAAAACGGATCGCTGGGAAAGAACGAGTGCTGGTATGTGCTTGATTGTCCCGAAGACGGAGAACTGATCGCAGGTCATAACGCATCTTCGAAGGAAGAGCTTTGCGATATGATCGATAACGGAAGATGGGATGAACTGATACGCAGGGTTAAGGTTAAGCCCGGTGATATGATCAGGATAGATGCAGGGACCGTTCATGCGATAACTGCGGGGGTATGTGTTCTTGAAACCCAGCAGTCCAGTGATGTCACATACAGACTCTACGATTACGGAAGACTTCAAAACGGAAAGCCCAGACCTCTTCATCTGGATAAGAGTAAGGATGTCATAGAGGTTCCTTCTGCACCTGCGGAGAAACAGGTTTTGCGAAGAGAGTGTGTTTCGGACAATACCGTAACCGAGCTGGTCAAGACAGAATATTTTACCGTAGCGAAAGTAAAGGTAAACGGGGAATGTGCTTTTGATACGGATGCGGGCTTTATATGTGCAAGTGTCATTAAAGGATCCGGAAAAGTATTTGATAAGAATGTCAAAAAAGGAAGTCACATGCTTATTACCGCGGAGGGCGCAAAGAAAGTTAAGCTGAGCGGTGATATGGAGATTATCATTTCGAGGGTATAAATGGGAATATATTACGACGAAGAAAGCAGTCTTTTTTTTATAGAGACAAAGAGCACGACCATGTGCCTTGCCATAACCGATAAGGAAGGCTTTCTTAATAATGTATATTACGGAACGAAGATTCAAAGGGACAACCTCAGGTACCTGCTGCGTACCGGGGTAAGTCCCTTTGTTCCTTCCGTGAACGAAAGAGACAGGGGAAGCTATCTTGACTGTGCAAGATTTGAATTTCCTTCGGCGGGTGCCGGCGATTACAGACCCTCCGCAGTAACGGTCACGGATGCTTCCGGACATGATGCATCGCAGTTCTTATACGAATCCCACAGGATTTACAAGGGCAAAGAAAATCTTTATGCACAGCAGGTTGACGGGAAAAATGTAAGAATGCCCGCAACATTTGAGGGCGGGGGGAAAGCCGAAACTCTTGAGATTACTTTGTCGGAGGATGTACTGGGACTGAAAGCTCTGCTTTCATATTCCGTATTTGAAGACAGCGATGCGATTTTGAAAAATGTTAGACTGATAAATGAATCTGACAGTTCCGTCATAATAGAAAAGCTTCTCAGCAGCAATCTTGATCTGGATAAAGGTGTTTGGGATGAAGACGGCCCGGATGTGGTTACTTTATCCGGAACCTGGGCAAGGGAAAGACATATCGACAGAAGAAATCTTTCAAGAGGAAGTGTTGAAGTATATTCTGCGAGGGGAGAAACCTCACACCAGTTCCAGCCCTTTATGGTTGTTTGTGACAAGGATGCAAATGACTCCTGCGGAAAGGTTTATGCTCAGACTCTTATCTGGTCAGGCAATTTTATCTGCGGATCCTCCGTGGATCAGTTTGACAATATCAGATCTTATATCGGAATCAATCCCGAACATTTTAAATGGGATCTTAAACCCGGTGAATCTTTTCAGGCTCCCGAAGCGGTTCTTGTATATACCGCCCAAGGGTTTGACGACATGAGCCATATTTTCCATGATCTGTTCAGGGATCATCTGATACGAAGTTCTTATCTTCACAAAGAAAGACCTGTCCTTATCAATAACTGGGAAGCCACGTATTTTGACTTTGATACGGATAAGCTGATAAGCATAGCGTCCGAAGCTAAGAAGTGCGGAATAGAAATGCTTGTTATGGATGACGGATGGTTCGGTAAGAGAAATGATGACAACTCGTCTCTGGGAGACTGGACCGTAAACGAAGAAAAACTTCCGGGCGGAATCAGAGCGCTTTCCGATAAGCTGGATGAAATGGGAATGAAGTTCGGTATCTGGTTTGAGCCTGAGATGGTTTCCCCGGATTCCGATCTGTACCGTGCACATCCCGATTGGGCCA
Organism: Lachnospiraceae bacterium P6A3; assembly: GCA_000702085.1. Lineage (GTDB taxonomy): Bacteria > Bacillota > Clostridia > Lachnospirales > Lachnospiraceae > AC2028. The sequence goes on from JNKP01000006.1 coordinate 79,242, forward strand.
TAGCAGTCCCCGGCAGGAAGCCCTGTAAGATGAGAAATCAGTATGTGCTTGATATCACAAGGAGCGAAGTACGCGATTATGTATATAAATGTGTATCGGATATCCTGAAGAGTGCGAAGATTTCGTACGTGAAGTGGGACATGAACAGACAGCTTTCGGACCTTGGAAGTACGCAGTTTGATGCGGAATCCATGGGAAGACTGTCATATTTATATACCATAGCGGTTTACGATCTTCAGGGAAGACTTCTTGAGGACTTCCCGGATCTTCTTCTTGAAAACTGTTCAGGCGGAGGAGCAAGGTATGATGCGGGAATGCTTTTCTATTCTCCTCAAATCTGGTGCTCGGATGATACGGATGCGTATGAGAGACTGAAGATACAGGCCGGAACAGAGATGCTCTATCCCTTAAGCACCATGGGTGCACATGTATCCGCTTCGCCCAATCATATTACGGGAAGAGCTATGCCTTTCGATGTCAGGGGAGCCGTGGCTCTCTCGGGGACATTCGGATATGAACTTGACATTACACGGATTCCTTCGGAAGAAAGAGATGCCATATCCGAGCAGGTAGAGATCTGTCATAAATATGGTGAAACAGTACGCGAGGGTGATTATTACCGCATAGCATCGGAAGAAGCCGCACAGTATTATGACGCTTGGATGTCTGTTCATAAGGATAAGTCAAAAGCAGTCTTTACTTACATACAGTGCAGAGCATATCCCAACGGAAAGGGAAGATGCATCAGGCTCAAAGGTCTTGATCCGGATGCGGATTATAAGATCCTGCTTATAGGCAGCGACAGAGAAGGCTCTTTCTTTTGCAGCGAAGCCAAAAAGAAAGCGTGGGAAGCTCTTGCCCCGGGAATTCTCAGCGGAAGCACTCTGATGAACGCAGGTCTTATCGTTCCCCTGCTGCCCGGAGATTATGCCCAGATGATGTTTGAAATAGCGAGGATTTAGAGGGCTGTCCTAAAAATACTTGCGTTATAAAGGATTATTGCTTAAAATGATTTTGTTGACAAAGGCGCCAATTCCATAGATTGGCGTCTGTTTTTTTTTGAGAGGAGAACAAAAAGTGCAGCTGATAGAAAATGTAAATTCGGCCGTAAACGATTTTGTGTGGGGACTCCCGATGCTGGTTCTGCTGGTAGGAACCGGTATACTCATGACCGCGCTCACCGGATTTTTCCAGGTAAGCCATGTAGGTCACTGGTTTAAAAACACACTCGGCGGAATCTTTAAGAACAAACATGTTACCGCACATACCGCAGATCACGATCGCCAGATCAGCCAGTTCCAGAGCCTTTGTACGGCTCTTGCGGCAACCATAGGAACCGGTAATATCGCCGGCGTTGCTGCAGCACTTGCGACCGGCGGACCCGGAGCAATCTTCTGGATGTGGATCGTTGCATTCTTCGGAATGATGACCAACTATTCGGAGAACGTTCTCGGTATCTACTATAGAAGAAAGAATTCCGAGGGAGAGTGGTGCGGAGGCGCCATGTATTACCTCAAGGACGGTCTCGGCTCCAAGAAAGGATGCAAACAGATCGGTGCTGTACTTGCCGTTTTGTTCAGTATCTTCTGCGTTATCGCATCATTCGGAATCGGTAACATGAGCCAGATCAACTCCATCGCGGTTAACCTCAATTCCGTATTCAATATCCCCTATGTTGCGACCGGCGCAAGCCTGATGATCCTTGCCGGACTCGTTATCGTAGGCGGACTCAAGAGAATCGCCAGCGTTACCGAGAAACTTGTTCCTTTCATGGCAGTCCTTTATGTTATCGGCTGTATTGTAATAGTAATATCTCACATCACCATGGTAGGTCCCGCATTTGTTGCCATCATAAAGGGCGCATTTGCAATGAAGGCCGTAGGCGGCGGAATCGTGGGAAGCGGAGTAAAGACAGCCGTTACATGGGGGATGAAGAGAGGCGTTTTCTCCAACGAAGCGGGTCTCGGTTCATCGGTTATGGTTCACTCCGCGTCCAATGTTAAAGAGCCCGTGAGACAGGGTATGTGGGGAATATTCGAAGTATTCGCAGACACTATCGTTGTTTGTACTCTCACTGCTCTTGCGGTTCTTTCGTCCGGAGTCATGAATCTTCAGACGGGTGAGATGATATCCACCGCTGAAAAAACCGCTCTTGTTGCCGAGGCATTCTCCGGAACCCTGGGAGCTGCAGGCGGATGGTTCATAGCGGTAGCGATTACCCTTTTCGCTTTCTCCACTGTATTGGGATGGAGCGTATACGGCGGTAAGGCGTTTGAGTATCTCTTCGGAACCAAGGCAACGATCGTTTATAAGATCATTTTCGTAGCCTTCGTTGTGATCGGAGCTACAATGGATCTTTCTCTTGCATGGGATCTTTCCGATACATTTAACGGTCTCATGGCAATGCCCAACCTTATCGGTGTTCTGGCACTCAGCGGAACCGTAATGAAGATCACCGAAAATTATGTAGACAGAGTGATCAAAGGCAAGGATCTCAAGCCTATGTATTCCGCACTTCCCGAGGTTCAGAAAGAACAGGAAGAACGTACCGATGATGTGCAGTGATTTGCTGGTTTTTTTCAAAGAAATAAGCTAATATATAAGGTGCGAAATCGGAAACGATGACGCACCTTTGTTCTTGTTTTAATGTTATATGGATTTATAAGTGAAAGAGTGGACCGGTTATGAGTAATTACAATATTTCATATGAAGTGGCCTCAGTTTTTTTCATGGTCATATCCATAGCCTGTCTGGTGATGATGCGAAGAACAAGAACGGAAAGATACAGGAGATTTTTGATCCTGATGATCTCCGTATTGTGCGGACTTATTTTCGACATTCTCGGTGCGGTATCGATAGCGGCACCGGAGTTTTTCACTTCTGCAGTAACTCTTTTGATCAATTCGGTCTATTTCTTCTTTGCAGCTTTCGCAGGATATACATACCTCAGATATGCCGAAGCTTTTGTGGGCGAATGCAGTCGTTTTGACAGAGTAATGATCAAGGTCAACGCGGCACTTATGCTGGTTTATACCATCGTGCTTGTCGTAAATCTTCAGACCGGCTGGATCTTCTATCTGGATGAAGGCAATATCTACAGATTCGGCCCCGTGCATGTTCTGTGCTATGTTCCCACTTTCTATTTCATTATTTATGCTCTCGTATATGCTCTGATGCATTATAAGAGTCTCAACCTTCGTGAGATGATTTCACTTTCGGGCTTCATCTTCATTACCGTGGGAACCATATTCCAGGCTTTCATTGCTCCCGGAACACTCCTTGTTTTCTTTTTCGGGACACTGGGAGTTATCATTATTCTGCTCTTTGTGGAGACTCCGGATTATGCACATCTCCAGGAGACACTCGTTGAGCTGGATGCATGTAAGATCGAAGCCGAGAAGGCAAAACGCGTAAAGAGCGAATTTCTTACATCCGTATCGAGGGATATCAAAACTCCCATGAGCACGGTGCTGGGAATGGACGAGCTGATCTTAAGGGAGAGCAAGGACGAGTACATCACCGGTTATGCAAGGGACATTGAAAGCGCCGGACTTACCCTTATGGAAACAATCAATAAGATCCTTGATTATGCCGATATCGAGACCGGTAAGCTGGATATAGTAAATGCTCCTTATAAGGTCTCTTCTCTGGTGAAGGATGTATATAAGACCTGCCTGTTCAGAGCGGATGAAAAAGGACTTAAGCTTAACTGCGATGTGGGAAATCTTGTTCCTGAGATACTGGTCGGTGATGTGGTTAGAATCAGACAGATCATCCTCAACCTGATCGGAAATGCGATCAAATATACTTCCAAGGGACATGTAAGCCTGTATGTGGGATCCACAGCACTTGACGGAAAGAACATATCACTGGAGATAAAAGTAACCGATACCGGAAGAGGAATCAAAGAAGACGAGCTGGGCAAAGTATTCGGAACCTTTGACCGCCTGGGAGATACCCGCACGAGAGCCGGTGACGGTGTAGGACTGGGACTTGCCATTGTATCCAAACTTACCGACATGATGAACGGAGAAGTGAGCGTCGAGAGCAAGTACGGAGAAGGATCCGTGTTTACGGTCAAGATACCTCAGAGGATTGCCGAGCAGTCGGATCTGATCGATGAGGTTGTGGACAATCCGGTTTACGGAGAAAAGGCACATGAGGGTCCTCTTTTCAAAGCGCCCGAAGCCAAGGTTCTCATAGTTGACGATAATGATATCAACCGCGTTCTGGAAGCAATGCTTCTGAAGGAAACGAGCGTTATAACAAATCAGGTATCCGGCGGAAAGCAGATGCTTGAAGAACTTACCAAAACCAGCTACGACGTGGTTCTTCTGGATCACATCATGCCCGATATGGACGGAGTCGAGGCGCTGAGGCGCGCAAGACAGATAGAGAGAGTAAAGAACGCAAGCACATCCTTCATTGCCATTACGGCCAATGCTCTTTCGGGAGCGAGAGAGGAATACCTCAGACAGGGCTTCGATGATTTCGTTTCGAAACCGGTTAACGGAAGACGCCTTGAGGAGGCTGTCATGAACCTCCTTGACGACAATCTTATAACCGAGAGAAACGATATGTGATTTTGCCGAAAAAACACCCTAAAAACCGTACTTTTTACAATAGATAAAATCCCCCCGGTTATGTGATAATAGTCGGGGGGAATTCTTTATATTTAGGGGATAAAATGTATAGAGTTTACTACCTTGACGTGGCAGCAATATTTGTACTGTTCGCGCTTTTGACATCACTTTATTTCAGAAGGATGAACAGGGGCCGTGATAACCAGGCATTTGTTAAGTACGTTGTCATTCTCCTCGTTCTCTCTATTACCGATGTTTTAAGATCGGCTCCTTTGCATTTTCTTCAGCCCCTTTCCGGGTCGATTCTTTTCAGGGAAATCGTTTGCAGTATCTATAATTTCCTGAACGTTATCAGCTATGCAATGTATATTCATATGGTCGGAAGAATGACCGGGACTTTCCGCAGGATAGTCAGGACTCCTTTCTATGCGGTTTGTTACGGACTTCCTGTCGTAGCAGAGCTTGTTCTGCTCGCTATTAATTTCTCCAAGCATATATTGTTCAGTTACACCAGTTCGGGTATTGATGTTCAATACAACAGAGGACCTTATCTCTGGATCGTAATCGGTATCGGATATTATTATGTGATCTTTGCATTCATCCTTATTACACACTGCTTCCTGCATAAGAGCCTTGATAAGGTTAAGTATGCGGCGATGATGGTGGTTTTCCCCATCAACATCATTGCATTTAACGTTCAGATGCTCCACCCGGAGATTCTTGCGCAGATGTTCGGTTTTGCAATCACAGCTCTTGTTCTGAGTTTCTTTGTTATAAGTCCCGAAGAAAATGTGGACATGGAAACCGGTGCAAGATCCTATACGGCTTTCAGAAGGGCTGCAAGGAATCTTTATGAAGCCAAGGATGATGCTTATGTTATGTTCGGAAAGCTTCAGAATATCGCATCCATCAGGGCTACACTCGGATATGAGATGTATATCGATCTTTTGAAGGCCATATCCGATAACTTCTATGACATGTTAAAGAACTACCGTACAGAAGATGTAAATCTGTATTATCTCAAAAACGGTTTGTTCGCATATGTTGTCCGCGGAAAGTATCATCTGGATGAGATCGAAAAAACCGCGGAGGAGATGATCCCCAAACTGAGAGATCTGTTCGAGGTAGACGGAATAAGACTTAAGCTTGATTTTGCGATATGCGGAGTTGTTATTCCCAATGAGATCAGCAATGACAGACAGCTGGTTAAATTATCCGAAACATTTGACAGTGCGGTTCCGCTGAATAAATATGTCAGATATTCCGAGATGGCTCCCGAGAAGGATTTCGTAGTTAAGAACAATCTCGACAGGATTATTACCGATGCCATCAAGAATAACCGGTTCGAGATGTATTACCAGCCCATTTATTCCACCAAGGATGAGAAATTCGTATCCGCGGAAGCTCTTATCAGACTTAAGGACGACCAGCTCGGTTTTATCTCGCCCGCACTTTTTATCCCCGCGGCGGAGAAGAGCGGAAGTATTCTTCAGATAGGAGAATTTGTAATAAAGGATGTCTGCAGATTTATATCTGAGGGCGATCTTGCAAATACCGGTATCAAATTTGTTGAGGTTAATCTGTCCGTTGTACAGTGCATGCAGGCCAATATGGCGGATAAGATAAAAGATATCCTATCCGAGTATAATATAGATCCCGACAGGATCAACTTTGAGATAACCGAGACCGCTTCCGATTATCTCGGAGATGCGGTTTTAAGGACCATGAGGGATATTACAACAAACGGAAACGGATTCTCACTTGATGATTACGGATCGGGTTATTCGAACCTCAGCCGAGTCATGAGCTTCCCTTACAGAATCATTAAGCTCGATAAGTCTCTTGTTGACGGTCTTGTAGATACAAGAAGCTATGATATAATGAGACAGACCATCAGCCTGCTTAAGAGTCTCGGTGCCGAGATAGTTGTCGAAGGCGTTGAGGATGAGGAAAAAGCAATGTGGTTCTCTGAGATGGGTTGTGAATACATTCAGGGATTCTACTACGCAAAGCCCATGCCCGAACATGAATTTATGGCATTTTGCAAAAGCTCTGCGGTAGGATAAGGCCAATTATTTACCGGAGGATTTATGTATTATGGTATTTTATTATCGCAGTTATCCGTATTCGGCTAAGGCTACACTCATCTCGATTGTGGCAAACATCGGCGGGTATCTGGCAGGAATCGGAGCAGTCGTTTCGGTTGCAATGATTGAAAACAAGGTTGTCGGTGTTATTCTGGCGGTTGTGCTTGCTGCACTTGCATTATTCCTTTTCATATATGTAGGCAGGAAAATGACCGACAAGCTCTCGGAAAAGTGGTCGGAAGAAAACATCAAAACCAAGGCTAATGTAGCTTTTCAGTATGTATTAAAACATCCCGAAGAGTATGAAAGGATTGCTGCAATTAATCCCGCGTTCGCCGAGAAATATGAAATGAACGAAAAGGGAAGACCCGCTAAGAGAAAATAATTTAATGAATGAAAATCGGCAGGAGATAATCCTGCCGTATTTTTGTGCAAAAATTTTTTCCCTGAACTGTGTTGACATTTTTGGTTTATCAGGATAAACTGACTTTAGTTTATAGGAATAAACCACGGAGGCATATTATGAAAGATATAGAACTCGGAGCAGTACAGGAGAGATTTGCCGACATAGTATGGGCGAACGAACCTCTCGGTTCCGGAGAACTTGTAAAGCTTTGTGAAAAAGAACTGGGCTGGAAGAAACCCACTACATATACGGTACTCAGAAAACTTTGCGAAAAAGGACTTCTCAGAAATGAGGACGGGGTGGTCACCACTCTTATGAGCCGCGATGATTTTTATTCGGCGAAGAGCGAGCAGATAGTTGAGGATTCATATGAAGGATCTCTTCCCGCATTCATAGCAGCTTTCACATCACGCAAGAAACTTTCCAAATCGGAGGTTGATGAGATACAGAAGATGATCGACGGATTCAGGAAGGATACGAAAAGATGAGTGCAATATTTTTAAAAATATTAAATCTGTCTTACAGTGCTTCCTGGCTTATTCTCGCCGTGATCGCGGTAAGACTTCTTTTGAAAAAAGCCCCCAAATGGGTTCCGTGTCTGTTGTGGTCATTGGTTGCCATAAGACTTATGGTACCTTTTTCACTCGAGAGTGCACTTAGTCTTCTGCCCAGCAGTGAAGTGGTTCCTGCGGATATTCAGGCCGAGAATGCCCCCCACATTGAAACCGGTATTTATGTGTTTAACAGCGCAGTCAATCCTGTTATGGAAACAGCTCTTGCACCCGCTGAGGCAAACAGTGTAAATCCCATGCAGGTAGTCGTATCCGTTTTGTGTATCATATGGATTACCGGAATCTTTGTGATGGCTTTGTACGCATTTATCAGCTATGCAAAGATCAAAAGAAGTGTAAGGGAATCGGTACTTCTAAAAAAAGGAATAAGGGAATGCGATGAAGTGAAATCTCCCTTTATTCTGGGAATACTTCGTCCCGTTATTTATGTGCCCTCCGGAATGGACTCGGCTACTCTTGAGCTCGTTCTTGCGCATGAAAAGGCGCATTTAAAGAGATACGATTATGTATGGAAGCCACTCGGCTTTGTGCTTTTGTCAGTTTATTGGTTCAATCCCTTAAGCTGGATCGCATATGTCCTGCTTTGCAGGGACATAGAGTCTGCATGCGATGAAAAAGTAATACGTGACAAGAGCAGTGATTACATGGCTGCATATTCCCAGGCACTTCTGGATTGCAGCATTCAGAGAAGAAGGATCGCGGCGTGCCCCGTTGCGTTCGGAGAGACCGGAGTTAAGATGCGAATAAAGAATGTCCTCAATTACAAAAAGCCCGCTTTCTGGATCATAATTGCTTCGCTTGTTGCATGTGTGATTCTGGCTGTTTGCTTCCTGACAAATCCCAGAAAAGATGAGGTTTCGGATGCCGTTTCTGCGGGTAATGAGGAAAATGTAACGGAAGAATCCGGTACTGTATTTGATGAAGAAAGAATATATTATTACAGCGGAAATCATTTTGACGGGACAGGCATGGAGCCTGAAAGCCTGATAGATTTCAGTATTACATTTTCTCCCGACGGAAGTTATTCCTGGTATGAAACACCGATCAGCAGCTTTATCGGAATGGGAACGTATTCCATAGAAGGCGGAGTGCTTACCATGACTGATGATGCCGAGATGACGGGAACAAAAAGAGTAAATATGTTTATTGTCTCTGATGACAAACTGTATTACTCTTCGGAAGGATCCGATAATTTCCTGTTTGTACAGCTTGATGACAAAGCGGAATTTGTTCTCGGTGTGAATCCGGTAGAGGGATGGTATGAAGATACCACGGAGATAGAATCACATGAATTTGCATGGCCCACTGATAAAGATGTGGTGACTTCCGGGTTCAGCACAGATGAAGAGCATTATCATCCTGAGGTTGACATTGCCGGTGAAAAGGGTGATCCCATATATGCCGCAACGGACGGTACCATAACGGAAACCGGATTTAATGATAATGACGGAAATTACATAACAGAGACTTCGGGGCTGATAACGGTTACTTATTGTCATCTCGATGAGATAAGCGTAAACGTCAATGACGTTGTCGGTGCGGGCGAAATTATAGGCACTTTGGGGTCTACCGGCCGTTCAACCGGACCTCACCTGGCAATCAGGATTCTGATTGGAGATGAGCCTTACGATTTCCTTCAGTTGTTTGAGTCATACATCTCACACGAACTGCCCGATACCAAAACCGAGGGATATGAATATGATTATTATTCCGAAGACGGATCGGTATATTTAAGACAGGATTACAGAACCGGAAAATCCGTAATCGTTGACGGAGATCTGGAGATACCCGTAGATATTGCCATGGGTGCGTACGGCCCGAAAATCGAGAAGTTTGATGCGGATGGGGACGGGACGGATGAGTACCTGATCGCCGAATGCGAGGGAACCGGCACCGGAATATCGCAGTACGGACTTTGCATAGTTGACAAAGATGGGGATGAATATAAGCTTACCAGGTATGACAGCTCATATTTTTCCGATTACATTGATGAAAAAGTAACCTGTTACTGGGATAACATTAGACAGGAATTCAGTGTTTACGAGATAAGACCCGCTTATGTAAGCTCGTGGTTCGGAATACACGTTAAACCGTTTGAACGCCGGTGTGAACCGGAGTATATAGTCTGGTCGGACATAGTTGATGTTGAGTTTGAAGACGGACAGATATATGTATCTGCAACTTCGGGATACGTATACAGTGACAGTCCCGTGCCCGATTATGAAAATGCGGTCAGAGTCAGACTGAAAATAACCGTACTGGAAGATTCAAGCATACAGCGTGGCGGAATCTATGATTTCAGTATGGATGACGGTGAAAAATAAGGATATATATTATGTAACCTGATCCTTCGAAAGCCCGGGAGTAATGCTCCCGGGCTTTTGTATGCATTTAGGCTTGTTCGAAGTGGAATTGTCTGAAAAGTAGACTTTAGTGAGATGTCGCGATATAATTTGAGTGCTTTGATTTTGACCAAGTAAAAGGAAGAGTAATGGATAAGAAACGAATAATTGGATTTTATAATTATACGGTTGTTCTTACATATATAGGTATGCTGTTCGCGTTTACCGGAATATTGCATGCAATAAAACAGAACTATATAGCCAGCATACTGTGTCTTATGTTTGCGGGTATATGTGATATGTTTGACGGATCGGTTGCCTGTACCAAGGAGAGGAACTGTTACGAAAAGCATTTCGGAATAGAGATTGACTCCCTGAGCGATCTGGTGAGCTTCGGAGTACTTCCCGCCATATTCGTATTCATGATCACCGGACAGACTGCCGTATCCGGTTTTATCGGTGCCGCATATGTTTTGTGTGCCCTTATCCGTCTTGCGTATTATAACGTTCAGGAGCTTGAAAGACAGAAAACCACGGACGGTGCGAGAGAATATTTCCTGGGAGTTCCGGTAACTACCATAGCGATACTGCTTCCTCTTCTGTATCTGATCAAGGAACGTTTTCAGCTTATGGATGCATTGGGCTATCTGATGCTTATGATCGTAGTGACTGTCGGATTTGTCAGCGGTGTAGAGATCAGGAAGCCTAAAATGATCGGAAAGATCGTGATGCTGGTTATCGGACTGCTTGAGTTTTTCAAATTGTTTTTGATGGCCGGAGCCGAATATCTATGAGCGAAAGCCTGACTGTTGATTTCCTTTACAAGACCGCTGTAGGAAGATTTATTCTCAAGGGACTTGTAAATCCCAAATTATCAGGACGTGCGGCAAAGATCTTATCTTCAAGAATATCCGCCGCATTTGTTCCCTCATTTATAAAAAGAAACAATATTAATATAGACGACTACATAGTACCTGAAGGCGGCTTCAGGTCTTTTAATGATTTCTTTACACGGAAGATCAAACCGGGAAAAAGAAGTCTTGAGGAATGCTCTTTTGTATGTCCGAGTGACGGATTCCTGACAGTATCGGACATTGATGAAACCAGTATTTTTAATATCAAGAATACGTCGTACTCGTTAAAAGAACTTTTGGATGACGAAGGCCTTGCGGAGGAATTTATAGGCGGAACGGCACTTGTTTTCAGACTTACTCCGTCTCATTATCACAGATATGTATTCTGCGTATCGGGAAAGGTTGAGAGCACGAGAGCAATTCCGGGAGTTCTTCATTCGGTAAAACCTGTATGCCATGAAATGTTTCCGGTATTCATACAGAATTCGAGAGAGTACGCGGTGATCGAGTCCGGTGAGTACGGAAAAATAATTCAAATGGAAGTCGGCGCACTTCTCGTGGGAAAGATTTCAAATTCGGGATATGCCGCGGGAGATGAAGTACGTGTCGGTGAAGAAAAAGGATATTTTGAATACGGAGGATCTTCCATAGTTGTATTGACAAAGCGGAGGCTTTTTTCGGAAAAAACCGGAGGCGGAGAACAGCCTGTCAAAATGGGTGAAAGTATAGAAAAAAAGGACCGGGTATGATGACCCGGTCCTATTTATATAGCGGAGAAGGAGGGATTCGAACCCTCGTGCCCCGGAGGGCAAACGCATTTCGAGTGCGCCCCGTTATGACCGCTTCGATACTTCTCCGTATCGGCAGTAATGCCAACTTCAATAATATATATTTTTTTCACGTATGCGTCAATGTGAAAAAGTTTTTAATTTATTTACCGCGATACGTATGGGCGTATAAAGGACGAACATGATCGAGAAGTTTCCGATCGCATGTGCTACATCGTACGGTATGCCTGCAACCCACCATGCAAATCCGGCTTTTAATGCGGCGTCAAGTGTTTCGGGTTTGGTAAAAAAAATTATCTGCGCCGGTGTACATAATGCTCCGAAGAACAGACCGAAGAATCCGGACAGCAGAGCCCAAAAAAGGACATTGCCGTTTTTGCGGAAAAGATGCGTTAAAAGGATAAGTATGGGCCATACATAAAGGTACATGATGACCCAGACATGAGGACCGTACAGGCCTGCTTCTATCGCTACGAAAATCGGAACGATGATAAGAGCCTTCCACCCCAGGAGCAGCGTAAACATTATCAGCCAGAAGGACGTCAGTTCGATGTTGGGCAGATAAGCAAGTGCCATCTTGCAGGTTTCTATAAGCGCAACGGCCATTCCTATATATGCTATGTCCTTTATTTCGAATTTCTTATCCATATATAAATTCCGGCAGGTTTATACGCCTGCCGGATCATACACATTATTCAGCAGCTGCCGTTTCGTAAACTATCGAATAGGTGTCACCGTCTGTAACGGGCTGTGAATCGATTCCGTACTGTCCATACTCACCGTTAACGTAGAATGCCCAGTAAGCATTGTCCTCTGCGTAGATAGCCTGCTCTCCGTTTACTACTTCAACCATCATACCATACTCGCTTTCGGTTCCGCTGTAGGTAAGACCATCGGTCTCGTCCATAGCCTGTTTGAGGAATTCTGCATCGGTAGATACGGCATATGAAGTGGTGGTTCCTTCCGAACCTGTGACTTCGATGGTTATATTCTTGCCGCCTGCGGATGCAGCGGGACGGTTGAGGATAAATACTACCGCCATTACGGCAATAAGTGCTGCGAGTGCGATCACTCCTACGATGATACCTGTTTTCTTGTTCTTCATTTTTCTGTACTCCTTTGATTTTACATAAAAATACGGCAATGATACTATCACAAGCCCCCGATATATGCAAATACGGCAAAAAATGGTATAATTGACAGGTCTGTAGGACGTTTCTTATGGGAGGATTTTTCATGGCAGAGAGCACAGGAAAGAAGACCCCTTCAAAGAACTCTAAAGGGGTATCAAAGTCCCCGTCCAAATCCGCATCCAAGGTATCCGTAAAGGTAGCTTCGGATAAGGAAAAGTCCATTGCACTTGAGACTAAAAATGCGGTCAATAAGTTCGCGACCATTTCCGATGTCCGTGCGGCCATCTCCAATTTGGGAGAGATCCACATGGAGCCTTATGATGTTATCGCGGGATACGGAGTCCGCCCCGGCATCTATGAACTTAACGGAGCGACCGCAATTCCCACAGGTGTAAATTTCACCATTTCTTCAAATCAGGCATATTATTGCGAACTTCTCCTGTTTAAAAGAGAGAGTAATGTCCCTTATGCCGTTCTTCCTTTTCCCGACAGTTACCGAATAGGAAAAGTATGGTCGATGATCGTATTCGACATTGATATTGAAGAGTTCGAGTACGCATACAGATTCGACGGACCTTACGATCCTTCCAAGGGTCTTATTTTCGACAAGAACAAGATAATACTGGACCCTTATGCAAAGGCTGTTACGGGACAGAGCAAATGGGGAACGTATAACGATTCGATATACAAAGCCCGAGTCGTAAAAAACAATTTCGACTGGGGTAGACTTACCAGAAAACATAAATCCATGGAAGATCTCATAATCTATGAGATGCACGTAAGGGGATTTACCAAGGATAAATCATCGGGAACCGGAGATAAGGCGGGAACTTTTGCCGGAATAATGGAAAAGCTTCCTTATCTGAAGGAACTGGGTGTAAATGCGCTTGAACTTATGCCCATCTTTGAATTCGATGAAACTCTCGATCACAGGGATTTCTACGGAAGAGAGCTGATTGATTATTGGGGATATAATACGGTTTCTTTCTTTTCGCCCAATACCAGCTATACTTCCGCGATCGAATACAACAGAGAAGGAACGGAGTTAAAAGAATTCATAAAGCTTTGTCATGAAAATGACATCGATGTTTTACTGGACGTTGTATTTAACCATACGGCGGAAGGCAACGAGAACGGCCCGGTGTTTTCTTTTAAGGGAATAGACAATAATATCTATTACCTCCTTACACCGGAGGGATATTATTACAATTTCTCGGGCTGCGGAAATACCCTGAACTGTAATCATCCCATTGTTCAGAACTTTATTCTGGACTGCCTGAGATACTGGGTAACCACATATCATATAGACGGATTCAGATTCGATCTTGCATCTATCTTAGGTAGAAATGAGGACGGATCACCCATGAGTAAGCCGCCTCTTTTGCAGAGTCTTGCTTATGACCCTATCCTGGGCAACGTAAAGCTCATAGCTGAGGCGTGGGATGCGGGCGGACTTTATCAGGTAGGCACTTTCCCCTCATGGAACAGATGGGCAGAGTGGAACGGCCGCTACAGAGACGATGTAAGATCCTTCCTTAAAGGAGATGCGGGAAAAGCCGGCGATGCCGCCAAAAGAATGTGCGGATCCCCGGACCTTTATATCCCCGAAGTAAGAGGTCATAACGCATCCGTCAACTTCATCACCTGTCATGACGGATTTACCCTTCACGACCTGTATACCTATAATCAGAAGCATAACGAGGAAAATAACTGGGGAAACACCGACGGAGCCGACGATAACAGAAGCTGGAACTGCGGAAGTGAAGGCGAAACCAGTGATAAAGAGATAAATGCATTAAGGCGCAGGATGGTCAGAAATGCAGCGGCGGTTCTTATGATGAGCCGCGGAACCCCGATGTTTTTCATGGGCGATGAATTCGGCAATTCCCAGGGCGGCAACAATAATGCATACTGTCAGGATAATTACATCGCATGGCTCAATTGGAAGGATCTGGATTCCAACAGGGATCTGTATGATTTCTTCAAGACCTTGATCAGATTCAGGAAAGAGCATGACTGTATCAGGAAAAACTGCGGAAACGATGCTTTCGGATTCCCCGGAATGTCGGTTCATGATACGCAGGCCTGGAGAAGTGATTTCTGCGACTATTCCCACTATGTGGGGGTTTGTTTTGCGGGATATCCGGGTAAGTTTAACAAAAATTACCCTCAGGCGGTGTTTGTTGCGGTCAATACCTATTGGGAGGATCTGGATGCGAATCTTCCCGCGCTTCCCGAAGGCTGCGGCTATAAATGGGTACTTGCCGCAGATACTTATCTGGAGAGGCCCTTTGATACGGACAGAGAAAGGTGTGACGGGGCTTTCCGGATAGGGGCAAGGAGCGTAAGGATATACGAAACCACAATTTCTTACGATTAAGGACGATTTTGCGGACGCTTGGCGTCCGCGAAACTGTCTTATTGAAATTAGTACCTCAAATGTGTAATATATTCAGCGGATTAGTAAATAGGCCGAGGAGGACAACATTATGGCTATTAAGTGGATAAACTATGACAAACTGGATGCATCCGCAAAGCTCGCATCCGATACCCCCGCAGATCTTACCAAGGTTATGGCAGGAGAGCAGGGAGCAGAGAGAGTTTCCAAGTATTCATCCAAGATGGCTGCCGGTATGGCTTTTAACTATGCTGCCAAGAACGTTGATGATACTATTTTGAAGGATCTTCAGAAGCTTGCCGATGAGGCATGCCTTGCAGATAAGTTCGAGGCTCTTTACAACGGTGAAGTTATCAATACCGGAGAGAAGAGACTTGTTCTTCACCATCTTACCAGAGGACAGCTCGGTAATAAGGTTGAGTGCGACGGTACTGACAAGAGAGCTTTCTATGTAGAGCAGCAGGAGAGAATCGCCGCATTTGCAAATAAGGTTCACTCCGGCGAAATCGCCAATGAGAAGGGTGAGAAGTTCACCACCGCTGTTCAGATCGGTATCGGCGGATCGGATCTCGGTCCCAGAGCTATGTACCTTGCTCTTGAGAACTGGGCAAAGGTTAACGGCTTCTTCAAGATGCAGGCTCAATTCATTTCAAACGTAGACCCCGATGATGCAGCAGGCGTCCTTGCAAACGTTGATGTTGCTCATTCAATCTTTATTCTTGTATCAAAGTCGGGAACAACTCTTGAGACTCTTACCAATGAAGCATTCGTTAAGGATGCTCTTAAGAAGGCAGGTCTCGATCCCGCTAAGCATATGATAGCAGTTACCTCGGAGACTTCACCTCTTGCAGGAAACAGCGATTACCTCGATGCATTCTTTATGGATGATTATATCGGCGGAAGATATTCCTCAACCTCAGCCGTAGGCGGTGCGGTCCTTTCCCTTGCATTCGGACCCGAGATCTTCGCAAGATTCCTTAACGGTGCCGCAGAGGAAGACAAGCTTGCTACAGGCAAGGATATCCTTTCCAATCCCGATCTTCTCGATGCACTTATCGGTGTATATGAGAGAAACGTACTCGGATACGGTTCAACCGCAGTTCTTCCTTATTCACAGGCTATGAGCAGATTCCCCGCTCATCTCCAGCAGCTTGATATGGAATCCAACGGTAAGAGTGTTAACCGTTTCGGTGAGCCTGTTGATTATGTAACCGGTCCCGTTATCTTCGGTGAGCCCGGAACCAACGGACAGCACTCCTTCTATCAGCTGCTTCATCAGGGAACCGACATCATTCCTCTTCAGTTCATCGGCTTCAAAGAGAGCCAGCAGGGTGTTGATGTAGATATTCAGGGTTCAACCAGCCAGAAGAAGCTCTGCGCAAACGTTGCCGCTCAGATCATGGCATTTGCCTGCGGCAAGTCTGATGAGAACAGCAATAAGAATTTCGCAGGAAACAGACCTTCAAGTATCATCATCGGAGAGAAGCTTACTCCCGAAGCACTCGGTGCACTTCTTGCTCACTTTGAGAACAAGGTTATGTTCCAGGGATTTGTATGGAACCTTAACAGCTTCGATCAGGAAGGCGTTCAGCTCGGAAAGGTGCTTGCAAAGAAGGTTCTTGCTCACGAGACCGACGGAGCACTTAAGGCTTACAGCGATCTGTTCGAAATCTGATATGATTTTATATACGGCAAAGGCGCCAATCGAATCGGTTGGCGCCTTTTTGATCATATAAATGATTTAATTAAGAATTACATCAATAACCACAGGATTATGGTCGGTACATGTGAACATGTAATCAATGGTCTCTACGGAAGTTACTTCGATATTATTCGAAACTATAAAACCGTCGATAACATAGTACTGGAATGAGTCACGGTCCGCTCCTGCAATAGGCTTATCCAGGGATCTGCAGGTGGGAGATGAAGGATCCTGGTAAAACGACAGCTGATCTCCGAATTCGGATTCATCAATGAGTCCGCAGTGCCATCTGCCTTCGTATTCCGGATATGCGGAAGCGTCAGTGCTTGAAAATGTCTGATTGAAATCTCCGCCCGCTATTACGTAATTGCCCGCTGCAGCTTCGGTCTGCAGGAAGTCTGCCAGCATTCTTGTCTGTGCTATTTTGCCTTCGCCTTCATCGTATGCTTCCAGATGCAGGTTTACTATGACCAGTTCTTTATCGCATCCTTCGATGGGGATTCTGTTTACCGAAAGACATCTCTTAAGATTGAGACATCTGACGGGCCATTTAAAGGGACAGGGAAGCTGAATTCTCTCTGCGGAAGAAATGGGGTAACGGGAGAGGGTCATCAGTCCGCTTTCGACTTTGCCGATGGGCGGAACGGGATAAGGGATGTAATCGACATTGAAATTGTAAGCAAAAGTATAGTCGTATCCGGGAAGAGCTGCGGAAATCAGATCGGTTTCATCCGTATGATAGGATCTGGAAGAATTAACATCCGTTTCCTGAAGGAGTATGATATCGGGATTAATCTCCGCAAGTGTATCGGTGATGCCACTCAGGTTCTCGGAAAGTCTCTGCTCATCCGCAGTGTACACCATCTTTCCGTAATCCATGAAAAAGTCGGCATTGTCACCGAGGGCGCCGTATCCTGCATTCCAGGAAACTATCCGCAAGGCATCACCGGGAAGAATCACTTCTTCGGGGGAAGCTGAGGAAACGACTTCAATTTGTTCCCATTCATCCGGTCTGTATTCTCTTATTGACACTACTGTCAGAAGGACCGCGATCAGAATGACGGCAATAAGCAAAACCGATGCCAGGATTTTCATCAGAATAATTAACGTTTTTTTCATCAGTAACACCTCAATTTCACATTTTACTTCAATTGTGTATAATAATCCAGTCGCACGGGTACCCTGATTTAACGCAGTGGCTAAATTGTGATATACTTAAACTTGTTTGAAAAACAGGAAGAAAGAGGAATTTAAAATGTCCTTATCTTTTACGGAAAGAGAATTCATACCCGTAATGCTCGGCGGAGATATCAATACCTACAGCGTCTCGAGAGCATTCTACGAGAAATATAATGTTAAATGTTATGTCTTCGGAAAGTATCCCACAGGTCCCAGCTATGACAGCAGGATCATCGAATATGAGGCAGATCCCCGAATTGAGACCGACGGGTATTTTGTAGAGAGAATCAACAGATTCGCCGCAGAGCATAAGGATAAGACCATTATCTTAGTCGGCTGCGGAGATTCATACGTAGCACTTTGCTCCAAACATAAATCCGAACTGGCGGAAAACATCATCACTCCTTACATAGATTATGATCTGATGCATTCGCTTCAGATGAAAGAGACTTTCTACGGACTCTGCGATAAATGGGGAATAGATTATCCCGGAACGGTTATATATGACAGATCCATGGGAAAAGAATTCGAGATGAATTTCGAATATCCCGTTATCATGAAGCCTTCAAACGGCATTCAGTATTGGGAGCATCCCTTCGATACGCAGAAGAAGGTGTATACCATCCATGACCGTGATGAACTTATAAGTGTTCTTGATGATATCTACAATGCAGGATATACCGATAAGATGATCATTCAGGACAGGATTCCCGGAAACGATGAGTACATGAGAGTCCTTACTTCATATTCCGATCATAACGGAAAAGTAAAGATGATGTGTCTGGGGCATGTTCTTCTGGAGGAACATACACCTCACGGTCTCGGTAATCATGCTCTTATCATTACCGAACCCAACGAAGAACTTATGGAGAAGGTTAAGAATCTTCTTGAGTCCATGCACTATGTCGGATATTCCAATTTCGATATAAAATATGACACGCGTGACGGAAAGTTTAAATTCTTCGAGATAAATACCAGACAGGGAAGAAGCAATTTCTATGTTACGGGTTCCGGATTTAATGTAGCCGAATATATTACGGAAGATTATTTCTACGGTAAGGATCTTCCTCTTAAATATGCCAAGGAGGAGCGCCTTTGGACGGTTGTTCCCAAGGGAGTTGCCCTTAAATATGTCAAGGATCCCGATCTTAAGAGCAGGATGAAAAAGCTCTGGAAGAGCGGCAAAGTCGTAAATCCCGTTTTCCTAAAAGGAGATTCCAATCCCGGAAGAATGTACAGAATGATCAGAACCTACTTCAGCCATTATGTGAAGTTCAAGAAGTATTACAAGATCTGATATGGAGATATCCGCATGAGAAAGATACTCGGAGTAATAGGCGGAATGGGCCCCGAGGCCACCGCATATTTTTACGAAGAAGTAATTGCACATACCAGGGCTTTAAAGGATCAGGATCATATCGACATGGTCATTCTGAGCCATGCTTCAATGCCCGACAGAACCGGTGCGATCAATTCCGGTGAGCATGATGAGCTTCTTGCGGCGATGAAGGGCGAGATAGAAAAGCTTGAAAAGTGCGGCGCGGGTAATATTGCCATTCCCTGCAATACCTCACATTTCTTCCTGGATAAGATTCAGGCAATGACGCAGATTCCGGTCATAAACATGATCGAAGAAACCGCGAAATATATCGCCGAGGGCGAGATCAAGGTTAAAAAGGTAGGAATCCTGGCAACGGACGGTGCCGTTAAGACAGGGCTTTATCAGAAAGCATGCGAGAAATTCGGGCTTGAATCCGAGATACCGGATCCCGAATACCAGCAGAAAGTAATGTCGCTTATTTATGATGACATTAAGGCAGGAAAGCTCGGCGATGAAGATAAATTCCACGCTGCAGTTGCCAATCTTCAGAGTAAGGGTTGCAATGTCATAATCCTTGCCTGCACAGAACTCAGCGTTTATAAGAAACATCATAAAGTTCCCATGCATTGCGTAGATGCTCTCGATGTTCTGGTCAGAGAATCGATAACCAGAAGCGGCGCCGAGTATGAGGAACTGTAAGGAACAGGATATGGCTCAGGTTTTAAAAATTAATCAATATAAAGATGCACTTAAAGCAGCGGGACTTTTGACCGCCTGCGTTAATGAGGACGGATTTTCCAAGGAGATTTCCTTTGTGACCTACGATTCAAGAGAGGTTACCGAAGGAACTCTTTTTGTATGTAAGGGAGCAGCCTTCAAGGCGGAATATCTGAAATCTGCGATCTCCGACGGGGCATGCGCATACATCTCCGAAAAAGAGTACGAAGAGGGCGGAAGCGTTCCTGCCATAATCGTATCGGATATCAGAAAGGCCATGCCTATATTGGGAGACCTATTCTATGACTATCCTCAGAACAAACTCAATCTGACAGGCTTCGGAGGTACAAAGGGAAAATCCACTTCCACATATTATATGAAGTATGTTGTGGATGAATATCTCGAGAGAAACGGAAAGCCCGAAAGCGGCGTTCTCTCATCTATCGATAATTATGACGGCGTGGTCAGAGAAGAATCCCATATCACAACTGCCGAATCTCTTGAACTTCACAGACATTTCTATAATGCGGTAAACAGCAGGATTGACTTTATGGAGATGGAAGTATCAAGTCAGGCTCTCAAGTATGACAGAGTTCTCGGAATAAAATACAAGGTATCGGTCTTCCTGAATATTTCCGAAGATCATATCAGCCCCAACGAGCATAAGGATTTTGAAGATTACCTTTCTTCCAAGATGAAAATGTTTGCTCTTACGGAGCATGCCGTGGTATGTCTTGATTCGGATTGCATAGACAGAGTGCTGAAAGAGGCGCAGGCTGCGTCCGATGTTACAACGGTAAGCTGCAAGAATCCGAATGCGGATTTTTATGCTCACGATATTCGTAAAGAAGGCGACAGTATATTCTTTGGTGTCACCAAGAAAAAGGCTCCCGCATTTGAAGAAGAATTTGAACTTACCATGCCCGGACTTTTCAATGTCGAGAATGCCCTGGGAGTGATCGCTGCGGCTGATATCTACGGTATCCCCACAGACTGCATTAAGGACGGTCTCAGGAAAGCAAAATCTCCCGGAAGAATGGAGCTGTTTAAGAGTGATGACGGACTGGTCAATGCGTTCGTTGACTATGCTCACAACAAGCTCAGCTTCGAAGCTCTCTATTCATCCGTCAAGAAAGAATTTCCCGGATACAGGATAGTCGGAATATTCGGCTGTCCCGGAGGGAAGGCATATCAGAGAAGATACGAGCTTCCACAGGTTGCTGCAAAATACGGTGATAAGATTTATATCTGTGCGGAAGATCCCGGACCGGACCCCGCAGACGAGATTTCCGCGGAAGTGGCGAAGTACGCACGCGAAGCGGGAATCGAATATGAAGAAATAGAAGACAGAGGAGTTGCCATTCATAAGGCTATCCTCGAAGTAAGAAAACCTACCGTGTTATTGATAACGGGAAAAGGCGAAGAAACCAGACAAAAGTACGGAACGGTTTACGCACCCTGTAAATCGGATGCAGATTACACCAAGGAATATATCAAAGAGTATAACGAATCACCTCATCTGGCGCGGAAATGATTATCTGACCCAGCCGAGGGACATGGCGATGAATTCGCCGATATCATACATTCCTTTAAGCCAGATCAAAACAGCACCGAGATAAAGAGGCCACAGTGCCTCTTTTTTCTTTTCAATCATAAGCATGCTGCGGGATGCGATCACGCATATCATAAGGCACATTGTACCGAAGGTTGCCCTGTCGGGATAGTGAGGAGAAAGAATCATTGCTCCCCAGGAAAGAAGTGCGCTTACCAGCAGGATGATCTCGGCTTTCTTAAGCTTTATTCCCATGATGCCCACACTCATGATCAGAACCGATGCAAGTACGGTAACGGTCAGCATCTGGAAGGAAAAGAGTGCTTTGCATTCGCTGTAGCATCTGAGGAAAAACTTCCACAAGGTACCGTAGTCGTTTGTTATTGAACTTACCCTGACGAAATTTCCCGGAGCGGCGATACACATAATGCATCCGAAAAGACAGATGATGCTTCCTTCGATCATCCAGAAGGGGATTTTACCCGTACTCTTTTTACGAAGGAACATAACGATCAGGGATACGATAAAACAGGTGGGGCCCATGTTCTCATTGCTCCATCCGGTGATGAGTGCCAGGGGAATCATCCAGAATACTATTCCGGGAAGGGGCTTTGCCTCTCCCTCGGCTTCTCTTAAATAGCAGAACATGTAAAAAAGTAAGAATGCGGTGATATAGAGATAATTTGCGGCGCCTGCCTGCCAGAACATGCTCATTTTCCAGTTTGCCGCAAAGCCGGTGATAAGACCTGCGGTGAGGACAACTGAGACAAATTTATTACGGAGTGCTTTGACGGAAGTGTCCGAGCAGATAACTATCGTAAACGATAAAAGGAAAAGCCATAAGGTGTTCAGTACATCTGAAACATTTTCCCCGGACATAAGGAGCAGCTGGAGAAGGCCGTGAGCTATGCTCCTTCCGCCCCAGTTATGCCAGTGCCATGCCTGGGCCTGTATAATGCCTGATAATGACGATACGGGATCGGGTGAAAACAGAAGAGTCGAGTACCAGAGATCATCCATCATAAAAGGGATGAGGTGATTTGCATAATATACAATAACTATAGTTATTGCAAGGATTATAAGTGTAATGACAGTCAGTTTTTTCTTAGATTTTTCCATAAAAAAATAATATATCAGTGCCTGATTTTGGTCAAACGGTTAAGGGGGCATTTGATTGAAATATCCTATTTAAAATAGTATTATACATCATGTAGTGTTATGCACGAATAAAGGTGGCATATATGCCCCGGAGGATTTATGAATATAGTCATAGTCGGATGCGGCAAGGTAGGTATGGTTATTACCAAACTGTTATCCAGCGAAGATCACAATATCACACTGGTCGATGAGGACAGTGAAGCCATAGCCGCGGTAACCAACCACTACGATGCGATGGGGGTTATCGGAAACGGCGTAAGTTACCAGACACTTGTTGAAGCCGGAATTAAGGAATGCGATCTCTTTATTGCTGTTACGGATTCCGATGAAAAAAACCTTCTTGCGTGTCTTATCGCAGGAAGAGCCGGAAGATGCAAGACCATAGCCAGAGTCAGAAATCCCATCTATTCACATGAAATAGATTTCCTTAAGAGAGAATTTAACCTTGCGATGGTAATCAACCCCGAAGATACCGCCGCAATGGAGATATCCAGAGTTTTCCTCTTCCCCCAGGTGTTTAAGATAGACACATTCTCCGGCGGAAGAGTCGAGCTTTTCCACTTCCACGTAACCGAAGAGATGCCTATATGCGGACAGCCTCTTTCGGTGCTCAGGGAAGATATATTAAAGGGAATAATCGTGTGTACCATCAGGAGGGGCAAGGATGTAATTATCCCCAAAGGTAATTTCTCCTTTGCCGCGGATGATGATGTAAGCATCGCAACCACCAGAAAGGATGCGCTTGCATTCTTCAAAAAACTCGGAGTTGTAAAGGGCAGAGTCAGAAATGCCATGATCGTAGGCGGCGGTACTTTGTCTTATTATCTTGCGGAAAGACTCCTCAGATCCGGCATCGAAACCACCATTGTAGAGATGGATTATAAGAGATGCGAGGAACTCTCGGAGGGACTTCCCTCCGCAAGGATCATTCACGGAGACGGAACAAACAGAGACCTGCTCGATCAGGAAGATCTGTCATCCTTCCAGGGTTTTGCCGCGCTTACCGGACTTGATGAGGAGAACATCCTTCTGTCTCTTTATGCCGGAAAACATTCCAAGGCAAAAGTTGTTACCAAAATAGGAAGGCTGAATTTCGGATCCGTAATTGATGCTCTTAATCTTGATACGATAATCAACCCTTCCGCAATAACCGCGGATTATATCGTTAAGTTTGCACGTTCTCTGTCTACGGATCCTTCCAATGATGTTGAATCCCTGTACAAGCTTGAGGACGGAAAAGCGGAAGCAATCGAGTTTAAGATTAAGGAAGAATCCGCAGTAACGGGAGCCATGCTTAAAGACCTTAAGCTTCGTAAGGATACTCTTGTCTGCAGTATTTTCAGAAACGGTAAGAACATCATCCCTACAGGTCAGGACAGGCTGATGGTTGGTGACAGAGTCATTATAGTCATGAGCGGCGGAAGGATCGCCAATATCAAGGAGATTCTCGAGTAATCATGAAGAAGAATTCGATAATCCTTTATATCGTGGGAATACTCCTTTTGTTTGAGGGGGCTTTTCTTCTCCTTCCCATGATCATTTCATTAATATACAGTGACGGTAACTGGATGTGGTATCTGCTGACCGTCTTTATCTGTCTCGTTCCCGGTATTCCGCTTGCGAGGATCAAGCCCGGAAAAAATCTTTCACTCAAAGAAGGCTATATAATAGTCGCACTGTGCTGGGTCGTTCTTTCGATCTTTGGCGCGATTCCTCTTATGCTCAGCGGAGATATTCCCGATTATGTCGATGCACTTTTTGAAACCGTATCCGGATTTACCACAACCGGAGCAAGTATTCTTTCGGATGTAACGGTGCTCAGCAGATCCGGAATGTTCTGGAGAAGCTTCATGCACTGGATCGGCGGTATGGGAATATTCATGTTCATGATGGCGGTTCTTCCCATGCTCGGAACTTCCGACATGAATCTTATGAGGGCCGAGTCCACCGGTCCGTCCGTGGAGAGGATAGTTCCTCATGTGCGTGATACCGCAAGACTTATGTACAGCATGTATTTCGGAATCACCATTGCCGAAATGATCGCACTGCTTATATCCGGTATGGATCTGTATACCTCCGCACTTCTTACATTCGGAACCGTCGGCACCGGCGGATTCGGCATGGTTAATGAATCCTGCGGAACTTATACTGCGGCGCAGCAGCTCATTATTGCGGTGTTCATGGCGGCCAGCGGAATCAATTATACTTTCTATTTCTTTATTTTATCCCGCAAGATAAAAGAAGCTTTCCACATAGAAGAGGTAAAATACTATCTTGCGATAGTGCTTACTTCAACGATCATTATTGCGATAAACATCAGTCATATATATCAGAGCACGGGAGAATCTCTTCGACATGCGTTCTTCCAGGTTGCATCCATCATGACCACAACCGGTTATTCAACCGTTGATTTCGATCTTTGGCCCGAGCTGTCAAGAACCATCCTCATAATGCTGATGATGATAGGGGGATGTTCCGGATCCACTGCGGGAGGAATCAAGGTATACAGAATAGTTCTTCTTATGAAGCAGTTTGCCAAGGAGTTATCGGTTCTCAGGCATCCCAGAGAAGTTAAGCTTCTCAGAATGGACGGGAATACCGTTAAGGAACCTGTTATCCGTTCGACCAATGTTTTTATCTCGATCTATTTTGTGATCTTCTTCATATCACTCTTATTTATCAGTATCGAGAACTATGATTTCACCACGGGATTTACCGCAGTTACCGCGACCATCAACAATATCGGTCCGGGCCTTTCGCTTGTAGGTCCCACATGCAACTACGGATTCTTTTCCCCGTATTCGAAAATAATACTGATCTTCGATATGCTTGCAGGAAGACTTGAGCTGTTCCCGGTGCTTCTGTTCTTCAGCATGTTGAAACCAAGGAGGAAATAAAATGGTCTACACTCTTACACTTAATCCTTCTCTCGACTATGTAATGTATCCCAGTGCATATCTCAAAAAGGGAGGAACCAACAGATCCGACAGAGAAGAACTTCGCGCGGGCGGAAAGGGAATAAATGTTTCCGTCGTCCTTAAGAATCTTGATGTTCCCACAAGAGCTCTCGGATTCATAGCGGGTGCAACGGGAGATGAGATCGAAGGTACACTGAGAAGTATCGGTATCCGTACCGGTTTCATTATGCTTCCCTATAAGAACGGAATAAGCAGGATCAATGTTAAGATCAGAACTCCTTATGAAGATGAGGCTGAGCGCGGATATGAAGAGACCGAGCTTAATGCAGCAGGTCCCCTTGTGGAGGATGAATCCGTAGACGAACTTTGCGAGAAAATAGAGAAGCTTACCGACGAAGATTTTCTGGTCATCGCAGGAAGCATGCCTTCACAGGCTCCGAAGGATACTCTTGAAAGAATCCTTAAAGCTGTTCCCGAAGGAGTAAAGGTTGTTGTTGATATGACGGGCGACAGACTTAAGAAGGCTCTTAAGTTCAAACCTTTCCTGATCAAGCCCAATCTTGAAGAGCTCTGCCAGGCTTCGGGAAAAGAACTTAAGACCATAGAAGAGATTACCAAAGAGGGGGAAAAACTTCACAAAGAAGGCGCCGAGAATGTTATAGTATCTATGGGAGCGGACGGCGCTCTGCTTCTTGATAAGAACGGCGAAGTTCATAAATGCAAGGCTCCTGCCGGAAAAGCACTTGGTGCATTCGGCGCGGGCGATTCAATGACCGCCGGATTTATCAAAGGATTCCTTGATGAACATGATCCGGGATATGCTCTGAAACTCGGAGTTGCTGCCGGAAGTGCCGCAGTATTTGAGGGCAAACTTCCGGAGTATGAAGAGATAATGAAGGTATTCGATGAAGTATAAGGGATTGCCCATTAATGAAGGTATCGTAATAGGACGTATCCGTGAGAGGTTTGCGTCAGGCTCCGGCGGCAGTAAGCGGGAGAAAGCTGACGCGGACTTCGAGAGGATGCGTTTTTTTGATGCTCTTTTGGAGTACGAAAGCTCCATGAAGCAGGTGGCATCAGAGAGTTCCAGCAAGGAAGGGAAGGATATCATATCCGCACAGATCATGATATCAAGAGATCCCGTGCTGAGCGATGAAGTTCTGGAACTGATAGATTCCGGAATGTTTGCGGATGATGCACTGGAGGAAGCGTGCAAAAAATATGGCGATCTTCTGAATGCATCGGGGGATGAAACCATTATTGCCAGAAATGAAGATCTTGAAGAAGTGAAAAACGGCATAATGGCGCTTATGGGCGGCGAATCGGCTAAGTCAGCGCAGGATGGTACTGCAGAAAACGACGAGAATGTCATTTTTGCAGACAGACTCTCTGCGGCTCAGATAGTAAGCTGCAAAGCAGAGAACATAAAAGCCGTAGTAATGCGCGGCGGAAGCGAAGCATCCCATGCTGCCGTAATCTTAAGATCGATGGGCATTGTAGCGGTGTTCGGAGTTCCTTATACATCCGAGGATGTTTCGGATAATAAAGAATGCATCGTAGACGGTAAAAACGGAATTGTAATAATCGGTCCGACTCAGGAAGAAAAGGCCGGATATTCAGGAGGGCATATTCCCGAGGTGAAGTCTGAGCCGGTGGTAAAAGGTGCTGCTGCGGAGGCTGCAAAAACCAAGGACGGAACAGAGATTGGTGTTTTGTGTAATATCAGCTCCGGCGATGTGCCTGCGGAGGCAGCCTGTTCGGACGGCGCGGGCCTTGTAAGGACAGAGTTTTTGTTCATGAGCGGAGGACTGAATTTCCCGGAAAATGAACAGGAGGAAATATATGCCCGTATAGCGGATTCTTTTACCGGTAAGGAAACGGTTATCAGAACTATGGATGTGGGCGCAGACAAGGGTCCTGACGGACTTCTTGAAAGCGAAGGACATGAAGATAATCCTGCCCTGGGATTAAGAGGCATCAGAAGAAGTCTTCTCGATCCCGACGGATTTATGGTGCAGGTAAGGGCAATACTTAAAGCTTCGCACGGAAGAAAGATAAATATCATGATTCCCATGGTCACTTCCCTTTCGGAGGTTATCGAAGCAAGGCATCTGATCGAGGGGTGCAGATACGAACTCGGAAAGCACGGCATAGCCTACCGCGAAGATATAAAACTGGGATGCATGATGGAGACACCTGCTGCGGTTATGTGTGCCAGTGAGCTTGCGAGGGAAGTCGATTTCTTTTCCATAGGAACCAATGATCTGTCTCAGTACATAATGTGTGCCGACAGGGGTAATCCTGCCATGGCAAGCTATGTCAGTATATATCAGCCGGCGGTCATCAGGGCTGTAAAGCATATCTGTGACGCGGCACTGGGCACGGGGATTCCCGTAACCGTATGCGGTGAAGCGGCGTCGGATCCTGCCATGCTTCCCGTATTCTTAGGCCTGGGCGTCAGAAACCTGAGCGTATCGCCATATAAGGTTGCCGAGATAAAGAAGGCCGTCCGCGGACTTACCATGTCAAGTTGCAGAAGCCTTACTTCTCTCGTTCTTGAATCAGACAGCGCGGAGAAGATAAAAGAAATACTTAAATGAAGGATAATATGCTAAGTGAATGAGGATGAAGCAAAACAGTATAAAAAGATGATACTGACGCCGCCGGGGAGGCTTGTTTTTACACTGGCGGTACCGACGGTCATCAGCATGCTTATCACGATGGTATATAATCTGGCGGATGCGTATTTCGTCGGAAAGATCAATACAAGCGCAAGTGCCGCAATCGGAATAGTAATGAGTGTTCAGTCCGTATTTCAGGCCTTCGGGTTTATGTACGGACAGGGAAGCGGCTCTAAAATAGCAAGACTTCTTGCAGCAGGTAAAAAAGACGAAGCCGATAAGACGCTGACTTTGGGAATCACTGCTTCTCTTGCTTCGGGATTGTTTCTTTCATTGATGGGATTTGTTTTTCTGGATGTTCTCATCAATTCCATGGCAACGCCTACCATTTTCCCCTACGCCAAAACATATGCGATGTATATACTCGCGTCCGGGCCTGTTCTGGCCGTAAGCTGCGTACTCAACAATGTCCTCAGGTATGAGGGCAGAGCCTTTTTTGCCATGTTCGGTCTTGTCTCGGGAGGACTTCTGAATATTGTGCTTGACCCGATACTTATGTTTAATTACGGTCTCGAGATAAAAGGAGCAGCCATATCCACCGTGGTATCCCAGATCGTAAGCCTTGCAATCCTTCTCTATATGTTCCTGTCACACAGGGCAATAAGTTCGATCAATTTTTCATATCTGAAATTACCTTTTCCGGAAATCGGAAAAAGAGTTTTTGAGATCATCAAGACCGGTTTTCCTTCTCTTCTCAGACAGCTCTGTGCAACTCTTTCGACGATGGTACTCAACGGGGTTTCGAAGCCCTACGGAGATGCGGCAATTGCGGCCATGACCATAGACGGAAGAGTATTGATGTTCATCGGAAGTACCATGATAGGCGTGGGCCAGGGTTTTCAGCCGGTATCAGCATTTAATTACGGCTCCGGAAAGTATAAGAGATTGAGGAAGGCATGCTTTGCCACATGGCGTGCGGGAACGATACTTATGACCGCACTTGCCGTACTCGGTTTTGTGTACTCGGCAGATATCATAAGGGTATTCAGGGATGATGATATGGTTGTTTATTACGGAATACCCGCTCTGAGATTCATGTGTATTGCTGTAGTCGTACAGCCCATATCCGTTGTGAGCAACATGCTGTTTCAGAGCATAGGTGAAGCAAGAAAAGCTTCGATCCTGTCCATGCTCAGATCGGGGCTTTGTTATATACCGCTTTTGATCATACTTCCTCCTTTTATAGGATTTTTGGGAATACAGTGCTCCCAGATGTGCGCGGATATTCTGTCCTCACTTATCTCTGTCCCGTTTTTGATCAGGTTTTTCTCCGGACTTCCGAAGGAGGATAAGCATACGGAGCAGGATGAAAAATATGAAGAGTTTAAGAGAATAAACATGTTATAATAATATGATATGTATGTTTTTTGGAGGATCCGGGCTTGAAAAAAACAACGAAGATAGCATATTTTCTTCTTTTGGCGGCATATACATGTCTGCTTTTTGTGCTGTTTAAAAATCAGGCATATCATACCGAATATCTGGTCTACGGATCCGATGTGGATGCTTATCTTCTCGAGATGCAGGGAATCGACAGCGGATTTGATTTCCCTTATCCGGTTTATTTCCTTCTCGGTAAATTCTTTGCACTGTTCGGAGGCGTTAAGATGGGAGCCGCCTTGTCGGCAACACTTCTCAACTCCGTATCCCCCGCGGTTCTTTCTCTTTTTATGCTTAAGTATTTAAGCCCTCTTGTTCCCGAAAAAAATAAAAACAGAGCGGCATTTGAGCAGTTTATTCTGCTGGTTACTTATGCCTTGTTTTTTGTATCAATGCTATATCCTCCGAAGGGGATATATCTTCCGGGAATGACTCTCAGAAATCTCGGAGTCTACAGCGCGAATCCTTACTATAATCAGACTTATCTTGCCGCAAGAGGATTTGCAATCGTCGCATTTTTCCTCTTTGCGCATATCCTTACCTATTACGAAGATCATGTCGATATCCGTGAATACGTGACTTTTTCGGTTTTCCTGCTTCTTGCAACCCTTACCAAACCAAGTTTTACTTTTGTCCTTGTAAGTGCGGCTGCGGTACATATGATCGTTAAGCTGATCATGTCAAAAGGAAAGAAGACCAAAGAATTCTTTTGCCTTCTTGCAACGGCCGTTCCCACGTTCATAACCCTGATAATACAGTTCGGCGGAGTATTCGGGGCACATTCTCATGCGGGAGAAGACGGTGGCATCGGATTTGCAATCGGAAAAGCATGGGGCGTCTATACGGACAATATCATCCTTGCGATAATGCTTGCCAACGCGTTTCCCGGAGTGATGATGCTGCTTAATTTCAAGAGATTTAAAGACAATAAGATATTCCTGCTTTCATGGGAGGTTATGATGGCAGGCTTTTTGGAATTTCTGTGCCTTTATGAAAAGGGAGACAGATTCATTCATTGTAACTTTGCATGGGGGTACATCTACGGAATCTTTTTTGTATTCGTATCCGGACTTATGCTCCTTGTGGAAAATTCCGTAAAAAGAAAACAGCCTGTTCCTGTTCTTGTTTTTGAGTGGGCGGTATTTGTATGGCATCTCGGATGCGGTCTTGCATTTTTCGTAATGCTGTACGGAGGAGGATATTTCTATGTCTGACAAGAAAACATCATCCGCCGTATTTAGAATTGCTGCGCCGGTTCTGACCGTGCTGTATACCGCATTGTGCATTTTCCTGTATTACAAATATATGGGCTGGACCGAAGGATCCGTTTATGAATCCGATCTTCCCGCGCATATCAGCCTGGCAGTTGATGACGGTCTGATATATTCGCTCATATCACTTATCATAATCGGACTGTCAAAGAGCGGAACTCTTATCGTGCTTCCTGTTTTACTGGGACTGTTTGCGGCATTATCGGTTTTCTTTACAGCGGAACTGATTATCGAGATTACCGATAAGAAAACGAATCCGAATGCCGCGGTCCTTTTGGCACTGCTTCTGAATATAGTTATGCCATGCTACATAAGAGGACTTTCCGACGGCAGATATATGGGAATGCATGCTTCATCCATCTGGCATAACTCGACTTATCTGATGATGAAGTGGCTTGGACTTTGGACAATCCTTGTATATCTGAATATTGAAAAGGATATCTCCAAGAAACTGACAGTAAAGTCATATTTATTCTTCACAGTCATTCTTACAATAACAACTGCGGCAAAGCCGAATTTCTTTCTGGCAGTTACACCCGCAATGCTTGTTTTCCTGATCATCGATCTTGCAGGGAAAAAGGCACCGCTTCGGAGGCTTGTAATGTTCGGCTCTGCGGTTCTTCCTTCTTTTGCCGTGATGATCCTTCAAAACAGGGCACTTTTTAACGCAGGAGCCGGGGGAAGCGGGATCGTGATCGCACCCGGAAAAGCCATGGGCGCTCACACGGGATATCTGCTTATAGTAAGCGTGCTTTCAATCGCATTTCCTTTGATGATGCTGTTACTTCACATAAAGGAAATTTTCAAAAACAGATATCTGCTCTTTGCGTGGCTTTGTGCGGGATGCGGATATATGGAATATTTTCTCTTCAGTGAAAAGGGCGCAAGAGATATGGATGCCAACTTCAGCTGGGGATATGCTTTTACGATAATACTTATCTTCGGAATATCTCTTGTCCTATGGATAAATGATCTGAAGGATATTAAGAAAAAGAACATTCTTACCAAATGCTATCTTGCGGGATGCGGACTGGTACTTGCATATCACACCTATTGCGGACTTTTGTTCTTTATAAGACTTTGCATGGGTGTCTCTTATATGATGTGGGGTTAATGATTTGGAGAAGCAGGCTTCTTTACAAAAAAATACCGGCCGCGAAAATCTGATATTTATAATTTCGTCGCTTCTTGCGGGATATGCGCTGACATTCGGATTCACAAGCGGAGATCCGTTCTGGGCATATGGAAGAGTCAGCCTTGACTTTTTCAAAGCAAGGATTTTTTCCGCACTCGGTGATTATCAGTTCGATATGCTCGTGTGTGCACTTTTATGCGGATGCGCAATTTATTTCGTTAAGGAGAAGCTTTCGGCATATTTAAGAGGATATGTAATGCCCTTCATCCTCGGATTCATAGTTGTGGCCGGAAGAGCGGCTGCGGAATACGGAAACCTCTACTATGCATTCGGAACGGTTCCTTTCACCCTCAGAGCTGTTCTTGCTTCCCTCGGATTCGGGGTTATATTCAGACTTGTCTTTGCACTTTTCGAAGCGGGATTAAAGAAAGTATCTTCACTTGAGAACGGTCCGAAGTTTTTGGATACATTATTCGGAGATCATACGGCGAGAAATGTATTTATATTACTGATCGTCTTATGGCTTCCTGTTACAATCCTAAACTTTCCGGGAAATTACAATGCGGATTTCATCGGCCAGATGATGCAGAATACCGGAGAGATGCCCTGGTCGGGACATCATCCGATAGTTCTTACCGCACTTATCGGAATATGGTTCAGATTTTTCAGGATGGTATTCGGAAATTATGATCTCGGATTGTTTTTCTGGATTGTTCTTCAGGAGATTGCCCTGGCATCCGCACTTTCACTTACCATTAGGGAATTGAAAAAAAGAGGAGCAAAAACTCCGCTCCTTGCCTCAGTTTTCGGCATATATGTTTTTTCTCCCATTTATTCGAACATCGTAACCACCGCAATCAAGGATGTTTTCTTCATCTCCGCCGTAATATGGTATGTTTTGCTGACGGTTTCTTATTACGAAGACGAAAAAGAATTTCTTGCGGATAAAAAGAAACTGTTCATGATATGCCTTGCTGCATTTCTTGCATGCATGTGCAGAAATAACGGCTCCATCCTGGTATTCGTAAACGGTGTGGTTATGTGCGTTCACGGTATGGAAAAATCATCCGTTAAAGGTCTTGCGAAGAAGGCGGCGGTTTTTATCATACTTCCCCTCGGCATATATACGGCTTTTTCGTCAGGAATCAAAGCTGCGGTTAACGCAGAGAGTGACGGACTTAAAGAAATGCTTTCCATACCGATGCAGCAGACTGCACTTTATATGACTGAGTATGAGGACGAGCTTACCGAAGAAGAGATCGGATCCGTAAATGCGTTATTCGGTAATTACAAAGATATGATTGAAAGTTATGACCCGACCATATCGGATCCCGTTAAGCAGTACTATGATACAAATGCCGATGGAAGGGTTGTGGCCGGATATCTGAAGAGCTGGGCAAAGATGTTTTTCAAACATCCCGGCACATATTTCGAATCATTTTTCCTGAGTGTATACGGATGGTTTGACCCCGAAACCGATACATCCGTCAGATACGAAGGAGACAGCGAGTTTTTTACAAGAACCGGATTATTTGAAGGTGCGGATGAGATATTGATCTTCGCATACAGATATATAGACAGGATTTCGTTTTTCGGAATGCTGCAAAGCCCCGGACTGTGGACATGGATAATGTTTCTTCTCATCAGGAGGCGTAAAGGTTCATCGCATCTGTATGCGGTGCAGCTTATCTCTCTTTTGATATGTATGGCCGGTCCCTGCTTCATGAAGCATGCCAGATATGCTTTCCCCATTATGTTTACGATTCCGTTTATGATGGGTTATGAGGGATTATTAATGAACGGAGAAAAAGAATGAATCTGATATTTCTTGATATAGATATGACAATCTGGGATGAGCTGCTTCGCATCCCGGAAAGTACCAAGGATGCAATCCGACTCGCAAGGGTTATGGGCAACAAAGTGTTTATAAACACGGGAAGGTCCAGATCCAATACAATGTATAAAGAACTGGATGAGCTGGGAATGGACGGAGTGGTAGCCGCATGCGGATGCCATGTTGAGATAGGAGGAGAGATTCTTTATCAAAAGCTCTTAACATGGGATCAGGTACAGACTTCACTGAAAGTTCTTCACGACGAGCATATGCCGCTTGTCCTTGAAGGAAGTAGAAATTGTTTCTTCGATCCTGAAGACTTCCCGGATGATCCTTTTGCCAAAACTCTGTGGGAATCCCTGGGCGACAGGGCGAAGAAACTGAATACGGTAACAAAGGATGATCCCATAAA
Source organism: Lachnospiraceae bacterium P6A3 (assembly GCA_000702085.1). Lineage (GTDB taxonomy): Bacteria > Bacillota > Clostridia > Lachnospirales > Lachnospiraceae > AC2028. The sequence continues at coordinate 113,665 of JNKP01000006.1, forward strand.
CAAATTCAGTGCGGATATAACCGATGAAACGGATTATGATCTGGTATGCGAGAAGCTGGACGATTTTCTATATGAGATAAACCATAATAATATTGTTGTTGAGTTTGTTCCCAAAGGCCATTCCAAAGCAACGGGAATGGAGTTTGTAAGAAAGTATTACGATGTGCCTGCCGAGAACGTTTATGCCGTAGGAGACGGTATGAATGACATGGAAATGATCAAGGCGGCAGCACACGGCATTGCGATGGGACAGGGAAATCCGGAACTTCTCATGGCATCGGACTATGTTACCGACTCTATTTACGAAGACGGGATTTACAAAGCATTCAAGCATTACAAACTGATCTGAACGCCCGCAGATGCTTGATTTGACTGTATAACGGGTTGTATATTTAAAGAAACTGAGAGTTGTTACACAAATGGAGGGTCATATGCGCTTTAACATTCATGCTTCTATGATGTGTGCCGATTTCGGAAATCTTAAAGAAGAAGTTAAAAAGCTCGAAGAAGCCGGTGTGGATTATTTTCACATCGATATCATGGACGGAAGATATGTTCCGAATTTTGCCATGAGTCTTTACGATATGAAGTACATCGCAAAAGCTACGGATAAACCGCTGGATGTACATCTGATGATCGAGCATCCCAATAACAATATCGAGATGTTCCTGCATAACTTAAGGCCGGGAGATATAGTTTATATTCATCCCGAAGCAGAGTATCATCCTTCGACCACACTTCAGAAAGTTATCAACGCAGGAATAACACCCGGAATAGCCATCAATCCCGGAACAAGCGTCGAATCCATTCTCGAGCTTCTCAGAATAGTCGACAAGGTTCTGGTTATGTCGGTAAATCCCGGAAATGCGGGGCAGATGTTCCTGCCTTATGTCGGCGAAAAGATCAACTATCTTCTCGAACTTCAGAAGACAATGCATTTCGATCTTATCTGGGACGGTGCGTGCACTCTTGAAAGAATGAAAACATATGCGCCTATGGGAATGAGCGGATTTGTACTCGGAACATCCGTACTGTTCGGTCATGATAAACCTTATAAAACGATCATAGATGATATCAGGAGAATGAAATTCTGATGATTGCCGCGATCATATTATCCGGAGGAACAGGCCTGCGGATGGGAAAGGATATTCCCAAACAGTACCTGGAGGTGGCCGGAAAACCGATAATCGCATATTGCATCGAAACCTTCGAAAGATCGAACAAGATCGATAAGATCGTGATCGTGTGTGCCGATGAGTATAAAGATCTCATGGAAGGACAGATACATTCGCGGGATAAATTTGTCTGCTTTGCACCCCCCGGTGAAACAAGACAGCTTTCCATATTGTCCGGAATGAATGCACTTAAAGAAATATTGTCGGAAAGCGACAGTGTTATCATCCATGATGCGGCCAGACCTCTTGTGACCGAAGATACGATTGAAAAGATTGCGGAGGCTCTTGAAAGCTCGGATGCGGTTCTCCCGGTTTTGCCGATGAAAGATACCGTATACGAAGTGGAAGACGGTAAAGTAGTATCAAATCTCGAAAGAAGCAGGATAGCTGCCGGACAGGCGCCGGAAGGATTTAAATTCGGCGCATATCTCAAAGCAAACGAGATGCTTCTCCCTGACGGGATCCTCGAAATAAGCGGATCCATGCAGCCCGCCGTTATGGCCGGAATGAACATTAAAACCATCCCCGGAGACGAGAATAATTTTAAGATAACCACTCCGGCGGATCTTGAAAGGTTTGAAGAGATTACGGGAAGATGAAAGCATATGTATTAAACGGCATAGCCGATATCGGATTGAGAGATGCTGAAACACCCTTATCCGGAGGCGAAGGTATAGTCGGAAGAAACGGCCAGACATCCGTTTCCGAAGCAGACTGCGTGATCGTAAAGGTACATGCTGCAGGCATATGCGGATCCGATATACCCAGGATTTACAAAACGGGAGCATATCATCATCCCCTTATTCCGGGACATGAATTCAGCGGTGAAGTAACGGACGCCGGAAGCGATAGGCTTAAGAGTTACATAGGAAAGAGAGTCGGGATATTTCCTCTGATCCCCTGTGGAAAGTGTTCTTCGTGCAAAAAGAAACTTTACGAGATGTGCAAGAATTACAATTACCTCGGATCAAGATGTGACGGGGGATTTGCGGAATATGTAAAGGTTCCCGCATCGGGGCTTATAGAACTTCCCGATAATGTAACTTATGAGCAGGCTGCCATGCTTGAGCCCATATCCGTTTCCATGCATTCCATAAGACAGTGCGGACTTTCGCTTGAACCCGGTGCGGAAGAAAGAGGCCTTAATATCGTTATCTCGGGAATGGGAACAATCGGCCTGTTCACACTTATGCTGTTAAAAGGCATGGGCTATAAAAATATATTCTGTGTGGGCAACAAGGAATGCCAGAAAGAATACGCCGAATCTTTGGGACTGGGCGCCGGGAGATTTTGCAATATAAAAAATGACGATCCTGTCGCTTTTGTAAACGAAGTAACCGGCGGCGAAGGTGCTGATGTTTATTTCGAGTGCGTGGGCAGGAATGAATCGGTCCGTCTCGGACTGAATGTCCTTTCGGGCGGCGGAAGGCTCCAGCTTGTGGGCAATCCGGCATCCGATATGGATTTTCCGAAAGACGAATATTGGAAAATTTTAAGAAAGCAGTTTAAGGTGACCGGAACATGGAATTCCTCTTTTACCGGAGAAGAAGACGATGACTGGCATCTTGTTCTTAAAGCTTTGAAGGAAGGAAAAATCTCTCCGGAAAAGCTTATATCTCACAGGTTTTCTTTTGAGGAACTGATCAGGGGTTTTGAGATAATGAGAGATAAAACGGAGGATTACGTCAAAGTAATGACCCTCCTGTAGGATGATCGAATGTTAAACGGATCTGAAGTTTCAAAAGGAATAGGAATCGGTATCGCTAAGGTTATATCATCACCGGAAAGCGGTGTTATGAGCAACGATGAATTTACTGCTGCGATATCCGGAATGAAACCGGGTGCTGTTTTGGTAACCTCCTTCCTTACACCGTATATGGTAGGAGTACTTAAGGATTACAGCATCGCGGGACTCGTATGCGAAACGGGAGGTATGGCTTCACACTCGGCCCTTGCGGCCAAGTCTATGGGAATACCCACTGTTTATGATGTATACGGTGCGACTGAAGAGATACATGACGGTGACACTGTTATAGTAGACGGAATAGGCGGGTATGTGTATGAAAGACCCGACCCTGATATTGTTGCCGTGTATTCGGATAAAAGAAAAAAATATCTTGCGGATCTTGAAGATCTGAAAAGCTACAGGAATCTCAAAACCGTCATGGCAGACGGAACCGAAGCGGTCATTATGTGTAATGCATCCGACATACTGAGCGTTATGCATGCGATCGACGAAGGCGGAGAGGGAATCGGACTGTTCAGAACCGAGAATCTCCTTTCGGGTGAAGGACGTATCCCTGATGAAGAAGAGCAGACCAGAGTTTACTCAAGAATCGCATCCGCAATGAAGGGTAAGGAAGTCATTGTCAGAACGCTGGACATAGGCGGCGATAAGAGTATTCCCTTCCTGGAGCTGGAAAAAGAAGACAATCCCTTTCTGGGATACAGAGGCGTAAGGTACAGCCTCGGTCACAGGGATGTATTTACAACGCAGCTCCGCGCCATACTCAGGGCAAGTGCCGGCGGGAATCTGTCCATAATGATCCCGATGGTTACATGTGTAGAAGAGATGAGAAACATCAAATCCCTTATTCATGAGATCAAAACGGATCTGCGGGATGAAGGATTTGATTTTAACGATGATATCAAAGTCGGTGCAACCATAGAAACTCCTTCCGCTGCGATCATTGCGGATATGCTTGCGCACGAGTGCGATTTCTTTTCCATAGGAACCAACGATCTGGTGCAGTATGTAATGAGCGCGGACCGCGGAAACAGCAGAGTTGCATATCTTCAGTCCGTAACACAGCCTTCGATACTGCGCATGATAAAACAGACCATCGATGCCGCAAGGTCTGCCGGTATCGATATTTCAATATGCGGTGAAGCAGCATCGGATCCTGAAGTGATCCCCATAATCGCAGGTTTCGGATGCAGAAAGTTCAGTGTTAATCCCCGTTCCGTTTCGGAAGTAAGGAGAACTCTTTCGGAGTGGACTACGGCCGATGCGGAAAAATTGGCTTCGGACATTCTGAAGATTCCTGTCGATCAGGAGATCAAAGAATACCTTCACAAAATCTACAAGGACAGAAAGTCGTAATGAATAAAGCTCGTATATTGTTTGCATTGCTCCAGCTTTTTGGAGCACTTATATGGGGACTTGCCTTCGCCTTTCAGAGTATCGGAATGGATAAGGTCGGCCCCTTTACTTTTTCGGCTGTAAGATTCGCCATGGCCACGGCCACGGTTTTCGGTTTTTCTTTTATTCATGACAGGTTCGGTAATTCGGGCAAGGATCCCAAAGCATGTTCCTGGAAGAACCCTAAGCTGTGGAAAGCGGGAATAATAATAGGAATTCTTTTATCCTTTGCCTCGAATCTGCAACAGATAGGTATTTTAAAAACCGATTCCGTGGGAAAAGCGGGATTCATAACCGCAATGTATATAGTTATCGTCCCTGTTCTGGGTCTTTTTATGAAAAGAAAGATCGGGGTAAATGTCTGGATCGGTATCATCATCGCAGTGGCCGGATTATATTTCCTGACCATGAGCGGAAGCTTTAAGGTAACTTCCGGAGATCTGTATCTGATAGCGTGTGCGGCGGTTTTTGCGGTTCAGATACTGGCGATAGATGCGTTTTCGGGAGAGTATGACAGCGTGAAGCTGGCATGTATAGAGTTTTTGACGGTAACCGTAACCAGTTCCGCCTTTATGTTCGCACTTGAAGATGTGAATTTGACCATGATAATGGCGGCCATGATACCGCTTTTGTATTCGGGCGTTTTGTCCGGGGGCATCGCATATACGATACAGATAATATGCCAGTCCAGGATAGAGCCATATGTTGCATCGATCCTTATGAGTTCGGAGGCACTGTTTTCCGTTTTGGGCGGATTCCTGATCCTGCATCAAAGGCTGTCTTCCAGGGAAATGATAGGAAGCCTTTTGATGTTCGCGGCTATAATGATCGTTCAGGCAGTACCCGAAAAGAAAAAGAAAGAGGCATAAATAAAGGGCAGGATTTAATCCTGCCCTTTATATCATTCGTTTTGTTTCGGCGGATCGATTCCGAAAAGAGCGCTTTCCGTGTAGGAATCTTCGGAAAAAGTGATGGGTGCGGAAGGGGTATCGCCGCCTTCGAGTGCGGCCTCTTCGTCAGCTTTTCCGCTGAGAATGTCTTCCAGCTCTTTGGCGGAGAGGTTTTCGAAATGGCCGGATCCGTCGGTGGATAAAGGAATATTGTCCGGTGAGCCACCGCCTATGGATCTTAAGAATGCATCAAGCTCGTTTTCTTCGGAGCTTTCTTCTTTTTCTTCGGTTTCAATCTTGCTTACGACCCTGTTTCTTCCGCTGTTCTTGGCAAAATACAGCTTATCGTCCGCATTTCTTATCAGGTCGTCCAGACTTTCTTCCTTGTCCCATTCGCTGACACCGTAGCTCATGGTTACCTTGATCACGTAGTTGTCGTACCTGATCTCGGCGGCTCTGATCTTATCGAGAAGGCCCCAGAGACTGTTTTCGGCCATCAGAAGGCTTGTTCTGTCAAATACCATGAGGAATTCTTCTCCGCCCCATCTGGAAACAAAGCCGTAGTTTTTCATATGTTCCCTGATGATATCTGCAACTTTTATAAGAACCTCGTCGCCTGCGTCATGACCGTAGGTGTCATTAACGTGCTTGAAAAAGTCGATGTCACCGATTGAGATACAGAAGGATTCGGGTGAATTCTTGGCCTTGGCTATGATGGGAGCCAGTTTTCTGTGAGCCGAGCGGCGGTTGAAAAGTCCGGTGAGAGGATCGGATTCCATCATGGCTCTCATGGAGCGCTGCATCAACAATACGCTTTCACCGATCTCACCAAGTTCGTCACGCCTTCTGAGCAGGTTTTCGTCGAGGGTTACGGTCTCGTTACCGCCGGAAGCTTCCTTGACGAATGAAAAGATGCTCTCGATGGCTCCGGTCATGGGCCTTGTAATTGATACGACTATGAAGATCATGACTCCGGTGAGGATGAGAGCTATTCCCGCAAGGATGAGGATATAAGATCTTATGGTCTTGTTGACATTGGCCGAAGGACGGGCTGCGGCTATCATTCCCTGTATATTGCCGTGGCTTGAAACCAAGGGGATATAGTAGGTGTAATAGGGGGTTCCGAAGATCACCGTATTGTTGTAAAAGGCTTCTTGTCCGTCTTCAAATACGGTCTTGTAGATCTGGGACGCGACTCCGGTTCCCACCATTCTGGCTCCGTCTTCACCGGCGAGGGTGGTGAGAATACGGGTGTCTTTATAGAAAATGGAAATATCCAGGTCCGTGGACTCTTTAATGGAATCGATCACGGAATAATCCATGGTTATATTCGAGTCACCCTTGTAGAAATACAGGGCATCGCTGCCGGTGAGTCTGTAGTCGCCCGCATATGTGGCATCCATGAGAAGCGCGGTGCTCATACAGGCGTTACGGAGTTCCTTTTCCGCCATATCATGCATGATACCGCTCAAAAAGGGGATTCCGGCGAATGTAATCACGAGTGCGAAAAGGATGACCGGAAGGATGGCAACGGTGTACATCTGACCGCTTATGGACCCTTTTCTGGCACGTTTATGTTTCTTTTTTGTTGTCTTAGTATTTTTATCAGCCACTTTTGTGATCCTCATAAAATAACTACCCATATATTATATATTTCGCGTTATCAAAAAACAATGCAAAACCCGCTATAATATTGACAATATCGGCATTTTCAACTAAAATTGCGTTTGATACATTTTTATAGTAGAGAAGCAAAGACGCCTCGCTTACCAGGGTGAGGTTTGTTTTTTATTACAGGAGGAATTTATGTATAAGCAGGTTAATTCCGATCTCTCTTTTACTCAGAGAGAGGAAGAAGTAGAAAAATTCTGGGCGGAGAATGACATATTCAGAAAGAGCATTGATTCCCGCAAGGAAGGACCGGTCTATACATTCTATGACGGACCTCCCACCGCAAACGGAAAGCCCCATATCGGTCACGTCGAGACCCGTACCATCAAGGACATGATCCCCAGATACCGTACCATGAAGGGATATCAGGTTCCCAGAAAGGCCGGATGGGATACTCATGGTCTTCCCGTAGAGCTTGAGGTTGAGAAACTCCTTGGAATAAACGGCAAGGAACAGATCGAAAGCTACGGACTTGAGCCTTTCATCGGCAAGTGTAAGGAGTCCGTTTGGAAATATAAGGGAATGTGGGAGGATTTCTCCGGCAAGATCGGCTTCTGGGCTGATATGGACAATCCCTACATCACCTATGACGACAACTATATCGAGTCCGAATGGTGGGCTCTTAAAACAATCTGGGACAAGGGACTGCTCTACAAGGGATTCAAGATCGTTCCTTACTGCCCGAGATGCGGAACTCCTCTTTCATCCCACGAGGTAGCGCAGGGGTATAAGACCGTTAAGGAGCGTTCCGCAATCGTACGTTTCAAGGCTAAGGACGGAGATTTCTATTTCCTCGCATGGACCACAACTCCCTGGACCCTTCCTTCGAACGTTGCACTCTGCGTTAATCCTGCCGAGAGCTATGTAAAGGTTAAGGCAGCAGACGGATTCACCTACATCCTTGCCGAGGCACTTTGCGATACCGTTCTCGGTAAGTTCAAGACCGACGATGCACCCGCTTACGAGATTCTTGAGAAGTATGTCGGAAGCGACCTCGAGAGAATGGAGTACGAGCCTCTCTTCGAAGGCGCCGCAAAGGCAGCGGACAAGCAGCACAAGAAAGCACATTTCATCGTTAAAGACGATTATGTAACAATGACCGACGGTACCGGTATCGTACATATCGCTCCCGCATTCGGTGAGGATGACTCCCGTGTAGGCCGCGAGTATGACCTTCCCTTCGTACAGTTCGTAGACAGCAAGGGTAACATGACCGCAGATACCCCTTACGAAGGAAAGTTCGTTAAGGATGCCGATCCTCTTGTTCTTAAGGATCTTGATGCCGACGGAAAGCTCTTCGATGCTCCCAAGTTCGAGCACGATTATCCTTTCTGCTGGAGATGCGATACTCCGCTTCTCTACTATGCACGTGAGTCATGGTATGTAAAGGTTACCGCGGTTAAGGATGACCTTGTAAGAAACAATAAGACCGTTCACTGGATGCCCGAATCCATCGGAACCGGAAGATTCGGTAACTGGCTTGAGAATATTCAGGACTGGGCACTTTCAAGAAACCGTTACTGGGGTACTCCTCTCAACATCTGGGAGTGCGAGTGCGGTAAGAGAATCTGCATCGGATCGAGAGAAGAACTCTTTGCTGCAAGCGGAGACGAGAAGGCTAAGACCGTCGAGCTCCACAGACCCTATATCGATGAGATAACCTGCAAGTGTCCCGACTGCGGCGGCTCCATGAAGAGAGTTCCCGAAGTTATCGACTGCTGGTTTGACTCCGGTGCAATGCCTTTTGCACAGCACCATTATCCTTTTGAAAACAAAGAGCTGTTTGAGCAGCAGTTCCCCGCAGCATTCATTTCCGAAGCCGTAGACCAGACCAGAGGATGGTTCTACTCCCTCATGGCCGAAGGAACTCTTCTGTTCAACAAGTCCCCTTATGAGAATGTCATCGTTCTCGGCCTTGTTCAGGATGAGCAGGGCAGAAAGATGAGTAAGCATCTCGGAAATGTTGTAGATCCCATGGAAGCACTCGGCAAGTTCGGTGCGGATGCCATCAGATGGTATTTCTATACCAGTGCGGCTCCCTGGCTTCCCAAGAGATTCTCCGAGGCTGCGGTTATCGAGGGACAGAGAAAATTCCTCGGTACTCTCTGGAACACATATGCATTCTTCGTACTCTATGCAAATATCGACGGCTTTGATGCAGGAAAGTACAGCCTTGATTATGACAAGCTTCCCGTTATGGATAAGTGGCTCCTTTCAAGACTTAATACCTGCGTAAAGGAAGTCGACGCTGACCTTGATCAGTACAAGATTCCCGAAGCGGGCGCGGCACTTGAGAAATTCGTCGATGAGATGAGTAACTGGTATGTACGCCGCAGCCGTGAAAGATTCTGGGCTAAGGGAATGGAGCAGGATAAGATCAATGCTTACATGACTCTTTATACCGCACTTGTTACGATCTCCAAGGTTGCAGCTCCCATGATTCCTTTCATGACAGAGAGCATCTATCAGAACATCGTAAGAAATTCCGATCCTAAAGCTCCCGAGAGCATTCATCTCTGCGATTATCCCGTAGCAGACGAGAAGCTTATCGATGCGGAACTTGAGGAGAAGATGGAGACCGTTCTTGATGCCGTTGTTCTCGGACGTGCATGCAGAAATGAAGGCGCAGTTAAGAATCGTCAGCCCATCTCCAAGATGTACATCAAGAGCGATGAGAAGCTTGACGAGTTCTACATCGATATCATCAGAGAAGAACTCAATGTTAAAGAAGTTCTCTTTACCGATGACGTAAGGGCGTTCACCACATATATCTTCAAGCCTCAGCTTAAGACCGTAGGTCCCAAGTACGGAAAACTTCTCGGAGGAATCCAGAAGTATCTCAAAGAGATCGACGGAAATGCGGCTATGGACGAGCTTGAAGCCAAGGGTGCGATCTCCTTTGACGTAAACGGAGATGCCGTAGAACTTACCAAGGACGATCTTCTCATTGAGATGACCAAGAAGGAAGGCTACGAAGCATCAGAGGATCACGGCATGACGGTTGTCCTTGATCTTAACCTCACCGATGAGCTTATCGAAGAGGGATTTGCGGCAGAGCTTGTTTCTAAGGTTCAGACCATGCGTAAGGATTCCGGATTCGAGGTTATGGATCACATTCGCATCTCCCTCAACGGAAACGACAAGCTTTACGGAATAGTTAGAAGAAATCAGGAGCAGATCTCCACTAAACTTCTCGCAGACGAAATTACATCAGGCAAAGATTTCGCATTCTCCAAGGAATGGGATATCAACGGCGAAAAGGTTACCATCAGTCTCGAAAAAATCTGACAGGACAAATCATATTTCTTTGAAAGGAGATACGATATTGAAGAATTCAGGTGCTACAAAGAGAGATAAGTTTGATAAGGAACTTTTCAAGAGGAGTGTCAATTACAATGTAAAGACACTTTTCAGAAAGACATTGGAGGAGGCAACTCCCCAGCAGATCTTCCAGGCAGTATCATATGCGATCAAGGATCAGATCATGGATATGTGGATCGAGACCCAGGAAGCATATGAAAAAGAAGATCCCAAGATGGTCTATTACATGTCGATGGAATTCCTTATGGGAAGAGCCCTCGGCAACAGCCTTATTAATATGGAGGCTTATAAGCCCGTAAAAGAAGCATGTGAGGAAATGGGACTCGATCTTAACGTGGTGGAGGATCAGGAACCCGATGCAGCTCTCGGAAACGGCGGTCTCGGAAGACTTGCCGCATGTTTCCTGGATTCACTGGCAACCCTCGGATATCCCGCATACGGATGCGGAATCCGCTACCGTTACGGAATGTTCAAGCAGAAGATCGAGGACGGATATCAGGTAGAGGTTCCGGATAACTGGCTTGCAAACGGAAATCCTTTCGAACTCCGCCGTCCCGAATATGCCAAGGAGATCAAGTTCGGAGGATATGTTGATTTTCATACCGATGAGAACGGAAGAGGAATCTTCACTCAGAAGGATTATCAGTCAGTAAGGGCAATTCCTTTTGATATTCCCATCGTAGGTTACGGAAACGGAATCGTTAATACTCTCAGAATCTGGGATGCAGAGCCTGTTGAGTGTTTCCAGCTGGATGCATTCGATAAGGGTGATTATCAGAGATCCGTTGAACAGGCAAACCTTGCAAAGAACATCGTTGAGGTTCTCTATCCCAACGACAATCATTATGCAGGTAAGGAACTCAGACTTAAGCAGCAGTACTTCTTTATATCGGCATCCGTTCAGGAAGCGGTTGATAAGTACATGCGAGCTCACAAGGATATCAAGAAGTTCCATGAGAAGGTAACATTCCAGCTAAATGATACCCATCCTACCGTTGCAATCGCAGAGCTTATGAGAGTTCTTATGGATGACTACGGACTTACATGGGATGAAGCGTGGGATGTAACCACCAAGACATGTGCTTACACCAACCACACCATCATGAGCGAAGCTCTCGAGAAGTGGCCCATTGAACTCTTCAGCCGTCTTCTTCCCAGAATCTATCAGATAGTGGAAGAGATCAACAGAAGGTTTATCGAGCAGATCAAAGAGAAGTATTCGAATGTTCCCGGTGTTGATGTTAACGAGAAGATCCGCAAGATGGCAGTCATTTATGACGGACAGGTCAAGATGGCACACATGGCTATCGTATCCGGATATTCCGTAAACGGTGTTGCGGAGCTTCATACCGAGATCCTTAAGAAGCAGGAACTTAAGGACTTCTACGAGATGTTCCCCGAGAAGTTCAATAATAAGACAAACGGTATCACCCAGAGAAGATTCCTTCTTCACGGAAATCCTCTTCTGGCAGACTGGATTACCGATCATATAGGAGATGAGTGGATCACGGATCTTCCTCATATTCATGAGCTTGCAATCTACGCCGATGATAAGAAGGCTCAGAAGGAGTTCATGAATATCAAGTACCGCAACAAGGTACGCCTTGCAAAGTACATCTCCGAGCATAACGGAATCGAAGTCGATCCCAGATCCATATTCGATGTTCAGGTAAAGCGTCTCCACGAGTACAAGAGACAGCTTATGAACATTCTCCATATTATGTATCTGTACAATGAGCTCAAGGATCATCCCGATAAGGACTTTACTCCGAGAACATTTATATTCGGAGCCAAGGCTGCAGCAGGCTACAGAAACGCAAAACTTACGATTAAGCTCATAAACTCCGTAGCTGATGTTGTAAATAACGATCCCGATGTTAAGGGACTGATGAAGATCGTATTCATCGAGAACTACAATGTATCCAATGCGGAACTTATCTTTGCGGCATCCGATGTTTCGGAGCAGATCTCAACCGCTTCCAAGGAAGCATCCGGAACCGGTAACATGAAGTTCATGCTCAACGGTGCACTTACCCTCGGAACCATGGACGGAGCTAACGTAGAGATCGTCAAAGAAGTCGGAGAAGAAAATGCATTTATCTTCGGCATGAGTTCGGATGAGGTTATCGGATTCGAAAATAACGGTGGATACGATCCCATGCAGATCTTCAATAACGATCCCGACATCAGACGCGTTCTCATGCAGCTGATCAACGGAACATATTCCCCCGATACCGAGCTCTTCAGACCTCTTTACAACAGCCTTCTGAACACTCAGTCCACTTCCAAGGCAGATACTTACTTTATCCTTAAGGATTTCAAGTCATATGCCGACGCAAGGGCTAAGATCGTAGAGTATTACGAGAATCAGACAGCTTGGGCAAAGAGTGCGATACTCAATGTAGCTTGTTCCGGAAAGTTTACATCCGACAGAACCATTCAGCAGTATGTAGATGAGATCTGGCATCTCGACAAAGTGGTTCTTAAGAGAAAAGCATCCAAGACAGAGAAGTAATTAAAATGTACCGGAGCTCCGGCTCCGGTACGATTTATGAGGAGATATTTTTATGATCAGACTTACAGACGGCGGCGCATATCTTGTAAACGGCACAGAGCTTGTCGAGGATAATGCGGAAGCAGGCGCTAAGATCACTTCGCTTACGGGAAGCGCTCCCGACAAAGCGGAAGCTAAGCGCTCAACCATGGCTTATTCCATTCTGGAGAAGCACAACACCTCCGGAAACATGGAGAACCTTAAGATCAAGTATGATTCACTTGCCAGCCATGATATCACTTTCGTAGGTATCATTCAGACCGCAAGAGCATCGGGCCTTGAGAAGTTTCCCATCCCCTATGTTCTTACCAACTGTCACAACTCTCTTTGTGCGGTAGGCGGAACCATCAACGAAGACGATCACGTATTCGGTCTTTCCGCTGCCAGAAAGTACGGCGGAATATATGTACCTCCTCACCAGGCGGTCATCCACCAGTTTGAGCGTGAGATGATGGCGGGATGCGGAAAGATGATACTCGGTTCCGACTCTCACACCAGATACGGTGCCCTCGGAACAATGGCGATGGGTGAAGGAGGCCCCGAGCTTGTTAAGCAGCTTCTCGGACAGACTTACGATGTTGCCATGCCCGGAATCGTTGCCATCTACCTGACCGGTTCACCCAGAAAGGGAGTAGGACCTCAGGACGTAGCAATCGCTATCATCGGTGCGGTGTTCAAGAACGGATATGTTAAGAATAAGGTAATGGAGTTTGTAGGACCCGGTGTAGCAAATCTTTCCGAAGATTTCAGAATCGGTGTCGATGTAATGACTACAGAAACGACATGCCTGTCATCTATTTGGGTAACCGATGATAAGACCAAGGAATTCCTTGAGATTCACGGCAGAGGAGAGGACTACTACAAGATGGATCCCGGTGCCGTAGCATATTATGACGGTGCGGTCATTGTAGATCTCTCCGAGATCAAGCCCATGATCGCCATGCCTTTCCATCCCAGCAATGCTTTTACCATCGACGAGTTCAATGCAAATCCCGAGGATATCATCCACGAGGCTGAAGAGAGAGCAAAGGTTTCCTTCGGTGATAAAGTGGAATTTGAGCTTATGAGTAAACTCAGGGGCGGAAAGTTCTATGTAGATCAGGGTATCATCGCAGGATGTGCCGGCGGCGGATTTGAAAATATCTGTGCCGCAGCGGATATCCTAAAGGGTGCTTCCATCGGAGACGGAGAGTTTACTCTCAGCGTATATCCCGCATCCATGCCCGTATACATGGAGATCATCAAGAACGGATGCGCAGCAACCATTCTTGAGACAGGTGCTGTTCTTAAGACTGCATTCTGCGGACCTTGTTTCGGTGCAGGAGATACTCCTTCCAACAATGCATTCTCAATCCGTCACTCGACCAGAAACTTCCCCAACAGAGAAGGATCGAAGGTTCAGAACGGACAGGTTGCTTCCGTTGCACTTATGGACGCAAGAAGTATCGCAGCAACCGCAGCTAACGGCGGTGTACTTACCAGTGCCGAGAACTTCGAAGGCGGCTTCAATAAATATACTTATCATTTCGATGCAGGCATTTATCAGAAGAGAGTATTCAATTCCGGTAATAAGCCCGCGCCCGAAGAGAAGCTCATTCTCGGACCCAACATCAAAGACTGGCCCAAGATGCCCGCACTTCAGGACAATCTTATTCTCAAGGTTGTTTCGGAGATCCACGATCCCGTTACCACAACCGACGAGCTGATCCCTTCAGGAGAGACTTCAAGCTACAGATCAAATCCTCTCGGACTTGCGGAGTTTGCACTCTCACGTAAGGATCCCGAATATGTGGGCCGCGCAAAGGAAGTAAGAGCTCAGGAAGAAAAGAGAGAAGCGGGAACCTCATTTGCGGATATGACGGATGAGATAAAGGCTGTTGCGGAAACAGTTACCAAGACCTTCTCGGATGTAAATAAAGACAATACCGGTATAGGTTCTACCATCTTTGCGGTAAAGCCCGGAGACGGCTCCGCAAGAGAACAGGCTGCTTCCTGCCAGAGAGTTCTCGGAGGATGGGCTAATATCGCAAATGAATATGCCACCAAGAGATACAGATCCAATCTTATCAACTGGGGTATGCTTCCTTTCATCATTGATGGAGAAGAACTTCCCTTCAAGAATCTTGATTACATTTTTGTACCCGGTATCAAGCAGGCTGTTATCGATAAGGCAGACAGCATCAAGGCATACAAAGTTGATACCGCTTCGGGAGATCTGAAGGAATTTACCATGACACTCGGCAGCCTTACCGATGAGGAGAGACAGATAATCCTTAAGGGATGTCTCATCAACTTCAACAGGAGATAAGATGGAATTAAACAAGACAGTATCAAATCCCATGCTGGTGGGAGTAATGCAGCTTATAAAGGCTGACGGAAAAACTCCCGATCGGGGGCATCAGGAAATGTTTATGGAAGAACTTGATAAGGCGGAGTTTCTTGCTCCTGCCGAGGTTAAGGCCGAGGTCGGACCTGACGGAGAAAAGCTGGTTAACGGAAAAGCACAGTTTCGTTTTCCTATTCTGACGGGTTCGGACGGAAGAAGATTCTTCGTTGCCTTTACGGATAATGCGACGGTTGAGAAAGCGCAGGCTATGGAAGGCGCATCTAAGCTTCCCGAAGAATTTGTTAAGGAAACCGTTGCGGTAAAATTCTCGGATCTTGCCAGATTTATCCTTACACCCAATCCGGACGGAAGCGAGAATACAACCTTCGGTATCGTGATCAATCCTTTCATGGAAAATATCGTGATCCCCAAGAATCTTGTGGCTTCGATCGTAATGAAGAAGCAGAAGGAAGCAAGGGACAGACTTGAAAAGGTTGCTTCGATAATTTCACCGAATGCGGACAGCAAGGTTATTCGTTTTCCCGGTAAGAAAGACGAAGGCGATAACTAAATTATTTCGATAAACAAACCGATATAAAGACCGGAGGAAGTTTTTCTCCGGTCTTTTGTTACATTAAAAACCCATATCACGGAATGACGAACGCAGAAAGGATTCATGGCTCCGATGGAGCCGGGAGATTAAACTCCGGAATCCCGGAGGCGTTCTTTTTGTTGTCTTTATTCCGGATGGGGCAATCAGAGAAAGGAGATTTTTATTGAGGATTAACGGTTCGGTCACAGGAATGGAGTCCGAACGCAGCTACAGTGCTGTGAGTTATTCAGAAAGGAGTTTGAAAGCTACGAAGGTATCCGGTTCCGGAATAGAAGGCGGACTCGGCTTCGGAGCACGCGGGGGAGCGTCATCATTTCTCGATACTCTTCTGGGAAAGTATGAAGATAAAGGCGGAAAGGAGGATATAGACGAAAGCCCGGAAGGAGAAAAAACAGAAGAGAAAACACCCTCGATCACGGACATCATGGGAAACATGACTATCAGAGGAGTGAAACCCGAGGAAAGTGCGGAAGCCGTAAGAAGCGATTCCGAATTATATGCCCGTAAAATGTCCTTTTTGTACATCTTCTCCATATTGTTTGAAGATTACAGAAAGAGGATCGATGATCTGATGGCTGATTTAAGAAGCGGATACGAGACATGTAATTCGGGGCGGACTTACGCAGAAAACCGGATTTCTTCGGATCAGACACCTTCTTTGGCGAAACTTGAAATGACGGAAAAGCATTATTTCAAGGAGGTAGAGGATACGGGCTTTAGGACTAAGGGCAAAGCATTTACCGAAGACGGAAGAGAGATTGAGTTTAATATCGATGTTCACATGAGCAGAGAATTCGAGGAGTATTATGAAGGAAGAGTTAAGGGAAGTGCTCCTCACTACATTGATCCCCTTGTTATTAACCTGGAATCCGGAATTACCGGGATATCCGATCAGGAGTTTTATTTTGACCTGGATACGGACGGAAAAGAGGAGAAGATAAAAACTCTTTCTCCCGGAAGCGGATTTTTGGCGCTTGATATTAATTCAGACGGTAAGATAAATGACGGATCCGAGCTTTTCGGAACCCGGAGCGGTAACGGTTTTGAGGAACTTGCCCGGTTTGATACGGACAGGGACGGCTGGATAGATGAAGATGATGATGTATTCGATAAACTTTCCGTCTGGGTTAAAGAGAAGGATGGCAGCGATAAACTTCTGTCTTTAAAGGATGCGGGAATCGGTGCGATCAATCTCATGAATGCACCCACGGAGTACTCGCTTAAGGATGAGACATACAAAACGAATGCCATAATAAGAGCCACAGGAATGTTCCTCTATGAAGACGGAAGAGCGGGGACGGTCCAGCAGGTGGACATGGTCAGCTGATAGACCGAAAAGCCATTTGGTGGTAAAATATCTCCGTGTGTTTTGATAATACGGGAGGGAAAATGGGGCGTATGAAAAAACATACAATTTCATACGCTTCATTTTTTATGTGCTGCATTCTGGGATTGTCTGCATGCAGTTCCGGAATAACCGGTGCAAGGAGTATGGAACCGGTTGCGGTTCTGGATTATGATGTCCCCGTCGGTCTTCCCAATATCATGACGGATCTGACCGGCTACTCATCCGGTGCCGAAAAGTATGCATATCTGAGGCTTGCTCCCGGACAGGACGAGGTGGTTTATTTCAGCGTCAGAGATCTTGACCGTGACAGAATAGTATTTGAAGGAATGTTCGAAGACGCCAAGGGTAACGATTCGATAAAGAAGGCAGATTTTTCTTCGCTTACCGCTTCCGGTAATTACAGGATCGAATGTGATATATACGGTTATTCACAAAACTTTACCATAAGTCCCGATTGTTATCTGGCAGGAAGTATCAGGATAAACGCGGAAGTGATGGAAAGCCTTAAGAATCTCACCGCAACTCCGGTTTCCGTTCTTGATTTTCTTCAGGCATATGAATGGTACGGGATGCCTGATGCATCAGATCCTGACAGGACCGATATTGTATCGAGTGCACCGGAGCAGCTTGTGTGCGTAAGAGACTGGATATCGGGAAGCGATTATTCGGACAGTTCATATACGGACGCAGTCATATATGCGGCGATACTGGCAAAGTTTTCTTTTTTATATAAAGAATACGACAGCGCACTTGCGACGGAGTGTCTTCAGAAAGCTTCATCGATATATTCCCAGAGCGGAAATGTATTGAAGAGTGATTCTGCGGCATTCAGAGCTCTCGCGGAGCTTTACAGGGCGTCGGGAGACAGTACATATGCTTCGGAACTGCTGACATATAAGGATTATTTCTCGTCATCCGATATTTATCCCGATGACGGTTACATGTACGGAGCAATGACTTATATCGTCACCAGGCAGACCGTGGACAAAGAACTCTGCGATATGCTGGTGAATACGATATTGTCAAACGCTCAGATTGTAAATAACAGACGCAGGGAGATTGCCGATCCTTTGTCATCCCAGACCGGTTCACCGGAAGAGATGATAGGGTACATGAGACTTCTTATGAGCGCCAATTATATCCTCAAGGGATATGAATATGACAAGACCATGCAGATGATGCTTCATTATCTGTCGGGAATGAATGTGGAATCTTCGGTATACACTCCGGTCGAAGGGGGAGCGGGAGTGTACTGCCTGATATACGGATGTATGGCTGAGCTGGAATCCGAAGGAAAGTTGTAATTAACAGATTGTCAATAAGAAGAAAAGGGCACTAATATGATCAGATTGTTTATTACTTTTGTGTACGTGGCATTGTTTTTGATCTTTACTACTCCCCTTATGCTCGTATGCTTGATCATGAGCAAATTTAATCCGGAGAAAGCGGACAAACTTGCCAACTCGGTTGTCATGTGGGGCTTCAGAAGCGTATGGAAGCTCTGTGGTATTAAAGTCGAGGTGAGGGGCAAAGAGAAGGTTCCTCAGGACAAAGCTTTATTATATGTGGGAAACCACAGGAGTATATTTGATATTGTGGTGGCTTACCCGCTGTGCAAATGCCCTACCGGAGTAATTGCTAAAAAGTCAACTAAAATGATTCCTCTTTTAAGCATTTGGATGATGCTTCTTAAGTGCCAGTTCCTGGACAGGAAGAATACAAGGAAGGGATTGGAAACCATTCTCAAGGCCATCGAACTGGCCAAGACCGGAGTATCGATCCTGATCTTCCCCGAGGGAACCAGAAACAGAGATTATGAAACAGACAAGCTTCTTCCCATGCACAACGGTAGCTTTAAGATAGCTACCAAGAGCGGAGCACTGATCCAGCCCGTAACAATGGTCGGAACGGAGAATATCCTTATCAGACATATTCCTTTTGTCAGATCGACAAAGGTTGTGGTTGAGTTCGGTGATCCCATCGATCCCGCACTTCTGGACAAAGAAGCCAAGAAAGACATCGGCGGATATGTAGGATCGGCCATGCAGGAGACTTACTCCGCTATAAAGAGGGAACTGAAGTAAGGGGGTTCCCTTAAAAGCATTGAAAAATAGCTGAAAATCCGGAAACTATACGCTTGAAAAGGCTTCCATGGCGGGTGCCAGGCTGGACATCCGGAGGTTTTTGTGTTAAAGTCTTTGCGTATTTAAATCCGTAACTATCAAGGGGCTTTTCATGGAACAGTACTTGATTCACGGCGGTAATTCATTGGTTGGGGAAGTTGAGATAGGAGGTGCGAAAAACGCAGCTCTTCCTATATTAGCCGCCTCAATTATGACCGATGAGACCGTCCATATAGATAATGTTCCCGACGTTCGTGACACCAACGTGCTCATGGATGCTATGGGAAGCATAGGTATCATTGTTAATAAAGAAGATCGTCACCGCATCACCATAAATGCAGCCAATATCGGAAGCACCGTGGTATGCGACGATAATATAAAGAAGATCAGAGCGTCTTATTATCTGATCGGTGCAATGCTCGGAAAATATAAGACTGCCGAGGTTACCCTCCCCGGAGGATGTGACATCGGATGCAGAGCCATCGATCAGCATATCAAAGGCTTCAGAGCTCTCGGAGCCGAAGTGATTCTCGAACACGGTATGATCAAGACCAGGGCACAGCGTCTTGTCGGTAGCCATATTTATATGGACGTCGTCAGCGTGGGAGCGACCATTAATGTAATGCTTGCAGCTACCATGGCCGAGGGAAAGACCATCATCGAGAATGCGGCTAAGGAACCCCACGTAGTTGACGTGGCCAACTTCCTGAACTCCATGGGAGCAAATATCAAGGGTGCAGGTACCGATGTCATCCGTATCAAAGGAGTGCCCAAGCTTCACGGAACAGACTACACCATAGTTCCCGATCAGATCGAAGCAGGAACCTTTATGCTGGCGGCTGCGGCTACAAGAGGTGATATAACCGTTAAGAATGTTATTCCCAAGCACCTTGAGTCCATTACCGCAAAGCTTCTCGAGATCGGATGTGAAGTAATGGAGCAGGGAGACCAGGTCAGAGTTGTATGTTCGAGGCCTCTCAGACATACACATATCAAGACTCTTCCCTATCCCGGATTCCCTACCGACATGCAGCCTCAGATCACTGTTGTGCTCGGACTTTCCGAGGGAACCAGTATCGTAACCGAGAGTATTTTCGAAAATCGTTTTAAGTATGTTGACGAACTTATCAGAATGGGCGCCAACATTAAGGTAGAAGGAAATACCGCCATCATCGACGGAGTATCCAAATACACCGGAGCCGGAATCGCAGCTCCCGACTTAAGAGCCGGTGCGGCACTTGTTCTTGCGGCACTTGCTGCAGAGGGCGAGAGCATCGTCGATAATATCCGGTATATCCAGAGAGGATATGAGGATTTCGAGCTTAAGCTCAAAGGTCTCGGTGCTGATGTAAGCGTCGTCAGAAGAGACAACGATTATCGCAATTTCAAACTGATGACCAGCTGAAGATGATAAATACGGATATTGACATATATCCTTATATATAGTAGTTTTTACTTAATCAAATATGTTTTACCCCTTATTCAGAGTTGGCAGAGGTACATAGGACCGATGAAGCCACGGCAACCCCTTTAAGGAAGGTGCCCACCTGAGCGATTAATCGAACAATAAGAGGACAGTTAATACACGACTAAATCCGCTTCTTGTTCAAGGAAGCGGTTTTTTTATGTGGTTAAGGGCCGTAAGGCCGGAAAGGAAATATATGGAGAAAATATTATTTACATCCGAATCGGTTACCGAAGGACATCCCGATAAAATCTGTGATGCGGTATCCGATGCAATACTTGATGCGATGATCGAGCAGGATCCCATGAGCCGCGTTGCCTGTGAAACAGCAACATGTACCGGATTCGTACTCATCACCGGAGAGATTACAACAAAAGCCAATGTGGACATTCAGGACATTGCAAGAAAGACTATCATCGATATCGGATATGATTCATCCGATAAAGGTTTTGACGGAAAAACTTGTGCTGTTCTCGTAGCACTCGATAAGCAGTCTCCCGACATCGCCATGGGCGTTGACAAAGCACTCGAAGCAAGAGAGAACCAGATGAGCGACGAGCAGATCGAAGCAATCGGTGCCGGCGATCAGGGTATGATGTTCGGTTTTGCGGTTAACGAGACTCCCGAACTGATGCCTTATCCCATTTCACTTGCACACAAACTTACCAGAAAGCTTACCGAAGTAAGAAAGAACGGAACTCTTCCCTATCTCAGAGCAGACGGAAAGAGCCAGGTATCCGTCGAATATGATGAGAACGGAAAGCCCGTAAGACTTGAAGCTGTAGTTCTTTCTACCCAGCATGACGACAAGGTTACTCAGGAGCAGATTCACGAAGACATCAAAAAGTATGTATTCGATGAAGTGCTTCCCAAAGAGATGATCGATGAGAATACAAAGTTCTTCATTAATCCTACCGGAAGATTTGTTATCGGCGGCCCCAACGGAGATGCCGGACTTACCGGAAGAAAGATCATCGTTGATACTTACGGCGGATACGCACGTCACGGCGGCGGAGCGTTCTCCGGAAAAGACTGCACCAAGGTTGACAGAAGCGCGGCATATGCGGCAAGATATGTTGCCAAGAATATCGTAGCCGCAGGTATCGCCGATAAGTGCGAGATTCAGCTTTCATATGCCATCGGTGTTGCACAGCCTACTTCCGTAATGGTAGATACCTTCGGAACCGGTAAGATCTCCGATGAAAAGCTGGTTGAGATCGTAAGAGAGAATTTCGATCTTCGTCCCGCAGGAATCATCAAGATGCTTGACTTGAGAAGACCCATCTACAAGGCAACCTCCGCATACGGTCACTTCGGAAGAACCGATGTTGAACTTCCCTGGGAGAAGACCGATAAGGCAGAGCTTTTAAAGGGATATATTAAATGAGATACGATTATCTGATAGTCGGCGCAGGCCTTTTCGGCAGTGTTTTTGCACAGCGTGCAAAACAGGCCGGAAAGAAATGCCTGGTAATAGATAAAAGAGAACACATTGCCGGAAATATTTATTCCAAAGAAGAACACGGTATTCAGGTTCACAAATACGGTGCTCATATATTCCATACGTCCGATAAAAGAGTGTGGGATTATGTTCAGGAATTTGCTGAGTTTAATAATTTTATTAACTCTCCCGTGGCCAAATACGGCGATGAACTCTACAATCTTCCTTTTAACATGAACACCTTCAGCAAGATGTGGAATATTTCCACACCCGAGGAAGCAAAGAAGATCATTGATGAGCAGAAGGCGGATTGTTACAAAGAAGAACCCGCAAACCTTGAAGAACAGGCTCTTAATCTGGTAGGCCGCGATATTTATGAAAAGCTTATCAAGGGATATACACGTAAGCAGTGGGGCAGGGACTGTACCGAACTTCCCGCATTCATAATAAAAAGACTTCCCGTCAGATTTACTTACGACAATAATTACTTTAATGACAGGTATCAGGGTATTCCCATGGGCGGATATACCGCCATGGTAGAGAAGATGCTTGAAGGGACCGAGGTAAGGCTCGGAATATCTTACGGCGATTTTCTTGAGAAAAACTGTGCATCTCCCGAACCCGAATCATTCGATAAAGTGATCTATACGGGACCTGTTGATGAATACTTCGGATATAAACTGGGTTACCTTGAGTATAGATCTCTCAGGTTCGAAGAAGAGTATATGGAAGATGTAGATAACTTCCAGGGAAATGCAGCAGTTAACTACACCTCTGCAGATGTGCCTTATACCAGAATAATCGAGCATAAACATTTCGAATTCGGAAAAGGTGACGGAACTGTCATAACTAGGGAGTATCCTTCGGAATGGAAGCCGGGAGATGAACCTTATTATCCCGTCAACAATGACAGAAATTCCGAACTGTACGGAAAATACAAAGAGATGGCGGATGCCGAGAAGGATGTTATATTCGGCGGAAGACTCGGAGTGTATAAGTACTATGACATGGATAAGGTAATCGCATCCGCGCTTGAACTTGCGGACAGCGAGTTTGGAAATTAAAATGATTTCATAAGAAAAGCCCTGCAGCTTATCACTGCAGGGCTTTTAGTTTGCTTTCTTATTAACAGCTGTAGTTAAACATCATTCCGCTGTAGATACTCGATGTATAAGGGGATGACAGATTGTGTCCCGGATTCTTATAAGCGACCACTTTGCGGTTTACATACTGCATGGGATCCAGCGAAACCTGCGAACTTTTTTTCATCATCGAGTTCGAGAAGTCTTTAAGCGTACTGAAAGTTTTTCCTATATCATCGCTTTCTTCAGCAACTTCTCTGAGCTTATCCGAATCGATCGAAAGCGATCCGTTGCTTTCGACATTGATACCGAGACTTCCCAGTGCATCTTTGTATGCTCCGGTGATGCCGCTTAATTCATTGTCGAGAAGCCTTGTCTTGATGCCCTGTCCCGTATAGGAGTTAACGGCTTTGAGGAAATCGTTGAAACTTCCGATAACCTGGCCAACATTTTCTTCAACCGATTCGATGTCCGCTTTGATGCTGATGGTTGTGGGTTTTCCTTCGGGACTGAGCTCATTTAAAGTAACTTCATACATCTTGCCGATGGTGAAGTGGTTGGATGAAGCGTTTCTGTCCTCACCGTTTAATGAAAATACCGCATTGGTGGGATAGCTGCTTACTTTATCGAGTCCGAAATAGTCAACCGATCCGGAAGCTTTGGATGTGCGGTCATCGCTTATGGAGAATATGGTATCCTTGCCTGCGCTTACACCGCTTGAATCGGAAGTGATTCTGATCGCGGAATTATTACCTTCGGTTTCAAGTGATGCACTTAAGCCTATGCCGGCATTGTTTACCAGTCTTACAAGTCTTTCCTGAATACTTCTGTTGGTTTCGTCTTCGGAGATATGGAACTGGAATTCATAGTTCATATCACCGATGCTGACGTCAAATGAATAATTGTCTTCGGGAAGCGATACGGGATCGTTGGGAAGGTAATTACCCAGGTTCTCCTGAGGAGATGCCAGCTGTTTTACTTCGATATCGAAAGAAGGAACGGATTCCGTATTGTCATCACCTATGAAGTCGACCGATACGGTATCGGGATCCGTTGAAGCGGCGTGCTTTTTGTTAAAGGCTCCGTCTTCGTCAAGACCGCCGACTTCCGCAAGAGACGCACGAAGATTACGAGCGGATTCTTTTAATCCGATCGCACCTATCTTGGCCTCCTGATCCTTTACGGGAAGATACCAGGGAGCATCTTTATTTGCTTTGACGATGGAATTGTAAGTACTGCGAAGCTCACTCTTCTTGTGAGTGTCGTACTTGGATATCTTCGGGGCGCCGAACGCCGTCAGATAGTTGTTGAATATTGTGTTACTAACAGCACTCATCGCCACGCCCCCTTTCTTCCATGAAATGTGTGACAGCCGGTGCAGGCTTAAACCTGACTAAAGGATCCTTCCTTTTTATTAGAGTGGACATATATGGCAAACAGACCTAATATGCCACCATCAGACTATTAGTTAAGATTAAAGTATCACCCCAAAGTCAAATTTGCAAGATGTTTTTTTAAGTAAAATAGCGGTTTTTCGGGCTTTGTTGTCGAAATTCTTTCATTCTCACGAGCTTAAGCTTGCAATATTCTGACTATTTAATAATTATATCGGAATGTTCAGATAATTAGTTTAGCCTATATTATAGAAATAAGACCGTAAGGCGGCCGTCTAAATACTATGCAATAAGCCCATTTTAATATATAATTTAGGGCATTGAAAGGAATGGAAAGATGGATAAAGAACTGGTATTGGTAATAGATTTCGGCGGTCAGTATAATCAGCTGGTCGCAAGAAGAGTAAGAGAAAACAATGTATATTGCGAAATCTACTCTTATAAAACTCCTTTGGATCAGATCAAGGCGATGAATCCCAAGGGAATCATTCTTACCGGCGGACCCAACAGCGTCTACGAAGAGGGTGCCGCAGCCTGTGACAAAGAACTCTTTAAAATGGGTGTTCCCGTTCTCGGGCTTTGCTACGGTGCGCAGCTCATGAGCTTTCTTCTCGGAGGTAATGTCGAAAAGGCTCCCGTAAGGGAATACGGACATACTCCTCTTAAGGTTGATACCTCATCTCCCGTTTTTGAAGGTGTAACGGAAAATACAACATGCTGGATGAGCCATAATGATTACATATCAAAGATTGCTCCCGGCTTCAAATCTATCGCAACCACAGATAATTGTCCTTACGCAGCGATTGCAAATGATGCGGAGAATCTTTACGGATTCCAGTATCATCCCGAAGTTCTTCATACTCCCGAAGGAACCAGGATGCTCGGCAATTTCCTCTACAATGTATGTCATTGCAAGGGCGATTGGAAGATGAGTTCTTTTGCGGAAGAGCAGATTAAGCTTATCAGGGAAAAGGTCGGAGACGGAAAAGTTCTCTGTGCACTTTCCGGCGGTGTAGATTCTTCCGTTGCTGCCGTTCTTTTATCCAAGGCAGTAGGAAAACAGCTTACATGCGTATTCGTAGATCACGGTCTTCTCAGAAAAGACGAAGGTGACCAGGTTGAAGCAATCTTCGGACCTGAAGGACATTATGATCTTAACTTCATAAGAGTAAATGCCAAAGACAGATTTTACGGAAAGCTCGCAGGCGTAACGGAGCCTGAGCGCAAGCGTAAAATAATCGGTGAGGAATTCATCAGAGTATTCGAAGAAGAAGCCAAGAAGATCGGAACTGTTGACTTCCTCGTACAGGGAACCATTTATCCCGATGTTGTTGAATCCGGACTGGGCGGAGAATCCGCTGTGATCAAGTCCCACCACAATGTCGGAGGACTTCCCGATTATGTTGATTTCAAAGAGATCATTGAACCTCTCAGAAATCTCTTCAAAGACGAAGTAAGAAAGGTCGGACTTGAGCTCGGCATTCCCGACCATCTTGTATTCAGACAGCCCTTCCCCGGACCGGGACTCGGCATACGTATCATCGGTGATATTACCGCAGAAAAAGTTGCCATCGTTCAGGATGCGGACTTTATCTACAGAGAAGAAGTTGAAAAGGCTGCCAACGAGTATGCGCTTGAAGCAGCAAAGGCAGCAGGAGTTAATATCGACAGAGATCATCCCGACCATGCGCTCCTCAGAAGCTATTGGCCCGAGTGGATGCCCAATCAGTATTTTGCAGCTCTTACCAATATGAGATCCGTAGGCGTTATGGGTGATGAGAGAACTTACGATCACGCCGTGGCACTCCGCGCAGTCAAGACCATTGACTTCATGACCGCAGAGTCCGCTCAGATCCCTTATGAGATCCTAATGCAGGTTATGAACCGCATCATCAACGAGGTAAAGGGAGTAAACAGAGTACTCTACGACCTTACTTCGAAGCCTCCCGGGACCGTGGAACTGGAGTGACCCTGCTTAGCCATTTGGAGGATAAGGCAGGTTGCCCGGTGATTCCTGCGCTGTGCCATAAATACTTTGGAGGCAGAGCATCATTTACTTTCAAATATAGAATTATGCGTTTTACGATGCCCGAAACCCAATTAATGGTGGTTTCGGGCATCGAAATCTTTTGAGAATCTTTCTTTTGATGCTATTCGCTTGTCCATCCCCGGACAAGGCATCAATAATCCTCAGAAGTTAATATTCCGATGCTTTTTCGAGAACTTTCGTCCCGGCAAAGCATCAAAAATCCCAACCATTTTAATCTTAGATGCTTTTTATGTCTGCGCAAAACTGCGGAGGCATCGAAAAACATGGACAGCGCAGAAATTGATGCTTTTTGGGTGTTCGGGCAAGCGAAGAAGCATCAAAATCTCTCGAATCCGCAGAAGTTGATGCTTTTTGGGTGGTCAGGCATGAGGATAAGCATCAAAAAACAGGGAATGTGCCCAGGTTGATGCCTTTTGGGTGTTCGGACATGCGAAGAAGCATCAAAAAACAGGTAATGTGCCCAAGTTGATGCTTTTCGGGTAGTCGGGCAAGCGAAGAAGCATCAAAATCCTTTGGATTCGTGGAAATTGATGCTTTTTGGGTGTTCGGGCAAGCGAAGAAGCATCAAAACCACGCGAGTCCTCGGAAATTGATGCTTATTCGATTCTTTGCTGTCCCGAGAACATAGGATCAAGTGCGCCCGTTGATGAAAAAAGAAAGGAAATTCAAATGAACAGAAATAATTACTCAGGAATGCTCCATTCATCCGGTTTGTATGAGGAGGCCCAAAGACGCTGTCTTGAGCTATCTGATTGCAAGATGCATATTGAGAGCGAACTTCGGAAAGCTCCGGCTGGTATCATACACGTAGTGAATAGTAGAAGCAGAATACAATTTTATAACCGCAAAAACAAAACTGATACATCCGGAAAATATATCCGCAAATCAGAAAAACAGATCATTCGGGCGCTGCTTCAAAAAACGTACAATCAAAAAGCTTTGAAATTGCTGAATGAAGAAATTGGAAATCTCAATCTGCTACAGAAGAGATCAAACGGTATTTCGGAGAGGATAAGGAAGCTGTATTCCAATCTTCCGTCGGAAATAAAGGAATACATAAATCCTATCGATAAATCAGATGAGGATTTCATTGCAGAATGGATGAACATACCTTACGATGGAAAAGAGATTTCCGAGCAAATGCCTGTATTTGTAACTGAGCGCGGAGAAAGAGTGCGCTCCAAATCTGAGCTGAACATAGCAAACAAACTAGCGGAAAATCATATTCCCTACAAGTATGAGTGTCCACTGATCTTGTCAAAAGGGACGGTGATATATCCGGACTTCACAATCATGGATGTGAAAAAACGGAAAGAAATCTACTGGGAACACAGAGGAATGATGGACGACAGAGAGTATGCACGTCAGGCCGTATTTAAAATGAAATCCATGATGAATGCAGGGATCGTGATCGGGAAAAATCTGATCATAACAGAGGAAACATATGCAAATCCTTTGGGAACAAATGAGATAGACAAAATGATAGCCGAATATTTCTGTTAAAATGTGGCGGAATCTTGATTGCAGATATACTCGTTATAAGTATTATACGCAATAAAATGTTAGGAATATTATTATGACTGACTTTACAACTGTTACAGCCTGCGGCGAGTGCTGCACCGGATGTTCAAAAAAGAAAGAAGGAATATGCCCGGGATGTATAGAAACTGACGGATGCGTTCCGGAATGGGCAGAATCTGGGAGATGCAAAATACACGCATGCTGTAAGGAACACAATGCACGCTTTTGCGGTGTGTGCAATGAATTTCCATGTGAGAAAATTACTCGGATCATTTCATGGAACCCCGACATTGTGCAGTATCTATCGGCATTGGGAGATGAATACATGATACAGAATATTTCGGATAAGTACGCGGTACGGGTATTGTCTGAAAATGATATTCCTGCTGTCTTGACACTTTGTGAGAAAAACAAACTTTATTATCAATACTGTCCTCCTTTTGTCAGCGAAGAAAGTATTCGAGATGATATGAAGGCTCTTCCGCCGGGGAAGGGGAAGCAAGATAAATTCTATATAGGCTTTTATGATAACGAAGATTTGGTAGCAGTAATGGATCTGATCAGGGAATTCCCTGATGACAAAACTATATTTATAGGGTTCTTTATGACGGATGTGTCAGTTCAGAATAAAGGTGTTGGATCGGGAATTATCACTGAATTATGTGAGAAACTCAGCCAAAGGGGTTATTTATATGTCAAACTCGGATGGGTTAAAGGAAATCCGCAGGCTGAGTGTTTTTGGAAGAAAAACGGATTTAACGAAACAGGAGCAGAAAATACGACGAAGGATTATACAGTAACCATAGCCCAGAGGAAAATATAGGATGTTTTTTGAAATTCAGCGGAGGATACGGATGGAAGATTACAGCATGCAGCATAAGAAAGCCTGGGAATTTGATGCTTACGATTTCTGGGTAAGAACTGCAGGAACACCGGAAGAAAGAGCGACAAAGGATAAAGAAAATCCTAAGAAGATGCTGAAGCAGCATGCGGTTTATTTTGATTCTTTTGACGGTGTTAAGGTAGCAAATATTTGCGGTTCATGCGGAAAGAAGGCAGTACCTCTTGCAATCCTCGGAGCCGATGTTACGGTCTTTGACATTTCCGAAGATAATAAGAAATACGCTGTCGAAACAGCTGAGGCTGCGGGCGTAAAGATCGGATATGAAGTTTGTGACATCATGAAGATTGATATGGACAGATATGCCGGATACTTTGATGTGGTATTCATGGAAGGCGGGATTCTTCATTATTTTCATGACATAGATGCTTTCATGAGTATTATGAACGGACTGCTAAAACCTGATGGAAAGATGATCTGCAGCGACTTTCACCCGTTCACCAAGATCTCGGATATCCTGGGGCTTCAGCAACCTACCATGAGCTATTTCTCGACAGACATCTTTGAAGGAGAGATGGCGCACGCAAGATTTTACGATGAGGAGATCAGAAAGCAGATTCCAAAGTGCCATTATAGGAAGTACACCATCAGCGAGATCATCAATTCTATCATCAGGAACGGATTTACCCTGGAGAGGTTTGATGAGCATCCCTCGTGGGAGAATGAGAAACTTCCCGGAGAGTTTACTGCGATAGCAAGAAAGAATTGATGCTATTTTGTCTGCCCAAATCTTCGCGGCATCGAAAGCTAGCAAATCTACGGAAATCGATGATTTTTGGATAGGGAAGTCAGTGAAGAAGCATCGAAAGCCGGTGAATCTACGGAAATCGATGCTTTTTGGATAGGGAAGTAAGTGGAGAAGCATCGAAAGCCGGCGAATCTACGGAAATCGATGCCTTTTGCGTGGCCAAGCAAGTGAAGAATCATCAAAAGCTCGCAAACCCTCAGAAATTGATGCTGTTAGAGATGGCCGTAGCGGGAAAAGGCATCAATTATGGGATGCATTATAGTATTAGATGCTTAATCGGTTATTGAAACTTATTTATTTTAAATATTTGGTATATGGCTTAAACAGCGTAAACAGGTGCGCTGCCATTTCTTCTGAAGTGTACGGAAATGATTCTCTGAGCCACCATTCCGTCACACCCAGAAAACCGTTGGAAAGAAACTGTGTCGTGATATCTTTGGACGCAACCATTTCCTTGGGGAATTTGGTAAATGCTGCATCAATCTGAGCACTTATGATCTCATGAAGTTTGCTCCTAAAGATTCCGGCTTTATCATTTTTGTATAAGAGGCTGTAGAGTTCTTTGTTTTCTTCCATGTAAGAAAACATTCCGGGGAGAGCATCTTTTTTAAGCTTTATCTGCGGTTCGCTCTTACAATGAATCGTAAGTTCTTCTAAATATTTATCTATACACTTTTCCAATATGTCATATTTATCAACAAAATGAAGGTAAACGGTTCCGCGATTGATATCTGCTCTTTCGGATATGTCGCGGATCGTTGTCTTCTCAAATCCTTTTTCCCTGACAAGATCCATAAAGGTAGTCATTATCAGCTGCCTGGTTTTTTCTATTCTTCTGTCCATAAACAGTCCTTTCAAATGAACAAATGTATATGATGTGTTGATTAATCAACATAATCCGGATTTTACTCATTGTTTTGGGAATGAGATGTCTTTAAGATGACGATAACAGACACGTGTTGATAAATCAACACATATTCATTAAAAGGAGAACGGATGATGAAAATTTTATTTTTCGGAAGGGGAGCTATCGGAACACAGTATGCATGGGCATTTGAAAAGGCGGGGCATACTGTAGTGTTTTATGTCAGGGCGGGGAGAAGCGTGCAGTATGGCCCCTATGTTGACCTTAAGATTTCTGACGGACGAAGAAAGAAGAGAAAAACAGTACAGGAGCGCTTTGATGTAAGTTTCATAGAAGAGATCGATCCGGAAGAAAAGTATGATCTTATGTTCTTCAGCATAAATCCCGAACAGGTTAAAGAAGCTGCCAAATATCTGGCACCGAGAGTCGGTGATTCAACTGTTTTATTTTTTAACAATTTCGGAAATGACCCATATGATGCAATGCTGCCGATCCCCAAAGATCAGATTGTGGTCGGTTTTCCCGGAGCAGGCGGAGGATATGACGGGAACAAACTGTACGGAAATCTGTTTAAAGGAGTTCAGATCGGGATAAAGAAAGAAGCGCCTGATGCACGGGAAAGAATGGTTCTTGACCTGTTTGCATCCTCCGGTTTTAAGATTAGTGAAAAACACGATATACAGAATTTTTTGATCAATCATTATGTGGCAAATGCCGCTATGGAGGCGGAGGTTATAAAGACAGGAAGCTTTAAGAACGTGGCAGACAGTAAGGAAGCTTTGACGGGAATGTTTGAAAATATAAGGGAGATGATTCCCTATCTTAAGGCTAAAAATGTAACGCCCGACCTTTCAGTGAGGTTATTGGCTTTGCTTCCTCCACGCGCCATGGCCGGTCTTCTGAAAATGACTTTATATTCTCCGAAAAGCATGGCCTACGAAGCACTTGCTCATAACGGTTTCAAAGCAGGATATGCGGTGAAGGAAATAGTCGGTGAAGCGGATGAACTGGGGGTAAGTCTTCCGAGACTTAAAGAGTCGCTTGAGCAAACGGAAAAAGAAGAATGAAACCATATAACGAAGTTTATCAAAGCCTGTGCAAAAGCGCATAATCTGTTGTAAGTGAAAAATTGATAAGGTATACTTATCGCAAATCGGACAAGATCCGTGAAAGCAATTCGGAGGCTGAATTTATGACAGATCAGATCAGAAAATATGAGTTTGGAACACCTTATGAAACAGGTGCTGTTGTATGTGATATCCCTAAGATGGTGGGTATACCTGAAAGATTTAAGTATGACATGGATTCTCAGACTTTTATATATGATCTTCATGAGAAGGACATGGTATTCGGACTCGGCGAATCAATTCGCGGTATCAATAAAAGAGGCTGGATCTACGTGAGCAACAATGCAGATGATCCTGCTCATGATGAAAACAAAACCTCACTGTATGCTTCACAAAACTTTCTGATCGTTGATGATGGTTCGAATTGTTTTGGTATCTTTATAGATAATCCCGGAAGTGTGACTTTTGATATCGGATATACTGACATGAATGTCATGAGTATTCATCCCGAATATAATGACACTTCTTTTTATGTTATAGAAGGAAAAACACCTGTTGAGATTGTTCGTGCGTTCAGAGAACTGGTAGGTAAGAGTTATATCCCTCCCATGTGGGCATTCGGATACGGACAGAGCAGATGGGGATATAAAACTGCGGATGACATCAGAGAAGTTGCAGCGCGTTACAAAGAATTGGGAATCCCTCTTGATATGATCTATATGGATATAGATTATATGCAGGATTTCAAAGTGTTTACCATTAATCCCGAAAGATTCCCCGATTTCCCTGAATTCGTCAAGGAAATGAAGGCGGAAGGCATCCGCCTTGTTCCCAATGTGGATCCCGGTGTAAAGATCGAAGAAGGCTACGATATTTATGAAGAGGGCAAGAAAAAGGGATACTATTGTAAAAAAGAAGACGGAAAAGATCTGGTAGCAGCCGTATGGCCCGGCAAGGTTCATTTTCCTGATTTCCTGAATTCAGATGTCAGAAAATGGTTCGGTGATAATTACAGGGTATTTCTTGATGCCGGGTTGGAAGGCTTTTGGAACGATATGAACGAGCCTGCCATCTTCTATTCCGAGGATCATCTTGCCAAAGTGTTCGAGCATGTTAAAGAGCTTGAAAAGAAAGAACTTGATATCTGGGGATTCTTTGAATTCAAGGATGTATTGGGATCGATAGATAATAATCCCGAGGATTACAGAAGCTTCTATCATAATCTTGACGGACGAAAAGTCAGACATGACAAAGTTCATAATCTCTACAGTGTTAATATGACAAGATCTGCATCGGAGGCATTCAAAAGACTTGCTCCCGATAAGAAGATACTTCTATTCTCTAGAGCTTCATATACCGGAATGCACAGATACGGAGGTATATGGACCGGTGATAATATGGCAAGGTGGAGTCACCTTCTCTTAAATATTCAGATGATGCCCGCTCTCAGTATGAACGGATTTTTATTTGCCGGAGCTGATGTCGGAGGATTCGGCGGAAACACCACGGAAGATCTGATGATGAGATGGGTGGAGTTTGGAATCTTTACTCCTCTTTTCAGAAATCACTCTGCGATCGGAACAAGAGATCAGGAATTATACCGTTTTAACAGAAAAAGAGATTTCAAGAATCTGGTAGAACTCAGATATGCTCTTGTTCCTTACATAAGCAATGCATTTTTGAATGCTGCAGAGAATGATGATATGTACATGAAACCTCTGTGGTTTGATTACAGAGGTGATGACAGGTGCAGGGAGGTTGAGGATCAGCTTCTTGTGGGTGAGAGCATAATGATCGCACCGGTACATGAACAGAATGCTACGGGAAGATATGTTTATCTTCCCGAGAATATGAGACTGGTAAGATTCAGAAGCTATTCTGACTATGATACCGAAGTTCTTGAAAGTGGAGATCATTACATTAAAGCTGATCTTAATGAGGTACTTGTGTTTATAAGACCCGGAAAAGAACTGCCTTTAGCCAAACCTGCAAGGCATGTTGAAGATCTGGATATGAACGACCTTACAGTTATTAAGTATTGATGACCGGATGACAATTGGGACGTGACAGTGGGGACGCTTCATTTTTGTCACTCGGTGACAAAAATGAAGCGTCCCCACTGTCACAAATTAGGAGTGTGTATGAAAGTATTTTTGCTTGAAGATGATGATGCCATCGGAATGGGGCTTAAGTATTCTTTGGAAAAAGAGGGATATTCGGCCTGCCTCTACAAGTCGAAAGCAGATGCCCTTAATGCATGGAAAACAGGTGAATATGATCTGTGTATTCTCGATATCAATCTTCCCGATGGGAACGGATATGATGTATGCAAATTCATCAAAGAAAAAGAAGATGTTCCGGTGATATTTCTGACAGCAAGTGACGCTGAGGTCAATGTGGTAATGGGACTCGAGATGGGAGCGGATGATTATATCTGCAAACCTTTCAGAGTCGGAGAACTGATGGCCAGAGTGAAAACCGTGCTTCGAAGAAGCGGAAGATCGAAGGATATTTCTGCGACTGCGGACAACAACATCAAAATCGAAAACATGATCATCAATACAGCGGAGGCTAAGGTATATCTGTCCGATAAGGAGAGCGGAAAAGAAAAGCACATAGAACTTACCGCGCTGGAGTACAGACTTCTTCTTGATTTTGTAAATAACAGAGGAATCGTCATGTCCAGAAATAAACTTCTGGAAGATATGTGGGATGTAAGCGGAGAGTTTGTTAACGATAATACGCTTACCGTATATATCAAAAGACTTAGGGATAAAATAGAAGAAGATCCCGCAGATCCGAAGATCATTAAAACGGTTCGCGGAATGGGATATATGATCGAGAAGTAAAGGTTTGTTATGATCAAGAATAAAGATTTTTTTAAGATGATAATTATCACCTGCATCACAGTTGCAGTATCCGCTGTAATCGGGTTTTGCTTTGGGGGACTTGTGGCGGGATGCACTGTTCTTCTGACAGGGACATTAATATGCATTGTTTTTGCTCTGTATACAAGAAAAAGATATAAGGATATAGATGATCTGAATGCATATCTGTCCAAGGTTCTCTCGGGTAATGATGTCCCGGATATTACTGATCAGGAAGAGGGAGAGCTTTCTATTCTAAAGACCAATATCTATAAAGCGACCACCACATTAAAATTTCAAAAAGAACTTCTTGCTGATGATAAAAGGATGCTGGCAGATGCGATAGCGGATATATCACATCAGCTTAAAACACCGCTTACATCAATGATGGTGATGAACGATCTTCTGCTGAACGAGGAGGATGCGGCAAAGAGGGAAGAGTTTATTAAAACACAGTCAAGTCAGCTTGGAAGAATGAACTGGCTTATTCAGACTTTGCTTAAATTGTCTAAATTGGATGCGGGGACCGCACTCTTAAAGAATGAAGACATAAAAAGCTCGGTCCTTGTGTCGGATGCACTTAAGCCTTTTGAGATACAGATGGAACTTAAGGACATCGCAAAGAATGTCACGGGGCCTGATATTGATATAACCTGCGATAAAAACTGGACTCTTGAGGTAATCCAGAATATCATCAAAAACTGCATCGAGCATATGGATGAAGGAGGACTTCTCCGCATCGAATCATCCGAGACGAATCTCTATACCCAGATTGCTGTTTCCGATACGGGATGCGGAATTGATGAGTCCGATCTTCCTCATATCTTTGAAAGATTCTATAAAGGCAAGAATGCATCTAAGGACAGTGTCGGTATCGGACTTGCTCTTGCCAGAACAATCATGACTTCCCAGCATGGAGACATCATAGTCGAGAGCAATAAGGGCGAAGGAAGTACATTCTTTGTCAGGTTCTATAAGACGATCGTCTAATATTACAAAATTGTAATATTAATAGTCACCGTATTGTAATGTGATATTGTTAACCTGTTCTCAAGCAGAAAGAAGCTGCGTTTTGAGAAAGGAGTTTTTGGAATGAAAATACTTGAGATTAAAAACCTTTGCAAGGTCTACGGAAATGGAGAGACCAAGGTTGATGCTCTTGATAATGTTTCTTTTGAAGTGGAACAGGGAGAGTTTGTTGCCATAGTGGGACCTTCGGGCTCCGGTAAATCGACCCTGCTTCATATTCTCGGAGGTGTGGATTCTCCGACTTCCGGTGTGGTCAATATCGCCGGTACGGATATAAGCAAGCTGGATGAAACAAAACTTGCAATCTTCAGAAGAAGACAGATCGGACTTATCTATCAGTTTTATAATCTGATCCCCATTCTTAATGTTGAGGAGAATATGACACTTCCGCTTCTTCTGGACGGTAAGAAGCCGGATAAAAAGCTTTTGAAAGATCTTCTGGAAAAACTCGGACTTAAGGAAAGGTTAAAGCATCTTCCCAATCAGCTATCCGGAGGACAGCAGCAGAGGGTTTCCATAGGGCGAGCTCTTATGAATAATCCCGCGCTTCTTCTTGCTGACGAACCTACCGGAAACCTTGACAGTGAAAACAGTAAGGAAATAGTGGCGCTTCTTAGAAAATTTAACAAAGAGAATAATCAGACGGTGATCATAATAACTCATGATGAAAGGATCGCACTTTCCGCAGACCGCATCATCACGATCGAGGATGGAAGGATTACTAAAGACTCAGGCAGAGTGGAGGTGAGTGCGGTATGAATATAATGGCCAGGCTCACTCTCAGGCATCTGAGGGAAAATATGAAACGTACCGTGGTCACGATTCTCGGCATAGTCATGGCAACATCTCTGATAACCGCCATGCTTCTGGGAGCGTTTTCTGCGATTGATTTTTTCGGAGATGTAGAAATTCACATGAATGGTAATGTTCATGCGGCATGTTACAAAGTGACCGAAGAGCAGTTTAAAGCATTAAAAGAAGATCCCCGCATTGAGTCGGTGGGACTTATGGACACTGATTCTGTTATAAGTGCCGTCAGGCTAAGCTGTGAAGGAGAGGACAGATTCAGAATAGGAAATATTGTACATGGTGATACCTCTTTTTTAACCGCTAAA
The DNA here is from genome assembly GCA_000702085.1 of Lachnospiraceae bacterium P6A3. Taxonomy (GTDB): domain Bacteria; phylum Bacillota; class Clostridia; order Lachnospirales; family Lachnospiraceae; genus AC2028. The sequence goes on from JNKP01000006.1 coordinate 150,373, forward strand.
GTCACGGATGAATATGAAGGTACACTTCCTGCATCATCATCTGAAGTTGCAGTGGAACGGAAATTTCTGGATGACAACGGACTTGATCTGTCAGTCGGCGATACCATTACCTTTGAAGAGGGAAACAGATACTCTATAGATGCGGACGGCAATGTTACTTACTGGGCCGGAAATTACCGTTCCGAAGAGTCATTTGAAACGATTGATACCGTAACCTGCACCATTACCGCTGTTTTGAACGGAAATTATCCGACAAGAGGATACGATATTTTACGAGGCCTTGATGAAGGCTATTTCCCCGAACAGGATAATACAATGATCACGTTTACTCTTAAAAAATGTGATCATACTGCGAACAGCCAGATCAATGACATAGTAAGTTTATACGGCATCGAACATATCAGTAAGAATAGTGAATTGTTAGTAACACGTTTTTCTTTTGAAAAAGGAATGGGCGGATTCGCTTCTTTCTTTTCAATGATGCTGGTAGGACTGACCATAGTGGTTTCCACCTCGGTTATCCTGATAGTTAATTCATTCGGAATGTCACTGGCCGAGAGAATGAGATATCTGGGAATGCTTGCAAGCGTCGGTGCAACGGGAAAGCAGAAGAGGTTTTCGGTCTATTTTGAAGGACTTGTGCTCGGAGTTATCGGAATTCCCCTTGGAATACTTGCAGGTATTTTAGGAACCAAGATCACGCTCCTTGTGCTGGGATCCAAAATGCTTGAATCCGGAATGGTAAACGGCGGGGATAAAATGACCGGGGGAATCCCTGTGGTCTATTCTCCCGCAGTATTTCTGGCAGTGGTCGTTATTTCGGGACTTACCATTCTGATCTCGCTCCTTGCTCCTTCAGTAAAGGCATCAAGGGTAATGCCGATAGATGCATTGAGAGAGACTAATACCGTGAAACTTAAAGCCAGAAGTCTCAGAACAAATCCTATTGTTCGTAAGATTCTCGGATATGAAGGAGAACTTGCTCTCAAGAATATCAAAAGAAACGGATTTAAATCCAAGGTTATTTCTTTTTCCATAACCGTATCGGTCATACTGTTTCTTACCATAGATTATTTCTGCGAAAGCGTGGATAAGGTGAATAAATATGATTACGATGCACCTTATCAGGTAAGTGCTTCCTGCTATTATGACCAAAAGGATATGCTGAAAGAAGACCTTGCGGGGATTGACGGAATTAAAGATATGTATATCTGTGATTTCGTAGCTTACAAATTTAAACCCGGGGTCAGAGCTGACGGAGAAGTAGAAGAAATCGTACTTGCCAATGCGTCCATAACGAATCCTTCTTTCAGAACGGATGATTACAAAGGGCTTGACATAAATTCCATGGCAGTTTTGGCAATCGAAGACGATGATTTCAGAGAGATCCTTTCACGAAACGGATTGCCGGAAGACAAGTATTTCGGTGAGGTCTTAAGAGGACTTATGATCAATTCGTATTTCCATAAATCCTCTGACAAACCTATCTTTAATGAGAGTATCATCGGACAGTCCCTTTACTACGATGAGGCTATGGGAAATCCTCCCGCAGTGGAAGTCGGTGATCTTATCCCCTATGAGGGCGGAAGTTATGCTTACGAGCTTTTACCCAAAGAGAGTATTGTACTTATCGTACCGGAATCAATGTATTATAAGAGTGCTGTAATGGTACTTCCGGATGAGAGACTTGTTGCGTCATTTGGCATAGAAACGGATAATGCGGAAGCAGTTGAACAGGCTATAGAGGATCTGTTTGCAGAAGGTAAGTATGAGTACTATTACAGCTCAGATCTTACCCAGACTCTTGTTATCATGAATACGGTCACTTTGATACTCAAGGTCAGCATGTACGGATTTACCACTCTTCTGACGCTTGTTGCCGTAGCCAATATCATCAACACGATCTCAACCGGAATACTCCTTCGGAGAAAAGAATTCGCAATGTACAGATCCGTCGGAATGGATGCGCACGGTTTTAAGAAGATGATCAGACTGGAGACATTTTTGTACGGTATTAAGGCAGTTCTTTTCGGAATTCCGATATCGATACTCCTGAGCTATATTATGTACAGCAGAATGAGGGGCAATCTGTTCGCATTCGTTCCCAATTACAGGATGTATCCGGTCGTGATAGCCGCAGTCTTCGGAGTCATCGGCTTAAGCATGCTGATGAGCATGAATAAGATCAAAAACGACGAGATAATAGATGTATTAAAAGAGGATATCTGCTGATTTCAGGTCCCGGACTCTGTGTCCGGGACTTTTTAGGCTAAAAAACCCCTAAAACCGCCCAAATACACCGTTTTGTCACAATTGTCTGTTGTATAGAATGTGTTATAATCAAATGTAGTATGCACTGTACGGTTTTTTGAGGCGGGAAGCTGGGAATGTGTACCATAGTATCGAAATTTCATACGGTTTTCTGTTTTAAGCCGAATAGACAGATATCTAAGTGTGTCCGGGGCGGATTTTTGCTGTTTTAGCAGGAATTTCGTCCGGGCATTTTTTGTATGTACGGAGGAATGATGAGAATCAATAAGCTGAGAATCGAAAAAAACAGCATTTATAGATTTGTGGCTATCATTGGCGGAATAACGGTCAACGTGCTTATGGCATATCTGACCGATCTGTCGGGTATACCGCTTTATCTGGATTGTGCAGGAAGCATATTTGTTGCCGCACTTGCCGGTATGTTACCCGGACTTATAACGGCTGTCCTGACTAATGTATTCAGTTCATTGTTCAACAATTTTTCCATATACTATACCGTTATCGGTGTAATCATTGCCATTGGCACGTCGCATTTTATAAAGCATGAATTTCACAAGAAGAAAGCTAATTTTATCTGGTATATACTGTCCATAGCCGGTGTTGCAGGCGTTCTTGGCACCATCTTCCAGTGGCTTCTTCTCGGAGGTCCCCAGTTCAGGGATGTGGCAAACGCGGCCTCCACGCTTTCGGAGGGTGAAGGCTTTTCTTATTTTCTGTTTTCGCTGATCATAAATACAGGTCTTAATCTGGTCGATAAGGCAGCTTCCGTTGCTCTTGCGATGCTGGCATTGTGGTTTATTCCGGAAGAGATAAAGATCGGGATCGCCAACAGCAAGTGGAGACAGAAGCCGCTTTCCAAAACTGAGTGTAAAGATATTCGCGTCAGGATGGAGAAAGACGAATCGTCTTTGCGGATAAGACTTACCTATATGCTCCTTCTTACTGCATTCTCACTTACGATAGGGCTCAGCATAATAAACATATCCCAGTATTTTAGTGACAAGAAAGAAGAATACAAAGAAAATGCGATGAATGCCTCGGCATTTGCAGCATCCGTAGTAGATCCCGAAAAGGTGGATTCTTTCCTGACGGGCGGAGAGAATACACCGGGGTATTACGATACCAAAGAAGAGTTTTCCAGGATCAGGGACAGCATACCCGGAGTTAAATACCTGTATCTGATCAAGATCAGGCAGGATGGGTGTGTTTTCATTATCGATCTGGATGCCGGAGATGATCCTGCATATGAAAACGGAGAACTGGTTGAATTCGAAGAAGCATTTGTCCCTTATCTGCCTCAGCTTTTTGCGGGTGAAGCAATCAATCCCATTGAATCAAATGACAGATTCGGATGGGTCATTTCATCATACACTCCCGTAAGAAATTCTGACGGAGTAACGGTAGGATATGTTGGTGCCGATGCATCATTGTCATATGCTTCCGAATATGTCGGAAAATATGCGCTTAAAACCATACTTGTTTTCTCGGGATTTTTCTCGCTTATACTCGGTTACGGCCTGTGGGTATCCGAATATCACATGATATATCCCATAGGAAGTATGGCCAAGGCAATCAGTGATTTTACAATCGGTGAATCTGATCAGAAAGCTCTCGATGAAAAGGTCAGAAAACTCCGATCGCTTGACATACAAACGAACAATGAAATAGAAAAGCTGTACAACTCACTTTGCAAGATGGCATCCGAAACTACGGAACAGATGCGAAGCGTCAGGTATCTTGCAGAAAGCTCTGACAGGATGCAAAACGGGCTGATCATTACCATGGCGGACCTTGTAGAAAACAGGGATTCCGATACCGGAGCTCATATCGCCAAAACAGCGGAGTATGTAAAGATCATCTCCGAGTCACTTAAAAAGAAAGGGTATTATTCCGAGAAGCTTACGCCTAAATTCATGTCGGATATAGTCAAGTCTGCGCCGCTTCATGACGTAGGCAAGATCAGCATATCCGACAATGTTTTGAACAAGCCGGGAAAACTCACCGATGAAGAGTATGAGATCATGAAAACTCATACTATATATGGCAAGGAAATAATCGAAAAGGTTATAAACACAGTAAACGGTGAAAACTATCTCAAGGAAGCAAGGAATATGGCGGCATATCACCATGAACGCTGGGACGGAAAAGGATATCCCGAGAAGCTTCACGGTCAGGTTATACCTTTGGCTGCACGTATCATGGCCGTAGCCGATGTTTTTGATGCACTTACTTCGCCCAGAATATATAAGCCTGCATTCTCTATTGAAAAGGCACTGGAAATCATAAACGATGGTTCGGGTAAGATGTTTGACCCCAAAGTCGTTGAAGCGTTTATGGATGCTTTGCCCGAGATCAAGGTTGTTCTTAAGAAGTATCAGGAAAGTTAACGGAGGATATCGTTAATGATCGTAATAAACAGAAAAACCGGAAGAAGAATTGCCTCGGCACTTGCGGGAGCTTTTCTTTCCGCTTGTATTTTATATGTACCGGTATGCGCGGGAAATATACATGCGCCGGAATCCGTGTCTGCGGAAATGACGGAGAGCCGTATAGGTGGAGGATATTCCGCATCGGGTCAGCTGGACGGTGCGGGATACACCGCGAAATTATATGATGCGACTAACGGTCTGCCTACCTCCGATGCGAATTGCATTCTCGGAACAAGCGACGGTTATGTATGGATCGGCGGATACAGCGGAATAATCAGATATGACGGTCTGAATTTCGAAAGGCTTGATTCATCGGATGGTCTTACAAGCGGAAGATCCATATTTGAGGATTCGAAAGGCAGAGTATGGGTTGGGACAAATGACAATGGTGTCGTATTAATCGATAATAATATTCATACCCATTATACCTATAAGGACGGTCTGCCTTCATCCTCAATAAGGTGTTTTGCCGAAGATACTGCCGGTAATATCTTTATAGGAACTACGGCAGGATTGACGTATGTAGATAAAAACGGGTCGCTAAGGATCGTCGACGACGAAAGAATCAATAACGAGATAGTATCTACGCTTTCAGCAACTCCTTCGGGCCACATTTACGGTGTCACCAAAAACGGTCATGTGTTTATGATCGAATCCGAATCTGTGAAGTATTTTTACGGAAGTCATGACCTGGGTGATGAAACGATCACCGCTTTGTTTGCGGATCCGGAAAATGAGGGATTTGTTTATCTGGGAACCGCTGAAGGAACCGTATGTTACGGAAAGTTCGGCGATCTTCTGGAACGAATGAAGAAAACGAATGTATCCTTCGATAAAGGAATTGTAAGCTTTACCTACGCATGCGAAAGGATATGGGTTGCCACAAATTCATCCGCGGGATATCTGGATGTAGAGAAAAAGTTTCATGAACTGAGAAATATCCCGATGCATAATGCCATTGAAATGATCGCTTCGGATTATCAGGGAAATCTTTGGCTTGCATCTTCCAGACAGGGTGTAATGAAGATTGTTACAAACAACTTCATCGATCTGTATGAACTGGCCGGAATTGAAGAGGAAGTAGTTAATACAACATGCTATTACAAAAATAATCTTTTTGTGGGAACGGATTCCGGACTTCATGTAATAAACAGCTATTATCAGGCTGTAAGAAAGGATATTTCGGATTATTTCGGAACGGCGAGAATACGATGCATAATCGAAGGAACCGAGGATGATCTATGGATATGTACTTATTCTGCGGGAATGGGTATTGTCCATATGGATTCATCGGGCAAATTCACATCCATTACCGAAGGAGACGGCCTGCCCGATAATTCGGTAAGATGCGCCGTTGTCGCCGATGACGGATCAATACTGGTCGGAACAAACGGCGGACTTGCAGTTATAAAAAATGAAAAGGTTGTTAAAACAGTTACTGCGGACGACGGTATTGAAAACACGATCTTTCTTACGGTTGAATCCGATTCCGAGGGTAACATCTATGCCGGAACGGACGGAGACGGAATCTATGTCATTAACGGCGATGAAGTAAAGCATATCGGAAGAGACGACGGATTATCAAGTGATGTTATCCTGAGAATCAAAAGAGATAATTCCAGAGGCGTATTGTGGATAATCACTTCCAATTCCATTCAGTTTTTGTGGAATGATTCGATACATACCGTTAACTCATTCCCCTATAGCAACAACTTTGATATGTTCTTTGATAAATACGATGATATATGGGTGCTTTCTTCCTACGGAATATTTTCCGTGAAAGCAAGCGACATGATCAACGATGCCATATCGGATTATAAGCTTTATACAACCGCAAACGGACTTACCAGTGTGCCCACAAGTAATTCCTTCAGCTGCCTGGATGAATTCGGAAATCTGTACATATCCGGAAGAACCGGAGTAAACAAAGTAAATATCAATCACTTCTTTGAGTCCGTATCATATCTGAGAATGGGCGTACGTTCCATTTTTGTGGGAGATGAGGAACTTATGCCGGATGCGGACGGAGTATATACGATTCCGTCAACAAATGCCCGCATCACAATTGTACCTGCGGTTCTTGATTACACCATGACCAATCCCATGATCAGGGTATATCTGGAGGGGGCTGAGGATAAAGGAATCACCGTTGCAAGAAGCGGCCTTGGTTCGCTTGAATATACCGGATTAAAATACGGAAATTATACTCTTCACATACAGGTTCTTGACGGAGTTACCGGAAATGCTATTGAAGAAACCACATATTCGATAGTCAAGCAGCCCAGACTCTCCGAACTTCTCGGTATGAGAATACTGCTCATTGCAATAGTAGGACTGATCTGCGGACTGATAGTGTGGAGGATAATGTCCGGAACCATTATCAGAAGACAGTATAAAGAAATCCAGATTGCAAGAGATGAGGCAGAGCGTGCCAACTCAGCCAAGTCAAGATTCCTGGCAAATATGTCCCATGAGATCAGAACTCCCATCAATACCATAATGGGAATGGATGAAATGATTCTCAGGGAAGATCCGGCCGATGTACCCAAACCTTACTTTATGTCGGTAATAAATTATGCTCTTGATATAAGAGATGCATCGGAATCACTTCTTGGTCTGGTTAACGATCTGCTCGATATGTCTAAGATAGAATCGGGCAAAATGAATGTTATCGTAAAAGAATATGATACTGCGGAAATGTTCAGATCTCTTGTTAAGATGACAAGGATCAGAAGCAATGAGAAGGATCTGACATTCGATTACGATATCGATGAGAATCTTCCGAAGCATCTGTACGGAGATGAACCTAAAGTAAAGCAGATTATCATGAATCTGCTGACAAATGCGGTCAAATATACGGATCTGGGCGGACTTGTGCTGAGCGCAACCGTATTATCCAAAGAAGGAAAAGAAATAAAGATCGCATATTCCGTCAAAGATACCGGAATAGGTATCAAGCCGGAAGATATGGATAATCTCTTCAAGGCTTATGAAAGATTTGACGAAGAGAAGAACAGCGGAATTCAGGGAACAGGCCTGGGTCTTGATATTTCAAAACGATTCGCTGAGCTTATGGGTGGAACACTTGAGTGTTCCAGTGTATACGGCGAAGGATCGGAATTTACTTTTACCTGCACGCAGAGATTCGAGGACGAAGAACTTCTCGGAGTATTTGACGAGCATGCGGGTGATGAAACCGGTAAGCCTTATGTTCCTCAGTTTATAGCTCCCGATGCAAATATTCTGGTGGTTGATGATAACCCCATGAACCTTACGGTTATCAAGGGACTGCTTAAAGCAACCAGAGTATTTGTCACTACTGCGGCCGGCGGAGAAGAAGCACTTGATAAAGTCAGGGTCGATACTTTTGATGTAGTTCTTCTGGACCATATGATGCCCGGTATGGACGGAATAGAAACCCTTGAGAAGATACGTGAGCTCAAACCGGATCTTCCCGTATATGCTCTTACCGCAAATGCTATGGCGGGCGGAGCGGAATTTTATATGTCGAAGGGATTTAACGGATATCTTGCAAAGCCCATCGACAGCCGTGAACTGGAAAAGGCGATAATGAAGCATCTCCCGGAAGAGATAATGATGAAACCCGGAAGCGAAGATGCCGTTAAGGATTTGACCGAACTTCCCGATGATCTTAAGTGGATCAAAGACGTGGAAGGAATCAGCTTCGATGAAGGAGTTAAAGCAGCCGGCGGAATAACATCATATATAACTGCGATAAATATGTTCCGCGACACCATCGATGCAAGCTCCAAGGTTATCGAAGATGCATTTGAAGATAAAGACATAAAATTATTTACCGTTAAAGTGCATGCGCTTAAAACATCGGCCCGTATCATAGGAGCAACCGAGCTCTCAACGCTTTGTGAAAAGCTGGAAGAAGCGGGTAATAAGGGCGACGAAAACTTTATAAACGAAAACTGCTCAAAGCTTTTGGAAATGCACAGGTCATTCTTTGATAAATTATCCCGGCTGGGAGAAGGCAAGGAAGAGGAGAAAAAGCCAATTGACGAAGATGATCTGAAGGGTGCATATAACGCACTGCGCGAAGTGATTCCCGAGATGGATTATGATTCTGCGGAAATGATAATCGACCAGGTCTTTATATACAAGCTGCCCGAAAAGGATGAAGAAGTATTCGGAAAACTGAAGACATATCTTAAGGCACTAAATTGGGATGAAATGGAAAAACTGGTTCAGGATAAATAGGAGACGATATGCCGAATAACCGAATAATGATTGCCGGAGAAAAAGAATCTTTTCTCATAAGGGTGCTTATCAAAAAACTGAATGACTCGGGATTTGACGCATTTTTCGCTCCATGGAGCGTCAATGATATAAATGCGGGATGGGAGAGCTGCGGACTTATAGCTCTTTATGCCGAAGAAAGAGAACATCCCGGAGAAGACACACTTATCTTCCTGAAAGACAAACTGAGTGAAGATTCCAAGATCGTAACAGTTATCGGAGAAAAGCCTGACATTAAATTCATTACCGACAAAGTACCTTCGGAACTTCTTTACAAAGAATATGTCAGACCGATAGATGCATCGGCATTCATCAAGGATGTGCAGGATGTAATGAAAAAAATGGATGCGGGAGATTTTAAAAAGAACATCCTTATCGTGGATGACGATCCCAATTACATGGGGCTGGTAAGAGACTGGTTAAAAGGAACTTACAAGGTATCCATGGCCAACTCCGGACTGCAGGCAATCAAATGGCTCGGTAAAAACAAAGCCGATCTGATCCTTCTCGATCATGAGATGCCCATAACAAGCGGACCGCAGGTGCTGGAAATGCTCAGGAGCGATCTTGATACGGCATCGATTCCGGTTATGTTTCTCACCGGCAAAAGTGATAAAGAAAGTGTAATGGCGGTGCTGGCGCTGAGACCGGAGGGGTATTTTCTCAAAACGATAGAAAGAGAAGAACTTCTTGAGCAGCTTAAAGCTTTTTTCATTCGTCATAAATAGACAGAATCTGCAGGGATAACGGGATATGTTAGAATTCTTTCAAAACTTTCAGCTTGATCTGATGCTTTCACTCGGCGGAGTATGCTGCGTGATGGTATTTCTGTTGATCTTCACGCGTGTCCTGTCTCCGAGAAAAAAAGCTATTCTCATAGCGATCGAGTTTTCGACTTTTTGTATATTGATATTCGAACGACAGGCATATAGGTATGCCGGAGATGCGGGACAGATTGCGGATGTGATGGTCCGTCTCAGTAACTTCGTAGTATTCTTCCTGAATTCCGTTATCAGTTTTATATTCAATCTGTATCTTGCAGAGGTTGTCAGATCGGATTGTAATATTGTTATTCCAAAGCGTTTAAAGCTTGCCGGAACATTTGCATCCGCAAGTATGATTCTTTTGGTCATAAATCTGTTTACGGGTTGGGTTTATACCATTGATCCGGGCAATGTATATCATCGCGAGTCATTGTTCTATTTGAATTACGCACTTGCTTTTGCAGGACCCTTATTGGATCTTACGGTTATTATTCAGCACAGAAAAAAAATCAGTCCCAAGATACTAAGATCACTTCTTCTGTTTACAATAGTTCCGATTGCTGCCGGAGGAGTTCAGGCACTTATATACGGTCTGTCCATTATCAATATTTCGATTTCCGTTGTTTCGGTATTTTTGTATTTATTCGCATATGAAGACATCAATGACAAAATAGCTGCAGCGCAGAATACTGAAATGGAGAATCTGAAAACAGATCAGGTAAAGATTCAGAATCTGTTTGAACAGACGATCAAAGCTTTTGTAAATGCCATTGATGCCCGTGTCGATTATGCGGAAGGTCATTCGGTGAGAGTGGCCGATTATTCATATATGCTGGCCCAAATGAACGGGAAGAGCGATGATGAATGTAAGGAGATATATCAGGCTGCTCTGTTACATGATGTCGGTAAGATTGGTATTCCCGATGAAATACTTAAAAAGGAAGATAATCTGAGTAAGGAAGAGACTGATACGATGAGACAGGAACCTTTGATAGGGGAGAGAATCCTGTCGGGTATTTCAAATTATCCCCATCTGTCATACGGCGCAAAATATCACATGGAGCGGTATGACGGCAGCGGATTTCCCGGGGGATTAAAAGGAAATGAAATACCGGAATCAGCCAGGATCATTGCCGTTGCTGAAGCATATGATTCCATGACCACAAGGAACAGTTACAGGGAGCCCCTCCCTCAGTCCGTTGTAAGAGAAGAACTTATCAAGGAATCGGGATTTAAGTATGACCCTCTGTATACGAGTTACATGCTTCAGCTGATCGACAGTGATGTTGATTACCAGATGAAGGAAGAAACGGAAAATGTCGATACGATCTTCAAGAATGAATTTACCTGTGAAGAATACAGAAGTGCCATTTCCTACGGAATAAGAATCAGACCCGAAAAGAAGATCATAGCTTTCAGCGCAACTCCGATAGATGAGGAAAAACCTTTTTCGTCACCTGCGATCATAGTATTCGACTCGCTCGATGAAAGAGTACATGATACCGACAGGGCAATCAAAGACACGAGGTATTCGGAGTTCGGAGAAATATGGTTCGACGGACACTTTGTATGTTCCGAAGCGCGAAATATGAAGCTTATCTCCCTTGAAGAAATCGAGCAGGACGAGGATGAGATATATTTCATAGAAATTGCAAGAAACAGAGACCATGTACAGATCAAACTGGAAGGAAAGGGATACAGATCCGAAGTTGTGATCGCACTTCCCGACAGTTCCAAATATGCATATATCGGACTTACGGGCGAGAACTGTCATATATCATCCATTGAAGTGGAAAAGACCGGCAAGAAAGTTCCCGAAGACGAAATACCCAGAATTTCCGAAGAGATCAATTATATAAACAGACTTGAAAGTGATATTCCGAATGTACAGATAGACAGTAACAGAAGCGATTACACGGAGGGAGTTAAAGTAACCGACGGTATGAGAATTATTTTCCATACCATGAGCCTGCCTTCCGCCAATCTCGTATGGCACTGTCCGTTTATTCTTTTGTATACCTCCGATGACGGCAGCGTAATGGGAAGAGGATATAAAGAGTATGCGATGATCCGTCTGGACGGGGAAGCACAGGGCGGTGGAGATTCTTCCGATAACAGAAATAATGTTGATAAGGGTAAGGAATTCACTACCTGGGAAAACTGGAAGAAACTTAACAGAAAAGGCTTTGAATGTACGGTATGCTTTACGAAGCTCAAGAATAAGATTATTATCGAAACCGAAAACGGCGGTATATCCATTACCAACATCACCACAGTTCATGATAAAGATAAAGAGATTTATGTATCGATCACCGGTGACCAGGTAGCTCTTACGGATATAAGGATCAAGAAATAACCGTATAACTAAGGGACGCATCTATAGGCAGAAGATCCATGCCAAAAGATGCGTCCCTTTTGATCACATTTATATTATCATTCAGTTATCTACATTTACGATTCCGAGAGAGGTGTGTGTCTGAACATCTCCGATGTCTCCGCCAAGATCGATATTTCCGAGATCGGTCTTAACTTCTCCGCTGCCTATGGTGCAGCCATGAGTTTCGATGTTTCCGGCATCGGCATCTGCGTAGAATAATTCGATCGAACAATCTTTAAGATCGATGTTTCCGGCATCCGCACTTATGGTTGCCTTATCTGCGGTCATATCCTTAATTTCGATATTTCCGGCATCTACTTCAACATTTATCGTTTCTGCCTGTGTATTTCCGAGCTCGATGTTACCGGCATCGCAGGATATTCCGATGTCTTTAGCGGGTATATCGGCCATTTGGATATTTCCGGCATCAAGCTTGATATTCAGTTTATCAAGCTCGGTTCCTTCGGGAATCACAATGGTGATCTCAAAATCATTCCATCCCCGGTTTCCTAATCTTATGGAATTTTTCATTATCAGGGAAAGGACTCCGTTCTTAAGCTCTATATCAGGAATGAATTCTTCGGGAAGGGTATACTCTACGTGTGCATCCTCACCATATTCGATCGTAAGTCCGGAGTATTTTAAGTCTACTTCGATAGTATCGATATCGCCTGAGAGAGTGACTGTATTACTTACGGAATTCCAGGGCCCGGGTTTAAATGAAAATTCACCTCTGTTGAATATGTGTATAAAACAGCCTAACATGATGGCTATAACTGTTATTATTGAAATTACTGTAATATATATCTTAGTCATGAGAACCTCCTAGTCTTCATCGGCAATGCAGTTTATCCTGATAACTCTGTGGAATACTCCCGCGATAACCCAGATGATCCAGGTCGTTCCCCAGCTGAAAGTAAGGAAGCTGATTATCAGATAAATGCAGGTAACGGTCGGCCAGTATACTTCAACGATAGTCTGTGCGGTCTTGCTCTTATACTTAACAGGTTTGCTGTAACCGCTTCCGTTAGCATATTGTCCGCTGATAGTGCTTTTTTCGTTGACATTGAGAAGTCTTTCGAAACCTCTGGCTATGGAATTGGAGTATACGATGAGGAATACTCCGAATCCGACTACAATGAACATGATCCCGGCGCCAAGAGGCTGGTATCTGAAGGGAATCAGGATATTAGGTGTCCAGCAGACTATGCACAGGACAATACCGAGGGATACGCAAAGTGCTCTTATGGGTTCGAAACTGCGTTGCTTTTCTTTAACGTAAGCTGCCGTGTTCATGTCGATGCTGCAGTATTCATGACCGATGAAGGTCCATTCGTGGTCTGTAAAACCGGAATAAACCAGAAAACCGATGCCAATCGCGATACTGAGTATCATCAAACCTACGCCGCTCAGAACTTCCACTCCCTTTGGACCAAGGATTATGACAAAGGATACCGATATGATGCATAAGAGTATTCCGAGAGCTCTGAAAAGAGCTTTTTTATTTCTGTTTGAGAGGTATGCTTTTGCCTCGTCGAGAGAGATAAATCTGCGGGGCATTTCGGTTTCCATTCCTCTTGCAACCTCAACTTCTTTGGTGAGGCCTAAGCTTTCGGCAAGCTCGTCAAGATTTCCGAATTCGGAGATGACTGTTCCGACTGCAGCATTTTCGCTTGTTCCTTCGGAGATGAGTTCGTTGTATTTATCTTCCATCATCTGAAGGAGTTCAGCCTTTGCCTTGCGCACTTCCGGAGTGTTGGGCATGGACGCAAACATCGATTCCAGATAATTTTTTATAGTTTCCATTTTTCTCTCCTTAATGTTCGATGAACTTTTCGATCACGTCTTTTGTCAGAGCCCATTCTTCACATTTTTCTCTGTAGTACTCTTTACCCTTTTCGGTTATCCGGTAATAGGTTCTCTTTTTACCGTTACCGTCCGGGCCGGGGTCTGCCACAAATGACTCGATGTGTTCATTTTTTTCCATTCTCGTGAAGGCCGAGTAGAGGGTTGTTTCCTTGATGACGTATTTTTCTTCGGAGATCGTTTTGATCTGTTTGGAAATTTCGTAGCCGTAGGAAGGTCCCTTCATGAGAATGCAGAGAATCATTGTATCGTTGTAACCGCGGATCACATCACTGCTGATCTCTACCATTTTCTTCCTCCTGTTAATAGGTGATTGTTTACATGGTACTGCGGCCGGCCGGACCGCTCACTCACCTCGTCAGGTTTGTTTAAGTACCACGTCAGACGTACTACGACAGTCGTACTATGCCTGATGGGGTAAATATACTACGACAGATGAAGTATGTCAACACGATATTTTAAGAAATGCGGTAAAGTTTTTTAAAAGCATGCCGATATACAAAATAAGATAACTTGGAGTGCCCTTAAATAGCCTTGCCGGAGGCTGATAAAACGGATTTTTGTCAAAGGGCGCTTAACCCGGTGAGTACTACAGGGAGGTAGATAATATGGCGGGTATTCGTGAAATCTCTGCATATCAGCAGAATGCCGATGCTTGGAAAACCGAGCAGAAACGTATCGATTCGGCAAAAACCACAGAAATTTCCAAAACATCAAAAACGAACGCTGCAGGTGAGGCAAAATCCTCCAAGGTTGAGTTAAAGGCATGGAATCCTTTGAGTGAGACAAGCAGCCTCATCCCCCGTAAAACCGATTACGGGTTTACTATCGGTGACGTAAAACTGTCCGATACTGCCGCTGATTACTATTCTCAGTTAAAAGCGAAGTTCGGGAATATGGAGTTTATTGTTGTCAGTAAGGACATGAAGGCTCAGGTGCAGGCCAATGCCGCATCCTACGGTAACTCAAGCAAGCAGGTCGTTCTTATAGACGAAGAAAAGCTTGAGCGGATGGCGACGGATGAGGACTATCGCAATAAATACGAAGGCATTATCGCAATGTCACAGGCAAAGCTACTGGAAGCGGGGAATTCCCTTGCAAGCAGCGGAGCAGCCGTGAAGAATTTCGGTATGTCCGTGGATTCAAACGGAAACGAGAGTTTCTTTGCAACAGTCGAAAAATCTCAGGATCTTCAGAAAGAACGCATTGAGCGTAAGGCGGAGGAAAAGAAGGCTCATAAGAAGGCAGAGGAAAAGAAAGCCCGCAAGGAAGCGGAGCAGGAGCGCATCGAGAAGAACCGCGAGGAAAGAAGAGCGGAGAGAAAAGAAGCCGAGGAACGTATCCGGGAAGATATAGCGGATTCCGAAGAGGAAAAAATTCCGGGAGAAGAAAATGTTTCCGAAGAAAAAGAGTATGTAACAATCGAGTCACATACTCTTCAGGATCTTATACGTAATGTCCAGACTTATTCCTACAACAATGCCGCAGGACATGTAATGACAGATGCGGAACGCATGGTGGGAAGTCATATCGATTTTAAGGGATGATCGTTAAGGGCATCATCCGAATTTCTTGACAAGACTCATTTCCATAATCTTATCACAGAGGTCGCCGAAGCTCCTTCCGGCGGCCTTTGCCGATATTACGAGATGCGAATCGGGATAAAGCTGGGGAAGCGAATCGCATTCAAGGCAGACAAAAGTCTTCAGATCGTTTGCCACTATGAAATCCATCTTGGCATATGCGTTTACACCCAGTGCAAAGGCTGCATCTTCCGCAGCTTTCCGGAGTGCTTTTGCAAGTTCATCGGGGATTTCGGCAGGACACTTATTGGCTGTCTCACCGCTCATGGTGAGACCTTTTTCTTTGTCGGTGGTTTCGAGAGGAAGCTTTTCAAGAACGGGAAGTGCTTTTCCTTCTACGGTACAAACCGCAAATTCTCTTCCGGTAAAGTATTCCTCGATCAAAATCTCCGTATCCCATCTGAATGCATTCTTTACGGCTTTCTCATAAGCGGTTATATCACTTGCGATTGAGATACCTACGCCGATTCCTCCGTTGTTGGGCTTTACTATGACAGGGAATGAAAGACCGTGATCTTCGGGGTTCGGTATATCGGATCCCTTTTTGATGGTGTATCCGTCGGGAACGGGGACACCCATGGTGCGCATGAGCTGCTTTGCTGCGGCTTTGTTGGATGATACTGCGGATGAGAAATAATCGCATCCTGTGTAATCGAGTCCCAGAAGATCGAATGCCGCCTGGACTTTACCGTTTTCACCCTCCGCACCGTGAAGAGCTATAAAGATAAGATCGGACTGTCTGCATATCTGTAATACATTGGGACCGAAGTATGCATCGGACTGGTCTTTTCTGCGCTTTTTGGTAGCCCACAGATCCGGGATCTCGTTAGGGATATCGCCGGGATTAAGGGAATATTTTGCGGAATTTGCAAAAACATCATCGGGAAGGAGCTCTTCCGTTTCGTTATAGCCCATGAACGAATCCAGGAGTATTACATTGTTGCCGCGGCTTCTGAGAACGTCCGCAACCGTAACACCCGTCTTGAGGGAAAGGTTTCTCTCGTTGGAAAGGCCGCCCGCAAGGACTACGATGTTGAGATTTCCCGGAAGAACGAATTCTTTGAGCTCATCTTCGGTAAGGACAACGTCCTCAACGGCAAGGTCCGAACCGTCCATATTAAGCTCGAGAGATCCCACCATCTGTCTTGTGAGGGTTGCAATCTTAAGAATGCTTCCTATCTGCTCGGGCTGTAAATCGACATCGTATTTTTTCTTGGCGAAGCTTCTGATGCTCTTTGTGATGGGCCTGTTTACATGTACGACCAAAAAGTCGGTGAGTCCGAGAAGGGCATTGAGCTTTCTGGAACTTATAAGTTCGTCAACCATGTCGATGACTTTCAGAATATCAAGCGCGTTAAACGCGGTCATGATGCTTCTGAAGGATTCGAGAAGATTGGGGTTCTTACGTGAATACAGTATGCAATATGCAAGGAGATAAGCCACATTGTCCGAATACTTGGGATCTCCTATCATGTCGCAAAGGAAAGTTATGAAATCGGAAATGTTTCCGCCGTTTGAAAGAGCAAAACCCCTTTCGACTATCATTCCGACGAGTCTGTTTGTCTCTTCACTTTCTTTTTCGCTGACAGCGGAACGGATCATACTGTTGATGAACTGATCGACGATCTGCATCTCGGGGCGCTGGCCGTTCGGATTGATGCGGATGTTGTATTCGCCGTTTTCGCCGAAGTCAAAGAAGGTGTTGGGAGCGTGGGACTCGGAGAATCCGTACTTGCCGTAATCATATCCGATGTAATAAGTTTTTTCGCCGATATCGTTCATAAGGATATTGACGTAATCGTAATCGATATTGTGGTTGGATATGAGGGACTGGCGGGCGATGATCCTCTTCTTGTAATGCTCGATGAATTTATCCGAGAATCCCTGCCCGTCAAAAGAAACACAACGGTCCGGGGTGTCGTTTAAGATGGTGATGTATTTTGCTTTGTTTCCGCCCTTGGAATGCCCGATGACGGTGACAAAGTATTTATCAAGATTGTTCTTATCGTATGCCTGCTTATACCATTCGAGAGCATTTATCTGCTGGAGGGAATCCACCTGTCCCGCACCTTCGAAGTCATCGGTCCACTCTCTGTCGGCTGTTCCGCGGAATGCTACTACGGCTTCATGCTTTCCGCTTTCATCCGCTTTCTCTTTTTCATTGACTACCACGATGGAGATTCCACCTCCCGCACCGTATGCCATGTCGAGATGGGACTCGAGAATACGAGACTCGGATACCGAAGGATTATTCAGTATAGCCATGATGACGTTTCTGAAATCGAATCCGTTCATCTGGGTTGAATATGTGAACTCTTCGTCGAGTGCTTTAAGGTCGACCTGTCTCAGATAATCGCCTACAGTCATGCCTTCCGCATCCAGTATGGAAACGAGAGGCGCGGTGCCCGGCATATAAGTGAGAAGTTCGATCAAAAGAAGTTCATCTACTCTGTACATTAAAACATACCCCCGAAATAATGATCTTGTATAAGCCTAATATCAGTTTGATTCTATTTCTTCTATCAGAGCCTGATAAACGAGATTCAGGTTTTCGTTTTCGCGTCTGATGTTACGGACAAGATTGATGCCGATAAATTTCAGGAGCGACACTCCTGCGGAAGGGTGGGACTCGGCATATCCGTCGAAATCTTTTCTGGAAATCTTGAGTGTTCTGCAGTCGGTTCTTGCTTTGACCGTTGCGGATCTTTCATCACTGTCAAGAAGAGCCATTTCTCCGAATACGCATCCCGTATCGCTTCCGAGACTTGCACATACGAATTTGTCACCGAATATGGTGGTCTTGATGATGTCGACATTTCCTTCTATAAGGAAATACATATCGGATCCGGTTTCACCTTCCGAGATTATATTTGTTCCCGCAGGTGCTTTGACTTCTTCGAGAAGCGATGCAAAATCATCAAGATCCGATTCGGACAGTTTTCCGAATAACGGGAAAGTTTTCAGCTTATCGGTGTACTTTGTCATTTTTCTTCTCCAAGTATGATGGCACCGGAATTTGAAGGAATTATGTAATCGTCTCCGGGATTTAAGCGGGGCTCGTTTGTTTCCATGGATTTAACGGTTTTGAGCTTCTGGATGATCTCACCGTAATTGGTTGATTTCTGTGCTTCCGACAAAATGTTGTGTTTGATTTCTTTTTCCACACCCATGTTCTCGAGGATTCCCAGAAGAAGGATGTTCTTTTCTTTTTTGTAGTAGTCGAAGAGTTCGCTGTATTTGCGGTTTACCCAGGACTCGGGAATGGGTTCGATCTGTACCGAAGTTCCGTCACCGTTATCGAGGAAGGAGCTCATGACTTTGCTCATGCCGCTGTAGTTGGTGGATGTTGTAAGGATGTATCTTGTGTATTCTTCCGTATAGATGATTTCCGCAATGTTTTGTGCATTCAGGTAGTTGCGGTATCTCTCGGTTCTGATCTGGGCACAGATGTGACATTTGGAATTAAGATTTCTGGCAAGGATTGCCGTTACGAATACTCTGGAATCGATAAGCTCGTCATCGAGGTTGTCGCCGTTTTCTCCGATTATGAGAACCTTGGAAGCGGAAACGATATTGGCGTTTTTGAGGGATTGCTCTTCGGTGAAATCACCTTTCAGAATATGGAGTCCTTTGAGGTCGGGGTCGTCTTTCAGAACCTGGGTTTTCACATCATCGGCACCGGTGATCAGTATGATGTCTGCTGCATCCAGATTTTTGTTTTTTCTCAGGATGCCCATGATAAGGCTTTTAACGTCATTTTTCCATCCGCATATTATGATGTGATCTTTCATATTCTGCATTTTCTTAAGACCTCTTTGAGCGCTCAGATTACGTGCGACGAGCGAAGATGAGATGAAACCTGTTATGGTCGAGAGTGCGAGAACTCCCAGAGAGAGGACTATGAGTCCCAGGAGCCTGCCTGCGGGAGTTTCGGTGAATTCGTAATCATTTCCGGCAAGGGCAAGCATGTTATATATAAATACATCCCAGAAGGTTAGGCCGTTTTCCCTGGCATCGGATCCGATGTAGCAGGCGTAGCATACGATAAGGACAAGAACTATTATCAGAAATGTGGTAAATAAGTGTGATTCTCTGATGCGTTCTATGACGCTTTTGCCCTGTTTCCGGGGTATTTTATTGTTTTTGTCAGTATTTTTACCCATACGAACATATTTTACTGTATAACGGCCGTTTTTTCCATATTTTATGGGCTTTTATTACCCTTTTTGGCAAGTGGCGGCACTATATCCGAAAAGCGGCAAAATATGATACAATTATTGGGTATTTTTTACCCGCGAAGAAGTTAGACACGGAGTTTTCGTATTAATATCGGTTTGACACAAAGTGAGGCAGATAACGACATGGAAATGACGGTTGAGCTTTTTGACAACATAATCAATACTTCTCAGGACTGCGTGTTCTGGAAGGATAAGGATAGACGCTTCTTGGGAGTGAATCAGGCATTTCTTGATTTCTACGGATTCGAATCCCAGGATGTACTTATCGGAAAGACCGATGAGGATATGGGATGGCATTCGGATCCCGAACCATACAGGCAGGACGAACTCAGGGTTCTGAAGGGAAAAAGCACATATAAAGTTCAGGGGAAATGTTTCATCCGCGGTGAGGAGAGGGACATTATCGCATCAAAGCGCCCGCTCTACAAAGACGGCAGGATCGTCGGTCTTGTCGGAAGTTTTGTTGACGTAACCGATGTCATAAGACGAAATGAAGCAGCGCAAAACCCAGACGTATATACGATTAAAAAATTAAGAGAGTTCAATTTCTTTGACAGGCTGATCGACGAAATAAGTCTTGAAGAGATACTGGATCCTTTGACCGGTGTTCTCAACAGGGCCTATGCGATGAAGTTTGTTCATTCACTTATGGCCGATAACAAATCGTTTACTTTTACCATGGTCGATCTGGATGATTTCAAGTCCATCAACGACCGTTTCGGTCATTCCGCAGGTGATGAGGTTCTTATCGAAATATCAAAGAATCTCGCGAAGTTTGTTGACGGATACGGACTTGTCGGACGTTATGGCGGAGACGAGCTGCTGATTATCGATGTAAAAAACACTTCCTATAAGGATAAGAAAAAATTCTTCGAGAAGCTGTACTCAAAAACCGGAGCATTGAGAAAAGAAATGCAGTTCGGGGAATACTCAGCGTTTATAACCGCCACATCCGGTGCAGCATCGTTCCCGGATGATGCGGATGATTATGATAAGCTTTTCGATCTTATCGACAAAATGCTTTATATCGGAAAGAGCAAGGGTCGAAACTGCTATACCATATTTGAAGGTGACGTAGGAGACATAACGGAAGTCTCTGTAAGGTCAAGACGAGGCGTATTTACGGATATGCTCGACCTCAGGCTTGGTATGGAAAAGGAAAAGACCCATGAGGCAAAGATCAAAGCGGCATTTCCCGTACTTTCCGACGTGCTTCAGATTTCGGAATTGTATTATATAAGACCCGGATCGAATATGAGAGCCGTAAACGACCCGGACTTTGAGTGCGATGCGCCCGATATAGATGCATTTGTAACAGAGGATCTTGTATCCGAGGGCTCGATAGAAAACATAAAAAACACAGCACCTGAATTTGCGGCTTCGTTAAAGGCAAACAGACTCGGATCTGTTTTGATCGCACGGGTAAGGAATGGGGATATCATTGAAGGATATCTGATATGTGCCGTCCAAAGAAGCCACAGGATCTGGCAGGAATATGAATGCGCAATCCTGTACTATGTTGCAGGACTTATGGTGTAGGAGAATTAAAGGAATGGTTTTAGATGTACCGTATTCTGAGTGAAAAGGAAGAGAATACAATATTGATTCCCGCAACGCTGGATAATCATTTTCCTCTTCTCAAGTATATGTTTTGGAGCAAGGGGTATGCGGTTATTCCGTTGGATGAAAGCGATGAATTCGAAATAAGACAGGAAGGCCTTAAGTATTCCAACCACGATATATGCTATCCTTTTGTACTCATGGCGGGTCAGGTCGTCAGAGCACTCAGAAGCGGAAAGTATGATCCCAAGAAAACATTCATCCTTATGCCGACTGCGGGGGATGCGTGCAGGGGTGCATGCTATCTGGGACTTATGAGAAGATCTCTTGATAAGTCGCATTTCGAAGATGTACGCGTCATGACTATCAACGTAAGGCATGTGCGCGATGACATACAGCTTAAGATCAGTCTTGATACGGCAATCAGAGGATTGTTCGGTCTCTTTTACGGGGATATCCTGATGCTATTGGCCAATCAAGTAAGGCCTTATGAAGTAAACAAGGGTGAAACCGATGCGCTGTACAAAGAATGGATCGATAAACTGTCCGAAGACCTGAGGCTTGGTAAGAATCTTACTCTCGGAAAGATGAAAAAGAATTTCCGTAAGATTGCCGAGTCTTTTGCAAATATCAAAAGGGACGGTAAGAAACGCAACGTAGTCGGAGTTGTCGCGGAGTTCTATGTTAAATACTGCGGTCTGGGTAACTGGGACCTTGTAAAATATCTTGAAGATAATAATGCGGAGGCGCATGTAAACGGTGTGTCATGGTACATGCTTTATTACATTGATTCTCACAAGCCTGCAAAGCATAATCTTGAACGTTTCGGATTTGAGATAGTAAAAAAGCTTATGACTTCATGTCAAAGCGATATGATAGCTGTGCTTCATGAATACGGATTTCATTGCCTCGATAAGTATGAAGACATGGCAGAAGCTTCCAGAGAGTATGTATCACATACACTTACTATCGGTGACGGATGGCTGCTCGGTGCGGAGGTTTGTGACTACGCACATCTTGGTTATAAGAAGGTGCTGTGCATAGCTCCTTTCGGATGTATGGCAAATGTATGTGCGGGAAGAGGCCTTTATCCTCATCTTCAGAGGAAATTTCCCGGAACGAATATTGCCGTTGTGGAGACGGATTCGAGCAGTTCCAAACTAAACTACTATAACAGAGTACAGATGCTTATCAAGTGAGACGGGCATTGTGCTTAGGAGAGAGTCTGACGGGTTATGAGTATTTTATTATTTCTTATCATCATTTTGATATTCATCGTTTTTATCGGAATAATGAATGAAAAATATTTTCATATTCAGTCCGATATAGCTCTTATTCTTTTTTCTTTTATCATTTCAATGATACTTCTCATATCAAGCAAGCTTCTTCAGATCGAGTCACTCGACAGCTTTGTGACCGGTCTGGGAGATTTTGGCTTTGAGGAATATCTGATGGACGGAGTATTGTGCTTCATGCTCTTCTCCGGTGCAAGTAAGGTCAATATGAGAAAGTTCCGCGAGAATGTCCGTGCGATCAGTTTGCTCGCACTTCTTACCACGATGCTTTCATCGGTTTTCTACGGAGTTTTGTTTTATCTTATATCGCATCTGTTCGGATTCGGAATGGATATATTGATGTGTATCCTTCTCGGATGTGTGGTATCTCCCACTGATCCCATAGCGGCTACCGGGATCCTGAATAAGATCGGCCTTTCCAAAAATGTATGTTCCGTTATTGAGAATGAATCGCTGTTTAATGACGGAACCGGCGTTACACTTTTTATTTTCGTAAGGAGTCTTGTCATTCATAGCGGCGACAGTAACTTTGCGGTGCTGATGTTCAAAGAGATAGTAGGTGCCGTGGCTGTAGCGTTTGCGGTTTCATTCCTTCTTTTCAAACTGATGGAAGTCACAAGAGACCCTATCAAATATATTCTTATATCATTGCTGGATGTTTCTCTTGTATATATAATCTGCGAGCATCTCGGCTTTTCCGGAGTCATTGCTTCCGTTGTCTGCGGAATGTATTTCTCATACGCTTATTCCAAAATAGAAAGAAGGATCAAGGTTATCGATACCAGAGATCTTTATAAAGATTTTTGGGAGATTATGGAAAGCCTTCTGAATGCCGTGCTTTTTGTAATGATAGGACTTCTTGTATTAAATCTGGATGTCAGCAGATATATCTTCATTCTCGCCCCCGCAGCGATAATCATTAATGTATGTGCAAGATCCTTCGGTGTATCCGTCAGCAGTATCCTGACCGGCAAAAAGAACATCCCCGGTAATTACAATGTTTTCGAATACGTAACGCTTATGACCTGGTCCGCACTTAAAGGTGGATTGTCTCTGGCGCTTGCATTCGGAACAAAAGAGTTTTTACCCAAGGATGTGTACGATATTTTCATAAATGTAACTTATGTGACGATCTTTTTTACCGTTCTTGTACAGGGACTTACCGTAAAGAATGTATATTTTGCACTCGAGAAACATAAAACAGAGCGAATGATCAAAAACAGAAAGTAAGGAAAGGAACAATTATGAAAGTCATAATAGTCGGAGCAGGGCGCACCGGAAGATCTCTTGTCGAAGCTCTTGCCAAGAAAAATTACGACATAACCATAATCGATAAACAAAAGAATCTTGTTGATGATATCACCGATAGCTATAATGTCAGCGGCGTTGTCGGAAGCGGCGCATCCAAGGACACTCTTATGAAAGCCGGAGCGGATACGGCAGATGTTCTTATAGCACTGACTCCCGTTGATGAGATCAACCTTCTGAGCTGCATGCAGGCTAAGGCGGTAGGAACGCTTCGCACGGTAGCCAGAGTTTTCCAGCCTGATTTTGCTGCGGAGAGAAAAACTCTTGAGAAGGAACAGAATATCGATTATATATTCAATCCCAAATATGACATGGCTGAAACCGCAGCTCTGAGCATCGGTCTTCCCGGAATCGTAAGACCTGAAGGCGTATTCGGAGACAACATGCAGATGATAACCGTCACGGTCATGGAAGACTCTCCCCTTGCAGGTAAAACACTTATCGATATCCGTAAGGAGCTGGACGCAGAGATACTTGTGGGAACCGTACTCCGTGATAATAAGCTGTTTGTTCCTGACGGATATTTTCAGATTGAAGCAGGCGACAGCATCGGAATCGCTGCGGGTATAGATGATATCCAGAAGATCC
Source organism: Lachnospiraceae bacterium P6A3 (assembly GCA_000702085.1). GTDB lineage: Bacteria > Bacillota > Clostridia > Lachnospirales > Lachnospiraceae > AC2028. The sequence goes on from JNKP01000006.1 coordinate 174,918, forward strand.
TTAAGAAGATCGGCATCATCAAACATTCCGCCAGGAAAGTAATGATGGTCGGCGGCGGGATCACGGCAGAGTATCTTCTTAACATGCTTCTGGAGAAGAGAAAAAACATTTCGCTTCTTGAATCCGATCTTGATAGGTGCAGAGAACTTATGGAAAGATATCCTTCGGTTCATGTTGCTTATCTGGAAGGCGAGCTTTCCGACGTACTTGAAGATGAGGGTATCGGATCATTCGATGCCGTAGTATCACTTACCGATAATGATGAGGCAAATCTTGTTACCAGTATGTATGCATGGTCCAGGAATGTTCCTTCGATCCTTACGAGAGTTGAGCAGCCGGGCCATTTAAAGTTGCTTCACAGAGTAAATCTGGATATTACACTCTCACCCTCAGAAATATCGGTTGATAAGCTGATCCGATTCGTACATAACTGTGAAGCGGGTGATGCTCCCAATGAGATTGAGAAGTATTGCTCGGTTGCGGATAACAAAGCAGAGGTTCTTCAGTTTACCGCAGGTGATGACTTTATAAAGAAGGACATGCTGTTTAAGGATACGGCATTCAAACTTAAGAAGAATATTCTTGTGGCTTCCATAATCAGGGATGGAGAATTGATAATTCCCGGAGGCAATTCCTGCATCAAAAAGGGAGATAAGGTTATTGTTGTCTCCGATAAGAAGAATCACATAGAGAACTTAAACGAGATTTTTTCATAAGGTTTTATAAATGATTTTTAATTCTATCTGCAGAGCAATGAGGGAGGATGCTTTAAAACTTCCCGAAGACAGAAATGTCAAAGTGTATATGAGACATTCCATCAGGTTTGATAATCCCCCCGACGGAGATTATTCGAAACTTCTTCTTACTCCGGAAGGGATTGAGATTGCAAACAGGATCGGAAGAGAACTTGATTATCCGGTAGGATACTTTTATTCGAGTCCCGTCGAAAGATGTATTCAGACAGCGACCGAAATTGCAAAAGGATGCGGGATTACCGATCCCGTAATCGAAAAAGTCGTAGAGTTTGCACATCTTGAAGGCCTCGGTCATGCACAGAGAGATTTGGGCATAGGATGGTATGAATTCTATTACGGCCTCCAGAGAAATATTCCCGAGCTCACAGGAGGGATTACTCTAAAGGAAGCCGCAACTCCGATCATCGATAAGATATTTTCGCTTCCCGAGACCGATAAGGCACTTGATGTCATCTGCTCTCACGACAGTCACGTCGTAACTCTCGCAAGTGCTCTGTTTGATTTCAGAACCGGGATCAACGGAGAAGGATGGATCACATTCACTGAAGGAATGTTCATATACGGATCCAGGGAAGACTTTACCGTACTCTGGAGAGGCGAGGAGAAAAGATTCGTTAATTGGTAGGATAGATGAATTTGTTAAGAAAAAGCAGGCAGCAAATGCTGCCTGCTTTTTTATCCTTTCAACTTGTTTACGACCATTTCGTAAGCTTTAAGAACTTCTTCGTGATGAGATCTGATAAATGCTTCATTACCGGTGTTTGAAGCATCCTCCAGTCTCTTGGCCAGATCGGAGAGGTTCTCCGCACCGATGTTTCTGGAATTTGATTTCAGTGCATGTACCAGAACGCCGTATTCTTTCCAATCGGATGCTGCAAATTTTTCTTCTATCTTAGCAGTGTTATCGTCATGATCTTCAATGTATATTCCGCAGATCATTTCATAGAAGCTTTCATCATTGTTGCAGTACTTCATTGCAGATCTCTTATCTATATAATCTATGGAAAGAACATCCGCAGCTTTCAGATAAGTGGGTTCCGGTTTTACAGGTTTGTTCCCGGTTTTGGGAGATTTGGTAACCATTCCTTCGGGCAGATATTGAAGGATCATTCCGAGCATCTCATCCCTTTTAATGGGTTTGCTCAGGTAATCGGTGAAGCCTGCATCGATGTACTCTTTTCTCGCACCCTTGATGGCATTTGCTGTAAGAGCAATAACGGGTGAATCCATACATTTGTTTACGGGAAGATCTTTGCTTTTTGCAAGAGTTTCGATTCCGTCCATCTCGGGCATCATGTGATCCAGGAAGATGATGTCGTAATGGTTATGGGCAATCATATCCAACATCTCGCGTCCGCTGAACGCTTCTTTGATACGAATGAGAGTATCCTTGAGAAGACCTTTTACGACTTCTATATTCATCTTGTTGTCGTCCACTACCAGTATGGAAGCAAGAGGCGCGGTGTAGGTGAAGTCGTCATCAACAAGTTCCAGATTGTCTCTGGTGTATTTTTCTTCGATATTTCCTACGGGTTCACTGTTTTTGATCTCCTGATCAATTCTGACGGTAAATACCGAACCCTTTCCGTATGTAGAGTCCACATCGATGGTTCCGCCCATGAACTTGACCATTCCCGCGCAGATTGCAAGGCCCAGTCCGGTGCCTTCGATGTCTTTGTTTCTCTTTTCGTCAATCCTGCTGAATTTTTCGAACAGCTTACCGAGATCTTTTTCTTTGATGCCTATACCGGTGTCACTGACTTTGATCTCAAGTGTAACGGTATTTCCGTTAATGCTGCCGTTTATATCAAGAGAGACGCTTCCCTTCTCGGTATATTTGACGGCATTGTTCAGAAGATTGATCATGATCTGTCTGATCTTGTTTTCGTCTCCGTAAAGACCGTCGGGAAGATCTGCCGATACGCTCATGTTCAGATCAAGGTTCTTCTGACTTGCCTTTACATCGATCATTTTAACGACATCAATTGTGAGAGAAGAGAGGGAATAATCGTTGCTTACAAGCTCCATTCTTCCGGCTTCAATCTTGGAGAAATCAAGAATGTCATTAATTATCGCAAGGAGCGAATCACTTGCACTTTTAATATTGGAAGAACATTCTCTGACTTCTTTTGAGATGTTCTCTCGAAGGATGATCTCATTCATTCCCATGATGGCATTAATGGGAGTTCTGATCTCATGGCTCATGTTTGCAAGGAATTCGGATTTATACTTGTTGGCACGGACCGCTTCAAGTATCCGGTCTCTGCTCAATCTCATCTGTCTGATGGTCTGGAAGAGCATCATCAGGATCATGAAGTAAAGCCCGATCAGAATATACAGACCGTCGATCCTGTCTGATATCAGGATCATGATGACTGCCTCAACAAGGCTTCCGGCGGACAATCCTATTATTCCCGTAAGAACATATATGTATTCTTTGGCAAGTCCGTTTGCAATATCTATTCCTATTGTTGTAAGAATACATATTATCGCAACGGAGATTATCGTATTTATAATTACGGTTGAATATCTGAAGTCGAATATTTCGGCAACGTGCAGGAATGAAATAACCGCAAATGTCAGAAACAGACTGATAAGAATTCCGATGTAAACTTTCTCGTATCTTCTTTTCTGTGTTTCGTTTATGAAATACAGGAAGGGTGCGATCATTACCGTGACAAGCAGATATCCCCATACACCGTCCACATAATACAGTCCGGTGATGTATTGAGGAATAATGTTATCAACAAGAAGCCAGAATGTAACGAGCGCGAATCCGAAACCTATGGATAGAAGCATTTTCCATTCGTCGTATTTTCCTCTGAGGAAAAGGGAGAAGATGACAAGCGCCACGGAGAAGAAGAACAACAGGAAGGCAAGGATAAACTGTATTCCCGCCATTTTTATGATCTCCATGAATACACCGAGTGAATCGCCGTAGAAGATGGTTGAAAAACCTTCCTGAAGATTATCGATCATGATCTTCTCGATTCGGATGGTTTTACCTGCGTCTGTGGGATAAAGCTTAACCTGGAGGAATACCGTCTTTTCATTCAGACCGGGAAGAGGGTTATCTTCGTTGGAAAAAGATGACCTGAGCTGACCGTCCACATATATGTAAACATCATTATATGCGAAGATACAGAAGATCGTACCTTCCTCGATCACATCGGGAAGAGTGGATTCTACGGCAAATACTCCGCGCTCCCCGGGTTCTGCAAGTATGGGAAGATCCTGGGCAACTCTTGTTCCGTCCGGATAAACTCTTTCCCATGGCTCTTCATATACTGCGGACCATCTGATGATTGTGTCTTCTCTGTCAAAGCCTATCCATGAAACGGCTATGAATGCGAATATCAGAACGGAAACCCCGCCGAAAACAGAGAGCATAAATCTGAACACTCTGTGGCTGGTGATGTGTTTTTTGAAATTCAGTAATTTTTTTTCGGACATGATCTTTTCCCGGTGATTATATATTATTCAACACATATAAACAGATATTTGAAATATGTGTGGTTTCTTGCGTCGTCATACAGATTGATAAGGCTTATCGAATACAGATCGGATACTGCTTTGAATTTGTTCTTATTTATTAAGGAAAGCATTTTGCGATATGTCTTTTCGATATCAGGTGAATTGTTGTCCTGGTAACACAGGACCGCCTTGCTTCCCGGAAGAGGGAATGTTCCCATGTTATCGGCGGGAAGAAATGACAGGCTGATTATATTATTGTAGACATATTTTCCGTTTGACAGATCTTCGTAATCGATGGTAACCCCGGCGGGGAACATCGGAAGAGAATCATCCCGTGAAGTTCTGGTAATATGAGCTGAAATATCCGATGCAATGTCACCTGTGTGAAAGGAAGATTCTTTGTCAGTGATGGGAGATGAGAACACACTCATGGGAGGCATCACATCCACAAAGGGAACTCCCGGCTTGTGTGAGTTGAATTTTCCGAGGATCCACATTCCGAGCTGAAGCGCGGAGATCTTTTTTGTAATAAGAAATGCTTCATGCTGCATCTCTCTGATCTTGGTGTTGGCCAGTTCTTCAATGCCGTCCCTTGAGAGATTGTGAATGATCTTTCCGATTTCGGCGATCGAACACCCCGTCTGTCTGAGCGTTGTTATGAAAAAGAAGGAACCGATCTGTGCGGACGAATAATAGTGATATCCGTTCCTGGGATTTTTCCATGGAACAAGAATATCCTGTTCATAATAATATCTGAGAGTATCTCTTGTGGTATTGCAAAGTGCTGCAAATTCGGATACCTGAAGAGTATATTCGCTGTTTTCCGTTTGAATGCTACGGTCCGAAGCCATGTCTGTGTAATCCTATAAATCCTGTATTAGAGCAACTCACGGCTATTTTATATGATATGAATCGGAAAAGCAAAGAAAACCTTGGGGTTTGCCCCAAGGTTTTTTGTATTATAATCTTTCGATTTTGGCCCAAGCGGATATTTACTGCGAAAATATTGCTTTTTTTACGCTCCGAAATATAGCTTGACTTGGGGGTAACGCCCAAGCTTATCCTAAAATGGCTATGGGATGAAAATCCATTTGAAATGAAAAATGTGTTTACAAAGGAGAACAAAATGAAAGACGTTACCGAAACAATCATCCGCGTTATTGCAGAATACCTTGATAAGGATCCTTCAGAAATTCAGGCTACGGATACATTTGCCGAGATCGGTCTTGACTCACTCGACATCATGGAGCTTGTAATGCAGCTTCAGGAGGAACTTGACTGCAAGATCGAGCTTTCCCAGGATATCACTTCCATCGAAAAACTCGCAAAGTTCATTGAGGAACAGTAATGAATAGAGAAGATCTCATGAAAAAGAATCCCATTTGCGAAATGCTGGGGATAAAGTATCCGGTCATCCAGGGCGGAATGGCATGGATAGCCGATGCATATCTTGCGGCAGCCGTGTCGGAAGCCGGCGGCCTGGGACTTATAGCTGCCATGAATTCCAACGGTGAGCAGCTCAGAGAGCAGATAGTAAAGGCTAAAGAACTTACGGATAAGACTTTCGGTGTAAACCTGATGCTTATGAGTCCGTACATTGATGAAGCGGTTGAGGTGGTATGCAGCGAAAAGATCAAAGTGGTTACCACGGGCGCCGGAAATCCCGCAAAGTATATGGATAAATTAAAAGCTGCGGGCGTAAAGGTTATCTGCGTGGTGGCGAGTGTCGCGCTTGCGAAGATGGTAGAGGAAATGGGAGCAAGCGCGGTAGTTGCGGAAGGATGCGAGTCGGGTGGCCATGTGGGTGAGACCACAACCATGGCACTTGTTCCGCAGGTGGCAGATGCCGTAAGTATTCCGGTGATTGCCGCGGGAGGTATTGCCGACGGAAGAGGTATGGCTGCATCGTTTATGCTTGGAGCATGTGCGGTTCAGATGGGCACAAGATTTCTTACCGCCAAAGAATGCAGGGTTCATGAGAATTATAAAGAAAAAGTACTGTCCGCCCGCGACCGCGATACGATCGTGACCGGAAAAAGTCTGGGACATCCGGTACGTGCACTCAAAAACAGGATGACCAGAGAATTTTCAAAGCTTGAACAGGATCCTATGACAAAGCCTGAGGATCTGGAGAAGATGGGAGCGGGAGCTCTCAGAAGAGCAGCTGTTGACGGAGACGTAAAAGGCGGCTCATGCATGTGCGGACAGATCGCAGGCCTTGTGAACAGTGAAGGAACCTGCGAAGAGATCATTACAGGAATCTGCAGTGAGGCCTCCTCACTGTTGGGGACCCCTATCCCCTGATTCACCCCCCCTTCAAACCCGGACGGGGCAATTAGAAATACGTTTAGAGGAATTATTATGGGCAAGATTTCATTTTTGCTGGCAGGCCAAGGCAGCCAGTATCCCGGAATGGGAAAAGAATTGTATGAAGATATACCGGAGGCCGGATCGTTTTTCGATAAGGCCGAGGCGCTCCGCCCGGGTACCCTTAAGCAGATGTTTGAGGGAAGTGAAGAAGAACTGAAGAAAACGGTAAATACACAGCCTTGTGTGTTTCTTGCGGACATGGCAGCAGCGATCGCACTTGAAAAAGAGGGGATTATCCCGGATGCGGTTGCGGGTTTTTCTCTCGGAGAGATCGCGGGACTTGCGGTAAGCGGACTCCTTACGGGAGAGGAAGCTTTCAAACTGGTGACCGTGAGAGGCAGTCTTATGCAGACAGCGGCAGAAAAGGTTAAGGGTAAGATGGCTGCGGTCCTTCGAATGGACAAGGATGAGCTGGAGGATGTTTGCAGGGAAGCAGGCGTATACCCGGTCAACTATAACTGTCCCGGACAGATCGTTGTGTCGGGAAGTGAAGAGAAGATGGATGCGTTTTGCGAAGAACTGGGAAAAAGAAAAGTACGGTTTGTAAATCTCCCGGTCGGAGGAGCCTTCCACACTCCTTTTATGGAATCCGCATCTGAGGGGCTTGAAAAGGAATTGTCCGAAGGAAGATATGCATTTGCGGATACCGAAAGAATTCTGTATTCGGATCTTAACGCATTGCCGTATCCTGCGGGCAATGAGGAAAGGATTAAGGCCATCTCAAAGCAGGTTTCCGGAAGCGTCATGTGGGAAGACATTATTAAAAATATGGCAGAAGACGGAGTCGATACTTTTATTGAATGCGGTCCCGGAAATACCCTTTCGGGTTTTGTTAAAAGAACACTTAAAGATGTCAGGATCTTTAACGTAAGCGACAGGGAGTCCTTGAAGAATACCTTGGAGGGACTTAAGTAAATGTTATCGGATAAGAATGCCGTTATAACCGGCGGAACACGCGGAATAGGAAAAGCAATCGCACTTAAGTTTGCCGAAAACGGAGCGGATGTTGCGATAATCGCAACATCCGAATCGGATGCTGCAAGACAGACACTGGCTCAGCTTAAGAGTCTGGGAAGCGATGCAAAACTTTATGTATGTGATGTAAGAAATCCGGAAGAAGTGACAAGAATGTCGGAAATGATCCTGTCGGATTACGGGCGTATAGATATACTGGTCAATAATGCAGGGATTACAAGAGACAATATTCTCCCTGCACTTAAGGATTCGGATATAGATGATGTCATCGACGTTAATCTCAAAGGATGCATGTATGTGACAAGGGCTTTTATCAGAAGCTTTGTCAAACACAGATGCGGAAACATCATAAACATAAGCTCTGTTGTGGGACTTATGGGAAACAAAGGGCAGGCCAATTATGCGGCATCCAAAGCCGGCATTATCGGTTTTACCAAGACAGTGGCAAGAGAATACGGGAAAAGAAATATAAGATGTAACGCCATTGCTCCGGGTTATATAGCAACCGAAATGACGGCGGCACTTAATGAGGAAATGACAAAGGCGATAGAGGAGTCTCTCCCTCTCGGAGTTTTGGGAGAACCGGAGGATGTGGCGCAGCTTGCACTGTTCCTTGCCGGTAATGCATCGAAATATATAACCGGCGAAGTGATCAAAGTTGACGGAGGAATGTATGTCTAGAGTAGTAGTGACCGGAATGGGAGTTATAACACCGATTGGAAACGATATTGATACTTTTTGGAATAGTATTACAGAAGGTGCTTGCGGAATAGATCATATAAAAAGGTTTGATGCATCACGTTTGAAAGTAAACCTGGATGCAGAGGTTAAGGATTTCGAGCCTAAAGATTATTACGATACGGTTCAGGAAATCAGAAAATCGGATCTTTATATGCAGTATGCCATGGCTGCGGCAAAGCAGGCAGTGGAAGACAGCGGAATACTTGAAAGTGATCTTGATAAAGAACGTTTTGGGGTTTACATCGGATCGGGAATAGGCGGAATCAATTCCACTTTGAGGGAAACAAGAAAACTCGATGATAAAGGGCCGGAGATGGTATCACCTTTCTTTGTTCCCATGATGATCAGCAATATGGCAACAGGTGCCGTATCCATCAGATTCGGAGCCAAGGGACCGAGTCTTCCCGTTGTTACAGCCTGTGCAACTTCAACTCATACCATCGGAGAAGCATACAGAAGCATTAAGCACGGATATGCAGATGCGATTATCGCCGGCGGAAGCGAAGCATCGATCAATGAACTTGCGATGGCGGGATTTATTAACTGTCAGGCACTTAACCTTTCGGATAATCCGGAAGAAGGAAGTCTTCCTTTCGACAAGAGAAGGGGCGGCTTTGTAATGGGAGAGGGAGCAGGAATACTTCTTCTCGAAGAATATGAACATGCTTTAAAAAGGGGAGCAAAGATCTATGCCGAAGTGGTGGGATATGCCAATACCTCCGATGCATATCACATCACTGCTCCCGATCCTGAAGGTGACGGTGCGGTAAGGGCGATAAAGTCCGTTGTAAAAGAGGCCGGAATAACAGATACCGATGAGATCTATGTAAATGCTCACGGAACCGGAACTCATTTAAATGATGCGATGGAGACAAAGGCTCTTAAGAAAGTATTCGGAGACAGAGCATACGATCTTCACGTAAGTTCTACCAAGTCGATGACCGGTCACATGATGGGTGCAACCGGTGCTGTTGAAGCTGTTGCATCCGTCCTTGCACTTGCAAACGGCATTATTCCTCCGACCATCAATTACAAAGAACGTGATGAGGAATGTGATCTTGATTACACTCCGAATAAGGCGGTTAAGGCGGATATAAAATATGCCATCAGCAATTCCCTCGGCTTTGGCGGACACAATGCTGTGATAGCGTTAAAGAAGATCTGATCGCGAAAGAGGACAATTATGAGCTCATTACAGGAATATGCAAATTTGTTTGAGAAGCTGGATCTGTCTGAACTGAGCGTTGAGGAAGAAGGACTTAAGCTTACTTTAAAACGTGAAGTAAAGGCGCAGGTACTTCAACAGGTATCACCTGCGGCAGATGCAAAGCAGATCGCTTCACCAAGTTTTACGGATTCTTTGGGGCAAAAGGCTTCCGAAGAAGTAACCGGAACAGAGATAAAAGCGCCTCTTCTCGGAGTATTCTATTCAAATGAAACTCCGGTAAAAGAAGGAGACAATGTTAAAAAAGGTGATGTCCTCTGCTCAATCGAGGCGATGAAGATGATGAACGAAGTCAGATCGAGCGCAGACGGAACCGTGCTGAAGATCATGGCGGAGAACGGTTCGCTTGTCGAATATCATCAGACACTTTTTGTTATCGGATAAGGTCAGGTTATGAACAGAGAAGAGATAAAAGAAATACTTCCTCACAGAGAGCCGATGCTTCTTGTTGATGAAGTCGTATTAAATGAAGACGGAAGTGCAACGGGTTATTACAACGTTCGCGGAGATGAGTTTTTTCTTCAGGGACATTTTCCCGATAACCCGATCGTGCCCGGTGTGATCCAGTGTGAGATGATGGCGCAGTCAGCCTGTATTCTTTTTAAAGACAGGATGAATTCGGGTAACGTGCTTCCGGTGTATACGGGACTCGATAAGGTCCGCTTCAGAAAGCAGATCGTTCCGGGAGACAGGATAAGAATCGATGTGAAGATAGAAAGAGGCTGTCATCCTTTGTACAGGCTCAGCGGAGAAGTATCCGTTGACGGTAAGAAATGCATGAGCGGAGAGTTTTCCTTTGCAATAGTAGATAATAAGAAAGGAGAGTAGCATGTTTTCCAGAATTCTCATTGCCAATCGCGGTGAGGTTGCAGTCAGGATAATAAGGGCCTGCAAAGAAATGGGAATAGAGACCGTTGCCGTTTATTCGGAAGCGGACAAGGACGCCCTCCATGCGGAAATGGCAGATGGTTCTTACTGCATCGGGGGCCCTCTGGTAAAAGACAGCTATCTTAACATAGACGCTATTATTACGGTTGCCAAAAAGACGGGAGCCGAAGCTGTTCATCCCGGTTACGGTATGCTTTCGGAAAATCCTGCGTTTGCGGCAGCATGTGAAAAAGAAGGACTGGTATTTATCGGACCGTCTTCAACTGTCATGGAGAAGATGGGACAGAAGGAAGTCGCAAGAAGCATTGCAATGAAGTGCGATGTTCCCGTTGCAAGCGGAAGCGGGATATTAAAGGATGCGGATGATGCAAAAAAACAGGCGGAAAAAATCGGTCTTCCGGTAATCCTGAAGGCAAGAGCAGGAGGCGGAGGCAAGGGAATCCGTATCATACGTTCCGAAAGCGAGATAGAGAGCAGTTTTTCACAGGTGCAAAAAGAAGCGATTAATTCATTCGGAGACGACGGAATCTTCATGGAAAAATATCTTGAGCATGTTAAGCATGTCGAGGTTCAGATCCTTGCGGATGCAGCCGGAAATGTGCTGATCCTGGGTGACAGGGATTGCAGCGTTCAGAGAAGAAACCAGAAATTGATAGAAGAATGTCCCGCACCTGTTTTAAGTGAAACGACAAGGGAGCGCATGTACGATGCCGCAAGAAAGCTTGCTTCCGAAGTCGGATATGTGACTGTCGGAACTGTAGAGTTTCTCGTGAAGGGCGAAGAGTTTTATTTTATGGAAATGAATACGAGGCTCCAGGTTGAACACTCGGTCACGGAACCCGTATGCGGCATAGATATAGTTGAATGGCAGATAAGGACTGCAGCGGGAATTACGCTTCCTTTTTCGCAGGAAGACATCGGAAGAAAAAGGCATGCGATCGAGTGCAGGATCTGCGCGGAAAATTCCGATAACTTTACACCTGCGGTAGGAAAGGTTGAGATGCTGCACATTCCCGGAGGTGTCGATGTAAGGTTTGATTCCGCTTTATATCAAAACTGTGAAGTAACTCCCTTTTATGATTCCATGCTCGGCAAGCTTATAGTCTGTGCAGATACAAGGGACGGTGCGATACGCAAGATGAAGAGCGCACTTTCGGAATTCGTACTTGTAGGCGTTGAGAATAACAGGGAAATGCACATGAAGTTTCTTGAAAATGAGGGATTCATAGTAGGAAATTACGAATCTGACATTTGTGAAAAGGTTCTGTGAAAATGGAATTAAAGAAATTATTCTTAAAGGCTAATAACGAATTGGAAAATTCGGGCACCGGAAGCCGTGACAGAAAAGTCGCATGCAGGAAGTGCGGCAGGAAAAATACTGTTACCGGGATCAGGAATAACAATTTTGTATGTCCCGACTGCGGCCATTATTTCCAGGTGAGGGCAAGGCGCAGAATCTTGATGCTGACTGACAGAAGAAGCTTTGTGGAAATGAACAGGGATATAAAATCCGTTAACACACTCGGATTCCCCGAATATGATGATAAGCTTCGCACTGCAATGGAAAAGAGCAGGGAGAATGAAGGAGTTATCTGCGGAGAAGCGGATATAGACGGACATAAGGTATGTATCTACTCCATGGATTCGAATTTTATGATGGGCTCCATGGGCGCAGTGGTCGGAGAGAAGATCACTTCTTTATTCGAATATGCAACTGTTCGGAATCTGCCTGTTCTGGGCATAACCGTATCGGGAGGCGCAAGGATGCAGGAGGGAATGATATCCCTGATGCAGATGTCCAAGGTCTCCGCGGCGGTAAAACGTCACTCCAATGCAGGAAATCTATATATTGTTCTTCTGACCAATCCGACTACGGGAGGAGTGGATGCAAGCTTTGCGATGCTCGGAGATATTACACTTGCGGAACCCGGAGCAAGGATAGGATTTGCCGGTCCCAGAGTTATAGAAAAAAGTCTTAACAGATCGCTTCCGAAGGATTTTCAAAAGGCGGAGCGGGTTCTTGAATGCGGATTTATCGATGCGATAGTGTCACGCCGCGATCAGAAAGCGTATATCGCAAAGCTTCTTATAATACATGGTATGTGATCTTTAACAAACGGAGATGCAGGTGTTTAAGAATTCTATTGATACAAATGATGATTACGGTATCGTACTCGAAGCAAGATCTGACAAGAGACTGACAGCTACGGATTATATCGATGCGCTTATTACGGATTTTACGGAGTTCCACGGTGACAGACTGTATGGTGACGATAAAGCGGTGATCGCAGGTGTTGGTTTTCTCGGAAACCGTCCGGTTACAGTTATAGGAATAGAGAAGGGTAAAAATACCGAGGACAGGATATTCAGGAATTTCGGAAGTGCGCATCCTGAAGGATACAGGAAAGCGCTCAGACTTATGAAACAGGCAGAGAAGTTTAAGAGGCCCGTGATCTGCTTCGTTGATACTGCCGGTGCTTTCTGCGGGATCGATGCGGAAGAACGCGGGCAGGGAAGAGCAATCGCGGAGAATCTTTTCGAGATGTCAGATCTTAAAACGCCGATCATTTCTGTGGTCATAGGAGAGGGCGGAAGCGGAGGCGCGCTTGCTCTGTGCCATGCGGATCGTATATGGATGATGGAGGATGCATATTTCAGCGTCGTATCACCGGAAAGCTGCGCCAATATATTATGGAAAGATCCGGGAAGAGCGGCGGAGGTTGCGGGTGCTTTAAATCTTACCGCAGAAAAACTTCTCGGACTCGGACTGATAGATAAGGTCTGCAGAAAGAATCGCATGAAGGAACTGCTTTCTGATCTTAAAGAGGAAATATCCCTGCTGTCCGAAATGAGCATGGAAGATCTTACGGAAAGCAGATATCAGAAGTTCAGAAAGATAGGATGCCGCTCTTATTAAGGATAAAAAAATGTCATTAATATATGAAAGATTTTATAAGGAAATAAAAGATGCCTCCGGGACGGTTACCGGAATAGAAACTTCCTGTGAGAAGAATTTCAATTTCGCATATGATGTTGTTGACGTCCTGGCATCCGAAACCCCGGATAAAACCGCACTTATTCACAGAAGCACATCCGGGAAAAGAACGGTCCTTACATTCGGTGATCTGAAAAAATACAGTGATAAGGCTGCAAATGCTTTGCTTTCGCTGGGAATTAAAAAGGGCGATCCCGTGATGCTTCTTTTAAAAAGAAGATATGAATACTGGATTCTTATCCTGGCTATTCATAAGATAGGGGCTGTTGCAGTTCCCACTTCACATATGGTTTCCGCAGAAGACATAAGGGAGCGCATCATGGCGGCCGGTGCAAAGGCGGTCATATGTGTTAATTCCGATAATATATGCGACAGGGTAAAAGAAGCAGTTTCGGGAACGAAAGCTCTTCAGCTTGTTGTCGGCGACAAATACGGTGATGCCGGGGATATTAATGAACTAATAGAAAGATCATCCGATAAACTTGCCAGAGTGGAAACCAAGGTGACGGATGATATGCTGTATTATTTTACGTCAGGGACAAACGGATCACCCAAAGCTGTCATCCATGATCACTCATATCCCATAGCACATATCTATACTGCAAAGAACTGGCACGGAATGTCGGACGGTGATCTGCATCTTACGGTAGCTGATTCGGGATGGGCAAAGTCCGCATGGGGGAAACTATACGGTCAGTGGTTTATGGGCGCCGCAATCCTCGTATATGATTACGATAATTTCTATGCGGCGGATATGCTTCATCTTCTCGAGGAAGAGAAGGTCAATACTTTCTGCGCACCGCCAACGATATATAAATACTTCTTATTGGAAGATCTTAAATCCTATGATCTGAGCTCGCTTAAATATGCATCTACCGCAGGTGAACCGATGCCCAAGGAAGTATCGGCCAAATTTACCGAAGTTACCGGAATAGGAATACGGGAAGGATTCGGACAGACGGAGACCGCACTGCAGATCTGCATACCTGTAGGAAGCTGTTCTCCCGAAGGCTCCATAGGCAAGGCATCCCCTTTGTATCACATCGAAATTGTTGATGAAAACGGAACTCCGGTTCCGTGCGGTGAAGAAGGGGAGATTGTTATAGTTCCTGACACGGGAAGCATTCCTCTGGGAGTGTTCAAAGGTTATCTCGGATTGCCGGATCTGTATAAGCAGGTTTGGGAAGGCGGAGTTTATCACACCAGGGATAAAGCCAAAAAGGACAAGGACGGATATTTCTTTTTTATAGGAAGAAACGATGATGTCATTAAATCCAGCGGATACAGGATCGGACCATCGGAGGTGGAAGATATCCTGATGATGCATCCTTCGGTATTTGAATGTGCGGTAACAGGCTATCCTTCCGGTAACAGAGGAGAGATAGTAAAGGCAAGTATTATCCTTAATGAAGGATATGAAGGTAATACGAAATTGAAAACGGAGCTTCAGGATTTTGTAAAAGAAAGAGCGGCGATATATAAATATCCGAGAAGGATAGAGTTCGTAAAAGAACTTCCCCGTACAAATAACGGTAAGATATGCAGAGCAGCGATACGCAAAGCGGACATGACAAACAGATAGAAAAGACCCGGCAGATTATTTATCTGCCGGGTCTTTTTACAAGGTAGGAAAGATATTCCTGATAAAGAAATTACTCAACATCCTGTAATGCGTCGAAATCTTCTTCACCGGTTCTGACCTTAACAACCTTCTGTACGTTGTAAACGAAGATCTTACCGTCGCCTATATGACCGGTGTAGAGAGCCTTCTTGGCAGTCTCGATAACCTTGTCAACGGGGATAGCACTTACGACAACTTCAAGTTTAACCTTGGGAAGAAGGGTGGCATCAATCTCAACACCACGGTATCTTTCTCCGGCACCCTTCTGGATTCCGCAACCCATTACCTGAGTTACCGTCATACCGGTTACACCGAGCTTGTTCATAGCCTTACGTAAAGTGTCGTAGCGTGAAAGCTTTGCGATAATAACAACTTTGTAAATACCGGTTGCCATTTCGGGGATGAGAGTTTCGGGCTCTTTGACAACGGGAACTGCTGCGTTCTTCTTGGCTTCGGAAGCTTCCTCGTAAGAGTCGGATCCGAGGTTGGTGTTCTCGTTGACATCCATGGTCATGCTTGTGGTATCCATGATGGAGAAGCCTGCGTAAGCTGAAGGAAGACCATGCTCCTTAACGTCGAGACCCTGAATCTCCTCTTCCTCGGTAACACGAAGACCGATTGTCTTCTTAATTAGAGTAAATGCGATAAGGATGGTGACTACTGTCCAGGCGATGGTAACAAACATACCGCCGAACTGTTTTCCGAGCTGTGCGAATCCGCCGCCGTAGAAGAGACCTTCGGTGATTCCTGCACCTGCAAATCCGGGAGCGGTTTCTGTAGCGAAGAGACCTACTGCGATGGTACCCCAGATACCGTTGAGCATATGAACCGCAACAGCACCTACGGGATCGTCTACATGAGTTACGTTATCGTTGAACCATACACCGAATACTACGAGAAGACCTGCTACAATACCGATGATAGCTGCGCCTGCACAATCGGTTACATCACAGGGAGCGGTGATTGCTACAAGACCTGCAAGTGAAGCGTTGAGACACATTGAAACATCGGGCTTGCCGTACTTAACCCAGGTGAAGATCATACATACAACAGTTGCAACTGCGGGAGCAACGGTAGTGGTAAGGAAGATGGATCCGAGTGTAGGAAGATCGGTAGCTGCCGCACCGTTGAATCCGTACCAGCCGAGCCAGAGGATAAATACACCGAGTGCTGCGATAACGAGGTTGTGTCCGGGGAAAGCATTTACCTTGGTAACCTTTCCGCTCTTATCTCTTTCGAACTTACCGATTCTGGGTCCGAGCATCCATGCACCGATGAATGCGCAGATACCGCCGACCATGTGAATGCAGTTGGAACCTGCGTAATCGTGGAATCCCCACTGTGCGAGGAATCCTCCGCCCCATGTCCAGTGAGCTTCAATGGGATAAATAATTGCGCTTATGATCGCGGAATAGATACAGTAGCTTGAGAACTTGGTTCTTTCTGCCATGGATCCGGAAACGATCGTAGCGGTTGTTGCACAGAATACAAGGTTGAATACGAATGCGGAATAATCGAAATTTCCGTAGCTTGTGAATACGTCGAAGCTGAAGCCTCCTGCAAATCCGTTCAGGATGTTATCTCCGAGCATCAGTGATGCACCGCAGATGAACCACATTACGGTTCCTATACAGAAGTCCATCAGGTTCTTCATGATAATGTTGCCTGCGTTCTTGGCTCTGGTAAATCCTGCCTCACACATTGCAAATCCGGCCTGCATCCAAAATACCAATGCGGCGCCGATCAAAAACCATACGCCGTATACTTCGTCTGTGACGAAACTAATTATTTCTTGTGCCATAATCTTTCCTCCTCTGATTACAAGCGATGCATTCCGGCCGAAAATACGATCTGCCTGTATATGCGATTTTTACTTCAGGCATTTTTGAAAATAAAAAAGGCGTCACAGAAAGAAATCTGTGACGCCATTGCCATCAAATGTAAAAATCTTATGTGCGTATATTAAGACAGCACAATTTTTTTGTCAAGAAAAATTTAAAAATTTTTTCACCCGATTTTTATAACTGCCCTCAAACTTGCTGTTTATGCGGTTTCGCGGTATTATATCCTATATCGAAAAAACACTCCCGGAGAATAAAAATGAAACTTACCGACATTTATAAGAGTAAAGAACAGGTTGTTTCTTTTGAAATATTTCCACCGAAAGCACAGGATGAGCTCGACAATATTGACGAGACTTTGGGAATTCTGTGCGATCTTAAGCCCGATTATATCAGTGTTACATTCGGCGCGGGCGGAAGCTCCAACAATAATAAGACCATTGCAATATGTAAAAAAATCCGCGAGGAATATCATACCGAGGCCGTAGCTCACCTTACCGGACTTTGTTATGACAAGCACGATATAGATGAATTCTGTAAGCAGCTCGAAGCTAACGGCATTGAAAACATACTTGCTCTCAGAGGTGATGTTAATCCCAACGCTCCTTCGAAGGGAGTGTTCAATCATGCTTCGGATCTGATCACTTACATTAAGCCTCATACAGATTTCTGTATCGCAGGAGCATGTTATCCGGAAAACCATCCCGATTCGAAAAGCCGTGTCGATGAAATGGCGAATCTTAGAAAGAAGGTTGAAGCGGGTGCGGAAGTGCTTCTGAGTCAGCTCTTTTTCGATAACAATGATTTTTATAATTTCGTGGAAGATGCAAGGATTGCGGGTATAACAGTTCCCATAACTCCCGGCATCATGCCTTGTCTTTCCGCAAAGACCATAAAGAGAATGGTTACAACGTGCGGTGCCAAGCTTCCCGAAAGATTTGCCAAGATAATCGACAGATATGAAGACAATAAAGCGGCTCTTTTTGATGCGGGTCTCTATTATGCCATAAGCCAGATAATCGATCTGCTGGCATCCGGATGTGACGGGGTTCATATTTATACTATGAACAATCCCGCTGCGGCAAAGAGAATATGCGAAGGAATCAAAAATATTATTTAAAAATGACACAAATGTCAAATCCCACGACTTAACGGTCGTGGGATTTTTTGTATTCGCTGGGAGAGCAGCCTTTTACTTTCTTGAATTGTCTGTTGAAATGTTCGATACTGTCATATCCGCAAAGCGCCGCTGTTTCGGAAATGGTTGTGTTTTGATTCAGAAGCAGGTAGGAAGCATATTCGATTCTTGATATTATGATGTCTTTGGTTACGGAAACTCCGTACAGTGCTTTGTAAACATGCTGGAAATAGGAAACACTCATGTTCATCTCTTCGGCAAGATCCGAAACCTCTCTGATCCTTGCCGCTTCGCCGCCCTGATAGATCCTGTTTCTCAGGATGTTGAACCTTCTTCTGTATCCTTCGATCGTTCCTGAGGTAAAATCAATCGCATTATCAATATTTTTCTTTTTAATGTCGCTTATCTTGTACAGAAGAACCCGTATGAGCGAATCCATGATCAGTTCATGATTTTCTGAATTTTTTCTGGCTTCCGCAGCTATCATCTGCATTATCGAAGAGGGCTCGGAGCTGTCATATAAAGTCAGTGCGACGGAAAATGGAAGCTCCAGCTCTTCAAACAATCCGGCTATCTCTTCGTCATCCCCGCTAAAATGTATCCAGTCATCCGTGTAGGGTGCTCCGTGAAGATAGAAATGCTGATAATCCGTCGGCCTGTAGAACAGAAATGACGGTCTTTCCACATATATGGTCTTTAGCTCTTCACCTTCTTTTATTACATAATAGAAAGGGTTTCTTATGAATATGATGGTATAGTGCCTTATACCGTCCGGTCTTGTTATCTCCCAACCGTCCTGATGGTAGTAATTGTATCCTGCGTAAGGGACACTGATCATGCATTTCCTCCGATAATGACATTATTTGGGCTCTTTATAACAAATAATGGGTTTGAAAGCAGAAAAAGTCAAGTATACGGCAGAAAAAACCATTGAATTATCGGCTGGTTGGCTTAATATCTGTTTTATAAAAAGCAGATGATTATGCTGATCTGACTGATAAAAAGGGTTCATATCATGAGAAAAAAATTAAACGATCCCGAATGGAAGAGAGCCATGAGATGGTTCTACCGTTACCTTTCAAAATATAAATGGAAGGAAGCGGTGGGACTGATCCTTGTGACGATCTGTGCCGTTCTTAATGTGATCAATCCCAAGATAATGGGAATCATAGTGGATGATGTAATAGGTGACGGAACGGGAATAATCGACAGGCTCGGTATTCTCCCGGCTGCCGTTGCCCTTATGATAGGGTGTCAGTTTGTCCGCGCCGTCTTAAGACTCGTATCCCAGTGGCTGTTTGAGACATGCTCCCAGGACATGCTCTATGACATGAGGGACGGGGTTTACAGGAGTCTTCTTCAGAAGGATTTTGCCTTCTATAACAGAAACAGGACCGGCGATCTGATGAGCAGACAGACCGGCGATATGATGGCGATAAGACACTTTGTTGCTTACGTTATCTATACGATCTATGAGAACGTGCTCTTATTTGTCATTGCACTTGTCATGATCTTTTCGGTTGATTGGAGAATAGGTGCGGCCATGATGACCGTCCTTCCCATAAGTGCTTTTGTCACTTATCTGCAGTCCAAGACCATCAAGCCCAAGTTCATGAAGATAAGGGACAGGTTCTCTTCACTTAATGCATTTGCGCAGGAGAACATCAGCGGAAACCGCGTGGTAAGGGCCTTTGCCAAGGAAGATTACGAGATAGAGAAGTTCGATAAAGAAAATGCTGCTTACCGCGATTCCGAACTCGATGCTGCCAAGGTATGGACCAAATACGTTCCCGTATTTGAAGTTCTTTCTTCACTCCTTACAGTCATCCTCATGCTTGTGGGCGGAATAATGTGCGTAAAGGGCGCCATGACGCTCGGAGACATGGTCATAGTAAATTCATATCTCTGGATGCTTAATATGCCCCTCAGGATGTTCGGATGGCTGATAAATGACTATCAGAGATTCACCACCTCGGTTGTTAAGATATATACCACCGTTTCCGAAAAGCCCGGCATTACGAACCCCGGAGGCACTAAGAGCGAAAGGAAGATAAAGGGAGAAGTCGAATTCTGTGATGTATCCTACAATGTAGAAGGTGAGCCCATCCTCGATCATGTCTCCTTCAAAGTAAAACAGGGAGAGACCGTGGGTATTCTGGGCGCTACGGGATCCGGCAAGACAACCATCATGAATCTGATATGCAGATTCTATGATGTAACGGATGGTAAGGTTTTGGTTGACGGAACAGATGTAAGGGATATGGAGCTCCATACTCTTCGTGACGGAATAGGTCTTGCCATGCAGGATGTGTTCCTGTTTTCGGATACCATTGAGGGAAATATCGCGTACGGAGATCCGGATTGTACTCTTGAGCAGGTAAAATGGGCTGCCAAGATGGCTGATGCCGACGACTTCATTAATGAGATGGCCGATGGATATGACACTGTTGTCGGTGAAAGGGGAATTGGACTTTCCGGCGGACAAAAGCAGAGGATCGCACTTGCAAGAGCCATTCTTAAAAAGCCTGCGATAGTTATTCTCGACGATACGACTTCCGCGGTGGATATGGAAACCGAATCCCAGATACAAAAAGATCTTAAACTCCTTGAGAATGAGACTGTATTTATAATCGCACAGCGCATTTCGTCGCTTAAGGATGCTGATATGATCCTTGTTGTAGAAGACGGAAGGATCACGCAAAAGGGAACTCACAAGGAACTTGTTTCTCAGGAAGGTTACTATAAGACCGTTTACGAACATCAGCTGGGAAATCTTAAATCACAGACCGCATAAAACGTGCATGACGGTTTGATCCGATGAAATCTGCTATACGGAGATAAAAGATGGCAAGAAATAAGATAAATGAAGATGAAAATCTGGAGGAGTCATTTGACCTCGAGCAGCTTAAGCGGCTGGGGCACTATGTAGGTGCTTTCAGGGGAAAGTTGACTGTTGCGGTTGTGATAATGGTCATATCCAGCGGTCTGTCCATGCTCATCCCCATATTTATGAAGAATGTAATGGATGTGATCACGCAGTCCAATTTCGGTGATTCACTCTCTCAGGATGAAGCTATCCGCAAGATAGTTTTTTATTCTGTAGTCACATTCCTGATAACAGTTGTATGCGCGTTCATTACAAGAGTTAAGATTAAACTTACATCCCAGGTCGGACAGGGCGTTATCTACAATCTCAGAAGGGAATTGTTTGTTCATCTGCAGGATCTTCCTTTCTCATATTTTGATGATAAGCCCCACGGTAAGATACAGGTAAGGGTGGTCAACTACGTTAATAACCTGTCAGATCTTCTCTCAAACGGTATCGTAAATACCATCACCGATATCTTCTCGATGATATTTATCGTGGTCTATATGCTGTATCTCGATGTCAGGTTTACGCTGATCGTTTTATGCGGAATGCCCATACTCGTATTCATAATCGTGTTCATAAAGAGCAGGCAGCATAAGGCGTGGCAGATACAGTCCAATAAGCAGTCCAATCTGAATGCTTATATAGCGGAGTCTGTTAACGGAATCCGCGTAACCCAGTCGTTTGTCAGAGAAGATTACAATGCGGATTATTTCAATGTGCTTAATAAGGAAGCCCAGAAATCCTGGCTTACGGCAGTAAAATATAATTTTATACTCTGGCCCGTTATCAATAATATAAACGTTATCTCCGCAAGTATTATTTATGTCCTCGGTATAGGCTGGCTTGCAAGAGGAAATGTAACGATCACTGCAGGACTTC
This sequence comes from Lachnospiraceae bacterium P6A3, assembly GCA_000702085.1. Lineage (GTDB taxonomy): Bacteria > Bacillota > Clostridia > Lachnospirales > Lachnospiraceae > AC2028. The sequence goes on from JNKP01000006.1 coordinate 196,692, forward strand.
TCATCGCTTTTGCAGGATATGCTTCCAGATTCTGGCAGCCCATAATGACACTTGCAAATTTCTACAACTCTCTTCTGACGGCTGTGTCATATCTAGAGAGGATTTTTGAGACCATAGATGCACCGGTCCTTGTCAAAGATAAAGAGGGTGCGGGCATCATGCCTACGATCAAGGGTGAGGTTGAGTATAAAGACGTAAAGTTTGCATATGAAGACGGAGTGGAAATCCTTCACGGCGTATCCTTTAAGGTTAAGCCCGGCGAAAGCTATGCGATAGTAGGTCCCACCGGTGCAGGTAAGACTACCATCGTCAATCTGATCAGCAGATTCTATAATGTCACATCCGGTGAGATTCTTATAGACGGAGTAAATATCGAGGATGTAACCATAAAATCGCTGCGCACCCAGATGGGCGTAATGATGCAGGATTCCTTTATTTTCTCCGGAACGATCAAGGACAATATCAGATACGGCAATAAAGATGCGAGCGATGAAGATGTTATAAGAGCGGCGAAGACCGTATGCGCACATGACTTTATAATGTCTTTGGAAAACGGTTATGAGACCGAGGTAAATGAAAGAGGATCCAGGCTCTCCGCGGGACAGCGCCAGCTGATCTCTTTTGCCAGAGCCGTACTTGCGGATCCCAAGATCCTCATTCTCGATGAAGCGACTGCGGCTATCGATACCGAAACCGAGATCCTGCTTCAAAAAGGACTTGCCGAAATGCTTAAAGGCCGTACGAGTTTTATTATTGCTCACAGACTTTCGACGATCAGGAATGCCGATTGCATCATGTATGTCGATCACGGCATGATCGAAGAAAGAGGAACTCATGAAGAACTCATGAAAATCGAAAACGGTAATTACAGACGCTTATGTGAATCACAACTGAGCGCATTTGAATAACTTATCCTCCTTTAATGATTTTTCCCGCGCTTCCAATCGAGCATATCCCGTCTGTAACTCACATCCCCCCAGGCACTTGCGATGCTGCCTTGGGGGATGTGTGCTTCCGAAAGAGGATTGATCCTCGGCTCCGCATCTTTGGTCAGATCCATCAGGGCATTGTTTTCCTTGATATATCTGAAAAGATAGGGATCGTATGACGGATCGCCTATATAGTCTTTGTATCTTTCTATATAATTTCTTATCCCCTTTTTTCTTTTCCCCGAATCGAAAACAAACATTTTGCCGGGACCGCATATAAGTACCGTAGGATTTTTCCGGAGTTTATAGGCGAGCTCTCTCATCAGCCCGGGGTAAAAAATTATGGCATCCCCCACAGCCTTTGATGTACTCACTATAAATCTCAGTCCCGATTCACATCCGCTTTGGTATACTTCACGGTTTTCCGCAGCCATGGATGAAGTACCTTCAAAATCATACCGGTTCTCATTTATGGTTCTTCTTGTAAGCTCAATGTATTTTCCTGCGGACAGATCGTAAACTGCCGGAGGAAAGAGCTTCGCCGTATTGCAGACCGCATCGTTAAAGACCGATGTGAGGGGAACATTCCATAAAACGGCTTCTTCACGGCCTACGGGAACTGCCAGATCTTCACCGTCTTCGATTATCCTCCGGCATAAGGTAAGAGTAATCCCATATCTGATATCCGTGACAAATCCGCCCGGCGGAGGACCCGGGATATTCTTTTTTTCTGCCCTTACCATCAGGTTTTTCTTTTCACGGGGATATCCGTTCATGGGTCTGTTTATCCAATTTCCGGGATTGTTTTTGTCATAGGCGTCAGGTACGGGTTTCATTTTCCATCCCCCCAGCCTTCTCCTGCAAGGAGCATGTCGAGTGCTCTGCAGTCGTCTACCAGGGTGTTAAGATCGAGCTCGGGATCGAGACGTTTAAGGGTGAGAAGATGAAGTATGTTCAATTTGCGCTGTCCGTTTTCGATACGTGATACCTCGGACTGTGAAAGGTTCATGAAATATCCGATCTTGTCCTGGGAACAGCCGAGTTTACAGGTTCTCAGTTCTCTGAGCTTGTTTCCCAGGCCGGCCAGATATTCGCGGAAGCTTATATCTTCCGTTCCTCCCTGAGTTAAAGCGTCGTTGGCATTGATGCCCTTCTTGTGGTTGTTGTCGTCCGTAACAGAAATAATTTTTTTGTTCATTTTTCCTCCTCTCCGGGAAGTGCCGCCGTCGGGCAGTTGATAGTTACATATTTGATGATAAGAGGAATTTATAACGAACGCTATAAGGCTCTGTCATAATTGATAAATTCTTTCAAAATATAATGGAAATGAGTATTGTGATATAATTTAGAAGATAATGCGGTTTTGCCGAAAAGGAGCCATATATGGGACTTAAATATAATGCTTTTATTTCATACAGACATTCCGAAGCGGACAGTAAGATCGCGTCGGAAGTGCAGACACGTCTGGAAAGATTTCGTATTCCCAAAGAAATAGTCAAGAAGACGGGGATCAAGAGATTCGAGAGGATCTTCCGCGATAAGGAGGAGCTTCCCATTACGAGCGATCTTAATGAAGACATAGATCAGGCGCTCGCCAATTCGGATCACCTGATTGTTATCTGTTCCACCAGAACAAGCGAGTCCATCTGGGTCTTAAAAGAAATTGAGACCTTTCTTAAATATCATGACAAGAAGCATATCTACACGGTACTTGTAGACGGAGAACCGGAACAGGTTATTCCCGATATCCTCATGCATGATACCGTTACAAGAGTATTACCTAACGGAATGACCGAGACCAGGGAAGAGTTTATCGAACCCCTTAGCTGCGACTATCGAATGGATATCAAGAAAGCCCGTAAGGTCGAGCTTCCCCGCCTTGCGGCCTCCATGCTGGGATGCTCATATGACGAACTGATCCAGAGAAGGAGACAGTATATCAGACGCAGAAATTCCCTGATAGGATGCTCTGCGGCAATACTTCTTGCTGTCATAATCGGATACCTTTCCTGGAGCCTTCTTCAGATAAGGATGAATTATAACCTGGCACAGGATAATTACATGCTTGCTCAGAGCAATCTTGAACTGGCGGAAGCAAATTATGCGGAAGCCCAGGCCAATTACATGGAATCTCTGAGAAATCAATCCACATATCTGGCATCGGAATCGGGAGAACTTCTGGATGCGGGTGACAGACTTGGAGCCGTTCAGCTTGCGCTTGCCGCACTTCCTTCCGAAGGACATGACAGACCTGTAACCAGTGAAGCGGAATTTGCTCTTGCCAACGCTCTCGGAGTGTATATTACTCCCGGACTTTCGGATTCCGCTGCCATATGGAATTACGGTTCCGGATACAGAATCGAGAAATTCCGCGTCGATCCGAACAATCTCAGAGTTGCTTCTCTTGACACCTTGGGCAATCTGAATATATGGAGCCTTAAAGATCATACACTTCTCCAGACATATGTTTCCGAAAGATCGAAGCTGAATAATTTCTTTATCGATCCCGAAGGAAGACCGGTCCTGGCATACAGCGATATGATCAAGGTTATGGACAGCGATCTGGAAACCGAACTTTGGAGTATGCCGATTGAGGATACTCTCATGTCCACTTCCGTTTTTGATTCCTTCAGGCTTTCCGAAGACGGAAAGGAATTGCTGTATTTTTCTCACGGTAATTTTGTCGTATTTGATTTTTTAACCGGAGACACAAAGCTTCAGTACGATATAAACGATTATCTGGAAGATCCGGGAGAATACTCCTGGGGATTGAGCATAAGCAGAGTCGCTATTTCTCCCGATAATTCGAAAATTGCCCTTGTTTATACATATAATCTCGATGATAAGGGAGTTGTTATTTTTGACAGAGAGACAGAAGAGTGGACTCTTCTGGGTGAATCTTTTGCATACATTCCCGAGATTACTTTCAGTGACGATTCCCAAAAACTGATCTTTGCTGCAGAATTAGACATCAATGATAACAGTTATGCTTTCAGCGGGCTTCAGGTGCTCAAAGAAACAGACCGACTGATCTACTGTTATGATGCGGAGAACGGCAAGCAGTTATGGGTCGACAGTATTTCGCATACTCTTGTCGGATATGATAACGGAATGATGTTTGTAAAATGCGGATCCGGGGATTCCGCCACAGATGCGGTTGCGGTTTCTTTTTCCAACAGATGTGTGATCATAGATCTGGAGACAGGTGAGAAACTTACCGAAAAAGAGCTTCCTGCGGAGTATATAGACGCATTTCTTTCCGATGATGAAAAGATGCTTTATTTCATTCTCAGAAACGGACAGTATGTATTCCTTAAACTGGATGAGCCTGACGGCTCAATTGTCGCATATAATTTCTTTGGAGACGGAATTGAGGATTCTACGGCATTTACCGGAGCGGATAATTATAACCATTTTCTGATCCAATGCAGCGACAGTAACTATCTGACCGAATACAGTTTGTTTTTCTATGACACCGGATATAATGCCATTCCCGAAACCGGAATCGGAGGCATCTGTGTTTCATACGTTTCGGGAAAGCGTATCCTTGGCGTGGACAAGGATATGAATCTGTACTGTGTGGATATGCCTACGGGAAATGTTGCATGGACAGAAAAGCTGGAAGGAGATAACTATACTGCCGTAAGCTTTATCGGAAACGATGAGTTCGGAAATGTATATATGATCAATTCCAATTTTATTGATGACAACTACGGGGATAAGCTTTATAAGATTGATATGTCAAACGGAGACATTTCCAAGGTGACGGATATTCCCGAGACATATACCCTGTATAACGATTTTGTCGGAGGCTGCATCTATGTCAGTTATTCCGGAGGATATTCCGGAAACCCTTATATTCTGAAATATGACACATCGGACGGAAGCTCCGAAGAGATTGAACTGAATCCCGGAGATGCGGAGTACATGCCCTCATGTGAAATATATGTTTCACCCGACGGAAAACATGCTGTTCTGGTGGATAGTGTAAGTTCCAACGGAATGACCTATCTGGCCGATCTCGAAACCGGAAACCTGATCACGCTTGATATTACCGGCAAGACATTTGCTTCCTGGAGCCCCGATTCGGAATGGGTAGCCATATCAAACGGAGAAGTTGTAAACATATATGAAGCCGGCGGACCCAGAGATGTGGTTATTGCGGAGCTTGAAACCGCTGTTTCGGATGTGTTTGTCTGTGAAAAAGGTCTTATCGTAATGATGGATAACGGATTGGTGGGACTTTACGATAAGGACGGAAATATGACAGCTAGTCTGGATGCTTTCCGCGGACGTTTGACCTCAACGGTTACAGATTATAATGATACGGAATTTGAGATTGATGATGATGTTCTTATCATCAAATTCGATGAGTACTCGTCCGTGATCTATCTCGATGAGTTTAAGGTAAAAGTGGTCATAGCGGGACTCTTGGGATTTGATTCGGATTCAGAAAAGCTCTATGTAAGAGTATACGGAAATGTACACGGAGCCGGATCGATGGGATATTTTAAGATCAGAAGCGTTGAAGACCTCATTGCAGAGGGAATACGATTTGTCGGTGATGCGGAGATGACTACCGACATGAAGAAGAGATACGGAATAGAAGATTAAGAAAAAGCCGGAAGGATTTCCTTCCGGCTTTTGATATACGTTAAACAAGTTCGTAGCTTTCTTTGAACAGGTCTTTTCCGATGATATAAACATCATCCGGATCCGATGCTTTCATGGCGATATAATCACCGATTTCTCCGTTCAGATAATCATTCTTGAGCCACTTGGTAAATACCTTTGCCCTCTTTTTGAGAGGTCTTGCCAGAATGTGATTTCCTCCGGTTGATACGCAGAGGTGAGCTACCGGCACCAGATCTATGGTCTCTGTAGTTGAGGTAATCTTGACTGTCGGACTGTACTCAAGATTCAGATCGTACTTCCCTTTCAGCTTCTTGTAGTTCTTCTTGAATACCGTCTGGGTTGAGGGATATACTTCACCTCTTATTCCGATCATGATCACCGTATCTTCCTGAACGGTCAGATACAGATCTCCTTCAAGGGTTCTTACCATAATCTTGGTTCCTATTGGAAGGAATTCCTTGGGGATGGCATATCCCTGTTTGATCGGCATCTTAACATATTCCTTCATGCCGCGTGTAGAAACCTTGGTCTTGCCGGCGTAGATTACGTCAACACTAGTGAAGTAATCATGCATTCTCTGCCTGAGGATTGATGTAATAACCGCGGTTTTTTCTTTATCCGTGCACTCCGCGTATTTTTTATATTCCTGTATGAGGAGTTCGTTCTGAATAAATCCGCCGGCTTTGTTTACATGTCCGCCGCCGCTTCCGATGTGTTCCGAGATATATGCGGCAAGTTCATCCGCACGAACCTCGGCATAATCGCTCCTGACAGAGAACTTAATGCCGTAGTCGAGTACCGAGAACACCAGACAAACATTGACGGAATCAACCGACAGGAAGAAATCGCTTATCAGTCCGAGTATGTTGGGATCGCAGGGCTGAGCCTCAAGTATGGCGTAGTTGTGGTCCTGATGATATTCGACTCCCAGAAGAGCTATGCCCGCAATCTTGGCTTCTTCAAGGGAGATGTTCATTCCGTTAAGCCTGCGGAGAAGTGCCTGATCCACAAATATTTCTTCCAGCATGTCCTTATCCAGAGGGTGGAATAATTCGGCCAGAGAATTGGTATCGGTAAATAGACCGTAGTACATTGCCGATGATACTTCGGGACCGGGGCTGTATTTTTCTTTTCTCATCATGTCCCAGATAACCGTGCAGCAGCATCCGATACCGGATCTGATCTCACGGAGTTTAGGGAGTTTTTTTCCGGGTGCGACCTGATGATGGTCGATGATCGCAATCTCTTTGGCATCAAACATGGTTACATTGCTCTCGCCGTACTGGCAGTCACAGGTAAGCAGAAGATCGGGATTGCCTATGTTTGAAGGCTCATATTCGATAGGAATCTTGAGAGCTTCGATGAGATACTCAAGATTGGATTTGGAGATGGTTTTTTTGCCCGAATAAATGAAACGGACTTTTTTTCCTTTTTCCTGAAAATAGGAATAGAGAGCGAAGCCCGATCCGATTGCGTCCGCATCGGGGTTGTCGTGACACTGTATGACAATGTTGTCAAACTTAAGCAGATCCGACAGTTTCATTTTACGGTCTCCTTTTCATATGATAAAATGCAGTTACTTCTGTTATTATACAATACATGCGTATTATGAGAAAGCGGTGATTGCTATGAATATTCTTGTCCTTGGCGGAAGTTATTTTCTCGGATATGGATTTGTAAAGCTCGCCGTTTCCGAAGGGCATGCCGTTACGGTGTTTAACCGTGGAACCAGACCCCTTAATATGGAAGGAGTCTCCGAGATCAGAGGTGACAGGACGTCGGAAGCAGATCTTCGGAAGATCGACGCTGCATTTGATGCTACGGCCGATTTCTGTGCCTATGAAAAAGGGGATATCCGTCTTGTTAAGGATGTACTTGGAGACAGGACCGGAAGATATGTTTTTATAAGTACCGTGGATGTATATGAGAGAGGGACCGGAAAAGTCCTTGATGAAAGCTCTGCGTTTGAGACCAGGGATTTCGGCGGGGAGGCCGGAGCATATATATTAGGAAAAGTCTCTCTCGAAAAAGAAATCGAAAGCTATCCCGACAGATGCGTCCTCAGACCTTCCATAATATATGGTCCGGGTAATTATGCGCCGAGAGAGAATATATATTTTAAATGGATAAGCGCCGCAGGGCAGATCCTTCAGCCGAAGCCTTCGGACGGTTTTTTCCAGATGGTAAGTGTTGGCGATGTGGCGAAGGCAGCACTTGAGGCATGCCGTTCGGACTCTTTTGCGGGAAGGGCATTTAACGTAACTTCTTCCGATACATATACTTATGAAGATTTTACGAATATCCTTAAGGAAGTGACGGGAACGGATTTTGAAGTCATAGGCGTAACCCCTGAGGAAGCGTTTATGCAGCAGGTGCCCTTTCCCTATCCGATAATGAAAGCCGAATCGGAAAAATACGACGGAAGTGCACTGGAAAAGACGGGTTTTGTATATACGGATATTATTGAAGGCATGAAAGAAGCCTGGGAGAATTATGTACATAGCAAGTAATTGGAAAGATTATGAAGTTCTTGATACCGGAAACGGTGAGAAACTGGAGAGATGGGGGGATTATATTCTCGTAAGACCCGATCCCCAGGTCATCTGGAAATGCGATCACAAGCATCCGGGCTGGAAAAAGAATGACGGACACTATCACAGATCATCAAAAGGCGGAGGAGAATGGGAATTCAAAGGCCTCCCCAATGAGTGGAGCATTTCATATGATCTGAAAAGTATCGATGAGAGATTATCCTTTAATCTCAAGCCTTTTGCGTTCAAACATACGGGAGTTTTCCCCGAACAGGCAGCCAATTGGGAATGGACTTCTTCTATAATAAAGAAGGAAGCCGGAAAAAGAGCCGAAGGCGATCCTGTCAAAGTGCTCAATCTTTTTGCATACACCGGCGGAGCTACGATGGCGGCCCTGGCGGCAGGCGCAAGCGTTACCCATGTGGATGCTTCCAAGGGTATGGTCGGCTGGGCCAAAGAAAATGCCGTATCAAGCGGCCTTGCGGACAGACCGGTCAGATGGCTTGTTGACGATTGCGGTAAATTCGTGGAGCGCGAGATAAGGCGCGGCAATAAGTATGACGGCATAATAATGGATCCTCCTTCATACGGAAGGGGACCCAAAGGCGAGATATGGAAAATTGAAGAAAGCATATGGCCTTTCCTGGAAAGCTGTGTTCAGATTCTTTCCGACAGACCTCTTTTCTTCTTAATTAATTCTTACACCACGGGACTTCAGGCAGGAGTCCTGGACCACATGATGGGTAAACTCATCACACCTGAGTTCGGAGGAAAGTGTGAGTCCGACGAAGTGGGTCTTCCGGTATCGGGAACGGACCTGGTTCTTCCATGCGGCGCCAGCGGAAGATGGGAAGCTTAGGCAAGTTGTGGCAGCAGGCGTAAATAACCACAAGATATGGCACCTTTTTACCGCAAAAAAAATTTACTGAAATAATTTAAAAATTTTTGTTGCATTTATTGGAAAAGGTGTGTATGATATCAAATGCTGTGACGTGATAGCTGTGAAGCGTGAGGTTGCAGGTAAGGAGTGATCTGTACCTGGTTTTTCCGCGGAGCGAATGTCAAGTTACAATACTGACGACAAGTCACTGTACCATTACAGTCTGCCTTGGGCAGAAACGACGTGTGGCCTGCAAAGGAACCGGGGCCAAGGTTTCGTCCGCGTTAGCGGGTAGGAAACACACGGGCAAGTGTACAGTCACCGCTTGTCGCAAGATTGCGGGATAACTTCTAATAAAAGGAGATCCTGCGAAATCGCGAAAAGGAGGCGACTTTTTTTATGGCAAAATCAGTAATGAGAATTACACTTAAGGCTTATGAGCATGAACTCGTTGATGCATCCGCAGCAAAGATCATCGAGACCGCTAAGAAGAACGGCTCTAAGGTTTCAGGACCTGTGCCCCTTCCCACCAAGAAAGAGGTAGTTACCATTCTTCGTGCAACTCATAAGTATAAGGATTCCAGAGAGCAGTTCGAGCAGAGAACCCACAAGAGACTTATCGACATTTCCGCTCCTACTCCCGGTACCATCGAGTCCTTACAGCGCCTTGAGATGCCTGCCGGTGTCTTCATCGATCTCAAGATGCTTAACAAATAAGGCAAGTAACGAAAACAATCTCTACTATACACGAACGCGAAAGCGGTCCAATATGTAGACAATTATGTGCCATAAGGCCCGGGCACTGATTAAGAGAGGAAAAGGAAATGAAAAAGGCAATACTTACAACAAAGGTCGGAATGACTCAGATCTTTGCAGATAACGGAGAGCTTATCCCCGTTACCGTACTTCAGGCAGGTCCCTGCGTAGTAACTCAGGTTAAGACCGCAGAGAACGACGGCTATGAAGCAGTCCAGGTCGGCTTTGTCGATATGAAGGACAAGGTTGTTGAGAAGGACGGCAAGGGCGATAAGAAGATCGCACACAGAAACGGTGCAACCAAGGCTGAAGCAGGACATTTCAAGAAGGCCGGCACCACTTCCAAGAGATACGTCAGAGAGTTCCGTTTTGAGAACAGCTCCGAGTACAACGTAGGAGATGAGATCAAGGCTGACATCTTCGCAAACGGAGATCACATCGACGCATCTGCGATCACCAAGGGAAAAGGCTTCCAGGGTGCAGTCAAGAGACTCGGCCAGCACAGAGGACCCATGAAGCACGGTTCCAAGTTCCACAGACATCAGGGATCAAACGGCGCTTGTTCATCCCCTTCAAGAGTTTTCAAGGGAAAGGGAATGCCCGGACACATGGGAAGCGTCAATGCAACAGTACAGAACCTCGAGATAGTCAGAGTTGATGCTGAGAAGAACCTCATTCTTGTTAAGGGCGCAGTACCCGGTGCAAAGAATGCTCTCGTCACCATCAAAGAGACTACCATCGCAGAAGTTTGATCGCGGCGAAAGGAGGACAGATAGAAATGGCAAAAGTATCCGTATACAATATGGAAGGCAAGGAAGTCGGTACCACCGAGCTTAGCGATTCAATCTTCGGAGTTGAAATTAACGAGCATCTCGTACACATGGCTGTACTTCAGCAGCTTGCCAATAACAGACAGGGAACACAGAAGGCTAAGACCCGTTCGGAAGTATCCGGCGGCGGACGCAAGCCTTGGAGACAGAAGGGAACCGGTCATGCAAGACAGGGATCCATCAGAGCTCCTCAGTGGACCGGCGGCGGAGTTGTTTTTGCTCCCACCCCCAGAGATTATTCCTTCAAGCTTAACAAGAAGGAGAAGCAGGCAGCTCTTAAGAGCGTGCTTACCGATAAGGTTCAGAACGATGCACTCGTAGTTGTAGATGAGCTCAAGCTTGACGAGATCGCTACCAAAGAGTTTGCAAAGGTTATGAAGAACCTCAATGTCGAGAACGGACTTGTAGTTCTTGCAGACAATGACCAGAATGTAGTGCTCAGCGCCAGAAACATGGCTGAGGTAAATACCGAGGTTGTAAACGCAATCAATGTTTATGACATCCTTTCCGCAGGAAAGCTCGTACTTACCAAAGATGCACTTAGCAAGATCGAGGAGGTGTACGCATAATGGCTGACATTAAGTATTATGATGTGATCCTTAAGCCTGTGATCACTGAGAAGAGCATGAGCGGAATGGCCGAGAAGAAGTACACATTCCTCGTACATCCCGAATCAAACAAGAGCCAGATCAAGGAAGCTGTCGAGAAGATGTTCGACGGCGCTAAGGTTAAGAGAGTCAACACCATCAACCTTGATGGAAAGACCAAAAGAAGAGGCCGCACCGTTGGTGAGACCGCAAAGACCAAGAAAGCAATCGTATGGCTCACTGATGACAGCAAGGACATTGAGATCTACAGCGGATTATAATTCGTCCTTGAAGAGTATACAGGCAGCGTGACAACCCAAACGAATATACGCAGTCTGTGCAAACGGACCAAGGTCCGGATAGTTTAGAAAAAGGAGAACTGAAAAATGGGTATTAAGACTTACAAGCCCTATACAGCGTCCAGAAGAAACATGACAGGTTCTGACTTCGCTGAAGTTACCAAGAAGACTCCCGAGAAGAGCCTCATCAGCAACAAGAAGAAGAACGCAGGACGTAACAGCCAGGGTAAAATCACCGTTCGTCACAAGGGCGGCGGAAATAAAGTAAAGTACAGACAGATCGATTTCAGAAGACTTAAGGATGATATTCCTGCAAGAGTAATCGGAATCGAGTATGATCCCAACAGAACCGCAAACATCGCGCTTATCTGCTATGAGGACGGAGAGAAAGCTTACATCCTTGCTCCTCAGGGACTTACAGACGGAATGAAGGTTATGAGCGGCGTTAACGCCGAGGTAAGAGTAGGTAACTGCCTTCCCCTCGAGCTCGTACCCGTAGGTACCATGGTTCACAACATTGAGCTCTATCCCGGAAAGGGCGGACAGATGGTCCGCAGCGCAGGTACCGGAGCACAGCTCGTAGCAAAAGAAGGAAAGTATGCAACCTTAAGACTTCCTTCAGGCGAGATGAGAATGGTTCCCATCAATTGCAGAGCAACAATCGGAATCATCGGAAATGTAGATCACAATCTTGTTAAACTCGGAAAAGCCGGACGTAAGCGCCACATGGGCATCCGTCCTACCGTAAGAGGATCAGTCATGAACCCTAACGATCATCCTCACGGCGGTGGTGAAGGTAAGACCGGAATCGGTCGTCCCGGACCCAGCACCCCTTGGGGTAAGCCTGCTCTTGGTCTCAAGACCAGAAAGAAGAAGAAGGCTTCCAACAAGTTGATCGTCAGAAGACGTGACGGCAGGACACTTAAGTAAGGTAGGAGGATAAAATGGGCAGATCATTAAAAAAAGGACCTTTCGCAGACGCAAGCCTGCTCAAGAAGGTGGACGCAATGAATGAGTCGGGAAACAAGTCGGTTATCAAGACCTGGTCCCGCAGATCCACGATTTTCCCTTCTTTTGTCGGACATACGATCGCCGTACACGACGGACGTAAGCATGTTCCCGTATATATCACTGAGGACATGGTCGGACACAAGCTCGGCGAGTTCGTGGCAACACGTACATACAGAGGCCACGCGGGCGATGCTAAGAAAACATCCGCATCATAAGCCCCGCTTACTGTTTTGAAAGGAGTAAACATCTATGGCTAAAGGACATAGATCTCAAATTAAGAGAGAGAGAAACGAGCAGAAGGATTTAAGACCTTCAGCAAAGCTTTCTTACGCTCGCATTTCAGTACAGAAGGCATGCTTCGTGCTTGATGCGATCCGCGGAAAGGATGTACAGACCGCTATGGCTATTCTGGAGTACAACCCCAGATATGGTTCACAGATAATCAAAAAGCTTCTTGCTTCAGCAATCGCCAATGCAGAGAACAACCAGGGACTCAATCCCGAGAACCTCTATGTTGCTGAGTGCTATGCCAACCAGGGACCTACCATGAAGAGAGTAAGACCCAGGGCACAGGGCAGAGCTTACAGAATCCTTAAGAGGATGAGCAACATTACAATCGTGCTTGACGAGAAGAAATAAGGAAAGGAGCTTATAAAGCAAAATGGGACAGAAAGTTAATCCTCATGGACTTAGAGTCGGCGTTATAAAAGACTGGGATTCAAGATGGTATGCAAGCGATGCTGATTTCTCAGATTATCTCGTCGAAGATTACAATATTCGTAAGTATCTCAAGAAGAAGCTTGCTTCCGCAGGAGTTTCCAAGATTGAGATCGAGCGTGCTTCCGATCGTATCAGAGTAATCGTTTTCACCGCAAAGCCCGGTGTTATCATCGGTAAGGGCGGCACCGAGATCGATAAGACCCGTGCTGAGATCGAGAAGATGACCGGCAAGAAGGTCAAGATGGATATCACCGAGATCAAGCGTCCGGATCGTGATGCTCAGCTTGTAGCAGAGAACATCGCTCAGCAGCTTGAGAACCGTGTATCTTATCGTCGTGCTATGAAGTCCTGCATGGGCAGAACCATGAAGGCAGGCGCTCTCGGAATCAAGGCTTCCTGTGCAGGAAGACTTGGCGGAGCAGATATCGCTCGTACCGAGTTCTACAGCGAGGGAACCATTCCTCTTCAGACTCTCAGAGCTGATATCGACTATGGATTTGCAGAAGCCGATACTACTTACGGAAAAGTAGGTGTAAAGGTATGGATTTATAAGGGTGAAGTTCTTCCTGTTAAGGGAAACGCTAACTCGGAAGGGAGCGAAGCATAATGTTAATGCCTAAGAGAGTCAAGCACCGCAAGCAGTTCCGCGGTAGCATGGCAGGAAAGATTTCCAGAGGAAACAAGGTAGCATACGGTGAGTTCGGACTTGCAGCTACCGAGCCTTGTTGGATAAAGTCAAATCAGATCGAAGCAGCCCGTGTCGCTCTCACCAGATATACCAAGCGTGAAGGACAGGTCTGGATCAAGATCTTCCCTGATAAGCCTGTTACGGCTAAGCCCGCTGAAACCAGAATGGGTTCAGGAAAAGGAACCGTTGAGTATTGGGTAGCAGTTGTTAAGCCCGGAAGAGTATTGTTCGAGATCGGCGGAGTATCTGAGGCAGCAGCAAGAGAAGCACTCAGACTCGCATCTCAGAAGCTTCCTTGCAAGTGCAAGATCGTCACCAAGGAGCAGGAAGGCGGTGAGCAGTAATGAAATCAGCAAAGTTTAATGAAGAACTTCAGGCAAAGAGCGTTGAAGCCCTTAAGCAGGAGCTCACGGATGCCAAAAAGGAACTGTTCAACCTGAGATTCCAGAATGCAACCAACCAGCTTGACAACACAGCCAGAATAACGGAAGTAAGAAAGAATATCGCACGTATTCAGACCGCACTTACCGCTAAGGCTAATGCTTAATGAAAGGACAACGGCAGTGGAAGAAAGAAATTTGCGCAAGGTAAGAACCGGTAAGGTTACCAGTGACAAAATGGACAAAACGATCGTAGTTGCCATTGAGGAGCGCGTTAATCATCCTCTTTACAACAAGGTCGTTAAGAGAACATATAAGCTTAAGGCTCATGACGAGAACAACGAGTGCAAGGTAGGAGATACCGTTCGCGTTATGGAAACCAGACCCCTTTCCAAAGATAAGAGATGGAGACTGGTCGAGATCGTAGAGAGAGCAAAGTAAGGAGGAAGCTATGGTACAGCAGGAAACAAGACTTAAGGTAGCTGACAATACCGGTGCCAAGGAACTCCTTTGCATCCGCGTAATGGGCGGCTCTACCAGAAGATATGCCAACATCGGCGATATCATCGTTGCTTCCGTTAAGGACGCAACACCCGGAGGCGTTGTTAAAAAGGGTGATGTAGTTAAAGCAGTTGTAGTTCGTACCGTTAAAGGCGCTCGCCGTAAGGACGGTTCCTACATCAAGTTTGATGAGAACGCAGCCGTAATCATCAAGGAAGACAAGACTCCCACAGGAACCCGTATTTTCGGACCGGTAGCAAGAGAGCTTCGTGAGAAGAAGTTCATGAAGATCGTTTCACTTGCTCCCGAAGTATTATAAGGAGGGCCTCATAAATGCTTAAAGTTAAAAAGGGTGATACCGTAGAGATCATCGCAGGCAAAGATAAGGGCCAGCAGGGCAAGATTAAATCTGTCGATGTTAAGAACGGCAGAGTAGTCGTAGAAGGACTCAACATGGTAACAAAGCATGCTAAGCCTTCACAGAGCAATCCCAATGGCGGCATCAGTGAAATGGAAGCTCCCATTGATATATCCAACGTCATGCTCGTCGTTGACGGCAAGAAGACCCGTGTTGGTTTTCAGGTAGAGACTAACGATCAGGGCAAAGTTGTAAAGAAGTCCAGAGTTGCAAAATCTACCGGCAAAGTTATCGATGTAGTATTCGATAAGACCAAATAACGGGAAGGAGGAAACATTAAGTGAGCAGACTTAAGGATCAGTATAAAGCAGAGATCGTTCCCGCACTCACCAAGAAGTTCGGCTATGAGAACGTAATGCAGGTTCCCAAGCTCGACAAGATCGTCATCAACATGGGTGTCGGCGAGGCTAAGGAGAATCCCAAGGCCCTTGAGAGCGCAGTAGCAGATCTCGAGACTATAACCGGACAGAAGGCAGTTCTTACCAAGGCTAAGAACTCAATCGCAAACTTCAAGATCCGTGAGGGAATGAACATCGGATGTAAAGTTACCCTTCGCGGCGAGAAGATGTATGAGTTCCTTGACAGACTTGTAAATCTTGCTCTTCCCCGTGTCCGTGACTTCAGAGGAGTCAACCCCAACAGCTTCGACGGCAGAGGCAACTATGCACTCGGCATCAAGGAGCAGTTCATTTTCCCCGAGATCGAGTTCGATAAGATCGACAAGGTTCGCGGAATGGACATCATCTTCGTAACAACGGCAAAGACAGACGAAGAGGCCAGAGAGCTTCTCACCCTGTTTAATATGCCTTTTGCTAAATAATAGGGAGGAAAAGTTTAAATGGCTAAATTATCCATGAAGGTCAAGCAGCAGCGCAAGCCTAAGTTCTCTACTCAGGCATACACCCGTTGCAAGATTTGCGGCCGTCCTCACTCCGTACTTAAGAAGTATGGCATCTGCAGAGTTTGCTTCCGTGAGCTCGCTTATAAGGGCGAGATTCCCGGAGTCAAGAAGGCATCTTGGTAAAGGAGGAAAAGCGCAATGACAATGAGTGATCCTATTGCAGATATGCTTACAAGAATCCGTAACGCTAACACTGCAAAGCATGATACAGTAGATATCCCCAGCTCCCGCATGAAGCTGGCTATAGCAGACATCCTCGTTGATGAAGGATATGTCGCTAAGTACGAGATGGTTGACAACGGTTCTTTCAAAGATATCCGTATCTTCCTGAAGTACAATAACAACAAGAACGAGAGAGTTATCTCCGGAATCAAGAGAATCTCCAAGCCCGGCCTCAGAGTTTATGCCGGCGGAGATGAGCTTCCCAAGGTTCTCGGCGGACTCGGCACCGCTATCATCTCTACCAACCAGGGTGTGCTTACCGACAAGCAGGCACGTGAGAAGAAAATCGGCGGCGAAGTTCTTGCTTTCATTTGGTAATCGTTAATTTATATATTTCAAGGAGGTACGGGCATTATGTCACGAATCGGTAAAATGCCAATCGCTGTCCCTGCGGGAGTAACCGTAGAGGTAGCAGAAAATAATAAAGTGACTGTAAAAGGCCCCAAGGGAACTCTCGAGAGAGTATTTCCCGCGGAGATGAAGATTGAGCAGGAGAACGGTGAGATCACCGTTTCAAGACCTAACGATCTTAAGAAGAACAGATCCCTTCACGGTCTTTCAAGAACTCTTCTCAACAACATGATCGTCGGTGTTACCGAAGGATTTGAGAAGAAGCTTGAGATCAACGGTGTAGGTTACAGAGCAGCTAAGCAGGGTAAGAAGCTTACCCTCAACCTCGGATATTCACATCCCGTTGAGATGGAAGATCCCGAAGGCGTTGAGACTGTAGTCGAAGGAAATATCATCACCGTTAAAGGTATCGATAAAGAGAAGGTTGGACAGCTTGCAGCAGTTATCCGCGACAAGAGAAGACCTGAGCCTTATAAGGGCAAGGGAATCAAGTACGCTGATGAAACTATCCGCCGCAAGGTTGGTAAGACCGGTAAGAAGTAAATCACGATAAGGAGAGTGTGAAGATGGTTAGCAAAGTATCAAGACAGGATGTACGTGCTAAGAAGCACGATAGAATTCGTAACCGCTTCAAAGGAACCGCAGAGCGTCCCCGCCTTGCAGTTTTCAGAAGCAACAGCCACATGTCTGCTCAAATTATCGATGACGTAGAAGGCAAGACTCTTGTATCCGCATCCACCATGGAGAAGGAGATCAAGGGAGAGCTTGAGCAGACAGATAACGTAGAAGCAGCTGCCTATGTCGGCACTGTGATCGCAAAGCGTGCTCTTGAAAAGGGTATCAAGGAAGTCGTATTCGACAGAGGCGGCTTTATATACCAGGGCAAGGTCGCAGCATTAGCAGAGGCAGCCAGAGAAGCTGGCCTGGAATTCTAAGAAAGGATGATCACGAATATGAAGCGTACTATCATAGATGCAAGCCAGTTAGAGCTCGAGGACAAGGTCGTTACGATCAAGAGAGTTACCAAGGTCGTAAAGGGCGGTTCCAATTCCCGCTTTACTGCACTTGTAGTTGTAGGTGACAAAAACGGTCACGTAGGCGTCGGACTTGGCAAGGCTAAGGAAGTTCCCGAAGCTATCCGTAAGGGCAAGGAAGATGCTGTTAAGCACATCATCGAGGTTCCCCTTGATGAGAACAATTCCATCCCTCACGATTTTATCGGACAGTACGGAAGCGCAAACGTTCTTCTTAAGAAGGCTCCCGAAGGAACCGGTATCATCGCAGGTGGTCCTGTCCGTATAGTATGTGAGCTCGCAGGCGTTAGAAATATCCGTACCAAGTGCCTCGGTTCTCACAACAAGCAGAATGTCGTTCTTGCAGCAATCGAAGGCCTCGCAGAGCTTAAGCGCCCTGAAGAAGTTGCCAGAAAGCGCGGCAAGGCAGTAGCTGACGTTCTGGCATAAGGAGGAGAGACTAATGGCAGACAAGAAAGTAAAAGTAACTCTGGTAAAGTCCCTTATCGGACAGGTACCTAAGAACAAAAATATAGCAACCTCCATGGGTCTGCGTAAGATCGGACAGTCCGTAGTACTTCCCGATAATGACGCTACCAAGGGTCAGGTCAGACTGATCTCTCACATGGTCAAGGTCGAAGAAGCATAAGGAGGGTCTTGTAATATGGAAATGTCCAATTTACAGCCTGCAGCAGGCTCAGTAAAGAGCGATAACTTCAGAAGAGGACGCGGACACGGTTCAGGAAACGGCAAGACTGCCGGCAAGGGCCACAAGGGACAGAAGGCTCGTTCCGGAGCTCCCAGAATAGGTTTCGAAGGAGGCCAGATGCCTCTCTACAGACGTATTCCCAAGAGAGGCTTCACCAACCGCAATTCACTTGAGATCATCGCTATCAATGTAAGTGCACTCGAGAGATTCGAGAACGGCACCGAGGTTACTCCCGAAGTTCTTCTGAACGAGGGCGTTATCAGCAAAATTGCAGACGGCGTTAAGATTCTCGGAAACGGCGAGCTCACCAAGAAGCTCAACGTAAAGGTTAATGCTTACTCAGCATCAGCAAAAGAGAAGATTGAGAAAGCCGGCGGCACTGCAGAAGTGATTGAATAATAACGAGGTAATCGGATGCTCACTACACTGAAAAATGCGTTGAAGGTAAAAGAGATCAGGCAGCGCGTGATCTTCACCTTCCTGATGCTGATAGTCATCCGTATTGGTTCGCAGCTTCCTGTGCCCGGTGTTGACAGGACGTATTTCGCGAAATGGTTTGCCGAGCAGACCAGCGGAGCATTCAGCTTCTTCGACGCAGTAACGGGCGGATCGTTCATGCAGATGTCGATCCTAGCACTGAATATTAATCCCTACATTACATCATCGATTATCATCCAGCTCCTCACGATTGCAATTCCCAAACTTGAGGAAATGCAGCGTGACGGAGAAGCCGGACGTAAGAAGATGGTAGCCATCACCAGATATGTAACCGTTGTACTGGCAATCATCCAGTCAACGGCCATGTCAATCGGTTTCGGCAGACAGGGACTTTTGACGCATTACACCTGGTACAACGTAATTACTTGTATCGTAGCTCTTACAGCCGGATCCGCATTCCTTATGTGGCTCGGCGAGCAGATTACTGAACACGGTGTCGGAAACGGTATATCGATAGTCCTCATTATCAATATCATTTCCAGAGTCCCCATGGATCTCAGTTCGCTTTACGAACAGTTTGTTAAAGGTAAAGCACCTGCTACCGCAGTTTTGTCAGCAATTATCATCATTGCCATCATCATCGGCATGATCGTAATGGTTGTATTCTTAAACGGCGGTGAGAGAAGGATCCCCGTGCAGTATGCCAAGAAGATGGCAGGTAACAAAATGGTGGGTGGAGTTACTTCCCATATTCCTCTCAAGGTTAACACCTCAGGAATGATCCCCATCATCTTCGCATCATCACTGCTTGAGTTCCCCGTGATCATCATTTCCTTCATCGGAAAGAGTCCTTCGGGATTCTGGGGAGAAGTTCTCAAAGGCTTAAGCTCAAACAATTGGTGTGTACCCGGCCAGCTTAAATATTCCATTGGTCTTCTGGTTTACATCGGACTCCTGATCTTCTTCTCATACTTCTATACATCCATAACCTTTAATCCGCTTATGGTTGCAGATAACCTGAAGAGACAGGGCGGTTTCATCCCCGGTATCCGTCCGGGAAAACCTACTTCCGACTACCTCAACAGTGTTCTCAACTACCTGATCTTTATCGGAGCAGTTGGACTTGTTATCGTATCGGTTCTGCCTCATATCTTTAACGGTGTGTTCGGAGCAAACGTTTCGACATCAGGCGCAAGCCTTATCATTATTGTCAGCGTTATCCTCGAGACACTCAAGCAGGTAGAGTCCATGATGCTTGTCAGAAACTACAAGGGATTCCTCAACGACTGAGGATATAAAGTCTTATTAAACAGAGAGACCGCACTTTTCCCGGAAGGGAAAGGTGTGATCTCTCTTAAGTGGTTAAATAGCGATAATAAAAAAGCGAGGTTCATATGAAGATAATCATGCTCGGTGCACCCGGTGCCGGAAAAGGTACCCAGGCAAAAATGATAGCTGAAAAATACAGCATCCCCCATGTTTCTACCGGAGATATCTTCCGTGCAAATATCAAGAACGGAACCGAACTCGGTAAGCAGGCTAAAGAGTATATGGATGCCGGAAAGCTCGTTCCCGATGAACTCACCGTTAAGATCCTTCTTGACAGAGTTGCTCAGGATGACTGCAAGAACGGTTATGTGCTCGATGGTTTCCCTCGTACCATTCCTCAGGCAGAGGTTCTTGAGAATGCATTAAACGAGCTTGGTGACAAGATCGATTTCGCAGTAAATGTAGATGTTCCCGATGAGAATATCGTTCGCCGTATGAGCGGAAGACGCGCTTGCCTTAAGTGCGGTGCTACCTATCATATCGAGCATATTCCTCCCAAGCAGGAAGGCATCTGCGATACCTGCGGATCAGAGCTTGTACTTCGTGATGACGACAAGCCCGAGACCGTACAGAACAGACTTAAGGTATATCATGAGCAGACTCAGCCTCTCATCGATTTCTATACCGAGAGAAAGGTTCTTAAGACTGTTGACGGAACCAAGGACATGAAGGAAGTTTTTGCAGATATCATTGCAATACTCGGATGATGATCCCCGTTCGTAACGAAAATGAAATAAAGTGCATGCGGGAATCCAACAGAAGACTCGGCATAATGCTGGATGAACTGACGGATCTTGTAAAGCCCGGAGTCACCACGGCATATTTAAACGAGCAGGCTGAAAAGCTTATCGAGAAGCTGGGCGGAAAACCCAATTTCCTGAATTATGACGGATTCCCCGCAAGCATTTGCACTTCCGTAAATGATGAGGTTGTACACGGAATACCAAGTGTAAACCGTATTTTGAAAGACGGAGATATCATCAGCATTGACGCAGGTATTCTTTTGAACGGATGGCATTCGGATGCAGCAAGGACCGTAGGGGTCGGCGACATTTCCCCGGAATGCGAGAAACTCATCAAAGAAACAAGATCCGCATTTTTCGCAGCGATGAAAGCTGCAAGGGCGGGCGGAAGACTATATGATATATCGAATGCCGTGGCTTCATATATAGAAGAAACCGGCATGGATTACGGAATAGTAAGAGAACTTACGGGACACGGAATCGGCAAAGATATGCATGAAAATCCGATGATTCCCAACTATCATAAGAGATTCAGAGGCCCTAAGTTAAGAAGCGGCAACACTCTTGCGATAGAACCCATGATCTCAATGAGGAATCCGGAAATAGAGATCCTCGAAGACGATTGGACGGTAGTGACAAGCGACGGATCGTGGGCAGCTCATTATGAAAATACCATTCTGATAACGGATGGAGATCCCGAGATACTTTCTCTGGGAGATAAGGAAAAGGAACTGGGACTGAACTGATCCCGGAAGGTTTTAAAAAGAGGAGTAATTAATGTCTAAAAGTGATGTGATCGAGATTGGCGGCGTTGTAGTCGAGAAGCTTCCCAACACTATGTTTAAGGTGGAGCTTGAGAACGGACATCAGGTTCTTGCTACTATCAGCGGAAGACTTCGCCAGAATTTTATCCGTATACTTCCCGGTGATAAAGTCACCATGGAACTTTCTCCTTACGATCTTACCAAGGGACGTATCATCTGGAGAGACAAATAATCTCTTCATATTATATAAATGATATTTGCCGCCCTAAATGTATATCTTTTGGGCGCTTATATAAAAAAGTTCTTGCCACGGGAGTTTCCTTGTGGTATATTCGAAAATGGTCTTTTTTGAAAGGAGGGCTTTGAGATGAAGGTTAGAAGTTCAGTAAAACCGATGTGCGAAAAGTGCAAAGTCATCAAGAGAAAAGGACGCATCAGGATAATCTGCGAGAATCCTAAGCACAAGCAGGTACAGGGTTGATATACACCTGTTACTTCTTGATACCGTTTCATTCCTAATATATAGGAAGAAACGGAAAGATCGGATAAGATCTGATGTGTCCGATTGGGCATAAGCCCCAATCAATTGGTAACCGTATATGAAGCGTAAAAAAATGACCACGCGGAGTATACATGAAACAGATGCTTTGCATAAAAGGCATCACATTTAGGAGGAATTAGTAATGGCTCGTATCGAAGGTGTAGATCTCCCCAGAGATAAAAGGATTGAGATCGGTCTTACCTACATTTACGGAATCGGAAGAACCACGTCAAACAAGATTCTTGCTGACGCAGGTGTTAATCCCGATACCAGAGTTAGGGATATTACCGATGATGAGGTTAAGAAGATAACCGATTCCATCAATAAACTGGGAGTAATGGTTGAAGGTGATCTCAGAAGAGAAGTTGCGATGAACATCAAGACTCTTCAGGAGATCGGCTGCTACCGTGGTGTACGTCACAGAAAGGGACTTCCCGTTCGCGGACAGAACACCAAGAACAACGCAAGAACCCGTAAGGGACCTAAGCGTACTGTTGCAAATAAGAAGAAATAATCATTTAGCTTAAGAAAGTAGGTTAGTTTATCATGGCAGATTCAAAATCAGGATCAAAGAAACGTGTCAAGAAAAACGTTGAACATGGCCAGGCACACATCCAGGCATCCTTCAATAACACTATCGTTACTCTTACGGATGCACAGGGAAATGCACTGAGCTGGGCAAGCGCAGGCGGACTGGGCTTCAGAGGTTCAAGGAAATCTACTCCTTATGCTGCACAGGTTGCTGCTGAGACCGCTACAAAGGCAGCTCTTGTACATGGACTTAAGGATGTGGATGTATTCGTAAAGGGACCCGGAACCGGAAGAGAAGCAGCTATCAGAGCACTTGCTGCATCAGGACTTAATGTCCTTTCCATCACCGACGTAACTCCCGTTCCTCACAACGGATGCAGACCTCCCAAGAGACGTCGCGTTTAATCGTATTTTTTGTTTCATTGTTAACACGTTGGATGAAGGCATCGCATAGCGCGTTGTTGTAAACAACATTTAGAAAGGAAATTTTAAAATGGCAGTAAATCGTGTACCGGTACTTAAGAGATGCAGAGCACTCGGCATCGAGCCCGCTGTTCTCGGCTATGACAAGAAGTCCAATCGCCAGAATCAGCGCGTAGGCAAGAAGGTAAGTGAGTATGGCACTCAGCTTCGTGAGAAGCAGAAGGCTAAGTTCATCTACGGCGTTCTCGAGAAGCCTTTCCGTAACTATTATGAGAAGGCTGACCGCATGAAGGGAATGACCGGTGAAAACCTTATGGTTATGCTCGAGAGCCGTCTTGATAATGTTATTTTCCGTCTCGGACTTGCAAGAACCCGCCGCGAGGCAAGACAGGTTGTTGGCCACAAGCATGTTATGGTTAACGGCAAGAAGGTAAATATCCCTTCATATCTTGTAAAGGCAGGAGACGTTATCGAACTTACCGAAAAAGCAAAGTCTCTTACCAGATATAAGGAAATCGTCGAAGTTACCGGCGGAAGACTTATCCCTGAGTGGCTTGACGGAGATCCCACCAACTTCAAGGGAACCGTTAAGAACCTTCCCACCAGAGAGATGATCGATGTCCCCGTTGACGAGATGCTTATCGTCGAGCTTTATTCCAAGTAATAAAAACGGACAGTAACCGAAATAAATGTATTTGGAAATTTATAGGAGGGTATTTAAGTGACAGATTTCGAAAGACCTTCAATCAAGATTGAAAAGTCCGATGATAAGAGATATGGCCGTTTTGTAATCATGCCTCTTGAGAGAGGCTACGGCATCACTCTCGGAAATTCACTCCGCAGAATCATGCTTTCCTCACTTCCCGGTTTCGCAGTAAGCGAGATCTATGTTGAGGGAGTACAGCATGAATTCACCACCATTCCCGGTGTTAAGGAAGACATGACCGAGATCGTACTCAACATTAAGAGCCTTGCCATCAGCAACAGTGATACCAGCGGCGAGCCCAAGGTAATGACCATTGATGCAAGCGGTGAAGGCGTTGTAAGAGCATCCGATATCAGACATGATGCAGATATCGAGATAGCTAACCCCGATCAGGTTATCGCTACTCTCTGCGGCAAGAATGCAAAGCTTTACATGGAGCTTACCGTTACCGCAGGAAGAGGATATGTAGGAGCAGACAGACTTCGTCCCGGTGATCACAATATCGGAACCATCGCTGTAGATGCTATCTACACTCCCATCGAGAGAGTAAATGCTACCGTTGAAGATACCCGTGTAGGACAGAGCACCGATTACGACAAGCTTACACTTGATGTATATACCAACGGAACCATGACTCCCGAAGAAGCTGTCAGCCTGGCAGCAAAGGTTCTTTCCGAGCACCTCGGACTCTTCATTGATCTGTCCGAGAGAGCAATTGATGCAGAGTTCCTTGTAAAGCCCACTGAGAATCCTACAACAGGAACCGCTGACGGAATGAGCATCGAGGAGCTCGAGCTTTCAGTCAGATCCTTCAACTGTCTCAAGCGTGCCGGCATCAATACCGTTGCAGAGCTCTGCGAGATGTCTGTTGACGATATGATGAAGGTTAGAAACCTCGGTAAGAAATCACTTGATGAGATCCAACTCAAACTCGAAGAGCTTAAGCTCGGATTCAAGTCTTCAGAGAACTAATTAACATATACGTCGGGACGGTAAAGCCGATGAGTTCGTCCCCGCGTCAGGTGTACGGGATAAAGTCTCCGAAACGGTAAGACCACAGGGCGCGTTTCCCGGACTCCGTATTACAGAAAGGAAAATAAAATGGCAGTACATTACAGAAAGCTTGGAAGAACCTCTTCCCAGAGAAAGGCTCTTCTCAGAAACCAGGTTACCGCACTTATCAATAACGGAAGAATCACCACTACCGAAGCTAAGGCTGAGGAGATTCAGAGAATCGCAGAGAGACTTATCGCTCTTGCAGTTAAAGAGAAGGACAACTTCGAGACCGTTAAGGTTACCGCTAAGGTAGCTCGTAAGGATAAGGACGGAAAGAGAGTTAAGCAGATCGTTGACAAGGATACCGGAAAGGTTCTTGCAGAGAACGCAAGAGACAAGGAAGGTAAGATCGTAAGAGTAGAGAACGGTGTAACCGTTACCGTTTACGATGAAGTAGAGAAGGAAATCAAGAAGGATAAGCCTTCAAGACTCCACGCAAGACACCAGATGCTCAAGGTTCTTTATCCTGTTACCGAAGTATCTGCTGAGAACAAGGGCAGAAAGAGATCCACTAAGGAGATCGACCTTTGCAACAAGCTCTTCGATGAGATCGCACCCAAGTATGCTAACCGTAACGGCGGATATACCCGTATCGTTAAGCTCGGACAGAGAAAAGGTGATGCAGCTATGCAGGTTATCATCGAGCTCGTATAATCCGAATAAATTAAAATCCGGTGGAAAATCCACCGGATTTTTTTTAGTTACCATTTTGTTCCGAAGGTGTTTCATATGCGTTGCGCCAGCTGCTGTCAGTTTCCGCATATGCTGTTTCCGGATGCTTCTCCGCATAATCGGTAAGAGTCTCATTACCGATCCTGGATGCAAAGCTGAGGATTGCAATCAGGAATATGGCACCGAGAATGAAGATAACCATTCTTTTGAATTTTTCGGAGTCAAATAATTCTTTCATGAGTAAAAGAATACCACCGATAACCGGTTTTGAAAAGCGGGATGCTTGCATGCCCATACCTATTAATGTAAAATAAATTTCTATGGATATCGTAAAGACGGACAAATTGGTATTTGAATATATCAGGCGTGACGAAGAGGGAAATCCCGTTGATGTTACGACTGCGCTTGACCATGTCGACATTGATGTCAAACAGGGTGAGTTTGTGGGAATACTCGGACATAACGGCTCCGGAAAATCCACATTCGCCAAGCATTTGAATGCCATTCTTTATCCCACCGAGGGTAAGGTGTATGTCAATGATATGGATACCATGGATGACAGCAAGCTTTGGGATGTGCGAAGCAGCGCGGGAATGGTATTCCAGAACCCCGATAACCAGATAATAGGACAGGTTGTTGAAGAGGATGTGGGATTCGGACCCGAAAACTTAGGCATCCCCACCAAGGAAATATGGGAGAGAGTTGAAGAGAGCCTGAGAGCTGTCGGAATGCTGGACTACCGCATGAAATCTCCCAATAAACTTTCCGGTGGCCAGAAGCAGAGAGTTTCCATTGCCGGAGTCCTGGCAATGCATCCCAAATGTATAATCCTGGATGAACCTACCGCAATGCTCGATCCTTCGGGAAGAAAAGAAGTCATAAGAGCAATCCGCGGTCTTAACGATGTTGAGAAGATGACGGTTATACTCATCACCCATTACATGGATGAAGTTGTTCATGCCGACAGAATATTTGTAATGGATAAGGGCAAGGTTGTAATGCAGGGAACTCCGAAGGAAATCTTTTCCGATGTTCCAGCACTGACAAAGCTCAGACTTGATGTTCCCGGCCCCACAAGGATCGCATGGGAGCTTAAGCAGAAAGGGCTGCCTCTTCCCGACGGAATACTTACCTGCGATGAACTTATAAGAGAAATTCAAAAATGCCGCTGATACTTGATCATATTAGTCAAATATATAATGCAGACACCGAACATCCCGTGAAAGCTCTCGATGATGTTTCTCTTGTCATACCCGAAGGTCAGTTTATCGGCGTTATCGGACATACCGGTTCCGGTAAGTCCACGCTTATGCAGCATTTAAACGGTCTTATGAAACCGACATCCGGAACCATATCCTACAACGGACAGGATATATCCGATAAGGATTTCAATAAAAAAGAACTCAGAAAACATGTAGGTCTTGTTTTCCAGTATCCCGAGCACCAGCTCTTTGAAACCGATGTTTTTGCGGACGTTTGCTTCGGCCCCAAGAATATGGGTATGAGTAAAAAAGAAACCGAGCTTGCGGCATTTGATGCGCTCAGAAAGGTTGCTTTTCCCGAAAATCTCTATTACGCATCGGTATTCGAATTATCGGGAGGCCAGAAAAGGAGAGCGGCGATAGCCGGAGTTCTTGCAATGAAGCCGGATTTCCTGATACTTGACGAGCCTACCGCGGGGCTTGATCCCGTAGGAAGATACGAGATCCTCGATATGGTGGCAAAACTCCACAAGGAGGCGGGCATAACCATTATCCTGGTATCACATTCCATGGAAGATGTGGCGATGTATGTCGAAAGAGTTATTGTCATGGATCATGGCAGAGTAGCTTTTGACGATACTCCCAGAGAAGTCTTTTCACATTCGGAGGAGCTTGAGGAGATGGGACTTGCTATTCCCGAGCCTTCGAAGATAACAAGAAAACTTATTGAACTCGGAATAGACGCGGATCCCGGAGTGCTTACTGCAACCGAGGCTGCTGATTCCATATATGAAGCATTGATGAGAGAAAAATGATCCGCGACATTACCATCGGACAATATTATCAGACCGAAAGCGTGATACACAGGCTCGATCCGAGAGTCAAACTGCTCGGAACGCTTCTGTTTATTGTTGCGCTTTTTAATTACAAGAATCCTCTCGGATATGCTCTCGGGGTAATCTTTTTGATCATGGTGATAAAACTGTCCCATGTGCCCTTTAAGTTTATTACCAAGGGTCTTAAGGGCATAGTCATAATTATGCTCATGACGGTTCTTATCAATCTCTTTCTGACACCCGGAACCACAGCTGTGGCTCTCGGAAAGCTGACAATAACCTATGAAGGAATTGCCACTGCCCTGAGCATGATGCTGAGACTGATGCTCCTCATCATGGGTTCAAGCATAGTGACTCTTACGACAACTCCCAATAACCTTACCGACGGCCTTGAAAAGGGACTGGGATTTCTGAAAATTTTTAAAGTGCCGGTGGGCGATGTTGCCATGATGATGTCCATTGCCCTCAGATTTATCCCTATTCTGCTTGAAGAGACCGACAGGATCATGAAGGCGCAGCTTGCCAGAGGTGCGGACTTCGAAAGCGGAAATCTGATGAAAAAAGCCAAAGCGCTTGTGCCCGTACTGGTACCTCTCTTTGTATCGGCCTTCAGAAGGGCAGGAGACCTCGCTATGGCTATGGAGGCCAGATGTTACAGGGGAGGCGACGGAAGGACCAAAATGAAGCCTCTGATCTATAAAAAGAGGGATGCCGCCGCATACCTTGTTCTGTTTTCTTTTACAGTCATAAGTATCTTCCTTGGAAGATGGCATGTCATATCGGATTTCTTTAATTCACTTTATGTCAACTACATTCTGAAGTGATATCCATGAAAAGAGTCAGACTGAAAATAGCATATGACGGGACGGCCTATCACGGATGGCAGATTCAGGAAGGGCAGACCACAGTCGAGGAAGTTCTAAGGGCAGCTGTCAGTGAAGCTGTCGGCAGAGAAACGGAGCTTATAGGTGCCAGCAGAACGGACTCGGGAGTGCATGCTATGGGCAATATAGCGGTATTTGACACCGATTCGCCCATTCCGCCGGATAAAATGTCAATGGTTTTAAATAAGCTCCTTCCTGACGATATCAGCGTGGTTTCGTCGGATGAGGTACCTCCGGACTGGCATCCCAGAAAGCAGGACTGCCGTAAGACGTATGAATACCACATATATAATTCACCCGTAAGAATTCCCGTCAAAAGGCTCTATGCCCATCATATCTACAATGAGATAAATGAATCCGAGATGGACAGGGCGGCCAAGGCTTTCATCGGAGAACATGATTTCAGCGGTTTCTGCGCAGCAGGCGCCCAGACCCAGACCTTTGTCAGGACAGTCTATGATTGCGCTGTAAAAAGGGCCGGTGATGAGGTGATAATAAGCGTAACCGGAAGCGGATTTCTCTATAATATGGTACGCATAATCGCCGGAACCCTGTTGGACGTAGGGCTTGGCAGGAAATCCGCAGACGATATACCGGGGATTATTGAATCCGGGGATCGGAGACAGGCAGGCCCCACACTCCCTGCATGCGGGCTCATACTTATAGGGTACGAATACGATATCTGAGCTTTTTTACGCAGCTTTCCCTATATATGGTGGGAACACGGAAAAATACCGAAAAATCCTTATTTTTCGTTGACTTACGCTTACCTGTGTTGTAAAATGTCATTTCGTGGCGGGTTTTCTTGCGGCCCGGACATCTGCTTGAATGTACACACCGGCCACATGTGCGAAGGGGTTTAACCCGTGATGTATGCGTCTTCCCAAACGCTTAAGTCTGCAGCAGTTATATTTCGTATTTTCGTTTTGCACTTTTTTGGAGGAAAAAAATGAAAACTTATATGCCCAGTGCGGCTGCCATTGAGAGAAAGTGGTATGTCGTTGACGCAACGGATAAGACTCTCGGACGTCTTGCTTCAGAAGTAGCAAATGTCCTCAGAGGAAAGAATAAGCCTATCTTCACTCCCAACCTTGATACCGGCGATTATGTAATCATCGTAAACGCTTCTAAGGTTAAGGTTACCGGTAAGAAGCTTGATCAGAAGATTTATCACGATCACTCCGATTACGTTGGTGGAATGAAGGAAGAGACTCTCAGATCAAGACTTGCAAATTCTCCCTGTGAAGTGGTTGAAGAAGCAGTCAGAGGAATGCTTCCCAAGGGACCTCTCGGAAGACAGATGTTCACCAAGCTTCACGTATATGCAGGAGCAGAGCATAACCAGGCTGCACAGAAGCCCGAAGTGCTCGAATTCTAAGAAGGGAGATAAGAAATGGCTAAAAAGTCAGATGTTAAATACTACGGAACCGGCAGAAGAAAGTCTTCAGTCGCTAGAGTTTATCTTACCGCCGGAAAGGGTGAGATCACCATTAACGGAAGATCCATCGATGAATATTTCGGAACCGATATTCTTAAGACCATCGTTCGTCAGCCTCTCGCTGTAACCGATACCGAAGGAAAGTTCGATATCAACGTTACCGTTAAGGGCGGCGGAACCACAGGTCAGGCAGGTGCGGTTCGCCACGGAATTTCAAGAGCACTTCTTCAGGCAGACGCTGATTACAGACCCGCTCTCAAGAAGGAAGGATTCCTTACCAGAGATCCTCGTATGAAGGAGAGAAAGAAGTACGGTCTCAAGAAAGCACGTCGTGCACCTCAGTTCTCAAAGAGATAATCACTTCTCAAAAGAATATTTCAAAAGGACTCCGTTTTACGGAGTCCTTTTTTTTCGGGTTCATTTCATGATAGTATGGATGCAGTATTTTTGAGATAAGGGGGCACAATGCCGAATTATAAGAAAACAAAGCTTGCCTGCTACCTGGGATTTATCACCCAGGCCATCGCGGCAAATTTTGCACCGCTTCTTTTTTTGAAATTCCATAAAGACTACGGAATCTCTCTTGGAAACATAGCACTTATATCGACAGTGTATTTTTTTACCCAGCTGCTGGTGGACTTGTTCTGTGCGAAGTTTGTGGACAGGATAGGATACAGAGTGGCTATCGTGGTGTCGGAAGTTTGTTCTGCTGTGGGACTTATCGGCCTTGCAATTTTGCCTGACATACTTCCGGACGCTTTTGCGGGGATTATTATCAGTGTAACCGTATATGCCATGGGATGCGGACTTATCGAAGTCCTGGTCAGTCCGATAATCGAAGCATGTCCTTTCGAAAACAAAGAAGCAACCATGAGCCTGCTGCATTCCTTTTATTGCTGGGGCTGTGTCGGAACCATAATAGTATCAACGCTGTTCTTCAAACTGTTCGGTATGGACGGCTGGAAGTGGCTTGCCGTTATTTGGGCGATGGTACCTGCAATAAATATCTATAACTTTGCCACATGCCCCATTGTTCCCATCGTGGAGGAGGGCAAGGGGATGGGGATCAGAGAGCTTGGGAAAAAGCCCATTTTCTGGGTTTCCATATGTTTGATGGTTTGTGCCGGTGCATCGGAACTTGCTATGGCTCAGTGGGCGTCCGCCTATGCTGAAGATGCTCTGGGACTGTCCAAGGCAATCGGTGATCTGGCAGGCCCGTGTATGTTTGCGGTAACCATGGGAATAAGCCGTATCATATACGGAAAGTATGGAGAAAAGCTTGATCTGATGAAATTTATGCTGGGCTCCGGAGCGCTGTGCGTAATTTGCTATCTTATGGCCTCGCTTTCCGCAAGCCCGGTCATCGGTCTTGCGGGCTGTATTTTATGCGGCTTTTCGGTTGGAATCATGTGGCCCGGAACAATAAGCATATCATCGGGGAAATTCCCTACGGGAGGAACGGCTATGTTTGCGCTGCTTGCCATGGCGGGTGACCTGGGAGGAAGCATCGGACCTGCTATTGTCGGAAGAGTCACGCAGTACGCCGGAGATGATATCAGAGTAGGAATGGGAGTGGGACTTATTTTCCCTCTGGTGCTTATCATCATGCTGGTGATCATGAGCAGGGCGGCGGTAAGAAGCGAATAATGAGAAAGCTCGGGAAAGATATTGATCCCGAGCTTTTTTTACGGTTAGCGGTGTTTTGTCGTATAATATAAAAAAGAACGCAGCTCCCTTTACCGTATAAGGAGATATGATATGCGAATTATTGCTTATATCGAGGAATTCAATATAGTATCCGTAATCGTAAGGCTGATGCTTTCTACCCTTGCAGGGGCTCTCATAGGCCTTGAACGCCGTGTTCACGGAAAGAGTGCGGGAGTTAAAACCTTCTCACTTGTATGCCTTGGTGCTTCGCTTGTTATGATAATAAATGAGTACCTCATGTATACGTACCCCGGCGGTGACGTTGCAAGACTTGGAGCTCAGGTAATAAGCGGTGTGGGCTTTTTGGGAGTAGGCACGATCATAATCACAGGAAGAAATTACGTAAAGGGTCTTACCACCGCAGCCAGCCTTTGGACAACCGCCTGCCTCGGTATAGCATTCGGTTCAGGCTTTATAGCTGCGGGACTTATTGCTCTTCTTTTTGTTTTCCTGATAATGACGGTTTTATCCGGCATCGGAAGAAAAGCAGACGCATACACTCCGTATATCCACTTATATCTTGAAGTCAGCAAGGAATCCGGTATAGAGACTTTGTATGACTATGTACAGAAGAACGAATTCAGGATCACATCCATTGACAAACAGCAGAAGATAGCCCTCAACGACAATGACATAACTCTTCTTATCGAAATCGATATGCATAAGAGGATAAATCACGCCCAGATTATCGAAGCTCTCGGTAAGATCGAGGGTGTCCATTATATAGAGGAAGTACATTAGCCGATAAAACTCTTTCCACAATCTTATAACGAATGATATAATATAGTTTACCCGCAATTGCGGGAGAAGAACGTGTAGGAAGTACAGCTTGGGTTTGCATCTGAGGGGAGGCAGCCATGTGGAGTTATAGTTTCGAAGTTCCGATTTTGATGATACTGGGTATCATTCTTTTATTCTATTTCTCGCGTCCGAGACTTCCCATCAGAAGAAATCGGGTGTTTCTTCAGATTGTCATCGCGGAAACCCTGACTATCATCATTGATGTTCTGGCTACAAAAGCATGTAATGAATTCGATGATTATTCGCTTTTGTGGCTGGATGTCATTAATATGCTGTACTTTGTCGCCTTTTTCTTGAGGTCTTATGTCTTCTATCGCTTTTCCGTAAGTGTCCTTCGTATTACCCTGGGGAAAAAATGTCTTTTCAGCCTGCTTATAAAGCTGCCCCTTATAGTGGGTATAGCTATGGCGATTCATTCCATGATATTCGGCGATTCAGGTACCAAGACATATATTTATTATGTCGATGCAGGCGGATATCATTCGGGAAGCATGTATTATCTGGTGTATTCTATCGGATTTTTCTATGTGCTCATGTCATTTCTGTGTTCATATATGTTCCGAAATAATCTTGGCAGAAGGCGTGAAAAGTACGGCATTTTTTCATATAATGTGCTTCTCCTCGCCGGTCTGATAATCAGGTTATGTATGCCTAAGTATCTGATCATGGATACATTGTTATTCATGGCAATCCTTGTGGTGTTCCTGGCATTTATAAACCCCGAATACTTCCTGGACCTTCGGGCGGTTACTTTTAATGTGGTTGCATTGAGAGAGCATCTTGAAGAAAACAAAGGAAACATCTGCCTGGCTCCAATGGGTGTGGTCGTCCGCAATTATCAGGAAATGCGCGATATATACGGCTCCGCACAGATTGAAGAGGGACTTGCTCTGATAGGCAAATACCTGAAACAAACCTTTGAAAAAGGCATAGTCTTCTATTGCAGAAACGGGCGATTCGCAGTCCTCACTTCTCCCAAGACTGATTTTGAATCCAAACGGAAAGTTATAACGGAGAGATTCGAAAGACCATGGAAGTCAATGAATGTTGAGCTGTATCTGACCGTCGGATATGCTGCTTTTGATACAGAGATAGGAAAACATTCAACCGAAACATTTTTAAACACAATGATGAGAGCTCTTGAAAAGGCGGGCTCTGCAGATGGCGGCGAGCTGACCTGTTTTGGTGAGGATGAGCTTGTCAAAACAGAAAAAGAGAAAAGTATCAGGCAGTGTATCGAAGCAGCCATTGAAAAAGACGGATTCGAACTGTATCTTCAGCCGATAGTAAATGCTGTGACAGGTAAGGTAATAGGTGCGGAAGCACTGGCCAGGATCAAGGACCAGGACGGAAAGATCCTTCCTCCGGGACTCTTTATACCCGTAGCCGAGAGCAGCGGACGTATCAATGCACTGGGAGAGATCGTTTTCGACAGGACATGTAAATTCATCAGTGAAAACGGCCTTGAGAAAATGGGTATAGAGTGGATCAATGTTAATCTATCACCTTCCCAGTTTATAAGAACCGATCTTGCAGAAAGATATGCCTCGATAGCGGAAAAACACGGAATCAACCCCGGAAGTGTTCATCTGGAGATTACAGAGGGTGCAATGATAGATGATGCATTCCTGCAAAAACAGATCGGTGCCATGACCGAAAAGGGATTCAAATTTGTACTTGATGACTACGGAACCGGCTATTCTAATCTGTCGAGACTTAAAAAGTGCCCCTTCATAAACGTAAAACTGGATATGAGTATAGTATGGGACTTCTGTAAAGAACCGGACGCGATCCTTCCCAATATGATCGCAGCTTTTAAACATATGGGATTTTGCATAACTGCGGAGGGCATAGAGGACGACGGTATGGTAAAGGCCATGAAGGATATAGGCTGCGACCTTCTTCAGGGATATCACTATTCCAAACCCATACCTGCCGGGGAATTTGCCGAAAAATACTCTGCGTAAGCGGTTTTCGTGTTGCAAAATAGCCCTGAATGAGGGAAAATAGTTAATTAGGTTGAATTGTATAAATTCAGAGAATGAATTTAAGGAAGGTAAAAAAATGACAAACAGAAAACAGGTTGTTTTGGTAGTTATGGACGGTGTCGGCTTCAGCAAGACCGGCCTCGGTGATGCGGTTACCACCGCTAATACCCCTGTCCTAGGCGAGATGCTTAAGTCATGCCCCAACACAAGACTTAAGGCTCACGGAACCGCAGTAGGACTTCCTTCGGATGACGATATGGGTAACTCCGAAGTAGGACACAATGCACTCGGATGCGGACAGATCTATTCACAGGGTGCAAAGCTCGTTAACGAGTCCATCGAAAGTGGCAAGATGTTCGAGTCCGATTCATGGAAAGAAGCTCTTGCAAACGTTAAGAACAATAATTCCGTACTTCACTTCCTCGGACTTTTATCCGACGGAAACGTACATTCAAATATCTCTCACCTTCTTACCATGCTTAAGAAGGCAAAAGAGGACGGTGCAAAGGAAGTCCGCGTACACATCCTTCTCGACGGACGTGACGTTCCCGCTACCAGCGCTCTTCAGTATGTAAAGCAGCTTGAAGATTGCCTCGCAGAGCTTTCCGACGACAGCTTCCATGCGATCATCGCTTCCGGCGGCGGAAGAATGAAGGTTACCATGGACAGATATCAGGCTAACTGGGGCATGGTAGAGCTCGGATGGAACACCCATGTTAAGGGCGAAGGCCGTCAGTTTGATAATGCTACCGAAGCTATCGAAGCTTACAGAAAAGAACTCGACGTTATCGACCAGGATCTTCCCGCTTTCGTCATCGCTAAGGACGGAAAGGCAGTAGGACCTGTTACCGAGAAGGATTCCGTTATCCTCTTCAACTTCCGCGGGGACCGTGCTCTTGAGATCTCCATGGCATTTGACTATGAGGACTTCAATTACTTTAAC
The DNA here is from genome assembly GCA_000702085.1 of Lachnospiraceae bacterium P6A3. Lineage (GTDB taxonomy): Bacteria > Bacillota > Clostridia > Lachnospirales > Lachnospiraceae > AC2028. Next base: position 232,055 of record JNKP01000006.1, read on the forward strand.
AGAGGACCCAAGCTCGGATGCTATTACGCAGGAATGCTTGAGTATGACGGAGACCTTCACATCCCTACTCACTATCTCGTAAATCCCCCCGAGATCAAGAATACTCTTTCAGAGCTTCTTGTTAATGCAGGACTCAGCCAGTATGCGGTTTCCGAAACTCAGAAGTACGGACATGTTACCTATTTCTGGAACGGAAACAGAAGCTCCAAGTTCAGCGAAGAGCTTGAGACCTTCAAAGAAATCCCTTCGGACAACGTATCATTCGATGAGCGCCCTTGGATGAAGTCCGCTGAGATCACCGATGATGTTATCGAGGCTATCAAGTCCGAGAAGTATGACTTCATCAGATGCAACTATCCCAACGGAGACATGGTAGGCCATACCGGAAACTTCGATGCAACCGTTACCGGCGTTGAGGCAGTTGACTTAGGACTGTCAAGACTTAAAAAGGTTTGTGACGAGTACAATGTAACTCTTCTTGTTACCGCAGACCACGGTAATGCAGACGAGATGCTTGAGAAGAACAAGAAGGGCGAGCTTCAGGTTCGTACCGCTCACTCCCTCAATCCCGTTCCTTTCATCATCTATGATAAGAAGAACACCTACACCATTAAGGACGGTGAGTACGGACTTGCAAACGTAGCAGCTACCGTAGCTTCAATCCTTAACCTCAAGGCTCCCGAGTGCTGGGAAGCATCAATGATCTGAGAATCGATATAAGAAAACCTCCGCTGAAAAGCGGAGGTTTTTTTGTTATAGCCTGAGCCTGTAGCCGGCTAAAGAAATTAGGAAATTGACATAAAAGACTGCCTCATATATTGTACTGTTAGCGATTTAAATACTGTTTGGAAGTAATATTATGAAATACGATATCAAATTAAGATATATAACGCTGACGGGCCTGTTTGCCGCATTGATCGCATTGTTTACCGCCTATATACTGCATATCCCGGCGGGCCCCAACGGATACATACATCTGGGAGATGCTCTCATATATCTGGCGGCGGCGCTTCTTCCCACGCCCTATGCAATGGCAGCAGGCGCCATAGGAGGAGGACTCGCTGATCTCCTGACGGCTCCCATGTGGGCACCCGCAACGGTGATCATCAAGATTCTTATTGTTATTCCTTTTACTTCAAAGCATAATAAGCTTCTTGCAAAAAGAAATCTCTTGGCACCCGTGATAGCAATGCTCATCACGATAACAGGATACTATTTTGCGGAGCTGATATTGTACGGCAAAGAAACGGCATTTCTCATTTCGGTTACATCCAATTCGGTTCAGGGACTTGGAAGCGCGGTGGTCTTCTACATACTGGGAGCAGCACTCGATAAAGCAAACGTTAAAGCACTCATCGTAAGATGAGTGCTTTTTTATGTATAGGTTTTGGCTATAGCAGAATATAAGTATCAGGTATTAGCGCATATGCACACAGTTTGGTAATCTCATACTTGTAAAGATAAACACAAAATTTACGGAGGCAGGATATGAGAGAACTTCTTGCATACGGCGATTCCAATACATGGGGACTTGTACCCGGTAAAAATCTTAAAAACAGATATCCCAGAAATAAGAGATGGACGGGAATTCTCGAAGACAGACTTGGAGATGTTCGAGTATATGAAGAAGGTCTGTGCGGACGGACTACGGTTTTTGAAGATGAACTCAGGCCTGACAGAAGAGGCGTGGATCTTCTTCCGGTTCTGCTTGAGAGCCATTATCCTGTTGACGGAGTGATCCTAATGCTGGGAACTAATGACTGTAAGGCTTACTATAACGCTTCGCCCTACACCATCGGTAAAGGTGTCGAAAGATGTCTTGCCGAGATAGAGAAATATATCGCTCCGGAAAATGTCATCCTTGTCTCCCCTATCCTCCTTGGGGAAGACGTATGGAGACCGGAGAAAGATCCGGAGTTTGACAAAAAATCCATTGAAGTCTGCAAGGGTCTTAAGGAGGTTTACAAAGAGATTGCAGCCCGCCATGGCAATAAATTTGTTGCAGCATCCGATTATGCCAGGGCAAGTGAAGTTGATGACGAGCATCTGAGTGAAGAGGGTCACGAGAAACTGGCTGAAGCCTTATACAATGCGATAGAGAAGTGACCGTTCGGAATACAATCGCTTATGTGAACAAATGATGAGAAACGGATATTTGGATCTGACCAGAAGCACACTGGTTTTTAAAGCATATAAGGCTTAATACCCCGACTTGTGTTTTAGTTCTTTTTTTGTTAGAATACACACGTTGTTTAAAAAATTTAATGGAGGATTATGAAATGGCAATAGCAGCACTTGTACTTGGTATCGTCAGTCTTCTTGCATGGCTTTTACCCATCGTTGGACTTCCCGTATCTATCGTAGGACTTGTTCTCGGAATCAAGACCGTTAAGAGCGAAAAGAAAGCAATGGCCATTGCGGCAATTATCATGAGCTCAATCGGACTTGTTCTTACCATTATCAACGGTGCACTCGGTGCATACATGGCAGTTACCGGACAGATTCCCGGATTAGGCTGATAACAGGGTGACTCAAAAATCCCTTCACATATGTGAAGGGATTTTTTTTATCCTTATAAATTCCTTATAATTGCCTGCTATCCTCGTTTTTGTCAGGAGGATAACAGACATGAATAACATTATTACAAGAAACAACACAACTAAAACCGGCATAGGTCTTTCGGGCTTTGCCCTTAAGTACATCGCACTTATTTCCATGGTGCTTGACCACATTCACTATTTCTTTGAATTCACGGGACGTATTCCAATCTGGTTTTCGTGGGTGGGAAGACTTGCGGCACCGCTCTTTCTCTTTTGCCTCGTAGAGGGATTTATCCATACACACGACAGAAAAAAGTATTTCCTTAAGATCTATGTGATCTCAGTGATCATGGGACTCATTCAATTCTGCTTCTATAACGCACTCAGCGGACTTGTGAGAGGAGACGGATTCATTCCCGCAAACGCAATGCTTCAAAGCTTTGTGATCCTGATGGCCGTAATGCAGGGCATGGATATGATCGCTCATAAAAAGCTCTTAAAGGGAATCGCACTTACCGTAATTCCCATCATACTTCCCTTTATATTCAATGCGGCTGTGTATATGCCTCTTATGGCATCAAATAACAGTAACGGACTTTTCTTTGCAAATCTGGTCAATTTCACCGTTTTGCCACTTCATACCAATATAACGGACGGTGGAACCATGACTTTGATAGAGGGTATGATCCTGTTCGGATTCTCTTACGCAAAGAACAGGAAAATCCGCATTTATGCTTTTCTTGCATTTGAGCTTTTCACGGGATTTGTCCTTGTCGGGCTGATGATGGGAGGACTTAACGCAAATGTTTTGTTTTTCGAAGCATATGAGTGGATGTCATTATTCGCAGTTCCTTTTATGCTCTGCTATAATGGGGAACGTGGTAAAGGAAATGCGAAGTTTTTCTACTTCTTTTATCCCGCACATGTGTATATTTTGTATGCATTATCAATAATAGTTTTTTCGGTGACAGGATGAAAATACTTGCTGTGGATGATGAACCCGGTATCTTAAGGGTCATCAGAAAAGCTCTTGAAAAAGAATATGAAGTTGTTACGGTATGCAGGCCTTCGGAGCCACTTCCCGCAACGCTTACGGATATCGATCTGATAGTTTTGGATGTGATGATGCCCGGTGAGGACGGATATGAGATCCTTACAAAGATCCGTGATGATGTAACATGTCCCATAATCTTTCTTACCGCAAAGGCACTGGAAGAGGATGTTGTCTACGGCCTTGCACTCGGTGCCGATGATTATCTGAGAAAACCCTTCTCCGTCGGAGAACTCAGGGCCCGTGTTGCCGCTCATATAAGAAGGGATAAAAGAGAAAACACATCCTGTATAAGATCGGGATCCATAGCGCTTTATCCTGCAAACAGAAGAGTAACGGTAAGTGATAAAGATATTTCATTGACCAAGAGCGAATTTGATATCATGCTTCTTCTTATCATGAATAAAGGACAGACATTTTCTAAAGAGCAGATCTATGAAAAACTCTACGGATATGAAAAAGACGGTGATGAATCCGCAATAACCGAACATGTTAAAAATCTCAGGAAAAAACTTTCCGCGGGCGGCGCAGAACCTGTTGAAACAGTATGGGGAATAGGATACAGATGGAAAAAAGAGGAATAAGCATAGGCAGGATGATGGGGATATATATTATCTCCGTCATATCCCTGCTTTGTATAGCAGCACTGATATGTGCGATTTCGGTAACGATGTGGCTGAATTCCGCTTCTTATACGGAACCCGGTAAAATCGAAAGAGATGTGGAAGGCTGGCTCTCCGAGTCTTTATTCAGCGGAGAGTTTGATACGTCTTCATTTCCGGAGGAAGCAGGATGCATAATGATATCGGAAAGCGGAGAAGAGATATATTCGCATTTTGACGGATCGGATGAAAATTCTCTCAGGGATTTTGTATCGGAATTTGAAAACACTCCGGAATGCAGGATCTTAAGGGGACAGAACGTATATCTGAAGGTTAATGCGGAAGGAGCATCCGTATATATTCATTACAATCTCGGAGTGCATAACGAATACCTGATCTTCGGGGTTGCAGCGCTTTCATTTGTGCTTGTTGTGATCGTTCCGACGATCATCGTGATCAGGAAGATCAACAAAGCCGTAAAACGGGTCGAGAGGCATGCCGAGGAGCTTAAAGCCCATGATCTGTCGGGGGATAAGGTCAATACGGGTATTAAAGAGATCGATGAAATATCCCTTGCGATAGACGACCTTAAGACATCTTTATCCGATTCGCTTGAAGCAAAATGGAAGGATGAACAAAGGACAAAGACCGAGATGGCTCAGATCGCACATGACCTTAAAACGCCGCTGACGATCATTCGCGGAAATGCGGATCTTCTCCTGGAAAACACTGATAATGATGAGGACAGAGAGTCCCTTCAAAGTATCATAGAAAACGCCGAAAAGATAACCGGAAGCATTCTCGAGATACTGGAAAAGCAGGCTCCGCAGTCTTTTTCATAAATAACATTATGTAAACTCTTAAACAAATCTTAAAGCACTGGCTAATAGAATCTTAAACTTAAAAGTGTCACAATACCTAATGTGATCACAACCGGAGGGAAAATGGCAGGACTTATGAAAGAAAACACCAAGCAGACCGTACTTGTATGTGACGACGAGAAGGACATCGCAAATGCGATAAGTCTCTTCCTCAAATCCGAAGGCTATGACGTCAAAACGGCATCAAACGGAAAAGAAGCCATAGAAATCCTTGAAAGCGAAGAAATACATCTGGTCCTTTTGGACATCATGATGCCTGTTATGGATGGTGTTACGGCCCTTTCAAAAATTCGTGAATTCAGTAATGTTCCTGTCATAATGCTCACTGCAAAGAGCGAGGATACAGACAAGATTTTAGGTCTTAACCTGGGTGCGGACGATTATGTTACGAAGCCTTTCAATCCCGTGGAGCTTATGGCCAGAGTTCGTTCGGGACTCAGAAGATACATGCAGCTCGGTGGAAATACTGCAGCCGGCGCCGGTGAAGAGGAGCTTGTATGCGGAGGCATAAGAGTCGTAGATCGTACCAAAGAAGTGTGGCTTGACGGAGAGCCTGTCCGCCTTACCCGTACCGAATACGATATTCTCAAGTTTTTGATGGAGAATCCCGGAAATGTTTACTCACCTACCGAAATCTATAAAGAGGTATGGAAGGATAACTGTATGGGAACCGAGAGTATTGTTGCGGTTCATATAAGGCACCTCCGTGAAAAGATTGAAATCGATCCATCCGATCCCAGATATCTCAAAATGATCTGGGGAAGAGGATATTACATTGATAAGTCCCATTCGTAATCAGAGAGGAAAAGAATGACTAAAAAGGATGACGAAAAAAAGGAGCGTCGTAAGCACGGAGCGATATTCTGGTTAATACTGACCCTGATAACAGGTACGATCGCATGCCTTGCAACCGCAGCGGCAGTCTTGCTCGGTCAGTACGGTCTGTATGACAGTACCAGGATGTTCCGTAATAATGTAAATGACAGATTATTAAAAAATTACGCTGTTTATGCCTTGTCGGATTATTCCGATGACTTCAGGCTTGAGCAGCTTGAAAAAACCAATTTCAGATACGGTGTATACTCCACGGATGATCCGTCGAGCGTAAACCTGGAAAAAGAATCATCATATATTGTATGTAATCTTCCGGAAGAAGTACTGGCGGGAGATAAGTCCGAACTGTTCAAATACAGTGCAACTCTCGGTGAATATTCGATATTCCAGTATGATATAGATAATCTTCCCGGAATAGAAGCATACATTACCAACTGGGGATATTATAATGACAGCAATGTCATAAGTGAGCAGCGCCATATTTCAAGATTCTTATATGCCTGGAATACCGATATGGCATATGTTCTTACGGATGACAATTATTATTTCCCCGTCACTTTGTCCATGGATATGTCCGAGCTGTATCAGATATACAGAGGACAGGAATTCGACTTGTATTCGGAAGACAGGACAGGCTGGTCGGATGACGTCATAGAACATTGTAATATGTATATCTGCACCGAATACGGAGATTGTGTAGATATATATCCTTCGGATGTTACCGTATGTAAGTCGGAGGATCTTAGTGACTATGTTTCCGCTTCAAAATGTGACTTTGACAGCTGGGAGATAGATTTTCAGGATTGGACCATTACCACAAGCATGACATCCGACGAAATCATAACGGGAACAGATTGTTATCTGATAGCCTGTGTGGCAAGTCCTCTGGATATGAGTAAAGACGATCTGTTCGTAAGGGCTAAGCCCTGGGTGGATCTTGCATGTGACTGGAAAGCTCTTCCCATTGTTGTTGCGGTAATATTCGGAATTCTTTCCGTTATATGTTTTGTTTTCTTCATGATCCGCTTTATCGCCTTTATCGGAAAAGGCGGAAAGTATCTGTCATATCAGTGCCGTGAGAATGTGGGACTGTTATGGCGTGCGATCGGAATCTGCATTCTGTGCACGGTTGCAGAAGCCATTGTGCTGGGTGCGGCAATAAACGAAAATGCATATGAGGTCATTATAATCGGATGGCTGTTCCAGACGATTGTTCTTATCCCTCTTTTTATTGTCGGAGTGCTTCAGCTTAACAAGATTGCAAAGGGAGCCGAGAGGCTTGCAAACGGTAACCTTCATACTCCGGTAGATACGAAGAGAATGTTCTATGATTTCAAGAAGATCGGAAACGGAATCAACTCCGCAAGTGCCGGACTGGAAAAAGCTCTTGATGAGCGTATGAAGAGTGAGCGTTTCAAGACGGAACTGATATCAAATGTCTCGCATGATATCAAGACACCTCTCACATCCATAATAAGCTATGTTGAATTACTCAGAGAGCAGCCCGAAGACGAACCTGCAAACCGCGAATACCTCGGAACCCTGGAGCGTCAGGCGATAAAGCTTAAGAAGCTTCTTGAAGATCTGATAGAAGCATCAAAGGCACAGACCGGCAATCTTAAAACAGTACTTACACCTTGTAATGTAAATACGGTTCTTCATCAGGTAATCGGAGAGTATGAAGAGAGGCTTGCTGCTTCGGAACTTATACTTAAGATCCATGTTCCCGAGGAGCCTATCAATATTATGGCGGATACCAAGCATCTTCAGAGAGTATTGGATAATCTGCTGGTAAATGTATCAAAGTATTCCCAGCCCGGAACCAGAGTTTATATCAACCTGACCGGCGGTTCGGATAATGCTGCCATCGAGATAAAGAATACATCCCGAGAAGCATTAAGCATGAACAGCGACGAACTTCTGGAGAGATTTTCCAGAGGAGATTCGTCAAGAGGATCCGAAGGCAACGGACTCGGACTCTCCATCGCCCAGAGCCTTATGGAGCTCATGAACGGCAGATTAAACCTTGTCGTAGACGGCGATCTTTTCAAAGTGATCCTACTCTTCCCCAGAGTTACGGATATACCGGAGAACAATAACCCCTGATCCCCGGTAAGACTAAGCCTAAGAAACGCCCCGGAATTGACCGGGGCGTTTCGCTTATTTATTGTAACGGTGCTTTCCACGTATTATAATAATTAACAGGGTTTCCAAACAGCATTTAGGGGTAATATATTATGAATCTCAAAACAGCTTTTGAGCCGTATTTTAAAGTCGGCGCAGCAATCTCAAATTACAATCTCCATGTTCCGGCTCATATGAAGCTTCTTACTTCGCAGTTTAACAGCTTTACCTGCGAAAATGATATGAAGCCCATGTTTTATCTTGACAAGGATGCCAATAAGAGTGATCCGGAGAAGTATAATCTTTCACCCGCTCTGAAATTCGACAGAGCGATCCCTTATCTGGAATTTGCCAAGGCAAACGGTATCGCAATGCGCGGTCATACCCTTGTATGGCATAATCAGACTCCCAAATGGTTCTTCCATGAAAAATACAACGAGAATTTTCCTTATGCCGATCGCGAGACTGTACTTGCCAGGCTTGAGAGCTATATTCACGGTGTCCTGGATTTTGTACAGACAAACTATCCCGGTATCATCTATGCATGGGATGTCGTAAATGAAGCGGTTGATGACGGCGGTTTCAGAAAATCAATATGGTCCAAGATTGTAGGAGAGGACTTCTTTATCAAGGCATTTGAATATGCAAGGAAGTATGCGGCTCCCGGAGTGGCTCTTTTCTACAATGATTACGAGACTTCGCAGGAGTGGAAGAGGGACTTTATTATTGAGAATGTTCTGAAGCCTCTTATGGACAAAGGACTTGTGGACGGAATGGGACTTCAGTCCCATCTTCTGATGGATCATCCCAATATAGATAATTACCGCACGGCTCTTGAGATGTACGGAGCCCTGGGACTGCAGATCCATGTTACCGAACTTGACATGCACAATGCCGATCCTTCCGATGAGTCCATGAAGGCTCTCGGAGACAGATACGCAGAGTTTTTTAAGATCTATCTGGATGCCAAAAAGGACGGAAAGGCTGATATCACAAGCGTAACATTCTGGAATCTTCTGGATGAAAACAGCTGGCTTTCAGGCTTCAGGAGAGAAACCAGTTATCCGCTTCTTTTTTGGAAGAAATGTGAGGCTAAGCAGGCATATTATTCCGTTCTCGAAACAGCGGTTTCAAAAGAGGAGATTGATAAATGGGAGCCGGATTATGCGGATGAGGAATACAAACCTGTAGATCTTCCCAAGATGCCTGTAAAGTCTTTTCGCAAAAACATCTGGGATGAAGGAGAGTATACATACGAAGCCGCGTACGGCTTTAATCCCAACATCTTTGCATATGTTCATAATGATGAGGAAAAGCATGACTGCATGCTTATTGTTCCCGGCGGCGGATATTGCATGGTTGTTTCCCATGAGGCAGAGCTTCCTGCAATGGAATTCTTTAACAGGGGAATGAATGTATTCGTCCTTACATATACCACCGATATCACCATGTCGGTTCCTCTTAAGAAGCAGCCTCTTAACGATATTTCGAGAGCTGTGAGATTCATCAGGAAGAATGCCGCTGAATATAATATAGACGGAAAGAAGCTATTTATATGCGGATTCTCGGCAGGTGCACATGTATGCGGAAGTCTTGCTGTTCACTATTCGGATGTTAAGGATGTAAATCCCGAATATGATAAGATCTCCAATAAGCCTGACGGAGCAATCCTTTCATATCCTGTTATCACAACGGGAGAATTTACTCATGCGGATTCTATAAGAGCGCTTCTCGGAAATGAACCTTCCGCTGAAGAACTGGAGTATTTCTCACTTGAAAAACAGGCAGATGAAAAAACCGTACCCTGCTTTATCTGGCAGACCGCAGAGGACGGACTTGTTCCCGTTGAAAACAGTTACCTGATGGCAGAAGCACTTCGCAAGAACAAAGTTCCTTTTGCACACTACGTATTCCCCAACGGATTCCACGGATTATCAATAGCAAATGACGAATTCTTCAAAGGCTGGTCCGGCGGATGGGAATATACCATGGAACAGGTATTCCGCGCGGTCGGAGCCGTAAGGGAAGGCAAGGGTGTTAACGTATCCGATAAGAGAAAAGAAGAACTGATCGCACAGTTTGCTCCCGGCAATGAATGGGAATCCCAGGGAATAGACATGAGTCTCCGGGAAGACGTGGGACTTTGGAGTGACCTTGCGTGGGCGTGGATCAAGAGATTGTAATATTTTTGTATGTTTTATTTTCAAAAGCGTGATGCGTCATGCATCACGCTTTTTATGTAAGTTGTATATGAATACAGTGCATCTTATTTCAAAAGTATTTTCAAAAATTGCTCATCTGTTATAGTCGATTTAACAGATAAGAAAGACTAACTATTAAAAGTCAACAGTAAATCATAGTTTTTTGAATAAAACACCCTTGGATGTTTTAGATAGCCTGGAGACAGGCTGAAACCATAAGCAGTTCCTTGAAAATCGTATGACAAATAGAGCATCTGAACAGGTGCTCACAGAAAAGGATATGAAGATAAGTTGTTATTTTCGGTAGGCTTCGCCAGTAAGTTCCATTCGATAAATAGTGCGAATCAGCTTTTTGGCCGCATGGGAAACCGCAACATTGTAATGCTTGCCTTCGCTTATCTTTTTGGAAAGGTATGCACGGAATGTCTCGTCCCA
>JNKP01000007.1 GCA_000702085.1 Lachnospiraceae bacterium P6A3
TTCTGATCCCAGGATGCAGCAATCGTGCTTATCTTTTGCAACATCGATACCAACATAGATCATACGCATGATCCTCCTAAAAAGTATTTGACGCTGTATTGGATCCACAGAGCTCTCTGCCGATGTAACCTCGTTCTACATAAACCGTCATGCGGTATCTAACTGATTAACATTGTGACAAAGAGGCTGTGGTTGGAGCCTTTCGGGAAACCGTCTGAGCGGTAGGAGGTACAAACCAATCCACAGCATCTTCAAAAGCATACCCTATACCTTAGAACAGGTAAAGAATGGGTATGACTATATAATACGAGGAGGCGTATATATGAAGTTCCGAATATCGGTTTCGGAAGAAAACTTCGAATCGATCAAAGAATTCCTTTCCGGACGCGGAATAGAGATCGGCGACGATGGCGAATATGTTATCTCCGAAGCCCCCGGACACACGGATTTTATTGCAGTCCGAAATGACAAAAAAGAACGCATGCGTCTTAAGACGGACGAAGTCATATATATCGAAGCATTCGGTAAGGATATAGAGATCCACACCGAAGAAGGAACTTTCAGTTCACAGGACAGGATGTATCAATTGGAGTCACAGCTGGATCCGAAAGAATTCATCCGGGTCAGCAAATCAGTCATCATCTCGAGAAAACATGTTAAGAAGATAAGGCCGTCTCTTTCCATGAAGTTTATTCTCACGATGACAAACGGAGATCTGGTGGATGTGACCAGAAGTTATTATTCCGATTTCCGAAAGTTTTTCAATATTTAAGGAGGTTAAAAATGGCAGCATTTTCTATATATATTTTGATCCTGCTTGCAATTGCCGCAGTTATCATTTTGATAAGTATTGTCAGATACAATAAACATCTCGATAAAGTAACAAGAGGTGAAGTTCATGATACTCACTCTTCCATACCTGAACCCAGAACCGCTGCAGGCATCAGCTATAAGGTGGTGTTGATGATCGTGCTCATCATGACATTCATCGGAGTCAGCACGGTAAGCGGAATTGTAGCAACCATGCAGAACAGGATAAACAATCTCGACAGCGATATGGATATTTTGCAGAACCAGTTATACAATCTGCAGTTGTCCATCAACGATCAAGCTTCACACATCGAATATTTTACTTATAATGTCGGTGATCTGAATTCGAGTGACAATACTGCTGTGGTGGAAACGGAAGTTTTACTCAGAGAGTATGCAGACGAAACCACTGTTCAGTTGGTTGTTGATGATGTTGTTTATGAACTGGCGGATAAAGGTAACGGACTCTTTTCCGCAGATATAGTGAGAGGACTTTTTGATAACGGATATGATACAAAGCTGGTTATCAAAGAGCCCGGAAGAAACTATACCGAAATGGTGGATTTCCCCGGATGTCTCGTTTATGATTTTCTTCCAATGCCCTCATATGAATGCAGCTTTTCTTTGGACGAAAGACCCGGAAAGACTTATGTTACAGGCTATTACAACCCCCTCGTATATAATAATGAGGATGTAGAATCGGTAACGGTTACATATTTATCGGACGGCGAAGAGTTTGAAACATTAGATATTACTAAGGAAACTCTTAACCGAGAGACAATAGATGTTGACAGGACTATTGCTAACGGCGCTGATTTTACTATCCGAATGGAAATAGTCACCAAGTCGGGATTTAAGATAGTAGAGCAGACTCTTATGGTTTACAGTCATCCTGAGGATTATGATGACTATGAGTTTTTAAGAGTATATGATATAAACGGTAACCTGCTTTGGGAGGATGATTACAGATGACCGTTTTGAAGAAAAGGAAAGGCACAGAAACAACACGCCTTATCACGGAAAGAAATGTTCCGAGAATAAGTTACACAGCTCTGGAAAAATATCCCTGGCTTATCAACGCCTTCTCAACAAGAGAAGGCGGGGTAAGCACCGGTATTTATTCGAGCATGAATCTTACTTTTACCAGAGGCGATGACCCGGAGAAGGTAAGAGAAAATTTCAGAATCTTCGGAGAAAGTATCGGTGTAAGTATAGAGCAAATGGTTTATTCCGATCAGCAGCATACCACAAATGTGATGGAGGTCACCTCTAAACATCACGGTATGGGAATTCTTCGTGACAGAGACTTTTCGGATATAGACGGAATTATGACAGGCGAACCCGGAGTATGCCTGGTTACATCCTATGCGGATTGTGTTCCTCTTTATTTTGTGGATCCTGTTAACCGTGCCATAGCTGCATCACATTCCGGATGGAGAGGGACAGTAGGAAACATCTGCCAAAGTACCGTCAGTGAAATGAATCACCTGTACGGAAGTAAACCGGAAGATATCATTGCATGCATCGGGCCTTCCATATGCGCGGACTGTTATGAAGTTGGAAGCGATGTAGCGGATGAATTTACAAAAGCTTACGGTGAAGAATCCGGAACAGTGGTTCTTCCTCATAAAGAAAATATCCCGGGTAAGTATCAGCTTGATCTTACCCGGGCTAATGTCATAAATATGGAAAAGGCTGGAATACTGCCTGAGCACATCTCCGTGCCGGATCTTTGTACCTGCTGTAACAGCGACGTGCTTCATTCACACAGAGGATCTCACGGTCAGCGCGGAGGACTTTGTGCATTCCTGATGATCAAATAAGCCGGCGGGGTTAATCCCCACCGGCTTTCTTTTATTCATATCTTGTTTCAAGCAGTTTTCCAACATGCTTTGTTCCGAAAAACATTTCTTTATTTGTGACAACAATCCAGGCTGCCACTGCGATTACTACAATCGTTTCTACACATTTTGTCTCGGGAGTCATTGCAATCTTTTCCTGCATGAAATTTACGAACAGATGATAGATCATACATGCGAGTATAGATCTGTCGCTTGCCAGGTATACCCATGTGATGATGAAGCCGAGAGGTATTCCGCTGATGAAGAAGTTTACTACATACAGAGGGTTAACCATAAGTCCTGCCTGGTAGGTTCCCTTGATGAAAATAAGGGGAAGATGCCAGCAAGACCACAATGCTCCGAAAATCATCGATTCCCAAAACCAGTTCATGTATGCGCCGATGGAATCTTCGCAATATCCCTTCCATCCCACTTCCTCTATGATGGATGCAACGGTAACGGTAAGGAATGCTCCTGCGATTCCTATTCCTGTAAAAGAGAAATCTTCCGTAAAAGAAAACTGACTGAGGGACTGACCGAAAGCAAGGGAGAGCAGAATGGTTGCTACGATGATACCCGCAAACTGAACTATTGCTATAAGTACATTTTTCCATTTTACTTTATATAGTCCGATGAGCTTGATCTTGAGATCTTTTTTCAGAAGATCGTTTCCGGATACAAGAACAAACACGGTGGAAACCGCTGCAGGTGCCAAGAGCCCTATGAGCATAAGCACTGCGGCGAGATTTCCTTCCAGGAAAGTTGCGGGGATCCAGAAAATCCAAGTGAAGAAATATGCCATCGCAAAAAACAGTACGGGTCTGTATTTGTAAGGTTTGTTTTCGGCTTTTGCCTTTTCATTTATACTCATGTGTTAATACTCCGTTTTATCTGTTTCAAGTTTTCTTATGCTTCCGGACAATAAGATAAGTGTTGATGTTGCTGCAAGTAACAGGCCCGCAATAATGACCACCATAGCAGATCCTCTTCCCACCCCTCGTCCGGTCAGTTTTCCGAGAGCATCTGCTGCGGTTCCTGACACCGCATAAGCGACAACATATCCCAGCTGTGAGATGAATCCGATCATTCCCCATGCTCTTCCCTGAGCATCTGTGGGGATATTTGTCCGGATCAGATAATCAAGACAGTTATTTGCTGCGGGAAGCGCCGCAAAGAACATAAATCCGAATATGCATATCGGAATGATGTTTTCAAAAAGACCGAAGCCCGACATGAAAAGTCCCGATGCGCAAAGTGAAAGACCGAGCATTTGCACAAACCGTTTCTTTATTCCTTTAATTCCCAGGATCAGGCTGCTCACCAGCATTCCGCATGCACAGATTGTTTCCGCAATGCCTAGTGTTTTGGCATCCTTAAAAGAAAGTATCAGCGGTTCCGCAAGAATCTGGAACATTCCCATGAATAGTGTGATCACAGATGATATGATCACCAGAATGATGACACCGCGCTTTTTGCACAGAACCTGCCATCCGGATTTTATGCTTACAAGAAGCGGCTCTTTCTTTTCCGTCATGCGGGCACCGATACCGCGTCTTACAACTCCCGCGCTTATTACCGTTAATACGAAGGTGCAGATATCGATCACAAGCAGAAGCCTTATATCACTTACGGTAAGAAGTAATCCCGCTATAACGGGTGAAAAAAGATATCTTGCAGATCCTGCCATGGATACGAGGCCGCTGGCTTTCGAATATTCATCCGCGGAAAGAAGATCGGTGATGGTTGCTTTGAATGAAGGCTCCAGAAGTGCGGAGAAGATTGCGCTGATCGAAACACCGATGCATATTTGAACGAGACTTGCTCCGCCGCTCATCATACACAGAAGGATATACAGGACTCCCAGCGCAGAACACCCGTCACCTATCATCATAAGAAGCCTTCTGTCGAATCTGTCCGCAAGAGCTCCCGCGGGAACCGAAAGCAGAAGAGTGGGAAAAAATCCGAGCAGTGTTATGATCGCCATGCTTGCCGCACTTCCGGTTTGATCGAAGATGTAAACTCCCAAACCGAAGCTTGTAAGTCCTCCGCCTATGGATGATATAAGTTCACCGGACCAAAGAAGCAGAAATTTTCCGAAGTTTCCTTTTTTGTTCATTTCTTCTTCCCTTTTTTATCGGCGGGCGTTTTTGGGGGATTAATCAGCTGTCTGATAAAGCCCATGGAATTCGCCGCAGCTCCGAGAAGCTTTTCCATAATGTCGATGAAGACGTCTATATCCTTGTCCGTGAAATTGTCTTCATCGAATATCTCGTTGCTTAATACGAGCATCATCTTTACACGTTCGGGGATGTTATCGCAGGAAAAGATTCCCTGTTCCACACCTTCTTCCACAACTTTTGACAAAAGAGGAATAACTTTCTCAACAAGTCTTTGTTTGACCTTCTGATGCATGATGATGTTCTCGGGCTGCATGAGAGCGCCTTCTATCGAATGCTCTTCCGGTGCGGGCCTTAAGGAGGCAATGATGCCTATGATCTTTTGCGGTATGGGAATGGGAGACTCCAAAACCGACGTGGCTGCCTCTATCTCCTTGTCAATCATCATTCCTATCACTTCTTCAAGAGTCTGTTCCTTACTCTCGAAATAGTAATAATAGGTTCCTTTTGCGATTCCTGCCTCGGCGATGATGTCATCTACACTTGTATTCTCATATCCTTTAGATACGAACATCTTATATGCGATATCGAGGAGTTCCAGTTTTCTTCTTTCACCTTTTCTCATATGAATTCCTTTCCCGGGGAAAAACATTTTCGACCATCGGTCGATTTTAGTATAAAATCAGGTTTGAGCCTTGTCAAGGCATTTTTCGACTCTTAGTCGGTTTACGCGAAAATGCTCAATTGTCACAGCATTTAAGGGGTGTTAAAATAATATACGGAGCAAAAAACTCCGAATTCGGGGGAGATTTTTATATCTGATGAAAAAAAGTACTGAAGAGAAAACCAATGTCCAGCGTCTTCTGGATCAGAAGAAGATAGAGTATATCTATCACAGCTATGCGGATACTCCGTCAACGAACGGAGTAGAGATAGCAAGGCTTCTGGGTGAGGACGAAGCCAAGGTTTTCAAGACTCTTGTGACTGTCGGAAAAACCGGTGAGCATTATGTGTTTATGGTACCTGTTGCCGAGGAGCTGGATCTGAAGAAAGCAGCCAAAGCATCCGGTGAAAAATCCATAGACATGATATCCCAGAAAGAGCTTCTGCCACTTACGGGGTATGTACACGGAGGCTGTTCACCCATCGGTATGAAGAAGCTGTTCAAGACATTCATACACGAGAGCGCAGAGAACTTCGACAGGATCATCTTTTCTGCCGGCAAGATCGGCTATCAGGTTGAATTGCCCCTGGAGAGTTTACGAAAAGTCGTACCGGTCAGATCCGCGGACCTGACAGTAACTGATGTTAATGAGAATGCATGATATCGGAAGGAAATGGTATGAGCAGTGAATTCAAAATGATGAGCTATGGCAAGATCAAGTATCAGTGCCCTTGTTGCGGTTGTTTTACCTATGACAACAAGCCCAGCGGAGACTTTTCAATATGTCCCGTATGCTTCTGGGAGGACGACCCGGTTCAGCTCGAAGATGAAACTTTCAAAGGCGGAGCAAATGATGTCTGCCTTTTAGAGGCAAGAGAGAATTACAAGAAATACGGCGCCTGCGAAGAGAGATTTATACGAAACGTCAGAAAGCCGCTGGAAGAGGAACTTGATGAGGCGGACTAACATGATGAGCAGGAAAATGCGTATTTTCTGCAGGATATTTCTGGGAGTGATCGTCTGCTTTCTGTCTTTTACGGCAACGTTCTATTCTTCCATAAGAGAGATGCGCAGGAATCATGAACAGGCCCTGGCACAGGGGACTGTACTGCCCGCTGTGACGGCGGGAACTGATCAGTCCGGAGATGAAGTACTTCCGGAGGAGCAGCAGACCAGGTATTGTTTCAGGACCGAAGCACTGCTTAATGATCATTATGAGAAACATGGTATGGATATGGGCTTTGCCTCAGCGTACGAATATGAGCTTGCCGCATCCGCTGTTGTAAATAATCCGAATGCCCTTCATAAAACAGACATGGTTGACGGATATGAAATGTATTTCGTCACAGGTACCAATGAATATGTAGAGGTTTCGACCGACGGATATATCAGAGAATACTTTATTCCCGAGGACGGACTGGAGTTTTACGACAGACAATAATGCATTTGAAATTTAGTAAAAAGACAGTAAAAAGAATATGGTTTCCGGCATTGGTTTTTCTCTTTATAGTGTGGACGGTACTGACCTGGCACCCCGTTACGGAGAGGATGACGATAGATCTGCCGGAAGAAATTGAAGGAGGAGTGAGGATCGTTCTCGTAACAGATCTTCATTCCTGTTTTTACGGTAAGGGACAAAATAAGCTTATCTCAATGATCGATGAGGAAAGCCCGGATATCGTAATTCTTGGCGGTGATATATTCGATGATAAGCTTGATGATGATAACGCAAAGATCCTTTTGGAAGATCTGGTTGGAAAATATCCCTGCTTTTATGTTACGGGAAATCACGAATACTGGAGCGGAAGAGTTCCGGAGATGAAAGCTTATCTCGAAAGTATCGGTGTGAGCGTTCTTGAGGGCGAGTGTGAGACCATAGAGATAGGCGGTAATCTCATCGATGTCTGCGGCATCGACGACCCGACACAGATGTTCAGAAGCGATTGGATAGCCCAGCTTCAGGCGGCTTATGATGCATCCAGCGAGGAGCATGTCAGACTGCTTGTAACCCATCGCCCGGAAGAGGCGGAAGAGTATGCAAAATACGACTTTGATCTGATCATGGCAGGTCATGCCCATGCGGGCCAGATCAGGCTGCCTTTTGTAAACAAAGGAATATATGCGCCCAATCAGGGCTTTATGGCCGAATATATAAACGGAAGATATGATCTGTCTAACGGAAGTATCATGGTGGTAAGCAGAGGTCTCGCAAGGGAGAGTACTCCCGCACCCAGATATTTCAATCATCCCGAGATTGTAGTCATTGATCTCATATAATTTCTCAGATTATTCCCAAATAATGTTTACATGAAGTATATAAAAATGTTAGATTCATCTTATGAATTGTCATGCAACGCGATGCAACACACTTTTATATAGTGCAATGTCATCCGCTTTTTAGGAGATATGTGATATGAAAAAGAAAGAAACCGTCTATCCGGAGTATGTACAGGCATATGTTCCGGATACGGAGGATCTGGCCATACTCGTAGCCAGAGCAAAAGGCCCCGAAAGAAGCATGGCGGAGTTCTCAAGAGCCTGTAAAGTTAAAGGCCCTTCCACATTTTCACGTATAGTAAATGAAAAGATCGATAAGCCTGTATCGGATAAGCTTCTGTATGCCATTGCAGAAAATGCGGCTGATAAGCAGGAAGTTACCCTTGATATGCTCATGAGAGCAAACGGTAAGGTTCCCAAGGATGAGGTTACGGGCGGCATTCCGGATAACGACAAAAGGAAAGCATATAAGACTCAGACTGAAAAAATAAAAGCGGTAAAGGATATAATCGTTCAAAGCTTTCTGGATAAGGGCGAATACGTCATGCTGTATCCGGATCTGAAGCTGTCGGAAATGATACCCGCAAGCGAACATGCATTGTCTTATCCTTCGGATTTCTCAGTTCACATCCAGGGAAAGGAACCACTGGTTTGGAACTTTATCGTAGATCTGACAGACATGCATACTGTTTCGTTAAAGGCCAAGGCGGATAATAAAAAACATCTCAGTGAATCCATGAGAAGATTTGCTCCGCTGTTTTTGCGCGATGCCTGGGAGCAGGAAACTCTAAAGGATTTTGAAAACACCTTCGTATTCATCGAAGAAAAAGCCTTTAAGGTTTTCACCGAGATGATGAAGGGCGTGAAGACTAATACAAAGATGTCGGTGATGCTGGTGGATGTGGAGAAGAAGACAGTATCAGATAAAGAGATCATAAAGTGACTATGGGAGGGATTATGAACGATAAAAAATGGGATTTATCCGAAGATGCCAAAAATTTACTTTGGAAGATTGCTTATGATAAAAAAAGCGATGACTTCAATGTTTTTTCAGTACTGAAGAATGCTAACCATGAAATCAGACATTCCAGCTTTTTGGCGTGGCTGTTTGATAAAGATGAAGACCATGGCTTCGGAAAAGAATTTGCCATCAGCTTTTTTTCGCGTGCGACCAAGGGTTCATTTGATTATAAGTTTTTCAATAATGAAGTAAAGAAAGACAAAGCGTATTGGGATGCGAAATTTGATGAATCATATTCCGTATATACGGAATATCCGGTTCCGTATTTTGATAAGGGAAAAACAAAAACAACCAATAAAAGAATAGATATACTGATTGTCGGTGAAACGTTTACATGTACTATAGAGAACAAGTACGGTTCGTCCGTTCACGATGATCAGCTTCAAAGATATAAGGAATTTGTAGAAAACAGGAAATTCACAGACAAAAAAGAGCATTTCTTTATTTTTCTTGATATACCTGAAGATGTACATGATTTTGAAACCCGGGTGGAAGCTGAATACGAAAAATCAGCAAGTAAAGACGAAGATAAAAAAAAGAATATTATTTCACCTTCCAAAGAATATGACGGCTATACTTATATAAGCTATAAGGACATACTGGATATATTAAGCAGGTGCTTGGATAAAAGAAGGGGCGGATATGAAAAGCAGGATGATTTTATAAGAAAATATATTCAGACAGTAAATTCTAATGTCAGATATGAAGATACTCCTGATGAATTATGTAATATAATACTTAATTCAAAGTCTCTGGAGGAACTGTACGCTTTTTACAACATGAGGTATACAAAAGATTCAGCGGAAAAAGAATGCTGGGATAATCTAAATCCTAAGTATCAGGATGCACTGAACACCATAATGAATAGGATTAACAGTGTACAGAGAAACAACGACAGACGTGTAGAAAAAGTTCTTAAGGAACATCTGGTCCGTGAAGAGATCATAAAAGAAGATGCCAAAAAGAAGGATAAAGTAGTAGGATATCATTTTGGCAGGAAATCCAGTTCCGAGCCCTATGCGTGGAGACTGTTGACCGGCAAAAAAATCAACTATATCAGACAGGTGGATTATACGACAAAATTTGCCGGATATGATATCAGATTTTACTTCGGATTGGATGCCGGTACGTCTCTTAATTTGATCAAATTGATTGATAAAAAACGGGAAATAATTGATAAATTAAATGAATTGCTAAGCGATAAAGAGAAGTACAAATGGACTGTGTCTCTTAAGTATTGTGTTTATGATGAATCGGCATATCATTTATTAACTGAATTTGATGACGAGGCACCGTCGATTTCGGGTAAAAATGCAATTTGTGGTTTACAGAAAATTTTAAATACTGATTATTCCAACCGTATAGGAAAAATCAGGGAAAATGAAATCCTGGAAAGTTGCGAACTTGCCCCGGATATAAAAATGCTGCTTATTGATATTTATGGCGAGGATGAAACGGTTTTCATACAATCAGCCATTAAAAGGTATTTGACCGAAAAGGAAATAACCGAAGAAGAATATGCCAAAAAACTCGAAGAATATAATCTACAGATGGCATTAAACGAGAGTATCGTGAAAAGGTATCAGGATATATACGGGGATAGTGGAGATAATAAGAAGTATAAGCAATTTGATTCCGATTATATAGAAAAGCATAAACCACATAGATACCCTGCTGTAGTTATTCGCTGGGCTCTTGATATCTCCTGCGTATTAAATGAAAACCCCGTTATTACGGAAGAGGATTTTAAAGCGGTATTTGAGTCGGAGAGTAATCTGGCAAATATATATCGAGAACAGACCAATAGAATATTTGATATATTCGGAACAAAATTAGCGGCAATTCAGCCTGATAAATAGCCGGATCATTATACTTATTTTGGGATAAGCGAAAGCTTATCCCATTTTTTTGAAATTTTTTCAAAAAACCCTTTACAAACCCTGCCCAAATTTGATATTATGCCAACACGTTAAAAAGCGTTGCATCGCGATGCAATATTTTGAGATATGAAATTTGCCCTTATTATGCGCTCCTTGACAACCGAATATAGAATCCTCATCAGCTGCTCGGCCTGAATTTAAGATTTTTAAAACTATTTTCGAGGAGGTGATAAAAATGAACAAAGGATACGCACAGTGTTTGATCTGTGAACTGTTTTTTAATTGCGAAAAAGACGGGGTTCTTCTTATCCCCGGTTTGGATGTGATCGCTACACGCGGAAAAGAACAGGACTCGGGAAGGATCCTAAGATGTGAAATTGACCTTGATGAAGATGAAACATGCAACGCGGTAGATGAGTTCGGAGATCTCTATGAAGCATTATTTGAGATTGCAGACTGGTATTCAAATTCCGAAGAGCAGTACGGTGTGAAGCCTGATGAAGAATTTATGGCAAATCCGGAAAGCATGCGTGTATGGGAAAAATATATAAACGGCTATAAGGAATTTGATGTATCTTCCGAAGGAATCGCCGAATACTGCGGACTGAAAAATATCACGGGCCCTGTAAAGGAACTTTTAGTCCTGGTGATCAATCATTTCTGCGGATTACTGGTTTCTTATGATGATGAAAACATCCTTGATGTGGCACTTCGAAGATTGGCAGAGATATTCTTTTTAAACAGGTTTGCCAAACGGATTGAAAGAATCGATATGCTTATGGATGAACGCATGGAAAAATCCATTTTTCCGGAATATATCGATCTTACAATTGATGATTTCAGAAGAATCGCCTCATATCTCAGCGATGAATTTAATATCATGACCCGGAAAGCCCGGATTTTCTACGATCATTCCAGGACCGATGAAGATGTATGCCGTTTGTATTCCGACGTCCTTAATATGGACTAGGATATATTTTTTTCAAAGCACCATTGCATGCAAATGCAACGCATAGTAATAAAGCGCAATACCGCTACAAGGAGAAGATTATGGATAGAAAATACCTCGACAGAGAATTTTATGAACTGCTCATCATGGATATGCACTGTCTCCGCGATAAGAACAGTGTTGTTATGGTTCCCGGTTTTGATCAGGCAATTTCTGCCGGGGAGATCATGGATACGGGACGTATTGTCAGGATCGTTCTTGGTTTTGAACCGCTAATGACTCAGAAGATTGCAGATGAGTTTGCTTCTCTTGCAAGCTACCTTTACGAAATAGGACAGTGGTATCACATCACCGGATCCGAATTCGGCGTAAAACCCGTTAAATCCGCTCTCAAAGAACCCGGAGCAATGGATGTGTGGTCCAAGTACATATCGGACTACAAGGGATTTGATTCTCCCCGTAAAGGAATTAAAGGCAGCACTCCCGACCTGCTTGCATTTATGTGTTACAGGTACTGCAAGTATGAAGCAATAGGAGCTCCCGAGATGATTCTGCTTAATGCAGCCAGGGAACTTTCCTATGCATATATCATCAACGGCTATTCCATAAAAGCCGAGAGAATCGATCTTCTTATGGACGAAAGGGATTCAAGATCTTATTTCCCCGAGAAGAAAGACCTTGATCTCGACGAATTCCGCAGGATAGCAAATTACCTGGAAGATCCGGAGAATATCACAACCGCTAAAGCAGCTGAATTCCATCAGCGTTCGGAAAGTGACGAAGATACGGAAAACCTTTACAGGGAATATATCGAAACAAGATCACAGGATCTTCCGTATTTTTACATGGATGCTCTTCAGCTTAAATACGGATTCGGAGAATATGATTCCATAAATGAAAAGGAAATCGCCGAAGATTTCAGTGATCTTTATAAGGTCACCATAACCGAGGAGCTGGTAAAGGGAATCCTTGATGATGCTCTTTATATGATCCGGCACGAGCCTGAACCCTTTGATGAGATAAGCGTAAAAGAAAAATTGCCTGAAGGCCTTCCCGGAAACCTCAAAGGTAAAGATCTTAGCTGGGACATGATCTCCAGAAAAATCTACTCATATACGGAAGAAGGCGAAATGGATGAGTATCTGTCCGAAACCTTCGGGGACGCGGATTACGTGACAGTTCCCGATATGGAAAGTATTTACTACACATATTCTCCGAGATGGACTGATATTGCAGGGTTAGATACCGTTCTGACCAATGTCAACGTTCAGGATTATCGCGGGATGGCCGAATTTATTCTGGAGAAACTCGACAAAATGGGAGTCTGCATCGTGAATAAATTCTTCCGTCATGACAAGATAAAGCCTTCGGATATATACGATTACTCTTATCTTGATCCCGGTCTTGCAATGAAAATAATCCGCGACAATCCTCTTAAGCTTATGGAAAAGATCAACGCATCACACTGATTTCGATATGAAAGGAGGACATTATGAATTTTTACATTCCTACCGTCATTGACTCCAACGGAAAATATGAAAGAGCTTATGACATTTATTCAAGACTCCTTAAGGAGAGAATAGTTTTCCTTTCCGGGGAGGTTAATGAAGAAACCGCAACTTCCGTCGTAGCCCAGCTTCTTTATCTTGAATCACAGGATTCCGGTAAGGATATAAGCCTGTACATCAACTCTCCGGGAGGCTCTGTATCTGCAGGTATGGCAATCTACGATACCATGCATTACCTGAAGTGTGATGTGTCCACAATCTGCGTCGGAATGGCTGCCAGCATGGGTGCATTTCTTCTTGCCGGAGGTACAAAGGGAAAGAGATTCGCACTTCCCAATTCCGAGATCATGATCCATCAGCCTCTGGGAGCAAGCTCGGGACAGGCATCGGACCTTCAGATAGCCGCAGAGCATATTCTCCATACCAAAGAAAAATTAAACAGGATCCTGGCCGAAAACTGCGGAAAAGAAGTTTCCAGAATTTCCGCAGACTCTGACAGAAATAACTGGATGAGTGCCGAGGAAGCGCTCGGATACGGACTGATCGATAAAATGATCGAGTCCAGGTAAGAAAGGAGAAGAATATGATATATAAAGCATTCCGCCTTGAGATGAACAAATCCCTCGAAAAGAAAAATGTATTGGATGAGCTCCCTGACGATATTCTCGATATCGAACCCGGATTCGGGATGCCTCACTTCCGGTCAAATAAGCAGGATTCAGCTCGCAGAAACGATGAAGACAATCTGTACTCAAGATATTCCGACTCATCCCTTGAAAGTATTAATGAAGATTTCTATAAAGAATATCTCAGACACGAAAAGTATGTCTGCGTTGTAACCGGACGCGGCGAAAAAGATATCGATATTCTTGTCGCGTACACTCTTTTGAATCGTGAGAGCAAGGATCCCGAAACGGATATAATACAGAAATTTCCCGATTGCCACATAGTTTCATCAAGAGAGATTACCTGTGAAGAATTCCGTAATGATATGGAAAACAGAAGGTATGTTTCCAACGGACGTACTCTTCTGGGTAAGCTCGGCATTGCGTATAAAGCAGGTTTCTTCGATCCATATCCTTTTGAACTTGAAGAATGTGTTCTCGGTTTTTCCAAAACCACCAAAGCACAGTGCAAGAAAAGAGCACGTGAGATACTGGCTTCGAACAGCCTTATGGAAGAAATCGACCGTATTTATTCCAAAGAGAATCTTAAAAGCTATGCGGGCCATCCCGTGCATTACATGATCTCCGCGGGAGACTTGAGAGCTGCTTTGGATATGGAAGAAATACTTATCAGGGCACTTGATTCCAACGGAAGACTTCCTTCCTGCAGACAGATGATCATGAAGAATATTTCCAGAACTGCATACAGGGATGATCGGTTCAAGCAGGTTCTTGAATCCGCGGAAGGCGGTATCATGATGATCGTTCTTGATCAGAAACCTGATTTCGGAAGATTTGCCACGGACTTTCACGATGTTACCAAGGTCATCGGAGAGATGGTAAACAAACTCAAAAAGGATACTCTTTTTATCTTTGTTGAGATCATGGGGGAATCTCTCAGAAACGACGATGCACTTGCCAATATCACATCCAAGGCGGACATTATCCGGATTGTGGAGGGAAGCGGCGACAAAGAATGTGCTCAGAAGTATCTGAAGGAGCTTACTTCCAAAGTAGAGTTTCATGTAGACGATCCCGATGAAGTATTTAATTACCTTCCAATGCAGGAATGCTTTACCGTCAGTGATATATTTTCTGCCTACAATTCCTGGTACGGAAGCGGCCTGAAAAATCATGTCTATAAAGCATACAAAGATCAGAAAAAATATGAAATAAAAGTTACCAAGACTGCGAACAAGCCTTATGACGAACTTAAGTCACTGATAGGTATAACCGAAGCAAAGCGTGTAGTAGACGATATAATCGCCGCAGGTAAGCTGATGAAAGCAAGAGAGAGAATGGGGCTTAATACGGAAGGTAATTCTCTTCACATGCTTTTTGCAGGCAATCCCGGAAGCTGTAAGACAACCGTGGCAAGGCTTATCGCACAGATCCTCAAGGAAGAAGAAGTCGTAACGTCGGGAGCTTTTATCGAGTGCGGCAGACAGGACCTGGTGGGCAAGTACGTGGGCTGGACCGCAAAAATCGTTGAAGACAAGTTCAGGGCCGCAAGCGGCGGTGTTCTTTTTATCGACGAGGCATATTCCCTTGTGGAGGACGGAAGAACATACGGTGCAGAGGCCATCAACGTCATTACCCAGCTTATGGAAAACTACCGTGATTCCGTCATAGTGATCTTTGCCGGATATACGGAGAAGATGAAAGAGTTTCTTGATCAGAACGAAGGGTTAAAGAGCCGTATTTCTTTCCATCTGAATTTTCCCGATTACACTTCGGATGAACTTACGGATATTCTCAGACTCATGTCTTCGAAAAGAGAATACATGATTGAAGACGATGCGTATGAATATTGTCATGAAATATTCGATAACGCCGTTACAGAAGAAAACTACGGAAACGGAAGATATGTCCGTAATCTCCTGGAACAGGCCATTATCAGGCAGTCATCCAGGATCATGGCAGAATCAGCGGGTAAAGAACTGTCCAAGGAAGAAATCTGCATCCTGAAAAAAGAAGACTTCCGCGAGCTTTCATGCATTGATGGAAAGCTCCCCTCCGTAATTGGATTTACCGTATAAGGAACTGTCTGATTTTCAGAAAGGAGATAATTATGAAAAAAAAGGAACTGACCAGACCTTCACAGTTTTTAAGTAATAATCTGTGGGAACTTTATACATTTATTTCCAATCTTGAGAATAGTTATATTTTCAGCAGCGATGTGCCCGGAAAGCCCGGAGAATCACTCTATTACGTCGAAGGCATGAGTCTTACGGAACTTGATACCGTGTATGCACATTATTCTATCGGTGATCTTCCCGAATATAAGACGGAATTGCTTACATTGAGGCTCATAAATGCAGAATCGGGACAGGTGAACAAATATACCCGCGAACTGGAGACGGATGCCTGGAACGAAAGGGAGCTGCCTGTTGAAAAGGTGCTTGAAAAATACGGACTCAGAATACCGAAAAGGGAAGAACTGGACAAATGGTTCTTTTACGGAGCCTACCCCGTGGGTCCCCACAGGCTCCCGTATACTAAAAATTTTTAAATAACATTTGCTTTGCGTTGACGGCGGATTATACCAAATGTATCATTAATAACGGTGCAGGGCACTAAATGTAGTTGTTCTGCCGATACAATCGATAATCCGCGGAAAATCACTGCGGACACGCAATTTCAGGAGGATATTATGTCAGATTCCAAGAAAGAGATCCTCGGAGAACAGGGTATTTACGACGCTAAAACCCTGGGAACTCCCAAAATGCTGATTCTGGGCCTTCAGCACATGTTCGCAATGTTCGGCTCAACCGTTCTTGTTCCTCTCATCACCGGCCTCAGCGTTTCGGCAACACTTCTTTTTGCAGGTCTCGGTACTCTTTTATTCCATCTTATAACCAAGAAAAAGGTTCCCGCATTCCTCGGTTCATCCTTCGCATTCCTTGCAGGATACGGCACTATAGCAGGTCTTGCAATCGCTAAGGCAAACGGCGAGATGATGACCTCGGCAGAGCTTCTCCCCTATGCATGTTTCGGAGTAGCACTTGCAGGACTTCTTTATCTGGTTCTTGCACTTCTTTTCAAAGTATTCGGTGCAAACCGTGTCATGAAGTTCTTCCCTCCCATCGTTACGGGTCCCATCATTATCGCAATCGGACTTAACCTTTCAAAGTCGGCTATCGACAGCTGCTCATCAAACTGGCCCATCGCTCTCGTAGCTATTCTGGCCATCATCATCTGTAACATCTGGGGTAAAGGAATGATCAAGATCCTTCCCATCCTCATCGGTGTTATCGCTTCATACCTGGTTGCAGCTCTTACCGGCAATGTTGATTTCTCCGGTGTTGCCGCAGCTCCCTGGGTAGGACTTCCCGTTAAGTATTCAAATACCGTGTTCTCAATCTTCTCAAATGCAAAGAATGTCGGTGTGGAAACTCATAACGGACTTCTCATTACCGCAGCCATTACCATCGTTCCCATCGCAATCGCAACCATGATGGAGCACATCGGTGACGTATCCGCAATCTCTTCAACGGTAAACCGCAATTTCATCAAGGATCCCGGACTTCACAGAACCCTCACCGGTGACGGACTTGCAACCACCATCGCTTCACTTTTCGGAGCACCCGCAAACACCACTTACGGCGAGAATACCGGAGTTCTTACTCTTACAAGAGTATTCGATCCTTTCGTAATCAGACTTGCAGCATATTTTGCAATCCTCATGTCCTTCTGTCCCAAATTTGCCGCAATCATCGAGGCAATGCCTTCCGCAACCGTCGGCGGTATCTCACTGGTCCTCTACGGAATGATCTCCGCAGTCGGAGTACGTAACATCGTTGAGACCCAGGTTGATTTCACCAAGAGCAGAAACGTTATCATCGCAGCTCTTATCCTTGTTCTTTCAATCGGAATCAACTTCTCTTCGGCAGGTGCCATCGCATTCAGCGTAGGAAGCGCAAACATTGCTCTTTCCGGTCTTGCTGTCGGTTCTCTTGTAGGTATCATCCTGAATGCAATACTTCCCGGCAAGGATTTTAACTTCAATGAAGAAGCAGGTTCCGAAACCGGAGCGGATCTTTCGGGAATCAGTGAAAAAGAGATCAAGAAATAATGCCTTAATAAAAATATAGCTGTACAGCATTGAAAAACCCCCGCAGTAATCTGCGGGGGTTTATTTTGCTTATTTCGGTTTATAACCCGGTTAACGGTTATACTGCAGACCAGCTTCCGTCGGTTCCGAGTGTATAGGTGTGGCCGTTGATGGTTACGGTACCATTGGTGATGATTCCGTTAGTATAAGTGAAATTGAATCCGGTAACCTTTCCCGAATCAACTCCGGCAAGGCTGTAAACAAGCTTGATATATTTCTTGGATGCGTCGTTTGAAGCCAGATCCGTAGCGGCATCGGTGGTCGAGAATGTTCCGCTCATTGCAACATTATTACCGGTTGCATCCTTGATGGTAAGGGTCTTTCCGGTTGCGGGAGATGATCCGTCAGCATAATGACCCTCGCCGTATGCCTGGTCGATAGCTGACTGAGCTGCGACTCTTACGGTCTGAGCGGTTGAATAATCCTTCTCTGCTCTTGCTCTGTCAATGTAACCCAGAAGAGTGGGTACGAGGATAGCTGCAAGGATCGCAAGGATAACAAGTACGACGATAAGTTCTACGAGTGTGAAGCCTTTGTTGTTCTTTTTCATTAATTTTTCCTCCTTGAGTACGGACAGATTTCCTTAAGTTTTGTCTCTGGTATTTATATCGGTCATTATAACAGAGACTTTAGGGTTTTTGGAAAACCTTTTCCGTATTTGTCACAATTTTATGGTTTTTATTCGTTAAAGGCAATTTTTTCCAGCTCTTCCATGGTTGTAATGCCTTTTTCGACAAGTTCGAGACCTGCCTGCTTGAGAGTTTTCATTCCCTGCTGCTCAACGGCGTATTTTTTGATGGTATCCGCATCGGCACCGTCCGCTATAAGCTTTCTGATGCCCCTGTCCACGTAGAGGACCTCATGGACTGCAATTCGTCCGCTGTAGCCCGTTCCGTGGCATTTTGCGCATCCTACGGCCGTTTTTGCATTAGGCATGTCTCTTCCGGCAAATGCTCTCTGGTACTCATCGAGGCCTGTTACCCTCCCGCAGGCGGGGCAAACCTTTCTCATAAGTCTTTGCGCTATGGCTCCTACAAGTGCCGAAGACAGGAGATAAGGTTCCGCTCCCATGTCGATGAGTCTTATTATGGTAGAAACCGCGTCATTGGTATGAAGTGTGGAAAGTACCAAATGACCTGTGATTGCCGCTCTGAGCGAAATGCTTGCGGTTTCCGAGTCACGGGTTTCACCTACCATTATGATATCCGGATCCTGTCTGAGGAGTGCTCTGAGGCCGGAATCGAAGGTGAGTCCCGCAGTAGGGTGTACCTGCATCTGGTTTAATCTGCTGAGATTCTTCTCGACGGGGTCTTCAATGGTTGAGATATTGACCTGTCTGTCCGAAAGAGAGTCGAGAGCCATATACAGGGTTGTTGTTTTACCGGATCCGGTAGGTCCGGTGATATAGATAAGCCCGTTGGGCGATTTGAGCATTCTTGAGAACTTCTCGTAATTGTCCTGCTCCATACCGAAGGTGGATGCATTGTCAATCTTGGAGTTTCCGGCAAGGAGTCGCATTACGACTTTTTCTCCGAATACGGTGGGGATTACGGAGACTCTGACGTTAACTATCTGATCTCTTATCTTGATTCTGAAGTGGCCGTCCTGGGGTACTCTTTTTTCTGCGATATCAAGTTCCGACATGATCTTGATACGGGCTATGAGAGATCCCTGAACGTTCTTCTGAAGAGTCATGTAATCGATCAGTGCACCGTCCATACGGAGACGTACATGAATCTCTTTTTCGAAGGGTTCGATGTGAACGTCGGATGCGTTGTCCTGGTATGCTTTGTCGAGGAGTGAGTTAACGAGATTGATTATGGGTGCATCATCGGCGCCGGCTCCCGCATCGATAATCATCTCACGTACTTCGGAAGCGACAACCTGCTCATTTGCGGACTGAGCGGCACGTTTGGTCTGAACTTCCGCATAATAATAGTTGATGGCGTTTTCGATCGAAGCACGTTCCGCGAGGACAGTTTCGACGCTCATACCTGAGGTCTGTCTTATATCCTCGATACTTATAAAATCAAGAGGATCGTTTACCGCAACTATCAGCGTTCCCTCACGGAATCCTACGGGGAGCATGAGATAGCTGGATGCCATCTGGCTGGGGATGGTTTTAACCGCATTGCTGTCTACGGGATATGTGGACAGATCTACAACTTCGAGCCCCATGCGGCTTCCCAATGTATAAAGCATCTGTGTTTCGGAAACATATCCTTTTTCAATCAGGATCTCACCGAGTCTTTTTTTGGATTCTTTTTGTGCCTGAAGTGCATCCGCCAGCTGGGCTTCATTGATATATCCCGCTGCGACCATCAGGTCACCGATTCTTATTTTGGTAGAAGAGCCTGCTTCCATATCTGTTCTCCTTACTTCAAATTAACTTAAAAGACACACGTGTCAGTTTTCCTGCCTGTTATCTTTCATGTATAAGTTGACGGAAATCTGAAGCTGTTTTGTCTCACTCTCGACAACCAGTATCGATCCGTCATCAAGTACAAATGTAACGGGATCGAGAGTGATCCAGTTGAATCCCGTAACTCTGACCGAAGGGTTATGAGTAAGGTCATCGATAATTGCCTGCTCGTCTTTGGCATCCCCTTCAACAACAAGTGTAAGACCTACGCAGAGGATTTCGGAGCTTTCGGTGGATGCGGCATTTCTCTGGCCTTCCGCATATTCTTCCATGGGTGTTGCGACTATTCCCATATCGGATGATGAGTATCCGGTGAGGAAGCTCAGTACCGCTTCTTTGTAGTAAGAACCGGTTCCGGGTTTGTCCGAATCGGTCGTACTTGTATCGGCAGCGGTCACATCGGATGCGGAAGCTGTTTCGATGGGGGCGGAGCTTCCGAGCACAAGATCCGAATACTGATAAGGGCTTTCGGATACATAACCTTCGGGCATTGAGATGGACAGATCCCTTGCCAGCAGTCCTCTTTTTAATACGTAGGAGGTAACCAGCTTATCGATTTCCGAACTGTCCATGTAGTCGTAATAAACTGCGGTTGATTCCGCAAGATCGGATGCGAATTTCTGAGACAGAGTCTCCGCGGTTGAAAGGCCGATGATCTTGGCTTCGTTTGATGCCCTTATGGCGGACTCAATCCTGATCCTTTCCTGGTCCTCGGCGGTTCTCTTATACAGAGGTCTGATCAGGCACCAGCCGAAGAGGAATATGATCACTATGAAAACAAGCATGTAGAGAAGTTTTTTATCTCTTGCGGTAAGAGTGGTATTTAAATTCATTATTCTCCCTCCTTTTCGGACTGTCCGCTGAGAGTGCAGATGACCTTGATGGACCAGGTGCCGTCACTTTCATTCCAGGAATATCCCGTATAGTCGACATCTTCGAATATATCCATATCCAGGAGATCCGCTATGAACATATTTATGTTTTCTACAACAGGTGAGGAAGCTGTTGTGGAAAAGACACCGCTTGATGCGTTATATGAATTGAATTCTATGGTAACGCCGTGGGCGGATGCTGCCTTAAGGATCTTGTCATTGATGGATGAATCGGGGACGGGGTAGGATTCTATGTAATCACGGAGAAGGTCCGTGCCGCCCTGTTTTTCTCCATCCTCGGATGAACTGTAGATGTATGCATCATATTCCATGGATGCCTGAATGACATCCGGACGGGAATTATAATCTTCAAGCTCCCTTAACCTGCGTGCGGTGTTGAGTCTTACCACAAGCATGAATATGGTCACAAGAAGGAGTACACCAAACAGTATTGCAACGGGAACCGACTTTTTAGCCAGTTCGAGTTTCTTGGTGTAGCTTTCATCGTTTTTCTTAACGGCCTTAAGAACGGGGAATCCCGTCTTGGGAACCATGAGACCCGATATGGGATATATAAACGAAGAGAGCCGGTCACTCCATTTTTTGAAATGAATATGTGAGGGAGCGACCGTTCCGTGTACCGTTATGTCGGGATCTGTATCCGCAAGATATCCCTGAAGCATTCCCACATCGTCGGGAGTCATTCCCGCAAAGAATACATCAGTGATGGGATTGGAGAGATGCTTGGATGAAGCAAACTGTTTTATACCGGAAATGTTGCTTCTGATTTCAGCGGCAAATTCCTGTGTTCCCGGCTGCTGGAACAGACGCTTGGTGGAGTTGTAGTAATATTTTCCGTTTTCGTAAAGTATCGTAACGAGCATCTGTGCATCGCGGATCATGTAGATAGCGGTGGTGCCTTTGATGCATGTTGCGAGAAGCTCCGTCGCAAGGCTTACTCCGTCATGTACGGAATTCAGGGTGATTCCGGCATCGGAGAAGATTTTGATATATGTCTCGATGAAAGTGCGCTCGGCAACTTCGGTGATGACACTCTGAGTTTTTTCTTTGATATCTGTTCCGATCAGATACCATCCGTTTAAGGGTGATTCAAATCTTCCGAATTCATCTGTTTTGGCCTGCTTATCGAGATATTCGGAAACCTTGCCGGGTTTTGTAATAATCGGCATTGTTGTGCGGTTTGAAACAAACTGAGGGCTGTTAATGATCAGGTCAACATTTCCCTTGATTTTGTTGACCGACCACAATTCCTTCAGTTTGGCAGAAATCGCCTCACCCCCGCCTTCGATGATGACACCGTTCAGGATGGAGTTTTCCGGCATGGGTGCTTCGATGAGACGGTCTATATAAATAGATCTTCCCTTGCTTTTGCCCACGACGATCTGGATATTCTTGTTTGAAAAAAATACAGAAACGGACATATTCTCTCTCCCGTAAAAAAATTATTGACCTGCGCCGATTGTTGAGTAGGACTGGTAGATCGGAAGTATTACACCGATCATGATGAAACCGACTATCAGGGCCATGATCACTATCATCACAGGCTCAACGTATTTGACCATACGCTGCAATGCCTGTTCGGATGCAAAATCGAGATTGTCTGCGGCACTTACAAGCATGGAATCAAGGGATCCTGTTTCTTCTCCGACTCTTACAACAGAAGAAAGCTTTGTTACGAATCCGTCTACCTCATCAAGTGCATCGGAGAGGAGACCTCCTGCCTGTACCGCTTTAATTACATCGTTAAACTGAAGTTCTATATATGAGTTGCCGATGGTCTGCCGTGCTATGGCAAGACACTGATCGATGGGGATACCCGCCGAATAAAGTGAACTCATCGTTCGTGCAAACCTGGCCGAATAAATTACTTTCTGAAGCTTTCCCAAAGGGCCTTTTACTTTGAACTTATCGATCTGAAGTCTCACTGAAGGAATCCTTGAAACTATTCCGCCGAAGATCCAGATCAGTACCGCAAATGCCAGAAGCAGGTACCAGTAATTTGTCACGAGATCACTTATTCCCAGCAGGAATCTTGTGGGACCGGGTAAAACAGGCATCTCGCTGAAGAGCTCTTCGAACTGCGGCATTATGAACCCGAATATTACACCGACGACTCCCACAATGAGAAACGCAAGTATCTTGGGATATGTAAGTGCATTCTTTGCTTCCGACTCCAGCTCGTTTTCTTTTTGATATTGATCAGCGAGTCTTAAAGATGTTGAATCCAGATTACCGGAACTTTCCGCTGCTCTGTACATGTTGACGAGAAGTGGAGGGAAAGCAGGAAAGAGCTCTTCCATTGCAGAGGATAATGCAATACCCTGAATAACCCTGTCACGGAGTCTCATGTAGAGTTCCTTTTCATAGGGTGTAATTGATTCATCCGCCCCCTGGATTTCCAGCGCTCTTAGGATTGAGATACCGGATTTGATGAGCTCACCCATCTGTCTGCAGAAATCGGAAAGCTGGGATTTTTTCAGAGGCTTAAGCGCGATCTGTTTTGCAACTTCTTCATAATAAAGAAGTGACAGTCCTTTATCGTGGAGAAGCTTTTTGATCTCTCTTTCATCGGCTGCGTTTATTTTGCCTTTGATCTGTTTTCCGTTTTTGTTGTTTGCTGTGTATCTGTAGTCAGGCATTTTTCTTATTCTCCTGCTTTGTATTCCAGAACTTTAAGATCATAGTACACGGTCCAGTCACCGTTCATGCCGTAGGTACCTTCACCGTTTCCCATCTCTTTGTACTCCACAAGGTATTTTCCTTCCCTGTATGTAAAAGATAACGGAATATCATTCTCGTAATCCCAGGCGGTAAGATTGACCTCTCCTCTAATGGGGATAACGGCTTCCATTTTCGCAAGGGCACTGTCCGCAAGTCCCGTCTCCGTGGTGGGATCAAATATTGATCCGTCACCTTTGTAGAATTCCATGGAAACAAGCTTCATGGCAACCCGCACATCCTTGGCGTGGCTGAGTGCGCTTCTTGCTCCGGAACCTATCCCGGAAAAGAAAACGATTGCGCCGACAATAAGAGCCGCGGCCAATAAGATCCACGCAAGCTTTTTAAGCTTGTGTGAAGCGGTCTCAACATAGAATTCGGTTTTTGAATTTGTTGTTAATTCATCCATGTTATGTGATTGATCAAGGTGTGGTTGCAGTTGTAAAGGTTCCCGTGTTTCCGTTTACGGAATAATTAAATGCTACTGTGTTCGCAGGTGTAGATCCGAACAGAAGATTATTGGCATTGGCACCTGCGGGATAGTTCTTAAGGTTTATATAGTATGTTGTTGATGCACTGTAGCGCTGGAAGGTGCCCGTATTTTCTCCGATGATCGCACCCCACTGTCCGGATGATATATCTATCGATCCTCCGTCGGGTATTCGAATGGCGGTGCTGTCATTTCTCTGCCTTCCGTAAATACTTGAGTTGTATCCGATTATTCCGCCGGCTGCGGTGTTTCCTGTTACGGTTATCTGAGAGTTTGCATTTGACTTAAGCGTAATAAGCGGAGTGTTTTTGTAATTGTCCCCGGATTTTCCCACAAGTTTGCCTGCAAAACCTCCGGCATAAGTTTTAGCCTTTACGGTCAGACTTGAGGTTCCGTCAAGAGTGATGGAAAGAGTGGTTCCGTCACCCATGTTACCTCCGGAAAGGTTTCCGATGTTTCCGCCTGCAGCACTGTCTGTGGACTCGATATACAGAGTGGAATCCTTCAGTTCTATCGATGCTCCGGAATAGTAGCAGTTGTTCTCGGCACTTCCTATAGCTCCTCCGGTGTATCCGGATCCGGTTATGGTAAGAGTGCAGTTATTAAGTATGACCTTGGGTTTCTTGTGAAGGTTTCCGCTGCCATATCTGTTATCTGCTTTTCCGGCGATACCGCCCACATAGTTTGCACCATTAACGGTACATTCTGTGACGGGTGCGAAGGTTATGGCGGCAGCATTTGAAAAGGTATTCGAAAGACCTATAATACCGCCTACATTATCCGTTCCGGTTATTGTGATTTTTTTGCCTGTAAACGTATACTTGACGCTTTCATCAGAGTAACCTGAATACACTTCTCCGAAGATTCCACCGGTGCTTTCGGTTCCGGTGATGGTCGAATCCTCTCCTTTGTAGATCAGTTCGGAAGAGTTTTGAATCAATGAACCTGATTCAAAATATCCGATGATACCGCCGGTGTGTGCGGTGCCGGTGATCGAGGATGAGGTTGCTTCATATGTGATTACCGATGTGTTTTGTATCTTAACTTCGGTATAAGCATAACCTATTATTCCACCGGTGCATGAGGAGCCGGTGATTGATGATGAAACTGCTTTGTATGATATTACAGCAGAGTTCTTGATGAATGTCTTTGTGTTTACACAGCCTATTATTCCTCCGGTGTAATCTGCGCCGGATATCGTCGCCGATTCTCCTTCGAATGTAATATGGGAACTTGATTCTATGGAGCCTCCGCTCATTGCACCTATTATGCCGCCGGTATAGTTTTTGCCTGTGATCGATCCGCTGTTTGAAGCAAAGCAGATGACGGAACTGCCTCCGAATTTGCAGTTCGTAACAGAGCCGGCAATTCCGCCCGCATATTCCGGAGCCTCATCCGTGGATGTGGCGATTATATGAGCGCTTTCTCCGGAATATTTGATCTCACCGAGTATGCTTGAAACGCTGTCGGCTTTTCCGATACATCCTCCTATATTGCTCTTTCCCCAGATAAGAGAATTGTTAGCGGTATACAGGATGTGGCCTGTTTCTCCGACACTTCCTCCGTAGAGTCTTCCGATGCATCCTCCGACATATTCGTATCCGTTTACGGCAAGGTTTGCCATGCACGTTTTAACCGTTCCGTTTATATATGTTCCGGAACTGTTTCCGATACAACCTCCCATGCGGCATGAAAGCAGTTTTTGGTCGGGTGACTTATATGTACCTTCAATCGCAAGCAGGCTTCCGTCCAGCACAACGCTGCCGGTTTCGGCAATGGTTGCAGTGCCTTCAAGATTGCCTACGCATCCGCCGATATTGTTTCCGCCCTGTACATATCCTCCGCTTGAAGTCATGGTAAGCGAGGATGTGACATTCATTTTACCGATACTGCTTCCGATTATTCCTCCGGCATTTTGTCCGTCTGCTTTAATGATGGGAGCAGCAGAGTTCAGGATAACACTTGAACTTACGGATATAGAGGAACTCAGGTCTTTGGTCTCGTTTAACAGACCTATTGCACCTCCGGCGTTATCGTTTCTTGCCCAGATGTGTGAATAGGGATTCAGTACCACGGTGATGTTTGATGTCATGTGGTACGTGTTTTCGAGTTTTCCGATCATTCCGCCGGCATTATCGTAGCAGTCTACATTTACGATAACCGTATTTCCGGAAACCTGTGCAGGAAGATTCAAAGTTGATTTTATGTCCGATTTTCCGGAACTTACCAGTCCGATCAGTCCGCCTGCGTTAATCGTATCCGAATCATATGAGGATCCGTTTGATTTGGAGCATCTGACGGAAAGCGTTGCAGCGTTTTCTCCCTGCATAAGCGTTACGATTGAGTTTGCGGAATTCGATCCCGTCTTGAACAGACCGCAGACGCCTCCTGCATTTGCTGTGGCATCTATGGATACACTTCCGGATACGATGGAGCGTACGGCCATATAAGAGCTGTAATAATTTGCACTTCCTATCGCACCGCCGGCATTCGACAGATCGGATATTACTTTGGATCCGTCTTTAAGATCTGCCGTGACAGTGGTGTAATTGCTTTCCGCATTACTGCTTAAGTCGTTTGTCTGTATTCCGATAACACCGCCGGCATTATTTCCGTATGAACGTACGCTTCCCTTCAGCATACAATAAACGGAACTCTTCCTGGGCATGTACTGAATGTATCCGATGGTTCCTCCTACACCCGAGTCGCTGCATACCGCATTGGTGTATGAAAGATTAAATAATGTTCCGCGGATTGTTCCGTGGTTATAAGCTGCGACACGGAAAACAGGAAGTTTATCTTTGGATTTTGTTACTGCACCTACCGCACCGCCTATTCCTCCGGTTTTCTTATCACCGCCTGTGTTTAACTGAGGGCCGGCGTGTGAACAGTTACCGTAAATATCTCCTTTGTTAACAGCGGAGATGATAACTTCGGAATTCAAACCGTCCAGATCGTTTATCTTACCGACTGCACCGCCTGTTGTATGTGCATATCCGCTATAACTGCCGTATGATCCGATTCTGGATGTACTTTCATTTACTACATAGATACTTACATGAGATACGGGACTCTCGGTTATGATACCGACAGCGCCTCCGAGATTCTTTATTAAGCTTGTTCCGTCGGAAGAAGTGATCACACCTTCGTTCCTGACACGTATGCTGATGGCGCCGCCGCCGTACTGGGCAATTCTTCCCACCGCGCCGCCTATTCCGGCTTCACGTTTTGGTTCTTTCGATGCTTCATCCGTTTTCATGAGTATATACGAATGAGAATCGAGAGTGACATCGATGGCATATTCATGGGGGTTATTCTGATCTGTTAATTTGCTGTCTTCCAGAACGGTCAGTACGCCTTCACCGGTACATGTGTAGGTAAGTCTTGCGATATCAGAACTCTGGCAGAAGTTTCCATGGTTGTTTATGCTTCCCACTGCGCCTCCCAAAGAATCGGTTGTGGCATACAGTACGGAAGTTATATCATCTCCGAAATCAATAAGTGCCTTATCACAGTCTTCCTTATTGTTTACACTCAGAAAAGCATCCACATCGCACTTTGAATAGCCGAGAATGCTGCTGACATTTAGCCAGTTCGCCGAAACAAATCTTCCGGTCGCTTCGAAGTGACCGTACATATATCCGTCTTTATTTACGATGTTTGTTGCACCGTTGTCACCAATAATTCCGCCACAGGCAGAAAGCTGGTACAGACGCCAGTTTCCGTAATCGTCTTTGCACAGCGTGGTGACAATACAATTGCTGAATTTGACCGTATTGTTTTCCGGATCGTCTATCGTAGGAGAACCTATCGAACCTACATTTGCTCCAACCAGTCCTCCCATGGGTGTACTTCCGGAAGAGCCGGAGCTGCCTTTGAAGATAAGGGCATCGGTGGTTTCCACAGTGGAATTAACGAGAGCGGAAACGGCGTTCTTAATATCCGCCGAGTCATCCGGAGATCCGTCCGCTGTATTGGTCATAAGAAGGGTCATGCCGTTTGCACGGATGTTGATGATGGTTCCGTAGTTGATATTGATTAGCCCGTATCCGTCATGCTTGGTTGCATCCTCGTTCTTATTGAAGAAGGAAGATAATCTCATCTGAAGGTTATTTATCACGGAGATCTCTCCCGTGACGGAATCGGTAACTGCCTGAAGCGTTGAATGTGAATTTAGTTTGGGAAGCGAAGGGAATGAAACAACATTAAGCACACCCCCGTATTCTTTGCCGGATATCTGACTGGGCCCGGGTATCGGAACGGGAGAGAAGCGTTCTATTCCTGCGTGATTTACCGGCGAGAAAACAACAACTTCACTGGAGTAAACATTTCCTCTGGCAGTCTGTTTATAACTGTACCAGTTAAGATCTCTTGCAATCGAATAGCAGACATCAATACCGTTATTGCCTTCAAGCATTCGGATATTATAGAGATGTCTGTATGAAGTTATGACAGCATTGTCGGTTCCGCCTATGGTTGGACTTGTGCCTACACTTCCTCCTCCCAGATCACCGAAATAGGAATTGACTACTGCGTATCCTTTGCCGTTTTCACGGGTTGCCGCAAGATCCATGTATCTGTACGAACCGTCAGCACATAAATAAACGGGATCGTCAAGAGCTCTGGTTGCATAGACGGTATCTGTTGCAGGAAGGTCTCCTTTATATGAGGCGTATGAATCTCCGAAGTTATCGCCTTCTGCGATCATTGTTGCATAGAAATTGGTCGCAAAACCGGTGTTTTTAAGCTGTGTGACATTTGCGCCCGTAAGCCTGTGGAAACTGTAATTAAGTGTTCTTAATGTAACTGCGGCTTGTCCGGATGCAGGACTCGTGGCGTTTTCGATGAGGTTCCTCGACATCATCGCATCAAGAGTAAGAGAGTAATACACTCCCTCTGAAACAGTGGTTCCGTACACATCATAGATTTCGTAAGATATTGTGATCGGGAAATTGAAATAGTTATCGGTTCCCGATAAAACTTTGTTTGCTTCCGAATTGTAATCAAAGCTTATGCTGTTAGTGTGTACTCTGTGAACATAGACCTTGGCAACGGTGTGAATAGTTCTCTTATAGACGTTAATGGGAATGCCCCTGGTATCACTTATGGTTTCCTTCGTATAGACCGATGTTAAATTGCGGTGATTTCCGTAGTGGTCCGTGAAGGCAACATTATCGGTGTTGTTTTCAAGAGCATTGTTTTCGAAATCTTCCTTGGTGAAAGCAAGTAATGTACTGAAACCTTCGGTATAGAGACCGGTCTGAGGAGTTCCTTCAAAGATCGCGTTTTCATTAAGAACCAGATCACAGAATTTCTGGTTTGTGTCTGCGTCAAATAATGAGAAGGTATAGTGGACGTGGGCGGGAACTCCGGTGACGGGAGTATTCTCTGACTTTACCGACCATTTCATCTCAAGGGTTTCGCCGTTTCTGAGGGTGAAGTCACTGACTTCGACTTCCGCGGGTACAAATACGGAATCTACGGAAGAAAGGCTTACGTCTCCGCAGTAATAGCCGATAAGGCTGGTGGAACTTCTGTAGTCTTCATCTCTGTAAGGAACCAAAAGCCCGTCTATGCTGTTGTATGAACGGCTGTCCCAGGAAGTTCTCTTACTGTCATAAAAAACAGAACATACACTTGCGCTCAGGTGAAGATTTCCGGAGGCATCAAGTGCTTTTTCCACATCAAATTCAATGGTGATGATACCGCTTGTCTTGGAGAAAACATCGGTTGATTTGAAATCCTGATATATAAGATCTTTGATGAGGCTGCATTGAGCATTGTCCGCACCTGCGTTATATGTAACAGAATAACGCATATGGACGGACTGACCCGGAAGAGCGTTTGTGAGCTTATCGGGGAACAGCTTGAAAGAACCGGCATTAAACTTGGTATCGAACAATTCGGGGTTCTCGGACTGAGAAGGATCCTCGGTACCTGTTCCGTTATCTCCTTCACCGGTCAATCCCATGGGACCGATGAGATTCCTGCACCATGCATCCACGGTTCCGTTTTCGGACATGTGATTAAGTGATGCCTGTGCGGACTGGTATATGGTTTCGGCGGTTCTCTGGTTGTTGTTATACCTTGTCATGTCGATATAAGCGATGATTCCGAAAACCGCAGCGGAAGCAAGTATTCCCAGTATCACCAGGACTACTATCATTTCAACCAGTGTAAAACCGGCATTGGTATTCTTTTTTGCAGACTTATCTTTGAATATCATTCGGTGGTGTCCTCTGCAAAAACAAGGATTGTGCTTCTGGTATATATAGGATCTTCATATGCCTGTCCGGCATAATCGCATTTATATACTTTGACCGTAACTTTTACGCTGACAGGTCTTTGGGTATATATATCATCCGTGGAATATTCCAAATCGGAGAAGTTTAAATCTACCGTATATCCGTTATAGGATGCGGATGAAAAAGGTGTTGTGTAATCGTATCTGACGGCAGGGTAAATACAGCTTACCGATTTGCCACCGCCTAAATCCTTGTTTTCTTTTCCGCACTGATAATATCCGTAGTGCACATAGCCCCGGAGGGTTTCGGGTGATGCATCGTCTGCACTTCCGCCGAGATAAAATCTGTAAACGGCTCTTGATGATCTTCCGTTTATGCCTTCTGCGGGGTTGGGGATTATGTATGAAGTTCCTTCGGCTCTGTTTGCGTCCTTCACACTTGTGTAGTTGGAGTAGGAGACGGGCATGCATGAATATATTGCCTGACAGAAGCTGTTGTTTTTTCTGATAATGAGCACATTGCCTTCGGAGGCCGAGCTGTTTATTCTCGGATTGTTTTCGGGCAAAATATTCGGATCGGCTATATCGTAAAGATCGGTAAGAGGCTGATCGCCTGTTGAAGGCGCGTATGTGTTTCCGAGAGAAAGGTTTACGATGCGGACGGATGCGAAATCTTCAATGTAGGTATCCGCACATTCTTCCCTGAGGGAATCCACTACCATGTCGGCAACTACCTGAGCCCTGCTCATGTCTTCAATCTGCATATATATCCTGGTGGCAGCGGGCATGATCGCAACAATCGCGGTTGCAAAGATTGCGGTAAGAGTCATGGAAACAAGAAGCTCTACAAGAGTAAAGCCTGCGTTTTTCCGGGTATTTGATTTTACTCCATGTACTCTTTTCATCTGAATACCCAATAAACAGAATCACCGGATTTGTACTGATATGCGGTGATGTCTTTGGCCGATCCGTCAATTAAAGTTACGGACACATTGTTTGTAAGACCTGTTTCCATCGGACTGACATAAGTATTATCTCGCGTGTGCTTTGTCAGCTCTTTGCGGTATGCTTCATACTCATTGTCCGAGGAACGTCTTATATCGATGGAATTCGTCACGGCTGCGCTTGCCGAATCGGTTGCTCCCGTAAACATGGCAATCACGATCATGAGCACGATAAAAGCGACCATGACTTCAACCAAGGTCTCGCCGCGATCATCTCTTGTGAAATTTTCTTTCATCTGTCCGATCATGATTTTTTACTTTCTGTCGTAACCTGCACTTGCGTTGCCGGTGTATTCTGCGGTAATGATATAGGTTTCGCCTGCGGCGGTTGCTTTCACCGTAAGGACATAAACGGTTGAACCTGATTCGGTTTTCTCACTGACAACCGCACTGACCGACGAGTCGGGAACGGAGTCGAAACCTGTTGTGAGGGGTACGATCTCTCCGCTGTTATTTGATATATATTGATCAAGATCTATTTGGGATTTGTAAGCCTGATGGGTTGTTTCGTCTATGACGAGTTCGTTAAGGATCAGTTCGTCGATGCGGGCATAGAGACCGGTAGCCAGTTCGTAAGCCTGGTTGTATTTTTTGACCGATCCCGCATCCGAAAGGAGCATTGAACTTAACGCAACCAAAGAAAGGGCCAGCGATATTACGATGACACTAAATATAGAAACAAGAACAAGACTCGCCCCTCTGTTAGATTTTAAGAAACTGTTTCTCCCCATAACCGAAAAATAAATTATCTGACAATTTGTCTTTTCTTAGTATTTATCGGCAATTTAACGCTCTTATTTTAGCACAAACGGACGTTATAAACGCATTTTTCGGAAGAAATTTCCTAATTTATCTAAAATTTCCGGATTAGTCACAAAAACAGCATCGGGAACGGCTTTCTGGCAGAAAAACAGCCCGAAGAAACCGTCCCCGATGACTCAAAAGATAACGGAGGGATTAGATTATCAGCTAAACAAAATGTTGTTCAGAACAGTCTCAAGATATTCCTGTCTTCCGGATCCGGGAGATGCAGGCTTTTTAAGCTCTGCAGCGTGAGCGGCAGCCTCTTCGAGAGTTATGCTTCTGTCACGGATCTTCTTGCCGATACCGTCAGAGTAGCTTGAATAACGCTCTTTGACGAATTCGTCAATGCGTCCGTCTTCAATGATGGCGGCTGCTTTGATCAGTCCGAGAGCGAAGGCATCCATTCCGGAGATAAACGCGTAGAACATATCCTCGGGTGTGTTGGAAGGACGGCGGTTTTTGGAATCGAAGTTAAGACCGCCTCTGAGTCCGCCTGCCTTTAAGATCTCGTACATAGCCATGGTTGTATCGTAAACATTGGTAGGGAACTGGTCGGTATCCCATCCGAGGAGAGTATCGCCCATGTTTGCATCAACAGAGCCCATCATGTCCTCGACTGCACAGACTCTGAGCTCGTGCTGGAAAGTATGACCCGCAAGAGTTGCATGGTTTGCTTCAATGTTCATTCTGAAGTCCTTGTCGAGTCCGTTCTTTCTGAGGAAACCTATGGCGGTTGCGGCATCAAAATCATACTGATGCTTCATGGGTTCCTTCGGCTTGGGCTCGATATAGAAATCTCCGGTAAATCCTATCTTACGACCGTAATCTCTCGCCAGAGTAAAGAGAGTAGCAATGTTTTCCTGCTCAAGTTTCATGTCGGTATTGAGAAGGGTTTCGTAGCCTTCACGTCCTCCCCAGAATACATAACCCTTTGCACCGAGCTTGACTGCGTTTTCCAGCCCCTTCTTAACCTGAGCTGCGGCAAAACACCAAACGTCAGCGGAGTTTGAACTTGCGGCACCGTTCATGAAACGGGGATTGCTGAACATGTTGCAGGTGGCCCAGAGACACTTTATGTCCGTTCCCTTGGTTTTCTCCAGGATGTAATCGGTGATTTCATCAAGCCTTTTGTTGGTCTCGTTAATGTCGTCCGGATCTTCGGGACAAATGTCTGCGTCGTGGAAGCAGTAGTACTTGATGCCAAGCTTTTTCATAAATTCGATGCCTGCATCAACCTTAGCCTTGGCATGTTCCATTGTTCCGGGAACTGCTCCGAAGCTCTTGTCGGCGGTTCCGGTACCGAACATGTCTACGCCGTTTGCACAGAGATTGTGCCACCAGGCCATGGCAAAGTTTAAATGATCCTCCATGGTCTTGCCCATGATGACTTTCTTGGCATCATAGTATTTAAAAGCAAGGGGATTCTTGCTTCCGGCTCCCTCGAATTTAATCTCGGGAATGTTAGGGAAAAACTCACTCATAAATACACCTCTTTCTATGGGTTAGCTATAACTAACCTTACTGTAAAAAAATTACCCTTTCGGGTATGAGATGATTAAATCATACCATTTTTATCGGTAATTACAAATATATTTTTTATAAAAAAAGGTGAAGAAAAATGCAGTAAAATCAAGCACTTGAGGGATGTGGAGAATTTATTGAAAAAAGTTAAAAAGAAAATGTTGACATAAACCTACATACATGG
Source organism: Lachnospiraceae bacterium P6A3 (assembly GCA_000702085.1). Lineage (GTDB taxonomy): Bacteria > Bacillota > Clostridia > Lachnospirales > Lachnospiraceae > AC2028. The sequence continues at coordinate 34,127 of JNKP01000007.1, forward strand.
TATGTTTATATGCATAGCAGTTAGTAGTAACTAACTACACCTCCAAAATAATATCACACATCTGATTTTTTGTACAGAAAGGTAGTCTCAAATGAGTAAGGTAGCAATAGTTTTCTGGAGCGGAACAGGTAATACCGCACAGATGGCTCAGGCGATAAGTGACGGTGCATCCGTTGCCGGAGCCGAGACAAAACTGATAAATGCATCGGAGTTTGGTCCCAATGATATGGACGAGTATGATGCCATAGCACTCGGATGCCCCGCAATGGGAGCAGAGGTACTGGAAGAAACCGAGTTTCAGCCCATGTTTGATTCCATAGAATCCGGCCTCTCCGGAAGAAAGATCGCCCTTTTCGGTTCTTACGGATGGGGAGACGGAGAGTGGATGAGACAGTGGGAAGAGCAGGTAAGAGCCGCAGGAGCTTTACTTGTCGCAGATCCCGTCACTGCCCACGAAGCACCCGATGACAATGCTCTTTATGAGTGCCGTGCACTCGGAAGATCTCTTATCTGATCTTCATACACACACAGACCTTCATTAGGCTTAAGCAGCCTGTACATTTCAACCCCCTACACAAAGAAGCCGCCCACCTCCGGGCGGCTTCTTACTATATATGAACAGTATCCTGAGTGTTCTTCCGATCAAAGAAGGGGAGTCGTGATCTCGGGATGGTGATTAATCGGGACACCGGTAAAATCTCCAGAACGTTCCGTCTGTCCATTCGGTGTATTCGCTGCTGATCCTTTTCATTATTTCCGAATCCGCATCTACGCGCAGATCGCCGTACCAGCATTCCACCGCGATGACAGTCGGTTTTTTTTCGGGATATTCTTCCCAATAGTCAAAGAGGAGGTCATCATAGGTTGGAGTGCAGATGGTGGAATAATGACTGATTCCTGCGGGGGTATCGAGGTAATCCAGGGAATTCAGGGCAGGGGAACCGGCCACGAGGAGAAGATTGTCATCCGCAGAAATATTCTGTGCAAATTCTTCCGTGTTTACCGAATTCTGATATGCGGGAAAGTATGTACCGGCGATGCCCAGAGCAGGTCCCTGCCTGTAAACGGTGCGCAGATGCAGAATATCCGAGTGCGCCGGCGGATCGGTGCTGATGAATCCTCTGTGGAACAGGGTAAGGAGTAAAAACGGGATAAGAACAATACGCGTAAAAGAAGGAGCGGTACGTGCCCGGGCAAAGACCGGGATAAATGATACGCAAACCGCCAAAATGATGTACCAGAGAGCGGTGCTGAGCGGCAGGTTGGAAAGCAAAATGACGGAAAGCAGGGAGAAACCGGAGATCATGCAGCCGGTATGATATAAGCTCACTTCTTCTTTTGTACATGAGGAAAGATTTTTTCTTCCGATCAGGATCAGATAAACAAACAGAATTGAAGCTGTGTAATATACATTCCCCGAGTCAAAGTGTGCAATCACGATCCTGCAGACAGTAAAAAGGAAAAACAGCAGAATCGTTGAAGGATAAAAAAGATCCTTTTTACGAAACAGGCGGGAGAGCACAAAGGCGCACAGACAGGAAAGGCACAGGATTCCGGCACCTATGAGGAAATCTTTGTAATATGCCATGGAAACGAAGGATGCAAATACACCGGTACCGTGGGAAGCATCTCCCCGGGCCATTTGAAGTAAACCGTTGAGTAAAGAAGAGAATCCTCTTGTAGCAATAAAATAGAGCACATATACGGATCCTAATGCGAGACATGTGCCGGTAAGGATCATAAGATCCTGCATTTTTTTACGGGCGTAACGGATTATAAAGAATGCCAGACCGCAAAACGTCAGGATTGCAGAAGGGTAAGAAAGAATCTCCAGGCACAGAAAAATTCCGGATTGTATCAGATACCGCTTATGATCCTGTTCTTTTATGTAGTTTGTAAAAGATACAAACAAAAGAACGGAAAAACAGATCATCATGTTGGAGAATTCAGGAAAGACGATCTGTTTTGCACGGACTGCAAAAAAGAAAATACAGATGTAGTGGCATAATGCCGGATCCGAAATGTACCGACGAAGGAAACGAAACAGTACAAACGTTACAAGGGCATATAGCAGGACACCGCAGATATGCAGATAAAGTATAGAGCCGGTAAGTCCGAAGATCTTTTCGTAGGGATAAAGCAGAATTGTGGTCAAAAAGGAAGAGGTCTGATGCGGCTCCAGCATCTGCAGGAACATTTTGTCGCCTTGAAGATTTCTGTATGACATGGCCAGAGCATAAGAGGTGTCGATATCAAAGTCTGCGAAGATACTTTTGATATTTACCAAAACAGCACATATCCATAAGAATCTGATATAAAGCTTCTTTGACATCCGGAATCCCCTTTGCCTGCGTCGTAATTTTAATTACATCAGATGTTACATGATTTATTATCGCTTTTCAAATTCGGCAGGCGGTTAGTATCGAAATAGTGTGCTTGCTCATCTGCAGTTTCCTTTACCGGTATAGAAATAAAAAGTGAGCCGTGGGGACGTTACTCACCGGCTCACTTCATGGGTTGTATGCGCTTCTTGAGAGACCGGGTCAATGAGAAATGTCCCCTCGACCCTGGCTGAATTCAGGAGGGAAAATTATTTGCTTACGTGAAATGCATTCATCTGAGGATATACAGCGGATGCACCGAGCTGCTCTTCAATGCGGAGAAGCTGGTTGTACTTGGCAACTCTTTCGCTTCTGCTGGGAGCGCCTGTCTTGATCTGGCAGGTATTAAGTGCCACAGCAAGATCTGCGATGGTGGTATCTGCGGTCTCGCCGGAACGGTGAGAGGAGATAGCGGTATATCCTGCGTTGTGAGCCATCTTGATGGCTTCGAGGGTCTCCGATACGGAACCGATCTGATTAAGCTTGATGAGGATTGAGTTTCCTGCGCCGAGCTTAATTCCTTTGGCAAGTCTCTCGGTATTGGTAACAAAGAGATCGTCGCCTACAAGCTGAACCTTGTGACCGATCTTAGCGGTCATTCTCTGCCAGCCTTCCCAGTCCTCTTCATCAAGTCCGTCTTCGATGGAGATGATGGGATACTTATCTACAAGGCTTTCCCAATGAGCGATGAGCTCATCGGAAGTGAATTCTTTTCCTGACTTGGGCTGCTTGTAGAAGCCCTTTCCTTTTTCACTCTTCCATTCGGAGGAAGCTGCATCCATTGCAATCATGAAATCCTTACCGGGCTCAAAGCCTGCCTTCTTAATAGCTTCGAGGATCTTCTCAATTGCTTCCTCATCACTCTTTAACTGATTGGGAGCAAATCCGCCTTCGTCACCTACTGCGGTAACATCGCCCATATCTTTGATCAGAGCCTTAAGAGCGTGGAAGACCTCGGCACACCAGCGGAGAGCTTCTTTAAATGAAGGAGCGCCTACGGGCATGATCATGAATTCCTGAGTATCAACTGCGCTGTCTGCATGAGCTCCGCCGTTTAAGATATTCATCATGGGAACGGGAAGTCTGTTTCCGTTTACTCCGCCCAAGAATCTGTAAAGAGGAATATCGAGACATTTTGCTGCCGCACGTGCGGTTGCGATGGATACCGCAAGGATCGCATTTGCTCCGAGGTTTGATTTGTCCTTGGTTCCATCAGCCTTTATCATTGCTGCATCGACGGCATATGTATCTGATGCATCCATTCCGAGTATTGCATCTTTAATTGTAGTATTGATATTGTTTACGGCCTTGGTGACACCCTTTCCCAGGTATCTGGACTTATCACCGTCTCTTAACTCGAGTGCTTCGAACTCTCCGGTGGAAGCTCCGCTGGGAGCACATCCCGTGGCAACTGTTCCGTCCGCAAGAGTGATCTCTGCTTCAACGGTGGGGTTTCCTCTTGAATCGAGGATCTCTCTGCCGTAGACTTCTACGATTTCCAAATAATCTTTCATGACATTCCTCCTGATAACATTGAATTCCTCTCCCTTTATACCGTCATAGGAACGAATAAAAGGAGAGGAACCAAACATGATTTATTCGCGGTTAGGCACAACTAACCATAGAAATAGTATCATACGTGAAAGAGACATGTCAATAAAATATAACAGGCAGCCAATCTGTTTTTTGTTGTATATGGGGTATAATCATTTCAGATAATTTATTTGAGGGAGCTGACATGGATAGAGAAAAAATACTGGATGAAGGATTTAAAAAGGGTAACTACATTGCACTCGGACATGTGAAGTTTTTAAAGTATGATCCGGAGAGCGAAGAGACCGAAGTTATGTGGGCTACCAGTTTATATACCTGTAAATACGGACTCCCTGTGGAGAAAGAACAGCAGCTTCTGATTGACCTTCCGAATACCATGGATTATCAGGGCTACTGGGAGCATCCTTCCTGGTCCAATGCTTTTGCTGATCATTCCGGATCCGAGTACAGCGGTTACTGTGCCAATACGGGTGAAAAGAATACGGGAAGCTATCGTCTGTGGGAAGCTGTTCCCGGAGAGACTATGATAGAAGCCAGATTTATAGTTCCCGACGGATACATACTCAAATATTGGTTCTGCGAAAAAGTCGATCCCATGGCCTTTGTGACTCTGGAAGATCATGATGGATATAAAAAAGGAAAGTTGTATTGGGCCGATGGGACCAATATTCATGAATACGGGCGCAGAGAAGAAAACATAGAAACCATGGTTACCTGTTATACCTGCTGGCCTTCATCATGGGGCAAAAAAAGCTCCAAGGACGATGGAAGAGTCCTTGCAGCTTTTCGCGAAGATCATAGTAAAAAATGGGACATATACGTTCATGACGACGGTACCGAAACATACGGTGATTATGATTACGGTACAAATACTTTTACACTTATTCCGGTGACGGATTCTTATCAATCCTTGATCACCAGTTCTACCGGGCAGTGATCGGAACCCATTATATCCGTGTGGATATCCGCACTGACCAGTCTGTCCTCCAGTTTGTTGGAAGCTACGAAATAGTCTATACGCCATCCCGCATTATTCTCTCTTGCGTGGAACATGTATGACCACCAGGAGTAGATATCTTTTCTGTCGGGGTAGAAATATCTGAACGTATCAATATATCCGCTTTCCAGCACCTTACCGAATGCGGCTCTTTCTTCATCGGAGAAACCTGCGTTGTGATGATTGGATGAGGGATTTTTAAGGTCTATCTCATTGTGGGCAACGTTTAAATCGCCGCAGTAGATGACGGGCTTTTTCTTTTCCAGTTTCAGGATATATGCGAGGAATGCATCTTCCCACTTCATACGGTAATCAAGGCGTGCCAGCTCTCTCTGGGAATTGGGCACATATACGGTAATAAAGTAGAAGTCTTCGAATTCGGCTGTGATCACGCGTCCCTCATGGTCGTGCTCCTCTATACCGATTCCGTAGGTTATGCTTACGGGTTCTTTTTTCGTAAAGATCGCGGTTCCCGAGTATCCTTTTTTCTCCGCATAGTTCCAGTACTGATGGTACCCGGGAAGGTCAAGGGAAAACTGCCCTTCGGAGAGCTTGGTCTCCTGAAGGCAGAAGATGTCCGCATCCAGCTTCTTAAATGAATCCTCGAAGCCTTTTCCTGCGCACGCCCTGAGTCCGTTTACATTCCAAGATATGAATTTCATGGCATTTTTCCTCATATTTTATGCTTTATAATGCACCATTATACCATCTGTGGACGGGGTGGTTAAGCGCAGGTTTATCTGTACAAAATTCCCGAAAAATAGTATAATTCTTACTCAGATGCGTGATTTTATAAGTAGTTCTGGAAGATCTATGATAAATCATTCACATTCTATTAAGGAGGCTACTACATGATTTATTCAACAGAAGTAAAAGCGATGTGTCCTGTACATCAGGGCGTTCATCACGGCGCTGCACCCATTCCCGAAGAAGCAAAATGGGTAAAGTCCAAAGAAGTTAAGGACATTTCCGGCTATACTCACGGTATCGGCTGGTGTGCACCTCAGCAGGGATGCTGCAAGCTTTCCCTTAACGTTAAAGACGGAATCATCCAGGAAGCTCTGGTTGAGACCATCGGCTGCTCAGGTATGACTCACTCCGCAGCTATGGCATCCGAGATTCTTCCCGGACTTACTGTTCTCGAAGCTCTTAACACCGACCTCGTTTGCGACGCTATCAACACCGCAATGAGAGAGCTCTTCCTTCAGATCGTTTACGGACGTACTCAGTCTGCATTCTCTGAGGGCGGACTTCAGATCGGCGCAGGTCTTGAGGACCTTGGTAAGGGCGCTCGTTCAATGGTTGGTACAACTTACGGAACCCTCGAGAAGGGACCCAGATATCTCGAGCTTACCGACGGATATATCACTCACCTCGCTCTTGACGAGAACGATGAGATCATCGGCTACAAGTACATCAACTTCGGAAAGATGATGGACTTCATCAAGGCCGGCGACGATGCTGTTAAGGCAGTTGAGAAGGCTTCAGGTCAGTATGGCCGTGTTGCTGATGCTGTAAGACTTATTGACCCTCGTAAAGAGTGATAAAGGGAGGATATGAAAATGGCAAAATTTGAATCTTATGAAAGAAGAGAGCCCCAGATCCTTGCTAAACTCGCTGAGTACGGTATTAAGTCGATCGATGAGGCTGAACAGATTACCAAAGACGCAGGACTTGATGTATATCACATGATCGAGAACATCCAGCCTATCTGCTTCGAAAATGCAAAGTGGGCATACACCGTAGGTGCTGCCATCGCTATCAAGAAGGGATGCCGCAAGGCTGCTGACGCTGCAGCTGCTATCGGAGAAGGACTCCAGGCATTCTGTATCCCCGGATCCGTTGCAGACACCCGTAAGGTTGGTCTCGGACACGGAAATCTCGGAAAGATGCTCCTTGAGGAGGAGACCGAGTGCTTCGCATTCCTCGCTGGACACGAGTCATTCGCAGCAGCTGAAGGCGCTATCGGTATCGCTGAGAAGGCTAACAAGGTTCGTCAGAAGCCCCTTCGCGTTATCCTTAACGGACTCGGAAAAGACGCTGCTCAGATCATCTCCAGAATCAACGGATTCACCTTCGTTGAGACCGAGTACGATCCTTACACCAACACCGTAAAGGAAGTTTCAAGAACCTGCTACTCCAAGGATGCTGACAGCCCCAGAGCAAAGGTTAACTGCTACGGTGCAAACGATGTTTGCGAAGGCGTTGCAATCATGTGGAAAGAGAACGTTGACGTATCCATCACCGGAAACTCAACCAACCCCACCAGATTCCAGCATCCCGTTGCAGGTACCTACAAGAAGGAGAGACTTGAGGCAGGAAAGAAGTACTTCTCAGTTGCTTCAGGCGGCGGTACCGGACGTACCCTTCATCCCGATAACATGGCTGCAGGTCCCGCTTCCTACGGTATGACCGATACCATGGGACGTATGCACTCAGACGCTCAGTTCGCAGGATCTTCTTCAGTTCCCGCACACGTTGAGATGATGGGACTTATCGGAGCAGGTAACAACCCCATGGTTGGTATGACCGTTTCTACCGCAGTTTCTATCGAAGAGGCTGCTAAGGCAGGAAAGTTCTGATAAAGAGTTAACCTATAATATGAAACTCCCGAAGGCTTTGGCCCTCGGGAGTTTTTTATATCAGCTTTTTAAGTTCGCAGTTTTCGATTCCCTCTTTCCAGAAATCTTTGATGGGAAGTTTTCTGATCTGAGTTATGATGGCGGAATTCATTGCGCCGTGTCCGACTATAAGAACATCCTTGCCTTCATCAAGCAGAGGGAAGACCTTCTCTTTCAGAAATTCTCCGGTCCTTCCCATGAGGTCGTCCATGCTCTCACCGCCTTCCGCAGCTTCGAGATAGTTTTCCGGTTCCTTGAAAAATACTCTGATGTAGCAATTCGGATCTTCGAAACTGTTATGGACTCCTTCGTATATTCCGAAGTTCATCTCTCTTAATCTCTCATCATAGATTATCGGAATATCTCTTCCTTCGAGCAGGATCTCTGCAGTCTTTTTAGCTCTTTGAAGAGGAGAGCAGAAGCAGATGTCGAAATGAACATCTTTGTATTTTGCTGCCGCATCCTCCGCCATCTTTATACCGGTTTCGTTCAGAGGGATGTCGGTTTTTCCCTGCAATATGTGTTTGTCATTCCAATCCGTTCTTCCGTGACGGATTATATATAAGCTGCCGCTCATCCCGGCCCCTTTCATTTTACGTGCTAATTTGCCTGAATTATTTTATACTATAGTTTGGTTTTTGGCTATTAAAAGAAAGGTGCATATCATCATGAGTAAGATTGAATTTGAAAAGCCCGGAAATTTCCTGTATCCCCTCCCTGCCGTTATGGTCAGCTGCCACGACGGAAAAGGCAATAACAATATAATCACGATCGCATGGACAGGAACCGTCTGCTCCGATCCTCCCATGGTATATATATCTGTCAGAAAAGAAAGACATTCCTATCCCATGTTAAAGGAAACCGGAGAATTTGTCATAAATCTGATCTCCGAAGATCTTACCTACGCCATGGATAAGGCGGGATGCACAACCGGTAAAAAGATTGATAAATTCAAGGAATTAGGCCTTACACCGGCTAAGAGCTTTAAAGTTGACGCTCCGTCAATAAGCGAAGCGCCCGTTTGCATCGAGTGTAAAGTCACGGAAGTAAAGGAACTCGGAACCCACGATATGTTTCTTGCCGAAGTTGTGAGCGTATCAGTGGATGAGAAGTATTTGGATGAGAAGGGTGTCTTCCATATGGATCAGTGTAAGCTGGTTGCCTATGAGCACGGCGCATACAGAAAGATGTCTGATACCATCGGAACCTTCGGATATTCTGTGAGGAAAAAATAATGAATGGCAATAAAAATATAAAGATTGTGATCATCGCAGGAGTCATCATACTTCTCCTGGTTGTCGGAATCGGTATTTTTTTGAACAATAGTTATGATGACAGTTCCGTTGCGGATCAGACTTATTCACAGCCTGTTGAAATATCAGAACCGGTCGTAAGTCTTTCGGAAATCAGCACCGAGCAGATTGAAGCAGGAGCTGTAGAGGGATCTGAGGGATTCGGAACTGATGAAGAATCTGAACCTGCATCCTCATCGGAAATTCCTGCACCTGCATATCGTTTCAGGAATGAAAGACTTCTTAATGAGCATTACGAAAAACACGGAATAGAGATGGGATATCCCAACGCTGCGGCATATGAAGCAGCTGCCTCTGCAGTAATAACAAATCCCAATTCCTTATATAAGGTAGAAGCAGAGGACGGGGACGGAGTATATTATCTGGAAGCTACCAATGAATTCGTAGTACTTTCAACCGACGGATATATAAGAACTTATTTCCTTCCCGATTCCGGAAAAGCATATTTCGACAGACAGTAATTAAATATATCAGATGATGGGTGACAACGGGGACGCTGCTGTTTTGTCATCTTAGTGATTTGTCACTAAGATGACAAAACAGTAGCGTCCCCATTGTCACCTATTTTTTTTGTACCTTTAAAGATTTTTTAAGAATTGGATTGTTATCATGTCATCACAGGCAATAAAAGTATGTTTAAAAGATGAGGTAAAAAATGGCTGAAATATGTTTGGAAGCAAAGGATCTGTGTAAGACATACATAGTCGACGGACTTGGCAACAATGTTCTTCAGAATATCAATCTTAAAGTCGAAGAAGGAGAGTTCGTCTCTATCATGGGACCCAGCGGTTCCGGTAAATCAACTCTTCTTTATACCATCAGCGGTATGGATGACATGACTGCAGGTAAGGTTATCTTCGACGGAAAAGATCTTTCCGAAATGAATGATAAGCAGCTCACGAAAATGCGTCTCCTTAAGATGGGTTTTATTTTCCAGCAGATGTATATGATGAAAAAACTATCCATCATGGATAACATAGTTCTTCCCGGATATCAGGCAGGTCTGTTATCAAGGGATGAGGTCAATAAAAAAGCCGAGGACCTTATGAGAAGGCTGGGAATCATAGAAACCGCAGACAGAGAGATAACGGAAGTGTCCGGCGGACAGCTTCAGAGAGCCTGCCTTGCAAGAGCTCTTATTAACAGCCCGAAAGTTTTGTTTGCGGATGAGCCCACGGGCGCGCTGAATTCCAAGGCTTCAATGGAAGTTCTGGGAGAGATGGTCAAGGCTAATGAACTTGGTACCACGGTTCTCATGGTTACTCACAGCGAGAAAGTTGCCGCAAGCTCCGACAGGATAATCTACCTGATGGACGGAGATATACAGGGAGAGCTTGTTCTCGGAAAGATCGGAACACCGGACGATAAATCTGATAACAAGAGCACTGCAGAGATACTTCAGATAAGAGAAAGAAAACTCAGGAAATGGCTTGAGGAGATGGGGTGGTAAATTGTATTTCAGAATGCTAAAAAGAGACCTTAAAGATAAGGTTACATTGAATATAGTACTTTGCATCTTCATGATGGTAGCCGCAACTCTTATTGTTGTGAGCACAGGGTTTGTCTATACATTCCTCGGAGGAATCGAGCGCACTTATGAAAAGTGCAATACATCGGATATTATCTTCCTGGCTGATAAAAGTCTGTCGATGGATGAAGAACAGAAGCGTATTATAAATGACCTTCTTCGTTCATATCCCGAAGTCGGTGATATTGATGTATCGGAAAGAGTTTACCTGAGCACCTCCAGACTTGAATTTGACGGAATCGATAAAAGAAGCGTAACGAATCTGTACAATCACTCTTTTATGATGTCACCGGTAAGCCGTGATCAGAATATTCCCTATAACCAAAGCAATGAGCTCTTTACTCTTGAAAGCGGGTGCATTGCCATTCCCGAAGTAATGGCTCATAATGCCGGCACTCATATCGGTGACAAAATAAGACTTACCACGGATATGGGAAATATCTATGAATTCACTGTTTCAAATATCTTCAAAGATCCGAGCGCCTCAATGATAAACAAGATTCTATTTGCGGATGAAGACCTGGAAGCACTTAAAGATGAATTCAACAAGACAATGTACCTTTATGAGGTTACGCTTGTAACGCCTTTTTCATCTATTTCCGAGCTTCAGAACTGGGGCTGGGATATGTATGATGAACTGAACAGATATTCCGAAGAAGGAATCATTACCGGAAAAGTATATGAAATTACTACAGGTAAGAGTAATACATTCACGGACGATGCCATGATGGCTCTTATCGTAAGTATCTTCATGTGCCTGATGGGAATCGCTACGATAATTTTGATCTTCATGTGCATTTCCTTTACTCTCCACGCGACCGTCAAGAGAGAGGAAAAAGAAATCGGAACCATGAAAGCGATAGGCGTTGATTCTCTCTCGTACAAAATTCTCTTCATCGTAAAATACATTGCATTTGCTGCGATAGGAGGATTCGTAGGATTGATTGCCGGCATTCCTCTCTGCGAACTGTTTGTCAGCAGGTTTGTTGTAAATACTTTGAGCCCCGACAGAGCTGTCATAATTTTACTCGGAATCATCGGAAGCATTCTTTTTATTCTTCTCATGATCGCATTCTCTCTGATATCACTCAGGAGAATGAAGAAAATTTCCGTCATGGATGCGATTCACGGTGAAAACAGAGGCGAGAGATTCAGCCGTATACCCGGAGTGTCTCTGAATAAATGCAGGAAGATATCCGCACCGAGTTTTCTTGCAGTCCAGGATATAGTCCGTAAGATGAAGAGATACATTTTTCTGGTTATCAGCTATGCCATCGGAATAGCTATCGTTCTTCTGGTACTACAGGTCAAGAATACGGTCGTCAGCGATGAGTACAGGAAAACATATTGGTATCAGGCGGAAAGAGATGTAATGATCAGACCTGATGACGACCTCAGAAACAGCCTTCTCAACAGACTCGGAAGTGAGAAAAATCTGTATCTGTACTATGAGAAATATTACAACGAGAATGGTATACCTCTTGATATTCAGCTCATGGATGTGGGAGATGCCTATTTGATAGACGGAGATGATCGCATAGTATCGGTTATAGGATACGGAGATTATGACATCGACAGACTGGTTATAAAGGAGGGCGGTCATGCTCCTTCGCTTCCCAATGAAGTGACGGTATCGCATTACCTTAAGGAATCCAGAGGAATCGAGCTCGGAGATGTGATCACACTTGAATATAAAGTGTTTATGGAAGATGGCTTTAGCATAGAAACCGTCAGAAATGACTTTGTTGTAACGGCATATGTCGAAAACCTCGGTGGTGCAAGATCTCCCGTTTTCTTTACATGTATTAAAGATGCAAATATCGTTCCCACCGGCTTCAATATTTTTAACGAAGAGATAGTGTGCGATGACAGCGAGTATGATGCGTATATTGAAAAGATGCGGGCTGTTAATGATGATATTCTTATCTGGGATTGGGACCAGGTTCTGGATTACGATCTTGGTAATACCTACGGAAGACTTTTTGATTTCCTTGCTATCTCCGTCGGTATAATTCTGGCCGCAACACTTTTTTCGATGTCATTTTTATACCAGCAGATATTTATCGAGGAAGAGGTATCGGATATCGCAATGCTGAAAAGTATGGGTTTTGACAGGAGAAGCATCAGAAAATGGCATTTTGTCAGATTTATTCTTCTGATCGTTATTTCGTCCGTTCTGGCGATAATCCTTTCGTTTACAGTCAATAAGATTACCTTTGAAAATATAGGATGCGCGGTACTTGGCGTTGCAAATTTCGATATCGCATCACCTCCGGACGCTATGATAATACTTTTGCCTGCATGCCTTGTTGCAATCGTATCATTGGTAATGGCTGCTTCCTTCAGAGCGATGGATCAGATCAAAATATGGAGGATCCGTAATGAATAAGTTAAAGAAAAAAATATCACTCCTTTGCACGGGGGTAATGGTATTAAGTCTGTGCGGATGCTCATCACAGTCTGTATCATCAACCGGACTGGTGAAAGTGGGATCATTAAATATCGAGGCTTCACCGGAATACACCGATGAGAGTCCTGCGGAGACTATGACAGGCTCATGGTCATCTGATGACGGACTGTGCACGATTTTAAAGTTTCCCACATATTATGATGTGACTCTTGATTATGAAAACGGAAGTCCGGATGAAGTCGGTGCGGCATATGCCCGTACAATCCTTGAAGCGGTTCCCGATTATGAGGCGGTATTCGAGCCTTACCTGTATGAAAATATCAACGTTCTTTTCGGCGGACGTGAGATCAATTACGAAGCTCTTGAAAAAAGAATACTGACCCTCGAGGCTTCAATCCGTGAGGAATACAGAGAAGAGATTGAAAGCTTTGCAAGAACAATCTCCGCAGGCGAGGAGGGATTTTCGGAAAACGGAAAACTCAGCTATATTGAAGCAATATCCATGCAGATGATTCCGGACGCATTAAGAGCAACCGCCTGCAGCGCACTTTCCGTCGGAGGGTCACATACTGAAAGCGGACACAGGATTTCTCTCAGAAATCTCGAATGGAATCTCGGAAGTACTTCTCAGATGACACTTCTCCATTCGGTTGCACACATGAAAAAAGGGGACAGATCTCTGACATCGATTGCCATGCTCGGTCTTCTCGATATGATCACTTCCGTTAATGATGACGGAGTTTTGATAGGTATTCTGGATGTCGGCACCGTAAACCACATGGAGTTTGTTTATGAAGGAAAAAAATGTTATACATATGAAATAAGATATGCACTTGAGCAGTTTGACAATGCGAAGGATGCGGCTGAATTTCTTTCATCGGAAAGCGGAGATTTCACCTGGTGTAACAACCTTCTTGTATCGGATGACGAATCGGCTTTTTGCTGCGAAAATCCCACAAGAGAAGTGGTGGAAGCCGGAAGAGCAATTCCGGTTATCAGGGATGCGGATACGGAACTGATGGAAGGACTTGTATGGGATACTCCCGATGTTCTCTGCATTGTGAATTCTTTTGCCACTGTGGGTAATCAGGACGGATTTACCGGAAATCTCGGAGAAACAAACCGTTTTACGAAGTATAATAACTGGGTAAAAGAAATCGGGATATTTTCCGTAGCCGATTTGAAAGGTATAATGGCAAGGGAGGTTGTGGACCAGTATGAAGTGGTAAATGTCCACAACAGCGGAACTGTTCACACCGTAATAGTTGATTATGCTACAGGTGATATTCACGTGGCATTCACATACGGAAAATGTGCCGATGATGTTCCCGAATATGTACTCGTAGGTAATTACGGAGATAAATGATATGACTGATATTCTTGTCATCGAGGATAACGAAGAACTCGGACAACTTATCGTTGATTTTCTTAAACGCGAAGGCTATTCCGTCCTCTGGGAAAAGAATGCGGAAGACGGATTAAAACTTGTGGGAGAAGCAGCATTTAAGATGCTGCTTCTTGACGTTATGCTTCCGGGTATGAACGGGTATGAAGCACTTCAGGAGATCAGAAGGGATCAGAAACTTCCGGTTTTGATGATGAGTGCCAAGACTGATGAACAGAGCAAGATCCTTGGGTTTGAAGTAGGTGCGGACGATTACATCGATAAGCCGTTTTCATTCAAAGTGCTCGGTCTGAAAATCAAAGCTCTTATGAAACGTACCTATGACCTTGCGGAGGACCGACAGCTTCTTACATATGAAGACATAACTCTCGACGTGGGAGCCAGAACTGTTTTCAAAGGGGATAATCAGATTCAGATAACAGGTAAAGAATACGAACTTCTTGAATACATGATGAGACATCCTGAGCAGATTCTGAATAAAGAAAAACTCTTCAATGAAATATGGGGAGTTGACTGCTTCAGCGATCTGGGCAGTCTGAATGTGCATATCAGATGGCTGAGAGAAAAACTTGAAGAAGATCCCAAGAATCCCAAACTGATCAAAACAGTCTGGAGAGTCGGATATCAGTTCGGAGGAAATTAAAAATGAAGAGAGCCGGAAAAATCTATATCATAACGGCTTCTTTGTTTGCGTGTATTTTCCTGGCCGCAAATCTTCTTTTCGGTGTGTTCGGCAGTAAGCAGGAAGATGACATATATGTTTTGATGAACAGAGTTTTCAGCGAGGTGGAAGAAAACTGCAAAGCGTTCTCTGCTGACGAACTCTCGGAAGAGACGGTTACATCGGTCATCGAAGATGTCTATTATACTCACACCGGTGATTATGCTTCGGAATACGGAGCTTTAAGTCTTCCCAAAAGAGTCTATTATATCCCAGCAGAGTTTTACGACACCAATGTCACTCTTTTGAACAGAGATAAAGAATTTGAGAAAGTCTGGGTGCTTGGCCGTGACGGCAAGGTTCTTGGATTTGTGATATTTGAATTTGCGGAATCGGGATATGTAAGCCTTCACATAATGCTGAATATATCTATTGCGGCTTGCTTTGTGATAGCCCTTGCGATATGCATCTATATCAATTCGTATGTTCTGAGACCTTTCAATAAATTTGCTTCCTATCCCGAAAAGCTGTCCAAAAACCAGCTTACTGAAAAGCTTCCCGAGACAAAGAACCGCTTATTCGGACGTTTCACCTGGGGAATCAATATGTTAAACGATAAGCTGGCAAGCGACAGAAAGAGGATAAACGAACTCAGCCGCGATCACCTGACCATGCTTACATCCATAGCCCACGGTATAAAAACTCCGGTTGCAAATATCAAGCTGTATGCGGATGCCATAGAGACCGGTCTTTACCAGCCTGACGGAAATATAAATGAAAGTGATGCGGAGGTTGCATCCAAGATTTCGAAAAATGCGGATGACATTACGGAGATCGTTAAGGAATTGATCGACAAAGCCTCCGGCGGAGTGGTGGATTTCGAACCCGAGATAAAATCTTTCTATCTGAACGAACTTACGGTCTTTTTGAATGAAGAATACGGAAAGCGTCTCGAAGTTCTCAGGATACCGTACAATTTCGAAGTTGAGTCCAATGCCATGATAAAGAGCGATAAAACGGGTCTTTGCCGTATATTATCGCAGCTGATGGAAAATGCCATCAAGTACGGAAACGGTGAGGGGATCTTTGTTCGCATCAGGAAAGATGAAGAGGGATACTACCTTTCAGTCAGAAATAAGGGAAAGGTTCTTGATAAGAAGGAGCTTCCTTTTATATTCAACAGTTTCTGGAGAGGTTCAAATTCCGAGGGAATAGAAGGAAGCGGTATCGGACTGTTTGAAAGCTTTGAGATAGCACGCAGGCTGGATGGAGAGATATATGCCCGGGCAGATGCGGAAAACAGTGAGATGGAATTTGAAGTATTCATAAATCCATGAACAAAGGGGGCGGATGCAGATTCGCCCCCTTGACATATTAACCGGGTCAATGTAAGATAACGTTGTTACGTAACAGTGTTATTTTTTTTCCGGAGATCGATATGAGAAAAGACGGTGAACAGGGAACCCGTGAGCTTCTGATAGAAGCTGCAAAAAAAGAGTTCCTTGAAAAGGGCTATAACAAAGCCTCTCTCAGAACAATTTGTGCAAACGCCGGAGTTACAACAGGTGCTTTGTATTTCTTTTTTGAAAATAAAGCGGACCTGTTTGCGGCGATAGTAGATCCTCCGCTTAGGGGATTGAAGGCAATCCTTATCAAGCATTTCTCGGAAGATGCGGAAGAGATCAAAAAACTGTCTTCGATCGAGGAAGCAGATCCTGATCATAGCGAGATAAGCGACAGGATTGTCGGACATATCTATGATAATTATGACAGTTTCATGCTCCTGTTGAATGCTTCGGAAAATACCGTGTACGAAAATGTCGTTGATGAATTCGTTGCAATGGTGGACAGATCAATTCCTGCGATGATGTCCCATATAAAGGGATATACCTATGACGAGTACATGTCGCATTGGATGGCACATATCTCCATCGACGCTTTTATCCATGTGATTCAGCATGAGAAGGATGTAAACAAGGCAAAAGAAAGACTCAGAGGAATTCTTAATTATCTTGTTGTGGGCTGGATGCAGCTGGCAATGGTAAAAAAATAAGTTTTGAATTTAACCGCTTCGCAGATCGGAGAGATCCTTTTTGCTGAAGCGGAAAAAAATAACATTTACATAACAGCGTTATGTTGAAAGGGAGGGAATGAAAAAATGTATCTTGAGATCAACGACGTGAAGAAAAGCTATGGCACCGGCGGAAGCTATGTACAGGTCTTAAAAGGTGTTAATACAGGAGTCGATAAAGGGCAGATGTGCGTCATACAGGGAACATCGGGTTCCGGTAAGTCCACTCTTTTAAACTGCATAGGCGGTCTTGATTTTATGGATTCGGGATCAATAACCGTAGACGGAACCGAAATATTCGGAATGAAAAACGCCGCACTTTCCGACTACAGAAGGGACAATCTCGGTTTTATTTTCCAGTTTTACAATCTGGTCCCCAACCTTACGGTAAAAGAAAACATTCAGGTCTGCGAATACCTCACCAAAGATCCTCTCGATATGGATGAGCTTCTTGATGTGCTTGGACTTACGGAGCATCAGAACAAGTTCCCTGCACAACTTTCCGGCGGACAGCAGCAAAGATGCGCCATAGCAAGAGCTCTCATCAAAAATCCAAAGCTTCTTTTGTGCGATGAGCCTACAGGCGCACTGGATTCTAATACATCGAGGGATATTCTCATTCTTCTCGAACAGATAAATGAAAAGTACGGAACCACCATGCTGATCGTAACTCATAACAATTCCATCAAGAACATGGTCCACAAAGTGATCTTCCTTAAAGACGGAATCGTGAAGAAAGAATATCTGAACGAAACAAGAATTCCCGCAAGTGAATTGGAGGATCTGTAATGAACAGAATATTGAGGAAAAGATTTCCCAGACAGATAAGGGCGGATTTTTTCAGACTGGGAAGTCTCTTTTTGATGATCGCCATTTGCATGTATATAGTCATAGCTTTGGTCGATGCTGCTGAGGTTATCATAACCGGAACCGAAAAGAATCAGATTGAAAGCAAAATAGAAGACGGACAGTTTACCGTTTTCAATCCTCTTTCACAGGCACAAATTGATGAGATTAAAAGTGCAGGTGTCACCATCGAGCCGCACATAAGCTACGACATGACTCTCGATGACGGTTCGGTGATAAGAGTATTTGAAAACAGAGCGCTTATCGATACCGTGACTTTGGACAGCGGAAGAGAAGCGGTTTCGAATAATGAGATTGTTCTGGAGAAAAGATACTGTGAGGTACATGACATCAGTGTCGGAAGTGTGCTTTTTATCGGCGGAGAAGAGATTACCGTTACGGGAATAGGTAGCTCCGTAGATTATGATGCGCCTCTTAAGAATCTTTCGGATACGGCAGTGGACAGTACTGTTTTCGGAACGGGATTTGTATCGGCGGAAGGCTATGATCATTTGAAGAATATTGCGAATACCGGTGCGGAAGATCTGACTTATGCCTTTGTATTAAACGGTGTGATGAATTCAAATGATTTTAAACAGATGTTAAAGGATTTTGAATTTGACTATAAATCCGTTGAAGATCCTTACTATCTTGAAATGCTGGAGGATTCCTACGGAAAGAAGGATGAAATCCGTGACGGAATAAGTGAGCTCGTAGACGGAGCCCGTGAACTGAATGAAGGGGCGGGTGAACTGTACGACGGCGCAGGAGAACTTTATGACGGAACAAAGGAACTGGAGGACGGGCTCGGACAGATAGCGGACGGAAGTGAAGAATTATATGATGGAGTGGGGAAACTCAAGAAATCATTATCTGTAATTCCCGGAGCTGAAGGAAGCATAAAGCCGTTTGTAAACGGTATGTCCGATCTGAACGATGCGGTACATGAAGCCTATGACGGATCGGGTGAATTAAGAGAAGGTGCGGGTGAATTGTATGACGGAGCCGGAGAGCTCTATGACGGAACAGCTGAGCTCTATGACGGTGTTCTGGAATTGCAGGAAAAGTCTGATGAACTTCTTGATGAGATCTTCAAAACTTCTCCCGACAATTTAACCTCATTTTTGCTTAAAGAGGATAACCTCAGGATTGGCGGTGCGGCAGGCGATATCGAGATAAATAAAACCGTGGGACTTGTGGACGGTATTGTGGTCATTATTCTTTTTGCATATGTGCTTTCGGTATTCGTGATCAATCAGATCAGGGAAGAAAGCTCGACCATCGGTGCACTTTATGCACTCGGAGTTAAAAAGAAAGATCTGTTGAAACATTATATTTTTATGCCGACGGTCATTTCACTTCTGGGCGGAATATGCGGCGCGGCTGTGGGACTCAGCGGATTCGGTAGCAGCTGGCAGATGTCCGATTCGTATAATTACTATTCCATACCTGCATTCGATAAAATCGTTCCCGCATATTTGATCGTATATGCAGTGATTATGCCTCCGGTTGTCAGCATTATCGTAAATTTTCTTGTGATCAACAAGAGTCTGTCGAGAACAGCACTTTCTCTTATAAAGAATGAACAGAAGGTATCGAAGAGTAAGGATGTGGCACTTCCGAACATGCCCTTTATCAGAAAGTTTAAGATCAGACAGATGCTCCGTGAGAGAAGAATAGTCCTGACCGTCGTCTTCGGTATGGCCATCTCACTTATGATCTTTATGATGGGACTGAACTGTTATGTATTGTGCAAACATATCGGTGAATATTCGAGCAGGGATACACGCTATTCCTATATGTACACGTATAAATATCCTTCAAAAGAAGTTCCCGAAGGAGGAGAGGCATGCTTCGTTACATCTCTTCAGAAGGAGAGCCTGGGATATACCATCGACGTTACTGTAATGGGTATCGATGAGGACAACCCTTATATAAGTGTCACCACAGTACCCGGAAAAAATAAAATAGTCATATCAGATGCCGTGGCAAGTAAGTACGGCGTTTCGACAGGCGACAAACTCATTCTTACCGATAATGCAAATGACACGGATTATGCATTTACTGTAGAAGATGTTGTTCCTTATTCCGTGGGGCTTACCGTATTCATGGATATCGACAGTATGAGAGAATTGTTCGGAGAATCGGATGATTATTATAATGCGGTAATGTCAGATTGTGAACTGGATATTGAAGAAGGAAGGCTTTACTCCGTCACGACAAAAGCGGATATCGATAAAGCTTCCGGTGTATTTGTGGAACTAATGGCACCTGTCTTTACTCTTTTGATAGGAATGAGCACCGTGATCTTCTGTCTGGTAATGTATCTGATGACTTCGGTAATGATCGATAAAGCGTCATTCGGAATATCTCTTATGAAGATATTCGGCTTTAATAAGAAAGAAGTAAGAAAGCTTTACCTTGACGGAAATAAAACAGTTATCGCCATAGGTGCGCTTGCCGCAATACCTCTTGCCAAGATAATAACCGACAGACTGTTCCCGATGTTTGTTGCAAATGTAGCCTGCGGACTTCCGCTAAATTTCGAGTGGTATTATTACCTCATTATCTATGCTGCAATAATCATCTTCTACAATATGGTAAGTCTTCTTTTGACGGGAAAGCTCAGCCGCATGACTCCGGCGGAAGTTCTTAAAAACCGTGAGTGATATGTAATGACGATTAAAAAGGTCCGATGAAAATGCGGTAAAACCCGCGTATTTCATCGGGCCTTTTGATATAATAAATCAGATGATCAACAATAAAGGTAGAGAACGGGATTGTGTAATATGGACTTTGATTCATTTGTGAATGATATCGAAAGAAGCGGCTGGAATGTTTTCGGAACAGAGGTGTACGAAAGCGGCAGATTGATACATTCCTGGGGTGACACTCAGGAATGTATTCATGAAATGTACTCGGCTACAAAAGCTGTTCTGTCGGTTGCTTTCGGCATTATCTATGACAGAGGACTTGTAGGCTTTGATGATCCTATACTGAAATACATATCCGAATCTGCAAAACCGGGATGGGAAAAAGTGACAATCAGGCGTCTTCTTACAATGTCACTGCCGGGTCTTCCTTTCAGAGCCGAGGGGGATAACTGGATCAGATTCTCACTGGATTGTGATATCAATCCCGATGAGCGAGGATTTAATTACAGTAATATCTGCACTTATCTGGTGGGAGTCGCACTTGCAAATATACTCAGCTCGGATCTCGGTAAGTTTATAGAGGATGAGATATTCAAACCGTTGAATATTGAACATTTTGAGTATTCCCGAAGTCCGGAAGGATATTTCTACGGCGCATCAGGCATGAAACTCAGCGTTCACGATCTGAGCAAATTCGGACTTCTTCTCATGAACAACGGTGTATTTGATGGCAGAAGAATCGTCTCCGAAGAATACGTGAAACTTGCAACCTCCGTTCAGCAGATGAACAGAGAGGGAGGATACGGATTCTATATCTGGAAATACCGTGACGGGTACAGTATCAACGGCAAGTGGAAACAGAAGTGCTATATTCTTCCGGCTCGCGGAATAATAATTACATATCTTTCTCATATCGAAGATGATTCCAAGGATCTTCTGATGAGTATGGAAAAGAACATACTGGGAATAACAGACTGAGGATATAAAGATTTTTCTTGAAAAAGATTTTTAATTACATTAGCCTTTTCTTAGGACGTCCGAATCTTACCTAAGAGGAGGCTATTTTATTGAACAAAGAACAACTTCACAAGTACATTGAAAACAGCACGGGCAATGAGTCAAACATCTGCCAGATTTATGCGCTTAAGGGTACCGAGACGGTCTGCGACGACTGTTGGCGCGGATTCAAGACCGATGATGCAATGAATGTCAATTCCGTAACCAAAGGTATCATGGGACTGCTTGCCGGGATTGCACTGGATAAGGGTCACATCAGTAGCTTGGATCAGAAAGTGATGGATTATTTTCCTGATTACACCGTTAAACGTGGTGAGAAGACAATATACGAAGTCACAATCAGACATCTTCTTACTATGACGGCTCCATATAAAGGTAAATCGGAACCCTGGAAAAAGGTGTGCACATCGCAGGACTGGACGCTTACAACTCTTGATTACCTCGGAGGGAGAAACGGAATCACAGGAGAATTCAGGTATGCGACTCTCGGTATTCAGATTCTCGCCGGAATAATCGAGAGGGCTGCGGGAGAAAAATGCATTGACTTTGCCAATAAGAATTTGTTTGAGCCCTTGGGGCTCCCGGGGCGTATTATACATGGAGACAGCTCCAAAGAAGATCAGTTTGATTTCTTTATGAACAAAAATCCCAGAAAATATGAGTGGTACTCGGATCCTCAGGGCAGTGTTACCGCAGGCTGGGGATTATGTATGTCGGCGAGAGATATGGCTGTGATCGGTGCGATGGTGCTGGGCGGCGGCTTGTATAATGGAAAAAAGATTATCTCGGAAGAATACCTGAAAGATATGCTGACACCTCATGTTAAACTTGGTGAGCGATTTGGATTCATGAACTATGGGTATTTGTGGTACAAGCCCTATGATGATAAAGAGGTGTACGCAGCGATTGGTGACAGCGGAAATATCATCTATATAAACAAAGCAGAAAACATATCGGTAGGGATGACGGGTACATTCAAACCGAGGATTTTTGACCGAGTTGAGTTTATAGAGAAAACAGTATTGCCTGCAATCGATGATGGTATTTTGGTTTAACATCCGATCGTTTTTATGAAAACATGTTGTGAGCAGGGTATGAATATGCATAAATTAATCATGCTTCGAGGAAACTCGGGGAGCGGAAAAACAACGGTAGCAAAGGAACTTCAGGAACTTTTCGGACGAAATACTATGGTTCTGTCACAGGATATGATCCGAAGAGATGTGCTTAAAGCAAGGGACGGGATTGATCCGCCTGCACTGCCGCTGATAAAGCAGATGCTTGAGTATGGAAGCAAAAACTGCGAAGTTGTCATAATGGAAGGAATATTTATCGCAGACTGGTATCGGGAATTGTTTGAGGTGGCAATCGAATTGTACGGTTCGGACATATATGCGTATTATTTTGATATTCCTTTTGAAGAAACAGTAAGACGCCATCAGACCAGATCAAAAGCTGCCGAGTTTGGAGCTGATGAGATGCGCGAGTGGTGGAAAGAAAAGGATTATCTGGACCTGATAAAGGAAAACATCATCACGGAAGACATGAGCAAGGACGAGATCGTAAGCGGAATATATTCAAGAGTTTGTAAAGGGTGACATCTTCTTTGAGGGTATTGGTATGACAGACAGAAAAGCATTGATAATTAATTGCAGTCCTGTGAAAACAGGAGCCACAGCCGAAATCGTAAATATCATAAATAATGAAATATCTCCGCGATATGACACCAAATGCATCTGCATAGCGGATTATACATTCGAGTTTTGCAAAGGATGCAGAACATGTCATGGCACGGCAAAATGTGTAATGAATGACGATGTCATTAAGATCATTGATGAGTTTGACCGGGCGGATGTCATTATATCTGTGTCACCTTCTTACTGGGCTGATATTCCGGGGCAATACAAAGCTTTTATAGACAGATGCACTCCGTGGTGTGATACGCATGAACCGCATGCCTCGATCAGGGAAGGCAAGAAGGGATACTCGGTTGCTCTCAGAACCGGCCCCGGAATGCATGAGTGTGAAAGAATTATTCAAAATATCGAACATTTCTACGGACATTTACATATCGAATGCTCAGGACACCTCGGTCTTACTTCAATCGAGTATAAGGAGAATGTTAAGCAGAGAAAACCGGAAATAATAGAATTTTGCAGGGATATTTAAATTTCAGTATAACTTAGAACGGCAAATCGAGATTTTCCCTGCCATGGAGGTTGCAAATGAACAAGATCAAAATGATCGCTGACCGCGAAACGAATTATATATATCATATGCTGTCTGTGGCCAAATGCGGCTATAACAATGACTATGGTGCAAAATATCGCAGCGATTATCCGGAAGAGGACCTTGTTACGCTGAAAAAGCACGAGAGCCTTATCACATGTGCGGGAGGTTCACATTGGGGAGAATTGTATACTCTTATGCTTTGTTATCCTGCTGCACAATGGACCGGGGACGCTAAATCCTTTTACCGGGAGATTATAAACCAGGCTGACAGCGGAGATGTACCCGAACAGTATCTTGCTCTTGCCCCGGCTGCACGGGAGATAGCGAATGTCATGGTTAGGAACTATGACCATTATATTAACGATATATGGCCGGAGGACAGGAAACTTTTGGAGGATTATATTGCCCGGGTGATGCCCCTTTTTGAACAGAGTGACTTTACTGATCGGGCAGAGACTGTTGTGGGGTGCAAATTATCTGTGGAAGCGTTTCACCCTTCCATGGTCACATCTATTCAGCATGGTGCTGAAGCTATCGACATTTCCGAGACCACGGATATTTTCGGAATCAGTCGTAGTCCGGAAGACAGCTTCCTTTTTATCGGACACGAGTTTATTATCTATCTGCTGAAGCAGGCATTACGGGAAGAGGATGCCTTCAAACGCTTTGAAACTTGGGAACCGACTGAAGCACTGGCTGAATACTATCTGAAAAAGCTGACCGGGAATACGCTCTTTGGCGGAGTGCAAAAATGGATTGATCTATACTGCCGGTATTCAGAGAATGGTGAACAGTCCGCTGCCGGACTATACAGAACGGCCCTGGCGAAAAATAATCTATGACGTATTACAATATTACTGTTAAATGAACGAGGACAAACGGATCATATCGATGAGGAAAAATAGATATGAATAAAGAATGGTCTGAACAGAATAAAAGAATGCAGTCACTGATCAAAAAGGCAGATACATTTAATGAAGGTAAGGATGTCCTTTTTGAATTGCGAAACGACCTGATGAATACGATGCTTTCGTTTAAGACGGAGTTTAATAGAGAAGACTTTGATGCTGTGCCTTTTATGAATGCTGACGGTTATCACAGTAAAAATATTGCTTATTCTTTATGGCATATTTTCAGGATTGAGGATATCGTTGCCCATACTCTTGTATGTGGAGATGAAGAAATATTGTTTTCAGGAAGGTATCAGAGCCGTATCAACTCGCCTATAATAACAACCGGAAATGAGCTTGTTAAAGGTCAGATTTCTGATTTTACAAGGCAGTTGGATATCGATGAATTGTATTCGTATATTGCTGATGTAAAAAAGAGCACGGAAGAGACAATTCGCAATCTTACATTTAAAGATCTTAAAGGCAAGGTCATGAATGAACGAAGGGAAGAACTGAAAGCGTTGGGGGTAGTCAGTTCGGATGAAAATGCTATTTGGTTGATTGATTACTGGTGCAACAAAGATTTACGTGGACTTATACAGATGCCGTTTTCAAGGCATTGGATTATGCATACTGAAGCTTGTTTGAGAATAAAGAATAAATTGAAATAAATGTATTTCAGATAATGAGATTAACAGGCTGTTTGTTCTACCTGATTTCCGGCATAAGGGATATGGTAGAGAACTAATGGATTTTGCTGAAGAAATCATAAGCAAGGAGCATGATCATGTTATCCTTGATGCATCACTACCGGCTAAACAAATATATCTTAAACGTGGTTATGTAGCCACAAAATATAACATGATTGAAACCGAATACGAGGATTATCTTTGCTTTGACGTTATGGAGAAACATCTGTGATAGACGTCAGATCAAATTTTACATGAAGATGGAATGGACAGATACGGAGTTATATCTTACAGAGCAGGTAAACAATATATTGATTGAGAAGAATTAACTTCCGGGATATATGACTAAGACAAATCGGAATTTATTGAGGAGGCGAAATGAAAGAACTGATCATTCCATCAAAACTGAACGAGGGAGATACAATAGCTTTTATTTCAATCTCAGGCGGTCGTGCCGGTGATGAAGACATGCTTCCCAGATACCTGATGGGCAAAAGAAGATTCGAAAAAATCTTTAATGTAAAGGTGATTGAAACCCCTCATGCGCTTAAAGGAAGCAGTTACCTTTATGATCATCCCGAGAAAAGAGCTGAGGATCTTATGTGGGCTTTGAAGAATGATTCCATCAAAGGAATCATCTGCAATCAGGGCGGAGATGATTCTTACCGTGTTCTTCCTTATATCGATCCTAAGGTCATTCATGATAACCCTAAGGTATTTATGGGCTTTTCCGATATCGCCACATGGATGGCTGTGTTTGTATATGCAGGTGTACGTGCATATTATGGTCCTACGGTTCTGACGCCGCTCGCACAGCCGGGAAAACTTGATGAGTACACTGAAAATGCTATCAGGCGGACACTGTTTTCGGCCGAAGTAATAGGCGAGATCAAACCGGCGGAAAAGACCACGCCCATTGACTGGGTTACCACATACACGATCGACGGAGTGCAGTATGAACGCTTTCCGGATAATGATGAGATAGAAGATATAAAGGATCCGATCCCATGGGAACCCGGGATGGGCTACAAGGTGCTGCAAGGAAAAGGAAAAGTCAGAGGGCATGTTATCGCGGTCTGCGGAGGTCCCCTCTGGCAGATAATGGGGACGAAGTATTTTCCGAATCCCGATGTTTGGGAAAATTCAATTATTGCGCTGGAACACTGTAATATCTATGACAGTAAATTGGCCGGCTTACATGAGCTTCGCGCATTTGCTGCGGCGGGCGTGTTTGATAAAGCAAAAGCCGTGATCACAGGCCCGATGGATGATGACAGCAGGGAAACGATCCTTAAAGTTATATGTAAGGAAGTAAACAGACCGGATTTGGTCATATTGGAAAACGTGGATTACATTCACAGAACTCCCATGACCATACTTCCTACCGGGGCTCTTATGGAGATAGATTGCGATGCCCCGAGAATAGAAATACTCGAATCCGGAGTAGTCAGTTAAATTCAGGAGTGAATGATATGGACGGTATTGCGATAAGACAGGAAACAGAAAAAGATTATAGGGCAGTTGAGGAACTTACCCGTAATTCATTCTGGAATGTATATAAGCCGGGAGCGGATGAGCATTTCTATGTGCATACAATGAGAAATCATCCTGACTTCATCCCCGAGCTTGCTTTTGTGTTGGAGAAGGATGGTGAGATCATCGGAAATATCATGTACACCAAAGCTTGGCTGGAAGATGAAACCGGAAAGAGAAAAGAAATAGTTTCTTTTGGACCGCTGTGTGTTGCACCTGAGTATCAGAGACAGAAGCTGGGGAAAATATTGATAGAGCATTCTTTTGATGCCGCTCGCAAGATGGGATATGATGTGAATATCAATTTTGGAAATCCGGGTAACTATGTCAGTCGTGGATTTGTCAGCTGCAAGAAGAAAAATGTCAGCTGTTTTCAGAAGGGGAATTTTCCAACAGCACTCCTTGTATGTGAATTGATTCCCGGTGTGTTAGATGGTCACGAGTGGATGTATATAGCAAGCACTGCAGCTGATTGCTGCGAAGATACAGCAGCAGTAGAGGAATTTGATAAAACATTCCCGGCAAAGGAAAAGAAATGGATGCCGAGCCAGGAGGAATTCTATATCTACAGGAATTCTTCAGTGATTCGGTAAATGAAATAACTTCCAGTTTTATAGACGATGACAAATCGGGATTTATCTTAGTGATAATTGATGGACGAGAATTACCAGAATATATGACAATGAATAAGGGGAAGATATGTGGCTGATCATGGCGGCTTTGTCCGCGCTCTTTGCCGGACTTACGGCGATACTTGCGAAATGCGGGATCAAAAAGACTGATTCAGACGTGGCGACTGCTCTGCGGACGGTCGTTGTACTCCTTTTTGCCTGGATCATGGTGTTTATCGTTGGCTCTGCCGGAACGATCACGGAAATATCGGCAAAATCTATCATCTTCTTAATTCTGTCCGGCCTTGCGACAGGAGCCTCGTGGATCTGCTATTTTAAAGCCCTGTCCGTCGGCGATGTGAACAAGGTCGTACCCGTCGATAAATCCAGCACGGTTCTGACAGTGCTTCTCGCAATCATCCTTTTCAGTGAGACAGAACATCTGGCGGTCAAGCTGATCGGTACTGCACTTCTTGCGGCAGGCGTGTTTCTGATGATCGAAAAGAAGAAAACTGAAGCAAAGGACACAAAGCACACGTGGCTGCCCTACGCGATCGGTTCCTCTGTTTTTGCTGCCCTGACCTCTATTCTGGGAAAGATCGGCATAACGGATGTAGAATCAAATCTTGGGACGGCGATCCGTACAGGTGTTGTTCTTGGTATGGCTTGGCTGATCGTCTTCGTTAAAGGCAAAGGTGCTGAACTGAAAAATACTGATTCCAAAGAACTTGTATTCATAGCTCTGTCCGGGATTGCCACAGGCGTATCATGGCTCTGTTACTATTACTCCATACAGAACGGCGTCGTCAGTGTTGTCGTACCGATCGATAAGCTCAGCATTATCGTTTCCGTTGCTTTTTCCTATTTCGTATTCAAAGAAAAGTTGAGCAGAAAGGCGCTTGCCGGGTTGATTCTGATCGTTGTCGGCACTTTGGCGATGGCAATCTGGGCATAGGAAACAAATAACGGCAAATTCCTGTTTGCGGGAAGGATTACGTGAAAATAGAAAAAGATGAAATAACAATCCGAGATTTTACGGAAACAGATCTTCCACTCATGTTTAAATGGTTGACAGATAAGAGAGTGCTGGAGTATTACGAAGGTCGTGACGTCAGGTTTACGATGGATACTTTGTCTGCACATTTTTTGGAAGAAATTCCAGATGGATTCAGAATGATCATCGAGTATAAGAAATCCCCCATCGGATATGCACAGGCCTATCAATTGAGTGGTGAGTTGTTCGATGAATATGACTATCCTGACGATGGACATATAGTGTTTGCTATGGATCAGTTTATAGGTGAGCCGAAATACTGGAGTAAGGGAATAGGCTCATCTTTTTTGAAAATGATGGCTTCTCATTTGAAAGAAAATATGGCTGCGGAACGAGTTCTTCTTGACCCGCACCAAGATAATAAAAGGGCTATAAGGGCATACGAGAAAGCCGGGTTTAAAATCATTAAATCACTTCCAAAACATGAGATGTTTGAGGGAGAAAAAGTAGATTGCTGGCTGATGGAATTAGCACTGTAGATTCAAGTTTGTCGGCTTGCTGTGATAGTACGTTTTACCGGAAGATAATTGCACAAAACATATTCCGATTTATAAGATAAAAGGAATGTTTTGGGGTTTAACAGAATGAATCAAAAAGAAATTGATAAAAACATAAAATCATTTTCGAAATTCTACAGAAACATTTTGCTTGACGAAGGCGTGGAAGATATTGACTCCAAAATGATCTCGTATAATACGAGACTTAAGGAGATGTACAATTCCAAAGAATTTGCGGAACATAACATTTATCCTTCAACGAATGTTTCTTTCGTATATGCCGTAATAGCCATGTGCCTTGAATTAAAGGATGCGGGATATACGAATGACAGAATTATTCCTGCAGTTGAAAAAAGCATGGAAAGCAGGTGGAGTACATTTGTTAAGATTCTCAAATTCATAGACCGTTTTCCTTTCTGCTTTTCCGTTGTGCGTAAATGGAATAAATCAGATCATGCAGACAGGGTAAAAGACGGCAGCATTACATATGACCGTTTTGTGCCGGGAGAAGAAAAAGTGGAATACAGTATATCCAAGTGTATGTATGTGGAGATGTTTGCATCTTATGGAATAAGACCGCTTTGCAAGATATTCTGCAACACCGACAGAATTGCCTACTCGGGACTGACCGGACATGTAGAGTTCATCCGACATTCAGATTTGTCTGACGGTGATGCATGTTTTGATGAGATAATCAAGAAATGAAATTATAGCCTTTTTCCGGGATTTAGGTCAAATTTCCGGCTTTGGTGGCTATAATAATTCTAAAAAACCGGTTTATTATAGCGAAAGCGACCCGATTTAAAGACAGGGAAAAATTTTTCCCTGTCTTTTGTTATAATGGATGCGTAGGTTTGAAACCACAAACGGAGACATAAACATGAGTTTACTGAGACTGATAACGGGGCCTTCGGGCTCGGGCAAGAGCAGAACGGTATATGAAGAGGTGATAAGACGCGCCGGGGAGGAAAGAAACCGAAATTTCTTTTTCATAGTTCCCGACCAGGCGGCTATGTCCGCCCAGAAAGCATTGGTTGAACTCAGCCCGGATAAGGGAATTCTCAACATAGATGTTTTCGGATTCGGCAGATTTTCACACAGGATTCTTGAAGAAACCGGACAGGAAGAAATCCCCGTTCTTGATGATATGGGTATGAGTCTGATCCTCAGGAAGATCGCTGCGGCACATGAAAAGGATCTTCCGGTGCTGGGATCACGCCTGAGGTCGGCCGGTTATATCAAAGAGGTTAAAAGTGCGCTTTCCGAGTTTATGCAGTACGGTATCTCTCCGGACAGTATGGATGAGCTTATTGATTGCTCGGCCGGAAGAGGAGTGCTCAAAGGAAAGCTTAATGATCTGAAGACTCTTTATGGACTGTTCGAAGAATATATATCCGGTCATTACATTACCAGGGAAGAAAAGCTGGACATTCTTTGCGGTGCCATTCCGGAGTCATCCATTCTCCCCGATTCGGTTATCGTTTTTGACGGCTTTACAGGCTTTACTCCCGTTCAGAACAGAGTGATCGGTGCACTTATGGGCAGATGCTCCGAGATGATCGTGACCTTGGAGTGTTCGGATGATGAAGACGTCACTTCCCCCGCAGGCGAGGAAGAACTGTTTTACCTTAGCCATAAAGCGGCTGCGGCCCTGATTAAGCTTGCCGGTGAAAACGGCATGGAAGTATCTGCCCCCGAGATGTGCTCGCATAAGATTCCGGATTCCGACATAGCATTTCTCGAAAGGAACATCTTCCGTAAAAAGAGACCGTCCTGCGCGACATCTTATTCCGAATCCGTGCATATCACGGAGATGACGGATCCCGCAAAAGAGGTCCATTATATCGGAGTTAAGTTAAAAGACCTGCTTTCCGAAAAAGCATATGCATATCGAGATATCGCAATTGTATG
Organism: Lachnospiraceae bacterium P6A3; assembly: GCA_000702085.1. GTDB lineage: Bacteria > Bacillota > Clostridia > Lachnospirales > Lachnospiraceae > AC2028. Next base: position 65,002 of record JNKP01000007.1, read on the forward strand.
CGGCGATGTGGCAGGTTACGCGTCATACTTTGAAAGGGAATTTTCCGTAATGAAAATTCCTTATTATCTCGACTGTGTAAATGCCCTCAGACTTGATCCGCTGACCGAGACGGTTCAGGCATATTTGGAGATTTTTACCACCGACTATTCACCTGCATCCATAACAAGATTTTTGAAAGGCGGATTGTCGGGTATTTCCGCAGAGGATACGGATCTTATTGACAATTACCTCAGACAGACAGGCATCAGAGGCTACAATGCATGGCACAGGTCATTTACAAGAACTGTCAGAAGCAGGAAGAAGGATGCATCATATCTTGAACGGATTAATAAGATAAGGGAAGAGATAATCGGCCTTACCGGAATGTTTGAAGGCGGAGATTCCAAAGTGCCTTCAATGCAGGCGGCGGGCGAATACGTAAAGAATCTGTACAACGCTCTTATCAGAATGGATGCTCCCGAAAAACTCAGACTCCTTAAAAGGGAATTTGAAGAGAAGGGGGATCTTGAAAGAAGCAGGGAATTCGGATCTGTATGGAAGATGTTCGTGGATCTGTTTGACAAGATTTATCTTCTGACGGGAGACGAGGAAGTGTCCCCTGATACTTTTGCGGAAATGATGGAATCGGGAATCGGAGAAATGAAAGTTCCCGGTCTTCCTCAGAATGTTGACAGGGTTATGATCGGAGACATCGGAAGGACGAGACTTGAGAACGTAAAGGTTCTCTTTTTGGCGGGAGTAAATGACGGAAACATACCTGCCTCCGTATCCGGAAAAGGAATTATCTCCGATCTTGACAGGGAGTATCTGTACGATAAGGGAATTGAACTTGCACCTACTCCGAGGCAGCAGATGTATACGCAGAGACAGTATTTATACATGAATATCTGCAAACCTTCGGACAGTCTCTATGTTTCATACAGCAGAGTCAAAATGGACGGTAAGGCAGCGAGACCTTCATATCTGATACCTCTTATAAAGCGTCTTCTTCCTTACACTGCGGATGTATACCGCCCCGAAGATGATGTTGTAAGCAGGAGGGTTGCCACTAAGGAAGATGCACTTCAGATTCTCTCCGTACTTATGAGAGATTATGCCGATACCGGAAAAGAATACGAAAAGGCCGGAGAGACCTTTGCCCTGTTTTCCGCAGTCGGTGAAGCGGGCGGAAGCAGAAAGCTTCTTAAAGACAGTGTTTATAAAAAATACCTCGATCTGCCTCTTTCCAAAGAAGCTGCGGGAAAACTTTATCCCGGAGATATAAGAGGCAGCGTAAGCTCTCTTGAAACCTACGCGGGATGCCCGTACAAATACTTCCTTACTTACGGCCTGGGTATAAGAACTGCCGATAGTCCGGAGATAGAATCAACCGACAGGGGAAATCTTGCCCATGACATATTGAAGAAGTTTTCCAACAGACTGAAAGCCGACGGTCTGGACTGGGTTTCTTTTACGGATGAATATGCTTCCGAAGTGATTCCTGTTCTGGCTGCGGAGTCAGCATCCGAATACATCAGCGGAATATATAGTGACAGTTCGAGAAACGAATATAACATCCTAAGGCTTTCAAGACTTGTGATAAATTCCGTACGTGTGATAAGGGATCAGATTTCAAGCGGATCCTTCAGACCCGTGGAATTTGAGAAGCCCTTTTCAATGGATATGGATCTGGGAGAAGGAAGAAAGCTTCATATGAGCGGTATCATTGACCGCGTTGATAAAGCACTGGGTAAGGACGGTACATACCTGCAGATAGTCGATTACAAATCGGGTTCCAGGGATTTGGATCTTGCCATGCTGATGGACGGAAGACAGATCCAGCTTCCTCTTTACATGTTCCGCGAAAAAGAGATCACCGGCGGAATTCCCGCGTCCATGCTTTACTTCAGAATTCAGGATCCGATTGTAACCCTTAATAAGGAAGAGGACAGGGATAAGATTGCGGGAGAGCTTCTCAAACAGATGAAGTCAAAAGGAGAAGTTCTCGGAGAGGAAGAGGCGTTAAGCCTTCTCGACAAAGTGTTTGAAGGAATGCCTCCCTCAGCTTCTTCAAAGTATCTTAATGTCAATTTAAAAGCGGACGGAACGTTTGATGCTTACAGTAAGGTGCTGAGCAGGGAAGTTATGAATATGGTCACATGCGAAGCTGCCGATGTTGCCAAGCGCGAAGCTCTGGAAATACTGGGCGGCAGAATATCCGTGGATCCATATGAGTCGGCGTGCGCGTATTGTTCATACCGTGCCGCATGCGGAATGGATAAGAAGATTCCCGGATATAAAACAAAGAGCGATGATAAAGCCAAGAGAAATGTAGTTATTGCACAGCTTTGCAGTAAGTATGAAAAGAAAGAGGAAGGAGGAAATGAAGATGGCGTTTAATCCCACAACGGAACAGGAAACGATCATTAATGCCAGAAACACGAGCCTCCTTGTAAGTGCTGCCGCGGGAAGCGGAAAGACTGCGGTTCTTGTAGAGAGGATCGCATCGATTGTATGCGATGAGAAAAATCCCGTAGACATAGACCGGATACTTGTGGTTACTTTCACTCAGGCTGCAGCGGCGGAGATGAAAGAAAGGGTTTTAAAGAGGATAAACGAAAAACTTGAAGATGATCCCGAGAATGAACATCTTCAAAGACAGGTGACCCTTGTCCATCAGGCCCCCATCACCACCATAGATTCATTTTGTCTTGATGTTGTAAGAAATCATTTCCAGGAAGTGGGGATAGAACCGGATTTCAGGGTTGCAGATGAAGGCGAAGCCAGACTCATCAAGCAGGACGTTCTCGGAAAGATTCTTGAAAAAGCGTATTCGGAAAATAATCCTGAGTTCATTAATCTGGTTGAATCATTTTGCCCCGGCAATGATGATTCACAGCTTGAAGATCTTATCATGAGCCTTTGCCGTAATGCGGATTCTTATCCCTGGCCCGCCGAGTATCTTGCGGACAGGAAAAAAGATCATGCGCTGAATTCCGTTTCAGATCTTAAGGCATCGAATCTTGCGGATGTGATTTTCGATACATCGAACGGATATGTGCTTAATGCGATTGACTACATTGATTCTGCCATAAGGCTGTGTGAAGATCATGAGCTTCTTGCTCCCTATCTGGAGACCTTTGAAATTGACAGAGTATTTTTTGAGAAGATACTTGCAGCCGTCAGATCTAAGGATCTTGATATGCTGTATGAATATGTGCGCGACAAAGGTGCCAAGCAAAAACTTAAATCATTCAGAGCCAAAACGGACGAGGATAAGGAGATAAAGGCTGCCTTCGGAGAACCTGCCGATAAACTCAGGAAGGCTGCCTGGGGCATGATAAGCAAGATGGCCGACAGGTATTTTGCCTTTCCCTTCGAAGAGCAGGTCCGCATGATATCGGAAACGGGTAAGTACGTAAATGTTCTTATCGATCTTGCGATTTCATTTCTGGAAGAATATGCAAAGGAAAAGAAGAAGAGACATACTATCGATTTCTCCGATATGTCTCACCTTGCCCTAAACATACTGACTACACATGAAGCGGTAAACGGGGAGCTTTCTTTCAAGCCTACGGATGCGGCAAACGAATATCGTGACAGATTCGTTGAGGTAATGACCGATGAATATCAGGATTCCAACCTTGTTCAGGAAATAATCCTTACTGTTGTCTCTGCGGAGAGCATGGGAAGATATGACCGCTTTATAGTAGGCGATGTCAAGCAGAGCATTTACAGCTTCAGACAGGCACGCCCCGATCTGTTTATCGATAAGCAAAAAGAATACGATAAGATACCTCCCCATATGGAAGTGGACCTGTCGGGAAATTTCAGAAGCCGCGGTGAAGTCATTGATTCCGTGAACCGTGTTTTTGAACGTATCATGCACGAAGAAACCGGCGGAATAGAGTATGACGAAGCTGCCGCTCTTATTACGAAAGCCGAATATCCCAAAGCAGAAAACTGCAAAACGGAACTTCTCATCTATGATAACAAGATGATGGAGGAGGTCGGAGCTTCTTCACTTTCCGATGGCAATGCGGATGAAGACGGATCTTCCACAAATGCTGCGGACCTTATGGATGATGCTTCCGACAAGAGTGAACTTGAAGCTGTGATCATAGCCTCCAAGATCCGTGAGCTTATGAAGTCGCAGAAGGTATTTAACGGAGACAGGGACAATCCCGCACTCAGAACTCTTTCTTATAAAGATATAGTTATCCTGAGAAGAAGTGTGGGAGGTGTTACCGAAACCTACCGTAAGGTTTTTGCAAGAATGGGTATCCCTTTTTATGCGGAAGGAAAAAACGGATACTTTAAAACAGCCGAGGTGAGTCTTCTTCTGCAGTACCTGAGAGTCCTCAGCAATCCTTTGGACGATATTCCTTTGTATGCCGTAATGCATTCGGTGTTCGGAGGATTTGACGAAAATGAGATTGCACTCATGAGAGCAGGCCATAAGGATATTCCCCTTTATGAAAACCTGCTTCTTGTATCCGGCAGAACCGGTGAGAATACCTGTGAGCTGAAAGCTGAGTTATCCGAAAAGCTGAATTCGTTTCTGGATGCAATCGACGGATATCGTAAGATGAGCGGTTACATGACGGTAAGAGAACTTCTCGAGAAAGTAACCATGGATCATCATTATATGGAGATGGTATCCGCACTTCCGGCAGGACAGAGCCGTATCGGAAATGTGCAGATGCTTCTTGTCATGGCATCGGGTTATGAGAAGACCAGCTATCTGGGAATAAATGATTTCATCAGATATATAGACAACATGGAAAAGATCGAAGTGGATTCTGGAGAAGTCGGATCCGCATCGGAGGAAGCCGATGTTGTAAGATTGATGACGATCCATAAATCAAAGGGATTGGAATTCCCTGTTGTGTTCCTTGCCGGAATGGGTAAGAAATTCAACTTCAAGGATGTTTATAAACCGCTGCTGATCGATAACAGACTCGGTATAGGATGTAAGTTTGTCGATACCGCAAAGAGGATCAGCGTTAATAATGTCCGATACAATGCGGTAGCCGATAAGAAAAAATGTGATATCGTCGCGGAAGAGATGAGGCTTCTTTATGTTGCCATGACAAGAGCACGTGAAAAGCTCATCATGATCGGCGGCATGACGGATATCGAAAAGAATATGCCCAAGTACCTGGAATATCCTTCGGAGTCTCTTTCTGCGGGTTCGTTTCAGACAGCCGAAAAATATTTTGATCTCGTGCTTCCCGTGATCGGATGCGGAGAAGTAAGAAAGGTCATAGATATAGTTCCGGTTGAAGAGGGCAGTATCTATCTTGCGGAAAAGAAAGCACTGGAAGATGACGCGTCGGGAGTTACGGAGTTTACCTGTGCTGAAGGCGGAGATCTGAGTCTTACGGATTTGAAATCACTGGAAGAGCTTGAGAAGAAATTCTCATATGTATATCCCTACGGATATTTTGAAAACCTTTATACCAAGACTACCGTCAGCGAACTTAAGATGGCAGCCATGGCTGAAAGGGATGAAGGGGCGTATGACCTGATGGAGCACGGGGAAGATGAAACCGCGGTTCCCGTTTTTGCCGGAGGAAATACAAGCAGTCTTTATGATGATAAGGAAGAAGAGGATGAGCAAAACCGGGCAGCAGGCGTAACACCTAAGTTCATCATAACCGGAACGGAAAGAGGTAATGCATATCACAGATGTATGGAGCTTCTTTCCTGGGACCGTATACTCGGACCTGTAATGGGAAGCATTCCCGCTTCTTATGATGAGTATCTGACCAAATTGTCCGCAGACGTTTCTTCCGTAAAAGAATCCATCGAAAAGTTCTGGGCAGAGGAACTATCCGCAGGACATGTATCCGAAAAGACTCATGCGGCCGTAGCGTCATATAAGATTCTTACATTCCTCAAGTCGGAGCTTTCATACAGAATGTGGAGAGCGGAAAGAAACGGTCTTCTTAAAAGAGAGCAGCCTTTCGTATACGGAATACCTGCGTCGAGACTTCTTGATCCGGAACATCAAAACACCGGATCCGAAGCACTCGATAATGAGATACTCATGATTCAGGGTATTATCGATGGTTACTTTATCGAGGACGACAAGATCATCCTTCTGGATTACAAAACAGATTCCGTTAAGGCCATGGACGAACTCTGGAAGAGATATGAGACTCAGATGGATTATTACAAAGAGGCTCTCGAAGCTCTGGAGCACCTTCCCGTAACCGAAAGATTCCTGTATTCTTTTAAACTCGGAACCTGTTAAAAGAAGTGCCGTAAGAGTATAATAGTTTCCATATGAAGCATGCGGGGCAAAAGGTAAAAAGAAAAAGACGCCTCCCGGTTTACATCGGGAGGTTCTTTTTGTGGGTTTTTGTAACCCTTCTTATCGGTATATTCGGATTATATTCCATGTTGTTCCTGATCAATCGCGGCCCCTCGGATCATTTCAGGGATCTTTTTGTGGTCTCGGTAATGGAATCCAGTGCCGGAGGAATACTTGCGGAGATGTTTTTGTCCGATGAAGAGATCTCACGGATCATGTCCCAAAACCGTGTCGAGGAAACCGCCGAAATTACCGATGCATCTCTCATAAATATCCCCGGAAGTTCTAATGACATATCGTCAACAAGCTCTGAAACCGCGGATTTATCGGCATCTCAGAGCTCCGATACCGCATCTTCCGAATTTGTCTATGACGACCCCGACGGAGACGGAATAGAGCTTCATGAGGTCCACGGAACGACCTATTCCGGGATGATGATGATCGTATATGACCCTTCCAGAGTGGTGGTTTCCGCCATACCGGAGTTTTCACACGGATACCATGGATGGACTCTTGAGCAGCACATAGAAAATAACGGAGCCGTTGCGGGAATCAACGGCGGAAAATATGAAGACAACAACGGTCTCGGAGCGGGAGCATGGCCTGAGGGAATCGTTATATCCGGCGGAGAGGTAAGATGCGGAAATGACGGAGGAACCTACGGTGTATACGGCTTTGATGAAAACGATGTTCTGATAGTCGGACGGATGACTGCCGCAAGAGCAAGAGACATGGGCATCAGGGATGCTCTGACCTTCGGCCCTGCTCTTATTGTTAACGGAACACCCGCAACTCTTGCCGGCGCGGGCGGAGGCTTGAATCCCAGAACGGCGATTGGGCAGCGTTCGGACGGAGCAGTTCTTTTACTTGTAATAGAAGGCAGAAAAACTTCTTCACTCGGCGCTTCCATGGCTGATCTTATAGATGTGTTTGTGGAATATGGTGCCGTAAATGCCGCAAATCTCGACGGCGGAATGTCCTCTTCCATGTTTTATAACGGAGAACAGATAGTTGATAACTGTACCGTGCGTGATACCAGACGTATCCCCACGGCTTTTGTGGTGCTTCCTCCCAAAACGGATAACTGATGGGCGAAAACGTTAATGAAGAATTGAATGAGCAGGTTAAAACCAAACGTAAGAAGGGCGCAAGGCTCTACAGGATCTTTCTTTTATCCTGGGTTTTGTGTCTTCTTGTGGTGCTATCTGCTTCATTAAGCAGATTCTATGATTTCCTTTTAAAGTATGAGGCAGCATATAAGGCGACTCTTCCGGAATATGTTGCCGCGGACCTTCTCACTCTTTTCCGGACGGAGGATACGGGATCCTTATATGACCTTGCCACGGAAAAGCCGGGCCACGGGACATATGAAACAAGAGAAGATGTGGTCATATATCTGAGGTCTTTCCTGCAAAACGGTCCCATATCACTTGATCCTGTGAGGGCGGAAAGCACCGACGATCATCAGGTGTTTCTGATAGATTCGGGGGATGTGACGGTTGCAAGGGCCGAATATGTTAAAGAACCTGTCGCCGATGCGCTTGAGATTCCCAGATGGGATCTTACCTCGCTCATATTGTATGCGGATGAACCCAGAGGCATTCATATATCCGCTCCCGATAATGTGAACCTGATCGTAAACGGAATAGAGTATTCGGGAACCGGAACTCCCGGAGAAGAGCCGGTGGCTCAAAGATTCGTAGGTGACTATGAAGAGCTTCCCAGAATAAACGAATATGACATAGACGGCTTTTATTATCTTCCGGATGTTGCGGCGGTAACGGATGACGGAACCAATCTTCCGGTCCTTTGTGATATGAACACCTATGCATTTTATGTGGATTATCCCCGTGACTGTGCATACCGCACCGAGGTCGAAGCCATTGCCAAAGAGGCGGTGGGCGCGTATGCGAACTTTATTTCGGGAGATCTGTCCGAGGGCGAGCTGAAGAAGTATTTTACCGCAAATAACGTATTTCTGTATTACATGGAGCATGCGGAGCTCAAGTGGTTTACGAGACACCTGGCATCCGAGATCCACAGTGCCGAGGTGGTGGATTTCATCGCCTATTCCGATGATGTCTGCTATTGCGAGGTCGTCGTGGAACAGTATCTGACTATGGAATGGGGCCCGAGGGAGCCCGAAGTCATCACCACTGACGGTAAGTTTTATTTCGTAAAACAAAACGGGGAATGGAAGGTGCTGGGCATAGAGTTCTGAGAGCTTCCGCTATATCGCAATTTGTGCAATTTGAGCGGCAACATTTGGTTATCTTTTTCCGAAAGGAATGTGATAAAATCGTTTTCGTAGGTCCCCGTTTTACGGGGGAGAAATGTACAGGAGGTACAATATGATTAATACACCCAAAGTTCGTGTAGGTATTGTGGCTGTAAGCCGCGATTGCTTCCCCGAGTCACTTGCCGTTAACCGTCGCAAGGCTCTTGTAGAAGCTTATTCCAAGAAGTATGATGCAGCAGACATTTACGAGTGCCCTATCTGCATCGTTGAGAGCGAGATCGACATGGTTAACGCTCTTGAAGACATTAAGAAGGCAGGCTGCGAGGCTCTTTGCGTATACCTCGGAAACTTCGGTCCCGAGATTTCAGAGACCCTTCTTGCTAAGCACTTCGACGGACCCAAGATGTTCTGCGCTGCAGCCGAAGAGAGCCAGGCAGACCTTCAGGACGGCAGAGGAGATGCTTACTGCGGAATGCTCAACGCAAGCTACAACCTCCACCTTAGAAGCGTAAAGGCTTATATCCCCGAGTATCCTGTCGGCGATGCAGAAGACTGTGCTGACATGATCCACGATTTCCTTCCCATCGCAAATGCAGTTTATGCACTCAACAACCTTAAGATCATTTCTTTCGGACCCAGACCTCACAACTTCCTTGCTTGTAACGCTCCTATCCAGCAGCTTTACAACATGGGCGTAGAGATCCAGGAGAATTCAGAACTCGATCTTTTCGAGTCCTTCAACAAGCACGAAGGCGATCCCAGAATCGCTGACAAGGTTAAGGAAATGGCTGACGAGCTCGGCGCTGGTAACAAGAAGCCCGAGATCCTCGAGAAGCTTGCTCAGTACGAGCTTACTCTCCTTGACTGGGTTGAGGCTAACAGAGGCTACAGAAAGTATGTTGCCATCGCAGGAAAGTGCTGGCCCGCATTCCAGACCATGTTCAAGTTCGTTCCCTGCTATGTAAACAGCCGTCTTACCGGAATGGGAATCCCCGTATCCTGTGAGGTTGATATCTACGGATGTCTCTCTGAGTTCATCGGTGAGATCGTTTCTAACGATATCGTTACCCTCCTCGACATCAACAACTCCGTTCCCAAGGATATGTACAATGAGTCCATCAAGGGCAAGTTCGATTATGAGCTTACCGATACCTTCATGGGCTTCCACTGCGGAAATACCTGCACCAAGAAGCTTTGCAGCAATTATGAGATGAAGTATCAGAAGATCATGGCTCGTAATCTTCCTGTTGAGGTTACCAACGGAACTCTCGAAGGAGACATCGCTCCCGGCGACATCACCTTCTTCAGACTTCAGTCCACCTCCGACAACAAGCTTAAGGCTTATGTTGCAGAGGGTGAGGTTCTTCCCGTTGCTACCAAGTCCTTCGGCGGAATCGGTGTATTCGCTATCAAGGAGATGGGACGTTTCTATCGCCACGTGCTTATCGAGAACAACTTCCCTCATCACGGAGCAGTTACATTCGCACACAACGGAAAGGCACTCTATGAGATCTTCAAGTATCTCGGAGTTGAGTCTCTCGGATATAACCAGCCCAAGAGCCTTCCTTATCCCACCGAGAATCCTTTCAAGTAATCTTTAATGATTAACCTGAAACTGCCCGGGTCCAGGACTCGGGCAGTTTTTTAGATGACAATGGGGACGCTGCAGTTTTGTCATCGAATTCTGATGACAAAACTGCAGCGTCCCCGGTGTCATCTTATAGGAGGAAACATGGATCATCATACATACACTCCCTCAGGTGTCTGCTCGGTTAAGATCGACTTTGATATCGATGATGAGAAGAAGCTTCACAATGTGGTATTTACCGGAGGCTGTAACGGCAATCTCAAAGCTATCGGAAGACTTGTTGAAGGCAAGGATGCTTCTGAGATAGCGGGGATCCTTAAGGGAAACATCTGCGGAACCAGAGGAACATCCTGCGCAGATCAGTTCTCCAAGGCAATCGAATCTGTTATGTAATGATAAAAGGGACGGTTTTTTATGAACCGCCTCTTTATTCTTTTTTGTAGCGCCCTGCCGCAGGTTTGTGTTAACATATATCCATAACTCTCTGCCCGCAAGTGATGCAGGCGCGACCGGGCAAATAATTATCCTGCAACAGGGGGAGCAATATGAAGGTACGGAGAATCAGTCTCGCCTTACAGATCTTGTTGATCAATGTTGTAATTCTTGTTGTTGCTACTGCAGTTCTCGGAACCATATCGGTTAAACAATCAGCATCCGCAATGGATCATCTCATCAAGCAGAGAATGCTGGACATCGCCAATACCGCTGCGGCGGAAATTGACGGTGATATTCTTGATGCTCTCGAAGACGGAGATCAGGAAACGGAAAATTATGCTGCGGTACTGGATGACCTTGCCGCTTACAGAGACAACACCGATCTTGAGTATATTTATTGTATGGAAAAGAGCGGCAGCGGTTTTATTTTCACCGTGGACGCTGATCCGGAAGACCCGGCCGACTGGGGAGATGAGGTGGAAGTTACCGATGCCCTTGTGGCTGCAGGAAACGGTACCGGAGCGGTTGATGATAAGCCCTATGCCGATGAATGGGGCAATCATTACAGCGCATACAGCCCGGTATTTACATCTTCGGGTCAGATAGCCGGAATCGTAGGCGTGGACTTCAGTGCAGACTGGTACGATGAGCAGATAGCAAGCAATATCCGCACCGTTGCTCTTACCAGCCTTATCATAGTTATAATCAGCATTCTGGCAATCCTGTGTCTTACCGCCAAGATCAATAAGAGCTTCACGGCTCTTAACAATAAACTCAGCGATATTGCTGATGGATCCGGTGATCTTACCAAGAAGATCGAGATTTCTTCGGGTGACGAGTTTGAAGTTATCGCAGGCAATATGAACACCTTTATCGATCAGATAAGGGATATCGTATCGGGAGTTAAGAATAATGTAGACAGTTCGGTATCCGCATCCAAAGAGCTGACAGATATTACGGAAAGAGCAACCGGTACCATGAGCGAGCTTTCGAATGCCATTTCGGGAGTTTCTAGCGGAGCACTTCAGCAGGCTGAGGACGTAAACAGCGCTTCTGACAATGTCCGTACTATCGTTAACCGTCTTTCCGAAATGTCCGATACCGTTGAAACGGCCGAAGAGTGCACCACCAGCATGGCCGCAAATTCAAGCAATGTATCCGATACCTTCGAAGAACTGATTGCTTCGATACAGGAATCCATGCGTGAGCTTGCTCAGGTTACGGAAGAGATGGGCAACGTAGGAAACTTCGTTGAGGAAGTTACCAATGCAGCCGATGTTATCAATTCCATCGCAAACCAGACAAATCTTTTGTCTCTCAATGCTTCCATAGAAGCAGCCAGAGCGGGTGAGGCGGGAAGAGGATTTGCGGTTGTCGCTGAAGAGATCGGTAAGCTTGCGGTACAGTCCAATGAATCATCCGCTTCCATTAAGTACATCATGGATGAGCTTAAGACCCAGACGGATAAGACCATAGGTCTTGTCACCAAGCTCAACGATGTAATGGCCAAGCAGGAAACCACCAGCATGAACTCCAAGGAATCTCTTACCACGCTGTTTGATAACATTAACAGCACCAAAGAGAATTTCGATGCCATCAGACAGAATGTCGACGATATCAATTCGGTATGTAACGTGCTCAATGATTCCATAAGCAGTCTGTCCGCCATCTCGGAAGAAAACGCATCATCCGCGGAGATCACGGCAAATGCCTGCACTGAGATTACGGATATTATCAATAATGTTGCCGAAAAGGCCGATAATATCAAGAATCAGTCCGATGATCTCGGTAATATGGTAGGAAAATACAAAGTATAATAAATTGATATTCATATAACGCCGGGGACGCTTCAGCAGAAGCGTCCCCTTTGTCATCTTGTATACACCCTGAAAAAATGTTAAAATGTGCGGGATTCGGTCTGAAAAGACGCGGAGGTCGCGATAGTCTCGGAAATCCGGTGACAACTATATGCGACCCGTACAGACTTCAGGTGCGCTGAATGGCAGAACCCGCGGGGAGGCATCAAAGGTGCCGGGACCGGACCACGGAGAAAAGAAATGAGTTCATCGTTAACTGCCCCGGAGCCCATAATCGAGCTTCGGAATGTCACTAGGAGGTTTGATGACAACGGCTTCATCGCTGTCGATAATTTCAATCTCTCGATTGAAAGAGGCGAGTTTGTCACATTCCTCGGACCTTCAGGTTGTGGTAAGACCACGACTCTTCGAATGATCGCAGGTTTCGACAGGCCTACAAGCGGTCAGATCTTACTCGGAGGCAAGGATATTTCCAAACTTCCGCCCAACAAGCGCCCCGTTAATACGGTTTTCCAGCGCTATGCACTTTTCACCCATATGAATATCTATGACAATATCGCCTTCGGCCTCAAGCTTAAGAAGATGGACCGTGAGGAGATAGACAAGAAGGTCAAACATGTACTTGAGATGGTTGACCTTGAAGGCTTTGAGGAAAGAAGTGTCGCTACCCTTTCCGGCGGTCAGCAGCAGCGTATCGCCATAGCCCGCGCTCTTGTCAATGAACCCGAGATTCTTCTTCTGGACGAGCCTCTCGGCGCACTCGATCTCAAGATGAGAAAAGAGATGCAGATAGAGCTTAAGTCCATGCATGATAAGCTCGGTATTACCTTTATATATGTAACCCATGATCAGGAAGAAGCCCTGACCATGTCCGATAAGATTGTCGTAATGAACGGCGGTCAGATCCAGCAGATCGGAACCCCCGAGGATATTTACAACGAGCCCAAGAACGCTTTCGTAGCGGACTTCATCGGCGAAAGTAATATTTTCAAGGGAATCATGACCGGAAAGCTTAAGGTCAGATTCTGCGGCGGAGAGTTCGACTGTATGGATGATGTTCCCGAAGGAACCCAGATTGATGCGGTTGTTCGTCCCGAGGATGTTATCCTTACCGCTCCGGATAAGGGAACCGTCAAGGGCGTTGTTACGGGTGTCGTCTTCAAGGGTATTCACTATGAGATTACCGTAGAAAGCGGCAAGTACGAGATGGTCATCCAGTCCACCAAAACTCCCAAGGTCGGAGAAGAAGTCGGAATGTGTCTTGAGCCCGACGGAATCCACATCATGATCGCGGAAGATCATACCACCAGATTTGATGCGGATATCACCGATGAGTACGGACTTGAATATAACGGAAAAGAAATCGAAGCCGATATCACTCAGATCATCAAGGGTTCGACTCTTAAGGACGGCGTTCTCAAGGATTCATCCGGAGAGACCATAAGACCCGAGAATATCAAGGTTCATATTTCCATCGAACCTGCGGATATCGAACTTACGGATGATGCCGAGAAGGGTCTTACTTCCGGTGAGATCATCAACCTTATATATAAAGGAGACCATTACAGCTATGTCATCCGTACCGCAAGAGGTCATGATCTGATCGTAGATGATGAGTACCTCTGGAACCTGGGCGATATAGTCGGTCTTATCATGCCCGCAGACAAGATGACATTCACACTTGCAAAATAACAGGAGAAACCAATGAAAGGAACATTTCAGAGGAAATACTTAGGTATTCCTTATGCGCTGTATCTCCTGGTGTTTGTTATCATGCCGCTTATAGTCATCGTAAAGTATGCATTTACCGATGCGAGCGGAAGACCGGGAATCGGCAATTTCATAAACTTTTTCACGGATCCGAATACACTGGGAACCCTGATGTATTCGCTTTTCCTTGCATTTGCCACGACAATGATATGCCTTCTTATCGCATATCCCGCGGCTTACTGCCTTGCCATGAGCAGGATCTCATCCAAGAGTGCGATCCTTATGCTCATGATCATGCCCATGTGGATCAACTTTACCCTTCGAATCACCGCTCTTAAAGAGCTTCTTACCATGATCGAAGGAAATCTTGCTCTGCATCCTTTTGCAAATTCCGTTATAGGAATGACTTATGATTTCCTGCCCTTTATGATCCTGCCCATCTACAACCAGATATCAAGGATTGACAAGAGTCTTCTTGAAGCGGCTTCGGATCTGGGCGCGGATCAGGTACAGGCATTTCTTCGCGTACTTCTTCCTCTTTCCATGCCCGGAGTCATCAGCGGTATTTCCATGGTATTTTTACCTGCCATGACCAACTATGTGGTTCTGGATATGCTCTATAACAGCACCTACATCATGGGCAGCCTTATCGGAAGTTACTTCTCGGCATATGACTGGCACGGCGGATCCACCATTTCGCTGATCCTTCTTGTTATCATATGCATCTTTACACTTGTAGTCGGCGGCGACGAAGGTGAGAAAAATGTGAGAGGAGGATCCGTATTATGAAAAAGAAATCGATCGTGACTCCTCTTGTTCTTCTTATAGTGCTTCTTCTTATATATGCACCGATACTTATCCTTGCCTTTTACAGCTTTACCGATGCGTCAACCATCGGACAGAAGGCCGTCTTTTCCTTGCAGAATTATGTGACTCTTTTCACTACTCCTGAACTTGCGGAGATGATAAGAGGAACTCTTTTCCTTGCATGCGGCGTTGCGGTTATCTCAACCATACTGGGAACTCTCGGCGCACTGGGATCGTTTTATTCAAAGCCCATGACCACCTCCGCATACCGCATCGTTAACCAGGTGCCCGTTGTCAATGCGGATGTTGTCACCGGATTTTCGGTGTGCATACTTCTGGTAATCGTATTCGGTATAAATAAGGACACCTTCTTTCCTCTCGTTGCGGGACAGACTGTTATCTGTGCTCCTTTCGTATATCTCTCGGTATATCCTAAGCTCGGACAGATGGATCCTTCCATATATGAAGCTGCACTGGATCTTGGTGCATCACCTTCCGTTGCGGTAAGAAAGGTAGTCATCCCCCAGATTATGCCGGGCATCGTATCGGGATTTGTAATGGCTGTAACACTTTCACTTGATGATTATTTTGTTGCAACCTATACCAAACCCGCATCATTCGATACCATTTCGACCTATGTCGTTAATGCAACAAGAGGCTCTCAGACCGATATCAAGACGGCTCTTTGGGCGCTTTCCACCGTTATCTTTGCAATCGTTCTTATCATCTGTATAGGAATGAACAGAAATTCCGCAAACAAGGATAAGAAAAAAGCAAACAAGATGAGGAGGGCAAATGCATGAGCACATTTAAGAAAATCTCCTCTAAAGTATTTGCCGCAGCAAGTGCCGGTATTCTTTTGGCAGGAATCCTGCCTTCCGTTCCCGCCCGCGCTGCGGAAGACGTAATAACCATCAGAGTCTGTAACTGGGAAGAATATATAGATGAAGGCGGCTGGGAAGAAGATGAAGTAATAGATCTG
The DNA here is from genome assembly GCA_000702085.1 of Lachnospiraceae bacterium P6A3. Taxonomy (GTDB): domain Bacteria; phylum Bacillota; class Clostridia; order Lachnospirales; family Lachnospiraceae; genus AC2028. Next base: position 80,879 of record JNKP01000007.1, read on the forward strand.
GAATCCGGCGATATCTTCGGAGAGAACGCACTTTATGAAGACTTCGAAGAATGGTATTACGAAACCTACGGTCAGAGAGTAAAGGTTGAGTACAGCTGTTTCGGTACCAATGAAGAGCTCTACAACATGCTCACCCTGGGCGACGAATTCGATCTTGTTGCTCCTTCGGAGTACATGATCATGAAGCTTATGTCCGAAGGAAAACTGGTCCCTTACAGTGAAGAATTCTTCGACGAAGATAATGAATACAATTATTACATCAGAAATGTTTCTCCTTTTATAAGAGAAACTTTCGAGACCAATGAGATAAACGGAGAATACTGGAACGAGTATGCCGCATGCTATATGTGGGGCGTATTGGGATTCCTCTATAATCCCGAATATCTTACGGAAGAAGAGGTTTCAACATGGAAGCTTCTTGTAAACGAGAACTACATCAGACAGATAACCACCAAGGATAATGTCAGAGACAGTTATTTTGCAGCGCTCGGTGCTCTTAAAGGCGACCTGTTTCTGAGTGAGGAATTTCTAAACGATCCGGATTATCATGAAAGACTTGGCGAGGAGATGAACGATACCTCCGAAGAAACCGTTGCCGAGGCACTTGAGTATCTCCAGAGAGTCAAGGATATAGTGTACTCTTTTGAAACGGATTCCGGAAAATCCGACATGGTAACCGGTAAGATATATTCGAATCTTCAGTGGTCCGGGGATGCGGTTTATTCCATGGATCTTGCCGAGGAAGAGGATGTATATCTGGCATATGCCGTTCCCAAAGAATGTACCAATCTCTGGTTTGATGGATGGGTAATGCTGGATGCGGGAATAAAAGGTGATGCCGAGAAGCAGAAAGCATGCGAAGCATTCGTAAACTTCCTGTCAAGACCTGACAATGCTGTCAGAAATATGTACTACATCGGATATACTTCATCCATCGCAGGCGGAACCGATGGAGATCAGATCTTTGAATATGTGGACTGGAATTATTCCGCAGATGATGATGAGGAAGAAACCGCTGAGTACGATATCGGATATTTCTTTGACGGAAGCGTGGGCGGGGACTATGTACTTACGGTTCCCGAGGAGCAGACATACCGCCAGCTTTTTGCACAGTATCCTCCCAAAGAGGTTACGGACAGAAGTGCGGTCATGAGATATTTTGATACCGAGGCCAACGCCCGTATCAATCAGATGTGGATCAATGTCAGATGCTTCAATATCGGCAAAATAAAAGCTGCCGGTTGGGCAGCTATAATACTGATGGCTATTGCAATTATTGCAGCAGTTACGGTTATGAAACTGGGAGACAAGAAAGCAAGAGTTAATCGTCGTCCTCTTCAGCACCAATAACACCGCTTACGACTGAAGTTACTGCGGAAACAACAACAGCTGCGATTATTACGACAAGCAGTCCGCCTGCAAGTACCAAAAAGATTCCTGATTCCATAAGACACTCCTTTTTGCGCCGTATGCGCGAGTTTCTTTTGACAAGGAATATTTTAACATGCCGGACGGAAAAGTACAATAAAGGCAATTTTCACAATAAGGCAGAACCTTGTAAATACTGATGTTTAAAGCTCTTCGGACCAATTCCGGGGAGCCTTTTTTATGCACAGCGCCGAATTTGGATTTTTTGAGGTTTTTAAGTTGACCTTGAGATATTCATGTTGTAAAGTTGTCCTCACCATCAGTTTGGGCAGTTTAAAGAACTGCCCTTTTATCATGTCTTAATATGCGGGCAGCTTACGGGTGATGAAATGACTAATACTACCGAAAATGCCCGCGATCTTCTGGAATCTCTTACGGATGAGTATATCTCCCGCAAGGGAAACGAACTCATTTTACTCAGACGCGGCGTGATCACAAAAGAAAAATTCATGGCGGATGCAGGTGAATATATCCTTTCCAGATTCGGAGGGGACGAAGATGTCAGGGACAGCCTTACAAAAGAGTTTGAGGAATATATCTTCGGCTATTCGATCCTTACTCCGCTTATAGACGATCCGGATATCTCGGATATAAGGGTTACTTCCCACAGCACCATAAGAGTTAAAAAATCCGGAAAACGCATCGAGGCGGGGGTTTCTTTTTCGTCGGAAAAAGAATACCTGAGATTCATAGAACATATTGCGGCCAGAAATCAGGTCAGCGTATCCAATCTGTCTGCGATACAGAGATTTACCGACAGCGCATCGCACCCCGATTTCATCCTGAGGTTTACGGTGTGCATGCCGATAGTTAATACATATGACGAACCCTATCTGTGCATCAGAAAAGTCCCCAGGTCATTCCCTCTTTTGAAGGATCTTGTGGATAAAGGAATGCTTGATGAAAAAAGTGCCAGGATACTGACTCTAAGGTTCAGAATGGGCTCGACCCTTATATGCGGCGGCAACTCTTCAGGCAAAACGACACTTCTTAATGCGTTAAAAGAAACCATTCCGGACGACACCGCGGTGATGATCGTACAACAGGCTGATGAACTTACCACCATGTTTCATCCGGATATGATGTTCCTTCACTCGGTTCCCACAAGCACCGAGAGTATGGCTTCATACGATCTGGAACATATCAGCATAGCGGGTCTTACCATGGATGTGGACTTTTTCATAGTTGGTGAGATCAAAGGCGCCGAGGCACTTTATATCCTGAATGCGGCATGTACGGGCCAGATATGTGCGGGAACAATACATTCAACCTCCGCAATGAGAGCACCGGACAAACTGGTGGATTATGCCATGTATGAGAGCAGATATTCCAGAAACGAACTTATGCGAATGATGGACTGTTTTAAGACGCTTATTTTCATGAAGGATTATAAAGTGGCCAATGTCTACGCATGCAAAGGCTGGAATGAGGAAAGGAGGGAACTGGATTATGAGCGCATTTTGTAACATATGCGTATTCATACTTCTGACTGCGGGATTTTACGGTCTGACGGAAAAGTCGAAGGCTGCGGAAAAACTCAGATTGTCGGCTGCTCTCATGGCAGCAAGGATTGAAAAGAACGAAACCAGAAGCGCTCTCGAAAGACGAAAACGTATAAAAGAAAGAACGGGCAAAGAAGACTTTTTTGCAAAGCTGGACAGGGCGCTTGAATACAGCTGCATCAAGAGAAGATATCCGAAAGTCACAAGCGAAAAGTTTGTGGCGGGTTTAAGCGTGATCTGTGCTCTGCTTCTTATATCCGCGGGAATGCTGTACGGGTTTGTGATTTCACTTATTGTAAACTGCGTGTTTTTGGCCTTCGTATATATCCTGATCAGATGCATGGAGATATCCGCACTTAAGAAAACGGGTGACGATCTTCCCAGACTTCTTGATCTGCTTGGATCATTTGCTGCTACGGGAGCCGTTTATTCCAATATCTTCGGTCAGATAAGCATTTACATGAATGAACCATTAAGAAGTGTATTTGATGAATGTGCGGCTGAAGGGAGAATGAGCGGAGACATATCTCTTGCACTTTTGTCCATGGCGGATAAGATCGAACATCCGCAGTTTAAACAGCTTATCAGAAATATGGAAATCACTTCCAGACACAGTGAGGATATAACCGGTCTTGTCGCATCGACCAGAAGAAGCTTGAGGGATTATATAAGAGAAGCTTCGAGGAGAAAAACAATTCTGAGAGAATCTGCCATAAATATGATCCTTCTTTTGATAATGAGTTTTGCGGTTCTTGCCATAACCGCATCTTTGTCTGAGACTACACCCTCCGCTGTTCTCTTCGGAAGTTTGCCCGGGAAGATAAGTCTCGGTGTGATCGCGGGAGTTGCATTAATGTATTTCGGGCAGGCATCAAAGCTATATAAGTGAGGTGTGAAAATGGAGATTATGGCGCATTACGGAGTGGTATCAAATGCTCTGATATTGGTTACCGGATTTCTTGCGGCTGCTTTGTCACGGATGCTTTTATATCCGGGTAAAGGCTTCGCTTATCTTAAGGGAGCGGAATTTGCCGGAATGATCAGAAAGAAAAGCCAAAATGCATGGTATGCAAGACTGGATCTGTGGCTTCGTAAAAACGGGGCATCGTATCACATCGGTAAAAAGATAGATCCGGGAAGATTCATAGCTCTTTGTATCATGTCGGGATGCATGGGATTCTTGGCCGGCATGAGCGTTTCGGTGTTTATGGGGATTGTTCTGGGAAGCTTAACCTTGCTTTTTCTTCCTCTCAGTATACCCGCACTAAACAGAGCTGATTCCAAAGCGATGCTTCCCGATATAAGGCTGATTTATCACAGCCTGGGAGTGCAGATAAAAAGCGGAGTTTATGTAACCGATGCACTTGCGGAATGTTCCACATCGGTTACGAACGTAAGACTTAAGGATGCACTGTCCGAATTCTATGCGGAAGTCATTATGAAATCGGATATCTACGCATCGCTTGAAAGATTCAGATCGGCTTTTGATGACAGATATATTGATTCGCTTTGTATAACCGTGGTCCAGGCACTCGAGTCGGGACAGGCGGTGGAGCTATTGGGGGATATTGCGGAACAGGTCAGGGATATGGAAGAGGAAGTATTTGAATCAAGAAAAGCTTCATTGGACAGACTTCTTACCCTGTGTCAGTTACTTGTACTGGGAGCGGTACTTGCCACGTCTTTGTATACCTGCGTCATTTACATGATGAGCAGAGCCGTGGGATTCAGATGAGGGGAAAACGAAAAATTTTTTTGAATTGAAAGGAGTTACGGAAATGAAAGCATTCGAGATTATCGTAAAAAAAGCAATGAAGAAAGAGGAGGGACTGGACGGGATACTTGTGACCATCGGATTATGCATAATAGCACTGCTTCTCTGCGTGGTCATGAGGGATTCTCTTACGGAATTCATTCAGACTATCGTGGGAGAAATGACTGTTTCTGCCAAGAATATTCTGAGCACTCCGGGAGCATTTTCTTTTCCTCCCATGTATTTATGAGGCGCGGATATGAGAGGAGTAATGTTTAAAGATAAGGAAAAAGTATGCAGTCAAGGAAGTGTGGGAGAAGTGATGCCCATGTGCATATTTGTGATATGCATCGCCTTCGTTATGATCTCATTCGCAAATTGCGTAAGGCTCATTAATGTGAAGGCATCGGTATCCCAGGTGGCAAGACAATATATCCTGAGAATGGAGACCTACGGATATCTTACGGAGAATGACAAAGATGCTCTTATGAAGAATCTGTCGGATACCGGACTGACGGGAGTGAGCCTTGCAGGAACGGATACTTCGGAAGTCGGATACGGAAATGAGATAAAACTCTACATAGACGGTTTTACGGAGGACGGTTATGAGATCAGGGAATTCAGAACATCCACTGCCAAATATCAGTAAGTCTCCGGGACAGGCGGAATATGTTATGGGCATGTATGCTCTGACACTTGTGATGATACTTGCCATGGTCACGCTGCAGATCCTTCAATACAAAGCGGATTCGGATATTGCGGAGGATGCGCTTGCCGCCTCCGCACTGGCTGCACTGGATGTGGATCCCTACAGATACGGCATGGATCATATGCTTGTGATAAACAATCCCGAGCATGCAATGGATATTTTCAGGGATGCACTAAAAGCGAATATGGAGCTGGGGAATGATTACAGGCCTTTGTCCGGAAATGCGTCATATGTATCCGGTGAAGTGTCCGTGGATGATTTCAGGATTTATCTGGTTGACGGGGATGCGGTTACGGAATACAGAGTTACGGATACGGGAACTGTCAGCTTATCCGGATTATACGGAGAGCTGAAAACACCCGGCGGGCAAACAGTCAGATCGGCAGGATGTTACGCTGCCATATCCTTTGATACCAAAGGATTTATGGGTACTGTTGTAAGGGCTTATAAGGATGTATATGCGGAGATGGTTTCGGATCCTTCGGGGATAAGGGACTGATTGAGAGGAAAAACATAAAATGCAAAATAAGAAAAACAAAGATTCAAGGTACGGACTTCTGGTTGCTGCGCTTATTACCGCTGCAGCGGTATTTGCCATAATGACATATTTCCAAAGGCAGGCTTTGTCGGATTTTGAGAAAAGAGAAATATATGTTGCGATATCGGATATTCCGAGAGGTACGGTGATATCCGAGGACAATGCGGCATTATTTATCGCGGTAAAAAGTGTGGATGCGGGGTGCGTTCCGGAAACCGCACTTACGGATTACAGAGAGTTGAACGGCATGAGTCCCGAATATGACATTGATAAAGGAACGCTTCTTACAGCAGGGATGTTTTCGGATTCGGATGATGTGCTTGCATCCATGGCATCACCTGTTCTTGCGGGATTCAAAACGGAGGACCTTGCAAAAGCAGTAAGCGGTGTACTGAGAGCGGGAGACAGGATCGATGTTTATTCCGCAGATCCCGAATCCGGTGAAGAGATCCTTTTATGCTCCGATGTATATGTGGAGTGCGGATATGATTCATCGGGAAATGCGGTGAGCGGTGATGCTGCCGCCGTTATGTTCAACGTATACCTGGAAAGTGAAGATGCGTCCGCATTCTACAGAGGGCTGAGAAACGGATATATGTATGTGGTGAAAAGAGTCTGATGTATACGGTGTCATTACTTACAGTTATCCTCTGTCTTGCGGCAGCTTCCGCAGAGGACATACTTACCCGTAAGGTGGTTGATATCATATGGTGGGTCTGTGCTCCCGCATGTCTTTTGATCTTACCTTTATCTCAAAATACTCCCGGATTTTGGGATTACTTTGAATGTCTTTTTGCGATATTTGTACAGGAACATATTATGTGCAGGTTTTACGGCAGGGCGGACAGTCATGCCTTTTCCTGCTGCGCTGTGTTTCTGATCTTCAGTGGGGCAGGGCTTGAAGGCCATATTCTTCATATGTTCTTATCCCTGGTCTTTTTGTCACTTCATCAAATAATCCGTCATAATATAGGAAACCGGGGAAAGCTGATCTCCCCGGTTCCTTTTATTCCTTATATATCGATTGCCTTTGTGTTAACCGTCCTTACAGTGATGCACTGAGCTGATCGTAAACAGAATCCGTTTCTGCAGCGGTTGCGCCGCTTATGTAATAGATCCTGCCGGATGTGGTGACTATTTTGATGGCTACTCTTTTGTCCGGAGCCAGGAATACTTTACAGCTTTCTCCGTTAACACTGAAATTACCCTTAAGAAGAGTATCCATACCTACACCGTTTGTACGTACCATGCTGAGGGTGTGGATATCATCTATGTATTCCGCACTTTCGATTTCGGCTACGGGTATCATGTATTCATCTCTTAGCTGATGACATATGACACTTCCGTCGGAAATTCGTAAATTTATGGGAGTTGCTTCCAGCATTCCTGTCCAGATTACAACAAGGAGTGAGAAGATAATGGAAAGTACACCCAGAAATCCTATGATCTTACCTGCGGGGTGTGCCATGTTTATGGTGCTGCCCACGCCTGCACGTTTCTCAATGTTTAACCTCTTGTCCGAAGGATTGTAATAGAACATTCCTGCGATCCAAAGATCGTCATCATCCTGAATTACAGTCATATCCTTGTGATAGATCTTCTCTATCCTCTGATCGGTATGTACAAATACGGCAAGTGCGCCCATAACCAGGATCATATATAATCCTATTCCTGCGATCATGACGATGCCTGAACCTGAGAGTATTTCAAGGAGTGAGAGTGCACATACAAAGATAGTGTTTGCCCACATCATCAGCACGAACATCTTTGCCATGTTCTTTTTTTTGGCCCTGTTGTAGTTGGCATTTATATCACTGTCTGTTGATATAACCTCACTTTTTATGCGATCCATGACAAAACCGATGACGGTTATCATGATCCCGACCAGAAATATGGATCCGCACACAGCGGTGGCAAGAAAAGTACCGCTTGCAGGAGAATCTGCTATTTTGATAACCTTAAGATCCGAAAGAAGAGCGATGATAACGGTAAGTGCTCCAACGATGTTGGGAAGAATAACCGATGCCGGCTTCAGAGCCCTTACGGTTCCCACGGTTTTAAGATCCGTATAACTGATGCCTTTTTCGGCGATTATTCCCAGGCTCTTCTTGAGAGCCTTCATTTCTTTATTGCCGTAAACATATGGTACGGATATGGCAAAAATGGCTATAAAGACAAACATTACCCATATAAATGTTCTCATGGGCAGTGTACCGAGTATCAGGAGAAGTACTGAGATCACGGTAAATACCATGTTCAGCCTGAAAGCTGCTTTATTGTTTTTATCCGTAATGGCATCTATCTTATCCGATACATCTGGCCCCTCAAATTCCTTTCGGTTTGTGACTCCGAATATGAGCTTCTTTTCCTTCCATTTACGGGGATACAATAGCGCATAAGTTATCCAGATAGTGGGTACGAGACATATAAACATTATTATTCCAAAAAATGCATCCATATTATTCCTCAGCTTTCCGTTCCGTAAAATTCTTCTAATAGACCGATCAGCTCTGCTTTTGACACTCCCGACAATCTGGCTTCCGAGACGATCCTCTTAAGTTCTGCTTTATTACTTTCACTGATGCTCCCCTGTTTTTGAATGCTGGTCCTTATCCTTGCGCCGTTTTTACGGTCCGTCATGATATAGCCTTCCGTTTTAAGAAGCTGATACGCTTTACTGACCGTCATGGTATTGATGCCCATTTCCATGGCAAGGGCTCTTACCGTTGGGAGCTGCTCGCCGCCCTCAAGTTCTCCGGAAGAAATGCCCATGACAATCTGATTTCGTATCTGCATATATATCGGGATATCCGATAGCTCGTTGATACGTATTATCATCTTGCAATCCCCTTTGCTGTTTTATTTTTCTCTGAAAGAATACAAAGGACAATTGCAAGTATCAGTGCGGGAATTCCGGAGATAAGTCCGATTACGTGGGGACCGAATATCATCTGATCCATATATTCCTCCTTGCACAGATAGCAGAAGATGGTGAGCGCATTTATGGCTCCGTGGAAGAGGGCGGGAATCCAGATGCATCCTGTTTTCTCATAGTAATAATCCTCGATTATTCCGATTACTGCCGCAAACAGGCAGAAGGCAAACAGACCAAGGAAGGGGGCTCCGGGATAATCGGTTCCGTACTCGTATCCCGCAAGGAGCATTACGGGCCAGTGCCACATTCCCCAGATGATACCGCCGATGATACGTCCTAAGGTGGTTCCGAATCTGTCCTTGAGATAAGGATACATTGCGCCTCTCCATCCTATTTCTTCACCCAGAGCCAGAAACATATTGAGGAACGGAGTGTATGTGATGGCTTGAATGGTAGAGATTACAGCCAGTGTCTTAACGGTCAGTCCCGCAGCTTCCATTTGTGCCAGCGCATCTTCCGGCATGGTGGATGCAAGAGCAGCGAATTCGGAATCGTATCTGTCCGGAAAAACAATGAAATACAAAATTGCTCCCAGCGCAGTTATAACTAAGGGTGTCCAGAGGGCTAAGAATACAAAGCGTATTTTTCCGCCGAGCTTAGGTATAAATCCCATTCCCTTGAGGGGAATCCTTGCAATAAGTACTCCTGCCATGGGAGCGAACATGCAAAGTGCAAGAAGTAACTGGAAGGCAAGCACATTGCCCTTCTGAGCAAGAAGGCTTGCTATAATCTGTATCACCCATGCAATACCGAAGGTTGCGATCATATAGATAATGAATTGTTTCTTTGTTGTTTTTTCTCTCATAATCTGCCTCATTTCAAAAGGTTATATGTGAATGGTTTCTATTCCGGATACGTTTTGTATCTTCTGTATTACTCCAACTAATACAAGATATACACTGTTTGAATATTCATGTCAAGTACTTGCATAAAAAATCTTGGAAATATGAGGAAATCCGCGTAAATGCCCGTGTTCCTATGTTGTTAAGGATGCGTATTTTGTGATAAAATACACAATGTATGCGTATGTATCACATAAACGGCTTTTGCTTTTGTCTTCGGGGAGGACATGTATTATGACGATATCCTGCGTAATGATAGTCAAAAATGAAGAGAACATCCTTGCAAGATGCCTTGACAGTATCAGGGATCTCATGGATGAGATTGTCATCGTGGATACGGGTTCATCCGATAAGACCAAAGAGATAGCACGTAAGTATACGGATAAGATCTATGATTTCGCCTGGACGGGAGATTTCTCCGATGCGAGAAATTTCGCATTCTCTAAGGCAAGTTGTGATTACATATATTCTGCGGATGCAGATGAGATCTTGGACGAAGCAAATCATGAGAAATTTGCGAATCTCAAAGCCATTCTTCCTGATGAAGTTGAGATTGTGCAGATGAAGTACGGAAACCAGCTTGAGCATTCAACCGTCTACAATTTCGATGAGGAATTAAGACCCAAGATGTTCAAACGTTTAAGACAGTTTGTATGGCAGGATCCCGTTCATGAAATGATCAGACTCGATCCCGTCATCTATGACAGTGATATCGTGATCACGCATAAACCTGAAGGAAATCACGGAAGCAGGGATCTTCAGATTTTCTCCAAATCCACGACAGGCGGAGGAAAGCTCAGCAAAAGACTCTTTGATATGTATGTCAGAGAACTTTTCATGACCGGTACGGAAGATGATTTCAGGAGTGCTCTTCCGTATTTCGTAGCTTGCGCGGGAGATACAGGGCTTGATCCCGACAGTGTCAACAAGGCTTGTCTTGTAATTGCACATATTGCAAGGATCCATGGCGACATCGTCATGTTTTTCAAGTACATAACCAAGACCATGGCAACCGATCCTTCATCGGAAGTATGCATGGAGCTCGGTCTGTTTTATGAGAGGATCCAGGATTTCGAAGAAGCCGCCATCTGGTATTACAATGCGGCTTTTGAGACACTTCCTTCAATTTACATTAAATCCTCGGGCAAAGATGCCGCAGAGGGACTTAAGAGAGTATATGAGCAAATGGGCCTGCCTGAGGTGGGCGAAAAGTTTGCGGAAGATATAGAGGCAAAAGCATGAACTGGGAATCAAATGTCAGAAAAGTAGTACCTTATGTTCCGGGAGAGCAGCCTTCCGGCAAAGTCATCAAACTCAATACCAATGAAAATCCCTATCCTCCCGCGCCGGGAGTGGAGGCACTTCTTAAGAACTTCGATGTATCCCTTTTAAAGAAATATCCCGAGGCGGACTGCCATTCACTGGCAAATGCCCTTGCGGAAAAATATAATGTAAAGCCCTCGCAGGTTTTTGTCGGAGTAGGTTCCGATGACGTTCTTGCGATGGCTTTTCTTACTTTTTTCAATTCTGATAAAAGTATTCTTTTCCCGGATATCACTTATTCGTTCTACGATGTGTGGGCGGAGCTCTTTAAGATTCCCTATGAGCAGATCCCTCTCGATGATGAATTCAGAATTCATCCCGAGGATTATGCCAAGGAAAACGGAGGCGTAGTTATTGCCAACCCTAATGCCCCTACAGGTGTGTTCATGGGACTTGACGGTATCAGGGCTATCCTTGATAAGAACCGTGATGTTGTGTGCATCGTCGATGAAGCATATGTTGATTTCGGTGCGGAGAGCGCACTGAGTCTGCTTGATGAATATGACAATCTTCTGGTTATCCAGACCTTCAGCAAGTCCAGATCCATGGCCGGTCTCAGAATCGGATATGCCATCGGAAGTGAGAAGATGATTTCATATCTGCAGGACGTTAAATATTCATACAATTCTTATACGATGAATTCCATAACCCTTGAGATAGGAGTTGAAGCCGTAAGGGATGATGCTTATTTCAGAGCTACATGTGAAAAGGTCATCGCTACAAGAGAAAGACTTAAAGGACAGCTAGGGGAACTTGGATTTGAGTTTCAGGATTCCAAGACGAATTTCATCTTTGCAAAGCATGCATCGGTTCCCGCAGAGCATATATTCAAAGAGCTTAAGAGCAGGAATATCTATGTCAGATACTGGAACAAGCCCCGTATCAGCGAGTATCTGAGAATAACCGTCGGCACGGATGAAGAATGTGACACACTTGTCGCAAATCTCAAAGATATTTTAAAATAAGTCCGGCGCATATCTTGGAAGTCTCCGCGGAGGCTTCGGAAAAAACAATACAGACAGGAGAATTACTTAATGGGTTCTTTGGCAAGAAAGATAGCACAGGCATTTGTGGCTAATACAATGACGCAGTATTTCGGATGTTTCATCATCTCAATGATACCTCTGATCGAACTCAGAGGCGCGATACCAATAGCCTACTGGTTCCGTGGAATGAATCCGGATAATTTCAATATCGTGCTCGGTTATGTGATCATAGCCATCGGCAACATGATCCCCGTACCCATCATTTTCTTCTTCGCAAGAAAGGTGCTTGAATGGGGAAAGGATAAACCGGTCATCGGAAAATTCTTTACCTTCTGCCTCGAGAAGGGACATAAGGGCGGAGAGAAACTTCAGGCAAAAGCGGGACGCGGACTGTTTGTTGCACTTCTTCTTTTTGTAGGGATTCCTCTTCCCGGAACAGGCGCATGGACGGGAACACTTGCGGCATCACTTCTTGATATGAAATTCAAGGAGAGCATCACCGCAATAATGCTCGGTGTTGCACTTGCGGGAGTGATAATGGGTATTGCATCTTCTTTTCTATCAAGTGTGATATTCTAAGTGATTACGGGAATTTGACAGATATATGAATTCGGATAATACAGGATTAAATTCATACAGTGCATTTGCGGATGTCTACGATGAGTTAATGAATGATGTCCCTTATGATGCGTGGGCCGAAAGGATCGACCGCGACATCAAGAGGTTTGGAATCAGCAAAACTAAATCCGAGTACGGTGAAGATGCTCATGATGAGGAAGCTCTTCTTGAGAGTGAGAGAAATCTTGTTGCGGATATCGGATGCGGAACCGGCGTAATTACACGGAAGCTCTTTGATATGGGATACGATGTGTTTGGCATCGACTATTCACCTGAGATGCTTTCGAGAGCAATGGACAGTGATGAAGACAGAGGAATCATGTATCTGAACCAGGATATGAGAGAACTCGATCTTTATTCCACAATAGGAACCGCAGTCAGCATATGCGACAGCATCAACTATCTTCTGGAAGATGAAGATCTTGAGGATGCGTTTGCGGGAATCTCAAAGTTCCTTTATCCCGGCGGTATTTTTATTTTTGACTGTAATACTTCATACAAGTACAGAGAATCCATAGGTGAATCTACCATCGCGGAAGCCGGCGAGGATGTCTCTTTTATCTGGGAAAATTATTACGACGAAGAAGAAAACGTTAACGAGTACGATCTTACTCTTTTTATAAAAAGACCGGACGGTTTGTATGAACGTGCGGAGGAAACTCACCTTCAAAGAGGTATTGAAGTAAGTGACATCGAAAGACTTGCGGATAAGTGCGGTCTTGAGATTGTGCTCATGGTCGATTCCGACACGGAAGAAGAAGTAAGAGAAGAAACCGAAAGAATATATGCGGTTTTAAGAAAGAAAAACTGATGGCAGATATTAATACCAAAGATTATATCGTGACGGCAACGGCTGCGGATGCACATATAAGAGCCTTTGCATGCACTACGAAAAATATCAGTGAAGAATCCAGAAGACTTCACAACACAAGTCCCGTAATGAGCGCAGCTCTGGGAAGAACTCTCACCGCAGCTGCAATGATGAGCATCATGATGAAGGGCGACGGAGATAAGCTCACGATCCAGATCAAATCGGACGGCCCTTCCGGCGGACTTACCGTTTGCGCCGATTCACACGGCAACGTAAAAGGATACACCCCGGTTCCCGATGTTATCGTACCTGCCCATAGCAACGGACATCTGGGAGTTTCCGCAGCAATCGGAAACGGTGATCTGATAGTTGTTAAAGATCTCGGACTTAAAGAGCCCTATGTGGGAAGAATTGCTCTTCAGACCGGAGAGATTGCAGAGGATATTACATATTATTTTGCAGCATCCGAGCAGACTCCTTCATCAGTAGGTCTCGGAGTTTTGATGAACAAGGACAACACCGTAAGATGCTCTGGAGGATTTATCATACAGCTTATGCCCGATGCGGGAGACGATGTTATATCCGTTATCGAGGAGAATCTGAAGAGCTTAAAGAGTGTTACCGAGATGCTGGATGCGGGAATGACTCCCGAAGACATGATCGAGGAAGTTTTAAAGGGCCTCGATATACACTTTAACGAAAAGTACGATACCGCATACAAGTGCGACTGTTCAAGAGACAGAGTCGAGGCAGTGCTTGTAAGTCTCGGTGAAAAAGAGATCACGGACTTTATAAAAGCCGGTAAAGATGTAGAGATACACTGCGATTTCTGCGACACCGATTATGTATTTAATCCAGATGAATTAACTGAGATCCTGAAGAAAAGCAGGGCTCTTAAGAAATAAAAGGAGACGAAAAAATGGTCAAAGTAAATGATAACTATTTAAAGCTTCCCGGAAGTTATCTTTTTTCCACAATCGGAAAAAAGGTAAGAGAATACAGTGAGGCTCATCCCGATGCGAAGATTATCAGACTGGGTATCGGTGACGTTACCCAGCCCCTTGCTCCCGCAATCATCACAGCACTTCACGGCGCTGTCGATGAGATGGCAAACAAAGATACCTTCAAGGGATATGCCCCCGATCTCGGATACGAATTCCTCAGAAATGTGATCGCAGATACCGATTACAAAAAGAGAGGATGCGACATCTCCGCTGATGAAATCTTTGTATCCGACGGTGCCAAGTCAGACTGTGCAAATATCCAGGAGATCTTTTCCGTAGACAATAAGATCGCTGTGTGCGATCCCGTTTATCCCGTATACGTTGATTCAAACGTTATGGCAGGAAGAACCGGAACCTATGACCCTAAGGCTGAGACCTGGTCAGATGTCATCTACATGCCCTGCCTTGAAGAGAACGGATTTGCTCCCGAGCTTCCTTCGGAGACTCCCGACCTTATCTACCTGTGCTTCCCCAATAACCCCACCGGTTCCGCAATCACTAAGGATCAGCTTCAGAAGTGGGTTGATTATGCAAACAAAGTCGGCGCCGTTATTCTCTATGATGCGGCATACGAAGCATATATCTCAGAGGACAACATTCCTCACTCCATCTACGAGTGTGAAGGAGCAAGAACCTGCGCCATCGAGTTCAGATCATTTTCCAAGAATGCGGGCTTTACCGGTGTAAGACTTGGCTTCACCGTAATTCCCAAGGATCTTAAAGCGGGAGATACGCCTCTTCATCCTCTCTGGGCAAGACGTCACGGAACCAAGTATAACGGAGCTCCCTACATCATTCAGAAGGCCGGCGAAGCAGTTTATTCCGAAGAAGGAAAGAAGCAGTTAAAAGAGCAGGTTGCTTATTACATGAACAATGCAAAGGTGATCTACGAGGGACTTAAGAGCGCAGGCTATCAGGTATCGGGAGGTGTAAATGCTCCTTACATCTGGCTTAAGGCTCCGAATAACATGACCAGCTGGGAATTCTTCGATTTCCTTCTCGACAAGGCTCATGTAGTAGGAACTCCCGGATCGGGCTTCGGTCCCAGCGGAGAGCACTTCTTCAGACTCACCGCTTTCGGAACTTACGAGAATACTCTCGAGGCTATTGAAAGAATCAAAAAACTGTGATATAGTCTGACCACGGTCAAAGACCGATTCTGTTAAAATGTTCAAATAAGAGACTTATGTTTTCCCAATGGGAAGACGTGGGTCTCTTTTTTTTGTTTTCTTAAAAACGGAGGTGAAAGATTGCATAGAAGGAAAATAAAAAAGGAATCGCTTAAGGCAATGTGCTTTTTAATTTGTGTGACGGTATTGTCAGCTGTTATTTTGTTGTCACCGTATTTGGCGGAGGTGACTGATGCAGCCGTACTTCCGTCAAGGGACAATGTGCTGGAATCATACAGACAAAATCCTTATATACGCTTTTATGAAGGCAGTCAGGGAATTGCATGGACTACGATCCATCCCGGAGGATATTCGGTAAATGCAAACGGAGCATACATATACGGCGGAGGAGTGAGCATATACCGCGGTGCGTATCTTACGGAGATTGTTCCTGACGGGGTTGTTTCCAGAAAAGAAATACAGGGGACTCTTCCTGCAGGGTGCCATTATTATTCCGCTTCATTGAGCAATGATGTGATACCTGTCGGAAGATGGGTTCTGTCACATGTGGATGCAAACTGTATTCACGGCCCCTTTGAAGCCTGCAGGGATTATGAATATTTCGGAATAAACGGATTGTCAAACAGTAAATGCCTTGCACTGTATGATTCGGGCTGGATAGCATATTGCGCGGATTGCGGAGAGCAGATAACCGGACTCGTATATGCAAGTGAAGACTGCGTCCGGAGGATCGGTTATATCTTCGCGGGCGATGAAACCTTCAGGGAAAAATATCCTGCGGAATACCTTTTTATCTGCCCGATCTGCGGGGATAATCTCGAAAACGACCTGCATCTGGCAAGTCATGACTGCAAATGTTTTATTTCCGCAAACAGATATGAGATTCTCTACGACGGAAACGGTGCTGCGGGCGGTTATATGGATCCGTCCGTATGTTATTACGGAGGTGCGGATGAATATGAAGGTGCGAGCGTTTCCGGGGATAAGTATCTGAAAACAAATGAATACACAAGACCGGGTTATGTGTTTGAGGGCTGGAGCGATTCTCCGGCAGGACAGGTTATTCTTACAGATAAAGCATCCACATTATCCGTTGAAAATAATTTTGCGGAATTGTCAGGAACGGGTGATGAAAATAATGACAGGCAGATAAGGCTGTATGCGGTGTGGAGAAAAGTGGATACGGCAATCTGCATTTCCGGCGGATCTTTCGGAGAGTCCGTCGGGTCATATAACGGTATTGCAAACGGATCTTTTACCTCGGATAGGAATTTATTTTCCAAAGGTTATATGTATGAAACCGAGGTAAAGCCCGGACTTTTGGGTGCACCGAGAGGGTACAGAGTAAGGTTGGTAGTTCCGGGCAGCGGACAGATGCCCGATATTTATGCTTCTTTGGAACTTGCGGGCTGGAAATTCGAAACAGAGGAAACCGGTGCCCGGGCTGTAAATGAAACTGTCGGTAATATTTCATATTCGGGAAATATATCGGGAAGCGTAAGTAATCTTTCTTCCGACGGAAGCTTTACATATATACATTCCTCCGAAGTAAACAATTCGGCTGATTACGCAACTGCTCTGTGGAAGAGTACGTCTGTTATCCTGCCGGAAGCGGTTTTTCCGGGGATGGTATTTGACGGCTGGTATACGGATCCCGATACAACTCCTGACACTTATGTCGGAAAAGAAGGGGATATTTATATTCCTGTATCGGATACTGTTCTATATGCGGGTTTTTCCGGACTTGAGCTGAGTGCCTCTCCCGATTATATGGGTAATGATGATTTCGGAAACCTCAGATATAACGGCCTTACCGATCTTTCCATAGAGCGTGAGACGGGATATGACCTGTACCGGTATTTTCTGTCGACGGATTATCCGGTATGTAACTGGACCCCGGTATTAACCGATGATAGGGGTTCGTACGGCGAAGGTGGTATAAGGACATATACCGGCGGCGGAAAATATTACGAGTATATCGCACCTGTTTCCGGAATATATGTACTGGATCTTTGGGGCGGCGCCGGGGCTTCGTACGGCGAATATGCCGGAGAAAACGGTGAATATTCTACCTGCAGGATCTATCTGAATAAAGGTGATACCGTCGGTATATTTACCGGAAGAGCGGGAGGTGTTACAACCACTTCCTCCGGAACAAGCTGCGGAGGAGGTGAAGGTTCATATATCTCGGTAAACGGACAGGTGATCATGTCTTCAGCGGGAGGTAAAGGAGCTTCATTTATCCTTAATGTGCGGAAGGAGTTTAACTATACCGGAACGGTGCAGAGTTACACTGCGGATGCGGAAGGCGATTATACGCTTCAGGTGTGGGGCGCGGAAGGCAGTGCTACCAGCGCGGGAATGGCCCAGACCGGAAAAGGAGGTTATGCTACAGGCAGAGTACATCTGAAAGCAGGAGCAGTTATATATATATGTGTCGGCGGAAGCGGAGGATATAACGGCGGGGGAGCCGCGGGAAGAAACGCATACGGCGGATGTGCGGGTACGGGCGGCGGAGCAACGCATATCGCATCCAGAACCGGTGTGCTGAATAGCCTGGAAAGCTATAAGAACAGTGTATATATAGTTGCCGGCGGCGGAGGCGGCGCTGCAGGGGCAAATGCCACATCGGGTGCGGGAGGAGGATCTTCCGGAGGAGAGGGAATATCCCCCTGGCCCGAAGGAGAAAGAACGGCGACCGGCGGAACACAGACCTCGGGCGGAACGTGCGTGTGGGGCAGAGAGTGTAACGGAGGATTCGGATACGGCGGAGCGGGTCTGTCATATGATCCTGACAAAAGTACCTGGGCCATGGCGGATAACGGAGGCGGCGGAGGCGGCTGGTACGGCGGCGCAGGCGGAGACGCAAACTGGAAATCCTACGGATGCGGCGGTGGCGGCGGGAGCGGATATATCGGAGGTGTTACCGGCGGAAGGATGTCGAGCGGAGTAAGGAGCGGAAACGGTTATGCTCTTATCACCTGCTCGGTCAATATCTCAGGAAGAGCGGCGACGGGACGCGGAACGGAATTTACCCCCGGAGATCTGCTTTATGCAGGTCATTTGGTATCATCACATTCTTCATGCACATATCCTTCCGCAGACACTAAAAAAGAAGGGTATTGCCTGATCACGGAACCTGCAGAGGCGTTATATACGGCTTCCGATTGTAAGATTTATTCCCCTGATCTGGCTTCTCCAAATCCCGTGGAGGATGCAAGGATGATATACGACCCGGTAAGCGGGAGGGTAGAAGTAAGCTGGGATATGCCGGATGATAACGGAACCGATTACCGGTACATGGCAAGAGCTTATCACTCGGCGGATGTTTTATCCGGCGCATATGACAAATATGCTTCTACGGGTATTGAAAAGCTGAATATCAAAACGGGAGTTTATTCGTATTATTATATGATCGATTCTTCGCCTGTAAGAGACAGTGCCTATTTAAGAAATAACGGGGCATTTATAAGAAGCGCCTGGGCAGACATCTCGGGTACATCGAAGGATGCGGCGTTTGATGACTGGTATTTGAATGCCGATTCCGGATCAAAGGTTTCGGGGATTACATTCATCCCTGACGGAAGTGACAGATATTTACATGTGATTGCCTGTGACAGGGCGGGTAATGTCAGCAGCGTTTTTAACATGGCGGTTGACGGGGAAGGGGCTCATATTCCGTACCCTATATATACCGAGGACATTAATATCCGTTCATCTTCAAATGTATATCCGGCAGAAGGAAGGGAAAGAACTTATTATGTAAGAGCGGATGCGGAAAGCATTTTTGAACTTGAGTATTCGGCATACATACGTGGATTTGCCCGGAAGAATTATCAGATCGATACGGCGCGTTTTCATATGAGCGGAAGTGAGTATGTCCGGTTTTCTTTTGAAAAAAATCCGAATGTTGAAGAAACGTTTATCCCGACGCTTACGGGTATATCCTATTCCGGTCCTTTTTCCATGCAGGCGGCCGGTATTTCGGATGCTTCAAGAACAGACAGGTCTGCGAGAATTTCTTTTACCGGAGCGTTTACCACAATGTCGGAAGAAGAAATGTTTATATATCCTTCGGCTTCTGCGACCCTTGAAGAAAGCAGATATGTTCAGGGATTTGAGGAGGGAATCGTGCTTAGTGATGCGGAGGATGATAGGACACATGGGATAACCCTGATAGGAGACGGGACTCCTCCGGAGTGTCTGGTTTCGGTAAACGGATCCGGATATGATAAATTGAACCTTTGCAATATATCAAATGTCAGCACGGATTATGTTGTGGACAGGAGATATGAAGATGTTGTCATAGACCTTTTTGTAACGGACAAAGGATCCGGACTTAAAGGCGGATTTGTCATTGATATCGTAAATCTTGATAACGGTCTTGAAGCGCGGTATACGAGTACGGATGATCACTATTTCCTGAACCTTAAACAGGATCCCGATTCGGAGGACCCCTGCTTTGATAACATGCTGTTCAACGGAAGATTTATAATCCGGGTTTCATCCGAAGACAATGTGGGTAACTGCGGTAACGAAGAAAGCGTGGGACTTACGGAACTGGATGTGAGCGGGGAGATAGTAAGGTCGCTGGACAGTATTACCGGACCGCTGATCGATGCACAGGGCAGAAGATACATCAAGAGAGGAGAAAGCGGATCTGTCATCTCGAGAGTATGGGGATATCCCGATGCCGTACTGGTTTCTTTTGACGACGAGTCAATGGGGGACCGGGATGTACTTTATGTGATCGGAGAAAAGATACCCGATGCACTTTCCGGTTTTGAGGGAAATGTGATCTACACGGATTCGTGCGGATATCTGTATGAAGAAAACACGGATTTTACAATCCCGCTGGATTACGGAAGTGATGTGCTGAGGGTTACGATCACGGGTTTTAAAGGCGATGAAGTTATTACCTGGGAAACCGAATGCGAGATTATTTCGGAAGGATCTGTTCTGGATGAATTGATGACCGTGCTGAGATGAATTATAATATCCGTATAAATCATTTGTGAGGTCATCGCTTTGAAAAAGATATATAAGTTTTTCACAAGTATAATATATGCCATGGCGTTTGCGATGCTGATCCCGGGTACGGTCAAGGCTGCACCCGGAGCGGGCTCCGGCACGGTTTTTTCCCTGAAGACAAGCGAGTATTCGGAAAGCGCCGTATCCACCCAGCAGGTTAATCTGAACGGTATCAGCTTCATCGTTGATACCTACCATGACAGGATCCTTTATAAAGATTCGGAGAATCTCGGATACAATCTCTTCTCCTGGAAGGTAATGGCTGACGATTTCAATAAGCCGCATTCCATTTCTTCCGACGGATCGATCTATCTGGTTACCGATACGGATAACAACAGAGTTGCAACCTATACCAGACTTCCGAGCGGTGAGTTCATCGAACTTCAGAGTTTTGAAAATGTGGGAATACGTCCTCATTATTGTGTATATGATGCACCTACCGCATCCTTCTATGTATGGAGTTCATACACCGGAGAGATGTATATATACAAGAGAACTTCGGGAACATATATGGTTACCCTCTCCGCTGTAAAGAGTATTCCCGCACTTTACGGACTGTATACGAGATCATTTACCATAGACGGAGATAATATTCTTTTGTGCAGTCAGGGAGCCGGAGGAATTGTGGTGGTCAATAAGAGGACTTTCGGATTTGTGGGAGCTTATCCCGTTCCCGATATGCTGGGAGGCGTCGTACAGGTAGTTCATGTGGGAAGCCATTATTATCTTACGACTTCATCCGACAGATTCGGAAACATGAACATGGCTGCCACATACAGGAGTTCATCACTTGCGGGCTTTATGAGTCTTGCTACCTGTGAGGATGTCACTACAGCCTTAGGCGGAGCGTCCGGATTACAGATACCTTATTACATCACGGAGTGCGGAGGCCTTTACTATGTAAGACTTATCGGACAGGCTTCCGGATATCGTGACAAGGGATGCGTGTTTACGGAAGATGCCCTGGGAAATATCCTGATCCTGAGCACATGGCCCTGAGAAAACATACAAAAAAAGCTGCCTTAACAGGCAGCTTTTCATTTGCGTTTCAAACCGGTTCAGTTACCGGATACATCGGATTCGGCAGAAGTTTCTATGGCAACGGGTTCTTCGGTAACGGGCTCTTCGGGAACATATCCTTCGGGAACCACATGAACAACACCGATGACACCGATGAATGCGGGAGAGAAGATGTGCTGAGTCAGGCCCTCTCTGATCTCACCTTCCCATGCGGCATGCATATGTCCTGCAAGGACGTATGCACAGTTTGAACCTTCATCGTAGAGCATGTTCAGGTATCTCCACATATCCGCATCGGGGATATAGTTCTCACTGTTGGGTGCCCAGTAATAAATCTTGTTTCTGACCAGCATCGAGAGCATCTCGAGGGTCGGATCGGTCTGAGAATAATAAGGAACATGGGTTGCGGCTATTACGGGAACGCCTCTTGAATACAGATCCTCAAGTACCAACATCTGTTCCTCACCGGGCTTTTTGATTGAATTATTGACTCCCGCGATTATGAAATCACCGAAATCTATATACTTGCGTGTATTGTCGTCTCCGTCAAGCTCCGCATGCAGTTCCTGAGCTTTGTAATCATCAAATCCCGTGCTTCCGTCGCTGTACCAGGTTCCGTAGTCGTGGTCGGCTCTGATATACAGGATGCGGTCCTGAGGGTATTTGAGTCTGTCGTACTCCGCCTTTAACGCTTCCATATTCGATGTGCTGCAATAATCGAGCAGATCCCCGCCGAATATTACCGCATCGAAATCGTTGTAATTAAGGTAATTTACTATTTCGGGCCACAACTCTTCACCGTGTACTCCGTCTGGAGTTATGGAAAGAGTTTCATATCTGGTCTGAACTGTTTCAAGACTTCCTTCATATACATCGCCGGCTTCGTGATCCGTGATCATGTGGATATCGGAAACCCATGCGATGGTATATTCCTTTTCAAGCCCGGGTATCTCGATATATACATTCTCTTCGACAAAATCATAACCGGGTTCCGGATATACCACAGGTTCCGGTTCGGGCTCGGGTTCGGGCTCGGGTTCCGGTTCGGGAGAAGGCTCCGGGATGTCCGTTACTTCTATCGGTACGGGTGTGCCTTCGTCCGGGTTGGGCAGTACAAAGAAAAGAATCAGTCCTGCGATGGTCAGTACCAGAAGAATAGCCGAAAGGATTATCGTCAGCCTGGTATCTTGGTCCAACGATTTTTTCTTTTTTTCTGAGGCCATTATCTGTTAACCCTTATATTTTCTCTGATCCATGCTCTGGTCTGAGCGGATGTTCCGTTGGTGTAGCTTACCTGGTATGCGGGATCCGCACCGTCACTGATGTCGTTGAAGATCCAGAAATGGTTCATCTCGATATGGGTCTCATCAGCCTTGGCGGGATCAAGTATGACGATGACTCCGTCGAACTCCTGCATCTTCTCAATCTCATTGTTGAAGGCAACCATATAGGGAGCGGAATCGATTCCGGCCTTATCGGCATAGTAGATTCCGTCATGGAGAAGCATAAGGTTATAGTCGGTATCACGAAGTACCGAATCGATTCTGTCGAGTGCATCCTCGTAAGACATGGTACCGTTTGCAATACCGGTCTCGATGTCTTTTCTGGTGATCCACGCAAGAGAGTAGATGAGGCGGAGTCTCATGGGATCGTCGGGATCGTCCTCGTTGAAAAGAACTCTGTGTCCGTTGTCATCGAGGATGGATGCGGCATCCTGCATAAGATTCCAAGCCTCGTCTCTGGACCAGTTCTCACGGGATGTTATCTCGTTGATCGCATAGATATACTTGCCTCTGTAAACCTCGATTAGTGCATCACTGTCAGCCTGGATTCCGCAATCATCAAACTTGATTCCGGCATTGGTCATGGCATCTGCATATCCGAGTATCTCATCATAGTAAATCCTGGACTGGATATAGAGCCCCGAGCTTACCTTCTGACCGTCGAGAAGTGCGATGGAATTTCTGACCTGCTGTGCATATTTCTCGAATACCTCGGCAGCATCCTTGGAAACTTCATCTGCGATCTCGTATTTGCTTGCAAGTTTGATATATCCGTCGAGGGCTACACCGTAATCTTCGGTAATAAGCTCCGACTTGTCGCCTTCTTCTACGGCAGCATCGATCTCATCCATTATATCGTTGATTTCCTGGCGTCTTGCTTCCGCAACGGCGGGATCTTCTTCGTCTTCATCATCTTCATCTCCGTCTTCATCGTCACCGGATCCGTTATGGCTGTTTCCTGCATCCGCTTCCGTGGTTTGTGAATCACCGGATGCCAGTCTTGAGAATACTCCGGTAGCTTTAAGCACAAGAAGTATTGCAACAAGTATTGCACAGATTGCAAGGACTACCAGGATGATAAGTCCCTTGGAACCCTTCTTTACTTTCTCGGGAGAAGCGGCAGTCTGCTGCGCGGGAGCTGCCTGGACATTCTGAGCCGGAGCTGCCTGTGCGGGCTGCGCGGGAGCTGAAGGCTGCTTTTCGGTGGATGCTACTGCCGAAGATGCTCCGGCAGGCTTTGAAACTTTATCGACGGGAGTTCCGCACTTGGTACAGAACTTTGCGGTGGGCTGCATTTTGGCTCCGCATTTGATACAGAAAACGGGAGGAGCGGAGACGGGAGTCTTAACGATCATTGACTCGGGGTCTTTGATATCGGGCTCGGCAACAAGGTTCTCGGGCTTTACGGGCTCAATCTTTGCGGGCTCTTTGGCAGGCTCTTCCTTCTTCTCCTCGGGCTTGTCTTCAGCCATGGGCTTGGGAGTAACAATTTCCGGCTGCTTGGGAGCGGGCTTTTCTTCAGGTTTAGCCTCTTCCTTTTTGGGTTCTTCAGCTTTAACTTCTTCTTTTTTAGGCTCCTCGGGCTTTACTTCCTCTTTTTTGGGCTCTTCGGCCTTGGGGGCATTATTATCGGAAATCTTTGTTCCGCATTTGATACAGAATTTTTCCTGACCTGTGAGTTCTGTCTGACAATTAGGACATTTCATAATATATATCTCCCTTTTATCCTGAGAATATTGTTTTGACAGATTATGTATACCGATTTCCAATCTGTCAATAAAACGTATTCCCTCTTGAAAACACGAATTTGTACATATTTATATGTACTTTATCAATTATATATAGGAGAGAATATTATTGCAATAAGCCCATAAAGCAAATATAATTTTGAATGTATATGGGTGGTGATATGGTTGAAGTCAGAGATATCCGCAAATCATACGGTAGAAAACTTATCCTTGACGGAGTAGGTTTTTCGGCCGGACCCGGTGAGCAGATAGCACTTGTCGGAAGGAACGGCTGCGGCAAGAGCACACTCATGCAGATAATGGCCGGTCTGATAAAGGCCGATTCGGGAACTGTGTCTTATTTCGGACAGGGTATACGTACCGGACGCGGTTTTTCTCATACCGTCGGTTATCTGCCTCAGGAGAATCCGCTGATCGAGGAATTATCGGTCGCAGATAACATATCGCTCTGGTCCGGATCAAGGGTCCGCCCCGATGATGAAGTCGTTAAGATGTTTCATCTGAAGGATATGCTGAAGGATCCTGTGTATAAGCTTTCCGGCGGAATGAAGCGAAGAGTGGCCATAGCCTGTGCCTGCGTGCACATGCCTCCGGTCATGCTCATGGATGAGCCCACTGCCGCTTTGGACATCTACTACAGACTTGAAGTCCGTAAGTGGATGAAGCAATACAGGGATATGAACGGAACCATTATTACCGTAACTCACGATTCCGATGAAATGTCGGATTCGACGAGATGCCTTCTTATTGAAGACGGCATCATCAAAGAATACGAGGAGGAAAAGAAAAATGCATTTTGATCCCAACACAGGCGAAAAGATCATGGATCCCGGCGACGAGGTTCAGGCTACCGCCGAAAATACCGCCAATCAGGCACAGGAAAACGCAGCAAATGCTGCAGCTCAGGTACAGGCAGATGCTGCTCAGGCTAACAATGCCGCAGCTCAGACCGCAGCAGCCCAGGCTCAGGCAGCTCAAGCTCAGGCACCTCAGTTCCAACAGGCACCCCAGTTCCAGCAGGTACCCCCTAACACCAATAATGTTAAGAAGGGAATGCCCATCGGTGCCGTTATCGGTATCGTTGTAGCTGTTGTTGCGATTATCGCCGTTATTGCAGTTCTTGCAATGAGAGGACTCGGCGCTAAGGTTTCACTTTTGAACACCATCACAACCGCTTATGACGGAGAGTTCCTTACCGACGCTACCAAGAACCTCAGCTATAAGCCTTTCAGCGACATGACCGTTAAGGTTGAAATGGAGATGGATGATGTCGAAGTTCTTATGAGCCTCGCAAGTGAAGCTTCTTCACACACCAGATCCGTATATTCCGAGATCACTTATGACGGATTTACCATCGATGCTACCGCATATATCGATGAGAAGCAGATCCTTGCTTCATGCCCCGTTCTCGGAGATTATCTCTTCAAGTATGATTATTCAAACGATAAGAACTCCGGATACATCGCAGATATTCTTGACGAAGAGGATCTTGATGTTGCCGATCTCAATGCAATGATCGCATTCCTTAATGACAACTCCGGATCTATCGAGAAATTCTATGACAAGTCCGTTGCTTATTTCACCGATTGTGTTGCAAGCCTTGATTTCAAGAAGACCGGCAACAAAGAGACCTTTACCGTTAACGGAAATAAGGTTGAGTGCAAAGAGTATCAGGTAGTTATCACCGAGGAGACTCTTGAGGCATGGATCACCGGTTATCAGAAGATAGTTGAGGATTTTGTTGAGAGCAATTCTGACCTCGTTGAAACCATGGAGGAGATCTCCGGAGAAGAGCTGGACATTGAGGATATCTTCGAAGATCTGATCGATGAAGTTGAAGATGCTGAGGACGTTAAGCTTTCCATCTTTACAAAGGGAAAGGTTACCGCAGCCATCCGCCTTATCAACGAAGATGACGATCAGTATTTTGAGGTTCAGCTTAAGGGCGGAGATTATCTTGCTCAGAACGTAGAAGTTATCTATAACGATGACGGAGATGAGCAGACCATTCTTACCGTTTCCGGTAAGACCAAGGGCGATACCCAGACCACCACTATCGAAACAGAAGATGAATCATTCAGCTTCGAGTATTCTTTCAACAGAAAGAGCGGTGAGTTCGAGATGACCATGGAGCAGTGGGGAAGTGAGGTTTATGCTTGCGAAGCTACTCTTACCTTTGATAAGAATTCTTACACCATGGAGTTCGAGAAGCTTTCTTCCTATGGATACGAGATTGATTTCGATAAGTACATTATCACCGTTTCCAATAAGGCTGAGATCGTAAAGCCTAAGGGAGAAGAGTTCGATCTCGGAAATGCCGATGAGGACGATTTCCAGGATCTTGCAGAAGATATCATGGATGAGCTTATGGACAATGATGATCTTCAGGAACTTATGGAAGAACTTGATCTTGATGATTTACTGTATTACCTGTAATGATCGGAAATCATTCTTTTAATGAACTATTCTTTACAGTACATAAGAATAGAACTTAAAAGAGCCGCTCATGCTTTGATGAGCGGTATGGTTACACTTATTATCATATCTGTTATTACACTGGGCTCTGCCGCGGCGTTATATACGCTGCTGCAGAGCCTTGGTATTTCCGAGCCCGTTAAGATTGCCGTAGCCACACCCGGAGACGGATCGATGTCTCAAATGGCGATCAGGCTTTTGCAGGGAATGGATTCCATAAAGGTTGTGTGTGAATTCGAACTGACGGATGAGCAGGGTGCAAGAGAAGGTGTATATAACGGAAATTACGGAGCCGCGATAGTTCTTCCCGAAAACTTCTACGAAGGCGTTAATACGGGTGTGAATCCGCCTGCGCTTATTCTTGTTCCCGAGGAGATGTCCGAAGGACTTAAAAATTTCGGCGATCTTCTGGAAGCTGCCGTTTCTTATGTGGATACGGTTGAGGGCGGTATCTATGCCGTAACCGATGCTTACTATGTATACGGAATGTATGTAAGCAAGTCCGATATGGAGAACTATCTCACAAATATCTCTTTTGACATACTGCTGGGCAGGATAAAATTTTTCGATGACAGACTGGAAAGCTCCCTCGATGTTGATAATCTGATATCCTATGCCGCAGTGTCAGCGTGCCTCCTGATACTTATGGTTACCTGTACCGGATTCGGGTATCTGTATACCGCCAGGAGCAGGTCTGTTGAATATCTGCTTAAGAGGAACGGAATAGGTCCCGTCAAAAAAGGATTTGTAAGATTGTTTGTCATGATGCTCCAGCTCTTTGTGATCTATCTGCTCTTTACGCTGGTGATATATGCTGCATCCCGGATTATGGCTTCCTCAGACAGTGAATCCCTGGTTCTTGCGGGAAGATCTCTTGCGGATGCACTTGATGTACTTAAGGAGATCGGAAATGTACTTCCCGTCCTTTTGTGTATTTGCGGCTTTACTCATTTGATCTATTCTCTTCTCGGAAGCCGTGAAGATGCAGGTCTTATTCTTCTTATTTTATTTATGATCATGCTCATAGTCGGAGGATGTATAGTCCCTTCCGTTTTCCTGCCCGATTCGATTGAAAGTCTGGGAGCATTTCTTCCCGCGGCTCTTTGGAGAAATGACATTTTCTCCGGCGGAACCGCAAGGGAACTTATTATGGGCGTATTATTTTTCGCCGGAGGGGAGGGAATCACATGTCTGTATACATGAGCAGATTTCTTCTTTTCCTTAAGGCAAGACTGAAGAATCCCTTTACTTACATATGGATCGTGCTTATAGCATTTTCTCTGTTCCTTGTATCGAAATCCGTCATTCCCCTTTCGGAACCTTCTCAGGTACTGATACTGAATGAAGCCGGAGAATACGGGGAGAGGGTTTTTGAACTCCTGAATGTAACCGCGGAGCACGGCGGCGCATACATTTATATGGAAGCGGAAGATGAAGAGTCGCTTAAGGAACTTGTCAGAAAAGGACAGGCCGCATGCGGTTTTATTTTCCCGGAGGATATGGAGGAAAGAATTGCCGCCGGTGATACGAAGAACATGATAGTTCTGATTACATCCACTTTTTCCGCAAAGGGACCTGCCATAAGGGAGAGCGTTTTTGCGGCACTTTACCGGGTGATGAATGCGGATATCATTGAGAGTAAGGAACCGGATCTGTTTGAGGAACCGGATCTTGTCAGGGATTATATAAGAGAAAAATATGAGTATCTGGTTGGCAGTGACGAAGTCTTCAGGCTGGAATATGAGGTGGTTGAAACCTCACCCGATGCGGAGACGGACTTTTTGAGAGACAGTTCGGATCCTATCAGGGGAACTGCGGCAGTACTTATATTTGTCCTGAGTCTGTACAGTGCAAGCTCATATTTCGGAAAGGCGGGACGTTTCTTTAAAGCACTCGGAAGAAAAGAAAAAGCATTCAGTCTCTTCCTATATGAACTTTCGTCAATCCTGATCCCCGCTGTCTGCGGCCTTGTCATGATACGTATACTTACTCCCGGGGAAGTTTCATTATTGAAGGAAAGCCTCATCTACACGATCTTTGTTTTGTTCAGCTGTATATGGAGCGGCGTCTTTGTGAGCTTTTTCAGGAGAAACGAGAAATATCTGCCTGCGGTATCGGTTCTTTTGTTCGTCTGTTTTGCCATTTGCCCCGTATTTTTTGATATTGCGGGTTATTTCCCGGTCATCAGGTATATAACCTCGTTTTTGCCACCCGCATTCTACCTTTATATGCTGTAAACGGGGCAAAACCGTTTTATAGAGGGCGTTTTATTGACTTTTTACCCTTAAAAGTGGAAAATACATATGTTTTATAGTTCGATAGAAAAGGAGAAAATAAATGAAGTGTAAGAATTGCGGAAATGAGCTCTTAGACGGCGCTGTATTCTGCCAGGCTTGCGGAACCAGGCAGGATGAACCTGCTACAGAGGTTAAGCAGGAAGAGACCAAGGCCGAAGAAACCAAAGCCGAAGAAAAGCCCGTAGAAGAGAAGAAGGAAGAAAGTTCGGCTCAGCCCGAAGCACAGGCACAGCCCCAGCCCGAAGCACAGGCTCAGGCACCTGTTCAGCCCCAGGCGCAGCCTCAGGCGGGAGAGACTAAGAAGAAGTCACCCCTTCCCATTATTATCGGAATCGTTGCAGCGGTAGCTGTTATCGCTCTTATCGTACTCGGCATTAAGCTTATCGGAGGACTCGGAAGCAAGGGCGGTTCTTCCACTGCCGTTGCTTATGTCAGCAAGGGAACCCTTTGTGTTATCGAGGATGCCGCTGCCAAAGAGCCCAAGATCATTGAAGTATGCGATCTTGATATTGACGAATCTGCTTATCTGCCCTACAACTTCATCACCTGGAGTGATGACCACAAGAGCATCTATTTCTTTGATGATGTAGATTCCGACGGAGTAGGAGATCTTTGCTATGTTCAGATCTCAAAGCTCGGCAAGGATAAGACCAAGAATGAATCCAAGATCGTTGTTATCGATGACAACGTATACATCAGCAGCCTCACTCTTCTTTCCAACGGAAAGATTCTCTATCTGACTTCCAAGGATAAGCTTTGCGTTTACGGCGGAAAAGAGCCCGAAGAGCTTGCAAAGGATGTAGACGATTATTACAAAACCGATGACGGAAAGGGTATTTATTACCTTTCAGATTATGAAGAAGAGGGTTATACTCTCAGCTACATGCCTATTTCCGGCGAAGATTCAACCGAACTCGATGACGAAGTAGATTATATTTCCAGAGTCGAAGGAAACAGTGTTGTATATATTAAGTCCGAATACGATGAGGACTATAACTATTCACGTTCTCTTTTCATCGGTGAAACCGACGGAAGCACCGAAGAGATCACCGATGCACTCGGAATAATGGGATCCATAACCGATAACGGCTTCTACTACACCGAGGAAGCTCCTTCAACCGTTACTCTTTATGATTACATCGACGATCCTTATGCTTCTTCCGATGAAAATGCGGTTGAGCCCGTGTATCCCGATACCGATGCCGGATTTGTAAGTGCAAATGCCGAAGAAGTATTTGATGATTATAAGCTCGGAAGAATCATCAAGAAGTTCGACGGAGATCCCGTTGCATACATGGAAGACAATTGCTGGTCTTATACCATTAACGGCAAGGATTATTACTATATTTACAACAGCGATACTTATGAAGAGTATTATTACGACATAACCGCAGGCGTATATTATCGCTACGATTATGACACCATGCAGGCTGCAAGAGATAAGTATTACGACGATCAGGAAGCATGGTACGATATCCAAAGCAGAATCTATCTCAGAGATGCTCTCAAGGAATATGAAGTAGATCCCGGATATGTAGCCCTTTATTATTACCACGACGGAAAGAGCGAGGAGATTGTAAGCGAATGCAAGGATGTAAGCCTTGTTTACATCGGACTTGACACTCCCATGGCTCTTTATCACGAAGCTGATTCAAGCTCCGTTGAGAAGCTCAGCATTGATGACATTGATTATGCTTATGATGCATATGACAGACTCTTCGGATATTCCGCAGCATCCGACTACGGTAAGATTCTCTATGCCGTAGGAAATGATGTTAATCTTGAGCTCGGTGAAAGCGGAATGATCGGAAACATCGGCGGATCTTCCACCGATTCACGTATCGCCGTTGAAGTCAGAAATGAGGACGGAGCCGACTACATCCTTTACAACATAAAGGGTTCAAGCCTCGAGCAGGATTCCAAGTTCGATGATGAAGCTGAGATCGTTTCCGGTTTTACCGGCGGAAAAGTTTACTTCCTTAAGAATGTCTCCGATAACGGATCAACTGCCGACGTATTTATTTATGACGGTAAGGACAATACCAAGGTTATCAAGAACGTCAGCATTTATGAGTCAGGTATGGTATTCAGTACCGGAAGTATGATCTTCTCCGACGACAACGGAAAGGCAATCCTTTACAATGCATCCGGAGATGAGATCGTTAAGCTCGGAGATATTGAAACCATGTGGCGTGACGTAAACTACATTTCCGATAAGAAGATCATCTTTGTCGCAGACGAAAAGCTCTGCTATTTCAACGGAAAAGAAACCTTCAAGATTGCAAACCGTATTGAATACGTAAGATTTGTAAGTACATCCGGATCCACACTTACCACTTACAACTACGGTTACGGAGTCGACTGATAAATATCACTTGGGAGGACAGGCGTTTTATGGATAAGGGATATTATGAATTTATGGTAAAGGGCAAGCCCAATACCACAGCAAAGATTTTAAAGGTGGTTCTGCTCATTCTGACAGTCCTCACCCTTATCGGTGCCTTCCTTCTGGGTAACATGATACTGATAATCCTGGGAATAGCATTCGGTGTGGGCACCTATTTTTCCTCGATGTATACGGATGTGGAATATGAATATCTGTATCTGGAAAAAGAACTCTCCATCGACAAAGTTTTTAACAAGGAACGCAGAAAACATGTTGAGACTTTGAGCCTTGATAAAGCTCAGGTATTTGCTCCGGAAAAGAGTTCGAAGCTTGATAATTTCGGAAACGTTCAGGGTAAAGTCACCGATTACAGCAGTGCCGAAGAAAACAACGGACTCAAGAAATACGTAATGTTTTACGAAGGAAACCGTAAGATTTTCTTCTCACTGGACGAAGAGATGGTCAAGGTTTTCAAGAACAAATGCCCAAGGATCTTCAGTGAATATTGATTAAACAAGTCAAGGAAGTTTTTTACCTCAAAAGGGATAAAAACTTCCTTGACATTTATTTTGGGTGATGATAATATCTTAAAAATTTTTCTTTTTTTAATCATTAATTTTCATTAGCAGTTTCGCTGCAGAAAGGAAGATCATGGCAAAGATAGTTGAAGACGGTATCACATTTGACGACGTGCTTCTGGTCCCTTCATACTCTGAGGTCATTCCCAATCAGGTAGACCTTCACACCAACCTCACCAAGAAGATCAGACTCAACATTCCCTTAATGAGCGCAGGCATGGACACCGTTACCGAGCACCGTATGGCCATCGCAATGGCAAGACAGGGAGGTATCGGTATTATTCATAAGAATATGTCGATTGAAGCTCAGGCAGATGAGGTTGATAAGGTTAAGAGATCGGAGAACGGAGTTATAAGCGATCCCTTCTTCCTCAGCCCCGAGCATACTCTTGCCGATGCCGACGACCTTATGGGCAAGTTCCGTATTTCCGGTGTTCCCATTACCGAAGGACGCAAGCTTGTAGGTATCATCACCAACCGTGATCTTAAATTCGAAACTGACTATTCCAAGAAGATAAAAGAGTGCATGACAAGCGAGAACCTTGTCACTGCCAAAGAAGGAGTAACTCTCGAAGAGGCTAAAGAGATCCTCGGAAAAGCCAGAAAAGAGAAGCTCCCCATCGTCGATGACGATTATAATCTCAAAGGTCTGATAACCATTAAGGATATCGAGAAGACCATCAAATATCCCAATGCTGCCAAGGATGAGCAGGGAAGACTTCTTTGCGGAGCAGGCGTAGGAATTACCGCCAATGTTCTCGACAGAGTAGCCGCTCTTGTTGATGCCAAGGTAGATGTCATTGTTCTTGATTCCGCTCACGGACATTCTCTTAACGTTATCAATTGCGTTAAGATGATCAAAGAAAAATATCCCGATCTTCAGGTTATTGCGGGTAATGTTGCTACTGGCGAAGCTACCAAGGCTCTTATCGAGGCCGGTGCGGATGCCATTAAAGTAGGTATCGGACCCGGATCCATCTGTACTACCAGAGTCGTAGCAGGTATCGGTGTGCCTCAGATCACCGCTATCATGAACTGCTACGCAGTTGCCAAGGAATTCGGTATTCCAATTATCGCAGATGGCGGTATCAAGTATTCCGGAGATGTTACCAAGGCTCTTGCGGCAGGCGGAAGCGTTTGTATGATGGGTTCAATCTTCGCAGGATGTGAGGAAAGCCCCGGAGAATTCGAGCTTTACCAGGGAAGAAAATATAAGGTATACCGTGGAATGGGATCCATCGCAGCTATGGAGAACGGTTCCAAGGACAGATATTTCCAGGAAAATGCCAAGAAGCTTGTTCCCGAAGGCGTTGAAGGAAGAGTTGCATACAAGGGACTTGTTGAGGATACCGTATTCCAGCTTCTCGGCGGCCTCAGAGCAGGAATGGGCTATTGCGGAGCTGCTAATCTTCCTACCCTTACCGAGACCGGAAGATTCGTTAAGATTTCTGCGGCATCACTCAAGGAGAGCCATCCTCATGATATTCACATCACCAAGGAAGCTCCCAACTATTCGGTTGACGGCTGATGCGCTATATTAGCGTAATAAAGTTTTTAGTGTGATTCCATAAGCGGCGGATGAAAATCCGCCGCTTTTTCTATGTTTTGCACCAAGGCAATTCCTTTTATTTGTCCCCCAAATATGGTATATTTGATACATTCAAAACTATGTAATTTTTCGTCTTTTGTAAAACGTTTTTTGAGGTAATCATGGTCGGAGTCAGGGTAATTGACAAGGAAAAACTTCAGATGATACAGGATCTGATATGCTCCTTTGTCGGAGTCAGCGGTGTAATCCTGGATTTAAACCGTACTCCTTTATCCGCCATAAGCAATGACCATATTTCGGGAAGTGCGATCTCACAGCTTATAGGAAGTGAATATCTTGATCAGATGCTTGATAATGTCCGCGACGATTCACCCGAGGATATCTGCATCCAGAACATAGAAGACAGCGAGGACGGCATGGTCCGTGTCGGTGTCGTAAGCATCAAACCTGCGGGACGCATGTTTATGACAGCACTTGTTACCGCACCCGGCGCGTTCAGAAGCGATAAGTTCGCACAGTTCCTTGATTTCATGAAAGCCACCACCGAGAGTTATCTTAGGATCACTCCCGAAGGCGAAAATGATTCCGATCAGTTTTACAGCGGTGACAGTGATGATTCGTCTGTCAGGATACTTGAGACTACCAAGAATATCCTGGAGTTGCTGGATTCCGATGAGGGTATTGAGGCGGTTTTCCGTAAATGGGCCGATCTTACCGCAGCTTTTCTCGGAGTGGATTTTGCCGGAGTATTCAGGCTCAGCGAGAGAGGAACCGATATTGTAGCCAGATATGATGCACCTGTTGCAACTACCGGTTTTGACTCTGTTTTCGAATTTTCGCTTAATGATGTTCCCAGAAGTGACGGTCCTTTGATCATATCTTCCGAGGCACTTGATAAGACTCCCGGGCTTTATAATACCGGTAAGTATGATATAAAAGCATTTATGTTCTTCCCGCTTCTGGTGCGAGAAAACGGCGAGGGAACATTTATTTCCGTGTTCGTACACAGATCCCGCAGACATAATTGGGATATGGATGAGATCAGATTTGCGGGAGATGCCGTAAGGATCATGCAGAGCATAATCAGATCCAGACTTATGTACGGCACCATATCCAGATATTCGGGCTCCGTTACCGAGATTCTCGATAATGTGGGATGCTGCGTATATCTGACCCAGGAATCCACCGGCAAGCTTTTGTTTGCCAACAGAATGCATATCGATACATTCGGAGCCGACTGGCAGGAAGGAGACCTCAGGGAGATCATTTCCAAGGGGGATTTCTCCAATCCCGTAAACGGTTCTTTTGAGATATATTATCCCGCAACCAGAAGATGGTTCGACCTTATGTACAAGAGGGTCGAATGGGTGGACGGATCGGTTGCAACGCTGCATTCGTTATATGATGTTACCGACAGGAGACTGTATCAGCGTAAGATCGAGCAGCAGGCGTTCACAGATTTCCTGACGGGACTTTATAACCGTATGTGCTGTGAGAAGGATCTTGCAAGACTTGTGGATGAAGCAAGGCTTACGGGCAAGAGCGGTGCGGTTATCTTCATCGATCTGGATGATTTCAAGCATATAAACGACGGGCTCGGACATCAGTACGGTGACGTACTTCTCAAGGAGATCTCGGGGTCGCTCCAGAAGATCACCGGAGTCGAGAATTTCTGCTATCGTATGGGCGGTGATGAATTTGTCGTTCTTATCCCTCCCGCTGCATATGATCACTTTGAAGAGATCAAGGAATGCATTGTCGGTGTGTTCTCATCACCGTGGATACTCAAAGAGATCGAGTACTATTGCACCGCAAGTATCGGAACGGTAACATTCCCCGATTACGGAGACAATGTTCTGGATCTGCTCAAGAAAGCGGATATTGCCATGTATTCTTCCAAGAAATCCGGCAAGAACCGCATTACCGATTATACCGACGACCAGGAGACCTATTCCGGAAGACGTCTTGACATGGAGAAGAACATGAGAGACGCTTCGTCCACCGGATACAAGGAATTTGAAGTATATTACCAGCCCATTATAGATGTGGAAAACGGGGAGCCTGTCTGTGCCGGTGCCGAAGCATTGGTCAGATGGAACAGCAATAAGATGGGCTTCATATCACCTGCGGATTTCATACCTCTTGCCGAATATCTGGGGCTCATTAACCCCATAGGCGGTCACGTTCTTGAGAAGGCATGCGAGAACTGCAGGGAATGGAACGAGAAATACGGTCTGGACTATAAGGTCAATGTTAATCTGTCCGTTGTCCAGCTGCTCCAGAATGATATTGTTGAATCGGTCGAAGAGACTATCAAAAGAACCGGCATAGATCCCAAGCATCTGTGTCTTGAGGTTACCGAGTCTCTTGCGATCAATGACATGCCCAGGATGATCGAGATCTTAACCAGGATCAAGGCACTTGGCTGTACCATAGCGCTGGATGACTTCGGAACGGGTTATTCGTCGCTCAATCACATCAGAGAGATACCATTCGACATAATCAAGGTCGATCAGAGTTTTGTAAGAGATCTGGATACCGATGCATACGCGCAGTCATTCGTAAGGATGGTTGCGGAGCTTGCGGAGACCATCGGCGTAAAGATATGTGTCGAAGGTATTGAGAACAAAGACCAGCTTGATAAGCTTGACGGAATGAAGATCAAATACATCCAGGGATATTATTTCGATAAGCCGCTTGTCAGACAGGAATTTGAAAAAAAGTACGTTTTGGAAACAAAAGGCAATTGATTGGTAGGAGGGTAATATGTCACTGGAATCAAGTCTGAGAGAAAATTCTTATCCCGGCAGAGGAATCGTTGTAGGAATGAGCGCCGACGGAAAATATGCCGTTTGTGCATACTTTATCATGGGCAGAAGCGTAAACAGCCGTAACCGTGTCTTTGTAGAGGTTCCCGAAGATAACGGAATCGAAACAAGACCTTTTGATATGAGCAAGCTCAGCGACCCCAGCCTTATAATTTATCATCCCGTAAGAGTGGACGGACATACCACCATAGTTACGAACGGTGATCAGACCGATACCATAAGGAACGGACTTGATAAGGGATTTACTTTCGAGCAGTCACTCAGAAGCCGTACCTTTGAGCCCGATGCTCCCAATTTCACCCCCAGGATATCTGCCGTACTTAATGTTCATGCAGGTAAGTACGATTATCAGATGTCCATCATCAAGAGTGAAGACGGAACCGAGGACAGACCCATCCACTGCACTTATTCATACGGAAAGCCCATTGCAGGCGAAGGTCATTTCATTCACACCTATAAGCATGACGGAAATCCCCTTCCCAGCTTCGAAGGCGAGCCCGAAGCAGTTAAAATAGCAGGCGACATCGATGATTTCTCACTGCTTATCTGGGATTCTCTTAATCGTGACAACAGAGTATCACTCTTTGTAAGATTCATTGATATCGAGACCGGAGCTGCCGAGTCCAGAATTATCAATGCTAACGAATAATCAAACAAGTATTTAACAGAAAGGACGTCCCTGAGGGACGAAGATGTGAAAATGAGCGAGATTCAGCTTAAGTACGGATGCAACCCCAACCAGAAGCCTTCCAGAATTTTCATGGAGGACGGAAGCGACCTTCCTGTTACCGTTCTTAACGGTAAACCCGGATATATTAATTTCCTTGATGCTTTCAACGGATGGCAGCTTGTTAAGGAATTAAAGCAGGCTACAGGACTTCCCGCAGCTACTTCCTTCAAGCATGTATCCCCTGCGGGTGCGGCTATAGGCCGTCCTCTTTCCGATACTCTTAAGAAGATTTACTGGGTAGATGAGAAGGCTGAGCTCAGCCCCCTTGCATGTGCATACGCAAGAGCAAGAGGTGCGGACAGAATGAGCTCCTTTGGCGATTTCATCGCTCTTTCCGATATATGTGACGTCAGCACTGCAATGCTTATCAAGCCCGAGGTATCAGACGGCATAATCGCTCCCGGATATGAGCCTGAAGCTCTTGAGATCCTTAAGGGTAAGAAGAGCGGCAATTACAACATCATTCAGATCGATGAGAACTACAAGCCCGCTGAGATTGAGAAGAAGCAGGTATACGGCATCACCTTCGAGCAGGGCAGAAACGAACTGAATGCGGATGAGGTTCTTCCCGGAAATGTTGTAACCAAGAATAAGAACATTCCCGACGATGTCCTTGCGGATATGAAGGTTTCACTCATCGTTCTTAAGTATACTCAGTCAAATTCCGTGTGTTATGTAAAGGACGGACAGGCTATCGGTATCGGCGCGGGACAGCAGTCCAGAATCCACTGCACCAGACTTGCCGGCAGCAAGGCTGATAACTGGTTCCTTCGTCAGAGCCCTCAGGTTCTCGGACTCAAGTTCCTTGATACCATTAAGAGAGCAGACCGTGATAATGCCATCGATCTCTACATCGGTGATGAGTACGAAGACGTACTTGCGGAAGGAACCTGGCA
This sequence comes from Lachnospiraceae bacterium P6A3, assembly GCA_000702085.1. GTDB lineage: Bacteria > Bacillota > Clostridia > Lachnospirales > Lachnospiraceae > AC2028. Next base: position 119,279 of record JNKP01000007.1, read on the forward strand.
GACCATCTTTGCAGAGAAGCCTCCCGTATTCACCAGAGAGGAAAAGAAAGCATGGCTCGCTAAAAATACAGATGTTATTTGTGGCTCCGATGCATTCTTCCCCTTCGCCGATAACGTAGAAAGAGCACGTAAGAGCGGAGTTAAGTATATCGCTCAGCCCGGCGGTTCCAAGAGAGACGATGTAGTCATCGAAGCATGCGACAAGTACGATATGGTTATGTGCTTCACCGGAATCAGACTTTTCCATCATTAATATCAGGAGTTATATAATGGGTGATATTGAAGGACGTTCAAAACATTTTATAGAAAACGAGATTGATAACGATCTCGCTACGGGAAGATTTGACCATGTCATGACCAGATTCCCTCCCGAGCCCAACGGATATCTTCACATAGGACATGCAAAGAGTATAATTCTCAATTCCGGCATGGCTAAGGAGTACGGCGGAAAATTCAATCTCAGATTCGATGATACCAACCCCACCAAGGAGAAGACCGAGTTTGTCGAGTCCATTAAAGCAGATGTTGCATGGCTCGGTGCCGATTGGGAGGACAGACTCTTCTTCGCATCCGATTATTTCGACAAGATGTATGAGGGTGCCGTTACTCTTATCAAGAAGGGTAAGGCCTATGTCTCCGATCTGACCGCAGATGAGGTCAGAGAGTACAGGGGAACTTTCGATACACCAGGTAAGGACGATCCCGGAAGGGAAAGATCCGTCGAAGAGAACCTTAAGCTCTTCGAAGAAATGAAGGACGGCAAATATGCCGACGGAGAGAAGACATTAAGAGCAAGGATCGACATGTCTTCCCCCAATATCAATATGAGAGATCCGGTTATCTACCGTGTTGCCCACATGGCTCACCACAGGACCGGCGATAAATGGTGCATTTACCCTATGTATGATTTCGCTCATCCCATCGAGGATGCCGAAGAGGGTATTACCCATTCGCTTTGTACCCTTGAATTTGAGGATCACAGACCTCTTTACGACTGGGTTGTTAAGGAACTTGAATATCCCAATCCTCCCAGACAGATCGAGTTTGCCAAAATGTATCTTACCAATGTGGTTACCGGTAAGAGATATATCAAGAAGCTGGTAGAGAACGGAACCGTTGACGGTTGGGACGATCCCAGACTTGTATCCATAGCCGCACTCAGGAGAAGAGGATTTACTCCTTCATCCATAAGAAAGTTCGTGGAACTCTGCGGTATATCAAAGTCACAGGCTTCTGCGGATTATGCTGCCCTTGAATATTGTATCAGGGAAGATCTTAAGGCAGATGCTCCCAGATATATGGCTATCCTCGATCCCATCAAGCTGGTCATCGACAATTATCCCGAAGGACAGGTTGAGGAGGTTACCGCTTCCAATAATCCCGAGAATGAAAGTCTCGGAACCAGAACCGTTCCCTTCGAAAGAGAACTCTATATCGAGAGAGATGACTTTATGGAGGAGCCTCCCAAGAAGTATTTCAGGCTTTTCCCCGGAAACGAAGTCAGACTCATGAATGCTTATTACGTAACGGCTGTTTCTTGTGAAAAAGACGAGAAAGGTAACGTTACTGTGGTTCATTGTACTTATGATCCGGAGACCAAAGGCGGTAATTCGCCCGACGGCCGTAAGGTCAAGGGAACCATTCACTGGGTTCCGGCGTCAAGTGCAATCGATGCTGACGTAAGGCTTTATGAGAATCTTGTGGATGAGGAGAAGGGCGTATATGATGAAGAGGGAAATATCAACCTCAACCCCGATTCTCTGAAGGTGTGCAAGAATTGTAAGCTTGAGCCTGCATTTAAGGGGGCTAAGGCATTTGACAGATTCCAGTTTGTAAGAAACGGATTTTTCACGGTAGATTGCAAGGATTCTTCGGATGATCACCTTGTCTTCAACCGTATCGTGGGACTTAAGAGTTCGTTCACTCTTCCTGCGAAATAATAGAGCTTATGGGGGGATTTCGTTTTTTGTAACGGAGGGATGACATGGCAGGTCTATTATCTGGTCTTGAGAGCCTTGGATTAGGAAATCTCGAGAATATGGACATATTCGGGAAGGATAAGAAGGAAGAAAAGGTCAAGGCGGAAAAGAAAGCTGCCGAGAAGCCCGAATTCAAAGAAACAGACTTTATATATGACAAGACATTTAAATGTCCTGTCTGTGATCATGATTTTACCGCTAAGATCATGAAAACCGGCAAGGCAAAGCTTAAGAAGCCCGATTTTGACCTCCGGCTTGTCTATGAAGGAGGATTTGTAGCCGAGAAGTATGACGTGGTCCTGTGCCCTACCTGCGGATATGCGGCACTTACACGTTATTTCGGAGCGCTTCTTCCCACCCAGGCCAAGGCCGTCAAAGAAAATATAACCTCAAACATCGTTCTTACCAAGTACAATGACGATACCTACAGCTTCGACCAGGCATTGGAGAGATATAAGATTGCGCTTGCGTGTGCTGTGGTAAAGCGTGCCAAGGCCAGCGAAAAGGCGCTTATATGCCTCAGAACCGCATGGCTTTTGAGAAGCTACAGGGAGTTTCTGGAGGGTGAAGAAGGAGACTTTACCGATCTTATCGAGTCTCTTACCGAACAGGAAGCAGAGTATCATTCCAACGCATATAACGGCTTTCTTGAGGCCAGGGGATCCGAGGATGTTCCCATTGCAGGAATGGATTCGGTCACTCTTGATTATCTCCTCGCAAATCTGGCTTTCCATCTTAAGGATTATCCTACCTGCAGCAGGATGATATCGGGAGTTCTTACCTCGCCCTCGGCAAATGCCAGGATCAAGGATAAGCTCAGGGAGCTTAAGGATGAGCTTGCCAAAGTAAAGCAATAAACGGCGATATAAACGGAAAAAACCTCATCTCCACCGGGAGATGAGGTTTTTTTGCTACCAAAATCGGAGTAGTAGTTGTTTGATTATTTCTTAACTTCTTCGGATGTTCCTTCGGCAGCATCGGAATCATCGAAGAATTCTTCTACGGTCTTATCTGCATCTTCTGCAGCCTTGGTTACGTCCTTGGCTGTTTCCGAAAGGGGAGTGAAATCCTCGTCCTCTTCGTCATCCTCATCTTCGAGTTCCTCGAAAAGATCGTCAAGGTCGTCTGAAGCCTGGAATTTGTCCTTTACCTTGGTATAAGCTTCCTTGGCGCTCTTTGATACCTTACCGGCCGTTTCCTTGGCTGATTCGGTGAATTTCTTGGCTACTTCGGAAATATCGTCGAGGGATGTATAAGTACGCTTGGGAGCTTCTGCGGGTTCTCCGTCTGCATTTAATACAACGGTCTCCTCGTTCTTCTTCTGATAATAATAATATGCTGCTGCGGCAGCGGCTGTTCCGAGAACAGCGGTTCCAAAGAGGAATTTACCAAATTTTTTACTCATGTCCTGCTCCTTTCGGGATGGGAATCGCATTAGATGCGTAAGACCATTTTAATACATTCACCCTCGGTTTTAAAGGAAAAAATATAGCAAACTTTTTGCCCTGAAATCTATGTAAATTGCCGATTTTTTAAGGAGTCGGAAACCCGGAAAGACACTGAAAGTTTCCGTGATTTTTACCCGGAATCAGGGGCGGATATGTCTGCCCGGACAAGACAATCCGGACTGATCGGGTGTGAAGAATATGGCGGTTATTGTATGCGTATGGGCTGATATCTGCAGGAGAAAAAAGGTGGGAGAGAGGCATGAATTTTGAGAAAAAAGAATGCAGTAAAGTAGCGGTATTGATTAAAATAACACATGCATTCTCAAAATACGCAACATGGAGGGGCGCGAGAGAAAAATCTGACGAAAAGGATAGATATCCGGTGTTCTGTATACAAAATTTTTATGACGACATAGACGTTACTTTTTTTGATGTCATAGTTTGTGGATAACTTTCCTCGGAAAATTCGCGAAGAACTTGGATTTTTCCACAGACGTCTGTGTCATATAGTGGACAAGCGAGAATAAAAAACTATCGCAATTTACATCAATAATATTTGGTTGCAAGAAAAATGTGAATACTTTATACAGTATTATGTCTGCAGACAGAAGTGTCATTTATGCCCCCAAATGCAGTTTTTTATGACACAAATGTTTAAAATCGCTCCGGATCCGGACACAAAAAAACTCCCCGCAATTGTCTGCGGGGAGCTAAGCAAATATCAATTTTAATCCTGTCAGGTCTTAAAGAATACACCCAGGAAGTTTCTTCCTATGCTGGATCCGATATTACCTCCGAGGGTCTTTCCGAACTTGCCTCCGATGGCATTTCCGACTGTTTTTCCGACCTCTCTACCCACTGTTCCTGCACTGGTCTTGGCCACATTCTGGGCCGCTTTGGTTGTTTTATAACCGAGGGAATTCTTGTCGACCTTGGGTTTTGCACTCTGAGAGGGAGCTTCTGCGGGAACCTGATCCGCGGGAGCTTCGCCTTCTACGAGAGTACGATTTCTCTGAAGGAACTCATAAGCGGAATCTCTGTCGAAATAATCGCTGTATCTTGAGAACAATGAGCTTCCTCTTACTACGGAATCCCTGGTGGAATCATCTATCGTACCCATAAGAGAGCAGGGAGGAAGGATCTTGGTATTCTCGACCATGGTGGGAACGCCTTTTTCGTCCAGAACCGAAACAAGAGCTTCACCGGTTCCAAGTGACAGAAGAGTTTCGTAAGTGTCGAATTCGGGGTTTACCACGAAGCTCTGGGCTGCAGCTTTTGCTTTCTTTTGCTCCGCGGGAGTGTAAGCGTGAAGGGCATGCTCAATCTTATTGCCCAGCTGGGCGAGGATGGGATCGGGAATGTCGGCAGGATTCTGGGTTACGAAGAATATACCGACTCCTTTTGAGCGGATAAGCTTTACGACCTGTTCGATCCTGGTCATAAGTGCCTTGGGTGAATTATCAAATAACAGGTGTGCTTCATCGAAAAAGAAGACCATTTTGGGCTTTTCGGGGTCACCTACCTCGGGGAGGGACTCGAAAAGTTCACTCATCATCCACAGAAGGAAAGTAGCGTACATATCGGGATAATTGATCAGCTTCTGACAGTCGAGGACCTGGATGGGACCTTTATCGGAATCCCTGCGCATCCAGTCGTTGATATCGAGGGCGGGCTCTCCGAAGAAGTATTCGCCTCCCTGACTTTCCAGGTTGACCAGAGATCTGATAATGGCATTTACGCTCTGTCTGGCGATGCTTCCGTAATCGGCAGCATATTCCTTGGCATGATCCGCCACATAGTTGAGCATTGCCTTTAGATCCTTGGTATCGATAAGGAGCATATTATTGTCATCGGCAATCTTGAATATCATAGCCAGCACGTTGGACTGGGTATCGTTCAGCTCCAGGATTCTGGAGAGGAGAAGCGGGCCCATTTCCGAAACGGTGGTTCTTAAGGGCATTCCCTTATCGGCATATACATCCCAGAAATTGGTGGGATAGGAGTCGTACGCGAACCCTTCTTCCTTTAATCCGAATCTCTCGATCCTGGCCTGCATATCCTCCGAATCGGTTCCGGGTCTGCAAAATCCCGCAAGGTCTCCCTTAACATCGGCTAAGAATACGGGTACTCCCATATCCGAAAAACTTTCCGCCAGGACTTTGAGGGTGATGGTCTTACCGGTTCCGGTAGCTCCACAGATCATTCCGTGACGGTTTGCCATCTTGGGATAGATGCAGATCTTTTTGTCTCCGCTCTTTCCCAGAAAAATAGTTCCGGACTGCTTATCGTACATTTCCTGTCCTCCTCATATTTAATAATATGTGTTATAAAACGCGTATTTTCAATACTTTTGGAATACTTTCTATTTAAATACCTTATGCTATCGAATTGCCGGTATAGAGAGTATAATATCTTCCCTTGAGGTTTATCAGCTCGTCGTGGGTTCCTCTTTCTACAATCCTTCCCTGTTCCATTACCATTATGCAATCCGCATTTTTGACGGTGGAGAGTCTGTGGGCGATGACAAAGGAAGTTCTTCCGTTCATCAGTTTATCCATTCCCTCCTGAACGATTCTCTCGGTTCTGGTATCAATGGAGCTGGTTGCTTCGTCGAGGATGAGTACGGGGGGATCGGCGATGGCTGCTCTTGCTATAGCGAGAAGCTGACGCTGTCCCTGAGAGAGGTTGGCACCGTTTCCGGTGAGCATTGTGTCGTATCCGTCGGGGAGCTTGCTGATGAATTCATCCGCATTTGCAAGCTTTGCGGCTGCCACTACCTCTTCATCGGTTGCATTGAGCTTTCCAAAACGGATGTTATCTGCAATGGTTCCGGTGAAAAGACAGGTTTCCTGAAGTACCATTCCCAGCGATCTTCTCAGATCCGCTTTTGCAATCTTATTAACATTGATGCCGTCGTATCTGATCTTACCGTCCTGGATATCGTAGAAGCGGTTGATCAGGTTGGTGATGGTGGTCTTACCTGCACCGGTGGAGCCTACGAAGGCAATCTTCTGACCGGGCTTAGCCTCCAGTTTAATATCGTGGAGCACCATCTTTTCATCAGTATACCCGAAGTCCACACCGTCAAATACCACATTTCCCTCAAGAGGTTTGTAGTCCGTGGTGCCCTCTGCCTTGTGATAATGTTTCCATGCCCAGAGTCCGGTATGTTCAGCGGTCTCTTCAAGCTGTCCTCCGAAGCCCTTCTTGGCATTTACGAGGGTTACATATCCTTCGTCCACTTCGGGCTGTTCGTCCATAAGAGCGAAGATTCTCTCTGCGCCCGCAAGAGCCATGATGATGGAGTTGAACTGCTGTGCCACCTGGGAGATAGGCATGTTAAAGCTCTTGTTGAGGCTCAGGAACGAAGCAACCGCACCTACGGTTACGGATCCGTGAAGAGCAAGGGCGCCTCCGGTGATGGTACAGAGAACGTAGCTTAAGTTACCGAGCTGTGCGTTGATGGGGCCCAGAGCGTTTGCATAGGTGTTAGCCTTGGAAGCCGCATCGAAGAGCTCGTCATTTAAAGCATCAAATTCCTGTTTTCCTTTTTCCTCGTGACAGAAGACCTTGACAACCTTCTGTCCGGTGATCATTTCCTCGATATAGCCGTTAACGGTACCCAGCTGTTTCTGCTGTCTTACGAAATGCTTACCGCTGTTTTTGGCCGCATATCCGGTACATGCCAGCATTACTCCAACCATAACAATTGTTACGATAGTCATAACCGGGCTGAGTACTATCATTGATACTAATACGGATACGATGGTGATTGCCGAATTAAAGCACTGGGGGATACTCATGGAGATCATCTGTCTCATGGTATCGATGTCGTTGGTGTAGATCGACATGATATCGCCGTGAGTATGTGTGTCAAAGTATTTGATGGGGAGCTTTTCCATCTTTTCGAAAAGCTCGTTTCTCATGGTCTGCATGGTTCCCTGGGTGATCTTGATAAGGAGCCTTGCCTGAACGAAGCTTGCGACTATTCCGATGGCATAGAAGCAGGCAACTCTTGTGATTGCCTTTGCCAGGGGATCGAAGTCGGGGAGCTTATTGGGATCAAGGAGGAACGGGGTAATATATTTATCTATCAGTTCCTTCATAAAAAGGGTACCCTGCAGGCTGCAGAGAACGGATGCGATTATGCATACGATTACCCATGCATAGTGGACCTTATAGTCCTTAAGGACATAGCCCATTATGCGCTTAAAACTTTTTCCGGGGTTCTGGGCTTTGGGCCCCGGTTTACCGAGTGTATTTCTGCTTCCGGGTCCGGGCATTTAGTCCACCTCCGTTTCGTCGAAATCTTTTGCACCGCCGGTCTGGGATTCATAGACCTCACGGTAGATCTCATTATTTTTAAGAAGTTCTTCGTGTGTTCCCACACCGTTTATACGTCCGTTATCAATTACGATAATCCTGTCGGCATCGGAGATACTGGATACTCTCTGGGCAATGATGAATTTGGTAACGCCGGGGATCTGGGTTCTGAAGGCTTCACGGATCTTGGCATCGGTTGCGGTATCCACGGCACTGGTGGAATCATCCAGAATGAGGATCTTGGGATTCTTGAGAAGTGCTCTTGCAATACAAAGACGCTGCTTCTGACCGCCGGATACATTGGTTCCGCCCTGTTCGATGCGGGTGTTGTATCCGTCCGGCATCCTTGAGATGAATTCGTCGGCACATGCCATCTCGCAGGCTTTTTTGCATTCTTCCTCGGTAGCGTCTTCCTTACCCCAGCGGAGGTTGTCAAGGATGGTTCCGGAGAAGAGCTGGTTTTTCTGGAGTACAACCGCTACGGAATTTCTGAGGGTTTCCAGATCATAATCCCTTACATCCCTTCCGCCTACAAAAACGCTTCCTTCATTTACGTCATAAAGTCTGCTTATGAGGCTTACAAGGGTGGATTTGGATGAACCTGTGGCACCCATGACACCGATAACTTCACCGGATTTTATGTCCAGATTGATATTTTCGAGGACTGGTTTTCCGCCTTTATCAAAATTGTATGCAAAAGAGACATTATTAAAGGAAACCGATCCGTCTTTTACTTCCATAACGGGATTTTCGGGATTCTTAAGGTCTGTTACTTCGTCAAGAACCTCAACGATTCTTTCACCGCTGGCCGCACTCATGGTCAGCATTACGAAGATCATGGAAAGCATCATGAGACTCATGAGAATATTCATGCAGTAAGCAAGAAGGCTGGTAAGCTCACCGGTGGTAAGATCACCGACACTGATCATCCTTGCACCAACCCAGCTGATGGTCAGGATGCAGGTATAAACAGTAAGGGTCATTACGGGACCGTTGAGGACAACCTTTCCTTCTGCCTTCACGAAGATGTCGTAAATAGCTCTGGAAGCCTTCTTAAAACGTCCGATCTGCTCGTCCTCACGTACGTACGCCTTTACGACTCTGATGGCGGATACGTTTTCCTGGACCGATTCATTCAGAGTATCGTACTTGGGAAACGCTTCTCTGAAGGTTTTGGTGGCGCTTACAATAATGAGAGCCAGGATTAATCCCAGGATTATTACCGCGATCAGGTAGATCCTTGCAATCCTTGCATTAATGTAGAAAGCCATGCACATGGCAACCACAAGGCTGGCAGGTGCTCTCATGGCCATTCTGAGGCCCATCTGGTACGCATTCTGGATGTTTGTGACGTCTGTGGTGAGTCTTGTTACAAGTGATGAAGCTGAGAATTTGTCGATGTTTGAAAAAGAAAACGTCTGAATGTTGTCATACATGGACTTTCTTAAGTTTTTAGCAAGTCCGGTTGACGCAACGGCGGCAAATCTTCCGCCGAAAAGACCTCCGATAAATCCTATGATGGCGGCAAGAACCATGAAAAGTCCTATTTTATAGATATGATTCATGTTTCCGTCATATACGCCTTTGTCTATTATGGAGGCCATCAAATACGGCACCAGCATTTCCATGGCTACTTCAACAACCATGCAAACGGGTGTTAAAAGGGAGGGCAAAGTATATTCTTTTACCTCTGAAAGTATTCGTCTAACCATATTTCTCCTATCTGTCGGAGTAAAAAACCCGACTTTATTATTATAAAACCTGATGCGTTATTTTCAAATAAAGAGATTGTGAACATTGTGTGTGCGGGAGTTTAGAAATTAGCCTTTTCCTATGATAAAATATAAAAAACGCTCTATATAAAAGGAGAAAACAATGGGATACAAAGAAACTGCCGTATTATGGAAGAACTCTTTGGATGAAAAGGATCCTCTTTATGCGCAGCTTTCGGCCGTCACGGACGAAAGGGAGCTGGAGGACAGGTTTTATCAGGATCTGTCATTCGGTACCGCGGGACTTCGCGGCAAGGTTGGAGTCGGAACAAACCGTATGAACCGTTTTACCGTAGGCCGTGCCGCACAGGGCATTGCCGATCACATTGTTAAATCCGGGGAGGAAGCCTGCAAGAGGGGAGTTGTGATCGCACACGATCCCAGACATTTTTCCGCGGAATTCTCCAAAATGACTGCTGTGATCCTGGCGGTTAACGGTGTAAAGGCTTATACATTTCCTTCGCTCAGGCCAACGCCCGAACTGGCATTCATGATCAGGCGCCTTGGTACCGTAAGCGGCATCAACATTACCGCATCCCATAATCCCAAAGAATATAACGGATTCAAGGCATATTGGGAGGACGGCTGCCAGGTCAGCTCGAAGATTGCCGATGCCATGACGGAATGCATCAATGCGGTTGATTATTTTACGGGAATCAAAGGATTAAAAGAGTTTGATGAAGATCCCTCCGGATCATTTGATAAATATGTAAAAGAAGGACTGATCACGGTCCTTTCCGAAAGCTATGACAGGGAATATCTCGATAAGGTAGAGAGCCTTGCCATACATGAGGGAGATGAACTTGATCTTACCATCCCCATCGTCTACACACCCCTTAACGGTGCGGGCAGTATTCCTTTTATGACGGTAATGAAGGACAGGGGCTTTACCAATGTTTCGATAGTGGAAGAGCAGAAAGACCCCGATCCCGACTTTACAACCGTGGGATACCCCAATCCCGAAGATCCCAAGGCATTCAGGATGAGTGAGGAACTCGGTAAGAAGACGGGGGCAAAGCTTCTTATGGCTACGGATCCGGATGCGGACAGATTTGCCATAGAGCTTCTTATGGACAACGGCGAATATCTGCCTCTGAACGGCAACCAAACAGGTTATATCCTGGCCGGATACATTCTTGACGGGATGAAGGATGCGGGAACCCTTCCCGAAAACGGAGCCATGGTCAAATCCATCGTAACTTCCACCATGTCCGCGGTAATGGCGGAAAGCTACGGGGTTAAGATGTACGAATCCCTCACCGGATTTAAGAATATCTGCGGGCTTATTCCTTTTCTGGAAAGCCGTAATGAGAAATATCTCTTCGGATATGAAGAGTCGGTGGGATATGCCGCTTGTCCCGATATCAGGGATAAAGACGGTATCAGTGCAGGTATGCTGGTTGCCGAGGCGGCCGCTTATTATGAGAAAAAAGAGGGAAAGTCCCTTTGGCAGGTCCTTCAGGATCTGTATAAAAAGTACGGATTCTACGCAGAGGATGAACCCAATCTGGTACTTGAGGGAATCGAGGGTTCGGAGAGGATCGGCAGGATGATGGAGCACATCAGAAACTGTCCTCCCGTTGAGTTTGCAGGCATCAAGGTAAAGAAGATCATTGATTATAAAGACGGCTCGGAGGATATAAACTTCCCTTATAACAAGATCCCGAAGACCAATGCTCTCAGATTCTTCCTTGAAGGGGAAGATACCTGGTTTGCAATCAGACCTTCGGGAACCGAGCCTAAAATAAAGTTTTATTTCTATACAAGACAGGCCACGCGTGAGGAGGCTCTGTCGGTCAATGCTAAGATCAAAGCTTCCGTAATGGAGATCATCGAAGCGGTAAAATAAATCGAGAGGCCGGCTCCTGATTTCCTGGGGTCCTGTCGCGGTACATAATTCTCTCGCTTTTCGGGGTCAGGCGGCCATAGAACCATGATTGTTCTACCTCATGCCGCAGACCACCGAAGTCTCGACAATCATGTATCCGCGCCACCCGCGGAAATCAGGAATCGGCCTCGCTGTCTTAATTACAGATTTCCCATAAGGAAGTCTTTGAGAAGTCCTACGGTTTCTCTGATCATATTGTTGGGAAGATACAGTAATACAGAATCTGCGGGTATGCCGTACACATCGGTATATCCGCATTTTTTTGCGATGGCGAGAGCTCTGAAGATGTGGAAATTGCTGGATACAATACCCACACTGCTACTAGTCAGACCATCGTATAAAGAAGCGCTGAACTGCAGGTTTTCCGAGGTGCTGGTGGACAGATCCTCCATCAGGATCCTGCTTTCGTCTATGCCGCGTGCCACCAGATAATCCTTCATGACGGATGCTTCGCTGGCAGGTTCGTTGCTGCCCTGACCGCCCGATACGATTATGACGGTATCCGGATTTTCCGACGCGTATTCATATGCTTTATCCAGTCTCATTCTCGTAACAACCGCCGGCCCGGAAGGTTTGACCTGGGATCCGAGAACGATGATGTAATCGAGGTTTTTCTTGGTATTATTGCGAAAGCCCGATATTACCATGCACTGGGTTACGATGACAATTATAAGTCCCAGGGATATCAGACAGACGCATATTACTTTTACCGCTCCGGGGAGCTTTGCGATGATGCCGGATCTGAAAAGGAATGCGAGAGCTGCAAAGCATACCCCGCCCGCATACCATACGCAGAAGAACTTCGAACCGGAATTGGCAAGCATTATGGTTATTCCGTATAGGATGCATAAGATTCCTGCAAGCAGAAGTATTACCGGAAGTATTGTCATTTTCTTTTTCCCCTGAGATGCCGATTTTTCTTTTTTCATACGCTTTAAGCATATGATCAGATAGATGAGTGATATGGCAGAACTGATGCCCCAGGAGATGGGATATGAGGTCATAAGCACTGTCATTGTCCTGAATGATCTGAAAGCGGTGAAGATCCAGAGGATCCTTATTCCGCATACGCCGAACACGCTTATGATCATGGGGCCGGTGGCATTGCCCATTCCTCTCAAAACTCCGTGACATACTTCTATCAATATGAATGAGAAGTAAAATACGACGAAGAATCTGAGCATGTAGGTTGCGATATCAAGCACAACCGGGTCTTTGGTAAAGAAAGTAAGGACAAAGGGACCTATGGCTAAAAGACCTGCCACTATAGCCGTGGTAAGGAGAGTATGGTAGATAAAGCCGCTGACCATACTCTTTTTGACTCTGTTCATGTTTCCTTTGCCGTAGTTTTGGGCAACAAAGGTGGATATGGTTATGCCCATTGAATTGCTGACCATCCAGAAGATCTGATCTGCCTTTCCCGTTGCAACCCAGGCAGCAACGGTATCCGTGCCGAAGCTGTTTACCGCGATCTGAATTATAAGGTTGGATGCGGTATAGGTAAGGGAATGAACGGTTGAAGGGATGCCGATCATGAGTATTCTTTTTAAATAGAAGGAATGAATCCTGATCTTATTAAGGTAAAGCCTGTAGCAGTCGGTAGCCTTTACCAGTACATATATGGTCAAGACCGCACTTATGGTCTGTGACAGTACGGTGGCCAGCGCGACACCGAATACTTCCAGTCCCATGCCCAGGACAAGGACCAGATCGAGAATGATATTTACTATGGAAGAAATAACCAGGAATAAAAGAGGACGTTTTGAATCCCCGATTGCTCTCAGAATCCCGGCTCCCATGTTGTACACGAGGTTGGGGATCATTCCGGCCATGTAGACTCTCAAATATACAGTCGAACCGTCCAGAGATTCGGGAGTGGTATTCATGGCTTCCAGCATGAGTCTTGTGGTGGGGATGCCCACAATGGTGATAATGATGCCCAGGATCAAGGCAAAGGCCATTCCGGTATGGACGGCGTTGGAAACGTCTTCTTTTCTGCCCGCACCGTAATACTGTCCCACTATGATGGTGGCGCCTGATGAAAGGGATGTCAGGCCTCCCACGAATACGTTAACCAGTATGGCCGCAGAGCCGCCTACTGCCGCAAGGGCTTCTTTTCCGACAAAACGGCCGACGATTACGGAATCCGCCGTATTATACAGAAGCTGGAAAAAAGTACCGAACATAAGGGGGAGGAAAAAGAGTATCATTTCCTTCCCGATTTTGCCCTCCGTTATGGGATTTATAGCTGTATTTTCTTTTTGTTTCGCGATTTCAGTCATAGGAATCATCTTAGTACTTAAAAACTCAGTTGTCGATATAGAACAAATTATAAAACATTTAAGCTTTATTTAAGGTTCGCTTCTTACACTGATCTCATGAAAAGGAGGTCAGATATGGATTATCAGAACATTTTCAAACGCTACGAGATCAAGTATCTCCTTGATGAAAAACAGAGAAGACGGCTTCTTGCGGAGATGGAAGGAAGGATGAAGATCGATAGTTATGGGCATACGGTTATAAGGAATATCTATTTTGATACCGATAATTACAGACTTATAAGAACTTCACTGGATAAACCTTTATATAAGGAAAAACTCAGGATAAGGAGTTACAAGCGGGTCAGGGAAGACGAGGATGTATTTGTTGAGCTCAAGAAAAAATACGAGTCCGTAGTTTACAAGAGGAGAATAGCACTTCCCGAAAATAAAGCGATGGGGTGGCTTGAAGGCGGCGGAAAAATGCCGGGTGATTCTCAGATTGAAAAAGAAATCGGGTATTTCAGGGATTTCTATACGGGGCTTAAACCGAAGGTTTTTCTCTCATACGAAAGGGAGGCGTTTTACCCGCTTGATGGAACGGATACAAGGATCACGCTGGATACAAATGTTCTTGCCAGAGAAACGCAGCTTTCCCTGAGAGAAGGTGTATTCGGAGCTCCGGTCCTCGGAAGCGGTCTAAGCATACTGGAAGTAAAGGTAAGCGCAGGGCTGCCCATGTGGATCATAAGATTCTTAAGGGAAGAAGGAATACAAAAAGCGTCCTTTTCCAAATACGGAAAATACTACGAAGATTATATAGCGGGAAATAATACATATACGAAAGAGAGGCTTAAATATGCTTAACATATTAATGGAAACACTTGTTGGAAATGCGGATATATCGGTTGCTGATTTTATGGTGCCGATAATCGCATCGCTTATCCTGGGAGTGATCCTGGCGAAATCTACAACTGATGCGGGATCAAGCAAAGGTTTTACCGTAACTCTGGCACTGCTTCCCGCCATGGTAAGTGTTGTGATCATGGCAGTAAACGGCAATATCGGGGCGGGTGTTGCGGTGGCGGGAGCATTCGGACTTGTCAGATTCCGCTCAGCCCAGGGGACTGCCAGGGAGATCGGAAATCTGTTTATGGCGATGGCTTTGGGGCTTCTTACGGGAATGGGTTATGTGCTCTATGCCTTTGTTTTTGAACTGATAATGATTGCTGCGGTCAGCTTATATAAAGCCACAGATCTCGGACATGATAAAAACTCGGAACTGACCAGAAGTCTCAGGATCACTATCCCCGAGGATCTTGATTATACCGGAGTGTTTGATGAGATATTCGACAAATATACGACGGAGCATAACCTTATCTCCGCAAAGACTTCAAATATGGGAGCTATGTTTAAACTGGATTATGATATTACGCTTACTTCGCCCGATATCGAAAAGAAATTCATCGATGACTTAAGATGCAGAAACGGAAATCTGGAAATAATGGTGTCTTCTCTAAAACGCCGCGAGACGGCCGAACTTTAACGGAAAGGAGTAATAGGATATGAAAAGAAAGAATATCTTGAATATAGTTGCAGCCGGAGCAATAGTCTCTCTCATGATAACGGGATGTACGGCTTCCCATACGGAAAGCAGTGTTTCTGACAGAGTGACGGATACGGTTGTATCTGCGGAGAATGAGATTGAAGAAGAATCCGTAGTCTCCGGATATGATGAAGTAATAGAACTAAGTGATGACAGTGGAACGGTCAGTATCACGGAAGGCGGAAGTTATTTATTGACCGGATCATCCGAAGATTGCACTGTCAGGATAGATGTGGGAGAAGATGAAAGCGTGACACTTATACTCTGTGATGCAAAGATCGTAAGTTCATCTTCTGCAGCGATATATGCCCGGTCCGCAGGTGATGTAAATATCATTTTGGACGGTGAATCCGTTCTTATGAATGAAGAAGGTTTTAATGATCCCGAGGATGAAGAAATCGATGCAGTCATCTACTCTAAAACGGATGTGTCCATAAGCGGAGACGGTGAGCTTAAGATAACTTCGGGAGACGGAAAGGGAATCGCGGTAAATGACAGTCTTGATATATCGGGAGGATATATCGATATAGATGCTTCGGAAGACGGTATAAATGTAAATGAGGATTTTCTGATGACAGGAGGAACTCTTACGATCAAAGCGGGAGATGACGGTATTCATGCGGATGCAATTCTTACGATTGAAGACGGTGATATCACGATAGGCGGAGCAGAAGGACTCGAAGCCACATGCGTTTTGATAAATGGCGGAAAGCTGGTGATAAATGCTACGGATGACGGAATAAACGCAGCATTAAAGACCGAAGATATGGATGTTAAGGTCGAGATAAACGGTGGCGATATCACGATAGTTATGGGAGAAGGAGATACGGACGGAATAGATTCGAACGGAGATCTTATCATAAACGGTGGTATCATAGACATAACCGGTCAGTCCACATGTGATTATGACGGGAAGGCTGAGTTGAACGGAGGAACCCTCATAATAAACGGAGAAGAAACAGATTCCATTCCCAATCAGTTTATGGGAGGAGGTTTCGGCTTGGAGGGCGGATTTGAAGAAGGTACAAGGCCTGAAGTAGGACCTGCCCCCGGAGAAGGCTTCGGCCACGGAGAAGGTTTTATGCCGGGAAACGGGCAGGCTCCCGGTGAGCACCCGGCAGGAAATTGATAGAGGGTATTATAAATATGCTTACCTGGAACTTCTTAATGTGAGATAATGACGTCATGAGAATACTTTTAGCGGAAGACGAAAAATCTATGTCCCGGGCATTAACTGCCATACTTAAAGGGAATAACTATTCGGTGGATGCGGTATATAACGGCTCCGATGCGCTCGACTATCTGACGGCCGGTGATTACGATGCAGCCATCCTGGATGTTATGATGCCCGGAATGGACGGATTTGAAGTACTGAAAAGGGCAAGATCTTCGGGTGTTAAGATACCTGTCATGATGCTGACCGCAAAATCCCAGGTGGATGACAAAGTAGAGGGACTTGATCTCGGGGCTAACGATTATCTGACAAAGCCCTTTGACGGAAAGGAACTTTTGGCAAGACTCAGGGCAATGACAAGAACACTTACGCCTGCCGGGGATAATTTGCTCAGATTCGGAAACATATCCCTTAACAGAGCAAACTTCGAATTATCATCGCCGTCTGAAAGCGTCAGACTCTCGTCCAAAGAATATCAGATGATGGAATATCTGATGTCCAATCCGGGTATGCTGATCACTACGGAAAGATTCTTTGATAAGATCTGGGGACTGGATTTTGAAGGTGACACCAGTATTGTATGGACCAATCTGTCATACCTTAGGAAAAAACTGATCCGTATCGGGGCAAATGTACGGATCAAAGCAGTAAGAAATGCAGGATATAGTCTGGTGACCGATTCGGAGAATTAATCTTATGATAAAAAAGCTTCGGATAAAATTTATCATGACCGCCTTTTTATCGGTTTTTGTCGTACTTATCGTCCTGGTGGGCGGTATCAACATAAGTAACTATGTTCACGTGATAAGAGATTCCGATAAGGTTCTTAAGATACTTGCGGATAACGGCGGAACATTTCCGGACAGGATGCTTCAGTCTCCTGCGGGTACGATCCCGGAAAAGCCGCCACGGATGATGCAAGGGGAGAGGATTGATTCTCCGGAACTTGCATTTGAAACCAGATTTTTTACAGCGAAGTATTCCGAAAGCGGAGAACTGGTAGAAGCGGATATCGATAAAATCTCAGCTGTTTCGGAGGATACCGCCGTTAGCCTTGCGGATAAGGTCTTATCGGGCGGACAAGTTTCGGGCTTTATCTATGATTACAGATACATGATATCCGATACTCCGGAAGGCGGCAGGCTTGTTATCTTTTGCGACAGAGGAGCGGCATTAGCAGGTTTCAGGGATTTCAGAAATACCAGTATTGTCATATCGCTTATCGGTCTTTTGATCATCGGATGCATCATATATTTTATATCGGGGAAAGCTGTCAGACCAATCGAAGAAGCAGGAGAAAAGCAGAAGAGGTTCATATCCGATGCGGGACATGAGATCAAGACACCTCTTTCAATAATCAGAGCAGATGCGGATGTTTTAGGCATGGAGCTTGGCGATGACAATGAGTGGATCTCGGATATCGTAAAGCAGACGGATAGACTGACACTTCTTACAAACGACCTGATATCTCTGTCCAAAATGGAAGAGGGTGCAGAGTGCCTTGATATGGAGGAGGTGGATATATCCGCTCTTGCCGAGGACGTGGCAGATTCTGTCAAAGCTCCTTCCATCACCCGCAGTATTACCTTTGTTTCGGATATCGAGGGCGGGGTCCGTATAACATGTGATAAGAAGAAGGTCTATGAACTTATGAACATTCTTCTCGATAATGCTCTCAAGTACTGTCCGAAAGGCGGAAGGGTTTCCTGGAGTCTTTCATCCAAGGGAAAAAAGGCCGTTATCAGGGTGACCAATGATCTTTCTGAGGCTATGGATAAGGAGACGGTAAGGCATCTTTTTGACAGGTTTTACAGGGCGGATTCTTCGAGAAACTCAGAAAACGGCGGATTCGGGATAGGACTTTCCGTAGCCCGTGCAGTAGCGGAGGCACATAAAGGCAGGATAACGGCGTTTCTTACAGGTGATGATAAGATCACTTTTACGGCGATCCTTTAGGTTTTCCGGGTAAGTATGAATGGCATGAGCACCGCGGCGGTATTGTAATAAAGCCCGCCGGGTGCTATTATTTTGAATGGTGCGTTTAATTAATAACTGCATTTTTACATTAATTTAACAAGGAGACATATCATGAGTAAGAATTTCGCTGATCTGCTTGCTAAGGTCAAGGGCCTCGACAAGCAAAAACTGGCAGTTGCCGTAGCACAGGACAAGCCCGTGCTTGAAGCTGTAAGAGAAGCACACAGAATGGGCATTATCGATGCCATTCTTGTAGGTGACGAGGATCAGATCCGTTCTATCGGAGCCGAGCTTGATATGAGACTTGATGAATATGAGATCGTTGATGTTAAGGATCCCATGGAAGCTGCTCTCAAGGCTGTAAGCTTCGTACATGAAGGAAAAGCCGACATGTACATGAAGGGACTCGTAGACACCAAGACCTTCCTTAAGAGCGTTCTTGATAAAGAAGTAGGACTTCGTACCGGAAAGCCTCTTTCACACGTATGCGTATTCGAGCTTCCCGGAATCGACAGACTTCTTTTCCTTACCGACGTTGCATTCATGCCTTATCCCACTCTTGAGGACAAGGTTGCCATTATCGATTACACCGTAGAAGTAGCTAATGCCTGCGGCGTTACCAATCCCAAGGTTGCACCTCTTGCAGCGGTTGAGGTTGTTAACCCCAAGATGCCCGTTACCGTTGAGGCAGACGAGCTTCGTAAGATGAACGAGGAAGGCAAGATCAAGGGCTGCATCGTAGACGGACCTCTTTCCCTCGACATTGCTCTTTATAAGGAAGCAGCAGAGGAAAAGAAAGCGACCGACCGTCCCTGTGCAGCATCGGCAGACATCCTTCTTTTCCACGACATCCACGCAGGAAACCTTGTTTACAAGTCAATCGTTCACATGGTACCCGGAGTTAAGAACGGAAATATCCTTACCGGAACCCAGGCTCCCGTTATTCTTACCTCCAGATCCGACACCAAGGACGTTAAGGTTAACTCCATCGCATTGGCAGCAGTCGTTTCCGATCAGATGAAGAAAATGAATAAATAATAAGGAGAACAGTTATGGCACTTAAATCTCTTATCATCAATCCCGGTTCTACATCAACCAAGGTCGGTATCTTCGAGGATGAGACCTGTGTAATGGATGAGACTCTCCGTCACTCAACCGAGGAGATCTCACAGTATGATTCCATCATCGCTCAAAAGGATTTCAGAAAGAACATCATTCTTGATTTCCTCAAGAATAGCAATATCGACGTTAACTCATTTGATTTCATCGTAGGAAGAGGCGGACTTCTTAAGCCCATCCCCGGCGGAACCTATGAAGTAACCGATGCGGTTATCAAGGATCTTGAGATCGGTGTTCAGGGACAGCATGCATCCAACCTTGGCGGAATCCTTGCCCGTGAGATCGCAGATCAGATCGGCAAGAAGGCATTCATCGTAGATCCCGTTGTTGTAGACGAGCTCAGCGACGTTGCAAGAATCTCAGGTATGCCCGAGTGCCCCAGAACCTCAATTTTCCATCCTCTTAACCAGAAGGCAGTAGCACGCCGTTATGCAAAGTCCGTAGGAAAGAAGTACGAGGATCTCAGACTTGTCGTAGCTCACCTCGGAGGCGGAGTTTCCGTAGGAGCTCACGAGTACGGCAAGATCGTTGATGTATACAGCGCATTCGAAGGAGACGGCGCTCTTTCACCCGAAAGATGCGGCGGACTTCCTACCGGAAAGCTCATCAGACTTTGCTATTCAGGCAAGTATTCCGAGAAGGAAATGCTCAAGAAGGCTACCGGCCAGGGCGGATTCAATGCATATCTCGGAACCAACGATGCAAGAGAAGTAATGAAGAGAATGGACGAAGGCGATGCTCAGGCTAAGCTTGTTATGGAAGCATTCATCTTCCAGGTTTGCAAGGACATCGGAGCAGAGTCAACCGTTCTTAAGGGAGATGTCGATCAGATCATCATCACCGGCGGTATCGCTTATAATGAGAGAGTTACCAAGGCTATGATCGAGAGAGTAGGAAAGATCGCTCCCGTAACCGTATATCCCGGAGAGGATGAGCTTCTTGCTCTTGCTCAGGGCGGACTCAGAGTTATGAACGGCGAAGAGGAAGCTAAGGTTTACGCTTAAACGCACCTTACAAAATGTAAGATATACTTGACATTATGTAAAAAGAGAATTACTATCCTTTTATAAGAGGGGTAGTAATTCTTTTTTGTTTGGAGGAATTTATGAAAAACAAGGTGCTTTATGTTCTGTTCTTGATACTGATCCTGCCTTTTTTTGTTCTTCTGACATTATCGCTTCGTGATAAAGGAAGTGAGGAATCGCTGCTTAATTCCTTCTATTCCTATGCGGTTGAAAAAACAGACGGGGTAATAGACCCGGATGGCGTGGATTTTTCATTTGTTTTAACGGGTGATGAAAAAGTGGTGCTGAATTACTCCTGGGATGTGAAAGATCCCGGTTATATAACCGGTTTTTCAATCACCGATTCCTCAGGCGATTCCGTATTTTGCACTTCGGGTTTTCAACTCAGTCAGGATGGTGCTTCTTTGAATCTGGAAAAAGGAGAATACTACGGCCGTATAGAGTTTTTCTGTGACGAGGATTCGTTCAGGGATTTCTGCGAATCTAATAATATGTTTGATTCCGATGAAGCGCTTGATGATTATATCGACATGATCGGTTTTGATACATTTGATGAAGAATCATTCTCAGTGTGTGAAATCTCAATCGAAATTACCGGATATACTTCGGCATCTGCTCCGGCCCTGATGAAAGTCTTGGCTGTCATTCTGGGATTTCTGGAGTTGGGAATTCTTGTCCTTTTGCTTATCTTTGAAAAAACGGAGGATGACGGCATTAAGAACAGGATGAACAATATCGCTTTAAGATATGCGGTCTTCGCGCTTGCGGTTACACTTGTCCAGGTTGTTTTCGCGTATCTTATCAGATACATTTTTGCGGATGCTTCCGCTGAGATCAGATCGAATCTGTCATTTTTCCTGGTAATTCTGTCCGTTGATATCGTAGGTTTTCCTCTGATACTTTTGACCTGCAGGAAGATTCCGGTTAACAGGATTGAAAAAAGAAATATCGGATTCGGAATGTATCTTGTTTATGCTTTGATGACGTTGGGACTTATCTTTGTGGGAGCAATCATCGGATATGTCATACATATGATCCTGGCGCCTTCCACCGACACTTCAAGCCTTGCGGATTTGATGTATAATTCAAGTCCGTTACCCAGAATACTTACCGTAGGTATCTTTGCCCCGGTTTTTGAGGAACTGAT
The DNA here is from genome assembly GCA_000702085.1 of Lachnospiraceae bacterium P6A3. Lineage (GTDB taxonomy): Bacteria > Bacillota > Clostridia > Lachnospirales > Lachnospiraceae > AC2028. Next base: position 140,995 of record JNKP01000007.1, read on the forward strand.
CTTCAGAAAAGTACTTATTGACCGTTTAAATAAATATGGTGCACTTATATCGGTTCTTGTTTCCGGACTGTTCTTCGGTTTGTTCCACGGTAATTTCCAACAGTTCTTTTTTGCCGCATTTGTCGGCTGTCTGTGGGCTGTATTGTATCTGAAGACTGGTAAGATACATCTGACCATCGGACTCCATATGATGATAAATATGGGAACCTCCGCAATCACACTCTTCCTTGTAACCCATACAATGGACGGTGCACTGCTTACGGGTGAGATCACCGATGATATGGTATTTCAGTTATTGACTGATCCTTACTTCATAGCACTTATGCTGTGGGTGATGTTCATCATGCTTGCGGGGGTTGCAGGCTTAGTCATCTTCATAGTATTTGCAAGCACCGGCAAACTTAAGGTAACGGGAAATGAAGCACCTGCCCCCGCTTACCCCTATGGCGTTCCCATGCAGCAGGCACCTGAATTCACGCAAGCTCCCGTACCTGAAGCAAAACCTTCGGTAAATCCTGTTGCCGCTTTCTTCGGTGCGAAATATACATGGGCATTTATTCTGATCTGCGTCGGACTGTTCATTATGAGTTATATTTAATTACGGAGATTTGAAATGAAAAAGAAATCCTTACTGAAACTTATTGCTTATATATTAATTATCGTCTTCATGGTGCTTGCTTTTGGATTCCTGTCTGTGGGCAGTGATGAAGCGAACGAAGGATATGTAAAATATAAGCAGACCGTCCGGGTAATTGACGGATCCGTTTCCGAACCGGAAAGCTTTACCCCCTTCTCGGTAAAAGCTGACGGTAATTACATCCTCAGGTTTTCTTTGCTTCCCGAAGGCGTATCAAAGGATGATGTCGGAAGCGTTGCTGTTGATGATCTTGGCTTTATTACGACTGTTCTTGTAACTGATTCTTCCGGGGCCGTCCGCTATTCGTCGGTACAGGGAGCGATATATCTTGATACCGTGGTTTACCTGGAAGAAGGCGATTATTATGCCGGATTCATTGTCCACACAGGCAGGGAAGAGTTTCTGGAATATGCTTCCGAAAACTTCCTCAGCAGAAAAGAAGCGGAGATGATCGCAGATGCATCTTCTTTTGACTCTTTTCCGGACAATACCGAGCAGGTAATGGAATATGAATTTTCTTATGAGTCCGAAGCTGATAATTCCCGAATTGTTGCCGGGATAGTTGCACTTATCCTGGGAATCGTTTTGATGCTTGTTCTTATCGTTCGTGAGATATTGATCATGTCGGGTGCGGATGTACATGATAAGTACGATGAAAGACAGAAGCTTGAACAGGGCAAAGGTTTCAAACTCGGCTTTTTTACCCTGCTTATTGAACTTGGAATTGTGATGTGTATCGACTGCAGCGGTCTGATTCCGAATTCATCGGCATATGTTTTTTACGGAGGTGCACTTTTTATCAGCATAACCGTTTATGCTGTATACTGCATATGGCATGAAAGTTATTTTGCAATAAACAGAACCGGCAAAGGTACTATAATAATGCTGGCGGTAATCTGTTTGATGAATCTTCTGATCTGCATCGGTAACGGATTATCGGGATTGATCATAATAAACGGCGTACCCACTTTCAGGATATTGAACGTATATTGCGTCATTGCATTTTTAATAGTTTTTATTGCCATGATATTGAAAAAAATATCAAACGGAATATCCGAATCATCCGAAGATGAGGAGGAATAAAAGATGAAAAATTTAAAGCTGAAAGCTGCGAGAGCGGCACTGGATATGTCACAGCAGGATCTTGCGGATAAAGTCGGCGTTTCCAGACAGACAATTAATGCCATAGAAAAAGGGGATTACAACCCTACGATAAATTTATGCCGCAGTATATGTAAAGTGCTTGGAAAAACTCTTGATGAACTGTTTTGGGAGGAGTGATCTTTAATGGAAATAGTTAAGATGGATAAAGCTCATTTTGATGAAGTGTTCGGGATGATGAGAGTATTCTATGATTCTCCTGCAGTTCTTCATACATCATCCGACAGAGTGCTTAAGAATGACATTGAAGCCTGCATAGGCGATTGTCCTTATCTGGACGGGTATGTTTTTGTATTGGACGGTAAGATTGCCGGATATTCCATGGTCTCCAAGAGCTTTACCACTGAGTACGGCGGAATATGTGCATGGATCGAGGATCTGTATATCAAAGAGGAGTTCAGAAGGCGCGGTATCTCAAAAGAATTTTTTGAAAAACTTCCTTCCATGTATCCCGGGGTTGTCCGGTTCAAGCTTGAAGTAGAGCCCGAAAATGAACGGGCGATAGAGACTTATAAAAAATGCGGATATACAAAACTTCATTATGACATAATGGAGACTGTTATCTGCGAAGGATAGAAGAATAAAAGGACTGCCGGAGGGCAGTCCTTTTTGTATATGGGTCTTCCGGGAAAGGCCGGAAGACTTAAGAAGTAACCTTTCCTCGAGGGGGTTAGAAAAGGAAACTCTTAAAGCGAATCTCGTCCCAGGAGTTCATCGTATGAAATAAATATATCGATGAATCCCGATGCATAGGATCCCATTTCATAAGGCGGGTAGTAGAAGATGATGCCGTCAGAGGTAAATTCTATCGTTCCGCCGTCAAGTGATGCATATTTGTAGGCGTCGTCATATATCACATCGGCATCTCCCGAAAAATAGGGAGATCCGTAGTTTTCGAGATCGTAGCCAAGAAAATCTTCTTTGGTCTTTTCGGCAACCAGAGACTTGAATTCTGCTTCGGTACCTTCATAGAAATCCGTGAAGGACTTGGCTTCTCCGGTAGTAAGATCAAAGAGATACTGACCTCTGTAAGGCATTCCGTGAGCTCCGCCGCCGTACCAGTATCCGGTCATATTAACCGTCAGGTAGTTATCACAGATGATATCGATATCGGATACATAATAATCATTTGTTACCCTGTACCAGGTGGGGTGTGCCTGATGATCCTCACAGGGGGTATCGATCGTGTAAGAGGTTGTTTCGATCTCATTGAATTCTTCTGCTTTACCCATAAGATATTCATTGATCACGTCCGCGTGGTCGGATATCGAACCATCAAGTATCAGGTATTCGCTGTAAGCCTGGATAAGATCCGTGCCGCAATCGGGGCAGGATATACTGGTTGATACGTAGCCGAATGTGCCGTAATCGAATCTCTTTTCGCGGTCCAGATCTAAATCTACGGTTGGAGTCGCAGGATTAGCAAGTGTAACGGTTTTCCAGATAATATCCCCATCATGAAAATCAATATAGTATATGTTTTTTTCCGTTACAGTGAAGCCTTCAACACCGGGGATAATGCTTGATCCGGGAATCGATGTTTTATCATAAATGAAATTAAGTTCTCCGGTGTCCGAATCATATTCGTAAATGTAATTATGTCCTATGCCGTAGACTTCCGGATCCGAAACACTGAAATAGTATTTGTTTCCGCTTTTGCCCAGAAGACTTTCCGCACCACGTTCGTCGGATATTTCGGTAAGTTCATCGGAAGCGATATCATATACATATGCTTTTCCCTCATACGTTTCGTAATCTCTCTGTATGGAAAAGATATGATTGCTGTCGTAATATGCGCTGTATGCTTCTTCGAGTCCTGAGGTGTGGTGCAGGGTTTTGTCGGGATTAATAAGGACAAGCTCTCCGTCAAGAACGGCGGGCAGGTATCCGCAGTCATCATACATATGAGCAAAGCACAGGTTTTCGCTTCTGCGGATGCGGGCACCTCTGTCATTTGCGGTTTTTACGATTGATTCCAGGGATGCATCCGGCTCTTCTTCCACAAAGGAATCCGACTTCTTATCATATTTGTAGCAGATAATATCTTCTCCCAGCATTTTGTAGGAGTCGTCATATCCGATTATGTAATCGATGTATATCCGGCCGTTATAAAATTCACAGCCGTCCAGCATTCCGTCAGTGCTTCCCTGCCATATATCATAAATCTTATGGTCCTTTTCACTTACGGCATATACGACGCTTCTGGCAGTGCTGCCGAATTCAACCACAACGGTATCCTTGAAAAAGAGAAATCCGTCCCCTTCTCCCACAAGAATACTCATCATATATTCTTCTTCCGAATAAAGGCGGTACTGATCGGAGCCTTCCGTATGAGTGTCTTCTGCAAGTTCTTTGCGGTCGATTCTGGTTATGGACTCATCATCGCAGACATAGAAGACATCGGAATGAGGAGTTCTTGCGAGGATGAAACTGTTATCTGCTTCCGGTTCCTCATCTGCAGCCGTTACATCATTATCATCTTCATCGTCATCTTTTTCTTCATCTTCATCTTTGTCGGTTTCTTCAACCTCCTCATCACGATCGGGCGGTATAACTTCGGACAGATTAGCGCATCCGGCAAGTGCTAAGGCCGTGATCCCGATGAGCATCAATCTGACTATTTTTCTTTTCATTCTAACCTCACAATCTTCCGTGGATGTGTCACGGATTATGTCACGAGATGACTATAGCACAAAAAATCCGCCGGAAAAGCGGATAAAGACAAATATAATAAAGCATTAAAGAAACTTAAAAAAGGGTTAAAGAATGGATGTCACTGGAAAATCCAGTTGTAATACGGAAGAATCCTGATATCCGTATTGTACGCACTTCTGAGGAAAAGGACGAACAGAAGAGTGAATGCAAGACCGATAAGGACGGCCCAGACCGTTCTTGCTTTTTTATTTTCTATCTTCTTAAGGAGTGCGGGAATAAAGAAGATATTGCTCACATTAAGATAGAACCCGATTCTGGAGATCTCGGGCATAAAGGAACAGAAGACATATAAAAGCAGTGCAAAAAGATTGCAGTAGAAACCGAATTTAAGCTTTCTGTCATCTGCGATCTTTTTGCGGTAAAGAAGCGCAAAGATAAAAATAGCCGCAGCCCTTGCAATGTTGGTGATGCTTGTCTGTCCCGTATCGAACATGGATCCTTCGTAAAACGGATAGAAGAAAAAGATGATTTTTCTGTAGAGGCCGGGAAGGAAGATAAGGGATGCACAGAAAATGCTGATGACAAGGTGACCTATCCAATTCCAATTAATCGATGCAAGGAGATATAAAGGGATTACGATCAGTACGGATTTATGGAACAGTGCAGCGCATCCGATTACAGCGATAAATTTGACGTAATCTTTTTCCAGAACGTATTTCATGGAAAACATTGCAGCGGAAAGAGCCAGATAATATCTGACATTGTTGAGACTTCCGAAATAATATCCCGCCGTCATGAAGAGGAATACGGAATAGAAAAACCATTCGCTCTGATCGTATACGGCCTTTACCATCAGGAAAACCGTGATCAGTGAAAAGAAAGCGAAGATGGGAAGATAGTTGTCATATTCGAGAAAATACTGGAGCAGCTTTACGATATAACGAAAGCCGGGTTCGTAGCTTACATATCTGTCCTGGGCTATGAGGTTGAAATTATCCCTGTATACCCAGTAATCGTTGCCGACTGCGATCCTGCATACAGAAACGGCGGACAGCATGATAAAAATACCTGCGGCGAGAATTTTGTTTCTGAGCTCTGCTTTGGTAAGAAATGTCCTGTCAGGGCATGATCTTACGGCCGCGGTATCCACACCAAGGGAGATGAAGACAACTGCAGCTGTGAGAGCTATATATAAAAATAATCCGTAAGTTATCATTTAGTCTTTTTGCTTTCTTCGGCAAATCTTGAATCTTTACCGATGTAATAAGCTCTGATCAGTGCGTCATCGGTTTCCGTAAGAACAGCGCACATGGGTTCTTTGCCGTACTTGCTGAGGAAGGACAGTGCTCTTTCGTCACCGCCCGTATGATTCTTGGAAGAGAAGATGTAAACGATCGGGTGATCGGCATTTTTAACCTCTGCCACAAGGCCGGGCTTTTCGGTATCCGACAGATCGATGGTCTTGCCCTCAACCCTTGTGCCTGCGGCAAGAAGGCTATCGATGGCTTCGTTAAACTTGTTTGAAGGAAGAGTTGATGCAGCTATAAAGCCGTCCTCTCCCGCAAGGTCTTCGAGAGTTTCGCTTAAATTCTTCGCAGTGATACATCCCGCGCTGGGAATGTGATATCTTTTTTCGATGGTCTCGGGAAGGATGATGCGGTCGTCGGACACTATCCATACCCATACGAAAAGAGCTGATACGAAGATGCCGATAACGGCGCCGAGAATGATCGCTCTTACCGTTCTGACATCGGGAGGAAGAAGAACGGGCTCCGATGCGCCGCCGATCTCTCTTACGGAGAGGATTTCGGGAAGGGATTCCGCAAAAGCTGAGATACCTGTCACGCCTGCGGCAAGAATTTTTTCACACATCTCGGGATCGGGATTTGTAACCTGGAGAGTGAGTACTTTGACATCGGATTTAAGAGTTGCGAGGAACGATTCTCTCACCGTCTTTTCGTCCAGCGTAGGATCTGCCTTTAATATCTCATCTATGATCGCACTGTCTTTGGACATCTGCTCCCATGTATATTTGTTAAAATAGATCAGCTCGTTTGAACCTGCCTCCGGAATGTATTCCAGATATACATCGGTTTCCGATTGGAACATATACTGCGAAGAGAGTCTGTAGAAAAGATGACATGCACAGACCAAAGCTGCTCCGATAAAAGCACAGCCTATGATAAGGGGGATCTTTTTAATGAATCTCAAAAGAAACAGTCTCCCGTTTACAGGTTCGTCACCGTATCTCATTTCCCAAAGTTTCATATTATTTCTCCGACTTTTTAAATATATATCTGTCCATGAATGAACCTACGGTTGTTATCGCAGGTCCTAAGAATACCGCCATAAGTATGGTTCCTATGCGTGGGCGTGCACCGAATATAAATCCGATGATAACCGCACATGAATCAAAAGCTATTCTGGTGATGAAAAAAGGAATCTTTTTAAAAGCATCGCAGATTATCTTGCCGAGTCCGTCATAGGGAGAGAGTCCGAGACGGGAGTTCATATATACGGCCGCACTTATCAGGAAACCTACAAGTCCCAAAGTAAATGTGACGGGTCTTGCAACGGGGCCCATGAAAAAGCCTTCCGAGAAAACTTTACCGATAACCCATCTCGTGAAGTCAACGGTATAACCCACAAGAACCATGTTTGCCACTGAGCCGGGTCCGATGAGTCCTATTCCCGTTACGAGTATTACTATAATAAGCATCACGGCATTTAAGGTAAGCTGCCAGTTGCCAAGAGTCCATCCTATTTTGCCTGCGATGCTTACGTTCATGAATGTATAAGGGTCTGTTCCGAGGTCCGTCTCAAGGAGGAATCCGAGAGATATTCCCATGCACAAAACCGCACATACCACCATGACCACATTTGCGGCGAATTCTTTTTTATTTTTTCTGAACCTGTCAAGGCCGGCCCAGGTTTTGAATTTACTTTTGTCCATTTGTAATCACCTTCGGAAGATCATCCAGTGTTTTTATTTTGGCCATGCACAGATGCTCGACCTCGGGTTCGTCTTCTCTTTGATCGGGTACGAAAACCACATTAAGTCCCGCTCTGCTTGCGGAAAGTATTCCGTTGGGTGCATCTTCTACGGCTATGCACTCGGATGCATCCAGTCCGAGTGTTTCCAGAGCTTTGAGATAAACATCGGGTGCGGGCTTTCCGAATTTACAGTCGGCAGCGGAACATATTTTATCGAAGTATCCTTCAAGCCCCACACTTTTTAAGTATCTGCCGGTTCTTTCCAGATCTGTGGCTGTTGCCACGGCTCTTAAGATCCGGTTTTCTTTTAACCAGTTAAGCGCGTTTACTGCACCGGGCTTGGTCTGAATACCGTGTTCTTTGACGATTTCTTCGTATATGAGTTTTCTGTATGCACGGACTTCGTCGTAGTTAAACGAATCGCCGAACCATTCCCTGAATTGATCAAAAACGAAGGGCCTTCCAAAGCTGCGGAGCTTCAGATACATATCTTCGGTCATGTGAAAACCGAAGTGTTCGCATGCTTTGGGCCAACAGACGCGGTAGTATTTTTCGGTATCGAGTATCGTACCGTCGAGATCGAAAATAACTGCTTTGATCATTTAAAAAATGCCTTTCGTTTTTTCGATGACATGTACGGAAAAATTTGTAAACATGCCGATTATTATGATAAAATCATATCGATTTATTTTAAACTTTACAGTATATAACGTCAACTTTTCGAGAGTCACTCATCATATTGGAAAATGCTTAGATTTTATCTGACAATAATCGTATCCATACCCTGGATCATCTACTTTATGATCAAGTCCAGGTACATAATGAGCCATTTCGATTCATACCCTTTGGAAGAGCGTTATGCTTTCGTAAAGCGAATGGTCATCCAGTGCATGAGGAACGGACGCATAAGGACCAAAGCATACGGCATGGAGAATCTTCCCAAAGAGGGCGGATATGTAATGTTCCCCAATCATCAGGGAAAATATGACGTACTGGGAATCGTTTACTCCCATGAAAGACCCTGCACGGTGGTTATGGACGAAGTAAGATCAAGGCTTCCCCTTGCGGATGAAATGGTTGATGTGCTGGAAGGGTGCCGTCTTAATAAGTCGGATATGCGATCCCAGGTAAAAAGCATTCAGGATGTATCCGAAAAGGTTAAGGATGGCAGAATATTCATTCTTTTCCCCGAAGGCGGATATTACCATAACAGAAACATGGTTCAGGAATTTATGCCCGGAGCTTTTAAGGCCGCAATGAAGGCTAAATGTCCCATTGTTCCCGTAGCGATTATCGATTCATACAGAGCGTTCGGAGTCAATATCCTCGCCAAGATAACAACACAGGTTCACTATCTTGAGCCTCTATATTATGAAGATTACAAGGATATGAAATCCAAAGAGATATCCGATTACGTAAAGCTTCAGATCATGAAGAAGATCAACGAAGTGATGATCGCAAAGGGCAAGAAAGCCCCCAATGTTATACCGGGAGAGTAAAGTCTTTGTATATTAAAAAAGGAGTAGCGAATGCTACTCCTTTTATTGTTATGCTTCAGACTTATTTTCCTTCGAGAGGGAATTTGAAGTATCTTACTGCATTGTAGTAAGAGATGTTTTCAACTATCTCTCCGAGTATCTTGTAGTCTTCGGGGAATTCTCCCTTTTCAACCCAGTTACCGATTATGTTGCAGAGGATCCTTCTGAAGTATTCGTGTCTGGTATAGCTTAAGAATGATCTTGAATCCGTGAGCATTCCCACAAATCCGGAGAGGTTTCCGAGACTTGCAAGAGAGGTGATCTGATCTGTCATTCCCTTAATGTGATCATTGAACCACCATGCGCTGCCCTGCTGGATCTTACCTACCGCGGATGAGTTCTGGAAGCATCCGATGATGGTTCCGATGTAGGCGTTGTCGATGGGATTAAGCGAATAAAGAATGGTCCTGGGAAGGGCGTTTTCTTTTTCGAGAGAATCGAGGAAATCGGCAAGCTGCGCGGCGGGAGTGTAGTTGTCGATGCAGTCGTATCCGGTATCGGGGCCCGTCATCTCGAACATGCGGGTATTGTTATTTCTCTTGACTCCGTAATGGAGTTGCATGGTCCAGTCGTACTTTGAGTATTCTTTTCCCATGAAGAACATAAAGGCCGTCTTGAACTGAGTCTCTTCAATCTTATTGATGGGAGTATCGTTCATTCTCTTGAGGAAGATTGCCTCAAGCTCTTCATCGGTAGCGTGGAAATTTGCTACATATGAGAGGCCGTGATCGGAAACGACGCATCCGTTTTCACTGAAGAATTTCATTCTCTTCATGAGTGCGGTCTTAAGATCTGCCCATGAACTTACGGATGACATTCCGGCTGCTTCGGAAAGCTTAGCCAGATATTCTTTATAGTCGGGCTTTTCGATGCACATGGCCCTGTCGGGGCGCCATGCGGGAAGAACCTTTACATCAAAGGTGGGATCTTCCGCAATCTGTCTGTGCCAGTGGAGATCGTCTATGGGATCGTCGGTTGTGCAGATGAGGGTCACACCGCTTTTTTTGATGATACCGCGGGCACTCATCGAGGGTTCCGCAAGCTTTTTGTTGCAAAGCTCCCATACCTCTTCTGCATTATCTGAAGAAAGATGTCCGTGAAAATCAAAAAAACGCTGAAGCTCCAGATGACTCCAGTGATAAAGGGGATTTCCTACGGCTTTTCCGAGGCATTCGGCCCATTTGATGAATTTATCGTGATCCGAAGCATCTCCGGTACAGTATTTTTCTTCCGCACCGCAGCTTCTCATGTAGCGCCATTTATAATGATCGCCGCCGAGCCAAACCTGGGCGATATTGTCAAATCTTCTGTCTTCAGCGATCTCCTGAGGGGAGATGTGGCAGTGGTAATCCAAAATGGGAGTTTTTTCCGCGTATTCATGGTAGAGCTTTGACGCTACCTTGGTTTCGAGTAAAAACTCCTCGTCCATAAATGCTTTCACTTGTAAGTGCCTCCTTTAGGCTGATTAGTCTTTCTTCAGGCGGGTGGTTCCCTTTTCGACGATCTCGCCCTTGAACACGGTCTTTTTGGGCATTTCTTCACCGGAGAGAACTCCCATGAGAATGGATGTAAGATGCTTGCACAAAGTTTCGACTTTGTTATCTATGGATGTGATCTCGGGATCACAGCAGTTTGTGAGCATTGAATTGTTGTATCCGATGACGGCAAATTCTTCGGGAAGCTTATATCCCCTGGACTGAGCGTATTTTACGGCACTGAGAGCCAGGGTGTCATCGGAAGCCACTACCGCACTGAACTTGAGACCTGCGGATGCGGTTTTCTCAAGCTGGGAGGACATTCCGTGCACGTCTTCGTTGGATCCGTCGAAATACTGGAACTGTCTTTCAGTAACCTTAATTCCGGAATCCTCCATCGCATCTCTGAATCCTCTTTCCTTGAGATGAGCGGAATAGGAATTTGCATTGTAAAAATACAGTACGTCCCTGAAACCGGATTCAACAAGCTTTCTTGTGGCTCTGTATACGCTGTCGTGGTCGTCGGAGCTTACACAGTAGATATTATCGCCCTCGACCTCTGCGTTCAGCAGCATTACGGGGACTTTTTCCGAAGCGTTTATTATGTATTTGTTATCGCATGCATCGGGATATACGAAGTGGGAACCGACAAAGATGATGCCGTCCACTTTTTTACTGATGAGAAGGTCGATAGCCGCTTTTTTGTCCTTTAACTCATAACCTGTGCAGCATAAAAGAGAGTCATAGCCGTTTGCCCTGAGTTCTTCTTCAAAATAGTAGATTGCCTTGGCAAGATACAGGTCGGATGAGTCGGCTGTAAGGATACCGATGGTTTTCATGGTATTAAGTCCCAGGCCTCTGGCGAAAGCATTGGGGGTATAGCCGGTCTCTTTGATGGCGGCCATTACCTTTTTGCGGGTATTATCGCTTACGTTGCTGGAATTGTTCAGGACTCTTGAGACCGTAGCGATGGAAACACCTGCTTTTTCCGATATGTCATAAATTGTAACTGTACGTTCTTTCACGGCTCCTCCGTACTCTTAAAGGCATGTTTTCTGAAAGCGGTTACACAGGTGATTATAGATAAACATTGTTATGAATTCAAGGGTTTGCTAAAATACCCTTTTTCATTGAAACCGCCCCCCGTATCTGTTAAAATATGCTGATGTGAGGTAAAAGGCATATTATGAAACTGACAGAGAAATTATTCGGAACTCATTCCGATCACGAACTTAAAAGAATCAATCCGATCGTAGACAAGATCGAGAGTTTAAGGCCCGAAATGCAGGCTCTTTCCGATGAAGAGCTGAAGGCAAAGACCCCTTGGTTTAAGGAACGTCTCGAAAAGGGTGAGACCCTTGATGATATACTTCCCGAAGCATTTGCCGTAGTAAGAGAAGCGGCAAAGAGAGCCATAGGACTTGAGCACTTCAGGGTACAGCTTATCGGTGGTATCGTGCTCCATCAGGGCAGAATCGCCGAGATGAGAACCGGTGAAGGTAAAACCCTTGTTTCCACCTGTCCCGCATATCTCAATGCGCTTACCGGAAAGGGTGTTCATATCGTAACGGTCAACGACTATCTGGCTAACCGTGACGCAGAGTGGATGGGCGAGGTTCACAGATTCCTCGGCCTTACCGTCGGTGTTGTTTTGAACTCCATGAATTCGGAGGAGAGGCAGCAGGCGTATAACTGCGATATTACTTATGTAACCAATAACGAGCTGGGCTTTGATTACCTCAGAGATAACATGGCCATCTATAAGAAACAGCTCGTTTTGAGAAACCTTAACTTCTGTATCATCGACGAGGTTGACTCCGTTCTTATCGACGAAGCCAGAACTCCTCTCATCATATCCGGACAGAGCGGCAAATCCACCGCACTGTATGAGATGTGCGATCTCCTTGCAAGACAGCTCAAGCGCGGAGATGATGTCAAAGAGCTTTCCAAGATGGATGCCATCATGGGTATAACCCAGGAAGAGACCGGAGATTTCGTTGTTAACGAGAAGGACAAGATCGTTAACCTTACCGAGGCCGGAACCGCAAGGGTAGAGCAGTTCTTCCATATTGAAAACCTTTCCGATCCAGAGAATACGGAGATCAACCACAATATCATCCTTGCTCTCAGAGCACATAACCTTATGCACAAGGACCAGGATTATGTTGTTAAGGATGATCAGATCCTTATAGTAGACGAATTTACCGGACGTATCATGCCCGGAAGAAGATTCTCCGATGGTCTCCATCAGGCCATCGAAGCTAAAGAGCATGTAAAGGTTAAGCGCGAGTCCAAGACTCTTGCCACCATTACTTTCCAGAACTTCTTTAACCTCTTCGAGAAAAAGTCCGGTATGACCGGTACCGCTCTTACCGAGGAAGCGGAGTTCAGGGAGATCTACGGAATGGATGTTATCACCATTCCCACCAACAAGCCCGTTATCAGAAAAGACCTTCAGGATGCGGTTTATAAGACCAAAAGAGAGAAGCTCAATGCCATCCTTCAGGCTACCCAGGAAGCTCATGCAAAGGGACAGCCTGTTCTTATCGGTACCATCAACATCGATGCATCCGAGGAACTCAGCAGGATGTTCAATAAAGCAGGAATCAAGCATGAAGTCCTGAACGCAAAGTTCCATGAAAGAGAAGCTGAGATCGTTGCTCAGGCAGGTATCCACGGAAATGTTACCATCGCAACCAATATGGCGGGCCGTGGTACCGATATTAAGCTTGACGAAGAAGCACTTGCAGCCGGAGGACTTAAGATCATCGGTACTGAGCGTCACGAATCAAGACGTATCGATAACCAGCTCCGCGGACGTTCCGGACGTCAGGGTGATCCCGGTGAATCCAAGTTCTATATTTCGCTTGAAGACGATCTGATGAGACTCTTCGGCTCCGAGAGACTTATCTCCATGTTCAATGCTCTCGGCATTCCCGAGGGACAGGAGATCGAGCATAAGGCACTTACCGGTGCAATCGAGTCCGCTCAGAAGAAGATCGAGTCCAACAACTTCGGAATCCGTAAAAATCTCCTCGAATATGACCGCGTAATGAGCGAGCAGAGAGAGATTATATATGAAGAGAGACGCAAGGTTCTCGACGGAGAGAGCATGCGTGATTATATCTACAAGATGATCACCGATATTGTCGAGAGAAGCGTCGATATCTGTATCAACGATGATGTCAGTCCCGAGAACTGGGATTTCGGTGAGCTCAACGAGCTCCTCCTTCCCATCATTCCTCTTGAGCCCGTTACCGGCGAGAGAATGAGCAAGCTCAAAAAGAACAGCATCAAGCAGACTCTCAAGGAAGAGGCGGTAAAACTCTATGAGTCCAAGGAAGCCGAATTCCCCGAGCCCGAGCAGATCCGTGAAGTAGAGCGTGTAATCCTTCTCCGTGTCATCGACCGTAAGTGGATGGGCCATATTGACGATATGGCAATAATGGAACAGGGCGCAGGTCTTGCTTCCTACGGACAGAAGGATCCTCTTATCGAATACAGAAACCAGAGCTATGCAATGTTTGACGAGCTCATCCAGAATATTCAGGAAGAGACCGTCAAGATGCTCATGCATATCAAGGTTGAACAGAAGGTTGAGCGTGAACAGGTGGCGCAGGTCACCGGAACCAACAAGGATGATTCCGGCCCGAGAGCTCCCAAGCAGAGAGCAGCCCAGAAGGTATATCCCAACGATCCCTGCCCCTGCGGAAGCGGCAAGAAGTTCAAGGCCTGCCACGGAAGACCCGGCATGAAGCTCTGACAAGCTTTTCGGAAAACGCAGCTGATGTATTATTTTTCGGAAAGTGTGGGTTAAATGGTAGAACTTGATCAGATTAAACAGGAGATTCTTGCATACAAAGCTCCCCTTGCGGAGGTAAAAGAATCCCTCAGCCTTGAAGACAAGGCCAAGAAAATAGAAGAGCTCGAAAGAGAAATGGAAGCTCCCGGATTCTGGGACGATCCCGACAGGGCCAATTCCAAGATGAAAGAGCTCAAGAATATGAAAGATACCAGAGACCTGGTTAAGAGTCTCGAAACCGGTATTGATGACATTCTTACTCTTGTGGAGATGGGAAATGAAGAGGAAGATGAATCCCTCATTCCCGAGGCAAAAGAGGAACTTGAGAATTTTGTCACCAGATTTGAAGAGCTCAGACTCTCGACTCTTCTTTCGGGTGAATATGATGATTCCGATGCAATCGTCGAGCTTAATGCCGGTGCCGGCGGTACCGAGAGCTGTGACTGGTGCGGAATGCTTTTCCGTATGTATTCCAAGTGGGCAGACAAGAAGGGGCTTAAGCTTGAAGTCCTCGACATGCTGGACGGCGACGAAGCGGGTATCAAATCCGTTTCCTTCCAGGTAAGCGGCGACAATGCATACGGATACTTAAAGAGTGAAAAGGGTGTTCACAGACTTGTAAGAATATCCCCCTTCAATGCACAGGCAAAGCGTCAGACATCATTTGTATCCTGCATGGTAATGCCTGTCATTCCTCAGAACAACGATATTGTCATTGAGGATAAGGATCTTCGCATCGATACCTATCGAAGCAGCGGTGCCGGCGGTCAGCATATCAACAAGACCTCTTCGGCAATCCGTATCACACATATCCCTACCGGTATCGTTGTAACCTGTCAGAATGAGAGAAGCCAGTTCCAGAACAAGGACAAAGCATTCGAAATGCTCCGTGCAAAACTCTTTGAACTCAAACAGGAAGAGGAAGAAGCCAAGAGCAAGGGTATTGCGGGTGATATCAAAGATATTGCCTGGGGTAATCAGATAAGAAGCTATTTCCTGCAGCCTTATACCATGGTTACAGACAAACGAACCGGATACAAGACTTCCGATGCACTCGGAGTTCTTGACGGAAAACTTGATCAGTTCATCGTAAGCTTCCTTAAATGGAAGAGCTCCGGCGGAGAAGAAGTCGGCGGAGATGACGAAGAAGTTTGATGATCAATCCATATGCATGGGGGTTATAGCATATGACCAAAATATCTACATCTAAACTTAAGCCCGGAATGGTCGTCGGCAGTGACGTACTTAACTACGACAACAAAACGATCATAGCAAAGGGAACAAAGCTGTCTCAGACCCTGATCACCAGGCTTGAGCTCTATGGAATCCTCAGCATATATGTTGATGATGAGATCAAGGACAGTGCACCTGCGCAGGGGTCTGCACAGGAAAAACCGGACGACAGAGAACCTTCCCATTTCGAGAAATTAAGGGACAGCGAACTTTTCAAAGAGTTCCAGGCCGACTACGAAGAAGGAAGAAAATCACTGGAATTCCACGTCAGTGAGATGGTCGACAAGAACGTTGAGGTCGATCCCATACTTCTGCTTGAAAAGCCTCTCGATATGATCTCCAAGGCGGGATCCAGAGTATCGGTTATTGACATGCTTCATGCCATGAGAGGATTCGATGATTCCACATTCGCTCACTGTATGAACGTAGCTCTTCTGAACTATGTCGTATCGGGATGGCTCAGGTGGAGCAAAGCTGACCAGGAAATGGCAATGATGGCCGGAATCCTGTTTGATATCGGAAAACTGAAAGTATCAAGAGATGTCCTCAATAAGAAGACTCCTCTTACCGATGATGAGAGAAAAGAGATCAAACGTCATGCCGAGTACGGATATCAGATACTCAAGGACAGAGATCTTCCCGACCATATTAAGAGCACTGCCATCATGCATCATGAGAGATTTGACGGAAGCGGTTATCCTCTGAAACTTCATGGTGACAGGGTTGATCTTTTTGCAAGACTTACCGCCGTATGCGATGTATATGATGCCATGACCAGTGCAAGAGTATACAGAGGTCCCATTTGTCCTTTCAGAGTTGTTGAGATATTCGAAGACGAGGGACTCGAGAAGTACGATCCCGATATCATAATGACATTCCTCAAGAATGTTACCTATACATATATCCAGAACGCATGCAGACTTTCCGACGGACGAGAGGGAACGATCATAATGCTCAATCCCGGCGAATATTCAAGACCCGTCGTAAAATGCGGAAATGAGTTCATTGATCTCAATAAGCACAAGGAACTCAGAATAGAAGACCTTCACTGACATTATAAATAAAAGATCCGGACGGTTATCGTCCGGATCTTTTTTGTTCATTTATCAGATTCTCTCATCGATGGGAATGTAATGTCCCGGATTCATGAGGTTAAGGAAAAACAAAGCATGTGCCTCTGTAAGTATCGGATATACCCAGCTCAGTCCGATTCCCATGGACAGGATTCCGAGGATGAACATGGGTATAAATCTGAGATCCAGCATAAGGAGCCTTACTCTGTGGCCTTTGAGCTTTTCCCTCGAAAGGCGGAGAATCTTTGATGCCGGGTATGTGGGAAAATCAAGCTTCATGAAAAAAGCGATTCCGTATGTAAGGTGCATATAAAGCGTAGCCGCAAGTGCAAGGATCAGAAATGCTATTGATCCGTACATGCACTCCTTAATTCCCGTAAGTATGTACAGATCCGAAAGGATGTTGTAGGGGAATGTAAAGATCATGGAAGGGAGCAGTAAAAATGCCGCAATCTTAAACGTCTCGGAAGGATTATCTCTGAAGCCTGCGAAGATATCGCTGTTTCCCGCATCTCTTCCGGTAGATATATTCAGATAATAAAGATCCAGGCCGCACAAAAACATCTCCCCTATAATGCTGAGGAAAGCGGCAATCAGTGTCGAGATGACGGTGAAAGCAATCTGTGCTTCGATGCCCGCATTCAATCCGGAGAAAACAGGAAGCCTGGCAATCATTACGGAAATGATGCTTCCGGAATACGAGATAAGATAGAGCCAGATAAAATATGAAAGAGTGATCATCACAGCCGGTCCGAACCTGCCTGCGAGGGCTGACTGTGCACGGTTTTTTAATTCTGCAGGAGAACGGTATTCAGATTTGTTTGTCAAAATTCATTCCTTCCGTAGCAAGGCTGTGAAGATTCTTCAGGCCTTTCTGATAAGGATTTTTATCGTTTTTGTAAGCTATCCTGGTAGTGGTGGTTCCGCCGGAAATATAAGTTCTGCCGCACTCGGGACAGATGGCGGTGTGGATGGCAACGGAAGCCTGTAAAACCTTTCCGCCTTCCTCGGAAGCTTTCGAATATGCATTGGAAACATGCTCCTGCTCGTGAGCCCTGACTCTGGAGCCCGCAGCTGTGGGAGAAATATGCTGAGCCGATTTGAAAGAAACATTCTCATCGGAGCCGTCCTGGTACTTTCTCTCTTTACAGGTCTGACATTCGGCTTTGTTTACCTTGCCCGGCTGTCCGCTTTTAAGCGCAGACTCTTCCATGGGGGTAACGTTTGGGCCCGCTATCCTCCTGATCTGAGCGTCACTGTATCCCGGTATTTGATTTCCGATGGCTCCTATGGATAAACTCACAGGCTTTTTCCTCCGGCAAAATACGGAATATCGGGCATTTCCATTCCGTAAGCTTCATACATCCTTCTGACCTGCTCCGCAGCGGAAGGATCCGTCAAGAACCAGTATATTGCTATGGTTACGGTTATGATTCCCGCAGTCATACCTATGATCGATAAAGTAAGACCGTATTTAGAGGTACTGGAACGCTCCATACCGGGCTTTTTGCCCAATGCGGAAAAAAGAATTCCCAAAGCGCCCGCGGGGATACTTAATACACCCGTACAGAGTAAAACCAAAGAAATTATCCCTGCCACCAGGGAAGCCGTATCGAAAGCTTTCCTTCCTCTGTCGGGGTTGTAATTGTTATATGTTGAATTTCCTGTGTTCATTGATATCAGACCTTGTTATACCTTGAATTTATCATTATTTGGGTGCTATTGCAATATAACAGCCCTTGTAATATAATGCTTTCGTTGACTTCAGGGCAGGGTGAAATTCCCTACTGGCGGTTACAGTCCGCGAACCCCTACAGGGGCCGAACCGGTGAGACTCCGGTACCAACGGTACAGTCCGGATGAAAGAAGGAGGAATTTATATGTCTAAGTTTACCGATCTGGCAGCCCAGATCACGTCCAACGCTCTGTATGTGGTTAGTTTCCTGATAATCATTGCAGGGCTCTTTGTTTGCTCGGTTATAGCGGAATACATCATCCGCAAAAGACAGGGAATAACCGATAAAACATCAGCCGCAAGGCGTGCCGCATCAGCCGGTCTTCTTTCCGCCATAGCTGCGGTGCTTATGCTCTTTGAGCTTCCCATGCCTTTCGCTCCCTCATTTTACAAGCTTGACCTTTCGGAACTTCCCGTAATGATCGGCGCATTTGCTTTCGGTCCTTCCGTCGGTGTTCTTATTGAGTTTATCAAGATCATTCTCAAGCTTTTCATGAAGGGAACATCAACCGCATTTGTCGGCGAACTTGCCAATTTCGCGGTAGGTGCATCATATGTGATTCCTGCGGCTACTCTTTATTATGCTAAAAAGACCAAAAAGAACGCAGCTCTTTCCTGTGTTCTCGGAACGATATGTATCACCGCATTCGGTACGGCATTCAATGCACTTTATCTGCTTCCCGCATTTGCCAAGCTTTACGGAATGCCTCTTGAGGTTATTCTTGCCATGGGATCCGAAGTCAATCCCCTTGCAGGAGACAATAACATCGTAACTTTCGTTCTTGCCTGCGTTGCACCCCTTAATCTGATCAAAGGAACCGTTAACTCGCTTCTTACTCTTCTCATATACAAGAAGATCAGTCCGGTTCTTAAGGGGGCCGGAATAGGAGCCGACCTTGTTAAGACCGGAAAAAAAGAAGCTGTTGAAGAATAATATGCAGTGCCCTGAAAGATGATACAATGTGCGGTATGCAATGCATGCCGCACATTGTTTTTATATGTCCGAATGTGCTATTTTATTATCCGTACCGGAATCCGTTAAGGGAGTTTAGGATTGACACCCGAAAAGAAAAGATACAATTCCATATTTATAGGTTTGATCACCATGGTCATCGTAGCGCTGACCGTGGTTCTTGTTATTAATTTTATCCGTTATACCAGAAGATTTGCCATCAGTAACGATGACATTCCTTATGACAGATATTATGTGATGATAACCGAAAATCCCAAGTCATCTTTTTGGCAGTCGGTTTACAGATCGGCTCTTGAAACTGCCGGTGAAAACAATGACTGTGTGGAAATGATCTCCGAAAATCTTTCAAGGGATTATTCGGTATATGAGCTGATGGAGATCGCTACAATATCCGGCGTGGACGGAATAATAGTAAGCGCCGATGAAAGCCCCGAGATGACTGAGCTTATCGACCGAGCCGCATCAAACGGCATTCAGGTCGTTACTTTGTATAATGATAATTCCGCATCCGACAGACTCAGTTTTGTGGGAATAAGTAATTATAATCTCGGAAAACAGTACGGAGAACTTATACTTAAGCTTGCCCACGAAAAGAAATTCTCCATAGATACCATAGAAGTGGTCATTTTTGCGGACGTTAATTCCGCAGATGCCGCACAAAATCTCATGTTTACCGGAATTCAGGAAACCGTGGATGCTGAAGCCGATGAGACCAAAAACACTCATCCTCCCATAGATGTAACCATTTACGGTGTTGATACCACCAATGAATTCTCGGTTGAAGAATCCATCAAAACACTTCTTCTTAAAGACAGGGAATCACTTCCCGAAATAGTGGTCTGTCTCAATGAGATGGATACCATTGCAGCTTACCAGACGGTAGTAGATTACAACGAGGTAGGTCTTGTTAACATACTCGGATATTACGATTCGGAAGTAATCCTTAACGGAATCGACCGCGATGTTATCTATGCAACCATTTCAACGGATACCGAACAGATGGGACGCTACAGCGTCAATGCTCTTGACGAGTATTTCCAGTACGGTTATACCAGCCAGTATTTATCCACGGACATATCCGTCATAACCAAGGACAATGTCGCGCAGTTCATGGAGGAGGACGAGGATGAGAACTAAATTCCGCAATATGTCCCTCCAGGTAAAACTGACGACAATTTCCCTTATGGCAAACCTCTTTGTCTTCTTTATCAATATCGTGCTTCTGGCCGGGATCAATATAATGTCGCGAAGGATCGATACCGTATATCAGGCAAACCTTCAGCTCAACGAATTGTCCGTTTCGCTTAACCGGGTTCAGGATTCCATGACCGAGTACCTGAACGCGAAGACAAGTGATTCACTCGAGAATTATTACAGATCCACCCAGATTTATTCCGAACAAGCCGCGGAACTTTCGGAAGCCGTAACCGGAAGACTTCTGGACAGAATGGAATACTCCATCAGAAATATGTCCGACGCATATCTTGCCGAAGTTGCGCAGACCATTGAGGCAAAGCGCGGACGTAACGTCGAAAAATACAGAAGTCATTATGAAGAAGCGACCAAGCTTTACGGTTATATCAGTACGTATATCTACAGTCTGAACAATGAGCAGTTCAAGGAAAATTCCGAAAACTATCGAGAGATGGTGTCCGCCTTCAAAGGATTCGAGCAGGGCGGTAACCTGATCCTTATTGCGGTCATTATCGTTAATGCACTTCTGATCCTGAGACTTACCGCAAACCTTATAAGCCCTCTTAAGGTCCTGGCAGGAAGAGCGGATGAAGTTGGTAAGGGTAACTTCGATCTTGAGCCTCTTCAGGAATTATCCCGTGATGAGGTGGGAGTCGTAACCGGTGCATTTAACCAGATGGTTATCAGTATCCAGGATTACATCAGACAGATAAGGGAAAGTGCGGAGACCGAAAGACAGCTCAAGGAAAAAGAGCTGATGATGGAAGCACACCTGAAAGATGCACAGCTCAAATATCTGCAGGCACAGATCAATCCCCATTTCCTCTTCAATACACTTAATGCCGGTGCGCAGCTTGCCATGATGGAGGGCGCGGACAGAACCTATGAGTATGTGCAGGTTATGGCTGAGTTTTTCAGGTATAATGTTAAGAAGGGTTCCAAGACCGTTACCATCGGAGAAGAGATAGAGCTTGTCGACAACTACATTTATATACTGAATGTACGTTTTTCGGGTGATATTTTATATGAAAAAGAAATCGACAGTTCACTGATGAACGTACATATGCCCAGTATGATCCTTCAGCCCATTGTTGAGAACTGTGTCAATCACGGCATCAGGGATATGATGGGAGAAGGCCGTATAAGGATGAAGGTTTACAGGCAGGATGACAAAGCCTGCATAAGTATTGAAGATAACGGTATCGGGATGAGCCCCGAGATGATAGAAGGACTTATGAACGGAACACCGGTATCCGGTACCAAGAAAGAATCCAACGGAATCGGAATGGATAACGTTATAGCGAGACTTAAACTTTTCGTCGGTGATGAAGATGTTATTCACATCGAGAGCGAGGGCGAAGGGAAAGGCTCCAAGTTTATCATGTATCTGAGTACGGACAGCAGGGAGACCGCGAATGTATAAGATTTTGCTTGCAGATGATGAAGGAATAGTTATTGATTCACTTACATTCATCATCGAAAAAGAATTCGGAAATAATTGCATAATAGATCATGCCAAGACCGGAAGGAAAGTGATCGAACTTGCCGAAACCTTCCATCCCGATATTGCGGTCATGGATATACAGATGCCCGGCATCAACGGACTTGATGCAATGCGCGAGATCAGAAAGAGCAATGAAAATACGATTTTCATTGTTATGTCCGCATACGATAAATTCGATTATGCACAGGAAGCAATCAAGCTCGGCGCCATCGAATACATGACAAAACCAATGGACAGACACCGTATGATCGCCGCACTCAAGAATGCCATGTCCATGGTTGATGAGGAGAAGAAACGCCGTTCAAACGATCTGTTCATAAGAGAAAAACTTGAGACCGTTGTTCCCATACTCGAAAACGGACTTATCTATAATATATTGTTCCATGAGTATTTTGATGAGGATATCGAGAACTACAGATCCATGCTGGAAATCACTGCAGACTACGGATATATGATGGTCATCGTATCCGGTGATGCGGCTGAGGGCAACCATATGACAAATGCGGTGGGAAGCGGTGTCAAGCTTCAGCAGCATTATCAAAACATCAGAAGTTATATCAAGGATTACTTCGGCGGAATCGTAGGTTCCGTAATGGGTAATAAGATAGCCGTGCTGATACCTTTCGAAAATTCTGCCATGGATTATAACGAGAGAGTCGAGGTTATCGGAAGAGCAAGGGATCTTGCGCATAAATTAAGAGAACGTACCGATATCGCATTCAGAATAGGTGTCGGAAGAGTAGAGAAGATAAGGGACATGGAAAGTTCCTACAGAGATGCGGTAAACTCCCTTCTCCTTACTACCAATACCGTCGCACACGCCGACGACCTTCCCATCGGCTGCGAGTATTCCGAGAACTATCCCGTTGACATTGAGAGAAAAATATTTGCCGAAGTCGAAAAAGGAAGAACCGATGCCGCACTGAGCGCTGCCAAGGAATACTTTGAATATATCCGCGGTGGGGACATCATGGACATCAGGCTTAAGATACTTGAGTTTGCACTTCGCGCGGAACATATCTCATACAGCAGCGGAGGTATGGTTTACAGTATTTCAAACCGCAGGGATTACCTTCCCACTCTTATGGGTATTGAAGATACCGACAGTCTGTGGAACTGGTTTTCGGACCGTCTTATTTTCTCCTGCAGAAATATTTCCACCAAGCGTGAAGAAAGCTCAAACGATGCTATCGAAGCAGCAAAAAAATACATTGAAAGCAACTATACCGATAACATAACTCTTGAAGATGTTTCCAGAGAGGTTAATATAAGTTCGTATTATCTGAGCAGGATATTTAAAGAAGGCACCGGAGAAAATTTCATAGATTACCTTACCGGTCTGAGAATGGACAAAGCCAAAGAACTTCTGGCCACAACTCAGTATTCCATGAAAGAGATCTGTGCAAAGGTCGGTTACTCCGATCCCAATTATTTCAGTAAGACATTTAAAAAGAATGTGGGTGTGACTCCCACGGAATACAGAGAGGGCAAGTAAGTGAAAAGGAAATTATCTGCTTTGTTTGCAGCTTTCATTATTCTTCTGGCAGGGTGCGATGCACCTGCGGGAGATGCGGTGGTTGAAGGCGGAGCGAACAAAGATACCATAGAGATAGGAATGAGTTTCGACTCGTTTGTCATTGAGAGATGGCAGAGAGACCGCGACGTATTCGTGTCAACCGCCAAGGAACTGGGGGCAACCGTAAACGTACAGAACGCAAACGGTGATGTGGAGAAACAGAAGGAACAGATAGAATATTTCATCAATAAAGGTGTTGATGTTATCGTTATTATCTGTATCGATTCCGACTCATTGAGAGAAACCGTTGAGAAAGCCAAGGATGCGGGAATCAAGATAATCGCATATGACCGTCTTGTTACCAATTCGAATGCGGATCTGTATATCACGTTCGATAATTACATGGTCGGACAGCTTATGGCGGAAGAACTTCTCAGAAACGGAATCTCCGGCGGAAGTGTGCTGATGCTGGGAGGATCTCCTACGGATAATAATGTTCCCCAGGTTGAGAACGGCTTTAAGGATATATGCGATAAATACAGGATCGAAGTTCTGGACACTATGCATTGCGACGGCTGGAGAGCGGAACTTGCCGCCGATTACGTCTACACACACACGGATCTCGTGGCCCAGGCCGATGCGATAATGTGCGGTAACGACAATCTGGCCGGTCAGGTAATACAGGCTCTTTCCGTAATGAGACTTGCCGGTGATGTTATGGTAGTCGGACAGGATGCGGATCTTGAGGCGTGCCAGAGGATCATTGAAGGAACCCAGACCATGACGGTGTACAAACCGGTGGAAAAGCTTGCCAAGCGCGCCGCGGAGTGTGCCATAGCTCTTGCCATGGGACAGGAACTTACCGGTAATGATATATCCACGATAAATGACGGAACCTACGTTATTCCCTATATAGGTCTTGAGCCCATAGCGGTAAACGCAGACAACATGAATGAGGTCATTATCGGCAGCGGTTTCCATCTTAAGGAAGATGTATATCTGTACGATCCGGAAAAGATGCCTTGATAAAAAATAGACAAGCAAATTATTGCAGAACATGAAAAAAGCCCGAGTTTTCGGGCTTTTTTTGTATTTACGGCATACAGGGCATGGTAAAATATTGCGATTATTTACTCTTTTGACAGCAAAAATTTGCCCGTAGCGCTTCGAAAACCTTTTCACAAAGAAAAAAATATCAAGATGGCTAAAAATTAATTCCATTCGGAAAGTGATAATAATATACGTGTAACAAATAAATATCCCTATGAAGGAGAAAGAAAAAATGAAGAAAAAGTTATTTAGTTTGTTACTTGCAGCTTCGATGCTTACAACTGTTCTTGCCGGATGCGGAAACACCGCAGGCGGCGGAAACACCCCCGCTTCACCCGCTGCAAGCAATAACACCGCTGATGCTGACGCAGGTAACACTGACGTTGATACCCCCGCTCCCGCTGCACAGGGTGCAGGAAGAGTCGGTGTAGCAATGCCTACCAAGGATCTCCAGAGATGGAACCAGGACGGCGACAACATGAAGAAGCTTCTTGAAGAGGCAGGATACGAAGTTGACCTTCAGTACGCTTCTAACGACATCGCTACTCAGGTTTCTCAGATTGAGAACATGATCAGCTCGGGATGCCAGGTACTTGTTATCGCAGCTATCGAGGGCGATTCACTCGGAACCGTTCTTGAGCAGGCTAAAGAGAACAACATTCCCGTTATCGCTTATGACCGTCTTATCATGAACTCCGATGCAGTTACCTACTATGCTACTTTCGATAACTACATGGTAGGAACCAAGCAGGGACAGTACATTGAGCAGCAGCTCAACCTCGCTAACGGCGACGGCCCCTTCAACATCGAGCTCATCACCGGTGACCCCGGAGACAACAACGCAAGATTCTTCTTCGGCGGCGCTATGGACGTTCTTCAGCCCTACATCGACAACGGCCAGCTCGTTGTTAAGTCCGGACAGACCGATTTCGCAACCGTAGCTACCCAGGGATGGTCAACCGAGAATGCTCAGAACAGATTCGACGCAATCATTTCCGCTAACTATGCTGACGGAACCCAGCTTGACGCTGTTCTTGCATCCAACGACTCAACCGCTATGGGTGTTACCAACTCTCTTGAAGCTAACTATGTAGCAAATCACGACAACTGGCCCATCATCACCGGTCAGGACTGTGACATCGCAAACGTTAAGAACATGATCGCAGGCAAGCAGGCAATGTCCATCTTCAAGGATACCCGTACTCTTGCAGCTAAGACCGTAGAAATGGTTGACGCTATCATGAACGGCAGTGAGGCACCCGTTAACGATAAGGAAACTTATGACAACGGAACCGGAATCATCCCTTCATACCTCTGCGAGCCCGTATTTGCTGACATCAACAACTACGAAGAGCTTCTTATCGAATCAGGTTACTATACAGCTGATCAGCTTAAGTAATAAGAATTGCCCAATACAGACTCAGGCGGGGTTGATCCCCCGCCTGTTGTCGGGGTAAAGCATATGCACTGTAAGTGCAAGGAGGAGTAAAATTGGCTGATAATATACTTGAAATGAGGCAAATAACCAAAACCTTCCCCGGTGTCAAGGCTCTCGACAATGTTTGCCTTGAGGTAGTCAGAGGTGAGATACATGCTCTTGTCGGAGAGAATGGTGCCGGAAAATCAACTCTTATGAATGTCCTCAGCGGAATATATCCTTACGGAAGCTATGAGGGCGATATTGTTTACAACGGCGAAGTTTGCCAGTTCCATACGATTAAAGACAGTGAACACAAGGGTATCGTAATAATTCATCAGGAACTTGCCCTTGTACCTTATATGACCATCGCCGAGAATATGTTCCTCGGAAACGAGCGCGGCGGAAAACAGATTATCAATTGGAATGAAACTAACGAGCTTGCGAAGAAATACCTTGAAATGGTGGGCCTCAAAGAATCTCCGCAGACTCTTATCAAAGATATAGGCGTAGGTAAGCAGCAGCTTGTCGAGATTGCCAAAGCTCTTGCAAAGAATGCAAAACTTCTTATTCTGGATGAGCCCACATCCTCACTTAACGAAGAAGATTCCAAAGCACTTCTTGAACTGCTTCTCAAATTCAAAGCAAACGGAATGACTTCCATCATCATTTCACATAAGCTCAACGAAGTATCCTATGTAGCGGACAAAATCACGGTTATCCGTGACGGCTGCTCCATCGAAAGCCTTGATAAGACAGTTGATGATTTCTCCGAAGGAAGGATCATCAAGGGCATGGTAGGAAGAGAAATCTCCGACAGATTCCCCAAGAGAGACTCACAGATCGGTGATATCAAGATGGAGGTCAAGGATTGGACCGTATATCATCCCCTTTATACCGAGAGAAAGGTTGTCGATAACGTCAACATCAACGTAAGAAAGGGTGAGATAGTCGGAATATCAGGCCTTATGGGTGCCGGCCGTACCGAGCTTGCCATGAGCCTTTTCGGAAAGAGTTACGGAGACAGGATCAGCGGTCACATCTTCATCGACGGTAAAGAAGTAAAGCTTGATAGCGTAAAGAGTGCCATCGGACACGGTCTTGCATATGTAACCGAAGACAGAAAAGGAAACGGACTTATCCTTTCCAATCCCATTAAGATCAATACCACTCTTGCAAACCTTGACGGTGTTTCCAATAAGGCCGGTGTCATCAACAAGTACGAAGAGTACAACGTTGCCACCGAGTACAGAGGAAAGCTGAATATTAAGTGCCCTACCGTTGAACAGAATGTAGGTAATCTGTCGGGCGGAAACCAGCAGAAGGTACTTCTTGCAAAGTGGATGTACACCGATCCCGATATCCTCATCCTCGATGAGCCTACAAGAGGTATCGACGTAGGTGCTAAGTACGAGATCTACTGCATTATGAACGATCTGGTAGCACAGGGAAAATCTGTTATCATGATTTCTTCCGAAATGCCTGAGATACTCGGAATGTGTGACAGAATTTATGTCATGAATGAAGGCAAAATGGTTGCCGAACTTAAAGGCAGCGAAGCAAGTCAGGAAATCATAATGTCTCATATCATTAAGACGGCATAAGCGGATACGAAGGAGAAATAAGAAAATGGATAAGACTAAAATACTTGATCTGGTCAAGAAGTACACAATGATCATTGTACTCATTCTTGTGCTCGGATTTTTCGCAATACGTACCGGAGGAGCAATCCTGCTTCCCATGAACGTGTCAAACCTCATATCACAGAATGCGTACGTATTTGTTCTTGCAACAGGTATGCTCCTATGCATACTGACCGGCGGTAACATCGACCTCTCTGTAGGATCCGTTGTCTGCTTCACCGGTGCTGTAGGTGCAATTCTTATGACTAAGTACAATGCACCTTTCATCGTAACTGTACTTGCAATGTTTGCAATCGGTATTCTCATCGGAGCTTTCCAGGCTTTCTGGATCGCATATGTAAGAATCCCTCCCTTCATCGTAACCCTTGCAGGAATGCTTATCTTCAGAGGACTTTCCAACGTAGTTCTCGACGGACTTACCATTTCCATTAAGGATTACACCACTTTCGTAAATGTATTCGGCGGCGGAGCCAACTGCTACATCCCCGATGTTTTCGGAAACAACAGTTTGAACATCACCTGCCTTGTTGCAGGAGCGGTCGCAACCGCAATCTTCGTATTCCTTCAGTTCAAGGGCAGAGTCAGCAAACTTAAGAAGCATTACGAAGTTGAAAAGGCAAGCTTCTTCTGGGCTAAGACCGTTATTATCTCCCTTGTAATCCTTGCTTTTACATTCAGACTTTCACAGCACAAAGGTATTCCTACCGTTCTTATCTGGGTTCTTATCGTTGTCCTGGTATACGGTTTCATTACTTCCAATACCAAGACCGGCCGTTACTTCTATGCAGTAGGCGGCAACGAGAAGGCAACCAAGCTTTCCGGTATCAGTACCAATAAAGTTTACTTCCTTGCATATACCAACATGGGACTCCTCTCAGCACTTGCCGGAATGATCACTATCGCAAGACTTACTTCCGCACAGCCTACATACGGCCAGAACTATGAGATGGATGCGATCGGTTCCTGCTTCATCGGCGGAGCTTCCGCATACGGCGGAATCGGTACCGTTCCCGGAGTTATCATCGGTGCGGTTCTCATGGGTATTATCAACCTCGGTATGTCACTTATGAGCGTTGACGCTAACTGGCAGAAGGTTGTTAAAGGACTTGTTCTCCTGGCAGCAGTTATCTTCGATGTCGTCTCGAAGCGCGGCGGAAAGATGATATCTAAAGATTAATAAATCCTCCCATAATCAAGCAGTGAGCGGCGGTTCAAGGACCGCCGCTCGTTGCTTTTTTATTGCTTTAGAGGTAAAATAAAGTGATATTTTGTGTATATTGCGCCCTTATGCCTGAAAGCCTCAAAAACGGCTGTTTTAGGGCGTTTAAGGAAGGTTTATGATCGAATGCGATGTTAAGATCGGGAAAGCCGATCTGTATGATTACAATCTGAAATACACCTACGGCAAAATCGTCAATATTCTTGCCGAAATTATAGGATTTGTGGCAGTGGTTTACGGGATTTACGGCGGCAATTATCCGCTGGCCGTAATAGGAGTTCTCGTAGTAGTATATCTGCCCGTTACACTGTGGATCAGAAGCGCGCAGGTTGCCGCTCTCAGCCCCGCATTTAAGAGCCCTCTTCATTACAAGCTGGATGATGAAGGACTGACGGTTTCTCAGGGCGAGAACGAAGAGACCATAAAGTGGGAAGACTGTGTTAAAGCGGTATCCACTTCAAGAAGCGTTTTGGTATTTACATCGCGAACCGGCGCAACCATCTTCCCGAGAAACCAGCTCGGCGACAAGATTCCTCTGATCATACAGTGCATATCACAGCATATGTCTCCGGATAAGGTGAATATAAAATGTTGACTCAAAGCACCGGTAATTCCACACAGGAAATATATGAGAGCTTTTCTGCGGACGATACATTTGAACTCGGTCTTCGTTTCGGAAAGGAAACCGCTCCCGGTACAGTCATTACTCTCGAAGGCGACCTTGGGGCAGGAAAGACCGTTTTTGCCAAAGGCTTTGCAAAGGGCCTCGGGATATCCGAGCACGTTACCAGTCCTACTTTTACCATAATGCAGATCTACGATGAAGGAAGGATTCCCCTGTATCACTATGATGCGTACAGGATCGAAGATCCCGAGGAGATGGAGGAGATAGGGTATACGGATTATTTCTACGGAGACGGAGTGTGCCTTATAGAATGGGCGGGCAATATCGAGGAGTTTCTTCCCGAGCATATAACAAAGATATCCGTAGACAGGGATAACGATAAAGGCTTTGATTATCGCAGGATAACGGTTACAAAGATATGAAGATACTTGCAATAGATTCGTCGGGGCTTGTAGCGAGCGCGGCAATCTGGGAAGGCAATCCCGGAGAACGCGGATGCATACTTGCCTTAAGCTCCACGGATTATAAGAAAACACATTCGCAGACACTTTTGCCGATGATAGATTCCATTTGCAAAGAGACTTCTGCAGTGGCAGAGGATTTTGACGCGGTGGCGATATCTGCAGGCCCGGGTTCTTTTACCGGACT
Source organism: Lachnospiraceae bacterium P6A3 (assembly GCA_000702085.1). Classification (GTDB taxonomy): domain Bacteria; phylum Bacillota; class Clostridia; order Lachnospirales; family Lachnospiraceae; genus AC2028. The sequence continues at coordinate 171,087 of JNKP01000007.1, forward strand.
CAGGATAGGGTCCGCAACCGCCAAGGCTATAGCAATGGCAGCGGATGCTCCGATAATAGAGGTTCCGACACTTTCGGGACTTGCCTTTAACCTCTGGGGCGCAGGCTCTTATGTATGCCCCATGATGGATGCCAGAAGAAACCAGGTATATACCGCACTCTGCAACTTCGAAAATGGAAAGCTCGTGACGGATATCGAAGGAGAGGCTGTGGCTGTCGAGGAGATGATAGAGAAGATCAATTCTCTCGGAAAAGAAACCATCTTCCTCGGAGACGGAGCAGATGCTTATAAACAGATTCTTGAAAGCAAAGTGAAAGTACCTTTCGGATTTGCTCCCGCGCATTTAAGCAGGCAAAATGCCGCTTCGGTTGCGGTTCTGGGATCTGTAATGTACGCAGAAGGAAAGACGGTTAATGCCGACGATCATTCTCCCACATATCTGAGAGTGTCACAGGCAGAAAGAGAAGGCGCCAAGAATTTTGATCTGAGAAAATAATGATTGCCGCAAGGGCGGTCACCGTGACGGAGGGGAATCTTATGGGACAAAACGTAAGAGAACTTAAGATCAGAAAAATGGGTGTGAGCGATATCGGCCCTTTGGCTTATATCGAAAACCAATGCTTTTCCAGACCGTGGTCAGCCAGGGAATTCGGGCATCTCATGGAAGAGTCCGATGCACTTTATCTTGTTGCGGAAGCGGTCGATGATAAGGGATCCAGAAAGATCGTCGGAACCGCCGGCATGAGGATAATCAGCGGCGAGGGAGATATCGATAATGTTGCGGTTCTCCCCGAGTTCAGAAATCAGGGGATTGCGAAAAGCCTTATGAAGGAACTTCTCGATGCGGGAAGAAAAGCGGGTGCCGAAGAATTCACCCTTGAGGTAAGAGTGTCCAACGTACCTGCAATCAAAGTATACGAAAGTGCCGGGTTTGTAAGTGAAGGCATACGTCCCGGTTTTTACGAGGATCCCAAAGAGGATGCGAATATCATGTGGATCCGCAAGAATTGATTTGGAGTATTTATGGTTGATGTAACACTTCTCGGCACCGGTGGAATGATGCCGCTTCCATACAGATGGCTGACCTCGCTTATGGTCAGATATAACGGGAGCTCCCTTCTCATCGATTGCGGTGAAGGAACACAGATAGCAATGAGGGAAAGGGGCTGGAGTCCCAATCCTATTGATGTGATCTGCTTTACGCATTATCATGCGGATCATATCAGCGGGCTTCCCGGATTGCTCCTGGATATGGCTAATTCTGACAGGACTGAACCAATCGATATATACGGACCCAAAGGACTTGAAAGGGTTGTTTCAGGATTAAGAGTCATTGCTCCCGAACTTCCTTTTGAGGTAAGGCTTCATGAATTTGCCGGTCCGGAACAGATCATAGAGGTTCACGGATACAGATTAAAAGCATTTAAGGTAAGCCATAGCATAACCTGCTACGGATATACTTTTGAGATTGACAGAGCCGGAAGATTTGATAAGGACGCAGCGATTGCGGCGGATATTCCTCTCAAATACTGGAGCAGGCTTCAAAACGGAGAGAGTATCACCGACGGTGACATGACCTATGTTCCGTCCATGGTCATGGGGCCTGACAGAAAAGGCATTAAGATCACATATTGCACGGATACCAGACCCGTACCTGCAATATGCGAAAATGCGGCAGGAAGCGATCTGTGCATTCTTGAGGGCATGTACGGAGAGCCCGAGGATGAACAGAAGGCTCTTAAGAAGAAACATATGACTATGTATGAAGCTGCGAAAATTGCAGCGGATGCAGGTGTGGACAGACTGTGGCTCACCCACTTCTCACCTGCCATGGGTAAAGCATCAAGATACGCTTCGGGCGTTAAGAAGATTTTTGAAAACACTCTGATCCCCGAAGACGGTCAGACCATGGAACTGAACTTTGACGAATAAACGGGAAGGATCCCATGAAGTCCGGACAAATAAGAGTAACAATTACCATAATTATCCTGGTCTTCGGCCTGGTCGGTTATTATTCCTACCTGGCCGGGAAGGCGAAGAGCGCTCAAAAAGATGCTTCCATGACTGCAATTGAGCTGGCTCTTTCCAGGGATTTAGTCAATGATTATCCCCCTACGCCCAAGGAAGTTATGAAGTACTACAACGAAATAATGCTTTGTTACTACCGCGATGATGTTGCGGATGAAGATATCGATTCTCTCGGAGTAAGAGCAAGAGAGCTTTTCGACCCGGATCTTCAGGCAATCAACGAAACCGGAACATATCTCGTCAGACTTCATCAGGACATCGCGGAAAACAGAGAAAACGGCAGGAAGATCACAAATGCTTCCGTTGCGAATTCAACAAATGTAGATTACTACGATCGTGACGGTTTCCATTTTGCAAGACTTATGTGCACTTATAACGTGACCGAAAACAATCAGTCCAGTACACTTCGTCTTATTTACCTGCTCAGAAAAGACCCGTCCGATAACAGATGGAAGATATTCGGCTGGGATCTGTATGAAAATGTGGACCTGACGGGTGAGGGAGCTCCTTCACAGCAGCAGTCGGGTGAGAATTGATTATGAGTAATATTTTATCGGAAAACAAAGAGCTGCTTGTTTTGGGCATCGAATCATCATGCGACGAAACTGCGGCATCTGTCATAAAAGGGTGCAGGGAGGTCCTCTCCAACGTTATCTATTCTCAGATAGATCTTCATACGGTATACGGAGGCGTTGTTCCCGAGATTGCATCCAGAGGACATATTGAGAAAATAAACCAGGTCGTTAAGAAAGCATTATCCGAAGCAGGTAAAGAGCTTAAGGATATGGATGCCATTGCGGTGACATACGGGCCGGGACTCGTGGGGGCACTTCTTGTGGGTGTGGCACATGCCAAGGCACTCGGATGGGCAGCAGGCGTACCTGTGGTCGGCGTTAATCATATCGAAGGTCATATCTGTGCAAATTTCATTGACAATCCGTCTTTGGAGCCGCCGTTCATGTGTCTTGTCGCTTCCGGCGGCCATTCCCATCTTGTTAATGTAACCGGATACGGAGAATACGAGATCATTGCCAGAACGCGCGACGATGCGGCCGGTGAGGCTTTTGATAAGGTTGCAAGAGCTATAGGACTCGGATATCCGGGCGGTCCCAAGATAGATAAAGAAGCTAAAAACGGAGACCCCGATGCGATTGATTTTCCCAGAGCGAAGGTTCGCGAGAACGAATATGATTTTTCTTTCAGCGGACTAAAATCGGCGGTTTTGAATTATCTCAATTCCTGCAATATGAAAGGCGAGACCATCAATTCCGCGGATGTTGCGGCGTCGTTCCAGAAAGCTGTGGTCGATACACTTGTGGGACACAGCATGCAGGCAGCCCGTGACAGAGGAGTTAAGAAATTTGCGATAGCCGGAGGAGTTGCATCAAACTCATCACTTCGCGAAGCTTTTGAAAAAGAATGCGCGGCTGCAGGCATAGAATTCATGAGGCCTCAGCCCGTCTATTGCACCGATAACGGAGCGATGATCGGCGTTGCGGGTTCATATGAATACCTGCTCGGATACAGGAGCGGACTAGACCTTAATGCCGTTCCGAATCTTTCTATCGGCGACAGGAAGGGCGTTTTTAAGATATGAGAAAAAAGAACGCACTGATACTTCTTGCGGGTGGCAGAGGAAAGAGGATGGGAAGCGATATTCCCAAACAATTCCTTGATTTGGGTGGAATGCCCATCATCCGGCACAGCTTAAATACAATACAGAAATCGGAGCTTATCGATGAATGCATTCTCGTATCCGGAGCAGATGATATCAGGGCTATAAGAGATATCGTAGACCGCGGCGGATTCGATAAGGTCAGTCATATCGTAACCGGCGGTGAGGAAAGATATCTTTCCGTTGTGAACGGAGTGCTTGCGGCCTGCGGAAAAGACGGATGCGAAGCCTTTGACGGAAAGCCCGAAGTGATACTTGTGCATGACGGCGCAAGACCTTTTCTGGATGACGACATCATTGCAAGGTGCCTGGATAATGTAAGTGCAGATCAGGGATGTGTAGCGGCAGTGCCCAGTAAAGATACGGTTAAGATTGCCGATGAGAACGGTATCGTAACGGATGAACCGCCCAGAAAAAACGTATGGCTTATGCAGACACCGCAGTGCTTTGATGCGGACGTTATATATAAAGCATGTCTTGCTGCCAGGAAAGCATATGAAGAAAGTAAAAACAATCCGTCAGTCAAACTTCCCGAAATAACCGACGATGCCCAGATGGTTAATATGTATCTGGGTACGAAAATTAAACTTGTAATGGGAAGTTATGAGAATATAAAAATTACTACTCCCGAAGACATTACAGTCGCGGAGAAAATATTGGAGGCTAAAATTGGACATATCTCTTAAGATCGCGGAAGAACTCGGAATCAAGAAGACTCAGGTCGATGCCGCAGTCGGACTTATCGATGAAGGAAACACCATTCCTTTCATTGCAAGATACAGAAAGGAAGTTACCGGCTCTCTTAATGATGAGCAGCTCAGATCTCTTCACGAGAGACTGGTTTATCTCAGAAACCTCGAGGAGAAGAAGGCATCATATATTGCGTCCATCGATGAGCAGGGAAAACTCACTGATGAACTTAAAGCAAAGATCGAAGCTGCGGAAAAGCTTGTTACACTGGAAGATCTCTACAGACCTTACAAGCAGAAGAAAAAGACCAGAGCACTTGCAGCTAAAGCAAGAGGACTTGAACCTCTTGCGGATTTCATTCAGGCACAGAATGCATCGACTCCCGTTGAAGATGAAGCTGCAAAATATGTCACGGGTGTCATAAAGCCTGAGAACGATACCAAAGAAGCTGCAGTCAAGGCTGCCGAAAAGGAAGTCAAGGATGCGGCTGCGGCAATTGCGGGAGCGTGCGATATCATCGCAGAGAGAATCTCCGATGATGCCGATGTCAGAAGTTTTATCAGAGAACTCACGGTTAATGAGGGACTTATCGTATCAAGCGCAAAGGATCCTCAGGCTGAGTCCGTATATACCAATTACTATGATTACAACGAGCCCGTTAAGAAGGTTGCGGGACACAGAGTGCTTGCACTTAACAGAGGAGAAGCTGAGAAGATTCTCACTGTTTCCGTCAAGGCACCCGAGGAGAACTGCATAGGTTACCTGGAAAAGAAATTCATCACTTCCGATAACGAATATACAACTCCACTTCTCAAAGATACCGTGAAGGATGCGTATGACAGACTTATTGCTCCTGCGGTTGAAAGAGATATCAGAAGCGACCTTACTTCAAGAGCCGAAGACGGAGCTATCGATGTATTCGGCAAGAACTTAAAGCAGCTTCTTATGCAGCCTCCCATTGCAGGATGTACCGTACTCGGATGGGACCCCGCATTCAGAACCGGCTGCAAACTTTCCGTTGTTGATCCTACCGGAAAAGTTCTTGACACTGTTGTCATATATCCCACCGAGCCTCAGAACAGAGTAGAGGAATCAAAACAGGTTGTAAAAGCACTTATCAAAAAGTACGGCATCAATCTGATCTCTGTAGGTAACGGAACCGCATCCAGAGAGTCTGAAGCAATCATTGCCCAGATTATCAGCGAAGTGCCCGAAGCGCATGTTCAGTATGTTATTACCAATGAAGCCGGTGCTTCCGTATACTCCGCAAGTGCACTCGCAACGGAAGAGTTCCCCAACTTCGATGTGGGACAGAGAAGTGCCACATCGATCGCAAGGCGTGTTCAGGATCCTCTTTCCGAACTTGTTAAGATCGATCCTCAGTCTATCGGTGTAGGACAGTATCAGCATGACTGCGACCAGAAAAAGCTTTCCGAAACTCTCGGAGGCGTCGTTGAAGATGCCGTTAACAGCGTCGGTGTAGATCTTAATACCGCATCTGCCGCGCTTCTCAAGTACGTATCGGGAGTGTCCGCAGCACTTGCCAAGAACATTGTTACGTACAGAGAAGAGAACGGAAGATTTGAATCAAGAGCACAGCTTAAGAAGGTTCCCAAACTCGGCCCCAAAGCGTTTGAGCAGTGTGCGGGATTCCTCCGCATAAACGGCGGAAAAGAACCTCTCGATCAGACTTCGGTGCATCCCGAGAGCTACGATGCAGCCAAGAAGCTCCTCGATAAGATGGGATGTGAGATAAGAGACGAGAAGGCTATCAAGGAATTTGAAATGACCGCAGACAAGATCAAGCTTTCCGAAGAACTCGGAATAGGTGAGATCACTCTTACTGATATATTCCATGAACTCGAAAAGCCCGGACGCGATCCCAGAGAGGATATGCCTAAACCCGTGCTCAGAAGCGATGTTCTTGATATCAAGGATCTTAAGCCCGGAATGATCCTTAAGGGTACCGTAAGAAATGTAATAGACTTCGGTGCATTTGTTGACATCGGAGTACACCAGGACGGACTTGTACATATCTCCCGAATGACAGACAGATTCATCAAGCATCCTCTCGAGGTTGTTTCCGTAGGAGATATCGTTGAAGTACGCGTTGTGGATGTTGATGTTGCAAAACAGAGAATCTCCCTTTCCATGAGACTTGACGGGGATGACGCTCCTGTCAGGAAGGTTCCCGGTGCTTCGGGCTCTTCGAATGCAGACAGGAAAGATGCCGGAAGACGCGAGGGTGACAGAAGAGATAATAGAAACGGAAGATCCGGTAAGCCTTCGGGCAATTTCGGAAAGCAGGGCGGCTCACGTGAAGAGTTTGCTCCCGGAACCATCGGATATATTCTCGCTCATCAGAAGAAGAAATAAAAAGATAAAGAGGCGTTTATGAAGAAGCTTAAAGAATTGCTGGAAAAGAAATGGTTTGCCTATACTTTTGCCGCAAGCTTTGCGGTAATCCTGTATGTTATGCTCACTCATTTTGAGGGCATAGGCAAATTCTTTGCTGCGTTCAAAAATGTTGTTTCGCCCGTAATATGCGGAATTATAATCGCTTATCTCATGAACCCTCTTGTGAATTATTTTGAGAAGAGATGGTACGGCAGGATAAAGAAAGAGAAGAGCAGACATTCTCTTGCGGTAGTTACCACGGTCCTGATCGTTATAGCTGCGATAGTGCTGCTGTTTGTTGCACTGGTTCCTTCCATGATAGACAGTGTCACGCTCCTTGTTTCCAATGCACCGTCATATATGGAAAATCTTGCGAATAATTTTGACAAGATTACCGAAACCCTGTCAAAACTCGGAATAGATGCAAGCAATATAGAGAAGTCTCTTGAAGAGTCTCTGTATGGATTGCTTGAGACCATTCCCGATAACATGGGTAAAGTATTAAGCACCTCCGTGAGCGTCGGAAGCAACCTGTTTAACCTTGTTGTGGGATTTATCCTGGCAATATATTTCCTTACCGGAAAAGAAAGCTTCAAGGGGGGATTCAGACGCCTTCGTCATGCATTGCTTACAGATAAGGCTTATACGACCCATACCGCCTTTTGGAAGAAGTGCCATGATATCCTTATAAGATATATCGGATTCGATGTTCTCGACGGTTTTATAGTAGGCGTGGTCAATGCGATACTTATGTTTGCATTCGGCCTTCCTTATAAACCTCTTATTTCGGTAATAGTCGGTGTGACTAACCTGCTTCCCACATTCGGTCCCTTTATCGGTGCGGTGATAGGTTCGTTCATACTTGTGCTGGTTGAGCCCATGTATGCTCTTGTGTTCCTTATTTTCACACTGGTTATCCAGCTTATAGACGGATATTTGATCAAACCGAAGATCTTCGGCGGATCACTCGGAGTACCCGATGCTTTTATTCTTATCTCGATTGTTGTGGGAGGAAAGCTTTTCGGTCCTGCGGGCATCGTTCTGGCTATTCCTTTTGCTGCAATTTTCTCGTTCGTTTATGACGAACTCATCATGCCTCTTCTCCTTAAAAGGAAGGCAAAAATCGAAGCAAAAGATTCCGAAGAAAATTAGTTTAAAAATTTCAAATTTTCTGTTGACTAAGGGCGGCGTGTTTGATAATATAATCGTTGCCGCTGTGCTGGCGCTTTTATTTTTTTGTGCTGAATCAGCCGCCTGGAGAGGTATCGAAGCGGTCATAACGAGGCGGTCTTGAAAACCGTTTGTCCGAAAGGGCGCGTGGGTTCGAATCCCACCCTCTCCGCTCAGACATTTCAGACCATTTTAAATGGCTGTTCATACTTGCTTTTAATTCAAGCATAGTACTTTGGAGAAGTACTCAAGTGGTTGAAGAGACACCCCTGGAAAGGGTGCAGGTCGTTAATAGCGGCGCGAGGGTTCAAATCCCTCCTTCTCCGTTAGATCGAAAGATCAAATAGTTCCTTGATAATTCAATACTAATGCATCCCTGAAAATTCCTATTTAAGCCGGAACTCGAAACCGGCATAGAAATTTCAGAGAACGAAACAAACCTATTCAGTAATGAATGGATATTGCCAGTGGAGCAAATCGCTTCGCGATTAGCTCTTATATCTGGCTGAGATTAAACTTTTATTGAGAGTTTGATCCTGGCTCAGGATGAACGCTGGCGGCGTGCTTAACACATGCAAGTCGAACGGGAATTACATTTTAGCTTGCTAAGTTGTAATTCTAGTGGCGGACGGGTGAGTAACGCGTGGGTAACCTGCCTTATACCGGGGGACAACAGTTGGAAACGACTGCTAATACCGCATAAGCGCACAGTA
>JNKP01000008.1 GCA_000702085.1 Lachnospiraceae bacterium P6A3
GATGGATGATTTGATTAGTTCGGATTCGGTTTTGAAGGAACAAGACCTTCAGTAATATGTATTCCTCGATAGCTCAGTCGGTAGTGCATTGCGGCGCGTTCCCTAGTTCTGCGCAGGTGAGTTATCTTGAGAGAATAGTATTCCTCGATAGCTCAGTCGGTAGAGCATTCGGCTGTTAACCGAAGTGTCGTAGGTTCGAGTCCTACTCGGGGAGTTATGGCTCCGTGGTCAAGCGGTCAAGACATCGCCCTTTCACGGCGGTAACACGGGTTCGATTCCCGTCGGAGTCATTTATTCTTAGGGATCCTTAGCTCAGTTGGTTAGAGCAACCGGCTCATAACCGGTCGGTCCTGGGTTCGAGTCCCCGAGGATCCACTTTAAATTAAATATGGCCCAGTGGCTCAGTTGGTTAGAGCGCCGCCCTGTCACGGCGGAGGTCATCGGTTCAAGTCCGTTCTGGGTCGCTTTAGAAAGAGCTTTTTAAAGGCTCTTTTTTATTTTTATAAGAAATATTTTTTTGAAAAGATTTTTTTGATATAATTAGTTATACGTTCTTCAAACCATTTGAGAAAGGGACAGATCTATGGTTGAAAATATCCTGGGTAGTTTCCTGTTGGAATCCGGACGTGTTACCAAGCAACAACTTTTTCATTTGATCAAGAAACAGGATGATACGAGAGTTAAACTGGGCCTTATTGCTGTTGAAGAAGGCATGATGACCCTTGATCAGACTAATGAGGTTAATATCCTCCAGTCCGCTATGGACCAGATGTTCGGTGATATTGCCGTTGCAAAAGGTTATCTTACCGATGATCAGGTTGATTATCTTGTTAAGAAGCAGGGTAATCCCTATCTTACATTCATCCAGACTCTTGTTGATGAAGACATTATTGAGATGACCGAGCTTGATAATGTTATAGGTGAGTTTGCGGAGAAGAACGGATTTACCGATGAGCAGCTCAGTGATTTTAAGAGCGGAGATGTTAACAGGATCGTGCCTATTTTCCTTCCTGATGACTGTGCAAAGTATTCTCCCATCATCGGAACGGTTATCAGAACGCTTATCAGACTTGTTAACAGAAATGCATATATCGGCAGAGCCGAGATGGTTGATACATTCCCTTCCGAGAATCAGGTAAACCAGGGACTTATATGGGAAGAAGGTTTGATAGACGGATTCTGTGAGGGTGACGGCGGACTTTTGGAACTCTGCTCCGTATTTGCTCATGAGGACTTTAAGGTTCTTGATGAGGATTCTCTCGATGCAGCGGGAGAGCTTCTGAATTGCGCAAACGGTCTGTATGTTTCATCCTTATCGAGAAGAGGTATTTTCCTGGAGATCACTCCTCCCAATTACGGAGAGTGCGGTGATGATATCAAACTTCATTCCATCTGCAGGATTCCGGTTTATATAACAGATAAGAAGTTCTATTTTACAGTTGCTGAAGTTAAGTAATCTTTGAGGTATGTTTATGGCACTTGCAAGAGTTTTAATAGTAGATGATTCAAGAACATCCAGAAAGCTTATGAGAAATATCCTCGAAGCCAATGACTATGAGGTTGCCGGCGAGGCTTCAAACGGTGAAGAGGCATGGGCTCAGTACAAAGAATTAAAGCCTGATGTAGTCACCATGGATATTACAATGCCTAAGATGGACGGAATCGAAGCTCTCAGCCTGATCCGTAAGGACGATCCGGAAGCAAAGGTAATCATGATCTCTGCAGCAGGTCAGAGAGAGAAGATGGTAGAAGCATTAAAGCGAGGTGCTCAGGACTTTGTTACCAAGCCTTTTGATGAGGAAAAAGTTGTAACTACCCTAAAAGATGTTTTGAAAAACTAATTACTCAATACAGAAAAGGCTTTGCTTATGCAAAGCCTTTTTTGCTTGGGTTAAAGGTATTCTTTTCTGACTGAATTGAAAACAACTGCATATATTACTAGTCTTATCAGGAGATAGAATGACAGTATCACAACCGTCAAATATCCTGAAGCCATAAAGCCCAGAGCTTCAAATAATGTCAATGTGATGATGAGAGAAATGATTATCGCAAGTCCTATGGATTCTGTGATCCTGCCTGCCTTATCACGGATCCTTTGATTAAGTTCATCGTTTACTTCAATGTTTTTACGCTCTAAGAGCTCTTCATATCTCTTCCTGTTTTTTCCGGTTGACCAATAAGTATAGTTGATAATAGTTCCAATCCCCAGACCGAGTCCGCATCCGGTTAAACCGAAAAGAATACCGCTTATATTGTTGTCGGTTTGGTGTATAGCTGCCATCAGAGCTGCTATGCCGATGATCAAAGCAATTATTCCGGATAGTAAAGTAGATTTTTTCATTTTTTATCGCCCCTTTCGTAAAAGAAGATTTCTTCTATAGTCATTCCGAAAAAATCCGCAATCTCAAAGGCAAGATCGAGAGAGGGATTGTATTTACCATTCTCGATGGAACTGATCGTTTGCCTTGATACTTTGAGAGCCTTGGCGAATTCTTCCTGATTTAAGCCACGTTCTTTGCGTAAGCTTTCAACATTGTTGTTCAATGTAATTCCTCCTCGTATTATATAGTCATACCCATTCTTTACCTGTTCTAAGGTATAGGGTATGCTTTTGAAGATGCTGTGGATTGGTTTGTACCTCCTACC
>JNKP01000009.1 GCA_000702085.1 Lachnospiraceae bacterium P6A3
CTCCTCGTATTATATAGTCATACCCATTCTTTACCTGTTCTAAGGTATAGGGTATGCTTTTGAAGATGCTGTGGATTGGTTTGTACCTCCTACCGCTCAGACGGTTTCCCGAAAGGCTCCAACCACAGCCTCTTTGTCACAATGTTAATCAGTTAGATACCGCATGACGGTTTATGTAGAACGAGGTTACATCGGCAGAGAGCTCTGTGGATCCAATACAGCGTCAAATACTTTTTAGGAGGATCATGCGTATGATCTATGTTGGTATCGATGTTGCAAAAGATAAGCACGATTGCTGCATCCTGGGATCAGAAGCCGATAATCTATATCCGGTTTTCACCATCCCAAATAACAAGGCAGGCTTTGATGAACTATATGAGAAGATCTTCTCTGTGACAGACGATATGACCGAAATAAAAGTAGGTCTTGAAGCTACCGGCCACTACTCACTTAATCTTCTCGGATCGCTCATCGATAAAGGTCTAGCCACCTGTGTTATCAACCCGTTACATACTAATCTTTACAGAAAAGGTCTAAGCCTTAGAAAGACGAAAACGGATAAAGTCGATGCCGGTTCAATTGCTATGATGTTGATGACCGATAAGACTCTCAAGCCCTACTCAGACACATCTTACCACAGTGAAGAACTCAAGTCATTAACCCGCTACCGTTTTGATAAGGTTCAGGAACGTGCCAAACTCAAGACATCAGTGACTCGTCTTATCAACATCCTATTCCCCGAATTGGAAAAACTTGTTCCAAATCTTCACATGGCTTCTGTGTACGCTCTGCTCTACGAATTTCCCGGTGCATCATATATTGCCGACAGTCATCTTACTCATCTAAAAAATGTCATTGAGACCGCATCCAAAGGTCGCTATGGACGCGACATGGCTGTCACCCTAAGAAATGCTGCAAAAGATTCCATCGGATCTGTAATGCCTGCAAAATCAATGGAATTGAAGCACACCATCAACTTGATTGAAGTTATAACAGGCGAGATTGATGAAATTGAATCATCAATCAAATCCATCATGGATGCTAACAATTCTCCGATCACGACAATCCCTGGAATAAACTACCGCATGGGCGCTATGATTCTTGCAGAGGTGGGTGATTTTACCAGATTCAGCAATGCAGATCAGATACTTGCATTTGCTGGCCTGTCGCCATCCACCTATCAGTCGGGGCAACTTGATTCCTGCCATTCGCACATGGAGAAACGAGGTTCCAAATATCTACGCTATGCTTTGTTTAATGCCACGAAGTTTGTCTGTCATTGGGACGAGACATTCCGTGCATACCTTTCCAAAAAGATAAGCGAAGGCAAGCATTACAATGTTGCGGTTTCCCATGCGGCCAAAAAGCTGATTCGCACTATTTATCGAATGGAACTTACTGGCGAAGCCTACCGAAAATAACAACTTATCTTCATATCCTTTTCTGTGAGCACCTGTTCAGATGCTCTATTTGTCATACGATTTTCAAGGAACTGCTTATGGTTTCAGCCTGTCTCCAGGCTATCTAAAACATCCAAGGGTGTTTTATTCAAAAAACTATGATTTACTGTTGACTTTTAATAGTTAGTCTTTC
>JNKP01000010.1 GCA_000702085.1 Lachnospiraceae bacterium P6A3
GAGCGGGGACCACCCCGTAAGGCTAAATACTCCTCAGTGACCGATAGCGCATAGTACTGTGAAGGAAAGGTGAAAAGGACCCCGGGAGGGGAGTGAAAGAGAACCTGAAACCCTGTGTTTACAAACTGTCGAAGCACTATTAAAACAGTGCAACGGCGTACTTTTTGTAGAACGGTCCGGCGAGTTGCGGGATCCGGCGAGGTTAAGTACCTCAGGTACGGAGCCGAAGTGAAAGCAAGGGCGAATAACCCGAAAGTCAGATCACGCAGACCCGAAACCGGGTGATCTACCCATGACCAGGATGAAGGAGTCGTAAAAGACTTTGGAGGTCCGAAGCCACATCCGTTGAAAAGGGTGGGCATGAGTTGTGGGTAGGGGAGAAATTCCAATCGAACCCGGAGATAGCTGGTTCTCCTCGAAATAGCTTTAGGGCTAGCCTTGTTTTAGACTGATGGAGGTAGAGCACTGAATATCCGCGGGGGCGTCAAAGCTTACCAAAGATTATCAAACTCCGAATGCCATACAGCCGATGAACAGGAGTCAGACTATACGAGATAAGTTGGATAGTCAAAAGGGAAACAGCCCAGATCTACAGCTAAGGTCCCAAAGTACGTGTTAAGTGGAAAAGGATGTGGGATTTCATAGACAACCAGGATGTTGGCTCAGAAGCAGCCACACATTCAAAGAGTGCGTAATAGCTCACTGGTCGAGAGGTCCTGCGCCGAAAATGTCCGGGGCTCAAACACGACACCGAAGCTTAGGGTTCATACATAAGTATGAGCGGTAGAGGAGCATTGACATAGGGACGAAGCGGTACTGAAAAGAGCCGTGGACTTATGTGAAGAGAGAATGCCGGAATGAGTAGCGAGAGGAAGGTGAGAATCCTTCCGGCCGAATATCCAAGGTTTCCAGGGTAAAGCTGATCTGCCCTGGGTAAGTCGGGGCCTAAGACGAGGCCGAAAGGCGTAGCCGATGGACAACAGGTGGAGATTCCTGTACTACGAGTCATCAGAAATGTGGGGACGCATGCAGAGAGCATTAGCCGGGAGAGCAAAGACCGGTGCAATACGCGGAGGAGTAAGGTTAGCAAATCTGCCTTACAATCC